>NZ_FNKI01000002.1 GCF_900102925.1 Flagellimonas zhangzhouensis | reverse complement strand
ATGGGAACAGTTCAACAGAGGCAGATCCAGTTCATACCTATACATCTGCAGGTGTTTACATAGCAGAGCTCACGGTAACCGATGGTGAAGCCCAGACGGATACGGATACGGTGACCATAAGTGTTACAGGTCCAATAACCGAAGGTGTTTTGAGTTTTACATTGATTGATGCATTAAATAATTCTGATATGTTTGAATTGGTGGATGGTCAAGTGCTAGATTTCGGAACTACCGGGGGATTAGACCTTAATATCAGAGCCAATGCATCGGAGAATACAGGAAGAGTATCGTTTGTTCTTACGGGTCCGGTGTCTAACACCAAAAGTGAAGGAGTGGCACCATACGCGCTATTTGGGGACATCTCTGGAAACTATAACCAAGTGGATTTGCCATTGGGAGATTATATACTAAGTGCCACCGGGTCCAGTGGGGGAGTAACCATTGGTCAGCCATTGACGATAGAATTTTCAATTGTTTCAGGTGCAACAGCTAAAGGAATTGATTCTCAAAATTTAGAGGAATCATTGGATAGTATGGGAAATGTTGATGAGGTTATCCCATTCGATATTATTTTATATCCAAACCCAGGAGCTACTCAGATAACTATTTCAACAAAGTCACTTATTTCTGAAGTTATGGATATCAGAATTTTTGATTCAACAGGTCAATTGGTTCGTTCTTTTAGTCCTACAGAGTTTAAAGATGGAAGTGACTATACGTTACCAATACAAAGTTTGCAAGCAGCTGTTTATCATTTAGGAATTTTGACCCAAGATGGCAAAACATATTTCAAGCAAATGATTGTTAGAAAATAAGATTCAAATTTCACCATAATTAAGATCAAGCCCTTCTTTTGGCATATTACTGAAAGAAGGGTTTTAATTTTAGAGGACTATTGTGCTGTACAAGCCGAAGTGCTTATTCTTTTCAAAGGAAAACCTTAATAAAAAGTTTGGATGGTATTCTCTATAATAGGAAGTAACTTATCGAGAGTTTTGTTGGATAATTTAATATTTTTAAGCAAACTTAAATGTCTTTGGTTGTGAACATCAGTACCGACAAAATCAATTAACCCATCACTTAAGAGTTTCTCAGCAGTTTTTTGCACATTACTACCATAAGAATCAGAGCTAAGGGACAATAGATTCAATTGAAATTGAATACCATTGGCTTTCATCAATTCATATTTTCCATATTTACCATGAAAATACATGTATCGCTCAGGATGAGCTAAAACAGGAAAATATTTGTTTTTGGCAATTTTATCTACCGCAATATCAAAATTAAAAGATGGTTGCAAATATGACATCTCTACAAGTAAGTGATGCTTTCCAATAGGCAAAACTTCATCTTTTGCTAAAATGGTTTCAAAATTATCATCAATCATATGCTCTGCAGCATAATCAATCTGAAAATCAGAAATACCTTTTTTATCTAACTCATTAGATAATAATTTATATGAATCGGATATAGTCCTAGGCGTATTGTCATAAAGATTATTCATTATATGCGGAGTGCAAATGAACCTCGTCATCCCAAATTCGGAGAAAGATTTGAGCAATGCGATGGATTCTTCCACCGTTTTAGCCCCATCGTCAATTCCAGGGAGAATATGATTATGGATATCCACCAATCCATGAAGATAATCCACCATATAAACTTTTTTCTGGAAAAAACTGATCATGCCTAAAATTTGGATTGCAAAGATAATCGATAAACAACTTTAAAGGGAATCTATAGGAAGTAAAACAGTTACAAACAAAAAACCGACCAGAAATTGGTCGGTTTAATGGATTCGCTACTATATATGTCTTAAATAAACTTTATCAAATTTAATCTTTAATATAAAGCACAGGGATTAACAATAGATCAAAAAGGTTAATGAAAGATTAATAGGATTAACCAATGGGTAAATTGATGCTATTTTTTTGTTTACTTCGCATAATGCCGACTAAAAGAAACATTTATATTGTAGTATTTATCATGTCTGTGATAGGACTTTTGGTGGTGCAATATCAATTTTTAAAGGTTGGTTTGGGATTGGCAAAAGCGCAATTTTCAGAGAAGATTGATATTGCTAGAGATCATATAAATAGTGAATTATCCGAATTAAACTCTTTGACCTATACCTTAGGTAATGCCATACAAAAAGATACCTCCGAGTTAAAAATTGGTCTGGATAGTCTTCAAAAAGTTTCCCAATTTTATTTGAACGATTATGTGGAATATCAATTAGGGGTTTCGGGGATAGACGCCCCGTTTTCTTATAGATTGTATTCACGTGATTCCATAACCTACCTCACTTCCGTGGATTCTTTTAAAGCGGATGACGAAATGCTTACCTATCCCATTAAATTGGAAGGGTATTTACCCGAATTGCTGGAAAAGGAAATTATCCTCGAATTGGGTTTTAACGACCTGAACAAATATTTTATGGGTCAATTAAATGGGTTAACCATACCAGGTCTTATTTTCTTATTGTTGATTATAATCGTGGTGATTTGGGTACTTCGTTCTTTTTATTGGCAAAGTAGTATTATTACCACCACTAACGACTTTATTAATAATCTGACGCACGAACTCAAAACACCAGTTTTTTCAATTGGATTGGCCACCAAAATATTGGAAGAAGATTTGCCTGAGAACAAAAGAACAATAGTGGAATTGATCAGACGTGAATCTGATCGTCTTAAAAAGCACATAGATAAGGTATTGGAATTGGCCAGTTTGGAATCGGGCAAGAATGTGCTTCAGTTTTCAACCTTTGATTTTAGACATGAGTTGCAACGTATTTGTGAGGATTTTGCGCTTTTGGCTAAACATGATGACATGGCGTTTCAATTTGATTTGGAGGAAGGTAATTATCCAATTCGGGCAGAAAAATTCCATTTGGAAAATGTAATTGTCAACTTACTGGAAAATGCAAAAAAGTACTCTGATTACCCCATTATCAAATTAAAATCTTACAAAGTAAGAGGAAGGCTGAACATCGAGATATCTGATAATGGGCAAGGCATAGCTAAACAAGATACAAGCAGAATATTTAGAAAATATTATCGGATTAAAAATGGAGATGTACATAAAGTAAAAGGCTATGGTTTGGGTTTGTATTATGTGCAAAAGATAATAAAGATGCACCGTGGTAAAATTGGGGTAGAAAGCGAATTGGGAAAAGGAACAACTTTTACCATTTCCCTAAAATTGTTGAAAAATGGATAAAAAGTACAAATTGATTTTGGTGGAAGATGATAGCTCGTTGGGGTATTTGCTTTCAGAATATTTGGGAATGAAGAATTTTAATGTGGTATGGGCGAAAACTGCGGAAGAGGCCATTGTCAAAACCAAATCGAATGCCTTTGACCTAGCCATTTTGGATGTAATGCTGCCTGATATGGATGGTTTTGAACTATCACAAAAAATAAAGGGGATAAATCCAGAACTACCTTTTCTATTTTTAACGGCACGTTCGCTCAAGATTGATGTGCTGAAGGGGTTTTCTTTGGGGGCTGTGGATTATCTTAAAAAGCCCATAGACGAAGAAGAATTGGTGGTCCGCATTAATGCTTTGCTATCCCGCTTGTCCACATCCGAAGAAGAGGAAGAGCATGCATCTGAATATTATATGGGAGATTATACGCTAAATATGGACAATTTCGAGTTGAGATATAAAAATGAATTGATAAAACTAACGGGCAAAGAGTTTGACCTTTTGGCCCTTTTGGCCAAGAATCAAAATCAATTATGTACCCACAAAGAAATTTTGACCACCATTTGGGACAAGAACGATTACTTTAATAAAAAGAGCTTAAATGTTTTTGTTTCACACCTAAGAAAACACTTGGCTAAGGATAAGAGATTGAGCATTGTTAACGTAAACCGAAGAGGGTTTATGTTACGGGTAGAGGAGTAGTGCTGTAAAGCTTGGCTTAATTTTTGATAATTAATTTGCAACCAACCAAGCGCTTTTATTATCATGTTCAAAATTTTTAAAATTCCCCCAGTAAAGCCCTCCTTATGTCAATTGGATAATTTGTATGCTCAGTCGATTTGCGAATTATCCGTGCCACAACAAATAGCCTATTGTAAAAGACTTATTGAAAGTTCCCAATTTTATCTAACACATTCCTGCTCTAAAAAGGAAATCCCTTACCTAAAGGAACTCATTGATGCCGCAGATAGGGAGCTTCAACTTTTGTACGATAGGTGATATTTTAAGCTTCAAAAATTGTAAGTTTAGGGTCGAAAAACTCCTCAAAATGAAGAAATCGATTCTATTCCTTGCCCTATTTTCAATCTGTATAAATGTATTTGCTACCGAAACCAAACTAATGGTTCGGGCAAAAGCAAAAGATGCCAAATTTGTGGGCAGTTCCATCGGTGGGGCATATGTAATTGTTAGAAATAGTTTGAATGGCCAAATATTGGCAGAAGGAAAAACTACGGGCAGTACAGGAAATACGGGATTGATCATGAAAAGTGCCCATGAGCGTTTCACCTTATTGTCAGATGAAAAAACAGCAGGATTTCTTGCTGTTATCGATATTGACGAGCCCACTTATGTAAATGTGGAAGTAGTCTCACCAGTAAACAAAAAGAACGCTCAGGTTAAAGCAAGCACCCAACTTTGGTTAATTCCAGGTAAGGATATTTTAGGAGATGGAGTAGTGGTGGAGATTCCTGGATTTGTGATTGATATTTTAACACCTAATACCCATCAATACATAGCATTGGAATCGGTTGTAAAGACAGGAGTAAAAATTGAAGCCAATATTGTGATGATGTGCGGTTGTCCCATTGAAAAGGAGGGAATATGGGATTCAAACCAAATGGAAGTTAAGGCCTTAATACAAAAAGATGGTAAAAATATGGGTGAAATCACCTTGACGAACCCCAAACAAAATACCTTCGACGGTCAGTTGGAAATCAAAGAAACTGGGTATTACCAAATCACAGTGTACGCTTATAATGCCACAACAGGAAACACAGGAGTGGATAAAATTAATTTTGTTGTAAGAGACTAAATTAAGATCAACCTGTAAGTTTTAATTAGTGTTTAGTTTGATTTCTTAATTTTTGGTACCTTTTGGCCTTAAAATCAACCTTCTTGCTTTGAAAATGAAACTAATGTTCCCCCTTGCATTGGTACTTTTCGTATCATGTCAAAATACACCCGATATAGATTTGTTAGATGTGGGAATTCCATTGGAAATGGCCACCTATCGTAAACAACAGGTTTCCGATGTAGTTTACGCCTTATCCTTTAATATTCCTGAAGAGATTGAGAATCCGATCTCATCCACTTTAGTACTCGATATAACAATTAATGACCTATCCCAACCACTTTATTTAGATTTTAATGCTGATGCCCATCTTTTAAAAAGGCTTGTAGTTAATGGGGAAAATCAAAAGATTGTTCATCAAAAAGAACATTTGATCATTACGGAAAACCTTCAGAAAGGAGAAAACCACATAGAAATTGGTTTCAATGCGGGTGAATTATCCCTTAATCGAAATCAAGATTTTTTGTACACGCTTTTAGTGCCTGACAGAGCAAGTACATTATTTCCTTGTTTTGACCAGCCCAACATCAAGGCGAAATACATTTTGGATGTGATTGCACCAAATGATTGGACGGTAATTACTGGTGCCCCATTAAAAGTCAAATCAAATGAAGAGGAGGGGCGAGTACATTTTCAGTTTGAAGAAAGTGACCCTATGAGTACATATTTGTTCTCGATGGTAGCAGGAAAGTTTCAAACCGTGACTGAAAACCCAGGATTTTTTGACATGACCTTGTTGTATCGGGAAACGGACACTGCCAAAGTCGACTATAGCATTCCCGTTATTTATGATTTACATCAAAGGTCCATCGATTTCTTAAAGGGATACACCAACTACGATTTTCCCTTTAAAAAGTTGGATTATGCTGCAATTCCAGGATTTCAATATGGGGGAATGGAGCATGTAGGCGCTATACAATACAACCAGAATTCCATTTTTATGGATGAAAGTGCCACCGAACGCAGACGCATGGGTGGCGCAAAGCTCATTGCTCACGAAACATCCCATATGTGGTTTGGCGATATGGTCACAATGGATTGGTTCAATGATGTATGGATGAAAGAGGTGTTTGCCAATTTTATGGCAGATAAAATTGTAAATCCAACCTTTCCAGATATCAACCACAAGTTACAATTTATGATTTCCCATTACCGTGGGGCGTATGGCGAGGATAGAACCAGAGGTACCAATCCTATCAGACAAAAGCTTGATAATTTAAAGAATGCGGGCAACCTTTATGGTGGCATTATTTATAATAAAGCTCCTATAATGATGCGTCAGTTGGAAGCTACTTTGGGAGAAGCTGAATTTAGGGAAGGCATTCGAGAATATATTGCCAATTATGCTTATGGTAATGCTACTTGGAACGATTTGGTGGATATTTTGGACAAAAGAAGCACAAAGGATATCAAAAAATGGAGTGAAGTTTGGGTAAATCAATCAGGAAGACCCATTATCAAGCAAGACATTAGTTATGCAGATGGTAAAATCAAAAACTTTTCCATTTCACAGCAAGCTGAGGATGGCAGCGATAAATTTTGGCCACAAACCTTTGAAGTTTCATTGGTGTATAAGGACAGTACCCATGTGATTCCTGTAGACATGGATAGCAAAAGCATAGCTGTTGCATCTGCCGAGGGAATTGCCAAACCCGATGCTATCATCTATAATTCAGATGCTTTTGGTTACGGTCTGTTTCCAATTAGTATGATAGATGCCCATGTGATACCCTATTTGGAGCATGAAGTAGCAAGGGGATATGCCTATTTGAACAGCTATGAAAATACCTTGGCTGGCAATTTTAAGCCTCATGAAAATTTGGATTTATTGATGACGGGTATTCAAGAAGAGGAGAATGAGTTTATTCATGGAATGATCTGTGGCGAGACAAGTAGCATTTTTTGGAATTTTCTAACACAAGAAGAACGCGAAGCCCAACAGCCTATCATAGAAAATATTTTATGGCAACAACTCCAAAAACAAAACAAGGATGCCAACATTAAAAAGAACATTTTTGATATTTGGAAAGGACTAGCCTATTCCGATGAGGCAAAAGAAAAGTTATATCGTCTTTGGAGCAAAGAGTTGGAGATAGCTGACTTAAAGCTCAATCAAGATGATTATACTGGGATGGCAATGAGTTTGGCACTTTACGGACATGAGGATGCCCAGAATATTTTGGTCACTGCTAAAGGGGAACTAACGAATCAGGATAAAATCGATCGATTTGAATTTTTTATGCCTGCACTTTCTTCCGATAGTTTGGTGAGGGATGCATTTTTTCGCTCTTTGAAAGAAGCTAAAAATCGAGAAAAGGAATCTTGGGTTTTGACTGCTTGTGATTTTATCCATCATCCATTACGCCAAGAAACGGCAATAAAACATGTGCCCATGGCCTTGGATTTATTGGAGGAAATCCAACAAACAGGTGATATCTTTTTCCCAAAACGATGGCTGTCTTCAACAGTAGGTCAATATCAATCTAAAGAAGCTATGGAATACGTGAACGAATACCTATCATCACATCCCAACCTTCAACCTGCATTAAAAGGAAAGCTACTTCAGGCCACAGACGATTTGTATCGTTTTGTAAATCAGCATTAAAGCCTATTTATGTAACTAATGTTACTTTTTAAAGATTATAAATAGCTGAAATACAGTTATTTATGACTAAAATCATAGGAATATTAATAATCCACATCTAACTTGTGCCTTTAATTTTTTAAAGCGAGTACCATGAAAAAGATTTTAATGCTGGTGTTCGTTGTTCTGGGAACAGTGACACTTATGGCACAAGACAGGGATAGGGACAGAGTCCAAGATCCCGATCAAGACCGAGACCGTTTAATGTTGGTTGATGGCGATGTTCTTCAAATTCGCGATCGAGACCAAATTCGTTTGCAAGACCCCATAACCTTAAACGATGGAACGGTGGTTAACCCCAATGGAGTTTATTTTACAAGAGATCGTGACAGATTAAGATTGAAAGATGGAGAGTGTTTGGACAACGATGGAATAATGTACCGAAACGAGTATCAGTATCGGTATAAATTGCAACAATCCGATAAAGGATTGACCAATGCCCAAATTCAACAGCGTAATCAAAACAGGTATCAATTAATGATGATTGATGGGGAAGTGTATCAGATTAGTACACAGTCTCAAAACAGGTTGCAACAACGCCTTGAATTGGCGAATGGAGGAACCATTGACCCTGATGGAAGCTACATGACCCAAAACCGTCAACAGTTGAGATTAGCAGATGGTGAATGTTTGAACTTGGCTGGTGAGAAATTCACCAACATGTACCAACACCGTAAAATGATGTTGCAAAAAAACATGAAGTCCATGAAAAACATGAAATCAAAAAAGGCAATCAATAAGACTTCTTTAAAAAAGAAAAGCGGTCAAATCATGTGATTGTTTGGGATTAAAAAGGGCCGTACCGCATGGGGTTGGGGTATGGCCCTTTACTTCACTTTTAGAATAAAAAAACATGAAACGTTTTTTACTCATAGGTTTACTATTGGTCACTACAAGTATTATTGCCCAAAAGACTGAAAAGGATAAGTCCGATCCTGAAGATTCCTATCTGTTGCTAGATGTTAGTTTTATGAACGACGCAGTATTTATGGGTAGGCGCGACTCCATTGCTGCTCCTTACCTTTTACCCTCTATTGGATATTATGACAAATCTGGTTTTTTTGGAGATGCCACGGTTTCCTATCTCAGGAGTTCAGGGGACCAACGCGTGGACTTAGTGTACTTGACCAGTGGTTATTTATTTGAATCTGATCCATGGAGTGGTGGAATCTCAGCTACGGCTTACTTTTACAATGAAGAAAGTTATAATGTCCAATCTGAAGTGGTTGCCGATATAACTGGACTGCTGAGTTACGACTTTAAATTATTGGAATTGTCACTGTATGTCAGCTCTTATTTTAATAAGAACAGTTCTCCCGATTTGTTTTTGGGAGCTATTTTGGATAGAAGTTTTTATGCTTTGAATCAACACTTGATTATTGCTCCACGAGTTTCAGTGTATGCAGGTTCTCAATATTTTTATGAAGCGTATTATTCCACAAGTAGATTCGGAAACCGAAAGAGTAGTGGAAGTGGACAAGGCAATGGTCAGGGTGGAACAACGGATTCGGGAACTGAAGTGACCTCCGTGCAAATTTCAGAAGCCGCTGAATTCAATGTGCTGAATATAGAATTGAGTCTTCCGTTTCAATATCATTTTGACCAGTTTATAGTTTCCTTTACTCCATCTTGGGCATTTCCGCAAACCAGTGCTACGCTAACCACGGAAACCGAAACTTTTAAGGAAGAACTTGAGAATACATTCTATTGGTCCGTTGGATTGAGCTATTGGTTCAACACAAAGAAAAACTAGGAATTCCTATTTTTTAGGCAGGTACAATTTGAAGGTTTTGCCTTTGGTAGTAATTTCATCCAAATGTCCCATAAACGACTTGTCTTTCATCAAAAAATGAACATGGACAAAACCGTCCATATGGGTAAAAACCCCTTGATGATGTTCCGAATAAAAGCCGATAAATTCTCCTTTGGTGTCTTCAAAAGAAAACTTTTGAGATTTAATGCCATCTCTGTAACCTTCCACCTCGGGTAGGCGAGGAGTTACAATATGAGCTGATAGAGCATCAAATTCACCTTTAATTTTAAAAGCGAAGGGTTGTTCTAAATCATATCCATTTGCTTTGGCCATTTTAGCAACTGCCTCTTGAATATTTTGTACACTATTAAAATCCCCTTCAATGGTATAAACTTCCCAAGAACCAACATTGGAGTAAACAAAAAATGGCGATTTTATGTTCCAGTTCTTATCAACTACATATGCTCCATCGACAAATGCGGAAGCATAATAGGGCTTACCATCCACAACGGTAATTTCCCCTTTCATTTTATCATAAGGACCCATACCGTATAAGTGCTTTTTCGTGGAAATTGTATCCAAATCCATGTTGAGATCATAGGTGCTTCCCATATCTTTCATGGCTCCAACAGCATAAACTTTTGGCATTTGGGCACTCAATTGCCATGCGAAAAAACTGCACAAGACTAAGGAAAGGATTGTTTTAAAGTTCATATTAGCTGCTAATGTGATTTAAGTTTTATTTTTCGAATTAGATTTAGAGTACTTTCCAGACTTTAATTGATACTGCATTAGGTAAGCGTTCTCCTGTACAAATATAAATAGCATCGTTGAGCCAGCCATATTTACCATTTTTATCTGCTTCAAATTTGGGGATGGCCCTAAAATAGTATTGGTCGGAACCAACTTCCTTGCCCTCGGCCAAAAGTTTGGCTACCTCGGGTGAAGTTGCTCTCACTCCTGTGTTTTTAATATATATGATTTCCCCATCATCGGTTTTAAATTGATAATGTGCTTCTAAATCGGTTACACCATCGGGTCTTAGGGTTTGCCAATCTGATCCTCCTTTTAAAATGGTTCCTTTTATTTTTGGACCTTCTACTGTTCCACCGACGATTGGAATAATTCTACGGGTGCCCAGGGCTGTTTCTCCTACGATCATGGCGGGTTCCAAAACAACTTGCAGTTCACATACATATTCTAATTCTGGGGCCTTTTGTGTATTTATAAAGGTGGAAATCAAGAAAAAAAGCAGATAAAATCGTTTCATAATGGTAGTTTGTTAGTTGTTGAATTATAACGATTGCATTTGAACTGAATTAGTTATAAACTCCTTTAGTTTATTATATAATTGCTGATCAATAGCGTGATTTTTCCTGTTTTGGTATCCATTTGTCGCATGGTTTTGCGGTCTATATCCGTATCACTTCCCATAAAATTTAGTGGGATTTTTAATTTTTCAATTGCAAATGATACTTGGACTTGGTTCGGAAGTATTGCCTCTAAATCAGGGTATTCCATTTCCAGCGCATAGGTGCCGTTTTTCTTTGTGGTAATTTCGGATGCCGCAATGCGTTCATTTTTCACATCGAGATATAAAGTGGCCAATGCCATATCTGATTTGTTATCGGTAGGGATAACATTAAGGACCTTTACCTGTTTGTTGTTTTTGGTTTCAATACCTCTATCAACCGTAATAAACGGATGTTCGAACAGTTCGGAGAAGGCAAAATCCAATCCTCGCTTGGGCAAAACCACAAAATCATCACTTGAGAATTTGGTGTCCTTTCCCTTGGTGTAATGCATGGATGCGTACTTGGTGGGCATATTGATAAATGCGGCATCGAGGTCGAGCTGCAATTCTGCTGAAAACTCATTAATGGCATCCATTCGCGATTTAATTTTAAGTAAATCACTATCTATCTCCTGAGCAGAAATACAGGTGAGTCCAAAAATGAAAAAAAACAATCCAAACAATTTTTTCATCCTACATCCTGTTTTTTAAAATAATATGTCCCAATAAGGACAACAAGTATAATGTATATGCCCAGTACTGAATTATCCAACAAAATGGACGAAACATCCACTTCATAATCAAAAAAACGCTGCCACGAATTGGTGAGTTTTGGAAAGAAGTAGCTTTCTACTGCTCCCAATCCAAATTTGGCTTTTAAAAGTAACGAACTCAAAATAAGAAAGAAAGCAGAAGCAATCCATGTTTTGGCAGATTCTTTTAGAAAAATTCCCAAAGTGATACTTACCGTGGTAAAAAATATCATACTTATGGTCCCAGAAGCAAATGCAAAGCATATGCGTTTGAATGCCTCTTCTGATGGAAAAAAATTAAGGGTACCCAAATACACGACTAAATCACCAGTGCCAAATATGCCATAAGCCAAAACAAAGGTGGTGATCATGAGCAACAAAAGCATCAGTACTGTGAAAATCAAGGAAGCTATGAATTTAGCTAAGATGAGTTTGCGTTTGTCTACCGCTTGGAGCATCAATGTTTTTAATGTTCCATTTTTGTATTCATCAGTAATCAAAGAGGAACTCACAATCATTAATATAAGGGGCAGGTTAAACCAAAGGGAATTTAAAACGATGTATAAAAGCAGATTACCATTCAACAGATTTCCTTCAAAATAAAATGACTGCTGAAGGTTTTCAAGAAGTAAATCTAAAATTTCCGCTCCCTGATAATAAGCAGCCACCAAAATGATCAGTTCAATCAAGAGTACCGCGGCAATGGCATACCAAGTTTTACTTTCTCGAAATAGCTTAAAAAGCTCAGTTTTTAATAGCGGTAACATCATTTGGAAACTGGATTTAATAGTTGTTCCAAGGTAATGTTGGGCACGCAAGAGGTCACTTTAAATCGATCATCCAATAAGCTTTTTAGAATTTCCGAGATGGCTTCACTGTCGCATTTAATAGTAACTTTATTTTTCTCTTTTTGAACTATATAGGATTGAATAAAATCTGAATTTTCAATGTTTTTACCTGTGATGGTATAAATTGTCACTTGGCTGTCTATAATATCTTGAGTAAGTCCTTGATTGATGATTTTGCCGTTGTCAATAATGTACAAATCATCACATACTTTGTGCAATTCCGCCATAAGATGCGAAGAAAGTAAAATCGCAATTTTTCTATTGGCCAATTGTTTGATAAGCTTGCTCAAAGAAGCTACTCCAGTGGGGTCTAGTCCAGAAAAAGGTTCATCTAGAATTAAAATATCTGGGTTGTTGAGCAAAGCAATGGCAATTCCCAATCGTTGTTTCATACCCATGGAAAAATTACGAACAGGGTCTTTACGGTTTAAAGGAAGACCTACTTCTTTTAGGCAATTTTCCAAAGTGGTTATGTCCGTAGGGGCGCCTTGTATTTGAGAAAAAACCTTGAGGTTGTCATAAGCATTCAAATAGGTATACAATCCAGGTTCTTCAATAACTGCACCAATGGGTTTCTGTTTTTTTGATGCTATGGAAACCTTCCCTGCATCGGGTGTAATTAAACCACATAAAATTTTAAAAAGGGTGGTTTTTCCTGCACCATTGCGCCCCAAAAGTCCGCTTATTTGACCTGAATTTAAATGAATGGAGGCGTTGTCCAAGGCCTTCCCAGATTTATAGGTTTTGCTTAACTGGGTAGCCTTTAACATTGGTGGTATTTGATTTTTGGGCGATTCGATATTGGTATTTGGGTTTGTAATATTTCTCTAAAAAAGTTCTGGACCAAAAATGTTTTCTAAAAAGAAATAACGGGTCTTGAATCATAAATTGAGGTATAAAATGATACCATTTGATCCCAGATTTAGCAAAATGATTTTGCATTTTATCCTCCATACCCAATTCCTTTGCAGCTGTAGATAATGCCATACGTTGACATTTACTACCCTTATAATAATCGGCAATTTTAGGAGAGAAACCATGGTCGAAAAGATGGTCTTTAAATCGCTTGTAATTTTGAATTCGAGACCAAATATCCATCAATACCAAAAAAATATGTGTAAAGGCAAATAAAACAGAGCCAAACCAAAAAACAATTAACACAAGCGAATTGCTAACCAATGCTCTTTGAAAAAAAATATAGTAAACGTAGGTCTCAACAATAAAAAGTAAAAGGGCACCAAAAAGTAATTTTCCTACGTTCCAGTAGGAAACAAGAATACTGGGCTGCTTTGGTAATTCGCTAAAACGCATGCTAGTATGGGAGTGTTACTTACAAGTATAGCAATTATTTGATTACAAAGCTTTGGTTTTCAGTTAAAAAATGTGCTGTTTGTTATGAATAATGTATGAAAGGTAAAAGAATATTTCACCTTTTAAATTTTAAACTGCTTTGGCTTGCTTTTTTGATAACAACAAAAACAATCCACCGCATAACAACCAAGCAGGTAGCGTCATAAACGACAAGAACACATCGAAGGTTATGGACACAAAATAGCAAAGTCCAAAACTGATGGCCCAAGCCCAAAAAACAGCTCGATTGAACTTTACATTCATTTTTTCAGCATAATCTATAATGATATTGGCCTTTTTACCATAGAAATGTTCAAAGACGATGATAGCACCCATTGGAGCCAAAATAAAGCCGTAAAGGGCAACAAAATCCAATAATTTCATGGCAAATGCAGGAAATAATCCCGCCAAAGTAGCAACACTTCCCGCGATAATGGTCACCCAAAAAGTCGATGTTTTAGGAATAATCGCCTGAAAAGCCAATCCTGCCCTATAAATAGTTGGGTTTGCAGTGGTCCATCCAGCTAAAACCACAGCAATGGCACCAAAAATTCCCAATGCATTATAGGCCAACGGTCCTGGAGCAACCGTAGGGGCGCTTCCACTTGCCAATGTAGCCTGTGCCTCTGGTGATTTTAAATAAACTGCGTATAACAAAGCTGCAGCAATCCAAGCCATGTAATGACCAACATACATTCCAGCAGCAGTGGTCCAACCAGAACTAGCTTTTTTTGCAAACCTGAAAACGGACAGATCGGACATCCCTACGTGCATGGCTGCATTGGCAAACCATGACCAAATCGCCACATGCCAAAACGTATATTTTATTTGACCAGGAAAAGGCTCGCTTCCTTCACCCCAAATGTTCCAAAAATCAGAAAAGCTGTGAACGTCCAAATCTCGCAAAGCCACAATGCCACTTGCCAAGAATGCCAGAACAATTATAGGTGCCATAAAATTGGCAGCTTTGGAAACGGTCTCATAACCTTTGGCCGCAATAATGGAAATCACCGCTCCAATTGCCAGTACAATCACAATCCAAGTGATTCCATTAGGCATGGTATCCGTTAGTTTAGGCATTTCCATATTAAAAGGTATACCCACCGCAGTGGCAGATACGGTTATCATCGCCCCAGCTAGGAAACAAAACAAAATACCATTGGCCAAGTTGTAACCGATGACCAATTTTTTACCCACTATTTTTTCCAATTGATAGTAAAGGGTTAAACGGTATTTTACGGCAATCTCAGCGGTTAGAAAACGCCAACTCAATACAGCCAATAAATTCCCTAGAAGTAATCCAATGATCAAATCGAAAGCACTAACACCAGTGGTTAAAAATAGGGGGCCAATTACAAATTCGGTACCTGCTGCATGTTCACCAGCATACATCCCCAAAAAACTTTTCCAAGATTTTAATTTGGATGATGGTACTGGTTCTCTCTCGAATTCACCACCTGCGATTTCTTCGATTTCCTCTTCAATATTATATTGGCTCATGTAGTTTGGTTTGTTAAGTTAATGTGCTTGTGCGTTTGTAGTTTGTTAGGTGATCAAATGTTGATGCAAGTCTTCGATATTCTCGCAACACAATTGATCCATAATTTGTTGTAGTTGCACTTTTAAAATGGTCATGGTGTGATCACCACCTTTTTTGCCCATGGCAGCCGCTCCGTACATAAAAGAACGTCCCATAAAGGTGAATTCAGCGCCTGATGCCAATGCTCGGGCCATATCTGGTCCAGAGCGCATACCACTGTCCATCATTACGGTAATTTGGTCCTTGTATTTGGCGGCAATTCGACTTAATGGAGCAACGGTAGATTCACCCGCATCCAATTGTCTTCCTCCGTGGTTGGAAACAATAATGCCATCAAAGCCCAATCTAATGGCTTGTTCGGTATCTTCTTCGGATGCTACGCCTTTCAATACCAATTTGCCTTTCCATCTATCGCGGATAGGTTTGATACGCTCTTCGTTCAATCGACCCGAAAAGGTTTTATCCATGAATTTTCCCAACTGTTTTAGATTGAGTCCCTCTGGGGTATATGGTCTTAGCGTTTCAAAAGTGGGAATCCCGTGTTTTAGGGTTTGAATGGCCCAATTGGGTTTGCCCAAAATTTGAAGAATATTGTTTAGCGTCATTTTAGGAGGAAGTGCCAATCCGTTTTTAAAATCCCGTGGACGGTACCCGAAGGTGGGAACATCACACAGTAAGACCAAAACAGGGCAATCTGCAGCCGCTGCTCGGTCAATAATGTCAAATCTAACAGCATCTTCAGCAGGATTGTACAGCTGAAACCATGCTTTGCCCTCAGTTAATTCACTGGCTCTTTCAATATCCATAGTGGTTACGGTACTCAGGATAAAAGGAAGATTGTGCTTATGGGCGGCTTTTGCCAAAATTTCTGGCGAATTGGGCCACATCAATCCTTGCAATCCCACTGGTGCAACCCCAAAAGGGGCATCGTACTCATGTCCAAAAAGGGTGGTTTTGAGCGTAGAACCCTTAAAATCTTTAATGTACCTAGGTTTTAGGGTAATCTCCCTGAGTTCTGATGTATTTCGGTGTAGGTTGATGTCTTCGTTACATCCGCCATCCAAATATTCAAAAGCAAAACGAGGGATGCGTTTTTGTGCTTTATCCCTTAGGTCATCTACGGAAGGGTATCGGGTATCAAAACTTAGGGCCATATTAGTTTATAATTAAAGGTCTGTGCTTTTTTAGGGCATAGTTATTTTTTAGAAATTTTTGGTCCAATTCAATATCGGAAATAACAATCGCTGCTCCAAGGGCAGAACCCAAAGAAGCGTCGGTAGTTTTTACTTTCATATTCTTGAACCCTCGAGCCAACAATTCCACGAAAATTTGATTGTTGGTAAATCCGCCATCAATGTACAATTGCTTTATTTTGTCTGAACCTATAGCTCTTTGAATGCTTTCAATTTGAAGTTCTACCAATTCCATCATCAATTGGTGGTAGGCTTCTTCATAGTTTACAAATTCCATAGGAGCAAGGTCATCTGGACTTTGAACGTCTAGACTTGTCCATCGGAACTTATGCTTGAAATTGCCCTGTAGATTTTGATAAAGCACTGGGTCGAAAGACACAGATTTATGATGGTCTTCGGAAACCCTAAAAAGTAGGGCCAATTCCTTTATTTTTTCATTGTATTCGTTCCCCAAAAACAAGCGTGCGGCTTTTACGGGTTCCCCATTGATTCGCATGTAGTTGATACAATTGGAAGCAGTATCCTCTTGTGTCAAAAGTTCTTTGGAAAACGGATTTAAGGCAATGCTCCAAGTTCCTGTGGAGAGCAGCAAGAATTTTTTATCAATACTTCTAATGTAGGGCAATAGTGCAGAGGAACTGTCATGAATTCCAACGCCAATTTTAAGTTTGTGCCCCATGAGTTTGGTGTTGATGCTCGTTCCCGTATCAACAATGGGAGGCAAGATTTTATGGATGTCCTCTTGATACACCCAATCGTGGTAATCTTGTTTCTCGTAATTCCAAAGTGCGGTGTGACAACCTATGCTGGTATACTCACTCACTTGAATTCCAGTAAACAAATAGCTTAGATATTGTGGTAAATGCAGGGAGCATTTAATTTTTGAAAACAGCTCGGGTTTTTCATGTTTCAACCAATAGAGTTGAATACCAGAGTTGAGCATGCCCTCTTTTGTAGTCCCTGTTTCCCTGCTAAATGTGATTTCAGGACCATATTTTTCATAAAATTGGTCGATGACCTCTTCTTTGATGGGCTTGGTGTAGTTGTACAATGGAGTCACCACATTGCCCATGTCGTCCAAATGCACAAAGCTTGCCCCGTAGGATGAAAAATTTACGGCAGTTACATAATAGGTTTTAGATGTAAGGATGTTATGAAAGGTTGACTTTATCCAATTTTGTAGTTCGGTCAAATTTTCAGTAGGATGATCGTCTTCATCAACAATGGGTTCCAAAAAGGTGTAATCCCGATGGACTTCTTTAAAGTCCTTATCAAAAAGAAAAAACTTTTTATTGGTCTTTCCGATATCAAAAACCGCAATTACATCTTTCCCCATTACAATTCGATTATAGTCCTGTAGCCATTGAATGTTTGCCTCGTTCGTCTACCAATTTGTTTCTAACATCCATTTGACGATAGGTTTGCAATGGATTTATAGCTCCTCCGTTTAAGACTCTTGCTTTTTCCAACAACGGACGTACATCGGTAAGGTAGGCTTCTTGTAAAATCTCTTGGCACAAAGTAACGTCATGATTACGTTGCGCTTCGCGAAGTGCTTTTTGGTCTACCAACAATGCTTTTGCGTATGCTGAATTAATAGCTTCCAAGGATTGCATCAGATCCTCCATTGGATCCTTAAGGTTGTGACTTGCATCTATCATCCAAGCTGGGTAAGGGTTTTGCGGATTGTTTTCCATTCCATACACCAACTCATTAAAAATCAAGAATAGGGAATAGGGTTTAATGCTGCCTACGGTAAGGTCGTCGTCTCCGTACTTACTATCATTAAAATGGAAACCACCCAATTTACCTTTTAGCATCAAAGTGGCTACAATCTGCTCAATGTTGGTATTGGGTAAATGATGCCCCAAATCCACCAAAGTGTAGGCTTTTGGTCCACATTCGTTGGCCAACATAAAAGAAGTGCCCCAATCTTGGATCACCGTACTGTAGAAATAAGGCTCGTAAGGTTTGTATTCGATAAAGAGTTTCCAATCTTCAGGAAGCTCTGCGTAAATCTGCTTTAAACTGTCCTGTGTATTTTTTAATACGGTTTGAAAATTGTTCTGTCCTGGAAAACTGGACCCATCGGCCAACCAAACGGTCAAGCTTTTGGAGCCTAATTGCTCTCCCAATTTAATGACATCAATATTGTGTTGAATTGCTTGTTGACGGGCATTATCGTCCGTGCTGCATAGCGAACCATATTTATAGGAGTGTTCTTGGTTGGGTTGATCTTGAAAGGTGTTGGAGTTCATCGCATCAAACTGAAGCCCCAACGATTTTGTAAGTGACTTTATTTTTTCAGCATCTTCTGGCACATCCCAAGGAATGTGCAATGAAATGGCACCCGCTGATTGGGTCAACGCATGGATCAATCCAACATCTTCAATTTTTTGTTCTAAGGTTCCTGGTTCTCCATAATAAGAGAATCGACCAAATCGTGTACCTCCAGCACCCAAGGCCCAACTGGGAATAGCAACTTGAAAGTCGCTCACTTTTTTAATGATGGTATCCACATCAACCCCTTTTTGAATGAGGGAATTTGCCGTGAAATCGAACCGTAAATTATGCTGATCTAAATTATTTTGATTGTGTGATGCTATGTTTTCCTTATCAATGATCATAGGATGGTCTAATCTTTAAAAACCGCAGACCATGGATGGCCTGCGGCTCCCTGAATTTAACTAAACTTTACCAACTCTTAATTATCGTACGAAGGCGTTGGCCATTCCTCCGTCAACATTAATAATGTTACCAGTACTTTTATCCAATAGGCCAACAAAGGCAAATACACCATTGGCAATATCTTCTGGATAAATTATTTGGTTGAGTAGATTTCTTTTGGCGTAGTGTGCGGGAAGTTCTTCCACAGAAATACCATAGGCTTTGGCGCGACCTTCGGCCCATTCGCCCTCCCAGATCTTGCTTCCTACAATCACTCCATCAGGGTTAACGGTATTCACGCGGATTCCTTTTCCGCCTAGTTCGGCCGCAAGTAGTCGAACCATATGCTGTTGAGCAGCTTTAGCTGTTCCATATCCTACATTGTTTGGTCCAGATACTAATCCGTTCTTACTTGCAATACTGATGATGTCACCTCCCAAATCTTGTTTGTTCATGATATCAACACCTTGCTTGAAGAGCTCAAACTGACCTTTTACCAATACATTTTGTAGTAAATCCCAATCTTTCTCGGTAGTTTCTTCCAATGGTTTTGAAATGGCCAATCCAGCACTGTGAATTACCAAATCCACGCCTCCAAATTCAAGACATGCCGATTTATAAGCTTCTGCAATGGATTCTGAACTGGTGACATCGCAAACTGCATAGCTGGCAACGTCTCTTGCGTAAGTTCCAACAGCTTCTTTCAATCGGTCTTCCGCAATGTCGGTCAAAACTACATTGGCACCGTGTTCTGCCAATTTATCTGCAATAGCTTTACCAATTCCACCACCAGCACCAGTTACTAAAGCAACCTTTCTGGATAATGGTTTTTCTTTAGGCATACGCTGCAATTTCGCTTCTTCCAACAACCAATACTCAATATCAAAAGCCTCTTGTCTAGGTAAAGAAGTATATTCTGTAATAGCTTCTGCACCGCGCATTACGTTGATAGCGTTGATGTAGAATTCACTCGCCACACGGGTGGTCTGCTTGTTCTTGGAGAAACTGAACATTCCAACCCCAGGATAAATGATGATGACCGGGTTAGGATCTCTCATTGCTGGACTGTTGTCACGTTTGCAGTTCTCGTAATATTCCTTGTATTCGTTTCGGTATTGCTCAAATGCTGGATTCAGTTGTTTTAAAACTTCATCTGCATCGCTCAAATCTTGATCTGGGCTTAATTGCAATACCAACGGTTGAATCTTGGTTCGTAGAAAGTGATCGGGACAGGAAGTTCCCATTGGAGCCAATTTCTCCAAATCGTTGCTGTTGATGTATTCCATCACCACATCGGAATCAGTGAAATGTCCGATCATTCTGTTTTCTGAGGAACAAAGACCACGAAGCAAAGGCATTAATTGTGCTGCTTTTTCTTTTCTTTCATCAGCAGGTAAAGACTGAACTTTTTGCCCGCCAAAAACACTGCCTTTCTCCTTTATTTTTTTCTCAATATAGTCAGATGCCATTTCAATTACCTCCAAACTATTGATGTAACACTCAAAAGATGTATCTCCCCAAGTGAATAGACCGTGGCTACCCAAAACAATACCGCGAATTCCGGGATTGTCGTTCAAGCATTTTTCCAATTGAAGACCTAGGTCAAAACCTGGTCTTTGCCATGGCACCCAGCCCATAGTGTCTCCCCAAATTTCTTTGGTTACTTGCTCGCTATCTTTTGCGGCAGCAACGGCAATAAGTGCATCTGGGTGTAAGTGATCTATGTGTTTAAAAGGAAGCAATCCGTGCAATGGTGTGTCGATTGATGGGGCGCGACTGTCCAAATCATAAATACAATGGTTGAAAAGTCCAACCATTCTGTCTTCATCATGCAATCCTTTATAGACTTTCTTTAAATTCCGTAAGCGTTCGGTATACAAACCTGCAATTCCTGATCGGGTTAGGGTTCCTATGTCGCCTCCTGATCCTTTGATCCACATGACTTCAACGTCTTCATTGGTAAGCGGGTCTTTTTCTATGGTCTTACAACTGGTGTTTCCACCACCATAGTTCGTAATCCTTAAATCGGAGCCCAAAATATTGGACCTATATAGGAAGAGGGCCACTTGGTCGTCGCCAAGTTCCAAGGCCTTTTGTTCGTCCCATAGATAATCCACGTGTTTAAAAGTTTTAATCCCCATCAGGTAATTTTTTATATTATTGTTGGTAAATGTAGTTACGCAATTTCTATTAAGTGTTCTGCACTGTTAGGCAAAACTATCCTTTAAATTAGTAAAATGCTCCGATTGATAGACATAAAAGAAGAATCTAAAGTACCCAAATACAAGCAAATTGTCGATTCCATATTGGCCGCCATAGAAAATGGTAAGATCAAATTGGATGACAGGTTGCCCTCTGTGAACGAACTTTTGATTGAATTTGATATTTCTCGAGATACCGTTGTTCGGGCATATGATCATTTAAAGAAGAACAAGATCATTGTTTCGGTTCCGGGAAAGGGCTACTACATTAAGCAGGATCAATTGGCACTAAAAGCAAAAGTGTTTTTGTTGTTCAATAAATTGAGCCCGCACAAAAAAATTATTTATGATGCCTTTGCAAAATCGTTGGGCGATAATGCGACCATCGATTTCTTTATCTACGAAAACAATTATAGGCATTTTAAGGAGTTGATCATGGACTCCAAAAAGCGATCCTATACCTATACCCATTATGTGGTGATCAGCCATTTTGAAGAGGGTGGGGATGATGTGCTAAATTTTATAAAAGAGGAAATTCCTTTGGAAAAGCTGATTGTTTTGGACAAACGATTGGATGGACTTTCCAAACAGGTTTCCTGCATCTATCAAGATTTTGAGAAAGATATTTATTCTGCTTTGGTTGAATTGAATTCCAAGCTCAGAAAGTATAGCAAGATCAAACTTTTACTTCGTCAAAAAACGTATCATCCTCTTGAAATTAAAAAAGGTTTCATTAAGTTCTGTGGTCAATACGCTTACGATTTTGGCATTATTGAAGAAATTGAATCTAGTAAGATTGAACCCGAAACGGTCTATATCAATCTTAAGGAGAACGATCTGGTAACCTTGATCAAAAAGATAAAGCAAACAGAGTACGAGCTGGGTAAAGATGTCGGCATCATATCTTATAATGAGACTCCCCTAAAGGAGGTGCTTTTGGATGGTATTACGGTGATCTCCACCGATTTTGAAAACTTGGGTAAAAAGGCTGCAGAAATTGTATTGAACAACCAACCCATTTATTCGGATAATCCATTTTATGTGATTCAGCGAAACTCACTTTAGGGCTTGATTTTCTGATACATTTATCAGAACAGTACAGAATGGAACGGATGGTATATTCAACTATCTTAGCAAGATAGCGGATGCTTTATTTTTTTGAGAATTTGAATTTTTTGAACTCAAAAAGCAGCCTTGCACACATAACTAAACAAACTTCACACCATGAAATTACTTTCCAAAGTATTCACTTCCCTTTGTTGCTTAGGGTTGTTAATAGTGACTTCTTGCGGTTCTACAGACACTGAAATTATCAATTTAAGAGTAGGTTATGCAGAAGAACCATTGGCAATCGAGGATAAAAACCCTCTTTTTGGTTGGCAAATGAAGTCAGAAAAAACAGGACAGGAACAAACTGCTTATCAAATTAAAGTTGCTAAAGAAGACGGAACAGCTGTTTGGGATAGTGGAAAAGTAGCAAGTGGTTTGTCCAATAACATAGGATACCAAGGTGATGATTTGGAAGCAGAAACGGCTTACGAATGGCAATTGACCGTTTGGGATGTGGATGGCAAGAGCTACACCAAAAGTTCAAGTTTTGAAACGGGTTTAATGAATCCTGATTTAGCAGCTTGGGATGGAGCTCAATTTATAGGAACCAATGCATTGACATTGGATGCCGCTTCGGCCATACTTTTTGATCTGGAAACCGACATTCAAATTGTGGAGGGGAATACGGCATCTTTGATTATTGGAGCTAATGATTTCAGGTTCAACGATAAATTCCAAAACATCAACAATGCGGAGGGAGAAAACTATTTACGCATTCAAATTGATGTTTCTGGTGTAGGAACTGCCAAAGGAGCAGCCATCCATTTGTATCGCGTCGGGTTCTCCAAAGAGGATTCAGCGGATACTCCATATATGACGATTTCTAAGGTGAACTACCCTGGGAGTAATATCAATCAGTTGCTTGCTTCGGCCAATAGATCTAGCGCCAACAATTTTAAAATCAATGTCAGTGCTAGTAATATTCTGATTAAAATCAATGGAGAGACTTTGCTTTTGGAGCCAGAAGATCCCAATAATCCCATACCACCTCAATTTAGAAATTATGGATTCAATGTTACTGGCACCGATGGAGGTGGTAACTATTTAACGTATCCCCATATTAATTCTATTGGTTTTGCTTCTGAACCCGGTAGTAAAGCCATCTTTAAAGAATACAAAATTTCAAATGCTGGTAAAAGCAATCCAGAAAATAATTTGGTTTTTGGAAAGGAAACAGGAGCAACCTATGCTCTTTTTGAAAGTTTTGAGGGGGTGACAGTTCAACCTGATGGCAGTATCGAAGTGAGTAATACCTCTGATGAAACTATGATAGACTACGCAGATCCAAGTTTCGGTTCTGCCACGATGTTGAGATCTAATTTTACTACTGAAGACAAAAACATTGCCAAGGCAAAATTGTATGTGACTTCAATGGGTTCCAATGAAGTGTACATTAATGGAGAAAGAATAGGAGAGGACTGGTTTGCTCCAGGAGCTACACAGTTTCGCGAAACATTAGGGTATTTTGCCTACGATGTTACCGAAAACATCACCACGGGAGAAAACACCATTGGATCATTGATTTTTCCAGGTTGGTACACCGGTTATATGACCTACACTCCCAATAACTTCAACTTTTTTGGAGATACAGAGGGCTTGTTGACCAAATTGGTCATCACTTTTGATGATGGTAGCGAACAAACTGTTGTGTCCAATCCAGAATCATGGAAAATATTCACCGAGGGACCTGTGGAATATGGAAGCTTTTTCCAAGGAGAACGCTACAATGCGCTTAAAGAAGAAAACATAGCCGTAGAGGGTAATGTGTTGGGGTGGTCCACCACCGCTTATGATGATTCAAAATGGACAGAGGCCGAGGTGGTGAAACCCAGAGAGTGGATAGATTTTGATATTGTTTCCCGCTATGATCGTCCAGTGAGGGTGGTTGAGCAGTTAAAGGCCAAGGAAGTAATGGAAATACACAGTGAAGATGAGACCACCTATACGTACAACATGGGTGTAAACATGGTTGGGGTCCCTTCCATCACTGTGCCCGAGGGATGGCTCAAAAAAGGTGATACGGTTGTTTTGAGATATGGAGAACAATTGTATCCCGGATTGGACGGAGACGAACAACAATATATCGACATGTATGGTTACGACACTGGAAAGGGAGTAGCTGGTCGCATTCTAACAGAAAACTATCGAGCAGCCATGGCTACCGACTTTTACATTGCAAAAGGAGAGGGGCAAGCTACAATTCAACCAAGAACAACCTTTAGGGGATACCAGTACGTTCAGGTAACCTTGCCAAGCCATGTAGGGGCATTGCCTTTGGAAAATGTAGTAGGACTTTCACTTTCTTCAGATAAGTTGCCATCTGGAACCTATGTGGCCTCTACAACAGATGAAACTACCGGAGAATTGGCGAATCAACTCTTTAAAAATATTCAGCGCAGTCAATTGGGTAATTTCTTCACTTTACCAACCGACTGTCCTCAGCGAAATGAGCGTATGGGTTGGACAGGAGATGCACAAGCTTATACCAGAACGGGGACTTATAATTCTGATACCTATAATTTTTTCAGGCAATGGATGGTAGCTCTGCGAGATGATCAAGGGGTAGGAAGCGATACCGAAGCAGCTGGGGGAATTGGCAGTACGGTTCCAACTTACAACATGTCCGACGACACCACTTTTGCCGATGGAACCACTTGGGCAGCAGCCGTTTGCATGGTGCCTTGGCAATTGTATGTGCAGTACGGCGACACTAAAGTGATTGAGGAAAATATGGAAACCATGCGCCAATGGTTGGAGGGTATGGATTATTACGATTTTAGTGAAGAATTCCCACATCTATCCTCTAAAACCACTGGACTTGCCGATTGGTTGGCCATGGATAACAATACACCTCCAGAATTGGTGAACAATGCCATCTACATTTATATGATGGAGGTTACAGCAATAATGGCAGATGCCATCGGGGAAGCTGAATATGCCAACACACTCAAAGATCGTCACCAATTGGCCAAGGAGGAATGGAACCAATTGTTTGTTGATCCTGATTCAGGAAGAACAAAAAATCTACAAGGCTTTATTGTGCATTCACAATCTTCCTATGCCACACCACTTAATTTTAATGTGTTCAGCGATGAAAACAAACCCAAAGCGGAAGCATTATTGGCAGGATTGGTTGCTCAACCATCAACCAGTAATACAACGGCAGATGGTACACGTGTGGTCTATCCAGGGAGACAAGGTCCGTTGGGTGGCTTTGGAATGAACAGTGAACAGGTTACAGAAGATTTCTTGCCCTACACCATAACCACAGGATTTTCTGGAACACCAAATATTTTGCCCTCACTTAGTAGAGGTGGAAAAGTGGATGAAGCCTACAAATTATTTTCCAGTACGGATTATACATCCTGGTTGTATCCAGTTACAAAAGGGGCAACATCTATTTGGGAGCGTTGGAATGGATTTAAAGCAGCTTTTAAGGAAAACAACGAAAACCGTATGAATTCTTTCAATCACTTTGCTTTGGGTGCTGTTGGACAATGGATGTACGAATTCCAATTAGGAATTACCACGGACCATATAAATGGGCAAGCGGGATACAAGGATTTTGTGCTTCAACCCCAAGTAGCTGGTTCGTTTGAAGCTTTAACTGGAAGTTATGATTCCAATTACGGTAAAATTTACAGTAGTTGGACCTCTGATGGTTCTGGAAACATGACCTCTTATAATGCTACCGTACCTGCCAATACCAAAGCAACGCTCTATTTGCCTATGGATGTGGATGGAAAATCAATTTCAATGGAGGGTGTTTCTTATAAAGGCACGGAAGAACGAAACGGTATTGAAGTTGAGGTATTTGAATTGAGTTCAGGTACTTACGAATTCACAAAGTAATTAAGACAAATTGCCAATTTTTGTGTTGGATATAGTTTTACTTTCCGATGCAGAAATTGGCAAAAATATTCCCCAATAAATCATCTGTGGTCACACTTCCAGTAATTTCACCCAAGTGAAATAGGGCTTGTCGAATATCAATGGCCATTAAATCGCTGGAAAGCTCCATATCCATCCCCTCTTTCACCTTTTGAATTTCTTCGAGTGCTTTCAACAAAGCATCGTAATGTCGACTATTGGTAATAATGGTGCTATCACCACTCAATGCACCTGAATCTACAAGGGATAAAAGCTTTGTTTCCAGTTCGGAAATACCTGTTTTGAATTTAGCTGACAAAAAGAGCACATTTGGAATCTCCTGTTTAATTTTCTCAATTTGAGAATTGTTGAGCAAATCCATTTTGTTGCAAATGGGTAGCAATTGCTTATTCGGATACCGTGTTTGAATTTGTTTTAGTTCATTGATATCAAAATCCATCCCGTCGAATAGGTAAATAATAAGTCGGGCCTTTTCAATTTTATCGAAAGTTCGTTCAATTCCGATTTTCTCCACCACATCTTCAGTTTCACGAATTCCAGCAGTGTCAATAAATCGAAAATTGATTCCTTTAATGCTGATATGATCTTCCACAGTATCACGAGTTGTTCCCGCAATTTCACTTACAATAGCCCTTTCTTCATTTAAAAGTACATTCAAAAGGGTGGATTTTCCAACATTAGGTTGCCCAACAATAGCTACAGGAATCCCATGTTTGATTACATTTCCAAGTGCAAATGAATCAATCAATTTTTTTAAGACCTCACTGATTCTAGAAAGCAGTTCATTGAATTGGGTACGGTCCGCAAATTCCACATCTTCTTCTGAAAAATCCAATTCCAACTCAATTAATGAGGCAAAATTTAATAGCTCTTCGCGCAATTTTTGAATTTCGTTACTAAACCCACCGCGCATTTGTTGCATGGCAATATCATGCGCCGCTTCACTGTCACTGGCAATCAAATCGGCCACGGCTTCCGCCTGACTCAAATCCATTTTGCCGTTCAAAAAAGCTCTTAGGGTAAATTCCCCAGCGGATGCATTTCTGCATCCACTACGCAACAACAATTGAATAATTTGCTGTTGGATAAATGGGGAGCCATGACAAGAAATTTCAGCAACATTTTCGCCTGTATACGAATGAGGGCCTTTAAAAATGGAAACCAAAGCTTCGTCCAATATTTTGGACTCATCCACAATATTCCCCAAATGAATGGTATGGCTCTTTTGCTTCGATAGACTTTTGCCCTTAATGGATTTAAAAACGGAATCCGTAATGGAAATGGCATCTGGACCCGAAACCCGAATCACTGCAATGGCACCTGTTCCTGAAGCCGTTGCTAAGGCTACAATGTTATCTGTATGCGACATGGGCACAAAAGTACAAATTCGGCGCTGTATGTAACATTTTTGGCAATTTGTATACTAATAAGATGAATCATCAAAATCAATCAAAAATGGAAGTTATTAATGAAAAAGTGGTTAGAACGGACAATACGTTGCTTGCCATCACGCACTTGACCCAATTATTGGGTTACGCTATAGGCTTTGGAAGCCTAATTGTTCCTTTGATTATTTGGTTGTCATCTAAAGATCGAGTTGAAGGAATGGATGAACATGGAAAGTCGATTATCAACTTTCAATTGAGCCTGATACTTTACATCATCGTAAGTATTCCAGCAATTTTATTACTAGGATTAGGCATATTGGGGCTTATTGCCACAGGAATATTGGGATTTGTTTTACCGATTGTGAATGCCGTAAGAGCTTCAAATGGGGAATCTCCTTCAAATTTTATGACCATTAGATTTATAAACTAAAAAAAAGCCGAAACAATTGTTTCGGCTTTTTAAGTATGGTTGAGTAGTTATTTAATTGTTAAGCATTACTGGCATCACCAACATGGTCACGTTTTCACCCTCGTCCAAACCATCAATTGGGGTTAAGATACCAGCTCTGTTTGGTAAGCTCATTTCCAAAGAAACATCATCTGAAGTTAAATTGTTCAGCATCTCCACCAAAAATCGTGAGTTGAAACCAATCTGCATATCATCACCTTGGTAGGAGCAAGATAATCTTTCCTCGGCCTTGTTGCTGTAATCCACATCCTCGGCAGAAATATTCAACTCTGCACCCGCAATTTTAAGACGGATTTGATGTGTGGTCTTATTCGAGAAAATAGAAACCCTACGTACCGAACTCAAGAATTGGTTTCTTGAAATAGTCAATTTATTCGGGTTCTCCTTTGGAATTACCGCTTCATAGTTAGGATATTTCCCATCAATCAAACGACAAATCAATTCGGTATTGTCAAAGCTAAATTTAGCGTTACTATCGTTGTACTCAATGGTCACTTCAGATTCAGAACCAGCTAAAATCCCTTTTAAAAGGGTCAATGGTTTTTTCGGCATAATGAATTCTGCCACCTGTGAAGCTGTTACATCCTGACGTTGGTATTTTACCAATTTGTGTGCGTCGGTAGCCACAAAAGTCAAATTCTCAGGTGAAAACTGGAAAAATACGCCACTCATTACGGGGCGAAGATCATCGTTTCCTGCGGCAAAAATGGTTTTGTTGATGGCTGTTGCCAAAATATCGCCCAAAAGGGTAGTGGAGCTCGGATTGGAAACTTCCACTGCTTTGGGAAACTCAGCGCCATCGGCATAGGCCAAGGCGTATTTACCGTGGTTGGAACTGATCTCTACTGTATTATTATCCTCTACAACAAAAGTCAAAGGTTGTTCTGGAAATGTTTTTAAGGTATCCAACAACAAACGCGCTGGAACTGCAATAGTACCTATCGAGTCGGAATCCACTTCGAGCACGGTGCTCATGGTTGTTTCCAAATCAGAAGCTGAAACGATCAGCTTTGTATTGTCTAAATCAAACAAAAAATTATCTAGAATAGGCAAGGTGTTACTGTTGTTGATAACTCCTCCCAAAACCTGTAGTTGTTTTAGTAAATATGTACTGGATACGATAAACTTCATCAAAGAAAGCCTTTAGTATTGAAGCCCATTCGGTGGAAAATACCTGAAAATAGGCCTTTAGATTAGATTAAAGCAAATATATTTTAAAAGGTCTAAGTAAAGAAACAAAATTATCAACACTTAGGCGCTGAATTTACGCTTTCGGTAAAATCCAAAAAACACGCCAAAGAGTATGGTCAACACCAACGGAAGCCCAATATTCACAAACTGCCATTTCGTTTTTTGCTCGGCAATTTTCTTCACATCCAATAATGGAATGGAAACTTTTTTGTTTCGAATGTTAATAAGCCCCGTGTTATCCAATAAATAATTGGTGCTGTTCACCAAAAATTCCTTGTTGCCATAGAAGCTATTGGTCCATTTGTCATACCCCAATTCCAAAGGTCTACCATTGCGGATTTGGTTTTTGATGATATCCCCGTCGGAAATCACGATCATTTTGTTTTCAGGTCCTTCTTCCACTGTGTTTTGAAGTTTTAAAGGCTTCACACGGTTTTTGTACATGGACGTGAAACTGCCCTCAATCAATACGGCTAAAGGCAGATTTCCATTATTATAAGTGGTCTGGTCAGGCTGTTGATTAATCATATCCAGGCTGATTTGTCTCGGCACTCCGTCAGTTTTGGACAAAGGAGAACTTTGCAGTAGAACCGTTTTGTTGTAAGCGTTCTCCAACACATCCATAGGGCTGGTGAATTGCATTCTAACCGCTTCAATATTGGTGTTGATAGGGTGATTGTTCTTTGAAATCACCATAGGGTAATAAAACCAAGGCAATGGGTTGTATTGTGAATCATTTCCCTCACCTGTGGCCAAAACAATTTGGGTGAAATACAAATCGTTCACCAAAACAGGGTTGATACGAACCCCATACTTAAAGAAGAGGTCTTTTAAGTTCAATTCCCTTGGTAACGCAAAACCAGTTCCACCACCAGCATAAATGCTATCCATTTCCATGGATACTTGGTCCACCATCCAAATGGATTTCCCTCCTTGAACCATAAATTGATCCATCACATATTTTTCTTGGTCGGTAAAGGCTTCAGTCGGTTTGGCAATAATAGCAAGGTCAAAACCTTTTAATTGGTCCAGTACTTGTTGAGGATTGGTGGCAACTGAATCCAAAGTAATAGCCCCAATGTTATAATAATCTCGTATTGTGGCCAGATAATCCGCGAGATAGATATCATCCAGTTCCCCATTGCCTTTGATGACGGCCACACTCTTTTTATCGGTGATGCTCAATTTGGTGAACGCATCGGCAAAGGCATACTCCAATTGCTGCACCGAATTGTTGATGCGTTCCTCGGCAGAAGAACCCAATTTATTTTTAAGCAAAGGTACTCGTACGGTTTGCTCATTAAAGTTGACCATGGCCCATGGGAATACCATTTCGTTGGACACTTTTCCGTTTTCTTCAATGGTGACATTGGCAGGTTGTAATCCCAAACTTTGCAATTGGGCAACTGTTTCTTGTGGGTTTTCAGAGTCCTCCAAAGGGTCCACCAAATTGTATTGGATATTGCCGTTTTTGGCTTCAAATGATTCCAATAGCTGAATGGTTTCTGTCTTCAGTTTGGCAAATTCCGCAGGGATATTCCCATCCAACAACACATCAACGATTACAGGCTCGTCAAATTTTTGGGCTACCTCAATGGCAGGTTTGGATAAGGTGTATCGTTTATCTTCGGTTAAATCGAAACGAGTGTATAGAAAACTGGTTATAACGTTGAGTAAAACAACAACTACCAGGGCTTTGATTATGGATAATAGATACTTTCCCATTAGCGAGTCAATTGTTTTAAGCGTTCAAAGGTGAGATACCAAAACAGCAGCGTTAATGAAATAAAATAAATCAAATCACGGGTGTCGATAACGCCACGGGCAATACTATCGAAATGGGATTTGGCACCCATAGCCTGAATCCATTGTTGGGTTTCGCCATTTGAAAAAAGCGACGAAGCTGCATCAAACCCATTAAAAATGATGAAACATAATAAGATGCCCACCAAAAATGCAATGATTTGATTATCCGAAAGGGTAGAGGCAAAAATCCCGATAGCGGTGTAACAACTGACCAAGAAAAGCAATCCAAAATAAGAGCCTATTACCACTCCAAGGTCATAATTTCCAGAAATAATCCCTAAATCCGAAATGGCAAAAACATACACAATTGTTGGAATCACGGCAATGACACAAAGCAGAAAAGCGCCCCAAAATTTGCCCAGTACCAATTTCCAAACCGAAATGGGTTTGATCAATAAAAGCTCCAAAGTGCCCATTTTGCGTTCTTCGGAAAAACTTTTCATGGTGATGGCAGGTACCAAAAAGATGAAAATCCACGGGGCCAACAGAAAGAAATTGCTCAAATCGGCAAATCCGTAATCGAAAATATTGTACTCTCCCTTAAAGACCCACAAAAAGAGCCCGTTGAGCAATAAAAACGACCCAACGATCAAATAACCGATGGGCGATGTAAAAAAGGATCGTACCTCTCTCTTAAAAATTGCAAACATTAAGATGGGTTTGTTGATTGAATTTTATTGACGCTCCACGCTTCGGGTTTGTCGGCGAACAATATTTTGGTATTGCCCCACACCGCCTTGAAAAAATCGGATTGCCGATAGTTTTCCAAGTCAGCTTCCTTATCCCAAAAACTGTAGGTGAAAAATATACAAGGGTCTTTAATATCTTGATATAATTCTACCATGTTACAGCCCTGAAAAGCCAAAATCCCATTTTTGGATTCGTCAAACACTCGCTCAAAACTAGGAATATTTTCGGGTTTAAATGTCAGTTTTACGATGCGGATGAGCATTTATAAGAAATTTATGGTTACTGTGTCCCGATAATTCAATCCAAGGAGGGTCGAAGCACCCCCGACCGAATTTAGGTCACTTTTATAGATGGCCAGTTCAACATAGCCCGCCGAATTGAACAATGCCAAGGCATCGCCAGGACCTTTGCGCTGGTTTCTGTCCAAATCATAATTGATAATGCCGTTATAGCTTTGTTGAACTTCCTTAATTTTAGTGGTACGTGCTATAATCTCGAACGAACGGCCATTTCGATAGGCCTCAAACAAGCTTTTTTGAATATTGGTGACCACATTTCCGTAATTGTCAATGTAGATCACATTACCAGAAATGGTTTTACCCTCATTGATGACCCTGGGTTCAAAATCCCGAAGTTCCTTCAATCCTTCAAAAGGTTTTCCAATCACTTCCAATTTACCACCACGGGCAATATGGCATGCCACAGGAATAAAAATGTTCAATACGGGAAAAGAGCTTTGAATACTGTTAGGCAGGTTGATTTCCACAATTTTTTCTGGTTGCAGTTCCGAAGTGATCAATGAAATCACTCCACTGTTTGCACCCACAAAATAGTGACCATCAACCCAAACAACCAAATGCTCATTTTCAGGTGAAATTTCAGAATCTACCCCAACCACATGAACGCTTCCTTTAGGAAAGGATTGATAGGCGTTTTTTAAGATATATGCACATTCTTGAACATTGAACGGGCTTATGTTATGTGAAATATCAACAATGTTTGCATCGGGTAGACTGCTTAGTATTGCCCCTTTAACAGCACCAACATAGTGATCTTTATAGCCGAAATCTGTAGTTAAGGTTATGATTGCCATGCAATACTGTTGATATGTTTTTCCCTTCCCAAATTGATTTTTGGTTAAGTTTGTTTGGTAAAATTAGTTAAAAAAGAAAGAATATAATTCTTCAAAAACAACTGTAACACCTCACTTTTTTTGAACGAACTTGTAATTGAACTTACGGAAATAAGCCCCCAGGAATTTTTCGGGCAGCAAAATGCCAATATTGAGCTGCTGAAAAAGTACTTTCCAAAATTAAAGATTGTAGCCCGGGGCAACAAAATTAAAGTTTTCGGAGATGAAGAGCTCTTGGAGGAGTTCGATAAAAGATTCGATGAACTTACAGGTCAATTTGCCAAATACAACAAATTGGACGAAAACATGATCGAACGTGTACTTACGAGTACCAGCAAGGAAGATTACACCTCTTCCAAAAGTAGCGGTGATGTATTGGTTCACGGCGTAAGTGGCCGATTGATAAAGGCGCAAACAGCCAACCAACGACGTGTGGTGGATGCCTGTAAAAAGGACGATATGGTTTTTGCCATTGGCCCTGCTGGAACAGGAAAAACCTATACTGGGGTAGCTTTAGCTGTGAAAGCGTTGAAAGAAAAACAGGTAAGACGGATTATTTTGACCCGTCCAGCAGTGGAGGCAGGGGAGAACCTTGGTTTTCTTCCTGGGGATTTAAAGGAGAAATTGGACCCATACATGCAACCCCTTTATGATGCGTTACGAGATATGATTCCAGCAGAAAAATTGGAAAAATACATCGAGGACGGCACTATTCAGATTGCACCCATGGCCTTTATGCGAGGTCGTACCTTGGATAATGCCTTTGTGATTTTGGACGAGGCACAAAATACTACCCATGCCCAAATGAAAATGTTCTTGACCCGTATGGGGAAAAACGCCAAGTTTTTATTAACGGGTGACCCAGGACAAATTGATTTGCCACGCAGGGTGATTTCTGGACTTAAGGAAGCCCTTTTGATCCTAAAGGATGTGGATGGCATCAGTATTATTTATTTGGATGATAAAGATGTGATCCGTCACAAATTGGTGAAAAAGGTAATCGACGCATACAAGAATATTGAGCATCAAAATCAATTCTAAAAAATGGGAATGAATACATTGATGTCCACAGATTTTAACTTTCCTGGACAAAAATCTGTATACAAGGGAAAAGTTCGGGAAGTTTATACGTTAGAAAATGATGTTTTGGTGATGGTGGCCACAGACCGCCTATCCGCTTTTGATGTGGTGATGCCCAAGGGAATCCCTTATAAAGGGCAAATCCTAAATCAAATTGCCACCAAAATGATGAAAGATACCGAAGATATTGTTCCCAATTGGTTAATGGCGACCCCAGACCCAAACGTAGCGGTAGGGAAAGCCTGTGAACCTTTTAAGGTAGAAATGGTGATTCGTGGTTATATGTCTGGCCACGCAGCACGGGAGTATAAAGCGGGTAAAAGATTGCTTTGTGGAGTTCCCATGCCTGAGGGAATGCAAGAGAACGATAAGTTTCCTGAACCCATTATTACTCCAGCTACCAAAGCTGAAAAAGGAGATCATGACGAGGATATTTCCAAAGAAGATATTTTAAAAAGAGGTATTGTTTCCAAAGAAGATTATGAAATTTTGGAAAAATATACCCACGCCCTTTTTCAAAGAGGAACTGAAATTGCCGCAAAAAGAGGACTTATACTAGTGGATACTAAATATGAGTTCGGTAAAACCAAGGATGGGGAAATCGTTTTGATTGACGAAATCCACACACCAGATTCATCACGATACTTTTATGCTGAGGGATATGAAGAGCGTCAAGAAAAGGGCGAAGCTCAAAAACAATTGTCCAAAGAATTTGTGAGACAATGGTTGATTTCCAATGGTTTTCAAGGGTTGGAGGGGCAAACTGTTCCTGAAATGTCAGACGAATACATTGAATCCGTTTCCAACCGATATATTGAGTTGTATGAGAATATCACAGGAGAGAAATTCGTGAAAAGTGATATCTCCAGCCTTCAAGAACGTATTCTTGCCAATGTTACTACATATTTGGCAAAATAACCACCATAATTTATGGACTGACCAATAAACTAAAGGGAATTTTATTAATTCCCTTTTTTTATTGTTATGAAAATGACAAATATTTAAAGCTAAATTGATATATTTATGCTAATTAAGTATATCAGTTATGGAAAGCTGTCCAAATTGTTCCTCCACCGAGTTTACAAAAGCTGGAATTATTAAAGAAAGGCAACGTTTTAAATGCAAGGCTTGCGGTTACTACTTTACTGTTCCCAAAATGGGAAAACAAATCGATGATTATTTTGTAAACAAGGCATTACAACTGTATTTGGAGGGATTGACTTATCGTGAAATCGAACGTATTTTGGGTGTTTCGCATGTATCAGTAATGAACTGGGTTCGAAAATACAATATTAAACGTCCGTATAATTCTAAGTACCATCCTACCTACAAAATTTTGAATCATACAGAGCTTCAAAAATACTTTCAGAATCCAGAAAACTTAAAAGGTGCAGGTCAATTGGTCACTGAACTAGGTGATAAGTTTATGCTTATAAAATGGGACCGATTTAAAGATTAAGTATATAAAATTAACGGAAACATATATAGTTTTTTATTTCAGAACAAATTTTTAGGATGTTCGTAGAGCACATAACTCTCTAACATCCAAACTGAAATGAAGAAAATCCTAATTGGAATGGCATTTTGCCTTTTGTTCGTTCCCAAATCATTTTCACAAGGAAACACCGAATATACCGGTGGTTTTAAAATCAATTTTAACGAAGATGGATCTAAATATCTTCGTATGATCGCATGGGGACAATTTTGGGCCCAGTACAACGACAACGCACCAGAGGATCAAAGCGATATTAACTTAAGTGTTCGTAGAGCCCGTTTGTTGACCTTTACTCAGTTGAACAACAAATTCTTGATTCTGTCCCATTTTGGGTTGAACAGTTTAAATGGAAGCAACCTTAGCCCGACAGGGAAAGGTGAATCTTCCCAATTGTTCTATCATGCCTTTTGGGGTGAATGGAAGGTCGCCAAAAACTTCTATGCTGGAACGGGTCTGCACTATTGGAACGGTATTTCCCGTTTGAACAACAGTAGCACCCTCAACTTTATGACCTTGGACAATAACCGTCAATCATGGGCAGTATTGGGACTAAGTGACCAATTTGCTCGTCATTTAGGTGTTTATGTTAAAGGACGCGTGGGACGCTTGCAATATCGCGTTTCCTATAACGAAGCCATAACAAACACCTTGGATGCTGCCAATGATCCTTCCCCCAATGGAAGGGCGGTCTATCGTGGCCGTGAACTGTTGGGCTCCGCCGACGCAGGAAAAGTGTTTCAAGGATATTTTGATTACCAATTCTTGGATGAAGAATCAAATTTTCTGCCCTACAAAGTGGGCACCTACCTAGGAAGTAAAAAAGTATTCAACGTCGGTGCTGGATTCTTGACCCATAAAAATGGGGTAGTGGTTATGGACGGCGCTGGTAATTTGGAAGGTGAAAATGTAAACATATTTGCAATCGATGCCTTTTACGATGCTCCACTTGGAGAAGATGGTTCTGCAATAACTGCCTATGGGGTATTTCAAAATAACGATTATGGTCGTAACTTCAACCTTGGACCCTATGGTACTGGAAACATGATATATGGACATGTAGGCTATTTAATTCCAAGTGCTCCAGATAAGTCTAGAATTCAACCTTATCTATCATACCAAACCAGAACCATAGATGCCATAGATGCCAATGCCACACGGTTAGGATTGGGTATCAATCTTTTTATGACTGGACACCATTCCAAGTTAACACTGGAATATGCAAATTCAAAAGTGGGAAACGGGGATAGTAATGGTATTATCACATTGCAAGCACAGATTTATTTATAACTAAACAACCAACAAATTATGTCAGAAAAACAAAAAAAGGCTACGGCCTATTGGAAAGAGAACCTGAGATACTTGGTCATTCTACTGGTCATATGGTTCTTGGTCTCCTACGGAGCAGGTATCATCTTCAAAGATGCTTTGAACAACATTAAAATTGGCGGATTTAAACTTGGGTTTTGGTTCGCACAACAAGGTTCTATTTATGTATTTGTCATCCTCATTTTCGTGTACGTACGCCTGATGAACAAATTGGACAAAAAATACGGATACAACGAAGATTAACTAACCAACAAAATTTACAATTATGAGTGAAGAACAAATATGGACCTATGTATTGGTCGCACTATCATTCGGACTTTATATAGGAATTGCGATTTGGTCGCGAGCAGGTTCCACAAAAGAATTTTATGTTGCAGGTGGAGGAGTTTCTCCATTGGCCAACGGAATGGCAACTGCAGCGGATTGGATGTCAGCAGCCTCGTTTATCTCTATGGCAGGGATAATTTCCTTTGCTGGGTACGATGGAGCTGTTTACTTGATGGGATGGACAGGTGGCTATGTACTTTTAGCCTTGTTACTGGCACCATACTTAAGAAAATTCGGAAAATTTACCGTACCCGATTTTATCGGAGAACGCTACTATTCCAAAACCGCACGGGTCGTGGCCGTTATTTGTGCCTTGATCGTTTCCTTTACCTATGTGGCAGGACAGATGCGAGGAGTTGGGATAGTATTTTCAAGATACCTTGAAGTTGATATCAATACTGGGGTAGTAATAGGAATGGTGATAGTATTGTTCTATGCTGTTCTTGGTGGAATGAAAGGAATCACCTATACCCAGGTAGCGCAATATTGTGTATTGATTTTCGCCTTTATGGTGCCTGCAATTTTTATTTCCATTCAAATGACAGGGAATCCCATTCCTCAACTAGGTTTTGGAAGTACATTATCTGATGGTTCAGGTACCTATCTTTTAGATAAATTGGATGGTCTTTCCACCGAATTGGGATTTGCGGAATATACCGATGGCTCTAAAAGTTTGGTCGATGTATTTGCCATTACCCTTGCATTAATGGTGGGTACTGCAGGATTACCTCACGTAATTGTTCGCTTTTTTACCGTAAAACGAGTTCGTGATGCCAGAAAATCGGCAGGATTGGCCCTGTTGTTCATTGCAATTTTATACACCACAGCACCTGCAGTGGCGGTATTTGCAAGAACAAACCTGATTGAAACCGTAAGTGGTAAAGAATACGATAAAATGCCCGAGTGGTTCAGTCGTTGGGAGAAAACAGGCTTGATCGGTCATGAGGATAAAAACGGTGACGGTAAAATTCAATATGTAGCATCGCCAGAGGTAAACGAACTTACCGTAGATCGTGATATTATGGTGTTGGCGAATCCAGAAATAGCAGACTTACCTGCTTGGGTGATTGGATTAATCGCGGCAGGTGGACTTGCGGCTGCACTATCTACTGCAGCGGGTCTATTGTTGGTGATATCATCTTCAGTTTCCCATGATTTAATTAAAAACGTATTGAAACCAGACCTTTCTGAAAAAGGGGAGCTTTGGGCAGCAAGACTTTCAGCTGCAGTAGCTGTTGTAATTGCGGGTTACTTCGGAATCAATCCACCAGGCTTTGTGGCAGCGGTGGTCGCCCTGGCCTTTGGTTTGGCTGCAGCATCGTTCTTCCCAGCTATTATTTTGGGGATTTTCTATAAGAAGATGAACAGTAAGGGCGCTGTTTCAGGAATGATCGTTGGTCTTTGTTTGATGCTGTTCTACATGTTAAAATTCAAGTTTGGAATATTTGACGGAGGAAAGGATGCCGTAGCTGGACTTCAAGAAAGCTGGTGGTTTGGTGTTTCGCCTGAAGGTTTCGGTACCATTGCCATGATTGTCAACTTTATCGTGGCCATAGTAGTGAACCAATTCACACCAGAGCCACCTGAAGAAGTACAAGAAATTGTGGAGCACATAAGAATTCCTAGTGGTGCTGGAGAAGCAGCGTCGCATTAATTTAGTTGGTTGTGAAAAAACGGTGCGGGCTTATTTTACCGCGCCGTTTTTTGTAATTTTAAGACGCGGACCATGCAGATAAAAATGAAGAAAAGGCATCAGCAGAAATTGATTCTTATTTCCATCGTACTGTTCTTTTTATGGAATGTGCCTTTTGTCACCATTTTTGATGGTGATGCCCACTTATTTGGTTTCCCTATTTTCTATGTGTTCATTTTTTTTAGTTGGTTGATTTCCATTATTCTCACCTATATTATTCTAAAAAAGTTCTATGAATAATTATACCATAGGACTGGTCATCATCTTGTATTTGGCTATGCTTTTTGTGTTGGCTTATTTCGCCGAAAAGAACAAAAAGAGCAAATGGACCAACAATCCGTATGTGTATACCCTTTCCTTGGCAGTGTATTGTACCGCTTGGACCTATTATGGAAGTGTTGGGATAGCATCAAGCTCGGGTATAAGTTTTTTGCCCGTTTATTTGGGGCCTGCAATAGCCCTTCCCTTATGGATCGTTTTAATGAGGAAGGTCATCCGAATTTCCAAACAGCATAAAATATCCAGTATCGCAGATTTTATTTCCATGCGATACGGTAATAACCGACAATTGGGGGCATTGGTAACCATAACCAGTTTGTTTGCCATTATTCCTTACATTTCTCTACAGCTTAAAGCTGTTTCAGAAACCTTCTCTTTGATATCAGTAAAAGGAAGCTATGAATCCACAGGTTTTTTTGATGATTCCACCTTTTATATAGCCTTGTTGATTGCCGTTTTTGTAGCATTTTATGGCACATTGTCCTCAGATGCATCCCAACATAAAAAAGGAATTATTGCAACTGTAGCTGTTGAATCTATTTTAAAGTTGTGCTTTTTCTTGGCCATAGGTATTTATGTTTCGTTTTACTTATTTGATGGCACTACGGATATTTACAATCAAGCAAGTCTTCAAGAAAATTTCGAGCAATTGACATCCTTCGGAAGTATTGAAAATGGATTCAATTGGCTTTTTACCATTTGCTTGTCCATTTTTGCCATTTTTTTATTGCCAAGACAGTTCCATGTAGCCGTTGTGGAGAATGACAATGAAAGCTACCTAAAGAAAACCATTTGGTTGTTTCCCTTGTATCTTTTGCTCTTCAATATATTCGTGATTTTTATTGCATGGGCAGGTAACATCAATCTACCAGATACCGTGAACCATGATTATTATTCGCTTTTACTGCCATTACAACAAGATAATTACGGTTTGGCCTTTCTTGTTTTTATTGGTGGTTTTACCACAGTGATTTCCATGATTGTGGTGTCAACTTTGGCGTTGTCCACAATGGTGAGCAACAATATTGTGATTCCCTATGGATTTATAAAAACCCTGGTAGAAGGTAACCCTGAAGAAAATACCAAACGCATCAAAAATATCCGCAGGATGGCAATATTTCTGGTGATAATCATTGCCTATTTCTTTTATATCCGCTTTTCTGTACAGTTCTCGCTTTATTCCATTGGGTTGATTTCCTTTGTTATTATTTCTCAATTGGCCCCATCTTTCTTTTTGGGTCTTACCTGGCGAAGGGGAACCGCTAGGGGAGCCGAGATTGGCATCTTGGTCGGATTGGTCATTGTTTTTTACACTTTGTTTCTACCCATTATCAGCCAAGCAGTAATGCCCGAAGTAAAATTTGTTGAAGAAGGATTGTTTGGTCAGGCTTGGTTGCAACCTGCGCATTTATTTGGGCTAAATTATTTAACGCCAGAGAGCAATGCTTTTCTGTGGAGTTTATCTTTTAATACCCTCACTTTTGTTGGGTTTTCATTGCGTACAAAAGGCAATTACAGAGAGCGTAACTATGCGGAGATGTTTGTGAACCATGAGAATTATGGGAATCTTCAAGAAGGTGGTTTTATTTGGAAAGGGGAGGCCTATGTTGCAGACATCAAAAGGTTATTGATTCGATTTTTAGGAGAGCAACGTACCAATAGGGCGCTTCGCCTATTTAACAATAAATATAATATTTCCGAAACCGAAGAACGTGCCGATGCCCGTTTGATTAATTTCTCAGAGAAACTGTTAACGGGAACCATTGGAAGTGCCTCGGCCAAAATTCTGTTGGCCTCAGTTTCTAAAGAAACGCCCATTAGTTTGGTGGAAGTGCTCAATATTTTGGAGGAAAGTAAAGAGACCAAAGCGACCAATAAATTGCTTCGCGAAAAGTCGGAAGAACTTTCAGCTATGGCCAAACAATTAAAAGGAGCCAATGAGGAACTAAGAATTCAAGATAAATTAAAAGACGAGTTTTTAGATACGGTTGCGCATGAGCTGAAAACACCGATAACTTCCATAAAAGCAGCCTCAGAAGTTTTGGAAGACCCAGATATGCCCATTGAACTCAGAAATCAATTTTTGCAAAATATCACCAGAGATACGGACAGGTTAGATACTTTGATTCATAATATTCTGGATTTGGAAAAGTTGGCGAGCAATAGCACCGAATTGGACCTTCAAACCTATTTTGTTCATCAAACCATTCAAAAGGCGGTAAATGGAGTAGAGCAGATTGCAAAAAGGAAAAATGTAAAAATTAAGGTCAAAGCTTCCGAAGATGTCAAAGCAACGTACGATGAAGACCGAATTATACAAGTTTTAACGAATTTAATTTCTAATTCCCTTAAATTTACAGAACCTCGTATCGGGAAGATTAAAATTCATCTTGAAGAGCATAAAAGCGACTTTTTTATTGTTGTGGAAGACAATGGAAGGGGTATTCCAGACGAGGACAAAGAGTACATCTTTGAAAAATTCTATCAATCAAAAAATCAGAATATCAAAAAACCGCAAGGAAGTGGTTTGGGATTGGCTATCTGCAAAAAAATTGTGGAAAGTCATAACGGTTCCATTTGGGTAGACAAAAAAGCCAAGAAAGGAACCCGAATGATATTTTCAATACCAAAGGAGAATGAAACAACATAAAATACTAATAGTAGACGATGAGCCTAATATTGTGATGACCCTGGAGTATGCCTTTAAAAAGAAGGATTTTGGGGTGTTTATTGCCCGCGATGGCACGGAAGCTCTGGATATTGCAAAAAAGGAAAAACCAGATGTGATCTTATTGGATATTATGATGCCTGAAATGGATGGTTTTGAAACCCTTAAACATGTTCGCAGCAACAATGAACTAAGTCACACCAAAGTGGTGTTTCTATCGGCAAAAAATAAAGAAAAGGATATTGAAAAAGGGTTGAAACTTGGCGCAGATGCCTATATGACCAAACCTTTTTCTATTAAAAAAGTGATTGCAGATGTAGAACAGCTTATCACCGAAAAATAGAATTAAAACAATAAATAATATACAATTTAACTAAACTAACTTTCATGAGTAATTATCATATTAAGCACTTGGAGGAGTATTTTCAGGTGTACCGAAAATCGGTTAGAAATCCAGAAGGTTTTTGGGAAGAAGTGGCCGAAGAGCATTTCCATTGGAGAAAAAAATGGGATACAGTTTTGGAATGGGATTTTTCTAAACCCGAAATCAGTTGGTTCAAAGGAGCAAAACTGAACATTACTGAAAACTGTATCGACCGTCATCTTCGCATTCGTGGTGATAAGACCGCTATTCTTTTTGAACCCAACGACCCTAATGAAGAAGCTGAACATATTACATACAGTCAATTGCATGAGCGCGTATGTAAATATGCCAATGTGTTGAAAGATCAAGGCGTAAAAAAAGGAGATCGGGTGGTGATTTATTTACCTATGATTCCTGATTTGGCGATTGCCCTTTTGGCTTGTGCAAGAATTGGAGCCATTCACTCGGTTGTTTTTGCTGGTTTTTCATCCACTGCACTGGCAACCCGAATTAATGATTGTGGGGCCACTACGGTACTTACTTCTGATGGATCCTTTAGAGGCAGTAAAACCATCGACCTTAAAAAAATTGTAGACGATGCTTTGGAAGATTGTCCAGATGTAAAAACTGTTTTGGTAACCAAAAGAACGGGTGCCGATGTTGGCATGAAAGAAGGTCGTGATCAATGGATTCAACCTTTGTTGGATAAAGCTTATTCGGATTGTGTTCCTGAAATTATGGATGCCGAGGACCCATTGTTTATTCTGTATACTTCTGGGTCAACAGGTCGCCCTAAAGGGATGGTGCATACCACAGGAGGTTACATGGTGTATACGGCTTATACGTTTAAAAATGTGTTCCAATACCGTGAAGAAGATGTGTATTGGTGTACTGCGGATATTGGATGGATTACGGGGCACTCTTATATAGTCTATGGTCCTTTGGCCAATGGAGCCACCACGGTAATGTTTGAGGGTGTACCTTCTTATCCAGATTTTGGACGTTTTTGGGAAGTAGTTCAAAAGCATCAAGTAACACAGTTTTATACCGCACCAACAGCCATTCGTGCTTTGGCCAAAGAGAATTTGGATTTTGTCACAAAATTCAACCTGACATCTCTAAAGGTTTTAGGAACGGTAGGGGAGCCCATAAACGAGGAAGCATGGCACTGGTACAACGATCACGTAGGTGAAAAAAAATGTCCGATTGTGGATACATGGTGGCAAACGGAAACTGGAGGAATCTTGATTTCACCTATTCCGTATTCCACGCCAACCAAACCAACTTATGCTACCTTGCCCATGCCAGGAATTCAGCCAGCTTTAATGGATGAAAATGGCAAGGAAATCAAAGGAAATCAGGTCGATGGTCGTTTGTGCATCAAATATCCTTGGCCTTCCATTGCAAGAACTATTTGGGGCAATCACCAACGGTATAAAGAAACTTATTTCTCCGCTTTCGATAATATGTATTTTACTGGTGATGGTGCTTTACGTGATGAGGTAGGGTATTACCGAATCACAGGTAGGGTAGATGATGTGATTATCGTATCAGGACACAATTTGGGTACTGCACCTATTGAGGATGCCATTAACGAGCACCCAGCGGTTGCCGAATCTGCCATTGTTGGATTCCCACATGATATTAAAGGAAATGCCCTTTACGGTTACATTATTCTAAAAGAAACAGGGGAAACCCGTAACCGTGAGAATTTGAGCAAGGAGATCAACCAATTGATCACGGAGCATATTGGCCCAATTGCCAAGTTGGATAAAATTCAATTTGTTCCAGGTCTTCCTAAAACCCGTAGTGGTAAGATCATGAGAAGAATCTTGAGAAAAATAGCTTCCAAAGACACCAGTAATCTGGGTGATACCTCCACTTTATTAAATCCAGAAGTGGTAGAGACCATTATGAAGGAAAGCTTATAAATGGATTTTGGTTAATTAATGTTGAAGGACCTTCTATCTAAGGAGGTCCTTTATTTTTTGCGGTTTTAACTTCTCAATGGTACGCAAAAAGGCAATGGCCGTAATAAAGGCATCTCCCAAGGCGGTATGTCTATCTTTTCGGGAAATACTGAACTTTTTGGCCAAATCATCAAGCGTATAGCGCTCCTTTTTTTGAACCACGGTAGAAATCAACAGCGTTCGAATATAAAGTGATTCTGTATCCAAAGTTTTATTTTTCAGCTTGGGTAGCCCATTTCGTTTTAAGGCTGCATTGATCATATTAATGTCGAACATCACATGGTGACCAACCAATATGTGGTTTTTTGCGTACACCAAAAATTGCTTTAAAGCCTCGAGCTCTGACATCAAATCTCGTTTACTTTTTTTCAGGATTCCATGGATTTCTGCACTATCCGAATCGTAGTGTTCTTGTTCAATGTAGACTTCAAAACTATCCTTCACAACAATATTGTTGTCCAAAAGTTTTAAGGCCCCAATGCAAAGCATTCGGTCTCGAGTCAAACTAAAACCAGTAGTTTCCGTATCCAATACCACAAACGTATTTTCAGGGATACTATCAGGAAGCTTTTCGTTGAAATGTTCCTCGTATTCCCACCAAAAATCGGGAAGCTCCAGTTGCTTTTTCTTAGTGAATGGCCACATTAGCGCAAGAGGTTTTTAACTTGGAATCGCACTTCAATCAATGATTGAATATCCTTTATGGTCTTAAAAGTTCGTTTGAGTTTTATTTTTTCTTCCTTGTTCAATTGGTCCAAAGCAATGTATCGACCTGAATCGTTGTGCAATAAACCTTGTCGGGTTCTAAATTTGAGCAAAGCTTTGCTGGCATAGGAGCAGGCTAAATACAATTCTTTGTTGTTGGGTTCCAATTCCGCCAACTTTTCATAGCGTTCTGCTGTATTGTTGATGGATTTAATGGAATGTGATAAAATCAATACCCGAGCCGCGTCGATTATGGGCATAAGCGCCCGTAGTTTTAAATCGAAAAAGTCTTTGTGTTCCCCATCTTGTTCCACCAAAAAATCCCGAAAGAATCCTGAAGGGGAAGGATTTTGCAATGCACCACTTGCCAAATGGGTGAAGAATTGAGGATAGTGGTTAGCATGATCAAAAATACTGTGCGAAAGCTCATCCGCAAGTGCTTTTTCTCCATAGGTTACATTATAATCAAAAAAGATGGAGGACAATAAAATTTCATCAGGTCCTGGATTGTGAATCCAATGTGCGGTTACATTTTTCCATTCAGTTAAACTATGGCACCAAGAGCGGTTGGAGGCCATCATGTCCGCTGGGCAATATTCAAATCCGATGGTGTTGAGCATTTTGGAAATGCGTTCCCCTAGTTTAATAAAATAGCTTCGGGTTTCTTCCAATTTTTCATCTGGAACATCTTCAAAAATAACGGCATTGTCTTGGTCTGTGTTCAATAATTGTTCTCCCCGACCTTGACTCCCCATACTTAACCAAGTAAACTTCACAGGAGGTTCTTCATCCATTTTGGATAAGGCAATTTGTACCACTTGTTTTGTGGAGGCATCATTAAGTTCCGAAATAATTTTAGAGACCAATCCCAAAGGGATGTTTTGGTCTAAATAGCCCTGTAAAAGATTCATGATACCATGTCTGATACTCCGCAATCGTTTGGCATCGGTGGCTCGTTTTATGGCACGTAGCAGTACAGCTGGGTTATTTCCCACAGCGACCATAATATCGTGCTTGGACAAAATTCCAACTGATTTTGATTCCGTAGTACCGTCTTCTGTTAATATTAAATGGCTAATGTTGCTCTTCATCATGGCCATTTGGGATTGTGCCAATGTTAATTCTTTAGGATAGGTGATAATGGGGGATGACATGATGGATTTGGCTGTTGCCGTAATGGGAAATAATCCTGTAGCCACCTTCTTTCTTAAATCTTTGTCAGTGATAATCCCTAAAGGGAGGTTATCTTTTTCCACCAAAATACTGCTCACATTGTGCTTGGTCATTAAATCTGCAATGGTCTTAATTTTGGTTCCTTCTTTGCAAGTAATAAGTTGGGTGGAATATTTTATGGGCTGGAGGTCCAATATTTTATTGGTGGAATAGCGTTCTGCTGCCTCGTTGTCTCCGTATAATTTACCACGATGTTTAATGGAGTAGGGGTTACCAGTGTTAGATGCAAAGCTTTCGATCAAAAAGTTCCCGATACGCTTGTTTTCGAGTGCCAAGGGTTTAAAATCCTTGATAGGAACTGCATACAAGATGGTTTCTTCGTAGGCCTTGGCTTCTAATTTATAGTTTTCATTCGCCAATAACGGACGCAAACCAAATACATCACCCTCATCGCAAATATCCAAAATTTGACTTTGGCCAGTTTTTGAAAGCGCCACGGCCCCTTTATTTACCACATAAAAATGGGTATGTGGATTTTCATTTTGGGAAAAAACAACTGTATTGGTCTCCTTGTGAATAATTACCACCTCAAGGGAAAGTTGTTCCAGCTGTTTTGCCTCCATGGCATTAAAGGGAGGGTAGTTTTTTAGAAAGTCGGCAATGCGTTCGGAAATGGTGTTTTTCATGGTATCCTAAATGTAAGGGTAAATTCTAAAATTGAGAATTCCTTAAACAAAAAAAGACCACTTTAAAAGTGGCCTTTTGGATAGCATAAAATTGCATATTTCTATTCGGTAACCAAGTAAACCGATTTCAATGATTCCACTAGTTCTTGTTGAGGATCTATACTTGCTGCATTGATAATACCAACTCCCATGTCATGACCAACTGTGGTTCTTAATGGGCGTTTGACTTCCATATTTATTAGTGATAAAATTTCATCCGCAATGTTTTGAGCGTTGGTGGCATCCTCTTGTTGGGCAAACATTCCTTCAAACATACCCAAAAGTCGGTCTCTTCCTGTTGCCAAATTTCCATATTGCCCAAGTACTTGCTCATCGGAGGGTTTAGGGGCACTGTGGATTAAATTGGTACCGTGTCCTCCAGGTTCAACCAATACCGCCTCAATACCAAATGGTTCCAATTCATAGTGCATAGATTCTGTATAAGCTTCCAGAGCAAATTTACTAGCACAATACACCCCAAAATATGGAATGGCAATTCTACCAGCATTTGAGCTAATATTGATGAATAATCCAGATTTTTGCTCTCTCATAAAAGGTAGGGCAGCACGCATAACTCTTGCAGGACCGTAAACGTTAACATCCATGCAACGCTGGTAATCTTCAATGGTAAACGCTTCGGTTAATCCCACGGGCATAATGCCAGCATTATTTATTACAACGTCCAATTTATTACCTGTTGCTATGGTTTTAATTGCATGATTAACCGATTCTTCGTCGGTAACATCCATTTCAATCACCTTAATATGTACACTCTTTTCTTTGGCGTAATTTTCCAAGATTTGAGCTTCTTCTTTATTTTTTCCTTGTGTACCACGCATAGCAGCAAACACCTGGTGTCCCTCTCGCGCCAAAGTTTTAACTGTTAAGAGCCCAATTCCTCTACTAGCTCCTGTAATTACAATTGTTTTATTCATGATGATAAAAATTTAAAATAGACCAGTCGTCTATATTTTGATTAAAAAAATTTATATTAGTATTTGTGTTTTTAAAATTGCCACAAAGCTTTTCATTGGAGTAAGATCTTTAGTCACTTTAGTCCTAAGAATAGCACCTTCCCAGCTGTTGACAATAAAATCAGCCAATTGTTCCAAATCTTTACCCGATGAAATTTCCTTTTGTTCCTCTGCTTCTTTTAGACAAATGAGAAATATATTTCTCATTTTAATAAATTGTTGTTCCAGTATCTTTGAAAAGGTATAATTATTACCAGCTAATTCATTACTACAATTTCCCAATAGGCAACCTTCAGAAAAGTTGTTACTTATATAGACATTTTGGACATCTGAAAAAAGATTAAAAATCCTGGTTAAAGGTGAATATTGGGTTTGGGTAAGGAACGATTCGATATAGTTCAAGGTGTCTGTCGCATACTTCTGGATTACTTGTAAACCGAAGTCTTCCTTGCTTTTAAAATAGTGGTAAAATGATCCTTTTGGTACTCCAACTTGGTTCAATACTTCTTGAATACCAATGCCATTGTACCCCTTTTGAGCTATTATTTGTGTACCAATTGCTAAAATTCTATCCTTCGTTTCAACCTTCATAAGAACAAATATAGTAGAATTAGACCAGTCGTCTATATTTTTAACTGTTTCTTAAGTATAAATGTTTTAGGGGTTTAAACTCTTTTGTGATTTGATTTTAAAGTATGTGTAAAAAAAGACCACTTAAAAAGTGGCCTTCTATTCAAACACGATAGCGCTTAAATTTAGTTACTTTCTGTAGTCCAAAGCAGGAGGGCGATTGCCCAATAAAGGAACATATTTAAAATCCTTTCCTCGTTTTTCTTCAAACTCAATTTTGGCTTTTTCTATCAGTTTTTGGTCTTTATAAATATCAATAGCGGTAAGGGCAATGGTCTTGGCGGCTACCATCATTCCTTTTTTGCCAATAGAGGTCCCTCCAGCTGCAACGGCTTGCCAGCTATGCCCTGGGGTTCCAGGTACAAAGGTTGCCGCAATCATTCCAATGGTAGGTACCACAAAACTTACATCGCCAATATCGGTTGAACCATTAATTTTGGTTCCTGTTTTATAGGGTTGAATGGTTTCATTTTTGGAGGCGTCGATAGTTTCCATACCCAAACTTTTTACGATTTGCTCACCAAACACATTTTCTTCTTCTGAATAATCGAAACCTCCAACTTCTACCAAGTTATCGTACATCACTTCTTGAAGCGTAAGGTTTGGAAGTAATTCATAAGTTCCTCCGATCATTTCATATTCCATGGTAGTGCCAGTACCTAAAGCAGCACCTTCGGCAGCTTTTACGATTCGGTCGAACACATCAATAACCACATTACGGTTAAAGTGACGAGCATAGTAATATACTTCCGCATAATCAGGTACCACATTAGGTGCTTTTCCACCGCTTGTGATCACATAATGAATTCTAGCATCTTGCGGAATATGTTCACGCATCATGTTCACCATAAGGTCCATGGACTCTACGCCGTCTAGTGCAGAACGTCCTCTTTCAGGTGCACCTGCAGCATGGGCAGAGATTCCTGTAAATCTGAACTTAGCAGATTTATTGGCCATGGAGGTAAATGGGTTAGCATTGTTGGAATCTCCAGGGTGCCAGTGAAGTGCTACATCAACATCATCAAAAACCCCTTCACGCACCATATATACTTTACCAGAACCACCCTCTTCAGCTGGGGTTCCATAAAAACGGATTTTACCTTTGGTATTGGTAGCTTGCAACCAATCTTTTACTGCAATTGCAGCCGCAACGGAAGCAGTTCCGAATAGGTTATGGCCACAGGCATGACCAGCTATGCCTCCAGCAGGTTTTTTTTCGGGTACAGCTTGCTGTGAAAGACCAGGCAATGCATCAAACTCACCTAAAACAGCCAAAACAGGACCATCGATACCAAATTCAGCAACAAACGCGGTAGGGATTCCAGCGATTCCAGCCTTAATGGTAAAACCAGCATCTTGTAAAGTTTTTTGAAGTAAGGCAGAACTTTTCTCTTCTTGATAACCGACCTCGGCCAATTCCCAAATTTCCTGGGATATTTCGCCATAAGCTGCGGCTTGTTCGTCCAATTTTTTAAGGACATCTTTTTTGCTCTTTTGTGCTTGCAGATTACTTAAACACAATAGCAAAACAAGTAGGGTTGAGGTTGATTTCAACATACAATTTTGAGTTAGTTAGGCAGCTAAAGTATTGGTTGTGCAATTAAAGGGAAAGTTTTGCGAACTCTTTTGAAGTTGATTTATTGGATTCGTAAAAAATGGCAGAAAATATAACTGTGGTAGAAATGAGAAGCTCCTTAATCGGGAAGTTTTTCAATTCATGATGCGCGGATTTCAACCTTAAACGGACTACATTGATTGACCAAAAGTCAGCAAATTGTTGTCTGGATCAAGTATTGAAAATTCCTTTTGCCCCCAAGGTTTTATTTCTAGCCTACCATCGGGATGGATTGAAGTTTTAGTATCCAAGAAAGATTGGTATAATTCATTAATATTATCGGTTCGAATATAAACTTGACCATAATTTTCTTTTGGGTCAATGGATTTAAATTCAAAAAAATGGATTTGTATTTGGTCCTTTTCCATCATCAAATAACCGTCAAAATCCGCACTGCCAAATACCCTGAAACCTAACTGGTTTTTGTAAAATTCCAGTGTCACAGTTTTGTTGCGCATGGGTAGTTTGGGGTTGATATCGATCAGCATATTGGAATTGTTTGAAACGTAACTTAATGTAGCCATTTTAATTGTGTTTGATTATTGTATGCCATCTTCAATCTATTTCAGTAATTTCATGGAATCACTTTCAATAAAATACCATGAGCATAGATGTAACACCAGCCCAATTAAGTAGACGAACTTTTTTAAAATCTTCCTCCTTGGCAGGGGGCGGGCTGTTTTTGGGCTTTAGCTGGATGGTGTCTTGCAAGGATAATTCAACTGCTGTAAACGACAATCTGCCTGAAGAATGGATAAAAGTAAGTGGATATATAAAAATAGCCACTAACGGAAAAATTACCATTATGTCTCCAAACCCTGAGGGAGGACAGAACGTTAAGACATCCATGCCTATGATCATTGCAGAAGAGTTGGATGCTTTGTGGAAAGATGTGATAGTGGAACAGGCACCGTTGGACACCGAAAACTTTACAAGACAATTTATAGGAGGAAGCCAAGCCATTCGTCAAGGATGGCGAAGTCTTCGAACTGCAGGTGCAACCGTAAAGCAAATGTTGAAACAAGCCGCAGCAGAGACATGGCAAGTCCCTGCGGATGAAATTACAGCATCGGACGGGCAATTGTTTCATGCAGCAAGTAATAAATCGGGTAGTTATGGGGAATTTGTCGCTGCCGCTTCACAACAGCCTATTCCAGAAGATGTAGCTTTAAAGGAGGTCAACGACTTTAAACTAATTGGAACATCACAAAAGAATGTTGATGTTAAAAAGATTATTACTGGAAAGCCATTGTTCGGGATCGACACTTTTAAAGAGGGTATGTTGATTGCAATGCTAGTTCAACCGCCAGCTTTTGGCATGAAACTTAAGGATTTTGATGGTTTAGAAGTGAAAGCATTGCCTGGAATTAGGGATGTATTTGCTATTAAAACCTATAATGAGGATTACAAATGGCAATTTTTTGATACTTGCTCATTTATGGATAAGGTGGTGATAGTTGGCGAATCAACTTGGCAAGTAATTCAAGCTAAAAAACAACTGGAGTCAAAAATACAGTGGGAGTTAAACGATGCATTAGAGATTACTAGGGATAGATTCGGAACCGATCAAACATTGACTTTTCCAGCAGGTTTGGAATCCAGTAAGGATCATATGGATAAAATGAAACAATTGGTTTCTACCAAGGGAACCGAGCAGCGAAAAGACGGAAACCCCGAAAAGGTCTTCGCACAAGCAAGTAAAATTGTAGAAAAAACCTATTCTGCACCATTTTTGGCCCACAATTGTATGGAACCTATGAACTTTTTTGCCCATGTGACCGAAAACAGTGCATTCTTATCAGGTCCATTACAAAAGCCCGAGTTTACAGAAAAAACAGTATCAGCACGTTTGGGAATACCCTTGGAGAACATTGAAATTGAAATGACAAGATTGGGCGGTGGATACGGAAAACGTTCCTATGCCCATTGGTTGGTAGAAGCAGCCATAGTTTCGCAAAAAATGAACGCACCCATCAAATTGGTGTATTCTCGGGAAGATGATATGACTTCAGGAATCTACAGGCCAACCTATATGGCAAAATATAAGGCAGCTTTAGGTGATGACAATAGTTTATTAGGATTACAGGTAAATGCTGGAGGAACGCCCGAAAGTCCATTATATGCAAATCGATTCCCTGCGGGTACGATTGAAAATTATTTAGCTGAGAATTGGATCATTCCTTCCAATATAACATCAGGTTCGTTCAGGGCACCTAGTTCCAATTTTATGGCCAGTGCCGAACAGTCTTTTTTAGATGAATTGGCAGAAGAAATGGGGAAAGATCCTATTTCCTTGCGCTTGGAGTTATTGGAAAATGCAAAATCTAACCCTGTTGGTGAACGAAATGATTACGATGCCGATCGTTACGCGGGCGTTTTAAAATTGGTAAGGGATATGTCCAATTGGGGAGAAGAAAAAGAGGGTGTATATCGAGGTGTTTCTGCTTACTTCTGTCATAATACCTATGCTGCCCAAGTTGTGGATTTGACTTTGGAAAATGGTGCTCCCGTTGTCCAAAAAGTGTATTGTGTCGTAGATTGCGGAATTGTAATAAATCCAGATGCCGCCAATAATTTAATAGAGGGAGCCATTGTGGATGGTATTGGAAATGCCATGTATGGCAAACTTGATATAAAGGATGGAACACCCGAACAACAGAATTTTGATCGCTACAGAATTATTCGGATGACCGAAGCGCCCAAGGAAATTGAAGTCCGTTTTGTAGAAAACTCCATTGACCCAACTGGTTTGGGAGAACCTGCATTTCCGCCCGTGATGCCAGCTTTGGCTAATGCACTATACAAGGCCAAGGGAAAACGATTTGACCATCAGCCGTATAGCGATTATTTATAAATCCTAGCAATTCCCAAAAAAGGCTTGATAAACTGGGATTAGGAGGCTTTAAATCAATCTTTTATTTAAACTTTACTGTTTTCATTTTACCTGATAATCTATTAAATACCTTTTTTTAAACTCTTTAATTTGATTTTCCTCATAAAAAGGAACCCCTGGTTGAGTACCAAATATTTGCTTTCCATCCATTCTCCAATGATATCGGTCCACCAGAAGTATGAATATGTTTTCACTCAAATCCTCATTTTGGTATGCTTTCAAAGCATATGGAAATAATGTACTAAAAACTTCCAACTTGTTTGTATGTGTCATAATAACAGCTGCATTGGACGCAAATTTTGAACCAACTAAAGAAATTCCAGGATAACCATGTTTCTTACATATCTTATACAATGCCTCACTATTGGCATCATCCAAGGTCCTTTGCTTTTCAATCAGGGTTTGGTCTTGGAGAAAATTCGACAAACTCCGATATTTTTGATCTTTGGCAGACAAAGTTTTTATAGTCTCTTTTAGATCAATGTTCAACTGTTTTGCAGGAATATGACTATCGGTTACATTTTGTCCAATTTCTGCCTTATCAGGTGTTACCTTGGTTTCCATTAGATCAATGAATTTCTTACCCAACATTTCATGAAATGGAAGTTTTTCGATACTTCCATAATATCTTGAACTATCATCAATCAAACCTTGAAACTTAACATTGTTCTTGGCTTTACTTTTCAATAACAGAGCTTCTACTTTGGCTATGTCTTCCGATAATAAACAATGGGCAAGTGCCAAGTTCCAATAATCGGCATATGTGGTATCTTTTGACCTGGACAATAGCCTAGTGGTATTTTCAAGAATCTTTTGACCATATTCAAGCTTGAACTCCTCGGTCATTTTTGGTGCTCTGATTTGACTTGTCAATATATTGGCTATGAATAAGAATAAAATAAATGTTATTTTTTCCATGAGCTTGCCTTAATCCTACAAAGAATTTTATCGTTTATTTGAACTTTCAAGTGATAATTATAAGTTTAATTTTTGGTTGATTATTTAACACCAACAACTCATTACTATTCATTATCCCGTCCTTTAATAGTTACATACATTGCCAATATTATCATTAAACTTGATAGAATACGCATCCAAAACCCCAGACCCATATCATCAGAAAAGAAAATAAAATTTATAGCTATTAAAATGGCGCTAGCTATAATAATCAATAAGGGCAAATTCCTTCTTTTCATCGATTATTTTAATTCTCTAAATCACAACTTACGGTACTTTCTCTATAAATAAGAAAGTTTAGAAGGGTATTTACTGTTTTAGTTGACATTTTACCACTTCATTTAAATTGGCCAATATTGATAAGTAATTCTATTCATATTCTTGAGTTTCTTTCTCCAACAATTGAATCACTTTATTGTTCAATGTTTCATATTCTTGATTCTTGATCAGCATATTGTTTAAAAGGAACAATTTGTTATCCACCATACTTTCAAATTTTCTATCCTTTAAGATAATCCTGTTGTCCTGGGGAACAAGCTTACTTTTGCCTATCCTATCTTTAATGGGGGCGAACCTGTAGTCAACTTGTCTTAATGAAATATTGTCGTAGAGATAAGGAACAAAATTGTTTGAACCATCGTTATTTTCTATATCCTCTGTTTGCTGGATATTTGCATAAATACTTGGGATTTGATATAAGTAGTCACGCAAGCTGTCTGAAGCTATTAACGATACTTCACCAGAACTTAAGGCCTCATTTAAGGTGGAAGATTTATGGCTTAAATTTGGTGAGGTTAGAATAGAGTAAATTAGAGAGTCAACAGTTTGTTGATTTTTGTCGGCAAAATCTTCCCCCATAAGCTGTAAAAAATGCTCAGCATCAGTCATCAATGATTTAATTTCAGCAATATTCTTATCAATGGCCATTCTGTTGTTGTAGCTTTCGATAAGCAATCTGTCCATGAGGTTTTTTGATGCCCTACTCTCCGTTTGTTTGGTGTTCCAGTTATTCACTTGCAGAGCCAAAAGAATACCAATCATCACAAGTACAATTTCTCCAACGGCATATTTAAGGTATTTTCCCGTTTTTCCTTCTGAAAGTAATTGCTGGCGGATTTTCCTGAAGAACTTGATCATTGGAGGTTGGTTTCTCTAAAGATATGGTTTTTATGTAATTAGGATAACTTATTGGAAAAGTGATGTACAATTATGTTACGAATTTTAATGGTGATATGTAATAATCTGAGAATGAAATTCTAAAATGTATAGTTCGGCAAACAGTACTGGATACTTTACTGGTATTTTAATCGTTCCTAAATAGACCAATTCTTAACCTCAACTAAATAAACCAATCAATTAGTCAATAATGAAGCATCTTTCTATTACCCTTTTTCTAGTTTTAAGCTCAATTTTACATGCACAAGAAACCAAAACCTATTACGATACTGGTGAATTGAAGGAAGTTGGAATGATAAAGAATGGCAAGCATGTAGGACTTTGGAAAGCTTATCATAAAAATGGCCAATTGGCTGTAATGGTCAATGTTGTAGATGACAAACCAGACGGTGAAATGAAGTCATATCATGAAAACGGGCGATTGGCAGAAGTAAAAGATCATATGCATGGGGAGCAACATGGAATTTTTGCTAGATACGATGAAACTGGTCAAATATTGGAAGAGGGGAATTATGCAAACGGAAAAGAGCATGGCAATTGGAAAAAATTCTACGAAACGGGACAGTTGAAAGAAGTTGGAACTTACCATAATGGTAAAAAGAAAGGAGAATGGAAGACTTTTTATGAAAATGGACAGCAACATGAGTTGGAAACCTATGTTGATGGCAGTAGGGAAGGTCTATACAAAGAATATAACATGAATGGAAGTTTAATTTCTACGGGGAACTTTAAAGATGCATATGAGTCGGGAGAATGGAAGTTCTTTTATGAAGACGGAAAATTACAAGCCAAGGGTAACACACTAACGGGCAGCAGGAATGGAGAATGGGAGTATTATCATGAAAATGGTCAATTATCCATGGTCAAGTTATTTAATAGGGAAAGGCTTATGGAGGTGATTTCTTGTTTTGACGGAAAGGGGAATCCAATGAAAAAAGGAACCTTGATCAATGGAAATGGAACTGTGTATTATTATGATATTGAGGGTAATTTAACTGGTGATGAAGAATATATGGAAGGGGAATTGTTAACTTTTTAATGATTACACTTTTAAAGGGGTGGTTATTATCGTTTAACTGAACTTCGGTAACGTGTAAATGTAAGCGTCAGTAATGGGAAAATGTGCAATCACTTTCCGCTGACGCACCTAATTCAGCCGTTATTCCTTTTACATGTTTTTACAAGCTGCCTTTTATACATCAATGCTTACCTATAAATTCAAGGACAATTTTATTGAACTCATTAGGATTTTGATATTCTAAACCATGAGATGCATTTGATAATTCTTTTACTTCGCTATTAACTATACATTTTGATAACTCGTCAGTAATAACTGTGAGAACTTTAGGAGACCTATCACCCTTTATAAGTAAGGTAGGTTTATTTAATTTATTTAAATCTTCACACACTAATGGCGGATATGGATTTTCAGTTAATAAAATACCTTTAAGTTCGAACGCATTATCCATCATTAGTTTCTTTTCCTTTTCAGTTGCTTTCGAGAAATGGAGACTATCAGTTAAAATACTTCCAATAAATAGTTCAACTGCTTTTTTATCATTATTACTATTAAAGGCTTGAGCCGAAGGCATCACCACATTCATAATAAAATCATTACCTATAGTTTCACCATCAGAAGTATACTGCAAGAATGACACAACTGGTGGTTCACCAAGTGTGAGGCTTTTTACTAATTCTGGATTTTCTAATGCTGCCATTAAAGATGTAAAAGCACCATAAGAATGCCCAACTAGATGTACGGGACCTAAATTAAGTGCTTTTAAAAATTGAGTAAGGTCATTTGAATGTTGAGTTACGGAATAATCGTTAGTTTCATTGGCTTCCTGTTTGTTTGGGTGTGCATAACGTCTACTTATGGCAATTACCCTATAATCTTCTGAAAAAACTTCTGTTTGAGCTTCCCAAGTGCGATAATCACCTACACCACCATGAACAAAAACTACAGGCTCTCCCTTCCCAATATCAAGATAATTGATGGTATAGTCATTAACTTCTATGCTTTTCAATTTTGGAGATTCTACTTCCACCACTTTTTCAGGTTTTGCTTCCCTTTTGTTTTTGCATGAGTATGAACTAAAAAGCATCATTCCAATAATAATTACGGAGATAAGATTAGTTTTCATAATTGGATAATTTAAATTGGATAAATCAACACCTTTATAAAATACTACTTTACTAATTAATATTGTGGAGCTATGTGTGAACTGTTGACCAAAATGTATAGATGGGAATTTTAATTAATATTCTGTAATCCAGAACATTGGCAATGGTAACTTAGTTGATTGAAGGGGTTTATTAGGTTAATCGATGTCTGGAATTCCATAATTTATGCCTTCCTATACATATCCAAAAACCATAGCCTGAAAGTTCAATAAAAAGGTGGGTTAATTACGGCTAGTTGTTAAGGTTTATTTTGTAATATCAAAACGATTCACACGTAAAGAATTAAGTGCCTTCACAACTCTATAGGAAAGGGGCCTGGTCTTTTTTAATTTTTGGTATACCCCCGTCAAATCTTATAGCTTTTATTATCACAATGAGTGTTGAATTATATATTTTAAATAAGTCGAAGTCATATGGTCATTTAAATTATCGGGAAAATATCGGGCACAAAAAAAAGCCATTCAACTAAAACAGCTAAATGACTTTGATTTTTGTAGCGAGAGAGGGACTTGAACCCTCGGCCTCCGGGTTATGAATCCGACGCTCTAACCAGCTGAGCTACCTCGCCATGATTTTTGCTAAGCGGGTGCAAATATATGTTTAAATTTTCGCTGAATCAAAATTCATTATTAATTTATTATTTGATATTTATTTTTTTATCTTCCCAAATTATATCAAATGTCGAAAAGGAATTAAAGAACGCTAACATGAGTGATAAGACTAAATTTGAACTGGAGTTTGTAATCCATGCTTCACCTCAGTTGCTATACAATTATATTGCCACCCCATCAGGCTTGTCAGAATGGTACGCCGATAATGTGAATTCACGCGGTGAAATGTTTACTTTTATTTGGGACGGGGCCGAAGAAAAGGCCAAAATGTTGAAAAGAAAAAGCGAGGAATTCGTAAAATTTGCTTGGGAGGAAAATGAGGACGGTTCATTTTTTGAAATGCGCATTATCGTAGACGAAATAACCAAAGATGTATCTCTATTTATAACGGATTTTGCTGAAGATGACGAGGTGGACGAAGCTAAAATGCTTTGGGAAAACCAAGTATCCGATTTAAAACAGGTTTTGGGTTCCACCTAAACCAATTCTCCAGTAAGCTGTATCTTTGTCCCGCTAAAAAATCGGGACTTTTTCATGGTTAATTTTAACGGAGCACTTTTTGCTGAAGATTCAACGCTATTAACTGCCAACAACAGAGGACTTAAATATGGCGATGCCCTTTTTGAGACAGTTCGTTGTGTAAATGGAACTGTATTTTTTTGGGAGGACCATTATTTTAGGTTGATGGCATCCATGCGAATTCTTCGTATGGAGATTCCTATGGAATTTACGTTGGAATTCTTGGAAGAAGAAATCAAGAAAACTATCGAAGCCAACGCCTTGGGAGATAATTCGGTTAGAATTAGATTGACTGTATTTAGGAATGATGGGGGATTGTATACCCCAGAGACCAATAATGTGTCCTATGTAATTGAAACCTCAGCTCTGGACTCACCATTTTATATTTTGGAAGATGGTGATTATGAAGTAGAGCTTTTTAAGGATTTCTATGTAAACAAAGACATGTTGAGCACTCTTAAAACTTCCAATAAAGTTTTACATGTAGTGGCTAGTGTCTTTGCCAAGGAAAATGGTTATTCTAATTGTTTATTGGTCAACAACGAAAAACAAGTGGTGGAGTCCATAAACGGAAACTTATTTTTGGTAAAAGATAATGTAATTAAAACCCCACCTTTAAGCGATGGTTGTTTGGATGGTATTATTCGTAAAAAGTTGATGGAAATTATCGAAGCCACTGAGGGTTTAGAACTGCAGGAGGCATCCATATCTCCATTTGAACTGCAGAAATCGGATGAGTTGTTCATTACCAATACCATCATGGGAATTCAATCCATAAGTAAATACAGGAAAAAAGTATTCGGAAATACCGTTGCCAAAAGCTTGGTCGGTAAATTGAATGCGAAAGCTAGAATTTCACAGGCTAATTAAGCGAAGGATTTTCGGGGGCATTGGACCAAAGCAGATAATCACCTCCCAGTTCCACCATTTTTTCTTTCCAAAATGCAATGGCAGATTTTTCTAGGATACTGCTTTCATATTCATTTTGCACCACTACCCACGATTTGGAGGATAGTTCCTGGTCTAACTGCTGGGAACCCCATCCTGAATACCCTAAAAAGAATCGTATATCCTGTTGTGAAATGGTACCTCCATTGATAAGTTCTACGGTTTTATCAAAATTGCCGCCCCAAAAGATACCATCAGATATTTCAATACTGTTTTCAATCAAGTGAGGCACTTTATGAATAAAGTAAAGATTGTCCTGCTCAACAGGGCCGCCGTTAAATACTTGAAATGGAATTGTGATTTCAGAAACCAAATCACAAATGGTATAATCCAAGGGTTTATTTAATATAAAACCCACTGAACCTTCATGGTTGTGCTCTGCAATGAGAACCACAGATCTATTAAAGGAAACATCTCCGGTAAGCGAAGGCTCCGCAACAAGCAAATTTCCCTTTTTAGGCTCGTAACTCACCATAGTTATAGGATTCGTGTTCTTAAATTTAACATAATAATCAATATTTGCAAAAAAAGAAGTACCTATTTCAACTAAAAAAGCACCCCTAAAAGGAGTGCTTTCATATATTAAATAAAAAATTGATTAGTTTACTGCACCGCTCAATTCTGCTCCTGCTTTGAACTTTACTACGTTCTTAGCTGCAATCTTGATGGTTTGACCAGTTTGAGGGTTTCTACCTTCTCTAGCGCTTCTTTTAGAAACTGACCAAGATCCGAAACCTACCAAAGAAATTCTGTCTCCTTTTTTAAGAGTTCCTTCTACATTTCCCAAGAAAGATTCCAATGCTTTTTTTGCTGCTGCTTTAGTGATGCCAGCATCAGCTGCCATAGCATCGATTAATTCTGTTTTGTTCATAATGGAATTAAATTAATTGTTGTTAATATAATTTTAATGCTAAACAAATTTATATGGATTCTCCAGTAACGCAAGTAAAACCAAGGGAAATAGAGCTTTTTGTTGATAACTTGAAACGTTTGTTGATAAAGTGGGAAAAAAACGACAAGTTTTAGCTAGCCCAAGCCTAGCAAGGGTTTAGCGAAGATGGGCTTCATTTTCCAAATTTAGGCCATTTAGAATATCACCTACCTTCATTCTACGTTTACCAGGTAACTGAAGTTCCAATAATATAATGAAGCCATTTTTCACTGCAACTTTAAGTGATTTTTTCTCCAACACCAGTGTTCCAATGTTGTAGTTGTGCTCTGTAAGCTCTATTTCTGTAGAAAATATCTTGATTTGTTCTTCTTTATCCCCATTGATCATGGTAGTCCAAGCACCAGGGTATGGGCTCAACCCACGAATATGGTTTTGAATCTGTTCCAAGCTTGTGTTCCAATCAATTTTGCAGGTTTCTTTATGAATTTTTGGCGCTGCCTTTAATTCCGAACTTTCCTGTTGTACTTTTCGAATTACTGTTCCAGCTTCAATCTGTTGGCAAGTTTCTACGACCAACTCACCTCCGATAGCCATTAATTTATCGTGCAAGGATCCCACATTATCCTCGGGAAGTATCTTTTCTGTTTTTTGAAGGATAATATTTCCAGTATCTATTTTCTCATCAATAAAAAAGGTGGTTACTCCAGTTTCCGTTTCACCATTTATAATGGCCCAATTTATAGGAGCTGCTCCACGATATTGGGGCAGGAGGGAAGCATGAAGGTTAAAGGTGCCATATGTTGGCATTTGCCAAACAGCTTTGGGTAACATTCTAAAGGCAACCACAACCTGAAGATTGGCCTCAAGACTTTTCAATTCCTCCAAGAAGTCCTCATCCTTTAAATTGGTGGGCTGCAATACCTTTAAATTATGAGCAACAGAAAATTGTTTTACTGCCGATTCTTGAACCTTTCTACCACGACCAGCAGGTCTGTCTGGGGCAGTAATGACCCCAACCACATTAAAGTCGGCTTTTAAAAGTTGATCCAAGGTCCCCACAGCAAAATCGGGGGTGCCCATAAATACAATACGAAGGGGGTTATTTTTTGATGTACTCATTTTTAAAATTTAAAGCAACCACTTCATCTTCCAGAAGACGTTGCAATGTTTTAAGCAAATCCTTTTCATTCGCACCAGTAACTTTTTCCAACTTGCGGGAGGAATGTGGGCCTAGGTCCAGCAATTCCAATATGCGTTGCTCCAGTTCGTGGGGAGAGACAAGCTTGCTCTTTTTTGTGCAAATATCGCAGGTGCCACACTTTTCTGCATTTTTTTCTCCGAAATAATTCAACAAATACACGTTGCGGCACACCTTTTTATTTTTGATGTAGCCCAACATCGCAGCCATATTGTTCTGTTTCACGGCATTGAGTTCCTTAATTTTATTTGCGAAGGGATTAATGGTATGGTCATCTTCACGGGGAACCAAAAAAGTAATTTCAAGGTCGCTGGTGTTGTTTTGATACTCCACCATCCCATCAGCCAACAATTGCTCCATTATTTTTTTGAGCTTAGCCTCGCTTTCGCCAGTTTTTTTCGAAAGTAAATCCAGACTGATTTTAGTTTCGTATTCCATAATTCCGCCATAGGTGCGCAATATGGTCTGAATTATCGGTGCTGTTTTACGGTTTTTATCCAAATAATCGAATATAACAGCTTTGGACACCACAAATTGTAGGGTAGTTTTCTCCTTAAAGTTTTCGGAAAGGGATAACACTGAATTTTGGTCCAACATCCGAAGGGCATTAAAAGCCATGTTGGGATTAAAGTTGTAGTGCTGACAAAACTCATTGAACTTAAAAGCCAATGGTTCAGAAACCAATTCACCGTACGAAATTTGAAAGTGATTGTTGAGTTTGGAATAGACGGTTTTTACAAAATTGACATCGGGCAAGGCCGATAAAAATTGTTGTTTGGCCCGTTCCTCATCCTCTTTTGAGGTTAAAATAATCGCTGTGGAGGATTTTCCATCCCTTCCGGCTCTTCCAGCTTCCTGAAAATAACTTTCCAGACTATCCGCAATTTGATAGTGCACCACCAAACGAACATCAGGTTTGTCCACGCCCATTCCAAAGGCATTTGTGGCGACCATGACCCGTACTTTTCCGACTAACCATTCATTCAGTTTTTTCTCTTTTTCTGATTTTGGAATTCCCCCATGAAAAAAGGAGGCAGAATAACCATTTTCATTCAAATAGTTGGCGATGGTAATGGATGCTTTTCTGGAGCGGACATACACAATTCCACTTCCGTCTATTTTAGTTAGGTATTTTTTAAGCTGATAAAGTTTGTCCTCGGTATGTTTTACCTTAAATATAATATTGGAGCGTAAAAAAGAATCCTTAAAAACCGAAGCCTGTTCTAGGTTCAGGTTTTCTAAAATATCTTCGATTACCCTTGGTGTTGCTGTGGCTGTCAGTGCGATGATGGGTGTTTCTGGTATTAGTTCCCGCAAAATGGAACAGCCCAGATAGGCAGGTCTAAAATCGTTGCCCCATTGCGATATACAATGCGCTTCATCAATCGCAATAAGGTTCACATTCATTTGTTGAATGCGCTCCTGAACCATACTTTGTTGTAATCGCTCTGTTGAGAGGTATAGGAATTTATAATTGCCATAAAGGCAATTGTCCAATCGGTTGCTGAGTTCTTCAACAGAAATGCCACCTGTAAGGGCAACAGCTTTTATTCCTCGCTTTTTAAGTTGACTTACTTGATCTTGGATCAAGGCAACCAAAGGAGAGACCACAATGCAAATACCTTCGTTCACCAAAGCAGGCACTTGGTAGCAAATGGATTTGCCTCCACCTGTGGGCATTAAAGCCAATACATCCTTGCCCGATAAAACAGTATCGATGATGTTTTTTTGGGAGCCCCGAAAATCATCATGACCCCAAAATCCCCTTAAAATGGAAGTTGTCTCTTTTCGCACTAAGGATTTTTAAGTGTTTCCAAAATAAAATCAATCCTATTTAGGACCGTATCTTTTGGCACTTCGATGGGGTTATAGCCAAATTGTGTGTACGTGTTTACCAAGGCATGATGTAAATGTTCGGCTTCTTCAAAAGTTTCCAATCTTTCATTGTCCGAAACGTAAATATCTTTCCAAGGTGGCACTATAAAAACAATGTCATACCGATGTATTTTACAGGGATGTTCAAATTCTTCATCATAATGCTGACCAAAAAAATCCATGTAGGCCAATACATCTGGTATACCTCTATCAAAAAAACTGATGGGCTCAAGGTTGTCCAGCGCATTTATATACTGTGCTGTTCTTCCGTGAAGCAAATCTTTGTTGAACTGCATGGCGTCATCTGCAAATACCAAAGGATTGGAGATAAATTCTGCCAAACCACTTTTTGACTTTTCCTTTAAGGTCATGTCGCGAATGATCTCATGGTAGCAAATATGCCCTTGTTCCTCCAAAACTTTTACGATGGAAGTTTTTCCAGTTCCAGGTGCTCCTGTAATAACAACTTTGTTCTTGCCCAAACACATTAATTTAACAATACAAAGTAATGAAATAGCCCCAAGTAAAAAAAATTGTGCTCTAAGCCATATATTTGTAGAAAAATGAAGCATGGATAAGGATAATTCAGATGAATTTTATGCAAGGTTGAAGGAGCAGTTGTTGGAAAACACCAGTTGGCCATCCGATTACCTGTATAAATTTATTGTACCTACCGATGAGAAACGCATTGCCCAAATCCATGATATTTTTGATAATACGGGCGCTGTAATAGAATCCAAAAAATCAAAAAAAGGCACTTACACCAGTTTGTCAATTACGGTAAACCTGGAAAGTCCCGATGCGGTTATCGAAAAATATAAGGAAGTATCGGTTGTGGAAGGCGTAATTTCGCTCTAAAGCCTTGATTTGCCATAATTTTATTAATTTGCGTACGTTAATGGAAATACTTCCCGTTGATTAATTTTCATAATACATTTAGTTTGAACTCAGTAGAAAATATAGAATACAATACAGAGCGTCCTAAGCTTTTTATTCCAGAGTACGGTCGTCATTTTCAGAAGATGGTCGATCATGCCGTAACCATTGAAGACCGTGAGGAGCGCAATAAAATGGCCAAGGCCATCATCAGCGTGATGGGTAACCTTCAACCGCATTTGCGCGATGTTCCCGATTTTCAGCATAAATTATGGGATCAATTGTTCATAATGGCCGATTTTAAATTGGATGTGGATTCTCCTTTTCCGATAACCTCCAAAGAAATTTTGCAGCAGCGCCCAGAACCATTGGGCTATCCTCAAAACTTTCCAAAATATCGTTTTTACGGCAACAACATTAAGCGAATGATCGATGTTGCAGTAAAATGGGAAAAGGGAGACATGCGTTCAGGATTGGAATATACGATTGCCAATCACATGAAAAAATGTTACCTAAACTGGAATAAGGACACCGTGGAAGACATAGTGATTTTTGGCCACCTAAAGGAGTTGAGCAATGGTGAGATTGATTTGGCCAAGGATGGTGAAAATCTAACGGATAGTGGACAGTTCTTAAAAAACAGATTGTCCAAATCCAATCGAGGAGGAAGCAAAAAAGGTGGGCAAAGAGGTCGCAAAAAAAGATATTAAACTCCAAAGAAATACATGGGTACATTTCGTATTGAGGGTGGACACCAACTTCACGGTAGCATAACACCCCAAGGGGCAAAGAACGAAGCATTACAGATTCTTTGCGCAGTATTACTTTCAGAAGAAAAAATTACCATAAACAACATTCCCGACATTGTAGATGTCAATAAATTGATTGCCTTATTGGAAGATTTGGGTGTAAAAATCCAAAAGAAAGGCAAGGGTTCCTATACCTTCAAGGCAGATGATGTGAACTTGGACTATTTGCAATCCGACCAGTTTAAACAAGATGGTAGAGGGTTAAGAGGTTCCATTATGCTGGTTGGGCCATTATTGGCCAGATTTGGTAAGGGATACATTCCCAAGCCAGGGGGGGATAAAATTGGAAGAAGACGGTTGGATACCCACTTTGAAGGATTTATTAAACTTGGCGCCAAATTCCGTTATAACAAAGAAGAGCACTTTTATGGGGTAGAGGCTGAAAAGCTTACAGGAACCTATATGTTGTTGGATGAAGCTTCGGTTACAGGTACAGCCAATATTGTAATGGCCGCTGTTTTGGCAAAAGGAGCCACTACCATTTATAATGCAGCCTGCGAACCCTATTTGCAACAATTGTGCAAGATGCTCAACAGAATGGGAGCCAAAATCTCTGGAATCGGCTCTAATTTATTGACCATTGAGGGAGTTGATTCCTTGGGAGGTACCGAGCACACCATGTTGCCCGATATGATCGAAATTGGAAGCTGGATTGGATTGGCTGCCATGACCCAAAGCGAACTGACCATTAAAAATGTGAGTTGGGACGATTTAGGATTGATTCCGAATGTATTTAGAAAATTGGGAATTACAGTTGAGCGAAAAGGCGACGACATTTTTATTCCTAAACACGATAAAGGATATAAGATTCAGAATTTTATTGATGGATCTATCCTCACAATTGCCGATGCACCTTGGCCAGGCTTAACGCCCGATTTGTTAAGTATTATTTTGGTGGTGGCTACTCAAGCAAAAGGAGAGGTGCTTATTCACCAAAAAATGTTTGAAAGCCGACTTTTCTTTGTGGATAAGTTGATAGATATGGGTGCCAAGATCATTCTTTGTGATCCACACCGTGCTACCGTAATTGGTCATGATTTTAAATCTACCTTGAAAGCTACGACCATGGTGTCACCAGATATTAGGGCAGGTGTTTCATTGTTGATTGCCGCCTTATCTGCCAATGGTACATCTACCATTCATAATATTGAGCAGATCGATCGCGGTTACGAAAACATTGATGAACGACTTAGGGCTATTGGTGCGAAAATAGTACGCATGTAATTTAGTCTTCTTTCGGAATTAAAATCGTGACGCGAGTTCCAGTCGCAGTACCCTTGTTCAGGTTTTCAATTTGAACCAAATCAAGATTGGTGAATTTCTTCAGGGCATCGATACGTTTTTCAGTAATCGACATGCCTCTTGAGATTCTATCACTTTGTTTTTTGTTTTGGTTTGATGAGATGCCAACTCCATTATCCTCGATGATACATTCAATGAATTCTGGACTATCGTTGAAGTACAGGTTTAATTGTTTAGAACCCTCTTTGGGCATTAAACCGTGGATGATGGCATTTTCAATATAGGGTTGCACCAAAAGCATGGGCACTTCATGGGCATCCACATCCAGATTTTCATCAATATGAAAGACGTATTGGAAACTATTGTCGAATCGAAGGGCTTCCAATTCCACATAAATTTTTAGCAATTTGATTTCCTCGCTCAACAACAAACTGATGTTGATGGAGCTTTCCAGTACTTGACGGAGCAGTTTGGAAAACTTGCACAAATAATTGAGTGCATTTTCTCGGTCGTTGGCATGAATCAGGGATTGGATGGAGTTCAGTGAATTAAAAATAAAATGCGGATTCATCTGGGCACGGAGCATACGTTTTTCCAGTTCCTTGTTCATGCTCTCGATAGTTTGGTTCTGTTCGGAAATCAAGGTGTTTTTTTCCAATAGAACAGCATTGCTCTTTTTCTTGCTTCGAAACCTGAAGTACAACAAACTGGCAGAAAAAAGTAAAAGCAATGAAATAATAATTAAATACGTCATCCGTTTGTTGTTCAAAGAAATTTCACTGCCCAATAAGGCCATTTGCAGTTCATTTTCCTTTAACTCACGGTCTTTTATATAAACATCGTGAAGTATTTGCAGGTTTTGGATTTCCTTTACTTTGGTCTCGTTGAGTAGGCTGTCTTGGTACACCATACTTTGTTTGAGGTGTTCATTGGCTTTGCCATAATTGCCAATTTGCTCATGTATTTGAGCTGCCAAGTCATGTGCTTTTTGTTTGTTCTCATATTCGCCCATAACCTTTAGTGCTTCTAGATTTTTATTGGAGTATTCAAGGGCATTCTCCATTTTATTTTGCTGAAACATAAGGTTGGCCAGATTTTCATATGCTAGGGCGATTTCCTGTTTTAAGGAGTGTTTTATTGCTGTCTGTAACGACTTTAACAAGTAGTCTTCTGAAAGACTCCATTGCTTTAAGTTCAGGTAACAAAGACCAATATTTGAATAGACTTGGCTTAGTTGTAGGGTGCTATTATTGTTTTGAAAAATTGTGGCTGCTGGTAAAAGTTTCTCTAAGGCCGCATCATAATCCTTGTGTTTAAGGTCAATTTCTGCCATATCTGCATACATACTAGATTTAAAGGTTTCGCTATATGCTCTTCCATAATTTTCGACAGACCTTTGGTAACTATCAATGGCTTTTTGGTAATTTTCAATTGCCTTTTCATCTTCGTCCATTTTATCATATAACAATCCAAGGTTTCCGTAGATAAAATGTACGTCTTCATAGTACTGTACGGAATCAGCAATTTTTAATCCTTCAAGGTAATATTCTTGACTGGTGGGATAATCGCCGATTCGCTTGTAAATAATTCCAAAGGTGTTAAACAGATTGATTAGGGTATCAAAATCATTATGTTGTTTGGTTAGTTCAAGACATTGCTTCAAATATTCCAGCGACTCCACATAATTACTGGTCATTCCGTGGGTTAATGCCAGCGTATATATTCCTTTGATTTCCCCTTGGGCATATTCAATTTCTCTGGATTTTTCTATACTTTGTTGAATGAGGTCAATCGACTTTTCAACGTCCAATGAACGTATAGCAATGCTTTGAGATCGTAATAATTTTACTTGAGTAGTATCATCAGCAGTCTTCATCAGGTTTTGAAGACTGTCCAATTCCTTTGTTTGGGATAGACAAAACTGACCAATAAGAAGCACAACCCAAAGGGTTGGGATTAAGGTTTGGCTGGGTTTCATTTAGTTTGTTTTCAGCAAGATACATGAAACTATGCTAAAACCACAGCTAAATTTAGGGATTGCCCTTTTCAGTTTACGGATTAACCATATGAAACTACGGATTTACCATAGCGTGCAAAAAAACTAGCTTTTTTCCACCAATTTTCCATCAGGGTATAAGGCAAATCTACCTTTATCTTTTTCGTGTACATTATCGGCATGTGGCCATGGCCATCCTCCAAATTGGGTTAGACGGTATTCCTCCATCGCTTTTTGGATTTCCTCTTGGGTGTTCATTACAAAAGGACCATATTTTGCCACGGGTTCTCCGATTGGTTTACCTTGCAAAAGCATAAAATGAGCCTTTTTTGAACCTGTTTTAATATGTACATCTTCCGAAGGGTCCAATACAATTCCAAAATTCGGGTTGATTTTTTTATCACCGATATGGATTTCATCCCCATCATAAAAGTAAAGTACACGGTTTACCGATAAACTTGCTTTTGGCAAAACATATTCTGAATCAGCATTCACGTGAATGTTCCAAACAGCCACTTCATTTTCTGGATTGGCTGCCCAAGAATCTGGGGCAGGAGTAATGGGTTCAATATTTTTATACGTACCCGCAACTACTTTAATGGTTGCGTTATCTTCGTCAACAATAGGTATATCTTCATTCCATAGCATTTTAAAATGAGGGTCAACAAACTTTCCAGCTTTTGGAAGATTCAACCAAATCTGAAACAGTTCCAAAGGATTTTCCACATCATCTTTTAACAGCGGAAACATTTCAGAGTGTTGCACACCTCTTCCCGCCGTCATCCATTGCACATCTCCCTCTCCAAATCTTCCTGCGGCACCCAACGAATCGGAATGATCGCAATATCCTTTGTTTACAATAGTGATGGTTTCAAAACCACGGTGTGGATGGTATGGAAATCCAGGAATGGTTTGTCCGTGGTACATGCGCCAATCGTTACTCGGGTCAAAATCACTGCCCAAGTTTCTGCCAGCCAATAAAGAGGCGTCGGGGCCCATTTCTCCATTTCCTTTAGGAAAATGGTCCAAATGGTACACACTGAACAAAAATGGATCTAGGGTCTGCCAAGGTGAACTTAACGGAAAGGTTTGTACAACAGGATTTTTCATAGCGTAATAGGTAATGAGTTAAAAAAGGCCTGCAAAAGCAGGCCTGAGTTTAATTTATTTTCCAGGAATTGGTGGAGGACCATCGATCATGGCCTCATATTTTACATCACCTTTTCTGGTTTTATATTCTTCTTTTACTTTTTCCACCAATTTTGGGTCATCAAAAAGATCCAACATGGTCATCCCCATAGCTTTGGAGGCATAGATCATACCTTTGTGACCAATGCTCATTCCTCCACAGGCAACCACGGCCCAAGAGTGCCAAGGAGTTCCTTTTGGAGCTACGGTAACACCTAAATTAATGTTAGGTACATTCCAACTAACATCACCTACATCGGTAGATCCACCACCTGGAAGCGCTTCTGTTTCTTTTAGGGGGTAAACTGCTCCGTCCATACCTACTTGTGGTTTTCCAGTAGCTTCTTGAATGGCTTTTCCATAGGTTTCTTCCTCTTCGGTATAAGTGATAGGGCCCAAAAGCTCCAAGTTGTTTTGCATGATTTTGCCTCCCTCACGATTCACCAAGGTTTCATAAATACCAGAAATCAAGGAGTATTTGTATTCTACATTCGCCATGATAGCAGCACCTTCGGCCATCGCTTTAACTCGTTCAAAAGTTGGAAGCATCACCTCTCTTTTAGGGTCACGTACACGTACCCACAATCTTGCATAATCAGGTACTACGTTAACCACTTGTCCGCCATCTTGAATGTGGTAGTGGATACGAGAAGTTGGTTTAATATGCTCTCTGTAATAGTTGATACCTGTTGTGTATAATTCTAATCCGTCGGCAGCGCTACGTCCATTCCATGGGTCTGCAGAGGCATGGGCAGCCTGACCATAGAATTCAACCATAAAATCTATTAAGGAAAGACCACTTTGAACGTCGGCTTCAATTTGAGCAGCAGGGTGCCAGCTTACATTTACATCAACATCGTCCCAAAGTCCAGCTTCTACCATCCACACTTTACCAAAGTATTTTTCTTCTGCAGGAGTTCCGAAAAACTTAACGGTTCCTTTTATGGTTCCAGCTTCAATTTGCTCTTTGATTGCGATAGCAGCTCCCAAACTTGCAGCACCGAACATATTGTGTCCGCAACCGTGACCTGGTTCGCCTTCAATTCTTGGATCTTTGGTCGGTACCGTGTTTTGGGAAAGTCCAGGAAGCGCATCAAATTCACCCAACACACTAATTACTGGTGATCCAGAACCATAAGTAGCGATAAATGCGGTTGGAATATTCGCTACCCCACGAGTTACGGTCATTCCATTTTCTTCGGCATAATCTGCCAACAATTCTGCTGAAATAGATTCTTCAAAAGCGGTCTCGGCCAGTGCCCAAATGGAATCACTGATTTTAATTAGGTTGTCCTTGTGCTTCTCTACGGAAGCAACAACAGCTTTTTTGTCCTTGGTCATCTTTTGGGCGGAGAGGTTTAAGGTCACCATTCCCAAAAGGAGTAAGGTTGAAATTTTCTTCATTTTAAAGGTTTTGAGTTAGTTATAAACTGTTGATTTCATCTTTCTTCAAGAGTCTGAAACGAAACTTCATCAACAGGTAATAAAATTAAAGAAAAAGCTTCAACTGACCGCTTCTTTGTAGGTTTTTAAACAGCGTTCACGCGCCATTTTATGGTCGACCATCGGTTCTGGATAAGTCAATTCCTGAAGGTCTGGCACCCAAGTGTCAATGTATTTTTTGTCCTTGTCAAACTTATTGATCTGCGTGGTCGGATTAAAAATCCTAAAGTAGGGTGCAGCATCCACACCACTTCCAGCGGCCCATTGCCAATTGCCCACATTGCTGGCCATTTCGTAATCCAACAGTTTTTCGGCAAAATAGGCTTCTCCCCAACGCCAATCAATTAACAAATGTTTACAAAGAAAACTGGCCACGAGCATTCGAACACGATTGTGCATGTACCCAGTTTGGTTCAATTCTCGCATTCCAGCATCCACCAGGGGATAACCTGTTTCTCCCTTTTTCCACTTTTCAAATTCCGACTCATTGTTTCGCCATTCAATTCTATCGTATTTTGGTCGGAATGCCGAATTGACCGTATGCGGAAAATGCCATAAAATTTGCATGAAAAATTCACGCCAAATCAGCTCGTTCCAAAAGGTTTCATTCTTTTCGTCTATGGCTTTTTTTACCATTTTTCGAATGGAAACAGTACCAAAACGCAGGTGTGGACCTAAACGGGAAGTGCCATTTTCTTTTGCGGGATAGTCCCGTGTGTCCTCATAATTTTGAATCAGATCTGAAGTGACTGTAAAATCGGGAACTTTAATGGAAGCTTCCTCAAACCCTAAATCTTTTAAAGAAAGTTGTGGCAGAGATTTGGATTGGAATAGTTTGTCACTAAGGTGATTTATGCTATCGTACTCCTTTAAATTACTAGTTGGATTAAAATTCTCTTTCCATTTGCGCATGTAGGGAGTGTAAACTACATACGGGTCTCCATCATCTTTGACCACTTCGTCTTTTTCAAATATCACTTGATCCTTAAAGGTGTTGAACTGGATATTATGCTCTTCCAAGAACTCCTTTATTTCCTTATCGCGTTTTTTTGCATACGGTTCATAATCGTGATTGGTATAGACTGCGTCAATATGGTATTCTTCGATTAAATTTTTGAACACCTTTTTGGGTGGGTCATAAAATTGAGCTATTCCGCTACCATAATCTGTGCCTAGTTGCTTATTCAGTTTTTGAAGTTGATCATGGATAAAAGTGACTCGTGCATCATTTTTTGGTAACTGTTCTAATATTTCTGGGTCAAAAATGAAGATTGGAAGCACAGATACATCATTTTGAAGGGCATGGTAAAGTCCAACATTGTCATCCAGTCGTAAATCGCGTCTAAACCAAAAAATGATAATTTTATCCTGCATTAGTTTACATTTAATGTGGACATACCTCCATCAACACCGATTACCTGACCTGTAACCCAAGAATTATTGGAATCCAATAGAAAAGTAGCCATGTTGGCAATGTCTCCAGTTTTTCCAACCCTTTTCATGGGGTGTCTTTGATTTATCAGTTCTTTTTTCTTGTCGTTACTCAATAACCGTTCGGATAAAGGTGTATCGACCAATGAAGGGGCAACAACGTTTACTCGGATTTTTGGGGCATATTCGGCAGCCAATGCTCGCGCAAAACCTTCAATGGCACCTTTTGCAGCTGCAACACTAGTATGAAAAGGCATTCCAGTTCCAACAGCAACCGTACTGAAAAAAACCATACTCGAACCTTCATTCATTCTATTGATAATTGACTTGACTGCTTTTACCAATGCGAAAAAGTTGATTTCCATATCGTTTTGAATGGTGTCAATTCCCATGGTCTTAAATGGTTTTAGGTTGATGCTGCCAGGACAATATACAAAGCCGTCCAATTTTTCGGGAATTACTTTTTCAGAAATATCTTCTTTTAGTGCATCAAATGGAATGTGGGTAATATTTGGATTAGAAAGTAGTTCAGAGCTTCGGCTTGCCACAAAAACGTGATGGTCTTTGGATAGCTTTTTGGCCATTTCCAAACCAATACCGTAAGAGCCTCCAATCAACAATATCTTCTTTTTCATATTATATTTTTGATATACTCAACTGATTTTTTGTACCCGATACTTTCCCGAATAAATCCGCAAGTTTTTGTTCACGGAACTCAAAAATTTTCTGTAATTGTTTTTTAACCAAAATCGGATGAACCAAACGGCCTAAAAATCCAAAGGGTAATTTATAATCAATAATGTCTTCCATTTCCACACCTTCGGGAACTTCTTTTAAAAAGTGTTTATGATGCCATAGCGCATATGGGCCAAAACGCTGTTCGTCCACAAAGTATTCTCCATCTTTTACATGGGTTATTTCGGTGACCCATTTAGTGGATACCATTGGAAAAGGCTTTACTATATATTGGATGACCTGACCTTGAAACATAGGTCGGTCAGCTCCTGCCAAAATATGAAACCCCATATGGGATGGTGTAATTACTGCTAAATTTTTTGGATCAGACAGAAAATCCCATGCTTCCCTTTTGGTAATTGGGAATACTTGTTTCGATTTTAATTGATAGAGTTGCATCAAATTAAGTTTACACAAAGATAAAATTATATTGTTTAATAAAATAAAAAATAAGTTAAACAAAATTGTAAATTTGAAACTGGAACGCTTTTGATTTCATCTCAATCCTTTTAAGGATTTATTAACAAATAGAGGTGGGGTTTATCTTTAGCTTTGTTCCACTAATCACTTAAAAACATTATCATATGAAAAAAGTTGCACTACTATTATTTGTTGGTTTAATGTGTGTTACCCTAAATGCACAGATAGAAACTCCAGCTCCAAGCCCGTTCTCTACTTTGGAACAAAAGGTTGGATTAACGGATGTTACAGTTAAATATTCTAGGCCTTCTATGAGGGGTAGAAAGATTTTTGGTGGACTTGAAACTTATGGAGAAATCTGGAGAACAGGTGCCAATCAAAATACCATTATCACTTTTAGTGATGACGTAGAAGTTGAAGGAAAAAAAATAAGTGCTGGAAGTTATTCCATTTATACCAGACCTAATGAAGCTGTTTGGGAAGTTTTCTTTTACACAGATATAGAAAATTGGGGCAATCCAGCAGAATGGGACGCCTCTAAAGTAGCGGCTACTGTTAAGGTTGAAGCTATGGAAATTCCAATGCCTATTGAGACGTTCACTATTACCATTGACGATTTGCATAACAATGGTGCTACTTTGGGAATTATGTGGGAGAACACTTATGTAGGTGTAAAATTTGTGGTTCCAACCGTAGATAAGGCCATTAAAAGCATTGAAGCTACCATGAATGGTGGAGGAGAGCTAACTGCCAACGATTATTTTGCAGCTGGTTCCTATTATTTTTCTGAAGGTATGAACATGGAGCAAGCAAAAACTTGGGTTGATAAAGCTGTTGAAATGGATGGTGGAAAAGCGTATTGGATGATGCGCACCCAATCTTTGATCTATGCTAAACTTGGGGATAAAGAAGGAGCTATTAAAGCTGCCAAACGTTCTTTGTCTGCGGCTCAAGAAGCTGGCAACCAAGACTATGTTAAATTGAATACAGAGTCATTACAAGAATGGGCTGAGAATTAATCGTTCAGCTTTTCAAAATATAAGAACCCACTTTTTAAGTGGGTTTTTTTTAGCTCTCTACTTTCGAGTTATTGAGGAAATTATCGAATGCCTGTAGCAAACTTGCGAGCAGGATAACCAAAACACATCCAAAGGCATTCAGCCATAAATAAGACATCCAATCCATATACCACCCGACAATTACAATAATCTGGGTAACAATAGCCGCAACAAAAACTGCATTTCCTTTTACAAATTTGAAAAAGAAGGCCAGAAGGAATATTCCAAGTACATTGCCATAGAAAATGGAACCGATAATATTTACCAATTGAATAAGATTGTCAAATAGGTTGGCCACATTGGCTATCCCAATGGCAATAATTCCCCAAAGCAATGTAAAACCTTTGGTTGCCATTAAATAATGCTTTTGATCGAGATCTTTTTTCTGGTTTCTTTTATAAAGGTCCAAAGCGGTAATCGTTCCCAAAGCGTTTAATTCTGATGCTGTTGAAGACATTGCGGCGGAAAGAATAACTGCCAAAAGCAAACCGATAAGTCCTGTGGGGAGATTGTTCAAAATAAAATGGATGAACACATAATCTTTGTCATTGGTTTCCACTTGACCATCTGCTTTAGAAATTAAACTACGGGCCGTTTCACGACTCATGTTTTCCTTTTGGTTGATTCGGATGATATCCTGTTTGGCCTGTTCAATAGCATTATATTCCTTGAGTTCCAAGGCTTCGGAGAAGGCATCTTGTGCCATTCGCTTATCTACTTCAAGTTTTAGGTGCTCAGCCTCAAGGGATTTATAATTTTCTGCATATTCCGATTGCATCACGGCTTCAGTAGCTGCAGGATTAAAATTTAGGGGAGAGGCATTGTATTGATAAAACACAAAAACCATGGCTCCAACCAATAAAATGAAGAACTGCATCGGAATTTTAAAAATTCCATTGAACACCAAGGCCCACTGACTTTCCCGAATCGACTTTCCTGACAGGTAACGTTGTACTTGACTTTGGTCTGTACCGAAGTAGGCGAGTGCCAAAAAGAATCCACCAGTAATACCACTCCAAAAAGTGTATCGGTTGTCTGGGTCTAATGTAAAATCTAGAATATTGAGTTTATTATTGGCACCAGCAACCTTTAGAGCTTTTGCAAAAGAAATATCCGTTGGCAATGCACTGAGAATAAAAAAGAAGGCGAAGAACATACCCAGCATAATGATGAACATTTGCTGCTTTTGCGTAACACTTACAGCCTTGGTTCCTCCAGAAACTGTGTAAATGATTACCATTATTCCGATAATCACGTTCAGGGTTCTTAAATCCCAACCCAAAACCGCAGATAAGATAATGGAAGGTGCATAAATGGTGATTCCTGCTGCCAATCCTCGTTGAACCAAAAACAAGATAGCCGTCAATGTTCTAGTCTTAAGATCAAAACGGCCTTCCAACATTTCATATGCCGTATATACCTTCAGTTTTTTATAAATAGGGATAAAAATGAGGCAGATGACTACCATGGCCAAAGGAAGACCAAAATAGAATTGTACAAAACCCATTCCGTCATGGAAAGCTTGTCCAGGCGTAGATAAAAAGGTGATGGCACTTGCTTGGGTCGCCATTACTGATAGACCGATGGTCCACCATTTTATATTGTCGCCACCACGAACATAATCTTCAACACTATCATTGCCACGGGTTTTCCAAACACCATAGGCCACAATAAATAATAGGGTGCTACCAAGTATAATCCAATCGAGTAATGCCATTCAGGATTTTAGTTGTTTAGTATCATTATGAGGTAAAAAATCAAAATATAAATGGCGTTTAAAAAGAGTACAATGCTATACTCTTTTTTCCATTCGAATTTAGTATCCATGTTATCCTTTGACATTACTTTCTTTTTTTACTTCATCTTTTCCAACGGAAAGCATATTGGCGAACAATTTATAAGCTCCTGAAACTCCGACGGGAAGTTCCCTAAAAAAGCTCAAGCCAGTGTAAATATAATGACCTTCTCCATAAGGTGCCACTAAAAGGCTACCTTGGGTCGGTGATTCTCCTTCGTCGCTCATCTCTAAAATTGGAGTAAAATCTGCACTCCACTCACTTGGGAAATACAGTCCACGTTCTTGTACCCAACCATCAAAGTCTTTTTCCGTGATGGCATTTGGGTAGCTCACCAACGAATTATTTTTGGCCAAGATACGCACATTGGCATTTTCGTCTGTAACTCGATCTCTGGAAAGCGTTAAATCGTAAGGTGCAATATTTTCAAACTGACTGGCCCAACGACCAGCAGTGTTGTATTGCACAATCATGGTTCCCCCTTTTTCTACATAATCAAAAAGGATAGGCTGTTTAAATTTTAAGGCATCCACTACATTATATGCTCTAATTCCGACTACCACCGCGTCATATTTATCCAACGAACCCACTTGTATGTCATTTGGGTCAATAAGATGCACTTGGTAGCCAATCTGTTCCAAACTTTCAGGTACATTGTCACCTGCTCCCATAATGTATGCGATGTGTTCTCCAGATTTCTGAATGTTCATACGAACTACCTTCGCTTCTGAAGGCAGCAAAATGGATTGCTTTGGAATATGGTCGTAATTGATTTCAACAAGCTCTTTGTTATAGGTGTTGTTTCCAATAGTAATTACAGGTGAAATTTTTCCTTCACTGCCTGTTTGAGGTGGTGAAACCTTAAAACTCACACTGATTTCTTCCCCTTTTTGGGCAATAGAAAATGGAATGCTACTTGGGGAAACCAGCCAACCTTCAGGATGGTTCAAAACAACATTTCCAGAAACATCATTTTTACCTGCTCTAATTTTTACTTGCACGTCTTTGGTATCTGCATTGGCGAAAATCAAGACTTTTTCATCAATTTTAGAAGTAGCTTCGGGCAAAATTGCGAAAGGTTCGTACACCTCACCTTTATCGGGTTTGGAATAGCGATAAATAACAGGCTTTTCAATATTGATGGCAACACCATCAACTTCCAAAGCGAAAGTAGCCGTGAAAGCACTTGGCGTTTCAGGTTTACCAATCAATGTTTGGTCATTTACTGTATATGTACCTAAAGTTCCTGGCTCGTTCAACCAATAAGGACTCGTATAATTTGTATTTGCTGGAACCGCAAAACTGATATCGTAATTTAATTTAAGGTTGTTTGCCAATACTTTATTCGGTGTGATTTTTTCAGAAACACCACTAAGCGTTATGGATTTTAAAGTAATAGTATTCGCACTACGGTTGATAGCTTCAAAATTAACTTTTGCCGTGCTTCCGGGCGTAGCTGAAGCTTCAGCGGAACTAGCTTCAATATAAAGCCCTGCACAATTTAAAATTAAGGTTTGAAGCTCCTCCGATTTAAGGGTTCTCCAATGTTCATCCTCCACTTTTTGAAGCAATTGATATGCTTTCACCAATTCAGGAAGATGTTTTTCAGGATTCCTAAAATTGAAATTCTTTTCTACGGCATAAAGAATTTCACCAACTGCTTCACCACCTTTTACGCGAGACCAAGTGGTGTTGATGCCATCAAAAACATCGTTGTTTTTGGGCATATCTCCTTTAAGTAACTCAATGTATTCCATGGAAGACCCTCTATCGGTCAACCTTCCAAAGCCTTGACATAAATGTTGGCTACGCGCCAAAGCGGCAATTTCGTTATTGGATAGGCCTAATTCAGGATAATAAGTGCCCACATCCAAGCTGACCATACCCGATTTATCCACTTTTTCAAACGCTTCTTGACTTCCGTATTGCCACCAAGAAGTATTGTAGAAAATTCGTTTGGGTTGCCAAGGAGTAGTATATTCCAATTGCTCGGCATACACTTCGGGATTGTTCGCAATATCAAAAGCTTCAACACTTAAAACGGCGGAAGAAGTGTGATGGCCATGGGTTGATCCAGGTGTTCTGTGGTCGAAACGATTCACAATTACATCTGGTTTTATTTTGCGAATGGTCCAGACCACATCTGCCAAAACTTTTTCTTTATCCCAAATCTTAAGGGTTTCGTTAGGATGCTTAGAGAAGCCAAAATCGTTGGCTCTGGTAAAACGTTGTTCCCCGCCATCCTTATGTCGGGCAGCCAATAATTCCTCGGTACGCAAAACACCCAAAAGTTCACGGAGTTCGGAACCAATTAAATTTTGCCCACCATCTCCTCGCGTCATGGAAAGGTAGACCGTGCGCGCTTTTTCATGGTTGGACATATACGAAATTAGGCTTGTGTTCTCATCATCGGGATGAGCCGCCACATAAAGTGCCGTACCTAAAAAGTTGAGTTTTTGTAGTTCGTGATAGATCTCAGCAGATGTAGGTTTATCTGGTTTTTGGGCATGAAGTAAGGTTACAGAAAATACAATAGCCGAGAGGGTTACCCATACGTATTTCATTGTTGGTTGTTTAGTGGTTGTTTCAAATATAGCCTGTTTGTGGTCAGTTGGGGAATAATTTAGAAGAGTTTTAACATCGCCTTTAAAAGGTGTTACAAACCTAAACTGTCCCTTAATCCTAAATCCCTATTTTTATTCTGACCCCAATAGGCTGATTTATATGTTTTGATTTTTGTAGCGGTAGTGGTCATTTTTTTCGCATTTGGACCAAATCCGCTGTTAAATTCTTCTGTCCAACTTTCAATGGAAAAGGGAAAGTCAGATGTAAAAGTTATCATCAAATTTCGTTCCAAGTCTGGGTAGGAAATGGAATAGGTTGAAATTCCATTCGAGGTTGTAAGTTCGGCTTTTGCGGAGTATGCTTTCATTTCTTGATGCTTCAAGCGAAGAAATTCCAAAGATGGAATCATTTCTATTTCACCCAAAGGAAGATCGGTTGGATTAATTCGGATTTTGTTCCAGATTTCATTCTCAAGGTTGGACTTTTCCAATGAAAATTCTTGATCAGCCTCTCCCTCAAAATACGAATGGGAAGTGAACTCAAATTGTTCACGATTGTTCAATTGGGAGTACACATGTCCACACCACTCCTGAACCGACAAGCTGGTTTTAATGGCATTTTGATTATCGTAAACAGGATAAAACGTACTGGCCATAATAGAGTAGGGATAAATTCCCGTCACAAACTTTTTGGTGGCATTCAATTTTAAAACTGATATATTTTCAGGGTTGCTTTTATCCGCCTTAACTTGTTTTTCGGGTAAAAAAGGCTCGGTTACATAAATTAAAACTGCTTTGCCATCTCGTATTTCACCATAGCGGGCCTGTTGTAATTCGTAGGAAGTAATTTCAGCTTCACCAGCATACCAATAGGCCTTGAAATCTTCCGATAATGGTTTTTTTGGTGATTTTTCTTTGGAAATAGGCTTTGCTGTTGATTCAGTTTCTTTAGGTTTTGGTGCTTCTTGCTTGCAGCTAAAGGCAAAAACAAGAAACAGACTTAAAAGGAAAAAATAGGGTTTCATAGGAACATTTATCTGATTCATGGGAATTGTCGCGATATCTCAAGATACTTAACTTTTTGCAATGCAAGGAAAAATGTAGTTTTGCAAAATATTTCGGAAGCAAAAACTTTTGACATGCAACAGATTGAGTTGATGGCACCTGCGGGTAATTTTGAATCCTTACAAGCCGCATTGGACAATGGAGCGGATTCGGTGTATTTTGGAGTGGAACAGTTGAACATGAGGGCAAGGGCCACCATGAACTTTACATTGGACGACCTGCCAGAGATTGCCAAACGTTGTAATGAAAAAGGAGTAAGAACCTATCTTACCCTAAACACCATTATTTACGACCACGACCTTTCCATTGTAAAAACCCTGTTGAAGAAAGCCAAAGAGGTTGGATTGACAGCCATTATTGCCATGGATCAAGCGGTAATTGCATCCGCTAGGGAATTGGGTTTGGAAGTGCATATTTCCACTCAAATCAATGTGACGAATATTGAAACGGTAAAGTTTTATGCCATGTTCGCCGATACCATGGTGTTAAGTCGGGAGTTGAGTTTGCGACAAGTGAAGAAAATTACCGAACAAATTGAAAAGGAACAAATTAAAGGCCCATCTGGTCGATTGGTCGAGATTGAGGTGTTCGGTCACGGAGCTTTGTGCATGGCCGTTTCGGGTAAATGTTATATGAGTTTGCATTCCTATAACTCTTCTGCCAACAGAGGTGCCTGTAAACAAAATTGCCGCAAAAAATATACGGTGATTGACCAAGAAACTGGTTTTGAAATGGAACTGGACAATGAGTACATCATGTCGCCCAAAGATTTGTGTACCATTGATTTTCTGGATCAAGTGGCCGATGCGGGAATCAAAGTTTTGAAAATTGAGGGTAGGGGACGTGCTCCAGAATATGTGGCTAAAGTCATCAAATGTTACCGTCAAGCTTTGGATAGTTTGTACGAGGGTAATTACGATAAGGAAAAAGTCATCATTTGGATGCAAGAACTAGAAAAAGTCTACAATCGTGGTTTTTGGAGTGGCTATTATTTAGGACAAAAATTAGGCGAGTGGAGTAAAATTCCTGGTTCTTCGGCTTCCCAAAAGAAAGTGTATATTGGCAAAGGAGCTCACTTTTTTCCAAAAACCAATATCGGGGAGTTTATTATTGAAGCTTATGATATTTCCATTGGAGACACCATTTTGGTAACAGGACCAACTACGGGAGCCAAAGAAATGAAAATAACCCAAATGTTGGTGAACGATGCCAAACTTTCTACCGCTAAAAAAGGCGATTCTGTGACAATTCCTTTGGATTTTAGGATTCGACTTTCAGACAAATTGTACAAGATCGTTGAAAATAAGGTAGAAGCGTAATGGTGGTGGTTACGCTGCAACGCGATAAATGTATTGGGTGTAATTATTGTGTGGAAATGGCCCCCGAACAATTTGCCATGTCCAAAAAGGATGGGAAATCCGTTTTGTTGCATTCCAAGGACAAGAAAGGATTTTACACCATCAAATCTCATGACGAGGGTATTTTTGATACCTGCGAACAAGCCTCAAAAGCCTGTCCAGTAAAAATCATTTCTGTAAAAAGAACTTAACTATAGTTCCATCAAGGTTTCATAGACCAAATGGGTGGGTAGACCAACCACATTAGTGTACGACCCTTGAATTTCGGAGATACCAATCATCCCGATCCATTCTTGAATGCCGTATGCACCAGCCTTATCAAAAGGTTGGCAAGTGTCAATATAAAAGTTGATTTCTTCATCAGTAAACTCCTTGAGCTTCACTTTGGTGATGCTACTCACTGTTTTTTGAAAGTCTTTTGTGGTAAAACAAACGGAAGAAATCACCTCATGCCAATCCCCAGAAAGGATACGGAGCATTTCAAAAGCCTCTGTTTTATCAGCAGCTTTAGCCAAAGAGGCATTTTTGTGCCAAACCACTGTGTCCGAAGTAATCACAATTTGGTCAGGTTCCAATTGTTTTTTAAAAGGAGTGGCCTTTAATTCGGCTAAATATTCAGAAATTTCCTGACCTTGTAAATGTTCGGGATAAACTTCTTCAACAGATTTTGGGTCGATAATAAAATCGAGACCCAATTCTTCCAAGAACATTTTACGTCGTGGTGAACCAGACGCCAAAATAATTTGTTTGCCCTTAAGTTTTTCTTTCAGTGGATTTTTAGTCATTCTTGGCGCTAAAATTATCGTTCCAATCTCCACGAACTTTTAAAACCTGCTCAATGATGTCCCGAACGCAGCCATCACCTCCATTTTTATGGGAAACGTAATCACATATCGTCTTTACTTCTGGAATAGCATTTTGGGGTGCTGTGGCCAAAGCCACCATTTTCATAGGTGGAATATCAGGCATATCGTCACCCATATAAACCACTTGTCTTGGGTCAATATTGTAAATGTCCAAATATTCCTTTAAAGGCTCTTCTTTGTGGTGGGAGCCCATATAAAAATCAGTAACTCCAAGTCCTTTTAAGCGCTCTTTTACCCCCTCGTTGGTACCACCCGTGATGATACAAACATTATAGCCTTTTTGAATGGCAGTTTTAAGGGCGTAACCATCTTTTACACTCATTTTTCGAAGCAATTCACCCTCGGAAGTAATTAACACCATTCCGTCTGTAAAAACACCGTCCACATCAAAAACAAAGGTGGTGATATCGCTTAAAAGTTCTTTATAATTCTTTTTCATAGGCTTGTTTTATGGCTTCGCTCAATAATTTATAGATGGCAATGTGTTTTTCATTCTTTAAAAGTTCCAAATGACTTGCCATACTTTTTTCATCGTTTCGTCTTGCTGGTCCTGTTTGTGCCTCTTTGGGAGAGAGGGTTTGCACTTTTTCGGCAGTTTCCATAATCAAGGGTTGCAACAAATCAAAAGGTAGGCCCTCTTCCAAACAAATTTCTTCACCAACCCCATACAGGTAATTGGTAAAGTTGTTTACAAAAACGGCTGCAAGATGCAATTTTTTTCGCTGTTCAGAATCAATTTCATGGACCTTTTCTGAAATGGTTTCCGCTAGAATCCGCAATGTTTCCAAGGATTGAGGTGCATCAGCCTCAATACAAATGGGAATAGTTGAAAAATCGACAGCTTTACCTTTGGTAAAGGTCTGCAGTGGATAAAAAACACCACGGTTTTCAGGCTCAATGGCACTCATTTCCACAACACCAGACGTATGCACAACAATTCCTTTTTTATCTTTTAAATAGCTAGAAACTTCTGCAATGGCATCATCTTTCACCGCAATCACATAAACATCAGCATCTAAAATTGAATAGAAATCATCGGAAGTTGTGGTTTGGGTGGCAAAGTCTTTCAAACTTTCTTGATTTCGACCCACAAGCTGAACTACTTGGACCTTTCCCGATTTGGAAAATGCCCCGAACACATGTTTGGCGAGGTTGCCAGTACCCAAAATTACTACGTTGAGCATACCCAAAACTACAAATTTAGAGGCGATGCATCATACAGGAAATTAACAAATCTCATTCATTTTTATAGTTTCTAAAAACCAGTAAGTTGTAAAAAGGCCGTATTTTTGCCAGCCGAAAGCAGACCGAATTTCCATGATCGATATTCTTAAAAAGACCCTTTTTTCCACAAGACTTATGGCCGTTCTTTTTTTGGTTTTTGCGGCAGCAATGGCCATTGGAACTTTTGTGGAGAGTTATTACAGTACCGAAACCGCAAGAATTTACATTTATAATGCCACTTGGTTCGAGGCCATTATGGTCTTTTTTGTGATCAATTTTATCGGGAATATTTTCAGATATCGACTGCTCGAATGGAAAAAATGGGCAGTGCTTATTCTTCACGTATCTTGGATTCTGATCATCATAGGAGCTTTTGTGACCCGATACATCAGTTACGAGGGCATGATGCCCATTCGTGAGGGTGCTACAGAGAAAGTATTCTATTCCGATAAAACCTATTTGACGGCCTACATTGATGGCGATATCGGAGGCGAAACCAAAAGACGAATCCTTGAAGATGATATTTTGGTGACTCCCGAGGGTAAACGCTCGAGCTTACCATGGAAATCTGATTTTAATGGGCAACCTTTTACCATTTCTTTTGTGGATTTTATCCGTGGAGCTGAAAAAGGTTTAATTCCTGATGAAAATGGGCAAGAATACTTGCAAATTGTAGAAGCAGGGAATGGGCAACGCCACGAGCATTATCTGGAAAATGGAAAAATAGCCAGCATTCACAATGTGCTTTTTGCATTGAATAATGAAACCGATGGGGCCGTCAACATTTATTATGATGCTGAGAACGGATTTCGCATCCAGTCACCATTTGATGGAAATTTTATGCGCATGGCCGACCAATTTCAAGGCACGGTTGCCAGTGATAGCATTCAAACTTTACAATTACGCTCCTTGTACACCATGGCTGGAATGCAATTTGTGATTCCAGAGCCCATTGTCAAAGGAAAATACGGCATTGTAAAAGTGCCTGAAGAAGAAATTACTAAAGTAACCCAAGATGCCCTTGTGGTTGCCATTGAAGCCAATGGTGAATCTCAAGAAGTAAAATTATTGGGAGCCAAAGGAACCACCAATTTCTCAGATAAAATAAGTGTTGGAGGATTGGATTTTACCCTGAGCTACGGTTCAAAAGTCTACGAACTTCCATTTTCAATCGAACTGAACGACTTTATCGCGGAAAAATATCCTGGCACTGAAGCGGGTTATGCCTCATTTATGAGCAAGGTGACCGTGCACGATGAGCGTCCGTTTGATTACGATATTTATATGAACCATGTTCTGGACAATAAGGGATATCGTTTTTTTCAATCCAGTTTTGATCCAGATGAAAAGGGCACAGTACTATCTGTAAACCATGATGTTTGGGGTACTTGGATAACCTACATTGGATATTTCTTGCTGTATATAGGCTTGATGGGCATTATGTTCTTTGGCGATACGCGATTTAAAGATTTACAACAGATGTTGGAGAAAATCAAGGCAAAAAAAGCTGCTTTGACAATTGCTTTACTATTGTTGACTTTTACTGGAGTTCAAGCACAAGAAACTACAGACGAACATGACGGACACTCCAGCATGCCTACGCAAGCTCAGATTGATTCAGTTATTTCGGCTACAACCGTTTCCACAGAGCATGCTGAAAAATTTGGAGCCTTGGTCATCCAAGATAGTGAGGGCCGAATGAAGCCAATCCATACTTTTTCTTCTGAATTATTGAGAAAGTTAAGCGGAAAGGATAAGTATAAGGACATGACTGCCAATCAGGTTTTCCTTTCCATGATGCTGAACCCAGGCGTTTGGTATACCGTGGATTTGATTGAGGTGGGGAAATGGCAAAATGATAGCATTCGAAAAGTAATAGGAGTTCCCTCAGGAACGAAGTATGTAAAAGCGACTGACTTTTTTACTGACAAAGGGGCGTACAAATTACGATCTTATCTGGAAAAGGCCACCTCCACAACCAATCCCTCCAATTTTGAAAAGGACATTAAGAAAGTGGGAGAAAGGTTGAGCTTGTTGGATATTGCATTGAGCGGAAATATGGTAAAAATATTCCCTTTGTTGAACGATGAGAACAACAAATGGATTTCAGCCGTAGAATTTCGCGGTGGAGAATATCAAGTTCAGGATTCGTTGTATTCCAATTTTATCAGGAATGCAATGCCCTATTATTTGAATTCCCTGCAACAATCCATCGCTTCTGGCGATTACTCACAACCTGATAAATTGATTGAGGCGTTCACTCAGAACCAAAAAAATCATGGAGAAGAGGTTTTGCCCTCAGAAAATAAGATAAAGACAGAGATTATTTATAATAAGTTGGACTTGTTCAACCGTTTGTATAAATACTACGCCATGGTTGGGGTACTCTTGTTCTTTGTGTTGATTGCCAAGATTTTTAAAGAAAGAAAGTTCTTGGATGCTTTTGCCTATTTATTAAAAGGAACCATTATCCTATTCTTTGTTTGGCATACAATAGGTTTGGTGTTGCGATGGTATATTTCGGGCCATGCACCTTGGAGTGATGCCTATGAAAGTATTCTATATGTAGGATGGGCGACCATGGGAATCGGTTTGGCCTTGGGACGAAAAAGTGAACTCACTATTGCTGCCAGTGCCTTTGTTACTTCTATGTTGTTGTGGATCGCACACCAAAGTTGGGTAGACCCTGCCATTGGTAATTTGGTGCCCGTTTTGGACAGCTATTGGTTAATGATTCACGTAGCGGTTATTGTGGGTAGTTATGGGCCTTTAACAGTTGGGATGATCTTGGGTGTGGTCTCGTTACTTTTGATGGTAATGACCACTGAAAAGAACAAAAAGCGAATGGATCTTAATATTAAGGAATTAACCGTGATTAACGAATTGTCCTTAACAGCTGGTTTGGTAATGCTGACCATTGGAAACTTTTTAGGAGGACAATGGGCCAATGAGAGCTGGGGACGTTACTGGGGATGGGATCCAAAAGAAACTTGGGCCTTAATTTCCATTATGGTTTACGCCTTTGTGTTGCACATGCGATTGGTGCCAGGACTTCGAGGAAAATGGACCTATAACTTTGCCAGTATCGTAGCTTTTGCAAGTATTATGATGACATATTTTGGGGTGAACTTTTATTTGGTTGGACTGCACAGTTATGCAAGTGGGGACCAAGTAATAACCCCAAGCTTTGTATGGTATACAATACTTGGGGTCTTTATTTTAGGAGGCATAAGCTTCTGGCGTTATAAAGTGCATTACGCCAAAAAGTAGACTATTTTTCCAATAAAAGCTTCATAATTTCTTCAGCTGCAACTTTTCCCTTTTCCTTTAGGAAAGCTCTAGAAGTATTGTCACCCAATTCAAAAACGATGGCAGGCATTCCGTGGTGCACATAAAAGTACTTGCTGGAAACCATTGTATTTTCAATATCGTCCGAAGCACGAACGTTGGTCTGCTTTTGAGGTAATCTTTCACTGATGTTCTCTATCCAATCAAAAATGATTTTTCCCTTTTCACCAGTAGCCGTGGTATCAATAGGGTAATAGATATCATCCCAAGTAGAGTGGAAATCCGCTCCAAAAACAAAGTCATAGTCTTTGTCTTTCTCAACTAGAAAATCACGAACATTTCGGGTTTCAGGCTGATTGAAGTTCTGCCAATCCCTGTTCAGGTCAATTCCGCCCATGTTGTGTCTCCAGTGGCCATTATCGGCTCCATCAGGATTCATTAACGGCACATTGAAAACAACATGTTCTTGTCTAAAAGCTTTTGCCAAATCAGAATCTCCTGTAATGGTTTCAATAAAGGATTTCATCACAATAAAACCAGTAACCTCAGGTGGGTGCTGTCTGGAAATGATCATCAAGGCTTTTTTTGCTTCTTTGTTTTCATTGATTTCCATCACTTTCATGGTTCTCTTTTCTTTGGAAAGACCAATGGGATAATTCTCAATAAAGGGTTTTTGACTCAAGGAATCTACCCATTCTTGAACAACGGAAGAGGTATACAATTCCTGAGCCGTAATCCAAGTTGGATTTTCAGTAACGCTGATGGTCAATTCGGCAGATTCTGGTGCCGCACCCAATCCAAATTCACCCTCACCTGGATTTATGGGTTTAAAATAAATGCTGTCCAATGGCTTAAATGTTCTACCATCCGTACTAATTTTTGGGTAATACCTGCTTCGAGAATCCTGGTATTTCAATTCTACCTTAATATCCCTCGCCTCGGTTGACCATACTTTGAATCCATACCAAGGGCTCACATTGATCGGGGTATTTTCCGCAGTCACCCAAATGGTATAATGGTCATCACCATCATAGGCAACACCGTTTAAACGGGCACCATCAAACTGGTTGGAGAAAAATGTGGTACTGTCGTTAAATGCCCAAACCCCACGCCATTGCTTTTGAATGGGCTTGTCCACCGTGGGAACTATTGGGCTTTTTCCCTGACCTTGATAACCAGAAGATGTTGTTTCGGCTTCTTCAGGGGATTTTTTACAGGATAACATTCCTAGGGCCAGAGCAGCACTTAGGATAAAGACTTTTTTAAACATAAAATATTGAGTTAGTTGGACTGCTAAGGTAAGCACATGCTAATTAGCAGAAAATGAAAAAAGTATAATAATGTTTCCGTTTTTTTTGCATATTTGCATCATTATGAAGCTATAAGAATTATGTACGCGATAGATGTCACCGTTGGGGAAACCCGATTTATGTAACCGAAAACTCCTCGGTTACTCGACATTTCACTTCTTTTTTCACACATAATTCTTTTTATAATGACGAATCAACATACAAATTCATTTAAAAAATTTATTCAGTATTTCTGGATAGCTATTTCTGGTAAGGAAACTGAATTTACTTCGGGAAGCATCCGAAAGGCGATATTTATGCTTTCCATTCCCATGATTTTGGAAATGCTCATGGAATCCATTTTCGCATTGGTGGACATTGCCTATGTTTCCAGTGTTAGTGTTAATGCGGTGGCGACTATTGGATTGACGGAATCCGTAATCACTTTGGTCTATGCCTTGGCCATTGGTTTAAGTATGGCTGCAACGGCCGTGGTTGCCCGTAGAATTGGCGAAAAGGATGTTGCTGGAGCTCGAATAGCTGCAGTACAGGCCATTAGTTTGGGTGTTTTAATCTCCATCATAATCGGAATCATTGGAATTATTTATGCCAAGGATATTTTGGCTTTGATGGGCGGCGAACCTGATTTAATTGCGGAGGGATATGGTTACACCCAATTTTTGATTGGAGGGAACATCACAGTGGTCTTATTGTTCTTGATCAATGCCATTTTCCGAGGTGCGGGAAATGCATCCATTGCCATGTGGGCCTTGGTGCTTTCAAACGGACTCAACATTATTTTGGACCCCATGTTTATTTTCGGTTTTGGTCCAATCCCTGAATTTGGCGTGATGGGAGCAGCCATCGCTACGAATATTGGTAGAGGAACCGCTGTAATTTTTCAGCTGGGAATCTTGTTCTTTGGTTGGGGTAAAATCAAATTGGTGGCCAAAGATTTGGTCATCAACCTTAAGGTAATGTTGAACTTGATCAAGGTTTCTTTAGGTGGAATTGCCCAATTCTTGATCGGTACTTCCAGCTGGATTTTCCTTATGCGCATCATGTCCGAATTTGGCAGCGAAGTATTGGCGGGTTACACCATTGCCATCCGCGTGATGATGTTCACCTTAATGCCATCATGGGGAATGAGCAATGCTGCAGCTACATTGGTGGGTCAAAATCTTGGGGCCAAACAACCTGACAGGGCAGCCACTTCCGTTTGGAAAACTGGAAAGTACAACGCCATTTTTATGGGAACGGTTTCTTTGGGATATCTACTTTTTGCCAATAGCATTATTTCGTGGTTTAATACCACCCCAGCAGTTGTTAAGAGTGGTGCCCTTTGCTTACAAGTAATTGCAGCGGGCTATATTTTCTATGCCTATGGCATGGTGATGAGCCAAGCGTTCAATGGGGCAGGGGATACCAAAACTCCAACAAAGATCAACTTTTTATCCTTTTGGTTGTTCCAATTGCCCATTGCCTATGTAACTGCAATTATTCTGGATTGGGGTGAAATAGGTGTTTTTATGGCCATTACACTTGCGGAAGTTCTGCTGGCAATTCTAGCTATTGTTTGGTTCAAAAAAGGCAAGTGGAAGCAAGTTCAAGTATGATGGGTTTCGTATCTTTAGCCTAAAGATTGACCAACATGACTGACAACAAAAAAGGACTCAATACTATTTGCACCCATGAGGGTGAATTAGAGGATACCTTGTTCAAAGGAGCAGTGTCTCCTTTATATATGAGCACTTCCTATGAGTTTGAAGATGTAGACGTAAAAAGATACCCAAGATATTACAACACGCCCAATCAAGAGGCATTGTGCAAAAAAATGGCAGCCTTGGAGCATACTGAGGCTGCTTTAATTTTTGGTAGTGGAATGGCCGCCATCAGCACAGCCTTAATGGCATTTTTACAGGCTGGTGACCACGTGGTTTTACAACAGACCATATATGGAGGTACTTACCATTTCGCGGTAAGCCAGTTTGAAAAGTTTGGTATTTCCTATTCGTTTACCTCTGGTTGGGAGGTTGAAGATTTTGAAAGAGAAATCAAACCCAACACAAAAGTGTTGTACTTGGAAACTCCATCCAATCCCTTGTTGACCATTACCGATATAAAAGGTGTGGCTGATTTGGCCAAGAAGAAAGGAATCTTGACCATGATCGACAATACCTTTGCAAGTCCTGTGAACCAAACTCCTGTTGATTTGGGAATTGATATAGTGATCCACAGTGCTACCAAATACATGGGAGGTCACTCCGATATTTGTGCTGGTGTGGTTATGGCCTCCCAAGAGCATATGGATAAGGTTTGGCAAACTGGGATTTGTTTTGGGGGAAGTTTGAGCGATTACACCGTTTGGTTATTGGAGCGAAGCATCAAAACCATGGCGATTCGCGTAAAAGCCCAGAATGAAAATGCCATGAAGATGGCTACCTATTTAAGTCAAAGTAAGGATGTGGATAAGGTGTATTATCCTGGATTGGTTGATCATCCTGGGCATGAATTGGCAAAATCCCAAATGACAGGTTTTGGAGGTATGTTGTCTTTTGAATTGAATTCAGATATTGATGCCTCTTTGTTCTTCAAAGAGCTACAGTTGATAAAACCATCCATGAGCTTGGCTGGTATTGAGAGTACTATGCTTTCTCCTACTCAAACCTCCCATTCATTGATGAGTGCGGAAGATAGGGCCAAGCAAGGCATTAAAGATTCCCTGATACGTTTTTCGTTGGGAATTGAGGATATAGAAGATTTAATTGCGGATATTGAACAGGCCATTGCCAAAGTAAAATCCATGACCGTTACTGCATAAATACACATGAAGTTAGATATTTTAGTTTTCGGCGCGCATCCAGATGATGCCGAACTAGGGGCTGGTGCCACTATTGCGAAAGAGGTTGCCAATGGAAAAAAAGTGGGAATCGTTGATTTGACCCGAGGAGAATTGGGTACCCGTGGTTCTGCTGAAATCAGGGACCAAGAAGCCGCAAATGCCGCCAAAATATTAGGTGTTTCCGTTCGTGAGAATATGGAATTCGCCGATGGGTTCTTTGTAAACGACAAGCAGCACCAGTTGGAACTCATTAAAATCATTAGAAAATACAGACCAGAGATTGTATTGTGCAATGCCATAGATGATCGTCATATTGATCATGGTAAAGGTTCAAAATTGGTAAGCGATGCCTGCTTTTTGAGTGGGCTGGTAAAAATTGATACCAAAATGGATGGAGATGACGAATGGCAAGCTCCTTGGCGTCCGAAAGTTGTGTACCATTACATTCAATGGAAGAGCTTGGAACCTGATTTTGTGGTGGACGTTTCAGAATTTATAGAAAAGAAGACCGAAGCTATCATGGCCTATAGTTCACAGTTTTATGATCCTAACAGTGATGAACCTGAGACACCAATCAGTAGTAAAAACTTTACCGATAGTGTCAATTATCGTGCTAGGGATTTAGGTAGAATTGTAGGAGTTGAATACGCTGAGGGCTTTACCGTGGAGCGTTTTGTTGCCGTCGACAGTTTGGACAAGTTGATTTGATCAACTGGCTTTTTGGTATCTTTTTTCAGCTTTTGGTATCGTGAAATAGAATGTTGTTCCTTTTCTAACAACACTTTCTACCCAAATATTCCCGTTGTTTTTCAGGATCATTTCCTTACATAGAGATAAACCAAGCCCTGTCCCTTTTTCATTATTGGTTCCGTAAGTGGTTACATTGGACGAGCTTTCAAAAATCTTTTTCTGCATTTCTTCGTTCATACCCACACCAGTGTCACGAATGGAAATTTCCCAAACATTTTCTTTCTCCTTAGCGTCTATGGTGATGAGGCCATTTTCTGGCGTAAACTTGATGGCATTGCTCAACAGGTTTCTAACGACAATATCAATTTGATTGTTATCTGCCCAAATTCTTGGGTTATCAGGTAGCTGATTAATGATTTTGATGGATTTACTCTTCGCAATTTCAGACAATAACTGAATGTTATTGATCACTATATAACTTAAAGAAATACGCTTCGGCTTGGTCACCACTCCGTTCATTTGGTTTTGCCCCCACGAAAGCAAGTTGTTCAATGTAAAGGAAATATTCTCTACATCGGACTTAAGTTTTGGAATAAAAGAAAGGAACTCATCTTTGGTGATGTCTCCATCGGTAAACATTTTAAGCATACTTTGTAGTGCTCCAATAGGACCTCTTAGGTCGTGACCAATAATTGAAAAGAGCTTGGTCTTGGTACTGTTGATTTCATTCAACTGTACTTCACGTTCTGCCACCGCAATTGATTTTTCTTTAAGCTCCTTATTCAATTTTTTCTGAATGTTTTCACTTCTGCGAATAACAAAAGTGATAATACTCAAAATCAAAAGAATGATAACGGAAAAATAGATGTAGTTTCTTTGTTTGGCAAGTGCTTGTTGATTGGCCTTAATCAGTTCCTGTTTTTCTTGCTCGTATTGTAGCTTAGTTTCCAAAAGCGATAAGCTCTGTTTGCTTTTATCTTTGGACAACGAATCGGAAAGCATTTTAAAACTTTCAAGAAATGCTAAAGCCTCTGTATCGTGATTATTTTTTTTGTGCAGTTTATACAAGGTCTCAGAACAATCAATTTGTCCTTGAATGGATTTTATCTTTTTGGATAGGTCCAATCCTTCCTGTGCATATTTATAGGACAAACTATCGCTTTCAAGTCCTAAATAGGCCTTGGCCAAACCGTTCATCAATTGAATTTTTACTCGATCATCATCGATTTGATGTTTAAAAAGCTGATTACTCTGATCAAACCAGTATAATGCCCATTTATATTTTTGTTGATCCAGATAAATATCACCTTTTACTTCATAGGCATAAGCCAGCCAATCGATGATTTCGTGCTTTTCAAAAGTATTGATGCTTCGGTTGATGTTGAACATTGCATTCTTAAAGTCCTTTGCATCCTTGTAGAGCGTTGCCATGTTGCTCTGGGTTTCCGCATCCACAATTTCGTTGCCCAATGTTCTATTGATTTTTTGAACGGTGTCATAGAACATTAAGGCATTTTTAAAATCCTTTTGATCTGCATAAAGACTAGCTATATTTTCATTAAGAATGGAAAGTGCTTCCAGCTCGTTTACCTTTCTGGCAATATCAATACCTTTTAGGTTTAGGTTGAGCGCCTCAGCATAATTGCCTTCAAAACTTGCATTTTGTGCAAGCACATTTAAGATGGAGATTTCAGATACATAATCCTCAGTCTCTTCTGCAAGATAAAGGGCATCCTTATAAAGAGGCATAGCTTTTTCACGTCTGCCTTTTTCATAATAATAGCTGCCCATTCCACGAAGCCCATTAATTTTTCCATAGGAATAATCAACGGCTTCACTGTACTCAAACACTCTTTTTGAAATGGAATACACACTATCAATATCCAAATACCTATAGGATTTACCTAGTTGAACCAATAAGTTAATGTGGGTGGTATCGGATGGGTTAAATTTGTTGGTCGACTCCAGTCGTTGAAATTTATACTCCAAACTGTCCTTTTTATTGGACTGAGCTTTGCCCGTCAAACTTTGAAACAATATAACGGTGCATACCAATACATGTATCGGTAGTTTTTTTAAGTTAAGATTGAAGTTTTTTTCTGACAACAAGTGGTTGAATTATTTACGGTAAAAATAATTTTCAAACCCATATCCGAGAATTTTTTGTTGTGAAATGCTCGAAATTATGTGTTTGGTCTAACAAAACGTGCATTTGGTCGACAAATTATACCTTTGGAGTACTTTTTTGGTTCCGAGAGGTTTATAGTGAGATTGAAAAAGGATTTGAGATACCCTTTTAATAAATGCATCTTATTTGTAAAAATATTTTGGTTGAATCAATACAAAAAAGTATTTTTGCATCCGCTTTAAATGGTGGTTGTAGCTCAGCTGGTTAGAGCGCTGGATTGTGGTTCCAGAGGTCGCCGGTTCGAACCCGGTCTTCCACCCTTAAGTTGTAAAATCCCAAGCTTTACGGTTTGGGATTTTTTTTATGGAACAAACCAAAAAAAGGCCCTTTTAATGGGCCTTTTCGTTTTTTAAGTAATCTATTTTCTTAGTCCGTGGCTTTATCTACAACCAATTTGTTGTCCTTATTTGCAATTTCCCAAGCTGTGTAAAATATTAAACGGCTACGGTTTTCCAATAGGTCATAATTGATTTTATCAGGAGTGTCCCCAGGTCTGTGGTAATCTTCGTGGGTACCATTAAAATAAAAGATGATCGGAATATTGTTTTTAGCGAAGTTGTAGTGATCACTTCTGTAATAAAAACGATTGGGGTCGTTTTCATCATTATAGGTGTAATCAAACTCTATGTTGGTGTATTTTTTATTGATGTCTTCTGAAAGCTCATGCAATTCAGAACTCAATTTATCGGAACCAATAAGGTATAGGTAATTTCTTTGCCCTTTGTAATTAGGATCAATTCTACCGATCATATCAATGTTTAGATCAACAACAGTGTTTTCCAAAGGAAAAATAGGATCTACATCAGTATAATATTGAGAACCAAGCAATCCTTTTTCTTCTCCAGTTACATGTAAAAATACAATCGAACGCTTTGGTCCATTGCCCTCATCGGCTGCTTTTTTAAAGGCTTGTGCTATTTCCAATAGTGCTACGGTTCCCGAACCATCATCATCGGCCCCATTATTGATTTGTCCACCATCTGTGATTCCGATATGGTCCAAATGCGATGAAATAATTACATATTCGTCTGGCTTTTCGGAACCCTTCAAAATGGCTACCACATTTTCCGAACTCATTTTCTCATCGGCTGCAGCAATATTCAAGCTTAATTTTACAGGAACATTTTGGGCTTTGTTATCCGTTTCAATATCACTTTTAATGGCTGTAGCAGCTTTTTCATCCAAATAAATAAGAATATTGTCATTGCCTAAAGCAGTCAATTGCATTCTACCACTGTTGTTGTTTTTCATAAATTCAAAATACCCTTTGAATCTAGGAAATGTCAACGCATCAAAATAAAGAACCCCTTTGGCACCTTTGTTCAATGCAATTTCTGTTTTTTTACTAGTAGCTTCAGATGCATTGCTCCAAACCGATTTTTCCATGGAACCTGTTAGGGTATAAATTCCATTTTCAACAGGCTCCCCTGCTTTGATCAGAACAAACTTGCCCTTAACATCAATTCCGTTATAATCGGAATACTCGCCATCTTCAATGCCGTATCCAACATAAACAATGCTGTTAACTTCTTCTTTTGCTGCTGAAAATGTTACGATATTTTCACCCAACTCCAAGGTTGTGTTATTGATGCTAATATTTCCCACAGGAACCTTAGATACTTCCAGGGGTACATTTTGAAAATAATCACCATTGGCTTGTGCTGCTGGAATTCCCATTTCTTCATAAAAAGACTTCAAATATTCCACCGCCTTTTTTTGTCCAGCAGTTCCTGTTTCCCTGCCTTCAAATTCATCTGATGCATAGGTGTACAAATGGTCTTTTAAATCGTTTTCTGTAATGGTTTCGCCGTAGGCAACGGGATCTAATATTTTAGGAGCCTGAGGAGCTTCCGTAACTGTTTTCTGCGAAGAGTTGCAGGCAAACATCAGCCCAACGGCCAATACTAATAATTTTCTCATCTATTAATTTATTTTCAAAATCTCCCAAAAGTAGTCAAAAACTTGCTAAAGAATTCGCAATATATGCATTAACATTATCGTACCCTTTATGTATCTTGGCGCTCTTTTAATTTCTAGGTCAAAGGCAGTTATATGGGGAAGAATAAAAGTGTTATTGTTGTTGGGGGAGGTATTGTTGGACTATCAACAGCTTACTTTTTGCAAAAGGAAGGACATGAGGTTACGGTTTTGGATAAATCGGATATTACTTCAGGAGCTTCATTTGTTAATGCTGGGTATTTAACACCGAGCCACATTATTTCATTGGCTTCACCTGGAATGATTACCCAAGGATTGAAATATATGTTCAATTCTGCAAGTCCTTTTTATATGAAACCTCGATTAGATCCAGAGTTTATTAAATGGGCCTGGAATTTTAAAAAGTCGTCTACAAAGGAAAAAGTAGCTATCGCAATGCCTATAATCCGTGATATTAATTTATTGAGTCGTTCACTTTATGAAGACATGCAAAAGTCTGGTGATTTGGGCGATTTTGAAATAGGGGACAAGGGACTTTTAATGATGTACCAAACCGATGCCGCCCGCGATCATGAAATAGAGGTGATTGAAAAAGCAGCTCCTTTAGGATTGGAAGGAAAAGTTCTGAGCTTGGAAGAACTTAAAAAATTGGAGCCCAATGTGGAGTTGAATGCAAAAGGAGCCATTCTTTGGGAGTGCGACCGACATACTACACCACCATTAATTATGAAAAGATTGTTGGAACACCTGGAGAAATCTGGAGTGACCATCAAGAAAAATGAGGCTGTTTTGGATGTTTCGACCAGTAACGGAAAAATTACCGAAGTAAAAACAGAAAAATCATGCTACAAAGCAGATGAAGTAGTTTTTGCAGCAGGTTCATGGACTACTGGCATAGCCAAAAAACTTGGTGTAAAAGTGCCTTTGCAAGCAGGAAAAGGGTATCGAATTAACATGGAAGCTCCCACTCATATTACCATGCCAGCCATTTTAATGGAAAAGAAAATTGCCGTGACCCCGATGGAAGGATTTACCCGTTTTGCTGGAACCATGGAGTTTTCGGGAATTAACCATACTATCCGAAAGGAAAGGGTAGAGGCCATTGCAGCTGGAGTTGAGGCCTATTATACTGGACTTAAAATTCCAGAAGCAGATAAAAGCAATGCCAAATGTGGATTACGCCCTGTTTCTCCAGATGGTTTGCCTTATATCGGAAGAGCAAAGGCATTCAGTAACCTAACTATTGCTACGGGACACGCTATGATGGGTTGGAGTTTGGGACCTGCCACAGGTAAAATGGTTACTGAAATCATTTCAGGCAAAAAATTGTCTATGGACATTAGTCCGTTCCATCCACAGCGTAGGTTTTAAAAATAGTGTTGATACTGTAAAAATAGGCACGGTATGTGCGATAAATTTTTTGGTTGCCCCTATTAAAAGGCTAATTTTACAGCATGAAAAAACACTATACCATCTTTTTCCTTTTTTCTGTTTTTATCAGCCTAACAAGTTGGTCACAAGAAGTTCAGATTTTCCATGTTAGGGATTTTGATCTTGTGGGCAAAGTAAAATCTTGTTTGGTGATCACGGATTATGGCCGTGAACTTTTCGAATTTAACGAAGATGGTATTTTAGTAAAGACTGTAACCCAATACAACGAACAAGACCAAGATATTACCTATTATAAATATGAAGGAGTAGAATTGGTTGAAAAACGAATGGAAAGTTACAAAAACAATACCTTGGACGAATCCACTTCCATGGCCAATTTTTACGAGATTGATACAGTTCCGAATCGGAAGGTGTTGGAAAAAATAATTTCCTACGACAAGCAATTTTTGGAGCAACAAGAGTATCAATACGATGATCTAGGAAATTTGGTTCGTATAGTTTCTTCGAATACAGATGGGGTAGATGAGACCACTTTTGAACATACCCAAGTAAAAAATGAAACTACGGTGAGCACCTTTACCAATGGCATACTTGAAAAATCTGTACGTACTTCCGAAAAAAATGGCCCTAAAGGAACACAAAAGGTGGTATTAACCAAGGAGTATATCGATGGTGAACCAAACCGAGCCACCGAAGAGGTGTTCAATACAAATAATAAGCTGGTGACCCACGAAGATTTTGTGTACGACCTCAATGAAAAGGAATTTGTGTCGCAACAAAAGCAATACTACCAGTATTCGAATAATAGTTTAAGCAAGGTGGTAACCAAAACCCTGAATACAGAAGCTGCTGAAGAATATATTTTTCAGTATGATAGTCACAAACCCAGCAACTGGGTAAAACAAATTGTTACGCCCAAAAACAACTACACTACGCGAATAATTAAATATTACGAGGAAACTGAACCTTCAGAACAGTCCAATAAAAAGTAATTTTTTTTAGGAGAGGTTTTAAATCAACCCTTCGATAATTTCGGGTTTTACTTCATGGGTGCCTTCAAAATTTATGACCTCGGCTTTTCCTTGAAACAGATTTTCGTATTTCACATGTTCGGCTTCCAATCGTTCTGGAGTTAGGAATTCATCATTGTCACCATAAATTATTTTGATTTTGGTTTCATCAAAATCTAAAAACTCAAAATCTGTAGGTGTAAGCTCATTGGGTATTCCTCCCGCATAAAGCACCACCAGTTTACAGTTCATTTTACGTTGGGTCAACCATCTGGCAGCGACAGAAACCCCTTGTGAAAATCCAAAAAGGATAAAATTCACATTATTTGGAAGGGATTCAGCATCAAGAACTGCATCAATATAACTGAGCACATTATTGATTTCGGTGGTTGTATTTTCTTTGGTCAACCAGCTTGCACCGACATATTTAAATTCGTTTTTCAAATAATATTTCGATGGAGCTTGCGGAACAATAATGTAGTTTTCTTCAGCATTTAGTCCATTGAAGTATTTTACAAAGTATCTGCTTAAATACCCATACCCATGAAAAACCAACCATACATTTTTTGTTTTTGGGGTTAACTCGTTCTGGGTCAAGTATGTATTTTCTGTGGTATAGGTTACGGTCTTTTCGGTGTTGGACATGATTGGTCTTACCTATTTAATTATTGCAAAAGCTTTGTGTAATTTTACAAAAAACTAGAAGGATGAACGAGCACAAAGAGAAAATTCTGTCCGTTTGCAACGAAATATGCAAGGGCACCATGATGGAGACATTGGATATAACTTTTATAGATGTTGGAGAGAATTTTCTGTTAGCACAAATGCCCGTAACACCAAAGGTGCATCAACCCGATGGCGTTTTGCATGGAGGAGCTTCCGTGGCATTGGCTGAAAGCGTAGGCAGCGCCGCATCCTATATTTTTTTGGATGGAAAGGAGTTTTTTGTGAGAGGAATTGAGATCGCGGCTAATCACGTTAAATCCATTCGGGAAGGGTATGTGTATGCCAAGGCTTCTATTTTGCACAAAGGCAGAACCACCCAACTTTGGGAAATAAAAATCACCGATGGAGAGGGTCAACTGATTTCCAACTGTAAATTGACAACCATTGCATTACCCAGAAAATAAGTCGGCAGAAGACCTTTTTCATAAAATTGAGGAGAGTTTTGAATCAAAACTTCCTTTTGTGGTGTATCGCAAACCTCAAGAAAATAAACTCACTGCCGTTTTTCAACAAACAGATCACCTTCATTTTGTAAAGGATTTTACGGAACGAGGGTTTGTTTTTGCTCCCTTTGTTTCGAAAGATGACCTTGTTTTGATTCAACCAGATTCGGTTTTGGAGATTGAAGCAGCATTTGAAAACAAACTCGAAAGTTCGTCAATTTCACCAAAATTAGATGATGAAGAAGCTCATGTTCAATTGGTGGAAAAGGGTATTCAAGAAATTCAAAAAGGGAACCTTAAAAAGGTGGTGCTATCTCGAAAAATAGAGGTTGAAGTTTCAAAGGACCCCACCACCATTTTCAAATCACTTTTAGGAAAATACTCCAATGCATTTTGTTATTTGTTTCATCATCCAAAAGTGGGAACTTGGTGTGGTGCCACGCCTGAGACTTTGGTAAAATTGAAGCAAAATGAATTGTTTACAGTCTCCTTAGCGGCAACCTTACCTTTTCAAGAAAATGTAGAACCAAAATGGGGAAGTAAAGAGGTGGAGGAGCAACAAATGGTTTCTGATTATATCAATGGTCAGCTCACCCCATTTATGGACCAATTGGATATTAGCAAAGCTAAATCTGTTAGAGCGGGGAATTTATGGCATCTACAATCTGAAGTGAAGGGAACCTTGAGCTCCAATGTTGTTTTAAAAGAAGTGATTTCTGCTTTGCATCCCACACCTGCGGTTTGTGGAATTCCTACCAAAGAAGCTCAAAAGTTCATTTTAGAAAATGAGAATTACCAGCGTAGTTATTACACTGGATTTTTGGGCGAAATCAATTTAAAAGCATCTAAAGAAGTTTCCCTTTATGTGAATTTAAGGTGTATGGAATTCAAGGACTCAATCGCATCTATTTTTGTGGGTGGCGGAATCACTGGAGCATCCAACCCAAAATTGGAATGGGAGGAAACCCAAAACAAGAGCAAGACCATGCTCAACATCCTCTAAAATCCTATTTCAGAATTTAGGCGAATCCCGTTCAAGGATGTATTTTTGTAGTCCATGATGTACTCAGATATTCCCGCTGCACAAACCTTGGTTTTGTATTTTAAATCCAAGGGGGTTAAAAATATTGTAATCGCGCCAGGGTCCAGAAATGCTCCACTGACCATAAGTTTTACCAAGAACTCTTTTTTCAATTGTTATAGCGTTGTAGATGAACGCTGCGCTGCCTTTTTTGCCATGGGAATGGCCCAGCAGTTGCAGGAGCCAGTCGCCGTGATTTGTTCTTCGGGTAGTGCCATGTTGAATTTTTATCCTGCAGTGGCTGAAGCTTTTTATAGTGATATTCCTTTGATTGTGGTATCGGCAGATAGGCCTAGTTATGGTATCGATATTGGTGATGGACAAACCATTCGTCAAGAGAATGTACTGGAAAAACATATTGGATATTCTGCCAATTTGAAGCAGGATGTGTCCCATGCTTCCTATAAAGTAGCGAAGTTTGGCAAAGTTCTTTTGAAAGAATCTCAGGAAGATATCCAATCCTATAACGAAAAGGAATTGGCCAAAGCATTGTCAGTTGCTTTCAATGAAAAATCTCCTGTGCACATCAATATTCCTTTTGAAGAACCATTGTACGGTAGGGTAGAAGAGCCAACGGTTACCATTCAAGATGAAGCTATTTTGGATGTTGAGCCTACAGCCATTGAAGATTTAGATGGGTTAAAGGAAATTTGGCAAAATACCACTAAAAAAATGGTTTTGGTAGGGGTAAATCAACCCAATGACATTGAGCAGTCGATATTAAAAGCACTTGCGGAGGATGATAGTGTTTTGTTGTTTACCGAAACCACTTCCAACCTGCATCATCCCGAATTTTTTGAAAGTATTGACAGCATTATTGCCCCCATTGAAAAATCGGAGGATAAGTATAAGTTGTTTAAAGACCTGCAACCTGAACTTTTGGTCACCTTTGGTGGTTTAATTGTTTCCAAAAAGATAAAGGCTTTTTTAAGGGAATATCAACCCAAAAACCACTGGCATATTGGTACAAAAAAGGCCTACGATACTTTTTTCTGTTTGAATCGACATATTGAACAGGATCCTAATACCTTTTTAAAGACTATTGTTTCAGATAATAAGGTTTCTAGCCGTTACAAATCCCGTTGGAAAAAGGTCAAGGCAAAATATGAGCAAAAAAGGGATGAATACGTTAAGCAAATTCCATTTTCCGATTTCAAGGCTTTTGAGCAGATTTTAAAAACTATTCCCAAAGGTGCACAGGTACATTTGGCGAATAGTTCCACCGTTCGTTATGCGCAATTATTTCCCATGAATGCTTCTTTAAAGGTATTCTGTAATCGTGGCACTAGTGGAATTGACGGTAGCACTTCTACAGCCGTTGGGGCATCAATCCATAGCTCGGATCCAACTTTGTTGATTACAGGGGATCTCAGTTTTTTTTATGACAGTAATGGGTTGTGGAACCGATACGTCCAACCAGATTTTCGGATAATTCTCATCAATAATGAAGGTGGTGGCATTTTCAGAATTTTGCCAGGAAAAGAGGATACTAAAGAATTCGAGACCTTTTTTGAGACCCATCATCATTTTACAGCAGAGCATTTGGCCAACATGTATGGTTTTGAACATCAACAAGTGAACAACGAAAATGATTTGGCCGAAAGTCTACAAAACTTTTACAAAGCTTCAGATAAACCCAAAATTCTAGAGATAGCAACCCCTAGAACATTGAACAATAAAATTTTGCTTGGCTATTTCGATTTCATATCTTAGACCTCCACTATAAAAACAAAGAACACCTAACTGTTATGAGTAAAAGAGACGAATTGATTGTAAAGTACGCTGAAGACATCAAAAATAAGTTTGGCGTAACTCCAGATATGGATTTTTTAACCAAAGTAGCCATTGGTTTAGGTCCAGCGATATACAATTTAGATGCCTCCAAAGTTTCTGGTTCCGATGATAAAGAATTGGAAACGGTAAAGAATAATTTCTTGATGAAAAAATTGGGCTTGGATGATAGTCCAGCTTTAATGGAAGCCATTAATGATGTTATCGTGAAATACGGAACATCAGAAAAAAACAAACATCGTGCGGTCATCTATTATATGTTGGCAAAGCACTTTAAAAAAGAATCGGTTTACAATTAAGATTACACAAATCCGGTTAAGAAGCTGCCCACACTGAGGGCAGCTTTTTTTATACACACAATTTACACTTACATTTGTCCTATGATAGAATTGGGAAATTATAACACCCTTAAAGTGCTCAGAAGCACTAGTGTTGGACTTTTTTTGGGAGATGATGAAGGAACGGAGATTTTGTTGCCCAACAAATATGTGCCCGAAGATTTTGAAATAGATGCAGATCTTGAAGTGTTCTGTTATTTGGACAATAATGAAAGACCGATTGCCACCACTTTGCGACCCAAAATAATCCGTAACGGTTTTGCTTATTTGGAAGTCAAGGAAGTGGGAACTTATGGTGCTTTTTTGGATTGGGGATTGGAGAAGCAATTACTTGTTCCCTTTAGGGAACAGCCCCAACGAATGGAGGAGGGTAGGAAGTATGTGGTCCATTGCTATATGGATGAAGAAAGTATGCGTTTAACGGGTTCTGGCAAGGTGGATAGATACCTTTCCAATGATAATGTGGACTACGAATTGAATGCAGAAGTAACCGTTTTAGCGCAACGAAAAACACCTTTAGGTTGGGAAGTGATTGTGGACAACAAACACAAAGGCCTCATTTTTGACAGTGATATTTTCAAACCGATTTCGGTGGGAAACCAATTGAGGGGTTATGTGAAAAATGTAAGGGAGGATAAGAAAATAGACATCTCGTTACAACCTATCGGGGCCAAAATGTTGGAGCCTACGGCAAAGATTATTTTTGAAGAATTGGAAAAGAACAACGGATTTTTGCCCTTGCACGATAAATCATCTCCAGAGGAAATAAAGGCCACATTGCACCTAAGTAAAAAAGCATTTAAAAAAGGGGTGGGTATTTTATACAGACAACGCAAAATAAACATTCAGGACGATGGTATTTATTTGTTGTAACCTTCTCTATTTGTGCTGAATGTTTCAAACCGATTAGTTTTTTTCTTCCAACAAAAATTTTACATTTGTAGGTATACGTATTAACATATTGGTAGTTATGCCTTTAGCATAGCGAATAATTTATAACTCCCTCACCATATGCCTTTTATTGAAGAAAGTGATTTATTGGACCTTCATAAGGATATAGACAAGGCCCAGATTATCAACGAACGTCTGCTCGACCAAATAAAATACAAGAATAAAGACCTCAGAAAAATAAAGCTTCAACGTAACGTGCTCTTAGGTTTTGTTGGCCTATTTGTAGTTGGTGCTTTGGCCATTACCTCGTTTACAGCAGGATTGAGTAGCAAGCAATCTTTTGAAAACCAGAACAACGTCTTGGTGTCCATTGATAGTTTGGATGTGATTAAGGCCCGTTTGGATAACCTGAGAAGTCAAAACGAAGAATTGAGTTTGGTGAAGGAATTCTATTTGGCCAAAGAATTCTTGGGCAAGAAAAAGATTTACTCCGTTCAAGTAAAATCCTTTGTGGATAATAACGTCACTTTGGCTTCCGAAGCCTTGACAAATACCCTTTTTGTAAAGACCAATCCATTTTATGCCTATTCCCTGGGGAACTTTGAAACTTTGGAAGAGGCACAAAAATTTAGAAAGCAATTGGTGCAAATGGGATTTGATGATGCTTTTGTAGCATCTTATCAAGACGGAAAACGAATACAAATCGAAGACCCCTTTTAGTATTGGCAAACACTAAGGCTTGGATTCAAGCTGCAAGACTCCGAACATTACCACTTTCCCTATCTGGGATTATAGTCGGTACCGCTTTGGCCATGATGCATGGTCAGTTTGATGTAACCATTTTTGTTTTAGCCCTGTTGACCACGGTCGGTTTTCAGGTGACTTCCAATTTTGCCAACGACTACGGTGATGGTGTAAAAGGAACCGATAACGAAGACAGAATTGGCCCCGTGAGAGCGTTGCAAAGTGGTGCCATTAGCCGTGCCAATTTAAAGAACGGAATAATCATCTCCATTATTATAAGTATGGCCTTGGCCTTGGTTTTGATCTATAAAGCCTTTGGACTTGATAACCTTCTCTATATTCTCATTTTCTTCGTTTTAGGGCTTTTAAGTATCTGGGCAGCCATAAAATATACTATGGGTTCCAATCCGTATGGTTACAAAGGCATGGGTGATTTGTTTGTGTTCTTGTTCTTTGGATTACTGGGTGTTTTGGGCAGTATGTTTTTATTCACCAAGAGTTTACATGCCACGGCTTGGTTACCTGCCATTGCCATTGGCTTGTTATGTGTTGGTGTTCTCAACCTGAACAATCTACGCGATGTGGTATCCGATAAAAAACACGGAAAGTACACCTTGGTGGTGAAAATGGGATTTGAAAACGGGAAGCAATATCATTTTGCATTGATAAGCATACCTTTACTTTGTTTTCTATTGTTCATTTATTTGGAGAACATTCATTGGTCGCACAGCTTCTTTTTATTGGCTTTTATTCCCTTGTTGATTCATTTACGAAAGGTAATGGTGACCCAAGATCCAGGATTGCTGGACGGGGAGTTGAAAAAATTGGCATTAAGTACTTTTTTATTGGCCGTACTCTTCATAATTTCAGTTAATATTTTTTTGTAAATTTGATTTACAACCATATAAACTATAAAGGACTTGGAACAACCAATTAAGATTTTAATCGTTGAGGATAATGTGATCATCGCGGATGATATGCAATCCATGCTGGAGGAAATAGGCTACGAGATCGTAGACAATGTGATTGTTTATGAACAAGCCGTAGATGTACTTAAAAACAATCATGTAGACTTGGTCCTTATTGATATTATCCTTGCTTCGGATAAAACAGGCATCGATTTAGGAAAGCATATAAGGGACACTTACAACATTCCTTTCATTTTTGTAACATCCAACTCTGATAGAGCTACAGTAGAGAATGCCAAAACCGTTAAACCAGATGGTTATTTGGTAAAACCGTTTGAGCAGCAAGATTTGTACACTTCCATTGAAATTGCACTTTCCAATTTTAATTATGCCAAAAAAGGCAATGCTGGTAACTCAGAAGAGAATGATGCTGCAGACGGCATAGCCTCTAATTCTATTTTGAAGGATTCCATCTTTGTAAAAAAGCAACACCTATATTATAGAATTCAGTTTTCCGATATTCAATTCATCAAGGCAGATAACGTTTATTTGGAGGTGAACACGGTAGATAAGAAATTCTTGGTACGTTCCCCTTTAAAGGATTATTTGGAGAAATTACCACAGAACAAGTTTTATCGTGCACATAAATCGTACATCGTAAATGTAGATCATATAGATGCCATCAACTCAAAGGATATTATGATCAATAATAACCTTATTCCAATTTCAAAGGACTTTAAGGAGTTTATCCTTTCATCGATGAACAGTTAAACAACTTAGCTTTAGAATATATAAAGTGTCTTTCGGGGCACTTTTTTTATGTCCAAAAATCATTTTTAGGGAGAACACCACAAGTTTTGGTCGGTTCACAACAATATTTTCCATCCCAGAACAAAGGCCCCTACTTTAGCAGTGTTAATAAATCAGAAAGTAATTTTTTCATTTTCATATAGTGTTCTCGTAAAAGGGTCTTGTTGGTAAAAAGCAGGGCCTTTTTCAATTTATGGGAGTTACGTTTTATTAGAACTCCATGAAAAGCACAAAACATCGATAAACTGCTACTTCACATACATTGAAGTGCTTTTCACAACAGAAATTGACCCTTTCACAACAATACCGAGCAACTCTTTCCTATTGGATTTAATTTTGAGGACAAACTAACGTTCTTTATATACCCCATACTTTGTTTTCAGTGTCATTTGGTCTTTGAAAACAGTTACATTAATTGGGGCTATAAAGGAAATGGGCACAATAACTATATAGGGCACAAGAATTCATCTTCCTGAGCACTATATCAATTTAATTAATGGGACGTTACGTAAGACTTTTATTCACCGCGATATTTTTTCTTTTTCTGTGCAATGCATCAGCTCAGTCTATTTTGGACGACGAGCAAAGTGTATTGAAAGAATTTCAAGATGCCAATATGCCTGCCAATAGGTTTGAGGTATTTTTTAATTCCATCAACAGATATAACATAAATTCACCCTACGATTGGTTGGATACCATCAAAATCTATAGGACAAATGCCGAAAAAACCAATGATACCAACGCGATTCGCTTGTATTTGGTGATGGAGGCCCAGCTCTACAATGATTTAGGGGAATTTGATAAAAGTACTGCGGTAGCTCGTGAACTTTACGAGTTGAAAGACACCTTGGATATGGAATCCCGTAATAGGGTTCTTAATGTGCTGGATAACAACTATGCCAATTTGCAGTTGTACGACAAGCAAATTGAGATTCGCCAAGAAAAACGGGAATTGGGCATTACGGATAACGTAGCTTTTTACGATATCTACAGTAATTTAGGCCTTTATACTGAAGCGTGGCAGCAATTTGCAAAAGAAGTAAGACCAACCATTGCTGATAACGATTCTTACACATTGGCCAAATACCATAGTAAACTTGGTAACTTCCTCAGATTGGACGATTCTGCACCAACTGCACTTCGAGAATTGAACAAGGCCAAAGGATATTTGAATATCTATAACAATGATATTTCCATTCAAAAAAGCGAAGATGATATTTTTGAGGCGGAATTATTAGAGGCAAAAATAGATGGAGGTATTGCCAAGTGCCATGTGGTAATGGGCGAGTTGGAAGAGGCCATTCCATTATTGGAAAAAAGCATCGAAGTTTTAAAAGCTTCTCCCCATAACAATGATCAGAAGGAAGTGGTTGAAAATACGCTGTTCTTGGCCGAAGCCAATTTAAAAATGGACAAGAATATTGCGGCCAAAAGAATTTTGGACACCGAATTCAATAATGTTAGTATTCTTCAGACCATTAAAAAGAATAGTTTACTGGCAATTTATTATGATAAGATTGAAAACTATCAAAATGCCACGAGCTATTATAAAAGAAATGAAAGAATAAAGGATTCGCTGGAGGCAAAACAATCCAACATTATTAAACAGCAATTGGTGACCATTGTTGCCAATGAAGATTTGATAAACAAAGAGCGTTTACTCGATCAAAAAAATCGAGATATGGAGATGATAATGAGCGACATGAAGGCCAAGGAAGAAAGAAGTAATTTGGTATTTGTATCCTTGATTTTTACGCTGATGGGTTTTGCAGGATTGGTTTATGCCTATTTAAAAAGTATTAAAAACCAACGATTGATTGCAGAGCAAAAATATATTATTGAAAATGCTCTGATTGAAAAGGACTCTTTACTAAAGGAAATTCACCATAGAGTAAAAAACAATTTGCAAATGGTGTCGAGTTTGTTGAGTCTTCAAACCAAAAACACCCGAAGTAAAGCAGCTATTGAGGCATTGGAAGAAGGTAAGAGTAGGGTGAAGGCCATGGCTTTAATTCACCAAAAACTGTATCAAAACGATGATCTTTCTGTGATTGAAATGCAGGGTTACATCGAAAGTTTGATTAATAGTGTACAATCGGTTTACAAAAAAGGAGGACATAATATCAGTATTACCATTGATGCAGAAGGCACCGAATTAGATATTGATCGCGCCATTCCTTTTGGATTGATATTGAACGAATTGGTATCCAATTCCTTTAAATATGCCTTTCCTGAAAACGACGAAAACGGAAAAATCTACATCCATTTGCGTAAAAATGGAGACCAAGGTTATTTTGAATATACCGATAACGGAGTTGGATTACCAGAAGACACTGATGAGCGTTCCAATTCGTCCATGGGTATTCGCTTAATGAACAGATTGGTGAACCAGTTGCAATCTAAATTGAATATTGAAAAACAAACGGAAGGTGTTCGCTTCTGGTTTAATTTTAGTTAAGGTTAACGCACTTGACTTTTCAGTACCATTTTGTGCAATAGTTTGGGGAAGAATCTTTTTAAATAGATGCCCATAATTTCTTTTCCCCCGATATAGGCTTCAAACTTATTTTTCTCAATTGCCGCAACGATTTTTTTTGCCGCAAGTTCGGGGGTAATACCATTTTGTGTAGCAACATCATCCTTAATTTGTGGGGAACCATCACCTGTTAGTGCATTTTTGGCCACATTGGTTTGAACAAACCCTGGGCAAATCATTGTGACTTTTATGCCATGCTTTTCATGCTCCATTCGCATAACATCAAAAAATCCATGAAGCGCATGTTTGGCCCCACAATACCCCGATCTATAGGGTGAGCCAAATTTTCCCATCAAGCTCGTAACAGAAACAAAATGACCACTTTTTTGGGCAATAAAGTGGGGTAGAATGGCTTTTGATAGGGCAACAGTACCTAAATAATCTATATCAATGAGTTTTTTATAGACAGACATGTCGGTGTCCATAATCAAAGAACGTTGACTGATTCCAGCATTGTTCACTAGCATATCCACCTTGCCAAAAACACCAATGGCCTTTTCACTAATGGCCTCCAATTCCTCATGGTTTGCTAAATCTAAGGGTATTACGGCAACTTTGGCTGGGTTTTCACAACTTTCCTTGACCCGTATTAATTCCGATTCGTTTCTAGAGGAAATAATCAGATTACAGTTGTGTTTGCTTAACAAAAGCACCAAGCTTTTGCCAATTCCTGAAGAGGCGCCAGTTACCCAAATGGTTTTTCCGTCGATGCTTGCCATTAGTTCGTATTTAGATGTAAAATATACTTAAATTTGAATCCACTCCATGAAAGCAAGCTACAAAAAGTATATCCTCGATTTTAAAGTTCCAAGTGGCACTTCGCGTGGCATACTCACCCAAAAAGAAACTTGGTTTATTGTTCTCAAAGACCAAGATAAAATGGGAATAGGGGAGTGCGGAATTTTACGAGGCCTGAGTGTGGATGATGTTCCCGATTACGAACAAAAACTAAAATGGGCTTGTGAAAATATTCATTTAGGAAAAGAGGTATTGCTTAAAGAATTGAATGAATTCCCCTCAATCCAATTTGGTTTGGAACAAGCGTATCTATCCCTCGATGCAAACAATATGTTTGAGCTTTATCCTTCTGATTTCACCAAAATACAAGCTCCAATTCCCATTAATGGGTTGATTTGGATGGGTGATTCTAACTTCATGTTGAAGCAGTTGGAGCAAAAACTAAAAGATGGGTTTCAATGCATCAAAATGAAAATAGGTGCTATTGATTTTGAAAGTGAAATTGCCATACTTCAATCCATTCGGGATAATTTTTCACCTGAAGAAATAGAGCTTCGTGTTGATGCCAATGGTGCTTTTGCTCCTGAAGAGGCCTTGCAAAAATTGGAGCGTTTGGCTCAATTTAAAATTCATTCCATCGAGCAACCCATTAAAGCAGGGCAGTGGGATAAAATGGCCCAACTTTGCGAAAAAACACCTTTCCCCATTGCATTGGATGAGGAATTGATTGGCATTTTTGATGTAACTAAAAAGGCGGAACTGCTACAAACCATACAACCGCAATACATTATTTTAAAACCAAGTTTGGTAGGTGGATTTCAAGGAAGTCAAGAGTGGATTGATTTAGCAAACAAACAACAAATAGGATGGTGGATCACCAGTGCACTCGAGAGCAATGTTGGATTGAATGCCATTTCGCAATGGACCTATACTTTGAGTAGTCCCATGCCTCAAGGACTGGGTACAGGGAGTTTGTATACCAACAATATTGAAAGCCCTTTACAAGTGGAAAAAGGAGCTATTTTTTATAACAATGCCCTAAATTGGGACAAAGAGCTAATTGAAAATATATGTACATAGAACAAGCGTATAAAGGACTTACAAATCGTTGGAGATATATTGTGGGACTTTTGATTGTATTTATTTTTTGGCAAATACTTGGTGGAATACCACTATTGTTTGCTGTAATGATGAAATCTGAGACCTTTACTAATTTACCAATCGATCTAGGTCAAATGGCAAGTTTACTTGGATCCAATCTTTTTTTCCTTCTGATCATGGTAACGTTTTTTGTGGCTATGCTTAGTTTATGGATAGTTGTAAAGTATATCCATAAACTGCCCTTTAAACACTTTACCACATCACGTAAAAAGGTGGATTGGAAAAGAATCATTTTCTCATTTGTACTCTGGGGAATAATTTCATCAGGTATGATCGTTTTGGATTTGTATCTGTCACCAGAAGATTACGAGTTTACTTTTCAACCAGTCCCATTTTTTATTCTTTTAATACTTTCCATAATTTTTGTCCCGATTCAGACAAGTTTCGAGGAATATTTTACAAGAGGGTATTTAATGCAGTCCATTGGATTGGCTGTTCACAATAAATGGCTGCCATTGATTGTAAGTTCCTCTCTTTTTGGCCTGTTGCACATTTTTAATCCTGAAGTGGAAAAATTGGGCTACGGTATTTTGGTTTTTTATATAGGAACAGGATTTTTTCTTGGTATTTTAACCTTGATGGATGAAGGTTTGGAATTGCCTTTGGGTTTCCATGCTTCCAACAATTTTTTTGCCGCACTTTTAGTAACGGCAGATTGGATGGCATTTAACACCAATTCCATTTATAAAGATGTGTCAGAGCCTGTACTCGGTTGGGATGTTTTGATTCCCGTTTTTGTGATCTATCCCATTTTACTTTTTATTTTCTCTAAGAAGTATGGCTGGAAAAATTGGAAAGAAAGACTTTTTGGAAAAGTGATGACTGAAGAAGAATTTGTAGCGCTATCAAATGAATCATCCGATTTGGCATAATATTCATCCTGATTTTAGATTTAATGGAGCTTCATACACTAATGATGAGCTGATTGCATTAGGAAAGGAATTGGTCAATACGGATGAAGCTTATCAAGTACATATAGGTCAATTTTTATTGGATTGGCTTTCGGATAAATCTATTGTTGAAGTTTCAACTTCAGGATCGACAGGTACTCCGAAGATAATCGAACTGAGAAAAGAGCACATGGTCAATTCTGCTTTGGCCACAGGAGCTTATTTTCAATTGGAACCCAGACAAAAGGCACTTTTGTGTCTCCCTTTAACTGGAATTGCAGGAAAAATGATGCTGATCCGAGCCATGGTTTTAGGGCTTCATCTGGACGCTGTAGAACCCTCTTCAAAACCTTTGCAAGAGAATAAAACCTATGATTTTGCGGCCATGGTTCCTTTGCAGGTGCAAAATTCAATCGACCAACTTTCCCAAATCAGAAAATTGATCATTGGCGGTGCTCCAGTTGACACAAAGCTTCGCTACATATTACGGGATAGTTCTGTTGAAGCTTTTGAAACTTATGGGATGACGGAAACCATAACCCATATCGCAGTTAAAAAAACCAACCATAAACCATCCGAATATTTTGAAACCCTTTCTGGAGTTACCATTCAAACCGATGACAGAGGATGTTTGGTAATTGATGCTCCCAAAATTTCAGATGCTGAAGTGGTGACCAATGATTTGGTGGAAATAAATGGTGAAAACCAATTTAAATGGTTAGGTAGATATGATTCAATAATCAATTCTGGAGGCATCAAACTGTTCCCTGAAAAAATTGAAGAGAAATTGGCACCCTTAATTAGGGAAAGATTTTTCTTGGCTGGTTTACCAGATGAAACCTTAGGACAAAAATTGGTATTGGTTGTGGAAGGAGAACCTTATAATGAGCAAGATTTACTGCAATCGATCAAATCATTGCCAAGCATTTCAAAATACGAAGTACCCAAACAGGTTTACTTTGTAAAAACCTTCACAGAAACAGCTACACAAAAAATCAACCGAACAAAAACACTCGAACGAATTACTTAAATTTACTAGCTTCAAACCAAAAATAACCCTCATGCGAAAAACCATCCAACTTCTATTATTTGTTTTACCTCTAATTGCACTATCCCAACAAATCCTGCCTGAGGTGGAACGGGCCAGAGTAGTGGATGAAATTTTGGAAGAACGTTTCAACGTATTGCTTCCCAAATTAATGGACGATACAGGAATTGATCTGTGGGTGGTGATTTCACGGGAATACAATGAAGATCCTATCTTAAAAACCATGCTGCCAGCCACTTGGTTGAATGCGAGAAGACGAACTATTCTACTTTTTTATAGGGACAAATCCAAAAATACCATTGATAAATTGGCCGTAGCACGTTACAATGTGGGAAAAAGCATTGAGTCTGCTTGGGATAAGGAAAAAGAACCTGACCAATGGAAAAGATTGATGGAATTGATTTCGGAAAGAAACCCCAAGACCATCGGACTTAATTTTTCCGAGGATCATAACATTGCAGATGGATTGGATAAAACGGATTATGATGCTTTTATGGACTATTTGCCCAATAAATTCAAGAATAAAGTTGTTTCAGCAGAGCAATTGGGTGTACGTTGGATTGAAACCAGAACGCCGCGTGAAATGGCCATTTTTGCACAATTGACTGACATTACCCATAATATTGTAGCTGAAGCATTTTCCGAAAAAGTTATTACTCCAGGGATCACCACCACTGATGATGTTGTTTGGTGGATGCGCCAAAAAGTAACTGATTTGGGCTTGGAAACTTGGTTTCACCCAACAGTGGACATTCAACGTAACCAAGAAGCACTGGTGGACCATTTGAGTTCTTTTTCTGGAAAGGTGGATGTGGACAAAGTGATCATGCCTGGTGATTTATTGCATTGCGATTTTGGAATAACGTATTTACGATTGAATACCGATTGTCAAGAAATGGCCTACGTGCTTAAACCAGAAGAAAAAGAAGCACCGTCTTTTTTAAATAATGCGTTGTATGATGGAAACCGAGTACAGGATTTCTTGACCACCAATATGATCAAAGGACGCGTTGGCAATGATATTTTGGCAAAGGCACTTCAAGGAGCGAAAGGTGCAGGGCTTCGTCCTTCCATTTACACGCATCCACTGGGAACTTATGGCCACTCTGCAGGAACAACAATCGGAATGTGGGATGCCCAAGGTGGTGTGATGAAAGATGATGGTGAAAACTATCCATTAAACCCAAATACATGCTATGCCATCGAATTGAACGCTACCGTAAATATCCCTGAATGGAACCGAGATGTGCGCATTATGCTTGAAGAGCCAGGTTTTTATGGAGAAGATGGATTTAGGTACATCAATGGAAGGCAAACGGAGTTGTTGTTAATCCCAAGACAAAAAGAACAATTGGGCAATTAAATTTTGTAAATTTAGTAACCATCTAATTTTCATCATATTATGAGGTTGCTAAAAATTGCTTGTTTTTTCCTTTTATTTTCTGGATTTTCTTATGGTCAAAATGCGATATCAGGTCGTATTTCTGATGGTAAATCCCCTTTGTCCAATGTCAAGGTGCATAATTTAACCTCTGGTGCGCAAACCAGTTCCGATACACAAGGAATTTACCAGATTAAAGCACAACCGAGGGAAGAACTCCGCTTCACCTACATGGGAATGGATACCGTAGCAATTCTAGTGGAGGATGTAACTCGAATCCTTAATGTAAAAATGGAGTTGAAGATTGAAGAATTGGATGAAGTGGAATTGGTAAGTGAGGTTGGAAGAAATAAACAACGTATTCTTGAGCATCAATATGCGACCAATAAAAATTTGATTCGTACTGCCTTTGGAATAATAGATAAGGAAACTTTTGCGGGAAGGCTACCGATTCTCACGAATAAGGATATGATCAGTAACCATTATAATTTTGGAATGTATCTGATTGGAAAATTCGCAGGGACAAAAGTTATCATCAATCCCGACTATACCTTTCAAGTATATTCAAGAGGAATGGGATCAATTATGGCGCAACAACCCATGATTTATGATATTGACAGCCAAATTTTCACGGAAGGGCCCTCTTGGTTAGATCCAAATAATATTGAACGTGTTGCCCTTATGCCTGGTATCAATGCCACTGCAAAATATGGAACTATTGGGGCAGGAGGTGTTATCGTGGTGAATACTAAAAATGGGACCTACAAGGCAAATCCCAAAGAACCCTATGATCAAGCTAAACTTCGTAACAATTATATGAATGGTAAAGTTGCTCAAAATGGAAATGGCGCATCCAAACCACAATATTTGATTGACCTTGAAAATAGTGCAACTGTTGAGGAAGCAAAGGTTGTTTATCAAGAAAAGGGGCAGGTATATGGAAATCATCCCAACTTTTTATTGGATGCATACGTTCATTTTTATGACGTAAGAGGGCAAAAGGAATTTGCAGATGCTATTTTAGAGCGATTTGTTCAGGTGTCTGAAAAAAATCCTGTAATGTTAAAGGCATTGGCCTATACCTTGGAAGATCAGGATAGAACAAAAGATGCACACGAAATTTATAAAAAGATCTATAAGCTACGACCAGATTACGCCCAAAGCTATATTGATCTCGCCAACAGTTATAGAAACTTGGATATGCCAGATTCGGCTACCTCGCTTTTTGCCAGACATTCCTATCTATTGGATGAAGGAATGCTACAAAACGATTCTTTGAACCTGGCCACCTTGATGCAACGCGAAATGGATAACTTGTTTTTATTGGAAAACAGTTCCATGAAAATTCATAAAAGAAAAAAAACCGAACAAGATTTTTATAGTACCCGATTGGTTTTTGAGTGGAACGATTCGGAAGCAGAATTTAACCTGCAATTTGTAAATCCAGAGAACCAATATTTTAATTGGAAGCATAGCTTAGCAGAAATGCCCGAGCGCATTCGTTCCGAAAAGAAACTAGGTTTTTCCATGGCCGATTTCTTATTGGACGATGAATTGGCAGGTATTTGGAAGGTGAATGTGACCTATCTGGGCAATAAACAATTATCCCCATCTTATTTGAAAGCTACTATTTACAAGAATTACGGGAGTAAAATTCAGAGTAAGGAAGTTCAGGTCTTTAAGCTAAGTACTAAGGGGGCGAATCAACAATTTTTCGAATTGAGGCTTCCATCAAGGGTTGCTAATAATTGATAGCAAGGTTATGAGGAATATAGTCATTGCTTTCATCCTAGTGTTGGTTTGTCATAACTCTATGGCTCAAAAGGTGGTACAAGGTCATATTTCCAATGAAGGACTGCCCTTATCTGGTGTGCACGTTATCAACCTTTCATCTGCAAAAAAGTCATTTTCCAATTCTGAAGGATTTTATACAATCGTTGCAGCACCAAAAGAAGAACTTCAATTTACCTACATGGGAATGGATACCGTTTCGATAATTGTTGAAGATGTGACCAAAACCCTGAACATTTCAATGATATTACGAACAGAGCAATTGGAGGAAGTCGTAGTGTCCAAAAAAGTTAATAAACAGAAGGAATTGGGGATGAATTATTTTTCCGACCCATCAATAGTAAATTCCTTTTACGGGTACTTAAGTCCTAATACTGTTGCCTATCAGCTTAAAGTAATAGATGGTTCTGAATTTAATGTGGGAGCAGATATTTTGGAAGCGATCGCCAGTAGGCGATCGGGAATGCGGGTGAAAACCATTTTAAAGGGAGGGATTCCAACAAAAGTGTTGTATATGAGGGGAATGGGGTCCATAAATAATAGTCGACCAGCCATTTTTGAAGTAGATGGACAAGTATTTCAAGATGCTCCTGTTTGGATCGATTTGGCCATGGTTCTCCGCGTTGGTATCATTCCTGGAATACAAGCCGTTGTTCGTTACGGTCCCACGGCGAGTGGTGGAGTTGTAATTATCAATACCAAAAGCGGGGTACATGGTTTACGAGAAGAAAATAGCGGTAAACTTTATGATCAAGCGCGTTTGCGCAATAATTTTGTTACGGGTAAGGTAATTTCCAATCAGGATGTATCAGAAGGCTATCCTGAATATATTTTGGAAATGGAAGGCACAACAACTCAAAATGAAACCCTTGAGCTTTATCATAAATATGAGCGGCAATTTTCCAACGTCCCCTATTTTTATGTGGATTCCTATGCCTTATTTTTTGAAAAATATGGGGGAGCGGTGGCAGATAAAATTATTGAAGCGAATTTTGATGCTTTTGAAAATAATGCCGTTTGGTTAAAAGCTTTGGCATTTACCTACGAATCCCAATCCCGTTTTAAACAAGCTCATGAAATCTATAAAAAGGTCTATACTTTACGCCCAGATTATGCGCAAAGCTATATGGATCTGGCCAATAGCTATCGGAATGTAAATAGGTCAGAATCTGCCAACTCATTACTTGCTCGACATTCATTTTTGTTGGATGAAGGTTTGTTGGTATCAGATACTTTACATCTTACCGAAATGATGCAAAGAGAGATTGACAATTTAAATTGGGACAATACTAAGAATTCCAATCAATTTGAAACTGGTACCCCACAAAATGAATTTAGCACACGTTTGGTGTTTGAATGGAACGATTCCGAAGCCGAATTTGATTTACAGTTTGTAAATCCAAATAATCAATATTTTAGTTGGAAACATAACTTGTTGGAAATGGCAGATCGCGTCCGTTCGGAAAAGCAGTTGGGCTATTCTATGGTCGACTTTTTATTGGATGATGAACTACCAGGGATTTGGAATGTAAATACCACCTATTTAGGAAACAAACAATTGACTCCAACCTATTTAAAAGCCACGATTTATAAAAACTACGGGAGTAAATTTCAAACTAAAGAAATAAAGGTGTTCCGTTTGGGTATGAAAGGTGTGAATCAACGATTGTTCTCCTTTCCCGTGACATCAAGTATTGTCCAAAGCAAATAAATTATACCTGTAGAACGCCCATATTAAAGTGCTTTTCAATGGGGGAGTGATTAGCAGCTTCAATACCCATACTTATCCATTTGCGAGTATCCAAAGGATCAATAATGCCATCCGTCCAAAGTCTTGCGGCAGCGTAATAAGGCGAAATTTGATTGTCGTAACGTTGCTTTATTTCATCAAAAAGTGCTTTTTCCTTATCAGCATCCAAAGGCTCACCACTTTTTTCCAAACTAGCCTTTTCAATTTGCAACAATACCTTGGCGGCAGAATTTCCACTCATTACGGCTAGTTCGGCACTTGGCCAAGCCACAATTAATCTAGGATCATAAGCTTTTCCACACATGGCATAATTACCAGCACCGTAACTGTTGCCAATTACCACTGTGAATTTGGGTACCACTGAATTACTCACGGCATTCACCATTTTGGCACCATCCTTAATAATGCCTCTGTGTTCACTTTTGCTACCCACCATAAAACCCGTTACATCCTGCAAAAACACTAAAGGAATTTTCTTTTGGTTGCAATTTGCGATAAATCGTGTGGCCTTGTCCGCGGAATCGGAATAAATGACCCCGCCAAACTGCATCTCACCTTTTTTGGTTTTTACCACCTTACGTTGGTTTGCTACAATACCTACGGCCCAACCATCAATTCGAGCATATCCTGTTAAAATGGTTTTTCCGTAGCCTTCTTTATATTGTTCAAACTCGGAATCGTCGACCAAGCGTTTGATAATTTCCAACATATCGTATTGGTCACTACGAGACCTGGGCAAGATTCCGTAAATATCCTCTGGATTCTCAATGGGTTTTTTGGGTTCAGAACGGTTAAAACCAGCCTTGTCAAAATCTCCAACTTTATCGACTATATTTTTGATTTTATCCAAGGCATCTTTATCATCCTTGGCTTTGTAATCGGTAACGCCGCTTATTTCAGAATGGGTTGTGGCTCCACCCAATGTTTCATTATCAATACTTTCTCCAATGGCAGCTTTTACCAAATAGCTTCCAGCCAAAAATATGCTTCCTGTTTTGTCAACAATCAAGGCTTCGTCGCTCATAATAGGCAAATACGCACCTCCAGCAACACAGCTTCCCATCACCGCAGCAATTTGGGTAATTCCCATACTGCTCATAATGGCGTTGTTTCTAAAAATGCGACCAAAATGTTCTTTATCAGGAAAAATCTCATCCTGCAAGGGCAAATACACCCCAGCACTGTCCACCAAATAAATGATGGGCAATTTGTTTTCAATGGATATTTCTTGGGCCCTTAAGTTTTTCTTTCCAGTAATCGGAAACCAAGCCCCAGCTTTCACTGTGGCATCATTGGCCACCACCACACACTGTTTGCCTTTTACGTAGCCTACTTTGACCACCACACCACCTGATGGACATCCACCATGTTCTTGGTACATATCCTCTCCAGCAAATGCACCAATTTCAATGGAATTTGAACCCTCATCCAACAAATAATCAATACGTTCACGAGCCGTCATCTTGCCTTTGGCATGATGCTTTTCTATTCGCCCTTTTCCACCACCCAATTTTACCTTGGCGAGCCTGCGTTTAAGGTCAGAAAGTTGTAATTTATTATGGTCTTCGTTTTTATTGAAGTTAAGGTCCATAGGATCAAATATGATTAGTGGGATAAAGATAAGGAGTTATAATCATTACTTTTGAAGTATATGGAAAGCAAAATAAAATGGGGTATTCTGGGCCCTGGGAAAATTGCCAGAAAATTTGCGTCAGACCTACAATTGGTCGAGGATGCAGAAATTTCCGCCGTAGCATCAAGGAATTTGAATCGCGCTAAACAATTTTCAGATGAGTTTAATGTGGAGCATGTTTTTGGAAGCTATGAAGAATTATTTGAGTCCAAAACAGTGGATGTGGTCTATGTAGCCACTCCGCATAATTATCACAAGGATCTGACCATTCAAGCTTTGAAGCATGGTATTGGGGTGATTTGTGAAAAACCTTTGGGTGTGGGTAGTAGCGAAGTGAAACAAATGGTGGCTGCTTCCAAAGAAAACAATGCCTTTTTAATGGAGGCCTTGTGGTCCAGATTCAATCCCTCCATTCAAAAAATAAAACAATTGGTAGATGATGGTGCCATTGGCGATTTGGCTTATTTGCATGCCGATTTTGCTTTTTATGCCCTCGACCGCGATTTGGATTCCAGATTGCTGAATCCAGATTTGGCTTCAGGTTCAATCCTCGATATTGGAATTTATCCCATTTTCCTATCCTATTTATTATTTGGAATGCCCAATGAAATAATGGCGAAATCAAAGTTTCATGAAAACGGGACTGAACTTCAAACCAGCATGATTTTTGATTATGAAAATGCTCAGGCGGTCTTGTTCAGTGGTTTGATGGGGGATTCAAAAATGGAAGCTGAACTATCAGGTTCCAAAGGTGAGATTTTCATCAATCCTAGATGGCATGAAACAGATGGTTTTACTTTAGTAAAGGATAAAGAAGAAAAGGTGTTTGATCTTCCTTTAAAAGGAATCGGATACTATTATGAGATTCTCGAAGTCCACCAGTGTTTGAGGAACAATCAGATTGAAAGCAATTTATGGTCGCATCAAAATAGTTTGGATTTGGCCGAATTATTGGATAACGTAAGGGGAAAATGCGGAGTAACCTTTCCTTTTGAAACTTAAATCCTATTTTCGGCTTTGCATTATACCTATTTTTACGATATTTGAATTTCTTCAGAAATAGATACAATGGGAATGAACAAGAACACAGTGCTAGCCTATGCCACATGGATTATGATTTTGGTTGGATTGGGTATGATCGCACTTGGAGCTTTTAAATATGACGAGGTTGCTGGATACGGTTTTGCCGCAGTAGGAATTGGCTTTTTTGCCGTTGCTTGGGTATTCAATGCCCTAAAAGGTAGAGTGTAACCTTATTTTTTCATAACAATTTAATTTACAGTAAATGTCAGACGATAAGAAAGTCATTTTTTCAATGTCTGGGGTTACCAAGACCTATAAAACGGCCAATACCCCTGTGCTTAAAAATATATATTTAAGCTTTTTCTACGGAGCCAAAATTGGGATTTTGGGTCTTAATGGTTCAGGTAAATCCACCTTGCTAAAGATTATCGCAGGGGTTGATAAAAACTACCAGGGTGATGTGGTTTTTTCACCAGGATACTCTGTGGGGTATTTGGAACAGGAACCACAATTGGATGAAGACAAAACCGTACTTGAAGTGGTAAAGGAAGGTGTTGCTGAAACCGTTGCCATTTTGGACGAATACAATAAAATAAACGATATGTTCGGTTTGCCCGAAGTGTATGAGGATGCTGATAAAATGCAGAAGCTTATGGACAAGCAAGCAGCACTTCAAGATCAGATCGATGCTTCAAACGCATGGGAATTGGATACCAAGTTGGAAATCGCGATGGACGCTTTGCGTACCCCTGATTCTGATAAAAAAATCAGTGTATTATCTGGTGGTGAACGCAGGAGAGTAGCTTTGTGCCGTTTGTTGTTGAAAGAACCCGATGTTCTGTTGTTGGATGAACCTACCAACCACTTGGACGCCGAATCGGTACACTGGTTGGAGCATCATTTGGCACAGTATAAAGGAACCGTAATTGCCGTAACGCACGACCGTTATTTCTTGGATAATGTTGCGGGTTGGATTTTGGAATTGGATCGCGGTGAGGGAATTCCATGGAAAGGAAACTACTCCAGTTGGTTAGACCAAAAGGCCAAACGTTTGGAGCAAGAGAGCAAACAAGCTTCCAAGCGTCAAAAGACATTAGAACGAGAGTTGGAATGGGTGCGTCAAGGTGCCAAGGGTAGACATGCCAAGCAAAAGGCCCGTTTGAACAATTATGATAAATTGATGAGCCAAGACCAGAAACAGGTTGAGGAAAAATTGGAGATCTATATTCCGAACGGTCCCCGTTTGGGAACCAACGTAATTGAGGCCAAAGGCGTAAGCAAAGCTTTTGGTGACAAATTATTGTATGAAAATTTAAACTTCAACTTACCACAAGCGGGTATTGTTGGTATCATCGGTCCTAATGGTGCTGGTAAAACTACCATCTTTAAGATGATCATGGGAGAGGAAACTCCCGATAAGGGTGAATTTATTGTAGGTGATACTGCAAAATTGGCTTATGTGGATCAGTCACATTCCAATATTGATCCAGAGAAATCCATTTGGGAAAATTTCAGTGACAGTCAAGAATTGATAAATATGGGAGGGAGACAAGTAAACTCCCGAGCTTATTTGAGTCGATTCAACTTTTCAGGAAGTGAGCAGAATAAAAAGGTAAACATGCTTTCGGGTGGTGAGCGTAACCGTCTTCATTTGGCGATGACCTTAAAAGAAGAAGGCAACGTATTGCTTTTGGATGAGCCTACCAACGATTTGGATGTGAATACGCTCCGTGCCTTGGAAGAAGGTTTGGAAAATTTTGCTGGTTGTGCCGTGATCATTTCGCACGACAGATGGTTCTTGGATAGGATCTGTACCCACATTCTTGCTTTTGAGGGCGATTCTCAGGTGTATTTCTTTGAAGGTTCGTTCTCAGACTACGAAGAGAACAAAAAGAAACGCTTGGGAACGGATATCATGCCCAAGCGTATCAAGTATAAAAAGTTGATTCGATAAAAGGAGGTAATTATTCTTCCCTTTCGAGATTTTTGATTCCGTCCTCCAATAATTTTTTGGCCTTTTCCAAATAAGCTTTTTGGTGAGAGGCCAAACTATTAGGGTCTTGGGTTCCCGCAGGCACTGTGCCTATGGATTTCGATAATTCCACCAATTGAATGATGGCATTTTCGGCGGAGATGAGTTTGTCATCTGCATGCTTTTCGAACACCTTGATCATTTCGGCCTCCATGGAATTATTGGAAGTAGTGGTTGTTTCTTCCTCAATGATTTCAGAATTCTCGTCAATGGAAACAACATCCATATCTTCATTTGGGCCAGGCGAAGAAACTCCAAGCGTGCATTGATCAACAATGGTTATTAACTCATTAATTTCACCCAAAGCTTTTTTTGTGAAAAAACGTCCAGCTTCCCAGTCGGTTGGCTCAATGGCTTTGTCCAAGGTCTCCATGGCATCGAGTCTTTTATTTTTTGCCTTATCGCATCCGCAATCCTCCATAAAGGGTTCGGATTTTTCAAGAGCGGTAAGAGCTCTTTCAGCATAATACATTTGATGCTCAAAGTTAGTGGCGGACATTGCCTTTTTACTATGACTTAGGGCATAGGTTACTTTGGAATAAAAATTGTCGCATTGACTATAGGTAGCATTTGCAGCAAAAATAAGTGCCGCAACTACAAGAACATGGGATTTGGGAGCCATATTACTGTATTTGATTTGGTTACTAGTTCGATACCCTAACGGTTAAATAGGGAATTTATTTTGTTTTGTTAATAATCTTCATTGGGGTACCAATCCACGAGCACTACTTCGATGTTTGGATCACCCGCATTTACCAAACTTTTAAACTTGTTCACATCGCTTACATTGGGACGACCTCTAAAGTGATATGGATAAACTTGTTTTGGTTTAAATTCAATCACGGCATCAGCAGCACTTTCTTCCGTCATGGTGTAAGGGAGGTTCATACAAATAAAAGCCTTGTCAATATTTTCTAGGGCACGCATTTCGGGAATATCTTCGGTATCTCCTGAAAAATAAACTCTTTCATCACCAAAAGTGAACACATATCCATTTCCTCTGCCTTTTATATGAAAATCTTTGGCCTCTTCTCGAAGATTATACATAGGAATAGCCTCTACGGAAAATCCTGCGATTTCTTTTACCTCCCCATTTTTCATGGTTGTGGTTTTGGATTTTAAATCTTCGGACATTTGTAATGCCACGGCATCAGGTGCAATAATGGTTGTTCCCTCTAGCTCCAATTCACCCAAAGTTTCTGGGTTAAAGTGATCTCCGTGCACATCGGTAATAAAAATAAGGTCTGGTGATGGTTGACCTTCAAAGGCGGCTTTTCCACCTACGGGGTCTATATATATGGTATTCCCATCCCATTCAACTACAGCAGTGGCATGCTCAATAGGGATAATGGTTGCAGCTGCAGGTTTTTCTTCTATCGCCACAGTTTCAACTTCTGTGGTTTCCTCAGTCTGTTCTTTTTTCTCTTTGCAGGAAATGATGGTCAATGAAATCAGTCCCATCAATAAAAATAATTTACTTTTCATGTTGCTTTGTTTTCTTTAAAAATAAGTGATTACTAATACATATATCGGAATCGGTTAACAATTTTTTTTAATTCATATAATCCAAATCGAAATCCAATGCGTATATAAATCAAACACGATTGATTAATAACCTTAAAACTGAAATCAATTAAAATAAAAAAATTATGACTGAAACAAAAAATAACAACGGATTGAAGGTAATTGCTGGATTGTTGGGTGTTGTTCTTTTGGGAACTATTATATACACCGTTAGCCTTTACCAAGACAAAAAAGCCACTACTCAAGCTTTAACTCAAGAGAAAGATTTGGTAGTTGAGGATTTGAACAACCTTAAGTCTGAGTACGACAAGGCTATTTTGGAAAGCAACGCCACTAACGAAGAGTTGGTTGCTGCACGTGACAACATTGCAAAATATATCGATTCTGTAAACGGAATGAAAGCTGATATCGCTTCCCTTTCTCGTTACAGAAGACAAGTAAGCGTTCTTAAAGCAGAAAGAGAAAAATTGTTGAAACAAGTAGATTCGTTAACGCAATCTAACAGCTTGTTGGCTATGCAAAGAGACAGTACTTATTCTGAATTGGAAAAGCAAACTGTTTTCAACGATTCTTTGATCGTACAAAATACACAATTGGCTGATGCCGTTGAAAGAGGTTCTGCGCTTAACCTATCTGTAATTAGTGTAGATGCAGTAAAAGAAAGAAGCAGTGGGAAATTGGTTTCTACTTCTAGAGCCAGAGCTACTGATAAATTCAAAGTTTGTTTCACTATTGCTGATAACGTAATCGCTGAAGCTGGTGACAGAGAGTTCTTTATTGAAGTTCTTGGACCACAAGGAAATGTATTGGGAGAAGGTTTGACAGCTACTACAGAAGAAGGTGCAACCTTGACTTATAGTAAAGCTACAAACTTCTACTACGAAAATGATGCTTTGGATGTATGTGACTATCTAAACAAGCCTGCTGATGAGTTCCAAAAAGGTAACTACATGGTAAATGTTTACGATAGCGGATTGAAACTATTGGGTACTTCCAAGTTCATCTTGAAATAATACACACTATTATCACTATCACTAAAAAGGCCCGTCCAACTTGGACGGGCCTTTTTTATTCAATTGGTTCGGTTTAAAATTTATTTTAAACTTCCCACCATATCTTCAGGTTTTACCCATTCGTCATATTCCTCGGGAGTAACATAACCAAGGGAAATGGCCTCTTCTTTTAAGGTTGTACCATTTTTATGGGCAGTGTTGGCAATTTCCGCAGCTTTGTAATATCCAATTTTGGTATTCAAGGCAGTTACCAACATCAATGAATTGTTCAATAAGGTTTTAATGATTTCGTGGTTCGGCTCAATACCAACAGCACAATTCTCATCAAAACTCACACAAGCATCCCCAATCAATTGAGCAGATTGTAGAATGTTTGCGGCCATTACGGGCTTAAATACGTTCAATTCGTAATGACCTTGTGTTCCACCAACGCTAATGGCAACATCGTTACCCATAACTTGGGCACAAACCATTGTCAAGGCTTCACATTGGGTTGGATTGACTTTTCCTGGCATAATGGAACTACCTGGTTCATTGGCTGGAATAATAATTTCTCCAATTCCTGAACGAGGACCTGAAGCCATCATACGGATATCGTTTGCAATTTTGTTTAAAGAAACAGCCAATTGCTTCAATGCACCATGACTTTCTACAATGGCATCATGGGAAGCCAAAGCTTCAAATTTATTTTCCGCAGTGATAAATGGTTTTCCTGTAAACTCGGCAATGTATTTTGCAACAAGCACATCATAACCTTTTGGTGTGTTCAGTCCAGTACCAACAGCAGTACCACCCAATGCCAATTCACTTAAATGTGATAATGTGTTTTTCAAGGCTTTTAATCCATGGTTCAATTGGGATACATAGCCCGAAAATTCTTGACCAAGGGTTAGGGGAGTAGCATCCATCAAGTGGGTTCTACCAATTTTAACCACATCTTTAAAGGCTTTGGATTTGGCCTCCAAGGTATCGCGAAGCTGTTCTACACCTGGTATGGTAACGTCCACAATTTTCTTGTAAGCCGCAATGTGCATTCCTGTTGGAAAAGTATCGTTGGACGATTGACTTTTATTCACATCATCATTGGGTTGGATGGTTTTTTCACCCTCACCTATTTTTTTACCAGCAATTTCATGGGCACGGTTTGCAATAACCTCGTTCACGTTCATATTGCTCTGGGTTCCCGAACCCGTTTGCCAGATTACCAAAGGGAATTGGTCGTCGTGTTTTCCTTCAAGAATTTCGTCGCAAACTTGGGCAATCAAATCTCTTTTTTCTACCGCTAATACACCTAATTCGTGATTCGCGTACGCAGCAGCTTTTTTTAGATAGGCAAAACCGTAAACCACATCCAATGGCATGGATGCAGGTGCACCTATTTTAAAGTTGTTTCGGGAGCGTTCAGTTTGGGCGCCCCAGTATTTATCCGCGGGCACTTTTACCTCGCCCATGGTGTCTTTTTCTATCCTAAAGCTCATAGTTAAAATATTATACTTACAAAGGTAGGGGTTAGGGCTTTTAAATGGTAGTGGAATAGGATAATTACACTTTTTTTTGAGCTAGGATTTGTTTTTTTTCCGAATAAGAAAGTATCTTTGTTGAAACAAAAGGATAAAAGATGTTCGATTTTGACCAATATTTAGGTTTTTTAGCTTTTTTAACAATTTTAACCATCGGATTTTGGTTGATGATTTTCTTGTTGACCTTTGTAGTACCTTACTGGTTGATTGGTAACCTTAGGGAAATGTTTAAAGAAAGAAAAGAGGCTAAACAAGCCCAACTAGAAGAATAAAAAAAGAAGCCGTTTGGCTTCTTTTTTGTTTTGGACCTTTTCGTATTTGAAATTATTTCAAATTTGATCAGGTTATTTTTTTGACGATATTTTAAACGCATAAAAAAAAGGAAGCCTTTCGGTCTTCCTTTTTTCATTATAGAGAGGTTGGTTGGTTTCTAATTTTCTATCCTTCAAATTGTCTTTCCTCTTCTCCATCATCTTGCCCAGGACCGCGTCGGTTGTTACGCTCTTTGGGTTGGTTGAATCGGTAAATGAATGACAAGTTAGCCTGTCTTTTTCTCCATTGGAACTCACTGTCCGTGGTAAATGTAGGTGTTTGTGTAAACGACTGACGTTTTCTGGAGTTGAATACATCACTAACATTTAAAGAAAGTGTGGCTTTATCTTTAAACAAGTCCTTGCTCAATGCCAAATTTAAAGAGAACATAGCTTTGCTCTCGGTTTGGGCATTCTGACGAGGGCCCATAAAGAAAGAGTTGGCCTGCAATTCGATTTTTGCTGGAAGTGTGAACTTGTTGCTCATTCTAGAGAAAAAGCTAGAGTTGGACGTTCCGTAATCGATACCATTAAATTCACCATCAGAAGTGAAGGTAAAGAAGTTGACACTTCCGTTCATTCTCCACCATTTGAAGGGACTATAAATAATTCCTGCTTCAGCACCTATTCGCTCATTAGTGGAAAGGTTGATGGGTACTGAACGGATGATTTGAATACCATCTGAAGTAAATGACCCTGTTTCTTCCGTAATAAATTCAAAAGATTGTGTTTCTCTTTGATAATACACTGAGGATGTTAAGGTTAACTTCTTCCATCGTTTCATATACCCCACATCAAAGGCATCTGCATAAGCAGGATCTAAGTCTGGGTTACCTTGAAACACATTGGTTCTACTTGATCTAGAAGGGAATGGATTAATGAACCATCCTCTAGGTCTGTTGATTCTACGGTTATAACCTACCGAAATATTTTGTGTCTCGGAAAGTTCATAGATCAAGTTCACTGTTGGGAAAAGACCTAGGTAGTTTTTATCAAAATTAAGGTCCACATCTTCACCGACTAGCTCTTCCAAAACTGAAGTATCTACATCGGAATCTACATTACCCTTCATTACGGTATTCTCTAATCGCAATCCTAACAATACAGAGATCTTACCATATTTGTTACCGTATTGGGTGTACAATGCATTTACATTTTCATGGTAAGTGAAAATATTGGTCAAATCCCTATTGGTTTCAAAGTTTCCTGAACCTTGATTTAAGGTATCCAACTGGTAATCATTTACTTCCTTTTGGAAATTACCACGGTAACCTGCTTCAAATTGAGCATCACCCATGGGCAACACATAGTCAATCTGGGTTAAAAACTCATCTTCAGTTTGTATTTCGTATATATTCTCTAAGGCAATTAAGCTATCACTAGGAATAAACTGATCTTCGCGAATTCCAGTTAAAACATCTTCCGTGTTGGTTGAATACTGGAAATCTGCTGTCAATTTGTGACCGTCATCATTGATATTGTTGGTATAATTGAATGAGTATTGGGTACTACGGTCTTTTTCACCCTGTTCCTCAGTTCTAAGGGTACGACTGCTCAAACTTCCATCATTAAAACGTTGATTGTTGTTTTCAGTAATATCGTTCCCATCGGACCATCTGTAAAAAACACTACCAGTAATGGAAGATTTATCAGTTAAGAAATATTCCATTCCAAGGTTGATGTTGAACCCGTCGTTGTTTCTGGTAATATCCCTGTCCTCCAAAATTCTATCGAAAGCACTGGCATCAGACAAATAACGGTTATCGTTAAAACCACCTCCTGGAGATTCTCTGTGGAAATATCCAAGGGTGTTAAAGATGTTGAACTTTTCGGTACGAATGTTCAAGTTGGTTGTAGCTCTTGCGTTAAAAGGAATACCAACGGTTGTGTTGATAGATCCATTGATACCCAATGTCTTTTCCTTTTTAAGAACAATGTTCAAAATACCCGCGGTTCCTTCAGCATCATATCTAGCAGATGGACTGGTAATTACCTCTACTTTTTCAATTGCATCTGCAGGTAGTTGCTGTAAAATATCGGTAGAACCAAAACCTGCTAGGGCAGAAGGTTTACCGTTGATAAGAATCCGTACATTGTCGTTTCCTCTAAGGCTGATGGCGCCCTCTACATCTACAGATACAGAAGGAATATTACTCAAGGCATCACTTACGTTACCACCGCTGGTGGTGATGTCTTTTCCAATATTATATACTTTTTTGTCCAAACGAACCTCTACGGTGGTTTTTTCTCCAACCACTTCTACTTCGGCTAATTGGGCAACATCAGGTGATAAACTGATACTTCCAAGATTAGTGTCGGAAGTAAGAGCTTTACCGTTTAAAGAATAAGTTTTATATGAAATAAATTCTACACGAATATTGTAGGTTCCTGGTGCGGTTTCAATTTCGAAATTACCATCCAAATCGGTGATTCCCCCTGTAACACTATTGGGGTCATCAGCTTTTTGAAGAACAAAAGTGGCATATTCCAGTGGTTGACCAGAATCGGAATCCATTACTTTTCCAGTAACGGTTATGGGTTTTTGCTTCTGCTGTGCCTGACCTTGAAAAACAAATGCGGACATCAACAGTAAAGGAATTATAATCCTGTACATAGTTTGATTTTAGTTCCGCAAAATTGTCTGGAATAAAAGAAGGCACGAAATTAATCTCTATCAACAACGGATTTGTGCCTGCGAATGACCTTAAAGAATTGTTAATCTTTTTTGTTCTTCTTTTTTCGCTTCTTTTTCACCTTAAACTGGTTATTTTGGAGCTCAACATAGGCTTCATACTTTTCAGGAGGGAGACCAGCTTTAAGTTCTTCGTCTTGTCTTTTCTGAATTTTTTCTACCTCTTCCTTCATTTTCAAAGGTTCCAATTCCAAAATGGAAAGTTCAATACGTTGTTGTACCGATTTGGTCAATGAGGTTTTAACAATGGCCTCCTCAAACGGATCCAATCCCAATGCTTCAGTAATGGAGGGCATTTGTGACTCCACAATTTCTTCGGCAGTAGGAGGGGTTTCCTTTTTATCTGTTTCAACGGGTCCAGCCTGAGGAACATAGCTGCGTCCCCTGCCATACATGCCTCCATAACCGTAGGGTGAACCATAGCCGTATTGGGCAGAAACTTCGTTAATGGCAAAAAATCCAAGACAAAGGGATAAAAACAAAAGGGACTGAATGCTTTTCATGCGATAAATATAAGATTTAGGAATTAATCTATTGAAGAACCTTTGTTAAAATAACTGATTATCAGAATTATAATATACTCTTGATTTGCTCTGGTGGTCTACCCACAATCGCTTTGGAACCATTAACTACAATGGGGCGTTCAATGAGTTTTGGATGCTCGACCATGGCGGAAATCACCTCGTCATCTGACAAGGTTTTGCCCTTATAATTTTCCTTCCAGACAGCTTCATTTTTGCGCACCAAATCCAAAGGTGAAATACCTAATTTTTCAATCAAGATCGATAGTTCTTCTTTGGAGGGAACATCATCCAAATACTTTACAATTTCAAAATCCTGACCAGATTCTTCTACAATTTGCAATCCTTCTCTAGACTTTCTACAACGCGGATTATGATAAATTTTAATCATGATTTTTTAATTTTCTGATATCTGAATTCTATTCCTCTTTTTGCCCCATCATCATCAAATAGGCCTTTAAAAAGGCATCCAAATCGCCGTCCATAACCGCATCCACATTTCCTGTTTCTTCAGCTGTACGTACATCTTTTACTAATTTATAAGGATGCATCACATAATTTCGAATTTGAGATCCCCATTCAATTTTCATTTTGGATGATTCAATTTCGGCACGGGCTTCCTGTTTTTTTCGAAGTTCAATTTCGTACAACTGCGATTTCAACATTTTCATAGCTGTAGCCCTATTATCATGCTGTGATCTTGAATCCGAACAAGAAATTTGTATCCCTGATGGCTTATGCACCAATTGCACTTTGGTTTCCACCTTATTTACATTTTGTCCACCTGCACCGCTAGAACGTGCTGTAGTGATCTCAATATCGGATGGATTTATATCGATTTCTATGGTGTCATCTACTAAGGGATACACATAAACGGATGCAAAAGAGGTGTGTCTTTTGGCATTGCTGTCAAAAGGGGAGATGCGCACCAAACGATGCACCCCATTTTCACCTTTCAGCCAACCAAAAGCATATTCGCCATCAATTTCCAAGGTAACTGTTTTTATGCCTGCTACATCACCTTCTTGATAGTTAAGCTCTTTGATTTTATACCCATTCTTTTCGGCCCACATCATGTACATACGCATGAGCATGGAGGCCCAATCACAACTTTCGGTACCACCTGCGCCAGCAGTAATCTGAAGTACAGCAGTTAGTTCATCACCTTCTTCGGAAAGCATGTTCTTGAACTCCAATTTTTCAATGGCAGCAAGGGATTTTTCCAACTGTTTGGTGACTTCTTCTTCGGAAACCTCACCAGCTTGTTGAAATTCCAATAAAACTTCAAGGTCACCAACCAAATTGGTGGCTTCCTCAAAATCTTCTACCCATTTCTTTTTGGATTTTATGGACTGCATTTGTTTTTGGGCTTCTTGTGGGTTGTCCCAAAAACCAGGTTCGAGGGTCTTTTCTTCCTCGTTTTCTATTTCGATGAGTTTGGCATCAATGTCAAAGATACCTCCTTAACGCACCAAGGCGCTCAATAAGATCTTTTTGCTGATCTGTAGTTACCATGTATTTAATTTTCGGTCAAAAATAAGTTTCTTTTGGCATATAACCTTGCAAAATTATTGCTGCTGTTGTTGCTGTGCCGCTTTTACCATTACGGTGTATTTGGTTTCGTTTTTACCTTGCGTGTACACTACACCTTTAAGTGGGGCACAATCGGTATAATCCTTTCCGTGGCATACCTTAATATGGTTGTGGTTGGCCAATAGGTTGTTGGTTGGGTCAAACCCAATCCAGCCTACATTGGGCACAAAAGCTTCGGCCCAGGCATGCATTTGTGAATCTCCAAAAAAGCCGTTACCTTGGTGTAAATATCCTGAAACGTAACGCGTTGGCACGCCATGATGCTTGGCTATGGCACAAAACAAATGGGTGAAATCTTGACAAACGCCATGTCTGTTTTCAATGATTTCATCCAGTGATGTGTTTACGTCGGTCACCCCTGTTTTAAAATATAAATGTCCAAACGCCCAAGTGTTCAACTCGGTTAAATTTTGGAAAATGGACAATTCATCTTTAAAGGTGTAAATGTTGCTGTGGTGCTCTTTAAGAATGGTGAATTTTGTTTTTCGTAAATAAGGCTCGTTGTCGGTCTTAAATTCGATGCTATTTAGTAAAGCTCTTTCTTCAGCAACATCCAAGGGTAAATCAAAATCATAGGGATTGATTTCTTTTTTGGTAAGCTTAAAATGGGCATTGAACTTTATATGGTCTATAATTCTGTTTGCACGAACCTGCACCGTGGTAAAGCCCAAACCATTGATGGAAACACTGTTTTTTTCTCCTAGATCATTTTCAAAATGCCAATAGGTAAGTTCCTGTGTTTCATTCTCTTCTGGAATAACAAGGAACTGCCAAAAAGCAGCATCCAACCCTTTTTCATACGAATTCTGGGTATCGTAATCTATTTCATAATCGTACAACATTCACCGCATTTAAAATCGGGCCAATTTAATTAAATTCGACTAGTAGTGGAAGAATTCTTTCTCCATGTTCTCGCTAATTTTGAACATTTTGTTAAGAATGTTGTTTAAGTTGCCCTGAATGTCTTCTTGTATTTCTTCTATTAATTTAAACTCATATTCTGCACGTATTTTCCCAACCTGAAACGCAGTGGATGCTTTGGCATATTCCACTTTTTTGTCCAACACCAAAATATGTTTGTACACTTGGTTGATGCAGTTCATAAAGGAACGTGGACAGTTCGGATTGAGCAATAAAAACTCTAAAGTAGAGGTGCTATTTGGTGATTTTTTATACAAGCGGCGCATCATGTCGTACGATTCGGCACATTTTAGCAGGGTGCTCCATTCGTAACTGTTGCCAATGGGGTCACCATAACTTCCTTGGGCCATCAAGGCATCGTTGAACTTTGTATTTACGATTCTAGTTATCTGAATTGCCCGCTCTATGTTCACGCCTAACATAATGATGGCATAAACTTCATCATGTAACAGAGTACCCCTAATTTTACCGCGAAGCACGGCCGTCATCTCCGTTACATTAACCGTAAAATCGTATAAGTTGGTTTTCATGTAAGTCTCTGACGGATAATCTATCACAAAGTGATAAAACTTGTTCAGAGCTTCAAAAAGTTCCGTGGAAATCAAATCCCGAGAACTACTGGCATTCTCACGAGCCAATTTAATACTGCTTAAAACAGAATAGAATTTATCCTTGTTCAAACCGATATCGTATAAAACTTCTTCTTCATTCAATTCAATGGAATCGTCCATAACGGGGTCGCCCACCATAAAAAGCATGGATCGTAATACAAATTGTCGTGATTGTGAAAGTTGATGCGGCGCATCGAGGGATGAGAAATAATTCACGTTCATAAAACGAGCAATATGTTCTGCACGTTCAATATATCTACCCATCCAAAATAGGTTGTTGGCTACTCTTGCAAGCATAAAATTATTCTTTTAGTACCCAGGTGTCCTTGGAACCACCGCCTTGGGATGAGTTTACAATAAGATTTCCTTCTTTTAATGCGACCCGTGTTAATCCACCTTTCAACACAAATTGTTCGTCTTTACCCAGCACAGTGAAAGTCCTAAGGTCGATATGGCGTTGCTCAAAGGATTCTTTTTGGTCTATATAGGTAGGATGAACCGAAAGTGACATAATAGGTTGGGCCACATATTTTCTTGGGGCGGCTTTTATTTCTTCCTTTACCGTGTCAATTTCAGCTTTGGTCAATCGGTTTCCAATGGAAATTCCGTAACCACCAGCCTCATCCACAGGTTTAATTACCAAGTCCTTAATATTATCCAACACATATTTAAGCTCATCAGGTCGGCTACAATGGTAAGTATGTACATTTTTTAAGATGGGCTCTTCGTTCAAATAATACTTTATAATGTCTGGCATGTAGGTATAAATGGCCTTATCATCAGCAACTCCAGTTCCAGGCGCATTGGCGATGGTCACGTTTCCTTTTTTATAGGCAGCGAACAATCCAGGTACGCCGAGAGTAGAATCAGGATGAAATTCCATAGGATCAATGAACAAATCATCTATTCTACGGTAAACTACATCCACCCGAACTGGACCTTGGGTGGTTTTCATGTACACAAAATCGTTCTCGACAAAAAGATCACGTCCTTCCACCAATTCAACACCCATGGCCTTCGCTAAATAGGAATGCTCATAATAGGCGGAATTGAACCTACCTGGAGTAATTACTACACAAACGGGAGTGTCTACGCCCTGTGGTTTCGCAGTTTCCAGAAGATTCAACAAGTTTTCTGCATAGTTGGTAACGCTATAGGTTTTGTAATGGTTAAAAACGCCAAACAATGCCCTTTTTAGAGCTGTTCGGTTACAGATAACATAGCTTACGCCTGAGGGACACCTAATATTATCTTCCAATACATAATAATTGCCATCGGAATGTTTAATAATATCGGTCCCAGAAATATGGTTGTATATTCCATTCGGTGGGTCAACACCCATCATTTGATGCAGATAGTTAGGAGAGGAGCTCAAAAGTTCCAAGGGCACAATTTTATCCTTTACAATCTTCTTTTCGTGGTACACATCCCATAGAAAATGATTGAGGGCAATGTTTCGTTGAATGGCCCCTTTTTCAATAATATCCCATTCTTCTTTGGAGATTATTCGAGGAAAAAGGTCAAAAGGGAAAATTTTCTCCTGACTATGCTCATCACCATACACTTGAAATGTGATTCCTTGGTTGAAAAATGAGGATTTTGCCTTGGTATTCAAGTTTACGTAGTCCTCAATGGTTCTAGACCCATAAAGATCTAAAAGCTTCTGGTACACAGATTTAACATCGCCATTGTTTTTGAAAACTTCGTCAAAAAGGCCGTCCTTTTTGGTATAGCTGGAGAAGATGGATTTGTCGATTGGTGGGCCCATATTTGTTTTTCCTTAAAATATGGAATTTCAACGGCTTATGAAATGAACATCACAAAAAAATTAAGCCTTCAAAAAACAAACCCCATAAAAATATTCATGCAATTTTATCAAATTGAACAATAGTTTGAATGTCTATTAGAAAACTAATTTTTTAAAATGATTTCCATAATTTAGGGGGCAATATTTCAACCAAATTATGAAGAATTCAGTATCCCTCTTATCCCTTTTTTTAATGGCCTGTTTGGGTCTGGGAGCCCAAACTTTTGAGAAAACAAAAGATTTCCAAAAATTCAGCGGCTATTTCAACTTTTTCTATGACGATAGCACCGACAAAATTTATTTGCAGGTAGATGACCTTGAAAAGGAATTCCTGTATGTGTATGCTCTAAGTAGTGGTGTAGGAAGTAACGATCTTGGTCTGGACCGTGGTCAGTTAGGAAATGAGCAAGTCGTTTTTTTTAGAAAAGCGGGCACCAAATTATTATTGATTCAACCCAATTTGACGTTTAGAGCCATCACAGACAATGATTTGGAACGTAAAGCTGTAGAGCAGGCGTTTGCCAAATCAGTTTTGGAAGGTTTTAAAATCGAGGAAGAATCCGACGGAAGCTACCTAATCGATTTCACCGATTTCTTGATGCGCGATGCACATGGAGTTTCCAACCGTTTAAAAATGAGAAAGCAAGGCTCGTACAATTTGGACAAATCCAAAAGTGCATGGGCATTTGACAGAACCAAGGCATTTCCTAAAAATGTGGAGTTTGATGTAACCTTAACCTTTAAAGGTGACCCTCAAGGGTATTTTATCAGATCTGTGACACCAACTCCAGGTTTGGTGACTGTTGCACAGCATCATTCTTTAATAGCATTGCCCGAATATGAATTTGAAAAGCGGGATTTTGACCCAAGAAGTGGCGGTTATCCTTTTTCGTATTACGATTATGCAACTCCAGTGCAAGAATCTCTCATTAAAAGGTCAACAAGGAGACATCACTTGGAAAAGAAAGACCCTAATGCAGCCGTAAGTGAAGCTGTGGAGCCAATTATTTATTATTTGGATAACGGAACACCAGAACCCATCCGTTCCGCTTTGTTGGATGGTGGTAAATGGTGGAACCAAGCTTTTGAAGCTGCTGGTTACAAAGATGCTTTTCAAATGAAAATGTTGCCAGACGATGCAGATCCATTGGATGTTCGTTATAATGTAGTGCAATGGGTGCACCGTTCCACAAGAGGTTGGAGCTACGGTAGCAGTGTTGTTGACCCTAGAACTGGTGAAATCCTAAAAGGACACGTTAGTTTGGGAAGTCTTCGAATCCGTCAAGATTTCTTGATTGCCCAAGCTTTGATGAACAAGCCATTTGAAGAAAGAGACGACAATTACGAACCGATGTTGGAAATGGCATTGGCTAGAATCCGTCAGCTTTCCGCACACGAAATTGGCCATACTTTAGGGTTTACACACAACTTTGCAGCAAGCACCAACAATCGTGCTTCCGTAATGGATTATCCACACCCACAATTTGAGTTGGATGGTGATGATATTAGTTTCGCCAATGCATACGATACTGGAATCGGGGAATGGGATAAAGTCATAGTAAAATATGCTTATACCGATTTTCCTGAGGGTACTGATGAGAAAGCAGCATTGAATGCCATCTTAAAAGAAGCTCAGGATGCAGGATTGCGTTATATTTCCGATCAAGATGCAAGACCACAAGGTGGTGCGCACTATTTGGCGCATTTGTGGGATAATGGCAAGAGTGCTAGTGAAGAATTGGACGCTATGTTGGCCATCAGAAAACAAGCTATCGACAATTTTTCTATTGATAACATAAAAACTGGTGAGCCGTATTCAGTTTTGGAAGATGTGTTTGTACCCATTTACTTTTTCCATAGATACCAAACCGAAGCTGTTTCTAAAATAGTTGGTGGTTTGGATTATAATTATGCCGTAAAAGATGGAGGTCAAACCCCAGTTGAAATGGTAAGCAAAGCTGTTCAGGAAGATGCCATGGAGGCTATTCTAAAAACATTGGATGCTTCCGTAATTGCCATTCCAAAGGATAAATTAGCCTTGTTCCCACCAAGAGCTATTGGTTTTAACCGTACCAGAGAGTCCATCAACAGCAGAACAGGAGTAAGTTTTGATGCACTAGCAGCTACTGAAACTTCTGCAGATATGACCTTGGGTCTTTTATTGCACCCTCAGCGTGCTTCCCGATTGATTCAGCAAAAGAGTTTGGATAAAAACAACTTGGGTCTTGAAGAAGTATTGGATGAAGTTATCGATGGGACAATAGGATCCAGCCATAAAGATGCTTACGAAGCGGAAGTACAGAATACCATTAACTATAGAGTGTTGTACCACATCATGAACTTGGCTGCTCACAACGAAGTGCACCCTCAAGTAAATGCGATTGCGAACCAAACATTGGGTGAATTGAAAGCCCAATTGTTGAGCAGTGGAAAAAGTGCTACTGCTTCTGAAATGGTACGTAGAATAGATGCTTTTGCAAAAGAGCCTTCAGAATTTAAATTGATTCCTGTAGAGAAAATCCCTGATGGATCACCGATCGGGATGGACTGCATGGATTAAAAAATTCAAGAACAAGTTCAAGAGTCAATTGTGATTCAATGAAAAGAGTATGAAATCTTGATAATAAAATAAGGTATTGTATTTGGACTTTATTTTTGAATTTGAACTTTTATGATAATTAATCTTATAAGTGATACAGTCACAAGGCCTTCAGCAGGAATGTTGGAGGCCATGATGGCTGCTAAGGTTGGGGACGATGTTTTTAAAAACGACCCGACCGTTAATGCTTTGGAGGCTAAAGTGGCCGACTATTTTGGGATGGAAGCTGCTTTATTTTTTCCAAGCGGCACCATGACCAACCAAACGGCAATTAAAATCCATACCCAACCAGGAGACCAGTTGATCTGCGACAAATACGCCCATATTTATAATTATGAGGGTGGTGGCGTAAGTTTCAACAGTGGCGTTTCCTGTAAATTGGTAGATGGAGAGCGAGGCATGATGACCGCAAAACAAGTGGAAGCCTCCATAAACCCACCTGATTTTTACCATAGTCCTTTAACTACTTTGGTGTGTATCGAAAATACCACTAATAAAGGCGGAGGAGCTTGCTGGGATTTTGAAGAATTGAAGAAAATCCGAAAGGTTTGTGACGAACACCATTTAAAATATCATTTGGATGGCGCTCGTTTGTGGAACGCCCTGGTAAAAAAAGGGGAGGACCCAAAAGCATACGGTCAATTGTTTGATACAATCAGTGTTTGCTTAAGCAAAGGAATGGGTTGCCCTGTGGGTTCCGTTTTATTGGGAAGCAAAGCTGATATCGATAAAGCACTTCGAATCCGAAAAGTATTTGGTGGAGGTATGCGACAGTCTGGATTTTTGGCTGCGGCTGGAATTTACGCCTTGGCAAACAATATCGAGCGATTAGCAGAAGATCATAAAAAAGCAGAAGAAATAGGGGAGCTTTTGGGTTCGTTGGATTTCATTAAAAAAGTAGAACCGATTGAAACCAATATCATCATTTTTGAGATTGATGAAGAAAAAATGTCATCCGAGGAATTCTTGGCCCAGTTGACGCAAAACAAAGTTTCCATCATTGGAATGGGGCAAGGAAAATTGCGCATAGTTACGCATTTGGACTACACCGACGAAATGCATGCCCATTTTTTGAAAATCCTAAAAACTATTGGATGATTTGTCATTTCGGGCGAAGTCTAGAAGTCATTGGGTCTCGACTGCGCTCGACCTGACAATTTAAGTTCAAGTATCAAGCTCAAGAGCATCTAAAAATCCAACAATCCAAAAATCTAGATATCCGAACCGTTCTCGATACATTCCGAAATGCTTTCGGAACACTCGAACTGACAATTTAAGTTCATGTATCAAACTCAAGTTCAATATCATTTAAAATCTTGCAATCCAAGAATCTAGTAATCCAGCTATTCGAACTCGTTCTCGATACATTCAGAAACGCTTTCAGAACACTCGAACTGACGACAGATTTCAGATTTCAGACCTCTGACTACTGATAACTGATTACTATATACTAACTGCTATCTACTTCATAAAAGCATCCATCCCAGGAATATTGGGCATGCCTTCTTTGGCAACAGCGGCCAATTCAACTTCGTTGATTTTAGTTGCTTTTTCGATAGCTTTATTGAGGGTTAAAATCAAGTAATCTTCCAATTGTTCTTTGTCTTCCAACAACGAATCATCAATGGAGATAGACTTAATTTCCCGATTCGCAGTCAAGGTCACTTTTAATTTGCCATCCGAAGATTGTTCATCTACCATAACCGTGTTCAATCGTTCTTTTGTGGCTTCCACTTTTTTCTGGGCTTCTTTTAGTTTGCCCATCATTCCCATTAAATCTCCAAACATAGGTTCAATTTTAATTCATTGTAAGCCCAAAAGTAGTAAATTGGCTAAAACACTAACCAATGAAACAGTACATTCCAAAGGTATTTATTCTGGGATTATGCCTTATTTTTGCAAGCTCTTGTAAAAACAGTAAAGAAGAATCCATGAGTTTAACTCCCCCTGTGGCCCCAAAACATCCGACCAAACTAGAAAAGCACGGTGATGTTCGTATCGATGACTATTATTGGATGAACAATCGGGAGGACCAACAAGTTTTGGATTACTTGAATGCCGAGAACGAGTATTACCAAAAAATGACGGCCCATACCCAAGCTTTTCAAGAAGAGCTTTTTAAGGAAATGAAGGCCAGAATTAAAGAGGACGATTCTTCTGTACCCTACAAAATGGATGGTTACTGGTATATTACCCGATACGAAGAGGGGAAAGAATATCCCATCTATTCTAGAAAAAAGGAATCTTTGGATGCCGAAGAGGAATTGTTGTTTGACTGTAATGTGATGGCCGAGGGTCATGAATTCTTCAATTTAAGGGGTGTTTCTGTAAGTCCAGATAATACCATGGCCACTTTTGGAACCGATACCATTTCCAGAAGACAATACAATATTCAGGTGAAGAATTTGGATACAGGTGAAATTTATCCTGACATTATCGAGAACACCACGGGAAGCTCTGTTTGGGCCAACGACAATAAAACTTTGTTCTATACCAAAAAAGACCCAGTTACGCTTCGTTCCGATCGTATTTTCAAGCATGTTTTGGGAACTTCCTCCGATGAGGACGAGTTGGTATTTCACGAAAAAGATTCTACCTACAACACATTTGTTTACAAGACCAAATCAAGAAAATTCATTGTTATTGGTTCAGGAAGTACATTGACCACTGAATTTCGTTTTTTAAATGCAGATGATCCAACGGGTGATTTTACCATTTTCTCACCAAGGGAAAAAGGGGTGGAGTATTCCATTTCGCATTACGATGGCAACTTTTATGTCTTGACTAATAAAGACAAAGCCACCAACTTTAAGTTGATGATCACGGATGAGGACAATACCACCTCCGACAACTGGAAAGAATTCATTCCACACCGAGAAGACGTTTTGTTGGAAGATATTGAGATTTTTAAAGACTATTATGTGCTTTCAGAGCGTGATAATGGCCTCAACAAGATGAAAATCTCCAAATGGGATGGTTCCGATAGCTATTATTTGCCTTTTGATAGCGAAACTTACGTAGCGGGCCCATCAACCAACCTAGATTTTGATACCAAAGAACTCCGCTATTATTACAATGAAATGGGGGCTCCGTATTCCATTATCGATTTTAATATGGAAACTCAGGAGAAAACCGTCAAAAAGGAACAAGAAGTTCTTGGCGGCACCTTTGATAAAAACAATTACAAAACAGAACGTCTTTGGGCCACGGCTAGAGATGGGGTAAAAGTGCCTATTTCTTTGGTTTATCATAAAGACACGCCTTTAGATGGTACGAGTCCGTTGTTGCAGTACGGTTATGGTTCCTACGGCGCAACTATCGACCCTTATTTCTCATCCATTCGTTTGAGTTTGTTGGATAGGGGATTTGTATATGCCATTGCGCATATAAGAGGAGGGGAGTACTTGGGAAGACCTTGGTACGAAGATGGAAAACTCTTCACCAAAAAGAACACGTTTACCGATTTTATCGATGTTTCCAAGTTTTTGATTGACTCCAACTACTCAAGTCCAGAGCATTTGTACGCCATGGGCGGTTCCGCTGGTGGACTTTTGATGGGAGCCGTGATCAATATGGCTCCAGAGCTGTATCACGGCGTTATTGCAGGAGTACCTTTTGTGGATGTGGTCACTACCATGTTGGACGATACCATTCCACTTACTACTGGAGAGTATGACGAATGGGGGAATCCAAATGAGAAAGAATATTACGATTACATCAAAAGCTATTCTCCATACGATAATGTGGAGGCCAAAGCTTATCCTAATATGTACGTTTCCACTGGTTTGCACGATTCGCAAGTGCAGTATTGGGAACCTGCTAAATGGGTGGCCAAATTAAGAGAATACAAAACTGACGATAATCTTTTGTTTTTAGATACCAACATGGATGCTGGACACGGTGGCGCTTCTGGCCGATTCGAAGCTTTGAAGGAAACCGCAAAGGAGTACGCATTCATTTTAGATCTTGAAGGAAAAGTCAATTAAAAAATAAAATATTACATTTGCAGCGAGTAATTTACTTATCCCCATAAGTGTTGCTCCTTACCTAATACCAGTTATGAAGAAACAGATAAATGCGCATAGCAATATCCTAGACCTAATTGGAAGTACCCCCTTAGTTAAGCTAAACAACATTACAGCCCCACTTTCTGGAAACTTCTACGCGAAATTGGAATCCTTTAATCCTGGGCACTCCGCAAAAGATAGAATTGCAAATCATATCATTGAGGAAGCCGAGCAAAAAGGTATTTTAAAACCTGGTAGTACCATTATCGAAACCACCTCGGGCAACACAGGATTTAGTCTTGCCATGGTGAGTATCGTAAAAGGTTACAAGTGTATTTTGGCAGTAAGCTCAAAATCATCTCCAGATAAGATTGACATGCTTCGTACCATGGGTGCCAAAGTTTACGTTTGTCCTGCACACGTGAGCGCCGATGATCCAAGATCGTATTACGAAGTGGCTAAAAGATTGCATAGCGAAACTCCAAATTCCATTTATATCAATCAATATTTTAACGAATTGAATATTGATGCCCACTATAAAAGCACAGGTCCTGAAATCTGGGAACAGACCAATGGACAGATTACTCATTTAGTGGCTTGTAGTGGAACAGGCGGGACTATTTCTGGAATTGCACGCTATTTAAAGGAGCAAAATCCAAATATTAAAATATTAGGGGTTGATGCCTACGGTTCTGTATTGAAAAAATACCACGAAACTGGAGAGTTCGACCACAACGAAGTATATCCCTACCGAATTGAAGGTTTGGGTAAAAACTTGATTCCAACCGCTACAGATTTTAACAGTATAGATCGTTATATCAAGGTTACCGATGGCGAAAGTGCCCACATGGCCCGTAAATTGGCGCAAACTGAGGGTATTTTTGCAGGATACACCAGTGGTGCTGCCACCCAAGCGTTGTTTCAATTGAACACGGAGGGTGAATTTACCGAAGACAGCAATGTGGTTGTGGTATTCCCAGACCATGGATCAAGATACATGAGCAAAGTGTACAGCAACGAATGGATGGAAAACCAAGGCTTTTTCGATATTCAAAACGCTGAAGTGCCCGAAAAGATTGAGTATATCAAATAAAACACTACTACTCTATAACACCTCGGAACGGCAATGAAATTCATTGCCGTTTTTTATATCTGAAAATCGTTGTGTGAGGTTCACAAAAATCTATATTTTTGCAGTTGAAATAATATTAAGGTAGATGAGAGATTTATTCGATAGAATCATTGAGAACAAGGGACCTTTGGGAAAATGGGCTTCACAGGCTGAAGGATATTTTGTGTTCCCGAAATTGGAAGGACCTATTTCCAACAGAATGAAGTTTCAAGGAAAAGACGTAATAACGTGGAGTATCAATGATTATCTCGGATTGGCAAATCTGCCAGAAATTAAAAAAGTGGACGGAGAAGCCGCATTGGAACACGGTGCTGCCTACCCAATGGGTGCTCGAATGATGAGCGGTCACACCGATTTCCACGAACAATTGCAAGATGAATTGGCAGCATTTGTCAATAAAGAAGCTGCTTATTTATTGAATTTCGGTTACCAAGGATTTATGTCGGTAATCGATGCTTTGGTTTCCAAGGATGACATTATCGTTTACGATGTGGACTGTCACGCCTGTATAATTGACGGTGTTCGTTTGCACATGGGTAAGCGCTTTACTTTTAAGCACAACGACCCAGAAAGTTTAGAGAAAAACTTGGAACGTGCCACTAAAATGGCCAATGAAACTGGAGGTGGAATCTTGGTGATTTCTGAAGGTGTATTTGGAATGCGTGGTGAGCAAGGTATTTTGAAAGAAATCGTTGCACTTAAAGATAAATTCCAGTTTAGACTATTGGTTGATGATGCACACGGTTTCGGTACTTTAGGTAAAACTGGTGCTGGAGCAGGTGAGGAGCAAGGAGTGCAAGACCAAATTGATGTGTATTTGGCCACTTTTGCTAAATCTATGGCTGGTATCGGTGCTTTTGTAGCCGCGGATAAAGAAATTATAGAGTATTTAAAATACAATCTTAGATCGCAAATGTTCGCAAAATCTTTACCAATGGTGTACGTAAAAGGCGCCTTGAAAAGATTGGATATGTTGCGTACCATGCCAGAATTGAAAGCCAAGCTTTGGGAGAACGTGAATGCGCTTCAAAATGGACTTAAAGAACGTGGTTTTGATATAGGAACCACTACCAGTTGTGTAACTCCTGTATATTTGAACGGTAGTATTCCAGAAGCGATGGCCTTGGTAAAAGATCTTCGTGAAAACCATGGAATTTTCTGTTCCATAGTTGTATATCCCGTTATTCCAAAAGGATTGATCTTGTTGCGTTTAATTCCAACTGCAACCCACACTATGGAAGATATCAAAGAAACTTTGGATGCCTTCTCATCTATTCGTGAGCGTTTGGAAAATGGAACTTACAAAAGACTTTCTGCTGCTGTAGCTGCGGCAATGGGAGAGTAATTTAAAGTTTCACCCCAATTTTTAGGGACAATTCGGGATTAAGAAAAGGAGGGTCATAAATTTGATTGTCCACCCTAATATCGTCCGTTCCTGCAACCCGAAGGCTCAAACCCGCCCATGGACTTAAGTAAAATCTATTGCTTAAATTAATAATGTATCCTATACTGCCATTCAATAAATAACTTTGATAGGAGGTGGTTTCCAACTTTTGGTCTGATTTTATGGTGCCATCCCATAAAACTAATCCACCACCAAGCCACATGCCAGTTTGATTCTCATTTAAAAAATAATCTGCAATCAGTGCATAGGAATTAATTTCATTATCGGTAAACCCTTCAGGAACAATAAAATCGGGCATATTCACTTTAGCGAATAATGCTCGCCCCCCAAAGTGACCTTTTCTGGCCCAAATTGCACCAAAATAACCTCCAGTAATATAAGGCAGCACATCCAACTCAACTCCTACTTGGATTTTATTCTGTTGTTGGGAATGCCCTGTTTGTACTATGGTAAAAAACACACTGAAACAGAGGAAGACTTTAAATAGCGCTGTAAATGTTGGGGTAGTATGGTGCATCCTGCTATGAGTTTACCACACTAAGTTAAAGATTTTTCAACTCTAGAGTCTCTAAAAATAGATCAATGATTTCTTTATCCTTGGGATAATCTTCATTCAATAACATGGTCACTACGATAATCCCCTCATCTTTCTTACCATAGGTAGCAACCGTATAGACCTCTTTGTCACCTTTATACGTTAGGGTAGCTTGAATCCCTTCAATAGTTTGACCGCTTTTGAGTTGTTTTTTGAATTCAGATTCCGATTTTTCGTACCCGTAGTTGATGCTTTCTTTGGTTATCTCGTTAAGCATAAGTTGAGTTAAACTACTAGGGTTAATAGTTCTGTACTTTTGAACCATAAAACCATTTCCTGTGGAACTCATTATCATACATTGGTCAATTCCTTCATCAATTTCTGAATTGGAAACACTAAAAGTTTTATCGTGACTAAAGGAAACCATGTCATCGGAATAGGTCAACACATTGGGTTGGGCAATTTTCAGGGTCAAATGCTCTCCAGAAGTCGTTTTGTATTGAACCGTCTGATTCATGTTTACAGATACCGTATCCTGATTAATGATTACATAATAATTGCCTTGTGCTAAGGCAAAATTTATAAACCCTAAAAGGAAAATCCCTAGGGTGATGATTGATTTCTTCATAGTTAATGGTACAACACGTTTTAATTTGGTTGGAGTATATAAAACGAAATATTGGATTTAGTATTGTTAAATTTATTAGGCTAACAATATCAACAAATTACTCCAAAGTGTTCGCCGAGTTGGGTGGAATAGGGTCATGGTATTCCTGTTCCAGTTCCTCTACGTTTTTCTTACTTAGGTTTATGGTGTGTGATACATGTAACCAAAGTGCATGGGTATGCACATACTGTCCCGCGCTAGATGTATTAAAAAACTGGTCGTTCCAGGCCAAAGCCACGCTCATCCATTTGCTAAATTGTACGGTGGAAGTAATAACAAAACGGTTTTTATCGAACACATTGTACACCACATTTTTGCCTGCATTTAGCATAACCTCGTCGCTTATTCCCAAGCTTAATTTAAAATCGGGATTGTCCTTAGAAAGTTTCGCAATGGGAATTTTTGTGCTCAATGCATACCTGAATCGAACCGCGAATGTGTTGTCCGATTGAATTTTATCGTCCACAATAGGGTTGAAAAAGCGTTGCTCAAACCGAAACCGATGGCTCAAGCCAAACTTTTTGCCCGCCGTGGGCACTACCAATAATTCTTCGTAGGGTCTAAATTCGGCAAGTCTACGGTCTCCATTACTAATTAATTCAACATAGGTAAATCCAGATGCAACACGAACATGGTCAGTTAATACAAATCGACCTCCAACTCGTCCGAAAAAAACAGAAAATGATTCAAAACCGTCACGCCAACGTGCTCCAGCATTTCCAAATACGGACCAATGTTCGCTTAAAAGAACGGTGTTGTTATATTGAAGCCATTGTTCGCCTCGTTTAATAATCTCTTTTTCCTGTGAAAAGAGTAGGGCCATGTTAAAAAAACATAGCGTTAGAATCGTGATATGTGCAGTTTGAGTTTGTTTTAGAAGGGGGAAACTTCTTTTCATTTGCAACGGGATTGGATAGGTTCCCATTGCTTTTTTAAAGGTTGAAACATAGGGTTTGGTTGGTTATTTATTGGTTTTACAGGTCTTTTACATAGGTTCTTCTTCTTTTAATCACTTTTGGGTCAAAATGCTTCCACATTTGTTGGATAGCAAGATTATCCTCCAACTCTGGCGTTCGTATACAGTTGACCACGCCCCGTTTTTTAAAGGTATGATAGTATTCGTTAAAAATAATGGATGTTACCCCTTTATTTTGATAATTTGGGTGGATTCCAATCAAATAAAATATGGCATCCTTGCTGTTTTTTCGTGCACTCAATAAATGAAATATACCCAAAGGGAACAATTTTCCATTTGCTTTTTGTAGCGCTTCAGAAAAGGAAGGCATTACAATGGCAAAAGCCACCAAATTGTCTTCGGCATCCACAACAAACTTGATGTATTCTGGATTGATAAAGCTGATGTATTTCTTTTTGAAATACTCCTTTTGGATATCCGTAATCTTTACAAAGGAAGAAAGCTTGGCGTAGGTCTCATTAAATAGGTCGAACATTTTATCCACCCATGGCATAATGTCCGCACTTTTATCAAAGTTGAGTTCTTTTAGACCATATCTTTTCTTGATGAGCAAATTGGCTTTTTCAAAAAGCTTAGGGTCGGCATTGGAGGCCAAAAATTTGCTTTCGCGATATTCTTTTTCTTTGGTAAAACCGTGGTGTTCAAAATGAGATTGGTAATACGGGTGGTTGTACCAAGTAACCATGGTTCCAATATGGTCAAAACCTTCGGTAAGTACACCCACCTTATCCAAATTGGAAAAACCAACGGGACCTTCCATATATTCCAGTTGATGTTGTTGGCCAATTTCTTTTACCTTATCCAATAAAGTTTTGGAAACCTCTAGGTCATCCACAAAATCGAACCAACCAAAGCGCATTTTCTTAAGACCTTGTTCTTCAACTTCCAACCGATTGATGATGGCAGCTACGCGGCCTACAATTTTATTGTCTTTATATGCTAAAAAGAAGGTAGCCTCCGCACTTTTAAAAACAGGATTTTTGGTCTTGTCAAAAGATTCCATCTCATCTTTGATGATGGGTGGCACCCAATAGGGCGAACCTTTGTAGAGGGAAAAAGGAAATTTCACAAAGTCTTTTAAGTCCGACTTGGTCTGAACTTCTTTAATGGTAACCATACATCCTAATTATACCTCAATATTAGGAATATTACCATCAGCATAAAAGCGTCGGGGGGCAAAACTTAGAAATCTATGCCGTCTTTATTCTTTTTGCCCCGCTTTTTTGACTTTTTCCTATTGGAATTCTTTTTGATTTTACCATTTACACCCGATTGTTGCTCCACAATGGGAATAAATTCATCTTTATGAAAATCCAATCGGTAGGAGAAGCCAAGCACGGCAAATACTCTAGATGGAGAATTGTTAAAACCAGATCCTAAATGAAAATCGGCCTGAAAGTTTTTATTGATCAAACGGGCGACACCAGTTCTTAAAATAACATCAGAATAGCGTTCACCAGAAATCCCCTGTCCTTCAAAAAACACACTCCATCTTGGATCACGGAACGCATGGGAAACCGAAAGCGCAAAGCGCCATTCAGGAAAATCAGTGGTAATTCTGTCGTAAACAATATTGGAAATCAAAACAAACCTTGGTGAAAGCCTACTTTGTGTAGATACGGCACCACGATAAGATACAGTCGGTTCGCCAACATAAAAAGGATTATCGCCCAGGGTAAAATTGGCACCACCATAAAGCGACACGGCAGGAATCAAGTTTTTCCATTGGAACAAATTGTTGGCCCTCCAGCTGTATAAATTGGGCTTATTTCGTTCTGGATCTTTATAGGGATCAAAAATCAAATATTTTATACCTGCGCGATTACGGGAAAAGTTGGTCAATTTACCTTCGATGCCCAAATCGGGGTAGGTAATATTTTGGGTGATAAAGGAGCCTTCCACAAGAACTTCCAATTCTTCAAAAAGTAATCCGTATCTAAGAGCATAATCAACTCCTAGAATATTGGAATCGGAATTTAAATCTACATTATCCTGCTGTTCATACAACATACCCACCTCGGCCTGAACCACATTTTTACCTACGGAATAGGCGCTTGGGGCCCTTCCTGGTCGGTTAGAATTGATAACATCGGTATATTGTGCACAAAGAATGGCAGGAAAAAATAAGAATAAGGGTAATGACTTTTTGATGATGGAAAAATCCATATAACTAGGTTTTAATACTATTTTAAGATACGTTTTACGGGTTTACGTGACTAACAGTGTAATTTTGATACAATAATGAAAGCTATATGGTTTTACTGAAAACGATATTAATAGCCATCTTATTATACTATGGCTTTAAATTGCTTTGGAAATGGCTCGCACCCAAAATGCTGAACTATGCCGTAAAAAAGACGGGGGAAAAGTTCGGTCAGCAGTTTGGCAATTATGAAGATAGCTACCGAGAACAAACAAGAGAAGGGGAGACCACTGTGGATAAAAAGCCTTTCAGAAGAAAATCGAATCCCTCAAAAAAAGTTGGAGAATACATAGATTTTGAAGAAATTGATTAATATTTGTCTTTTCAAAACCTATCCATGAATCTTTCTCCAAAAGCCCTTATTACACATATTTGCGTTATCGGTTTATTTATTCTTGCCTCGCTGGTTTATTTCTATCCAGTGCTGCAGGGGAAGGCCATTTACCAATCGGATATTGCCCAATACAAGGGTATGGCCAAGGAAAGAAACGATTTTAAGGAGGTCACAGGTGAGGAATCTTATTGGACCAATAGTGCCTTTGGAGGTATGCCCACCTATCAGTTGGGCGCCAACTATCCGCACGATTATGTGAAAAAACTGGACCGATTGATTCGGTTTTTGCCCAGACCAGCAGATTATCTCTTTTTGTATCTGATTGGATTTTACATTTTATTGCTTTGCCTTAAGGTCGATTTTAGACTGGCAGCCTTAGGTGCACTGGCTTTTGGATTTTCCACCTATCTGATTATTATTTTAGGGGTAGGACATAATGCCAAAGCCCATGCTTTGGGCTACATGCCCATGGTTTTGGGTGGAATCATTCTGGTCTTTCGAAAAAAATACATCCTCGGATTTATACTTACGGCATTGGCCATGGCCTTGGAGATTAGTGCCAACCATTACCAAATGACCTATTATTTTATGTTGTTGGTCTTGGTTTTTGGATTGGTCTATCTTATTTATGCCATCAAGGAAAAGGAGTTAAAACATTTTTTTATTTCTGTTGGACTTTGTGTGTTAGCGGTTGTTTTATCCATAGCCACGAATGCAACTGGACTAATGGCCACCAAAGAATATGCAGACTGGAGTACGCGTGGCAAATCGGAATTGACCATTAATCCTGATGGAAGTCCAAAAGCAATTAGTACAGGATTGGACAGAGATTATATTACCCAATACAGTTATGGCATTGCTGAATCTTTGGATTTGTTTGTTCCAAGATTGTTTGGAGGTTCAGGAAATGAGGATTTGGGTAAAAATTCCAAGGCTTTTGAATATTTAACCAATCAAGGATTAGCGCCAAGCAAGGCATTGGAATTATCCAGTGGTTTGCCCTTATATTGGGGAGACCAGCCGATTGTTGCAGGTCCAGCCTATGTGGGTGCTATAATTTTCTTTTTGTTTGTATTGGGCGTGATTTTGGTGCCTGGCAAGAAAAAATGGTGGTTGCTTTCTGGAGCAATTTTGTCATTGGTGCTGTCTTGGGGTAAAAATTTCCCAGTGCTCACCGATTTCATGATAGATTACTTCCCACTCTATAATAAGTTTAGGGCCGTTTCCTCTATTCAGGTAGTGTTGGAACTTTGTTTACCGTTACTTGGTGTATTGGGACTTCGAGAATTGTTCAAATCTTCAGTGGATTCCAAAGAAAAATTAAAGGCGTTAAAGTTGAGTTTCTTTATTGCTGCAGGATTGGGCATTTTGATTTTCCTATTAAAAGGTTTCTTCAATTTTGAAGGATTACGCGACGAAATGTACCGTGGTTATTTTGGTGATGAACTTATGGGCATGATCCAACGAGATCGTGAGTCCGTTTATATCAGTGATACCATAAGATCTTTAATTTATGTTGGCTTGGCCGCTGCTGTATTATGGTTTTTCATCAAGGAAAAAATCAATAAAAATATCATGGTTTTTGCCATGAGTGCTTTGATACTTTTTGATTTGGTGGGTATTGCCCTTCGCTATGTGAACGAAGATGATTTTGTGCGTCAACGTCAAGTAAACGAACCTTTTCAGGCAAGTCAAGTTGACCAGATGATTCAGCAGGATACTGGAATCTTTAGGGTTTTTGATCCTAGTGAAGGTATCAATGGAGCAAGAACATCCTATTTCCATAAATCTGTTGGGGGATATCATGCTGCAAAACCAAGAGCCTTGGAAAATTTGGTGGAATACCATTTGTACCGAAACAATTTGGAGGTATTGAACATGTTGAATGTGAAATACATTATTCAACAAGATGAAGATGGCAGTAGTTTCCCTGCATTGAATGATGATGCCAATGGGAATGCTTGGTTTGTTTCACAATTATTGCCCGTTTCCAGTGCTGATGAGTCTATTCAAAAATTGGCAGATTTTAATTCCAAGTCACAAGCAATTGTAAATACACAATCCTATCCAAGTCTCACAAAACACCGTTACGAAGTAGATTCTTTGGCACAAATTAATTTGGTGGAGTATCGACCAGATTATTTGAAATATGAATCGAATAATTCAAATGAAGGCTTTGCTGTCTTCTCCGAAATGCATTATCCATCGGGTTGGGATGCTTTTGTGGATGGTGAACCTCAACCTCATTTTAAAGTAGATTATGCACTCAGAGGAATGAAGATTCCTGCTGGTGAACATCAAATTGAATTCACTTTTCAACCAGAAGTTGTGCAAACGGGAAGTCAAATCTCTTTAGCTGCTTGTATTTTGTTAGGATTGATTATTGTAGGTGGTGTGGGCTATTCTTTTTACCCTAAAAAATCGGAAGATTCGTAATGCGAAAGGTTTTGGTCATAGCGTACTATTGGCCTCCAGCAGGTGGACCAGGGGTACAACGCTGGCTTAAATTTGTAAAATACCTCCCTGATTTTGATATTGAACCTATAGTTTACGTTCCTGAGAATCCAAGTTATCCCATTGTGGATGAGAATATGGTTTCGGAAGTTCCAAAGAATATCAAAATACTGAAACAACCCATTAAGGAGCCTTACTTTTGGGCCTCTTTACTTTCCAAAAAGAAAACCAAGACCATTAGTTCGGGTATCATTAAGGAAAAAAATCCATCGGTTTTGGAAAAGTTATTACTCTGGGTTCGTGGTAATTTATTTATTCCTGATGCTCGTAAACTTTGGGTAAAACCCTCCATAAAATATTTGGCAAAGGTCATTGCAGAAGAAGGTATCCAAACTATCATTACCACAGGTCCCCCACATAGCTTGCATTTGATTGGATTAGGCCTCAAAAAGAAATATAACATTCAATGGATTGCAGATTTCCGTGACCCCTGGACATCGATTGGCTATCATAAGCAATTGCGTTTAACAGATTATGCAAGACAAAAACACAAAGCCTTGGAAAAAGGAGTGCTGTTGAAAGCCGATAAAATTGTAGTTACCAGTAAAACAACCAAATCTGAGTTCGAATCCATCACTCCGAAACCCATAAAGGTCATCACCAATGGATTTGATGATGAATTGTCACCAGTAACTTTGGATAAGGCTTTTACCATTTCACATATTGGTTCGTTGTTAACAGGGAGAAACCCTTTAGGGTTTTGGCAAGCTATTCAAGAATTAGTGAATGAAAATGAGGATTTTAGAAAAGTTGTAAAAATTCAATTGGCAGGCGTAGTGGGGGAAGAGGTGCTACAATCCATCCAGCATTTTGGATTGGAAAGTTATGTGCAGCAAATGGGTTATTTATCCCATGACGAAGTATTACAAGTTCAGCAAAAATCCCAACTACTTTTACTATTGGAAATTGATTCGGAAGAAACCCAAGGGATTATCCCAGGTAAGATTTTTGAGTATTTCAATGCAGAACGTCCTATTTTGGCCATTGGCCCGAAAGGGTGGGAGGCAGGCACCATGGTTGAGGAGCTTAAAGCAGGTAATTTTTGTTTGCATTCTAAGGTTGACCAATTAAAATTGGTACTTTTAAATGCCTTTCAAAAGTATCAAAACGGAACATTGGTTTGCGATTCCAAAGGAATAGAACAATTTCATAGAAAGGCATTAACGGAATCTTTGGCTAAATTTATCTAATGGGCGTTGTTCTTAAACAATCCATACAAAATGTGGTGGTTACCTATTTGGGTTTCTTGTTTGGTGCCGTCAACACCCTATTTCTCTACACCAAGATTTTACCTGACGAATACTACGGTTTGGTCACTTTTATATTGGCATCTGGAGCCATTCTTATGCCTGTAATGGCTTTTGGAGTGCACAATACTTTGGTGAAATTTTATAGCGGGTACAACGAAAAGGAGAAAGACCGATTTTTAAGTCTCATGTTATTGGTTCCCTTATTGGGCATTCTTCCCCTGGCATTGATTGGTTTTGTTTGGTATGATTCTTTGGGAGATTGGGTTTCGCAGGTAAACCCTATGGTGAAAGATTATTTATGGTATGTCTTTTTTGTGGGACTTGCCATGGCCTTTTTTGAAGTGTTTTATTCCTGGTGTAAAGTGCACATGAAATCGGTCTTTGGAAATTTTATGAAAGAGGTTTTTGCACGAATTTGTGTTTCTGTGTTATTGCTCCTTTTTTATTTTGATGTGATTTCATTGGATGTGTTTTTTAAATGTTTGGTTGGAATATATCTTTTACGAACTATCATCATACAACTCTACGCTTTTAAATTACGCTTTCCTAAAATCAATTTTAACTTCCCAAAGGGAACAAGGGAAATATTGTCCTATTCGTTTTTGATAATTTTGGGAGGTTCAGCTGCCCTGATTTTATTGGAAATTGATAAGGTGATGCTCAATCAGTTTATCAGTATTGAAAACGTGGCCTATTATGGCGTATCGGTTTATATAGCTACGGTGATTATTGTTCCATCAAGAGCTATGCATCAAATTACATATCCATTAACTGCAGAACTTTTGAATGCTGGGGATATTGATGGGCTGGGCAAGTTATATCAAAAGTCATCGTTGACCTTGTTTATTGCATCTGGAATTTTATTCGTGCTGATCATTTTAAATCTGACGGACCTTTATCAGATGTTGCCAGAGAATTATCGAAATGGCTTTACCATTGTTTTTTTGATTGGTTTGGCCAAGGTGATGGATTCTTTATTGGGAAATATAAATTCTATTCTATACAACTCCCAATACTATAAAACCGTATTGATTTTTGGGGTTTGCTTAGCTGGTTTGACCATTGTTTTAAACCTTGTTTTGATTCCCAAACTAGGGTTAGAGGGAGCAGCATTGGCGAGTTTTGTTTCCATTTTTATTTTTAATGTAGTAAAACTGATTTTTGTGAAGATGAAGTTCGGCATCACTCCATTTACTGGGGCAACGTTTAAAGTTTTGGCGACACTTATATTGTTAGGGGCCTTATTTTCCTTCTTGCAATTTCCTTTTCATCCTATTTTAAACATTGCTATTAAATCAGCTTTGATCATCATCATGTTTTTGGGGATCTTGTATCGCTTTAATCTATCGGAGGATGTAAATGGAATTTTGGCCAAATGGCTCAAAAAAATACCCCGCAGTGAATAAATTCAGCTACGGGGTAAACAACTAACCAACCTAAAAATTTATTTAATTCCTTCTAGAATTATTTGATTTTGTAGCTCTTGAAGAACTCGATTTCACAGTTCTTGAGCTTCTATTTGGACTACTTTTAACTGTTGTCCTTGAGCTTTTACTAACAGTCGCTCTACTACTGTTTCCATTACCTCGACTGCTTACAGATTTACTTGATTTTCTGTTTACAGTTTCTGGCTTTCTATAATTTGTTTTTGTGGAACGTGTTACAGTTCTACCGTTGTCACCTTTAGTTACCCTTTTTGTGTTCACACTTGTTTTGTTGGGTGAACGTGTAACTGTTGTGCTTGAAACGCTTCTGCTACTTCTATTGCCATTATCTCCTCTTTTATAATCGCTTTTACGAATAGCTTTGGTAGGAGTTTCTTGTCTTCTAATAGAACTATTGGAACGGGTTACACTGTTTCCTTTTTTGTAATTGTTTTGTTCCACATATCTATTGCTTCTTCCAGAATCGCCACGTCTTTGAACGTTGTTGTCACGTACCGCAACTCTCCTGTCATTTTTGTAGATATTATCTCTTCTGTAACGGTTATCGTTACGATATTCCCTACCAATTTTCGCGTATGCTCTACGAGTGTTGTATCTGTAAGGAGCATAATACGTATATCTTACAGGGCTGTAATATCTTCTATAAGGTCTTGCGTATACATTACAGAATCCAACTGCTGGTCTAGCAAAATACCTGTGGAATGGTCTGTAAACATAATACCTGTTGTAGATGTTGATGTATCCTGTATAGTGGCTAAAAACTCCACCTCTATAATAAATGTTCAATCCACCGATTCTACGAACTCTACCATTGTTATACCAGATGTCTACATTACCAATTTGTGAAACACGTCCGTAGTAATCATAAAAAACAGGAATGTTCTCTACTTGAACTACAGCACCGTAATCATCGTACTGTACAAATGGGTTATAGTTATAGCCTGAGTTGAAAGTTACACCTACATTACCAATTCGGGCACCAACATTTACATTGACCCTATTGTCCATATAAAAGTCGAACTCACCATCTGGATATACGGAAAAGGTTACTCCATCTTCCACAAAGATGAAAGAATTTCCATATCGATAATTGTCAACAATTGTGGTTGTATTATCTATTGATGCTGCTTGGATACTTGGTATTCCAAAAGCTATCGCTGCTATAAAGAGTACTAACTTTTTCATACTATAAGGTTTTAAGTTCAAGATGTACCTATTTACATCCACCCTATATTAATCAAGCAGCGTGCCAAAAAATAATTATAATTATAAATCACTGATATACAATTAAATAAAGTTTAATTTTTGATGATGAACATAGATCTTCGATTGAGCTGATGTTCCTCTTCAGAACATTTTACACCGTTGGAACAGTGGTTTAGCAATTGAGTTTCGCCATATCCTTTGGCAGTTAATCTATTGGATTGAATACCGTGTTCGATCAACCAATTTCGGGTGGAACGAGCCCTGTTTTCAGACAATTTTAGATTGAATGATGAACTTGATCTAGAATCGGTATGGGATTCAATATGGATTTTTAATTGTGGATATTCTTTTAAGGCCTGTAAAATTTTAGCCAATTCTACTTCGGCATCAGGTCGAATATTGAATTTACCATAATCAAAATAGATAGGTTGAAGATCCAATCGGCAACCAAGATCTTCAGGAGGGCAATCTGGTGGTACCAATTGAATATTTACTTGAAGTGCATTTTTTCCTTGAGGTGTTGTCAAAGTAGTTTCTGTAGGCAAATACTTTTTGGTCTCATTGGAAACTCGGATGGCATACTGCTTTAAACAGTCTACATTAACTGGAAAAGAGTAGGTGCCTGTTTCAGATGTTTGTTGATTGTCTATCGGATTGTTCTTATCATCAATCAGCGTAACGTTAGCTCCAGAAACAGGGGAGCCAGTTATGGCATCTGTTACCAGGCCCTCAATGGTAACATTACAACTTTCATAGAATGCGTAAATATCATCGGAAACACTACCATCCTCACCATCTCTATTGGAAGAAAAATAACCACTGTTCAAGGTTTCATTGATGATGAAACCAAAATCGTCTTGATTTGTGTTTAAAGGTTTTTTTAGATTGGCTACCTCTGAAAAATTGCCTTTAATGTTCAAGGAAACCACAAAAATATCCAATCCACCAAGTCCTACATGACCATCACTGGAAAAATACAAGTTATTGGTCTCACTAATAAAAGGGAACGACTCACGCTCTATGGTGTTTATGGTATTCCCAAGGTTAACGGGTTTGCTGTAATTGTCCCCACCCAAAATGTCAACATACCAAATATCAGATTTACCTAAAGTGCCTGGCATGTTCGATGAAAAATACAATCGCTTTTCATCTATGCTCAATGTGGGGTGCGCTACGGAATAGGAATCACTATTAAATGGCAATTCTTTTATATTGGTCCACTCACCTTTGGTATTTTTTTCTGCTTTATAGATCTTAAGACCAATCAATCTGTTTTTTCCCCTCCGTTTTTTCCCATTGAGGTAATTATTTCTCGTAAAATAAACGGTTTCCCCATCTTTGGTAAACGCAGTTGAAGATTCGTGATAAGGTGTATTTATATTTCCTCGCAGCGCAATGGGATTTTTTAATTTCCCAAGAGAATCTTTTTCTGCTTCGAACAAATCCAGAAAGGGGAGTCCTGTCCATTCATCTGTTTTACTGCCTTTGGTGTTTTTTGAAGCCGAGGCATACACAATTTTTTCTCCATAAAACGATGGACCAAAATCTGAACTTCCTAATGATTCGGTGGCATTTATTATATCGTATGTTGTTTCCGTGGAGTCTAAAAGAGCATTCAAACTATAGTTACTACCTAAAGAATTTTGAATAGACTCTCGGTATTTTTCCATCATTTTTGAAGCTGCCGCGTATTGATCTATACTTTTTAAGGACTGTGCATACCTATAATAATAGTCCGTTTCCATGGCCTCGGGATAGTTCATCAGTAGTCTGTTGTACCACTCCACAGCTTCAATATATTCACTGTTGAAATAATAAGTGTCCGCCAATTTTTTGAACACCTGTACAGATTGATAACCATCCTTAACAATGTTCAGATAAATTTTTCGTGCATCGATATAGGCATAGTTGTCAAATTCTTCATTGGCTTTTTTAATTTTTGGATTTTGTGCCCAAGCGGTCAAGGTTAATAGAAATAATGATATGATTGGGATGTATTTTGTTTTCATGCTAAAATTTTAAAAGAACCTTGGGGTAAGGATTCGGTCCGACCTGTTGAAAATTTCTAAGCGTAGAAACGCTTCGAAGGAACCATTGCTGTATTGTTGAATGTTGGTAGATTGGTAGTCGTAGGCCAATCCTGCAAAGAACCCTCTGGAAATCTGGAAACCTGTCATTGCACTGAATGAAGCACTCCAGCGATAGGAAGCTCCAAGTACAAATTTTTCATTGAACATAAAATTGGCTGCAATATCCCATTGTAGAGGGGCACCACTTACATATTTAACCAAAGTAGTTGGCTTGAACTTTAGATTCCTGTTCAGATTAAAAACATATCCAGTAATAAAGAAATAATGCAAACGTTCCACGGCTATGTTTTCGGTATCAACATTGTTCAAGGAATTTTCATCGAAGTGTTTGGAGTTCAGAAAATTTGGAACGGAAAGTCCAGCGTAAAATTTCTCGCTATATACGTAAAGGCCAGAACCCAATTGCGGTTGAATTTTGTTGTCTATCGTAACTTGAAAGTAGGGGTCATCAGGTTCAAAAATGTTTAATTTAGAATAATCGACATTTAACATGTCCAAGCCAGCTTTTAGACCAAAAGCTAATCTTGTGTTATTGGTCAAATAAATTTTATAGGACCAATCCATTACCAAATTTGATTCGGTTGCAGGGCCTATTTTATCATAAACTAGGGAAAGTCCCAAGCCCATATCGTTGTAACGGCCCACAGGAGAGTTAACTGATAAGGTACCTGTTTCTGGAGCACCTTCAAGATTCATCCATTGTGTACGTCCCAATATACCAATGTTAAGTGCACCCCTTGATCCCGCATAGGCTGGATTCACAATTTGGGTATTGTACATATATTGGGTGTATTGTGGATCTTGTTGGGCAGAAGTTATATGGGATATAACCAAACATAATAGTGCTGTAAGACAAAGAATCTTGGTTGGTTTAAACATTTTAATTGTTTATAAAGTAGGTAATTGGGCTTTGATTTGTATTTGAAATGATTATTAATCCCTGTTGATATAGAGGTATCCTGAGTAGCTGCTTTCCCCTGGGTTGTCTCCTGTAAAACTTAAGATGTAGAAATAGGTGCCACTCGGCAGTTCTCTATCTTTTTGAAGTGTTGCACGACCTTCAGAAACTCCGTAGAACCATTTGGAATCCAATCCGTAACCATCTGCTTCATAAATCAATACACCCCATCGATTAAAGATTTTCAGGTTGTTATTGGGGTAAATTTCTATTCCATTGATTTGGAAATAGTCATTGATGCCATCATTGTTAGGTGTGATTCCATTAAAAATCTCAAAAGCTTCAATGGGACCAGTATTATCACAAATATCACTTGGTATTAAAGTTTGGGTGGGATCATTCTCATCTGGACTGTTATCGTCGGAAGTGTCCCATACGGAAACATCAACATTGACCAAATTTGCTGAAACAGTGGCAGAATTGGTCACTATTCCTGAATCTATATCATCTGGGGTTAGGCTATAATTTACCTCAAAAGTCCATGTTTCACCCACCGATAGTATTTCATCATTGTTGGTGTCGGTTGCAGAAACGGGTACTGAAATAGTAGCAGTAAACAATTCAGCATCCGAAATAACTACATCACGTAAATCTAAATCTCCCAGATTTGAGACCGAAAAAGTATAATCAATACTCTCGGGGCATCCATCATCATCCAAATCGGATAAAGTTGCTGTCTTGATTAAGGTAATCCTAGGTATAGCATCGCCCAAACAGCTACCTGCAGGAACCAGTGTAATTGTAAATCCATCATCATCGATAGTAGTTTCGTGTGAATAATCTGTAATTGGTATGTTGGTTTGATCTACCAGTCCTGATGCCAAAGCACGGTTGGAAACTTCACCTGTATCCAAATCTTCTGGGGTAAGGGCATATAAAGCTTCGTAAAACCAAGTTTCACCTACGGATAAAATTCCATCATTGTTGGTATCGGATTCTGGTAGTAACCCAATCAAGTCAGGGTCTATAAATTCATCTTCAAGGGATATTTCAATGATATCTACATCACCATTGTTGGTGAGTTCAAATCGATATAAAATACTATCGGAACAGCCATCACCATTTACATCAACCAAGTCACCAGTTTTTAAGAGGTACATATTTGCAGCACCTTCGATACAGGCTTCATTGAACATGGTTACCGTTTCGCGATTTTCAACAGTGTTGGTGTGATCGGAAAGATCTGAAACAGGTAGATCATAACCTACGGTTAATGCGGTAACCGAGGCTTGGTTATGTACTTCACCTAAATCGACATCTTCTTGGGTCAAGTCATAAATAGCTTCGAAAGTCCAAGTTTCATTGGGGGATAACATTCCATCCAAACCAATATCATCACCATCTAAAGGACCAGGAATGTCTGCAAGTCCCAACTCATCCTCGTCTTCCACGACAATATTATAAAGGTTGGTTGCACCAATATTTGTTACTTTAAATTGATAACGAATACTTTCAAAACAGCCATCATTATTTACATCTATTGGTGTTCCTGTTTTTATGAGTCCGATAGCACCTATACCTATAACACAGGCATCATTCGGGACTAGGGTAATTGTTTCACGATCCTCAATATTGTTTGTGTGATCGGAGAAATCGAACATTGGTAGATCAAGTCCCTCAGTTAATGCCGTAACCGATGCTTGGTTGTGTTTCTCACCTAAATCAATATCATCTTGGGTCAGTTGATAGAGTACTTCATAAGTCCACACTTCTCCTGCTGAAAGCATACCGTCCATACCAATATCACTTCCCTCGGTCGGACCTGGAATATTGGCTAGACCCAATTCATCTTGATCTTCCACTATAATTTCATGAAGTGCTACATTTCCTGTATTGGTGACCCTAAAAGTGTAACGAATACTATCATCACATCCATCTTGGTCCACATCGATTACCAGTCCGGTTTTAATCAATCCAATACCAGGACCGCCATCCACACAACCATTGGTTATCTCGGTTCTTGTGGGTCGGTTGTTAAATTCATCGGTATGATCTGAATCATCGGCTACGGGGAGTTCAAGGCCTACTGTTTTGGCGACAACTGTTGCTTGGTTAACTTTTACCCCCAAATCCAAATCTTCTTGTTTTATGTCATACACGGCCTGATAAAACCAAACTTCTCCCACCGATAAGATTCCGTCCATTCCAATATCATTACCTTCCAGGGGGCCAGGAATATTGGGAAGCCCAAGTTCATCTTCATCTTCCACAACGATCTCTTTTAGATTTACATCCCCAACATTTCTTACCTCAAAAGTGTAAAGAATGCTTTCGTCACAGCCATCTTCATCCAAATCCTGAACAACGCCAGTTTTTATAAGTGCTATGGCACCAGACCCTTCGGTACAGAAATTATTGTCGACCAGGGTATGGGTTTCGTTGTTATCATTGTTATTGTCAAAATCGGAGTCGTCCACCACTGGGAGATCTAGGCCAACGGTAAGCCCAACCACGGTAGCTTGATTAATTGCTTCTCCAGCATCAATATCGTCTGGTTTAAGTGCATAAATGGCTTCATAGGTCCATACCTCACCAACGGATAAAATATCATCTAAACCGATATCACTACCATCGGTTGGCCCAGGGATATCTGCCAGACCCAATTGATCTTCATCTTCAACAACAATGGAATGGAGATTTATTTCGCCAACATTGGTTACGGTAAAAGTGTAACGGATACTTTCGAAGCAGCCATCTTCATCAACATCGATTGGCTCTCCCGTTTTAATTAATGCAATTTCTGGATTACCATCGGCACAACTTTCAGTGACAATAACCCTTGTCCATCGATTGTTGAAATTATCGGTATTATCTGAATTATCAGAAACAGGCAATTCAAGTCCTACCGTCTTACCCATAACCGTTGCTTGATTCACCACGGAACCAAAATCTATATCTTCTTGTGTAATGGCATAAACAGCATGATAGGTCCAAACTTCTCCCACGGAAAGTACTTCGTCCCCTCCAATATCGTCTCCGTCCAGAGGTCCAGGAATATCTGCAAGTCCCAACAACTCTTCATCCTCCAAAACAATATCTTTAAGGTCCACATCGCCCATGTTGGTCACCGTGAATTCATAAAGAATACTTTCTTCGCAACCATCTTCATCAAGATCATATAATTCCCCTTTTTTTATGAGCCCAATGCCTCCTGCACCCTCAGCACATGCAACATTAATAGGTGTTCTGGTAATTCCATCCATGAAAAGATCACTGGCATGAGAATTATCTTCAATCAGAATGTCGGTACTAACGGTATACGCATCAACAGATGCTTGGTTATTTACGCTTCCATTATCAATATCGATTTGTTTAATGGCGTAAAGTGCTTCGTAGGTCCAAGTTTCGCCTGCTGAAAGTATTTCATCCATTCCCACATCACTGTTTTCGGTGGGACCTGGAATATCTGCTAAACCGAGCACATCTTCATCTTCAATTACAATATTGTAAAGTGCAACATTTCCAGTATTGGTCACTGTAAATTTGTAAAGGATACTATCATCACATCCATCTTGATTTACATCCACGAAACCATCACTTACTTTAACTAAACCGATTTGTGCAAAATTTATGCAATCGAGATCGTCAACTGGTGTTGAAGTGAAATCATCACTGTTAAAATCATCTGGATGCGAAAAATCGGATACTTGCGTGTTAGTGTTCTCAATTTCAGCATTAACAATGGCTTGATTATCCATATTTCCACCAATCAATAAGTCAGTGTCAATTAGCCAATTAAAGGTATAGTTCCATGTCTCACCTGGTGATAAAATTCCGTCATTGCCTATATCATCAGCAGCTGCAGGACCAGGGATATTCCCTTCATATACCACTGGATCTGTTACCACCACTTGATCTAAGGGCATATTACCTGTATTTTGCACCGTAATCATATAGATGATAGTCTCTTGACAACCATCACCATTTAAATCTTGTATATCACCAAATTTGATAATACCAATAGTTGGGTTTTGGCAGTTGGTTAGATCTACAGTGGCTTCAGCATTTTCAATAACATTAACCCCCTGTCCTTCAACATTGGCAGTTACAGTTGCTTGATTGGTTACTTCACCAGCTATTATGTCAGTTGGTTGAATATTATATTGGTCGCTATATTCCCAAGTTTCACCAGGATCAAGTTTATCATTTAAATTGGTGTCTCCACTTGGGAGAATGTTTAAAACCCCTCCAAGCATTGGGTCGTTTAGAACAACGTCTATAAAGATTTCCCCTTCTGTACTTTGGTTTTTTAAAGTAAAGGTGTATGCAATCGTGTTGCAATCAACGGCAAACCCAGATTTTTCAAATGAAATTTGGGGAACGTAGGGGGTAGGGTTTTCTTCATGTTTTACGGACAAAGAATTATGGTCCTTATATTTTCCAAAAAGACTTATGGAACAGAAGAATAGTATAAGCAATAGAACCAAAAAAGTGGTGGTCCTTTTATTTGGGAGTAGTTGTGTTAGCATACGTTAGCTTTTTGGTGTGGTTGGTCACCATTCACCAAATTGCTTTTATGATAAACTCAGGAAGATTTGGGAACAGCAATCAATCCGTAAATATCGTTTTAAGGTAAATGCGGTGTTGCTACCAATTAACGGATAGGGGGTTTGAGTTGACGGTTCGCCATTTTGGTTTGACGAAAAAAATCAGGAAGCAGCAATTAAATTTTAAAACTCCCTGATTTTATAAGTGATATCCTACAATGTTGAAAAAGAGGAGCATATGAATTGGTGATATTCCCAATAAGCTTATTAAAGCTTGGTTTTCAAATAGCTGACAGTGTATGATGCTTTATTTGATATGATTTCTTCAGGGGTGCCTTCCACAACTAAATTACCACCATCTTCACCTCCTTGAGGACCAAGGTCAATGATATAATCGGCACATTTGATGAGGTCGATATTATGCTCGATTACAATAACCGAATGTCCTTTGTCAATTAACTCATCAAAAGATTTAAGTAGTTTTTTAATGTCGTGAAAATGAAGTCCCGTAGTGGGTTCATCAAAGATGAAAAGTGCCTTTTCTTTGGTGTGTCCTTTCACCAAAAACGAAGCCAATTTTATACGTTGAGCTTCACCGCCAGAAAGGGTAGAAGATGACTGGCCGAGAGTAACATAACCTAATCCAACATCTTGAAGGGGTTGTAATTTGTTTACAATTTTGGTCTGTTTAAAGGTCTTGAAATGCTCTATGGCATCATCGATGGTCATATTTAAAAGATCATCAATGTTTTTATTTTCAAACTTAACCTCAAGGATGTCTTTTTTGAAACGCTTTCCATTACAGGCATCGCACTCCAAATGCACATCGGCCATAAATTGCATTTCCACGGTGATTTCACCTTCGCCCTTACATTTTTCACATCTACCACCATCCACATTAAATGAGAAATGCTTGGCCTGATATCCTCGAAGCTTACTTAATTTTTGGGAAGCGAAAAGGCTTCGAATATCATCATAGGCTTTTATATAGGTAACAGGATTGGAACGCGACGACCTGCCAATGGGATTTTGATCCACAAATTCCACATGCTTTATGTGGGCATATTTCCCTTCGATAGAGGAAAACTGACCTGCTTTTTCTCCATATCCTCCAATTTCCTTTAAAATGGCAGGATACAATATTTTTTTGATGAGCGTACTTTTTCCACTGCCCGAAACTCCTGTAACCACGGTAAGCATATTTAAAGGAAAAGTAACATCGATGTTTTTTAGGTTGTTCTCGCGCGCTCCTTTTATTTGTATGTAATGTTTGGAATTACGACGTTCTTTTGGCACTTCAATCTCCAAGGTGCCATTAAGGTATGAAGCCGTTAACGAATCTGAATTTAAAATGACTTCCCATGGACCAGCAGCCACTACATTTCCACCCAAAGTTCCTGCTTCTGGACCAATATCAATGATTTCATCCGCTGCTTTCATGATATCCTCATCATGCTCCACTACAATCACGGTATTTCCCAAATCACGGAGGGATTTTAAAACCTCAATTAAGTTTTCGGTATCCTTGGGGTGCAATCCAATGCTCGGCTCGTCCAAAATGTACATAGAACCCACCAAACTACTTCCTAATGAAGTGGCCAAGTTGATTCGTTGGCTTTCACCACCAGATAGTGTGTTTGATTTTCTATTGAGGGTAAGGTAGCCCAAACCAACTTTGTCCAAAAACTCTAAACGGGTCGTGATTTCTTTCAACAAGCGATTGGAAACTTGGGAATCGTGTTCTGATAATTGGAGTTCCTCAAAAAAAGGAATCAATTTTTTAATGGGAAGTTCAATCAGATCAGAAATGGATTTTGCTCCCACAATCACATAATTGGCTTCTTTACGCAATCGCTTTCCTTTACAAATGGTACATTTGGTTTTTCCACGGTAGCGAGAAAGCATTACCCTATTCTGGATTTTATAGCTTTTTTCTTCAAGCTGTTCGAAAAACTCATTCAACCCCACAAAATGTTCGTTGCCATCCCAAACCAATTGTTGCTGTGCTTCCGAAAGTTCGAACCAAGGTTTGTGAATGGGGAAATCAAATTTATAGGCCGAATTGACCAATTGATCACGGTACCAACTCATACTTTCACCTCTCCATGGAAAAACAGCATTTTCATACACCGATAGCGCAGTGTTGGGAATCACCAAATCTTCATCAATTCCGATAACGTCACCATAGCCCTCACATTTGGGACATGCACCATAAGGGTTATTAAAACTGAACAAGTGCACATTGGGTTCTAAAAACTTCATGCCATCCAATTCAAACTGATTGCTAAAGGTTCTAGTTTCTCCATTGGCCAAGTTCTCAATTGCACAAACTCCTTTGCCTTCAAAAAAGGCATTGTCCACTGCGTTTGCCAATCGATTGTAAAAATCCTCATCATCCTTTACAATGATTCGGTCTACCACCAAATTAAATTCACGGCCGATATCTTCAGGTGCTTGGTCTATTCGTAAGACTTCACCTTTGTATTTTATCCTAGCGTATCCTTGTTTGGAAAAAAGCTCCAACGATTTTAAAGGTTCCCTGTCTTCTTTAATTTGAATGGGAGCCAAAAGCAATAATTTTTCACCCTCGGGCAATTCCTTTATATAATTTATGACATCGGTAACGGTGTTCTTTTTCACCTCCTTACCTGAAACAGGGGAGATAGTCTTGCCAATACGGGCATACATTAATTTAAGGTAGTCGTAGATTTCAGTCGTAGTTCCAACAGTTGACCTTGGGTTGGTGGAATTCACTTTTTGCTCAATTGCAATCGCTGGTGCTATACCTTTAATATATTCCACCTTGGGTTTGTCCAACTTGCCCAAAAACTGTCTGGCATAAGATGAAAGACTTTCCACATACCTGCGTTGTCCTTCGGCATAAAGGGTATCAAAAGCCAAACTAGATTTTCCTGAACCGGATAAACCCGTAATAACCACCAACTTATTTCGTGGTATAACAACATCAATATTTTTAAGGTTGTGCAACTTGGCACCTTTTATGATGATATTTTGCTTTGGATCAACGTTGATATTGACTGGCATATGCTAAAATTAGGGACTCAAAGATACGATTCACAACACTTAATACGTATATTGCACCAGTTAACATATAAAAATCGACAACTCACAACATAGATTGTAGATCGCCTTCCTATTTATCTATATTTGAAGTGTAATTAAAATTCTGATAGGCCTATACAGCAATAATTACTTTTTACAGATTAAAAACTATTAACTAAAGTCTTTCTTGGAAAGGAGAGGCTGTGATTTTAACCAAAAAAAGTAATTTGTATGGAACTACAGATTAATGACTCGATTTTAGTAAAGAATTATATTGACGGAGACGAAAAAGCTCTTGAAATTCTTATCAACAGGCACAACCAACGAATCACCAGTTTTATTTACTCAAAGGTTTTGGACCGCGATGTTGCAGAGGACATCTTCCAAGATACCTTTATTAAAGTGATCAAAACCCTAAAAAGAGGATCGTACAGCGAGGAAGGTAAATTTTTGCCTTGGGTGATGCGAATTGCACACAACCTTATCATCGACCACTTTAGAAAAAACAAAAGAATGCCCAAGTTCGAGGGTAGTGATGATTTCAATATTTTCTCTGTTATACATGATGACAAGCTAAATGTTGAAAAACAAATCATCAAAGATCAGATTGAAAGCGATCTTACCCTATTAATAGATGAATTGCCTGATGATCAAAGAGAAGTATTGATCATGCGTATCTACAAGGATATGAGTTTTAAGGAAATCTCCGAAAACACTGGGGTTAGCATCAATACAGCATTGGGTAGAATGCGATATGCCTTGATCAATTTGAGAAAAATTGTTGATCGCAAGAATATCGTTTTAACGAATTAATCGGGCATTATAACGAAGCCTGCAATATTTCCATTTTAGTGGCGTTATCTAATTGTAACATTTTTACGCTATAATATGGAAAACATTTACTCTGAAGAACAAAAATCCGTAAAAACGGTAAGAGCAAGTAAGAGAACAATTGACTTCTTACTTAGCTATTCGAAATCGATTCATGTAGTTGACTACAAAAAACATCAGTTTGAAGTAACGTTAAATTAATTTAAGGGTCAAACTGACAGAAAGAGCCGCAATTAGCGGCTCTTTTTGTTTTTATAATATTCGTTGATCACTGATTTTCTACCGATTGTCTTGGTGATGATGTCCTTGTCTAAATCCCAACCTCTCGCAGGGGAATATTCCCTTCCATACCATATAATTTGAAGATGTAAACGGTTCCACAGCTCTTTAGGGAACAATCTTTTGGCATCACGCTCCGTTTGTACCACATTTTTACCATTACTAAATCCCCAACGGTACATAAGTCTGTGAATATGGGTATCCACAGGAAAAGCTGGAATCCCAAACGCCTGGGAAACTACTACACTTGCGGTTTTATGCCCCACGGCGGGCAGTTCTTCCAAAAGGGCAATATCCCTAGGTACCTCGCCATTATATTTTTCAATCAAAATTTTGGAAAGACCGTAAATTCCTTTGGCTTTCATGGGTGATAATCCCACAGGTTTAATGATTTCCCGAATCTCATCTTCTGAAAGTTTTACCATATCGAACGGATTGTCCGCCTTGGCAAAAAGTAATGGTGTAATCTGATTCACCCGTACATCGGTACTTTGGGCCGACATCAATACCGCAATTAGTAGGGTGTAGGGATCCTTATGATCTAAAGGAATTGGAATGGTCGGATATAATTCATCCAAGGTTTTTATTGTGAAATCAACCTTTTCTTGTTTGGTCATAATTGTTTAACTTTACATATCATTTCATTAAACAATAATTTAAAGAAACAATACCTATGAACATGTTAAAAGTAGGGGATAAAGTACCTGAATTTTCTGCAAAAGACCAAGACGGCAATACCATAAATCTAAGTGACTATAAAGGAAAGAAACTGGTAGTTTTCTTTTATCCGAAAGCAAATACGCCTGGTTGTACCGCTGAAGCCTGTAATTTGCGTGATAATTATGCTGAGTTGCAAGCACAAGGTTTTGAAATCTTGGGTGTAAGTGCCGATTCTGAGAAAAAACAGACGAATTTTAGGGATAAATTCGAATTTCAATATCCTTTATTGGCAGATGAAGACCATACCGTAATCAATACGTTCGGTGTTTGGGGACCTAAAAAATTTATGGGAAAAGAATACGATGGCATCCACAGAACCACATTTGTAATTGATGGAGATGGGGTATTGGAAAAAGTCATTGATAAGGTAAAGACCAAAGACCACGCAGCGCAGTTGTTGGAAGGGTAGTTTTGGTTAAAGGTTGATGGATATGGGTTAAAGGTTGAAGGGTGAAAGTTAAAAGTGAAAAGTAGAAGTCGGGACACCGAAAAACCGTCAACCATCAACGAAAAACGAATAAACAAATTTCAGACTTCAAAAAATCCAACTATCGAGCAATCTGAAAATCGAGTTGTAAGTTTTAAGTTGTAGGGTAGGTAACCGAACAACTATGAACCATTAACGAATAACCAATCAACTACTCCTTTTCCTCCAATACCTGACGAGTAAAGAGCTGTTTCTCTTTAATGATTTCAGCAATACCTTCTGGTAATTCGTTTTCCCAGCCTTCTTCGTTGTCGATGATTTTCTTGAGCACATCCCTTGAGAAAATATGCATCACATCGGGGTCGTAGTCAATAATATCCATCACCTTACCATTGTACTTGAAGAATTTGTACAATTCTTTCATTCTCGGGTGGACTTTTACGTTGTTGCTGGTCAAGATTTGGCCAGTTTCTGGATCTTTCATTGGGTATAAATACACCTTCAAATCCTTAAAGAACAATTTACCAAAGGCTTCAAGAATACCACCACTTAAGTGTCGGTAGTATTTTTCATCGAATACATCTACCAAGTTGTTTACACCCATGGTCAATCCAATTTTGGCTTTGGTGTAGTTGTTGAAGAATTCAACCAGCTTGTAATACTCTTGGAAGTTGGAAATCAATACATTATGACCTAGTGAACAAAGAAGTTCCGCACGGTCCATAAAGTCTTGTTCGTCAATTTCTCCAGCCGCTTTTAGGTTGGATAGCGTTATTTCAAAAACCACGATGGTGTTTTTGTATTCAACAGTCTGTTCACGCACAAAAATATCGTAGGATTTCTGGAACATATCCATATTCACCTTGGTCACAGGTCTAAAACTACCACGAAGCGCCAAAATGTTCTTTTTATAAAGTACGGCCGCAGGCAATAGGTTATTTCCATCTGGACCAAACATAACAGCATCTGTCATTCCGTTTTTGATCAACTGCAAGCTCATCAAACGGTTGTCCACATCTGCGAAATTAGGCCCCGTAAAATTGATCATATCAATTTCCAAAGTATCCTTATCAATGTGGTCGTATAGATATTTCAGCAGTTTTTTAGGCTTGTGGAACTTAAAGAACGCCCCATACATTAAGTTCACTCCAAGAATACCCAAAGTCTCTTGCTGTAAACGGGCTTCATTTTGTTTAAATCGAATATGAAGTACAATTTCGTCATATTCTTTTTGATTTGGATCTAGCTGAAATCGAAGTCCAACCCAACCGTGTCCCTTATATCTTTTCGAGAAATCGATGGTTGCTACAGTATTCGCAAAACAAAAGTAGAGGTAATCTGGATTGTTTTCTCGGCCAATACGTTCTTCAACCAAACGCATTTCGTGGTCCAACATCTTTTTTAAACGTGACTGTGTCACATATCGACCATCCTCTTCTACACCATAAATGGCATCACTAAAACTTTTATCGTAGGCACTCATTGCCTTTGCAATGGTACCAGATGCACCACCAGCCCTAAAAAAATGTCTTGCGGTTTCTTGTCCAGCTCCAATTTCTGCAAACGTCCCATAAATATCCTTGTTCAGGTTTATGCGCAGGGTTTTTGCTTTTATAGAGGGAATATTTTCGAAGTTATTTTCTTTACTAGGTATAGCGGGCATATCCGAAAGTTTATCGTAGGGCAAAGTTACACTCTTAACGCAATCTATTAAATAAATAAGTTATAATTTTGGAAATAATGGATGATCAAATGACCATTACTTTTCTGGGCACGGGTACTTCGCAGGGAATTCCCATTATTGGAAGCAATCATCCCGTTTGCTTAAGCACTGACCCCAAGGACAAAAGATTACGAGTTTCCGTATTGATTTCATGGAAAGATTATAATTATGTGATTGATTGTGGCCCTGATTTTAGGCAACAAATGCTGACCAACCCCATTGATCATTTGGATGGAATTTTGTTTACCCACGAGCATGCGGATCACACGGCTGGAATTGATGATATCCGCCCTTTTTTCTTTCGACAAGGAGACATTCCCATTTATGCGCATGCAAGGGTGGTTGAATCCTTAAAACGACGTTTTGATTATATTTTTGCCAACGAAAACCGTTACCCTGGAGCCCCAGCAGTTCAAGTGTTCGAAGTGGAAAAGGATAAAAATATCCCTTTGGGCGATTTGAAGGTGGTTCCCATTGAATGTTATCACAACCGCCTTCCTGTTTTGGGCTATCGTTTTGGGGAATTTATATACCTAACGGATGTGAAAAAAGTACATGAGGATGAAATCAAAAAAATGAAAGGCGCCAAAGTTTTGGTGGTCAATGCACTTCGAATTGAGCCGCACCATTCCCATTTTAATTTAGAAGAGGCCTTGGAATTCGCCCAAGAAGTGGGAGCGGAGCAAACCTATTTTACACATATTAGCCATTTGTTGGGTTTTCATGAAGAAGTGGAAAAAAATCTGCCCGAAAATGTACATTTGGCCTATGATAACCTACAAATAAAAATTTAAGATGTTGAAGAGTAGAATATTTTTATACTTGTTTGTTTTCACCTTTTTGTTGGTGCTTTTTCAATTTGTGACGGCCAATAATATACAAAAAGCATTGACGGAAGATGTACAACAGCGGGACGTACGACTGGAAAAATTGGAAGATTCCCTAAAAACCATGCACCTAAAGGTGTTGGACATGCAATACTTTTCTTTGGAAAACAATGATGATGCCTTAGTATACTACGACCATTTGAATTTGGAAAACCCTACACGTTATATTGAAGATAAATTACTGGAAACCAATGAGAAAACTGGAGACAACCCTCTGATTCCGTATGAGGGAATGGAAAGTGATTTTAAAATCAATAAAATTAAGGTGCTCAACCACAAATGGATCTTGACCGATTTTTCAGATGGAAAATATTGGGGTGAACTGCTTTTGGAATACGAACTAAAAGATGATCTAAGCGTTGACTTCACCATGTTGGATCATTTATTGTACGCACGGAGCAATTAACAGTGAACAATTAACAATTAGCAATTTCCAATAAACAATTTAACGTCATGCTGAACTTGTTTCAGGATCTCATAAGAGTTTGACGCGAATTTTTCGAATTGCACGAATTACCCAAATGACATATTGATTGGAGTTTGTCATTCTGAACGGAGTGAAGAATCTTACTTTAAAATTACCAACTCCTAATTACTTATTACTGCAACCTAATTTCCAACCACTTTTTAAAAGAGTAGAAATTTTGCGGGGAAACACCATGCCCAACAGGGAATTCTTCAAAAGTATTGTTGATGCCCATTTCATTTAAGAATTCTGGAGCTTTTTGCGCCCATTCCAAAGGAATTATTTGGTCTACTTGCCCATGAGAACAATAGAAATTTAGTTGGCTATGGTCTTTTGTTTGGTAATTTTCAACTAGTATTTTCTGGTTGATGTATCCGCTTAAAGCAATCACATTCTTTACTTTTTCTGGATAGGATAGGGCAACTGCATAACTAAGAATAGTCCCTTGGCTAAACCCTAAAAGTGTAATGTTCGTAGCATCCAAATTGTAAGCTGCTATGGCCTCATCAATAAATTGCGCAATTTTATCCCTAGACTCCTTAGCCTGCTCATCATCACTCCATTTGCCTTGTTCGGCATCAAAATTAATGGCATACCAGGCATGGCCAAAAGGCTCCAAATTATAGGGGGCTTTTACCGAAAATACCATCAATTCCTCTGGTAGTTCAGGAGCGAAAGAAAACAAATCCTCTTCATTACTTCCATACCCATGAAACATGAAAAGGGCTGGCTTTTTTTCGAGATTGGAAGTTGATGGACGTAAAAGGTATTCTAAAGAAAGTGGAGTGGGGGACATTGTAATGTTTTATGAAATGAATGTGAACCATTTTTGAAAATAGACACCTAAAAAAGGCAGTGGTTTGGTTTTTTCGTTCAAGGCCTGAAGAAAGCCGAAAACCCAAATCACCAAATAAAAAATATAAATGGGAATGGACAAATAGACCATTCCGGAATACGTAAGCAAAATGGCCAAAGCATGAAATAGTACGTGTATTCCGAATGCTTGTCGAATATGGAATCTGGCAAAAGCATTTTTGGGCTCCATATTCATCGTAATGGCAATCAAACAACCAATAATGGTGATATATGCCACAATGGCTGCGGATTTACCTTCCTGAACTTCACTCATTACAGTACTATTTGATCGTTATTGATAATTCCGTAGACCTTTCCTTTTAATTCAGCACCTAAATACATGCTGTTTTTGGAGGTGGAAAGAATGTCCTTATCCTCGAAAGTATAAGTCCCTTCTGGATTGAAAAGTGTTAGGTTGGCTTCAGCACCTTCTTCCAATTTTGGACATGCAACACCAAATCTTGCTCGGCCTTGGGTTAAAAAGGATATGGTCTCGTCCAATTCGAATAATGTATTTAAGCTACCGAATGCTGATTCCAGACCCAAACTTCCGTTTTTGGCATTGTCAAACTCCACGCGTTTGTGTTCCACATCCATGGGAATATGATCCGTGGTCACAAAATCAATGGAACCATCTTTTAATCCTTTGATCAATGCTTTGGTATCCGATTTTGTTCTCAGTGGTGGGGATACTTTAAAATGCGTATCAAAACCTTTTAGGGTTTCGTCCGTAAAGAACAAATTGTGAATAGCTACGCTACAACTTACATCCAATCCTTTCTTCTTGGCATTGGCAATCAATTTTACTGAACCTGCTGTAGAAATGGTGGGAATATGCAACTTACCACCTGTGTATTCTAAAATGAACAAATCACGGGCAATCTGAAGTTCTTCGGCCAAAGCTGGGATCCCTTTCAACCCTAAAATGGTGGAAACTTCACCCTCGTGTGCCACACCATGCCCTTTTATGCTTCCATCTTGAGGAAAGGAATAGACCAATCCCCCAAAGTTTTGGGCATATAGTAATGCTATTTTAAGCAAATTGGCATTGCTGATTTGTCTTTTAAAATCGTAATAGGCCACTGCGCCTGCATTTTTCATATCAAAAAGCTCGGCCAAGTCAACCCCTTCAGCATTTTTGGTAAGTGTTCCAAGTGGATGGATGTTGGTGGGTTTACCCAACCCTCTTTCCTTTAGGAAAACCACATTGGAACTGGTATCGGGCACAGGCTGTGTATTCGGATTGAGTACGATATCGGTAAAACCACTTTTTCCAGCAACATACAATCCGTTGGCGATGGTTTCACGTTCTTCAAAACCAGGTTCTCCAAAACTTACACCGCTATCAAACCATCCGAGAGAAACATGAAGATTTTCCAAATCGAGCAGCTTGGTATTCGCTGGGGATTCGATTTTTGCTCCAATTTTTTCAATGATTCCTTTTTTAATAAGGATATCCCGTGTTTTGAGGTGGAGCTCCTTGTTTTCTGGGCATACAATTTTTGCCGATTTCAGCAGAATGTTCATGTGACAAATTTTTGAATGATAACCTCTACAAGCGCCAGAAGCAACGCTAAAATAACAAACCATTTCCAATAAGCGGTTATGTTGCTGTCAGCTTTCAAATAATCGAAAAGCTTTGCAACCGAATCTTGGGTACTGGTTTTGGGCAACTCGTTAATGGATAAGTATTTGAGTTCACTTTCCCATCTGAGGTAATTGAAACTTATTTTTTTTAAGACTTGCTCGTTTTGCATCACTGAGTAAATACCATCTTCGGTAGGAAGTTGGTCGAACGACAGTCTAACCCGATTCGGAAAATTCTGCTGCAACGGAATAAATTCATAACCCTCTTTGGCAACTTTTAAAATGTCATCGCCGCTAGTCTCAGTTGTAATATCTATAGAACTTGGTTCACCCAAAGTTTGATATAATTGAGGACTTTTTGATCCAGACTGTGACATATTATAAAAAGTGGGCACAATCAATGGGGAATTTATAAAGTTGGAATTTTCGAGATCTAAGGAGGTTGAAAACACATAAACACCATCCAATCCTACCAAAAAGGGTTCTCCACCCTGCAAAGACAAAATATTGGGCAATCTGCTTTGAAGTCTAAAATGTGATTGTATTGTTGGATATTGAAAATTGGTCACCTCCCTTTCAAACACATTAGTATATAATGGATGATCAAAAGCAATTTGTGTGATGTTGGAGGGTTGAACTATTTTTTCGGTAAATCTGGTTCCACCCAAAGATGACAACAATACATTGTAATTATTGATATCACTATCCGCTGCAGGAACAATAATTACGGTGCCACCATTGTTTTTAAAACTGTTCAACACATTTTGCAAACTTGTTGGAATGGAGGTCAAATCATTTAAAACCACCACGTTTTGCTCATCCAGTTCACTATAATTGAATTGGTTCAAGGTGAACTTTTGAAATTCAAATTCCTCACCTTGAAAAAGTCGATTCAAATAATCCCCATCTGAATTGGAAATAGCGACAACCTTTACTTTTTCTGGAGTATTAATGTTGAAATAGAACGTATTGTCGAAGCTCAACCCACTTTCCGAAATGAATAATCTCCCATTCAGCTCCTGATTGTTGGGTACGGTGAACAAGACTTCCGCATTTCCATATGAAGAGAATTTTGCGGCGGATTTAGCAATCAACACCTCATTATTATATAATGAGATGGGTAAATTATCCTCTTCATTACCCCCTGAAAGCAAAACTTTGAGTGATGCTTGCTCACTAGAATTATCCTCAAAATATATGGAGTCGATGGAAACATTTCCAATGTCTTGGGGCTGCATGGGCACCAAATGGACATTCAGTGTAGAATCCAATTCCGAATTTGAATCCAATATTCGTTGTTGGAAATCGGAGATGACAATCAAGTTTTTTATAGTGGCTGACGATTTTGAAAACAGGGTGTTTGCCTTTAATCCAATCTCATTCAGGTTTAATTGTTTGGGTGAAAAAGGGAGTGCCAAAAGCGAATTTTGAATGTCCTTTATCGTGACGTTGGCAAAGGTTTTTTCGTTGGTGAATAAACTGAAAACTTGTTCTTGCTCACTGTTTTTAATCAGGTCTTGAACCGCACGTTCGAGCAATGAAAATCCATTGTTTTTAGCTTGCATACTGAACGAATCATCCAAATAAATAACGGTTTCCTTTTCTTGCAAAGCTGTTACGGAAGATGAAAAAGGTTGGGCAAAGGCTAATATTAGGGCAACCAATAACAGTAGGCGGGTGAATAGGAGCAACCATTTTTTCAGGCTATTGCTTTTACGTGATTCGGAAACCACCTTTTGTAGCATGGCCACATTGGTAAAAGGTGTTTTTTTAAATCGCCTTAGTTGAAATAAATGAATGAGAATAGGAATGATAAGAAGAAAAAGTGCCCAAAGAATTTCTGGATGTTTAAACTGCATTCCCATTATTGCTTGATCAAAGATAGGCATTAAAATATTCGGATTGCAATAATCAATGTTCAATAAACAATAAGCAATCAACAATCAACAATCAACAATGGGTAAAGTAGAATAGTAAAGTAAATTATTGTCATTTCGAGATGTCATCCCGAGCGGAGTCGAGGGAGCATTCGAGAAATCTTATTACTCAATAAACAATGACTAATCTGCAATAATCACTTGATGTATAGAAAAAAGTGAATGTATGTCATACTGAGCAACGCGAAGAATCTAAACCTCAGATATAAGATATTAGATTTCTGAAATCCAACAATCCAAAAATCTAAGAGTCAAAAAGAGATTCCTCGTCGCTACGCTCTGTCGGAATGACAAAAGCTTGGTCAGGGAAAAACGACAAACCATCAACCAATAACTATTAACGAAAAACGAATCAACAATCAACAATCAACAGAAAAAGAAATAATCAATCATAGGTTTTTGCCCTAGTTCATTAAAACATCCCACAATTTCGCGCTGAGAATCTTCATTCGCAACGGTAATTATACTTTGAGGGTTTTCAAGATTTTTCAATTCATTAAAATGAACCATTCGCTTACCGTAAATTTTCTTGCCAATCTTTTTAGGGTTATTGCACAGCCAAACAAAGTCGATTTTTTGCTTTTTAAGTCCTAAGGCGATTTTCTTTCCTTTAAACCCAGCGCCCCAAACCACCAGCGGACGGTTTTTATCAAATTCCAGTTTTAGGAAATAGTACAGTTTAATATCCAAAAAATAATTTTGGGCGTAGTGTTCGTGCGTGCGGGAAGTTCTTGTGTTGTAATCGCGCCATAAATGGAGTATTTGGTCACAAGGAATAATTTTTAATCCTGCTTCATAAAACCGAAAGGTAAGGTCGTAATCTTCGGGATAACTATGGTGTTCAAATCCTCCACAAGCCTCAAAATCTTGTCGATAGGTCATCCAGCAAGGGGAAGGAATCACACATTCCTTAAAAATTTCCGAGAAATTGGTTCCTTGTGAAGTTAATTGGTTCAACCATGCTTCGTAGCGTTCATAGCCATTACTGATTCCACGCTTTGAAAAGTATTTGACTTGCCCGACAGCAACATGACCCTCACCATTTTTTAATAACGAATCCACCATGACCTGCAATCGATTAGGTTTCATAATGTCATCAGAATCCATTCTGGTTACAAATTCACCAGTACTTTGGGCATAGCCTGTTTGTAAGGCTGGGATTATGCCGTTTCCCTTAATTTGAAATACCTTGAAACGTTCATCTTTTTCAGCATAGGCCGAAACGAGATTAAAACTTTGGTCTTTGGAGTGGTCGTTGACTGCTAAAACCTCCCAGTTTTTATAGGATTGGTTTAAGATGGAATCCAAACATTCGGGTAGAAAATGGGCGGTGTTTTTAAATGGAATTATAATGCTGATTTTGCCACTTTGCATGTTGTAAAGTAACAAAAATCTCATCAGTCTGATTTTTAATCGAATGGGAGTAAGCCAGGAGCAACATATTCCGTTTTTGCATTTTCAATGGTTAGCGGGTTGCTACCATAATGTTTTAACACCAAAGATTGAAATGCTTGAATTAAACGTGGATTTTCATTAATGAACTCGATAAAAGTTGTTGCTTTAGACTTCTTCTTAAAATGTTGAACCACTTTTACCGAAGCAACGGTTAGCGTCAAATGGAACTTTGTCCCGTCTCCATGTAATTGATTAAAGTTTTGAATGGTATGGCAGGTCTTTTCAATGGCCACTTTCTCATCAAATTGATTCAAATAAAGCCAAGCCAATCGAATATGGGCCTCATGGGTAAAGAGGTTTGGGGGAAAACCTCCTTTTTCCATGTCGTTTATGAATTGTTCGTTCGATACCTCCAAATGGTGGTTGGGTCGATGCGTTTCCAAATTAGGTCGTGTGCAGGGCATACCAAGAAATTTTATTTTTTATTGATATCCTTAAAGGTCAACATATCCCAAATACGTTTGGATGCTCCATTATAAAAACCTGTTTCATCCACATAACTCTTTGGGTTATTGAACGTACCAAAAATGATGTCATAAAGTGAAATATCGGAATAGTTGTAGGCATGAATTCCTTTGGCATGGTGCACTGCATGTGCTTCAGGACGCTGCACAATATAGCCCAACCAAACAGGCGTTTTAATATTGGCATGTTGAAAAATGGCCAAAAAAGTAGTGAACAAAATAAATGCTGTTGCTGCTTGTGGTGTAAATCCAGCAACCACCACCAAACAAAGGCTTCCCAAAAGGCTAAAACCAATCATATCCATTGGACTAAAATAAAAGGCACCATAACTGTCCATACGCTCCGCACTGTGGTGCATCTGGTGGAACACTTTCCAAAGCGTATCGTTTTTGTGCATGGCGTAGTGCCAAACATACAATCCAAATTCATAGATCATTACTGCAACAAAGGCGCCCCAAAAGGTCCCCAAAGAAGTAAGGTCAAAAATTTGATAATCCACCAAATAAGCATCCCATATTAATGGAAAATAAGTGGATAAATAAAAGAATACAGCAAAAGAGGAAAGTCCAATAAGCCTCCAATTTTTGACTTTTGGCAATTCTCTGGCTGGAAAAAGCTCTTCCCAAAGGATCAAAATGGCATACATGCCCAAGATAATCAAGGAAATCGGGTCAGATAGTACTGCCCATGGATTCGGTAAATTTTTTAAAATCTCTAACATTGTCTAAAAGGTTTTGTTGTTTACCTATTAGGCATAAGTTTAAAACTTACATTGTAAGGTGGGGCCGTAAGTTTTTAAAAAATCCAGTCGTGGGGCACTTCTGGGGTATAACTGCAATAACTTCCCGTTTTAATGGAAAGCGTTAAATGTTTTGCCAATTGCGGATGCGATTTTTCAATTTTTTTAATCGTATTTCGAATTCGCCATGTTACCGCTGCCCTTGCTTTTTCAATGGACGAGCCAGTCTTTCTTATTTTATTGGAAAGTCCAACGGTTTGTGATAATTGCTCCGAAAATAACTCTAATTCTTCACGAAGCGCATCTGCTTTTTCATAGAGTCCTATCTCTTCAGCATCAGCAATAGCCACTTGTAATTTTTGTGCTTGTTGCTTGTATGCTGTTTTGGCTTTTTCATCAATCAATGGAGTTCCACTTTCAATTAAAACGCTTCCCATGAGGTCCGTGCAATGGAAATCCTTTTCAGGTTCTTGAAGTAATTGAGCAATATCATGCAACCCTTTACAATCCTTTAAGGTTGTGGTTTGGTTGGCATATTGAATCTCCCAAAACTCCCCATTTTGAATAAAACTTCCAGATTGGGCTATTTTATTTAAACTTGGAATTGGATTGGATTTTAACAAAGTCCCTCCTGAGAAATGATTCCAAAAAGGTTCTAATTGGGTTTTGTTCTTATAAGGATTTACAACCTGTTGCCATTCCACGGCTTCTTTGTCGGTAGCTGCTTTTCCTTTGTTGATGTTCTTTTGGAAATAGCCTTTATAGAGTTTCCAATATTCATTCATTTTATCGAACTGCCCTAAATGAAAGCAAATTGCGGAAAGAAAGGCCGTAAAATCGGTCCAGATTCCTTGATTGGAAACTTTTTCGCCAATTGCCAATGCTTTTTCAAATTCCCCCTTTTCAAAATAAACGAGCATTCCTGCCAACAAATAAGCCTCAGGTTGCAATGGATTTAAATTCCTTGCCTTATTGTACAATTGTTCGGCTTCCTCCAGATACCCTAACCACACAAAACAATTGGAAATCAAAATCAGGTTGTCAGCATCACTTGGATTCATGCGAAGCGATTTGCGTAGCACATGTTCTGATTTTTCATATTCTCCTAAATAAGCAAAGGTGCGTCCTAAAACAGAAAGGGAGACATAATCGTTTTCATCCAACTCAATGGCTTTTAACGCATTTTCATGGGCACCTTGTTGACTCAAATTCCAGCGGTCCCACAATTGGCAACTCCATTCATTAAAATAGGAAAGTGAAATTCCCGTGTATGCCCTAGCAAAGTTCGGATTGATTTTTAAGGCGTTTTCAAAGTAATTGCGGGCCTTTAAATCGCTTTCAATCGTTCCTTTTTTTATTTCATCCATCCCCAACAACCAATTTTCATAGGCGGCTAGTTCTACGGATTCCTTTTTATAGGAATAGGATAGGAGGTCGTGTTTTATCTGTTGTTGCAAGACACTCACCATTTGTTGGGTGATGGTATCTTGGGTATTTAGAATGGAATCCATGGTTTCGTCATGGTTACCCGCAAAAACAATTTTATTGTCTTTGGAACGCACCAATTGCACACTGATTCTGAATCCTTTAGGGGTAGTTCTAAAACTTCCTGTAATGAGATAATCCGTTCCTAATTTTGCAATATTTTCGGAATCATAAATATCTTGAATGCCAATACTTGAGTACTGTGAGATGACGGACAGCCCTATAAACTTGGAGAAATTTATTATGAGGTCGTCCGTAAACCCTTTTATTATTGGACTGATGTTTTCGTTGACACCAATAATTTGAAAGGGTAAAACTGCTAAAGTAGTTTCCCTGTTTTGAATAAGTTCCACGTTGATTTGATTGATGGGACTAAGATACAAAACAATGCTATATGGCTGATGTTCAATGTGTCAATGCCCAAAAAGTTTGTGCAACGGTGAAAATTAGTTATTGGAAATGTTATTTCAACGCTTGCTGAATGCTTTCGTTGACCATTTTTTCCATGATTTTGTAACCCTCTTTGGTCACATGCACTTCATCGGTGGTCAATTCGGTAGGTAATCCATTTCTATCGTCTGCCATTGCGGCAAAATAATCTAAATAAATGGCTCCTTTTTTAGCAGCAACCTCTTTTAGAAGCTCATTGAGTTTTGGAATCTTAATATTAGGATTCAATCCTGGTCTCCAAGGATAATCGTAAGCAGGTAATACGGAACAAACAATGGGTTTAATGTTGTTGGCGTTGGCCAATTCTACCATACCGAGGATGTTATCTCGAATTTGTTCCAAGGTCATAGGGCCTGTATTTCCAGCAATATCGTTGGTGCCAGCCAATATTACCACTACTTTGGGTTGCAGATTAATCACATCTTGACGAAAGCGCAATAGCATTTGCGGAGTGGTTTGTCCGCCAATGCCACGATTCACATAATTGTTTTCGGTAAAGAAATCTGGGTTGGCACCGCCCCACATTTCGGTAATGGAATTGCCCATAAAAACCACTCTGTTTTCATCAGGAGCAGGGGAGGAAAGTTCCATGTTTGCTTTTGCGTATTTTTCCAAATTGGGCCAATCTTGGGCCATGGTTTTTGAGGTAATTGTAAATCCTAAAAATGAGAGCATTATCCATAGGATGCTTTGTTTGTTCATAATGTGCAGTTTGGATAAAAATAGGAATTAAAATACAACTGAATGAAATAAAAAAGCGGCGTGATTCATATAATCACACCGCTTTAAAAGCTTTTATAAAACTATATTTCTAGTATTTCGCGCTTTTCCCGTTGGCTTGGGTTCTTAAAATAAACGCTCTAATATCTTCGTTGGCTGTTTTTAAATCTTCTTTTCTCAAATACATCATGTGTCCAGAACGGTATCCTTTCCAATCAAATCTATCTTTCATTTTACCGCTTGGGTCAACTTGAGACATAGTGTATTTGGCTGCAAAATATGTACAGGCTCCATCATAATAACCAGACTGTACCAAAACGTTCAAATAAGGATTTTGTGCCATGGCTTGACGTAGATCATCACGTACGCTGTCGTTACTATCATCCCAAGGGTGAACTGGGCCGAACATATTGTATTTAATGTCGGTTTTAAAGTCCAATTCCTCTTGCAAGTAATAGTTGATGGCAGGTGTAAAACTGTGCAACCAAGAAGTTAACTCAGGAGAATAATCAGGTCTTGTCCCAAACAATTGCTTATCGATACCTAAATAACGGCTATCCAAACGACCAATAGTGTATCCACCATCTTCTTTCAACAAAGCTTTCCAGAAAAATTGGGTAGGAACGTCCAAGTTATGATCAATGATGTCTTTGGCATCCAAGCCAGAATAACGTGCCATTTTATCGGCAATCGCTTTACGTTCCGCATCAGGGATAAAACCACCTTTTGCAATGGCAGGCAATAATTCTTCAATGGTAAATTTTTCTACTTCTGGCAATACCTCTAAAAGGTCTTTGCTTTGCAAATCGGAAGGAAGTTTCTTGTGGTGCCAAGCTGTTGCAGCATAATACGGCATGTTCAAGGCGCTGGAAACGGGGTCGTTGTCTCTAAAAACTTTGTAATCGGCAGGGGAAACCATAATCACCCCGTTCAAGTACATCCATTGTTGGTTTTGTAGCGCCAAGGAAAGTCCCATTACACGGGTACCTCCGTAACTTTCACCCACAATATATTTTGGAGAGTTCCAACGGTTGTTTCTTGTTACGAAAGTGTTCAACCACTCAGATAAATACTTTGTATCGGCATTGATTCCGAAGAACTTTTTGCGATCCACATCTTTCCCTGTTTCAGGAATTGTTCTTGAGTATCCCGTGTTTACTGGGTTTACGTAAACAATATCGGTAACGTCCAATACGGAATATGGGTTTTCTTTCACCCCATAAGGTTGAACAGGATATCCCTCATCATCAATTTTAAGGATTCTAGGACCAGTGTACGCCAAGTGCATCCAAACGGAACCTGAACCAGGACCACCGTTGAAAGAAATCAACAAAGGTCTGGAAGATCTATCCTTTACACCATTTTTAGTGTAGTAGGTGTAATGAAGCGTGGCAATTGGTTTTCCCAATTCATCCCAAACAGGTTGCATACCAGTAACTGCGGTATAATCAATTCGAGAACCATTAATGGTCACAGCATGTTGGGAGGTAATGGTTGTGTCAACGGGGATTTTTCGTTCTTGGGCAAACACAAGGGTCGTGCAAAGGGACAACCCCAGGAATAATAATTTTTTCATTTTTTTTGGTTGAATTAGTCTAGACCTTAAAAGTAAGAATTTTGGAATGGCTTAAACTGTTAAAAGAATTGTAAATGCTTCAATAAATTCAAGTTTAGGTGATTATCCTTAATTTTAAATGAAAACTCACTAAATCCTAAGGCCATGAACAAAATATCCAGAAGAAACTTTAATAGTATAACTGTCAAAGGCATTGGTGGTGCCGCCATTCTATCTGCAACTCCATTTGCCTGTGCGTTAGGTGCAAATCAAGATAAAAAAAGTTTGGGCATTGCCTTGGTTGGACTTGGGAGTTATAGCACCTATCAATTGGCTCCAGCGTTGCAGGATACCCAACATTGTCATTTGGCTGGAATTGTGACGGGGACGCCAGAAAAGGAGAAAATCTGGGCTGACAAGTACAATATTTCATCCAAAAATATTTACAACTATAAGAATTTTGATGAGATCTCTAATAACCCTGATATCGATGCCATTTATGTGGTGTTGCCCAATAGTATGCATGCCGAATTTTGTATTCGTGCAGCCAAAGCAGGAAAGCATGTGATTTGTGAAAAACCTATGGCCGTTAGTGTTGAGGAGTGTGATGCCATCATCAATGCCTGCAAGGAGGCAGGAGTGAAATTAGGAATGGGATATCGTTTGCAGTCAGAACCATATACGCAACAAGTGAAGCGGTTTGTTAAGGAAAAAACCTTTGGCGATATCAATTTTGTGTCAGCGGATGCAGCGTATCGCTCTGGAGGAAATCCTGACCAATGGCGATTGAATAAGGCCTTATCTGGTGGTGGAGCCTTGATGAACATGGGCGTTTATGCTATTCAAAGTGCCATTTATGGAACAGGTGAAAATCCTATTTCGGTTTCAGCCCAAGAATTTAGTACACGCCCTGAATATTTTAAAGAAACGGATGAAACCATTACCGCGCAATTTGAGTTCCCTAGTGGAGCAATTGGTAATATTTCTACCTCTCATAATTTCAATGCAAATGCCATGTATGTTTCAGGAACATCAGGTTGGTTTAGATTAAACCCAGCAAACAATTATGGACCATTGAGCGGAGAAACGTCAAAAGGTGATGTGCTTAAATTTCCACACGAGAGCCAACAAAAACTTCAAATGGACGATTTTGCCAAACATGTTTTATTTGATGAACCCAACATAGCCCCAGGCGAAATGGGTAAACGTGATATGATGATTGTCGAGGCCATTTATGAATCCATAGCCAAAGGTGGACAGAAAATTGCATTGGATTTTGAACCTGAATTTGGGTTTGGGGGATAGCCTTAGATTTTGTTACTTCCTCGTAGCTACAAAAGTTCCATTGGGTTGAATCAAAACTAATTCTTTCATCATATCATTATCCAAGGTTCTAAATTTAGTCTTGAATCCCTCCAGTCCTTTTATATTGAAACCATCTTCACCTGTAGCCAACAGATTATATTCTGGCTGGCCAGGGACAAACATATATAGTCCTTCACCCTTAATGTAGACTTTAATTTCTATTCCAGTAAGCTCATATGTTCCTTCGTATTTTTTCAATTCAGACACATCAATATCCAGTGCTTTGGGTTCTCTTTTGAATTCAATCGGATGGTCTAAAGAGGGTTCCACATTTATGTTCACGGAAGAGATATCGCCAGAATTGTTGGTAGAAAAATTGAATTTCACAGGGAGTTCATCAAATTCTTCAATACCTGTAGATGTTACTTCCAAAGGTTCAAAAATGTCATAATACTTATGTTTTAAATAAAATTTGATCAACTTAAAATGCGCAAAAAGTGAATCGGATTCTTTTGTGATTTCAAAACGACCATACCCTTGATTTTCATAATATCCTGTATAAGCACTTAGGTCATGGCTGGGTGTTGTATTTATTATTTCAGTGGAATCGGATGCCTTTTTTGCAGCTTCGGAAGCTTTTTGTTGTTTCTCCTTTAAATCGTTGAACCAAGCCACCCAATCTCCCTTTTTTTCATTTAACATTCGGTCCGCAACCGTATTTCTGACCATGGAGGGAACTCTTGAGCCATTTTGGTTGGTCAATACCACTATCCCGAGACTATCTGTGGGATAAAAAGCCACACTGGCTGAAAATCCATCTATATTTCCGCCATGTTCCACACGATAATGCCCTCGGTATGAACTGATCATCCAACCATACCCATAATTGGATAAAAATAAATCTGGATTTTCGTCACTAGGGAATCCAGAAGAAATAACGGACTGGGAGCTCATGGCTTCATTCATATAATTTTCAGGAAGTATGGTCGAATCTTTGAATTTTCCATTGTTGATCCAAACTTTTAACCAATTGGCCATTTCAGATACACTGCTGTTAATACTTCCTGCAGGTGCCATGGCAGCAATGCGGTAATAATCCATTTTTCGGGTGATGCTGTCTTTGTAATATTCATAACCCAAGGCGGCATTTTCGCTATTTTCCAATTCTTTGATGGACACATTGGAACGATTCATTTGTAACGGTCTAAAAAAACGTTCTTGTATATTTTCTTCCCATGATTTTCCTGTGATTCGTTCCGCGATAACACCTTGCAGCAAGAACATAAAATTGTTGTAATGCCATTTTTGACGTAACCCAGTAAATGGTTCTTGATATTGAATTCTTTGGACCAAACTATCGCGATTAAAAGTAGGGAAGAGGTACCAGGAACCATCGTGTCTAGGAATTCCTGTTTGATGGCTCATTAAATCCCTGATATTTATATTGCCATTTAATTGGTTGTTATAAAATCGAAGTTCAGGAATATATTCGATGGGGCTATCGTTAAAAGTTAAAGCCTCGTTGTTTCGAAGTTGACCCAAAATTGCACTGGTAAATGCCTTGGAAGAGGAACCAATGGCCAACAAGGTGTTTTCGTCCATTGGAATTTTATTTTCAACATCCCTATATCCAAAGCCCTTCGCATAAATAGTTTTATCGCCCTCAACTATAGCAACAGCAAAACCAGGAGCATGTGTGGCTTCTAAAATATCTTCAAATACTTTTTCAATATTTTTTAATCGTTTATCCGTTTGTGAAAATCCTAAGGTGACACAAAGCAATAAAATTGCCAAAAGAGATTGGTTTTTCATAGATTGGTAAAATTATGGTTATGTTTAGTCCGATTAAGATACTATTTTAATGGGCTAAAAGGCAGATTCTTAGGCTGAAAATGAATTTTGATTTACGTATCTAAGAGAAAACTATTAAAACCTTTCAAAAACCCCCAAACCAAAAAGGGCAAAATCGTATTTCACGGGATCGGTAGGGTCCAATTTTCGTAGGTTTTTATCCAATTCAGATAATGCTTTAGCATCGTTTTGTTTGCGCTTCAGCAATTTAAGTTTGCGAGCCACATTTCCTGAATGCACGTCTAATGGACAGGAAAGTTTAGCTGTTTCGATGTCTTTCCATATGCCAAAATCTACTCCTGTACTATTGTCACGAACCATCCAACGTAAAAACATGTTAATGCGTTTTGCGGCCGAACCTTTATTGGGGTCGGAAACGTGCTTTTTGGTTCTGTTTTGGTGAGGCAATTCAAAAAATACTTCCTTGAATTTGGATATGGAAGGTTGCATGGAATCCTTGGTCTGATGATCTGTGAAGACTGTTTCCAATCCACCATGATTTTTATAGATATTTTGCAAGCTAGTTACAAAGTAACCCAAATCAATCCCATTAAAAGTGCGGTGTACAAAAGGGGAGAGGGACTCTAAATCTTCCTCAGAATGGCTCATCACAAAATCATAGGGTGAGTTGCCCATCAACACCATTAATTTTGTGGCGTTATTAATGATGCTTTTTCTGTTTCCCCACGCAATGGTAGAAGTTAAAAAGGCACTGATTTCAATATCTTCTTTTTGAGAAAATAAGTGTGGAATCTGCAAGGGGTCGTCCTCCAAAAATTTGGGATTGTTATACTCCTGCACTTTGGCATCCAAAAATTCTTTGAGCTCCGCTTTGGTCATATCAATCCTTGGAAACAATCACACCATCTACCATGGTCAATTTTCTGTCGGCCATATCGGCCAATTCCCGATTATGGGTCACCAAAACAAAGGTTTGTCCGAATTCATCCCGCAATTGAAAAAACAGTTTATGTAGATTGTCTGCACTTTCAGAATCCAAATTTCCACTGGGCTCATCGGCAAAAACCACGGAGGGATTGTTCATAAGGCTACGTGCAACAGCTACGCGCTGTTGTTCCCCTCCTGAAAGCGCATTTGGCTTGTGGTGATAACGGTCTTTCAATCCTAAAAAGTCCAATAATTCTTTAGCTCGGGTTTCTGCTTCGGCTTTAGGTGTTTTTTTAATAAAAGCTGGGATGCAAACATTTTCCAAGGCCGTAAACTCAGGCAATAACTGATGGAATTGAAAGATAAATCCAATATGCTCATTCCTGAACTTGGCCAAACTTTTGTCATTCAGTTGGGTTGTATTGATTTCATTGATCAACAAGGTGCTTTCAGCGGTGTTTGATGGACTGTCCAAAGTACCCAAAATTTGCAATAGGGTGGTTTTTCCTGCTCCTGAGGCCCCTACAATGGACACCACTTCGCCTTTTTTTATTTCAAGGTCAACGCCTTTTAAAACTTTAAGATCTCCGTAACTTTTCTGAATGTTTGTGGCCTTAATCATAAATACAACTTCGCTGGTCGAAGATAATCATTACTGTTATATCGCAAAGATTGTATTTTCTGAATATAAATTCGACTAAGCAAATGATAAATATTAGTTAGAATTAATTTTCTCAATCAAATATTGTTTAACTTTGATTAATAATGAATAAACAAAATAGCACACAATTGGAAACCGCAATTTTCGCTGGCGGATGTTTTTGGTGTACCGAAGCAGTTTTTCAACGACTCAATGGAGTAGAGGAAGTTCTTCCAGGGTATACAGGAGGAACGATAAAAAATCCAGCGTATCGTGAAATATGTACTGGAAGAACTGGTCATGCTGAGGGGATTAAAATCACTTTTAACCCTGAAAAAGTTAGTTATACGGAATTGTTGGAGGTGTTTTTTGCAACCCACGATCCCACAACGTTGAATAGACAAGGGAATGATGTGGGAACTCAATACAGAAGTGAAATATTTTATACTTCAGAACAACAAAAACAATGGGCAGAGGAATTCATTGCATTGTTGGAAAAAGAAGGCATCTTTGCATCACCAATTGTTACTGCTATTTCGGAGGAAAAGCCATTTTATTTGGCGGAGGAGGAACATCAAAATTATTATAACGATCACAGGCAACAACCATATTGCCAAGTTATTATAGATCCAAAAATCAAAAAGTTAAACACTTACTTTTCAAATAAAATACAGCATGGCACCTTATAGACAGCTTGAGGAATACAATATGGAAATCACCAATGAGGTGAAGGAGCATTTCGCCAATATTATGAACGATATTGGGGAGGATGTGGAGCGTGAGGGACTTATAAAAACCCCCGAACGTGCTGCCAAAGCTATGCTTTATTTGACCCAAGGTTACAAACAGAATGCCGAGGAAATATTAAGAGGCGCCATGTTTGCGGAAAGCTACGACGACATGGTCATTATCAAGGATATTGAACTGTATTCCCTTTGTGAGCATCATATGTTGCCGTTTTTCGGAAAGGCCCACGTCGCTTACATCCCCAACGGTCATATTGTGGGCTTGAGCAAAATTCCTCGTGTGGTTGATGTTTTTGCAAGAAGATTACAGGTTCAGGAGCGCTTAACACACGATATTTTGGAATGCATCAACAATACTTTAAAACCCAAAGGGGTTGCCGTGGTTATTGAAGCCGCCCATATGTGCATGATGATGCGTGGGGTACAAAAACAAAACTCCGTGACCACAACATCAGGATTTAGAGGGCAATTTGAAAAAATTGAAACCCGAAATGAATTCTTAAAGCTCATCAGTGCCGATTTATCATAAGTGATTTTTCCAAGTCGGTGGGAATTCCTATTTTTCATTCATGACAAAAGAGAAAGACGATAAATACCGTAATCTTTTATTGGGGTTATTGTTTGATGGTATTGGGATGATTTCCTTTATCATTCCAGGTATCGGGGAGTTTTCTGATGTAATTTGGGCTCCCGTTGCAGGATGGCTTATGACTCGACTGTACAAGGGAAGGGTAGGGCAAGCTGCAGGTATGATCGCTTTTACCGAAGAGCTTATTCCTGGTTTGGATGTGATTCCAACTTTTACTTTGACTTGGATTTACACCTATCTTTTGAGCAAGAAAAAAGGTCAACCTAAAAAAGATTGACCTTGAAATTTATAGTGTTAGTTCGAGTGTTTCCGACGAAAATGTATCGAGAACTGTTTACTGAATTCAAAATTCTTATTCTCGATACAATTTATTCGATTCACTCATAAATTACTCGAATTGACGAGTTTTCAATTATTAACAATCATTAATTCTACAACGGAACACTCAAATTCAAAGAGATATTTCTTCCAATATTGGATATTCCATCTGCTTTTAAACGTGATAAATGAGAAATATAGTCCTTGTCAAAAATGTTGTTCCCTGTAATGGAATAGCCCACCTTTTGATTGAAGATTTTCATATCACCACCAACACCAATATTAAATAAGTTGTAGCGAGACGTAGGGGTTTCAAACTCTGCCACCTTGTTTTGGTCAAAATTGGTTTGAACCGTTACGAAGGCATAGCATTTATAATCTTGGTTTCTTTTTTTCCATTCTACCCTAAATGTGTTTGTCCAACGGTTGGCAGGAATCAAAGGTAAATTGGTATTGTCGTCCAATTCTCCAAAAACAATATCGTAGCTACTCTCTAAATGCAACCAATCAATTGGGTGTGGGTGCAAATGGAACCCAAATTCACCACCGTATAAAATCGCATTTTGTTGTTGAAAATCGTAAACAGGGTCCAAATCCCTAAATTCTCCTTTTGGCTCTAAATAAATGTAATCGTTTACAATATTGTAGAACGTATTCACGTAAGCTTCCACATGTTTGTTGGCATATTCAAAAGCCAAATCAATTTGAAAGTTTTGCTCGCTATCCAAATCTTGATTTCCGATTTCCACACGATTGGCGCCACTGTGCAATCCGTTTGAAGATAATTCAGATAGGTTAGGAGCTCTAAATCCAGTAGCCAAATTTAAACGCCCCATAATATTTTGGGTCAAATCCATTCGGTAGCCAACAGCGGCATTAAAACTGCTGAAATTTTTATCCAAAGCAGGAATGTATTCTTCGTCGCCCTCGATTCCACTTGCTTCACCATTTAAAGATCTAATATCATAACGCAGTCCCAATTGAAGGTCGCTTTTATCAAAATGTATATGAGATGTGGCCAATACCCCAAAATCGTTGGTTATGGCATCTGGCACCAATACTTCTTCCCCAAAATTCTCATTTTTTTGGTGCATTCCCTGAATGCCGAAGATGGTGGTCATTTTACCCCAATGTGGGTTAAACTGAATGTTGTAATTAAACGTACTCAAACGCATATCCAAGGCTGCACCTTCTTCTTCCTCATGTTCTTCTTCTTCGTGCACTTCACCTTCTTCCTCCTCATGATGATGCTCTTCAAATTCCTTTCGATTGTTAATGGTGTATCCGAAAGTTGCATCCAAACTCGATTTTTTGAAAAAGAAACTGTTCTTGGAACTTATAATATGGGTTGAAAGCTCTTGATAGGGTTCCAATGGCTCCCTGTCGTTATTTTGAACACCGATTTCTTCGGGAATTCCTAGTTCTGAAGCATTATAGTTATATCGAAGTTCTGTTTTAAACTTGGATGCTTGGTAAGCCAAACCTGTTTTTAAGTCGGCTTCGTTAAATCTTGAATTGGTTACACTGGTTCCATTTCCAGTTTCATAATCGGCATTGGAAGCATAGGCTCCACGAACCAAAAACTTAAGTTTTTCACCAGAAGTTTTAAATCCTGCATTGGCATTGTACCCTAAAGTATTGGTAAAATACCTCATGTTTACATCGCCCGAAGTTTCTCCTGAGGTTTCAAATTTCTCAGGATTCAAATAAAGAACACCTCCAAGCGCATCTGAACCATACAACAAAGATGCTGGCCCTTTGATTACTTCTACGCTAGAAATACCTGCGTCGTTTATTCCAAGTCCGTGTTCCCCGCCGTATTGTTGATTTTCCAGTCTAACTCCTTGGGTATAGACCAAAACACGATTAAAACTCAATCCCCGAATCACAGGTTTCCCGATTCCCACACCTGTGGATACAGAAGACACCCCAGGAATGTTCGTAATTCCTTCCGAAAGTGTAATTCCACCTTGCTGTTTGAGTTCTTCCATGGATTTTTGCTCCACTTTCATCACATTTTCACGTTGTAATTTGTGGAAAGGGGTGGAAAGTACTACTTCATCCATTTCTATAGCCGAAGCTACCATTTGGTAATCAAAATTGTTGGTGCCTGATGCAATTTCAAAAGTGGCAGAATAGGTTTCAAAACCTATATAAGAAATCACCAATTTATAATTGCCTTCTGGTAAGTTTTTTAAGGTGAAATGACCAGTTTCATCAGTAACGGTACCATTTTCCAATTGGGGAATGTAAACGGAAACTTGCTCCAAAGGTGCACCACTATCGGCATCGGTGATGGTTCCTGTAATTGTATTTTGTGCGAATATAGATAAAGGTATCAATGCAAAAAGCATTGAAAAATAAAGTTGTTTCATTGTAAAAATTAAAAGGTTTAAAAAATTAAAATCCGATAATTAAGAAACAACTGGGGGACCCCGAAGAGCGTGGTACGAAAATTTATGGGGTTTAAAAGAAGAAATGTAAAATTCGGTTTGAAGTGCCAAATGAGGTGCTTCAACAGTTACATTTTCAAAAACAGGGGAGAAAAGGACCTTGGAGGCCAGATTGAAATCATGAAAGTCGCAATCCAAATCTCCATCATGAATGTGTATAGTGCCTTGGGCAACACATTGTTTTTCCGAATTATGCTCATAAATGGCATGTCCTAATTTTATAACCGAGGGAGCAAGTATCCCAATGGCTAAAATCAGGGATAGAAAAAAGGTGGTTTTTTTGTGGAGGATTGAGGTCATCTCCTGCAAATGTAACCAACACACACGGATTTATTGTGTTAAGGAAAACTTAAACTAAGGCAACAAAAAGCCCAATCCCATACGTTTCAGCATTTTTTTCTCAAAAGCCCAGAAGAATTTAAACTGACCGAACACCCAACCAATGCATACCAATAAGACTTGGTAAATGGGAAAAATCATTAATATTCTGCAAGTCCAATAGATGGCTTTGGGTACATTTTCATCATCCAATCCAATCCAATGCACCAAAGGCCCTGCTAATTTTCCAGCTAGACTCCCTGTAATGGCAAAAACGATGAAAATGGCGATCATTTCCCATTTTTCGTTCACCACCCATTTGTTTTCCAGCTTTTTAAAACACCAGATAAAGAATTTAATCAACCCATAAAAGATGGAAATACTAACAGTTCCCGTAAAAATCCATTCAGCAGCAGTGTTGTTCATCCCAAAAGCATGAAGTAACCTTCGAGCGATCGTGTACGCCGTCAAAAATGTAAGGAACGCTCCTAAAAAAGGAAAAAGAAGCTGCCAATTCTTTGAGATTTCCCAACGGGCTTTAATTTTCTGCATGCGAACCTATTAAATGGCTGCAAAAATAGCACATTATATTCTAGGTAGAAAAGGACCTAAGCGTTGATTGTATTTTCTTTGGAAATAAATAAAGTAATTGTAGAGTTTATAATTCACCTCGTAGCCATAATCAATATTTGGGTCGTAATTGATCTGCATCTCATATAAGTTGGGATTGAAACGGATGGGGTCCAACACTCTTTGGTTCCAATTCAGAACCAAAACAGCATTTCGGTTTTCCAAATACGATTGCGAATAATACCCCTCTGGACGAGCTATGGAGTTTAACCAAGTGTAAAATCCAGGTTCTATGATAATGATTTCGTATTCGGTTTCTTCATCGGATATTTCGACAGGTTCATCATCATCAGAATTAAATAGTGCTTTTTCATCTTCTGAAATAGCAACGGTCTCCTTTTGTGCAGAACAGGAATTGAATAAAAGCATTAAAACAAGAACAAATACAGTAGGGGCTAAAAGTTTCTTTTTCATGAATATAAGTTACAAAAAAAAGCCACTTGAAGATTCAAATGGCTTTGTTAAACTATGTGTAAAGCGATGTTATTTTCCAAATAGACCACCGAGCATTCCTCCGAGGCCACTACTTTTTTGTCCATCACTATTTAATACCATACCTGCCAAATCATCGATTACACTTCCATCACCATCACTATCCAAAAAGGATTCAACCAATGATTGTTGTTTTGCAGCAGCTTTATCTCCACCCATGAGTCCACCTAAAAGGCCATTTAAACCATCAGGTGTGTTTACCGATTGTTGTTTGGTTTGTTTCCCCAAATATCCCAATAGGATAGGGGCCGCTATTTTAAGAATTTGGGCGACAGTACCCGCATCAATTCCTGATTTGCTACTCAATGCATTTTCTACCTGAGGTTGTTTTGCTCCAAGAATATGGCCCAAAATTCCAGCTCCATCATCCATTACATTTTGGTCTACACCACCTCCGAACAATCCGCCAAGATCATCTAAAATTCCACCATCATGTTTAGATGAAAGTGCATCCATCAAACCTTGTGCTCCACCTGGAGTGGTTGTGTTTTTTTTCATGGCACCCATTAATAAGGGCATGGCCATACTCAATACATCGGCGGTTTTGCTCTCGTCTTGCCCCGTTTGGCCAGCTACTCCGCTCACCAATTGTTGTCCCATTGGGCTATTCAATAAATCTAGTAATCCTGACATTTTATTTTCAGTTAAGGTTAGAGGGTCAAGGTACGAAAAAAGTAGTGTTTAAAGGCTCTTTGGCACTTTGAAAATCGGCTATTTTAGCAATTTAATAACCTTGTTGGCCAGTTCCACTCCAATTCGTTCTTGGGCTTCTTTGGTAGATGCACCAATGTGTGGTGATAAAGAGATTTTTGGGTTCATCAGGATTTGAATTTCTGGAGTAGGTTCTGATTCGAACACATCCAACCCTGCAAAAGCAAGATGGTCGGAATCCAAAGCTTCCACCAAAGCAACTTCGTCCAATACGCCGCCGCGGGAAGTATTGATGATTCCAGCTCCTTTTTTCATCATTTCAAACTCTTTTTTACCAAGCACATAGGAATCTTGAGCAGGTACATGAATGGTAACAAAATCAGCTTCTTTTAAAACGGTTTCAAAATCTGACGCTTTCAAATCAAAACTAATGGATTGTCCATCAAAAAAAGGAACCTCTAGGGTGATGTCAGTAACATGATGGTCCGTAAAAATTACTTTCATGCCCAATGCGTAGGCCATTTTTGCCACAGCTTGACCAATGCGACCAAATCCAATAATGCCCAGTGTTTTTCCACGTAGTTCAATCCCACCTGCATAGCTTTTTTTCAGGGCTTTGAATTGACTATCGCCATCCAAGGGCATATTTCGGTTAGCATCGTGTAAAAAACGAGCAGCACCAAAAAGATGAGCAAAAACAAGTTCAACAACAGAGTCAACCGCAGCTTCAGGGGTATTGATTACTTGAATCCCCATTGCTTTGGCATATTCCACTTCAATATTGTCCATTCCGACACCACCACGGCCAATCAATTTAAGGTTGGGACAAGCGTCAATGATTTTTTTGGAAACTTCGGTGGCACTGCGGACTAAAAGTCCATCTATGTTGTTTTTGTTGATGTAATTAGCGAGCTGTTCCTGGGCAACACGGGTGTTTTTAACTTCGAAACCTTCTTTTTCAAGCAAATCTATTCCTGCTTGAGCAATTCCGTCGTTAGCTAATATTTTCGTCATTAAGTTTATCCTTTCTTTTCCAATTCACTCATAATATCCACCAATACACCAACACTTTCCAAAGGAAGTGCGTTGTACATGGAGGCTCTATACCCACCCACTGAACGGTGACCATTAATTCCACTAATGCCAGCTTCTTTGCACATGGCATCGAAAACATCTTTTAGTTCATCATCGGTGATATTAAAAGTGGCATTCATTATGGAACGGTCTTCTTTGGCTGCAAATCCAGAGAAAACAGGGTTGAGTTCGATTTCAGAATAAATAAGATTGGCTTTACGCTCATTGATTTCCTCGATAGCAGCAATTCCACCTAAATCTTTCAGCCACTTCATGGTCAACATGGAAACATACACAGCAAATACAGGAGGGGTGTTGAACATGCTATCCTTACTCACATGCACCGAATAATCGAGCATGGATGGAATGATATGGGAAACCTTACCCAAAATTTCTTCTTTTACCACCACCAAAGTTGCTCCTGCGGGTCCCATATTTTTTTGCGCCCCTGCATAAATCAAATCAAACTTGGAAAAATCCAATTGTCTTGAAAAAATATCGGAGCTCATATCGCAAACCAATGGCACATCAGTTTCTGGAAACTCCTTGATTTGCGTACCATAAATGGTATTGTTCGAGGTAAGGTGCAAATAATCCAAATCGGACGGAATGCTGTATCCCTTTGGGATATACTTGAAATTATCTTCTTGGGAAGAGGCAACTTCCACAACTTCACCGAACAGTCGGGCTTCTTTTATGGCTTTTTGACTCCAAGTTCCTGTGTTTACGTATCCAGCCTTTTTGTCCAGCAGGTTATAAGCAGTCATTAAAAATTGCATACTGGCGCCACCTTGAAGAAATATGGCTTGATACCCTTTGCCCTCCAAGCCTAAAAGTTCCAAAGCAAGTGAGCGGGCCTTTTCCATGATGGCCACAAACTCTTTGCTGCGGTGGGAAATTTCTATAAGTGAAAGTCCAATGCCATCGAGTTCTACGACAGCTTCGGAGGCCTTTTGCAATACCTCTTTGGGTAAAATACAAGGTCCAGCGCTAAAATTGTGCATTTTCATAGTGATGATTTGAAAGGTAAAGGTCTAAAAATTTCTTGGATGATAAAACGAAAGTTGAGCAATGAATTTATTTACAATTGAAGCAGAAATTCTAGAGTGTCAACTCCATCTGCGTAGTCGTTTAATTTTGGTTTTTGGGTAGCCCCGAAAGGCACATCCCCTTTAGCGGAAACAACACATTGTATTTCCTCTTCCATTACATTCAATTGTTTTCTTAAATCTGATTCATCTTCGTAGTAGGTGTAGAATAAAGCCGAAATAGGCGAGGAGAGGCTTTCATCTTCTTTGAGCACCAAAAATCCGTTGTCCAAAATTTTGAATTCACTCATTAAATACACCGCTTTATTGTAGTCGTAATTGTTGGCGTATTTATGTTCGTTGATGATATCCTTAAATTCAAAAATGGCATTAAAGAACGGTTCAAAATCATAATCCTTGGGCACAAAAATCTTGGAAACATTTCGGCATCCCAGTCCGTAATAGCGGAAAATATCTTCACCCAAAGCCATCAATTCTTCTTTGGTTTCATTGCCAGTTAAGATGGCCACCGAATTTCGGTTTTTACGAATGATATTGGGTTTCTTCCCAAAATAATATTCAAAATAGCGACTGGTATTGTTGCTTCCTGTGGCGATTACGGCATCAAAATCTTCCATCTTACCCTCTACAAAGGTGATGGAATCTTTAAGGGCTGGTTCTTGTTCAACCAAATATTTTGTTAGAAAAGGAAGCAATATCTTATCGTTGGAAGATAATTTGGCCAACACCCTATTTCCTGATAACAATACACAGATAAAATCATGAAAACCTACCAAAGGAATATTACCCGCCATCACAATTCCGATGGTTTTAGGGGCTGCTACGGGTTGAATGTCATATTTGGACAACCATTCAGTCAGGTTTTCTTCGGTCAAGGCATCTCCCCATTGTTGTAAAGAAAATAAGATGTTTTCCCTGGTAAACCAACCGTTATGCTGCTCTGCACTGTAGATGGCCTGCATCAATCCATCATCAGGATTTCCGTCTGTGGAGTGATAATTTTCACAAAAATCCCTGAGATAATTTCCGAGTTTAACAAAAGCTGCCATGGTTTGCATATGCGACCTCATTATATTTGTTCACTAATTTAGTAGGGTTTATTTTTGTCAAAAGTAAGCATGCTGAAAAGAATCAGCTTAATAAGGAAAAGAAAATATGGCAATAATTATAACGGATGAATGCATAAACTGCGGTGCTTGCGAGCCAGAGTGCCCAAACACAGCGATTTATGAAGGTGCGGATGATTGGAGATACAGTGATGGAACTTCGTTAACTGGCAATGTGGTTTTGCCGAACGGTAAAGACGTTGATGCCGATGAGGCCCAAGAGCCTGTGAGCGACGAACTTTATTATATCGTTCCTGATAAATGTACAGAGTGTAAAGGATTCCATGAGGAGCCACAATGTGCGGCAGTATGCCCTGTTGATTGTTGCGTTCCCGATGAGGACCATGAAGAAACAGAAGAAGAACTTTTGGGAAAACAGAGGTTCATGCACCCTGAATAGGGCATAAAAAACATGTAATTTAGCCCCGAATTTAAGTTCGGGGTTTTTTTATGCAAAAAGAAGAAAAAGAATATAGGGGTGTTTGGAAGCAGATAGGATGCATATTGTCTTTGGTGGCCATTTTTGGCATGATTGGACTAATAATCATGGGGCTTTATTTATTGATTCAAGGGTATTAGCACCGAGTACCAAAACTTCAACTTATATTTGCACCCTCAAAACACAAATTTATTAGATGAAAGCTGGTATTGTAGGATTGCCGAACGTAGGAAAATCAACATTGTTCAACTGTTTGTCCAATGCAAAGGCACAAAGTGCCAACTTCCCTTTTTGTACCATTGAGCCCAATATTGGTGTGGTAAATGTGCCCGACACTCGTTTGGAAAAATTGGAAGAATTGGTGAATCCTGAAAGAGTGATTCCTGCTACCGTAGAAATTGTGGATATTGCTGGTTTGGTAAAAGGAGCGAGCAAAGGTGAGGGATTGGGAAACCAGTTTTTGGGAAATATCCGTGAAACCGATGCTATTCTTCACGTATTGCGTTGTTTTGATAATGATAATGTGGTGCACGTTGATGGTTCTGTAGATCCAATTCGCGATAAGGAAACAATTGATATGGAGTTGCAGTTGAAAGATTTGGAAAGCGTGGAAAAAAAGCTTGACAAAGTGAAGCGTGCTGCCAAAACTGGAAATAAAGAAGCTCAAAAAGAAGAAGCTGTTTTGACCAAACTAAAAAATGGTTTGGAGGCTGGAACTTCAGTCCGTGCCATTGAACTTTCTGATGATGAGCGTATTGAGTTTGTAAAACCCATGCAACTGATTACGGATAAACCTGTAATGTATGTTTGTAATGTAGATGAAGCTGCTGCCGTAGAGGGCAATGCTTACGTAGAAAAGGTGAAAGAAACCGTTGCCAACGAAAATGCCGAAGTTATCTTTTTGGCCGTTGGGACAGAAGCAGATATCACAGAGTTGGAAACCTACGAAGAACGCCAAATGTTTTTGGAAGACCTTGGACTTTCCGAGCCAGGCTCAGCCAAATTGATTCGTGGCGCCTATAAACTATTGGATTTGGAAACGTATTTCACTGCAGGGGTAAAAGAGGTTCGTGCTTGGACCATTCATGTTGGTGCCACAGCTCCTCAAGCTGCTGGAGTCATCCACACAGACTTTGAAAAGGGATTCATCCGTGCCGAAGTAATTTCTTATAACGACTACATTCAATATGGTAGCGAAGCCAAGGTAAAAGAGGCTGGCCGTATGCGTGTAGAGGGCAAGGAATATGTGGTGAAAGATGGTGATGTGATGCACTTTAGGTTCAACGTGTAAGGGTTGAACGTTGTAATTCCAAATCATTTACTTTTCTAAAATTGTAGGTAGGGAGTAGCTTTATTCCATGTACAACAAAAGCTTAGGAATTTTTTACGGCATTCTGGGAGTAGTTTTATTCTCCTCAAAAGCTGTGATGGTAAAATTGGCGTATCAATATGAAGTAGATACGTTGGATTTACTGTTGTTCCGAATGCTGTTTTCGCTTCCTTTTTACATACTGATCTTATTTTTGATTCGTAAAAAGATACCAACGGTTAAAATCCAAGCAAAAGATTACGCTTGGTTGTTCGCTTTTGGTTTCATCGGATATTATTTAGCCAGTTATTTCGATTTTTTAGGGCTAAACTACATCAAAGCAGGGCTGGAGCGGATTATTTTGTTTGTGTATCCTACTATTGTGGTATTTCTCTCGTGGATTATTTTCAAACAGAAGATTTCTCGAGTTCAGTTTATTGCCATTCTCATAACCTATTTGGGCGTCCTTATTACGTTTTGGGATGAATTGGATGTAGCTGTAAATCAGGTTTTATGGGGAGGATTTTTAGTATTGTTGAGTGCCATTACCTATGCTTCGTATTTGGTGGGCAGTGGTTGGTTGATTCCCAAATTTGGAGTGTTGCGGTTTACCTGCTACGCTATGATAGTTTCTACCTTTTGCATCGTATTGCACTATGTATTTGATGGAGGTTGGGAATTTATGGATTACCCTTGGCCTGTCTACATCTACGGATTTGCCATGGCGATTATTGCCACTTTGATTCCATCCTTTTTGGTTTCCGCAGCCATTGAGCGTTTGGGAGCCTCGAATTTTTCCATTTTGGGAAGTTTGGGGCCGATTTCCACTATCTTATTGGCATTTGTCTTTTTAGATGAAAAATTGACCCTTTGGCAATTGTTGGGAATGGCGGTTGTGATTTTTGGGGTGACTTATCTTTCCATTAACAGAAAAAAACAAGCCTGAGAATCACTAATATTAACAATAAATCCGCGCTATTGTTGATTACTTTTTGCCCACATTACTTTTATTTTTGCCCCTAAATTTTATATTGCATGGATTAACCCAAAACTTATGGCAGATACCCAATATACTGAAGATAATATCCGATCGCTCGATTGGAAGGAGCATATTCGTATGCGTCCTGGAATGTATATTGGAAAATTGGGTGATGGTTCTTCCGCCGACGATGGAATTTACATCCTGTTAAAAGAGGTCATCGACAACTGTATCGATGAGTTTGTGATGGGTGCAGGAAAGACCATCGAAATCAACATCAAGGAAAATACGGTACATGTTCGCGATTACGGTCGTGGAATTCCTTTAGGAAAAGTAGTGGACGTAGTTTCCAAGATGAATACGGGTGGTAAGTACGATACCCGTGCCTTTAAAAAGTCTGTTGGTCTGAACGGGGTAGGTACAAAAGCTGTGAATGCCCTTTCCACCTATTTTCGAGTGGAATCCAACCGAGATGGACAATCCAAATCTGCAGAGTTTGAAACGGGAAACCTTACCAACGAAGAGCTATTGGAAGAATCTTCCAGAAGACGAGGCACCAAGGTAACCTTTGTTCCAGACGAGAGCATATTCAAAAAATATAAATATCGAAATGAGTATGTGGAACGCATGCTCAAAAACTATGTGTACCTAAATCCTGGATTAACCATTGTTTTTAATGGAGAAAAATTCTACTCCGAAAATGGTTTAAAGGATTTATTGGAAGACAACAATAACGAAGAGGATTTTCTTTATCCCATTATTCACTTAAAAGGGGATGATATTGAGGTCGCCATGACCCACAGCAAAACCCAATATAGTGAGGAGTACCACTCTTTTGTTAACGGACAGCATACCACACAAGGAGGTACGCACCAAGCCGCTTTCCGTGAAGCTGTGGTTAAAACCATTCGCGATTTCTACGGAAAAAATTACGATGCTTCCGATGTGCGCAAGTCTATTATCTCAGCTATTTCCATTAAAGTTATGGAACCCGTTTTTGAGAGTCAGACCAAAACTAAATTGGGTTCTACCGATATGGGCGGTAAACTTCCAACGGTTCGTACGTACATCAACGATTTTGTGGGAACCTATTTGGATAATTACCTACATAAAAATCCGCAGACTGCGGAAGCACTTCAACGAAAAATTGTTCAGGCGGAAAAGGAGCGTAAAGAACTTTCTGGAATTCGTAAATTGGCCAGAGAGCGCGCAAAAAAAGCAAGTCTGCACAATAAAAAACTTCGTGATTGTCGAGTGCATTTGCAGGATATGAAAAAGGACAGAAGATTGGAGTCTACCCTATTTATAACAGAGGGAGATTCGGCTTCAGGTTCCATTACCAAATCTCGGGATGTAAATACCCAGGCCGTATTCAGTCTTCGTGGTAAGCCTTTGAACTCTTATGGCATGTCCAAAAAGATTGTTTACGAGAACGAAGAATTCAATCTGTTGCAAGCAGCGCTCAACATTGAGGATTCCATGGAGGATTTGCGCTACAACAATATTGTAATTGCTACCGATGCCGATGTGGATGGGATGCACATTCGATTGCTGTTGATCACATTCTTCTTGCAATTTTTTCCAGAACTGATAAAAGAAAACCATTTATATATTCTTCAAACCCCATTATTTAGAGTGCGCAATAAAAAAGAAACCATTTATTGCTACAGTGATGAGGAAAAAAGAAACGCTATTGAAAAACTAACAGGTAAGGCAGAAATAACCCGATTTAAGGGATTGGGTGAAATTTCCCCCGATGAGTTCAAGCACTTTATTGGTGATGACATTCGTTTAGAGCCTGTAATGTTGGATAAAGCGATGAGTATTGATAATCTGTTGCAGTTCTACATGGGTAAAAACACGCCAGATAGACAGGAATTTATCATCAATAACCTTAAAGTAGAACTTGATTTAGTAGAAGAAAACCAACTATAAACCAAACTAATGCCTCCCTTCTAAATGGAAGAGAACGAAGAACTGAATGATGAAGGTTTAGAAAACCAAGAAGAACCCCAAGACAGTCTGGTAAAGGTTACTGGAATGTACAAGGATTGGTTTTTGGATTACGCATCCTATGTGATTTTGGAACGTGCTGTTCCCGCAATCGAAGACGGGTTCAAGCCTGTACAGCGTAGGATCATGCACTCCTTAAAAGAGTTGGACGATGGGCGCTACAACAAAGTGGCCAATGTTGTGGGGCATACCATGCAATACCACCCTCACGGTGATGCCAGTATTGCCGATGCCATGGTGCAGTTGGGGCAAAAAGACCTATTAATCGATACCCAAGGAAACTGGGGTAACATTCTTACAGGGGATGGCGCTGCAGCCTCACGATACATTGAGGCAAGACTTTCCAAATTTGCCCTTGAAGTAGTTTATAGTCCAAAAATTACAGAATGGCAACTTTCGTATGATGGCCGAAAGAAAGAGCCTGTAAATCTTCCAGTTAAATTCCCATTGTTGTTAGCGCAAGGGGCAGAGGGTATAGCGGTTGGACTTTCCACCAAAATTTTACCGCACAATTTCAATGAATTGATTGATGCCTCCATCAAACATTTGAGAGGTAAGCGCTTTACTTTATATCCAGATTTTCCAACCGCTGGAATTATAGATGTAAGCAATTACAATGAAGGAATGCGTGGTGGCAAAATTAGGGTAAGGGCCAAAATTTCAACCTTGGACAAAAACACCTTGGTGATCAACGAAATACCTTACGGAACCAATACTTCCTCTTTAATTGACTCCATCTTAAAGGCTAACGATAAGGGGAAAATCAAGATTAAAAAGATAGAGGATAACACAGCTGCTGAAGTTGAAATCTTGGTGCATCTGCCTACTGGAATTTCTCCAGACAAGACCATCGATGCCCTCTACGCCTTTACAGCTTGTGAATCATCCATTTCACCACTTGGTTGTGTTATTGAGGATAACAAACCATTGTTTATTGGGGTAAGTGAAATGCTGGAGCGCTCCACGGACAACACTGTAGAGTTACTTAAAGCAGAACTTGAAATCCAGCTAGGTGAATTAGAGGAGCAGTGGCATTTTGCTTCTTTGGAGCGCATTTTTATTGAAAATAGGATTTATCGTGATATTGAAGAGGAGGAAACTTGGGATGGTGTAATTTCTGCTATCGACAAAGGATTAAAACCTCATATCGGTCATTTAAAAAGAGAAGTGACCAAAGATGATATTGTTCGATTGACGGAGATTCGAATCAAGCGTATTTCCAAGTTCGATTTGGAAAAAGCGCAACAGTTAATAGAGGGTCTTGAAGAGAAAATTGCCCAGACCAAACACCATTTGGAGCATCTGGTGGATTTCGCCATTGACTACTTCAAAGAGCTTAAAAAGAAATACGGGCAAGGAAGAGAGCGTAAATCCGAGATCAAAGTATTTGATGATATCGAGGCCACTAAAGTGGTTATCCGAAACACCAAACTTTATGTAAATCGCGAAGAGGGTTTTATTGGAACCTCGCTAAAGCGCGACGAATATGTTACCGATTGCAGCGATATTGACGACATAATAGTCTTTACCCAAAAAGGGGAGATGATGGTCACTAAGGTAGACTCCAAAGTCTTTGTGGGTAAAAACATTATCCATGTGGCCGTCTTTAAGAAAAAGGACAAGCGAACTACATATAATATGGTGTACAAGTTGATGAAAGGTGGGCCTAGTTACATTAAACGTTTCAATGTAACCAGTATCACTCGTGATAAAATCTATCAACTCACAGGAGATAAAACTTCAGCAGAAGTACTTTATTTCTCTGCCAATCCAAATGGTGAGGCGGAGGTGATTACCATTTTGCTACGTCAGTCAGGAAGCATCAAAAAACTGAAATGGGATCTTGATTTCTCCGATGTCCTTATTAAAGGTAGAGCTTCCAAAGGAAATTTGGTTACCAAATATGCTATCAAACGTGTTGAACTCAAAGAAAAAGGCGTATCTACCCTTAAACCTAGAAAAATATGGTTCGATGATGTAGTAAGTCGCTTAAATGTTGATGGACGAGGAGAGTTATTGGGTGAGTTTAAAGGTGATGATATGCTTTTGGTCATTGAGCAAAAGGGTATCGTAAAAACCATTATTCCAGATTTGCTTACTCGTTTTAACGACGATATGATTGTTTTGGAGAAATGGAACCCGAACAAGCCCATTTCTGTGGTTCATTTTGAAGGAGAAAAAGAACGCTACTACCTGAAAAGGTTCGTTATTGAAAATCCAAGCAAGGAAGAAGTGGTAATTTCCGAAAGTGCAAAATCCCATTTGGAATTGGTTTCAACCGATTGGCGACCAAAATTGGAAATTGAGTTTATAAAACCACGTGGCAAGGACGCTAAACCCAATTTACAAGTGGATGTTGAAGAATTTATTACTGTAAAAGGTATTAAAGCACTAGGGAATCAGCTTACACCTGAAAAAGTAAAAAACATTAACTTATTGGACCCGTTACCTTACGATGAGCCAGAAGAACAACAAACAGAGGACATTGAAGTGGTAGATGAAGAGCAAATAGACAATTCAAATAACGATATAGGAACAAAGAATGATGGTAATGACCAAACCGCTTTGTTTTAATCCATTTTCTACCTATTTTGCCTCCGTCACAAAACTAAAGCAGACGCTTAACTTTTCTATATGGATTTCACAAACCCGCTGGTATATGGTGTACCAGTTTTTATTGCCTTTATTTTATTAGAATTAACCTATAGCAAAACCCACGACCATGATGATCTGTACAACTGGAAGGATTTAGCGGCCAGTGGTTTTATGGGAATTGGTTCTGCGATTTTAGGACCACTCTTTAAGGTGGCATTTGCCATTGCACTTTTTGAAGGGACTTATGAATTGTTTAATCCTGAAGTAGGGGGCGTGCGAACCAATATTTTTGGTTACGAATCCTTTGGTTATGCTTGGTATGTTTGGATTCTTTGCCAATTGGCCGATGATTTTACATATTATTGGTTCCACAGGGCCAATCACGAAGTTCGAATTTTATGGGCAGCACATATTGTGCACCATTCCTCTGATAATTTCAATTTAGGAACTGCCATTCGAAATGGATGGTTCACCATTTTGTACAAACCTTTCTTTTACATATGGATGCCAGCCATTGGTTTTCCTCCAGAAATGGTGCTGGTCTGCCTAGGAATTGAAGCATTGTGGCAATTTCAATTACATTCCGTTTATATTCCCAAACTTGGATTTTTGGAAAAATTCATGAATACCCACACCATGCACCAAGTACATCATGCACAAAATGTGGAGTATTTGGATAAAAACCATGGAGGATTTTTAAACTTCTTTGATAAGATCTTTGGTACGTGGAAAGAATTGGATGATGATATTGATGTAAAATATGGCGTTATCCATGCGCCAGAATCATACAACCCAGTTGTGATTCTTACCCATGAGTTTAAAGATATTTGGAACGACACCAAGAAGGTGAAAAGTCTTAAACATAAGCTTATGTACATCTTTGGTCCTCCTGGATGGAGTCATGATGGGAGTACAATGACCGTAAAACAACAACAACGCTTGTTCAAAAAACATAAAGAAGCAAATCCGAAGCTCGCGTACCAGCGACCGAATTAGTGCTCTTCCAAACTTTCTTTTTCTTGGGGATGCTTTTTTTGAATCCGCAGATTTATAAACTCCACCATTAGTGAGAATGCGATGGCGAAGTACAAATACCCTTTGGGTATGGCGCCAACTTCGTTATCAAAAATCACCAAATGGGACAGGTGTGCAGATTCGGCAATCAACATAAATCCAATTAAGATCAAAAAGGACAGCCCCAATACTTGAATTGAAGGGTGATTGTTCACGAATTCCCCAACAGGATTTGCGAATAACATCATAATCAAAACAGAAATCACCACTGCGGTAATCATCAAAATCAGAGCGTCGTTTGGATTGGGTGATATGCCATTCGTCATACCAATAGCAGTTAAAATAGAATCAAAAGAGAATACAATATTAATTACGGTAATTTGAACAATGGCATTCATTAATGACGAAGATCGTGATTTTGCCACTTCGCGCTCATCATGACCTCTATCTTCAATTTTTTCGTGGATTTCATGTGTGCTTTTGTAAAGTAGAAAAAGTCCGCCCCCGAACAAAATAATCGCTTGCCAGCTTATTCCACCCGTTATCCAAGATTCGTCGATCACCAAAAAAGGTTTTTTCATTTTGGTAAGCCAGGTAATACCAAACAATAAAATAATTCGCATCACCATTGCCAGTAACAATCCAATATTGGTTGCCTTTCGTCTATTCTTTTTTTCCAATTTACCTGCGGCAATGGAAATAAAAATAATATTGTCAATTCCTAAAACAATTTCCAAAAAAGTCAGGGTCAACAATGCCATCCAGGCATCTGGGCTTGCGAAAATATCGAACATGGTTAGTCTATTTTATGGGCAGTTCCTTTAAATTTTCTTGTGTCTCCAATAACATTATACTCAAAAGTATAGGAAGCTTCGGCGGTAGTCAGAATTTTTATATGGATAGATTTCTCTTCTTCTTTATTTTTTGGGTGAATGTTTTTGAGCACATATTCACAATCATTGATCCATCGAATGGAGGAGGAATCAATTTTTCCATCAAATTCATCAACCTCCAAATCTTCATACCTTGAAAATATGGTTTTCTTTTCTTCTCCATCAATTGTTGTGGTGAAAGAGAATTTTCCAGTTTTAAAATCAGAACAATTACGTTGTGGCGGTTGACCGCAGGCCCAAAGGATTGTAAAAAGAGCCCCTAAAAAAAGATTTCTAATCATGTTACAAAGTAACGGAAAGAACACGAAAGGTTCAATCGTTTTCAGGAATGAATGCCTTAAAAGTACCATCCGAATAAAACCAAACGATTTTAACGAGTTCTGGAATATTTTTGGGAGTAGGTTTAGTTTCGGGAATCTTTTTCTCCAACTCCAAGGATGCATCGGGAAATTGAATAGGAGCATTTAAAGATGTTTGCGCAGGTGTTTCACTGACTAAAAACTCCCCCTCACCTTTTAACAGCCAATATAAATTTACTTCAGGATAGGAGTCTACCAGTTTCATTACAAAATCCAAGCTGGGTTTATTTCGTCCATTTAATAAATGAGACATGCTCGAACGCTGTACACCAATCTCATCCGCAAAGGCGGAAACCGATATGCCATAGTGTTCAATCACTTGTTTAACCCTATCAATAATATCCATATTTACAAATGTAAATTTATAGATGTAAATATAGTTTTAAAGTTTGATGTAACAAGAATATTCAAGAGGAGTAGTACTAATATTTTAAAGTAATAGATAATATAAAAGCTAATAATATATTGAAATACAGTATTTAAAGATAAAATAAATTTTAAACGATTACAATTGTAACAAATCACAAATATTTTAATGTGATACAGCGTACAACTGTAAACAATAGTAAATGAATACCTGTTACATTTGTAAACTTTTGCTTGATTACTTTTGTAAATCTTAAAAACTATTCGATGGTTAATTATTCCTTGTTTAAAGAGGATTCAATAAAGGGGCGTTATGTTACCCTAGCACAATTACAAAATCATTTTTTTTCTAAAATCCGATCAGAAGCTATATATATAGGTAAGTCTGTAAAGGGTGAAAATATTCCTGCATTCCAATTTGGTCATGGAAAATTTAAGGTGTTGATGTGGTCGCAAATGCACGGTAATGAATCTACGACAACAAAGGCTGTTTGTGATATGATTCATTTTTTGCAATCCGAAGATGTATTGGCCAAACACATTTTAAGCAAATGCTCCATAACTGTGGTGCCAATATTAAATCCAGATGGGGCAGAAGTCTACACAAGAATAAATCACAATGAAGTTGATTTAAATCGAGATGCAAAAGACAGAACGCAGCCCGAGAGTCAGGCGCTACGAAAGTTATTCAAGAAGATTCATCCGCAGTATTGTTTTAATCTTCACGATCAAAGAACTTTATTTAGTGCAGGGAACACACAAAAACCTGCAACCGTTTCCTTTTTGTCACCTTCAAGCAATGTAGAAAGAGATATAACCCCCACTCGGGAAGCGGCTATGAAATTGATCGTGGCCATGAATTATGATTTACAAGAACTCATTCCAGGGCAAGTTGGCCGCTACGATGATGGTTTTAATGAAAACTGTACAGGCGACAGTTTTCAAACTACAGGAACACCAACCATTTTATTTGAAGCAGGGCATTATGCTGAAGATTACGAGCGCGAAAAAACCAGGGAATATATTTTTCATGCTTTAATAAAGGGATTACAAACCATTGCGGATAACCAAGTGAATGAGTTCAGCACCAACGATTATTTTAAAATTCCTGAAAATCGAAAGCTCTTTTTTGATGTTGTTGTTTGGCATGCAAACAAGGTGAATCCTAAGTTTAAAGAAGGGGTGAAGGTCGGAATTCGGTTTAAGGAAGTGCTTATTGACGATAAAATCGAATTTATACCCGAAATAGCGGAAAAAGGCACCTTGGAAGGCTATTTTGGTCACAAATTAATAGAATGTATTGATTCCAAGGATTTTGGATTTAGTTCCAAGGATAAAAAGGTTCTAGAATTGCTCCAAAATTTCGATGTGTAACAATCATTTTTAGGGAGTTCTTGTATTTTATGTAAAAAAGAACCATTTTTATTACGTAAATTTCTATTTTCAACTAATTTTGCTGCAAAATTAAATATAATGACCAAAGTTAAGCTAGACGAAATCGACCACCAGATCTTAGATATGCTAATCGATAACACTCGTACCCCTTTTACAGATATCGCCAAGAAGTTGCTGATATCTGCAGGTACGGTGCATGTTAGGGTTAAAAAAATGGAAGAATCAGGAATCATCAAAGGTTCTTCTTTAACCTTGGACTATGTTAAATTAGGATATTCTTTTATTGCTTATGTTGGTATTTTCTTGGAAAAGACCCACCAAACAAAATTTGTTTTGGAAAGACTTAGCCAGATACCTTACGTAACCGTTGCGCATATTACAACTGGAAAATTCAATATTTTCTGTAAAATAAGAGCAAGGGATACAACACATGCCAAAAACATCATCTTTAAAATCGATGATATCGACGGTATCAGCAGAACAGAAACCATGATTTCATTGGAAGAGAGCATCAACGATAAAAAACGTTTGATGCACACTATTTTCAACGAACTATAGATTTTATATCCGTTTGTTATGTTGCGTTCAGAACTCCCAACTTCTGAATACAATAATTTTTATCATACCTATATTCTTGCTTTAGGTGATGTTGAGTTATTGTCGGGCTTAAAAATGGGCAAAGAAGATTTTTTGTCCCTATTAAACCAAATTCCAGAAAATAAATTAGGATTCGCATACGCCGAAGGCAAATGGACATTAGCAGAAGCGATAGTGCACGTTATTGACACCGAAAGGGTTTTTCAGTATCGTGCACTTCGTTTTGCTAGAAACGACAAAACCGATTTACCAGGTTTTGACCAAGACCTTTATGTTCCAAATTCCAATGCCTCGACAAGAAACTTGGAAAGTTTGCAAAATGAATACAAAGTTGTTCGAGAATCAACTTTATCATTGTTTGACTCATTGGATGATGAGGCACTGCTTCGCATAGGTATTGCCAGCGGTTCTCGAATGAGTGTTCGTGCATTGGGGTTTATCATCAGCGGGCACCAAGCCCACCACGCTCGCATAATAAAAGAGCGATATTTAAAAATGGAATAGTCGATTAATATTCGCTGTCCATACTTTCTGTTTCCAAATCGTTTTCTTCAAAAGATGCTGTGTCAAAATCTACAGCGGCTTCAGGAACCATGTCTTTTTCCAATTCCTTTTCAATAATTTCTTCGAAATTGGCAATAAAGTTGGAAAGACTCTTGCTGATTTTAACCAAGTAGACCGTATCATCGGTATGTACCTCTACGGCCTCGATGATTTCTCCATTTGGTTTTTTAAAAGTAATGATGTCATCATCCCCATAACCATCAGGATATGAGTCGATTAATTTGGAAGCAGCCTTGTGGTCCAATTTTTTGTAGTCTATGAGAATGCGTTTCATAATGGTTAGTTATTAATTGCATTCCTAAGCTAGATTATTTTTTAATTGCTCCTTATAAAGAGTTGTAAATGGAAAAAAGTAGTAGGTGAATCACCTATTCTTTGTAGTAAGCAAATGCTTTTTCAAACAGATTTTCAGGCACTTTAATATCTGTTACAGCAATTCCGATGGATTGCAACAGCACAAAATTGATATCCCCGTGGGAGTTTTTCTTATCGTACTTCAGCAGTTTTAAAATGGAATCAATATCATTCTCATCAAATTCAACTTTTTCAAAATGCTTTAAGAAGGTTTGCTTGATATCATCCAAAGCCAATTTGGACAATCCTGTTAATTCATGCGAAAGATAACCCTCCAAAATCATTCCAATGGCAATGGCCTCACCATGAAGTAATGTCCTCTTGTCATAATTCTCTAAACAATAGGATTCAATAGCATGACCCAAAGTGTGACCGTAATTTAAAATCTTGCGAATGCCTTTTTCCGTAGGATCCTGTGTAACTACATCATTCTTGATTGCAATAGATTTTTGAATGCTCGACGCATCTTTAAAATCTTCTTTGGTCTTTAACTGTTCCCAATACTCCTGCTCTTTAATCAGTCCATGCTTTAGCATTTCAGCAAAGCCACTGGTTACCTGTCTTGGTTCCAAGGTTTCTAAAAATTCAGGAAAAACCAGTACCATTTGGGGTTGGTTGATGACACCGATTTGGTTTTTCAAGGCACCTAAGTCAACACCTGTTTTACCTCCAATAGACGCATCGACCATTGAGAGTAGGGTAGTGGGAATATTTATGAAATGGATACCTCTTTTAAATGTAGAGGCCACAAATCCACCTAAATCGGTAAGCACACCACCGCCAAGATTGATCAATAAGCTTTTTCGGTCTCCATCTTCATTGGATAGGAATTCCCAAACTTTTAAGCAGGTTTGGATGTGCTTGTTCTCTTCTCCAGATGCTATTTCAAAAATATCATCGATGGAATGTTCGAACATTTTTTGAAACTGCGGCAAACAAAATTTTCTGGTGTTTTCGTCCACCAAAACAAATATTTTGGAATATCCATGTTTAGCAACATGCTGATTCAGTGCAGCTTCTCCCAACTCATTTAAAAAGACTTCGTACGACTGTGATTTAACCGATTCCATAATTTGAATTACCCTGCTAAATAAAGACTATTTTAATAGATATCATTCTAATTTCCGTACTTATATTTGGTTCTTTAAAGGATTACCAAGAATGCAACCTAATTTTGAGAATACTGCAATAGCTTTTGAGCTTAAATCCGACTCAGAGTTGGAAAGAGCTTACTTTCTTTTTAAAATGATTGCCAACGAACCCTTGGTTCGTATCGGGACTGCGGTGACCAATTTCGCCATCAAGGCGCATCTTCCTGTTGAAGGACTTATTAGGGCCACGGTGTTTGACCATTTTTGTGGTGGTGTTAGTGAAAAAGACTGCCTACCCATTATCGATAAAATGTTTGAAAAAGGGGTGTGCTCTATTTTGGATTATTCCGCTGAGGGAAAGGAAGTGGACAATCAATTTGATTTTGCACTTGAAAAAACCTTGGAAATCCTTGATTTTGTAAAGGAGAAAGATGCCATGCCATTTGCGGTATTTAAACCTACTGGTTTTGGTCGTTTTAAGCTGTTCGAAAAGATGAGTGCAGGTCTAGACTTGACTTCGGATGAAGAAGCTGCCTGGGATAGAATTGTAGGACGATTTGACAAAGTGTGCAAAAAAGCACATGATTTAGATGTTTGCTTGTTGATTGATGCTGAAGAAAGCTGGATGCAGAAGGCAGCCGATGATTTGGTGTTGCAAATGATGCAGAAATACAACAAAGAAAAGGCTATAGTTTTCAACACCTTTCAAATGTATCGTTGGGACCGATTGGATTACATAAAAGCGTTATTTGAAAAAGGTTCTAAAGAAGGTTTTAAAATTGGTGCGAAAGTGGTTCGTGGCGCCTATATGGAGAAAGAAAATGAACGAGCCATTGAGAAGGAGTACAAAAGTCCTATTTGTAAATCCAAACAAGAAACCGACGAAAATTTTGATGCTGCCATTGAATATATGATGAATCATCTGGACCAGTTTGGTATTTTTGCAGGTACTCATAATGAGCAGAGTAGCCATAAACTGATCAGTTTAATGGAGCAAAACAAGCTTGAACCCAATGACCCGAGAGTCTGGTTTGGTCAACTGTTTGGGATGAGTGACCATATCACCTACAATTTGGCGGCAAATGGCTTTAATGTGGTTAAATATGTGCCTTATGGTCCTGTTCGTGATGTAATGCCTTATTTAATTAGACGTGCAGAAGAAAATACCTCTGTAGCAGGGCAAACTTCAAGGGAATTGGGCCTTCTCCAAAAAGAGCGAAAACGTAGGAAGCTGGAGGATTAATGTTAATTGTTGATTTCTTGAATCACAATTTTCTCCGCACAACTCTGCGCCTTTAACACCTTACCCTCATTTTCGATCAAATAGGTTTTGCAAGGTTCTGATTTGGTATCGCTATTTCCGAAATCCACATCACCATCGGTTAAAAAAGCTTTGATCAATAAGGTGTCTTTATATTGTTCTGGCAGGTTTTCATCAAAAGTCAAGGTTTTGGAGCGCATGTCCTTCAACACCCTACAATTGGGCAAATAGCAGAATTCAATTCCCTCTTCCCCTGATTTTTTCTTTAAAAAGAACACTAAAAAAATCAATCCAATGGATAGTCCAACCAAGTACCATCCCAAACGCCTTAAAAATGCCATGCAGTATTAAAAAATAAGAAAGTTAATGTCGTTGTAGCTCAATCCAAACCAATCTCCCACCGATTTATTGGTCAAAATGCCGTGGTACATGTACAACCCGTTTCGTAAACCTTTATCGAATCTTAGGGAGTGTTCCAAACCACCATCTTCACCAATTTTCAGTAAATAGGGTGTAAAGATATTACTTATAGAAATAGAAGAGGTCTTTGGATAACGCGATGGAATATTGGGTACTCCGTAGTGTACCACTCCAAACTTTTCAAAAGTAGGTTTTGTATGCGTAGTAATTTCCGAGGTTTCAAAGCAACCTCCCATATCAATGCTCACATCGATAACCACCGAACCTTTTTTCATGTTTTCCACCATTGAACTACTCACCACAACAGGGGAGCGGTCCTTTCCGCGGGTGGCACCAATAGCCACATCACATCGTTTTAGGGATTTTATCAAGTTCTTAGGTTGTATAGTCGATGTGTAAAGCGTTCTATTTAAGTTGGTCTGTAATGTACGTAACTTACTTATGGAATTATCGAACACTTTAACGTTGGCTCCCAATCCAATAGCGGAACGTGCTGCAAATTCACCAACAGTTCCAGCTCCGATAATCACGACTTCCACTGGTGGTACGCCACTGATATTTCCGAACATTAAGCCGTTTCCATTATTGGTATTTGCCATAATTTCTGCCGCAATCAAAATGGAGGAAGTTCCAGCTATTTCACTTAAAGAACGAACCGCAGGGTAATTTCCATCTTCATCTCGAATGTATTCAAAGGCAATGGCGGTCAAGCGCTTTTTTGCCATGATCTCAAAATACTCCTTTTTCTGCGTTTTAATCTGAAGTGCAGAAATCACAATCGTTTGAGGATTCAACAAATCAATTTCGGAAAGGGTAGGCGGTTCTACTTTTAATATTATGGGGCAGGAAAATACTTTCTTGGTATCGCGGGTAATTTCAGCTCCTGCATTGGTATAATCAATATCCGAAAAATTAGCTCCTTCGCCAGCGCCAGATTCCACCAATACACGATGTCCGTTTGCTGTAATGGCATTTACCGCATCTGGTGTAAGGCAGACTCTTTTTTCTTGGTACTGGTTTTCTTTGGGAATTCCTATTATAAGTTCCCCTTTTTGTTTTACTACCTCTAGCATTTCTTCTTGTGGTAGTAATTGTTGCTTGCTAAATGGGGAGGAGGGTTGGTTCATAAATGAAAAATGTATCCATGCCTAAAGGCGATTGGACAAATTTACATTTTTTTTGAGACGGTTTTTTGACGCTGTTCCAATTTCTGGCGTTCTTTTCGAAGCTCTTCTTTCTCCTTTAAAATTTGAAGTTCTGCATCCATGGCATCCAGATCGATACCATGCACATGTTTGTCTACCAATTTCACCCTAATAAAGTAAACGATAGGCACGACAACCATGGTAACCACGATGACGTACATCACTTCGTTTTCATCTACAATACCCGATCGGAAAGTCAATACCGAAAACAATTGGAAACTGTACATGGAAATAGGTATGAGGATTGCGTAGTACCACCAATCCTTACTGGTTATAAACCATATCACCAATGCCAACAAAGGCACTATTTTACTAAAGTAATAGTAGAAAGACTCACTTACATCATCAAAACCATTGGTACCAAACTCAATTCCCAAAAAGGTATAGGTTTGCGACCCTATCGGAATATACTTGTACCAATAGAACAAAATAGGGATTAACACAATAAGGAAGGCGAACAGACCTTCCAAGATCAGTTTCTTTTTTATGCTCTTTTTGTCACTCATCAATGTGATAACATAAAAAATCCCATTTTATTGCAAAAAAAATGGCCCTATTAAAAAATAGAGCCATCTTAATTTCTAAAAGTTTGAAAATTACAGTTTTCTAATTTTCGACTTTTCAATACTAACTGTTTGATCTTTGTCAATAGAAGCAGTTGAAACTGCAGTCATCGCTAAGAAAGCAACAGCCAATACTCCAAAAAATACTTTTTTAGTGTTCATCGTAAAAGAGTTTTTGGTTAATAAATGAATTCATTCACAAGACAAATGTAGGAAAATATTTCAACTGACCATACATTTTATCGATAAAATTGGGTTTTAAACGTTAAAATCGTACTCTTTATCGAAATCGTCTTGCTTAGAACATTAATTACAGGGAAGATATACGGAAACCCCTTTAAGAAATATTTAACTCGATTGAACGAGTGTTTTCATCGACAAACTGCAAGAATACCCCCACAGCATCTGAAGGTAAGAGTGATTTTATTTTTTCGGGCCATTCAATGAACATCCATGCATCTGAATTTAAATAATCTTCAAATCCCATATCCAATGCCTCCATTTCATCATTCAATCGATAAAAATCAAAATGGTAGGCAATGGGTTCATCGTTTAAATTGGAGTATTCGTTCACCAAGCCAAAGGTTGGACTGTTAGCGTTACCTACTGCTCCAATTTCTTTGACCAATGCTTTTATTAAAGTTGTTTTACCAACGCCCATGTCGCCATAGAAGCAAACAACTTTGTCCGTAAATCTATCAATAAGTTCTTTAGCTACGGAATCAATTTCATTTAGTTTAAACTCTCTTTTCAACTTTTTTTATTTTGGGTCCAAAACTACAAAGGGAACAATCATTTCTTCCAAAGAAACCCCTCCGTGTTGGTAGGTATTCCTATAATAACTTACATAATGATTGTAGTTATTGGGGTAGGCGAAGAAAAGATCATTCTTGGCAAAAATAAAGCTGCTACTTAAATTAATATTGGGAAGATATATTTCTTGTGGATTTTTTGTAGAAAGCACATCCTTGTCCTCAAAAGTTAAGCTGCGACCAGTTTTGTACCTTAAATTCAAACTCGTTTCACGGTCACCAATTACCTTGGATGGCTGTTTTACATTGATGGTTCCGTGGTCGGTAGTCAATATAAGTTTCATCCCTAAGTCTTGCGCTTGTTGAATTATATCCAATAAGGGCGAATTCTTGAACCAGCTTAGTGTTAGGGAACGATAAGCTTTATCATTGGATGCCAATTCCTTAACCACTTCCATTTCAGTTTTGGAATGTGATAACATATCCACAAAATTATAGACCACAACGGTTAAGTCATTATCCTTTTGGGTTTTAAAGTTGGAAGCTAGTTGCTTACCTTGCTTTAGATTGCTGATTTTATGGTACTCCCACTTTAAGTTAAGTCCCAAACGTTTCAATTGCTCACCTAAAAACTCGGCTTCAAATAGGTTTTTACCACCCTCATCGGTATCGTTCTTCCACCAATTCGGATATCTTTTTTCCATTTCAGAAGGCATCAGCCCTGAAAAAAGAGCATTACGGGCATATTGCGTAGCGGTTGGCAAAATACTGCAATAGGCCGATTCTTGCTTTTTCTTATAATGAACCGAAAGGGTCTTTTCGAAAGCCAGCCATTGATCATAGCGAAGGTTGTCAATCACCACCATTAAGGTTTTATTGCCTTCCAGTTCAGGTTGAACCTTGTTTTTAAATAGGGTGTGCGACATGGTGGGAGCATCTCCGTCCTTAAACCAGCTTTTATAGTTTTTGTCTATAAATTTACTGAACTGCGAATTGGCCTCAACTTTTTGACTTTCCAATATCTCGAACATGCCTGAATCCTCAATTTGCTCCAGTTCAAGCTCCCAGTAAATTAGCTTTTTATATAATTCGGCCCACTCTTCATAAGAATTGACCATGGAAAGGTCCATCGCAATTTTCCTGAATTCTTGTTGATAATTCGATGTGGTTTTTTCCGATACCAACCTAGAATTGTCTAAGCTCTTCTTCAAAGACAACAATATTTGATTGGGATTTACGGGTTTTATCAGGTAATCGGCAATTTTAGAACCGATGGCCTCATCCATTATATATTCCTCCTCGCTTTTGGTGATCATAACCACAGGAATGGAGGCATCATATTTCTTTATTTCATTTAAGGTTTCCAAGCCAGAAAGCCCTGGCATATTTTCATCCAAAAAAACAATATCAAAAAAGGAATTCTTTATCTCTTCCAGCCCATCTTGACCACTGGGACTGGTCACAACTTTGTAATTTTTGCTTTCAAGAAAAAGAATGTGAGGTTTTAATAGGTCAATTTCATCATCGACCCAAAGAATTGTTATCTTGTTCATATAGTCGTTATCTTTGTGGAAATAAAACAAAAACACTTGGTAAAAACCAATAAGCTTAATGTTTTCAACGATCCAATTTACGGTTTTATTGGAACACCCAACGAACTTATATTCAACCTAATTTCGCATCCGTATTTTCAACGTTTGCGTAGGATTTCTCAAATGGGCCTTTCATATTTGGTTTATCCAGGGGCTCACCACACTCGATTTCATCATGCCCTTGGTAGTATGCATTTAATGACCAAGGTAATCCAAGTACTCAAGTTAAAGGATGTTGAAATTTCTCCCGAAGAAGAAAATGGATTGCTTTGTGCCATTTTACTGCATGATATTGGTCATGGGCCATTTTCCCATGCTTTGGAAGGTTTTGTGGCCAAGGATATAAGCCATGAGCAGATTTCATTGGAATTTATGAAAGAGCTCAATCAACAATTTGATGGACAGCTCGAAATAGCAATTGCTATTTTTAAGGGTGATTATCATAAAGCTTTCTTGAATCAGTTGGTGTCCAGTCAGCTGGACATGGACCGTTTGGATTATTTAAAAAGGGATAGTTTTTATTCTGGAGTAACTGAAGGGAATATTAATTCCGAACGCTTAATCTCCATGTTGAATGTAGTTGATGGCAATTTGGTGGTAGAGGAGAAGGCTATTTATGCCGTAGAAAAATTTTTGATGGCCCGTAGATTTATGTATTGGCAAGTGTATTTGCACAAAACAGGATTGGTGGCAGAACAATTATTGGTTCGAATTATGCAGCGCGCTCGACTGTTGTTGAAGCAAGATGTTGAATTAACTGCGAGTCATCCCCTAATGTTTTTTTTAAGGAACAATGAGAGTCCATTAAAGCTGGATACTCTGAAAACCTTTGCCCAATTGGATGATGTAGATGTGCTTTCGGCCATTAAAAACTGGCAGTTTCATGATGATTTGGTGCTTTCCAAACTTTGTCAGATGTTGCTTAATCGCAAATTGTTGCACATAAAAATCAAAAAGCAGCCAATTGATGAAGAAAAAATGACACAAAGGTTGAGCTCATTAATGGAAAAGCACAATCTTTCCGAAGATGATGCGTCCAATTTTGTGTTTCAAGGAGAAATCTCGAACAGAGCATATGGTAAGGAACAAGCCATTAGCATTCTAAAAAAGAATGGCAAAGTCACCGATGTTCTTAAGGAATCGGACCAACTTAGTTTAAAGGCTTTGGCCAAGACTGTAACCAAATATTACAGTTGCTACCCAAAGGAAGCCGTTTAACAAATTTTGTTACTTTTGCACAGATGAAATTTACAGCTACCCAAATTGCCGGAATCCTAGAGGGGGAAGTTGAGGGAAATCCTCAAATTGCTGTCCATAAATTGTCTAAGATAGAAGAAGGTGAATCAGGGTCCTTGACCTTTTTGGCCAATCCAAAATACACCTCATATATATATTCGACAAAAGCCTCTATAACCATAGTAAACAAGGATTTTGTGCCTGAGCAATCCATTTCTACCACATTAATTAAGGTAGAGGATGCGTATAAGTCCTTTTCCAAATTATTGGAATACTACAACCAAGTAAAAAACAACAAAGTTGGCATTGAAAATCCTTCTTACATTTCAGAAAGTGCTGAATATGGAGAAGGTTTTTATTTAGGCGCCTTTGCCTATTTGGGAAGCAATGTGAGCATAGGCGACAATGTTAAGATTCATCCCAATGCTTTTATTGGCGACAATGTAAGAATAGGTGATAATGTTGTTGTTTTTGCAGGAGCTAAAATATATTCAGAAACCATTATTGGGAACAATTGTGTTATTCACGGAGGTGCCATTATCGGTGCCGATGGATTTGGTTTTACCCCCAATGCAAATGGAGAATATAGCAAAGTGCCCCAGACAGGAAACGTTATTATAGAGGACAATGTAGATATAGGAGCTGGCACAACAATCGACCGTGCCACTTTGGGCTCCACTATTCTAAGAAAAGGGGTGAAGTTGGATAATCAGATCCAAATTGCGCACAATGTTGAGATTGGAGAGCATACGGCCATTGCAGCTCAAACAGGCGTGGCAGGATCCACCAAAATAGGCAAGCATTGTTTAATTGGAGGCCAAGTAGGAATTGTTGGGCACATCACAATTGGTGATCGTGTTCGCATTCAAGCCCAATCAGGAATTGGTAGGAACGTTAAGGACGATGAAGTGCTTCAAGGATCTCCAGCATTGAGTTACGCGGACTACAATAAATCATACGTACATTTTAAAAATTTACCGAAACTGGTAAATAAAATCTCCAACATCGAAAAAAAGGTTGAAGGTGAGTAAGATAAGCAACAAACAACGCACTATACAGAATAAAGTAACCCTTCAAGGCGTGGGGTTACATACAGGTGAAAACGTGACCATGAGTTTTTTACCTGCTCAGGAAAACCATGGTTTTGCCTTTAAAAGGATAGACCTTGAGGGGGAACCTATTATCGAAGCAGATGCCAACTATGTGGTTAATACCCAACGAGGTACCAACTTGGAAAAAAATGGTGTCAAAATCCATACTTCAGAGCACGTTTTGGCTGCTTTGGTTGGTTTGGATATCGATAACGTTCTAATTGAATTGGACGCTCCTGAGCCACCAATCATGGATGGGTCATCCAAGTTTTTTGTGAAGGCTTTGGAAGAAGCAGGTATTGTTGAACAAGAACAAGAAAGAGAAGAATACATTGTAAAAGATGTTATTTCCTATAAAGATGAAACCACAGGAAGTGAGATTACCATAATTCCTTCAGATCATTACCAAGTCACCACAATGGTTGATTTTGGTACTAAAGTATTGGGCACCCAAAATGCCACCTTGGAAAAAATGTCCGATTTCAAAGAGGAAATTGCGGATGCAAGAACATTCAGTTTTCTTCATGAAATTGAAATGTTGTTGGAGCATGGCTTAATCAAGGGTGGTGATCTTAATAATGCCATTGTTTATGTGGACAAGGAGATTTCCGAAGCCACCATGAAAAAACTGGAGAAAGCATTTAACAAAGAAAAACTGTCTGTAAAGCCTAATGGGATTTTGGACAACCTTACCCTTCATTATCCCAATGAAGCGGCAAGACATAAATTATTGGATGTAATTGGTGATTTAGCCTTGGCTGGAAGCAGAATTAGGGGCAAGGTGATTGCCAACAAGCCTGGACATTTTGTGAATACGCAATTCGCCAAAAAATTGTCCAAAATCATCAAAATTGAAAAGCGCAATAAAGTTCCTAGCTATGATTTGCACCAAGAACCATTGATGGATGTAAACAAAATCATGGCCAAATTGCCACACCGTCCTCCATTTTTATTGGTGGATAAGATTTTGGAACTTTCTGATTCGCATGTGGTTGGGGTGAAAAATGTAACCATGAACGAGCCCTTTTTTGTAGGGCACTTTCCTGGAGCTCCCGTAATGCCTGGTGTGTTACAGGTAGAAGCTATGGCTCAAACAGGAGGGATTTTGGTGTTGAGTACGGTTCCTGACCCAGAAAACTACTTGACATTTTTTATGAAAATGGACAATGTAAAGTTCAAACAGCAAGTAGTTCCAGGGGATACCTTGATTTTTAAATGTGATTTGATTTCACCTATTCGTAGGGGAATCTGCCACATGCAAGCTTATGCCTATGCCAACGGTAAATTAGTATCAGAAGCAGAATTGATGGCACAAATCGTAAAAGTAAAACAAGACTAAATGAACCAGCCACTAGCATACGTTCACCCAGGAGCAAAAATTGCCAAAAACGTGGTGATAGAGCCCTTTACAACCATACATAATAATGTGACCATTGGCGAGGGCACTTGGATTGGATCCAACGTAACCATCATGGAAGGCGCGCGCATTGGAAAAAACTGTAATATTTTCCCTGGTGCTGTAATTTCCGCCATGCCACAAGACCTTAAATACCAAGGGGAAGAAACAACCGTACACATTGGTGACAACACCACAATTCGTGAGTGTGCCACGATCAACAAAGGAACTTCCGACCGAATGAAAACGGTGATTGGAAACAACTGTCTTATCATGGCTTACTGTCATATTGCCCACGATTGTTTCGTAGGTGATGGATGTATATTCAGTAACAATTCCACTTTAGCAGGCCACGTGACCATAGGTCAGAATGTGGTTTTAGCAGGAATGGTCGCCGTGCATCAATTTGTTTCCATCGGGAATCATGCTTTTGTCACAGGTGGTTCTTTGGTGAGAAAAGATGTGCCACCATTCGTAAAAGCGGCTCGTGAGCCCTTATCATATGTAGGTATCAATTCCATCGGACTCCGAAGAAGAGGCTTTGAAGCTGCGAAGATTCGTGAGATTCAAGATGTATACCGTATACTTTATCAAAAAAACTACAACAATTCACAAGCGGCCTCCATTATCGAAGCTGAAATGGAAGCAACTCCCGAAAGAGACGAAATTCTTCAGTTTATTAGGGATTCGCAACGCGGAATTATGAAAGGATATTTTAGTTCAAATTAATTTTATGGCAAGTACTTCAGATATTAGAAAAGGGTTGTGCATCCGTTACAACCATGATATTTACAAAATCATTGAGTTTTTACACGTGAAGCCAGGTAAAGGACCTGCATTTGTAAGAACCAAATTGAAAAGTGTAACCACTGGCAAGGTAATCGACAATACGTTTTCCGCAGGACACAAGATTGATGATGTTCGTGTGGAAACTCGTTCGTATCAATTTTTGTACCCAGAGGGAGACACGTTTCATTTTATGAACACGGACGATTACAACCAAATTGCCTTGCAAAAAGATAACTTGGACACTCCAGATTTATTGAAAGAGGGAGAAGTAGTGACCATTATCTTTAACGCTGAGGATAACATGCCTTTATCTGTTGAAATGCCAGCAAGTGTTATTTTGGAAGTGACGCACACGGAACCAGGAGTGAAAGGAAATACGGCCACTAACGCCACAAAACCCGCCACTGTTGAAACTGGAGCACGAATCAATGTGCCTTTGTTCATCAATGAAGGGGATAAAATTAAGATAGACACTGAGAAGAGTGCCTATATGGAACGTGCTAAAGAATAGCGCAAATGAAATTTCCTAAAGCCCACACCTTAAAGGCAATAGCAGAGATCATAGGTTCCGATTATGTTGGAGCAGATGATTTTCCTGTATTGGGCATGAATGAAATCCATGTAGTAGAAGAAGGTGATATTGTATTTGTGGACCATCCCAAATATTATGACAAAGCCCTTGAATCCAAAGCCACTATTGTTCTCATCAACAAAGAGGTGGAGTGTCCAGAGGGTAAAGCATTGTTGATTTCGGATGATCCCTTTAGAGATTTCAACAAATTGACATTACACTTTAAGCCTTTTCAAAGTGCCAATGCATCCATTGCTGAAACGGCCGAAATAGGAGAGGGGACCATTGTCCAACCGAATGCTTTTATCGGTAACTATGTGAAAATTGGAAAGAATTGTTTGATTCATCCCAACGTGACCATTTATGACCATTGTATTTTGGGCGATAATGTAACCATTCATGCCAATACGGTTTTGGGTGCCGATGCCTTTTACTATAAAAATCGTCCAGAAGGTTTTGATAAATTACTTTCTGGCGGAAGAGTAGTCATCGAAAACAATGTGGACATTGGTGCATCCTGTACCATTGACCGTGGAGTAACTGGTGACACAACTATAAAAGAAGGTGCTAAACTGGATAATCAAATCCAAGTGGGCCACGACACCGTGATAGGCAAAAAATGTTTGATTGCCTCCCATGTTGGAATTGCAGGCTGTTGCATTATCGAAGATGAAGTTACCCTTTGGGGCCAAGTGGGAATCACAAGTGGAGCCACCATTGGAAAAAAAGCAGTGATTTTGGCCCAATCAGGCATCTCAAAATCATTGGAAGGAGGGAAGACTTATTTCGGATATCCTGCCGAAGAAGCTAGGGAAAAACTGAAACAAATTGCATTGGTGAAAAAGATTCCAGAAATCCTTCAAAAATTAAAAAAGATTTAAAAAATAGGTGGCTAAAAATTGTAGCATACCCTATTTTTGTAGTAATAATAAGTAAAACCTATGAGCGTCTTAGTAAACAAAGATTCAAAAATAATTGTACAAGGATTTACCGGTAGTGAGGGAACTTTCCACGCCGGACAAATGATTGATTACGGAACCAACGTGGTTGGGGGTGTAACTCCAGGAAAAGGAGGTCAAGAACACCTTGGAAAACCAGTTTTTAATACAGTGGCTGATGCCGTTGAACAAGTTGGTGCCGATACCACAATTATTTTTGTGCCGCCTGCATTTGCTGCAGACGCAATTATGGAAGCTGCTGATGCTGGAATCAAAGTGATCATTACCATCACAGAAGGAATTCCAGTAGCGGATATGGTAAAAGCCAACGATTACATTCAAGATAAAGACTGTACTTTGGTTGGTCCTAACTGTCCAGGGGTTATTACTCCAGGGGAAGCAAAAGTGGGTATTATGCCAGGCTTTGTTTTCAAAAAAGGAAAAGTTGGTATCGTTTCAAAATCTGGAACCTTAACTTATGAAGCTGCTGATCAAGTAGTACGTCAAGGATTGGGAATTACAACTGCCATTGGTATTGGTGGTGACCCAATTATCGGTACTACAACCAAAAAAGCGGTTGAACTTTTGATCAACGACCCAGAAACCGAATGTGTGGTAATGATCGGTGAAATTGGTGGTCAATTGGAAGCAGAAGCTGCAAGATGGTACAAAGAAAGCGGAAGCAAAAAACCAATCGTTGGATTCATCGCTGGTGAAACTGCACCTGCTGGACGTACCATGGGACACGCTGGAGCTATTGTTGGTGGTAGCGATGACACGGCCCAAGCCAAGAAAAGAATTATGAAAGAATGTGGTATTCACGTAGTGGATTCCCCAGCTGAAATTGGCGTAAAAGTGAAAGAAGTGGTTGGATAACCAACCGTTAAAACCATACTAAATCCCGTTTTATGCGGGATTTTTTTTCGTCTAAACATAAAACAACAACTATATTTGGTTATTAACCATTCAAACAAACGTAGTATGAAACTTTTGGAAGGTAAAAATGCAATTATAACTGGAGCAAGTAGAGGAATTGGAAAAGGCATTGCAGAAGTATTTGCAAAGCACGGTGCCAATGTTGCTTTCACTTACAGCTCCAGTGAGGCTCCAGCTTTGGAGTTGGAAAAAGAATTAACCGCACTTGGCGTAAAAGCCAAAGCATATAAAAGTAATGCGGCAAGTTTTGAAGATTCTGAAGCATTGGTAGCAAAGGTTTTGGAAGATTTTGACGGCAGAATTGATGTACTTATCAACAATGCGGGAATCACCAAAGACAATTTATTGATGCGTATGGGTGAGGATGATTTTGATAAGGTGATTGAAATCAACCTAAAATCCGTGTTCAACATGACCAAAGCTGTGCAACGCACCATGCTGAAACAACGCAAAGGTTCTATCATCAACATGAGTAGTGTTGTTGGTGTAAAAGGAAATGCTGGACAGACCAACTATGCGGCCTCAAAAGCAGGAATGATTGGATTTACTAAATCCGTTGCTTTGGAATTGGGATCTAGAAACATCCGTTGTAATGCTATCGCCCCAGGTTTCATCGAAACAGAAATGACCGAAAAATTGGACGAAAAAACCGTTCAAGGTTGGAGAGAGGGTATTCCATTAAAAAGAGGAGGAAGTCCAGAAGATGTAGCAAACGCCTGTTTGTTCTTGGCTTCAGATTTGTCAGACTACGTTACAGGGCAAGTCTTGAACGTAGACGGAGGTATGCTAACATAAGCCTATGGATTTGAGCACGGTACTTCTTATTATTTTAGCAGTAGCAGCCGCGCTTACCATAGTTTATTTTCAATATTTCTATAAAAACCCAAGAAAGGGTTCTTTAAAAATACTATTGGCCGCACTCAGGTTTATTACCCTGTTTTGCGGCCTTTTACTTTTGATCAATCCAAAATTTATTGATAAAGACTATTTTATTGAAAAATCCAATCTGATTTTTCTGGTGGATCAATCCTCCTCCATGCAAAATGGAACTACCGAGGATGAATTAACCGCGACCGTTCAAAGTCTAAAACAGAATAGCGAACTGAACGAACGCTTTCAAATGCATCAATATGGATTTGGGAATACCTTGCAGGCCACCGATTCCATCCGTTTAAATCAGAACAACACCAATATTTCGGAAGCTCTTTCAACATTGGACCAAGTTTTTGTGAATGGCACGAATGCAGTGGTTCTTCTTTCAGATGGAAACCAAACCAGGGGTCGGGACTACGAATACCTTAATCTGAATGAAAACCTGTCGATGTTTCCCATTGTGGTCGGAGATACCACGCAATATGAGGATATTTTCATTGGGCTAATCAATGTCAATAAATACGCCTTTCTTCAAAATAAATTTCCGATTGAGGCTACGGTTCAATTTCGTGGAGATAGACCTATAACCAGCACGGTCACTATTTCCATAAATGGAAATAGGATGCATCAAGAGCGGGTTCAGCTCAATTCTTCAAAAACCAGCGAGACAATCAATGCATTGGTTGAAGCGGAAAGTGTGGGCATAAAAACCATTAAGGTCGAAGTAAGCACCTTGGAAAATGAAAAAAATACAGCCAATAATAGCAAGGAAACTGCCATTGAGGTCATTGATGAGAAAACCAATGTGGTAATTGTTTCGGATATGTTGCATCCAGATATCGGAGTGCTAAAAAAATCCATTGAAGCCAATGAGCAACGTACGGTAAGCATAATTGAGCCAAATGCATCAAGAAACCAATTGGAAGAGGCTGATATCATTATTCTGTATCAGCCCAATGGGAGTTATAGGGCAGTATATCAGTTTTTAAAAGATTCGAACGCCAACTATTTTACCATTACTGGCAGCAAAACAGATTTCAATTTTGTAAATCGTTCCCAAGAAAGTTTTACCTACCGAAGCAGTGGTCAATCTGAAGAAATTGTTCCCGTTTTAAATAATGCCTTTAGCATTTTTGGTTTGGGTGAATTTAATGTTGATGGATTTCCACCATTGTTGGGTACTTTGGGAGAAGTTGAGTTCCAAAAGAACAGCGAAACTTTAATGTCTCAACAAATTAAAGGGGTAAACTTGGATAATCCTTTATTTGCTATTGTTACCGATGGAACTCAAAAGGAAGCTGTTTTGTTTGGTGAAAACCTTTGGCGGTGGAGAGCGCAGACGTACAGAAGTGATCAAAGTTTTAACAAGTTCGATGCCTTTATGGGCAACTTGATGGTGTATTTGACGGCCAACAATCAAAGAAATAGATTGGAACTGGATTATCAATTGGTATTTGACAACCCGAGTATGGCAATGGTTCGTGCTTCTTATTTTGATGAAAGCTATCAATTTGATTCCGATGCCAAGTTATCTGTCACCTTAAAGGGTAAGGACAACGAATTTGAACGTGAGGCTCCTCTACTTTTAAAAGGCAATTACTACGAAGTTGATTTAAGCGATTTGGTCGCTGGCGCATATGATTTTACAGTTACTGCCACCAATGCAAATATTTCACGTTCAGGAAGTTTTAGAATATTGGATTTTAATCCTGAGCAACAAGTAACTGCATCCAATTATCAAAAAATGGGTAGGTTGGCCGCCAAAACCAATGGTCGATTGTACTATTTGGACAACCTAGATTCATTTGTTGCTGATTTAAGTGAAAACCCTCAATTTCTACCTGTACAAAAGAGCAGGGATAATGTTGTATCTTTAATAGATTTCCGTATTTTACTCGGACTGATGGTACTTTCCCTAGCTTTGGAGTGGTTCATCAGAAAATATAACGGACTAATATAAAACCATATACAAATGGATAAATTACCCAAAATTGCATTGCCTGCATTGGCAGCTGTTATTTTTCTAATTATTTTAATTTCTAAATCTGCCGTGACCATAGGTTCAGGGGAAGCTGGAGTACTTTACAAAACTTTTGGAGGTGGTGTAGTTACCGACGAACCACCTTTAGGTGAAGGTTTTCATCTAGTGGCCCCTTGGAACAGAGTTTATGTTTACGAGGTGCGTCAGCAGGAAAGACTGGAGAAAATGAACGTGCTTTCCTCCAATGGATTGGATATTAAGTTGGAAGCATCTGTATGGTTTCAGCCTAAATATGTTGAACTTGGAAAATTGCACCAAGAGAAGAGTGAGCAATATATTGAAAGAGTGCTTCTCCCAGCTATTCGTTCCGCAGCACGTAGCGTTGTAGGTCGATATACGCCTGAACAATTGTATTCCAGTAAGAGGGATGCCATTCAACAAGAAATTTTTGAGGAAACACAAATTATTGTGGAAGACCAATACATTCAATTGAATGAAGTTTTGGTAAGGGATGTAACACTTCCACCAACCATTAAGGATGCCATCGAACGTAAGCTAAAGCAAGAACAAGAGTCCTTGGAATATGAGTTTAGATTGGTCACAGCCGAAAAAGAGGCTGAAAAAGTACGAATCGAAGCCCAAGGTAAGGCAGATGCAAACAGAATTCTAAGTGCTTCTTTGACGGATAAAATATTGCAGGACAAAGGAATCGATGCCACTTTAAAACTGGCCGAATCCCCAAATGCCAAAATTGTAGTGGTAGGTTCGGGAGATGACGGATTACCATTAATTTTGGGAAATAACTAATTTCCACTTTTTTGATAAAAAAATATATTCTACTTTTGAAACCATAATGAGAAAGACAAACGTACATCACCATCATTTTTATACTTGCCCTCAAGCGAGATAGGAATGTATTGTTGTATTTAAAATATATTCTAAACCCGTTTGAGAAATCAAACGGGTTTTGTTTTTTAAGTCCATTTGGTTTTTCAAACAAAATTGAACAACGATGACAAAAATTAGGATTGCAGTACAAAAGAGTGGTCGATTAAACGAGGATTCGCTCGCCATTTTAAAAGACTGTGGTATTTCCATCGACAATGGAAAAGACCAACTAAAAGCCACCGCCAGAAACTTTCCTTTGGAAGTGTTTTATCTGCGAAACGGTGACATCCCCCAATATTTAAGGGATGGAGTTGTGGACATTGCCATTATTGGCGAAAATGTATTGGTTGAAAAAGGTAAGGACATTGAAGCGGTGGAAAAACTGAATTTTTCTAAATGTAGAGTGTCTTTGGCAGTACCAAAAAACGCCAAATACAATTCGGTAAAAGATTTTGAGGGGAAAAAAGTAGCCACTTCCTATCCAAATACAGTACGTGAATATTTGGAATCCCAAGGTGTAAATGCCGAATTGCACATTATTAATGGTTCTGTAGAAATTGCCCCAAACATTGGTCTGGCCTATGGGATTTGTGATATTGTTTCCAGCGGGAGCACCTTGTTCAAAAACAACTTGAAAGAAGTTGAAGTCATCTTGAAAAGTGAAGCGGTTCTGGCCGTATCTCCAAAAATCACTGAAGAGCGACGTGAAATATTGAGAAAGATTCAGTTTCGAATTAAATCAGTACTTCAAGCTCGGAACAACAAATATGTATTGATGAACGCTCCGAATGACAAACTGGATGAGATTATTTCCATACTTCCAGGAATGCGTAGCCCCACAGTTTTGCCATTGGCAGAAGAGGGGTGGAGTTCTGTGCACACTGTCATCAATCGGGAAACCTTTTGGGAAGTCATCGACGAATTGAAACAAGCTGGTGCTGAAGGTATTTTGGTTTGTCCAATTGAAAAAATGGTGCTCTAATCATTTGAAGATGGAAAGTCAATTCAACATACAATGGATTCCAACGGAAAATTTAATTTCCATTTTGCCCTTGGCCTTTGTTCTCAATGGCGAAAAAATTCCTTTAGAAGTTTTGGAAGCACGACTCTCGGCAATGATTCCCATGGGTTACAAATGTATTGGGGTTTACGATGGAGAAAGATTGGTCGGAATTTGCGGAGTGTGGGAATTAAATAAGCTCTATGCAGGCAAACATTTAGAGCCAGACAATGTTATTATTGACCCCGAATACCAAGGAAAGAAAATCGGTGAAGCTATGATGTCTTTTCTAAACAACTATGCCGAAGAATTGGATTGTGACGCCCTTGAAGTAAACTGCTACGCTAAAAATATTAGAGGTAAAAAGTTCTGGGAAAACCAAGGTTATGAGCCCTTGGGCATTCACCTGATTAAAAAACTAAAAGCATGAAAAAGTTTTTAAACCCAGAAAGAATTGAATGGGAAAGTATCTTAAAAAGACCTACCCAAACCGTTGCTGATATTGAAGGAATTGTTGAAAATATTTTTGACGAAGTACAATCTGGTGGGGATGCTGTCATTAAAAAATACACGGCCCAATTCGATAAAGTTGAATTGAACTCCATTTTAGTTGATGCTTCAGAAATAGAAATTGCCAATAACAAAGTATCAGATGCTTTAAAGGAAGCTATCAATTTGGCGAAATCCAATATTGAAAAGTTTCATGCAGCTCAAAAAACATCAAAAGTTGAATTGGAGACTATGCCAGGGGTGGAGTGTTGGCAAGAAAAACGCCCGATTCAAAAAGTAGGATTGTACATTCCAGGGGGGACAGCTCCCTTGTTTTCCACCATCTTAATGTTGGCCATTCCCGCGAAGCTTGCAGGATGTAAAGAAATAGTGCTCTGCAGTCCCCCAGATAAAAATGGTGAAATCAATCCTGCAATTTTATATGCTGCCCAATTATGTGGTGTAACCCAAATTTTTAAGGTTGGAGGTATTCAAGCTATTGCAGGGATGACCTTTGGAACGGAGAGCATTCCAAAAGTGTACAAAATATTTGGTCCCGGCAACCAGTATGTGACCGTTGCAAAGCAATTGGCCACCAAATATGGAGTAGCGATTGATATGCCAGCAGGACCTAGTGAATTGTTGGTGGTTGCGGATGATTCTGCTAATCCTGCCTTTGTTGCTTCGGATTTATTAAGTCAGGCAGAGCATGGAGTGGACAGTCAAGTAATTTTGGTCTCTACTTCTGAGAAAATGATTGATGCTGTTGAAAAAGAAATTGAAATTCAGCTTGAACAATTGCCAAGAGTCGAAATTGCCCGAAAATCAATTGGCAACAGTAGATTGATTTTGGTAAAAGACGATAAAGAAGCATTGGAACTTATTAACGAATACGGTCCAGAACACTTTATTGTTTGTGTGGAGAATGAAGAATATTATCTGGAAAACATTCAGCATGCGGGTTCCGTTTTTATTGGAAACTACACGCCAGAAAGTGCAGGAGATTATGCTTCAGGGACCAATCATACCCTACCAACCAACGGTTACGCCAAGCAATATAGTGGTGTGAATCTAGATAGTTTTATGAAGAGTATGACTTTTCAGAAAATTTCAGAAAAGGGAATTCAAGGGATAGGAAGCGCAATCGAATTAATGGCAGAAGCGGAAGGATTACAAGCACACAAAAACGCGGTAACCCTTAGATTAAATAGTTTGAATAAAGATTAAATGTCAGGTCGAGCGCAGTCGAGACCAAATGCTATGCAAAAAACATTCGACTTAAATAATATAGTAAGAGTGTCAGTTCTTAAACTACAACCATACTCCTCAGCACGTGACGAGTATGTTTCTGATGGGTCGGAAATGATATTTTTGGATGCCAATGAAAATCCATTCGATAATGGAGTCAACCGTTATCCAGATCCGTACCAACGAAGCTTAAAATCATTGTTGGCTGAGCAAAAAGGAGTATCCGAAAACCAAATTTTATTGGGGAACGGAAGCGACGAAGTTTTGGATTTGATTTATAGGGCGTTTTGCGAACCGAATCAGGATAACATCATCACTTTGCCTCCAACTTATGGAATGTACAAGGTGTTGTCGGGAATCAATGCAGTGGAGAATAGAGAAGTTTTGCTAACTATTGATTTTGAACCCTATGTAGAGGAAATCTTGAAGGTCGCTGATGCCAATTCTAAGCTGCTATTTATTTGTTCTCCCAATAACCCTACTGGCAATGCTTTCAAAAAAGAGAAAATCGAACAACTGTTGAATTCTTTCAATGGTTTGGTAGTAATAGATGAAGCGTATATTGATTTTTCAAAAGATGAAAGTTGGTTGTCTCAACTTAAAAATTATCAAAACTTAATTGTGACCCAAACCTTGTCCAAAGCCTATGGATTGGCAGGGATTCGATTGGGGATATGCTATGCATCCGAAGAAATTATTGGCGTTTTGAATAAAATCAAGCCACCGTATAATGTCAATCAATTAACACAGAAAAGGGCCTTGGAACGGGTTATGAATCAAGATTTAGTCAATCAAGAGGTGCAACAAATACTAAATGAAAGAGACGAATTGATTAAGGCATTGAATGGTTTGGAATTCATAGAAGAAATTTATCCAACCGATGCCAATTTTGTATTGGCCAAGGTTGACGACGCCAACAAACGCTACCAACAATTATTGGATAAGCAAGTGGTGGTGCGAAACCGAAGTACACAGCCGTTATGTGGAAACACCTTGCGTTTTACAGTCGGAACACCAGATGAGAACAAAAAATTGATAGCCATTTTAAAAGCATTGAACTAATGGGCAAAAAAGTACTATTCATTGATCGCGATGGAACGATTATCAAAGAAACTGTGGATGAGCAGATAGATTCCTTTGAAAAAATGATTTTCTATCCTAAAGCTTTCACTTATTTAGGGAAAATTGCCAAAGAACTGGATTATGAATTAGTGATGATTACCAACCAAGATGGTTTGGGAACGGATATTTTCCCAGAAGAAACTTTTTGGCCCGTACACAATTTCATCATGAAATCCTTTGAAAATGAGGGGGTTTTCTTTGATGCCGTTTACATCGACAAGACCTTTCCAAAAGACAATGCCGATACCCGTAAACCAGGAACTGGCATGCTCATCTCATATTTTTCTGAGGAATATGATTTGGAAAATTCGTTTGTAATCGGTGATCGTTTGACCGATGTGGAGTTGGCCAAGAACTTAGGCGCAAAAGGAATTTTCATCAACGATGAAACTCATTTAGGTGCAGGTGAAATTACCGTGAAAAGAGAAGAGTTGGATGACTTCATTGCCCTAGAAAGCAACGATTGGGAAAAAATCTATGAGTTCTTGAAATTGGAAAATCGTATTGCGGAAATTTCCAGAAAGACCAATGAAACTGATATTCAAATTAAAATTAACCTTGATGGAACTGGAAAGAGTGACATCAACACAGGTTTGGCTTTTTTTGATCATATGCTGGACCAATTGGCTAGACACGGTCAAATGGATTTGGACATTAAAGTTGATGGTGATTTGGAGGTGGATGAACACCATACCATTGAGGACACGGCTATTGCTTTGGGGGAATTATTTTCCAAAGCTTTAGGCAACAAATTAGGCATTGAACGCTATGGGTTTGCTTTACCTATGGATGATTGTTTGGCACAAGTGGCCATCGATTTTGGTGGTCGAAATTGGTTGGTTTGGGACACCGAATTCAAACGTGAAAAAGTAGGAGATATGCCCACAGAAATGTTCATGCACTTTTTTAAATCGTTCACGGATGGTGCCAAGGCCAATTTGAACATCAAAGCTGAAGGCACTAACGAACATCATAAAATTGAGGCCATATTTAAGGCTTTCGCAAAATCCATTAAAATGGCGGTAAAACGGGATGCTGAGAAAATGGTATTGCCATCAACAAAAGGAATGCTATAAATGAAAATTATCATCATCGATTACGGAGCGGGAAACATTCAAAGTATCATGTTTGCCATAAAGCGACTTGGTTTTGAAGCCGTTTTAAGCCATGATACCGAAGAGATTCGAAATGCCGACAAAGTGATTTTTCCTGGAGTAGGTGAAGCGAGTTCTGCAATGGCCAAATTAAAGGCTACAGGATTAGATAAGGTGATTCCAACATTGATGCAGCCTGTTTTGGGCATCTGTTTGGGCATGCAGCTCATGTGTCATTCATCCGAAGAAGGGAATACGGATGGTCTGGGCATTTTTGATTTGGATGTGATTAAATTTTCCAATAATGTAAAGGTTCCTCAAATCGGATGGAACCAGATTACAGGTTTAAAGAGTGAACTTTTCACCCAAATTCCTGATAAATCATACATCTATTTGGTACACAGTTTTTATGCACCCATTGGAAAAGAAACCATTGCAACATCGGAATATGATTTGGAATATAGTGCGGCATTGCAAAAAGATAATTTTTATGGGGTGCAGTTTCATCCAGAAAAGAGCAGTGATGTTGGTAGTGATATTCTACAAAACTTCCTAAATCTATAAGTATGAGATTGATTCCAGCCATTGATATCATCGACGGAAAATGTGTGCGACTTTCCAAGGGCGATTACAGCACCAAAAAAGTCTATAACGAAAATCCTCTGGAGGTTGCCAAGGATTTTGAGGCGCATGGCATTCAATATTTGCATTTGGTTGATTTAGATGGCGCAAAATCAAAACATATTGTCAACCATAAAGTTTTGGAGTCCATTGCATCAAAAACAAGTCTTCAAATTGATTTTGGAGGTGGATTAAAATCCAATGAGGATCTGCACATCGCTTTTGAAAGTGGAGCAAAACAAATTACAGGTGGAAGTATTGCTGTAAAAGACCAAGAAACCTTTTTGGGTTGGTTATCAACGTATGGACCAGAGAAAATTATTTTAGGAGCCGATGCCAATAATGAAAAGGTAGCCGTTTCTGGCTGGCAAGAAGAATCAGATTTACAACTTATTCCTTTTGTTCAACGGTATCAATCGGAAGGAATTACTTATGTGATTTGTACTGATATAAGCAAAGATGGCATGTTGCAAGGTCCTGCTTTCCAGTTATACACAAAAATGCTGGAACAAACCAAAAAAGGATTAAATTTAATTGCCAGTGGTGGAATCTCCACTTTTGACGAACTCCCCAAACTTGCTGAAATTGGTTGTGAGGGCACAATCATAGGCAAAGCCATTTATGAAGGCAAAATCAGTTTAAAGCAATTGGAAAACTACATACTCGAAAATGGATAAGGAAAAAGAACTCCAGGAAGAATTGGTTTGGAATGCGGGGTACCGAATGAATGAAAGCCTTCGCATGATCAAAATTTGTTTAGATCAAGTATCGGAAGAGCAGGCTTGGGAAAAACCCAATGAGTCAAGCAACAGTATTGCCAATCTCATTCTTCATTTATGTGGCAACATTACCCAATATGGGATTGCTTCTATTCAAAATTCTGAAGATGAACGTAAAAGGGATGAAGAATTTTCCACTGAATCTGGTTATAACAAAGCTGAACTGATTAAAAAACTGGAAGATACCATCTCCGAAGCCAAAAGAGCTTTTTATGATGCTCCATTAAACGAACTATTGCGCAAACGATATGTGCAAGGGTTTAATTTTTCAGGGGTTGGCAATATTATCCATGTAACGGAACACCTTTCCTATCACACAGGTCAAATTGCACTTTATACCAAAATGTTGAAGAATCAAGATCTCGGATTTTATTCTGGAGTTAACTTGAATGTGAAGAACGAATAATATGCTTACAAAAAGAATCATCCCTTGTCTTGATATAAAAAACGGGGGAACTGTAAAAGGAGTCAACTTTGTAGATCTACGTGATGCTGGTGACCCTGTGGAATTGGCATCCATTTATGCCAAAGAAGGGGCGGATGAATTGGTTTTTTTGGATATTTCGGCCACTGAAGAAAAGCGAAAAACCTTGGCTGAACTGGTCTATCATGTTGCCGAGACCATCAATATTCCCTTTACAGTTGGTGGTGGCATTTCATCTGTGGAAGATGTAGATGTTCTTCTAAAAAATGGAGCCGACAAGGTTTCCATCAATTCTTCTGCAGTAAAAAGACCAGAATTGATCAATGAATTGGTGGCTAAATTCGGTTCGCAATGTATTGTCGTAGCCATTGATGCCAAACAAATTGATGGACAATGGAGAGTTCATTTAGTAGGGGGGAAGGTGCCTACTGAACTGGACCTTTTTGAATGGGCAAAAGAGGTGGAAGAACGAGGAGCTGGAGAAATTTTGTTCACCTCTATGGATCATGATGGCACCAAAAATGGGTTTGCGAACAAAGCTCTTGCAGAGCTTTCAGACTTGGTAAATATTCCTGTGATTGCTTCAGGAGGAGCAGGTGATATTTCCCATTTTACAGATACGTTTAAAGATGGAAAAGCAGATGCAGCTTTAGCTGCCAGCGTTTTTCATTTTAAGGAAATCGAAATCAACACACTGAAACAAGAATTAAAGGAAGAAGGAATTCCTGTAAGGATATAAAATATACATCTCGACTGCGCTCGAAGTGACAGTCTAAGAAAAATTCAAAATGCAAATAGATTTTAATAAAAATTCAGATGGACTTGTACCAGCCATAATTCAAGATTCAACAACCAAAAATGTGTTGATGCTGGGCTATATGAACCAAGAAGCGTTTGAAAAAACCCAAGAAACCAAAAAAGTCACATTTTATAGCAGAACCAAACAACGTTTGTGGACCAAAGGGGAGGAAAGTGGCAACTTTTTATACCTTGTGGATATAGAAGTGGATTGCGACAACGATACACTTTTAGTTAAAGTAAATCCTGTTGGACCAACCTGCCATAAAGGGACCGATACCTGTTGGGCCGAGGAAAATGTTCAAGGTTATGGTTTTTTATCCACTTTAGAAGAAGTGATTGCCTCTAGAAAAAATGACCAAGAGAATCCAGATAGTTATGTGGCTTCTTTGTTTCGAAAAGGCATCAATAAAATAGCCCAGAAAGTGGGAGAAGAGGCTGTGGAAACGGTAATAGAGGCAAAGGACGATAATGAGGAACTTTTTCTAAATGAAAGTGCCGATTTGCTGTTTCACTACTTGATTTTACTCCAGGCCAAGGGATATACGTTGAATGATATAGCCAAAGTGCTCGAAAAGCGTCATTAAACAAATCCGTTAAGTTTTTTCTAAAGCCATAGTCATTACAGCGTTTTGTCTTAAATTTATGTAATGGCTATGAATACAAGAAAAGGGTTTCGTTTTACCAATTACGAAGCACCCGACCAAACCCCGTTCGAAAAACTCTTCGAGATTTTTCAGGAACTCATCACCCATACTTCGGGTGATGTGGAAGAGGCTTTGGATTGGCTACGTCAATTAGACCAAGAGTATCAACTTACCGACGAAGATTACACTATTGATGATTTTATCGAGGATTTAAAAGCCAAGGGATACATCCGTGAAGAATTTGATGCGGATAATCCTCAAGGCGGAGAAGGTGAAGAGGATGATGAGAATGGCGGTGGAGGATTACTTTCCATTACTTCAAAATTGGAGCGGATGCTCCGACAAAGAGCTTTGGACCAAATTTTCGGAAAAATCAAACGTAGTGGTTCAGGGAATCACAAAACTGGTAAATCTGGAAAGGGAGATGAGCATACTGGGGAATTCAGGGAATACCGATTTGGGGATTCTTTAGAGCACATTAGTATGACGGAAAGCCTTAAAAATGCCCAGGTTAACCACGGATTGGACAATTTTTCCCTCAGTGAGGATGATTTAGTGGTGGAAGACACCCAATACAAAGCCCAAATGAGTACGGTATTGATGATAGATATTAGCCATAGTATGATTTTGTATGGCGAAGATCGTATCACACCTGCTAAAAAAGTAGCAATGGCCCTTGCCGAACTGATTACGACCCGTTATCCAAAGGATACCTTGGATATATTGGTGTTTGGAAATGATGCGTGGCCAATTCCTATTAAGGATTTGCCTTATTTGAAAGTAGGGCCGTACCATACTAATACTGTTGCAGGATTGCAACTGGCAATGGACATGCTTCGCAGAAAACGGAACACCAACAAACAAATATTCATGATTACTGATGGAAAGCCTTCCTGTTTACGGCTTCCGAACGGTGATTATTATAAAAATAGCGTGGGATTGGACGACTATATTGTTGAAAAATGCTACGCCATGGCCCAACAGGCTAGAAAACTTCATATTCCTATAACAACCTTTATGATTGCTGAAGACCCTTATTTGATGCAATTTGTTCGCGAGTTTACCCAAGCGAACAAGGGAAAAGCCTTTTATACAGGTCTTAAAGGTTTAGGTGAAATGATTTTTGAAGACTACGAACAAAATAGAAAAAGAAGAATTAAAGGATAAACCAACATATGAATTTGGATCATACCAACATAACAACTCTAGGCGCACTCAAAGCTGCAGGGTATTCAAGTAAAAGCATCAAAGATGAACTTCGAGATAACCTTTTGGAGAAAATTTCTGAAGGAGAGCAAGTATTCGAAGGTGTTTGGGGCTATGAAAACTCTGTAATCCCTGAATTGGAAAGAGCTATTTTATCACGCCACAATATTAATTTATTAGGTTTAAGAGGTCAGGCGAAAACACGTTTGGCCCGTTTGATGGTACAATTGTTGGACGAGTGGATGCCCGTTGTTGAGGGTTCTGAAATCCATGATAACCCATTAGACCCTATTTCTCGATACGCAACAGAACTTATAAAAGAAAAAGGAGATGATACCCCAATAAGTTGGGTACACAGAAGTGAGCGTTTCTATGAAAAATTGGCCACGCCAGATGTAACGGTAGCAGATTTGATAGGTGATGTGGACCCCATTAAGGCGGCTAATTTAAAGCTTTCCTATGCAGACGACCGTGTGATTCATTTTGGAATGATTCCACGAGCCAACCGCTGTATTTTTGTGATCAACGAGCTGCCAGATCTTCAAGCAAGGATTCAAGTAGCGTTATTCAATATACTGCAAGAGGGGGATATACAGATTAGAGGATTTAAACTTCGACTTCATTTAGATATTCAATTTGTATTTACAGCAAATCCTGAAGATTATACGAATAGGGGAAGTATTGTAACCCCTTTAAAGGATAGAATCGGTTCCCAAATTTTAACGCATTATCCAGAAAGTATTGAAATAGCAAAGCAGATTACCAAACAAGAAGCTAAACTGGATCACCGTCAATCTGACAAAATTTATGTTCCAGAAATTGCGATGGATGTGTTGGAACAAATCAGTTTTGAAGCACGGGAAAGTGAATATGTCGATGCCAAAAGTGGGGTGAGTGCTAGAATGAGTATCACTGCTTTTGAAAATTTATTAAGCACTGCCGAACGGAGAGCAATAATTTCAGGGAACCAAAAAACTTCAATTCGTTTAAGTGATTTTATGGGGGTTATTCCTTCTATCACTGGAAAAATAGAGTTGGTTTATGAAGGAGAACAAGAAGGTTCTGGATTTGTGGCTGAAACTTTAATAGAAGAAGCGGTGAAATCCTTGTTTCCAAGTTATTTTCCTAAAATCGAAAAATTGCAACGTAGGGAAGAGGAAACCCAATACGATGAATTGGTGGCTTGGTTTTTTGAAGGAGAAGGATTTGACTTGCTGGACGATGATACCGACGACGAATATAAATCCAAATTAGATGCAGTAGGTCCACTCAATAACCTAATAAAAGAGTTTCAACCTGAAGTGATCAAAGAAGATTCCTATTTCTTGAAAGAATTATTGCTTTGGGGACTCGTGGCACACAACAAATTAAGCAAACACCGTTTTGAACAAGGTTTACAATTTAAAGATCTGTATGGTAACTATATAAGAGGACTATAGTTTATTGCCAGATATTTAAATTGCTGTTGTAATTATCAAAATTATAAATGCCAATCAACTTTTTGCGTAGCCAAAAAGTGTACAAAGTCATAATTGGTAGAATACTATAAAGCACCACATTCAAAGTTGCCATAGGCTTAAAAGTTGATGGGATAATTTGGTCTTGGTACAATTGCACAGAATTCAGTACTTGAATACTTTCATAGATTTTAAAACCGTACACAAATAAGATGGCATATAGCACATATTCCACATTACGCATTTTGGGGTCTGGGAGTTCATCTTCGCGAATTTTAAACCAAACCACATACAAATACAATAGATGAACTAAAGCCAAAACGGAAAAAATATAGTTATCGGCTTTCAAAAAGTAAAATTGATTGGTGTAAACACCATAGAAATCGAGTACCATCAAAGAAATCAAAACAAGTATACTGGCGAATAGGTTTCTTTTCCAGGTAATAATCTTTGAAATTGTATTCATATCAAAATTGATTTGGGGTTCAAATTTGATGTAAAGTAAATTCCAAAAAGCATTATCGTCTTTATCCTATCGATAAACCGTTATTTAAGAAGGATTATGAGGACAAATGACTTAAAATAGAAAGATTTTAGAAAGTTGGAGGTTCCATCAATCGTCAAAAAGATCCGATGAAAGATATCTGTCACCACGATCACAGACTATCGAAACAATGGTGCCACTTTCCAACTGTTCAGCAAGACGAAATGCTATAGTTGCTGCACCACCACTGCTCATTCCAGCAAAAATACCTTCTTCTTTGGCCAATTTCTTTGCCATAACTACCGCATCCTCTTCACTCACTTCCATTACGGAGTCAACTTTTTGAGGATTAAATATCTTGGGGAGATACTCTTGAGGCCATTTTCGAATACCTGGAATTTTGGAATCATCTGTGGGTTGCACCCCAACTATTTGGATTTCGGAATTTTGTTCTTTCAAATAGGTTGAAGTACCCATAATAGTTCCTGTGGTTCCCATGCTGGAAACAAAATGCGTGATTTCACCATCGGTATCTCGCCAAATTTCAGGACCCGTAGTTTTATAATGTGCTTGCCAATTGTCATTGTTGGCAAACTGGTTCATCATAATGTACCCTTCTTTTTCCACTTTGGACTCTGCATAATCCCGTGCACCTTCAATTCCAACTTCAGCAGGGGTAAGGGTGACTTTGGCTCCGTAGGCACGCATGGTCTGTACGCGTTCCTTGGTTGAGTTTTCAGGCATTACCAATTCTATATCCAATCCAAAAAGACTGGCAACCATGGCTAGGCCGATTCCTGTATTGCCACTGGTGGCTTCAATAAGTTTTGATTTTTTGGTGAAATCTCCACGCTCCAAACCACTCTTGATCATGTTGTAAGCTGGACGGTCTTTGACACTTCCGCCAGGATTATTTCCTTCTAACTTAAATAGAACCTTTACGTTGGGGTTAGGATTAAGAACTTTGGATTCGACCAAAGGTGTATTTCCGATTAAATCGAGTATGCTTTTAGACATTGGGTGCTGTCTTAATTTTAATTTCTGGGGTGTGATATACTTTTGAGTTGGGCGGCACGGATTCCGTAATCCAAGCGTTACCACCAATTATTGAATTAGCGCCTACTACGGTTTCACCTCCTAAAATTGTAGCATTGGCATAAATGGTGACATTGTTTTCAATGGTCGGATGCCTTTTGGTCTTCTCTAAGTTTTTTGCAACATAAAGAGCGCCAAGAGTTACCCCTTGGTAGATTTTAACATTATCATGAATTATCGCAGTTTCTCCAATTACAACTCCTGTGGCATGATCAATGAAGAAAGATTTTCCAATTTTAGCCCCTGGATTAATATCCACACCAGTTTGTCTGTGCGCATATTCTGTCATTAATCTTGGAATCAAAGGAACGCCTGCCATATATAATTCGTGGGCCAATCTATAAATAGAAATGGCATAAAAACCTGGGTAGGCCATATAAATTTCCTGAATGGACAGCGAGGCTGGGTCACAATTTAAAATAGCTTCGGCATCCAAATTCAATTTTTCTAAAATTAAAGGGAGTTGGGCGATATAGCTATTCCAAAGCTCTTCACTCGGTTTTTCAAGCTCCATACAAGCCTTGTCCATTAGATGGTTGAACTTGTTTTCCAACATCTCCAAATTCACACCCACTGGCGTATTGGTATCAAAAAGTGTATAAAAAAGGGTGTCGGTAAACTCTTCCGTTTCTTGCTTCAACCTGAAGTCTAAATACGGCATTTTTTTATGCCTATTGAGTTCGGCTATAATTTTATCTTTATCCATACTGCCTTTTATTGTCTTAAAATTAGACAAATCCTTACCACGCACCCATATAAAAGGGTAACTTTAGATTAAAAATAACATATCATCAATCAAATGGCATCTAAAATTACAGTTTCAAAAGAAGTTTTTGATTTTTTGTCCCAGTTGAGGGCCAATAACAATAAGGAATGGTTTGAAGAAAACAAACCCACCTTCAAATTGCATGAAAAGTCAGTGAAAGGCTTTTTTGAATCTGTGAAAGAACAATTGGAACACCACGATGAGATAGAAAAAATGAAAATGTTCCGAATTTATAGGGATGTTCGTTTTTCCAAGGACAAAACCCCTTATAAAAGTCATTTGGCAGCTTCGTTTTCAAGGTTAGGTGCTCATTTAAGAGGAGGATATTATGTGCATTTAAGTCCAGGAGATTCTATGATAGCTACAGGTTTTTGGGCTCCCAACAAAGAAGATTTAAAGCGGATTAGAAAGGAATTGGAAATGGATGCCAATGAGTTTAGAGACGTAATTGGTCATGATAATTTGAAAAATATTTGGGGAGATCTTCAAGGAGATGAATTAAAAACAGCACCTAAAGGTTTTGATAAAGACCATCCAGATATTGATCTGATTAAAAAACAACAATATGTCTTTACCCGAAAGTTTACTGATAAAGAAGTGTTGTCCGATAACTTTTTGGATGAAGTGGATTCATCCTTTAAGGCAATTCGTCCTTACTTTGATTTGATGAGCGACATTCTCACCACCAACTTGAATGGAGAATCAGTCCTGTAACAAGGCTTCTTCCTGTTCAAACAATTGAATCTGATCTTTTAACCGTTCCACCACAATATTCATCATTCGCTTATTCAATGCGGATGAATTTGTAATGTAATCGCGGTATTCTTCAACGGTAAATTGACCAATGATCATGCCTTTGAGAGCATTCCTGAACTTGATGTCCTTTTGAATGGCACGCTCTATGTATTCCATCTTTTTTTCCAAAGGAAGACCATAGAAAACACCCTTATGTTTGTTCGCGTAATTCTTAAAAGCCTCAACCAATAAAAGGTTCTGGAGCTTGATTACGGGGCGCAAAGTTTGGTTCTGAAAACGTTCATCAAAACCCATTTGATTGTTGAAATGGGCCTTTAAAATGTCTGGACGTATGTCGACTAGACGTTTGGATCGTGAGTCCATGGTTGCAAGTTTTCCTAAAATTACGCAATCAAAATCCAGACACTTTTTCCAAACGTGATAGTTGTTAACGATGTTATGAACAAGAAGATGAAATTCCCTATCAAATACTAAAAAAACAGCCTTATGCAAAATACAACCTTATTTTTAGCGGAATTTTAAATTCAAGCTATTCAAAATTATGTTCTATTTAGTGCCTGAATATGAATTGTTTCAAATTGATAATTATATAAAATTAGTAGGGTAAAGAAGTTACAATGTAAACGCTATTAAAGTAACTTTGTCCCTGAATCTAAATTCGTTTCACAATGCGATTTCACACAAGAAAATGGGTTAAACCCGAAGACTTGAACGCCAATGGAACACTTTTTGGCGGGAAAGTACTTGCCTGGATAGACGAAGAGGCTGTGCTTTATAGCATTATTCAGCTCGAAAATAAAAAGGTAGTCACCAAATATATGTCCGAAATCAATTTTATGAGCACCGCCACGGAAGGGGATGTGATTGAAATTGGAATTGATGTAATAAAATTCGGGGTCACCTCAATTTCCCTCAATTGCGAGGTAAGAAACAAGATGACCCACGAAAGTATTGTTACCGTAGACAATATTATTATGGTGAACTTGGATGATAATGGTAATCCAAGGGCCCACGGAAAAACAAAAATTGAATACGTAAAAGATCGTTTGGCAAAAAAGGAAAAGGAGGAAAACTCCTAGTTCAAAGTTTTGGCCACGGCCTGAACTTCGTCAAGCACTCTTAATAGGTTGCCACCCCAAAGTTTGTCAATTTCTTCTTCGGTATATCCTCTTTTTACCAATTCCAAGGTAACATTAAAGGTTTCCGAAGCATCTGACCAACCTTCAATTCCACCACCTCCATCAAAATCGGAGCTGATTCCTACGTGGTCAATACCAATTAATTTCACCATGTAGTCGATGTGATCCACAAAATCGGAAACATTGACTGCTGGTGGGGCATTTGGATCTTTGGCAGCCAAGTCTTGTGCCATGCCTTGGACTTTTCTGTAGTTAGCAAAGAAAGATTCACGCTGTTCAGGAGTCAAAGTTGAAAATTGAGAACGCTCGAACCATTCGATGCCCAAAGAATCCGCAACTTTCTTGCTGATTTCACTAACATATGCTGATCTGGCATCGTTCTTTTCGGTGTTTAAATAAGAGCTAAATGCTACGGTTTGAACAACTCCGCCGTTTTCTTTCATTAACAACAATTGCTCATCGTCCAAATTACGGCTATGTCCACACAAAGCTCTGGCAGAAGAGTGGGAAGCAATGATTGGAGCTTTGGTCAACTCGATCATTTGCTTCATAGCTTCTTTGGATGGGTGGGAAACATCGATCATAATTCCAACACGGTTCATTTCGGCAACAGCTTGTTTACCCAATTCACTTAAACCATTGTGCATCCAAATACTATCTCTTTCTCCAGTGTTTGAGTCACTGAACTGGCTATGTCCATTGTGCGCCAATGAAATGTATCTGGCACCACGTTTTTGGTATTCTTCAATTTTGGATAGGTCTTCACCAATAGGGTAGGCATTTTCAACGCCGATCATGGCCACTTTTTTTCCTGCAGCTACAATTCTGCGAACATCATCAGAAGTCAAAGCCAGTTCAATTTGATCAGGAGCAATTTCCTCACACAATTTGTGAATGGCCTCAAATTTAGAAATGGCATTTTCAGACGCTTTGGCATATCCTTCAGTAGTCAATGTATCTTGACCCGTGTACACAATAAACCAAGCCACATCCAAACCACCTTCGTTCATTTTTGGCAGATTTACTTGAGTATCCAAACGTTGGGTATAGTTGATGCTATCGGTAAAGTTTTGAACGTTGATATCGTCATGCGTATCAATGGTGATCACTGAATCATGGATTCGTTGTGCTTTTTCTTCCAAAGTTTCGGTTTTTTCAGGTTTTTTCTCCCCACAAGAAGTGAGCAGGGCAATACTAAATAATAGATAAAAATATTTCATGTTCAGGTTGTTTATACATACAAATAAAACAATTTGACAACAAAATAGAGTAGGTACATAACAATAAATTGTAATCCCTCAATTAATTGGAGATTTTTAGAAGGATTAACCATTTTTCTATACATATTTTGGGGACGCGAGAATTACTTAACTATCTAGAGAAACTAGAAATCGGATTGAGCTCATTTTCATATGAAGAATTGGGTGTTGTCGAAGCAGGTGAACTGAAAAAATCCTTTGAGCTCTTTAAGCACGGATTGGAAAGCAAGGTGTTCGGGATTTCAGAAATGGAACAACTGCAGAAAATTTATCAAAAAGTGGGAATTGAAAGCACATTTGCCGCTCCGCTGACTCCAGCAGCACAGGATCGCTGCATTTGTTTGATAAAAGCACTGGAAAAAACACGCTTAACGGATGAACAAGCAGAATTAGTAAACGAGTTGAAGCAAATAGCGCAAAATATACCAACCACTACCGACCAAAAAAACATGACTCCCCCAAAGAATTTTACAACGAATTTTCAATTTATAGAACGAACCTTGGAATCTGACTATACATCCAATAAGATCAACCTAAAGCCCGTACTCGAAGATTGTATGGGACAGATGGAGCTTATGGAAGAGTTGGTAAAAGTGTTCAAACAAAACATTCTTGAGTTTATCGGAAGTGCCAAAATACATCTGATGAACCGAAATTTTGAAGCTCTGGACAATGCTTGCCAGAAGGTTGGGCCAAGTCTTCAAATGATGAAAATTAGAAGCTTATTGGAAATTACAGACCAAATTTCCCGTCTCTGTAAAACCGACAACGATATGAAGCACCATGCTTTTCTTTACGATCAATTCCTTCAGGAATACCCGATTGTGGAAGAGCAGGTAGATTTTGAAATGGAAGTGTTTAGAACTATGTAAAAAAGCAACATCATGGCAGAAAACGAATTACCCGAATACCTGCAAAGCATTTTTTATCCACTGTTCCAACATTGTACCGATGTGGAATGTAAACTGATGTTATTGGATGAAATACTTGAAGTAGGGGATAAGAAAGAAATTCCTTTTTTGACCGAGTTGGAATCCCATTCAAACCCCAAGATCAGCAACAAAGCATTTCAAATTAAGAATGAACTACAATCCAAATTAGGATTGATGACCAATACCGAACGTAGAAGGTTACCGATGAGTCTATGTTTTATTTATGATGAATTCAACATTAGACCAAGCAAAACAGATCCCGAGTTGGATTTTGAAGTAGAGCTTGACATTTTGGAAATGGAAGATTAATTGAATTTACACAACCTAAGTAGGCCTTTTCACCACAAAATGTTGTTTTCATATAATCTTTAAAATAGATTCACGTTATACCATAGACCCAAACTTAATACCAATAAAGAACTATGTTGTACGACACCTACGGAGAAGAATACTTGGCTTTTTTACAAGAACTCAACGAGATATTGACCATAAACCAACTTGCCGAACTAGATTATTTATAGATAAACACCCCAAATGTTATCCAATGAAAAATTATAACCAAGAAAACAGCGCTTACTTGAATTTTATTCGAGATTTAAATGAACTGCTCACCGATTTTGAAATTAGTTTGTTGAGCAAACCTTGATGTTTAAGTAGTATATCATGGAAAAGGGGATGTTGTTCAACATCCCCTTTTCTATTTTTAAGGTTTTGGTAAATTATCCCAAATACGATTTCAAAATTTTGCTTTTAGACGTGTGCCGCAGCTTTCGGATCGCTTTTTCCCGAATTTGACGTACTCTTTCACGCGTAAGATCAAAAGTACTTCCAATTTCTTCCAAGGTCATGGAGGGTTGGTCACCGATACCGTAATACAAACGCACCACATCTGCTTCTCTTGGTGAAAGCGTATCCAATGCCCTGTTAATTTCAGTGTTCAACGATTGATGCATCAGCCCGTTATCTGGTTTTGGTGAATCTCCCGCATTGAGTACATCGTACAAATTAGAAGTTTCCCCTTCTTTTAAAGGTGCATCCATAGAAACGTGCCTACCTGTATTCTTTAAAGATTGTTTCACCTCAGATACGGTCATATCCAATTCTTTGGCAATCTCTTCTGGAGATGGTGGACGCTCATGGGCTTGTTCCAAATAGGAAAAGGTCTTTTTAATTTTATTTATGGAACCAATTTTGTTCAATGGCAATCGCACCACCCTGGATTGTTCGGCCAAGGCTTGAAGAATGGATTGACGAATCCACCAAACCGCATAGGAAATAAATTTAAATCCACGGGTTTCATCAAAACGTTTGGCTGCTTTTACCAAACCTACATTCCCTTCATTGATCAAATCGGGTAATTTCAATCCTTGGTTTTGGTATTGCTTTGCCACAGATACCACAAACCTAAGGTTTGCATTTGTCAACTTTTCTAAAGCAACCTGATCACCTTCCCTAATCCGTTGTGCTAGCTCAACTTCTTCCTGCGCAGTAATCAAATCAATTTTACTGATGTCCTGCAGGTATTTGTCAAGGGATTTGGATTCGCGGTTCGTGACCTGTTTGATAATTTTAAGCTGCCTCATGCTGAAGTATGGTTTTTTGTAAGTGTTATAAGCTATCATTATACGTCATATTCGCCTTATTTCCAAACCGAAAATGTTATTGTTATCAAAATGTTATGAGCAATAGCAAGGATTTGCCGAAAAACTCGTATGAAAACAAATTGTTGATAGTATCTTGATAGAAAACCAGAAATACAATTGGGCTTACGCCCAAAAAACTCCTAATTTTGTAGGGTTTTTTATTGAAGAACCCATAATCCATATCCTTTGCAGGTAAACAAAAAGATTAAGAAGAAGAAATTATACGATTATCAGGAAGAAGATCTGAATAAGATTTTCACCCAACTGGAAAAACTTCCCACGGGCACCAATATATTATATCAGTTGCCCACTGGTGGAGGGAAAACTGTGGTTTTTTCTGAAATCACACGTCGCTTTATTGAGCAAACGGGTAAAAAAGTAATGGTGCTTACCCATCGCATCGAATTAAGCAAACAAACCTCTAAGATGCTCCACGGGTTCGGAGTGGCCAACAAGGTAATCAATAGTGAGGTCAAGGAATTGATGGACCAAGACGATTACATGTGTTTTGTGGCCATGGTAGAGACCTTGAACAACCGTCTGCAGGAAGAAAAGGTGAAAATCAACAATATTGGTCTGGTAATTATTGATGAGGCTCACTATAATTCCTTTCGGAAGCTTTTCAAATACTTTGAAAACTCTACCATTCTTGGAGTAACTGCAACGCCATTGAGCTCCAACATCAAACTCCCCATGAAGGATAATTACAAACACTTGATCATTGGGGAATCCATTAAATCGTTGATTGATAAGGAATTTTTGGCCAAGGCTAATCTTTACAATTATGATGTAAGCCTTCGTACCCTAAAATTGGGAATCAACGGGGATTATACCGTAAAATCTTCCGATGAGTTTTATAGCAACCATAGCATGCTGGGCAAGTTGCTTACGGCCTATGAAGAAATTGCGAAAGGAACCAAAACGCTTATTTTTAATAATGGGATCAATACCTCGCTCTACGTTTACGAAACCTTTAAAAAGGCGGGCTACAATGTTCGACATCTAGATAACAAAAATACAGCCACAGAACGTAAAGATATTTTGGAGTGGTTTGCCAACACCCCAGATGCTATTTTAACTTCGGTAAGTATTTTGACCACAGGTTTCGATGAACCTACCGTAGAATCCATAATTCTGAATCGAGCCACTAGATCTTTGACCCTATATTTCCAAATGATCGGTAGGGGATCAAGGGTGTTGCCAAACAAAGATGAGTTTAATGTTATTGATTTAGGTAACAATCTGGCTCGTTTTGGTCCTTGGGATGCACCTATTGATTGGCAAGAAATCTTCCATTTCCCCGATTTTTATTTGGAAAACATTAAAAATGATGAGGAAATTGAACGTGACTTTGTCTATGAAATGCCAGATGACCTCAGAGCTAAATTTAGTAAGTCCGACAACATAACTTTTGATGTAAAAGAAGAGTACAAAAAGATATTTGCCCAAGGAAGAAAATCTAAGGAGGTTCTGGAATTGAGTATTGAGCAACATGCTGAAATCTGCGTGGAAAACAGTGAAGATGTTTTCGATGCGCGTATTTTGGCCAAAGAGCTCAAAGACGAAATTCAGTATCGGGTAAAACAATATTCGTATTGCATCATGAACAACACCAAAAACTACAAAGAGTGGTTGGAGGAGGATTACGAACGAAAATTACGATCCAGCATCTCTAAAAAGTTTGCCGCTAGAATGTAGCATTGGATTGTTGGATTCTTAGATTTTTGGATTCTTAGATTTTTGGATTGCTTGATTGTTCGATTGTTGGATTATTAGATTTTTGAATTTGAGCTTGAACTTGAATTTCAACTTGACAATTGTACTTCGAGTAAATTTGAGTCATTAAGCGATTATTGGATTGTTCGATGATAAGATTTTGAGTTTGAAGTTTGAATTTGAACTTGTCTTGCACTGGAGTTTTAACTTTCTACCTCCAACTTCGTACTTTTACCTCCATGTCTCAAAAACTCCTAGTTATCGGTTATGTTTGGCCCGAGCCTACCACCACGGCCGCTGGAGGTCGTATGCAGCAACTGTTGGAAGCGTTTTTGGCATTTGGATATCAAATTACTTTTGCTAGTACGGCAAGCAAAACTGAATATAGCTTGGACTTACAATCAATGAGAATTTTAGAGACTCCCATTCAGCTAAATCATTCCAGTTTTGATGACTTCATTCAAGAATTAAAGCCTGAAGTGGTAGTATTCGACCGTTTTATGATGGAAGAACAATTTGGGTGGCGGGTAGCTGAATTTGCTCCCAATGCTCTTCGTATTTTAAATACCGAAGACCTTCATGCTTTGCGAAAGGCTAGGGAAGAGGCACATAAGCAAAATCTCCCCTTTGATTTGGCACAATGGAAAAACCATCCCATAACCCTTCGTGAAGTAGCCAGTATCTATCGCTGTGATGTTAGCTTGATGATTTCCACCTTCGAAATGGACATATTGGAGGAGCAATTACAAATCCCTTCTGAGTTGTTACTCCACTTGCCCTTTATGGTTGATGTTTTAGATGAACCGTTACCCAGTTTTGAGGAACGAAAAGGATTCGTAAGTATTGGAAATGGAAAACACGCTCCAAATGTGGATGCAGTGAAAATTTTAAGAAATGAAATATGGCCACTCATTCGTAAACAATTGCCTAAAGCTGAACTTCATATTTATGGTGCCTATTTGCCTCAACAAGTAAACGAAATGCACGATCCTAACAATGGGTTTTTAGTTGAGGGTTGGGCCAAAAATGCGAAAGAGGTTCTTACAACTTCACGAGTATTGTTGGCACCAATTCAATTTGGAGCAGGAATCAAAGGGAAATTATTGGATGCCATGCGAACGGGAACCCCAACTGTAACCACAAGTATCGGGGCCGAAGGAATGCACGGAGACCAAGACTGGAATGGAACCATTACTGACGATTGGGACATCTTTGCCCAAGCTGCAATTCAATTATACCACGATCAAGAAATCTGGAGGAATGCACAAAAGCAAGGTGTTTGGTTACTTCAAAACTTTTACAATAAAGAAAAACTTCAACTACAATTTAAAGAGCGACTCCAAACCTTAACCAAAACTTTAGATTATCACCGTTCCAAAAACTTTATTGGAAAAATGCTGCAATCCCAAACCATGTCCAGCACAAAATATATGGCCAAGTGGATTGAAGCGAAAAATAAAACCCAATAATTATTCTGGAGAAGAGTCCATAGTTGGCATAGGCAAAGGCACCTCGCTTACTGGCGCATCCCAAAGAATTTTCCAATCCCCATTAATCTTTTCCCAAAGAACCACATAATTTCCTTTATCGTTCATTGGAGGTATTGGAGAGTTTTCATTGGGAGTGAAAATCACTGTATATTTTCCCAATTCAGTTGCTAGATTTCCAGAAGCTTTAACCTCTTGAGTCATCAAATCAAAATCCCATTTTCCAAATTGAAAATTTTGTGCCCAACCTGTTTTATAATTTTCAATCCCTACCAAAGGTGGCATATTTGGGGGCATTTGAATGCTGTTATCTGCAAAAATAGTGGCTACAGAATCTACTTGGCCAGCCAAATACCAAGCTTCTACCTTTTCGTTTTTAGCCTCAATGATTTGTTTAACTTGTTCGGAATAATCAGGTCCAGAAAGTTGTTCAGGTTTTTGTGGTTGCTGACAGCTATAAAGTCCGATTATCAGGGAAGTTACCCAAAATGAAGAGGAAAGTAGTCTTTTCATAATTATCAAGTTTAGTGTTTATTGATAATCATAAAGATATATAAATTTGATTTTAAGCAGTTTAAAGTTTAATTGGACGAGATGCTTTAATTTTTATTTACATACACGGCGGTTCTTCCACCACTTTAAACTTATCCTTAAAAGCTTCTGAGGTCATTTTAGTGGAATATTGCGTCATTCCGCCATCATAATTAGGCTCTTTCCACGACCAATTGGATAAATAGGGGCTGATTTTGGTGACTGTAAAGGTGATTTTGACATTATCAGGTCTTCTAATATTCACTTTTGTGGTTGTATCATCAATAGTTATAATTCCATCCACGGTACTTTCCCATCCATCTTGTCCCGTTACCTCAATGAGTTTGTTTTTTTTATCAGTGTCTTCAAAAATAAACTCTGTGTTCTGGTAATCGCAAGGAATAAAAATTACATCTTCTCCATCAATAGTTGATATCTCGTACCAATGCGTAGGGAAAGATTCAGGTTCTTTGGATTGATTTTCAGAGGTATTTCCAAGTAAAAATGGAAAGGATAAAATAATTGAATAAAAGAATGTAAGGGGACTCATTTAAAAATTGAATTTATGAATTTTCATTATTGTTTAATGTAACCAGGACCACGAACTACTTGACCAGGCATTGCTCCAGTATGCTCTCCATCCTTTAATACTTGCTTGCCATTAACAAAAACGTGCAAAACCCCTTCTGAGTATTGGTGAGGGTCTTCAAAAGTTGCTTTATCGGTAATGGTTTTTGGGTCGAACAGTACAACATCGGCATAATTACCCTCGGTTAAACTGCCTCGTTTTTTAATTTTAAGATTGGTGGCAGGCCATTGTGAAAGTTTATGGACAGCTTCCTCCAAGGAAATCACTTTTTCATCCCGCACATATTTACCCAACAATCGGGCCACGTTGCCATAGGTTCTTGGATGGGTGCTCGACTTTAAGAATACACCCTCAGTGGCAGGGGAGCCAGCATCCGAACCAAAACTCATCCAAGGCAAAGCAATTTGTTTTTTTACATTGTCTTCCGACATTAAAAAGTAAATGGTGGTTACGCGACTTCCATCTTGCACTACCAAATCCATCGCAGTTTCCTCTGGAGAAGCGCCTCGCATTTCAGCTACCTCTTTTAAAGTTTTTCCAGTTAAATATTTTAAAGAATCTGCTCTAAATCCTACCAATAGAATTTTACTGGGATCCCCCGCTGCCATCATCAAACTTTCCCATTCAGTTGTGGGAGTTGTCATTTCAGTCATTAATTGCTTACGGATTTTAGGATCTTGCAAACGTTCTGCCCACTTTTCATACCCGCCTTCTTGTACCCAAGGCGGCATAGAGGCATCCAATCCTGTAGCACCTGCAACATAATTGTACATATCTGCAGTAATATGCAATCCTGCCGCATTCGCCGAATCAACTTTAGCTACCACATCATCAAACTTGGTCCAGTTTTCCTTTCCACTTTGTTTTAAATGATAGATTTCTGCTCTGATCCCAGCCTCATCTGCAATTTGAATCAATTCATCCAAACTTTCCAATAATCTGGAACCTTCACTGCGCATATGACTAATGTACATACCATCATACTCAGCAGCTACTTTGCAAAGTTCAATCAATTCCTCGGTGCTAGAATAAAAGGCTGGGGCATAAATTAAGGAGGATCCTACACCCAAAGCACCATCTTCCATGGCCTCTTTCACCAACAATTTCATAGTATCCAATTCCTGTGGAGTAGGGGCGCGGTCTTCGTACCCAACCGTGTAAACACGAAGGGTGGTTGCTCCAACAAAGGAAGCTACGTTCGGGGATATTCCCTTGGTGGTCAAGTATTCCAGATATTCATTTAAAGATTCCCAAGCGATTTCATATTTTATATCACCTTGACTTTCTTTTTCGTCCTCTTTCATAGATTTATTTAACGGTCCCATGGACCAGCCCTCTCCAAAAACTTCAAGTGTAACGCCTTGTTTAATGTCTGCCATAGACCGTCCATCTTCAATCAAAGATTCGGTTGCCCAGCTCAACATATTTATAAATCCTGGAGAAACAGCTAAACCAGTAGCATCAATCTCGGTAGTTCCAGTGGCATCACCCAAATCCCCAACGGCAGCGATAGTATCGGCGTTTATACCAACCGCTCCAATGTAAGAGGGTTGACCAGAACCATCTACGATCTGCCCATTTTTAATGAGGATATCAAAATTTTGTGGTTGAGAGCAACTGGCTAAAATGAAAATAAAAGCAAGGAAGGAGAAATAGTAGTTGGGTTTCATGGCTTGGTTATTAAGTGGGTAACCAATTTAAGTCAATTCCACCGCTAAATCAAGCTATTGAAGCCATTCTAGTCCTTTTTTACACGATATAGATAAGGTTTTCTTCCTGGGCTATCGGTTTGCAGTTTGGGAAGACGCTCAAACATTCCAGAAGCCAACATTTTTTTCTGAAAACGACTTCGATCCAATTCCTCTCCCAAAATAGTTTGATGCAATTGATGCAATTGAGGCATGGTAAAATCCTCTGCTAATAGATTGTAGGATAAATATTCGTGACGCACATCTTCCTTTAAGCGCTCTTTGGCCGTCAAAACAATTTCTTTGTGGTCCATCATCATATTGGGCAATTGGTCTAAATCAAACCAACCAAAAGCGGTGTCCAAATTTCCAATAACAGGAGTAGTACTTTCAAAATCCACCAAAGAATAATAGGCCAGGGTCACAAAACGGTCATTGGTCCAATAATCTTCTTTAAAAGGAAGGTTGTTGATTTTAAAAAATTGCCGCCATTCCTCTGTAAACTTTCTGTCTTTACCTCCAAATACCGATAAAAATTTAAAGTGAGGGTCATCCAATCCCGTACGCTCCTGTAAAATGCGCAATGTTGCATCGTCTACAGATTCTGTGCGTAAAATGTATCCCCCTGGCAATATCCATTTATCACCCAATTGAAGCAATAAACATTTAAGCTTACTGTCGGTGTAGCCAATGATTACTAAATCTACAGATAGATTGGGCAAAAACAGTTGCGCTCCCTTTTCGTAAAAATCATTCAAGTTCATGAAAACAAAAATAGTGATTTGTGTCATTTTGTCACATAAAAATTATTTTTATATTTGTGGCATATTGTCACATACTAAACAAACATGAAAAAATTTCTTCGAATTACATTAAAAACCCTCGGTATTATTCTGGGAATAGAATCTTGGGTGGACTTATTGGATGGTGGTATCTAAAATCCCAATTTTTGGATTTTGAAGATGACTACAAAGAAAAGAGAGACCTAACAGAACTCACATTACAGGGTAAAACATTTTTAGACCGCAACGAAAATGGAAAAATGGATGTGTATGAAGATCCAAACCAATCCATTGAAGCTAGGGTAGAGGACCTACTTTCACAAATGACAGTGGAAGAAAAACTCCATTTGCTTAAAGGTTCTGGGATGGCTTCTGGCGTTGGAATGGTTGATCCTGATGAGGGAATACCAGGGGTAGTAGGTACTATTGTAGCAACACCACGTTTGGGAATTCCAGCCATAAATTTATCCGATGGCCCTGCAGGTTTGCGCATTGAGCCGACCCGTGAAGATATTGATCGAACCTTTTATTGTACCGCATTTCCAATCGCAACTTTATTGGCTTCAACTTGGAATACGGACTTGGTATATCAAGTAGGGGATGCCATGGGGAACGAGGCTTTGGAATACGGAATTGACGTAATACTTGGCCCTGGCGCCAATATTCACCGCCATCCATTTTGCGGTCGAAACTTTGAATATTATTCCGAAGACCCAGTGGTTACAGGTAAAATAGGTGCTGCGATGGTTAATGGCATCGAATCCAACGGGGTTGGTACCTCGGTAAAACACTTTGTGGCCAACAACCAAGAAACCAACCGTAATTTTAATGATACACGGGTTTCTGATCGTGCTATGCGCGAAATTTATCTTAAGGGATTCGAAATCATAGTAGAAGATGCACAACCTTGGACCATAATGTCCTCTTATAACAAGGTAAATAGAACCTATACCTCTGAAAGTAGGGATTTGTTGACCGATATTTTACGTGATGATTGGGGATTTGAAGGTTTGGTGATGTCCGATTGGTTTGGTGGAAACGATGCCGTTGCAATGATTAATGCAGGAAACGATCTATTGGAACCTGGCACTAAAAAACAATGGAAAGCTCTTATTGAAGGGCAAGAAGATGGCACTTTGGACATGGAGGCTGTGGACACTTCTGTTCGACGCATTTTAACCCTAATTTTTAAAAGTAAGAAAATGCAGGACTACACTTATGGTGAAAACCCTGATCTAAAAGCACATGCCGATATCACTAGAAAATCTGCCTCTGAGGGTATTGTGTTGCTCGAAAACAAAGATGCACTGCCCATTTCAAAGGGGCAAAATGTTGCTTTAATTGGCTTGTACTCCTACGATTTTATTGCGGGAGGAACAGGTTCTGGCGATGTGAACGAAGCTTATTCTGTTTCTTTGGAAGAGGGACTCACCAACTCTGGATTTACTGTAAGTTTAAAAGCAAAAGAGGCCTATGAAGCACATAAAAGTGCCAATGCGGAAGCTTTTATAAAACCAGAGGGCATCAATGCCATGTTTGATCCTTATTTGCCTCCAGAAATGACATACGATAATGGGCTAATGCAAGAGATTGCCTCAGAAAGTGATGTTGCCATTATCACGATTGGCCGTAACAGTGGTGAAGGTGGTGACAGGAAAGTTGCTAATGACTTTTTGTTGTCCGAAGTGGAAAAAGATATGCTAAAAACAACTTGCGAAACATTTCATGCAGCAAATAAAAAGGTAATCGTGGTGTTGAATATTGGAGGGGTAATTGAAACCGCTTCTTGGAAAGATCAGCCTGATGCAATTGTATTGGCCTGGCAAGGAGGTCAAGAGGGTGGAAATGCTGTTGCCGATATTTTAGGCGGTGCCGTAAATCCTAGTGGTAAATTGACCATGACTTTCCCCATAAATGTTGATGATCACGCCAGTAATGCTAATTTCCCGCAAGATGGAGCTCCTATGCAAATGACGGATTTGCTTTTTGGAAAAGATGAAGTGCCTGCTGAAGAAATGGTAAAAGATGTGGATTATACCGAATATGAAGAGGGTATTTATGTAGGTTATCGTCATTTTGATAAAGCTGGTTTGGATGTTTCCTATCCTTTTGGCTATGGACTTTCCTACACCCAATTTGAATATGGGGATATGACAATGATTCAAGAAAATGATTCTTTGAAAGTGGCCATACCAGTGACCAATATTGGTGAATTATCTGGTAAAGAAGTGGTTCAGTTTTATGTCTCCAAAGATTCAACTCAAATAGATAGACCTGAGCAAGAACTAAAAGCCTTTGCCAAAACAGCACTTTTGGCCTCAGGAGCAACTGATACCTTAAAAGTTGTTATTCCTAAAAAGAGTTTACGCTATTGGAACGAAAATAGCTCCCAATGGAGTTTGGAGCCTGGCTCTTACACCGTAAAAGTTGGAGCTTCTTCTAGAGTTATTAAAAAAGCAATGCAAGCAGACCTAGAGTAGGTAGAATTTTGATTTTTGGATGATGAAACAGGCAATCTTTACGGTTGCCTGTTTTTTTTCGTGAAACTTAGAATACTTTATTTTCTTCCAATTTTCAATTTCTTTAGCCCATGTAAAGTGGAATATCTAAGTTTTTCCTTATAAAGCACCCAGCCACCTAGGGCGCCAAGTATACTTCCTATGCAAATTTCCCAAAATCGAAGTTCAACCAAAGTACTTGGTTCGGCCATAAGTGGACTAGCAGCTTCGGATAAAAATATGGTCATAGGTGTAATGAATATCACCGCTAAAGCATAATGACGGGTAATCAATAACTCAATAATGAATTGTAGTATGATAATGGCAATGCAGATTTCCAATGGGGTATCCACAAAAGTTAGTAATAACCAACATAGCCCCAAACCAACAAAGGTTCCCAAAATTCGATAGGCCATTTTTTGGGTCATATGATACAATGAGGCCCCTTGCATGATGGCAGCACTGGAAACTGGAATCCAATACGGATTTTGATATCCCAAAGCATAACCAAGGGCCAGTCCACCTGAGATAAAAGCGGCGGTAACAATTGCTTCCCAAATGTCAGCGGCATCGTTTTTAAGAAAAATGGAATATACCTCTTTCTCTTCCTGATCTTTTGATCGATTTGTTTTCCAAAGGATAAGAATGGTCCCTAGAATACATGCTTCCATGGTACCCAGACTCAATGCCCCGATTTTAGTTGGAATAGTTTCCAAATGAAAAGGTTGACATATGGACAAAGCAGCAATCATCACAAAGAAAAAACTGCGTGGGGGTGATGTTTTGTACATTAAAACAATCCAATGCACCAAAAATGTGAAAAGGGCCAAAGCAATTACCGATGCAACGGGGTGAAAACTGAATATTTGTCCCACAGAAAAGGAAATGATATAACCAAAAGAGGCTACTAGAATGGTAACAAATCTAGATGTTCTATTACCTGTTTCAGGCAGATAAAGAATTACCAAACCTCCCAAACTTCCCATTAGGCCCAATCTGAGATTGTCAAAATAAAGACCGACCAATAATGGAATCCCAACACATATGGAAGCCAAAAGTGGAATATTCCAATTGCGTCTACTTTGACCTAGACTAAAAAAAAGTTTTAACTCCTTGCTGAACGATTGTTTCCAATTCATAAATCCGAACTAAAATTGGACTGAAAAGCACATTACACAGTCCCATTGCAAAGGTACAAAAGCCTTAAGCAAGGATTAAGGGCTGTATTGGTTAAAACCTGTTAAACTGGTACCTGCTGACTCAAGCAATGTAACGTTCCAAACCCCCAAATTAAATCTATGGCGTTAATTGGAATCACCTCTCTATCCTTAAATGCTTCTGCTAAAATATTCAAAGCTTCTCGGTCTCTGGAATCGTTGAAGGTCGGAACTAAAACAGCTTTGTTCAAAATCAAAAAGTTGGCATAACTGGCCGGTAATTCGAGACCATCAAAATCTAGACGATGAGGCATAGGCAACTCGATAATTTTTGGGGATTTTCCATTTTCGAGTTTTGCTGCTTTCAAACGTTGCAAATTTTCCTGAAGTGGGGAGTAGTTTGAAGATTTTGGGTCATTTTCGACAACGCTAACAATGGTATCCTCATTTACAAATCGTGCCAAATCATCTATGTGACCGTGCGTATCATCGCCTTTTATCCCATCTTTCAACCAAATGGTGTTTGTAACCCCTAAATATTCTTTGAAAATAGCTTCGTAATCTTCTTTGGTAAATCCTGAGTTTCTCACCTGAACTTTTGGATCCAATAAACATTCTTCGGAAGTAATCAGAGTGCCTTTTCCATTGACATCGATAGCACCACCTTCCAAAATTACAGGCTTGCCCTTGTATGTAACCTTTTGTGTGGGCACTTTCAAAAAGTCCGCAAATGTAGAAGGAACTTTACTATCTAGCTTGTAATTGTTGTATTTGGCCCATCCATTAAAATTAAAGTTCAAGGCGATTCGTTCTTTTCCTTTTTTAACGATAATTGGACCTGAATCCCTCATCCAACTACGATTGGTTTTGAGAATGATAAAAGAAACCTTTTTGGTGCTCACATGTGCAATTTCCAAAAGGCCAGTTACTTTTTCTTTCAGTTTTTCAGAAGCAACTACCAAAAACACTTCTTCATATATGGCCACTTTTTTAATGAATTCCACAAAGGCCCATTGAATGGCTCCATATTTCCCAGGCCAATCGTTGCCATTATGGGGAAAACAAAGCAAAATTCCTTGCTGTTTTTCCCACTCAGCGGGAAACCAAAAATTGTTTGCTCCCATGTTAGTCAATGGCTCTTTTGGTGATGGAACCATACATATCTATTCGTCTATCGCGAAGGAACGGCCAATTTTGACGTACATTCTCCTGAAGATCTAAATCTACTTCCGCCATCAATATTTCTTCTTTATCATGGGAAGCTTGCGCTAAAATTTCGCCTTGAGGACCACAGATGAAAGAGGAACCCCAAAATTCAATTCCAGCAGTATCGGGTAAGTATTTTTCCAATCCAATTCGATTGGCTGCCGCCACATAAACTCCATTGGCCACAGCATGACCTTTCATCACGTTCATCCAAGCACCATGCTGCTTTTCACCAAATTCTTCTTTTTCCTGCGGATGCCATCCAATGGCAGTAGGGTAGAAAAGCACTTCAGCACCTTGAAGAGCAGTTAACCGCGCAGCTTCTGGATACCATTGGTCCCAACAAATCAAGGTACCCACTTTCCCTTTTTGGGTAGGAATGGTTTTAAATCCTAAATCGCCAGGGGTGAAATAGAACTTTTCATAAAAATGAGGGTCATCTGGAATATGCATTTTTCGATATAAACCTGCTTCTGATCCATCTGTATCGATAATATAAGCGCTGTTGTGATAGATGCCAGCCATTCGTTTTTCAAAGAAAGGAACAATAATTACCACACCCAATTCTTTGGCCAACGCACTGAAAGCCGTAAAGGAGGTGCTATACAATGGTTCTGCAAAGGCAAAATTTTCGGTATCCTCAATTTGACAGAAATAATGACTGCTGTACAATTCGGGAAGGGATATTATCTCCGCTCCTTGGGATGCCGCTTTACGCACCCAACTTATGCACTTTTCTAGATTGTTTTCTGGTGTATTGTTCAGATTTAGTTGAATTACCGAAATGGTGTATTTTTTCTTTGCCATGTTATTTTAAAACTCAAATTTGCTTATGTAAAGATACTTGTAAAGCTTTAATTGTACTTATCTTTTGTCATATGGAATGTAATTTTCCCATTCCCATGGTGTATAAACGTCTTTCATTACAACCTCCAAAATTTCTTTGAAAATACTATTGCCCTTTTCAAAATTTGTCATGATCATGACGCCTTTTCCTGTTTCAGGAAACAAAACGGAATGATGTACAAACCCACTACCATGACCTTCTTTAAAAACAGCTTTTCCATAAGGGGTTTCAAAATAGCCCCAACCCAAACCATAACCAAAATTGATGTCATCATATTTGTCGGTAAAAATATTGGCTTCCTCACCAAATTGTTTTACGGTACTAATTTTAATATGAGGGCTAAAAATCTCGTTGTAGGACTCTTCAGAAATCAATTTTTGACTGAGTACTGCGGTCAAGAACTTAGTGTAATCCTCTGTGGTTGTTTCTAAAGTTCCACCGCCCCTTGGCTCATTATCTTTATCTTTTTTTAGGGATTTTCCATTTTCATCATGTCCTAGAGCATAATCATTTTCAAATTTTGATTTCCATTCATAGGCCGTATTATTCATTCCTAATGGCTTAAATATGTTTTCTTGTGCAAGTTCTTCCAATCCCTTTCCAGTTAGCTTTTCCAAAACCACTTGTAAATAGATGAAACCTTCTCCGCTATAGCCAAATTTTGTTCCTGGTTCCGAATGCACCCTTAATTTGTAATCCTCTTCAAACCATCTGTAATTTTTGAAACCTGTTGTGTGGTCCAAACACATACGAGCAGTTATTTTGTGGTACAAGGAATCTTCCTTCAAAGTTGAAAAATCATCGTGCCAACTTGTTTTAGGCTCGTATTCATACATTTTTTTGGGTAAATATGATTCCAGTCGAGTGTCTAAATCAATTACTCCTTTTTCTACCATTTTCATCACCAAAATCCCGAATACCGCCTTACTAAAAGAAGCTCCATACATATTTGTAGAGTCTGTTAATGGAATTCTATTGAGGTAATCTTTATATCCAAATTGTTTTTGGTAAATGGGTTGGTTATTGTTGAATACCGTAATGGCCATACCGTGAATTTGGGCATCTTCCATTAATTGATTCATTTTTCTTGTAACAGAATCTTTTGTGATCAAAGACCCATCCAGTCGTTCTAGGGTTTCCAATTTTGGCCCTGAACAGCTACAAAAGAAAATTATCCCAAATAGCAGTAGGAGAGTAGGCAATTGATTTTTATTTAAACGAATAAATGGTATGGAAAAAGGGTAATAGCATTTATTTTTTTGCACCACATATATAATGTTGAATATGATAATACCCACACATATAGGAACTACTGAAATGAAGATGAAAAAGCCCCATTTTTCAATAGTGAGCAAGCTCACAAAAGAAAGTACTGCCAAGATCAAGGCCGTTATTTGAAAGTTGATGACCTTTATGCCATGTTCGTTATAAATGGGATTGTCCTCTCTTTTATGAATCCAAAGGAACAAAGGAATAAGTACGTTGAGAAGGGGCAAAAACAATCCGACCAATGGGGTGGCATGCATTAAAAGTAACCATTTCTTTTTTAAAGTTTCATCCTTGGGATTGGTCAGCACCACCAAATCGTCCACTTCTATTTCTAACGCAACCGCTAATAATTTAATGGTATTGAGGTGAGGGGACACCTCTTCTTTTTCTATCCGTTGAATAGTTCTGACAGTAACATTGGTTCGGTGGGCAAGTTCTTCTTGGGAATACCCCTTTATTTTTCTTTGGTATTTGAGGCGTTCTCCTATGGATGCATTGTTCATAAATTATGGCTTTAAATTCACGAACAAAGTTATCCTTCGCATATAGACAGCACCACGACATTTAGATGTCACCTTTATGTCTTCATCAACAAAAATAGGAGGTAAGGACATATTTCTTGCGATAAATGAATTTGTCATTGAACTTAGTATTATAAATCAACAATACCTAGTCAGAAACAAAAAACCCAAGCATATGGCTTGGGTTTCTTTATAACATTAAGGATTCGATTAGGAATAAACTTCACTTAAAAAAGTACTAATTGTTTTCGTTTTTCTGCCCAATACACTTTCCAAATCATCAGTTGTTTGGTCGAATTCCCCATTGGCAATTCCTAAACTGAACATGGTCAACATTCCAATGATTTCTTCAGGTAATTGGTACGAAGCCATGGTTGTTTTAAACTCATCCACTTCAGGGGAAACATAGCCAATGGTTTCTACCAATGTTTCGGTCAATAATTTGGAAACCTCTTCAAAACTGGTTTGTTCGCTACCATTGAACTCCAATATTTTGTTTTCAAATTTGGATGGGTCAGCAAGAATATTGGCTTCTGCTTCTGCAAAGTCTTCACGGGGCACAAAGGAAGTTTTTCCATTTCCCGTTGGCAAATAAATAGTTTTGGATTGCAACAACTGTTCTTTTGCACCCAAGAACATCGGAATTAACTCTGCATACAAATTGTGGCGCAAAAGGGTATAGGTCAAGCCAGATTCCTTTATCCATTCTTCTGTTTTAATGTGGGCATCCACTACAGCAAATAATGGTGCGTCGGACGATTCATCTTTACGAACGGTACTGGTATACAAAATGTGCTTTACTCCTGATGCTGTAGCTGCTTCAACTACATTTTTGTGTTGTGGAATACGTTTTCCAATATCGCTGGCGGAAACAAAATAAAGTGTGTCTACGCCTTTAAAGGCTTCTTTTAATGCTTCCAGATTGTCATAGTCTCCCAAACGAAGCTCAAATCCTTCAGCAGCCAAAGCTCTTGCCTTATCGCTTTCTTTGTCCCTTACCAATACTGCAATGTTGCTTACATCTATTTTCTCTTTTAGCAATTTAGCGGTGGTGCCACCTAGTCCCCCAGTTGCACCAGTTATCAATATTTTAGCCATTTTATAATTTATTAAAGTTATTTAATTACTTTTGGTAAGTCAAAGGTAAATAGTAAGTTACTTTTCCACAAGAGCAGACCTTAAGGTTTGCCACTTACCTTTAGGTAATTACTATTGAAAAAGAGATAGTTATGGATAATAATGTGAAAAACTATGCAGATGAAGAACATTGTCCCGTACGAAATGTATTGGATAGGTTCGGGGATAAATGGTCGATGTTGGTTTTAATGTTGTTGAGTGACATGGAGGTACTGCGTTTTAATGAAATACATAAATACATTGGCACTATTTCTCAAAAAATGCTGACCGTTACCCTTAAAAAACTGGAAGTTGATGGATTGGTGAATCGCAAAGCATATCCAGAAATTCCTCCAAGAGTGGAATATTCATTAACTGACCGAACAAAAACTTTGATGCCGATAATTCAAGATTTGGCACAATGGGCCAATCAGAACATGGCGGATATTCAATACTCCAGAAGTAAAGCGGTTTAGTTATTTCCTTTTGCCCATAAATCGAATCACAGAACCAATTCCAACATGACCATCACCTTCATTGAGTTGAACTGTTGTTTTTTTGAGTTCGAGGATTTCAAAATTGGAAAAATCGTTTTGCAATTCGTCCAGAGAAAATAAATAGTCTACATTATTTGGACCTCCCACTTTTGGATTGACTTGTTTGTATTCCAAATGATCCTTGCTAAAAGCCTCAAAAATGATTGTGCCTCCAGGTTTCAGGTAACTATTCAATAATTTATGCAAGCCAGTACGAACGTTGGGAGGGAAGTGGGCATAAATTAAAGCAATGGCATCAAATTGTTCGGGTTGAAAGCCAAGTTTGCTTAATTCTCCAATCCTATAATCAAGGTCTACTTGATTTTTCTCCGCCAATTTTAAAGCTTTTTTTCTGCCTTCTTCACTAATATCAAAAGCGGAAACTCGCCATCCCAATTGTGCTGCATAGACTGCATTACGACCTTCACCTTCCGCTCCAAACAAAATGGTTCCAGGTTCCAATTCTTGCAATTTATTCTTTAGGTATTCGTTCGGCTGTGTGCCATAGGCGTATTCTTTCTGCCCAAATCTTGTATTCCACATTTTAAGCCAATCACTGCTCATACTTTTAGATTTTGGAACTAAAAATACATTGAATTAAAAAGTATGACAAGACTATGTGCTTTCATACACGACTCTTTCAGGTCTGGAGAACCACTCCAAATACATGGGTTGATGGATGGTTTCAATACGATTTCTTCTAATTTTCATGGAAGGGGTCATTAAACCATTGTCAACGGTCCAATTTTCCTTCATGATTACAGCTTTTTCAAGCTTTTCATGCTTTTTAAGATGCGGATTCAATTCATCAATAGACTTCAGGATAGAGCTGTTCAAACCTTCTTTCCCTTTAGCTCGTCCAGCTTCAGATGGAATAATTAAAACTATGGGCTGGGAAATTCCTGTTCCCACCACACAAATATGTTCCAAATCGGTGTTTTTGGACAACTCCAATTCAATTAAAGATGGCGTTACGTATTTTCCTTTGTCTGTTTTAAATTGATCTTTTATTCGCCCAACAATGGAAAGGTACCCATCGTGATCAAATTCACCGAGATCACCAGTTCTTAAAAAACCATCCTCCGTAAACATTTCAGCCGTTTGATCTGGTGATTTATAATATCCGACCATTAATGCATCACTTTTGATCAATATTTCGCCTTCGGCAGACAATTTTGAGGTCACACCTGGCAATGGTCTGCCAACCGCACCAAATTTATTGGTGCCTGGCAAGTTGAAATGGGAAAGGATGCAGTCTTCCGTCATTCCATAACACTGATGAATTTCCACTCCAATCCTTCGGTACCATTTTTGAAGACTTACCGCAATTGGAGCAGCTCCTGAAGCACAGAATTGGGCATCACCCAAACCTAATTTCATCTTGATTTTTTTCTTCACCAATGCATTTATAATTGGAATGGAAAGTAATTTGTCCAACTTCTTTTGCGACATTTTATTTAATACACCTTCTTGAAATTTTTGCCATATTCTGGGTACGGCAAAAAAGGTATTGGGCTGCACCAAGGCCAAATCTTCTGCAAAGGTTTCCAAAGATTCAGGAAAACTGACAGTCCCACCACCATATATGGCTCCCATTTCTATTCCTATACGTTCGGCAATGTGGGATAAGGGCAAATAGGAGAAAAACTTGGATTCATCCTTAAACTCTAAAGATTTTAAACCGTTTTGAGCCACCAGATTAAACGATTTCACTTTGTGCATTACACCTTTGGGGTTACCCGTGGTGCCCGAAGTGTACATAATACTGATCAAATCCTCTGGGTTTTGATTGAAGGGTTCAAATTCTGAAGTATTGTTAACCAAATCTTCCCAAGTAAATTCTTCTGAAACCCCATAAAGGGCCACTCCAATTTTTGGGATTTCTGGGATTCCTTTTTTTTGGGATTTATAATCATCCAATTTTCCAATAATAATGGCCTTGCTCTCACTGTGAATCAATATTTCGTGAATACTATCGCTATCCAATGTTGGGTAAAGAGGCACTGAAACAAACCCACCAAGCATCATGGCCAAATCAGCCATGAACCAATGCGCGCAATTTTTCGATAAAAGTGCGACATGGTCTCCCTTTTTCAATCCCATTTTATGCAAAGCGGCAGCAACCCTAATAGCTTGATCAAATGCATCTTTTCTGGAGTATTCAATGAACTTTCGTTGTATCGGTTGTCTTAAAAAAATGCGGTCAGGATTCTTTTCCAACCAAAAGTAAAATGCTTCCAGCGGAGTTTGAAAATTTTCCATTGTTCGGTTAATTATGTGTATATCAATATAATGAATTTATGCTTCACATGTATTCATTATTGTTTGATTATCAACCTTAAAGAAGTAAAAAAGTGACTTGTTTTAGATTAATGGGGTACTCCAATCCCATATTTTTCGGCTAAGAATTCTGCAATCAATGGTGCTTTGTTCTGAAAATAAAACTCACCATAAGACTCTAAGTAGTCAAGATCATCCAAATCAGATAATTCATCCTTTTCAAAAATTAGATTGGGACAGCCTTGGTTTTCTTCACCCACTAAATCTACAATCTCTTTTCTTGGACGTTTAAAATCAATGTAAATGATATCCAATTTTTCTTTGAGTACAGGATAATAAGTAATAACTCCTAAGATTTGGGCACAGGACGGACAATAGAACTTGGCATTTTCATCCATGTTCTTATCTGAAAAATCAGGTTTGAGTAGAAATAGTTTGGCCATAGTTTTAGGTTTTTATCAGTTAAATCCAAAAATGAAGTAGTTGTTAAATTAAACAATTAATGTTTTTAATTCATTGTTGGTTAAGCTAATAAATGAAGTGGCGGTTAATTACGGTCGAAAATGTAGAATTTCCGTTATTTTGTAATCCAATTAAATACTGCACTTATGGAATCACCCAAATGGCAAACTGCCATGGAATTTGAGGATATCACTTATAAAAAATGTAATGGGGTAGCCCGTATCGCTTTTAATCGTCCTGACATTCGAAACGCGTTTCGCCCAAAAACTACCAGTGAGTTGTACAAAGCATTTTATGATGCCCAAGAGGATACTTCTATTGGTGTTGTGTTGCTTTCTGGTGAAGGGCCTTCTTCAAAAGACGGTAAATGGGCCTTTTGTAGTGGGGGAGACCAAAAAGCGCGTGGCCATAAAGGTTATGTTGGTGAGGATGGTTACCACCGTTTGAACATTCTTGAGGTGCAACGCTTGATTCGTTTTATGCCCAAGGTGGTGATTGCAGTGGTACCTGGATGGGCCGTTGGGGGAGGACATAGCCTTCATGTGGTGTGCGATATGACTTTAGCGAGTAAGGAGCATGCCATCTTTAAACAAACCGATGCCGATGTAACCAGTTTTGATGGCGGTTATGGTTCTGCTTATCTAGCTAAAATGGTAGGACAGAAAAAAGCTCGTGAGATTTTCTTTTTGGGAAGAAATTATTCTGCCCAGGAAGCTTTTGAAATGGGTATGGTCAATGCTGTGATTCCACATGATGAGCTTGAAGATACTGCATACCAATGGGCACAAGAGGTATTGGAGAAATCGCCAACTTCCATTAAAATGTTGAAGTTCGCCATGAACCTGACTGATGACGGTATGGTTGGGCAACAAGTTTTTGCAGGGGAAGCAACGCGATTGGCCTATATGACCGACGAAGCTAAAGAGGGTAGAAATGCTTTCTTGGAAAAGCGTAAACCTGACTTTGGTAAGGACAAGTGGATTCCGTAAATCAATTGACAATAAACAATTGTCATTCTGAAGTTGGTGTCAATCCAATGAGATACCCTTAAATAGAAAAGAGTCTTGCCATTTGGTCAAGACTCTTTTACGAGAACACTATATGAAAATGAAAAAATTACTTTCTGAATTAATTACAATGTAAATCTACCCCTGTAGTTTCTGAATTTGAAATTATTGTTGTGAAGTGTTCCTTGTTTGTTGTCATCACTGTTAAAATAGAAATTGATGCTTCCCTGTGCGTAGAATAACACCCAATTATTCTAGTAATCCGAGCAATTAGTATAAATCCTACCTGCGAAAGACAGATGTAGCAATTAAATGGAATACCCCTAAATAGAAAAGAGTCTTGCCGTTTGGTCAAGACTCTTTTACGAGAACACTATATGAAAATGAAAAAATTACTTTCTGATTAATTACAATGTAAATGTAGTTTCAGAGTTCCCGTAAATGAAATTATTGTTGTGAAGTACCTTTAAAATGTGGTTTTATCCCCATTTTAATACATCAAGCCTATTAAGGGACGGCATTTACTATGGTCGAAAGCACCTCATTTATATTAAAATAAGGATCTTCTGCCAATCCTGTGCGAACAACCACCAAATCTTTGGATGGAATCACAAATACGTACTGGCCTTCAAAACCATTGCATGAAAAAAGGTCCTTGGGAACATCGGGATAAATCCATTCTGCATTTAACCAAAAATGAGCACCATAAGTTCCATTGGAGTGTAGAGTAGGTGTTGTTATGTAGTCAACCCATTCTGGGTTAAACAACTGTTCTCCATTCCACATGCCTTTATCCAAATACAATTGACCAAAACGAGCCCAATCACGAGTGGTGGCCCAGCTATAAGACGAACCCACATAATTTCCTGCTATATCCGCCTCCAAAACCATAGAATACATCCCAATTTTATCCAAAAGTGATGAATAGGGGAAATCCAGATATTCTTGATGGCTCCTAAACTGTTGCCTGAGTATCCCAGAAAGTAAGTTCGAAGTACCAGATGAATAGTTCCAAATTTCAGTAGGTTTGGCAATTGCTTTTTTATTTCGTTGTGCAAGGGTCATATCACTGTCCAAAAATAGCATTCTGGTCACATCAGAAATGCCTGTATAATCTTCCTCCCAAGCCAAACCACTTTGCATTCTAAGCAAATGGTTCAATGTAATGTCTTTTCGCTCATCATCCTTCCATTCCGCAATTGGAGCTGGCCAATCCATTTCTAACTTACCCTGACGCTCCAAAATACCATATAAAGTGGCCATCACACTTTTGGTCATCGACCAACCCAAAATAGGGGTATCCTTGTCAAAGCCGTTGATATATTTTTCAGCAATTAAATGTCCTTTATATAATATAAGTAACGTTCTTGTTTTTTGAATCTCTGGTTCCGAAAACGCCAAAGCCAAAGCCTTATTTATTTGACCCATATCCACCTCTGGTAATATTGTATCAATAGGAGCTGCCTGTCCAAATGGATAAGGAATGGTATCCAAAGGTTGGATTCTCTTAGGCCGAAGCGTCATTTTATCAGGGTTGTAATCATCATTCACCAGTACTGCACCTAGACCATCACGGTAAACTGCCGTTCGTTTCATAAGACCATAAACAGTGGAAGATGCAGATTCATTACTTTCATCCACCTCAGTAACGGCCAACTCAACCAATGGCGCACTATTATCATATTGGTTCATGGATGCAGCAGAACGATGTGCCACATAAACACCTGAGGCAACATTCTTGGCCGCATAGCCAGAAATGATATTCAATTTGGGGTAATTCAGGTAAATAACCACTCCTAATACAAGGACCAGAAGTAGCAAAACACGTTTGAGTAGTTTCATGATTTAGGATCTATTTGTAACTTTCTGCTTTTAAATATAGTTAGATTCGTTTGAATAGCCACTTCCATAAATTACTCTTATACTTTAGCTGTATTGGCTTTATTTATTTGGGTTGTTCACCTAAAAAAGAATCTGTTGCACCACCTAAAAAATTTGAATGGATTGGGCATGAAGTCACAGCATCGGCCTACAACTCGGTGTATTGGCAAACAGATACTTTAAATCCTTCCGTGGCCGCTTGGGGCGACACTCTAGAACCTGGTATGAAAACCATCGCAGTATCCAGGGATTTGATAAAAATGGGACTTGTCCACAATACCATGGTTAAAATTGATACCTTTCCAGACACCTTTTATGTGAAGGATAAAATGCACTACCGCTGGAAAAACCGAATTGATATTTATATGGGAAAAGATGTTCAGAAAGCGCGGGAGTGGGGCAGAAAAAAATTGATGATTTGCTATGCAATTCCCATTGACACCTTACAAAATACCTTAGAATGAAAAGAAAAGGATTCCTCCTTATTATGACCTTAATTTTAGGAGCTTGTGCTTCCAAAAAAGAAATAGTGGATATTCCCCTAATTTTTGATGAACAACGCGAAGAGCTCACTATAGAATACCTTGCCAAAAGATATAATTTGGTTCAGGACACCCCTGATATCACCCCAAAAATGGTGGTACTGCATTGGACGGTTATCCCTACTTTGGGTAAAACCTTTGAAGCTTTTAATCGTTCTACGTTGCCCAATTGGAGACCCGATTTGGTCAATGTAAGCGGACTCAATGTTTCTTCACAATTCTTGGTAGACCGAGATGGAACTATTTATAGGTTAATGCCCGAAACAACCATGGCCAGACATACCATTGGATTGAACCATTGTGCCATAGGTATTGAAAATGTGGGCGGTACAGAAGATATGCCATTGACCAAGAAACAATTGAAATCCAATATTTATTTAGTAAAATATCTAGCGTCCAAATATGATATTGAATATGTTATAGGCCATCAAGAGTATACCTTGTTTGAAGATCACCCCTTATGGCTGGAAGTGGATGAAGGTTACAGAACTGTAAAAGATGACCCAGGCATGGATTTTGTAAATAAGGTGCGAAATGCCACCAAAAAATTTAATTTTAAACCCGTACCAACGAAATAAAATGATGATCAAAAAAATATGGGCTTTGGCCATTGGCTTGTTTGCTATTTCAGCACAAGCACAAGACGCAATCACCACCAAGCTTTACGATTCTTACGAGCAATATAAAGAGACCTCTATAGGAAAACGAAGAATCAAGCATTCCGATATTCAACCTTTGATTCAAGAATTAAAAGCCAACCCAAAGTTTGAAGTTCAAAAAGTAGGGGAGAGCATCGAGGGACGCGATTTGAATCTGATCAGCATTGGTTCAGGTGAAAGTAACATTTTTCTATGGTCGCAAATGCATGGCAATGAACCAACTGCCACACAAGCTATTTTTGACATCCTTCATTTTTTGGATGCTCCTGAATTTAAGGAAGAAAAGGAAGTTATTCTTTCCAAACTCAAATTACATTTTCTTCCTATGCTCAATCCAGACGGAGCAGAGGTGTTCCAAAGACGAAATGCATTAGGTGTGGATATCAATCGTGATGCATTGCGCTTACAATCTCCAGAGAGTCAAGCTTTAAAAAGGATTAGGGATAGTTTAGATGCCGATTTCGGTTTCAATTTGCACGACCAAAGCACGTATTATAATGCAGAGCTTACCGAAAAACCAGCTACAATTTCTTATTTGGCCACAGCCTACAATTACGAAAAGGATATTAATGAAGTTCGTGCCAACGCTATGAAAGTGATTGTGTACATGAACAATATCATCCAAAACTATGCGCCTGGCCAGGTAGGACGATACAGTGATGATTTTGAGCCAAGAGCCTTTGGTGACAATATTGCCAAATGGGGTACCAGTCTAATTTTAATTGAATCGGGAGGTTACCAAAACGATCCAGAAAAACAAGAGATTCGAAAACTCAACTTTGTTTCCATTATTTCTGCATTGTATACTATTGCCAACGAATCTTTTAAAAGTATTCCCACAGAGGATTATGAAAAAATCCCGAAAAACGACCGCATGCTGTTCGATTTAAAAATTACGAATGCCAGCTATGAGTTATTGGGTAAAAAATACATCATTGATTTGGGCATCTTTAGAAATGAAGTGGACCTCAAAGGTCACAACGATTTTTATTATCAAAGTTCGGTGGCCGACCAAGGGGATCTATCTACATACTACGGGTACGAAAATTTTGATGCAAGTGGTTACACTATTGTTCAGGGTAAGATTGCAGAGACAGACAATCTTTCCAACCCTTTTGAATTGCTTCAAAACGGAATCGCTTTTGTAAAAACGCAACAACCTGAACAGAAAAAATTCACCGAGTTACCTGTTCTTCTGGTCAACAAAGATTTTAAACTGAATGAATTTAGGCTCGGCCCTGGAGATAATCCTACTTTCTTTTTGAAAAAAGACGGGAAATATGCCTACGCGGTAATCAATGGATTTTTGATTGATCTTTCTAAACCATTGAACGACCAAAAAACGGGCAATGGACTGATTGTACGTTAATAACAAGCACATAAATTAAACTAAATAAACATCAATTAATTATGAAGCAACTGATTACAATTGCATTGGCCTTTTTGGCATTTCAAGGCATTTCCGCCCAACAAACCATTAACCTGTTCAATGGTGAAAATTTGGATGGATGGGTGAACCATGGAGAGGAGAAATGGTACGTGGAAAATGGTGAATTGATTTGTGAAAGCGGGCCAAAAGCAGAATATGGCTACTTATCTACAGAAGATTTCTATGGAGATTTTGAGTTGACCTTAGAATTTAAACAAGAAGCCGATGGCAACAGCGGAGTTTTTATCCGTTCCACCTTTGATGGTACCAAAGTAAGTGGTTGGCAAGTTGAAGTTGCACCTCCAGGTTTGCACACAGGGGGCATTTACGAGTCCTACGGTAGAGGTTGGTTGATCAAGCCAGACCCTGAATTGGACAAAAACCTAAAAATGGGGGAGTGGAACACAATGAAAATCAGAGCTGCTGGAACAAAAATCACCTCTTGGCTCAATGGAGTTAAAATGGTAGAATTGAAGGATGAAAAAATAGGCGAAGGCAAAGGTGCCGTTGCACTTCAAATTCATGATGGAGGCGGAATAAAAGTGAAATGGAGGAATATAAAAATAACTCCATTAACAGTTCAATAAAAAGAAAAACCCCGCCAATAGAGCGGGGTTTTTTATTACTTGTAGATTGGTTTACTTTTTTAGTGGAGTCACTTCAAAACTTCTAAATTCAACGGGGCCGTGATCCCCTTGAATCATAAAAGAACCAGGTTCGCCCTCCTTACTATCCAAAGCTCCACCTGTAATCCCTGGAATGGTCGCATCTGAAATGATAGTTTTACCGTTGAGTTCAATAGTCACTCTATTTCCAATTAAGGTGATGTCATAGGTTTGCCATTCTCCTCCAGGTTTACCCGCATTTTGGTTGGGCTCTAAAAAGCCATAAACACCTCCAATATAAATATCGGCAGGCTCTAAACCTTCACTGTCCACAATTTGAACTTCGTATCTTCCTCTTAAATAGATGCCACTATTGCTTCCTTTTGGAAAACGAAATTCTGCATGCAATTTAAAATCTTGGAATTTTTGATCGGTGATAAAGTTGGAACCCGATTCTGGACTTGTCAAAATTCCATCCTTTACGGTCCATTGGTTTTTCTCACCATCCACATGCCATCCAGATAAATCTTTTCCATTAAAAACCTTAATGGTTTTATCCCATTTTGGGTCTTCGGTATAAGCCAGCGTTGGTGCTTTAACACCTGTCCAATGTAAAACAGACCCGTCTGTATAGATTAAGGTTCCTTTTAATTGATCATCCACCAATTCGCCATGAAAAATCATATCGCTTCCCTTGGGTTCCCATTGGTTGGGAATGCTAAAAGTGAACTTGTTCTCTCCATAAGTTTTTACTTCGGAAATTGGTCTTGCGCTACCAAATGCAAACACAAAGCGTCCCAATAAAGTGGCATGACCAGAGTGCCTAATTTCTAACCAAGAAGGGGAAGTTTTTCCCATAAAATCCATTTCCAAATCCCATCTACCCTCTAAAGGGCTGATGTTTTGGGCCTGAACATTAAAAATTACTCCCAATAAAAGGGTGAAAATAAAAATCCGAATGGAGTTTTGTTTGGGTGTCATAGTTTTGTTTAGTTTAATTAAAATCGACACCCAAGATAAGGATTAAATACGGTTACTCACATCCTCCCGTAAAGCCGTTGGCACTAAATTTGGTCTGCACCGCACCATCAAGTCCGCTGTGGTTTACTTGGATTACCAAGTTGTTTTCTCCACTACCATCTCTTTTTGGCGTACAATATTCAAAAAGGTAAAAACTGTTGGCTTGTTCGGATACTCTTTGGGAAATTTCGTTAAAGGTGTTTTCCAATTCTTCCTTATTGCTGGCAAAAACACTGGCAGTTTTTCCGATATCGGTCAACACCTCCGTATCAATTTCAGCTCCAAGACCAATGGTGAAGTAGGAAATATTTCTGTCCGCATTTTCTACAGCTTCAAGTGCATCAGACTCACTATATCGAGATGCTTGGTCGGTACCATCAGTGAAAATTACCACAGAAGCTGCACCTATCGCATCAACACTATCATCCAATAAATCTTCGGCAATATTTGTAGATTTAATCACAGCACCATACAAATCGGTGGATGGGTCGTTGCTGATATCTGCTGTAATTCCATCAACCGCTGCCGTTAATTCTGTAGACGAAGAGGTGAGGGGGTTCAATAAATGAAGTTCGTCTTCACCATCAAACCAATAAATGGCCATTTTAAAAGACTCCGAAGCAGGAGATGGCATCACATTATTGATGAAACTAGTGGAAGCCGCTTTCAATTCATTTAAACTACTTTGAAGCACACTATTACTTAAATCGAGTACCAAAAGGGTATTGTTGTTGAACACCTGAGTGTTAGGTGAAATACGAGCGAAAGATTCTGAAGAAGAAATCAAATTGAAACAATCGTCGTTTCTTCCTTGTTCATATATCGTAAATTCATCAGCTGATAAACCAGAAACTGGATTGCCCATTAAATCAGAAACCTTGAACAATATAGACACCTTTCCTGGCAGGGTAGTGAACTCATCCTGAATGGATAATAGAAGTTCATTTTCTCCAAATCCCAAACAATCATCGGGTTCTTCACCAAGGCCCAATTCGCTGTTGTTGATGTCGAAACTTACATCATCATCGGAATTACCACAAGAAGAAATTAATAGTGCAAAAGCAAAAAGGAGGATATACTGAAATACGTTTTTCATTTTCAAATAAAGTTGAGGTTCTGCTTGCAGAACGTTCAAAATTATAGAAAAGTATATGCCGTTGGTGGAAATAATCTAAAGAAAAGTTAAAATAAATCTCACCTTGTTAAAATGGCAACACTGTGTTTGATTTTTAATAATTTCACTCACTTAAAATAAAACCTACCAGCCTATCTAACCAAAATTCAAACAAAACAAAAACTAATAGGTTGATTTTATGACAGTTCTTTTATATGGTAAAGCCAAAGACATTGTAGGCACCCCATCGCTATCCATTCCAACGTCGAATATTTCAGGGAGAAAAATTCCAACTACGGTGAAAGATTTAAAAATTTTCTTGGAGCACACATATCCAGAGCTTAAAAGTTTACCTTCCGTATTTTTTGCGGTGAACCATAATTACGCCAAGGAAAACGAAAGCATAAATTCATACGATGAAATTGCCATGATTCCATCACCGAATTAAATATTAACCATGAAACCATCCGAACTTTATGGGTTAGTTTTAGCTGGAGGATCCAGTTCCCGAATGGGTTTGGACAAGGGTTTGTTGGAGTATTACCAAATACCACATCGGGAATACTTGCACCAACTTTTGGGCGGTATTTGTTCTAAAGTGTTTCTAAGTCTTCGTGATGGGCAACAATCAGATAGTTCCGCAGGAATTGAATATATTCTTGATAAAAATAAACATCAAGGCCCTTTCAATGGGATTTTGAGTGCCCATGAAGCCCATCCTAATGTGGCTTGGTTGGTTTTGGCCTGTGATTTACCTTTTATAATTGAAGCAACATTGAAAGAGCTTATTCAAAATAGGAATCCAGATAAAGATGCAACAGCTTTTAGGTCCAAAATAGGGGAGCCCGAACCTTTGGCTTGTATTTGGGAGCCTCATGGATTGGAAAAAGCAACATCTTTTTTGGCTGAAACCAATTCTAGAAGTCCAAAACGATTTTTGACAAATGCCGATGTTGAACTAATTCAACCTGCAAATGATAAGGTCTTATTAAACGTGAATACTTTGGATGAATTTAATGCCATCCAAAATGGGAAGGATAATTAATTTTTGGAGTTGGAACGTTTTTGGGCATCAAGGTCCAAAACCTCCAAATCTTGGAAAATTCCGCAGGAAATCTGTTTTTTGATCAACGACTGGGACTTTTTCTTTTTGGCAAGTGCTTCTATCTCCTTGTTTAAAAACTGCATGGTAAATGTTTTTATCTGAAAACGAAATTAGAATTATTTTATTTTGATCTTCAGAAGATTAACCATTTTTAACGTTCATTTGGTTTTCCATATGCTCCATAACCGACATCCAATGCATTTTTAAAATGAGTGCCGCGGTAGGGATATTATCTTCTGCAATGGCCTCAATAATGGCGTGAGTTTGAACGCCCATTTTTTGAAAAAAGGAGTCTTCTTTTATGAAAACATATTCATAAAAATGAAAGCGTAGTTTCAAATCTTGTAAAATCTGAAGTAAAACTTTATTGCTACAATTTTGAATAAGCTGGTTGTGGAATTTGAATCGTTTGTCCAATCCCTCGGAAATAGAAGTGGCATTAATCATCTGTGACTGTGATTCTTTCAGATGTGCTATTTCTTCCAATTTAAAATTGGACGCTTCCAATGCCATGACCTCCAACTGGGCAATGGTCTCAATAATATTTTTGGCCTCTTCCACCGTTAATCGGGCAACCACAAACCCTCGATTGGGTATCGCTTTGATTATTCTAGCATGTTCCAATTGACTCAAGGCTTCACGGATAGGGGTGACACTGATTCCTGTTCCACGTGATAACGCTGCCAGATTAATGGTTTTTCCAACTTTAAGCTCACCTCGCTGAATTTGGGCCAATAAATGCTGTTTTATTCGATCACGAAGCACTGATGTGTTTGCCATAGCTCTAAAATACAATTTACAAGTTCAAGTTCAATAGCATGAATCAAGTTCAAGGGCATCTAACCATCTAAAAATTGAACAATCCAATAATCTAAACCTCTAAAAATCACATACACTTTATCGAATAGTAATGAACAAAAACACTAAATGGAATGCTTGAGCGTTAGTTCACTAACGACCCAAAAACTTTTACCAATGAGAAAACTTACACTACGACTTTACGCCCTAGCTTTTATGGGTGTTGCTTTGTTGGCGTTCCAATCGTGTAGCGAAGATGCTATGCCTGGTGAAGACGAAGCACTTTCTGCCACAGATTTGGAGGCCATTATGACCACAGATGAAATTGCTGGAGTTGCCGATTTTGCCATTGCAGAACTTTATAATAGCAATACAGCCAAAGGAGCTACTGCCGCCAAAGATGATTGTTACAGCGCAACTTATACCGATACAGGTTTTGAAGCTACCTTTAATAATTGTGTGCTCAATGGCACAGAAAATGTAAACGGAACGGTATCCGTAACCTACGTAGCAGGAGGGGAGAATGCATCATTTACTGCAACCTACACTGATTTTTACGTTGGAACCATTAAAATAAATGGAACCAGAACGTATACAATTGTTGGAAACAACGATTCCAATACAATCTCATTAACCGTTGAAAGTGATATGTCCGTTGAAATGGAAGACGGTACGCTAATCTCGGAAAATGGTAATAAAACGTTGAGCATCACTTTTGGTGAGACTTTGGAAGATATCACAATTACTTTAGGAGGATCTTGGACTGTAGAAGTTAACGAAGATACTTACCAAGTAGAGATTTTGGAGGACTTACAAGCAAATGCTGCTTGCGAATATGCAACCAGTGGAACTATGTTGGTTTCCAAAAACGGTTTGGCTGTTACTGTTGATTTCGGAAACGGTGAATGCGACAATGTTGCAACATTAATTTATCCTAACGGAGCTACACAGGAAATCACCCTATAAATTTCCTTTAAAATAGAATTGAAGAGCATCGGCAATTGTCGGTGCTTTTTTTGTTGGGTTTGGCTATATTTAGAAAAATATACTCTCCATGATCGATCAACTGGTTCATGATCAAAATGCATTTTTTGCTTCACAACAGACAAAAGATGTACGCTTTCGCAAAAAGTATCTCAAAAAGCTGCGTGAAGTTATTACCGAACAAGAAGATGCCATTTGTGAGGCACTTTATGCCGACTTTAAAAAGCCTAAGTTTGAAAGCATGGCCACTGAGACCCAATTTGTATTGGCTGAACTCAACCACGCCATTAAAAATATAGGGGAGTGGAGTGAGCCCATTCATGTTTCCAGTTCGTTGAGCAATTTTCCATCAAGAGACTGGATTCAACCTGAACCTTATGGTACGGTATTGATCATTGCGCCTTGGAATTATCCTTTTCAATTGGTGATTGCACCTTTGATCGGGGCTTTATCGGCAGGGAACACTGCGGTTCTAAAGCCATCGGAGTTTAGTCCAAATACGTCCAAAATTATAGTAGAAATTATCCAAAAAGTATTTCCGCCAGAGTATGTTACTGTGGTAGAAGGAGGAGTAGATGTTTCTACTGCATTGCTAGCCCAAAAATGGGATTATATTTTCTTTACGGGAAGTACACAGGTAGGCAAAATTGTTTACAAAAGTGCTGCAGTACAACTAACTCCAGTTACTTTGGAATTGAGCGGGAAAAATCCATGTGTAGTGGATGAAACAGCCAAAATTCCGTTGGCTGCCAAGCGAATTGCTTGGGGGAAATTCATGAATGCTGGGCAAACCTGCATCGCTCCAGACTATATTTTGGTACATGCTTCCAAAAAGGAAGTTTTGGTGAACGAATTAAAGAAGCATATCACTTCATTTTATGGAGAAGATTTGGAATCTTCGAAAGATTTTGCCCGTATTGCAACCACCAAACACTACAATGAGCTAAAACAGAAACTGGAAGGGCAAAATATCCTTTTCGGAGGTTCTTTTAATGATACAGACCGATTTATTGCTCCTACATTGGTAAATGAACCCAAACTGGATAGCGAATTGATGGGAGGGGAGATATTTGGTCCTATTTTACCCATTATTTCTTATGAGAATGAAAGCGAAATTCACGAAATAGTATCCAAATACGACAAGCCTTTGGCTTTTTATGTTTTTTCGCAAAACAAGAAAATTCAGGAAAAGTTGATGCATCAATATTCTTTTGGGGGAGGCACCATTAACGATACAGTGGTGCACATCAGCAATAAGAGATTACCCTTCGGGGGAGTTGGTTCTTCTGGAATAGGGGGATATCACGGAAAACATAGTTTTGAACTCTTCTCACACCATAAATCCATAGTAAAGCATGCTACTTGGCTAGATGTACCTTTGCGTTACGCACCTTACAAGATTTCAGATTATATCTTGAGAAAAATTAAATATTTATTTTAAAATATTCTACAAAATTTAATTTATCATATCCAAAATTACATATTTCTGATTTTAGTGTTTAAGATTAGTTAAACAATTGATTATTAGGGTTTTTGATGCTACATTTAAAAGAACACATCAAAACTTGACCTAATGAAAACCTATCACATTTCTGTTTTACTTGATTTGTCCAAAGACTCAGAAATTGTCTTGGCCAATGCCGTTGGTTTGGCAAAAGCCATTGGTGGGGTAGTTGAAGTTTTTCATGTGAAAAGTCCAACTGCATTTTATAAGGATGACACTTCGGCCAAAGTGAATTTGGAGGTAATGGTCTCTAAATTTAGGACCAAGGGAGCACTGCCCATTAACTTTATAATAAAAAAAGGAGCTGTAAAGAAAAGGGTGTTGGAATACGTATCCAGTGAACAACCAGATTTTTTGGTGCTGGGTAAAACACGTCGATTTTCAAGTGTATTTGGGCGTAGCATCACCGATTTGGTGATAAAACATACCGATCACACCAATATTTTATTATTGGGAAAGGATGATGAACTGTATTCTTTTAAAGAAATGAATCTCGGCATATTTGGTGGTGGCATTAAGGAAAGTGGACTACAAATCATTAAAAATTTAAATCCAAAAGATGATAATCCTGTTCGTTTATTTCACATTAAAAAAGATAAGGTTTCTAAAACCAAAAAGTATTTGGGTCAAAAAACCATTTCCTATGTTTTTAGTAAAGGCACCAATGCCTTGGACAGCATGGTAAATTACGTGACGAAAACAAATATTCAATTACTATGCGTTTCTAAAGAGGAAGGAAAACATTTGTGGTTTAAAACAAGTCCGATAAAAGCTGTAATCCGAAAATCCAAGATTCCTTTAATGATTTTGGCCTAGAAGTGAAATAGGTGAGTTTTTACCTCTTATTTAATATTCTATTTAACATAATGTAAATTATAGTACAAATGTCGTCATGTTGTATTTTAAGCGTTTCGCCATCCGTAAGCTATAATTTTCCATTATGTAAAATATCCCTCATGTGAGCGTTATTTATGGTAATTTTCAACGGGGTCATGAATATTTTTAATCTGTGTGCTTCGCACCGTTGGTTTTCATTTGTACCATAATTTGTCGTTATATTTAATTGCCGCGCGCAAACGATCGATTGTTTTACAAAAGCAAAATGCTCGAGGCATTTTCTTTTCCACACAATTTGCCCACGCTTGCCCCGGCCAAAAGCAAAAATTTTCTGCCCGAGTTGAACTATGTTCTTAGTTTGATAATTGGAAAAGAAAAGTTCAGAATATTCTCGACAACTTGTCGCAAAAGCTTAAAATTTAGCAGAGCATAAATTTCCAAGCACTTGCTTTACTTCCGTATCAATTTTTACAAGGAAAATTTATTTTCTTCGATTTCATGGTCTATTTTACGAATTATTAGAGTTTTAATCTTATTAAATCTCTTTTCATCTTCATCATAATAATCAACCCAGCTAGAATTGTTTTTTAGTACATCTTCCCAAGTAATGGTCCTAATTGGAATTTTATTAATTGAAGTATATTCATATAACAATTCAGCCAAAAGACTAGTTGCAGACTTAGAAATTTCATCCTTTTCCTCAATGATTCTTCTAGCGTCCTTTACACATAGTCTGAATACATGTTTATCATAAGTGCTATCCATCTCATATTTTATATTACGTTCATATCTTTTTTCTTGATAAAAAAGAAACAAAAAATCAAGAAGAAAATATGCTTCCACGCGCTCTTTGTGTCTTATAGCTTCGCTATCAGTGTGTTTCACACACACAAAGCCCAGGGCAATGGCTCTTTGTGCCCAGCCACAAATTCACGCCCTTGCTGGCCCGCATTTTCTTCTAGCCACCAATTACCGCTAAATCATTATGCAAATTTGGCAAGATACTTTTAACATATTCTGGGTTCTTATCCTTAACTATGTTAGATAAAATATTAAGCTCGTCCTTATTTAGTTTTTTATTCTTGTTTAATAGTTCAGCAGTATAAAAAAACATATCATAAAATATTCTGTTTCTTGTGCCAAAACCTGAGCCACCCTTAAAAACACTCTTGTTAGAAAATAAATTTGGGTCTTCCTTATCAATCTCAATCAACAATTTTCTTATATATTCAGATTGTTGAGCTAGTGATAATTCTTTTACCCTTCTATAAATCAACTCAATATATTTCATTAATGCTCCAATGCCAATAGTTTTTAATAAAACATGATCATACCTTGTTTTATCACCTATCTGGTTATAAAAGCGCCTAATTACCCTGCCTTTTTCCTCAGAATCAATTTGAATTGGTACGTATTCATTCCAATGATCTAAAACGACCTCAAAATAATTGTTTAAAAACCCATAGATCTCATTTTCAATTTTTTGTTTGGAATCCATTAGGCGTATTAATTCAGCTTGATTTTTTTCTTGCTCATTTGATAGTCTAGAATAGTCTTTATTAACAATCAAATATTGCGAAGCTTTACTTCCCCAAATAGAACTTACTTTAAAAAACTTTAATAAGGATTCCACAAAAAATGATTGAGAGAACAACCCTGGGCCCCCACCAAGCATTTTTATATTTCCATTAAATACTGAATTTTCATTTGTAAAAAATAGCTCTGTAATTTCATGAGCTAAAACAATTTCATTATTGTCTACATCTGGGTAGGTGCCAAAAATATCATAGAAAAGGGATTTATTAACTGACTTTTGATTAAAGTTCACGTCTGCAAAAACTCTACTTTGATCATATACATCAAAGTTGACTAGCATTGAACATAAGAAATCAAAATCTTCTAGCTCACTTTTCACAATTTCAGGTGTAAGTTTATTGTCAAAAATATCCTTTTCCCTTCGATAATATTTATCAATAATCTCCTGACTCTCTGACACATCTTCATATAATTTGGTTATGCCATATAATCTATGTTGTCCATCAACAATTAAAGCTGATTTTCCTTTGGGGATAAATGCTGTAGCTTTTAAACTATTCTCATCTTCAATTAAAAAGCATTCATTGAACTCGTTATTCCTTTCCTCTAAATCTCTGGTTGCTTGCATATAATTTGAAAATTCTTCCAGATTTTCATAATCATTATTCGAATTAATTGCAATTATCGTAGAAGTAGGAAAAGTTCCTAAAGCTGAGGAGTTAAGGTCTTCGTTAATCTTTTTATTAATCTGTTTAAGAATAAAAAATTTAATGTCAAGAATTTTCTGATCTTGAATTGCACGTTGATAGTATTTTTCCTCATCATCTTCCCTTCGAGTATAAGCTACGACATCTTTCAAATCTAAAAATGGTATTTGAGCAATGCCAATTTTTTTATCATCATTGATAATTTGATTTAGATATGTTATTTTAACTTCTATCATAATTTTTAATCAGATTTATTCCTCTAGCTTCTGTAGAATTGCATCTACTTTATTTTCTAAAACTGAAATTTTAGCAGAATCAGAGGTATCAATATCAGATGTAATATTATTCTTAAATTCTTCTAGTTTTCTATCTAACTCACTTTCAAAATTTGCCCAATTATCGTTAATGACCCCATCCTCTCGAATCAAATCCATTATTGTCCTTTTAAGTTCGTCAGATAAAAGGAATTTTGCGGTTTTTCTAGCTTCTTCTGTTGTGTCATCCTTAACGGAAGTTTTAATATTAACAAAACTTCGATATCCGAGAAAAGCAGTTAGAGCAATTATCAATAGAACTAGCGAATAAAAGACATTAGATTTTAATTCAAAATCAATCTTTAATTCTTTCATTTTATTGACCTTCTTATTATATAAATCAATAGAATTATTCAAAGAATCAATTTTTCCTTCAAAGAGAAGCAAATTGTCATTGTTTAATGAATCAATTAATAATTTGTGTCTAATAATTGATTTTTCAATATTCTGAAACCTTTTTTGCATTCTATCATCAAAAACATAGGTTGTATCCGATAACATTTGATTTTTAATAGAATCTAATTCTTGAATAGAAATAATCTCAGAACTGTAGACTTGATTTAAGGTGTTAAAATAAGCTTCCTGGCCATTTTTAAAATCATTTTTAAATGAAACGAATTGAACAATACTCGCAATCACAAGGAATAAGGGAACAAAAATAACAATCCCCCAAACAATTATTATGTACGTTTTTATTACTTTTTTATCATGTTCAAGCATACAATACCTAATTAAAATTCAATTGGGGGAATTCCATTTAGAATTATAAATGAATAATTATTTTCTCTCTACTTTGTTGGCACAAGCAAATCTCTAATATTCACATCCAGAATTTCCGCAATCCTTTTAAGATCTTTTAAATGTGGTTGGGATTTATTATTACAGATAGAAGTAATTGTATTTGGATTACGGTCAAGTTTAACCGCCAACTCCTTTTGGCTCATTCCCTTGATAACGAGCACTTCTTTAATTCTGTTTATTCGCTCAGACATAGTCTAAAGCTAGGCATAATCACGTTTTAAGACAATGTTAGATTTTAACGAGTGTTTATTAAAACAATATAAATATTGTTTTAAACTATATTTATATACACTAAAACAATGAATTTTGTTTTCATTTTTATAAATAAAACCTATATTTATATAGTTATTACCAGTGTTTCCATCGTAAATGCAAATAGATTTATCCTAAAATGAGCTTAAAACCAAATAACCTACTACCCCTACTCTCCTACTTCGAAAAATGCCATGAGGGAGATTTACTTTCCTTTACACAATGGTTGGACAAAGCCATTTATATGTTTCATTACTTACCTACTGATTCATTTTCAGAGATGGACCGCCAAAATGTTTGTCATGTACTAATGGAACTCAAGGAAGCTATATTGAAAATCCATGTTGAGAAAAATAATTGTGCCTAAAACCCATTCCACACACATTTCCTCCCCTACTCCGCAGGCTCGATAAATAAGTGTTCCATTACATTTTTTAAAAGAAAGTTTTTAGCCCAACTTTTCTGGAAATTTGAGGAAGTAAGCTTTGCTTATACCTAAGCAAAGAAACATAACGCGAGAACATTATAGTACAAATGTATTCGTATTGTATTTTAAGGGTTCGCCATTGGTAAGCTATAATTCTCCATTAGTCAAAACACATACTTTATTGAGCAGTTGATTGCGTTCATTGATTTTATTTTCTGTAATACGAAATCCTTTATAGTGTTGCATCTAAATAAATATCGAACCATAAAGTGTCATGATCAACATTCAAAGTTTAGAATATAATTATTCCAAGAAAATCAACATTTTTAAAAACATAAACCTTCAGTTTTCTTCGGGGAAAATTTATGGATTGCTTGGTAAAAACGGTGTGGGTAAATCTACCTTAATCAAGAATATCACGGGCATGCTTTTTCCTACCAAAGGTAATTGTGAAGTTTTTGGTTTAACACCTGGTAAACGTGAGGTTGAATTTCTACAAGACTTATTTTTTGTCCCAGAAGAATATTATTTACCCAACCTGACCATAAAGGAACTTATAACCATATATAAAGATTTTTATCCAAATTTTGATGAAAATCAATTTGATACTTACACAAAAGAATTCAAAATATCAAAAGACAAAAGGGTAACTGAACTCTCTTTGGGTCAGAAAAAGAAAATATTAATCGGCTTTGCTTTATCTGCCAATACAAAAGTGTTGATCATGGATGAACCTACCAATGGTTTGGATATCCCTTCCAAAATCACCTTTAGAAATATGATCAAGGACGCTTTTAAAGAGGATCGAATTGTCATTATCACCTCACATCAAGTACGGGATCTGGACGAGCTGATCGACGCCATAATCATTATGCATGATGGACAAATTTTGCTGAATCAGGATAAAGATGCTATTGCCAAAAAATTACAGTTTGAATTATCTGAAAATGAAAAAGATGACCCTACAATTCTGTATCAAGAAAAAGTAAGTAACGGATTCGCTTCCATTCAAAAAAATACATCCGATACATTGGGGTATGTTGACATTGAACTGCTGTTCAATGCAGTCTTGGCCAATAAACTTAAACTATAAAGCACCATGAATTATTCTACATTGTCCTTATTGATCAAAAGACAATTTAAAGAGCATTATAAGACCTATGTTACTGGTCTTTTGGTCCTACTCGTTTTATTGATTTTTATGTTTTTAGTAGTACATCAATGGAAAGACAGTTTTTCAGGAGCTGTACAAAATGGTGTGTTTGTTATTGGTCTTTTTATTGCTGGAGGTGTTTTTTCCAATTCTATGTTTGGTGAGTTTTCCAGTCCGCAAAGTGGTATGTGGCTTTTGAGCATTCCTGCTAAAGCTTCGGAAAAAGTGGTATCGAGCATCGTGATTTCTACTGTATTCTTTTTATTGGTTTATGTAATTACTTTCTACGTCGCGGATTTTTTCTATTTGCTTTTTGCAGGCTCATTAAAATTTGAATCTATTCTGAATCCGTTTAAAAACGACTTTTATCAATTCTTTTTTATCTATTTAATATTTAATGGATTAATGCTATTGGGAAGTGTCATATTTAATAAAAATAGTTTGATAAAGATGCTGTTGGCAATAGCTATTCTTTTCATCATTTTAAACTATTTAAATGGTTTGCTGTTGAGTTTATTAATTCCTGAAGCCAACATAGTTTCCAGTATTACTTTTGATAGTTTTTTGTTTTCACACCATGGAGAAAATGTAAAAGTGTTTTTATCCGATCACATCAACTTTTATAGCGCTCTATTTGTGCGTATAATTTTGCCTATTGCACTCTGGGTTTTGGTTTGGCTTAAGTTGAAAGAAAAAGAAATTTAAGATATGAAAACAAGTACTGTATTTATCATCATTTTAAGCATCACTATGGCTGGAGTGCTGTTTGCTAGCAATGTAAGCCTTAAAATAGAGTATGAAAAAATTGATCTGGACGACGTATTTAAAAACTATGTTTCAGTAGATTCAGAATCCTATTCAGTTATATCAATTTCTGGAAGTAATGGATATCCCATTGAAATTGTACAAAAAGACACAAATGCCATAAAAGTGCTGCGTTCTAGATTGGAACATTTTAAAAGTGTGGTAAAGAATGATACGCTTTTTATTGAGTTTACGGGATCCAATATTTCGATGGAGCAAAGTTTTTTAACCACTACTCCATCTGGCATTGTAATTCATAAAAACAATCTTTCTGGAATCATAGCTACAAACACGCACCAAAGAGTCAATGGTTTTAAAACCGAACATTTAACATTGAAATTAAAAGGTAATTCTTATATAGAATTGCAGAACTGCAATGCCCAAACCTTATCGATTCAAATGGAAAATGAGAGTCATCTTCAATTTTCAGAAAAGAATATCGCAGATTCTATAGCTTTAAAAATGACCCATACTTCAGTAGCAAATTTGAATGATGTCACCTTCAAGAAAGTACATCCTGTATTGAGTGATAGCGTCGCTATAGTGTTATCCAACGAAGCTTTTAAAAACCTCTTGAACAATTAGGTATGTTAGATACCATAGCTAAGAAGTATTATTTATAAAAAAGTATATTGCTATCCATATGACATTAGACGCATTCATAGAAAAAAGAAATGCTTCAAAAACCATTAGAATTGGCTCCCATATTCTATTTTGGATAATTCTATTTTTCAGTTATTACTTTTTATCAAAATCTTCGTTTGACGCTTATAATCGAACCCCCTTAAGTTATTTATCTCCTTTAAGAAGAATACTGGAATTAATACTGTTTTTTTATCCATTGATGTACGTGTTGATTCCGTATTTTTTCGAAAAGAAACGTTGGATACCATTTATTCTATATTTCACTTTACTCCTATTTTTTATCATTTTTATTGAAGCAATAAGTGAAAAACTCACCTTTTATTATTGTGATGCTTGTGCCGCCATGGCCCAGGAAAGAGATCCAGATTACTTGAGTGTGCTTCAAAAATCAGTGCTTGATAATTTCCTGTTTAAATCGTCAAGTGTTGGATTGTATTTCAACTTGTTCTCTGGATTATTGTTGCCCATTGCCGTAAAAAGCAGCCTGGGGTATTATCAAATTCATATTAGAAACCTTGAATTGGAAAAAGAGAAAGTACAATTGGAATTGAACTTTTTAAAAGCACAGGTAAACCCACATTTTTTGTTCAATACATTGAACAATCTATATGGATTAATTTTACACGATCGCCCTGATGCTTCAGCAGAAACGGTAACACGGTTGTCAGATTATTTGCGATATTCCTTAGATAATGCAAATAAAAAAAGTATTCCCTTGTCGGATGAAATTACATTGATCAACAATTACATTGAATTAGAGAGTTTACGATTAAACCATACAAAAGTGTCTTTTACAACCAATGTTGATAATACCACCGCAAGCCTCCCCCCTTTGCTATTTATACCTATAATTGAGAATGCATTTAAGTATAATGTGGATAAAAAAGAAACAGAAATACGTATTGATTTATCGGTAAACTCAAATACTGTAAAATTAGAAGTTGAAAATGCTTTTGATAAGGATAGAACCAAAATTGATAGTGGAGGTCTGGGGTTATCCAATTTAAAAAAACGATTGGATCTATATTTCTCAGAAAATTATACGTTCGACGTAGACATTGATAATTCTGTGTATAAAGTATCATTGAAATTAATCTTAACATGAAAAATATTAATGTTTTAATTGTTGATGATGAACCACTTGCAAGAGAAATTATTCAAACGCATTTGAGTAAAATCCCAAATTGGACAGTGGTTGATACTTGCATAAACGCCGAAGAAGCTTTTGAAACACTGTTGAAAAGCGAGATTGATGTGGTGTTTTTGGATATTCAGATGCCTGTAATAACTGGAATTGAATTTTTAGAATCATTACAAAATCCGCCTTTAGTAATTTTCACAACGGCCTATTCTGAATATGCCCTTAAAGGCTTTGAATTAAATGCAGTGGATTACCTATTGAAACCTTTTACTTTTGCTCGGTTTTATCAAACCGTAGAGAAAGTGAACAAAAAATTGGAGTTGCAAAATGATGTGTCCAAAACACCCCAAAAAGAAGTAACATATCTTTTTGTAAAACACGATGGGAAACTCTTAAAACTTGATTTTTCTGATATTTTATACATCAAGGCAGAGCAAGAGTATAGTTCGGTTTTTAAAACAAACGGAACACTATTGGTTAGTATGCATTTAAAATTATTAGAAACCCTTTTACCTGAAAAACAATTTACCAGAATCCATAGATCGTATATAGTTCCGCACGAAATCATTACCTCGGTTTATGGAAACACCGTCCAAATTGGAACAGACATTCAATTGCCAATAGGCAGTAAATACAAGGAGGAGTTATTGCACAAATTACAGATTAAGTAAACTACGCTTGTCAATTTGAATGGGTTTGGAAATGTCGTTTAAACGCTAATAGTCCTTCCATATGAAGATTAATTAGATTGCAACGGTCAATCAAGATGTGCCACAAAAAAACGCCTTACCTAACCAGATAAGACGTTTTTAATATTTGTAAAATTATATACCTATAGAATTTCCACCAATTCTAGGTCAAACACTAAAGCTTCACCTGCCAATGGATGGTTACCATCTAAAATGATATCATCAGCCTCTACTTGTGCAACACGAAACTGCTGTTGTTGACCATTTGCATTGGTTCCAACCAATCCCATACCAACTTCAGGTTGAATATCTTCTGGTAATTGGGTTTTGGATATTTTTTGAAAGAGATTTTCATTGACTTCACCATAAGCATCTTCTACATCTATGGTGATGGTTTTCTTTTCATTTACGGCCATATCAATCAAACCTTTCTCAAATCCTGGAATCAACTGTCCTTGACCCAAGGCCACTTCCAACGGTTCGCGTTGCAACGAACTGTCAAAAATCTGTCCATTGGTCAATTTGCCCGTATAATGAACTTTTACCGTGTCGTTCTCTTTTACTGTACTCATAATTTTGGTTTACATTTTTAAAATCAAAACGTTGCAAATATACGGGCTATAAAATGGTTCAGCGAAAGAGTTGTCTTAAGCTTTCCTAAAAACTGAAATATCCTTGCTTTTCACGTTTGCAGTCTTCTCGTTTTTTAACCCAAAGAGTGGTCGTAAAAACCAAATTCTACGGATGACAAATTCAAACAACACATAACAAACCGCAAAGGTGAACACCGTGATAGCTAAAAATTGTAAAAACGGAGGAATCCCCAATGGCAGAATCAATAATCCACCCAAATACATCACAAACATATGGATGATGTAAATTGGATAGGCAGCCTGACTCAAGTACCCTAAATATTTGTTCGGTTTGTTCAGATAGGTGTACCCTAAACCAAACACCCCAAATATCCAACAGTTCGATTCCAATGCCATTAAATACCCTGGCGCTTCCAAATTGAATTCAAAATAACGTAGCACATACAATCCAACCGCCAAAGCCAAATAGCCCCATTTCCATTTTTTAACGGTATTCCAGAAATTAGTTCCGCTATACACAAACAAGTAGCCGAAAAAGAAAGCCAATCCGCCCAAAAAGAAACCGTGCCAAGTTTCTGCATACAAAGAATAGATCTGCGGCCTTACCAAAATCGCTTCCAACATAAAGAATATAGAAATCATCAAAGGCCCAAATGGGTTAGACATTACTTTATTTAAAATTTGCTTGAATCGTTCACCTTTTCCGCGTTTCAACAGATAAAATACAGGTAGAAACAATAAGACATACACGAAAATATTACCCAAAAACCACAAGTGACCCATATGCGGATAATACCCCAGTGGTAAATTGTAGAACTTTTGGAAAACGAACATATGTAAGGGAGCAATGGCCACGATACCAAATACCAATGGCACTAAAATGCGGCGGGTGCGCTCACCTATCAATTGTTTACAGTTGCGTTTGCGCATGGCAAAAAATAATCCCATTCCCGATACAAAAAATAATATAGGAATACGCCAAACGTTCAGCATCGTCATCGGAGTCCAAAGGCTCTCCAAAGGTTGTTCACTTCGTACAAACCCCACGAACATGGCCCAGGGTTGAAAAATTATGGCAATATGATAGATCAATAGCAAGGCAATGGTAATTACCCTTAACCAATCTATATCGTGTCGTCTTACAGTTTCCATGACTTGTTTGTTTTTTGTTTGATTATTGTAGTATCATTGCAATTACAGGTCGAGTTTTTTCTACCTCCTCCAAATCCAATTGAAGACCGATGGGCCCCAATTGTTGTTGCATCATTTCATAAATAGGTTTGATGTCTGTAAATGACCCCACCACGGTTTCTCTTGGCGTAGCACCGTAATTGTTTTTGGTAGTTTTGTCAGCACCCGCATCCATCAACATTTGCACGGATTCAACCCTGCAAAAGAAAGCAGCGACATGCAGGGCAGTTGAACCATCACTGTTTTTGATAGACAAATCAGCTCCAGCATCGACCAATGCTTTGGCAATATCGTTTTTCTCGAAAGTGATGGCCGTAATCAATGGAGTGGAGCCACTCAAAGCATCTTTTTGGTTGATATCGGTTCCAGCAGCAATGTGTTGTTTTACAGCATCAAAGTTTCCTGTTACCACAGCAGCCTGCAATGCCACATCTGGGGCCTTTACTTCAGTTTTAGTTGTGTTTTCTGCTTTGGGATTTGCTTTTTGTTGACCGCAAGCGGATAGACTTACTGCTAAAATGAACAATACATACTTCACTTGTTTTACTGAATTGATTTTAAAATTTCTCATGACTTTACGTTTAAATTGTTGAACATTAAATTTTATGTTACAAAGATTCCCCAAACCCTGATGCAGCACCAATCACCTATGCCGCGAAGTATATAAGCCCTGCTCGGACCATAAAAATTATGAAGCAGGTATATAAATTATGCAGCAAAAGATGCATTTTGCTGTGATTTGGAATCGTTTATCTTTGTTGAAAATGGGTGCAATTATCCATCTGTAATTCAACATGCAAGACAAACCAAAAGGGCAGAAATTTACCGAACAAGCAGAGGACATTATCCTTGAACATTTGAGTGATGAGCATTTTGGGGTATCCGAATTGGCCGAAGCGATGTATATGAGTCGTTCCAGTTTGTTGCGTAAATGCAAAAAGCAAACAGGCCTATCTGCAAGTCAGTTTATTCGGAAGATTCGTTTGGAACAGGCGATGGAAATGTTACAGGATTCAGACCAAACGGTTTCGGAGGTTTCTTATCAAGTGGGTTTTGGAAGCTCTTCTTATTTTATCAAATGTTTTCGAGAGGAATATGGATATCCTCCAGGTGAAGTTGGTAATCAAACTTTAGAAGTAGAGAAAGAAGAAAAATCCCCTAAAATTCCCTTTTATAAAAAATACAATTGGGCTATTGGATTAGCATCAATTGTTCTATTAGCGGTTTTAGGCTTTTTGTTGATACCCTCCTCTCCCACTTCTAATGAGCCGATGAAATCGGAAGTGGAAAAATCCATTGCCGTACTTCCCTTTAAAAATGAAAGTAGCGATTCCACCAACCTCTATTTTGTCAATGGGTTGATGGAAGCCTCCTTGGGCAACTTGCAAAAGATTGAAGATTTACGGGTAATTAGTCGTACTTCGGTGGAAAAATACAGGCATTCCGATAAGAATATCGGTGAGATAGCATCGGAATTGGATGTGAACTACATTGTGGAAGGTAGCGGGCAAAAAGTAGGAGATCAAGTACTGCTCCATATTCAATTGATCGATGCTGCTACGGACACACCCATTTGGGGACAACAATACACCCAGGAGGTAGTTGATATATTTGCTTTGCAAAACGAGGTGGCCAAAAAAATAGCGGATGCCATAAAGGCCAAAGTCACAGCATCCGAACTGGAACAAATTGACAAAAAACCTACTGACAACCTTGCGGCCTATGATTATTACCTACAGGCACAGGAACCTTTTAACCGAGAAACCATAGATGGATTGCTTGAAGCCATCCCATTATTTGAAAAAGCCATTGAAGAAGACCCTGAATTCTCCTTGGTCTATGCTGATTTGGCCATAGCCTACTATTATCTTGACCTCTACAAAAAGGAAAAACAGTATACCGAAACCATTAACAACTATGCCGACAAAGCCCTGTTGCACGACTCAAAACTTACCGAAAGTTTAATGGCCAAGGCTTTGTATTACATGCATATTGAGGATTATAGATTGGCAATCCCATATTTGGACAAGGCTTTGGAATACAACCCTAACTCTTCGGCAGTTGTAAATATGTTATCTTCCATTTACTCCAATGCACTTCCCGATACTGGAAAATATTTGGAAAATGCCCTAAAGGGCATTCAATTGGATGTAGCGGAGAATAATGTCACGCAAAGCTACATCTATCTTAATCTGAGCAATGCACTTGCACAATCTGGGTTTACCGATGAAGCCTTGACCTATATTGATAAATCGCTAGAGGTTAATCCTGAAAATTATTACGCACCCTATTTAAAGGCCTTTATTCGATATGCCAAAAACAAGGACCTCAATCAGACCTTGAATGCCTTAAAACGGGAATTGAGAAAAGATACCACCCGACTTGACATTTTACAAGAGGTTGCCAAATTACATTATTTCCAAAGGGAGTTTGATAGTGCATACCATTATTACAAACCTTTTAACGAGATAAGAAAATCGAGGGGCCTGAACATTTATCCCCAAGAGGATATAAAAATTGGGGTTACTTACGAAAAAATGGGATTTCAGGAAGAAGCTGATCAACTTATAGCATCGTACGAAGAGTATTGCAAAAATGACCAGTCGATTTACCAACCTGCGAGTATGGCCGTGCTATATGCTTACGAAGGTAAGTATGCAGAAGCCATTGAAGAATACGAAAAGTTTTCGACCAAAAACCATTTTCAATACTGGATGATCTTATTTATGGACATGGATCCAGCTTTGGATTCCCTAAAATCCTACCCTGGCTATGATGAAGCCATGCAAAAAATAGAGGAGCGATTTTGGGAGAACCACAACTTATTGAAAGCCACTTTGGAGGAAAAAGGGTTACTTTAAAAAAGAATGACCAACCTAAAACATAGATTGGTCATTTATTGTAATGAGTTAAAAATTAAACCCCGCCTTTCAGCACATCTTGCCATTTTTTGAGTTCCTCCCATTGACCAATTTCAGCCAATTTTGCCTGGGCTGGCCATGTTAAGGTTTTGCCTCGATGGGTTGTGTACGCGGGTCCCCCGTCTTCAATAATTTTCTCTAAGGTTGCCACATCGGTATTGGATAGATCATAATAGCTTTTGATTCCTTTATTATTGAGCAATCCTTCAATTTTAGGGCCAATACCCTCTACTTTGGTAAGGTCGTCTTTACCATGGGAAACTGTTGTAGCTCCTCCACCAAAAATCTGTTTAAGAAGCCATCCAAGGATCAATCCGATAATAAAAGCGGCCAAAAGCCATAATATCCAGGTCCAGAACACATCTGAACCATCGCATGCGGTTGTATTTATTTGTAATGCCATGATTTTATTTTTAAAAAGTTTAGTCGATTATTTTGATTTCAACGCGTCTGTTTAACCTCTTGTTTTCCTCTGTATCGTTGGGTTTCCATGAGTCAGCTTCACCTTTGGTCTCTACTGCGATTTTAGATTCCTCAACTCCTAGACTTACCAAATGGTTCTTGTACTCCTGGGCACGTTTGAGTCCCAATGCAAGGTTGTAGTCTTCCTCGCCGTCTGCATCGGTATATCCAGTGATAAGAATTGCATCCCCAGAAGATTTCAGGAATGTGGCCAATTCATCAAAATAAGCGAGAGTGGCCGCATTGGTAATTTCTTCGTCGGAATCGAACTTGTAAAAAACTTTGGTATGGTCGAGATGTTCAATAACATCATCGCTACGGGTTACCCATTTGTACCTGAGTTCATGAAGCATATTGGTTTTGGTGGCTTCACAATCCCCTCCAGGTCTCGCATCGACCAAAATTGTTTCGGGTAGAATCTCAGCGAACAAAAGTTTTACTCTTTCGGCCCTTGCCAAACCTGCACTTTCTGTTTCTCCTGAAAAATAAGGTCCAACCAGTAACAATTGTTTTCCAGGCACTTCACCCGCAATGATCTCGGCCTTTTTGTCGGGCCACAGATCGTTGGTAATAACTTCTCCAGAGTCACAGTCGAAAATCAGTGGACCGTACTCAATTTCCACCACCTCTTCTGGGCAGCAGACTACCGTTTCCTTGTACCATCCCCAGCTGTACCATGCCAGAAATAGAAAAAGAAGCAATAGAAAAATGGCTAGTGTTTTTTTCATTTCCCTATGTTTTTGATTAGTAACACCTTAAGGTAGTGATAAAAGATGTTCCATATCCAAATAGCGAGAAAAAATCACGTAGATTTCATGTAATTCCGAGTGAAGTTTACAGAATTACCCTCAAAAACCCTTAAATAGTCTGATTTACATGGTCTTATCGACCAAAAACAAGTCAAGAAAGACTTTGATTTCTATTTTTCGTTAAGCTTTACCAGCTCATCATCGTCCCATTCACCACCAGCGACAACATCTCCCTCAGCATCATAAAACTTGCCCGTTCCGCTTCGCTTATCATTTTTCCAATCTCCTGTATATTTTTCACCATTGGGCCAATAGTAGGTTCCGAAACCACTGCGTTTATCATTTTGATAATTGCCCACGTAAGATTCACCATCGGCCCAAAAGAAAGTTCCCTCGCCATGGCGTTGGTTGTTTACCCATTGGCCTTCGTATCTGCTTCCTGTATCCAATAAGGCCACACCATATCCATTCGCCTTACCATCCTTAACTTGACCGATATAATGTATCTGGTTGCCTTTGGCACTTTTGAAGGTGAGATATTCACCAAAGGATTTTTGCTGTAACTGCTTTTTTAATCGAGCCAATTGCACCTTAGCCTTCTCCAAAGAGAAATTAATGGAGTCATATTTACGGGTGGCCACTTCTTCTGACCAATCAGATTTTGGAGTACTATCCTTAGCAATTGAATTCGTATGCGCTATTGGATTGATAGCTGAGCTATTGCTCATCAATTTTTCCGTCAAGGCAATTCGCAATGGAATATTCATGTGGTTTTCTTCCTCCGAATTTAAAGTTGCTGTGTAGGATTTAATAGCAGCATCATAATTACCATGAAGCACCAAGGAGTCTATCTGCGCCAATTGCTCATACCTTTTTACTTTTTGCGCAATGGTTTTGTTTTCCTGCTGAACCTTCTTCAATTCCGTTTGAATTTGATTGGATTTTGACACAAAAAACAACAGTCCTGCTGCAAAAATGACTAGTAAAATATAAGGAGTAGATGTTTTAAAACTCATGTAGTTAATTGCTTGGTTCAAAATTATTTACGAATTAATCGTTCAAATGGACGTCGGGAAGCTTATTTTTCACTCTTCTAAAGTCTGGAGAGAAATACATGTGAAGGCGTACCGTCCAATTTTGTTTGTAATAACCTCCATTGTAGCGTTCTTGCCCTTGCGAATACATTACCCCAGCCGCAAAAGTCAATCTAGGTGTGGCAATATAACCTATGGTGGTGGTCAAACGTAAATCTTCCATAGGACTATCAACTACTTCCTTTCCACTTTGCATGATCAACTCGGCTTCAGGAGACACATAAAATGTTTTGGGTTGTAGTTTGTTATCGTTCAATGGAATTTTGGCCCTGAACATGTATCGCCAGCGATTTCGAAAAATGTATTCGCTGTTTTCTTCAAAACCCTGGGTCCAACGGTGCTCAATTCGAATTCGATGGTACAACATGGCCGAATAAAAGGGCATAGCAAACTGATATTGATGCCAAATTCGCCATTCAGGCACTACATTTCTATCCTCTGATTCTTCGTCAGTATTAAAATTAATACGCACTACCCCACCTAAACTCACATTGGTTTTTTTGGAAATAATATACCCAATGGCGTGTCGGTTGTAAATCTGACCAATTTGTCCCATAAAAGGGGTGTTTTTGGTTTCTTCAAAGCGAAAATGGGTCTGTGCATCCCAAAAAAAGTGTTTTCCGATACGAATATTCCCGTAAGTATTGACCCAAAATTTGGTCTTTGGTTCTTTGTATTGTGAGGTTTCGGGCAAAACTTCCTGCGCGTGACCAAGGTTAAACATTCCTACGACCAACAAAACCAACAAGAAGCTATTTCTATAATTTCTCATACTTATTGGTTTTTACGGGTTAGTTCCTGATTCAACAATTGTAGAATTTCCTCAGGACGTTTTTCACGCCGTAGTTTCCGTTCCAGCTTTCGGGTATCTTTATTTCGAAGTGCCAAAATGTTTTGTTGCACCTCCAAAATTTGACTGTTCAGGGCACTCGCATTTTCGCAACCAACCTCATTGGTAATCGTTGTCAGGAAATAGGGAATCAATTTTCCTTCGTAGGCCCCAACAATATGTTTTTTAACCTCTTCATCCATTACATTGGCCATAAAGGGGTTCCAAACTGCAGTGGTGTACTCCTCTTTTATAGCTTTTTGTTGTGATGGGATGTCTTTAATGGTTAGCGTCAAGACTTTTAAATCGGACAAGCAGGTTTGCAATGATTGCCCATAAGCCAATTTTTCTGTGGGATTTTCAATGTCTGCATAGGTGGTCAATGCACTATCTGCCACATTTTGAATTTGAGCCAAAGCATTTCTGTAAGTTTCGGAAAGTCCCGAAGCGGAATCAATCTCTTGCACCAATTCATCGTTGCGTTTGATCAGGGTTTCCTCTACGCCATTCAATAGTTGCAATTGCTCTTCATTGGTAAGTCGCGAAGCCAAAGAACCTTTGATAAATTCCAGACTCATTTTGGCATAGGTACCCAAAGCTGCCACGGACAACAAATCGTCACCTTCATATTCAAATTCATTGGCACTGGGCAAGCTAAACGTCCTTTCTTCTCCAGCTTCATTGGCTTTGGCAATAATATCCTTTTGAGGTTTTCCATTAGGCCAAAAGCTATTGATGATATCTGAAACTTGCTGGTATTGCACAACATCATGCTCCACATAGTTGACCAGTTCGCCCAAGGGCGATAAGAATTCATCACTTATTTTTTGAGAAACATTGTAATAAAAGAAGGCTTCAGGGTCCGTTCGTTTTACAATATTGAGATGACTGTTTTTTAAGATGTTCTGGCTCAGTTTATGGGAAACCTTGTAATCCGAAACTATTTGTTCCAAAATCTGCTTTTGAACCGAATCCAAAGGATAGTAAGGCACTTTCACCTGCATGTTTACCTCAAAACTAGGTGAACCCAATGCCTGAATTACCTCGCTCATTTTTTGATAATACCCCTGGTTCTGTTTTAAAAGTTGGGAAACATGGCTTTTTCCTTCCACGTCATTTAAAAGGGCTTCCAATAAGGTGAGGTAATCTGCATTTAATGGAATGGTCTCCAATTGTGCTGCATCATTTGGGTCGAAAATGGAAATCTCTTTGGAAACTCTGTCTGATTTTATTTGAATGCGACGAAGCAATCCATCTTCAAAAAACCAATTTTCGATATCTTCAACGTTTTCGGTTCCGTAAAACGACCATTCATCATGCGCCAAACCATCACGTAGCAGCCTTCCGACAAGCACACTGCTATCATTTTCTATTTGAAAATTTTGTTGTGGAACGCCTTCATCAAAAGATATACTGCTTTTGAACTCAACTTGATCAATTTCTGAATCCTTGATTTTGTTAATGGTATAGGTCCAAGTGCCATCTGGTTTTCCTTCAGAAAGCATCCCAGAACCAATTTCTTGAACTCCACTTACTAGTACGCGATATTCATAATCAACCACTTGGCTTTGGCTATTGGTCTTATATTCTCCAAATTGAAATTCCCACGGCCCATTGGCTATGCCACCATCAAAGAAGCCCTCAAATAAAAAAGAGGCATCCTCTTTTTCCATTAAAGTTTCTAGATTGGATTTCTGTAATTGAAAATCACCATCAAAAATGGTATCTAAATCAACAAGGGTGTATTGGTAAACCGCTTTCCCGAAATAAGGCCCCACTTTTAAGGGTCCTTCATATAATTTTCGCTCCTGACCATAAGACATGGTAAACAACGTAAATGCGAACAATAGAGAGAAAAGCCATTTTTTAGAAGGCAGAATCATAGAATTATAGGTGGTTTAGCTGATAGTCTATATAATCTACGAACGGAATAGGCTTTTTGGACGAAATCATAACTTGCTTTTATCATTTCATTCAATTTTAACTTAAAAAGTTAGAAGCTAACAAAGCCTTTATCATAATTAATTGGAAGCCTTATAATTCTTGATGTCAAGGTTGATTTTCCCTAAAGGAGTTTACCGCGGCACATCTCATTTTTTCATATCTTGTTAGCTTTAGTCATGAATAAATAACTTAGATGAAAAGAAACCAGACTTTAATGGTCATGGCCTTATTTATGGGACTATCGCAACTTTTTGCACAAGAAGCCGATAGTACCAAAAAGGCGACCAAGGAGCTCCCATTGGAGCCCGAAAGAACAATTGCTTACACCACAGAAGAGGGCACTTGGTTGTCCTTGGATGTGAGTCCAGACGGTACGACCATCATTTTTGATATGATGGGCGATTTATACACTATTCCAATTACAGGTGGAAAAGCTACTCAAATTACTGAGGGAATGGCCTATGATGTACACCCTAGGTTCAGCCCTGATGGAAAATCGATTGTGTTTATTTCCGACAAAAGTGGTTCCGAAAACATTTGGACCCTAGAATTGGATTCCAAAGAAACCAAGCAAATCACCAAAGACAACAACCAAAACTACTTTTCGGCAGATTGGAGTCCAGATGGGGATTACATTGTTGGTGCCCGTGGCAGAAGAAACATTAAGTTGCACATGTACCACAAAGATGGTGGTGGCGGTGCCCAACTAATTGACAAACCAGACAATTTAAAAACCATTGATCCTGAGTTTGCCCCTGACGGAAAACTCATTTACTTCTCTCAACGAAGAGGTGGCTGGAACTACAATGCGCAATTTCCACAATATCAATTGGGCACCTATAACACCGAAGATGGTGAAATGGCGGTAATCACCTCCAGATACGGTTCCGCATTCACCCCTACCCTTTCGCCTGACGGAAAATGGTTGGTCTACGGTAGCAGATTCGAAACCGAAACAGGTTTAGTATTGCGTAATTTAGAAAACGGGGATGAAAAATGGTTGGCTTATCCGATTCAACGCGATGAGCAAGAATCAATCGCACCTTTAGGTGTATTACCTGCCATGGCATTTACTCCAGACAGTAAAAATTTAGTGGCCAGTTACGGTGGAAAAATTTATTCCATCAGTATAGCTTCGAATTCAGCATCCGAAATCCCTTTTGAAGTTGATGTAAAATTGGAATTGGGTCCTCAGTTATCCTTTAAATATCCTATCGATGATGCCAAAGAGGCTTTTGTTACCCAAATCCGTGATGCAGTGCCATCACCAGATGGTAGCAAATTGGCTTTTACCGCATTGAACAGATTATATGTTATGGATTTGCCTGGTGGCACTCCAAAACGTTTGACCAAAAATGATTTTGTAGAAGCACAACCAGCTTGGTCTCCCGATGGGAAAAGTATCGTTTTTACCACTTGGGAAACCGATGGCGGATATTTATATAAAGTAAGTGCTAGCGGCCGTGGCAGAATCACCAAACTTACCGAGGAAGCTGCCGTTTATACCAACCCAGCATGGTCTTACAAGAACGACCGCATTGTATTTACCAAAGGAACAGCACAGGTTTACAGAGATGCCATTGGCCCAATCACCAGAGGTTCACAAGATGATTTGGCTTGGGTTCCTGCAGAAGGCGGAAAAGTAACCCTAATTGATAAATCCAAAGGGCGTTCCATGCCTCACTTTACCAAAGTAGATAATCGTATTTACTTAAGTAAAGGAAAAACATTGTTATCTATTCGATGGGATGGTACGGATGAAAAAGAACATTTAACTTTAAGTGGAATCACCACTTTTGGTTCTTCCATTTTGGATGTACATGATGCTGAAGGCGGGCACGACTTATTGCCAAGTGCTGAAGCAGGACCAGAAGCTGAGGATAAATCCTCTTCCCCTTCCGAAATGAAAATTTCTCCTGATGGCACCACTGTTTTGGCACAAATCAACAACGATATTTATACGGTGACCCTTCCGCGTTATGGAAAAACACCAAAAATTTCCGTTGCCAGTGCAGATAAAGCTGCTTTCCCAGCCAAAAAATTAACCGTTTTAGGAGGTGAGTTCCCTACATGGGCAGGCAACAGCAAAGATGTGCACTGGTCGTTGGGAGCAAGTCATTTTATTTATAATCTTCCTGCTGCAGAAGCTTATGCAGATAGTGTTGCCATAGCAAAAAAGGAAGCAGCAAAGCTGAAAGAAGAAAAGAAAGATGATGAAGAAGACGATGAGGAGGAGAAAGATAAAAAAGAGGATAAGGACGAAGGCTATAAAGCTAAAGAGTTGAAGGTAAAGGTGAGTTTCACCAAAGACATGCCCGAAGGAACCATCCTTTTAAAAGGTGCCAGAATCATCACCATGAAAAATGATGAAGTGATTGAAAATGGTGATATTCTTATCGAAAACAACCGCATCAAAGCTGTTGGTGCCACTGGTACTTTGGAAGTTCCCAAAGGAACGGTCGAAATTGATGCCACTGGTAAAACCATTACTCCAGGATTTGTGGATACGCATGGTCACTTAAGACCCAACTGGGGCATCCATAAAAATCAAATCTGGATTTACTCCGCGAATTTGGCGTATGGAGTTACCACCACAAGGGATCCACAAACCTCTACCACCGATGTGTTGACCTATGCCGATATGGTAAAGGCTGGAATGATGCACGGTCCGCGTGTATACAGCACTGGTCCTGGTGTTGGGTATTGGGCCTACAAACTGAAATCATTGGAGCACACCAAAGATGTTTTGAAACAGTACAGTGAGTATTATGACACCAAAACCATTAAAATGTATTTGGTGGGGAACCGTCAAATGCGTCAGTGGGTTATCATGGCAGCCAAAGAGCTGAAATTAATGCCTACTACCGAGGGTGGTCTTGATTTTAAATTGAATATGACCCAATTGTTGGATGGTTACCCAGGACATGAGCATTCGTTCCCGATTTATCCAATTTATAAAGATGTAATACAAAGTGTTGCTGAATCTAAAATGGCAGTGACCCCTACCCTTTTGGTTTCTTATGGTGGACCTTGGGCGGAAGAATTTTATTATTCCTCTGAAAACCCATACCACGATAGCAAATTGCAATACTTTACTCCTTACAAAGAATTGGCAGGAAAATCCCGTAGAAGAAGTGCATGGTTTATGCCAGAAGAGCACGTTTTCCCAAAACATGCCGAGTTTATGAAAGATTTGGTTGAAGCTGGTGGACTTGCAGGTGTTGGCAGCCATGGGCAATTGCAAGGATTGGGCTTCCATTGGGAGTTGTGGTCTGTAGCAAGTGGCGGAATGAAGAATATGGACGCCTTAAAAGTAGCTACCATTATTGGAGCAGAGGATATTGGATTGGATGGGGATATTGGAAGTATCGAAGCTGGTAAATTGGCAGATATCCTTATCATGGAGAAGAATCCATTGGAAGATCTTCGCAATACCAATACTTTGACCCACGTAATCAAAAATGGAAAAGTGTACGATGCCGATACGCTTGATGAAGTTGCTCCTGTTGAAAAAGAAGCAGAAACTTTCCATTGGCAGACTAAAAGACCTGAGGGAGTTCCAGGCATGAAGAAATAGAAATTTTCTCGTTTACATAAATGAAAGGCGCACCGTTGGGTGCGCCTTTTTTATTCAAACTAATATTCTGGAATTACCAGATTTTAATACGCTCTTCTTCAGATTTATAATTTTCATCCCCAGGTTGCAGATCAAAAGTTTCATAGAAAGGAGTGAAATTCATCAAAGGACCATTAACTCTCCAAATAGCAGGTGAGTGTGAATTTGTATTCACATAGTTTCGCATGAACTCATCCCTTGTTTTTACCCTCCATATTCTTGCGATGGACATAAAAAAACGCTCATCTGGAGTATTGCCACCAATCTTAGTAGTATCCTGACCTTGTTCGGTCATTTTAAAAGCATCGTAGGCAATGGCAATACCACCATTATCGGCTGTGTTTTCACCAATGGTCATGGCTCCTTTTAGGTGCACAGTATCCAAAACGGTGAACGAGCTATATCTATCAATCAATTGTTGGGTTTTCCCTTTGAATTTTTCCAAATCGGACTCAGTCCACCAATTTTTAAGGTTGCCCTCTCCATCATATTGTGAACCATTATCATCAAATGCATGGGTCAACTCGTGCCCGATCACCATCCCGATGCCACCATAATTCACCGCATCATCGGCAGCCATATCAAAGTATGGAAATTGCAAAATACCTGCTGGGAAAACAATTTCATTCAAAGAGGGATTGTAATAAGCCGTTACCGTGGATGGCGTTGTACCCCAGCGACCTTTGTTCGGTGGGTTATTAAGGTCTTTTACATTATACGCATAATTGTTCTTTTGAAGCGCAACCACATTTTCAAAGTATTGATCTCGCGCAATGTCCACATCATATTCGCGCCACACATCGGGATAGCCAATTTTTTTGGTGATGGCATATAATTTTTCCTTGGCCTTGGTTTTGGTGCTATCGCTCATCCAATCCAATTGCGACATTCTATTTTCAAACGCTTTTTGCAGGTTGTTCACCAAATCCAATACACGTTGTTTGGCAGCTTCATCAAAATAGCGTTTCACATAAAGTTGACCCAAGGCAAAACCTAATTGTCTGTCTACTTGTTGTGCCATAATTTGGGCTCTAGGTTGTTGTTGTGATTGTCCCAATAACACTTTGTTGTACTCAAATAGGGCATCTTCAAACGGAACACTTAAAAATCTGGAATAGTGATCTAAACTATGGGCTTTCAGATAAGTTTTCCAATCTTCCACCGAAACTTCGGATAACAATTCGTCCAGCTTGTTGTAATAATCAGGTTGACGCACATTAATGGAATCAGCTTCAAGATCTAAGTCGCTCAACAACATCTCCCAAGCAATGTTGGGATTGGATGCAGTAATATCACTCACCGCCAATTTATTGTAGTTTGCTTGAATGTTTCTTCTTTCGATACGGGTTTTATGGGCTTCTGCAAGTTGTTTTTCGATGTCATAAACCGTTTCAGCTTTTTCAGCACCATTCTCAATTTCTGAAAGATCAAACAAGGTTGCCAAATAGGTTTTGTAGGCATTCTGAATCTTTACGGTAGGCTCATCGGTTTTAAAATAATAATCACGATCGGGCAATCCCAAACCAGATTGGCTGGCATGCAAAATGTTCATTTGGCTGTTCTTGTTGTCTGGAGCCACGCGAAGTCCCATAACGGTGTTGTTTCCTTTGGTGATTTGTTCGGTAACAAATGCCATAACCTCTTTAGAGTTTGTGATGGCATTAATTTCTTCCAATAAAGGTTTAATTGGTTCATACCCTCTTTGATTTAGGGTAGCGGTATCCATTCCCGATGCAAAGAAATCACCTACTTTTTGCTCCACAGTTCCTTTGGCATGTTCCGAAGCCGAGACTTCTTCCAAAATGTTCTGCAATAATTTACGTTGTGGAATGTTCAAAAAGCTATAGGATCCAACACCAACTTGGTCATCTGCAATTTGAATGGTATCGTACCACGTTTTGTTTACATGTTCGAAAAAATTGTCTCCTGGTTTAATGGATTCCGAAATCCCCGTAAAGGCAATTTTTGATGGTTCTTTTGGTTGTTCTTCTTGGCAGGAGACCAAGAATATAGCTGCAAGAGCTATGGTAAAAGTGTATTTCATAAGGTTGGTATATTTCCTCAAATATACCCAATAATCAAGTCGAGCTATTAGAGCATTTTGCCAAAAAATAGTTAATGCCTTTAATTCTTTTAAAAGTTGAATATCCCTTTTTCGGTCTTTTCAACTAAGAAATTTCTGAACAATTGTATTTGTTTGCTATTTTAGAACCACATAATCATTACCAACTAACCAAATGCACAAACCCATTACCCTACTCCTACTATTCGTATCATTTTATATCTCCTACAGTCAAGTTTCCATTACCAAAGAGCCCTCTTGGATTGTCAACGAAGAACATAATCCCTATGCAATAGCCCCTGAAGATGGGCTGTATGGCGGAGCACATGTGCTTTTATATACAGAACAGGTTCATGTGGATCGTGAAGAAGCCTACATTAAAAATGTAGCAAAAGCGGTTGAATATAGTGGTATCCAAAATATTTCCAGTGTCGTTGCCGATTACGACCCTAGCTACCAAGAGCTAAGGTTCCATCGCATCGATGTAATCAGAAATGGAGAAACTATTAATAGGTTAAATCAACAGGACATCCAAACTGCTAGACGTGAAACAAACGCCGAAAGCTATATATATGATGGTTCCATTTCTGCTTTTGTAAATATTCCTGATGTAAGAATTGGCGATATTGTGGTCTACAGTTATAGCGTTAAGGGTTTTAATCCCATTCAAAAGAATAAATTCTCTACAAGTTTTGTTTTGAATTCAACCCAACCCATAGATCGAATTTCCGCACATATTTTTACCAAAAGAGCATTGCATTATAAAATGCTTAATTCTGATTTGGTCGCCGATGTAAAGGTAAGTAACGGTATAAACCATTATAAATGGGCTCAAGAAGAGGTTCCCGCAATTTTAATGGAAGAGCAAACACCAGCTTGGTATATTCAAAATGAAACCGTTTTGGTTACCGAATATGATTCATGGGAACAAGTAATCGATTGGGGGAAGAACATTTTCACCTTTAATGAACCTTTAAGCCAAGAGCTCCAACGAACCATTTCTAAAATTGAAACCAATAACAAAACAGAGGGCAATCGTATTAAATCCGCCTTGTCTTTTGTGCAAAATGAAGTGAGGTATCTCGCCATTGCTTCAGGCATAGGGGGATATAAACCGAACCCTCCAAACAAAGTAATGGAACAGCGCTTTGGAGATTGTAAGGACAAGAGTGTTCTGTTTGCTACCATGCTGAACCAAATGGGCATTGAAGCCTACCCCACTTTGGTAAATACCACCCTCAAACAAGAGTTGCCCAAACTCACACCATCTTCCAAATTGTTTGATCATTGCATTGTAAAAGTCGTGGATAAAGACGGGTCAACTTTGTGGTACGACCCCACCCTTACAGACCAAGGAGGTACATACGCCAATACGTATACACCTGACTATAGATATGGATTGGTCTTGGACCAAAGTATGTCTGATTTGGATACGATTGCGGATTTTCGCAGTAATATGATTGAAACATTTAGCACCTTCACTCTGGAAAAAGGTGGTATGTGAGCTGACTTGGAAGTCCGTACACATTACAATGATGGTGAAGCTGATTTTATGCGTTCCGTTTTTCGAAATAACAGTAAAGATCTTATTCAGCAGGAGCTGATGTCCTTTTACGTGGAGAAATATGGTAAAGTTTCTTCCTTGGCTCCACCAACCATTGAAGATGATACCCTCAAAAATGAATTCTTGATGTTAGAACGTTATCATTTAGATTCCATTTGGAGTCCATCTGTGGAAAAGAGCAACACTATGAATTTATCCATTTTTCCAACAGGTCTAATCTCCAATTTGAGCATGCCCACCCAATTGAAGCGACTAACACCCTATGCCATAAGTTTTCCTTTTGTTCGCAAAGAACACATCAAAGTAAAATTGGCCGAAGCCATAAGGGTCCAGCCTGAAAATGTGACCATTAATTCGGATTATTTTTATTATGATTTTAATTCGAAATATAATGCTGCAGATAAGATTATAGATCTGGATTATTACTACAAACATCAAGATGACCATGTGCCTGTTTCAGGGTTTGACATCTATTATAATGATATGGTCAAATTGGATCAAAACTTAGGATATCTAATTTACACCAGTAATGGATCAGGCATTAGCACATCAACTTATAACATAGGATATACCATAGGAACAGTTTTGGGTGTCGGAATTATTATCGGCATTCCAATTGCTGTGATTGCCGTGATAATAATTCTTGTATTGCGATACCAAAAAAGAAAAAAAGCCAAACCATCATCTTAATTTCCAGAGGGATAAAACTACAGTGACACCTGTTTATATTCCACTCGCTCAATAATCTCAGGAAAATTACTGTCCACGGATCTTGAGTAAAGGTCACGGGAAATGGGATAGCCCTCCAACTCTCCCTCCCAAAGATCATCGTGGATAATTTGGAGCACATCTGCTGAAGTATTGCCTTGATACAACCAGGAATCCACATCCTCATCCTTTAGGATGACAGGTCGACGGCGTTCCGTTTTGGGCTCTTTATTATGAATTTTGTAAAATAGACTATCCTCTTCGGGCATGGCCTGTCGCGTTAGGACCGTAAAGGTATTTCGCCCATCGGCATTGGTGGAATAGATTCCTGCCAAACAAATGGGGTCGTTGTCTTTCCGATGAAAATAAAAGGGCACCTTAAAATCCCTACCCTTGACCTTTACATGGGTGTTATGGGGTTCAAAAAAACCATCAATGGGAACCACACATCTTTTATGCATGGGTTGGTACCGCTGCGCATAATACCCAAACAGTTTTTCCGATTGCGCATTTAATCCACCGAAAGCTTTGGGGTATTTTTTAAAGTATTCCTGAAAATCTTGCTGTTTTTCACTAGCTGGCATAATGCCCCATTGCGCCGCCACCAATTTATTGGGGTCTTCTTGTGGAATCATCCACATAATAGGGTGCGACCAACCATTGGCATGAAAATAAATCAAGTCCAGTTCCTCTTGGTTTTCCTCCAGAGGGACCGCATCAAAGATTTTTTTCAGCTCAGACGTTTTTTTGGTCTGGCGTGTGGAATAGCACATAATTGAGGTTGATCTTCGTAAAAGAAATAATTGTGTTATTACTTATCGAAAAGGTACAAAAAATGAAATCTCTTTTGCGGTGTGGTCTAATTCTTTTTTAAATACTTGCGTGGAATATCCTTGCCATTATCATAGCTCATGGCCCAAACCATGTTGGCGATCCACCAACGTCCCTCGGAATAGACAAATTGAAAGCTGTTTACGCCTTTACCTGTTTCATTTTCGGAGTCCATCCCCTCAAAACTTTGAATCACTTGTGCCATACCATTGTATTCTTCCACAATGGCACCCATACCCGCTTCGTGGTAACCATTGGAATAATATTCATCGGTAAGGGTTGCCAAAAATTCATCAAGGCCCATGGTCTCTTGCATAAATTCGCCGTCTTCTTGGCCGACCATACTAAAATGTGCAGTCGGCAAAAACAAGGTTCGAAAATAGGCCGTGTCTATCACTTGACCTTTTTCAATGGAAATTACACGCTGGGTTTCTTTCACTAGTTCATTTACACTCTGGAAAACATCCTTGTTTTGTGCACTTAAAACGCCACAGATCAACAATACGGAGCAAAAGACTAGTGATTTCATATGTAATTTTTTTATGCAAGACCCTCAATGAGTTGTAAAGCCCTATCTATTTCTTCTTTAGAATTATAAATATGAACGGAATGACGCAACATTTCACTACCCACCGAACGGGGTTGCAAACGCTCTTTTTCCCACATGTATTTTTGAAGTTCAGGTCCTGACATGCCCTCCACGCCATAGGTGGTGATTCCAGCCGCCATAGCTTCATTGGTGGAAGAGTAAAACGTAACATGGTTCATCTCTTTTAAACCATCACGCAAATACTTTCCAAGTTCTTTAACTCGGTTTAACCACACATCATGGCCAATCGTATTGAAGAAGTCCACCGCAGCATCATAACCTGCCATGAGTCCTGCATTTCCTGTTCCGTTTTGCATCAAACGGAAACCATGATCGTCTTGGTTGTCCCAATTGTAACTTGCAATGGTCGTCCAGATATCGCCCACCACATCTTTGTTGATGTACAGCAATCCACTTCCTGATGGAGCCAACAACCATTTATGCAAACTGGAGTAATAGGCATCGCAGCCAATATCCTTAACGTCCACAGGAACTTGACCTACACATTGCGCGCCGTCCAAAACCGTAAAAATGCCACGTTTTTTAGCTTCAGCACAGATTTCTTTCACTGGCATTACCGTTCCAAACCCTGAAATAATATGCGGAACCGCAATCACTTTGGTCTTTGGGGTGACTTCCTTAAAAATAGCATCCACAATTTCTTGAGGGTCGTTTGCAGGTTCGGGCATGGTGGCTTGTTTGTACACGCAGCCTTTACGCTTAGCCAACAATTGCCAAGCACCAAATCCACCGCCGTGTTCTTGATTGGTATTGAGCAGTTCATCCCCTTTTTTCAGGTTGAGGCCCATACCCACGTAGTTCATACCAAAAGTGGCATTTTGGGTCAGGGAGATTTCCTTAAAATCGCAGTTGATGATCTTGCCCAATTTGGTTCGAAGTTCCTCGTAGGGAAAATAGCCCGTCAATAAAACAGGACCAGAACCATTTTTATAGTCCACCGTAGCGGCCTCCACATTCCAGTGCATCATGTGGTCGAACATTTTGTCGAGCACATAACCAGGTGTTGGGCCCATGGTTCCGTTATTAAAATAGGTTTGCCCCTCCTTTAAAGGAAACTGTTTGCGCACCATTTTCCAATACGCCTCATCTTTGGGGGCATTGGTTTGCAATGGGGCAATGGACCAGTCTTTTTTAGGGTCAAAGGATAGCAAGGGCAAGGACATCATCGCCGCTGCGCCTTGTTTTAAGAATTTTCTACGTTGAGACATATTGGGTTTTAAGGTTGGTTTGCCGTTAAAGTTAAAATAATCCTTTAAAAAAGCACATCAACCCCAAAAACCAATCGAATTTATTTGGCTACGATCATTCCCTTTAGGGACCATAATACGGCCAAAACATCCTTTTGTGTAGTTTCATCAATGCTGAGTTGGTCCAAAGCACGCATAATATCGTCCAACACATGGTAGTATTCGCCAGGACTAATGTTCATGCCTTTATGTGCGGTTTCCATATCCATTCCAGTGTATGCAACATTGCCCCCACTCCCCGCGCTAAAAAATTCCACGGAATGTTCTTTTACAATTCTGAGTTTTTCGGGATGTTCCTTTAAAGGCAAAAATCGTGCGTTTACGGCAGGATTTTCCATGTGATTGTTTACTGCGGTGTTCACAATGGTAGAAATACCATCGGATCCGCCCAGACGTTCAAAAAGTGTGCGTTCCATTTTATGTTTGTTTAGGTTGTTACGTACCGAATCTATCGCTCGAAAAGTAGGAAGTGAACGATAATCAATAAAAGTGCGGGGCGAGAATCACAATAAATAGAATAACTTATCTGTCTATATTTCAGAAAGTTACTGAAAATAAATTAAATAGTTGAAACCAAAGGTTTTAAAGGTAAATCTACCTCTCGTTATAGCCTTTCCCTTTGTAGATATTGGGAATGCACTTTTCTATACGATTGCTACGGGTTTGGGATTGTTTGGCCTGAGAAATAAAGAGCATATACCCTCTTTGACGCCCTGGGGTCAAGGCTTCAAATGCCATTTTAAAATCTGAATCTTCATCCAATTTTTGTTGGAGTTCTTCGGGCATTTCATATTCCGAAGTGGCTTTCTTTTTGATCTTGAGTCCAGCTTTATCAACTTCAATGGCTTCAAAAATGTAGGCTTTCAGCACGTCTTCCAGCTTTGCGATTTCATCCACACTAGTAAACCGCACAACCCTGCTCGCTTGGGAATTTTTCCCTGGCTTCATCAAAATGCCATGCTCATCCCTTAAAAGGGCTCCTTTAAAAAAGCTAAGCGTGGCACTTTCCTTAAAAGCGACCACCATAACCAAGGTATGTCCATTATAGGTGTAACAAGGTACGCTCCACTTCAATTCCTCATCCAGACCACAGTCCAAAACAAGTCGTCTGAGGTATTTGAGTTCCTCTTGCCAAGTATGCACCTTGCATTCAGGAGTGCTGTACAGGGAGCAACGTCCACAGCCATCGGACAAATACATGGTCTATCTTCGGATTCATATTTTGTTTTGTCAATTTAAAGGTGCTTTTTCAAAGAAAATGCAAATTCTTTGAACATTCGATATAGGTTCACCTCTTTTTACTTCATTTACTTCAAGCAAACCCTTAAATTTAGGGAGCTAATTCAATACAATGAAAAATAAATTATTACCCCTACTGCTCCTTTTAGGAATTGTAGGTGTCTCGGCCCAGGACAAAATAATTGGGTTCAGTGAAAAAGCTTCGGAAGAACAGACCCAACTCGAAGCTGAGTACGAAAAACAACTTTCCACTAAAAATTTGGACGAATGGATGAAACTCATGGTGGCAGAACCACACTGGGTAGGTACCGAATATGGTGAAAAGAACGTAAAATGGATGGAAAAACAGTTCAAATCGTGGGGCTACAAAACCCGAATTGACACCTATCAGGTACTTTTCCCCTATCCAAAAGTAAGGGTACTGGAATTAACTGGCCCAACCAAATACACCGCTTCCTTGGAGGCCATTCCAGTAGAGGGTGACCCTTACACCGCTCAAGGCGACAAATTGTTGCCCAGCTACAACGCTTTCTCCACCGACGGAGATGTAGAGGCCGATTTGGTGTTCGTGAACTACGGAATTCCAAGTGACTACGAAGAACTTGCCAAATTGGGCATCGATGTAAAAGGAAAGATCGTTATCGCCAAATACCAAGGTTCTTGGAGGGGTATCAAACCAAAACTGGCCGCTGAAATGGGCGCTATCGGTTGTATTATTTACTCCGACCCTAAAGATGATGGATATTACCAAGGTGATGTGTATCCAAAAGGGCCATTTAAAAATAAAACAGGGGTTCAGCGTGGTTCTGTAATGGACATGCCATTGTACCCTGGTGATGTATTGACCCCTGGTTATGCCGCTACCAAGGACGCAAAGCGTTTGGACAGAAAAGATGCACCGACCATCACAAAAATTCCAGTATTGCCCATTTCCTACGAAGATGCACAGCCGTTGTTGGCTGCTTTGGAGGGCCCTGTTGCGCCATCTAACTGGAGAGGTGGTTTGCCAATTACCTATCATATTGGCCCTGGACCTGCCAAAGTGCACTTAAAATTGGAGTTTGACTGGCAATTGAAACCTGCCCACAACTTGATCGCTACTTTAGAGGGTGACGAGTTTCCAGATGAGTGGGTTATCCGTGGAAACCACCACGATGCTTGGGTGCACGGTGCAAGTGACCCTGTAAGTGGTATGGTGGCTTTAATGGAAGAAGCCCGCGTAGTGGGTAAATTGGCCAAAGCTGGCAACAAACCCAAACGTACCTTGGTGTACTGTGCTTGGGATGCCGAAGAGCCAGGATTGATCGGTTCCACCGAATGGGTTGAAGATCATATCCCAGAATTGAAAGAAAAGGCCGTGGCCTACATCAACACCGATGGAAACAGCCGTGGGTATTTGGGTGCTGGAGGTTCGCACTCCCTACAGGCCATGGTGAGCCAAGTAGCCAACGTGGTGACCGACCCACAAAAAGGAGTTTCCGTTGCGGAGCGTCGCAAAGCGGCCAACGTAATGCGCGGTGGGGACAATTCGTTTAAGTTGTCTGCATTGGGTTCAGGTTCGGATTATACCCCGTTTATCCAACACACAGGTATCGCCTCTTTGAACTTGGGCTACGGTGGTGAGGGTAGTGGCGGTGAATATCACACCATTTACGATACCTACTCCCACTACACCCGTTTTAAAGATCCTGGGTTCGCTTATGGTGTTGCTTTGGCAAATACCGCTGGACGTATCTCTTTGCGTTTGGCAAATGCCGAAGTTTTACCGTTTGAGTTGACCCAATGGCACAGCACCATCGAAACCTATTTGGGCGAGGTAATAAAAACCTTGGAAACCATGCGTGCCGATGTGGAAAAACACAACAAATTGGTAAAAGCGGATACCTACGGATTGGTGATGGATCCTAAGAAACCGATAGCTCCTGCAAAAATGGAGGGCGAAGTACCTTATTTGGACTTCTCGCCTATCCAAAATGTGGTAGCGGAACTAAAGAAAAGCATAGAAACCTTTTCCAAGGCAGATGCATTGGCGCTGTCCCCAGCCAAAAAGGCACAACTGAACCAAGAGTTGATGGGCATGGAGCAAATTTTGTTGCAGGATAAAGGACTTCCCCGTAGAGATTGGTTCAAGCACCAGATCTATGCTCCTGGATTTTACACAGGGTATGGGGTAAAAACACTTCCAGGCGTGCGCGAGGCCATTGAACAGAAGGAATGGAAAGAAGCACAGGAACAAATTGGGGTATTGGCCACCACCCTAAAAGCTTTTAATGCGCAGGTACAAAAACTGAACAGCATTGTGCAGTAGATAGATTTCTCCTGAAAAGCCAAGACCGCCCCTGCGAACAACGTTTGGGGCGGTTTTTTTATGCACAAATCGCATTTTTGTTTTTTTCACGGGCATGGACTACCTTTCCCCAACCCAAAACTTACAAACACCTACCATGAACGTACGGCTTACCAAAGAACAAAAGATAAAAGTGCTCAACTCTGCGGACATATATGCGATCATGCAACAGGTATTGCTGCGCGAAAACAAGATACGCCGCAACCAAGAGCATTTTTGGGTGGTGGGGCTCAACCACAACAACAAAATTTTGTTTGTGGAGCTCATTGGATTGGGTGCCAGCAACCGCGTAAATGCCGACCCGCCCGATGTGTTTCGGATGGCGATCTACAAACTGGCCAGTAAACTGATCTTGGTGCACAACCACCCCAGCGGCTCGCACGAAGTTACCGATGCCGATATTACCTTTACCGACCATATGCTAAAAGTGGGGAAACTCATAAAAGTGGAAGTACTCGACCATTTGGTGATCACCGAGACCAACTACACCAGTTTTGCCGACCAAGGCGTAATGGACGAACTGCAAAAAAGTGGTCTTTTTGAAATTATGGGCCCCGAAAAGCAGGAACTGGAACAATTTAAAATTGATACCGAGAAAAAACGGGCCGAAAAGGAAAAGGCGATTAGTATTGCGAAGAAGATGAAGTCTGATGGTCTCGACGATGAAACCATTAAAAAGTATACGGGCTTGAGTTTAAAGGTGATTGGGGGGATTTAAAATGTTTCCAACTTATTCTTCTTCATCACTAATGTCAACGTTTTCTCGAAGTTGAAATATTTTAACTAATTTTTTTAATTGGGCATTATCATTAAATTTTTTGGAATCATATTTCAATTGAAGTTCACTTATTGCCGAATCTTTATGCTCTTTAGACATGTTTATTATTGATACACATTCATCAAGTCTCTCAAGAAAAATATTTTCAAAATTACTATCAGATTCAATTAAGGGAATTAAAATCTTTAAAGTAGCACTTTCAGGTTTTTTATTTAAATTCCCATATTTAATTAGTCCTTTTTCTAAAAAATACAAATCCGCCTCTGTCAGTTCTCCTCTTTGATTAAAAAGTATATCTCTCACAACAGTAAACGTGCTTCTTAATTTTTTCTCATCCATTAGGTTTATTAACCTATCCCATATTCCTATATTTGGAATATTCTCATCACCTAACGCTATTCCTTTAATAAAATCATCATATGCACTGTAGAATGCAGCAGAAAAGCTTTTCGGTTGATAATTATTGATTAATGATTTTAATATCAAGAAATCTTTATTCTCCTCCCTAAAAGAAATTAATAAATTATCTTTTGACAATCCATTAAAATATTCCAAAGTCTTTTCAATAATAAGCTCTATCAATTTCAAATCACTTCTTCCAAAGAATCCAAATATTTCATTTGAACACTGTGGAATCTCTAATGTAAATTCTTTATGCCAAGCATCTATATTCTCAATAAAAATTGAGAGTTTTTCTTCCTCATCAAATACTTTTGATTTAATCTTTTCAAGATTCTCAATCACCCAATTTATATCTACATTTTTCATTGTTTGAGGTCCAGTTGTCAGCTCAAATAATAAATCATTCAACTTAGGATATTGATCAGTTTCAACTCGAGTGGCTTTCAACTTTAATAAATCATTATAGGAAAAATACTGTTCAATTTTTTCTGATAATTTTCGAATTTGATCCTGGGAAAAATTAGTTAACGTGTTTTGAAAATTAGAAGAATTAGAATATGATATTAAGAAATTTGAAATTGCAATACAGCATGCATCAATATAGATGCTATTTGAATCAATTAACTGGGTAGTTAAATTTCTATAGAATGGTAAAGATAGTTCTAGTTTAACTGGAGGATCTAGGAGTCCGTTTAAAATTTTTAAATACCTTTCGAGCAATACATTATCATTGTAAGGAATGGATTTAACTTTTTCTTGAATTCCTTGGGTAATTTCTTCAAAATTATATACTTCTCTAACTTTAATTAATTCGTCTATATGTTTTTCGACTAAATCAATATTTATGTCTCCATTTTCAGGAATAAACAATTCAATTAATTCGTTCTCTGGACAATCTATTTTGAAATCATCATAGTTGTCTTCAACGGATTTTAAAAAGTTGAGATAAGCCTTTGAGCTAAAACTAGTATTTTGTGTTATTTCAAAAATATCAATTTCAATACTTTCTTTTTTGATATATTTTTCAATTTCAATTAGTTGAGAGACATATTTATTTTGACTCTCCTCAGAATTTAAATTATTATATAAAGCTTTAATGAGTCTAAATATTATCCGTGTTCCAATTTTATTATTAGTATTTTTAAGTATAGCTCTGTGATTGTCATTAAATGCCCAAAATTCATTTTCAAGAGTTAATATTCCCTTACCAAAATCCTCCCAAAAGGTATTCATCATTATATCTGAGAAAACTTCTTTTATATTTGGTAAAATAATTGCAAGACTATGACTCTTCTCTATAAAGGAGGTTTCATAATAAGCTTTTATAAAATATTTTTGAAAAGCCTTATGGTGAATTGAAGATTTTATTATTTGGGTATCACCATGTCTTATCGCATTTTTAAGCTTTCTATCTAATAAAACTTCATCTGCTAAATCTTTCCTAACCCCAAATGTTATCATTGAAATACTAGTGTCTAAATCTTCATCATCACTAAAAAAACTCTCGGCACCATCCAAATAATTCCTATTCAAAATTGAATCATGTGGATTATTAACTATTTCATCTTTGGTTAAAACGAATAATGCCAGATAGCGAATCTTCAGTTCATGATTTTTTATGTCCTTTTCCCAAATTTTATAAAGTGAAACAATGTCATTTATATAATTAATAATTTGCCTTGGTTTTATGGTTGTTGTTGGAGTCAGAATATCAAATAGCTTTAAAATAAATTCTCTTTCCTCCATTGTTAAAAGCTTCTTTCCAAAAGCTTTGTCTAATTTTTCATCTAAAAATTTTTCCCATTGTCTAACAACAGGTGGAGTTACTCTAAAATTTAAAGAAAATGTTTTACCTATAAATCCTTCAAAACCATCATCAAGATGTGAAGATAATTTGGATCTATCGTATGGAATAATTACCCAGGAATCAAATGAATTATTATCCTCTGCAAAAAATGTGTGTATTGAAGACCATAGAGATTTTAACTTGTCCTCCTCTAACCTATCAAGATTATCAAAGACCAAAATCAATTTTCCCCTATCTTTAATTTCGTCTTCAATGTTTTTAAAATACTCTCTAAACTGTTTTACAGACGGGTCATCTTCTATAATATTTTGTACTTCTTCAGAATTAATATCGTCACCATTAAACCAATAAAATAACTTGCCAATTGTTTGCCATTCGGTATCCTGTTCAATGAGGTCTTTACGTGAATTTAACTGTCTTTCTCTTTTATATTCAAGCCATGTCAAACGAATACCTAAAAGAAAAATTAAAAATGGAAGTAAATAAATCCACAATATTGGTTTCCAATAACCGTAATATTGAGAAGTAATGAAGTCAAAATGTTGACCAATGTATTCGTATGTACCTGATAAAATACTCAATACTAATATAGAAAACGACAAGATGAGGACATGTCTTTTTATTTGGGGGAATTTTTGAGTATGTGTCGTGGAAGTAGTCGATAAGAGTCTATTTTTTAATTCTTTCCATTTTTCTTTATTAGTTAAATATTCCGCTTCAAAAAGCTCATTAATTAATTGCTCTAAGAATGATTTTCTTGTCAAATCTTCTTGACTTCCCCAAGCATCAAAAATGAAAGTATGGTAATCTTTACCAAGTTTTGATTGTATTATTTTTATGAGATTTGTTTTTCCAGCACCCCAATCCCCCTCTAATCCAAGAATTTTTTTTTCAAGATTCTCTTCATTAATTACATTCGATATAACTTTTGCTAAATTCTCCTGTGACTTTCCTTCAAATTTATCTTCCCCTGTTGCTATTTTGGATAGGAATACTGGATAATTTTCATTCATATTTATTAATGGTTTATAGGTTGGATTTAAAAAGGTGGGGAGCTAAATATATAAATTTTTAACAAGTAACCGATTACACATTCCACAACTAAATAAAAAAACCCTAAAGGGCTTTCTCCAACATTCCAAAAAATCCAACAATCCAACCCTCCTTAAAAAGAAAGTATCCCCTGCACCCGCTTCAACAACTCGGCTGCCATTTCGGGCTTCAACCCATAATCCTGTAAGCTTTGTACAGGGTTTTTAAAACTCAGTTGGGTGGTGGTATCATCCAGCTGGTGCAGTACCAGTTTTAGGGGAATATCGTTAATGGCCAAAGGATCGTTCGCCATGATCTCCGCAATATATTTCGGGTGAAAAAAGAGCAATTGCCGCAACGGCGCTATGCGCACCCCATGTTTGGCCACAATGGCCTGGGTGTCTATCTCGTGCAGGAGCAAAAAGTCGTGATCCACGATCCGTTTCTTTAACGCACCGTACAACTGCCCAAAGGGCACGGGCAGGGTTTGGCGTATTACATGTGCTTTCATAGGTTGGGGTTAGGCCATGGCGGCACGGGCAAAGCCCACCGTTTCGCGATAGGTTTTGGGCGAAATGTCCGCATTGTTCTTAAAAAATCGGCTAAAATAGTGTTCATCGTCATACCCAAGGTCGTAGGCAATCTCCTTTACCGTTTTGTTGGTAAGGTACAGCTCGCGCTTGGCCTCTATAATGATCCGTTCGCTGATCAGGTTGGTCATGGTCTTGTTAAAATGGTTCTTGGTCATCTTGGCCAGCGCCTTGGGGCTAATGTTCAACAGATCGGCATACTCCCCAGCGGAGTGCATGGTCTTGTAATGCGTTTCGATCAGGTTTTTGAGCTTTTGGAGGATAAAGGGCTCCTTTTCTTCAGGAGTGCCCTCCAAGGCTTCGGGCTGTTGCTTGGCCTTGGCACGGGAGGCTGTGATCAAGAATATTTTAAGGTAAGAGACCAACAGCTCGTACTGCGCCAGTTCCGATTTTTGCACTTCGGCATACATCTGCTCCAGCACCAGTTCAAAACTTTGGCACATGTCGTCGGTTACACAGAGCATGGGCGGACTGTAAATATTGTTGAACAGCACCCCATTGCAGGCCACCTGTTCGTGGTGCTTGTGGATGCAGAAAAAATCGGGATGGAAATTCAACACCACGCCCTCCAACGGTTCTTCCTCGGTGAACGCAAAGGGTTGATAGGGCGTTACGGCAATTAGGGTGTTTGGCGTAAACGTGTACTCCGAAAAGTCCACTTGGGCGGTACCCCTCCCCTTTTTTATCCAGATCAAGGAATAGTAATTTAAACGGTGCGTGTCGCAAAACTGACAGCTGCTCTCAAATTCGGAGAGTTTAAAGGCCAGGTTTCCCGTTTGTTCGTCGATGAGCGTGTTGGTGTTGTAGATGTCCATATCAATGTTCAATAAACAATTATCAATGTTCAGTTATCAGTTATCAGTAGGCAGTAATCAGTATTCAGTTATTAGTAGTCTGTCGTCAGAAGTCAGTGGTCAGTGTTCAGTTCTCAATAATTGGAAATCTGAAATCTTACTTCTGAAATCTGATGTTCTACTTCTTAAATCTGATATCCGATGTCCGAAATCTGATGTCTGAAGTCTTATATCCGATGTCTGAAATCTTATATCTGATATCTGACGTCTAAAATCAAAGTCTTCTCTCCGATTCATCTATCGGAAGATCGTTGATGCTGGCATAACGCTTTTGCATAAGCCCCTGCTCGTTGAACTCCCAATTCTCGTTTCCATAGGCGCGAATCCACGCTCCCTCGGCATTCTGGTATTCGTATTCAAACCGAACCGCAATCTTATTGTCGGTAAAGGCCCATAGTTCCTTTCTCAGTTTGTAATTTTTTTCTTTTTGCCACTTCTCGGTCAAAAATGCAACCACTTCTTCGCGCCCGTTAACAAACTGGGAACGGTTGCGCCATTCGGTGTCGATGGTATAAGCTTTACTTACTTTTTCTGGGTCTTGACTGTTCCAGGCATCTTCTGCCAATTGTACCTTGTCGCGAGCGGTTTCAGCCGTAAAAGGTGGAATGGGATATTTTATTTCTGTTTCCATGTTCGTATTTTTTAGATTGAAAAAGGGCAGGACCTTACGACCCCACCCCTTTTACTTAATTAAAACTATTTGCTGTTTTTAACTTTGGGCCAGTTGGCATGTGCTGCCTTTTTAAGCTCCGTAGTGCGTTGTCCCCAATCTTCGTACGTATTGAAAGGCTCCCCGTTGAACGGTCCGTTAAAGAATAGGTACAGTTTACCATCGATCACGGTATAGGTTTCTGGGTTGATAGGAAATTTAGCTTCCTTGGCACCCACACCCCAAGCACAGTACCCATCAAACTGAGGTAAATAACTGTTCGGAGATTTTTTAAAGGCACTTTGGTTGTCCTTGTTGGCAAAATAATAGGTAGCGCCGTTGTGCTTTACCGCATAACTTTTGCTTCCGTGTGTTGCTTTTCCCGAAAAATAGGAAACCACATCGTACCCACCAATGGCAAGACCGTTATCGTCTACAGGTGGGGTTTGCGCTTGCGCGCTGATGGCCGCAAACAATACAATTCCAAATAGAACCAGTTTTTTAATTGTTTTCATGTCTTTTGATTTTAAGATTATTATTTGATTAGACTGTAGCCACTTCCACTACTGGGAAATCAATGTCGGTGTTGGCAGTATTGTTGAAATAATTCGTCAAGATGTTCAAGGCTACGTGCGCCACAATCTCTCCCACGGCACCATCGGTATAGCCAGCGGCTTTAACGGCTTCCACATCTTCGGAAGAAACGCGTCCGTTTTTGTTGATCAAGGTTTTTGCAAACTGAAGCGCTGCGGCCACCTTTGGGTCGGAGTTGATGCCCTCTCTAGCTGCTTGAAGCGTGTTGGTGTCGATGCCTACCAATTTCTCGCCGATAAAGGAGTGCGCGGAAAGGCAATAATTACAGGCGTTGGACTCTGCTACGGACAAGGCCAATAATTCGCCCAATCTATTTCCCAAGGATCCTTTGCCCAAGGCTTCGCTCAAGTTCAAATATCCCTCCAAAACGGCTGAAGAGTTCCCCATGGTCCGCATCATGTTGGGTACCATGCCCAATTTAGCCTGGATACCGTCAAACAATTCTTTTGATCTTCCAGTGGCTACTTTAGGATCTAATGCTTGTAAACGTGTCATAACTTTCTGTTTTTTAATTCATAAATGGTTTGTCACTATTGACATTACAAAGGTGCGTTGATACCTGTTCGGATAAAATGGACAGATGCCGCAACTCCTTGGACATTTTTCCCCATTGCGTAATACATTACTGATTATCAACAAAAAAGAAAGGCCGAACCTATGGTTCGACCCCTCCTAACTAACTACAACATCACAAACACAGACGTTTATTTTTTCGGTTGCATTTTCAATTCTTTCACCAATTCTTGGGTAGTGAATACTTTACTGGAAATCATTTTATAGTTGGTCTGGGCAGCTTGGTCGCCATCCAATCCAGGCAATTTTGCAGAAGCGGTAGCGTCACCGACAACGGCAACTTCAAAACCGTTCTCTACCAATTCCCTCATGTGCGATTCGGCACAAAGGTTACCAGACATTCCTGCCAATATCACTTTGTCCACCCCTTGTTTTCTTAATTGTAGAGCCAAATCGTTGGACTCAGAACCAAATACTTTGTGGGGACTGGTCACTACTACCCTATCCTTGTTGATGTATTTTTTGTAGCGAGGCAACCAATCGGCACCTGAACCTTCAAAACCTTTTACGTTCAATTGGTCCCCACGGTCGAACATATTGATGTTGTGCATCAATTTTTCAAGGGTCCCCTCGAATTTCCACACGTGATCGTGCTCGTAGTAGTAGTGCGGGGAAACAAATACGGGAATGTTGTATTGTTCGCCCAATTTAAAAATGGTCTCCAAGTTTTCGATGGTGTTGTTTTCCTGAACGCTTTGTCCAACGGCACCCCAAGCCACTCCATCAGGACTTAGGAAATCGTTTTGCGGATCGGTGATCACAATGGCGGTAGATCCGTCAATGATAAAACCTGGTTCTGGCAATTGGGCATATACACCCGTTACGGTAATCATGAACAGTGTTAGTGTTCGCATCAAATTTTTCATGGTATTCTTTTTTAATTGATTAAACTTAATTTTTGATGGAACAAAGTTGCGGCAGTACCACGTGGGAAAAAATGGATGAACTACGCCACTGAATGGACAATTTTCTTTTTACTGTTGAAATCCTTTAAAGGCAAGAACCATACTTGTCTGGAATGTAGCCATATTCGTACTTTTATTTTGCATCCATCAATCCAGACCACCTATTCATATATCCAAACAGGGCATTGGTCAATTGGAAAAACAAAACATAGACAAAAGGGAATAACTTGGTGAAAAATCAGAAAATGACCACTTTAGAAACCATAAATACCTTACAGATCGTTTGTGCTTTCCTTGTAGCCTTTATTGTGTATTTGGCAGGATGGCTCCACGGCGCACATTGGGGCACGCGAAACCGCTATTAAATACTATTAAAACCAAAACAACGTTAAAACAAAACCCAAACCAACCTAAACCTACTTAACCATCTACTGGCACGATTCAAATATTAAAGCTGTTTTGGCTTTTTGTAGAGATGATCAATTTATTATTCGGATTGATGAACTTAAATGTGGAAAACTCCGCTATCTCTGTTGGCACAAAAGCAAGAGTATTTTTAGCCTTCCCTGTTTGATACTAAGGGATGGGGTAATTGAAAAATCGGCCAGTGGAAATAAACTGGAATTCGTTTTTATCAACAAGGATTCCCTTTATGTAATGGAGTACCTATTACCCCTTACAGAAGATGGGCGACCAAAGTTCTTTTTGGAAATTACGGATTACCGCAACAAAAAAAGTACCTGGAAAATGGAGGAAATCCCATTGCCCAGGTACCTTTTAAATATATAATCTTGTTGCTTAACCTTTATAGGTCACTCTATAAATGGCATCGCCAAAATCATCGGAAATCAATAGAGAGCCATCTTTCAAGAACAATAGATCTACAGGTCTACCAAATGCTTCTTGGGCTTCTTCATCCAACCAACCATCAATAAACGGTTCGTAGCTTACTGCCTCTCCATTTTCAAGTTTCACCATCGTAATTCTATAGCCCACTTTTTTGGAACGGTTCCAAGAACCATGCTCGGCCAAAAAGGCATGCCCTTGATAAGCTTCTGGGAACATTGGGCCTTGTCCAAATTTCACCCCTAAAGCTGCAACGTGTGCACCCAAAGGTTGTACGGGTGGCACAAAATCGGAACAAGGGTGTTGGTCACCAAATTCTGGATCTTTAATAATGCCTCCATGACAGAATGGATAACCAAAATGTTGTCCAACTTCGGTCAATTTGTTCAACTCCCCTGGTGGAATGTCGTCACCCATCATATCCCTACCATTATCGGTGAACCAAAGTTCCTTCGTATCAGGATGCCAAGTGAATCCAACCGTATTTCGAACTCCGTTGGCCACAATTTCACGATTGCTGCCATCGGGATCCATACGGGTAATGGACGCATAGCGTTTATCCACAGTAGCACTATCACAAATATTACAAGGCGCACCCACAGGCACGTATAATTTGTCATCTGGACCAAAAGCGATGTATTTCCAGCCGTGGTGGAACTCGGTCGGATAATCGTCGTAAATCAATTCTGGTTCTTGTGGATTGTCCAATTGCGCTTCAATATTGTTGTATTTGAACAAACGACTTACCGCTGCTACGTACAATGCCCCATCTTTAAATGCAACACCATTGGGTTGCTCCAAATCGGTTGCAATGGTATAGGTTTCGTCCACTTTATAATCGCCATCGGTATCTTTAACGGCATAAACCTTCCCTTCGTTACGGGTTCCTACGAAAAGGGTTCCATCTGCTCCCATGGCCATGGAACGCGCTCCATCTAAATCTTTGGCATAGACCGAAATAGAAAATCCTTCGGGAAGATTCAATCGTTTTAAAAGAATACTTAAGGAATCTGTTTCAACTTCTGTGGTCTCTTCAGCCGTTGCGTTATCGGCACTTTCCTTTTTTCCATTACAGGAAACGATAAAGGCCGAAACAGCGAGCACAAAAAGAGACCGCTTAAAAATTGGATTAATTTTCATTTTGTTAGATGAGTTGTTTTGGTTTCTGAATCTATAAAACTATAATAAATTCATGGAACCTCTGCAGGATTTTACATCTTCTTCCCCCGTATTTATTCGGGTGTATATTCGGAAAGATTGCCTTGATACCAAATATTGGTACGCTGTGAACTAGCAACCATAAGTCTTGCAGACTGATTGGGGTAAATATTCGCAACGACTTGATAGGATTCCGCTCCTTCGCTAATATTAAATTTTACGGTATAGCCACTCCCTTTTTTGGCAGGTTCAAATGTCAAGTCTGTTGGTTCGCCATCAAACTTGATGCCCACTTTGTCCGAAGAATAAGTGCCTCCCATTCGTCTTTCCCCAAAAAAGGGAAGGTCTGCTTTAACTTTTCCATCCCACATCCGAAGATAGCCGCCCGTACCAGTGATGTCAATTCGGTTGGCAGTACTTCCAGGGGGCAACAAACCTGCATTTGCAATACTGTTCAGACTTTGGGTAGCCATGGGTTGCGCCCAAGTAGCATTCATTTCAAACTGTTGGTTGTCCACCATTTTTTCAAAAGCAGCCAACTCTTCAGGGGTTGCACTGGTTTTAGTGGTAGAAGCACAAGCTGAGAAGAAAAGAAATAACCCAATCAATCCAAATTTAAAAAACGCCCTCATAGTCTCATGTTTAATCACTTACAATTTACAAAATCACATGTGTATTCCTTTGGATTATAGCTTATATTTAACACACCAACTAAACTACCCACTATGTACAAATTTCTAAGCCAATTACTGTTTGGGCTTTTACTCTGCTCCTTTTTATCTGTTCAATCTCAGCAAAAAACATCATCCATTGCCAAACCAACCTATCAAGCCACGTTACTGGAACAAGACCTTCAAGTGGATGGCGATGTCATCAATGACCCTACTTGGCAAGCAATCCCTGCCATAACCGATTTGTTGCAGATTCGACCCAATTACGGGGCTCCCGTTTCCGAAAAAACCGAGGTAAGAATTGCGTACACTGCTACGACTTTTTATGTTTCCGTGGTGTGCTATGATACCGATGCCAAAAATATTGTGGTGTCCGATTCGCGTAGGGATGCCGATTTGAACGACGAAGACAGTTTTCTTTTCATTATAGACACCTACCACGACCGTCAAAATGGGTTTTTATTTGGCACCAATGCCCAAGGCATGGAGTATGATGCACAAATTGATAACGAAGGAAAAGGAAATAACAATGCCAACCGTCAACAAGGTGGGGTGATCGGAGGAACCAATATTAATTGGGATGCCACTTGGAAAGTCAAATCGCAATTGGGAGATTATGGCTGGAGTGCCGAATTTGCCATTCCATTTAGATCATTACGTTTTGCCCCTGGAGATAATAAAACATGGGGGCTGAACTTTCAGCGAAACATCAGCAAGAATACTGAAACAGCATATTGGACCTCTCTACCTTTAGGTTTTGACATGAAACGCTTATCGCTCGCTGGAAATTTGGAAGGGCTGAACCTTAAAAACCCAGGCAACCTAAAGTTGATTCCTTATGTATTGGGGCAATATGTAAATGATAAATCGGTAGATCCCAATGAAACTGACACTCATTTTGATGCAGGGATGGATGTAAAATATAGTGTAACCCCCAGTTTAACCCTTGACCTAACTTACAATACAGATTTTGCCCAAGTTGAGGTAGATGATCAACAAGTAAACTTGGATAGGTTCAATCTATTTTTTCCTGAAAAGCGAGCCTTTTTCTTGGAAAATGCAGGTCAATTCAGTGTGGGAAGCCCTGGTGAAGTAGACTTATTTTTTAGTAGACGCATCGGTATTAGCAATGATGGTAGTTTGGTTCCAATTATTGGTGGTGCGCGATTATCGGGTAAAGTTGGCCAAACCAATGTGGGTTTTTTAAGCATGTTCACAGATGATGTAAGTGATATTGGCATTGAAAAGAACAATTTTACTGTGGCAAGGGTCAACCACAATGTTTCAGGAACCCGTTCCTCTGTTGGAGGAATCTTCATCAACCGTGCTGGATTAGGTGGTTTGGAAGATGATTACAACCGTGTTTTTGCCGTAGATGGCAAATGGGGCATCGGAAATAAAGCGGAAGTCACAGGGTTTGTGGCCAAAAGTGTTACTCCTGGCATTGAAAAAAATGACCACGCCTTTAAAATAATGGGGAATTACGATTGGAGCGGCTGGCGCATGAATCTAGGTTATACCGAAGTAGGTGAAGGTTTTAATCCAGAGGTGGGTTTCTTGCAGCGTACCGCCTTTAGAAAACCTGAAGCTTTGATATTTAAAACCCATCGATTTAAAAATGCGGGGCAATTGTTGGAGATTAGACCACACGTTTCGTATCGTGGGTATTGGAACTTTGATGATGAAGTGGTGACCAGTTTTTTGCATGTGGATAACCATTGGGTGTTCAAAAGCGGACTGGAAATTCATACGGGAATCAATTTTACCACAGAACAGGTGTTTGAAGATTTCACCATTTCCGATGTTACTGTTCCTGTGGGTTATTACAACAACGAAGAATTGCAATTGGTCATCACCACCAATCCGAACAATGCCCTTGCCTTTAATACACGAACCATTATTGGAGGTTATTTTAACGGACATCAAATTACCAACAGCGGTACTGCCAATTTTAGGGTGGGTGATAAATTCAACAGTTCGTTGACGATGAGCCATAGCGATATTCAATTGGACACTGGCGACCTAACCGCTTTGGTTGGTGGTCTTCGACTTTCTTATTCGTTTACACCACGAATTTTTGTGCAGAGTTTAATTCAACGAAACAATGTTTCGAACATCACTTCGGTAAATGCGAGGTTTGGATGGCTCCAAAATGCAAATACGGGACTGTTTGTGGTTTTTAATGTAGTAAAAGATGATGATGTTTTAGATGCATTGAACAATCAAACCTTGACTATCAAATACACGCACCGTTTTGATTTATTGCGTTAAGAGCGTTTACCTTTTAAACCTTTCAAAAATGGCCAAGGTCTTTTTGGTGTTGATAAAGTAAACCCCTGTCAACAAAATTATAGCCGCAAAAATAGATTGCATTGTGATTTGTTCATCCAGAAAATACCATCCTAAAATCAATGCTACGATTGGATTGACATAGGTTGAGGTAGCTACTTTTTCAGGCGAGACGGTTTTTAAAAGAAAGTTGAAGGAAGTAAAAGCCACTATACTTCCAAAAACCACTAGGAGCAGCATGGAAAATTGTACCTCCCCACTCCATGTAGTGGGCAAAGACCATGTTTCTCCAAAACCAAAACTCATGAATGCTAAAATAATGCCACCTGTAAACATTTGGTAGCCTGTGTTTACAAAGTAATTGGTGGGTAAATCTGCCTTAGAAACAAAAAGACTTCCGTAGGCCCAGCTGATCAAACAGAAGAAAATCATTACCATACCCAAAACGGAGCCTTCTTGTGCAATAATCTGTTTCTGGGAAACGAGAAGATAAATCCCAATGATGCCCAATGCAACACCAATGACGGACATGGGTTGAATCTTCTTCCCTTGTAAAATGCGCATCATCAATAACACAATAAGGGGTTGGGCAGATATCTCCAAAGCAGCAAAACCACTATCCACATAGCGCAAGGCCCACACCACTACCCCATTTCCAAAACTTAGAAAAAGAATTCCAGCGATGATAGTGTTCCAAAGTTGTTTTTTGGTAATAGTCAATGGAATCTTCATGATCTTGGCCAAAGCAAAAATCAAAAGTCCTGCAGTGATAAAACGAATGGAGGCCAGCATAAAGGGGTCCAATTCGGTGACCGCAATCTTGTTCATCAGATAGGTAGAACCCCATATGACGTAAATGGCAAAAAAAGCCAGAATGACCAAAGCTGAATTAGAGGATTTCGCCATTGCAAAGACTAGTTTAAAGTCCATGCAATATTACGGATGTTTGTAGGAGTACAAACCATCCAAAAGGGAACTTTTTACAACTTTATTGGTACAAATTGTTCAAGGCTTCGGTTTTGGAACGACCACACATTTCAATAATATAGGAAGTGTACTCATTTTCCAATTGCTTAAATCGCTCCAAATGTTTTTGAATTTCTTTTTCACTTAATGAAGTGATACCATGTTCGTCCTCTTCGAAAAGATGAATAATCTTTGATTGATTATTCTCAAACAGTCTGAAATTTCTTTTGAGCTCATACAACTTTTCAAAACCGAGTGGACATTTGGGTTCGTATTTGTATGATTTCAATTTCTCGAACAATCTTTCCACCAATGTATAATTGCGTTGCACCCTAACCAGCAGCTCTTGCTCTCTTGCCGTATTGTTGGGAATAGCGTTGCTCATGGTGATTTTTATGGGTTTTAATACATTGAACTTCTTAAAGTTAACCATAAATATGAGATTATTCAACCGTTTAACATGATTTAATATTCTGTTTATCAAAATTTAAGACATAAAAAAAGCCCGATCTAATCGGGCTTGATTTAAAACTGTATATGTTTTTTAGTTTTTAGTCTCTTCGTAGGCTTCTTGTTTCAATTCCTCACTGGCAATAATGGCCAACTCCACTCTACGGTTTTGGGATTTTCCTTCGGCAGTTTCATTACTAGCTTTAGGTTGTTCCTCTCCATACCACTTGGTGGTAAATCTTCCGCTGGAAATACCTTTACCAACCAAATAACTGGTTACGGATTGGGCACGACGTTGGGATAGACCCATATTGTATTCGGCAGCACCATCACTATCGGTGTGTCCTTCCACTAAAATATTACTCTTTGGGTATTCTTTAAAGATACCAGCCAATTTATCCAATGTGGTAGCAGAAGTTCCTTTGATATCGGATTTGTTGGTATCGAAATAAACACCGTTTTCTCCGCTAAAGGTAACATTGATCCCTTCTCCTACACGTTGAACCTCGGCTCCTGGGATTTCTTGTTCGATTTGCTCAGCTTGACGGTCCATTCTACTACCAATATAACCACCAGCAGCACCACCAACAACAGCTCCGATAATAGCACCAAGGGCGGTATTGTTTCCATCACCTACATTATTACCAATGATGCCACCAATAACAGCACCACTACCTGCTCCGATAGCACCACCTTTTTGGGCGTTGTTTGCATTTTTTACAGCGTCACAACTCAATATTAAACTTATGGCCATTAGTGAGGCCATGCTTTTAACTATTAGATTTTTCATGAAATTTTATTTTTTTGAGAATTTGTAAACGATGGTTACGGGTTGACCATCGGCAGTTACGTTGGATTTTAGGGTCATGTTTTGTTCGGTAAGGTTCACAATATTCAATCGGTAACCGTACCCTCCAGAAATGTCTTTTCGATTTTCATCGATAAACTTAAACTGAAGTTGGCTTTGGTAGTTTTCGGAAGGTTCTACAACCGACCATCTGAAAAAACGGTCACCACCTTGGCAAAGTGAACTTTGACCTATGGTATAACGACCTGTACTGTTGTTGTCACGAAAGAACCACTCGCTGTCTTCAAAACAAATGTCTTCTGCATCGTTAAAGATGACAGATTTGAAGTTGCCAGATGCATTTTCGTAATATACGTCGTCTAAATTCCAAGTTCCGCTAAATAGGTTTTGCTGCGTGCGCGCAGACTTTGATACCGTGCACGATGAGATTAAAATACCCATCAATGCCAATAAAAATAATGGTTTCTTGATCATAAGAATTAAGTTAATGTTCAATAAAATATACGATTTGGGTCGCTTTTTTAGTTGTTAAAGGTATGTGAAAGTGTTAAAAAATTAATATTCATACAGTTCCACAAGTGCCATTTCAAATCTTTTTTGAGGTAAATATTCGTTTTCCAATGATTTAGCAAATGGAACAGGAGTTTCCAAGCTACCTACCCGTTTTACGGGAGCATCCAAATACTGGAAACATTCTTCCATAACCATTGCCGAAATATCACTGGCTATGCCACCAAACAGGGTGTCTTCTTGTAAAATAATGAGTTTCCCTGTCTTTTTTACGGATGCAAAAATTGCATCGGAGTCCAGAGGTTGAAGTGAACGTAAATCTAATACATCTGGCTGAATTTCTGGATGTTTTTCTAAAATTTCCAAGGCCCAATGCACTCCTGCCCCATAAGAGACCACTGTTAAGTCTTCGCCTTCCTTGAGTAAACTGGCTTTTCCTAAGGGCAGGGTATAATAATCTGCGGGTACTTCACCCCTTACACTACGATACAAGCCTTTATGTTCAAAAAATAAAACGGGATTTGGGTCATTGATAGCAGTATTCAACAATCCTTTGGCATCATACGGAAATGCAGGATACACCACTTTAAGTCCTGGCGTTTTGGTAAACCAGGCCTCGTTGGTCTGGGAATGGAAGGGTCCAGCACCAACTCCCCCACCACAGGGCATTCGAATCACCACATCGGCTTTTTCATTCCAACGGTAATGTACTTTGGCCAAATAGTTCACAATTGGATTGAATCCAGAGCTGACAAAATCCGCAAACTGCATCTCTACAACAGCCTTCATCCCATTTATGCTCAACCCCATGGCCGTGGACACAATTCCAGATTCACAAATGGGTGTATTTCGCACCCGACTCTTGCCGAATTTAGGCACAAAACCTTCCGTGATTTTGAACACGCCACCATATTCTGCTACGTCTTGCCCCATTATTATGAGCTCGTTATGCTTGAACATGGATTGCTCCAATCCCTGCGAAATGGCATCAATGAATCGAAGTTCTTCTTTAGAATCTGATTTGGGTTCTATTTGTTGATATTGTGAATCTTGATATACCTCACTTAATTCTTTACTTTCATTAAAATGAACCGTATCTTCATCAAATGCCAGTTGTAAGTTATCGTTGATTTCCTGGGAAATATCTGTTTTGAACTTTTCAATACTTTCTTCCGTCAACACACCCTCTTTGAACAAGAAAGCTTCGTAATTGGAAATAGGGTCTTTTTCAGCCCATGTTTTCATCAGCTTTTCAGGAACGTATTTAGTGCCGCTTGCCTCTTCATGACCTCGCATGCGGAAAGTCTTAAACTCCAACAGTACAGGTCTTGGCCTTTTTCGAATCGCTTTGCAGAGTTCATCTACTTTGGAATAGACTTCCAGAATGTTGTTGCCGTCAATAATTCGAGATTCGATGCCATATCCTTTTGCGCGATCGGCCAAATGTTCACAATTATATTGTTCATTGGTTGGGGTAGAAAGTCCATACCCATTGTTTTCAATACAAAAAAGGACTGGCAAATTCCAAACCGATGCAATGTTCAAAGCCTCATGAAAGTCTCCCTCACTAGTTGCCCCCTCTCCTGTAAAAACTGCAGTTATTTTTCTTTTTCTTCGGAGCATATCGGCCAAAGCAATACCATCTGCCACACCCAATTGCGGGCCCAAATGGGAAATCATACCGATGATTTTATATTCCTGGGTCCCAAAATGAAAACTACGGTCCCTTCCTTGCGTAAATCCACTTAGTTTTCCTTGCCATTGCGCAAAAAGGCGATTCAAAGGAATTTTTCTGGAAGTAAAGACTCCCAAGTTTCGGTGCATGGGCAATACATATTCGGTTTCCTTCAAAGCCATGGTCACACCTACGGAAATTGCCTCTTGGCCTATGCCACTAAACCACTTCGAAATCTTGCCTTGACGAAGCAAAATCAACATCTTCTCCTCTATCATTCTGGGTTTGAGCATTCCCAAATAAAGATCTATTAAATTTTGATTGTCCAGGTCACCTGTATGATACCGCATTCCATAAAATTATGTCAGCTAAAAGTAGTAAAAAGCCCATCAAAAAGACCAAAATATAATTCAGGTTGCCCATTATTCCGTATTTTTGATTTTATTCCAAAAACGATGATATGAGTGCTATACCTAGTGTAAACCTTGAGGATTTTGTTTCAGGCGATGCCGCTAGAAAAGAAAAATTTGTCAAAGAAATTGGTGCTGCTTTCGAAGATATCGGCTTTGTCGCCTTAAGCGGACATTTTTTATCCGATGAATTGGTGGACAACCTCTATGCAGAAATCAAAAAGTTTTTTGAATTGCCCCAAGATGTTAAGGATAGCTATGAAATTGAAGGGATTGGAGGACAACGAGGTTATACTTCTTTTGGAAAAGAGCATGCGAAAGGTAAAAAGGAAGGTGACCTGAAGGAATTTTGGCATTTTGGCCAATACGTTGAAGACAATCCGAAACTTGAAGCCGAATATCCTGATAATGTTGAAGTAAAAGAATTATCTGGATTCAACAACACAGGTAAAGAAACCTATAAAATGCTCGAAAAGACAGCTAAATATGTGTTGCGCGCCTTGGCTTTGCACTTAGGACTTGAAGAAACCTATTTTGACGATTATATTAAAAATGGAAATTCCATTTTAAGACCCATACACTACCCTCCCATTACTGAAGAACCTAAAAATGCAGTGCGTGCTGCGGCTCATGGAGACATCAACTTAATTACTTTGTTGATGGGCGCCCATGGAAAAGGCCTTCAAGTTAAAGATCATGAAGGCAATTGGGTGGACGCCATTGCAAAACCCGACCAATTGATGATCAATGTTGGGGATATGCTCTCACGACTTTCCAACAATAAATTGAAATCGACCATCCACCAAGTAGTGAACCCACCAAGGGAACTTTGGGGCACTTCACGATATTCCATTCCATTTTTCATGCACCCTGTGAGCGATATGCCATTGAATTGTTTGGAAAATTGTATCGACCAAGAGCATCCGAAGGAATTTGAAGACATTACAGCAGGCGAATATTTGCATGAACGCCTGATAGAATTAGGTCTGGTAAAAAAGTAATTGATGGATTTATCAGATCAACTTAAAAACCTGTTTCCCGACCATGTCCCAGAAGACACTGGAGAGGAAAATAATACCGAACCAAAATATTGGCTGCAAGACGACCCTATAATTTGCAAATACGAAAAACGCAAGGGCAAGCCAGTTACCATCTTAGAAGGGTACAATGGAGCCGATAGTGATTTTAAGATACTCGCCAAGGATATAAAAACCCTTTTGGGTGTTGGTGGGAGCTTTAAAAAGGAGACCATCGTAATCCAAGGGGATTACCGTGACAAGATCATGAATTTTTTAAAAGAAAACGGTTTTAAAGTAAAACGCGTAGGAGGATAATTTGGGGAATTCTTAAAAATTGAACAGGCATTTTTTCACATGTTAAAAAATTGCACTTCACCCCAATGTTTTGTGAAAATATTTTTGTGTTCCTGCTATAAATCTTACTTTTAATTTCCTAACCAACGAAAACCCAACTGAAAATGAACTCACTGTTGCACATTACCAACGGAGACAATTTCACATCTAAACTTCAGGCATTGGACCTAAAAGGAGATGTGATCACGTGGAGAGAAATGCTCTGCGAAGGAAAGACTCTGTGCAATGTTGGAAGCGAATCCTTCTGGAAAACCAGGTTCGAATTCCTTAACAAAAACTACAAAGTTTCCAAATCTTGGTTTGTAGAAAAAACACTAAAAGAATACCGCTCACTTTGTAACCACAAACAAGAAGACCAGATTGTTCTTTGGTTTGAGTATGACCTTTTCTGCCAAATAAACATGTTGGCTGTAATAAGTTGGTTGAAAACTCACCGTAGACATGCCGAAATATCATTGGTTTGCAGCGGCAAAGAGGATGAGTCCGATAAAATGTACGGTCTTAACGAATTGAGCGATGAAAAACTTCTTGAGCTTTACAAAAATAAAACAGTACTATCTCAAGATGATATTGAATATGCCGATTATATTTGGCAACTGTATTGTAGCGATAACCCTATTCGTTTGGAAAATCAGATAGCGAACAACGATTTTCAGTTTGAATATTTGTCTGACGCCCTAAAAACCCATCTAAAACGCTTCCCAACCATTAAAAATGGTTTGAATGAACTGGAAAACCACGTTTTGGAAATGGCCTTGGAGAAAAAACCAAAATCCAAAAAGGAATTAATGGGAGAATTGATCACCAATCAAGGTTTCTATGGTTTCGGGGATTCACAATACGAACGCATAATCTCATCCATTAGACCTTTATTCAAGTCCTTCAACCCTGTTAAATTGACCAAACAAGGGATGGAAGTGTTACAGCAAGAAGCAAATTACTATTCTCAAATACGTGATAATCAAGCATATTTAGGGGGTTCTTTAAAGTATAACTTCCTATACAACACAGACACGAATAAAATCCTTAAACTATAATGGAATGTCCTCATTAGGTGACTCAGAGCTAATTCTGAACCCTGATGGTAGTGTTTACCACCTCCATTTACTTCCAGAAGACATTGCGCCAATCATTATTACGGTTGGTGACCCTAAACGCGTACATGAAGTATCCAAATACTTCGACACTATCGAAGTTGAGAAAAGCAAGCGTGAATTTGTTACCCACACAGGTTTTTATTCTGGAAAACGAATAACGGTTATCTCCACGGGCATTGGAACCGACAATATCGACATCGTTTTTAATGAATTGGACGCCTTGGCTAACATTGATTTTAAAACCAGAAAGGTCAAGTCCAATAAAACACAATTAAATTTTATACGGGTCGGTACATCTGGCGCCATTCAACCTGATATTCCTGTGGACTCTTTTTTACTTGGGTCCTCTGGAATTGGACTTGATAATTTAATGCACTTTTACAACTATGGACAAGTTAAGAGTCAGGAGTTAGAGCAAGCGTTACGCAAACACCTGCAATGGGAAACTCATAATCTTTACCCCTATGTGATAGATTGTGATACCGAATTGAAAACAATTTTCACTAATAATCGTATACGATTTGGTATAACCGCCACAAATACTGGTTTTTATGGACCACAAGGTAGAAGTTTGCGGTTAATTCCAAAAGTAGATGACTTCCACGATAAATTGGCCAGCTTTCAACACAAAAATGAACGAGTTACCAACCTTGAAATGGAAACAGCTGCCATGTACGGCTTAGCCAAACTCCTTGGTCATCGAGCAATTTCCCTCAATGCTATCTTGGCCAACCGAGCTACTGGAGAGTTTTCCAAGGAAGGCGACAAGACCATTGATGCACTCATACAATTTACCCTGGAAAGCATAGCCAACAGTTCACTGGTATAATTTTAATAGGCCAAGTTTTTGAAAAATACCGAATGGAATCCGAAATTTGACTCACAATAAATGCCTAAATATGAAAACGGTAAAAATCATTGGAGTTCCTGAACATTTTAATCTTCCTTGGCATTTGGCCATGGAAGACAATGCCTTTGAGGACAGGGGAATAAATTTGGAATGGACCGATGTCCCAGAAGGAACAGGTAAAATGACTCAAATGCTCAAAGATGGTGAAGCGGACATGGGCATTATTCTTACCGAGGGAATCATCAAAAGTATTTCGCAGGGCAATCCAAGTAAAATTGTTCAAACTTATGTTTCGTCCCCCTTGCTTTGGGGTATTCACGTAGATGCACACAGCGATAGAGATTCCATTGCCGATTTAAAAGAAGATAAAGTTGCCATTAGCCGCTTTGGAAGTGGAAGCCATTTAATGGCTTACATCAATGCACAAAATCAAGGTTGGAATACAGAAAGTCTTGAATTCGAAATCATCAACAACTTGGATGGTGCCGTAGAAAATCTAAACAGTGGCTCCAATGCGTATTTCATGTGGGAACACTTTACTACCAAACCTTTGGTGGACAATGGAACCTTTAAACGTGTTGGGGACTGCCCTACTCCATGGCCTTGTTTTGTGATTGCAGTTTCCGATGCTTTTCTAAAAGAGAACTCAGGTGTGGTTCGTCATATTTTGGAAGTCATCAATACCTACACGGCGGAATTCAAACAAATACCAAGTATCGACAGAACCTTATCCAATCGTTACGAGCAAAAACTGAAAGATGTAAAAGCTTGGTTGTCTAAAACCACTTGGGGGCAAGAACAATTATCTGATAAAACTGTAAATGAGGTGCAGGCTAGATTACACGACCTCAATCTAGTGAATGACATAAAGCCTGTTGAAACTTTTCTTTGGAGGTGATTGTTTGATTCTTGGAAAGTTGGATTTTTTGAGGGTTAAAGCAAAATGGTTAACGGTAAAAGGTGTCAGGTCGAGCGCAGTTGAGACCTTGTACTTGAACTTTCTTTCTTCGATAAATTAAGGGGATTCGTGTCAAACAAACGATTTCTGGATAATTAGATTCTTGGATTGTTCGATGTTATTGAGCTTGACACTTGTATTTGATACTTAAACTTTAATTGTCAAGTCGAGCGCAGTCGAGACTTAATTGCACCTCTATTCTACATCATCTCTCGACTGCGCTCGAGATGACACGCATTTCAAATTAGATTACCAATCAATAGGTTCTTTTCCCATTTGAGCCAGCAACGCATTCGTCTTACTAAAATGTTGATTCCCGAACCACAATCCACGATTAGCACTTAAAGGTGATGGGTGTCCAGAAGTTAAAATATGATGCTTGGATTTATCAATCAAACTTGATTTTTTCTTCGCAAATCCACCCCAAAGCAAAAACACAACACCCTCCAATTCACTGGAAACTGTTTTAATCACCCCATCGGTAAATTGTTCCCACCCCTTTTTCTGGTGACTTCCAGCCTCATGAGCCCGCACAGTAAGGGTTGCATTCAATAACAACACCCCTTGGTCAGCCCATCGTTCCAAGTTACCGCTCTCAGGATACGGTTTTTGCATATCCACTTTAATTTCTTTAAAAATATTGACCAAGGATGGTGGATGTGGGATCCCATCTTTCACCGAAAAGCAAAGTCCATTCGCTTGATTTGGACCATGATAAGGGTCCTGCCCAATGATTACCACTTTGGTTTCATAAAACGGGCAGTGGTCAAAAGCAGAAAAGATATCTTTACCCTTTGGGTAACAAGTGTTTTGGGTGTATTCCTGTTTTACAAAAGACGTAAGCGCGTTAAAATACGGTTGTTTAAATTCATCATCCAACTGTGTTTTCCAACTCGGCTCAATACTAACTTCCATATGCTGCTTTACTTCTTTTTGGTCAATTTATAGATCAAGTAGCCAATACCTGCAACAAAATGCAGTATAATAACAGCTGCAATAATATAGGTTACGGTATTGTCGCTTCTCATACGCTTTAATTTATTCAATAGTCTCAAAAGTACACATTGCAATGCTTTTTGCTGAAATGGCTACCATCAAAAATGCATCAAAATCCTATATTTGCGCTGCTAGCAGAAAAAGATGCAGAACATTCACCCCAAAACACTTCAAGATCTCGAATTTCCAACGGTACTTACCCAAATTGCTGCACGTTGCAATACCGAATTGGGTAAAGAGGATGCCTTGACCCTAAAACCGTTCAAGCAAAAAGAAGAGCTGATGCATGCTTTGGGCCAAACCTCCGAGTATCTGGCCTCTTTTTCGAACGACAACCGCATTCCCAATCATGGTTTTGACCAAATCAACAGTGAGCTGGGTCTTTTAAAGATTGACAACAGCACATTGGAGATTGCTGGGTTCCGAAAAATTGGAAGCATCTGCAAAACCGTGGCGATACACCAGAAATTCTTAAAGAAATTCAAGGAATACTATCCCCTGCTTTTTGAAAAAGTTGATGCACTGGAACTGCACCCCGAAATTCCACAAGCCATTGACGGCGTTATAGATAAGTTCGGCGAAATTATGGATTCCGCTTCCGATGAATTACGTTACATTCGAAGTCAAATCAATGAGGTACGCAGTAAAATCAACCAAAGTTTTAATGCTGCTCTGGGCAGATACCAATCTCAAGACTTACTGGATGAAATTCGTGAGTCCGTAGTGGAAAACCGTCGCGTATTGGCCGTAAAGGCCATGTACCGCAAAAAAGTAAAGGGAACGGTGATGGGCACTTCCAAAACGGGAAGCATAGTGTACATTGTTCCTGAAGCCACACTTAAATATACCCGAGAGCTGGGCAATCTGGAGTTTGAGGAAAAAGAAGAAATCCAACGTATTCTGAACACACTCACCGACGAGATTCGACCCTACTTGGAATTGCTTCGGGAATACCAGAACTACCTGTCCGATATCGATATTACGGCTGCAAAAGCTAGGTACGCCAGCGATATGGATGCGATTCTACCAGAAATTAATGAGGAAAGGGAGTTGTACCTCAGGGATGCGTTTCACCCACTACTCTATTTATCCAATAAGAGAAAGAACGAAAAGACCTGGCCACAGACTATAAAACTGCACCATGAAAACCGAATCATCGTGATTTCAGGGCCAAATGCAGGTGGAAAAAGTATCACCCTAAAGACCATCGGACTGCTTCAGGTGATGTTGCAAAGTGGTATGTTGATTCCAGTTCATGAACGTAGTTCCGTATGTTTTTTTGATAAGATTTTGACAGATATTGGAGATAATCAATCTATTGAAAATCATCTAAGTACATACAGTTATCGACTTAAAAACATGAACTCTTTCTTAAAGAAGTGCAATGATAAAACTTTGTTCTTGATCGATGAGTTTGGTACGGGTAGTGACCCCGAATTGGGAGGTGCTTTGGCGGAAGCTTTTTTAGAAGTCTTCTATGAAAGGAAAGCTTATGGCGTTATCACCACCCACTATGCCAATTTAAAAGCTCTGGCCAACGAATTGCCCCATGCTACCAATGCAAATATGTTGTTCAACTCCAAAACCTTGGAACCCACATTTCAATTGGTGTTGGGTGAAGCAGGAAGCTCCTTTACGTTTGAAGTAGCCCAAAAGAACGGCATTCCCTATTCGTTGATCAATAAGGCCAAAAAGAAAATTGAGCGCGGAAAGGTTCGTTTTGATGCCACTATTGCCAAGCTTCAAAAAGAACGCAGCAAAATGGTGGAGACTGGCTCCAAACTCAAGGAAGAGGAAACAAAAGCCCGCGAAGAATCCGAAAGACTGGAGATGCTCAATACCAAAATCAAATCTAAGTTGGAGAGCTATCAAGAGTTGTACGATCATAACCAACGGATGATTCAATTGGGTGATAAAGTGAACACGGCTGCCGAAAAATACTTCATCAATAATAAAAAACGTCCGTTGATTTCGGAATTGCTACGTATTGTGGAAACCGAAAACAGCAAGCGTAAAAAAACCACCGCCAAAAAAGCCAAAGCCCAACAGGAGGAAAAGAAACAGGTAGCCCAAGAACTCGAACAAAAAATCAAAAAGGTTCGGGTGGAGAAGAAAATCCAGAAGAAAAAGGAGATTCAGGCCGAAAAGAACAAACCACGCCCCAACTTTAAAATCGGAGACCGTGTTCGTATGATGGACGGCAAGGCTGTTGGCACCATTGACACCTTGGAAAAGGGCAAAGCAGTGGTAAACTACGGTATTTTCACCACCAATGTGAGTGTGGATCAATTGGATTTGGTGGAGGCCAAGAAATAGCCAATGTCATCGTGATGGATGCTGAGCGTAGTCGAAGCACCCGTTACAACTTCAATTTCCCTTGTCATTCCTGCGAAAGCAGGAATCCACTACTGATTCCTTATTTGGATTCCGCGTCAAGTGCGGAATGACAATACACCTTTTTCAAGTAGTTTTTTGTCTTTTTATTTTTGGCTGTTGAGCGCCCGACAAGTTCTGCATGCTGAGCGTAGTCGAAGCACCGTAAACATCCTATTTTGTCTTTTCGAACCAAGCTTTGCGAGCGTGAGAAAACTAACCCAAAAGAGATATCTCAATCGGCACTTTGTGCCTCGTTTCGAAATGACTAATGTCATTCCTACGCCCCGTACTTCAACGTGATAAAAAAGCAGGAATCCACTACTGATTCCTTATTTAGATTCCGCATCAAAAGTTAATTCTTGGTTAAGATGTCTGTTTTTGTGCGCAAGAATAAAAACGAGGCATATTTTTGAATTGTGTTCGAAGCCATTAGAAACCATACCCTAACCAAATTCTTTTGGGCCTTGCTGGGACTATATTTCCTAAACTCCAGTGTGGACACTCCTGATGCATATCCTGATTACATCCCTGAAGACCTAAGCTATAACGACCAAGAAAGTATTTTGGAGTTTGTTGTGGAAAAAATGTTGGGTTATGAAGAGGCTTTTGAAGAACACGATGAACCTGACTCCGAAGAGCACAATAAAAAGAATAACGGCAAAATCAACTTTTTTGTTGATGCACATAATGAGTCAAATTCTCAAAATTTCAATTTGGTTTCCAAAAGGAACAACTTCGATTACGCGTCTGCTTTTTTAGCCAATGGCTTCCTAAACATAGATACACCCCCACCGAAAGTTTGATTTGTTTTTAACCTCCAATCTCTTGTATTGACCAAGTACAGGGCTACTTTATTATAATTTAAAACAAATCAAAATGAATATCATTAAACCAATGATGTCAATCTTTATATTGACATTCACTTTATATACCCGTGCTCAAACAGATTCTAACTCCTTAATTGATCACAAAGAAGAAAATGAATTACCCCCAAAGGTTTTACACGCTGAACCCCTATATATTGACCTTATTCGAGATTTAGGCGCTAGAAAAGGTGAAAAGGAATGGAACCTTGGATTGGGTTTAACCGACAACCTGAATTTTGACAGTTATGAAGCCTTAATCGAATACGAATGGGCGCCAGCCGATAGATTGGGACTTGAAGTGGAGCTCCCTTTCACTTTTTATACTCCTGTGGGTGATGCACCAAGGGAAGCTGTTCCCTCCAACAGATTAAATAGTATTAAAATTGCTGGGCAATGGTCCTTTTTAGTCAACGAACCCATGGGAATGTCCATGGCCATTGGCTACATCAACGAGTTTGAATTATCTACTTTCAGGGAGTTTGCACAGCCTTTTATCACGGGAAATGTGTACAACCCCTTTTTGGTGGTTGCCAAAAGATGGGGAAGCAACTTTCATTCTTTGGTGTACACGGGTCCCATGATTGCACAAGAGTTCAGCACCAACGAATTCCATACCACTTATGACATCAATACCAGTATCCATTATATGATTTCAGGTACACGAAATTTTATTGGTGTGGAGTTTAATAAAACTCTGGCTTCACATGATTTTGATATGACCATTCGACCTCAAATGCGGGTGGGAATTGTAGACAACCTCATGATTGGAATTATTGCAGGAATTCCCGTAAGTCGCGAAAATGAACGTTTCAGTTCTTTTCTAAGGTTGATTTGGGAACCCAAACATAAATAGAGTTATTTTTTCAAGTTTAAAATTGTAGCGCGGAGCGGAAAAATAGACTTTCTCGCTCTGCGCTATTTTCAACTAGTAAACTTTATCATTAATCATAGCAATAACACGAATTAACACTCAAATTCCAGAATCTTATACCCACTCTTGAAAAACCAAACGTTTTCAATGGCATTTTTTCTATCTTGTTGTGCAAATAAAAATTACCAACCTGTAACAACAACATGAAAAAAACAAACTCCTCAAAAAGTAGAAGAAATTTCATCAAAAATACCGCACTGGCCTCCAGTGTTTTTATCGTGCCACGCCACGTTTTGGGTGGACCTGGTTTTATAGCCCCTAGTGACCGTTTGCACATTGCAGCCATTGGAGCTGGTGGTAAAGGTGCCAGTGATATTGCAAATGCATCCGTAGACGGACGTGAACGCATCGTTGCGCTTTGTGATGTGGATTTTTCAGGGTCCGCTAAGCGTTCTGTGGAGCGTTTTCCAAAGGCAAAGCTATTTAGCGATTATCGCGAAATGTTGGATAAGATGAAAGGTATTGATGCAGTGACCATCAGTACTCCAGACCATGTACACGGCCCAGCGGCATCCTATGCTATGGAACGAGGCAAACACGTTTACGTTCAAAAACCGATTACCCACAACATTCGTGAAGCTAGAATGCTCACTGAAATGGCCCGCGAAAAACAAGTGGTGACCCAAATGGGGAACCAAGGAGGTTCCAATCCACTTTTGGGTATGGTACAAGAATGGGTTGACTCAGGTAAATTGGGAAAGATTTCAAAAATTGAGGTTTGGACCAACCGCCCAGTTTGGCCACAAGGCTATGCCTTTCCATCACCAGACCCTGAAAGCAAACCTGCCGATTTCAACTGGGATTTATGGTTGGGGCCAGCTCCGATGAGGCCCTACACCCCTAACCTGCATCCATTTAATTGGAGAGGTTGGTGGGATTATGGTACAGGTGCTTTGGGAGATGTAGGTTGTCACTTATTGGATATTCCATACCGAACTTTGGGTCTTAAATATCCTACTTCTGCAGAATGTAGTGTGGGCACCGTATTTTCTCAAATGTGGACACCAGATTACAACCCTGAAGGTTGTCCAGCGTCTTCCTTTATTACTTTGACATATGAAGAAACTGAAAAAACAGGTTCACCAGTGACTATGACGTGGAGCGATGGCGGTATCCGTCCGTCCCACCCTCCCATTATCCCTGCCGATGATGATATTGGAGGTCCAGGAAGTTACAACGGCGTATTGATCCATGGTGAAAACGGGGTGATTTCCACCAACATTAACGATAGTTCTCCTTTGACTCCAAAATTATACTTGAACGATGGCACCCGAATCTTCGGCCCTGAAGTGGAAGAAATGGAAGAGCCAGAATATGGCCACCAACGCAAATGGGTGGATGCCTGTAAAGCTGGATTTGGAAGCGAGGAACACCTTGGGTTGACCTCATCCTTTGATTATGCTGGACCAATGACCGAAACCGTACTTATGGGTAATTTGGCCATTAGAAGTTACATGTTGCGCAGGGAAAATGCCGAGGGCAATATGGAATTCTACGGTCGTAAGAAACTGCTTTGGGATGGCGAGAACATGAAAGTCACCAATTTTGATGATGCCAACCAGTTTGTGACCCGTACCTACCGTGAGGGTTGGGAAATGTAATCCATCAAACCTTATAAATTACAAAGGGCCGCTCAATGCGGCTTTTTTGGTAGATAACCAAATGTTTGTCAACCACTTATTGGATTGTTTTGTAAATTAATCCAAAATAGCCAACACTATCCAACCTCAACCATGCTGAAATTCTTTAGAAAAATCAGGCAGGATTTACTTTCTGAGGGTAAAACCAAAAAATACCTTCAATATGCCATCGGCGAAATTATTTTGGTTGTCATCGGCATCCTGATTGCGCTACAAATCAACAATTGGAACGAAAACCGCAAAGATGACCAAATGGAGATTGAGGTACTTCGAGAGATAGCTGAAAACCTCGAAGAGGATATTCTTTCATTGGAAAATGATGTGTACTTGAATCAAGGGGCCATTAAAAATATCCATATCCTTGAGAATGCACTAGAAAACGTCGAAACAGTCCCAGATAGTTTAAAACGTAGGTTTGGCTTGGTTACATTTAGTGCCACTTACACCTTAAAATGGAGCGGTTACAAAAACCTTTCCAATATTGGGTTTCATATTCTTGCCAATGACTCCATTAGAGAATCCATCACCAACCTTTACGAAACCTATTATTCCTTTATCAAGGAACGGGAGACTTCCGCCAAAAAAACCACCTACGAATACGTAATACCCAGATACCTTGAATATTTTGAAGACCTAAAAACAGAGAGAAATACTTCAGGCTCCATTCCCTCGAAACTCTATTCCCCAAAAGACTTTATTGCCCTGAAAAATGACCCTGAATTTTTAAGGCTGCTTCATTACAGCGAGCAAATTAAAGAGGACAATCTTTATGATCTAGGACTGACTCTAGATCAGATAAAAAATACAAAGACCCTAATAGACACCTACCTAGAACGTATCGATTAACATTTTAAGCAAAGCCAATATTCAATGCCTAAATTCTTTAGAAAAAACCGACAGAAAACAATTCTAGAAAATATAATCACCAAATACATTTTATATGCCATTGGGGAAATAATACTTGTGGTAATTGGTATTTTAATTGCCGTAAACATTAACAATTGGAACAACAAACAAGAGGACCGACAAACCGAAATAACGCTTCTTAAGGAAATTAAAAACTCATTACTATCCAATTATAAAGCTTTAGATTTCGCTATTGAGTTGGAAACTGAACAACTGGAGCATGGGAAATTTCTATTGAACCATTTAAAAAATAAGCGTCCTTTTAATGATACCATAGTATCCTATTTATCCATTCCTCTGATCAGTTATCAAAACTCCTATAACAATGCTGCTTTTGAAAATTTAAAATCTGAAGGTCTGCCTTATATTTCCAATGATTCCTTAAAGCTCGATATCTCCTTTATTTATGAAACTAGATTAAAATCAATTTTTACTGATTTCCCTGCAGAAATGGAAAACATTATTTCTAATACGTTCACCCCATTTTATATAAAAAACTTTGTGTTTGAGTCCCTAGAAGATGATGCATTATTGACTATTCCAAATAATTATGACGAATTGATTAAAAACCAGGAAATGTCCAATATTGTTTCTGTAGCGATAAGTATGAAGACATTCGCCATTGCTCGGTATAGAAATACCCAGAAATATGTAAAAAGATTACATGACAAGATACATGCTGAGATAAAAAAGCTTGAATCTCTTTAAGTCATAAAAAATGTACCGATTTAGAAAAAACGTTTTTTACATTCTCCCCATGCAACCTTAATGAACTGAAATTCAATAATAAAAGCTTGTATTCAAAACTTATTTCATCGAACTTAGTAGGGTTAGCTATAAAACCTTTAAACACTAAACACTATGAAAAAAGTATGTGCCGTAATATGGGTGCTATGCCTTTTAGCTACCTCTTGCAAAAACAGCTCTAAAGAATCATCAGAGCCAACCGTTGAGTTCTCCACAAACCTTTACTTCAATGGGGATATTTTAACCATGGAAGGTGATACACCAACCTATGCGGAAGCATTGGTCGAAAAAGATGGTAAGATTGCATTTGTAGGCACCAAAGCAGACGCCTTGACCCAATTTACCGATGGAATAAACCAAATTGATTTAAGCGGCAACACCCTAGTTCCTGCGTTTTTGGATGGACATGGGCACTTCTTTAGCGTTGGTTTCACTGCACTTTGTGCAAATGTTTTACCTCCACCTGATGGACCTGGTGCGGATTATTCGTCAATTGTAAAGACTTTAGTTGAATATAAAGATTCAGAAGCGGGCAAATATCTTATCAATAAAGTGGGCTGGATTGTTGGCAATGGTTACGATGATTCCCAATTAGCTGAAAAAGACCATCCCAAAGCCACTGATTTGGATAAAGTAAGCACGGAATTGCCCGTACTTATATTGCATCAATCTGGACATTTGGGCTCCATCAACACCAAGGCCATGGAGATTTTGGGGTACAACAAGGACACCCCTGACCCTGAAGGTGGTGTTTTGAGACGTGATGCCGAAGGAAATCCGAACGGCGTTTTGGAAGAAGCCGGATTATTTAATGTTTTATTCCCGCTATTAGGCAAAATGGATACGGAACTGGCCATGCAGTGCATACAAAAAGGACAGGAAGAATACGCAAAAAAAGGATATCTCACTGCCCAGGACGGCAGAACCACAACGGATCAGGTTGCATCGTTGATCGCAGCAGCAGAAAACAATGCCTATTTTATTGATGTGGTCGCCTATCCCGACATTACCCTTGGAACAGATTACTTGGAAGAAGGTGATTATGTCCCCACACATGCGTACAAGAACAAATTTAAAATTGGTGGCGTAAAACTCACCCTCGACGGGTCGCCCCAAGGAAAAACCGCATGGCTTACTGATTGTTACTTTAAAAATCCTGAAGGCAGAACAGGCTGCTACAAAGGCTATCCCGTGATGACCGACGAAGCAGCCATTGGGCACGTAAAAACCGCCTTTAAAAACAAATGGCAAATACTTTGTCACAGTAATGGAGATGCCGCCATTGATCAATATTTAATGGCAGTGAAAGCTGCAGAGGATGAATTTGGCTATCCCGACCACAGAACCGTGCTGATTCACGGTCAAACATTAAGAAAAGACCAAATTCCTGATTTGGTTGAACTTGATATTTATCCCTCCCTCTTCCCCATGCATACCTTTTATTGGGGCGATTGGCACAAAGAGTCCGTTTTGGGCAAGCCACGGGCCGATTATATTTCTCCATGTAGGGATGTACTAGATGCGGGTTTAAATTTGACTTCCCACCACGATGCACCAGTAACATTCCCTAATTCTATTCGGGTTTTAGATGCTACGGTAAACCGAGTGACTCGAAGCGGTCAAATTTTGGGCCCTGACCAACGGATTTCAGCTTATGAAGGATTAAAAACACTGACCATATGGGCAGCCAACCAATATTTTGAGGAAGACACCAAAGGTACATTGACCGAGGGTAAACTGGCAGATTTGGTGATCTTGGACAAAAACCCATTAAAAATAGACCCCTTGGATATTCATACCATCGAGGTGTTGGAATCCATAAAAGAAGGCCAAACTGTTTTTAAAAAATAGTCAGCCCCCAACCAAAACCAATACATGAAATTATTTCGAAAAACCAGAAAAAAATTAGTGGATACCCATCGAGTTAAAAAATACCTCTTATATGCCATAGGTGAGATCATACTAGTGGTCATTGGAATTCTTCTAGCACTGCAAATCAATAATTGGAATGAAAACAACAAACAACAAAGGGAAGTGGAAAATGCCTTGGTTGAAATTAAAAATGATCTCCTATTAGACCAAAAGGTTTTACACGATGCCCTGAACCGTAAGAATGAAGAATATCACAAACAACAAACGGTGATTGACATTTTGGACCATAAAAAGGCAATGGTCGAAGATTTTGATAAGCTCTTGGGGTACTTAATGCTTAAACACAATGTTGAATTCACCAAAAACGGCTTTGATTTACTCAAGGATATGGGCATCGGCAAAATTAAGGATGATGGGTTCCGCAGTAAACTAACCTCCTATTACGATCTTTCATTACCCAGAATTCAGGCCGAAATAGATGATGACACGAATGAGTTTCAATCCATTTGGCTGCCCTACGTGCGTGAGCATTTTTCAGATTGGCTATTTGAAGCATATGGAACCCCAAAAGACATGGATTCTTTTTTAAATGATGAATTTATCCTGATCAGCTTAAAAGTGAACCTTGGAAATGCGGATGGCACCATAGAGGCTATGGAAAAAGCCTTGCTCGAATCCCAGGAACTCGTGGCTATAATTGATGAAAAACTACCCAACCAATGATTAAATTCTTTAGAAAAATTAGGCAACGTATGTTGACAGAAAATCAATTTACCAAATACTTGTTATATGCTTTGGGGGAAATCATTTTGGTGGTCATTGGAATTCTGCTTGCTCTTCAAATCAATAATTGGAACGAACACCGAAAGGAAGAAACCAGTAAGAAAAAATTGATGCTCAACATCAGAGCAGAACTGATGGAAAATAAATTGAGAATGGAACACCATATCCTCGGTTTGCACACTAGCAATGCAATTCTGAATAAGGTGCTCCAATTCTCCACGGGATCTTTACATATTCCCATGGATAGCCTAAAACTGTATTTAAATGACATGCAGCACAATGGCGAATTGGCCATTCTAACTTCTGTTCAGGAAGAAGCCATCTCATCAGGGAAATTTGTTATGTTGAGTGACACGGTCAAACAAAACCTCTCCATACTAAAGGATTATATGGAATCGAGAAATGCTATCCAAGATCGAGGGAGTCTATTGTACACCAATGACATTGATAATAAATTCGACAAGCTTTGGGCGAAATTAGGTTTGGTATTTGAACTTCCTGAGCAGTTAAAGACTCTTCCGTCAATTCCCATACACCCAGATTTTAAGTTATCCGATGATGAAATTGCAGCTTTGGTTAAAGACAGTGAAACCTACATGGATCTATATAGGGTTTATCAAAACCAGCACAGCGATGAGATTTGGGTAAAGTTTGGTCTTGAAACGATCACAAACAGAACCATTGATTTGATAAATAAGGAATTAAAAGAAAATTAATCCTTTGAAAAACTTGACTCGCTGACTAGAACTTTCTAAAAACAAAACCAACCCAATATGATCAACCAAACCAAATTAATACTAACTGTCATTTTTTGCTACTGCATAACAGCCTGTCAACCAAAACCAACCCCAAAAGAAGCGTTGGAAACCAAAATCCGTACACAAATCGATTCTATTGAAGGAGATGTGGCTGTGGCATTATTGAATCTAGCAGAACCATCGGATACCCTATTCATAAATGAAAGTGAAGAATTTCATGCCGCAAGCACCATGAAAGTGCCCGTAATGATCGAGCTTTTCAAACAACAGGCTTCAGGAAAAATCAATTTGAACGATTCCATTTTATTGATCAATGAATTTAAAAGTATTGTGGACAGCAGTCCGTACAGCATGGATATTGGAGACGACAGTAATGATGTAATTTATAGCAAGATCAACACTAACGTAGCACTCAAAGATTTAATGTACAGCATGATTACCGTGAGTAGTAACTTGGCCACCAATGTGTTGATCGAACTGGTGGATGCCAAAAAAGTTACCGCCACCATGCGGGATCTGGGTGCCGATAAAATAGAAGTGCTACGAGGCGTCGAGGACCAAAAGGCCTATGATCTGGGGTTGAGCAATTCCACCACCGCCAAAGATTTATTGATCATCATGCAGGCTATTGCCACCAATAAAGCAGGAACCGAAACCGACTGCGAGGCCATGATCAATATTTTAAAAGACCAACAATTCAATGAAATTATTCCGCATGAATTACCTGATAATGTTGAAGTGGCCCACAAAACGGGTTCTATAACAGGCGTTCACCACGATGCTGGGATTGTGTATTTGCCAGATGGGCGAAGCTATGTGCTGGTCCTGCTCTCCAAAAACCTAAAGGATTTTGACAAGGGAACCGAACAACTTGCAGGCATTTCAAAAACCATTTATGATTATTTGATGGAACAATAATCTTAATTTTTTCAACCTAACCACTAACCAAACATGATTAAATTCTTCAGAACCATTCGGCAAGATCTTCTCAACGAAGGGAAGACACGAAAATACCTCAAATATGCACTTGGCGAGATCATGTTGGTGGTGATCGGGATTTTAATCGCTTTGGGCATCAACAACTGGAACCAAAACAGGAACAACACAGCCTCTGCGAATCTGCATTTAAAAACCATAGCCCAAAACATCAAGGAAGATCTAGTGCAACTCAATTACATGTACCAGTTTACCGATACCACGTTGATCTATGCCGAAAAGCTGACCAGACAATTCCAGACGTTGGACCCTATTGACGACAATACCACCATGTATATGTTTTATCTGTTGCTGGAGAAGTCCACATCGCCCAATAAAAGTGGTTTGGAAACCATCAATAATTCAGGCGAACTATCCTATGTTGATCAAGATGTTCAGGATATGATCTTAAATTATTACACAACTCTAGATCATATTTTAGCTCGGGAAGACATTTCCAATACGTTCATCAAAATACGATACGAACCGTATTTTTTTGACCATTATAGCTTCACGGTAAATTCAAAGACCAATTGGAAACCCATTCGCGATTATTATAAGGATGACCCAAGAACCCCTCAAGAAATTGACCCAACCAGTTTTATAAACGACAATCCGTTTGAGACCATGGTATTTGGGCGGTATTTTCAGATACAGCAACAACACGGGCTGTATAAAAATGCCATAGATCTCGCCAACCAGCTTTTACTTAAAATAAACTCAAATGATCAAGTTCTTTAGAAAAATCAGACAACGATTATTAATGGAAAACAGATTTACCAAATACCTACTTTACGCTTTAGGAGAAATTGTTTTGGTGGTCATTGGAATTCTTCTTGCTCTTCAAATCAATAACTGGAATGAATACAGAAAAGGTTTAAATAAAAGAAGTGCATACACCAAGTCCCTTTTAAAAGATCTGAAACAAGACACCACAGATTTTAGAAAGAACACAAAATTTCTCAAGCAAGAACTTGAAGTCTTAAGCGGTTTTCGAGAAAGATTAAAATCAGAAAGTGCAACCATAGACACCATGAAGCAGATTGCACGATATGAATTTAATGTGGTTATAGACAACAAGAAAAACTACAACGACAAGACACTTAAATCTTTACAAACTTCTGGTGAAATACAATTATACCCTAAACAAGTACAAGAATTAATGCTTGAACTTACGGCGATACAGGAGGAAAACAACGATCTTATAGAACTGTACCTAGCGGACTATTTACCCACAACACAATCGCTAAATTATTTGGCCACAAGACCTGAAAAGTATAATTTTTTTGGAATCCATGACAAATTCAAATCTAAAACTTGGGATGCTTTGGATGAAGTTGAATTCATCACGATTTTTGACAATTTGCTAAATTCCAAGTTAGACTTTACTTACACTAGAAACATGATTTATGAAGAAGTTTCCAAAAAAACGGAAGAACTCATTAGTGCGCTTCAAACTTTAGAAGAAAAATGATAAAATTCTTTCGAAAAATCAGACAACGATTGTTAATGGAAAATAGATTTACCAAATACCTGTTGTACGCTTTGGGCGAAATCATTTTGGTGGTTATAGGTATTTTGATCGCCCTACAGATCAACAATGCCAACGAGCGCAGTAAATCCAACGAAATGGTGGAGCTGTACAAAAAGAACATTGTTGCAGAACTTCAAGCAGACCTTGAGGAAATAAATAGGTTGGATAGCATCATTAAAGTGCGAAAAAAATCAATTCAGGATTATATTGATTATTACGAGCAGGATAATTTGGACATTGAAGTGTTGAATCAAAAAATAGACAGTGCCCAATTATCCCTTAGCGATTTCAACACCAAAACCTATACGGTGCAGGATCTGTTCACTACGGGAAATTTAAAGTTGTTTTCCCCTACTTTAAAAAATGCCATTTTGGAATATAAAAACAAACAAGACCAAAGAATACAGACACAATTAAAAATCAACGATTTCCAAATCACCAAGTTCAATGAGTTGGAAAAACATATTGATGCGCTGTACACAAACGGTTTTTCGACCAAAGAACATGCGGAGGTTAAAGGCTGGGCGAACAACCTTGATTCACCACAGTTTCGTATGCAAAACAATTACGTAGCTGGTTTCTATGAATATTACAATTTTCAATTGGCTTCCCTTGAAAAGGCTAAGGAAAACACAACACAACTACTGGAACTATTGCAAACGGATTAGTGTTCCCATGCTAGGTTGAATCCCTTGATCATGTTGCAAAATTGATGTCCCGAACTTACATAATGTAACAATTTTGATGATTCCGAGTCATATATGCTCATCATCAAAAAACAATCAGAATGTTCATTTCCAAAATGGCAAACACCTGCTTTGCCCTAATTTCTATTTTCTCCCTCTTAATTATAGGTTCGTGTTCCGACGATAATGCCAATGACAACTTGCCAAGCAGCCAATACCTTTTGATCCCTGACAGCCATTTTGAGCAAATATTGATTGATCAAGGCATAGACACCGATGGCACCGTTAATGGGCAAATGCTACGGGAAGATGCCGAACAAGTTCAGCGATTGGATTTGAACCTAAACAGCCACTTTGGCGAAATCGAAGACCTTACAGGCATCGAGGGGTTTGTGAACATCACCTATTTATCGGCAGTAGGACAAAACCTTGTGGACATCGATGTAAGTTCCAATACAAAATTGGACACTTTGTATCTTCAGAACAATTATCTCACCACCCTCGACCTGAGTAAAAATACCGATCTGATCTTGGTGCATGCGTTGGTAAACGAATTGACCGAGATTGTTGGACTGGAGCAGGCAACACAATTAAAGGAGTTGAACCTATCCTATAACTACTTTGAGGATTTTAGCCTTACCAATACATCCATGGAACATTTGCTGATGAGCGACAACCTTTTAACGGCTTTTGATGCCTCTGGAGCGCCCAATCTTAAAAGTATGTTGTTGACAACCAATCAATTGAACTCGGTGGACTTAAGCTCCAATCCCCTTTTGGAAACCTTGGTGATCTCCAACAATACGCTGCAAAACATCAATCTGGAAAACAGTCCAAGCCTGATGTATTTTTATGCCTCTTCCAACGCATTGACCCGTTTGGATGTGAGCCAGAACACAGCAATCATTGACCTACGTGTGGATAGAAACCCAGATTTAAGCTGTATTAAAATACAGGGCGGACAGCAAATACCAACAGTATCCTTATCCGAATACCAAGCATTGAACGAAGATTGCCAATAAGCATTCGGATAGTACAACTACCACCATTTACCATTTACCATTCACCTTTCACCCTTAACCCAACAACCATTAACCCTTCTCCCTTCACCCTTCACCCTTCACCCTTCACCCAACAACCCTTAACCCTTAACCATTAACCCTTTCCACTTTTAACTTTCAATGATCCGTTCAATACACTCCCACAGTCCTTTTATGCTGAAGAGCGCATCTTTTTCCGCCTCATCCAAAGGTTCGGAGGAATGGTACACCGCAATATTGTGCAGCAGTTTTAGGGATTTTACCAGATCGGGACCATCCAAGGCATCGGCGTAGTCCAACAATTGGATTTGCGCTGGGGTAAGCATTTGGGAAATTTTGGGAGCGCTTTGCGCATTCGCGTTGCCGCAATTAGGGCAACTTTTTTCTTGACCTTGTGTGTTTCGCATAACAAGAGTGGTTAAAAATTAAAATGAGGATAGGTCACCGCGAAACACACCAAAGCTACGCCCTGATTGGTCTTCGGGACTTGCACCCGTTTGCCTACCCTGTATCTACTATTTAAGACATGTTGAGGTTGGGGGCAATAGAATAAAAGATGTGTTTCGCACTCCAAATATACATTTTCTCCTGAAACGGAAAAATGGGGCTGGTTGATAACTTTTTCACAACTCGATAAATTAACTTATTGATTTTGAGGGAAAATTCGGTGATATTAGTATCAGATGATTTTAAATATCGCTATAACTCCTATTTTGGGGTAGTTAGATGTGTTTTATGCTTATATAAATAAGTTAGCTGTAATTTGAATCGAATGACTAAACTTTATTCATATTTTAAAAATGATTTTAAATACATAACTCTTGACAGAAAGTTAACGTTCGGAATAAAACACGATAATGAAACGGATGAAATAATCGAAATTGAAGAAAAAGTACTAATAGAACATAATAGTTCAGCTCGTTTCTTTACATTTTATATTCCTGCCTCGAATTTAGCAGCGCTATTTTGCAGAGAAATTTTAATGAAGTTTAAAGACCATATTGATTTTGCTAACGGAGTAGAAATGATTGGAGGATTTGCCAACGATTTAAATTTTGGTAAACATACTTCTGTTTATTCTAATCGAATTTACTTCTACACTGAAAATCCCATAGGAGCAGCTGATTTACAAGTATTAGCTAAAATTGCAGAAGAGAATAATTTATTCTTTACAATAAGGAGTAGAGATTACGTAAAAAAGAAAATGGAAATCGATAAACCTTTAGCATTTATTTCTCATGATAGCAGAGATAAAGAATTAATTGCAAAACCTCTCGCGAATGGATTGAGCTCTAGACTATGTTCAGTTTGGTATGATGAATATTCGCTAAATATTGGAGATAGTTTAAGAGAATCAATAGAAAAAGGAATTAAAGAAGTAAAAAAGTGTGTAATCTTAATTACAAAGAATTTTTTGAACAATCCAGGTTGGGGAAAAAAAGAGTTTAATTCAATCTTTACACGCGAGATGATTTTTAATGAGCGTGTTGTTTTACCAATTTGGTTTGGAGTAACAACAGAAGAGGTTTACGAATATTCACCATCATTGGCGGACACTGTTGCTTTAATTTGGCCAAATAAAGAAGATTTATCAGAAGAAGAATATAAAAAAAGTGTGGAACTAATAATTAGTAAGGTTCATACTGCTATTAATAAATAAAAAATTACAGCTAACAATGGCTATAATACTAAATAATGAAAAAGACCTGTTTCATAATAATGCCAATAAGTGATAATGCGAATTATCCAAAAGGGCATTTTAAAAGAGTTTATGAACATATAATAAAGCCAGCTTGTGTACTAGCAGAATTTGACCCAATTAGAGCAGATGATGTTTTGAATACTAATCACATAGCACTTGACATTTTAAAGAAAATCATCGATTCAGATATGGCCATTTGTGATTTGAGCAGTCAAAATCCCAATGTACTCTATGAATTAGGAATTAGACAAGCATTTAACAAACCAGTAGCACTAATTAAAGATACTAAAACAAGTCGCGTTTTCGACATTCAAGGGTTTAGGGATTTAGAATACGATGAAAATTTGAGAATCGATAACGTTCAGGAAATTGTCGAAAATCTATCTGAAATAATAAAAATCACTTATTCTGAAAGAGAACATCAGGTTAATTCCTTGGTAAAATTATTAGGTATAAATCCCGCTGAATTATCAGACTCTACTAATATTTCCGTAGAAACAGAACTTATCCTAAACCAATTGAGTTTAATTGACAGACGATTGAATTTAATTGAAAATTCAGGAAAACATCAGCCAAAATATTATTTACAAGAACCAATAAAGGAAGAACCATTATTTGATGAGATGGACTTCAGCGATGAAAAGTTCACTCCTTCTGAATTGGCAAATTTAAAAAAAGGTGATAAAGTAGCACACATAAAGTTTGGAATCGGGACTGTTCTTAAAATTGAAGGGGATTCCAAAAATTTAAAGGATATTAAAGGAGAGTTTAATTTTGAGAGGGGTGGAAAAAAGAGATTGTTATTAAGATTTGCAAATCTTTACAAAGTACTATAGCTAACACTAGCTATAATTCATTGTTCCCTCCTCCCCTAAACCAAATTCCCTACTTTTAAAAAAGCTGTGTAATGAAGCTAGAGCATATCGCCATTTGGACATCCGATCTAGAAAAAATGAGAGCTTTTTATCTGCATTTTTTCGATTTGGAATCCAACGAAAAATATTACAATCCAAAGAAAAAATTCAGTTCCTATTTCCTCTCCTTTAAAAAAGGAGCACGCATCGAATTAATGCACAGGCCTGATATTTCAGAATTTATTAAAAATAGGGATACCCAACTTGGCCTTGCCCATTTTGCCATATCCGTGGGTTCAAAGCAAAAGGTAGATGCCCTTACCGAAACCATCCGCAAAAACGGATTCACCGTAATCGGAGAACCCAGAACCACTGGCGATGGGTATTACGAAAGTGTTATTGCCGACCCAGAAGGCAATTGGATCGAGATAACGGAATAAAGCAGCACACTAAAATCCCTTAATTTATTCTTCCTGAATCCAATCCATTAAAAATCATATCTTTAGAGAAACCAACCTCTAATGATCAAGTTCTTCCGTAGCATCCGTCAGCGATTGCTTTCCGAAAATAAGTTCAGCAAGTACCTACTTTATGCCATTGGCGAAATTGTTCTGGTGGTGATCGGTATTTTGATTGCACTTCAGATCAACAATTGGAACGAATCAAAAAAGAACTCCAAAAAGGAATTTTATCTGTTGCAACAATTGCACAAAGAATTTAAAAAGGATAGTAGTCGAATATCCACACAAGCTTCGTTGACCAATTTAAAAATGCAAGATGGAAAGATGGTAAAATCCTTTTTGGAAGGAAAGACCAATTTGGGAGCAGATTCCTTGGTCAGCTTTTTGTTTTATAATAGTAAAGCACTGTTGTTCCAAAGCCACACGCCTACGTATGATGAAATTATTTCATCTGGTAATTTGAACCTGATTACGAATGAAGATTTAAAAGCAAAAATCTCTAGCTATAAAAGTGATCTTAGTTTGATAAATTCATTTTTATTCATGGAAGCCCATGAACATAAAGAGCGATACAATCTCCATTTATATAAATACTTCGATTCGGAGATCATGACATATTTGTGGAAAAACAATGGTAGAAAAGATAGAATTATTTCGAACGAGGCCATTAAGGATTTTAAAACAGATATCAATGGCTATAAAAATGATTCAAAATCAATATACCATGTCAGCACCTTGATTGGTGTAGATGCAGAACTAAACTTTCAATACACCCAAAGAATAAATATTAGGATCTACGAAATTTTAGATGAATTGAAAAAAGAGTTAGAAAAACCTGAACTATAATGAAACCACAACTAACCAAATAATAAATTACAGATGAAAAAAATAAAATACAGGTACCTATTCCTTGGGGTAGTATTAGTGACAATTCTTTCATGCAAATCCAACTTTAAATTAAAGTGGACGAATGAAAAAGCACCAGAATATTTCACTGCGAAATTTGAAACCACCAAAGGTGATTTTGTAATCGAATCAAGAAGGGAATGGTCACCAGCTGCTGTTGATAGGCTCTATCAATTAATAGAACACGGATTTTATACAGACATAGCCATCTTTAGGGTACTCCCCAATTTTGTTGCCCAATTTGGAATCCACAATGATAGTACCATTTCATCATCCTGGAATAGGGTTAAAATAAAAGATGAGCCAGTACTAAAACCCAACACACAAGGTTCGGTAAGTTTTGCCCGTGGAGGACCAGAATCCAGGAAAACACAATTGTTTATTAACCTAAAGGACAATTCCCCTCGTTTAGATACTATTTCATTTATGGATGTAACGGGGTTTCCTGTAGTAGCCCAAGTCATTTCAGGTTTTGATGTAGCGGAATCATTCTATGATGGCTACGAAGCGGAATTGGATGATAAGCAGGATAAAATTTTTGCACAAGGCAATACCTATTTGAAGAAAAATTACCCCAAATTGGATTACATACACAAAGCATATATTACAAAAGAGGAATAAAACGGGAAAGCTTATAATAAATCGTAGTGTGTAAACACGTTCAATTCCAATATTTTAAAATCATATCTTTAGAGAAACCAACCTCCAATGATCAAGTTCTTCCGCAGCATCCGTCAGCGATTGCTTTCCGAAAATAAGTTCAGCAAGTACCTACTTTATGCCGTTGGCGAAATTGTTTTGGTAGTTATAGGGATTTTAATTGCACTTCAGATCAACAATAAGAATCAGGAAAGAATCAATAGAGCTTATGAACTAACCATGCTGAGGGAAGTTAAAGAAGCCCTGGATAAAGACATCTACAACTTGGAGGGCGGAATTAAAAATCTTGAAGAATTAAAACAAAGCGTTATTGTGTTGACAACTGTTCGAAATGGATCAACTTACCCTCAGGATTCATTGGCCTACCATTTTAATAATGTAAGACAAGGAGGTATTGCGGTTGCAATCAATTATAGTCCGTATGAGTCCATCAAGTCTACAGGATTGGATAAAATTTCAAATCCCGAACTTAGAAACAGCATTACAAATTTATACGAGGTAAAATTAAAAGCAGTTGAGTTTTGGGTCAATGAATTTATAAGAAGACAACTGTATAAAAAAAATGATTTGGTCGCTGCCATATTTGAGAAAAAAATTATCCCCGATACAACCGATGGTATAAAAGTGGAATATATCATAAATCATGAGTTGATTCATACCAAAGATCAATTCGATGACTTTCTAATTGTTTCAGGTAGTTATATACCCATTGCCGTTGAAAATATTAGTTACGCAATAAAAGAAATGAAATCCCAGGCAAAAGAAATAACATCAGAACTGGAAAAAAACTAAGGATATGTTAGAAACACTGGAAGCATATGCATTGATCGCAGAAATTATATCAGCGGTTGCCATCATAATATCTTTAATATTTGTTGGTGTTCAGATCAGAGAAAATACAAAGGCAACGCAAGCATCTACTTTTCATGAGATTGCAGCTTTGGACATCAACATACTGCTCAATTTTAGCAGTTCTCCAGAATTGGCAAGATTGATCACAATGTTTAGAGATGATCCCGACTCATTGAGCGAAGAAGAACAAATTCATGGGTTTTATTTGTTCGGCGCAGAAGTTCGACACGTTGAAAATTTGTTTTTGCAAAATGAGAACAAGATGTTGAGTGCAAAAAATTGGAGATCCAGAAAATCACTGGTAGATGGCATAGTGCTCTCCGCAGGATTTGGCGCATTGTTAAAACATCCGTTCAGTAAGTTTTTTGATGGTTCATTTATTGAGTACGGTAGAACCCAAAGAAAAAAAGCTGGGATAGAAGAATAATGAAATCACTACAATGGCAATTACCCACCCCTAAACCAAATTGGAACTTTTAAGAAAACAACTGCCTATAGCCGAGGCAGTTACAAAACATCATCAACATGGGAAGAATTATAGTTCTATTTTCATTTTTCATCGCTATCACGAGTCTAAATGCACAGCAAAAGATCACATATTTGCTCAACAAGCAAGCAGATTTAGATAAAGTAACTGTTCAAATCACATTTGATGCGCTACCGGCCAGTGATGCCAATTTAGTGATTCCAAGAAGTGCACCGGGAACCTATAGTCTTACCAACTACATGGCCTTTATTGATGATGTTGTGGGTTATACCGCTACAGGTAAACAGTTACCCGGTATGATCGGGGATGGCAGCTTTTTTATGTTTGGAGACGATAATGACCTTCTAAATAAAGTAAGTTATACGGTCGACATACAAAAAATGGAAAATGAATTACTCGATGCCGCCATGAGTTCCAAAGCCAGACAAGACTATCTGGGACTGTTTGGGTATTCCGTATTTGGTTTTATCGAAGGAATGGAAACAGAGGCCATAAATTTAACTATCAATACCGACCCCTCTTGGCCTATTTTCAGCACCTTAAGACCCGATACCGATCGAAAATATGGAACGGATAGTTATGAGGTCGAAAATTATGCCGTACTGGTGGATGCCCAGTATCTCTTGGGCACCGGCGTTCAGGTAATTAAAGTTGAAAACGCACAAGTTCCCTTATTCGTAGCGACCTATGCTGAGACCACCGTTGCTTTGGAAGGTATTGGGGATACAGGCTTATCAGCGTTACAGAAACTTGCCGATTATTTTGGATACGTTCCCATGCCACATTATACCCTAGTTTATGAGTTTCTAAAACCAATTTCGGAAAGACATGACTATGGTTTTAATATGGAACACCTCAATAGCATGACGGCGCACAGGGATATTACCCGGGAATACAATCCCAAAAGCGATTTAGGAACCATTCTGCATCACATGGGGCATTCCTGGCTTCCGTTAAGATCCTGGGGGGAAGGATACCGTCCATTTGCTTGGCAAGTGGCACCTCTTTTGGAGACCATCTGGTTAAATGAGGGGTTTATATGGTATGTTTCATACGCTAATATCCTTAATAATGAGCGAATAGTAAACTGGTGGAAGTCCAACATGGACACTGCTCCTGAATTTATCAAAACCAAAACCTTAAAGGAATTATCGCTTTTGGGTTCAACCCAATATGCCTCTGATTTTAGAATAGGGAAAAATCTTTTTTCAAGAGGCGCTTTAATGGCTTTTGATTTAGATGCTCATATTCAAAAACAAACCAACGGGGTGAAGTCCTTTAAGGATGCTATGCTTGGACTGCTACATTGGTCCAATGAAAATCAAAGAGCTTTCAAATACAATGAGATTGAGCCAATAATGTCCAAGGCTACTGGTGTTGATTTAAGTGGGATATGGAAGGCATGGCAAAAGGCCCCACAATAAATTAAAAGTAATCTCACTGTTCAAACCGCCCTCTGACTAGTTCAACATAACACTTCCAATCTACATCAACAAGCTAGGCTTTGATATCACGCTATCGTATCTTTGTAAAAAATAATTGGATTCCTGCCTACGCAGGAATGACAGCAAAGCACCACAGTCATTTAGATATGAGAAGCGTAGCGACGATTGAGAAATCCAGATTTCTCACACTCGCACAGCTCGGTTCAAAATGACATTCTCCTTTATTCGTGTTTATTCGTATAATTTGCGTCAGCCCATTAGCCTTTGATTATAAAGCTTTGTGTCTTTTTAAAAATGTAAATGGATCCCTGCGTGCGCAGGGATGACAGCACCGCACCACGGTCATTTCGAAATGAGGAACAAAGTTCCGATTGAGAATTCCTGATTTCTTACACCCGCACAGCTCGGGTCTACCTAAAGTTGATATGCTCCTATTTTTTTGATGTAACATTTTTGCTTTTACCAAGTCTACAAGTAAAAACGAACATCAATGAAGTCAATCAAAATTCTAGTGCTTTTTTTGGCACTCAACCTAATCAGTAATTGCAAAAAATCGCTAAACAATTCAGAACCCACAAGTTCCATCATCACCTTTACCGAAGAAGACGGAAAATTTACCCCAGATCAAAAAGAGCTCATTACTCAACTGGTTCTGGAATCCGAACAAGAAATCAGAACCCTTATCCCCACCCTACCAGATAGCATAAAAGTATCCTTGGAAATTGTGGATTGGGACCTTGACGTAGTCGGGGGCGTTACTGGGCGCACAGAAACCAATTCGCCACCAGTGGTTTTCATTCAAATCTCAGAGAATTTTCCTGGTGGAGTGACCATGGCGACCAAAACGGCACTCAAGCATACTATTTATCATGAATTCCACCATTTATCCCGTGGTTGGGCCATTCAAGACAATAAATTCGGCCCAGGAATCTCCATTGCGGCCATTAATGAAGGTCTTGCGGTTGTTTTCTCCGAAGAATATACTGGAGAATCTATGGAAGCCGATACACCACCAGAGGCAACCATCGCGGAGGAATGGGTAAAGGAGATTCGAGCTTTGCCCATAAATGCCAACTACCAGGATTGGATGTTTCAGCACCCCGATGGCAGGTTGGCGGTCGGATATCGTACTGGAAATTATATCATTCGAAAAGCAATGGCCAAATCTGGTAAAGACGTTCTGGAACTCAGCAAACTTAATCCTGATGAAATTTATCAATTGGCTGGATATTAATTAATGTCTCAACAAGAAAGTATGGCATTGTAGAACCACAGTCATTTCGATATGAGAAGCGTAGCGACGATTGAGCAATCCAAAAAAGAGATTTCTTACACTCGCAGAGCTCGGTTCGAAATGACATTCTCCTTCGTTCGTGTTTATTTGCGCCATTCCCATCTACGGCAGGCAGGCTTTTCAGCCCATTAGCCTTTGATTATAAAGCTACGTATCTTTGTGGTAAAGAAATTTGGATTCCTGTCTTGGCAGGAATAATAGACTATGGAAAATAAAAAGATAATCTTGTTCGATGGGGTGTGCAATCTTTGCAACAGCTCGGTACAATTTGTGATCAAACGCGATTCCAAAGATGTTTTCCGTTATGCGGCCTTACAAAGCGAAGTTGGACAAGAATTGGTCAGCCAGCGCCATATTGACACCTCAAAAGTGGATTCCATCATCCTTATCGAGCCTGGGGTTGCCTATTACACCAAATCGGATGCGGCATTGGAAATCGCAAAAGAACTCGGTGGCTTCTGGAAATTGACCACTATTTTCACTTGGATCCCCACCTCTATCCGAAACGCCATTTATGATTTCGTGGCCAAAAACCGTTACAAATGGTTTGGCAAGGAAGAATCCTGCATGATCCCTACCCCTGAATTAAAAGCTAAGTTTTTGGGTTAATTATAAACTCTAAATCAAAAAGAAAAGGCCTCCAAATTGGAGGCCTTTTTATATTTCTAAACGTTAAATCTATTTTACTTCGTCATAATGGTCGTCCCAATTTTCAACATGGGGTTCACCCAATTTGTCAACTGACTTGGCAACCAACATGGATACTGTTGCATCACCAGTTACGTTCACAACGGTACGGCACATATCCAAAGGTCTATCCACAGCAAAAATCAATGCGAGACCAATGGCCAATTTATCAGCAGGGAACCCTATGGATTCCAAAACAATCACCAACATTACCATCCCTGCACCAGGAACCGCAGCAGAACCGATAGAGGCTAAAAGAGCGGTTAAAACAATGGTCAATTGGTTTCCAAAAGTAAGGTCGAATCCTAATGCCTGTGCAATAAAAACAGCAGCAACACCTTGATACAAACTGGTTCCATCCATATTAATGGTAGCTCCAACAGGTAGTACAAAACTGGATACTTCCTTATCCACACCAATATGCTCCTCTACCCTTTCCATAGTAACTGGTAAAGTTGCTGCACTGGAACTTGTTGAAAAAGCCAACAATTGGGCAGGGCTAATTTGCGTTAAAAACCAAAGTGGATTCTTTTTGGTAACAACTGCCACTATTATGCAATAGAAAACAATCATTAGCGCCAATCCCAACACCACAACTCCAGCATATTTCAACAAGGCCAATAATAAATCTGGATCACTAGAAGAAACCACTACTCCTGCCAACAGGGCAAAAACGGCATAAGGAGCTGACAACATGATCAGGTCAACCATTTTTAGAACCACATCATTCAAGGCATCAAAGAAATCTTTGAGGGGTTTTGCTTTTTCCTCACCTATCAACAACATGGAAATCCCCAAGAAAACGGTGAAGAAAATTACTTGAAGCATCAATCCGTTATCGGTCATGGCGGCCATGGCGTTATCAGGTACCATATCGACCAAGAACTGCAAAGGACCACTATCTTTTTGGCGGGTCGCTTCTTCAATTTTGGAAGTTACCCCAGAATCCCCAGCGTAAGTTTCGGTAAGTTTAGCTACCGTATCCTCAGAAATTCCGTTGCCAGGTTGCATTACGTTGACCAATACCAAACCAATGGTAATGGCAACAACAGTAGTAACAATATAAGTGGCAATGGTTCTAACCCCAATGTTTCGGAATTTAGAAATGTCTTTTAGGTCTGAGATACCTTTTACCAAAGACGCCACAATCAAAGGAATGGCAATAAGTTTAAGAAGTTTTACAAAGATGGTTCCTAAAGGTTGAATCCAATCCGATACAAATTCTCCACCCCAAGATATCTGGGTCATGCCAAATCCGAAAAGAATACCCAACAGCATTCCAATCAGAATTTGCCAGTGCAATTCCAATTTTTTCATAAAATAAATTTAAGCTGGTAAGATACTTTATAGAAAGGAAATGACCTAGCCGAAAGCCTAGATTTTATTGGTGCGAGCCAAAAGGGCATAATCGGCCAACACCAATGCTGCCATAGCCTCAACGATGGGCACCGCTCTTGGAACCACACAGGGATCGTGCCTACCCTTACCTTGTGTGGAGACTTTTTCACCCTCCTTATTTATGGTGTCATATGCTTGAAGCACAGTGGCTACGGGTTTAAAAGCAACATTAAAATAAATATCCATTCCGTTGCTGATTCCGCCTTGAATTCCACCACTTCTGTTTGTCTTTGTGGTACCATCCGTGTTGTAGGCATCGTTATGCTCGCTCCCTTTCATGGCCACTCCATCAAAACCACTTCCGTACTCAAACCCTTTTACGGCGTTGATAGACAACATGGCTTCCCCCAAACGGGCATGTAGTTTATCAAAAACAGGTTCTCCAAGACCGATAGGTACATTTTGGATAACACAAGTGATTACGCCACCAATGGTATCGCCCTCTTTTTTAATGGCTTTAATATACTCCTCCATTTTTTGCGCCATTTCGGTATCTGGACAACGAACGGGATTGGATTCAATATTGGCAAAATCCAATTTTTGGTAGGGCGTCTCCATTTTAAGTTCACCTACTTGGGAAACAAAGGCATTGATTTTTATCTCGCTCAAAAATTGTTTGGCAATAGCTCCTGCCACTACTCTGCTAGCTGTTTCACGGGCAGAGCTTCTTCCCCCTCCACGATAATCACGAAAACCGTATTTCTGATCATACACATAATCGGCATGCGACGGACGGTACGAATCTTTGATATGGGAATAGTCGTGTGATTTTTGATTGGTGTTGTGTATGGCAAAACCGATTGGTGTTCCCGTGGTCTTTCCCTCAAATACGCCTGAGTAGATTTCTACCGTATCTGGTTCTTTTCGTTGGGTAACTATCGCCGATTGCCCAGGTTTTCTTCGGTCCAGTTCATTTTGAATCATTTCTTCATCCAAAGGTATGCCTGCAGGACAACCGTCAATCACGCCACCAAGGGCTCTTCCGTGCGATTCACCAAAGGTGGTGAGCCTAAAAAGTTGTCCAAAAGAATTTCCAGCCATTCGGTATAAAAATTGGTTTCCGCCAAAGGTAGAAGTTATAATTCTAATTCTAAAACCCTGCCACCACTTAATACTATTGTAACATATTGACGCTCACGGTGATGATTTTTTAACAATTATGTCATGAATTAATGATTTGAATTTGATTTTCAGTTTATTCCTACCGTTTTATTTTGCACTAAACCCTATTAGATTGAAAAAAAGGAAAATAGAACTGGCCGTGATCTCCGATGTTCACCTCGGAACCTACGGATGTCACGCCGACGAATTAATAGCTTACCTCAATAGCATACAGCCTAAAAAATTGATTCTCAACGGAGATATTATTGATATCTGGCAATTCAGTAAAAGGTACTTTCCTGCATCCCACCTTAAGGTGCTCAAGAAAATTATTGGCATGGCCTCCAAAGGCGTAGAAGTTTACTATATCACTGGAAATCATGACGAAATGCTCCGTAAGTTCAGTAATACTTCAATGGGTAATTTTAAGATTATGGACAAATTGGTCCTAAATCTTGATGGTAAAAAGGCGTGGATTTTTCATGGTGATGTATTTGATGTTTCCATCCAAAATGCGAAATGGCTGGCCAAATTGGGTGGTTATGGTTATGACTTGCTAATTTTCATCAATAGTATCATCAACTGGTGTTTGGTGAAGATGGGACGCGAAAAATATTCCTTGTCCAAACGCATTAAAAACAGCGTAAAAAGTGCGGTTAAGTATATCAACAATTTTGAAAAGACGGCTGCCGAACTTGCCATTCAAAATGAATACGATTATGTAATCTGCGGACACATCCATCAACCCAAAAAAGAAATCTACGAAAACAAAAATGGGAGTACCACCTACTTAAATTCAGGGGATTGGGTAGAAAACCTGACCGCTTTGGAATATTCCTTTAAGCGTTGGAAAATCTACCACTACAACCATGATAGACTTACTCCATTTTTTGTGGATGAGGATTTAAAGGAAATGGACATGAACGACCTGATTGCTTCCATTACCGACAAAGAAGTGCACATGGAAGACATCAGTTATGATTCTTTAGAAAGCACCGAAGAGGAAATTGATCAAGATTTAGATGACCAAGGCCTGTCTCAAAATTGAAACAGGGTGCTGGGCCTCCCTTTTCGTCCCATCTTTAATTTGATGCCTACAACTGGTTCCATTAGCCGCTATTAAAGTGTCCTCTGGACTTTTTTCTACCGCAGGAAACAATTTTAGCCCACCGACTTTCATACTGGTTTCGTAGTGTTCTTTTTCATATCCAAACGAACCCGCCATACCACAACAACCTGACGCAATAATGGTGACTTTGTAGTTTTTGGGCAAATTCAACACATCAAAGGTTACTTTTTGGTTGCTCAATGCTTTTTGATGACAATGGTTATGGATTTTTACCGTGCGTTCCTCCTCCGTGAATTTATCTGCGGTAATATGTCCCTCGGCTATCTGTGCGGCCAAAAACTCTTCCAATAAGAAAGATTGGGTTGCCAGTTTTTCCAATTGGGGTTTATCATCATGCAGTCTCTGGTATTCATCCCTAAACGATAAAATAGCTGATGGTTCCAAACCAACAATCGGAACTTTTTCATCCAAATAGGGTTTAAGGCTTTCCATATTTTCGGCAACAAGCTTTTTGGCTTGCTTTAAAAATCCTTTGGATAAATAGGTTCGCCCGCTTTCTGCATAAAACAATTCCACTTCATACCCCAATTTGCAAAGCAATTCGATGGCATCTTTCCCTACTTCAATATCCAAATACCGTACAAACTCATCAATATAAAGCACCACCCTTGGTTTTGAAATATCGGTGTGCTTTACCTTGTTTTCTTCCAGATGGGCATCAAAATTAAATTTGTACACTTTCGGCAAACTACGCTCTGGAGCAACTCCTGAAGCTTTCTTTAAAAGTCCGCCCAATACACCTGAATCATAAACAGCATTGGTCAATCCAGACATTTTACTGCCCAAAGCATTCAATTGTGTATTGTGAGCAAAAAGTTTACTACGCAGACTATATCCGTTGGCTTCCTGATAATTGTATAAAAATTCAGCCTTCAAGGTAGATACATCCACATTACTTGGGCACTCACTTGCACAGGCTTTACAACTCAAACATAAATCAAAAGCCGATTTCAATTCTTCATGGTCAAAACGATTGGTTTTTTCTGAATTGGTCAAAAATTCACGCAATGCATTGGCCCTACCCCTTGTAGTGTCCTTTTCGTCTTTGGTGGCTTGATAGCTGGGGCACATGCCCCCTTTCATTTCGTGGCTTTTTCTACAATCGCCACTTCCATTACATTTTTCAGCCGCTTTTAAGATACCCTCACTGTCCGTAAAGTCCATAAAAGTTTTCACCTCGGGCTCTTCTCGGTCAATTTCATAACGAAGCGATTCATCCATGGGGTACGCATCCACAATTTTCCCTGGATTAAAAATGCCATTCGGGTCGAAAAGGGTTTTAACGCGTTTCAACAATTCGTAATTGGCTTTCCCGATCATCAAAGGGATAAATTCGGCTCGCACAATGCCATCACCGTGCTCTCCACTAAAACTTCCATGGTATTTCTTGGTCAACTTCGCCACATCAGTGGTTATGGAGCGGAACAGCACCACATCCTCTGATTTTTTTAAGTTAAGGATGGGACGCAAATGTAGTTCTCCAGCCCCAGCATGTGCATAATACACTGCATCTTGGTTATAGCTCTCCATAATTTTGGAAAACTCCATGATAAAGTCTTTCAAGTCTTCCAAAGCCACGGCAGTATCCTCAATACAGGCAACCGCTTTGCGGTCCCCAACCATATTTCCAAGCAATCCTAATCCCGCTTTGCGTAGCTCAATAGCTTTATTGATGTCATCCCCATACAATATAGGATTGGCATAGCTCAAGCCTGATTTTTCAATGGTTTTTAAAAGTGAAGTCAATTGTTTCTCCAAATCTTCCTCAGAATCTGCTTTCAACTCCAACATTAAAATCCCAGCGGGATCACCTTCTACAAAAAAGCGATTAGCCAATTGGGCACGGTTGTTTTTGGTACAATCCAAAATTACTTTGTCCATCATTTCACACAAATGCAAGCTATGTTGCATTACGGGAGCGACATCGCTCAAGCAATCTTCTAAAGTTTTATAATGTGTGGCCACCATGGCAGCATAGCTTGGTGGCAAATCATCCAATTGCAAAGTTATTTCTGTTGTAAAAGCCAAAGTTCCCTCACTACCTGACAATAATTTGCAAAGATTGAAATCCTCGGTATCCTCACTAAACACATTGTTTTTCAACAATTCGTCAACCGCGTAGCCCGTATTTCTTCTATGGATGCTCGGTTTTGGAAATTCGGAATGTATTTGATTTTGGGTATCTGGATTGGAAAGCTCTTCATAGAGTTTGCTATAAATTTTGGCTTTTAAAGACTCACCCTTTTTCTTTTCCTGAAATTCCTTTTTGGAAATTTCTGAAAACTGGGCGTCACTCCCATCAGATAAAATACATTGCATCGCAACTACCTTATCACGAGTTACCCCATATTGAATGGAGGTTGTACCTGAAGAGTTGTTTCCCACCATTCCGCCGATCATACAACGGTTGGCTGTGGAGGTATTTGGACCAAAAAACAAACCAAAGGGTTTTAAAAACTGGTTGAGCTCATCACGAACCACTCCAGGTTGTACTGTGACTTGCTTTTTATCCTTATCGAGTCCAATAATCTGGGTAAAATATCTACTTACATCCACCACAATACCATCTCCAACACACTGTCCCGCCAAAGAGGTTCCAGCAGTTCTTGGAATCAGGCCAACTTTGTTCGAATTGGCAAACCCAATCAGGGTTTTCAAATCTTGATTATCTTTGGGATATGCCACAGCCACAGGCAGTTTGCGATAAACGGAAGCATCAGTGGCATAAATGGCCTTGGTCAAATTATCGAACAATAATTCCCCCTGCAGTTGTTCGTCTAATTGTTTTAACAAATTTTTGTCCAAGTTGGTATAATTTTTAACTGTAAAGTGAGTTTAACAAGCAATAAGCTAACAAAGCTATTTCAAATTTTTAACTTAAAAGAGAACCTCATGAAGATTACCACATTATTATCTTTATTTTTTTTGTTTGCAACAGCTAGTCTTAGCGCGCAAAGTATTTCCGAACACGCTTTAGGACTTCGTTTGGGTGACAGTGACGGTTTTGGAGCCGAAATATCATATCAAAATGCCCTAGGGGACAATAACAGATTAGAATTTGACCTTGGTTGGAGAGACAACCGTAATTTTGATGCCTTTAAACTGGCGGGGCTTTACCAATGGGCATTTCCCTTGGATGGCAATTTTAACTGGTACGTTGGTGCTGGTGGTGGATTGGGAAGCGTTGATTTCGAAGACCCTATTTTAGATGACGATGAAGGTCTATTTATATTCGGAGCTGGTGATATCGGTATTGAATATAATTTTGATATTCCTTTGCTCCTTTCATTGGATTTTAGACCTGAAATTGGCCTAGCGGGCTATAGCGGCTTTGGAGATGATTTTGATTTCGATATCGCACTAGGTATTAGATACCAATTCTAATACCGTTTCTAAAGAAAAAGTTAACCCCTGGCTTATAAAGAGTCAGGGGTTTTTTTATGCCATGTGGATTGAATACCTTAGCAGCTTAAATGTTTTAAAATGAAAAAACTATATACGATAGCCGCCAGTATTCTTTTTCTAGCTTCATGTAATTCGGATCCTAAAGGGTTTACTGTTAGTGGTTCTATATCTGGAGAACCTGAAAATGGCACTACCCTATTTTTAAAAACAACTGATTCTTTGAATCAGCTTATTGATATTGATACCGCCACTGTTCAAAATGGACTTTTCACTTTTAGTGGCAACCAGGTTGAACCAAAAATGCACTACATCTTTATTGATAAAGCGCAAGGGAATGTTCCTGTGATTGTAGAGAATGGAGAAATCGAAGTTTCTTTTCAAAAGGACAGTATCGGTTATGCTAAACTAAAGGGAACTGAGCAGAATGAAATGTTCATGGATTTCTTAGAGGAGTCCAGAACCATGAACGAAATGGTTAGAAATATACAAAACGATATGCGCATGGCCGCACAACAAAGGGATACAGCCCAAGTGACGGCTTTGCGTGAAGAATTTATCGATCTACAAGAAAGTGCCAAGAGCTTCAATCTGGATTACGCCAAAGAACACCCCAATGCTCTAATTTCAGTTTTGATTGTAGGCAACTTTTTGGAGACCAAAAGTCTTCCAGCAGAGGAAATTCAAGCGTTATTCGATAGTCTGACACCTGAAATGAAGGCTACCGAAATGGGCGTTAAGATAAGGGAAGCTTTGGAAGCATTAAAATCAACCGAAATTGGTGCCGTAGCGCCAAATTTTTCAGCCCCAACCCCATCGGGTGATGTATTGGCACTAAATGATGTGACGAGCAACTCCAAACTAACATTGGTGGATTTTTGGGCCGCATGGTGCAAGCCCTGCCGTATGGAAAACCCCAACATAGTTTCCGTTTACAATAAATACAAAGACAAAGGATTTAATGTACTTGGTGTTTCATTGGATACCCAAGCTGAAGCTTGGCAAAGAGCCATTGATTCTGATGGTTTGGCATGGAACCACATTTCCAACTTGCAACGTTTTCAAGACCCGATTGCAAGAATGTACCATATCAATGCTATTCCTGCTGCATTTTTAATAGATCAGAATGGCGTAATTGTCGCCAGGGATTTAAGAGGGCCTGCTTTGGAACAAAAAGTCGCTGAAGTTCTAAATTAGATTAGAATTGAATAAAATATTTAGGGCTCGGTTAATCCGAGCCTTTTTTATTTTAGAGTTTTCCCATTTTTTCCAATGCAAAAAGTATGATAATGGGAATGGCCAACAATATCACAATCAAAGTATCGGTAACAAAAAGCTCAGGTTTAAAAAGTAAAGTGGTCAAATATCCACCTACTGCTCCACCAAAGTGGGCGGTATGACCAATGTTACCCGCTCGACTTTTCATCCCATAAATGGAATACAACAAATAAGCAATCCCCAAAACATAAGCTGGCAAAGGAATTGGAATAAACATGATTCCCAATTGCATATCTGGATTAAGCAGGATAGCGGCATATAAAACCCCCATAACAGCACCACTGGCTCCTACTGCACTGTAAAAGGGCTCATTTTTATGAAAGAAAAGTGCCAAAAGACTTCCCCCCAACAAACTCACAAAATATATAATCAGGAATTTCACGGATCCGAACCATCCAATTACCACTGGGGCAAAAAAGTACAGGGTGAACATGTTCAAGAACAAATGGGAAAAATCCACATGTAAAAATCCCGAGGTGGCCATTCTATCCTTTTGGCCTGCCTGAATTCCCCCTATACTGAACTTATATCTATCAAAAAAAGTGGTGTTGTTAAATCCACGTAGGGAAACCAAAACATTTGCGGCCATGATCACAATGGTGGCGATGTGTAAATTGAGCATTCGTTTTCAGATTTGGCTTCAAATATAGCTATATTTGCCCACAAGAATTGTCTATGCAGCTGGTAGTTTATATCCTTGTTTATCCTTTGCTCTGGTTGATTTCCAGACTTCCTTTTAAAGTCATTTATTTCATTTCCGATGGTGTTTATGCATTGTTGTATTACGTAATTGGTTATCGTAAAAAAGTGGTCCGCAACAACTTGGCACTGGTTTTTCCTGAAAAATCAAAAGAGGAACGACTTGCCATTGAAAAGAAATTCTACAAACACATGTGCGATATGTTCTTGGAAATGATCAAGACCATGGGCATTAGTAAAAATGAGATCCAGAAGCGTTTTACCGTTACCAATATTGAGGTGCTTCATGATTTGGAAGCTAAAGGCATCAATACCATGCTTATGCTTCCCCATTATGCCAGTTGGGAATGGGTACTTTCTTTAAACTTGCAGATCAAATCCAAGGGTTACGGAATTTATCAAAAAATACAGAACAAGTATTTTGATAAGATGATTCGCGACATCCGTAGTAAGTTTAACACCCAATTGATTTCCACCAAGGAATCCCGAAAAATCCTTAAAGCTGCAAACGAAAGTAAAGAATTATCCATGGTAGGCATTATCAGTGATCAATCCCCCATGGTTAGTCGAGCCAAATATTGGACAGAATTTATGGGCATTACCGTTCCTGCCCACGTAGGTGGTGAAGAAATCTGCAAACACAACAACTTTGTGCCTGTATATCTTAAAGTTGAAAAATTAAAGCGTGGTTATTACCAAGGTACTTTTAAGGTGCTTTTTGATGACCCAACGATTGTTCCCGATTACAAAATCACCGATGCTTTTTTAAAGGAAACCGAAAAATCAATTCTTGAAGCTCCAGAATATTACTTTTGGACCCACAAACGATGGAAACACAAGGACAAAGTCCCCAAAAAGTTTCAAAAAGAACTTAAAGCCGTAAAGTCTTAAATTCCTGCGACTTCCTTTATTTCATTAATGATTCGGTCAGCTAAACTATCGGCTTCTTCTTGGGATTTAGCTTCGGTATAAATTCGAATAATGGGTTCTGTATTCGATTTTCTTAGGTGCACCCAATTCTCTGAAAAGTCAATCTTTACTCCATCAATGGTTGAAACCTCTTCATCTTTATATTTGTCGTGCATGGCAACCAAAAGGGCATCTACATCCAAATCGGGAGTTAGTTCGATTTTCTTTTTGCTCATAAAGTAGCTTGGATAACTGGCACGCAACTCAGCAACAGTTCCACCACGCTCTGCCATCAGCATCAAGAACAAAGCCGTTCCCACCAAGGCATCTCTACCATAATGGCTTTCTGGATAAATGATTCCGCCATTACCCTCGCCACCAATAATAGCATTGTTGACTTTCATTTTGGTCACCACATTTACTTCACCTACGGCTGCTGCTTCGTAGGTACCTCCATGCTTTTCAGTCACATCGCGCAAAGCCCTTGAAGAGGATAGATTGGAAACCGTGTTTCCTTTGGTTTTGCCCAACACATAATCGGCACAGGCCACCAAAGTATATTCTTCCCCGAACATTTGACCATTATTACTAATAAATGCCAAACGATCCACATCTGGGTCAACAACAATTCCAAAATCAGCTTGTTCCTCTACTACTTTCGCACAGATATCCCCCAAATGTTCCTTTAAAGGTTCTGGATTGTGTGGAAAATGACCTGTTGGGTTACAATAGAGTTTCACAACTTCAACACCCAATTCTTCCAATAACTTCGGAATGGCTATACCTCCTGTGGAATTTACCCCATCAACAACGACTTTAAAACCTGCCTTTTTAATGGTATCGGCATCCACCAATGGCAATTCCAATACTTCATCAATATGAATATCGATATAAGCATCATTTTTAATGATCTCGCCCAAATCATCCACCTCTGCAAATTCAAAATCTTCTTTTTCGGCCAACGCTAAGATCTTGGCACCTTGTTCCGCGTCCAAAAACTCTCCTTTTTCATTCAACAATTTAAGGGCGTTCCATTGCTTTGGATTATGACTCGCAGTAAGAATAATTCCACCGTCAGCTTTTTCCAAAGGCACTGCAATTTCAACCGTAGGGGTTGTGGACAATCCCAAATCAATCACATCAATGCCCAATCCCACCAAGGTAGAAACCACCAAATTCTGGATCATTTCACCAGACAAGCGGGCATCGCGTCCAATTACAACCCTCAATTTTTCTTTTTGGGAATAGTCTTTTAGCCAAGTTCCGTAAGCTGCTGCAAATTTAACCGCATCTAAGGGGGTCAAATTATCATTGGTCTTCCCTCCTATGGTGCCACGTATTCCCGAAATTGATTTGATCAGTGTCATAATTGTTGAAAAAGTTTTTGCAAATATAAACGGGTGTACTCGATTCCATGTTTTGAATTTGTAAATTTCGACAGAAAAGGAATTTGCCCCGATGAACTTCTTAGCACACATCTATCTTTCTTTTGATGATAAAGAAATTACTTTGGGAAATTTCTTTGCAGACCACATCCGTGGGAACAAGTACAAACACTTACCAGAAAGAATTCAAAAAGGCATTTTGTTGCATCGCGAAATCGACACTTTTACGGATTCCCATCCAACCGTTAGACAAAGTAGTCGTCGTCTTCATAAAAACTACAGTCATTACAGCCGCGTGATCGTGGATATTTATTATGATCATTTTCTGGCCAAAAACTGGAATGATTATAGCGAAACACCTCTAGAAGAATATGTCGAGGATTTTTATGATTTGTTGGAGGACAATTACGACATCCTCCCCATGGCCACCAAACGGATGATGCCCTATATGATGGCAGACAATTGGTTGCTCAATTATGCCAATTTAGCGGGAATTGACCGCGTACTCAACGGAATGAACAGAAGAACCAAAAATAAATCCAGAATGAACTTTGCCATTTTGGACCTTGAAGAACACTATACAGATTTTGAAAATGAATTCACTTCATTTTTTCAAGAATTAATTACCTTTTCCAACCAAAAATTCATTTCCCTATGCGAAGACTAATATTGCTTCTGCCCCTTATCTTATTATTTGTCAATTGTAAACAAAAACCAGCAGAACCTACAGGACTGGTTGCCGAAAAAGCCATGGTGGTTTCTGCTCGTCAAGAAGCGTCACAATTGGCTGTTGAAATCATGAAAAAAGGAGGAAATGCCTTTGATGCCATGGTGGCCACAGAATTGACTTTGGTAGTTGCATACCCCTTTGCAGGAAGTGTTGGAGGTGGCGGATTTATGGTCTACCGAAAAAACAATGGCGAAGTAGGTGGAATCGATTATCGTGAAAAAGCACCTCTTGCCGCCCATAAAGACATGTATTTGGATTCTATAGGTAACGTAATCCCTGGTTTGAGTACTTCGGGAGGTACTGCCGTGGGGGTTCCTGGAACCGTTGCAGGAGTATTGGAAGTTCACAAAAAATTCGGAAAACTTCCTTTAAAAGATATCATTGAGCCTATTATTGCTCTTGCCAACAAAGGTGTTGTGGTAACTGAAAAGCAAGCGGGACGTTTGGAAAGAACAAGAGAGCGTTTTATTGAGGCCAATGGCGACAGTACCAAGTTCGCTACTCCTTTCAAAGCTGGCGACACCATTAAATATCCCAATTATGCCAATACGCTTCAAAAAATAATGGAAGAAGGCAGAGATGGTTTCTATAAAGGCGAAGTAGCCCAAAAATTAGCAGCTTTTGTGCAAGAAAAAGGTGGTTTGATCACTGAAGAAGACTTGGAAAAATACGAAGCCGTTTGGAGAGACCCTATTGTTTTCAATTATAAGGATATCAAAGTAATTTCCATGAGTCCGCCAAGTAGCGGCGGGGTTACCATCAACCAGATATTTAAAATGATGGAGCCTTATGATGTTTCCAAATTCGGGCACAACTCTTCTAAAACAATTCAATTGTTTACCGAAGCATCTCGAAGAGCTTATGCGGATAGAAACTTCTTTTTGGGTGACCCTGATTTCGTGGACATTCCTTATGATATACTTTTGAGTGATGATTACATTCAGGACAGAATGGCTAATTTCTCATTTGACAAGGCCACTTTATCCTCAGAAGTAAGCCATGGCGAGGTTGAAATTATTGAAAGTGACCAAACTACCCACTTTTCAATTGTGGACAGTGAGGGTAATGCCGTTTCTGTTACCTCTACACTTAATGGCGGATATGGTTCCAAACTATTTTGCGAGGAATTGGGTATCTTTTTAAACAACGAAATGGACGATTTCAGCTCCAAACCTGGCGTTCCCAATATGTTTGGTCTCATTGGTGCCGAAGCCAACAGCATAGAACCAGAAAAGCGTATGTTGAGTAGTATGACGCCAACTATCGTGGAAAAAGATGGTGAGCTTTATATGGTGGTTGGAACTCCTGGAGGTTCAACGATTATCACTGCGGTGGCTCAAACCATTTTAAATGTGTACGAGTTCAACTTGAGCATGCAAGAAGCGGTAAATTCGCCCAGATTTCACCATCAATGGTTACCCGACATGGTGGTATTTGAACCAGATGGCTTTTCAGAAGAATTGAAGGAGGCTCTAAAGTCTAAAGGATACATCATTAACGAAGAGCGCACACCAATTATCGGAAAAGTGGATGCCATTCGCGTATTGCCAAATGGCAAGCTTGAAGGTGGAGCCGACAAACGTGGGGACGATACAGCCGTTGGGTTTTAATTAATAGCAAATGAAATTTGATGTTGTAGTTTTGACGGACCACCGCTACGTGGCCCCTAAAAAAAATACACCCTACATTCAAAATGTGCTCCAAGAAGACCAATTGGTTTTGGATGCCTTGAAAAATAAAGGGTTGAATGTGATTCGCAAATCTTGGGACGACCCTAATTTTGATTGGTCCTCCACCAAATATGCCTTGTTTCGAACCACTTGGGACTATTTTGACCGTTTTAAAGAATTCTCCGAATGGTTGGAAAAAGCATCCAAACAAACCCAATTCATCAATTCCAAGGAGCTTATTCATTGGAATATTGACAAGCATTATTTGCAAGACCTATCTTATGCGAGAGTAACCATTCCCAAGACGGTTTTCATAGAGAAAGGTTCTGAAATAAGCCTAGCAGAGGCCATTGAAAATGCAAAATCGAGACATAGATTCACAACTGATATCTATATTCTAAAACCCTGTGTTTCTGGGGCGGCTCGACACACCTACAAAATCAAAAGCGATGAAATTTCTAAGCATGAAGTCATTTTTCAAGCTTTAGTGAAAGAAGAAGCAATGATGCTGCAGGAATTTCAGTACCATATAGTTTCGGAGGGGGAAATCTCTATGATGGTTTTCAACGGCGAGTTTACTCATGCAGTTCTCAAAATAGCCAAAAAGGGTGATTTTAGGGTTCAGGATGATTTTGGTGGAACTGTTCACAATTACACCCCAGATGAAACACAGATTGCATTTGCGCAAAAGGTAGTTCACGCTGCGCCAGAATTGCCCATTTATGCCAGAGTAGATATTTTCAAGGATAATGATGGGAATTGGGCTTTGGCCGAATTGGAAATTTTTGAACCCGAACTTTGGTTTCGCTTAAATCTAAAAGCTGCAGACACCTTAGCAAAAGGCATCATAAAAACTTGCGATTTCAACTAATCACAGTTTGGTTGATGGATATTTTTATATTTATATAAATATTTCAAAATGAAAAACTTAATCCTTCTCCTATTCAGTATTGCCTTAAGTGGTTTTGGCCAACAAAAAACCACAGGAAATCTTGTGGCCCTGGACAATGCTTTTTATGATTATATTGCTAAGGATGCCAAAATCGAGGTGCTTGCTGATGGATTTATTTGGTCGGAAGGTCCTGTTTGGGTTAAAGAGGGTAACTTTCTTTTATTTTCTGACGCACCACAGAACACCATTTTTAAATGGAAAGATGGTGAGGGAATTTCTGCTTTTTTAAAACCATCGGGCTACACAGGCATTCTACCTTACAGTAATGAACCTGGCAGCAATGGGTTGATCATCAACAACAATGGTGAATTGGTGGCCTGCGAACATGGAGACCGAAGAATCTCACGCATGCCATTGAACCAAGGTGGGAAAGTAACCGTAGCGGATACTTGGAACGGCAAACGGTTCAATAGTCCAAACGATATTGTGGAAGTCTCAAATGGCACTTATTATTTTACAGACCCTCCATATGGTTTGCCTAAACAACAAGATGATACCTCTAGGGAAATAGAAGAGTTCGGTGTTTTTAAAATTGACCCAAATGGAGATGTTTCGATGGTAGTAAGCAATTTAACCAGACCCAATGGTGTAGCATTATCTCCAAATGAGAAAATACTTTACGTTAACCAATCCGATTCCAATGCTCCTTATATAATGGCGTATAACATTCAAAATGATGGTAAATTGGATTCGGGACGCATCTTTTTTGATGCTACTGAATTACAAAATGCAGGACTCATCGGTTCTTTGGATGGGATTAAAGTTGCCAAGGATGGAACTATTTTCTCAACAGGTCCCAGTGGTGTTTTGGTTCTTACTCCAAATGGAAAGTTGTTGGGACGAATAGAAACTGGGCAACGCACTGCTAATTGTACTTGGGGCGACGATGGCTCTGTCCTTTATATGACGGCACACAATTACCTAATGCGTATTCAAACCAAAACAAAGGGTGTTCGTTTCTAGAATTCGAAACTAACTTCCAGCAATTTGCTTTTTCAACTCATCCATGGATTGTTGTAATTGCTTAAGCAATCCCGTTTCGGTAGTGGCATCCACATTAAACGTCAATTTACTGCTCACCTCCCAAATTTCCTGAATTTGAAATGGTTTGATTTCATAAGGTGGATAGGTTTCATTTAATGATACGAGAGTGATATTGTTGGAATTCGGTTTCCGCTCAATTTTCTTCACCATAACAGAATCTTGCAGCACCACCACATACATCTTATTGGCACTAACATGATCAATGTGCTCAATGGCACGGGCCAACACCCAATCATTGGGCCTTAAATTCGGCAACATACTGTCCCCCTCAACCTGAAAACCGCGATAGGTCGCATTTCGGAATTCTGGAATGGGCATATCAAAAGCAGGTAACTGTTGGTACCAGCTTGTATCTGCAATATTCTGCGGATAACCCGCAGCGGCTTTTGCATTCACCATCACCATATTATCATTATCAGAATTATCAACCGTAACCACCTTTGGGATCACACTGGTTTTGGAGGTATCCAAATGTTTTTGATCACTTTCTCCGAACAACCACAGCGGATTAATTTTGAATTGCTTCAACAATTCAGCCACTACTTTTCCAGAAAGCTTGGTTCTCCCCCGCTCTATATCGGCTGTGGTGTTTTTAACCCCCAACAAATTGGCGAAATCGGTTTGTGTATAACCAAGTTCCCTACGGAGGTCAGTAAATCTTTTTAAGGTTATTTCATTTTCCATCTTCATGTTGCTAATGTCAAATCGAACGTATCAAGCTGACAATCCAATCTCAAATATAGGTGTTTTGGATTATTTCCAAAAATAATTATGGATTATTTCCATTTATTGGATTATTTCCATATTTTTGATTGGAATATTTCCAACTTATGAACTTCGATAGGATACGCGAAAAATTGAATATATTGGCTGATGCTGCAAAATATGATGTCTCCTGCGCCAGCAGCGGAAGTAACCGAACCAACAAGGACAAAGGTCTAGGTAATGCTTCTAAAATGGGAATTTGCCATACCTACACAGCAGATGGCAGATGTGTTTCCTTATTGAAAATTCTGTTGACCAATCACTGTATTTTTGATTGTGCCTATTGTGTTACCCGAAAAAGCAATGATGTTCAAAGAGCTGCTTTTAAGGTACAGGAAGTGGTTGACCTTACCATAAATTTTTACCGTAGAAATTATATTGAAGGACTGTTTTTAAGCTCTGGTATTTTTAAAAGTCCAGACCACACCATGGAACGTTTGGTAGCCGTTGCCAAAAAACTACGTGAAGAAGAAAATTTCAATGGATATATTCATTTAAAATCCATTCCAGGCGCAAGTGATGAATTGATGTATGAAGCTGGGTTGTATGCCGACCGACTTTCCGTAAATATTGAGGTGCCCACTATTTCAGGGTTAAAATTATTGGCTCCAGAGAAAAAGCACGAAGACTTCACCAAACCTATGGAAAAGGTCAAGAATGAAATTGTTCGTTACAATTCAGAACGAAAAATCATTCGAAGCACACCAAAATATGCCCCTGCAGGACAGAGCACACAAATGATTGTGGGAGCATCTGGCGAATCAGATAAAGACATCATGTACTCCGCGACTTATTATTACAAGACCTACAACATGAAACGGGTATATTATTCTGGTTATGTTCCCGTAACTCATGATTCACGCTTGCCTGCAATTGGTTCACAAGTACCTATGCTGCGTGAAAATAGATTGTATCAGACGGATTGGCTGTTGCGCTTCTATGGATTCTCGATTGGAGAAATCTTGAACAACCAACATCCTAACTTGGATATGGAAGTTGACCCAAAGCTCTCTTGGGCATTGCGTAACCTGCATTATTTTCCTGTGGATGTAAATTCGGCGGACAAAAACCTATTGGCTCGCATACCAGGTATTGGAATGCGATCGGTGGATAAAATTATTAAGGCAAGAAAATTTAGAAAACTGAACTGGGACCATCTTAAAAAGATTGGAGTGGCCCTCAACCGTGCACAATATTTTATGGTGTGCGACTCCCGTTTGTGGGAACGTCGTGATTTGGATGCGGATAAGATTAAAGGAATGATTCTTCAAAATTCTTCTGGCAAATTTCGGAATCAGTACATTACACAATTGTCGTTGTTCAATTAACAATGTGCAAATAACAACAAAAACGTAAGCACTATGAATGTTTCAACAACTTTAGTTTATGACGGTAGTTTTAACGGATTTTTGACCGCCGTCTTCGTCGCCTTTGATGAAAAAATCAATGTGGCCGACATTCAGAAAAACAACCAATCCCAAAATGGATTGTTTTCTGAATCTGAAACGATTTTCACAAATATAGAAAAGGCCAAAAGGGTTTGGAACGGTATCCGTAACAAAAGTCATAATGCCATTTCCAATGTCTACTTTGCTTTTTTGAGTGAAACCGAAAGTGTGGAAATGATGCTTTATACCTACATTCAAAAATTGATGCGCACCAAAAGTGGCAAGTATTTGGACTATTCTGATGCAACAGTACTTCACATTGCGCAATTGGCCAGAAAAGTGGGACGAGAAAAACATCGAATGGAAGCTTTTGTTCGGTTTCAGTTGACCAAGGATAATATCTATTTCGCCAATATTGAGCCCGATTTTGATGTGTTGCCTTTGATCTCCAAGCATTTTCGTGACCGCTATGCAGACCAAAAATGGTTGATTTATGATGTTAAGCGCAATTATGGGATTTATTACGATTTAGATCATGTAGAAATGGTATCACTAAACCTAAAAGACATTCACCACAATAAAACGGTAAAAAGTAATGCCTTTGCTCCCGAAGAATACGAATATCAAGCTTTATGGAACGATTACTTTAAAAGCACCAATATTGCATCACGAATCAACCCAAAATTGCATACGCAACATGTACCTAAACGCTATTGGAAGTATTTGAGCGAGAAGAAAGAGGCGGTTTAATTATCCTTAACTTTTCTCCCCAACAAAATGATCACTTTTAGTCTTGAACAGCACATTGAAACTGGTCAAGCTGCCATAAATACGAGTTATGTATTGTTGTAGATCCACCTTTTCTTGGTCGTCCAAGTTTTTGCTGCTATTTATCTTTTGTTCCATCACACGGATACGGTCGCGCACCATCACAATTTTATGAAAGAAAGTATCTATGGGCATTTCTTTACTTGCTGTAGCGTCACCTGGTTCCAAAACCAATTTGCCGCCCCTCCATTTATCAGCAATGGCTACTTTTTCATGTGAATCGCTCCACTTTTCCAATATTTTCACCAAAGAACGTTCTACATCAAAAAAACTAACACTATCCACTTCGTCCTCCACACCTTCTATCACTTCAAATTCAGCATCCAGATCTATCGTCTCCAAACCACTCTCCAAAAAGGTTACCCAATAATGTTTGGATGAAACGTTGGTTACCACCCCTTTACCAAATTCTGGATGATCAATTCTGGAGCCAATGCCTAATATTTTCATGTTTAAAATTATTTTATGTCCTCAAATTTAGAATTTTTGGACGTTAGCACTACCTTAGATGCAGGTTTTATAAACCAGCATTCATGGAACCACAAAAATTAAGAGCAAAACTCGGAGAGTTGGCCTCTACCTCCATCAGTGGTAACGATATCAGTTCTTCTTGCCTGTACGTATCCGCCTTGGCCGTAATACACGCTGGTCAATATGCATGGATCTCACTATTGATTGTCGGGGTCGTTCTCTTTTTATTCAGAAAGATTTATGGGGAAGTTGTCGGTGCCCTGCCGATGAACGGAGGGGCCTACAACGCTCTATTGAATACCACAAGCAAAGGAATGGCCTCCTTGGCAGCTGCACTCACACTCTTATCGTATATGGCAACTGCAGTGATTTCCGCCAATGAAGCGATGGCCTATTTGAAAAATATTGTTCCCCACTTACCCGTGATTATGGCAACCATTGGGCTTCTTGCTGTTTTTATGGGATTGGTCATTATCGGAATCGGTGAATCCTCCAAAGTCGCCATCGGAATTTTCATTTTTCATTTATCCTCGTTGGTTTTGCTGTCCTCCTTTGCTGGTTTTTATCTTTTTGAAAACGGATTAAAGGTTTTTATGGAAAATAATGCGCTTCCCGTGAAGCATGGGGCATTACCCATGGCCTTGTTTTTTGGTTTTTCTGCCGCTATGCTGGGCATCAGTGGGTTTGAAAGCTCAGCCAACTTTGTGGAAGAACAGAAAAAAGGCGTGTTTCCAAAAACGCTTCGGAATATGTGGGTGGTGGTCACCATTTTTAATCCATTGATTGCATTTTTAGCCTTGGCCGTATTGCCCATTTCTGAAATAGAATCCAATAGCGAAGCCCTTTTATCCATCATGGGAAATCAGGTCAGCGGGTCTTGGTTGGCATTTTTGGTATCCATTGATGCCGTGCTCGTATTGAGTGGAGCGGTTTTGACTTCATTTGTGGGTGTTTCGGGACTTGTAGAACGAATTACTTTGGATAGGATCCTACCTCCTTTTCTCTTAAAACGCAATAAAAATGGAAGCACCTATCGCATCGCCATTGTGTTTTTTATGCTCTGTGTGTCCATTTTGTTGATCACAGAGGGAAATTTAGAAGCTTTGGCAGGTGTCTACACCATTGCATTTTTATCAGTGATGGCGTTATTCGGGATCGGAAATATATTACTCAAAGTTCGCAGAAAACATTTACCACGTCCTGAGCGTTCTGGATGGATTTCTTTGTTGATTGCCATATTGGCCGTGATTACTGCATTGATTGGAAACATCATCCTGAACCCAGATTATTTGGCCGTGTTCATGGAATATTTTATTCCGACCATTGCCTTGGTTTTGGTCATGTTAAACCGAACAGCCCTTTTAAAATTATTGCTACGTTTGATTCGATATTTCTTAGATCCTGTAAATCGCTTTTTGGTCAAATCGTACCAGAGTATCAATAAAACCATTGATAAGATCAATGATCAAGAGTTTGTGTATTTCACTAAAAAAGATGATGTAGCTGCTTTGAACAAGGTTCTCCTCTACATCAGAAATAACGAGCATACCAGAAAATTAAAGATTGTTTCTGTTTTTCCTGAAGGGGAACAAGCGACCCAAAGTTTTGTTTCGGATTTAAATGTTTTGGACCGAGAGTACCCAGAAATTAAAGTGGATTACATTCAACTGCATGGGGAATTCACCCCACAACTGATCAAAAAGCTTTCGGAAGAATGGAACATCCCCATCAATTTTATGTTTATCGGTAGCCCCAGTGACAAATTCCCTTACCCACTTCAAGAGCTTGGTGGTGTCCGTTTGATTATTTGATGTAAACCCTCCTGTTTACAGCATCTTTCATTAACAAAAACGAAACTGGGGTCTGCTTCCTTTTTACAGCCCAAATCGCTATTTTTGAGGTTTGCTATGATTTATGATCAATTACGAAGAACATATTGAGGTTAAGGGCGCCAGAGTCCATAATCTAAAAAATATAGACGTTACCATTCCCCGTGAAAAACTAGTGGTGATTACGGGTCTTTCGGGCAGTGGAAAATCCTCTTTGGCTTTTGACACCATTTATGCCGAGGGTCAACGGAGATACATTGAAACTTTTTCGGCCTACGCCAGACAATTTTTGGGTGGATTGGAGCGTCCTGATGTGGATAAAATAGACGGACTCTCTCCTGTTATTGCCATTGAGCAAAAAACCACCTCAAAATCTCCTCGTTCCACCGTTGGTACCATTACCGAAGTGTACGACTTTTTACGATTGCTTTTTGCCAGAGCTGGTGATGCATATAGTTACAATACGGGAGAAAAAATGGTGAGTTACAGCGATGAACAAATCAAAGATTTGATCATTGAATCGTACAGGGATAAAAAAATCAATGTGCTTGCTCCCGTGATCAAGTCCAGAAAAGGACATTATCGCGAGCTTTTTGAGCAGATTGCAAAGCAAGGTTTTGTAAAAGTTCGGGTGGATGGAGAGATCACCGATATCACCAAAGGGATGAAAGTGGACCGTTACAAAACCCACGACATTGAAATCGTAATCGACCGTTTGAAGGTTGGGGATAGTGAGGATTTCCAAAAAAGATTGAGTGAAACCATCAACACCGCCATGTACAGTGGTGAAAATGTTTTGATGGTGTTGGAAGAAGGCGAAGCTGAACCTCGTTATTTCAGTCGGGATTTGATGTGCCCCTCTTCGGGCATTTCCTACCCTACACCTGAGCCGAACACGTTTTCATTCAACTCACCCAAAGGGATGTGCCCTGAGTGCAGTGGACTTGGTCATATTTTTCAAGTGAACGAGGCCAAAATTATCCCGAACAAGAAAATCTCCATCAAATCTGGTGGAATTGCTCCTTTAGGAGAGTACAAAAAGTCTTGGGCCTTTAAACAATTGGAGACCATTGCCCAGCGTTACGAGTTTGACCTTTCCGATGCCATTGAAAAGATTCCAACCGAAGCAATGCAAATTATTTTGAATGGTGGCAATGAAAGCTTTGAAGTCAATTCAAAAACATTGGGCGTAAAAAGGCAATATAAAATTGATTACGAGGGAATTTCCAACTTCATCAAAACCCAATATGAAGAAGCCAATTCCACTTCGATTAAACGATGGGCCAAAGATTATATGGACAAAGTAGATTGTCCAACTTGCGAAGGTTCACGTTTGCGCAAAGAATCTCTCTATTTTAAAATAGATGGCAAAAACATTGCTGAATTGGCGCAATTGGATATCGCTGAATTGGCGAACTTCTTTCAACATTTGGAGGATACGCTTGAGGGCAATCAAAAGAAAATTGCCGAGGAAATCATCAAGGAAATAAAAGCTCGTGTCGGGTTTTTATTGGATGTTGGATTGGATTACCTTTCCCTAAACCGAAGCTCCAAATCCTTGTCTGGTGGTGAGGCACAACGAATTCGCTTAGCCACACAAATCGGTTCGCAATTGGTGGGAGTGCTCTATATTTTGGATGAACCTAGTATTGGATTGCATCAACGGGACAATGAACGCTTGATTCATTCACTGGAAGCGCTTCGCGATATCGGAAATTCGGTAATTGTAGTGGAACACGACCGTGATATGATTGAACAGGCTGATCATGTGATCGATATTGGCCCTAAAGCTGGAAAGCACGGTGGTGAAATAATTTCTCAAGGAAAACCAAAGGAATTGATTGACCAACATACCTTAACCGCACAATACATCACTGGAGAATTGGAAATTCCTGTTCCAGAGAAAAGACGGGAAGGTACTGGAAAGAAAATTGTGCTTTCGGGCTGTACAGGGAACAACTTAAAAAATGTAACGGTTGAGTTTCCTTTAGGCAAAATGATCGGTGTTACGGGTGTTTCAGGAAGTGGTAAGTCCACTTTGATCAACGAGACCCTCTACCCAATAATGAATGCCCATTATTTTAACGGTGTTAAAAAACCAATGCCTTATAAAAAAATCACGGGCTTGGAACATATTGATAAGGTCATCGACATCAACCAATCACCTATCGGGCGTACTCCAAGATCCAACCCAGCCACGTATACAGGGGTTTTTAGTGAAGTCCGTTCTTTGTTTGCCAAAACCACCGAAGCTACCATCCGTGGCTACAAACCAGGGCGTTTTAGCTTCAATGTGGCAGGAGGAAGATGCGAAACCTGCCAAGGAGGTGGACTTAAAGTGATTGAAATGAACTTTTTGCCCGATGTCTATGTGGAATGCGAGACTTGTAATGGCAAACGCTTCAACAGAGAAACCCTGGAGATACGATACAAAGGAAAATCCATTGCAGATGTCTTGGAAATGACCATCAACGAAGCGGTAGATTTCTTCGAAAACATTCCTAAAATTCATCGTAAACTCAAGACAATAAAAGATGTGGGATTGGGTTATATATCATTAGGGCAACAATCCACTACGCTATCAGGTGGTGAAGCGCAACGGGTAAAACTTGCTACGGAGTTATCCAAACGCGATACTGGAAATACATTTTATATCCTCGACGAACCTACAACAGGACTACATTTTGAAGACATTCGTGTGCTTATGGAGGTACTGAATCAGTTGGTGGATAAAGGCAATACCATTTTGGTAATCGAACATAATTTGGATGTGATAAAAATGGTAGACTATATTATAGATATTGGATATGAAGGAGGCCGCGGTGGCGGAAAAGTAGTTGCCAAAGGCACACCTGAAGAGGTTGCGAAAGATAAAAAGAGTTATACAGCTAAGTTTTTAAAGAAAGAATTGGCCAATAAACAAAATATAGCGAAAGCTGTTTAAAATATTAGATTATGCAAATGCGAAATGAACAACATTCCAAAGGTTGGAATGAAATCAAGACCAACGATTCTTGGGCCATTTTTAAAATTATGGGCGAGTTTGTCAACGGTTTTGAAAAAATGAGTGCCATTGGCCCATGTGTATCCATTTTTGGTTCGGCAAGGGTTCGTGAGGGACACCCTTATTACGATTTAGCCGTTAAAGTGGCCCAAAAAGTATCTGAAGCTGGCTATGGAGTAATTACAGGTGGTGGACCAGGTATAATGGAGGCAGGTAACCGTGGTGCCAATTTAGCTGGCGGAACTTCGGTAGGACTTAATATTGAACTTCCCTTTGAACAGCACGACAATCCTTATATTGACGAGGATAAAAGTTTGGATTTTGACTATTTCTTTGTTCGCAAAGTAATGTTCGTAAAATACTCACAAGGGTTCGTGGTTATGCCAGGGGGATTTGGAACCTTGGATGAATTTTTTGAGGCTCTCACCCTGATTCAAACACATAAAATTCACACGTTTCCAATCATTTTGGTGGGCACTAAATTCTGGAAAGGATTATTGGATTGGATCAAAACTACATTGGTCGAAGAAGGAAACATTAGCCCTACAGATTTAGATTTAATTAAATTGGTGGACACAGAGGACGAAGTCGTGGAAATCATTGATGCCTTTTATAAGGGTCGCACCCTTAGTCCTAATTTTTAAAGTAGTTCCCTTGATGCACCCCAAAAACATCCGAAGGCTATTTTGGCTATTGGTCGTTATGCTCCCGTTTACAAGTATCGGGCAGCATAAAAACGACATTGTGGCCACTTTGGATGGGGAAACCAAACAAATTCGAATCAAACAAAACTTCACCTATGTGAATGATTCGAATAAGGGGTTGACTACCATTTATTTCAATGATTGGAACCACGCCTATTCCAATAAAAATACGGCATTGGCCAAACGCTTTGCCGAAGAATTCAATAGAAGTCTTCATTTGGCCAAAGAGCGCGAACGAGGCAGAACTACTATAATGACGATTGTTGACAACAACTATTCTGGTCTTGAATGGGAGCGTGTTGAGAATCGGGATATCATTAAAGTCACCTTGAATGAGGTGTTGAAACCTGGGGAGTTTGTCCAGTTGTTCTTAACCTACACCATAAAACTTCCTTCCGCAAAATTTACAGGCTACGGACATACGTTTGAAAGTGGCTATAACTTGAAAGATTGGTACTTGACCCCAGCGGTGTTTGATGGAGATTGGAAATTGTACGACAATAAAAATCTGGATGATTTATATACTAATGTTTCCGAAACTCGAATCAACTTTACCTATCCAGAATTACTTTCTTTAGCATCAAACTTTAGAATGTCAAATACCTCTAGATATGATGGAGGACAGCACGTACAATTGATCGGCAACAAAAGAAAAAGCTGCGAGATCATCATCACCTACGACAAAAGATTCACCAAACATATCACAACTTCCTTCACGGTAACAACGGATATTGAATCAAGTAAATATGGTGAAATTGCCCAAGGAATTTCCATTAGTCGAATTGCAGATTTTTTAAATGAAAATCTTGGTGCCTACCCACATGGCAACCTTTTGGTAAGTGAGTTTGACTACAATAAATCACCATTATACGGTATTAGTCAACTTCCCTCTTTTATCCGACCCTATGAAGAACAATTTCAATTTGAAATGAAGTTCTTAAAAACGGCTGTTCGGAGTTATATTAAAGAAACTTTGTATCTCGACCCGAGAAAAGAACGATGGGTAAACGATGCCATTGGGTATTATTTGATGATCAAATACGTGGATGAGTTTTATCCCAATCAAAAACTTACGGGAAAACTATCAAGATGGTGGCTCCTTAAAAATTTCCATTTTGCACAAATGGATTTTAATGAGCAATACACCTTGTTCAGTATGCTCTCCGCACGGAAAAATATTGACCAAGCCCTTACCACCCCAAACGATTCTTTGATAAAATTCAACGAGAAAATCGCCAATGGCTATAAAGCTGGACTGGGAATGTCTTACCTATCCGCCTATTTGGGAGAGAAGAAATTGGACAGTACTGTTCTCGATTTTTATCAAACTTACAAACAACAACCCTTGGTTACCGCTACCGATTTTAGGACTACGCTAGAAAAGTATGCCGATAAAGAAGTAGCTTGGTTTTTTGATGAATATGTGGCCACGGACGATAAGATTGATTACAAAATAAAGCGAATCCAAAAAACTGAGGACTCCATCACCTTTGTGCTCAAGAACAAGCAAGGAACCAAAGTTCCCATATCCCTTTTTGGGCTTCAAAACGATACGGTAGTTTCGCATTATTGGTTCACAGGAATCGATTCCACCAAAACTTTTACCATTCCAAGAAATGGCGAAGAACGCTTGGTGTTGAATTACGACCAAAAAATCCCAGAGTTCAATCAAAGGGACAACTGGAAAACCTTAAATGGTTTCTTTTCCAGTAATAAAAAGCTGAAGTTTCAATTTTTTAAGGATACGGAAGACCCATATTACAATCAGATTTTTTACGTGCCGATTGTCAACTTCAACCTTTATGATGGAGTTACCCCAGGGATGCGATTTTACAACAAGACATTTTTGGAACGTAACTTTTTGTACGACATAGCACCAGCCTATTCATTTTTGGAACATACCATGGTGGGAAAGGCCAGTTTTAGGTATCGCAAATACCATCAAAAGACAGGTTTGTACATGACCAATTATTCCATATCGGCCTCAACATCCCACTTTCAGGATAATTCAAGGTTTTCGACCCTTACCCCTGCCATAAATTTTGCATGGCGCCCCGAAGACCTCCTATCCAACCGCAGACAGAATTTAATGTTCCGATACAGAAACGTTTTCAGAAATATTGATGAAAATATTGCTGACCAGATTGATACTGACCCCGATTATGGAGTTTTGAATGCTCGCTTTACGGATGTTGACAATAACATTCTAAACTATTCATCTTGGTATGTGGATGCACAACATTCCAGCGATTTTTCAAAAATTGCCTTTGAATGGGAGTATCGCAAATTGTTTCAAAGCAATAGGCAATTGAACTTGCGGTTTTATGCTGGAAAATTTTTAAGAAATAACACCAACTCCGATTATTTCAGTTTTGCATTGGACCGACCTACGGATTACATGTTCGATCTGAATTATTTAGGGCGTTCGGAGAGCTCAGGCCTGTACAGTCAACAAATTATTATTGCCGAAGGTGGATTTAAATCTAAATTGGCAAACCCTTTTGCCAACGATTGGATTGCCACTACAAATGCAAGTACCAACATTTGGCGTTGGATTGAAGCTTATGGCGATTTGGGCTTTATCAAAAACAAAGGTGAAGACACCCGTTTTGTATATGACTCTGGTATACGTCTAAACTTGGTTACCGATTATTTTGAACTTTACTTCCCTGTCTACTCCAATTTGGGTTGGGAAATTGGCCAAGATGATTACGGACAGCGCATTAGATTCATTGTCACCCTAAGTCCTCGGACCTTGATTGGTCTGTTTACCCGCAAATGGTTCTAATTATAGAATCAACAACAATCCCATTACGCCATTTAAAATCATTACATTTTTTTCAATATAAATAATATTTTATTGATAATTTGTTAATTTTTTAGCGTAATTCTATATTGCTTTTATGAAGGAAATTTAATACTTTTGCGCAAATCCTGAACGATTCATGAAACCTAACCCAAGTACGAGCAACGACATTTCTTTTGATGATTTTAAATCTCAAATAATTGAAGATTACAAGGTTGCCGTCACCAGTAGGGAATGTAGCTTGATGGGAAGACGGGAAGTTCTTTCTGGAAAGGCAAAATTTGGGATTTTTGGAGATGGCAAAGAGCTGCCACAATTGGCCATGGCTCGAGCTTTTCAAAATGGGGATTTTAGAAGCGGCTACTACCGCGACCAAACCTTTATGATGGCTTTGGATTACCTAAACCCAAAAGAATTCTTCCACGGATTATACGCCACAACAGATTTAGAAAAAGAACCAATGAGCGCTGGCCGCCAAATGGGTGGGCATTTTGTTACGCATAGTGTAAACGAAGACGGTTCTTGGAAAAATTTGACCGAACAAAAAAACAGTAGTGCTGATATTTCATGTACCGCAGGGCAAATGCCCCGATTGGTGGGATTGGCGCAAGCATCAAAAATTTATAGAAATGTAGAGGGTATTGACCAAACCAACTTCTCCAAAAATGGAAATGAAGTGGCTTGGGGCACTATAGGGAATGCTAGCACCAGTGAAGGTCACTTTTTTGAGGCCATCAATGCGGCTGGAGTGATGCAGATTCCTATGGTCATCTGTATTTGGGATGATGAATACGGTATTTCGGTACCATCAGAATATCACACCACCAAAGGTGATATTTCTGAAGCTTTAAGTGGACTGCAACGTGATGAGGACAACAAAGGTTTCGAAATCTTAAAAGTAAAAGGCTGGGACTATACAGCCCTTATCCATACGTTTGAAAATGCGTCGGACATTGCCCGTGAAGGTCATGTTCCCGTAATTATCCATGTAACGGAGCTTACCCAACCGCAGGGACACTCCACATCAGGTTCGCATGAACGATACAAATCTGCTGAACGGTTGGAATGGGAAAAAGAGCATGATTGTAATAAAATGTTCAGGGAGTGGATCATTGAAAACGGGATCAGCTCCGAGGACGAGCTCAAAAAAATGGAGCGCGAAATCAAACAAAAGATTCGTGCTGCCAAAAAAGATGCTTGGTCTGAGTTTCTACAACCTCATTTAGATGCCAAAAAACAATTGGTTCAACTTTTGGACAACGTTGCTGCCAAAAGTCCAAATCGCGCCTTTATTTTAAAGGTGAAAAACGATTTGATTGCCATTGAAGAACCTTTAAAAAAGGATTTGGCATCAAAATCCAGAAAAGTGCTGCGTTATCTTTTGGGAGAAAACACACCCGAAAAGCAACAACTTCAGTTGTGGATAAATAATTTCTTTACTGATACAGAGCCTAAATACAGCTCGAATTTATATAGTGAATTGCCAAATAAGGCTACCAATATTAAGGCAATTACCCCCACCTATTCTGATAGTTCAAAGGAAGTTGATGGCAGGGTAATTTTAAGGGACAATTTCGATACGTTGTTCAGTAGGTATCCAGAAGCATTGGTTTTTGGAGAGGATACTGGGAATATTGGAGATGTAAACCAAGGATTGGAAGGCCTTCAGAAAAAGTACGGTAAACTACGGGTAGCTGACACTGGAATTCGTGAAACTTCCATTATCGGTCAAGGGATCGGTATGGCGCTACGTGGTTTGCGTCCCATTGCTGAAATTCAGTATTTGGATTATATTCTTTACGCCATTCAAACGTTGAGTGATGATCTCGCGTCTTTGATGTACAGAACGGTAGGAAAACAGAAAGCTCCATTGATTGTACGTACCCGAGGACACCGTTTGGAAGGTATCTGGCACTCTGGTTCCCCAATGGGTGGATTGGTACATCTGCTTCGTGGAATGTACATTTTAACCCCCAGAAACATGACCCAAGCTGCAGGTTTCTACAACACGTTGATGAAAAGTGACGAACCTGCATTGATCATAGAAAGCTTGAATGGTTATCGCTTAAAAGAAAAGATGCCATCCAACTTAGGAGAGTTTTGCACTCCGATTGGTAAAGTGGAAACCATGAAAGAAGGTACAGACATAACTATCCTTTCCTATGGTTCAACCCTGCGCATTGTGGAAAGTGTTGCCAACGATCTATTGGAAGTTGGAATTGATGCTGAGGTTATTGATGCACAATCTTTGTTACCATTCGATTTGGAACACGATGTGGTGAAAAGCCTTCAAAAAACCAATAGACTTTTGGTGGTTGATGAAGATGTACCTGGAGGGTGTTCCGCTTACTTGCTTCAAGAAGTAGTTGAAAACCAAGGTGGTTATAAGTATTTGGATAGTGCACCTCAAACTTTGACCGCAAAAGCACACCGACCAGCTTATGCTTCGGATGGGGATTATTTCTCCAAACCCAATGCAGAAGACATCTTTGAAAAGGTGTACGAAATTATGCACGAGGTGGATCCGAAATCATACCCGCCACTTCGATAAGGTAAGGTTCTATTCAAATTTTAGTGAACTTTTCGTCGAATATTGTTACGTTTTTTAAAACTTAATTAATATTTTCACGGCACTAAAGCCCCCATAAATGAAAAATACCCCTACTGTACACATAGGTTTGGCATTATTGAGAATTGTACCATCTGCTTTTATGATAAGCCATGGTTACGGAAAACTTATGAATCTGATCAGTGGCAATACCGAATTCGCCAATCCTTTTGGCATCGGTCAAGCTCCCTCACTTTTTTTGGCCGTTATTGGTGAAGTAATATGTCCACTTTTAATAATTATTGGCTTTAAAACACGTTGGGCTGCTATTCCAGCTGCCATTACCATGTTTGTAGCCGCTTTTATGATTCATGCCGCTGACCCATTTGGCACCAAAGAAAAAGCACTTCTTTACTTGGTTATTTTTATCGCCATTATGTTGTTGGGCCCAGGAAAATATAGTGTAGATAAAAAGTAAATTGTTGCTCTAGGCTATCTTGAACAACAATTCCTTGAGCAAATCAGCTTGGTCCATATTATTGGCACCAACGCCTTTTCCTTTTAAATCGAGTTCACGCAAATTTGAAATGATTCCGCTTACTCGTTTCATGGGATAATTTTTAGCGGCCACCACATATTCATTCACAAAATAGGGGTTTACACCTAATACTTTGGCCACATTACCTGGGGAATGGTCACTTAAGCCATGGTACTGCAACAATTGGGTAAAGAAGGTATTCAAGAGGGTTACGGTTACCACAAAAGGATTGTCTTTAGGGTTTTGCGCAAAATAGTCGATAATTCTAGCTGCCTTTTTTACGTTGCGCTCCCCGATAGCTTTCTTTAATTCAAAATTATTGAAGTCCTTACTGATTCCGATATTTTCCTCAATGATCTCTGGGGTTATTTCAGTTCCTGCTGGCACCACTAAAGTTAACTTATCAAGTTCATTACTGATTTTACTTAAATCAGTTCCCAAAAACTCTACCAACATAATACAGGACTTTGGCGACATTTTATAGTTTTTGCCTGCCATGGTTCGCCTCACCCAATCTGCCACCTGATTATCGTAAAGCTTGTTACTTTCAAATAACTCACCAGTCTTTTTAATGGTTTTGTACAGTTTTTTACGCTTATCGAGCTTTTTGTACTTGTAGCAAATCACTAAAATGGTCGTAGGTTGAGGATTTTCCGCGTAGGAGTTTAAATTTTCAATTGTTTTGGATAAATGTTGGGCTTCTTTCACAATTACCACCTGGTAATCGGCCATCATCGGATATCGTTTGGCATTGGCGACTACTTCATCTACAGAAGTATCTTTTCCATAAAGTACCATTTGGTTAAACCCCTTTTCATCTTCCGACAACACATTATCACCAATGTATTTGGAAATACGGTCGATGTAATAGGGTTCCTCCCCCATCAAAAAATAAATAGGTTTTGGATTTCCTTTATTGATTTCCGATACAATCTCCTTTACTTTGTCCATTCAGTATTTATCACCAGACGCGTTTTATGCACCCTTTGAACTTTCCTTCGTATAAGTTTCGAATCAAAAATAGCCAAAATAGACAGTACATTTTTGATGGTATCCGTAAAAAGTTTGTAGTGCTCCAACCTGAGGAATGGGTTCGTCAACATGTGCTGCATTTTCTCATTTTCACCAAGAATTATCCGAAAAGCTTGGTTAACGTAGAAAAACAACTGACCGTCAATAAATTAAAAAAGCGCTACGACATTGTCGTTTTCAATTCTGATGGCAGTATTTTTTTATTGGTGGAATGCAAAGCTCCAGAAGCACAGATAGACCAAACCACTTTTGACCAAATTGCACGATATAATTACGAATTGGATGCGCAATATTTGATGGTGACCAATGGATTGAACCATTATTATTGCGAAATGGACCAGCAGCTTGAAAATTATAGGTTTTTGAAGGAAATTCCTGATTTTAGCCGTTAATTTGCCACCGTCTTGAAAATCGCAGTCGTCATACTCAATTGGAATGGGGAAGCCTTATTGGAAAGGTTTCTACCTTCTGTTACGGAATATTCCCAAGATGCCGATATTTATGTGGTGGACAACGCAAGTTCGGATGGCTCAGTGGACTTTTTAAAGCGGAACTATCCAGAAATAGGTATTGTTCAGAACACATCAAATGGAGGCTTCGCCAAAGGCTACAACGATGGCCTAAAGCACATTGAAGCTGACATTTATTGCTTGCTGAATTCCGATGTCGAAGTCACACCAAATTGGTTGGAACCTATCACAAAGGCATTTCAGGATATTCCAGAAGCATCCATTATTCAACCCAAAATATTAGACCTAAAGCAAAAAGACCATTTTGAATATGCTGGTGCGGCGGGTGGATTTATAGATAAGTTGGGCTACCCTTTTTGTCGTGGGCGAATTTTTCAAACCATAGAAAAAGACGAAGGACAGTACAACGACACCAAAGAGGTTTTTTGGGCCACTGGCGCTTGTATGTTCATTAAAAGTGAAGTGTTCAAATCGCTTCAAGGTTTTGATGAAGACTATTTTGCACATCAAGAAGAAATAGATTTGTGCTGGAGAGCTAAAAATGCAGGTCACAAAGTATATTATGTGGGAGAAAGTGAAGTCTATCACTTGGGCGGTTCTACCCTATCCAACATGAATCCAAAAAAAACCTACCTGAATTTCAGAAACTCTTTATATTCAATAACAAAGAACTTACCCCGTAAAAGAGCGTTCACTATCATATTATTACGCTTGTTGCTCGACGGCATAGCCGCATTGCGTTTTGTACTTCAGTTTAGGTTTAAACATTGCTTTGCCATTCTTAGGGCCCATCTAAGTTTTTATGTTAATTTTAGGGGGATGTATCGAAAGCGCGAAAAAGCTAATTTTATATTAAAGTACCATACCACGACATCCATAGTATGGTCTTATTTCGTAAATCAAATAAGGAATTTTAACATTTTAGTAAAAGATTAACGATACTGGATAAAGGAAGCTTTGCTTTTTATCTAATTTTGGTTTAGTTTTTGTACTAATGATATATATAACAACCCTTAAATTATACTCTGAACTATGAAAAAAATTTTTCTAGGAACTTTGGCAATGACCGTTCTATTATCTTCTTGCGTTTCGCAAAAGAAATATGCTGAATTGGAGGCCAAACAAAAAGAAACTCAAGACTTATTGAACTCTGCAACCGTTAAATTGAACGATTGTTTGGAAGATAAGGCTACTGCTGATTCTAGATTGAAGACTCTTGAGGATCAAAACGCTTTCCTAAAAGCAAACAACCAAGAGCTTATCAACAATATGGGTAATTTGACTACCCTAACCACTAAAGGTGCCGAAAACCTTGAAAAGTCTTTGGAAAGCCTTAAAGAAAAGGATCTTACGATCAGAAAACTTCAAGATGCTGTTACCCGTAGAGATTCTGTTAACCTTGCATTGGTACAGAGCCTTAAAGGTGTATTGGGCAACTTGGACGACGATGATATCGAAATCAGCGTTGAAAAAGGTGTGGTATTTGTATCTATTTCTGACAAACTATTGTTTAGAAGCGGAAGTTACAACGTAACCAATGCAGCAAAAGAAGTATTGGGTAAAGTTGCTAAAGTGGTGAACAACAAACCTGACTTCGAATTTATGGTAGAAGGTCACACAGACAACGTACCTTACAGAAGCGGTGTATTGTTGGACAACTGGGATTTGAGTGCAAAAAGAGCAACTTCAGTTGTTAGAATCCTACAAAATGATTTTGGTGTATCTCCTGAAAGAATGACTGCTGCTGGACGTAGCTACTACGTACCATTGGTAAGCAACGACACTTCTGCTGATAGAGCTAAAAACAGAAGAACTCGTATTGTTGTACTTCCAAAAATCGATCAGTTCTACAACATGATCGAAGAGGGAATGAAAGACCCTAGCATCGGAGGAACAGGAAACTAATTTGTTCTTGAAATAAAATGAAAAGCGGCCCAAAAGGCCGCTTTTTTTAGTTATAAAATATCCAAATCTCCTTTACCTTCTCGAATTACTTCGGGCTCTCCTTCGGAAAGATCGATCACTGTAGAAGCTATATTGCCACCATAGCCACCATCAATAACAACATCAACAAGATTCTGCCATTTTTCAAAGATCAATTCAGGGTCTGTGGTATATTCTAAAATATCGTCTTCATCATGAATGGAAGTTGAAACAATTGGATGACCCAACTGCGAAACCAAGGCTTGCGCAATCGAGTTGTCAGGAACCCTAATACCTACGGTTTTCTTTTTCTTGAAATCCTTGGGCAGATTGTTGTTCCCTGGTAAAATAAAGGTGTAAGGCCCTGGTAAGGCCCGCTTGAGCAGTTTAAATGTAGTGCTATCTATTTGGCGAACATAATCCGATAAATTGCTTAAATCAGCACACACGAAAGACCAATTGGCTTTTTCCAATTTTATGCCTTTAATTCTAGCAATGCGTTGTAATGCCTTTGAATTGGTAATATCGCAGCCCAGACCATATACGGTATCGGTAGGATAAATCACAAGCCCCCCTTTTCTTAGAATGTTTACGATTTTATCAACCTGTTTGGGGTTTGGGTTTTCATCATAAAGTTTAATCAACTCCGCCATGATATTCGTACTGCTAATTTATATAGCAAGTTAGCAAAAGTTAGCATGCTGAACATTCTTTGTATGTAGGTTTTTATGTACGTCCATTGAAATGGGACATTCATCAACTCAAATACGGCATTGGTGAATTAACCAGGACATCACTTGGTTTTATAGTTCAGTTTTGCAAAAAGGAAACCCATGAACACCCAGATAAATCAACTTCGACGAATTATATCAATGCTGCTCTTTTCCCTATCATTTTTGATGATTAGTAGTTGTCAACTTAATTCTTCAAAATCAAGAGAGCTCCTCTCAATCAATAATGAAAAGGAGCTTATTATTACTTTGGATAGCCTTTTTGTTGAACTCAACCAAATTGAGATTGAGAAATTCAATTATACGGTATCGGAAAATTTGATAACCATCAATGAGCAAATACGAAGAATAATAGAAAACGTAAATTCCAAGGAGTCCTTAAAGAATCTGGAATTGGAATACCGAAAAAAATCCCATTCATTTTTATTTGTGTTATCCCCTGATGGCAAAATCGGTGTCTTCTCTTGGTACACCCGAATGAATAATACTGGTAACGAAATAAAAAATATTGCACTTATTCAGAAAAAGGATAAAGTTGCACCTACCTCGCTATATGGTGAACCGATTATGTATACTGATATTTACCAATTAAACACCAATCTGGATCAATCATTGTATTTATTACATGGCATCAGCGATACTCCATCCGATTCCTACCAGCAATTAAACAGTTACATTCTTCGTGACGGTTATCTAGAAGCCATATACAGTTTTCCCAACAGAGAAAGCCAAATTTCAACTCGATTAGCTGCAGTTAACGAATTACCTAAACATCTTAAGGTCTTGGGAAACGGCTCAAAGATCAACTTTAAACATGCTACGGATACTACCCAGACAAACTACTCCTTAGTATTTGATGGTGACAAATTCGTTTCCAACATCTATGAAGATTAGTCTTTCATATAAAACCCAATATCATCCAATACGATGACTCCCAAAGTATCCTTATCAAAAACAAAGTCGATGCTTTTAAGGTTATTTAAGCGTAAACTATCTTCTTGTTTCAAAAAAGAAGAAATAGGTATGTAACAACTCTTCAATTGAATTTCGGATTCACCACCTATCATCTGCTTATCCAAGAATTTAAACTTGGTGAATTTGGATTTGATTTTTTGAGACAGACTATTATACTCCTCTACGGCTACAGATGCCTTATTTCCCAAACTATCCACAAGCATAACACTAAAATTGAATCCTTTAGTTGGTGTTTTTGTCTTCTTTTTGCCTTTGTTCTTGATTTTAAGTTCAGACATATCACCAATCGCCATTGAAAAAGCCAAAGTATCAGAAGACGTGAAATCCTTAATAGAATCTGTCAACGCAATGCTGTACTTTGGAATAGAATCCGTAGTGCCTTCAGCATATTTCCAGCCCAAGACCAGAGCATTGTTCTGTTGGCTTCCGCCATCTCTTGCCATCAACTCCTTTTCTTTCCAAACCTTAAAGTTCTCTGCGAAAAGTACAACCCCATCTTTATCAATAGTCACATCAATATCTTTCTCAAAATTGACCAATACCTGTTTTTGGGTATCTGCATATTGGCTGATATATTGCTCTTTTGGCAACCAATCCATCGCCAAATCCACATTTTGAAACATGGGTAAATAGTCATCATTATCCTTTAATACGGATTCTATAAATGCACTGATGTACACTTTTGCCACCTCTCTTTGTTCTTCTCCAGAAACCAAAGGTTCTAGGTTTAATAACCATTTCATGGGAGCTCCAAAATCAGACCTTCCCCAAGTGGAGTTGAACTGTCCATGGTTGGCATGGTTCATATAAAGTCCTGCTTTAAAGCCTTCGAAACCTTCTGAGTACTCCATGCGATGAAAAGGCCTCATCCCCCAAAAACTGGTTTCATCAGAATCATAAGCCCCTTGCAACGACAAGTAATTGATGTCTTTTAAGCTTATTTCGCGATCGTAGCGATAATCGGTCGGAGCCACAGTTATAATGCCTTTGATTCCAAAATTGAAATCGAATTTTTCATTACCATTATCGGGGAATCTATCCAACGTATTAAAAGCTGCTGCTATTGAAACTGCTTCTCCGCCTCGCGAATGCCCCATGAGCGCCACTTTATCCAAATCTACTTTTCCTTTGAGTTCTGGTTCTTCCTCGTTCCATTTTTTCCATTGTTCCAAATGTTTGAGTAACATCCATCCGCGGGTAGGCATTTCTTTTCCTCTAAAATCTCCTGACCAATGCGCATTGATGAAATTTTCATCCACAGAAACAGCAATTACTCCTTGGCTGGCCAATAATTCGCCCAAATAGGCATATCCTGCATCGGAAAAATCAATCATACTGTGATTTCCATGCACCATCAAAACAATAGGGAAAGGACCAACACCTTTGGGCATATGTACCCGACCGTTCAATGGAAAACTATCCACACTAAAACCCCAAAATTTTTCACGCCATTTTTTCTTTTTTCCCTCCCATTCTGGAAGCATTAAAGTCGCGTCCACAGTTGGAGTTTTATACTTCACTCCCTCAGCATATTCAGGTCTTTTTTTATCTGTTCCACTTCCATAAGTAAAACTTTCCACCTCATACGAACCTAAGGTAGCAGGATTCTCAATTCCTTTTTTTGATAAAAATTGAGATTCATCAAATACAATCTCAGTGTCTTCATCCAGATATGGATCACCTTCCAAACTATTGAAACCGTAAAATCCTAGAGCCACAAGAACAATCGCCAAAACAATCATTCCGCCGCCTAACTTGAGGTTTTTCGCTTTAATCAATTGTGCAATTCCAAATACCAATAATAAGGTGCAAACAAAACCTATTAGCGCCATCACGTAAAACACTTGCGTAGGCCAACGAAAGGCATACATACGCATTATGTAAAGAGCCAAAAAGCCCGTTGCTATGGAAATAAAAATGGAAGTGGGTATCTTTTTAAGCCAAGGAGCCAGATAATGCAAAAGCAATTGAAGCAAGGCAACTACAAGTGCGCCGATGACTATGCCAAAAAGCATCATCAGCCAAGTGGGATAACCTATTTCGTAATGAAAGCCTGCTATACCAAATAAGGTAATTACAAGAATGGCTACGGAAATAAAAAGGGGTTTAGAGAAAATTTGTTTCATCAGGGGAGTTAGTTGGTTGGTTTGGTCAAATAAAATCAAAGTCTAAGCTTTGAATTTAGTGATTTTAAACCATCCTACCCGACTTCAATAATTATTTTGGATAATCCCTAATGGCAACCTTAATTGATCATCAGAAAATGAAAATTCGTTTTACCCCTTGTTCAATACCTCAAGTTTGGCAAAGCGAAGCAAAAGTTTTTTGATGCCTCCGTTATCAAAATGAATCTCGGCTTTTCTATCATTTCCAACTCCTTCAATGTTCAGCACTTTTCCTCTACCAAAACGTGTATGATTCACCAATGCTCCTATTCCTAGATCAGGGTCAATATCATTGGTGTTTGAAGCTGGGGATGAAATCTCAGGTTTAAGCTTTCGCAACTTTCTAAGTTGGTTCTCATTGGGTTTTTGAACACTTGGCGGAGTGCCATTTTGCGGCTTTATTTGACGAAGCTTACTTTTATCCACCTCTCCAAAAATATTGGCATTAAGCATGGATTTATAGCGGTAACCATCGTTCACGGGTACCAAATTATCTACGTACTTTTCATCAATCTCCTCCAAAAAACGACTTGGTTCGGCATCAATCAATTTTCCCCAGCGGTATCTGTTTTGGGTATAGGTAAGATAAGCCTGTTTTTCGGCACGGGTCAATGCCACATAAAAGAGTCTTCGCTCCTCTTCCAACTCACTTCGGGTGTTCATGCTCATAGCGGATGGAAACAGATCTTCCTCCATTCCAACGATATACACATACGGGAATTCCAATCCTTTTGCCAAGTGAATCGTCATTAAAGCCACACGGTCATCATCTTCCACATCTTTATCCATATCCGTGGCAAGGGCTACATCTTCCAAAAACTCTGTCAAACTACCTGTAGCATCAGCTATTTCTTTCTGACCTTCTACAAAATCCTTGATACCGTTCAAAAGCTCCTCGATGTTTTCCATTTTGGCAATTCCCTCAGGTGTACCATCCTTTTTGAACTCTAACAACAAACCAGTTTTTTTGGCAACATGCTCAGATAAGGTAAAAGCATCATTGGCTTCGTTCATAATCTGAAAACTCTTGATCATGGTTACGAAATCCGATAATTTTCGCTTGGTGCCCGCATTGATGTTAAGGTTCAAACGGTCCAGATTATCCATCACTTCGTAAACAGAACGATTGTAATGATTGGCTGCCACCACCAATTTATCAATTGTAGTTTGTCCAATGCCTCGAGCTGGAAAATTAATGACTCGCTTAAGCGCTTCTTCATCTTTTGGGTTGATAATCAAGCGCAAATAGGCCAATACATCCTTGATTTCTTTACGTTGATAAAAAGAAAGTCCGCCATAAATGCGATAAGGAATATCCCTTTTCCGTAAAGCATCTTCAATGGCTCGTGATTGTGAATTGGTACGATACAAAACGGCAAATTCTCCATTCTGTAATTGTTGCTGCATTTTATTTTCAAAAATGGAACCTGCCACATACCTGCCCTCTTCCGCATCTGTAGGACTACGATGAATTTTAATCAGTGCTCCATCATCATTGGAGGTCCACACATTCTTTTCCAACTGGTTTTTATTGTTGGCGATAATGGAATTGGCCGCATTCACGATGTTTTTGGTGGAACGATAATTCTGCTCCAAACGGTATACCGCTACATTATCATAATCCCGTTGGAAATTCAAGATGTTGCTGATGTTCGCCCCACGGAACGAATAGATACTCTGCGCATCATCCCCCACCACACAAATGTTTTGAAAACGGTCGGACAATGCCTTTACGATCAAATATTGGGAATGGTTGGTGTCTTGGTACTCATCCACCAAAATATAGCGGAACCGATCCTGATATTTCATCAAAACATCAGGGAAACGGGTCAAAAGCTCGTTGGTACGCAACAACAGATCATCAAAATCCATGGCTCCTGCCTTAAAGCATCGATCCACATAATTCTGATAAATTTCTCCCAAACGAGGTCGCTTGGCCATGGCATCAGCCTCCATCAGCTCTGGATTTTGAAAATAGGCCTTGACCGTAATCAAGCTGTTTTTATAAGAGGAAATCCTGTTTTGGACCTGTTTGTACTTATAAATATCCTTGTCCAGCCCCATCTCTTTGATAATTGAGGCTATTAAACGCTGGGAATCCTGGGTATCGTAAATGGTAAAATTGCTCGGATAACCCAATTTATCTCCATCAAAACGCAGAAGTTTGGCAAAAACGGAGTGGAATGTCCCCATCCAAAGGTTTTTAGCCTCAGAATTCCCAACAATAGTGGCAATCCGTTTTTTCATTTCACGGGCCGCTTTGTTGGTAAAGGTCAATGCCAATATATTAAAGGAATCCACCCCCTGCTCCATCAAGTGGGCAATACGATAGGTCAACACACGGGTTTTTCCAGATCCTGCACCTGCAATCACCATCAACGGTCCGTCTTTATGTAAAACGGGGGCACGTTGCGCATCATTCAATTCATCTATAAAATTACTCAAGGACTAGAAACTTTTTTAAAGAGGGGTGAAATTAGCCAATAATGCCCTGATGCTAAAATCTAGCTTTCAATATTTATAAACAGGGTTTCGGATTTGAATTGATTTTTAAATATATTTAACCCCTCAACGAATATTGCTGATGAATTTTTACCGTTTCCCCCTATTTCTTTTAATTTTTATGACTTTTTCTGGAATTTCCCAAAAAACAAAAACTGGCCCCTATATTGAAAATTATGGCGCAGTTTGGGAAATTGACAACCCAGATTTTAAAACTGACACCTCACAAGAGTTCAAGGTTGTTTTTGATGTGAAGGATGGTCCAACGGATGATAACGAACTTAACAGAAACTTAAATACTGTGGCTCGTTTCCTAAACATGCATGGTCAAAGCGGTATTCCGCTTGCTCAATTAAAGGTGGCGCTGATCGTACACGGTACAGCTGCTAGAAATTTATTGACGGATGAAGGCCATCAAAAAAGATACAAGACAAATAATCCCAATCGGGAACTTGTGGAAGAGCTTTTAAAGGCGGGTGTAGAAGTAATCATGTGCGGACAATCTTCAAAAACCCGTGGACTTCCAAAGGAAGAGTTGATTCCAGGGGTAAAAATTGCGCTTTCGGCCATGACCGCCAACATTCAATTTCAAAACCAAGGATACCGTCCAATTAAATTATAATAAACCAACACAGAATGAAAAAAGTATTAGCCCTTGCGCTTTGTTCCGCGAGTTTGTCCATGTACGCTCAAGAACATAAACTGGATAAGGACATCGATGCCGTCGAGTCGAAAGTGATTGAATGGCGACGCGACATGCACCAAAACCCAGAATTGAGTAACAGAGAATTTAAGACTTCCGAAAAAATTGCTGCCCACCTAAAATCTTTGGGCATGGAAGTGACCACTGGGGTAGCTCACACAGGAGTTGTTGGAGTTTTGAAAGGCAAAAAACCAGGGAAAGTGGTGGCTTTAAGAGCTGATATAGATGGTCTACCAGTTACTGAAAGAAATGACTTGCCTTTTAAATCTGAGGTTAAATCCGAATTCTTGGGTCAAGAAGTGGGTGTTATGCACGCTTGTGGCCACGATACCCACATTGCTGTTTTAATGGGGGTTGCTGAAGTGCTTTCCAAAAACACAGATAAAATAAAAGGTACTGTAAAATTCATTTTTCAACCTGCTGAAGAAGGAGCCCCTCCAGGAGAAGAAGGCGGTGCCGAACTAATGGTAAAAGAAGGCGTTTTAGACAATCCGAAAGTGGATGCCATTTACGGATTGCACATTGGATCTTACTTACCTGTTGGACACATTGCTTATAAACCAGGTGGAACTTTGGCCGCCGCACAACGTTTTGTGGTGACTATTAAAGGAAAACAATCCCACGGTTCTGCTCCTTGGAGTGGTGTAGACCCGATTTACGTAGCTGCTAAAATTGTAGATGGTTTTCAATCCATCATCAGCCGTGAATTGGAATTGACCAAGGAAGCTGCTGTAATCACTGTTGGTAAAATTTCAGGTGGGGTTCGTAATAACATTATTCCAGAGAGTGCCGAATTGGTGGGAACCATCCGAACCTTGGATTACGATATGCAAAAGCAGGTGAACGATCGTATGAAAGAAATGGCTGCTGACATTGCCAAAGCTTACAGAGCGGAAGCAACTGTTGAAATTGCCAAAGGTGTGCCGATTACTTATAACGACCCAGCATTAACCGAAGCTTCATTGGGAAGTCTTCAATATGCTGCAGGTTCCGATAATGTGCATTTGATCAAGGCCGTTACTGGCGCTGAAGATTTCTCTTTTTATCAAGAAAAAGTACCTGGATTCTTTTTCATTTTAGGTGGAAAAGACCCAAATGCAGGTCCAAACGAACATTTCCCTCACCACACGCCTGATTTTAAAATTGACGATAGCGGATTGAAGCTTGGTGTTAAAGCCATGACCGAAATAGCTTTGGATTATTTGAATCGCAATTAAGTCAAACTCAAAACTAGCTCTCGAGCCCCGATATCCCCATTTATTTGGAATTTGGATATTGGGGCTTGATATTTGTAACAAACACTTCAATTTGTTTTAATGGAAAGTATTATTGATTTTTTCGCAAGCATTTCATGGTGGGTTTGGATTTTGATTTTCCTAGCCATTGTGGCCATTCGAGACATCTTTTTCCAAAAAGCCCATACCATTAGCCATAACTTTCCCATTGTTGGCCATTTACGTTATTGGTTGGAGAGTATCGGTCCTGAAATGAGGCAATATTTTGTGGCCAATAACCGCGAAGAGCTCCCATTTAATAGAATTGAGCGGAGCTGGATCTATGCTTCGGCCAAAAAAGAAAACAATTATGAAGGGTTTGGTACCGACCGTGATATTTACAAGCATCAACACATTTTTATAAAAAATGCAATGATTGGATACCAAATGAAAGAAGGTCATCCAAATGTCAAAGACCCCTACTTTATGCCTTGTGCAAAAGTCATGGGGGCATACAATAAACGAAGAAAGCCATTTCGACCTGCCTCAATTATTAATGTATCGGCGATGAGTTTTGGCTCACTTTCTGCTGCTGCCATTGAATCTTTGAACAGTGGGGTACATAAATGTGGGGCTTATCACAATACAGGTGAAGGTGGTTTATCTCCCTACCACAAACAAGGTGGAGATGTTATTTTTCATTTTGGGACAGGTTATTTTGGTGTTCGATCTCGGGATGGTGGTTTTTCCATGGATAAATTAAAAGTTTTGGTAGATGAAAATCCATTCATCAAAGCCATAGAAATCAAACTATCACAAGGAGCCAAACCAGGAAAGGGTGGTGTGCTCCCAGGCTCCAAAATCACCCCCGAATTAGCTGAAATTAGAGGCGTCGAGGTTGGAAAAGATGTTATCTCTCCTCCTACCCACACAGCGTTTACAACTATTCCAGAATTACTGAGTTTTATCGAGTCAATCGCAGAAGAAACTGGACTCCCTGTTGGCATTAAAGGTGCCATTGGAAAATTGGACCAATGGGAGGAATTGGCCATTTTAATGAAAAAAACGGGGAAAGGACCTGATTTTATAACCATTGATGGCGGTGAAGGTGGCACGGGCGCTGCTCCACCCAGCTTTGCTGACCACGTTTCCCTACCTTGGACCTACGGTTTTTCTTCCGTTTATAAATTGTTTAAAGACCAAGGTTTGTCCGAACGCGTAGTATTTATTGGAAGTGGCAAATTAGGATTTCCGGGAAAAGCCGCCATGGCTTTTGCTTTGGGGGCAGACTGCATTAATGTTGCCCGTGAGGCCATGATGAGTATCGGTTGTATTCAAGCGCAGGTTTGCCATACCAACCGTTGCCCTTCAGGCGTGGCTACGCAGAACAAATGGCTTCAAAATGGAATCAGTGTGCCCCTAAAGTCGGATAGATTGGCACAATATTTTAAAACCTTTCGAAAAGAATTTATTGAAATCACTCATGCTGCAGGTTATGAACATCCTTGTCAATTTAAAATGGAAGATGTGCAAGTAAATGTAGATGATGATTATCTTAGCAGCGATTTAAAGAAGGTTTATGGATATGAAAAGGCTATTGTGAGCTTTGAATCCATGCAACATTTATATGACTGTGAACACCTTGGTGGCAAAACAAAACAAGCTTAACCCCCATATTTTTAATACAAAAGAAACCAACTACTTATGAAAAAAATTTATACGCTAATTTTATTCGCAGCACTTTCCACAAGTGCTTTTTCACAACGAAAAAGTGACCTAATTGCAGAAATTGACAATTTGAAGGTCCAGATTTCTGAAGTTGAGCAAGAATTGGCCAAAACCAAAAGAGAAGTCTCTTCGACCAATGCCGAAGCCGAGGCTCTACGAACAGAAAATGTGACTTTACGTGATGCGAATGCCACTTTGTTGGGCAATTTGAGCAACTTTTCTGAACTGAGTAAGCAAAACTCCGATAACGTGAATCGTGCCATGGAAGCCTTGGCCAGAAAAGAAAAGCAATTAAGCGGCATTAATGATATGATTTCGTCCAACGATTCCACCGCCATTGTTTCTTTGACACACATCAAACAAAGTTTGGGTGAAAATGCCAAAGTTGGTGTTGCCGAAGGTGTCATTTCCATTTCGAACAGTTTGGACAAACTTTTTGGTTCAGATACTGGTACGGAATTGACCGAGGAAGGCAAAACTTGGTTGCAAGGAGTAGCTAATGTGATCAAATTGAACCCCAACTTTACTACCGAAGTGGAAGGATTGAATATTACAGGTGAATTTGGACCTACCTATCTTCAGGCAGCTTCTGTTGCCACTGAATTGGTGACTACTTTGGAAGTTCCTGCCGAAAAAATCGGAATCTCAGTGAAAGACGGTAACTTTAAGGAAGGTATAAACATAAAATTACAACCTAATTACAAAGGTTTTTATGCAACGGCCAAGCAAAGCGCCAAAGCGGCCCAATAAGATACCCTTTCAATATACTTTTTAAGGTTTTGATGCGTTGATGGTAATGTAAAATCAACAAAAACCAAACTATCTTATGAGTGGAGATCAAATCCTTCAGTTATTTGCTTATTTATTGCCCGCAGTAGTAACTGGCGTAGTGGCTTTCTATTTCTTTAGACTGCACACCAAAAACGAAGATGGCCGCAGACGATTTTTACTGCACAAAGATTCCCAAAAGGAAACTTTACCCATCCGATTGCAGGCCTATGAGCGCATGGCACTATTCCTGGAGCGAATTACCTTGAATAATTTGGTAGTGCGCGTAGCCCCAAAAACCAAAAGCAAAAACGATTACGAAAATCTTCTCATCAATCAGATTGAAACAGAATTCGAACATAATCTTTCACAACAGATCTATATGACGGATGAGTGCTGGAGCATTATTAAAACAGCTAAAAACGCCACTATTCAAGCGATTCGTTCGGCTGGTATGAGCGAAACGGACTCTCCAGACAAATTACGAGAAGACATTTTGAACCAGACCATGGAAAAACAATCGCCTTCCAATGCAGCTTTGGCATACGTTAAAAAAGAGGTGAGCGACCTTTGGAGTTAATTACTCCTGATGCTCTGGGTCGATAGGACTGGTTTCTTCGTTCTTATTCTTAGCATACAAATAACCACGTTTCCACCACAAAGTCATTCGTTCTTTATTGAACACCAATGAGTTTGTGGTGAGGACCGTAGGCGTATAATAAAAGTTGATGATAGCATCTTTTTGGTTGGCCACCAACTTTCCAATCCTAATGTTTTGATTTTCAATTCGGTCCAACATGAAACCAAAGATGGTCGTAATCAAATCAAAGGGATTTTTAGACGACATTCGATTCATATGATTGACCTCGGTATGCAAAACCACCACATCAACCTCCGTGGCACCGCGATTTAGGGCTTCTTCGATCGGCACCAAGCTACCCAATCCCCCATCGGCATATTCACAACCATTTTTTTTCACCAAACTCATAAAGGGTGTGTAATTGGACGAAATCCAAATCCAATCAATAAACTCATCGTAGGTGCATTCATTAATCGACTTGTATTCCACTTGGTTCAAGGACAGATTGGAAACGGTGACCACAACATCAGAATTACCATCTTTTAAAGCTTCAAATTCTTCAACAGTAATAGATCTTCGGATAAGTTTTCTCAAGTTCTCACTCTCACCGAAGGTTTTCTTTCCCCTAATAAAGTTCTTCACCACATTCCAATGGTTGATAGCAATGATTTCAACCCCATGCTTCTTTTTGATGATAAAAGGGCAATTATTAAAAATGCTGTCTTGATCTACCGAAGAATAAATTTCCTTGATTTTATCCAACTTGTTCAGCGCCAAATGGGAAATCAATAGACTACCTGTGGAAGTTCCCACAAACAAATCGTACTCGTGTTTGGCTTCTTGAATTAAAAATTGGGCAACTCCGCCCGCAAAAGCACCTTTGCTTCCTCCACCAGAAATTACCAATGCCCTCATTCACCTAAAGTTTTGTCCAAAAATCGTTTTTCTTCTTGACTTAACGAAGGGTATAATGATTTTACCATGGTTAAATTACCCTCTTCCTGCAAATAATCGTTGAGCATATCGATAGCGGATTTTTTAAAATGCCAAACATGATGGTTGCAGGCATCAATCATGTTTTTTAGGCTCTCTGGGGTAAATCCACCTATATTTTGCAAATATTGAAAAGCCAGTAATCTGGTCTCAAAATGATAGGCAGAACCTGTATATTGGGTTAATTCTTGAAAATAGGTTGGTGTTTTATCAGGCTGATATTCGGGAGTGACTAAAGCTAAAGTCAACCACAGTAAGCGAATATTTTTGTTCGGAAAACCAACAATGTCATCAGTTTCATCGAGATAATGTGGCCTATTCTCAGGGAAATCTGACCATAAATGGTATAAGGCAGCTTCAATAGTGGCGTAGCTTTCGTCAGTTAATAAAGTTTCCGCTTCAGTTTTAAGTTCTTTGGGAATGACTTTTTGGGATAAAATGACTGATTGTCTAACCTTTAGGTCATCTGTGTTTAAAATTTCTTTTAAAAATAAGGGAGAAAATTCGCCACCATATTTCAATACTAAATTTCGTTTTAAAAAGCTTGAGTTAAGACCATCCCACTCCCCTTTTATCAAAGATTCGGCGGTGCCCCTTTCGTCTCCAATTTGATTTTGAAAGACAAAATATTGGTTGAGTGATTCACTCTTTTTCGACAAGAAGGCTTTTACCTTCTCCATAGGGAACTCATCACTTTTTAGCCAAGTTTGTTGAAATTCATTCAAATCCAATCCTGATTCCTTTTCCATTTCTGTTATAAAATCAGGAATTGAAACACTTTGATACGCGTATTTTTTCAAATAGGTTTGAATCGCTTTTTTAAAAGCCTCCTCTCCTGCTTGCTCTTGCAGCATCACCAAAGCCCAAGCCCCTTTTTCATAAAAAGTAAGACTCCCCGCGTTCGGATTTTGCAATACCTCTCCTTGGTCATCCTCCGAAAACTGATTCAAAGCCTTGGCTGTTTCCCATAAACGCCAATAGTAATAATCTTCACCAAAAATGTCTCTTTCGGCCAAATAAGCATAAAAAGTGGCAAAACCCTCGTGCAACCAATGGTGTTCACTACTGGTTTCTGTCACTAAATTCCCAAACCACTGGTGCACCAGTTCGTGGGCATTTACATTTACGTAGTTTTTATCCAAAAAAGCAGTGGAATCTATCACATATTGATTGGAAAAAATGGTGCAAGTGGTGTTTTCCATGCCTGCATACAAAAAATCTTGTACTGGAACTTGTTTGTAGTTCTGCCATGGATAGGCAACCCCAATTTCCTGCTCTAAAAAATCAAAAATGCGTTTGGAGTATCGGTAAGTTGGCTCAACCTTTAAACTATCCTTAGGCTCATAATACAATTCAATGGGGATTCCAGATGAGGATTGAACCCTTTCTTTATCAAAATTGCCAATGGCAAACCCAACCAGATAACTGCTCATGGGTTTTTCCATATCAAAATTCCAGGTCGTTTTGTCCGATTCACCTTTCCTTTCTTTTAAAACACCATTCGCTATGACTTCGTAATCGCCTTGAACAGTTATGGACAAATCAAACTCCACCTTTTCACTCATTTCATCAAAACTGGGCATCCAATGACTGGTATATTTTCCTTGTCCCTGGGTCCAAATTTGTTCATTCCCTTGTACATTATCTTCCCAGCCTAAAAAATATACAGTTTGAGAGGGTTTGGCCACATAGTTTACTGTCAAATTATGGGTGCTTGCTTGTTGGAGGCTATTTTTGATGGTGAGTTTTCGATTGTCGTATTCAAAATCTATGGTTTTGCCATCTAGAGTCACTTGGGAAACCTCCATATTCACCGCATCCAAAAAGATGGATTCCACATCGGATATAACTTCAAACTGATAGGCAACACTACCTTTTAATTGTTTTTCTTGAGGGGTAGGTTCAATAAATACTGCTCCATGAACAAAATCTACTTTGTCCTGAATTTGTGAGGACAAGAGTTGTGCAAAGAATAAAAAAATAAGAATCGGGGTCAGCTTCATACCATCATCATATCAAAAGTCTTTCCAAATTACATATTTTAGTTCGATGAATCCCAATTTTCTGCAAACTCCCATAGCTTATTTGAAAGGTGTTGGCCCAAATCGGGCCGATACCCTCAAGTCGGAATTGGGTATTGAAACCTATCGGGATTTATTGCACCTATTCCCTAATCGCTACCTGGATCGCACCAGTTATTACAAAATTAACCAGCTGCAACCCAGCGGTGCCGATGTGCAAATTGTTGGGAAAATTATCCACCTAAAAACGGTGGAACAAAAGCGGGGAAAACGTTTGGTGGCCTCTTTTGTGGATGAAACTGGACAAATGGAACTGGTTTGGTTTCGCAGCCATAAATGGATTCGTGAAAACCTAAAACTCAATGAACCCTACGTGGTTTTCGGACGGGTTTCCAAATACGGCAGTACCTTTTCCATGCCCCACCCCGAAATGGAGTTGTTGCGCAACCACGAACAAGGACTCAAAATTGCCATGCAGCCCATTTATCCGTCTACGGAAAAATTAAGCGCCAAAGGCATTACCAATCGGGTGGTTAGCAAAATGGTCCAACAACTTATTTTGGAATCCAAAGGCAATTTTCCAGAGCCTTTATCTCGACCCATTTTGGAAGAACTTAAATTGATTCCTAAAGCTGAAGCATTGTTCAACATTCATTTCCCAAAAAATCAGGAGTTATTGGCGAAAGCCCAGTTCAGATTAAAGTTTGAAGAGTTGTTCTTTGTACAACTGCAACTTATCTCAAAAAAAATACTCCGAAAACAAAAAATAAAAGGGATGCCCTTTGGTGAAGTTGGCGAACATTTTACAGAATTCTTTGAAAACCACCTACCATTTGATTTGACCAATGCCCAAAAACGGGTCATCAAGGAAATACGTAACGATTTGGGCAGCAATGCGCAGATGAACCGATTATTACAGGGAGATGTTGGCTCTGGAAAGACTATTGTGGCCTTAATGTGCATGCTTTTGGCTATTGATAATGGATTTCAGGCCTGTTTAATGGCCCCAACCGAAATTTTAGCGACTCAACATTATAATGGACTTAAGGAACTGCTTCAACCCATGGACCTTAAAATTGCTTTGTTGACGGGTTCCACAAAAAAATCAGAGCGCACGCTTTTGCATAATCAATTGGAAAATGGGAATCTGAACATTTTGGTGGGCACACATGCTCTTTTGGAAGATAAAGTGCAGTTTAAAAACCTAGGTTTGGCCATTGTGGACGAGCAACATCGGTTTGGTGTGGCGCAACGGTCCAAGCTTTGGCATAAAAACAACACGCCACCACATATTTTGGTCATGACAGCCACCCCAATTCCGAGAACCTTGGCCATGAGCTTGTATGGGGATTTGGATATTTCAGTGATTGATGAGCTGCCACCAGGACGAAAACCTATAAAAACGGTGCATCGATTTGATGGTAATCGTTTAAAAGTATTTCGATTCATCAAAGATGAAATTGCAAAGGGGCGTCAGATTTATATCGTTTATCCTTTGATTCAAGAATCCGAAGCCATGGATTATAAAGATTTAATGGATGGCTATGAAAGCATTGTAAGGGACTTTCCACAACCTGAATATCAAATCTCCATAGTTCACGGTAAAATGAAGCCTGCTGATAAGGATTACGAAATGGAGCGTTTTCTGAAAGGCGAAACCCACATCATGATTGCAACCACGGTAATCGAGGTTGGTGTTAATGTCCCGAATGCTTCGGTAATGATCATTGAAAGTGCGGAACGGTTTGGACTTTCCCAACTACACCAGCTTCGTGGACGCGTAGGTCGAGGGGCCGAACAGAGTTTTTGCATTTTAATGACAGGAAATAAACTTTCAGAAGATGCCAAAACCCGTTTACAAACTATGGTGGGCACCAACGATGGATTCGAAATTGCGGAAGTTGACCTCAAACTCCGCGGTCCAGGCGATTTAATGGGCACGCAACAAAGCGGCATGCTCAATCTTAAAATTGCAGATATCGTAAAGGACAATCAAATTTTAAAAATCGCCCGTTACCATGCCATCCAATTATTAAAAAATGACCCAAGATTGGAAAAAGAGGAAAACGCACCCATACTTCGAGCCTATTCTAAAATGATAGCCAACAAAACCATCTGGAATTACATTAGTTAAGCCCTTTCTTTTAACAGTTGGATTTCCATTTTACACTATCTATTCCAAAAGTGGTTCATCACTTGTTATATTCTGAAAACCAAGACAAAACATTTGTTAACATTCCAAAAAAACCGCTAAAATAAGCGTTGAACATCGTATTTTTGTGAATCACCAAAAACCGATTTAGCGTTCAAATTTTAAATTTGTTAGCTTACAAAATATTGATTGTTATTATGAGCAAGACACTATTTGATAAAGTTTGGGACTCCCATGTGGTTCAACATATTGAGAACGGTCCAGATGTACTTTTTATAGACAGACATTTGGTCCATGAAGTAACGAGTCCTGTTGCTTTTCTAGGATTAAAAAATAGAGGAATCAAAGTGAAATACCCAGAGCGTACTTTTGCAACTGCGGATCACAACACCCCAACACTAAATCAGCATTTGCCTGTAAAAGACCCATTATCTGCCAACCAATTAAAGGCATTGGAGGAGAATGCGGCAGCGCACAATATTCCGTATTGGGGGCTAGGGCACGATAAAAACGGAATTGTACACGTAATTGGCCCAGAAAATGGTATCACCGTACCTGGAGCCACTATTGTTTGTGGAGATTCACACACTTCTACGCACGGTGCTTTCGGTGCCATCGCGTTCGGTATTGGAACCAGTGAGGTAGAAATGGTTTTATCTACACAGTGTATCATGCAACCGAAACCCAAAAGCATGCGCATCAACATTAACGGTACTTTGAGTAAGGCCGTTACACCAAAAGATGTGGCGTTGTTCATTATTTCAAAATTGTCCACTTCAGGTGCTACGGGTTATTTTGCCGAATATGCTGGAGATGTGTTCAAAAACATGTCCATGGAAGGTCGAATGACCGTTTGTAACCTGAGTATCGAAATGGGTGCCCGTGGTGGTATGATCGCTCCTGACGAAACTACTTTTGAATACATCAAAGGTCGTGAATACACCCCTAAAGGTGCCGATTGGGACAAAGCCATGGAATATTGGCAAACCCTTTACACCGAAGACGATGCTACGTTCGATAAGGAATTGACTTTCGAAGCGAGTGAAATCGAACCGATGATTACCTATGGAACTAACCCTGGAATGGGAATGAGCATTCAAAAATACATTCCTTTGGCTGAAGCCGTTGAAGGTGGTATTGCAACCTATAAAAAATCCTTGGAGTACATGGATTTTCATGAGGGTGATTCCATGATTGGCAAACCTATTGATTTTGTATTCTTGGGAAGCTGTACCAATGGTAGAATTGAAGATTTCCGTGCATTTGCTTCGATTGTGAAAGGCAAGAAAAAAGCGGATAACGTTACGGCTTGGTTGGTACCTGGCTCACACCGAGTTGAAGAGGCCATTAAGGAAGAAGGTATCTTGGACATTCTTCACGAAGCTGGTTTTGAATTGAGAGAGCCTGGATGTTCCGCTTGTTTGGCGATGAATGATGATAAAGTTCCTGCTGGTAAATATGCGGTGAGTACTTCCAACAGAAACTTTGAGGGAAGACAAGGACCTGGAGCAAGAACGCTTTTGGCAAGTCCATTGGTGGCCGCAGCTGCTGCCGTGACTGGTAAAGTAACCGACCCACGAGAATTAATGGAAGAAGTTTTAGCGTAACAATAAACAATGAGCAATTATCAATGTACAATGGAACCAGCTATTGTTTATTGTTAATTGAAAACTGATAATTGAATTAAAATGGCATACGATAAATTCGAAATATTAAAAAGTTCAGCGGTTCCATTACCTATTGAAAATGTGGATACCGACCAAATCATCCCTGCTCGATTCCTAAAAGCTACAGAGCGTAAGGGTTTTGGGGATAATTTGTTCCGCGACTGGAGATACAATTCAGACGATAGCCCGAAAGAGCAATTTGTTTTGAACAACCCTATCTATTCAGGTAAAATCTTGGTAGGTGGCAAAAACTTTGGTTCTGGTTCTTCCAGAGAGCACGCCGCATGGGCTGTTTATGATTATGGTTTCCGTTGTGTGGTATCCAGCTTTTTTGCTGATATTTTCAGAAACAACTGTTTAAACGTAGGTGTTTTGCCAGTTCAGGTAAGTCCAGAATTTTTGGATAAAATTTTTACAGCTATTGAAGCTGACCCGAATACCGAGTTGGAAGTGAACCTACCTGAACAGACCATCACTATTTTGGCTTCGGGAGAGAGCGAAAGCTTTGAAATCAACGGGTACAAAAAACAAAACATGCTCAACGGTTTTGACGATATCGACTTTTTGTTGAACATTAAGGATGGTATCGAAAAATACGCTGAGAACACCCCGCTTTAATTTCCAACAGGACACTGTTTCAACAAATGAAAACACGCACCATTGAAATAATGGACACCACCCTGAGGGATGGTGAGCAAACCTCGGGAGTATCATTTTCCGCTTCGGAAAAACTCACTTTGGCTAAGCTTTTATTGGAAGAACTCAAGGTCGACCGCATCGAAGTGGCATCGGCACGGGTTTCTGAAGGTGAAATGCAAGCCGTAAAAAATATTACCGAATGGGCTGCCACCGAGGGTTATTTGGATAAAGTGGAGGTCTTGACTTTCGTTGATGGCGGAGTTTCATTGAAATGGATGCAAGAGGCAGGTGCTAAAGTGCAAAACCTGTTGACCAAGGGTTCGTTGAACCATTTAACACATCAGCTTAAAAAGACTCCAGAACAGCACTTTAGTGAGATTCAAGCTGTAATTGAAAAGGCAAAAGAGCTTGGAATTGAAACCAATGTGTACTTAGAGGATTGGAGCAATGGAATGCGTAATTCTCAAGAGTACGTGTTCCAATTTTTGGACTTCTTGACCCAACAACCCATTAAAAGGGTGCTGTTGCCAGATACGCTAGGTGTTTTGACGCATAATGAAACTGGGGAATATCTGTCCAAAATTATAGCACGTTATCCAGACTCACATTTTGATTTTCATGGGCATAACGATTACGACCTAAGTGTTGCCAACGTCATGGAAGCCTTAAAAGCGGGTGCCCATGGTTTACACTTGACCGTGAACGGAATGGGTGAACGTGCAGGAAATGCTCCATTGGCCAGTGTGGTTGCTGTGGTAAACGACTTTTTACCTGAAATATCCATAGGAGTAAAGGAATCTTCGCTATATAAAGTAAGTAAATTAGTTTCTGCATTTACTGGTTTTGGCATTCCAGACAACAAACCTATTGTTGGAGACAATGTTTTTACCCAAACCGCTGGAATACACGCAGATGGAGATAGTAAAAAGAATCTTTACTTTAACGACTTATTACCTGAAAGATTCGGCAGAAAACGTAAATACGCCCTAGGTAAAACTTCAGGAAAAGCCAATATTCAAAAGAATCTTCAGGAACTCGGGTTGACTTTAAATGATGAAGAACTTAAAAAAGTAACTGAACGCATCATTGAGTTGGGTGATAAAAAGGAACGGGTCACAAAAGACGACCTACCTTATATCATTTCCGATGTTTTGGATACAGATTTGCATCAACAAAAGGTGTTTGTGAAGTCATATGTCCTCACCCACTCCAAAGGATTAAAACCCTCCACTACCCTTTCCATTGAAATTGAAGGAAAGAGTTATGAGGAAAATGCTCAAGGCGATGGACAATTTGACGCTTTCATCAACGCCTTAAAGAAAGTATACAAAAAAGAAAATCGAGAGTTGCCCAAATTGGTGGACTACACGGTTCGAATCCCTCCTGGAAGTAATTCTGACGCTCTTTGCGAAACCATTATTACCTGGCAAACCAAAGACAAGGATTTCACCACCCGTGGATTGGATTCCGACCAAACGGTATCTGCGATTAAGGCCACGGAGAAAATGCTCAACCTCGTATAACAACATTGATAATTGTTTATTGAAAACTGATAATTGACAACATGAAATTAAACATAGCTCTTTTGGCCGGAGATGGAATTGGCCCCGAAGTTATTGATCAAGCCGTAAAAGTATCCGATGCCGTAGCCAGTAAATTTGGACACAAAATCACTTGGACTCCCGCCCTAACCGGTGCAGCTGCCATTGATGCTGTTGGCGAGCCTTATCCTGATGAAACCCATGATATTTGTGTTGCTGCCGATGCTGTTTTGTTTGGAGCCATTGGGCACCCACGATTCGATAATGACCCATCTGCCAAAGTACGCCCAGAGCAAGGTTTGTTGAAAATGCGTCAGAAATTGGGTTTGTTCGCAAATGTGCGCCCAACTTTTACATTTCCGTCATTAATTGATAAGTCACCATTGAAGAAAGAACGTATTGAAGGTACCGATTTGGTTTTCTTGCGTGAACTTACAGGTGGTATCTATTTTGGAAAACGTGGTCGCGAAGACAACGACAACACTGCCTACGATACTTGCACCTATACTCGTGAAGAAGTGGAGCGATTGGCAATAAAAGGATTTGAAATGGCTATACAACGTTCCAAAAAATTATGTTGTGTGGACAAGGCCAATGTTTTGGAAACTTCTAGACTTTGGAGAGAAACCGTTCAGAAATTGGAAAAGGAATACCCAGAAGTTGAAGTATCCTACGAATTTGTTGATGCTGTTGCCATGAGACTGGTGCAATGGCCTAGCTCCTACGATGTATTGATCACTGAAAATCTTTTTGGAGACATTTTAACCGACGAAGCCTCCGTAATTTCAGGGTCTATGGGATTGATGCCATCCGCTTCTTTGGGTGAAAAAACATCTTTGTTTGAACCTATTCACGGTTCTTACCCTCAAGCAGCAGGAAAAGATATTGCCAATCCATTGGCTACCGTACTTTCTGCCGCCATGATGTTTGAAACCGCATTTGGATTAAAAGACGAAGCAGAAGCGATTCGCGACGTAGTGAACAAATCCTTGGCCGAGGGCATTGTGACCGAAGATTTGGCCGACGGCGGCAAAGCCTACAAAACCAGTGAAGTTGGCAACTGGCTTGCTGAGAATATTTAAATACACAACCACATTATAAAAAAAAGCCCGAGTAATTTGCTCGGGCTTTTTTTTGTTTAGAAAATTCTTTTTCTACTAGAGAATATAATCAGTACTTAAAAAGTTGCTCACTTTAGCTTCCAACAACTGTTCAATGGTCTGATTGTTCAAATCATTGTCCTTAAAGGCCACAAAAGTTCTGATTGAGAACGAACGCAATGCATCGTGCACACTCAATGTAGATTGAGCAGAGTCTTTTCTTCCCGTAAACGGATACACATCAGGTCCTCTTTGACATGAGCTGTTCAAGTTCACGCGACACACCAAGTTAGCCAAAGTGTCAATTAGTGGAGATAGCGTGTACACATCTTTTCCAAACAAACTCACCTGCTGTCCGTAGTTGGATTCTGCCATATCATCCAAAGGCTCTTCAATATCCTGAAACGAAAGTACAGGAATTATAGGTCCGAATTGTTCTTCTTCATACACCCTCATGTCTTTGGTAACTGGATACAACACTGCTGGCCAGATGTAGTTATCAAAATGCTTCCCTCCTTTTTTGTTGATGATCTTGGCGCCTTTGGCCAAAGCGTCATCCAACAATTCTTGAATATAGGCAGGTTTATCAGCTTCTGGCAGCGGTGTCAATTGAACGCCGTCATCCCAAGGGTTTCCGAATTTTAACTTGTCCACTTTTTCAGCGAAGCGTTTTAAAAACTCATCTTTTACTTCATCATGAACATACACCACTTTTAATGCCGTACAACGCTGACCATTGAAAGACAAAGTCCCCGTAATACATTCGTTGATGGTCAAGTCCAAATCGGCATCGGGCAACACAATGGCTGGATTTTTGGCTTCCAAGCCCAACACCAATCGTAAACGGTTGCTTTTTGGGTGCTGATCTTGTAAAGCATTCGCGGATTTACTATTTCCAATCAAAGCCAACACATCTACCTTTCCAGTTTTCATTATAGGGGCTGCTACTGCTCTACCTCGTCCGAAAAGGATATTTACAACTCCTTTTGGAAAACTGCTCTTAAACGCCTCCAAAAGTGGTGTAATCAACAACACCCCATGCTTCGCTGGCTTAAAAATGGTGGTGTTTCCCATAATAATAGCAGGAATCAACAAAGCAAAGGTTTCATTTAATGGATAATTGTAAGGTCCAAGACACAATACAACCCCAAGAGGGCCTCTACGAATATGGGCATAGACACCATCATGCTTGGAAAATTTGGCAGAGTCACGATCTAGCTGCTTATAATCTTCAATGGTGTCATAAATATACTCAACAGTACGATCAAACTCCTTGTACGAATCTGGTTTGGATTTCCCAATTTCCCACATCAACAACTTTACCACCTCTTCACGCTTTTGCTCCATGCGCTTCACAAAAGATTCCATACACTCGATACGGTCTTTCACTTTCATGGTAGGCCAAAGTCCTTGTCCTTTATCGTAAGCAGCCATGGCAGCATCCAAAGCTTCCATTGCTTCAGGCTCACCCATGTCAGGAATGCTCCCCAATGTAGTTGGCGCATATTCTTCGGTGGATGAAATCGTGGAAATTACAGGGCTAGTTGCCCCATTCCAAGTTTTCAATTCGCCATTGATCAAATATGTTTTTTGGTGTATTTCTTCCGTGATCTGAAATGCTTCAGGAACTAGGGTCGTTGTTGTTGCCATAAGATTTTAATTAATGAATTAGTGTAGTGAAGAGTGTTACTCTCACACAAAATTAACATAATTCCCAATGATAATACCGAGATTGTGGAGGTATTTACATCTGGAATCTAACTTGTAAAAATGTAATTTGAAATTGTTAAACCTATCACACCAAATACTGGAAAAGATGGGGTTTATCGTTCAAATAGTCGCCAAAAAAGTTATTGGCTTTCATGCGATCGATTAAGGGTTGCAAATCGTTTGGCGACTTCAATTCGATGCCCACCACTGCTGGTGCATTTTCCCTACTCGACTTTTTGGAATACTCAAAATGGGTGATGTCATCGTCGGGCCCAAGAATATCAGCCACAAACTCTTTAAGCGCTCCTGGCCGCTGTGGAAACTTGACGATAAAGTAATGCTTAAGGTTGGCATAAAGCAATGCTCGCTCCTTAATTTCTGCGGTTCGGGTGATATCGTTATTACTTCCGCTGATCACACAAACCACATTTTTGCCTTTAATTTCTTCGGTAAACTCATCCAATGCGGAAATGGTCAAAGCCCCAGCAGGCTCTACCACAATGGCATCACGATTGTACAGCTCTAGAATGGTCTGGCACACCTTACCTTCAGGAACCGTGATCATTTTACTTAAATGATTTTTGCAAATTTCATAGGTAAGCTTACCTACTTTTTGAACCGCTGCACCATCAATAAACTTATCAATATGAGGCAATTCCAACAACTCCCCCTTTTCCATGGATTTGAGCATCGAGGGTGCACCTTCGGGTTCAATCCCGATGATTTTGGTGTTTGGGGACAAGGCTTTAAATGTGCCACAAAGTCCAGATGCCAATCCACCACCACCTACGGCCACAAAAACATAGTCGATGGGTTCAGTGAACTGCTCCAAAATCTCCAAGCCCACAGTAGCTTGCCCCTCAATGATTTTCTCATCATCGAATGGATGCACAAAAGTTTTGCCGTTTTGTTCACAGAAAGCTTGCGCCGCTTTATTGGAATCGTCAAAGGTATCGCCCTCAAGAACCACTTCAACCCATTCCCCACCAAACATTTTAGTCTGGTCAATTTTTTGCTTGGGTGTTACAACGGGCATATAAATAGTGCCTTTCACCTCTAGATGACTACAGGCAAAGGCCACTCCTTGCGCATGATTGCCTGCACTGGCACAGACCACTCCTTTGGCCAATTCTTCTTTGGAAAGTGAACTAATTTTGTTGTAGGCACCTCTAATTTTATAGCTACGGACCCGATGCAGGTCTTCGCGCTTGAGGAGGATATTGGCCCCATATGTTTTAGAATAGCGGATACTCGGCTGCAATGGAGTTTCCGATGCCACTTGTGCAATGGTTTCCGCTGCTTTTCGAATATCCGCTATTTGTGGAAAATAAGTCTCCACAGTGTCATTTTTCATGTGACGGTTTACCCTATCGGCTTCATAGCTGTCATGGACTCACGTAATCTTGCTCCAACAATTTCCACATCGTGCTCACGAATGGCTTTGTTTACAGCGATCAATTTTACGTTGTCCACGCCATTGTCTTTTCCTGCTCCGAATTGGGTGCCGATAATATCAGTTTCCACAGTTTTCATGAAATCAGTCAACAACGGCTTACAAGCGTGGTCGAACAAATAACAACCGTATTCCGCTGTATCGGAAATTACACGGTTCATTTCGTACAATTTCTTTCTAGCAATGGTATTAGCAATCAATGGTGTTTCGTGCAATGATTCGTAGTATGCGGACTCACCAATAATTCCAGATTCGGTCATAGTCTCATAGGCCAATTCCACACCAGATTTTACCATTGCTACCATCAAAACGCCGTTATCGTAGTATTCTTGCTCAGAAATCGCTACATCACCTGCAGGTGTTTTTTCAAAAGCAGTTTCTCCTGTTGCAGATCTCCAGTCCAATAGGTTTTTATCGCCATTGTCCCAATCTTCCATCATGGTTTTGGAGAAATGTCCGCTCATAATGTCATCCATATGCTTTTGGAACAACGGACGCATGGTCACTTTCAATTCTTCGGCTAAATCAAAGGCCTTGATTTTTGCAGGGTTGGACAAACGATCCATCATATTGGTGATACCTCCTTGCTTCAAACCTTCGGTAATGGTTTCCCATCCGTATTGGATCAATTTGGAAGCGTATCCTGCATCGATTCCTTTTTCAACCATTTTGTTGAAAGATAGAATAGATCCTGTCTGCAACAAACCACAAAGAATGGTCTGCTCTCCCATCAAATCTGATTTTACTTCAGCCACAAAGGATGATTCCAAAACCCCAGCTTTGTCACCTCCTGTACCCGCTGCATACGCTTTAGCTTGCGCCAAACCCTTACCCTCAGGATCGTTTTCTGGGTGAACCGCAATTAAGGTAGGTACACCGAAACCTCTTTTGTACTCTTCACGCACCTCAGAACCTGGACTTTTAGGTGCTACCATGATTACGGTAAGGTCCTCACGGATTTGCATCCCTTCTTCCACAATATTGAAACCGTGTGAATAAGACAAGGTTGCGCCTTTTTTCATCAAAGGCATAATAGTGCTTACCACATTGGTGTGTTGCTTGTCAGGTGTAAGGTTGATCACCAAATCGGCAGTTGGAATCAATTCTTCGTACGTTCCCACCACAAAATTGTTCTCAGCGGCGTTTTTATACGATTGTCTTTGCTCCTTAATCGCAGCTTCACGAAGGGTATAGGAAACATCCAACCCAGAATCGCGCATGTTCAAACCTTGGTTCAAACCTTGTGCACCACAACCTACAATTACAATTTTCTTTCCTTTTAATGCGGATACACCATCAGCGAATTCGCTAGAATCCATGAATCTACATTTCCCCAATTGGGTCAATTGCTCGCGAAGTGATAGTGTGTTGAAGTAATTTGTCATTTTTGATATTTGATTTTATGCGATTTAATTTTCTTGAAATTCTTCCAATAGTTCCGAGATGGGCATGGCTGCCTTGGTCACGGCGATTCGGCCCGAACGAACAAACTGCATGATGCCATAAGGCTCCAATGCGTCGTGCATCTCATCAATCTCATGTCTGCGACCCGTTTTTGCCAACACAAAAAACTCACGACTCACGGTGACAATCTGAGAATTGTGCTCTTTGATGATGTTTTGAATTTGTCTTTCATCAAATAGCAAATGCGAAGCGATTTTGAACAACGCAGATTCTTGATAAATGGTTTCATCATCGGTATGATAATACGCTTTGATGACCTCTATCTGCTTTTCAATCTGCCCCACGATCTTACGGGTCCAATCTTCGGTGGTGTTTACAACAATAGTGAATTTTGAAACACCATCAATCTCTGATTTAGAAACATTTAAGCTTTCTATATTAATGTGTCTCTTTAAGAATATCCCTGATATTCTATTGAGCAATCCTACATGGTTTTCGGAATACACCGATATGGTATACCATTGCTTTTCCATAGATTGATTTTATTTTTTTACTGCAACTATAAGTCCTGTGGACCAGTTCATTTTTGTTATTATAATATCTTTTCTTTCTTCCAAGACACCCACTAATTCAAGAGCTTTCTCTTCATGCCCCTCGGGCCAATTGGGTTGCTTTTGCATATCATCGATGATGTAATAGCCTCCTTTGTTCAACAAGCCAATGGTTAAATCCAAATGACTGTATTTTCCTGGCCATGCATCGGCAAAAATAAGGTCGAATTGAGGGCCTTTGTAAGATTCCAACCACTCCGCGCCATCGGCGCAAACAAGCTGCAATCTATTTTCATCTGCATCAAAGTACATTTTGGCCACCTGAATCAATTCTGGGTCGTTATCAACGCTTATCATTTTAGAATCTTCATCCATTCCATCCAATAACCACGAAAGCGAAAGCCCGATACCCGTACCTAATTCCAAAAAATTACCAGCTAGCTTCGATGCGGCCATCGTTTTCAGGAACGCACCGATATAAATATCGGAGGGCATGGTAAAACCCATTTCCTCGGACTTGGCAAGCAACGAATCGTATTGCTTTGGTTGGTTTAGGATAATAGACTGATCCATTTATTTCAATCTGATATCAGCTACAGAAGCACCTGTTGGAATCATTGGGAATACGTTATCCTCTTTCTCCACTTTCACTTCCAAGAAATAGGGATCTTTAGATGCCATCATTTCTTCCACGGCATCTTTAAGTTCGGAACGCTCCACTACTCTTCTTGATTTGATGTGGTATCCCTCTGCGATTTTCACGAAATCTGGATTGGTCATTACGGTAGAAGCGTAACGGCTCTCGAAGAACAGTTCTTGCCACTGACGCACCATACCCAAGTGCTCGTTGTTCAAAACCACAATCTTTACAGGAACATTGTGCTGGAAAATTACCCCGAGCTCTTGAATGGTCATCTGATAACCTCCATCTCCGATAATGGCAACCACTTCGCGGTCCATAGCTCCCATTTTGGCCCCAATGGCTGCAGGAAGTCCAAATCCCATGGTACCCAAACCACCAGAAGTTACATTACTCATGGTCTGTTTGAATTTGGCATACCTACAGGCAATCATTTGGTGTTGTCCCACATCGGAAACCATCACCGCTTTATGTCCTGAAGCTTCATTGATTTGTTCAATTACCTCACCCATGGTCAACCCCTCTTTGGTGGGGTAAATATCATTTTTGATCAAGGTATCATACTCAATTTGATGCTTTGCTTCAAACTCAGCTACCCAATCTGGATGTGAATTTTCATTGATCAAGGGCAAAAGCATACCTAAAGTTTCCTTGGAATTTCCAAGAACAGCCACATCTGCCTTTACATTTTTATTGATCTCGGCAGGGTCAATCTCAAAATGGATGACTTTGGCCTGTTTGGCATAGGTGGCCAAATTTCCCGTTACCCTGTCATCAAAACGCATACCGATAGCGATGAGTACATCACATTCGTTGGTAAGGATATTTGGACCGTAATTTCCGTGCATTCCCACCATTCCCACATTCAATGGGTGGTCAGAATCCATGGCAGACAGTCCAAGAATGGTCCAAGCAGCAGGAATTCCCGCTTTTTCAACCAATGCTTTCAACTCTTCTTCTGCTTTGCCCAAAATCACCCCTTGACCGAATACGATATAAGGCTTTTTGGCATTGTTGATCAATTCTGCCGCTTTTTCAATGGCAGCTGTGTCAGGTTCTGGAACTGGCTTGTAACTGCGAACTCCAGTGCATTTTTCGTATTTGAAATCCAGTTCATCGAACTGGGCATTTTTGGTAATATCAATCAGTACAGGGCCTGGTCTACCTGACTTGGCAATATAAAATGCCTTTGCCATGATTTCAGGAATCTCCTCCACTCTGGTGATTTGATAATTCCACTTGGTCACTGGTGTAGAAATCCCAACGATATCCGTTTCTTGAAAAGCATCGGAACCCAATAAACTTCTGGTTACCTGCCCTGTGATGCATACCATAGGTGTAGAATCAATCTGCGCATCGGCAATACCTGTTACCAAATTCGTTGCTCCAGGACCTGAAGTCGCCATGGCCACCCCTACTTTACCCGTAACACGCGCATATCCTTGTGCAGCATGTGTAGCACCTTGCTCGTGACGGGTTAAAATATGAGTCAATTTATCTTGGAACTTGTACAGCTCATCATACACTGGCATAATGGCTCCTCCTGGATATCCGTAAATCAAATCGACACCTTCTGCCAACAAACAATGAATGATGGCCTCTGCACCAGATATCCTCATGGTAGTTTCTTTTTTCTTTTCTTCTTTTTTTGTCTTCAATGTTTCCATAAACCTAATGTTTAAAGAATTTCAACAGTATTCAGTTATTTAGAACGCATCGGTTACACAACCTTTGGCTGCTGATGATACGGTTCTGGCATATTTGTACAAGCTTCCTGATTTAATTTTCAACTCAGGTTGCTTCCATTCTTTTCTTCTTTGCTCAAATTCCTCATCGGAAATGTTGATATTGATGGTGTTCTTTACCGCATCTATGGTAATTTCATCACCATCTTTCACCAAGGCAATTCCACCACCAACTTGCGCTTCAGGTGAAACATGACCTACCACAAAACCATGGGAACCTCCAGAGAATCTTCCATCGGTAATCAAGGCTACGTCTTTACCCAATCCAGCTCCCATAATGGCAGAGGTTGGCTTCAACATTTCAGGCATTCCAGGTGCTCCTTTCGGACCCTCGTAGCGAATAACCACTACATCTCCTTTTTGTACTTTCCCGTTGTGGATACCATCGTTTACCGCTGCCTCACTGTCAAACACACGGGCAGTTCCCGTAAATTCAAGTCCCTCTTTACCAGTGATTTTAGCTACAGCTCCTTCAGAAGCTAAGTTTCCGTATAAAATTCGGATGTGTCCCGTTTCTTTGATTGGATTGTCCAACGTTTTAATAATGTCTTGACCTTCTTCCAAGTCTGGGGCATCCAACAAGTTTTCGGCGATTGTTTTTCCTGTAACGGTCATACAATCCCCGTGAAGCATGCCTTTTTTCAACATGTATTTTAAAACCGCTGGCACACCCCCTACTTTATGTAGGTCTTCCATCAAGTATTTTCCACTTGGTTTAAGATCTGCCAATAATGGAGTTGTATCACTAATTCGTGAAATATCATCCAAAGTAAAATCTACTTCGGCAGCATGGGCAATCGCCATAAAATGCAATACTGCATTGGTTGAACCTCCCAATACGGTAATCAAACGGAATGCATTTTCCAATGCTTTCTTGGTTACAATGTCTTTCGGTTTCAAATCCACTTCCAACAAGTGTCTCAATGCTTCACCTGCCGCTTCACAGTCACCAGATTTAGCTTCGTTCACCGCTGGAATGGAGGAGTTGAAAGGCATGGACATTCCCATGGCCTCAATGGCAGAAGCCATGGTGTTGGCCGTGTACATTCCGCCACAAGCTCCAGCACCTGGACATGCTTTGTGGATCACTTCCTTAAATTCAGTTTCATCTATAGTTCCTGCCACCTTTTGACCATAGGCCTCAAAAGCGGAAATAATATCCAATTTTTTATTGTTGTGGCATCCTGGGGCGATGGTTCCACCATACACCAAAATAGATGGGCGGTTCAAACGCAATTGGGCCATCAAGGCACCTGGCATATTTTTATCACAACCCACCACGGTAACCAAACCATCATAGCTCATGGCTTGGATAACGGTTTCAATGGAATCGGCAATAATATCCCTTGAAGGCAATGAGTAACGCATTCCGGGTGTTCCATTTGAAATTCCATCACTCACCCCAATCGTATTGAAGATAAGCCCCACCAAATCGGACGACTCCACACCTTTTTTTACATCCAACGCCAAATTGTTCAAGTGCATGTTACAAGGGTTGCCCTCATAACCTGTGCTTGCAATTCCAATTAGCGGCTTTTGTAAATCTTCATCTGTCAATCCAATCGCGTGCAGCATCGCTTGTGCAGCTGGCAGCGTTGGGTTTTGGGTCACATTCTTACTAAACTTGTTCAATTCCATTATCAAATTTCCTTCAAATAGGGTATTCTGCTGAATTTTGTATTGTATTTCAAAGATAGATGTTTAAAAAGCCTTAGATTTTTAACAGTTTAAGGTGATTTAAATCCACTTATATCTTAAAACATTCAATTTACTGTTTTTCAGTTGATTATGTTAATTCAAAATCCAATATTCAATTATTTTTCTTTATAAAAAAAAGGGCCTGTACCACAATTGATACAGGCCCTTTTTGTCTACAACAAGTCTGTATCACCCCATTTCTGGGATACTAATGACTACGTTGTTGACAAGGTTATTTTGTTTCATGATTCAATAGTACAAAAATTAATTGTGAACATAAACTAATATTATTCAAGAAAGTTTCTCAATTACATTTTTAAGTTTTTCCTGTATTTCTTGGGCTACGGAACCCAACTTTTCATTTTCAACTGAAATCATCGAAGCAATTGGATCAACGGCCGCTACTTCTATGTTACCCTCATCATTTTCCAAAACAACCACATTACAAGGTAAAAACAGCCCAATTTTCTCCTCTTGTGTCAATGCTTCATATGCATAAGGCGGATTGCACGCTCCTAGAATCCTATATTTCTTAAAATCAACCCCCAACTTGTTCTTTAAGGTTTCGTTGATGTTTATTTCGGTGAGTACTCCGAATCCCTCATTTTTTAATTCAAGGGTTACTTTTTCAATAGCTTTTTCGAAATCCTTTTCTTTTAAAATGGTATTAAAGTAATAGCTCATGCTTATTTTCTTTTGAAAATCAATCCGTGAAATTTATCCCCTATAAGTTAGGCATCTTTTCACTGGATGTGTGTGCTTTTGAGAAGATTTTATGAAATCACCATTCTTACGTTGAAACATAAAAATGGAAATCGCCCAAATTCAATCAAGAAAGCTTGAATTGAAAACTCTCTCCTGACCTTTTCTGCGCCAAAACATTAATGGAATCTTCAGATAATTGTAGAATCCTAGGATAACCTCCCGTGGTTTGGCCATCTTTCATTAAAATGATCATGCGGCCAGCAGGCGTTAATTGTACTGTACCAGGCAAAGTGCCAGAAGTTAACATGGAATGTTCGTGTCCCTTGATTAATTCAGCAATTTGATAGGCCATTCGATTGTTCTCTTTGGAAAGAGAATAGGTTTTGGTGAAAATTTCGGTGAGCTGTGCATCCGTGAGCAATTCAAATTCTGGCCCTTTAAAAACTACCAGCGTATCCTTTTCAAAGTGATCTTCAATCTTTACTTCGGTTATTATAGGTTTAAATGATTTTGACTCCTTGTATTTTACCTCATCCCCATCTTTAAGTCGTGCGGATTTGGTGACAGGAACAAATTGGGAACGGCTTCCCAACACCTTATCATTTTGAAAACCGCCTTTAATGGCCAAATATCCCCTAAATCCACTTTCCAATCTTCCATAAGAAAGGATATCCCCTTTTTCTATTTTAATCACCTGAAAGTTTTCTATGGGTTGATTGTTCAATGTGGCCAAAATATGGGCTCCAGAAAGACAAATAAAGGTTGGTACATCAAACTGAAGTGTGGGTCCAGTCATGGTGATTTCCAACACTGCGTCATTATCATCATTTTCGAGCAACATATTGGCTTTTTTAACCGATGCAATATCCATAGCTCCTGAAATGGGCACACCAACATCACGAAATCCAAACCTTCCCAAGTCTTGAATGGTCAAATAAAAACCAGATTTTAGAACTTTAAGCATTCAAAACAACTTTTTCGGGTTTATAAATTCCGACCTCACCTTCTATCTTATGCAAATCGTATTCGGCTTTGGATATGCTCTCAAATCGGATTTTGTCACCTACTTTCACAAAACAGGGTGTTTTTTCCTTTGGATTGAAAAGTTGCACAGGACAGTTTCCAATAATGTTCCATCCGCCAGGAGAATCTTGGGGATAAATACCAGTTTGTTTTCCTGCCAGACCAACCGAACCTTTGGTTACTTTCAACCTTGGCTCTGCTCTACGCGGAATCTCCAAACTGGAAGGCAACCCACCCAAATACATAAATCCAGGTAAAAAACCGATACCAAACACCACATACTCATGCGAAGTATGTTGTTCAATCAATTCTTCAACAGAAAGTTTTAAGGTTTTGGCTGCGTCTTCAATATCAATCCCGAATTCGAGGTCATAACACACGGGAATGGTCCATAAATGCTGCGTTCGTTGGATTTCGGAACTATCTATTTTTCCATAACAGTCCAAAATCATGGATTTGGTCTCTTCAAAATCTATATGATCCTGATTGTACACCATGGTCAAGGAATTGTAGGCTACGGACATTTCCCAGCCTTCAATTTTTAGTTCTTTAAACACATCCATAAAGTCGAGAATGTTGGCCAAAATGGATTCACTTACCTTATTGGGCCATTCGATTAAAACGGCTCGTTCTCCAAAAGGTTTGATGTTGATGGGGTACTTTTTCACTTTTCTATGTGCACAAGGTTTCGGGGTAATTCTTCTGAAATATACGTTAATATTTTTAATGCAGCGGCTGTATCCCCATGCACACAAAGGGTTTGTGCAGAAATTTCAACAAACTCACCGTTGACGGCCTTTACGCTACCTTCTTTTATAATAGGTAAAATATGATGCAACACTTCTTTTGGATCTTGAATAAGGGCATTTTCTTGTTTTCTGGACACCAAACTTAAGTCAACATTGTAATTTCTATCCGCAAATGCTTCGTAGGCTATTTTGAAACCCATTTCCAGCGCCAACTTCTCAACCACCGAATTGAAAGGAACATAGAGTAATGCATTATCACGATAACTTTCAATCGCTTTTAAAAACACCCTCGCAAGTAGTTCGTCTTTTGAGATTTGATTGTACAAAGCCCCATGCGCTTTAATGTGATGTAATGGTATTTTCAGTTCCTCAAGGACTTCATCGAAAGTTGACAGCTGTGATTGGACACTTTGAATCAATTCCTCTTTGGAAATATCCATCGCTTCCCTTCCAAAATTGGCTTTGTCAGGGTATGAGGGGTGTGCTCCAACTTTAACACCATGAATTGCTGCCAACTGAGCCACTTCCATCATGGTTTCTCTTGACCCTGCGTGTCCGCCACAAGCAATATTGCAGGAGCTGATAAAAGGAAATAGTTCAGCTTCATTGCCTACTCCCTCGCCAACATCACAATTAATATCTATGGAAAATTGATTCATTTAGAACAATCCTATTACTTTTAAGATACTTTTTGCTCCCAAAAAAATGGCAAATCCAACAATGGCAAATCCCAAAATATTTTGGAGCAGCGTATTCTTGTTTTCTCCCATCACCGATTTTTTGTTCACCACCCATAGTAATAAAGATGCCATAATAGGCAGCAAAATCCCATTGGCAATTTGTGCAAACTGTATAACCTGAATGGGTTTAATATCAAAAGAAAGGAAAACTACTCCACACAGCACCACCAACAACCAAACGAGCTTAAACTTTATATTTTGCATGCCTCCTTCCCATCCAAAACTACTGCTAGCTACAAAAGCAGCAGCTAATGGAGCGGTGATTGCAGAGGTGATTCCAGCTGCCAACAGTCCTGTTGCCATAAAATACACGGCCATTTTTCCAAATAAGGGTTCGAGTGCCACCGCCATATCCAAGGCATTACCAATATCGGACAAAGGTGCTGCTGAAGCGGTGATTAAAATAGCCATAGAGACCAATCCCCCTAAACCAATAGACAAAATGGTGTCCCAGTTCAAAGTTTTTAAATCTGCTTTGGATGTCCATTTTTCCTTCACCAAAGAAGCGTGCAAAAACAAATTATAGGGTACAACGGTAGTTCCTACCAAAGCAATTACGGTTAGTAAACTTCCTTCAGGCAATTGCGGCACGAACATTCCTTTAATAATTCCTGTGATTGATGGTTGTGTTATAATAGCGCAGATCACAAAACTCACTCCCATGATTCCGACCAAGGCCACAAAAATCTTTTCTAAAATTTTATAGGTACTAAACCACAATAAAAAGAAAATAATAAGTCCTATAAATAATGGAAGAAACGGTTTTAAGGGTTGGTGTGAAATCAATTGCTCCAATCCTAGGGTGGCTCCACCTATGTTTCCAGCTTCGTAGGCTGCATTCCCAACCAAAATGGCACCAAATACAATGGCGATTACAAGGTTTCGCAATCCTTTTGATTGTACTTGCTGCTTTACCACATCGACCAATCCACTTTGGGTGACTAAACCAATTCTACCAGCCATTCCCTGCAATACAATAGTAGCGATAATTGAGACCAATAAGGCCCAAATTAAACTATAACCAAATCGTACACCTGCAAGTGTGCACATGGTTAAGGTGCCTGGTCCAACAAAGGCTGCTGCGACCAATACACCTGGTCCTATTTTTTTAAACATGGTTCAGTTGGTTTTGGTGGATGAAGTTATAAAGCTTATCCAAACAAATAATGCATTTCATCCAAAAAAATGCAGTTCGTCTAAAAGTGGAGTGCTTTACATCGAGTTTTTATACGATTTCAAAAAACTGAAAGTTATAATAATCCCAAATCATACTAGACCTTAAACTTTACAACTACTTATGACCTGTAAGGATTGTGATAAAAATATTGGACCTCAAGAAAAACAAGCATCTATGGAAGCTTTGGGGGTTCAACTTTGCGAAAGACATACGCGACTGATCAAAAGAGTAATTCTTCAGAACGATACCTCTGTTGAAGCCATTCAATTATTTTATGCTTTAAAAGAGGCTGGAGCACACCCCATGTTGGAATGGTGGGACGGTAAAAAATCTGTGGATATTGCAATTTCTCGCGTGAAACTTAATATTGAAATCGACAAGGATTACAATATGATCACCCATGAACAGGCCATAAGCGACTTAGAAGATGCCATGCATTCCTTTAAAAATGGTTTTACTACCATCAGGATTCCACATTTGGCCATTAAATATTATTTGGACGAGACTGTAACGAATATCCTAGGTATCATCTCTGGATTAAAAGCCAATATTAAGGCTATCTAGTTGCAAAATTGAATACTGTCGTTCTTTTGGGTCTCTTTGTATTCCAAAATATTGATAACGATGGTGTCCTCCCCAATATTCTCTAAATCGTTGACATAGTTTTTACCCTTGTATTCAAAATATTGGGTGTCTCCTGGGTTAAGCTTCACCATATCAATTTTACCATTCCCGTATCTGGTTAATACCAATCCACCTGTGGTACAAACCCATCCGTAGTTTCTGTTTTGTTTTCTAAAGGGTATTCTTTGTCCTGGCAATAAATGAATATCCCAAAGTTTTACGAATTCATTTTCGAAAACCAGGTTATCGCTTAACGATTCTGAAATTTCCTGATGCATCAACTCATCAATCTTCTCCTGTTCCCATGGATCAAAGTTGCCAACGGGATTCAATTCCACACATTGCATACCTACTTACTTTAAAAAGGTCGGCAAAAATACATCCTAATTATCTCATATTGAATGATATAAAACATATTTAACTAAATATTTGCACACTTAGTGAATAATTTACCATCAATTATTAAAACAGCGATATATCAATCCTCTTTTTAAGATTTTCTAAATAAAATACACCACACCTGCTTGACTTACAATTTTTTATCTAATTTGGAACAACTCAAAAACCAACCCAACCAAAATGAAAAAATTCTTGCTCGGTCTTTTGGCCATTGTTCTTGTTCTTGTTGCCATTCTAGTTGCAAATACCATGTCTTTAACTTCACAACAAGTGGAACCAGACAATCTTGAACCCATGGATTTCCCTGCAAATGCTTTCCAGAACTTATCAAAAGCCATTCAATACAAAACCATTTCTTTCAGTGAAGATGCAATCCCAGATTCTACAGCATTCAATGGTTTTCATCGATTTTTAGCAGAAACCTATCCCCTTTTACATGAAAATCTATCCTTGGAGAAAATAAGCGAGTATAGTTTGTTGTACACGTGGAAAGGAAAAGATTCATCTAAAAAACCAATCATTTTAATGTCGCACCAAGATGTGGTGCCTGTAGACCAACCAACGCTTGCTGATTGGGAAGCTGGCCCCTTTGATGGCGTAATTACTGAAACCGACATAATTGGCCGAGGAACGTTGGATGATAAAAGTTCATTGATGGCCTTAATGGAATCGGTTGAACAATTGTTAAAAGAGGATTTTCAGCCAAGTCAAACCATTTATTTGGCTTTTGGGCACGATGAAGAACTTGGAGGCAGCAACGGTGCAAAAGAAATCGCTTCCTATCTTAAAAGCAAAGGTGTAGAAGCTGCAATGGCTTTGGATGAGGGAGGGTTTTTAGCTGAAAATATGGTTCCTGATTTTGATAAAACAGTTGCCATGGTAAATCTGGCCGAAAAAGGATATGCTTCATATAACCTAATTGTTGAAACAAAAGGCGGACACAGTTCTGCACCTCCTGAAGATAATACCATTGGTATGTTGGCTCAAGCCATTGTGGACTTAGAGAATAATCAACGCCCTTATAATTTGGTAAAACCTTTGGATTATCAATTTGAATATATGGGTGCTGAAATGCCCTTTTTCAAAAAAATGGCTTTTGCCAATCCTTGGTTATTCAAAGCCCCAGTGCTTAAAGCTTTGAATGCCCATACCACTACTGCGCCAACAATTATTGAAGGAGGGGTAAAAGACAATGTAATTCCTACGCTTGCCAAAGCCACCATAAATTTTAGGATATTACCAGGGGAAACCGTTGAATCTGTAAAAGCCCATATTCAAGAAACAGTCGGTGAAAAACTTAAAGTAGAGTTGGCAGGTTTCGCAACTGACCCATCTCCTGTTTCGGGTATTGAATCCGATGCCTTCTTAAATCTCGAAAAAACAATTCGCTCCATCTACCCAGAAGCCGTTGTGGTTCCTGGCTTGATTGGAGGAGGTACCGATGCGCGCTATTTTTATGATGTTGCGGACGATGTGTACCGCTTCTACCCCATTCGAATTTATCCAGAAAGTTTTACCCGTGTTCATGGCATTGATGAGAAAATCAGCAAAGAGAATTACAAAGAAATAGTGGAATTCACTTACCATTTGATTAAGAGATTCAACAAATAACATTAATCCAACCAACCCCCTTGGTCTAAACTTCAGTATTTGATAGCTTCGGTGACATACCCGAATGTGCAATTATGAAACATTAAATTCAGGATATCTGCAATTTCTTTTTATAAAATCAACTTTTACAAATGAAAAAAATCAAATCCATTATTACCTTAATACTTGCATTAGGTGTTACCTGTGCTAATGCGAGCAATACTAAAAACGGCACAACTGAAACTGCAAATGATTCACTAAGACTAGCGGAACTAAATAATTTTTGGGCTGAGGTTTCGAGAACTGTAAATGAAGGAGACTTTGAAGGCTATAAAGCTACCTACCATGAAGATGCGGTTGTTGTATTTACAACTGGTGAAAACAAAGGATCTGTAACTATTGCAAAGGCATTACAAAACTGGAAGCAAGGTTTCATAGACACTAAAACAGGAAAAACACGAAATAGTGTGGAATTCCGTTTCTCACAGCGGATAGGTGACGAAACTACTGCCCATGAAACAGGAATTTTTGCGTTCCAATCTGACAATGGGACTGGTAACGCCAATCAAAAACAATTCGTTCATTTTAATGCGCTACTCATAAAACGTGATAAAACTTGGTTGTTGGTAATGGAATATCAAAAATCCAAAGCAACTGAAGAAGAATGGAACTCATTGGAATAATCCTGCAATCTGCACTAAAAAGACAACATACATTACAGGGTTATGATAGTGTCGTATTCTATTGTAGCTGCGTGTTTTTGGTATAAAAAGATAATAGTCTTCACCCCAACCAACCTTCTCTATCTAGACTTCGATACTGAATGGCTTCCGAAATGTGATTTTCCTTGACCAATTCTGATTTTTCTAAATCGGCAATAGTACGGGCCACTTTTAAAATTCTATCGTAAGCACGTGCAGATAGGTTCAGCCGTTCCATGGCATTTTTTAAAAGGGTTTTGGACTCCTCTTCCAATTTGCAATATTCTCGAATATGTTTGGTTCCCATTTGGGCATTATAATGCACTTGTTTTAGATCATTAAATCTCTTGGTTTGAATTTCTCGTGCAGCTTCAACCCTTTTCCTGATTTCTACGCTGTTTTCACCTTTTCGTTCATCGGAAAGTTTATCGAAAGGCACAGGAGTCACTTCAATGTGAATATCAATTCGGTCAAGTAACGGACCTGAAATTTTTCCCAAATACCGTTGCATTTCAGCAGGAGACGAAGTAACTGGCGCATCTGGGTCGTTAAAATAGCCGCCTGGACTTGGGTTCATGCTGGCCACTAACATAAAACTACTGGGATAGGTTACCGTGTATTGTGCGCGTGCTATGGTCACTTCCCTGTCTTCAATAGGTTGCCGCATAACTTCCAAAACCCTTCGTTCAAATTCTGGTAGTTCATCCAAAAACAAAACACCGTTATGGGATAAGGAAATTTCACCAGGTTGTGGATAACTTCCACCGCCGACCAATGCAGCGGAACTAATGGTGTGATGAGGACTTCTAAACGGTCGTTGACTCATCAATCCTTTGTTTTTGACCTTTCCGACTACACTGTGGATTTTAGTGGTTTCCAAAGCTTCATGAAGAGTCATTGGAGGCAAAATGGATGGTAAACGTTTGGCCAACATGGTCTTTCCTGCACCTGGAGGACCAATTAAAATGATATTATGCCCTCCTGCTGCTGCAATTTCCATGCAGCGCTTAATGCTTTCCTGACCTTTTACATCCGCAAAATCAAATTCAGGCATATCGAGATGTTCGTAAAACTCTTCTCGGGTATTGACCGTAGTTTCCACCAAAGGTGTTCCCAAATCAAAGAAATCAATGATCTCTTTGATGTTTTCAATCCCAAAAACTTTCAATCCGTCAACAATGGCAGCTTCAATGGCATTTTCTTTTGGGAGAATAAACCCTTTAAATCCTTCCTCACGAGCCTTTATGGCAATGGGCAAAGCCCCTTTTATGGATTGCAGGCTGCCATCCAAAGACAATTCACCCATTATTAAATAGTCATGGATGTTTTCAGAATTAATTTGACCAGAGGCAGCCAATATCCCCAATGCCAAAGTCAGATCATAGGCAGAACCCTCCTTTCGAAGATCGGCGGGAGCCATATTTATGGTGATTTTTTTGCCTGGAATTCTGTAACCGTTGTTTTGAAGAGCTGCAGCAATGCGATAATTACTTTCTTTGATGGCATTATCGGGCAGGCCCACTAAATGATAACCCACACCTTTATCGATATTGACTTCTACCACAATAGTGGTGGCCTCAATACCAAAAACGGCACTGCCGTAAACTTTGATAAGCATATAGTTGATTCTCGTTTAATACGAGCAAAAATTAGCTATTCCTAGCTTTCAATATCGGTAAGTTTGACGGATACCCTGTTTTGAATTGACGAAAGGCCTTTCCGAATTAACGTAGTTGAAAATTACTTGGTAAATGTGAGAATGGATTCTGCAGTTTCTTCAATCTCCTTTTTGTTCAGCATCATTTTTCGGAATTCTCCATTGGCATACATTTGGGCTTGATCCTTATAGTATTTGCTCAGTGGATTCCCAGATTGGCCTGTTGGCAATATACTGATACTGTTTTCCACATCAGAAAAATCGATGATACGACGTGTTGATGGCCCCACATTTACTTTGTAAAAGCCAGAACCATCATACGGAAACGAAAGGTTGTTGATCACCTCGCGGGTGCCTTCTACAGGAAAAGGCCCAACATTAAAGTATTTTCTCAAGGCATCCACTTGCCCAAAGGGATGTTGATGTTCTAAAGTATGCACTTTGTCCCAAGTCCATTCGCTTGGGTCTGGTCCTAAATCCACCACCAAGGACTCCCATGCATCGGCAAAGGACTTCATTACAATATCATGTCGTGTTTCCACCTTATCTTCCGTAAGCACATTGTCCCACCAAACGCCATCAATGTTTTTGGCACCCCAACCGATTTGCCTTTTAAAAAGGTGCGTGGACAAAAACTGTTTGAACATCTCCTCGCCCAATTCATCTTCCATGGTGTTTTTTACCATAAAATATTCACAACGATGATATAGTGTTGGACTTGTACTGTTTAAAGTATACTCTCCATTCCAATTTTTAAGGGAATCTACCAACATCAATTGTTCTGCATTCAATTGTTTAACATCAAAGTACTTGATAAGTTCTGTAACCACGTTTGTATTTATTGGTGAAGTCACATCCAAAATCATTTCTGAAACGTCTTCTTTGTCCCATTGATCTTTTTCTTCGAGCAATTGCACAATGCGTTTCGCACGATTTTCGGGAAGATAATATCCAGGATACACCATTCCAGCAATAGTATCGGGCTGATTATTGGCAGAATACACATAATTCCAAGGTGGGTTGGTCGCACTTGGATTTTCTGAAAAATCTAAATAACGAAGGGGTTCGTCTTTACCCGAGGCACCATCCAAAATAAATTTAGTGGAAAGGCTATCTGGCATTTGGTACAATTGAGCCGTTGCCCACCAAGCCACATTACCTTTGGCATCTCCGTACATTACATTAAGTCCAGGAGCATGAATCTTTGGCAACGCATCTTTAAACTCTTCAATATTTTTGGCATGACTTATTCCATGGAGAGCATACAACACCTGATTCTTTGGTTTAGTATAAATCCATGACATGGATACTGGTCGCCCCCCTGAAATTTGGTCAGCGATGTTGTTTAGAACAGGACCATGATGTGTTTTCTTATAAGTAAATGCCACATCCTCCCCATCTTTTACCTTGATGGTCTTGTTTACAACTTCATAGGTTTTCCAGCCTTCTGCGGTTTTGTATTGGGTGCTATCGGATGGATTTGTTTCCTCGTAATAGAAATCAATATCATCATTTTCAAACATAGTCAAACCGTAGGCCAAATTCCTATCATGCCCCAACAATGGAAACGGAACTCCTGCTAAATGATACCCGTATTTTTCATAATTGGGTGTATTTACATGGGCTTCATACCAAACAGAAGGTTGAGCAAAACCAATATGTGGGTCGTTGGCAAAAATCACCTTTCCATTTTTGGTCTTTTCGGGTGCGATCACCCAACTATTACTGCCTTCAAATTGAGGAATGGGCAATTGATCCAGGGCTGCCATTACTGTTGCGGAAATTTCTGAGCCCAAAGTATCGGTTTCTATGCCTTTATAGTTTTTTATCCAAACGGTGGATGTATCGGAATCAATCGCTAAATCATTTAAATAAGCTTCTCCCAGTTTATTTCGCATGCTGGTCAACAAAGGGTCTGTCTTATGTGCCATGGCAAAACTGAAAGCCATATAACCCACGGCATTGTATACATCTTCAATGGTGAATGGTTCTTTTTCAATTCCAGTTAAATAAAACTCAACGGGAGTTGGACCGTTTTTTATAAACTCATTGATACCATCCAAGTAGGCTTGGGAAAGTTGTATTACCTCACTATTGGGATTTAAATCCTTTAAAGTTTCTTTGGTATGCTCATCAATGCCCAAAGACAAGAAAAACTTATCCGTTTTTACAAAATCCGCACCAAAAACTTCAGAAATTCTACCTTTCCCCACCCTTCGCAACAACTCCATTTGCCATAAACGATCTTGGGCATGTACATAGCCCAATGCCTTGAGGGCATCTTTTTCATTATCGGCATAAATATGTGGAATTCCGTAGGTATCAAAATAAGTGGTTACTTCACCTTGAAGGCCTGGCAATGATTTTTTTCCTGAATAATCGGGTTTTAGCCCGTTTAAAAAAATAGCAAATCCAATTAAGGCCAATATAAGTATTGCTAGTAGGCCAAACAGTACCTTTTTTACAGTTTTCACAGTGATTCGGTTACGCAAATTGATTCAACCGAAGGTATGATTATTTTATCACAAGGCGGAAAAAGAATGTTAGGAATTTATTTGTTCATGGAAAGTTGATGTTTCCCTAACCCCGATTTAAGCCAAGCCTCATAAGTCTCCACATCTACATACTGAACGGCATCGTTAAGCACTTCCATGTTTGGCGACAAGATAACATAATAAGGCTGCGAAGCTGCATTGAAATTAATGGTCTGGAACGTTCCCCATTTTTGACCTACCGTTTCTATGGATTTAATTCGCCCAGAATCATATTTGAATTCGAATTTTTCGTCTTGAGGCAATTCTTTACGGTCGTCCACATAAAGTGAAATAAGCACGTATTCCTCTTTTAAAAGCGCATACACATTAGGGTCACTCCACACGTTTTCCTCCATTTTTCGACAGTTTACACAGGCCCATCCTGTAAAATCGAGTAAAATCGGTTTGTTTACCTCCTGCGCATAGGCCACTCCTTCTTCAAAATCCTTGTAGCAATCCAACCCTAATGGACAATCACTTTCGGTTTCCACCACACTATAAAAACTAGGTGGGGGGAATCCACTTAATAATTTTAAGGAAGTAACATTGAAAAGGCCTAAAATCAAATAAACAGAAAAGACCAAACTTACCAATCCTGTCACTTTTCTAGCCCCAGAGTGTTTCTTTTTGGGTCCGTCATGTGGAAATTTGAACACTCCAAAAAGGTATAATGTGGTCAAAATGAAAAGAACAATCCAAATGCCCAAGAAGATTTCTCGTTTTAAGAATCCCCAATTCCCCACCAAATCTGCATTGGAAAGGAATTTAAAGGCTAAGGCTAATTCCAAGAACCCTAGTACAACTTTCACGGTGGTCATCCATCCTCCAGATTTCGGTAATGAGTTTAACCAAGCAGGGAACATGGCAAACAAGGCAAATGGCAATGCCAATGCCAATCCAAAACCGACCATTCCTGCTGTAAGATTGGTGGCTACGTTACCTTCGGCCAAGGTGGTACTTCCCAGTAATCCTCCCAAAATAGGTCCAGTACATGAAAAAGAAACTATGGCTAGAGTCAATGCCATAAAAAAGATGCCCAAACCACCTCCTACTTTGGAGGAAGCCGCATCCATTTTATTGACCCAAGAGCTCGGTAAAGTCAATTCGTAATAACCGAAAAATGAAAAGGCAAAGAATACGAAAATCACGAAAAAGAACACATTGAGCCAAACATTGGTCGCAATGGTGTTCAATATTTGTGAATCAACCGAATTGAATAAATGAAACGGCAGACTCAATAGAAAATAAATCAAAACGATAAAGAAACCATACAACAAGGCATCCCTTATTCCTTTGGATTTGTTTTGGGTTCTTTTAGTGAAAAAAGAAACCGTCAACGGAATCATTGGGAACACACAAGGTGTCAAAAGGGCTATCAATCCACCTAAAAATCCAAGTCCGATGATCATCCAAAGATTGGCAGTTCCTTCTTGACTTGAAATTCCACCTTGGTTTAAAAGCTCCTTATTCTTTAAATCCACTTTTAAAGATTCACCCAAGGCCACACTTCGCTCATCCAAGGATTTATTTTCAGCTACAAAGCCACTTCCGTCCAAAGAAATCTCGAACAGATAGTCTTTTGGAATACATACCTCTTTGCAAATCTGATAAAACAAATTCACCGAAATCTGGCGTACTTCTGGATTGAGCAATTTAATTTTCTGTGTAAAAATGGCCTCTTTCTTAAAGAAGGTTTCATCTACCTCAAAAATATCGCTGTACTCGACTATGGTTTCACTTTCTGTTGTTTTTCCAACCAACTCATAGTCTTCACCTGCTTTTTCAAAAGTAAATTCACTGGGCAAAGAGCCCCCTTCGGCCGTGTATTGGGAATACACATGCCAACCATCCATAATCTTCCCTTTGAAGACCAATTCATATTCAGTGTCAGAAATCTTATTGACCTCGTGACTCCATACTGCTGGGTCGGCATCGGTTTGTGCGACACTCAAGTTAAAAACAAACAATCCTAAAAAGAGTACTAATAATCTCATGTAAGCTGGGTAATCTTAATTATTTCTTGGGTTGAATCCTCAACCTTAAAGCGTTCATCGGCTCTTTTGCCCACCACCCAAACAATTTCGTCATTTGAGCAGAGCAGCCATTGTTTCTCTTTGGAAATCAGGTCCAATTTCTCGTCTTTAAAGAATTTGGATAGCTTTTTTTTGCCCTTCATTCCAAAAGGATAAAAATAGTCGCCTTTTTCCCAATTCCTTAACACTAACGGGAAGTTTAACTTTTCCTTATCCAGAAATATGGTCTTTTTTTCAGGGTTTTGCATACTTCGCACAGGTTCCAATTTTAAGGTAACTGGCGACTCGGCTGGAGTCCCATCTAAATAGACAGGAAACTCTTGCTGTACCCTATTATTTAATTTAGAAAGAATAAGAACATCCCTATTCTTTAGCAGGCCATGGGTTTTGGAGAAAACTTGTTTACCGCTCATGGCATGGAGCAAGTGCTTTACATCGTTCCATTCTGTAAAACCATACGGGTTTAAAAGCCCATATAAATATGCATCCAAAGGTTTTAACTCTAATAAATCCCCAATTTTTATTTTGATTTGATCCTCCTCGTACTGAAACAGTTTATGCTTCACTTCCAACAAATGGTTGGTTGCCAAAGCATCGGTTTGCTGTAAATGTTTTTGGGTATTTTGGAAGTTTTGAAGCATTGATGGATGCAGTTCCTTCAATTTAGGAACAATCTCATGTCGGATTTTGTTCCTGAGGTATTTGTTTTCCGCATTGCTGCTATCTTCTCGCCATTTGATTTCATTGGCGTCAGCATAAGCCAAAATTTCTTCTCGGGAGAACTCCAATAATGGCCTAACTAAATTTCCATTGACCTCTGGAATCCCAGAAAGTCCTTCGATACCTGTTCCTCGGGATAAATTTATAATGAAAGTCTCCAAACTGTCATCAGCATGGTGTGCGGTCAAAACAAAATCGAAACCTTCGATTTTTAAAAGCTCCTCAAACCATTGGTAACGAAGTTCACGTGCTGCCATTTGCACAGACACACGTTGGTCTTCGGCAAATTGTTTGGTCTCGAAATGTTCCACAAAAACACTAATTCCCAACTTGCTGCCCAATTGCCTTACAAAATCCTCATCACCATCACTCTCCTCGCCACGCAAATTAAAATTGCAATGGGCAAGTGCAATTTCCATTTTATTGCCAACACACAAATGAGCCAAAACCACACTGTCCAAGCCCCCACTAAAAGCTACGAGTAGTTTCTTTCCGTTTAGGAAAGCTAAGTTGTTGTTGATATGGTTTTTAAATTGCGGGAACATGCCGCGAATTTACGAAATATCATTGGCCTTTTTCCAATACTTCGCGCATGGCTTTTGCTTTCAACAAACATTCCTGAAATTCCTTTTCTGGGTTGGATTTTGCAGTTATGGCACCACCCACCGAAAAAGAGATATATTTTTTGGAAGCATTGTACAAAATACTTCGAATCACCACATTAAAATCGAAATCACCATCTGGGTCAAAATACCCGACAGCACCGCTGTACATTCCCCTTTTTGTTTCTTCCAATTCCTCGATAATTTTCATGGCTGAAATTTTTGGAGCACCCGTCATACTGCCCATCGGAAAGGTTTCCAGAATCAATTCCAAAGAGTTTTTATGATTTTCAACTTTTGAAACAACGGTAGAAATCAGCTGGTGTACTTGTTTGAAAACATAGGGTTTACAGAGTTCTTCAACTTCAACAGAACCTTTCAAAGCACTTTTGGATAAATCATTGCGTACCAAATCGGTGATCATGATGTTTTCGGACCTTTCTTTAGGGTCATTGGTCAAGTGCTCACTTATCTTTTTATCCTCAACGGTATTTATACCGCGTGGCGCGGTTCCTTTAATGGGTTGGGAAATCACTTTTTGCCCTGCCTTCTTTAAGTACCGTTCTGGTGAAGCACACAATACATAATGCTCTTTCATTCGCAAAAAGGTTGCAAAGGGCGGTTCGGAAATCTCATTCAGTTGTTGAAATTTTTCTAACGGGTCAAGGTTGGCTTCCTCAGCATAAAATTCCTGACAAAAATTGGCCTCATATATGTCACCTCGATGAATGTGTTCCAAAAATTGGTTGGCCTTTTCCAAATAGTCTTCTTCTGTCAGTCGAGATTTAATTTTTATAGGACCGAATTCATTTAAAGCAAGCTTTTGAATTGGTTTCGTATTGAAAATTGCTTTATAATCACTAACCACCTCATTAGCATATCCATCCAAATAGTGAAAATGCAATTGACCCTCTTTAACTAAAATGATTTTTCGGGGTTGAAAGAAATGCAATTCAGGAAATTCCAGAAAATCAGCATTCCCAGAAGTTAAATCCTCTATTTGGTTTTTAACATCATAAGTGAAATAACCAAACAACCAATCTTTTTGTTGGCCTACAAATTCATGAAGCACATCCAAGGCATCAATAGTAAAGTAGGCCCCTACAGCCAAACAAGCTTCAAAACTGGAATATTGATCCTGATGTGAATTACTATCGAGCCAAACTACATCTTCAAACCCTTTGGACCATTCCAATAGTGATGCTTTGGTTTGGGAAAGGGATTCAAACGGAAAAGTTTGATGGTGGCGCACGATTTCTAGTTTAGGGCATCCAGAAAAGTTTGAAGCGCTTTTGCGTGCTCCTGTTTAAGTCCTTCATCCAAAATGGCCTCATCACTAAAATTGTCGTAGAAGCCAGGCAAAGAAAAGGTGGTCACAATCTCAGCACCGAATCGAGGTAACATATTCTCGATCACTCCCAAAGAGCCCTTTGCCCCTCTTTTTCCACCAGAAGTGGACATCAAAAGTAACTTGGTGCCTTCAAAAAAGTTACGATCCAATCGAGACAACCAATCCAATACATTTTTAAAGTAAGCTGAGGGGTTTCCGTTATGTTCGTTCACGGACAAAATAAGGCCATCCGCAGCTTGTATTTTATCCTTTAAATCGACCAAGGCATCTGAATAACCGTTTTGTTTCTCTTCGTCTTCACTGAACATTACAAAAGGGAGTTCTGCCATGTTTAGCTGCTGAATATCATGATTTTGCACCATAGATGTGGTCAATTTCACTAATCGAAAATTAATAGAAGTGGAAGAATTACTTCCCGCAAATGCCAATATTGCAGCCATATGATTTAATCTTTAATTGTTTCGCTAAAATACCCCAATTGAAACTGAGATGACACTATTTTGCATATTTTTGGCGCATAAAGCATCCAAACTACTTGCAAAACAAGTATATAGGGTAATATGAATCCAAATGACAGCCAACAATAGGTTATTTTTTGTAGATGCCATGCGAGCTTGGGCCATTTTAATGATGCTCCAAGGTCATTTTATTGATGGTCTTTTGGATCCTGTTTATAGAGACACTACCAATACCGCCTACAATATCTGGTTGTATTTTAGGGGTATTACTGCTCCTGTTTTCTTTACGGTTTCTGGATTTATTTTTACCTATTTATTGATAAAAAGCCCTCAAAAGGGCATGAAAAATCCAAGGGTCGCCAAAGGTTTGCGTCGCGGTTTGCAACTATTGTTGATTGGATATTTACTTCGTTTAAACCTTTTTGGATTGATGAAAGGTCAGATTTATGACTCCTTTTATTTGGTGGATGTATTGCATTGCATTGGACTGTCCATTTTGGCTTTGATCGGGGTGTATTTATTGACCAGCAATCGAAAAAAGTTTGTTTTTCCAACGGTTTTGGTGGTCATCACTTTGGTGCTTTTCCTTTTTGAACGAGTTTATAAAGATTGGACCTATCCGTTCTTACCTGAATTTATAGCCAATTATTTTACCAAAGCCAACGGGTCGGTATTTACCATTGTTCCATGGTTGGGTTATACCACTATTGGAGCTTTCATCTCTGTACTGTTCACCAGATATAAAAATTTCAAATATTTGTATCCTGCGGCCATTTCTATTGCGTTGGCAATTGGATATTTGTTGATTTACCAATCCACACGTGCATTTGACGCACTTTATGATTTGACTGGATGGGAGTTCTTAAAACTAATTGTTTCCAACAACTACCTGTTCATCCGTTTGGGGAATGTGTTTGTTGTTTTTGCCATATTTATGGTATTGCGGAGATTCTTGACCAACAAAACCATTTTGAACATTGGAGCAAGCACGCTATCCATTTATGTAATCCACTTTGTTATCCTCTACGGTAGTTTAACTGGATTGGGGCTGTATCGTCCTTTCAACCACTCCCTTACTCCAGAAGTAGTGATTCCAGGAGCAATCGTATTTATGATATTAAGCACGTATTTTGCACTGCAATACAACAGATACGAAGTTCAAATAAAAGGCAAAGCAGCTTATTTATTGAATACTGTGAAAATCCAGTCAATAAATTTTGGAAAGATGTTGTTTCCGTTTTTAAAGGAAACTTTTCTTAGAGTTAGAGTAAGGTTACAACGTTTGGTTCAAGTAGTTCGTAGCAACTAAAGTTGGATGGTACCGTCCAAAAGCATTTCTTCTAAAACAGGTCTTACCTCTTCAAAAGGTTTCCCAACAGGAATTCTGGGATTGTAAAGTACCCTCAAAATATTCTTATCCAATTCATAAAAGTTGTTTGGCGCTTTGGAACACATCATACTCATTGAATCTTCAATTTTGTCACCACAAAGACTATCATCAGCATGGCCGAGTCCCAAAACATGTCCCAATTCGTGGGTAAACAAGCCAATTTCACTGTATTTTACCCAAATACGTCCAGAAGTAATATGAAACTCCGAGTTAGTTAAATAAGTTGAGTAACCTTGATAAGAAGATGTTATTAAGTTGAAAATATCAGGCCAAATACTTTCTATGTCTTCTCTGGAACCATAGTACAGATGAACATTTGCCTCTTCAACTGAATCCACAAAAATAATTCCAGAACCATTGGTCATTAATTGATTAATTTCATCAATTCTATCAATAATATTTTCCCTGTAGGTGTCATAAGGGAAACCATCAATATAAATTCTAATTCTATCACTCCATCGTTCATTTAAAGAACTGCCAAACGAAGTCGGGCTAAGATTGTATGTGATATAATGGTAGGTTTCAATAAAATCCAATTGCTCTTGACTTAAAAGACTTTTGGGATTGTCTGGTTCTAGTTTTTCAATCTGCTCATCGGTTGTGCAGGAAAATAACAACATCAATCCAAAAAAAATCATCCACCTTTTCACTGAAATCTATTTTATAAAAATCAGTGTAAAAGTGGATGAAAATAATATCCTAAATATCTGCCAATTGATGGATGCCCTATTTCAATTGACGAAATTCGTTATATATGCAAAGCCCTATCGTCCGTAGCAGCCAATGCTGCTTCTTTAACAGCTTCTGCAAAAGTTGGGTGGGCATGGCTCATTCGTGAAATATCTTCAGCTGATGCTCTAAATTCCATAGCAGTTACACCTTCAGCAATCAAATCGGCACATCTGGCACCAATCATGTGAACGCCCAAAACCTCGTCGGTATCCTTATCTGCAAGAATCTTTACAAAACCGTCAATATCCATGCTTGCACGGGCTCTACCCAAGGCACGCATTGGGAACTGACCTACTTTGTAATCGACACCCTCCTCTTTCAATTGCTCTTCGGTTTTACCTACAGCAGCAACTTCAGGCCAAGTGTACACCACACCAGGTATCAAGTTGTAATCGATATGTGGTTTTTGTCCTGCCAAGATTTCAGCCACCAAAGTACCCTCTTCTTCAGCTTTGTGGGCCAACATAGCTCCTTTCACCACATCTCCAATGGCATAAATATTGGAAACGTTGGTCTGTAGATGTTCATTCACTTCTACTCTACCTCTATCATCCAATTTTACACCTGCAGCTTCAGCATTCAATCCTTCAGTATAAGGTTTACGGCCAACACTCACCAAACAGTAATCTCCAGTAAGGGTTACTTCGTTTCCTTTCTTGTCATCTGCCTTTACAATTACTTCATCACCTTTACGCTCCACGGATTTTACCTTGTGGGACAGATTTAGCTTTACTTTCTGCTTTTTCATCACCTTGGCCAATTCTTTGGAAAGCGCGCCATCCATTCCTGGAATTATGCGGTCCATGAATTCAACCACAGAAACTTCTGCGCCCAAGCGCTTGTATACTTGACCCAATTCCAATCCAATAACACCACCACCAATTACGATTAGGTGTTTTGGAATTTCTTTCAATTTTAAGGCCTCTGTTGAGGTAATGATTCTTTCTTTATCAATATTGATAAAAGGAAGTGATGATGGTTTTGATCCCGTGGCAATAATGATGTTTTTTGCCTCAATAGTCTCTTCCCCGTCCTCTTTTGTGATGTTGACATGGGTGGCATCTTTAAAACTACCAACTCCCTGATACACATCAATCTTATTTTTGCTCATTAAGAACTCGATACCCTTGGTGGTTTGATCTACAACCCCTTGTTTGCGGGCAATCATTTGTTCCAAGTTCACTTTTATTTCGCCTGGAATTTCAATTCCGTGTTCTTCAAAATGCTTAACGGCATCTTCGTAATGGTGTGATGAGTCCAATAGTGCTTTGGATGGAATACAACCTACATTAAGGCAAGTTCCGCCTAAAGTAGAGTACTTTTCAATGATTGCGGTTTTCATTCCCAATTGGGCACATCTAATGGCCGCCACATAACCTCCGGGACCGGAGCCAATAATGGCTACATCATATTGATTCATATTGTAATATTTGAAAGGATATATTCTTTTTGGATGTAATCATAAAACAGCTGTAAAAATACGAATGTTTTTCGGGACAGTACCAACCAAATCTGTGAGAAAAGGGTTGATTTATTGGATTATTAGATGGTTGAATAATTCGACTGTTGGATTTCTAGATATGACTATTGTTAATTGCCAACTGTTTATTGGTTATTGTTCATTGAACTTGTACTTATATATGAATCGACGGACTGTTCTTCACTTCATTGATTACAAAAGAGCTTTGTGTGTTCCCAATATTATTGATGGCAGTTAGTTTCGTAATCATAAACTCCCGATAACTCTGCATATCCTCAACATTTATTTTAAGAATGTAGTCGTAATCCCCTCCCACATGAAAACATTCGGAAACTTCATCTAGTTTAAGAATTTCCTTTTCAAATTTCAACACATTTTCCTTAGTATGCTGTACTAATCGAATGTGGCACAAAACGGTGAAATCCCGTTGCACCTTTTCCTTATTGAGGATGGCTGTATATTGCGTAATTACGCCATTTCGTTCCAACCTGCGAATACGCTCATACACCGCTGTTTTGGACAAATGCAAAGCATCTGCATACTGTTTGGTAGTTTTTTTACTATCCTCCTGCAGCATATTGAGGAGTTTTTTATCCAGTTCATCCAATTTCATACCGACGATTTATCTATTGAACAATTCCTAAATTTTAATTTATTGAATTATATTCTATAAAGTTAAAATTAACCGAATTATAATCTAATTCAAAATATTTTAGTTGAACTTTAATCTAAATCATAGTATTTTTATCAAAAACTAAACAGTATGAACTATAAAGCATCCGATCATATTCAAGACCTTCAATATTTTGGCGAATTTGGAGGTGTAAATCCCTCTATTTCAGATTCATCAACCTACACCTTTCTTTCCGCAAAGACCATGTTCGACACCTTTGAGGGAAATACCGAAGGTTGTTATTTATATAGTAGACACTCCTCACCTTCCAACTTATATTTAGGTGAAGCCATGGCGCAATTGGAAGGCACCGAATCTGCCAATGTGTATGCCAGTGGCATGGGCGCTATCAGTGCTGTAATTCTTCAATTATGTGATGCTGGCGACCATATTGTTTGCAGTAGAACCATTTATGGGGGCACTTATGCTTTCTTGAAAAACTTTGTGAAAAAGTTCAACATCTCTGTTGCCTTTGTGGATATTACCGATTTAAAAGCGGTTCGGGAATCCATCAATCCAAGAACCCGAATGATCTATTGCGAAGCAGTGAGCAATCCTTTATTGGAAATAGCAGATATTCCATCCTTGTCGAAAATCGCACAGAAAAATTTGATTGCAATGGTGGTTGACAATACATTCTCACCATTAAATATTAATGCAGCGCAAATTGGAGCTGATGTGGTGATCCATAGTTTGACCAAATTCATCAATGGAACCAGTGATTGTGTTGCAGGTGCTGTTTGCGGAACCTCCAATTTCTGTTTGAGCCTTAAAGATGTAAATAGTGGTGCTGGAATGCTTTTGGGAAGCACATTGGATAGTTTACGTGCCGCATCCATCCTTAAAAACATGCGGACACTGCATATTAGAATTAAAAAACACAGCGAAAATGCCCATTATTTGGCGGAGCAATTTGAAAAAGATGGTCTAAGAGTGGTCTATCCAGGTTTAAAAAGTCACCCACAACATGAATTGATGAAACAGATCATGAATCCCGAATTTGGATTTGGCGGAATGCTCACTTTGGATGTGGGCACTTTGGAAAAAGCCAATGCTTTAATGGAACTCATGCAAAAAGAAAAATTGGGCTATTTGGCAGTTAGTCTTGGCTTTTACAAAACATTGTTCAGTGCACCAGGAACTTCCACTTCATCAGAAATCCCTGAAGAAGAACAAAAAGAACTGGGTCTTTCTCAAGGACTTATCCGTTTTTCTATCGGATTGGACAACGACATCCATAAAACCTATTTGGCGATGCGTAACTGCATGGAACAACTAGAAATTCTAACCTCTGATTCCACTTTGGTTTAATCCAAAACGGGCTTGGCTTGCAGAACAAGGGGCAAAATCGTAATATTACCTCTTAACAAACTCAGACCAAATGCCAAACAAAGAAGAGCAATCAAAGTTTAGGGAAGACGAACATATTGTAGAAAACAAAAATTTATCCATAACAGAAGCATTGATACCCGTATTTGCCCTTGTGGCGATGTTGGCATACAATGTTTTTGTTTTTGGTGATGATGCCCTAAGCGGTTCAAATCAGTTCATTCTTTTAATGGGAGGTGCAGTCGCGGCCATTGTTGGGTATTTCAACAAAGTATCCTACAAACAGATGATTGACGAAGTGGCCGAAAATGTAAAATCGACCACAGGAGCTTTATTGATTCTGTTGATGGTTGGTGCGCTTTCAGGAACTTGGTTGGTCAGCGGAATTATCCCCGCTATGATCTATTACGGACTTCAAATATTGAACCCCACCATTTTCTTGGCGGCCTGTGTGATTATTTGCGCCATTATTTCGGTGGCAACAGGAAGTAGCTGGACCACCGCAGCAACCGTTGGTATTGCATTGATCGGTATTGGCGATGCTTTGGATATTTCTTTGGGAATGACAGCAGGCGCAGTGCTATCTGGAGCTTATTTTGGAGATAAAATGTCTCCTTTGAGCGATACTACCAACTTGGCACCTGCGATGGCTGGTGGAGATTTGTTTTCCCATATTAGATATATGGCATACACCACCATTCCTACCATTGTTGTAACACTTATTGTCTTTATCATATTAGGATTTACAATCGACACTTCTGGTGAAGCTGATACTAGTTCCATTTTGACCAACATCAGCGCTACCTTTAATATAAATGCTTGGTTATTTATTGTGCCTTTGGTCGTGATCGGTCTGATTGTAAAAAAAGCACCACCCTTATTGGCACTATTAATTGGAACGCTTTTAGCTGGTGTGTTTGCTTTGATTTTTCAGCCAGAAATTGTTGCCGCAATTGGAGGAGGAAGCGAACTTACTTTTGAAACAGCCTATAAAGGCATATTGAATGCCATCACCGTAGATACGGAAATCGCAACCAGCGACCCTGCACTCAACGATTTATTCTCTTCAGGAGGAATGTCAGGAATGTTGGGCACCATTTGGTTGATTGTTTGCGCCATGGTTTTTGGAGGCATCATGGATGGAATCGGTGCTTTGGAACGCATCACGGAATCCTTACTGAAACTGGCCAAGACCACTTTTGGTCTGTTTGCCAGCACCGTGGGAAGCTGTTTGGCACTGAACGTCACCGCTTCCGATCAATATTTGGCCATTGTAGTTCCTGGAAAAATGTTTTCCAAAGCGTACAAAGATCGTGGTTTAGCTCCTGAAAATTTAAGTAGATCCTTGGAAGATTCTGGAACGGTAACATCAGTTTTGGTACCTTGGAATACCTGTGGTGCATACCATAGCGGTGTTTTGGGTGTTGGCGTGGCAGAATATGGCATTTATGCCGTTTTTAACTGGTTAAGTCCGTTCATGACCTTGCTATTTGCCGCGCTACAAATCAAGATCAAACAATTGACCACAACCACTACGGAATAAATTTTCAATTTACTTTTTCATGATACATCATTTCTTTGTGATGTTATCAAAAATCAGCGGTTGATTTTACTGTAACCTCAATAATGACGGTACATTTTTGCGTCATAGTTACAACTTATTAAGCCATAAGAAAAACTAATTTTCATGGGTTTTAAAGCCATGAATCCGTGCTATTTTTGTTGCTCGAATTCATTAAAAAAATCCAATAAATGACTTTAGTAGGAAGAAAATTTCCAAACATTGAAGTAAACGCCATCGACGAATTGGGCGACACATTCAAAATCAACATTTTAGAGAAAGCCAAAGCTGAAAACAAGAAAGTTTTGTTGTTCTGGTACCCAAAAGATTTCACTTTTGTTTGCCCAACAGAGCTTTTCGCTTTTCAACAAAACCTAGCTGAATTTGAAAAAAGAAACACCATTGTAATTGGAGCTTCTTGTGATACTGCTGAAGTACATTTTGCTTGGCTGAGCACTGCAAAGGACAACGGTGGTATTGAAGGTGTAACCTACCCTATCGTTTCTGACAGCAACCGAAACTTGGCAACTGCCTTGGGTATTTTGGATATCATGAAAGAGGAATACAACGAAGAAACCAATACTGTAATGGTAGAAGGTGACAACGTTACATATAGAGCTACGTATTTGATCGACGAAGAAGGAACCGTATTCCACGAAAGCATCAACCACATGCCATTGGGAAGAAACGTAAACGAATTTTTGCGTTTGGTAGATGCCTTTACCCACGTTCAAGAAAAAGGTGAGGTTTGTCCAGCAAACTGGGAAGAAGGAAAAGAAGCCATGAACGCTGATAGAGCAGGTGTTTCTGAATATTTGGCCAACCACGTAAACTAAGCAGCCATGGTTGTAGAATTGGACAAAGACAACTTGAGCGAAGTAATTGCCAGCAATGACAATGTAGTGGTTCAGTATAGCGCATCTTGGTGCGGTAACTGCAGAATCATGAAGCCTAAGTTCAAAAAAGAAGCGACGCTGAACGAGAACATTAAGTTCGTAATGGTCGATGCCGAAAAGTTCCCTGAATCCAGAAAATTGGCCAATGTGGACAACTTACCCACTTTCGCTACTTTTTCAAAAGGAGCTTTGAAAAATCAGGTACAGACCAATAAGTATGATGTTTTAAAAGACTTGATCAATGAAGTTGCCCATAATTAAACAATTGGTCAATTTTGCCGAAGAGCACGATGAGGATTATCTTCAAGAAACTGCCGATACTTTGGAAAGTGTTTGCGAAGTGGCAAGTTTGAAAGATGAAGAACTGGACATGATCGGGGAATTGATCTCCAACCTTTATGGGGCTTTGGAAGTTTCCAATGAAATCAAAAATGGAACTCCTAAAAAAGAAGCTCTAAACGGTTTTATGTCAAGAGTGCTAGGCTCAATAGACAAGTAGCATATACATTGTAAATAACTTTAAAGAACCTTTCCAAAATAGACTTTGGGAAGGTTTTTTTTTGAGTATTTTTGACACCGAACCTGCTCCTAATCGAGCATCATAACCATTAAAAAACACCGTTGAAGTATTCTTTATGCCCAAAGAATCTTTTCTACAGAATCGGATAAAAAGCGTAGGGTATGCCCTCAAGGGCATGTTCTTGTTATTGCGTACTGAATCTAGCATTCAAATTCAGTTTGTAATTGGTTTGGTGATGACCGCTGCTGGTTTTTATTTTGAAATTTCCAATGCTGAATGGATTTTTCAACTGTTTGCCATCGGTTTGGTGATGGGCATTGAGGCCTTAAACACAGCTATTGAAAAAGTATGCGACTACATACAGCCGAATCACGACCCAAAAATTGGGTTGATCAAAGATATTTCGGCAGGAGCCGTAATGATAGTATCGGTCATTGCCAGTATCATTGGTTTGATCATCTATATACCTAAAATCTTTTAGTAAAATCCAAGACCTCGAGTAGCAACGTAAATTTGTAACTTAGCCCCGCTTAACAACAATTGATGGCAAAAAAAAGAACCAAATCAAAATCAAAAAGCACAACTACTGCTAAAAAGAAGATTTCACTGAAGCCTTCCAAGCAGAACAAAATCATTTTTGGTAGCCTTTTGATTGTTCTGAGCATTGCGCTTGTCTTCTCTTTTATGTCCTTCTATTTTACATGGCAGGACGATCAAAGTCTTTTATCAGAATTTGCCAATAGAAATGCCGAAGCCAGCAACCTTTTAAATAAGTTTGGGGCGAGTGTCAGCCATTTTTTCATGTACCAAGGATTCGGATTGGCCTCCTTTGTTTTCCCATTGCTCTTGGCCATAACTGGGCTCTATCTATTTTTAGGATTGGAATTAAAAGGATTGGTTGGCAAATGGATCTGGGGACTCATTGGTGTAATCTGGGGCTCCATTGCATTGGGTTTCTTTGCCTCCAGCTATCCCCTTTTGGGTGGTTTGATTGGCTTTGAAATGAATGATTTCCTTCAAGATTACACAGGGAAAATCGGTGTATTCTTGATTTTGCTGTTCGTCTTGATGGTGATTTTGGTGAGACTGTTCAATTTCACCCCTGAAGGATTCGCTAACTTCTTTAAAAGTCAAAAACAGAAAATAAAATCCGATTTTGACACGCCTTCAACAACTGTTGATGATACAATTAATGAAATTGAAGAAGAAGGTAGCATTGAACTCAGTATGGAGGACAGTGTTCCAGAAAAAATAGACACCTATACCCATAAAAAGGACATCCCACCTCTTCAAAATGAAGCAGGACTTGATGTAAACATTCCTGAAGAGGAGGAATCCGATATCGATTTAAAGGTCGAAGAATCTACTGTGGAGGAAGAAACTGATGCCAAAGCTGCTAAGTTAGTGGAAGATTTTGGCGAGTTCGATCCCAAATTGGAATTGGGCAATTACAAATTCCCAACCATCGACTTATTGGATGCGCATGGTGCCAGTGGCGGCATCACCATCAACCAGGAAGAGCTCGAGGAAAACAAGAACAGAATTGTCAGTACGCTTAAAAACTATAAAATAGGCATCGCCCAAATTAAGGCGACCATTGGGCCTACTGTTACTTTATATGAAATTGTTCCTGAAGCAGGGATTCGTATTTCCAAAATCAAAAACTTGGAAGACGACATAGCACTTTCCTTAGCGGCATTGGGAATTCGAATCATTGCACCAATCCCAGGAAAAGGAACCGTAGGTATTGAGGTACCAAACAAAAATGCCACTGTGGTTTCTATGCGTTCGGTAATCGCCTCCAACAAATTCCAAAAAGCCGAAATGGAGTTGCCTGTTGCCTTTGGTAAAACCATTAGCAACGAAACTTTTGTGGTAGATCTCGCCAAAATGCCGCACATGCTTATGGCAGGTGCCACAGGTCAAGGTAAATCAGTTGGATTAAATGCGGTAATTACCTCCTTACTCTACAAGAAACACCCAGCAGAGGTGAAATTTATTTTTGTAGACCCTAAAAAGGTGGAATTGACCCTTTACAATAAAATTGAACGTCACTTTTTGGCCAAACTTCCCGATTCTGATGAGGCCATTATCACCGACAATGCCAAGGTAATCAATACGTTGAACTCCCTTTGTATTGAAATGGACAACCGTTACGAATTGCTCAAAACGGCCATGGTTCGAAACATTAAGGAATATAATACCAAGTTCAAGGCTCGTAAATTAAATCCGAACGATGGACACAAATTCTTGCCCTACATTGTTTTGGTAATTGACGAGTTTGCCGATTTAATTATGACGGCGGGTAAGGAAGTAGAAACCCCTATTGCCAGATTGGCACAATTGGCTCGTGCCATCGGCATTCACTTGATCATTGCCACCCAGAGACCATCGGTGAATGTGATTACAGGGATCATAAAGGCGAACTTCCCTGCACGTATTGCCTTTAGGGTAACCTCAAAAATTGACTCAAGAACCATCTTGGATGCACAGGGTGCCGACCAATTAATTGGTCGCGGGGATATGCTCTACACCCAAGGCAACGATGTAACTCGTATTCAATGTGCCTTTGTGGATACACCCGAAGTTGCCAAAATAACCGATTATATTGGGTCGCAAAGAGCATACCCAGAAGCGCATCTACTGCCAGAGTATGTTGGTGAGGAATCTGGCACAAGTCTTGATAATGATATTTCGGACAGAGATGCCATGTTCCGTGATGCGGCAGAAGTTATTGTGATTGCGCAGCAAGGTTCAGCATCTTTAATACAAAGAAAATTAAAATTGGGCTACAATAGAGCTGGTAGAATTATAGATCAATTAGAAGCTGCTGGAATTGTAGGACCTTTTGAAGGCAGTAAGGCACGACAAGTTTTGGTGCCTGATATGTATGCTTTGGAACAACTTTTAGAAAATGAAACAAAATAAAATCATGATCAAAAAATATATTCTTTTTATAGCATTGTTTGCAGTAGGAATTACCTCCTACGGACAAAACTCAGATAAAGCCAAAGCTTTGTTGGACGAGGTTTACAACAAGGTAAAAAGCTACGATAACATTTATATCGATTTTAAATCGACCATTGAGAACACCGAGGCTGATTTAAAACAAGAAACCAATGGAAATGTAACCTTGAGTGGTGAAAAATACCTTTTGGATTACTTTGGCGCACAACAATTGTTCGATGGCAAAAAGGTGTATACCATTGTTCCAGAAAATGAAGAGGTGACCATCGAGGATGTCAACGAAGATGACGACAATGTGAGTCCTTCCAAAATGTTGACCTTTTATAAAACAGGACACAACTACGCTTGGGATATTTTACAAACGGTTGGAGGTAGAAAAATCCAGTATGTAAAATTGACCCCAATCGACTCCAACACCGAAATCAAGACAGTTTTGTTGGGTATCGATGCGCAGACCAAGCACATTTACAAGCTGATTCAAACGGGTAACAACGGTACCAAAACCACGATTACCGTTAATACTTTCAAAACCAATCAGCCACTTTCGAGTACTCTTTTTACCTTTAACGCGAAAAAATACGAAGACAAAGGGTATTACATCACAACAAACTAAGCATTGAAGATACTAGACCAGTATATTTTAAAGAGATTTCTCTACAATTTCTTTAGTTCCTTCTTCATCCTGATCGTCATATTCATTTTTCAGGGAATATGGCTTTTTATCGATGATTTGGCAGGAAAAGGTCTAGGTATTGTCATCATCGGAAAGTTTATCTTCTATTTTATTCCAACACTAATTGATAAGGTACTTCCACTAACAGTACTGCTATCCTCTATTTTGACTTTTGGAACCTTTGCAGAAAACTACGAGTTCGCTGCCATGAAAGCCTCTGGAATATCATTGCAAAGAGGTATGCGAAGCCTTATCGTTTTTGTGCTTTTTCTTGGCGTAGTGACTTTTTTCTTTGCCAATAACGTGATTCCAAAATCTGAACAAAAAATGTTTAACCTTAGACGAAACATTGCCAAGGTAAAGCCCGCAGCGGCCATTACCGAAGGTGTTTTTAGCGATTTTGAGGGAACGGCCCAAGGCATGAACATTAAAGTGGACAAAAAACACGGGGAACAAGATCGGTTTTTGGACAACGTAATCATCCACAAAAAGACCAATCAAAATGTCAATAATGTTGTGATCAAGGCCAAATCTGGAGAGTTGATCAGTAGTGAGGAATCTGATATTATCCAATTGGTACTGAAAGATGGAAATTACTACGAAGAAGTGGTTCCGAAAGATGCCAAGGATAAAAGAAAGCAACCCTTTGCCAAATCCGATTTTGAATCTTACACTATCAATATTGATATTTCGGAGTTGAACGACCAAGATTTGGAGGAAGACCAGAATATTACCACTAACAAGATGAAAAATGTGAGCCGATTGATCAAGGATATCGACTCGCTACGCATCAATAATTTGGAGAAGGTGGAAGCGTTTTCCAAAAACGTGGTCAACCGAATGGGAGCTTTTCCACCTGAAATTCTTGAAGATTCCACCCAACAAGAGGCAGAAAAAATCAAACCAAAAAAGAAGAAGGTAGTTAAAAATGATACCATAACCACTGTAGATGGACTTATAGCCAGCTTAGAGAATTTTGAGCAAATCCAAGTGATGAGAAAGGCTCTAAGTGATGTATCCAGTATCTTGAACACGGTTGAGTCCAAGAAAAATGAACTACAATCCCGCTATAAGTTTTACAACAGCCATATTCTATCCCTACATCAAAAATATGCCCTTGCCCTATCGTGTATTATTTTGTTCTTTGTTGGGGCACCGTTGGGCGCCATTATACGTAAAGGAGGATTAGGGTTACCCATGGTAATTGCCATTGTCTTATTTTTAACCTACTACTTTATTGGTGTTTTCGCTGGGAACTATGCCAAAGAAGGAAACATTCATCCAGCAATCGGAGCTTGGTTGCCCACATTGATCATGCTCCCGTTGGGTATATCGTTAACAAGGAGAGCAACTGCCGATAAAGGGTTACTTGGCTTTGGTCATATTATTGACCGCATTAAAGCTATTTTTAAAAAGAAAGATAAAGATTCAGAAGAATAATGGTCACCAAAGAAAAAGACATACAGCTAAACGCCATAGAAGAAGCCATTGCCGACATTAGAGAAGGTAAGGTTATTATTGTGGTAGATGATGAGAACAGGGAAAATGAAGGGGATTTTTTGGCTGCTGCTGAATTGATTACACCTGAGACCATCAATTTTATGGCCACCCATGGTCGTGGGTTGATTTGCGCTCCCTTGACTGAAGGGCGTTGCAAGGATTTGGGACTTCACAAAATGGTGACCCACAATACAGATCCTTTGGAAACCGCTTTTACAGTTTCGGTAGATTTAAGAGGTAAAGGGGTTACCACAGGTATTTCCGCTGGAGATAGAGCTAAAACTGTATTGGCTTTGACCGATAAAGAAACGAAAGCTCACGAATTGGCCCGTCCTGGACATATTTTTCCACTCATTGCGAAAGAAGGTGGTGTGTTACGCCGAACAGGGCATACCGAAGCTGCAATTGATTTTGCCCGTTTGGCAGGATTGGAACCAGCAGGTGTTATTGTGGAAATCATGAACGAGGATGGTTCTATGGCTCGTTTGCCACAATTGATGGAAGTAGCCAAAAAATTTGACATCAAAATTGTTTCCATTGAAGATTTGATTGCCTATCGCATGGAACACGATAGCTTGATTGAGTTGAAGGAAGCATTTACCATCAACACACGATTTGGTCAGTTTAGGCTTCGCGCCTACAAGCAAACCACGAACGATCAAGTTCATATTGCATTGCTAAAAGGAAATTGGAAAACAGGAGAACCAGTCCTTACCCGAATTAATTCTACTTTGGTGAACAATGATATTTTGGGAACTTTGACCAATAATCCTGATGAAACCCTGCATCGCATGTTCGATGCTTTGAATGCAGAGGAAAAAAGCGCCATTATTTTCATCAATCAAGGTAATCAGTCCATGAATCTATTGAACCGTTTATCCGAGTTTAAAAAGATTCAGGGGGATGGAGTAACCAAAGCACCGAAGGTTGAAATGGACAACAAAGATTTTGGCATTGGTGCGCAGATTCTTCACGACATCAATATTTCCAAAATTCGCTTACTGACAAATTCAGGTCAAACCAGGCGTGTTGGGATGGTCGGCTATGGTCTTGAGATAGTTGAATATGTGAATTATTAAATTCGCGCTCATGTTTCAAGTATAAAAGGGATTTCTTGACTTCTCTAGAAATGACCAACAAACATATTCATGAGAATTTGAGTAATTCGTGTCATTTTCGCAAATAGTTTCTTCACTTCCTGCCAGCCGCAGGCGGGTGTTCAGAATGACATTGTTCTTGGATTTATAGTTATTCTGAAAGAGCGGTGCAATTGAAGCATTTAAAGCACTGATGTAATCGCCTCTACCATTTTTTGAGCTCTTTCAGCCACCTCGGTTTCCGACCAGCCTAATTTAATAAGGCAGGAAATGTTTCTGGACATCCATTTATCCGATTCAGAGAAATCAGCTTTGCTATAATCAGGTAAGGATTCTTGCACATCTTTAGGAAGTTTGCCCAAGGATTTCATTTCCGTTAAATGCTCCCATTTTTTGTAATAGTGCCAATTGTTGTTGTACCAATAAAAGCAACCATCTACACCATTATCACTTAAAGCTTGATGTGTTTTTTGAGCCAAATCTTCCGTTGGCATAAAGAAACTTAAAAAGGAATAATTCTCTTCTCCCCCTTCTGGAACTGACCTAAATTCCAATTGAGGAATTACAGACAGTGCTTCGCGAATAATCGTGTAATTCCGTTTTTGAATGGCAAGAAATTCGTCCAAACGAGCCAATTGCGCTACTCCTACGGCCGCATTCATTTCAGAAATTCTAAAATTATACCCCAAAAATGGATGAGCCTCTGCTCCCCTATTATTTCCAATATGATCGTGCCCATGATCAGAATACATATGGGCATTTTCATAATAACTCTTATTGTTTGTGATTACCGCACCTCCTTCACCACAGGTAATGGTTTTTACATAATCAAAAGAAAAACACCCCAAATCCCCTACACTACCTAAAGGTTTTCCATTATAACTGCCGCCTATGGCCTGACAGGCATCTTCCAACAACAACAACCCATGTGCATCACAAATGGCTTTTAAAACACCCAAATTGGCCATGGAACCACACATATGCACAGGCATTACCACTTTGGTTTTAGGTGTTATCGCTTTTTCAACTGCATCAGGATTTAAAGTCAAAGTGCTATCAATATCCACTAAAATGGGAACTGCACCAATAGCTAAAATAGACTCAAAACTGGCCACAAAGGTAAAAGTGGGCATAATCACCTCATCTCCTGCCCCAACACCCGCACTGGCCAATGCAACTGTTAATGCTGCTGTACCACTACTTACCAAATGGGCATATTTGGATTGCATTCTTTCAGAAAGACCATTCTCCAGCTCTTTGGTTTTCCAATGTCCGTTGCGCATGCCATCAAATCCGTAGCGCATCAATACGCCAGAATCCATTACATCCTGTACTTCTTTTCTTTCCTTGTCTCCAAAAAGCTCAAATCCTGGCATACTAACTTAATTTAAAAGAACCATAGCTTAATTGCCATCAATACTACGGCTATTACTAAAAATGTTTTTATGAATCCATCTCCTTTTTTTACGGAGAATCTGCTGGCAAACCATGCTCCAGAGCCATTTCCAATAGCCAAAACAAGCCCAAGTTTCCAGTCAACTTTATCATTAAATGCAAAAACCGCCAGGGCGGCAAGCATGTAAATAAAAACCACCACCACTTTAGTGGCGTTGGATTTTACCAAATTCATCTGATTGTAATAATGCAGAAAAAGCATCATGACAAACCCTAAACCTGCATTGATAAAGCCCCCGTAAATTCCGAAAAAGAAAAATACAATCAAAGCTACCCAAAGGTATTTTCCCGTAAGTTGCTCCTGCATTTCTTGCACCCGCATTTTTGGTTTGAAAATAATGATGAGCACCACAGCCAGCATTACAATGGCCAAAATGCGATTAAAGGTCTCCCCATCAATATCCACAGCAATATAAGCACCGATAATAGCCCCAAAAAAGGCTGAAATTCCGAGATAGATATTGAATGGATAGGTAGAAATGCCTTTGCTCTTAAAACCTGCTGTTGCCATTGCGGTCTGAATAACTATGGCCACACGATTGGTGCCGTTTGCCACTGCTGGGGGCAATCCCAAAAAGATAAGGGTAGGCAGCGAAAGTAGCGAGCCACCTCCTGCCACGGTGTTAATGAATCCAACTGCAAAACCTACAGCCACCAAGAGCAAATAGTGGTACCATTCCAACATAGTACAAAGGTATGACCATTGTTTTGAACAAGCTCATTGAAATTTACAAAGTTTGGATTCGGTTTGTTATAAAGTTGTTGTGAATTTATTTTTATAATAAAGCACAAAGGGCTTTTGGGATACGAAAAAGCTTTATATATTTGCACCCGCAAACGGAGAAATGGCAGAGTGGTCGAATGCGGCAGTCTTGAAAACTGTTGAGGGTCACACCTCCGGGGGTTCGAATCCCTCTTTCTCCGCAACCAAGCGCAAAGCTTGAAAATAAAAAACCGCAGAGTTGTCTCTAGCGGTTTTTTTATTTTAATGATTTAGGCATTTGCAAAATGCCGCAAGAGGGAGGTTGGAACAAAATCCCTCTTTCTCCGCTTATTGACGTGAAAAGCCCCTATTTTAGGGGCTTTTGTTTTTTGGGTGCCAATCTAGTTCACAGAACTTCCAATTTTATACTGATTCCGATTAACGAATCATTTGTTTGAACTACTTGTAGGATTATATCTCATGACATTTTATGTAATCCTTTTACATTGTTTAATTGATTTAATCGAATCGTTTTTTGCTGTTTCAACATTCAAACTTCTCTGGAACTACTTTATTTATCTTTTCAGTTACGGGAATTATATCCTTTTAATTTTAATTTTCTCCCAATACCTTGTATGGAGATTTCATTCAATTAAAAAGATACTTGGAACAGAGATAAATACAAATAAGTTATTGGGTTTTAAACGGCTGAAATCCAATTTAAATGCGTTCCTTTACATCACATTAAAATTATGGACGAAAATTATACCTGTCCTTAAATAAAAAAGACTGCCCAACATATCACCACATTACTTAAAGGGCCACTTCTTAATTATTTTTCGCTTGTACCAATATTCGAATTTCGTGGGCCTTTGCACCTATTAGCGAAATTATAGTTGTTATCCTCTTAAAGTGCTTATCCTATACTGCACTCTTTTTTGCTATCAGCTTCATCATGATTTGTACATCACTTATAAAATATACCATATGCTTAAAATTAAAATCGTACCTGGGGAGAATATTGATCGGGCACTGAAGAGATATCGCAATAAAGTTCGCAGCACCAAACAGTTGACTCAAATTAGAAACAATAAGGAGTTCACAAAAAAGTCCACAGCGAAGCGGGAACAGATGGCAAAGGCCGTTTACCTAAATGAATATAAGCTAAAGATGGAAGAATAGATTTATGGAGAAGGATCTAAACTTGGCTGTCTTGATCGATGGAGACAACATTCCTTCAAAGTATGTGAAGGAAATGCTGGAGGAAATTGCAAAATATGGGAATCCAAGCATCAAAAGGATTTATGGAGATTGGACAAAGCCAAGTCTTGTAAAATGGAAGGATGTACTGCTTAAAAATGCCATAACACCAATCCAACAATACGGATACACCACAGGTAAGAATTCCACCGACAGTGCAATGATCATCGACGCAATGGACATTCTTTACTCTGGTAAGGTCAACGGATTTTCGTTGGTCTCTAGCGATAGTGACTTTACCCGATTGGCCATTCGTTTAAGAGAGGCTGGGATGACCGTATTTGGTATAGGTGAACGAAAGACCCCCGACCCCTTTATTGTATCTTGTGATAAGTTCATATATCTTGAAATTCTACACAAAACCAGTACGGAAGAATCTCAATCAACGAAAAAGGATAAAATTAGTGCGGTTGACAAAATTACCCCAAAGGTCATCCAATTGATTCTTTCCACCATTGCAGATTTGGAGGACGAAGATGGCTGGGCTTTCTTAGGAGAGGTTGGGGCATTACTTCAAAAAAAACAGCCCAATTTCGATGCCAGGAATTTTGGGTTTCGAAAGCTTACCCCGCTTGTTAAATCAATGAGCCAAATTGAAATCGAATCTAGAAAAAACCCCAAAGGCAATGGAAACCTGATTTACATTAGGTCTACGGCTTAAAAATAAGTTTATGCGATCACTTACCATATCCAAACAAATTACAAATAGGGAAAATCCAGCACTTTCAAAATATCTGAACGATATAAGCCGAATCCCTATGATCACAGTTGATGAAGAGGTAGAATTGGCTATTCGGATTAGAAATGGTGATGCGGAGGCGTTGGAAAAACTGATCGTTTCCAACTTAAGATTTGTAGTATCCGTTGCAAAACAATATCAGTCGAGGGGGCTAAACTTACATGATTTGATCAATGAAGGTAATCTCGGACTGGTCAAGGCGGCATCCAAATTTGATGAGACCAGAGGTTTCAAGTTTATCTCTTATGCGGTTTGGTGGATTCGCCAAGGGATTATCCAAGCAGTTTCCGAGAAATCAAGAATAGTTCGATTGCCTTTGAACAAAATAAATGTAATCAATAAAATTAATGGTGTAACGGCAAAGTTTGAGCAATCTCATCAAAGACCTCCTACTGCAGATGAAATGTCGGAACTGATTGATTTTTCAATTTCTGAAATTCAACTTTGCTTGGAACATACTTCTTGGTCAATTTCTATGGATAAGTCCTTACGACCAGAAGAGGAAGGGTTTAGTTTACATGATCTTATTGAATCTGAAAACATTGATAGTCCTGAACATGATTTGATAAATAGATCCTTACAAATTGAAATTGAAGGTGTTATGGATCTACTTTCCAATAGAGAGGCTTATGTAATTAAAATGCTTTATGGAATAGGCGGAGGAGACCCGTTGGGAATGGAACAAATTGCAAATGATTTGGATATTACCACAGAGAGGGTTAGACAGCTAAAAACAAAAGCATTGACTAAATTACGTGATTCTTCAAAAGCAAATTTTCTTAGGGAATTTATAAATTGAGCATCCAATCAAGTTAGATTACGTTTTCCCATCGTTTATTTGAACTTTATTTTATTCGTAATCTTTTATCATCCGTTATCAAATCCTCAACATTTCAAGTACAAAGTCCCATAATCCATATAGAGCTTTTTTGGAAGTTGGGAGTGGTTTTTCCTGATTCGGATCTTCCAGCCAAAATCCACAAACATTACAGATTACTTCATTTTTATAAGTTGCTCGGCCTCCAAATCCATCCCATGTTGCAACTTCGTCTTCGATTCCTATTCCACCACTAGTATTTGTCCATTCCACTTTATCTTTTCGGATTTTGTCCGAATAGCATCTCGGGCACCTTTCTCGATCATCATTTAGTTTGGATTTTGGATTCTCTGAAATTAATCGGTCAATTTTTGACTCGTTCAAGTTCCTTTCAACCAAATACTCCTTGATTTCCATTTGAGTAACTTTCATGTAGGTCAGAAGCTTGAATTTTGCGAAATAGGCCAATTCATAATCGTCTAATCCAACTAGAAAGTCTTTTACTCTACTCATTTCTTATTACAGGAGTTGCATGATGTAATTCTTGACTCCATTATTTAACCTTACTGGCAATCCAATCGTTTATTTGAACTTTGAAAGATTAATTACAAATGCCATTTTGCATATCTTCAATAGTAGGATTAAGTATGTTACCATTAACAAACCACTCTCCAGAAAACCCACCAATACTAAACAAATCACCAAGAGCGCAAAAGTCACTGAGACTATTATTGTAGTTTATTAATACTCTATCTTGAACACTTCTTACCCCTTCCATGCCAGAAAGGTTTTCCAAAACATTATTTCTATAAATAATTATTCGATTAACATCTGCAATGTTTTCCAAACCTTCTAATGATGAGAGATTATAATTATCACTAATATCAATATTACTAACAACATTATTCAAACCCGCTAAAGCAGCAATATTATCCAAACTGTAGTTATTTATTAATTCAATATCATTTACTGATGCCAAATTTTCCAAACCATTTAAGGAAGTGATTTGGTTATTGCCCTCAATGTGAAGTTGGTTGTCAATAGTTGTCAATCCCTGAAGTCCAACAAGGTTTTTCAATTCGCTATTACCTGATAAATAAATCTGACCAGCTGACTCGAGACTCTCCAAACCTGTTAAATATGAAAGATTATAGCAATTTGTTATTTCTATACTTGCAGATGTTATATCTCCAGAAATGCCCGTGAAATCTGTAAATCCACCTATTGATGCTAATGCCAACCTATTTTGAATAGCATTTAGATTAATACCTTCAAGGCTTTCGAGGTTTTCAACAGACACGATTATCAATTCATCAACGTATTCCAAATTATCGATTTCAGCTATAGAAATTAATTTATTATTACCAAGCAATTCCATAGTTTTTCCAACAGTTCCCAGATTTTCAAGCCCTTCCAAGGAGATTAGCTCTGGATTCGACAGATAAAAATTTTCGCCTACAGTTGTAAGTTGATTTAAGCCATTTAATGATTTCAACTTAAGATTACTTCTAATGTTTACATCTTTGGTAACATTGGTAATACCTCGCAATCCGTTGATATTAGTCAATTCGTTATTAGATTCGAGGATGAGGTAATCAACCTCAGGGATATTATGTAGAGGCTCAAGATTCGTCAACTTGGAACAAGATTGAACTCTAAGTAGTGCTGGGTATTCAACATTTTCCATATCGTAATATCCCGTGATTTCTTTTAGACTACTTAAGGCTTCAATTGAGGCTAGCTCTGGATTTAAAGTTAACCAAAGTTGTCCAACATATTCTACATTATCCAACCCATCCAAAAGTTCTAATTTGGTATTTGCCTCAATACTAAGCGCTCCTGTTATTTCACTTATAGTTTCCAATGAACTCAAATCAACTATATAAGGTTCTACTGGATTCCAAAATCCAGATATAATTAAATTTCCATTGATCTTTGTATAGCCATTGGCGCCAAATGCATCAACTTCATCTTGGTTATTTAGTGATACATTTCCTTCAAAAATATTTTCATCTTTATATGTTAAATAGGTTGAAGCGGTTGTCCATTGTCCATTACTCTCAGAACAAAGTCCTCGAACATAAACATCATATTCAGAATTTGGCTCTAGGCTTTGGAGTTCAATTGAAGTTGTGGTCGCTTGCAATCTTGTCCCTTGACCAAGGGCAAAACCCTTTGCTCCATATTCAATATCGAATGTAGAAAAATCACCATCTGTGGTCCAACTTAGGTTTATGTAATCACTTCCTATTCCCTGCAGTGCTAAAGAAATAGTTCCATCACAGGTTGCATTCGAAGGTGTTTCTGGTATTGGAGACTCAGGGTCTTCGCCACTTGAACATGAGCTAATAAAAATTGATACAAATAATAGAAGATGTTTGGTGAGTTTAGTTTTTGAAATGTGCATGTAAGGTTTATTGGTTGATAGATAGGTTTGGATATATTAATATGTTAGTTTGCATTTAAATGTAGGAAAATTCCATTTATAAAAAATTGGCTTTTCGGTGAAAGGAGGGAATAGTGGTCAATCGGTATTGAGAAGTAGAACTTCATCTTAGGTGTAAAAAAGGGTTAATAAGGTAAACTATTTAAGTGTACCGAAAAAGTAAACTCTTTAGAATCAGTGAACTTGTTTAAGAGTGAAAGTTCAATAAAACGGTGGGTTAATTCTTTCATTTACTGAAATTTAATTGAATTGTTAAATTGGTTTGAAACGGTTAACACAAACATGAAAATCGTTTAAAAAAGAATTATCGTTCATCCTGATACTTCAAAAACCATATCTTTAAAAAAACTAACCTCCAATGCTCCAATTCTTTCGAAAAATCCGTCAAAATTTACTCTCAGAAGGAAAAACTGGTAAGTACCTTACATATGCCATTGGTGAAATAGTACTTGTGGTAATAGGTATCTTGATTGCCCTTCAAATCAACAATTGGAATGACAACATCAAAAAAAGTAAACTAGAACAAGAAACTTTGTACAATCTAAAAGGGGATTTTGAATTGAACAAGGCGGAACTGGAAGGAGTAATTAAAGCCATGGAATCAAACATTGATAAAAGTGTTGAGATTCTAAACTTCACAGGAAACAAGGATTCGGATAATTTTCTTTTGGATAGTTTACTAATTGCCACGGTAAGTGGACCTGTATTCGATGCCCAAAATGGATTTTTAAACGATTTAATCAGTTCTGGAAACCTAGGGATTTTAAAAAATGTGGAGTTAAGAAGTAAGCTATCATCATGGGAACCAAACCTTGAAAAATTAGCACGTAAGGAAGGTTACATGGAAGAAGCTGAATCGGATGTGATCCAATTTGTTATCAAAAATGGAAGTTGGCTCAACGTGGATAATTTCAATTTATCAAAGTCTAAAACAAACTTGAAAATTCCAAAATCTGGTTTTGTAGTCTCCAATAATACAATGTTATCATCTTTGGAGTTTGAAAACTTGGTAGAGAACAGTGTGGTGTACTACAATATTACCTTGACCAGTCAAAAAGAAATTTTAAAATTGATCAACGAGATTTTGGATTTGATTCAGTTAGAAATGCAAAGTCAAAATTAGGTGATTCAGAATTATCATAATTTCTATAATAAACCCAAGAGTTATTGTTTACCTTTTACCCACATAAAATAACTAAACAAACAATTCACAATGCATTTAAAAATTCACCAACCTAAAATCGCATTAAAAAATATAAGGTTACTGCCTATTATTATCTTTTGCCTTTCGCTTTTAATAGGATGCAAATCTGAAGTAAAGGAGGAACCTCAACAGCGGCCAAACATTGTATTTATCATGTCTGATGATCACGCATATCAGGCCATTTCCGCTTACGATAACAGCTTGATCGAGACACCCAATATTGATAGAATTGCCAAAATGGGTATGTTGTTCACCAATGCAAGTGTAACCAATTCCATCTGTGCACCTTCAAGGGCGACCATTTTAACTGGTAAACACTCCCATATCAATGGTAAAATAGATAATGTCTCTCCTTTCGACACGACCAATGTTACCTTTCCACAGCTATTGCAAAAGGCGGGCTATCAAACTGCTATGTTCGGGAAGCTTCATTTTGGCAACAACCCTAAAGGGTTCGACCAATTCAAAATTCTTCCAGGACAAGGATCTTACTACAATCCCGATTTTATTACCAAAAATGAAGGAGAAATCAATGTCAAAGGATACGTGACCGATATTGTTACCGACATGACCTTGGATTGGCTCGATAACGAACGTGAAAAGGAAAAGCCTTTTATGTTAATGTACCTCCATAAAGCCCCACACCGTTCTTGGTTGATGGCTGAGCGTCACATGGCCGAGTTCACTACTAAAACTATTCCCGAACCTACGACCCTATTCGACACCCACGAAGGTATGCCCGCTGCTAAAGTTGCTGAAATGAAAATTGATGGCGACATGGGCTGGGCCGCAGATAGCAAGTTGGCTCCTGAAGTTATGGACCAAATGGGCTTAAAGGAACAAATCGGTTTCGATAAACGCAGATATGAATTTACCGTGGGCAGAATGGATTCCGTACAAAAAGCCAATTTCGATACCTATTATGGACCAATAGCCGAAAAATTCATGGAGGAATATCCGAACATGACCGAGGAAGATATCGCCAAATGGCGCTACCAAAGGTACATGCAGGATTATTTGGGCACCATTAAATCGGTGGATGAAAATGTTGGGCGTGTTTTGGATTATTTGGAGGCCAATGATATGATGGAAAACACCATTATCGTATATACTTCCGATCAAGGATTTTATTTGGGAGAACATGGTTGGTTTGATAAACGTTTCGTGTATGATGAAAGTTTGAAGACACCCCTATTGGTTTCATGGCCAAATCGAGTTAAAGCTGGAAGCGTTTCTGATGAATTGGTGCAAAACTTGGATTTTGCCCAAACATTTTTGGATGTAGCAGGAGCTTCACAACCCGAGGATATGCAAGGCGAAAGTTTGGTTCCAGTATTAACGGGTGATATGGCAAATTGGGATCGAGAAGCAGTTTACTACCATTACTACGAACATCCATCAGAACATAACGTGAACAGGCATTATGCCGCCATAACCAAAGACTACAAGCTTATCCATTACTATTTTGATTTGGATTATTGGGAGTTGATCGACAGAAAAAAGGATCCGTTGGAACAGCATAACTATTACGATGACCCTGCTTACGCTGATATTAAAAAAGAATTGCACCAAAAACTGGACGAGTTACGTAAACAATATGGAGATTCAGAAGCGTTGAGCCAAAAATACATTGATGATTTTATGCCACTTGCCAAAGAAGGTAAGGTATACGGTGTTGAAGATGATATTTTGGAACCTATCGTGGAAAAATGGGAAAACTCTAAAAACAAAGAATAAGAATCATCTGAACAAAAAAATTAAGCCCCTTTAATAGGGGCTTTTTCATTTATACAACAAAATGACTTTGCGTAGTGTGATTATAATCCCGTTAATTTTATACCTTTTCCCTCTTAACTCAATCAAACCCTAAACAAATGCGCACAAAAGCGTTAACTGGCATTGCCCTTATTGTATTACTTATTGTTGTTTCCTGTCAAAAAAAATCAGAAAAACCAGTTGAAACCCCTCTAGTCATTGAACTGGATTCTTCTTACCTCAATGAACAGCTAAAGCAATCAGAAAGCATAGGATCAATGCAATTGGCCAAAGGACTTCAAATACAATTATGGGCACCCGATACGCTGGCACCCGATCCCATTGCAATGGATATTGATCCTAAAGGTCGCATCTTTTTTACCCGCACCAACCGACAAAAAAATTCAGAATTTGATATTCGAGGATATCGGCATTGGATGACCGCATCCAATAGTTTTGAGACCGTGGCAGACCGAAAAGCCTTTTTGCATGAGACATTCGCTCCTGAAAAAAGCGCGGAGAATGCCTGGCTGGAAGATTTAAATGGTGATGGCATACACGATTGGCGCGATCTCGCCGTAGAAGAGGAAGAAGTATGGCGTTTGGAAGATGCAGATCAGGATGGTATCGCTGAAAAGGCAACTCGAGTAGTACATGATTTTCATTCTGAGGAATCGGACGTTACCAATGCAATTTTAGTAGATGGTGATGAGCTATTTGTAGGTGTTGCCCCTGATATGTGGCGTATGCAAGACACCAATGGAGATGAAGTTTTTGATTCCAAAACATCTTTGGCCACTGGCTTTGGCATTCACATTGGTTTTAGTGGTCACGGAATGTCTGGAGCCATTATGGGACCAGATGGAAAACTGTACTGGGGCATTGGAGATATTGGTGCCAATGTTACCGATAAAGAAGGCAATCGATACGAATATCCAAATCAAGGCGTAATTGTTCGGAGCAACCCAGATGGAAGCAGTTTCGAAATCTTTGCGCATGGACTTCGAAACACCCACGAATTTGTTTTTGATAAGTACGGAAATATCATTTCTTCTGACAACGATGGAGATCATCAAGGAGAAAGTGAGCGTTTAGTTCATATTGTAGAAGGTTCTGATGCGGGATGGCGCTCTAATTGGCAATATGGAAAATATACCGACCCAAAAAACAACAGCTACAAGGTTTGGATGGATGAAAAACTGTTCAAACCAAGATGGGAAGGACAAGCGGCATACATCATCCCTCCTATTATGAACTACCACAATGGCCCAACAGGGATGCAATTTAACCCTGGAACGGCATTGGGCTCTTCGTGGGTGGATAAATTCTTTTTGGTGGAATTTGTAGGTGACCCTGTCCTATCCCACATTTGGTCGTTCGATCTAAAACCCAAAGGAGCCTCTTTTGAACTCAATTCAGAAGTGGATATGGTTAGTGGTATTTTGCCTACGGCCATCAAATTTGGACCTGATGGAGCACTTTATGTGGCTGACTGGATCAATGGTTGGGGAACTAAGAATTCTGGTCGGGTATGGAAATTGGATGTGACCGAAGATGAAAACGATTTGGCAGAACAACGGTTGGAAACCCAAAAATGGATGACCACCAATTTTGAAGATTTGGGAAATGGTGAACTGGTCGAATTATTGAGCTATCCAGATATGCGTATCCGCCAAAAAGCACAATTTCAATTGGCAAAAAGCAGCTTTTGGGGCTATAGAAAATTTAAAGAGGTCGCCAAAGAAAGTAATGATCAATTGGCACGAATCCATGCCATTTGGGGTATTGGACAACAAGCTGCAGTAGATCTAGACAAAGCTGATATACTGGTTGACCTTTTGGAAGATTCAGATGAGGAAATTATCGCTCAATGTCTAAAAGTTTTAGGCGATTTAAAATATACTGAAGCCAGTGACAAAATGATTTCATTATTGAAATCCGAAAATCCTAGGATTCAATTTTATGCCGCCCAAGCCTTAGGACGCATAAAAACGGAGAGTGCAGTACACCCTCTTTTGGATATGATTGCTGAAAACGCGGATGAAGATGTGTATTTGCGTCACGCAGGAGTTTTAGCGCTATCTAGAATCGGCAAAGACCAACCTTTGGTTGATTTAGCAAGTAGCGATAATCGTTCCCTTAAAATTGCCGCAGTTTTGGCCCTTCGAAGAATGAAATTACCAGAAGTGGCCATTTATTTAAAAGATGCCGATGAATATATTATAACCGAAGCCGCCCGCGCCATTAACGATGACAGAGGTATTAAAGAAGCCCTGCCAGAATTGGCCGCTTTATTGGAAAATCCAAAATTCAGTTCCGAACCGCTAATGCGCCGTGTGATTAACTCAGCTCTACGTGTGGGTGGCGAAAAACAATTGGATGACTTGATCAATTATGCTCAAAATGAATCAACACCATCTGTTTTAAGGGGCGAAACCTTGGCCGCACTGAGCACATGGACCTCACCGTCGGTGATGGACCGTGTTGACGGTTATCATTTAGGAGAAGTAACGAGACCTCTGGAACCCATCCAAAATAAAATGGGAAGCAGTATCGCATCTTTCTTGGAAGACAATGACCCTGAAGTTTTACAAGGTGCTTTAAAATTATTGGCATCACTTCAAGTTTCTGGTTACGACAACAAATTGGTGCAGTTGATGCGTTCCCATAATTCACCTGAAGTACGATCTGAAGCATTAAAAGCATTGGGTAGCACAGGTTATGATCAACTTGCCCAAGTAATGCGATTGGGGATGGGAGACCAAAATGCACAGGTAAGACGAACCGCTGTGGGCTTAATGGGTGAATTATCCCTTTCCAAGGAAGAATTGCCCAATGTGGTCAATCCAATATTCAGCAAAGGAGGAATTGGTGAGCAACAAGCCGTGCTTGAAGTTTTGGCCAAAATGCCAGCGGATAAAAGTGAGGCAGTATTGTCCAGTTTATTACAACAAGCTAATCGAGGTGGGATCAATGATGAGGTTATGCTAGATTTAATTGAAGCGTCCTCCAATACTGGTTCCTCAAAAATCAATAATCAATTGGCATCTCTTAAAAGTAAAGGGTATGGCTCTGGTGCTTATACCGAAACTTTGCATGGAGGAAGCTGGTGGGCAGGAAAAACGGTTTTTGAGAGCAATCCAACAGCACAATGTGTGCGTTGCCACTCCTTGAACGGATCTGGTGGCAAAGTAGGCCCAGCTTTGGACAACATTGCCAATATTCTTACTCGAGAGCAGATTTTGGAAGCCTTAATTGAGCCATCCAAACGAATCTCCCCTGGATACGGAAGTGTGACCCTAACCTTGACCAATGGCCAAGAAGTAACAGGTTTGTTAGAGGCTGAAAATGAAGAAGGTCTTATTTTACGTACTTCAGCAGCAGAACCTTTGGAAGTGGCATATACCCGAATTCAATCCAGACGAAATGCGCCTTCGGGCATGCCTGCCATGGGTAAAATGATTAGTAAGCGTGAACTCCGCGATTTGATCGAGTATTTAGGTAGTCTAAAAGAGAAATAAAGACCTTCAGATAAATTTTCAAAGCCCCCAATATTGGGGGCTTTTTTTATTAAAACTCTTAATAGAACATTCACTTGATATAAAAAAGAAATGGGATTTAATACGGTAGATTGCTGAAATTTTAGGAAATTTAATACTGATTCCCCCGATAGAAGTAACCCATATATTTTCTATCATGAATTATTTTTTCTTTGCGTCCACCTTTTTAATGACCGCATCACTCTTTGCGCAATACCAGGATACCTATGCACCTATCAACCGAGTTACCAAGGGCACCAAGTATTTAAACCTCTCCTTTTCTCTAGATCAACGAAATGCGGAAAACGAAGATCAATTGTTACGACAAATTGAAGACCAGGACAAACTGGATTATAATATCACACTTTCGAGTGGCTTTGCTATCAATGACAATTTTACCTTAGGTTTGGGGGGTAGTTATGGCCGAGAGCGTGAAGACATTACCTACATCAATAGCGAAGGTGCCGAAGTAACCAGTAAAAGAGTGGGACAGGAATTTTCCTTTATTCCCAATATTCGAAAATATATCCCGCTGGGCACGGGATCCTTTCAAATTTTTGTGCAGACCGATTTACGTTTCACCTATGGTGAATCTCTACAAAGAGACTTTTTGGTTGATGAGATTGAGAAAATTGAAACTGATTTTTATCAGTTGAGATTTGGCGTAACACCTGGGGCCATCATCTTTTTTAATAAGAATTTTGCCTTTGAAACATCTGTTGGATTGGTCGGGCTTTCCTCCAAATGGAGTACAGAAACTGTGAATGGTGATGTGGACAATCAAACCAAGGTTACAGAAAACAACATCAATCTAGACATTAACCTTTTATCCCTCCAGCTTGGGGTGGCTTATTATTTTTAATCTCAACTAATGAATCAATCCCAAAATAAAACAAGATGAAAAGTATACTGTACAACTTAAGCTTTCTATTTTGCTTAATACTTTTTTTGGGATGTATTGAGGATGATAAATTTGGACTTTCCGATTTAAAGGAAATCAAAACATTCGAGATTCCTGGGCAGGCCTCAGGTACTACCATTAATTCGGAAGAACGCAGTATTTCCATATCATTTAACATAGGGGAAGATGTTTCTGCCAAGGTCCCATCTGTAATTGAAATCTCCAATATGGCCACTATATCCCCTACCGTAGAAGAAGCACAGGGTTTTAGTGAACCTGTTCTTTACACGGTAATGGCAGAAGATGGATCAGAAGCTGTTTGGACTGTAATAGCTGAAGTAGCAGAAGCCCAGCCTCAAATCGAAAACAGCAATTTTAATGATTGGTACGATGCAGGTGGATATCAACAGCCTGGTATTTCGGCAGATGAAACTGTTTGGGATACACCCAACAAAGGTCTTACCATTATTAGCGACCCAAATACAACCCCTGAAGACCTTGGCAATGGAGATTTTGCAGCTAAATTGGTGAGCACCAAAGCTCCATTTTTGGTTCGAATGGCAGCTGGAGCATTTTATACGGGATCATTTACAGATGGTGCACTAAACCCTGTTGACCCAGCAGCCAATGTAAACCTTGGCATCGTGTTCACTGCACGTCCGCAAGCCTTTAAAGTGGATTACACTTATGCTCCTGGAGATGAATACTTGGATGCCGATGGCAACCCACTCCCAGGCAGTGACGAAATGGACATTTACCTCCTTTTAGATAAAAGGGAAGGCAATCAAATTACTCGAATTGGAACAGGATGGTACCGAAGTGGTGATACCGTTGCAGATTGGACCACTTTAGAGGTTAATATTAAATATGGAGCGTTATCAGCTTCCGACCCTGAATTTGAGTATGCCAATATTAAGGAAGGAGAAATTTGGGGCAATGCAGATGATACTCCAACCCATATAACGGTAGTGTTCACCTCCAGTGCTTTGGGTGACTTTTTTACAGGAGCAATAGGTAGCGAACTTCGAATCAACAACTTTGAACTAATTTATTGATTTCATAAAGATCATCAAGTTTCAATTAAAGGATGGCATGTATCCTATTTTAATCAATTACTGTGGTATACAAGTGATAAGTTGCATATATGATTCCTTGTGAAATGAGATTAGTAAGTGTAATTATGATCAGAATTTTTAAAATGCTCACAAACGATTTTGTTTGATAAAATTGAAGGATGGCCACAACATACCAGATACTAATCAGTATTCCAATTATAATCCCCATAGCACCCAATAAAGAAGGCATCAACATAAACAAGATAAATGCCACTATATAATAGAGCATGGTTTGACCGCTCAAATGGGCTGTCAACGTCAGGTTTTCTACATAATTGGTTTTATGACCAAGAAAAAACAACCAAATGAGAAGACCATGAATGGGCCACATCAGCAATATAAATACATTGAAATATTTAAAAGCAAATTGTAATAGTTCCGAATTATCCGCATCAATTGTGGAATAATCCAAAGCCGTGGCTTCAAACTGAAGAATAAAATATAATGCCACCGCTACGGTCAGCATCAAATAATTAAATGGATTAAAATAGCGTTTGCGTCTACCTGAAATATATTCTCGAGCCACCTTTCCTGGCCTATAGGCCAAATGCTTAATCAAATGAAGAACTCCTTGGTCTGTATTGGTTATTGACACCCATAAGTCCGATAGGAGTTGTTTAAAATTTAACCGACCTAAATCCAATTTTTGACCACAATACGGACAATATGAATGTGGTTCCTTTATAATTGTATTGCAATTTTTACATTTAATCTTACAATCGATTAGAACGTCTTTGGACGAGGTGTCTAGCTATCTATCTAAGATAAGAAAAGTCTTCGCTCGCAACTTTTTGACATGAGAATAATTGGAGACAATTATTATCTGAAATCACATGTTTTATTTTCATTTATTTAAATTAGTTACAGTAAAAACACCATTAACCTTACAACTCCCGTTGTTTAAATTTTAAAAAAACTTCTGATCTCGATGAAGAATCCAAAGATAGTTGATGCCGTGATAATTGGTTTTCTCTGTGGAATTATTATTTGGAGCATTGTGAGTAAAACTTGGGGTTTTCTTACATTGATTCCCCTTTTTTTAATCTATAAATTGATTAATAAACCTAAGGAAAAGAAGTAGTCAAAATTCAGATAAGTATGAAAACAGCAACCAAAAAACACTTCATTATCCTATGCTTTTGCATATTCTTTATGGCAAGTGTTGCAGCGCAAGAGTCTGTTAAGATCACTTATACTGTTGAACAAAGAGTCAACTTTGACAGTATTAAAAGTGCCGAAGTGGGAGGTGCTTTTATGTTGGTCAATGAAGTTATCTCAGGTTTTGAGTTTGAACTGTTGATAAATGAAAACGGAAAATCGATTTTTAGAAAAACCGAACCTATGATCGAAGACTATTCTCAGATTGAATTATACAGATTAGCCTTGGGTTTTAGTGCAGGTGATGAAATTTGGTATACCGAAAAAGAAAACCCTGAAAAATCGATTTATAAGAATGATTTCGAAAATGGTCCACTTCTACTTGCATTAAAAGAGAATGTAACATGGGTTATTAGTGATGAAACCAAACGTATAGGCGAATACAAAGCCAAAAAGGCCAGTACCACTCGAAAAATAGGAAGTTTTGTTGAACAAATCGAAGTGTGGTTTACATCTGAACTCTCCTACTCCATAGGTCCTTTGGGGTATAATGGTCTTCCTGGGCTTATCCTTGAATTGAAACGGGACAAGGTGTTTTACAAATTCAAAAAGCTCGAGAAAATACCTATCTCTATCGAACCTCCAAAAGCATCAAAGCAAATGTCTTTTGATGAATATTACCTAATGCTTGAGAGTCGTGTGGCTGAAATAAAAAAAAGAGGTTATTAAAATGATTTTCTCATCTCAAATCTCTCCAATTGAGATAATGTCAGACATAATTAGTTAATCATAGCTTTTTTTCTGAATCAACTCATACAATCCTTCTTCAAATGATTTATAGGTTTAATCGTACCTGTTATTGCACAAAATAACAAGAAACTCTTTGGTTTCGGGTAAATACAAGGTCATGGTTTTTATCTTCGCTCGCCTCTTGATACTCCATTTTACTTTCGTTATAGGTGTATCCCTTGGCAACATTTTCATATTCTTCTGGATTTTTGTTGACCGTAAAAACGGTAGAAGATTGCATTCCAGCAGGAATAAAAATAAGGTCTTCCAAATATTCTGAATATAATTGCCCATTGACTTTTTCGATAACAACAGCCAAAACAATGTATCCCGTATTGTCATAGTCATGGTCGATAAAAGTGCTTTTGGATTACAAGGCAATTAAAAGAGCCTAGATAATTAAGTACCGAAGACTGATCTATGATAGGTTTTAATTATCTTGATGAAAGTAAAAACATAATAATCATGGAGGAAAACAAAGAATTAAAAATGCGATGCTGGATAGATATTGATGGCAAAAAATTCTTTGGTCCAGGAAGGGTACAGCTTTTACAAATGATCAATGAACACGGTTCACTATCCAAAGCGGCCAAAGAAATGAAGATGAGCTACCGCAAAGCGTGGGCCATGGTCGATGATTTAAATGCAAGAGGAAAAACGCCCTTTGTAACCCTCCATAAAGGTGGTGTTTCGGGTGGTGGTGCCGAACTGACTCCTGAAGCGCAACAACTTCTACAAGCTTATTCCGAATTGACAAAAGATCTAGAACAAGCCATTGCATCAAACCATGAGAAAATTTTAGGGCTGATATAATTCAATATGAATTACACCAACCCTATTATTTAGGTTTAGTATTGAATTTTTATACCAGTTTCATGGTTTTTGGGTCCCACTGAATAATCTTTTTACTGAAATAACTGTCATTACAAGACAATGCGGGAGCTGCGGCCCTAAAACCAAATTCAGCATCCTCCACCACTTCTTTTCCTGATCTAATAGCATCAAAGAAATTGGTGAAATGGTCCAAATGGTCACTATAGCCTTCTGGCGCTTTATAAATTACATCACCAATGGCCTTTCGTTGGGTCTGTTCCTTGGTCCATTTGGCATTGTATTCTTTGGTCATCTGTTCCTGCATTCGTTCTGGAAAAGTGAACACCGAATCATACCCTCCAAAACCTGGAGCCTCGGGCATAATATTTTTCTTCACCGTAATATCGTTTCCGTTCACTTGGATAACACCTTTGGAACCAATCAATTCAATCACTTCCTTCCCTCCTGTTCCACTGATAAAATTCACCCGAACATTTAACTGAAAAGCGGGATGTTCATCACTATCAGGATATTGCATTACACCAGACATTACATCGGGCATGTTTCTGCCATCTTTCCAATAACTAAACTGACCTGTGCTGTATATGCTCTCTGGCCCAATGGAATTGGTCATAAAATGGGTGCCACTTAATAAATGAATGTATAAATCACCTGCTACACCAGTACCTAATTCCTTAAAGGCTCTCCACCAAAAGAATTTTTTAGCATCAAAGGCCATTTTATCGGTTACTTCTATAAAAGTTTCCCAATCGGTAGTCTCTGCACTGGCATCATTTGGAATGGTGTATTCCCAAGCGCCAATAGAACTTTGACGGTCCCACATGGCGTTCACCATGTTTAAATTTCCGATTTCTCCAGAAGCCAGTAGTTCCTTAGCTTTTGCATATCCAACACTACTCACCCTTTGACTACCAATCTGACATACCTTACCTGAGGCTTTGGCTGCTTTCATAACAGCATACCCTTCCTCAATTTTATGCACCATTGGCTTTTCCAAGTACACATGTTTGCCTTTCGCCAAAGCATCCAAAGTTATTTGGGCATGCCAAACATCGGTTGTACAAATTAGGACGGCATCAATATCGTCCCTATCCAATAGATCTTTATAGTTTCTTGTAGTATATAAATCTTTGCCAAATTCTTCCTTGGCCCTTTCCACTCTTCCCGAATACAGATCGCAAATACCTGCCAATTCCACCCCTGGAACTTTTAAAGCGGTACTCAAATCAAAATGACCTTGCACTCCATATCCGATAACTCCAATTCGAACTTTATCGTTGGCACTAAATATTTTATCATAGCGAAGTATACGTTCTTCTGCCTTTTCTTGTGCGAAGGAAGCAAAAGGCGTAGCTGCCGAGGCTAAAGTTGTTGCTCCAATTTGGTAGAGGAACCTTCTCCTGGCATTCTTGTTGTTGTTTTTCATTAGGTATTGTTTAGTTTTTTTAGTTGATGGAATAACTTACAAAGGCAATTTTTTTGCTATCTGGACTCCATGATGGCACATTGATTGTTCCTTGTCCGCCAAAAAATACAGGAGTTAAATCTGTTATCTCTCTGGTTTCCAAATTCATTAATCGCAATTTGACTTGTTTACCGAACAAATGTGCTTCTTTTTGGTCGGAGGTGTAGGCAATATAGGCAATCCATTTACCATCTGGAGATGGATGTGCGAACCAATTTGAGTTTTCATCAAAAGTAAGTTGCTCAGGTTTTGAGCCGTTGGCCCGCATACGCCAAATCTGCATATGACCTGTTCGGTAGGAGTTCATATAAATATATTTTCCGTCTGGAGAATATTCAGGTCCATCATCCAATCCCGCAGTTTTGGTAAGCCTTTTTTCACGTCCGCCATTTACTCCGATGGAATACACATCGTAGTTTCCGTTACGCTCCGCACAATAGGTCAAGGTTTTACCATCGGGTGACCATCCGTGCCAGAAAGACATCACTTCTTTGGTGACCCGTCTAGGCTCTCCCCCTTCAATGGGCAATACGTAAATAGCTGATTTATATCCTTTGGGAGATGGGTCGTTTACATCGTTATGACTGATTGCCAACCATTTGTTGTCAGGAGAAATTCCGTGATCGTTATTGCATTGGTCGGCAAAACCCGTATCAATCAATTTCATTTTTTTGGTAGCCAAATCCAAGTTGTAAAGTTTTCCCTTACTGTTTACAATCAAGTAATTATCAGGATGCCAATTGGGAGCTTCAAAATGTTCATGTATGGTAAGAATGGTTTCAATTCTTCCTGTGGTAATATCCACCGTTTGAATATAACTCGTGGTATCTTTCTTTGCCTCATTGTCATCTTCTTTATAAAGTAACGCAGATTGCCCTACCAACTTCCATTGGTTGTTCACTTTTTCCAACACTCGCATCTCAATGGATTTTGTTTCGTTGCCTTCAGGGTCAATCGATAGCTCATCGTGACTCACAAAAGCGTTGTCACCGTCAATTTTCATTTTATAGTTGGAATTGATAGCCAACCCACCATTCCCAATAATATCTGCAGGAGGATTAATCATAGTAGATATTGGAATATCAATGACCCGCGCATCTGGAGTTGCGGCCAAAATTCGATTATAGGGTCGTTCTTGCCAGCATTCGGCATGACCAGCCACATCACCCTTACGCCAGGTCAAGGATTCTTTTTCCAGTAGATGTACAATAGCCAAAGAATCGCTTTGAGCTTGTCCGTTGCCCATGAAATAAAAGGTGAGGACTGTAAATAAAAGTGGTTTAAATGCACCACGAAATTGGTTCAAGCCGTATTTTGGCCCTTGAACACAGATAGATTTTTCCATGTTTATGTTGTTTAGTTTATAAGTTTGTGCGACTTATTTTGATAAATATAGTTTTTATTTTCTATAAAAAAGATAATAAAGCTATTTTTGTGTAGACAACCATAAATCAAACAGTTATATGAGTACATTTAATATTGACGATTATATCTCTCAACTATCGATTGACTGTGTGATTTTTGGATTTAAGGATAAGGAGTTGAAAGTGTTGGTTTCCGAATTAACCTATGGCGATAATCTTTGGAGTTTACCTGGTGGCTATATTCTAAAAACAGAAAGTGTAGATGCAGCTGCTGCGAGGATTTTAAAAAGGTCTACAGGATTGGATAATATTTATTTGGAGCAATTCAGGGTTTTTGGTGATGAAAATAGAATCTTGCAAAGCAAGTACAAGGAAAACATCAAACAAGGGTTATTGCAATTAAATGACAAACGATTTGATGAAAAAACCATTGCTTGGATGGCAAATCGATTTGTTTGTATTGGATATTATGCTTTAGTAGATATTAATAAAGTAAATCCGAAACCTGGAGAGTTTGGGGCTTCCATTGAATGGCGAAACATTGATGACCTACCTAATCTAACCCACGATCACGACACCATCGTTTCGTACGGATTAAAGGCACTACGTCAAATTTTGGATGAAAAACTGATTGGATTCAACCTATTGCCCAAAACGTTTACCATGAAAGAGGTAAAAGAACTTTACGAAGCTGTTCATGATACATCTTTCCCAATGAACAATTTTCAGAAAAAAATATTGGAACTCAATGTGCTGGAACGCCTTGGAAAAAAATTTACTGGCGCACAAAACAGGGCTCCATTCCTGTATCGATTTAAGGAAAATTAAATTTGAATGCCAAATCCGTGCTGCAAAATCAATCGAAGCCCCACATACAGCACCAAAATGCTAGTAAGCACGCCCAAGAACTTTAAGTTGAATTTTTTATTGGACAGATAGGAACCAATACTTCCCCCTACGACTACGGCAATCACCAATCGAAGTATCAGTTCTTCATTTAATTTATAGGTGCCTGCAGCGTGCAATCCAACCAATCCCGCAATAGAGTTCACCCAAATAAAAACCGAAGCCAATGAGGCCACGACCCTAGGATCGGCCCATTTTAAAAGATTTAAGACAGGGGAAAGAAAAATACCTCCTCCAATCCCAGAAATACCAGAAAGCAAACCGATACCGCCTCCAAGCGCCATCTTTTTAGGGTTTGAAAATTGTTTAGAATCCAATTTCTTTTTGGTGAATCTCAAAATCATAAAAAAGCCAGCCAAAATCAATGCACTGCCCAAAATCAAGAAAAATGAGGTCTGTGACAACCGAATTTGTGCACCCAAATACGATAACGGAATACTTGCTGCCAAAAAGGGCCAAAACAATTTGATATTGAACACCTTATTTTTAATAAAAACCAAGGTGCCGATGGTAACTACACAAATGTTCAGCACCAAAGCGGTGGAGCGAATCTCGTAGAAATCGGTCAAAAAAAGGCTTAAAATGGCCAAATAACTGGAACCGCCTCCAAATCCGACCGAGCTATAAAAAAGTGCTATCAGGAAGAAAATAATGGGTAAATATTCAATACTCATATTAGGATATTAATTTGCACCTCACCATATCCCCGTCATTCAATGTTTCGCCATCGTCCACAAAAGCGAGTGCGTTCCCTTTTGCCATTGATCGAATCATTGATGAGCCTTGTCCATCCAAAATCTCAACATTTCCGTCAATAACAGCAGCTTTTAAAAAGGATGGACGTCCAAATGTGTTTTTAAAGGGATGCTTTATCGGAAATTGATAAGTTGTTAAACCGTTCTTTTCATATCCAGACAATCGATGTAACAAGGGAAGTACGTATACATAAAAACAAGTCAATGAAGATGCGGGGTTTCCTGGGAGTGCAAACACAAATTGATTCTCCTTGCGACCAAAATACAATGGTTTACCTGGTTTTTGAAACACCTTATAAAACAATTCATTGACCCCATTTTCCTCAAGGGATTGTTTTACAAAATCGTAATCCCCGACTGAAATTCCACCAGAGATAATGAGTACATCACATGACTCCAAAGCCCTTTTGATTCCAACTTTTGTGGCGTCAAAATCATCTTTTATTTGTGTTTTTTGATGGTATTGAAAACCGAATTGCTGCAACGCTCCAGAAATCGCAAAGCTATTGGATTCGTAAATCTGCCCCACTGTTTTAGGCTGACCTGGTTTTACGAGCTCATTTCCAGTTGTGATGATATTGATTTTTGGTTTTGATATGACCTCTAAAGCCTCCAATCCTAAACTGCCCATTAGGGACAAGGATGGTGGATTTAATAAATGACCTTTTTCAAACACAGTTTGCCCCTCAGTCAATTGACCTCCCTTTTTCCGAATATTTTGTCCAACTCTGGGCATTTCATCCAGATAAAGCGTGCTTTCCTTAACCGAAGTTTTCTCCTGCATCATGACAGCTGTAGCTTTCTCAGGGACTTTTGCTCCTGTGAAAATTCGAACAGCCTCGCCATCTTTCAATTCAATTTCCTTGGAATCTCCAGCAGCCACCTCCCCTACCAATTGGTATTCTTGAAACAGTCCGCACAAGGCATAACCGTCCATGGCTGAATTATCAAACTCAGGCACATCAAAAGGAGCTATGGTTTCGGTTTCCAAGGCAAAGCCAAGAGCCTCCTCCAAAGGTTTCAATTCACTTTTTAAACTGATTTTTTGATCCTGAATGATTCGAAGTGCTTCTTGTATAGTAACCATTAGCCTCCTATTGAAATCATTGAACGGTTTTGTTCGTAGTGTTCGGCGTCCATTTTCAACTCCATACCATCACGCGAATGTTTTTTGGATTTAATAGCCTCCAAAATTGTATTATTAATCTGTTCTCCGTTGCGAAGTGGGGTCAACAAATCAGTTTCGGAGGTAGCGAAAAGACAATTTTTCATATTGCCATCTGCGGTCAAACGAATACGGTTACAATCATCACAAAACGGATTAGTGATGGTGCTCACAATACCAAAACTACCCTTGTGGTCTTTTACTTTAAAATTGGTGGAGGTACTGTGCTTGGGATTGTTCAAGGCCTCTATTTCTCCATACTTATCTCCAATTGTTTGCAAGATTTCTTCTTTGGAAACCCCTTTGCTCCAATCCCATTTATTGCCCTTGAACGGCATAAACTCGATAAATTTGATGCTTAAATCTTTATGTTGGGTCAATGCAATAAAATCGTTGATCTCATTTTCGTTAACACCTTTGATCAATACAACATTTAGTTTGATTTGCATGTCCAAATCGAGCGCCATTTCGAGATTTCTCATAATGCGCTCGTAATAGTCCCGCTTGGTAATGAAAATAGATTTTGCCTTATCCAATGTGTCCAAACTAAAATTGATTTTGCGCAAACCAATTTTATCAAACAGCTCTAAATATTTGTCAAGAACAATTCCGTTGGTGGTCAATTTTAGGGTCACACCCAATTTAGCCAACTCTTCTACCAAAAAGCCAAAATTCTTCCGAACCAAAGGTTCGCCACCTGTCAGCCGAACCGTATCCACACCCAAATCACGAAATGTTCGTGTCATCTCTATGATTTCTTCCAAGGTCATGATACTTGGCTTTTCCATCAACTCAATACCTTCTTCGGGCATGCAGTAAAAGCATCGAAGATTGCACCGATCCGTCAATGAAATTCGGAGATAAGTATGTGGCCTACCGAAATTGTCTATTATTTGTGGTTTATAATCAATCATGTCTTTTTCCTTCAATCACTTTAAATGCGTGCAATACGTGTGGGAAAATCGCATCCATGGATTCCGATGCTCCTTTTGTGGAGCCTGGCAATGCCAATATCAATTTACCATCTTTGATGCCCGCGATGGAACGCGAGAACATCGCATAGGGCATTCGATTTTGCCCGTAGTTTCGCATTTGTTCTTCTACTCCTTTTAGTTTGATGTCCAACAAGGGCTCCAAGGTCTGTGGGGTGACGTCTCGTGGCCCCACGCCCGTTCCTCCCGTAAAAATCATCAGGTCTGCAGTCGTGTTTTCCACTTTTTTGATGATTTCCTCAGCCTCATCGGGAATGATGCTTTTTTGGGATGTTACTCCAAATGCCTCCAGCTTTTCCATAATAGCTTCTCCTGCTCTATCCTCCCCTTTTCCTTTGGAAATGGTATCGGAACAGACAACCACATCAGCAGTCAACCCTTCTGAATTGATTTTATAAGAGGATTTCCCTCCTTTTTTCGATTTTAAATGTATGGTGCCAATCTCGACATTTTTGTCAATCGGCTTTAGCATATCGTACATGGTTAGAGCCACGACGCTTGCGCCGTGCATTGCCTCCACCTCTACCCCAGTTTTGTAAATGGTCTTAACCGTCATGGAAATGGTAATGTCCAATCCATTTATAGTGTATTCAATGCCAGTATATTCGATGGGCAACGGATGACAATCAGGCAATAGGTCTGGCGTTTTTTTAACGCCCAACAAACCAGCTGCCTTAGCCATTTCAAACACATTTCCTTTAGGAACTTCATTGTTTTGTATAGCATCAATTGTAGCCTGACTACTCGTTTTTACGATGGCTTCAGCGGTGGCTTCCCGCAAAGTGGTCACTTTATGAGTTATATCTACCATTTACTTGTTTACTTTCCATTGATGGGTTTCGTCCTCAAAAATTTCTTTGCCGAACACAGGGACTTTGGCCTTGATTTCCTCAACCAAAAAGTTGGTGGCCTCTATGGCTATCTTTCGGTGTGCCGATGAGGTGAACACAAAAAGACACAACTCCCCAACGTTTACCTTGCCCAAACTATGGTACACATGGGCACAGGTAATATCGAACTTGGCAAATGTGGCTTCGCGAATTTGGTGGAACACATTTTCCGCCATTTCTTCATAGGCCGTGTAATCGATAGCGGTCACGGTTTTTCCGTCCACTTCGTCAGCCCTGATCTGTCCCAAAAAAATACTGTGGGCGCCAATATTAGACTTGCTTTGGTGGTTGGCCACCGAAGTCGCTATTTTTTCAGGAGGAATCGCTCCTTGTATGAACACCTTTTTAGGTTTCCTTTTATCCATCAATAATTGTTTCTATGCCGCCCTCCACATTTTTTAAGTTGTGGAAGCCAAATTCATTTTTAAGGATTTCAATTGCATTCTTGCTTCGTTTTCCAGACTGGCAGAACACAAAAACCTCTTGATTGTTCGGTATTTCTTGGTATCGTGATGTTAAATCGCCCATGGGAATACTCAACACTTTTTTGCCTTTCGGCTTGGGTTGTTCGAACACTTCACGCACATCGAGATACCATTGTTCTTTATTTTTTAAATCACAATCAATATAAACGGGAGCTATCCCATGCTTGCGTATTTTTTCAATTTCTTCGGGGCGCTTGTTTATGTTGATGGTCTGCTCGCTGCCTTGCATCATGTTGATAAGCTTTAGCTTACCCGTCAATACCTCACCAGCACCCAAAATAATTTTAAGTACTTCTGCCGCTTGAAGCGTTCCCAAAATGCCAGGTAATACGCCCAATACTCCCGTGGCCTCACAACTGATGTTCTGTCGTGTACTTTTCGGAAACACACAACGGTAGGTAGGCCCATTTTTATAATTAAAGACTGATAATTGCCCCTCATTTTTATAAATTGAGGCAAAAACCCAAGGTTTGTCAGTCAATATGCAAGCATCGTTGATCAGGTACTTGGTTTCAAAATTGTCAGTGCCATCCAAAACTATATCGTATTGTTTGATGATGTTTTCGGCGTTTTCAATAGTCAATGGCTCTTCGTACACCTCAAACGCTACATCACTGTTTTGTTTTTCCAATCGTTCCTTGGCAACAACGGCTTTTGGCCTCCCCACATCCGTTTCTTGAAACAGCACTTGTCGATGCAAATTGGACATATCGACCTTATCATGATCCATCAAGCCAATTTTACCGACTCCTGCCCCTGCCAAATACATGGCAGCAGGACAGCCCAGTCCCCCAACACCAACTATCAACACTTTGGCATTGCGAAGTTTTGCTTGACCATCAGGGCCAACGTCCGTGAGTTTTATTTGTCTGTCGTATCTGCTCATCCTCCTGCGAATGGTGGCAATAAGGCCACTTCGTCCCCATCTTTAAGGGTTATTGTATCATCCAAATTTTGGTTTACCGCAATCTGCACGGAATCCTTGTCCGCAATGGCCAAACCATTCAAGCATTGCGTTTTTAGTTCCGAGGCAGTAATCGCTCCGTGAAGTTCCATAACCTCTTCAAACTTTTCGGCTGCTTCGGCCACCAAACCAAAATATTTTATGGTCACTGTCATACTTCCATTTGCTTTAGTTGCTGTACATCTTCTTCGGTATCAACATCAAACCCACCTTTTTTAAAGACTTCCGTGCAATATTTGAAATCTTCCAAGTGTATCAGCTTTTTGGCTCCTTCGTCTCCTTTCAAATTCAATAAAAGCGGAAATACTGCCTTATCAAAAATGGCTGGTACTCCAATATTTTCTCCATATTGGGAATAGGTTGCTTTTGGGTTCTTGGTCAATTGCGTATTTACCAGTTTGATTAAGTTCGCGCGTTCCAAAAAGGGTTGATCGGATACAAGAAACAATACATGGTTCAATCCATTTTCTTCCGTAATCGCAGCTTCCAGTCCAACCTTGATGCTTGATGCCATTCCCTGCTCCCAATCCATGTTAACGACCATTTTAAAGCTTTTGGGGTCGATTCTACTCTGAATTTCTTCATTTTTAGACCCCAAAACCAAAATCTTGGTCTGGAAACCCAACCCATCTACTTCATGCATCGTGTGCTCCAAAAGTGTTTCCCCTTTGAATTCAACCAACTGCTTAGGACGTCCCAAACGGGTGGAGCCACCTGCTGCCAAAACAATCACCGCTATGTTTTCTTCTGAACTCATAGTGTTATTTTTTGAAATTGGTTCTGATCTATATCGTGAATCGGCTCGGTTTTTTGCTTCAAAGGTCGAGCTTCATTGTTGGTCAACACGCTTTGGATTTCAGCTAAAATCGACAATCCAATTTCGGCAGGGGTCTCTGCACCTATTTCCAATCCGACAGGTGCATGGATTTTGGCCAGATCGTCTTTTGAAACCTCAATACCATCATCCGCAAGCTCATTGAGCATACGTTCATATTTTTTCAAAGGCCCTAAAATACCGATGTAGGGTATCTCATGATTCCCAAGCAGTAACTTAAGCACCGCTAGATCATAATTATAATTATGACTCATCAACACAAAACAGGTCCGCTGATTCATATTGATGTTTTTTAGGGTTTCCTCTGGCTTGGTCACGATTACTTGACACGACCCCACAAAACGTTCTTTGTTGGCGTGAGTTGGTCTGCCATCGGTCACGGTTACCTTCCAACCCAGCAATTCGGCTTGTTGGGCCAAAACCTGGGCATCGTTCCCTGCTCCTACCAAAACCAATTTTACAGGAGGTTGATGCAACTGTATAAAGGCAAAATAGGTTTTTTCTTCAGTTGTTAACTCCGCAAAACAAGAACTGCCATCATTAATGGCTTCCCTACCCTTATAAAGTAAGGCTTGTTGCAATTCATTGGGTATTTGCCCACCCAAAAGAGCTTGATCTTCATACGAGACCAAACAGGTTCCTATTTGCTGTTGGGATTTGTCCAAGTCAAAAACTACTGAAACGGCCATTGGAACTTCCTGTTGGGCAACAACTTTTAAAAGTTCGCAGGAATTATTTTCATCGGAATAATCAATGGGTTCGAACATCACCTGAATTATACCATTGCAACCCAATTGTGCGCCTATTACCGCATCATCCTCATCACTGGTGTCGTAAGTGACAAGCTTGTTTTCCTGTCGGTCCAACGCAAAAAGAGCCTTTCTGAGGGCATCACCCTCCAGACAACCTCCGCTAATAGCTCCAATGATATTTCCAAATTCATCCACCAACATGCGAGCACCTGCTCGGCGGTAGGATGATCCATCAACATGGACAACCGTGGCCAAAACACAGCGAATGCCCTGAGTTTTCAACTCTTGATATTGCGCTATGATGACATCCAACTCCCTCATACCGTAATCGTTTTTAGTTGGTTGACAGCTTTTCTAATTTGGGAAACTGCATTTGCTATGTCCTCAGAAGTTGTATTTCGCCCCGTGCTGATGCGTAAACTTGCCAACGCAAGCTCATCTTCAACTCCCATTGCATTTAAAACATGGGATGGATTCACCTGATTTGCCGTACACGCGGAACCTCGAGAAACAGCCAAGGTGTTCAAATAACGAAGCAGTTTAGTGCCATCCACCTCTTTGAAAGATACATTGGTGGTATTGGGCAAACGATTTTCATTTTGGCCATTAATTGTTGCCCCGTCTATTTCCAAAAGCTTTTCCTCCAATTGGATTTGAAGGGTTTTAAGTTTATGTTGGTTTTCCTCCAGGACTTGCTGCGCTATTTTACATGCTGTACCAAAACCAACTATCCCAGGCACGTTCAAAGTTCCTGGTCGGACACCCTTTTCATGGCTTCCCCCGAAAAGATGTTTATTAATGGAAATATTTTTGCTCTTATTTAAATAAAGTGCGCCAACCCCTTTAGGGCCATAGAGTTTATGAGATGAAAAAATGGCGATATCCAATCCTAAATCTTGTAAATCGACTGGAATTTTCCCCACGGCCTGCGTAATGTCAGACATCACAGGAACATTTTTGGAATGGGAAATTTCAGTTATGGATTTTAAGGGGTGAATGATTCCTGTTTCGTTGTTGGCCAACATCAGGGAAACCAAAATAGTGGATGGTTTTATTGTGTCCTTCAATACATTTAAATCAATATTCCCCTGTTTGTCTACATCCAAATAGGTGACTTCAAAACCTTTGGACTCCAAGGCTTCCAAGGTTTCAAGCACAGCTTTATGCTCCGCTTTACAGGAAATAATGTGGTTTCCTTTATCCCTATTTCTTTTACAAAATCCGAATAAAACCAAGTTGGCGGCCTCTGTAGCTCCCGAAGTAAAAGTGATTTCATTTGGCCTACAATTGACCAACTTGGCCACCTGTTCTCTTGCTGTTTCCACCGCATCTTCAGCATGCCAACCAAAAGAATGGTCACTGCTAGCATTGCCGAAATTTTGGGTAAAATACGGTAGCATGGCCTCTACCACCCTTGGGTCAGTAGGAGTGGTAGCGTTGTAATCCAGATATATTTTTTCTGTCAGGGACAAATTACAATCGTTATGTTTTAGTGTGCATAACGCAATTTAATAAGAATGAACTAGTATTCAACTATGTTTTTCAAACCATTAAGAAATAAATCCAACAAAAACTTTGGTGATAAATCCATTAATCGTAATATTGCAATGAACAAATAAAACTATGGGCTTAGCCAAAACTGAAATATTTACTGATAAACAAAATGAGATTGCCCAATACGCAAAGGTGTTTGGACACCCAGCTCGCGTTGCCATTCTTCAGTATTTATTTAAGTTGAATGCTTGTGTTTGCGGAGATTTAGTGGATGAAATCGGCTTGGCACAACCAACCATCTCTCAACATTTAAAAGAGTTAAAGCTCTTGGGGTTGATCAAAGGCAACGTTGAGGGTACCAGTGTTTGCTACTGCATTGATGCCGATAATTGGAAAAAAATGAAATTGGTAATGTCAGAGTTCTTAGATCAAGACCTTTTAAATAAGGATTGCTGCTAAAAAAATTTAAACTTATTAATCGCAATATTACAATAAATATAAAATCATGAAATTAGAAGAAGTTAAATCAACATTGGCCCAATTGGACACCATCGCGTTCCAATTGCCAAACGGGGATTTGGTCCCCAACCATTTTCATGTAACCGAAGTTGGAAAAATTACCAAGCACTTTATCGATTGTGGAGGCACTGTTCGCAATGAGGAAGTAGTCAACTTTCAACTTTGGAACGCGGACGATTACGACCATAGGCTTCATCCAGAAAAATTGGTCCACATTATCGAATTGTCCCAAAAAACGTTAGGAATAGGAGACTTGGAAGTCGAAGTAGAATACCAAGGGCAGACCATTGAGAAATTTGCACTGGATTTTGACGGTAAAAACTTCTTACTTACCTCCAAAGAAACAGATTGCTTGGCAAGGGATAAATGTGGGGTCCCAGCTGAAAAACCTAAAGTGAAACTTTCCGAGCTTCAAAATTCTGGATGTGTTCCAGGAAGCGGTTGTTGCTAAAACTCAAAATTTATGTCACATTACGCAGTGTTGAACGATTTTATTTCAAATCTGGATGCACAATCCATTTCCGAGGATAGAAAACAAACTCTAGCTCCACTTGTGGAGTACATTCAGGATAAGATGGATAAAAAAGAGTCGATTCGACTCAATTTTATCTGTACCCACAACTCCAGACGAAGCCATTTATCCCAGATTTGGGCACAGACGATGGCACATTATTTTGGGATTAAAAATGTGAGCTGCTATTCTGGAGGCACGGAAGCTACTGCCCTATTTCCCATGGTGGCTTCGACTTTGGCCAACACAGGTTTCGAGGTGAATACACTGTCCGAGGGTAAAAATCCTATATACGGCATCAAGTTTTCGGAAAATGAACATCCTGTGATCTGTTTTTCCAAACGAATGGATGATGATTTCAACCCAAAATCAGATTTCGCCGCCATCATGACCTGCTCACAAGCTGACGAGGGTTGTCCTTTTGTTCCTGGGGCCGAAAAACGAATCCCTATCACTTACGAAGACCCAAAAGCTTTTGACAACTCACCTCAACAAGCTGAAAAATACAGTGAGCGTAGCCAACAAATTGCTGCCGAAATGTTTTATGTCTTTTCCCAAATAAATTAAAATGGCCCAGAAGAAATTAAGTTTTTTAGATAAAAACCTGACACTTTGGATTTTTGTGGCAATGGCTATGGGAGTCAGTATCGGATACTTTTCCCCAAGTTTTCCCGACTTCGTGAATTCATTTAGCAGCGGCACCACCAATATCCCGATTGCCATTGGGTTAATTTTAATGATGTACCCTCCATTGGCTAAGGTGAAATATGCTCTACTACTCAAAGTGTTTAAAAACACCAAAATTTTGACCATTTCACTTGTGTTGAACTGGATTGTGGGGCCCATTTTAATGTTCATTCTTGCGATACTGTTTCTTCGGGATTACCCAGAATATATGGTAGGCTTAATTTTAATTGGATTGGCCCGTTGCATTGCCATGGTATTGGTCTGGAACGATTTAGCCGAAGGAAGCAGCGAATATGGTGCTGGCTTAGTTGCTTTAAATAGTATTTTTCAGGTTTTCGCCTATAGTTTTTACGCCTGGTTGTTTATTACCTTACTTCCGCCCTATTTTGGATTTGAAGGAGCCATTGTAGATATTTCTATTGGAACCATAGCTGAAAGTGTGGCTATTTATCTTGGTATCCCATTTTTAATGGGAATACTCAGCCGACAAATTTTGGTGAAACTAAAAGGAGAGGATTGGTACAAGGAAAAATTTATCCCTACCATTTCGCCTATTACCTTGATAGCACTTTTGTTTACCATAATCATCATGTTTTCCTTGAAAGGTGAATTGATCGTGGAAATACCTATGGATGTATTGATCATCGCCATTCCCTTACTCGTGTATTTTGCTTTAATGTTCATCATCGGATTTTTTACCGCCAAAGCAATGGGTGCAGAATATGACAAAACTGCTTCTGTGGCATTCACGGCCGCAGGAAACAACTTTGAATTGGCCATTGCCGTTGCCATTGCCGTTTTTGGTTTGAATTCAGGTCAAGCCTTTGCTGGGGTTATTGGGCCGTTGGTTGAAGTTCCTGCGCTTATTCTATTGGTTAAAGTTTCATTCTGGCTACGTAAAAAATATTTCACCTCTAATAAAGTAGAAGTTCAGAGATAAATTATCATTTTAAAAAATCGAAGAGTTTAGTAACTTCAACCGCGCAAAAATTTTAAACAAACTAAAATTATCATGGTTAAAGGAATTACTATTCTTGGACTTTTAGCATTACTCCTGTCCTGCAAATCTGATAAGGACGCTTCTGAACATGAATTAGGATTGGTATATAATGTACTTCGTGACCTCGACATTGAAAATTACGAGGTGTATTCCATGAATCTCGATGGAACCAACCAACGAAATATTACTGACCTCTATAATGTTGAATGGACGTATTATTCTTACGGGAACACGCTATATTTTGTTTCTGATAGGGATGCTTGCAAGCGCTGTTTTTTCCTCTACAAAAGTGACTTTAATGGTGAAAACGTTCAAAAAGTATCGGACTTGCAGTTGGCCGATAGTTGGATGAGCACTAGAAATGATGGCAAGGAGCTTATTGTTAAACCAAAACTGTTCAACGAATCTACTTTTTATGTCCTGGATAGTAGTAATGGAACTGTTATTCACAGATTGGACACTGGACTTCCATATGCAGCTGACCCTTTGTTTGTAAATGATGGTGAGCAAATAGTTTTTAGGGGTGGAAGTACCGTCAATAAAAATATGGATGGATTCAATGAAGAACTCTATATAATTGATGTAGATGGGAACAACTTAAAGCAACTCACACAATATCCCGAAGAAGAAACCCAAGCTTCAAAATACGGTTATAAAGCAGGTGCGCCACGATTACACCCCACCGAAAACTATGTTACTTACCAAAGTATTCGAAATGGAAAATATAGTTTGTACGCTGTAAGCTTGGATGGAAGCAAACATTGGAAATTGACCGAAAACACCCAAAACGAAGGGTGGCACGATTGGAGCCCTGATGGCAAATGGTTGGCCATTGAATTGTTCGATAATGACCAGACGCAATTTCACATTGGATTGATGAATTGGGAAACCAAAGAATTAAAAGTTTTAACCGACGACACCTTCGTTTACCAACAAGCTCCCAATTTTATTTATAAAAATTAAAAGTCATTTCTTCGATAAAAACCAAATTATTGGATATTTCCTTAAAAAAAACTGTATTTCATCGAGAAAATAGTGTTTTTTCCTTTTTTGGGTAGGGTTTTTACAAAATTGCATGTTCAGAATATATAAAATCAAGACGGGGATACCTATGCCCTGTTTTTACTAAAACCCCATACGATGAGAACAAAGATTTTTTATGGAATTTTAATGGCTTTTGGTATCGTAATAACTAGCTGTTCCGATGATAAAGGAAGTGGCAGCTCTGATGGAATGGGCACCTTGTCAGTTAGAATGACGGACAAACCCTATCCATACGACCTTATGGCCGAAGCCAATGTCACTGTCTTTAAAATTGAAGCACGTCAGGTTCAAGATGACAATGCAGACGATAGCAGCTCTCCATACATCACTCTAATGGAAGAGGAAATTGAAATGAACCTTTTGGAATTGACCAATGGTGTTACTGAGCAATTAGCCAATATTGAAGTACCTGCTGGCACTTATGACCTTATAAGAGTTTATGTAACAGGTGTGAATGTTGTTTTGACCGACGAAACTGTATTCGATTTAAAGGTGCCAAGTGGAAGTTCAAGCGGTATCAAAGTGTTCGTTGAGCCAGGTATTACTGTTACTAGCGGACTTTCTACCGATCTTTTATTGGATTTTGATGTAAGCAGTTCATTTGTAGCAAAAGGTAGTTTCGATACTCCTGCTGGAATCAATGGCTTTAACTTTAAACCCGTTATCAAAGCAACCAATGCATCAACTGCTGGAACTTTAGCTGGAAATGTTTCTACTTTGGTAGAAGAGGTATCCACGCCTTTGGAAGGTACTTTGATTTCTGTGTTTGCGGCAGATACATTGAACACAACTTCTTTTACCGATGTTGATGGCAACTATGCCATTATGGGCTTAGAAGCTGGTATGTATGAAGTATTGGCCGAAATTGATGGTTATATTTCCAGCGACACCTTGGATGTTCAAATTGATGTCGCCAACATCACTACACAGGATTTTGTATTGGAAGCTGAACCTGAAGAAGAAACAACGACGGAAACAGGCAATTAAGCCTTCCGTATTTATTTACTATATGAAAAAAGCAGGGCAATTTCCTGCTTTTTTTGTTTTTGATCATTTATTATTATTTGAAGTACTCCTGTACAAATTGAGTCAGCTCCGCTCCATGAAGATTTTTGGCCAACACTTTACCATTTTTATCCAAAAGAAAGTTAGCTGGTATGGTTCTTATTCGAAGTGCATCCATAAACGCGTTCTGATCTCCAGTTAAATGCGATGCGTTTAGCCAACGATGGGCGCCATCACGTTCTATGGCATTTTCCCAAGCTTGTTCACTACTTTCCAAGCCATACGCCATAATCTGAAATCCTTTGTTATGGTAGTTTTCCCAAAGGGGCACCAAAACATTTCTATTTTCCACCCTGCACGGAGCACACCACGAAGCCCATGCATCCAAAAGCACTAGCTTATTTTCCTTCAACAAGTCCGCTAATGACAATTGTGAACCATTTTGCATGGGAAAGAGTAGTTCAGGTGCTTTATCTCCTATTAGGATGGGAAGATTACTTTTTTCTGCCATCGTGTTCAATTCTTGCACCCATACATTTTCTGAATCGGTAGCATTCCATTTTTCGGCCAGTTCAGTTACAAATTCAGGGATGTGCTCATAATCCCCTGAATCATTTACCCATCGAAAAGCCATCAAAGATGGCAATACATCATCCGTGATATTTGCGAATTCCATGATTTTGGTTTGATAATTATGAACTGCTTTTTCCCGCTCCAATAAATTTTTATCACCAGATAGGGTTTTCAACTTGGATTGCAATTGAGCATAGCCCTCCAAACGAATATCCCTCAAGTCCATTAGTGCCTTGTTTAGTTCAGATGGATTTTCCAAGGCGAAACTTCCTTGAAACTTTGAATCTTCGGTATTTAAAACAATGGCAATTCCTGGTTCATATATTAATGGTACATAGTTGTCCGTTTCAGGATTCTCATTCGATAATTTATTGGGATATTTTTCTCCTTGTTTTTGAATGACCAACTGAAGTAAGGTAGGTTCAAGGTAAGGTAAGGTACTTTCAAATTCAAAATTTCCATCAGCATCCACTTCGGCAGAATCCAAAACCTGAGCCACAAAACTTTGCCCTACTTCGGAAAGTTTTAAGGGTTTAACCACATACAACATAGGTTTCCACTCCCCTTCCTTATCAATTTGAATATGCCCCGATAACCATGGAGCTTCACTACAGGATTGCAGCACTGCCAATAACAACAGACATCCTCTTAAAAGTATCTTCATAAACACAAAATTACTCATAATGGCCTTGTTTGGACACGATCAAATTCAAAACATTTAACACTGCGCCGTTATGTGGATTCAAAAATTGCGACCAACTCCAACAACAAGCCAAAACCATCAATTATGAAAACAAAATCAATTCTCCATTTCATCCTAAGACTGATTCCTGCAATAATTTTATTGCAAACCCTCTTTTATAAATTCTCAGCGGCACCAGAATCTGTTTATATTTTTGAAACCTTGGGCTTGGAACCTTATGGTCGAATTGGATTGGGAATTGCAGAATTGATTATTGCGATTTTAATTCTAGTTCCTAAAACAACTTGGCTGGGTGCCTTAATGGGAGTTGGGATCATGGGTGGCGCCATAGCTTCCCATCTATTTAAATTGGGCATTGTAGTGCAAAATGATGGAGGTACATTGTTCATCTTGGCGGTTGTCACTTTACTAGCATGTATGGCTTTGGTTTGGTTGAATAAAAACAAAATTCCCTTTTAAAACTATTTTACGGTCTCAAGCATTAAAAGTGCGGTTTGACTTATTTTTGTTTCAAACCCCAATGGCCTATGATTGCAGAGATCCTCACCAAAATCTTATTCCTTATAGCTGTAATTGACCCTTTGGGTTCGGTACCTGTTTATTTGGAAGCCACAAAACAACTCGATAACAGACATAAGAAAAAAGTAGCTGTAAGAGCATCATTGGTTGCTTTTACGATTTTATTGTTCTTTATATTGGTAGGTCAGGTTATTTTGGAAGGGATGGATGTAACCTTGGATGCCTTTCAGATTTCTGGCGGGGTTATTCTGTTCCTATTCGCATTGACCATGATTTTTGGTGAGGGCAAGCCTGGATCGGAAAAACAATCCATCACAGATTACAAACACGTCACCATATTTCCTGTTGCAATTCCTTCCATTGCATCCCCAGGGGCCATTATGGCGGTAGTGCTCTTAACAGACAACCATATTTACTCTTTGGAACAACAAGCGTTAACTACAGTTCTGGTTTTGGTGGTGGTTCTTATAACCATGTCTATTCTACTTGCAGCCAATTTGGTACAAAAGCGTATCGGAGAATATGGTATTACCGTTATTAGTAAGGTTATGGGGCTGATTTTGGCCGCTTATGCCGTTCAAAGCATCTTAAGTGGTCTCAAGGATTTCTTCGTGGTGCTGAAATAACCCATCTCTATTTTCAAGTTAAAATGCACAAAAAGAGCGTTTAACGGTATTTTCAACACTGACTATGTGTTAATTGCCGAAAAAATATTCGATAAACTGCACTTTTTACTCGTTAAAATCAAAAACCTATGAAAAATTCATAAGTAATCTGGATAAAACTTTTTGATCTTTGACATGTATTAACCCCCAAATCTATACATCATGAAAAGTTCAATTGTTTACAGCTTACTTTTATCAGGAATACTAATGGCCTCTCAATCTGTTTTGGGGCAAATGGCGAAAGAATTGATAGACCCTACCATCAGTGGCAACATTTCAACCACTGAAGGTTATGTACCATCTATGTCAGTTACAAAAGATGGAAAAACGGCTTACTTCAGCAAAGGAACAATGCAAAAACCCTTAACTGGTTTGTTTTCCAAAAAAGAAATGGTTTACGAAATCTACCGAGTGGAAAATATCAACGGAGAATGGAAAAATGAAACCAAATTGGCCGTATGTCCTACGCATTATTCAGCCAAACACCCTACTATTTCTGGGGATGGCACAAGATTGTTCTTTGCTTCCAACATGAAAGGAAGTTATGGAAAATACGATATTTATGTAGCCGATATCAAAGCTGATGGCTCCTTGGGCGTATCCAAAAACTTGGGTCCAAAAGTGAACACCAAAGAAGATGAACTATACCCAAGCATTTATAACGAAACCTTGTTGTTCTTTGCCTCAGAGGGAAGAGATGGATTCGGAGGATTGGACCTTTACGCTACGCAGGTAGTTAAGAACACCCTAACTCCTTCTGTGAACTTGGGCGACCACATAAATAGCAGCAGTAATGAGTATGCTATCCAGTTGAGTCCCGAAAAAAAGATGGGTTTCGTGGTGAGTAACAGAGGTTTTAACAATACCATATCACAATATACTGTAGCCTACGGACGTTCAAAGAAACAGAACGATTACAACAATGTTGCCGAAAGAGATACAGATTTACAATATGAATATGTTGATGCTTCTTTCGAAGATCAACAGTAAAAACTATAATCGGTCAACTACCTGAATTGTCATCAATTTGTTTCATAGCCGAATTTTCGAAACACTAATGACCATGATAAGAAAGACAGGGGGAACTGACAGTCTATCATAAAGCGGGTTGTATTATTTCAATCTGACCGATTTACCAAGAATAGGATGCTGATGGGACGGCATCCTATTTTTTTTGTTTAATAATTTGAAAAACAATTATTTACACCCCACATCTTCTCTTCTACTCTTTTTTCAGGTTTTTTACAAAAGTGCAGTTGAACGAAAATCACTACAAAAACTTCACTCGGTTGGGAAAAAATTCTAATTTGACTCTTGAAATAATACAATCCCAAATCTATTAGTTATGAAACAAACCTACATTTCCCAGAAAAAAAGCGTCCCGATACCCAATTAGACGCATCCTTACATCCGAGGAGACAGACCTCAACTAAACAACAATTTTGTACTTAATCCCAATTTGGGATTAGACCCAGCATGAAGCTATTTCAACTGGAATTCAACACCTATGATTTTGCCCCATCAAGATCTGTTGAATTTCATTAAAAAAATTGGTTTCCTGACTGGGACAAGGGTTCCCATACCCTGTTTTAACCTACTTATAATTATAAAAACTAGTAATCCCCCAAATCTTTCTTATCATGGATACTAACATTTTAAAAATTGCCATCATCGACAACGATGAGGCATTGACCCCTATTTACCGTCAGTATTTTGACGGTGTTGACAACTACGAACTGTACGGAATCTATAAATCCGTACACGCACTTTTATCAGAATTTGGTCGCTCCTACCCCGACATCATTCTTTGTGAATCAGTACTCAATGGCATATCAGGCATTGATGGTCTGGAGTATTTCCACAAGAAGAATCCAAACCTCAAGGTGCTGATGATGAGCCAGAAAAACGATTTTAAATTGATCAAAGAAGCCTTTAAAAAAGGAGCTAGTGGTTATTTATTAAAACCATTGACCAAGGAAAGGCTGTTTCAATCCATAGAGGAAGTGAACCAACACGGAGTAGCTTTGGAATTGGATGTGGCCAAAAAAATCATCAGTTCGTTCCAGACCAAAACGTTTGACTCTTTTTCTAGAAAAGAAAATGAAATCATTGAACTACTCACCCAGGGTTTCACCTACAAAATGATTGCCGATAGGCTTTGTGTGACACCCAGTGCCGTAAACTTTCACATTCAGAACATTTATGTAAAACTCAATGTGAATTCAAAAGCCGAAGCGCTTCAAAAATTAAAGGAAATGGAATTGAGACAGCTCAATGCCGCTTAACACCATTGAACTAAAAATAAAAAGCCCCGACATAAGTCGGGGCTTTTTTGTTGTTGATTATAATTGGAATATCAATTATTTCACTTCTTCAAAGTCAACATCTTCCACATTATCTCCTTCGGCAGCTCCACCTCCAGCAGCACTTTCAGCGCCAGAAGCTGTATCAGCTCCATTCGCTTGAGCCTCTGCTTGGGCTTTGTACATTTCCTCGGAAGCCACTTTCCAAGCTTCGTTGATTTTTTCTAAAGCAGGTTCAATTACTGCAAGGTCCTTGCTTTCAAAAGCTGTTTTCAATTCTGCCAAAGCATCTTCGATTGGCTTTTTCTTGTCATCGGACAATTTATCGCCAAACTCGCTCAATTGCTTTTCCGTTTGGAAAATCATGGCGTCCGCTTCGTTCAATTTATCGGCTGTTTCTTTCGCTTTTTTATCAGATTCCGCATTGGCTTCAGCCTCAGCTTTCATCTTTTTGATTTCCTCTTCGGTCAATCCAGAAGAAGCCTCGATACGGATATCTTGGGATTTTCCAGTGGCTTTGTCCGTAGCCGAAACCTTAATGATACCGTTGGCATCAATATCAAAGGTCACTTCAATTTGAGGCGTACCTCTTGGTGCTGGTGGAATACCATCCAAGTGGAACCTACCAATAGTTTTGTTATCAGCTGCCATTGGGCGCTCTCCTTGCAACACGTGGATTTCAACTGATGGTTGATTATCCGCTGCAGTAGAGAATACCTGTGACTTCTTGGTCGGGATGGTTGTGTTTGACTCAATCAATCGGGTCAATACACCTCCCATAGTTTCAATACCCAAAGAAAGTGGGGTAACATCCAACAAAAGCACATCTTTTACGTCTCCTGTCAATACACCACCTTGAATTGCAGCACCAACGGCCACAACCTCATCTGGGTTAACTCCTTTAGATGGTTTTTTACCGAAGAATTTCTCAACGGCTTCCTGTACCGCAGGGATACGTGTAGAACCACCTACCAAGATGATCTCGTCAATATCGCTTTTTGAAAGACCTGCAGATTTCAATGCAGCCTCACAAGGAGCTATTGTTCTTTTTACCAAATCCTCGATCAATTGCTCAAACTTGGATCTAGACAAAGTTCTTACCAAGTGCTTAGGTCCAGAAGCAGTAGCAGTAACGTATGGCAAGTTAATTTCCGTTTGGGTAGAGGATGAAAGCTCAATTTTGGCTTTTTCAGCAGCTTCTCTCAAACGTTGAAGCGCCATCGCATCTTTACGAAGATCCATATCCTCATCTTTTTGGAACTCTTCAGCCAACCAATCGATAATCTTTTGGTCAACATCATCACCACCCAAGTGGGTATCTCCATCAGTGGCCAATACTTCGAATACACCATCACCCAATTCCAAAATAGAAACGTCGTGCGTACCACCACCAAAGTCAAATACTACGATTTTTTGGTCTGTATCTTTTTTGTCCAAACCGTAAGCCAAAGAGGCAGCGGTTGGCTCGTTGATAATTCTTTCTACAGTAAGACCAGCGATTTCACCAGCTTCTTTGGTAGCTTGTCTTTGTGAATCGTTAAAGTAAGCAGGAACTGTAATTACAGCTCTTGTTACATCCTGACCTAAGTAGTCTTCTGCTGTTTTCTTCATTTTTTGAAGAATCATGGCAGAAAGTTCTTGTGGAGTGTACAAACGACCATCAATATCTACTCTTGGTGTATCGTTATCTCCTTTAACCACTTTATAAGGTACCCTTTCGGCCTCTCTACTGGATTCTGAGTATTTGTTACCCATAAATCTTTTGATAGAGTAAATTGTTTTGTGAGGGTTGGTTACTGCCTGTCTTTTTGCAGGGTCACCGACCTTAATCTCCCCGCCTTCCACAAATGCAATCATGGATGGAGTGGTTCGTTTACCTTCGGCGTTTGGAATTACCACAGGTTCGTTACCTTCCATTACAGAGACACAGGAGTTGGTCGTACCCAAGTCAATACCTATAATCTTGCTCATTGTATCTAAAGTTATATCTGTTTAAAAATCTATTTCGTTTACGGTCTATGAAATGTCAATGATTATGCCATCCGTTAGAATATGACAAGGTGTCAGTGTGTTGAATTTATTTCAAAACAAAAGCCCTTAAAGCCCTGATGTTCAATAAAGCGTTAAAAAAGACATGCACTATTTCGTAAATTCTCAATAAAATAATTCGGCAGGTCGTTATATTTGAAACCATAATTATGTGCCATGGAATGTATCAGCGTTTTTGATATGCTTAAAATTGGAGTTGGTCCTTCCAGCTCCCATACTTTGGGCCCTTGGCGGGCTGCCGAACGTTGGATTACCGAATTGAAGGAACAAGGTGATTTTAATGCCGTACAATCCATTTCCGTATCACTCTACGGCTCCCTTTCATTAACAGGAAAAGGACATGCCACAGATATTGCTGTAGTGATGGGATTGATGGGCACGGACCCAGAAACCGTAGCTATTGACAGTATTGATCCTAGCATTGACCAATTAAAAAAGGACAAGACCCTAAATTTTGGAGGAGAACAAGACATTCCGTTTTCATTTGAATCGGATATCACCTTTAAAAAGGAGTTTTTGCCCTTCCATGCCAACGGAATTCAGTTTGAGGCAAAATTGGAAAGTGGTAAAACAACTACTGAAACCTATTATTCCATCGGAGGTGGTTTTGTGGTAAAAGAGGAACGACTTCATGCCAAAGAAAACAAAGAGACATTTAAAACCTTTCCCCATCCCGTAAAGACTGGGGATGAACTTTTACTGCATTGCAATGCCCAAAACAAAACCATTTCCAAAATTGTCATGGAAAATGAGCTTTCATTACGTTCAGAAGCCGAAATAAATGCAGGGATATCACGTATTTGGAACACCATGCTCGAATGCATGTATGTGGGCTGTCATACCGAAGGAAAATTACCTGGTGGATTGAATGTAAAGCGTCGTGCTTTTGAAATGCACCAAAAATTAAAAGGCGAAGTTCCCTATTCCAATCCGCAAGAATGGTTAGAGAGCATTCGTGACACCGAGGTGAGATTTCGTCAAATTATCAAATGGGTAAGCTGTTTTGCCTTGAGCGTGAACGAGGTTAATGCCTCTTTGGGAAGAGTTGTTACCGCACCGACAAACGGTAGTGCAGGAGTAATTCCTGCCGTTTTAATGTATTATATGGTCATCGAAAACCACGATGCCAATTTTGATGATGTAAAACAATTCTTGTTGGTCGCCAGCGAAGTAGGAAGCATCTTTAAAAAAGGCGCTACGATTTCGGCTGCCATGGGTGGTTGTCAGGCAGAAATTGGGGTTTCTTCAGCCATGGCCGCTGCAGGACTCACCGAATTGATGGGTGGTTCCCCAGAACAAGTTTTGATTGCTGCCGAAATAGCCATGGAACACCATTTAGGGCTGACTTGTGATCCGATTGGTGGATTGGTGCAAGTTCCCTGCATTGAACGCAATGCCATGGGTGCCATTAAAGCTATCAACGCGGCAGAATTGGCATTGGATACCGACCCAAAAGATTGTAAAGTACCATTGGACAAAGTGGTCAATACCATGTGGGAAACCGCAAAGGATATGAATTCCAAATACAAGGAAACTTCCGAAGGTGGTTTGGCCGTAGGTGTATTTTTAAGTGATTGCTAGTCCAAACAGCCCGCTTTACCCCTTGTATCTATTAAATAGATAATCTTCCACTCGCCATCAAAATTCACAAGTTGAAAGGAGTTGATACCGCAATGGCTGAATTCATCATTCAACCAAAACTCGTAGCCTACCCAGGCATTGGCCATGGTTCGATCCACTTGAATCGAAAAAGAAGTAAGTCGTTCCTCAAATTTTGTGGTTTCTGGAATACCTACAATGGATTTTAAAAATCCAGAAAACTCTTCGTTTCTAAATCGGGTTTTGCCCTCCGCATCACGCCCTGTGGTTTGCAGCACAACATGGTCCGCCACTGTTTGTTTGATCAACAATGAATCTTGCTTGTGAAATCCATCAAAAAAAGCTTCGATCACTTTTTTAACGGCTTCCTTTTCTTCTTCCATAGAAGCATTTGGACCTTGAGCATGCACCTGTGCAGCAATGGCTAATAAAAACAAACAACTCAACAATTTTCTCATGGTATTCCTCTTTTGATTGAAGGCCAATTTAAACAAATCTGCTTACTTTTAGCCAGCAAATAATTTTACAATGTCAACAGCTAAAAAAGAATATAAGAGGGTAACGGTAAAATCATTGGTGGAAATGAAGCAGACTGGAGAGAAAATCAGCATGCTCACCGCTTACGATTATTCCATGGCCAAAATTGTGGATGCCGCTAATGTGGATGCCATTTTGGTGGGTGATTCGGCCAGTAATGTGATGGCAGGTCACGAAACTACACTCCCCATAACCCTTGATCAAATGATCTACCATGCCTCCTCAGTTGTTAGAGCCGCCAAACGAGCTTTGGTGGTGGTTGATATTCCTTTTGGGAGTTATCAAGGGGATTCCAAAGAAGCGCTCCGCTCTGCGATACGAATTATGAAAGAAAGTGGTGCTCATGCCGTGAAAGTTGAAGGTGGTGAGGAAATCAAAATTTCCATTAGTAGAATTTTGGAGGCTGGAATTCCTGTGATGGGACACTTGGGACTTACCCCGCAGTCCATTTATAAATTCGGAACCTATACCGTTCGTGCCAAGGAAGAAGAGGAAGCCGATAAACTTAAGTCAGATGCCAAACTTTTGGAAGAATTGGGCTGTTTTGCCATTGTGTTAGAAAAAATCCCAGCCAAATTGGCCAAAGAAGTGGCAGAAAGTGTTTCTATACCTGTAATTGGTATTGGTGCAGGTGGCGGTGTTGATGGTCAAGTTTTGGTGGTACACGATATGTTGGGGATGACCCACGAATTCCACCCTAGATTTTTACGACGCTATTTGAATCTGTATGATGAGATGAGCAATGCCATTTCGCAATATGTGGATGATGTAAAAAGTAGTGATTTTCCGAATGAAGACGAATCGTACTAATTAACAATAAGCAATTGTCAATTACCAATTCCAATCATTCCACACCTACCAATCTTCAAGTTTTATTTGAGGACAATCACCTTATTGCCGTCAACAAACGCGTGGGTGATATTGTCCAAGGCGACAAAACAGGAGATGACCCATTGAGTGAGGTCGTAAAACAATACATCAAGGAGAAATACAACAAACCTGGCAATGTGTATTTGGGTGTGGTGCACAGATTGGACCGTCCTACTTCAGGAATTGTTTTGTTTGCAAAAACTTCAAAAGCACTACCTCGACTCAACAAAATGTTTGCACAAGGCGAAACTAAAAAAATGTATTGGGCGGTGGTCAAAAATGCACCTGAGACCGAAAGCGGTACTTTGACCCATTGGTTGATTCGAAATCCAAAGCAAAATAAATCTTATGCGCATCTAAAAGAGGTTCCCAACAGCAAAAAGGCGGTTTTGGATTATCGAGTGATCAAAAAACTGGATAACTTTTATTTGTTGGAAATCGACCTGAAAACAGGAAGACATCATCAAATTCGGGCGCAATTGGCAGCCATAGGTTGCCACATTAAAGGGGATCTAAAATATGGAGCAGACCGAAGCAACAAAGACGGTGGGATACATTTACATGCCCGAAGTCTAGAGATTGAACATCCTGTAAAAAAGGAAACCATCCAATTTGAAGCCCCCACTCCAAATGACCCAATTTGGAATGCTTGCTCTAACGGGTAAGCGCCAAAGCTTTCTCGCGAATAATTTGTCCCACAGGCTTGTTTTCCAAATGACTTTCAAGCCAAGAAAGAATATCTAAATATAAGAACGCCCTCTTTTCATAGGGATGGTGTTCGTACTTCTTCAGTTCGTTGTACAGCTTCTGGAATTCATTTCTAAGATCCGTCGGATATATTTCTCCAAGATTCCTTAGAAACTTGATCATTTCTTTTTGAACCTCATGTAAGTCGTTCATTTTCAATAAGAACTTGTAGGTGCTTTTAAGCTGTACTTCCAAATGATAATCCATTCCAGCTTCGTAATGCGCCACTAAACTCAATACCCGTGCAAAGCACATTAAGTCCTCGCGCATTTTTAAATTCTTGTTGGAAATAATTTTCTTGAGGTAAAATATACAGTTCTTGTTGTCGCCATTTCCAAAATACAAGCAAGCGATTTTGTAATACAACAACATCACGTGGTGCTCATCAATACGCTGTTTATGTTTTTTAATGCCATACTCGATAATGTTCACCAAATAAATGCCCTTATCAAAAGTGCCCTCCAAAAAGTGGAGGTTCAATCGATTGGTGTTGATGTACAAAAACGCCAAAGATGATATATTGTCATTTTTAGGGAATTCAGAGCTATCCACCACCGTTTCCATTCGCTCCAACGTATCCCTAAATTGAGAGGCATATTTCACAAAAAACAAAGACTCCAATAAATAATGGTTTCCTTTTAGAAAAAATACGGGGTTGAGTGGAATCATCGGCTCGTTTTCATAAAACAAATCCACCCATTTACTCGCATAGCGATAGGCTGACAAAAAGTCTTGAATCAATAAGCTGTACCACAAATAGGCCTTGTACAACCACAATTTTTCACGGAACCCCAGTTTATCGATATCATAATCGGGCAAATGTTTTTCAAAGTAGGTTTTCACCTTGTCCAAATCCTCATCGCTACGGGCATAGCCCACTTTCAACATCATGCTATACAATTGCAATGAAAGGTTGGACAACTTACTCGTCATCACATTTTGCGCAGAAAGTTCTTTGGCCTGTACCGCCAATTCATCGGCGCGATCAGGAATACTTCGGGTAATGTATTGGGTTTCGATAACCTTTTCCAACTCTACGATTTCGTAGGCCACATTCTTTTCTTCATTTTCAATGGCGTAGCTCTTCGCCTTATCCAAAATCTTTAAGCTTTGTTTGTACAAGCCTTTTTGATAAAGTATCGTGGCAAAATCAAGTTGCTCTCGAATCTGAATACGAACATTCTGATTCACGGGATTCAAACGAAGACTCACCAAAATCTGTTTGTACAAATGTGCTTTTAAATTGGAAAGTTGCGCCTTTTTTACAATGCCACTTTCAAGAATTTGACGCTCATCATAATTCTTCATCTTGTCCAATAAATTGAAAAGCGCTAAAAATTTCGCATCCGTGTTCACCCCCAATCGGCCAACATAGAGCTTAAATTGTCGTTTCTCAGATTTGGAAAGCGATTTTACCAATACAAACAAAGCATCCTTATGGGCATTTGTCATCGTAAAAAATATTATTTAAAATGCTGTTTTACAGTGTTTTGTTTTACACCAACAGCTATTTAACGTTGTAACGAATTTCTATTTACCTTTATATTTCCGCTTCACATTTCTATTTTCGTAAGTCATAGAACAAACAGGTAAATATAATGGGTAAAGATAAGGTACAAATTTTTGACACAACACTAAGAGATGGAGAACAAGTCCCAGGATGTAAACTGGACACAGAACAGAAATTGGTAATCGCCAATCGACTGGATGAACTTGGTGTTGATGTTATCGAAGCAGGGTTTCCTATTTCGAGCCCTGGTGACTTTAAATCGGTCCATGAAATCGCAAAATTGGTCAAAAATGCAACGGTTTGTGGATTGACCCGTGCCGTGAAAAAAGACATTGAAGTTGCTGCGGAAGCTATTAAAATTGCCAAAAAACCAAGAATCCACACAGGGATTGGAACTTCAGAATCCCATATTAAATACAAATTCAATTCCACCCAAGATAAAATTATCGAACGAGCCGTTGAGGCCGTTGCTTATGCCAAAACTTTTGTGGAGGATGTTGAGTTCTACGCGGAAGATGCTGGTAGAACCGACAATGAGTTTTTAGCTAGGGTTTGTGAAGCAGTTGTTGCCGCAGGTGCTACCGTTTTGAACATTCCAGATACTACGGGCTATTGTTTGCCTGAAGAGTATGGTGCAAAAATGAAGTACCTAAAGGAAAATGTAAAAGGTATTGACAAAGCCATTCTTTCTTGCCACTGTCATAACGACCTTGGATTGGCCACGGCCAACTCCATTGCAGGTGTTGTGAATGGTGCCCGCCAAATTGAATGTACCATTAATGGTATTGGTGAGCGTGCTGGGAATACTGCTTTGGAAGAAGTGGTAATGATCCTAAGACAACACCCTTACTTGAATTTGGATACCAACATCAACAGTCAATTGTTGTGGGATACAAGTCAGATGGTTTCCCAGAAAATGGGAATGCCCGTTCAGCCGAATAAGGCGATTGTAGGATCCAATGCATTTGCACACAGCTCTGGAATTCACCAAGATGGTGTGATCAAGCAAAGGGAAACTTACGAAATCATCGACCCAAAAGATGTCGGTGTAAGTGAATCTTCTATTGTTTTGACAGCTAGAAGTGGTCGTGCTGCATTGGCGTATCGCGCCAAAAAGGTAGGTTACGAACTGACCAAGATCCAATTGGATTCTGTTTACGAGAACTTTTTGAAATATGCTGACCGCAAAAAAGAAATTGTGGACGAAGATATTCATGAAATTGTGGAGACCAGCAACATCAACATGAAAGATTTGGCTTAAACCTTTATTGCGCGTATGAATCTAAACATTGCATTGCTTGGCGGAGATGGCATTGGACCTGAGGTGTTGAACCAAGCAGTTAAATGTTTACAAGCAGTAGAGGAAACTTTCAATCACAGTTTTGTATTTAAAAAGGCCGATGTAGGGGCCATTGCCATTGATAAAACTGGTATGCCATTACCAGAAAAAACTTTGCGACTGTGCAGAGAGGCTGACGCAGTATTGTTCGGGGCCATTGGCGACCTAAAATATGACAATGATACCAATGCAAAGGTGAGACCAGAGCAAGGATTATTGCAATTGCGGAAAGAATTAGGGCTTTACACCAATATTCGTCCTGTTTTTTCCCATCCTACCCTTTTAAAAAATTCCCCTTTAAAAAAGGAAATTGTTAGAGGAACCGATTTTGTAATTTATCGGGAACTGACCAGCGGAATTTATTTTGGGGAGAAAAAATTGAATGAAGAAGGTACCATTGCTTCTGACCTTTGTGAATATACCGAAGCAGAAATTAGCCGTGTTGCCCATTTGGCCTTTAAGGCCGCCAAATCCCGTAAAAAGAAACTTACTTTAGTAGATCAATCCAATGTGTTGGAATCATCCCGACTTTGGAGAAAAGTGGTTACACGAATCAGCGAAAGTTATCCCGAAGTTACTTTGGATTGTCTGTTTGCGGATAACGCTGCCATGCAAATTATCCTTACCCCTGCAAAGTTTGATGTAATATTGACAGGAAATATGTTCGGTGATATTCTTTCCGATGAAGGAAGTGTGATCAGTGGTTCCATTGGATTATTGCCTTCTGCCTGTATTGGTGATGAAAATGCCCTTTTTGAGCCTATACACGGTTCGTATCCTCAAGCAAAAGGGAAAAACATTGCCAATCCTATCGCTTCCATTCTATCTGCAGCTATGCTATTGGAACATTTTGGTTTGAACGAGGAAGCCTATGCTGTGAAAATGGCTGTGGGTAAATCACTTAGAAAAAAAGTTGTTACTCCAGATTTAAAAAAAGGCAGCAAGTATGGCACGAATGAGGTCGGTGATTTTATAGCCCACAATATTGTGGATATTGAAGATGATTTCAATACCAATGATGAAAACATCGATTTAGGAAGATCAACAATTATCTAGAAACTTCTAACCTATTTCTTGCCCAGTCAATTCTTCGATGGTTTGATTGAATTTCACCTTGAATTCCTCAAATTTTTCACCCGTAGCAGGACCATTGAATCCTGTATGAATCTTACGCACTTCCCCATTTTTATCAATGTAAATGGTAGTTGGATAAGACAAAATGTGATTCAACATGGGCAGTTTATCATTGGCCAATTGCTTGTTTGAAGTTCCGTATTGCGCCAATAATATTGGGTAGGGCACATCTTCCCTTTCTTTAAGTCTTTTAATTCCTTCAAAAGCTTTTTCTTCAGTTTTGGCATATTCAAACGCCAAGCCTACCATTTCCAAATCCAAATCTGGATGCTTTTTTAAATAATCCACATAAAAACGGGTCTCATCCAAACAATTGGTGCACCAGGTGCCCATAATCTGCACCAATACTACCTTATCCTTAAACCTTGGGTTGGACATGTCCATTTTCGTGCCCGAAGGATCAGGGAAAGAAAAGTCGAATTTATCATAGCCCTCCCTTAAAAAGGTCAATTGGTCAGAATCAGGAAGTTCGAATGCCTCGTTTCTGGCACCTAAAAACTCTTGTACACTATGCTTACCAGAGTAAAACTTGCCGTCAAGTGTGCTATCGGTGACTTTAGCTAAGAACAAAAACACATGGGAGCCATCAAAAGCGGAAAGTTTCATGCTGTCGCCAGAAACAACACCGTCCAAGTAGCGGTAATCCCCTGTGTTGGTTCGGAACGTCCCTTTTATTTCATTCCCATTTTGCATAAAAATGCCTTTGGCAGGATATTCCCCTTCTGTGTTTACATTAAAATAGGTTTCCCAAATTCCCGAAATATTCACTTTGGCATCTTCCTTAACCACAAAGCGATCTTTTACACCAAAATTAGCTTCAAAGGGCACTCTTCGCTCTTTTCCTTCCTCAATAAACTCTCCTTTAATTTGGTTTTGAGTAAATGTACCTGAAATATGTCCTTCAAAAATAGGCATCCGAATATCAATGGAATCTCCATTAAATGTAAATTCATCCACGACCACCTCTTCTTCGTCATTGTACATTTTCATAACATAACTTCCTTCGCCTGTTTTGGTCACCGTAAACTGAAAAGGCAACTTTTGAGATTCGGATACTTCTATTTCTCCCAACCAATCCCCTTCGGCCAATTCTATTTTACCTTCATTTTTACATGAGATTAAAACCGTGAATAAACAGGTGATAGCCAACCAAATATGTTTCATATAATGAAAGATTTTTCCTAAAAGTAGCAAATCCGATTTAAAACTAACAAAAGCATACGCCCTAAGGTCGTTTTAAACGTTGAATCTGTTCCCCTATTGTTATATATTTGTCCCCTCTAAAAATGGGGTATGAAGATTTCTTACAACTGGTTGAAGCAATTTTTGCAAATTGATTGGGATGCACAAAAAACAGGTGAACTTTTAACGGATTTAGGTCTGGAAGTTGAAGGCATCACCAATTTTGAATCGGTGAAAGGCGGTTTAAAAGGAATTGTGGTAGGCCATGTATTGACTTGCGAGCAACACCCCAATGCGGACCGATTAAAATTAACCACCGTGGATGTGGGGCAAGAAACCCCGCTGCAAATTGTTTGTGGTGCCCCAAATGTTGCCGCTGGACAAAAAGTACCCGTTGCAACCATCGGAACTACCCTTTATACGGCTGAAGGTGAATCTTGGGTCATTAAAAAAGGGAAAATTCGCGGGGAGGAAAGCCAAGGGATGATTTGTGCCGAGGACGAAATCGGAATTGGTAGCAGTCATGATGGTATTATGGTGCTCAATGAAGAGTTGGTTCCTGGAACACCCTGTTCCAATGTTTTTGATGTTGAAAATGACCAAGTTTTTGAAATAGGGCTTACGCCTAACCGCGCAGACGCCATGAGTCATTTTGGTGTAGCCAGGGATTTGAAAGCTGGATTGGAGCAAAAAGAAATTTCAAAAGAATTAGTTACTCCATCAACAAGTAATTTTTCCATCGATAACCGCTCTTTAAAAATTGATGTAGAGGTAATGGACGCCGATTTGGCGCCAAGATATTGTGGTGTTACCATTAGCAATATTATTGTACAGGATTCTCCAGATTGGTTAAAGAATAGATTAAAAGCGATTGGGTTATCCCCTATTAACAATGTCGTGGATGTAACCAACTACGTGTTGCACGAATTGGGTCAGCCATTGCATGCTTTTGATGCTGCTAAAATAAAAGGAAACAAAGTTGAGGTGAAAACCTTGCCAACGGGCACTAAGTTTACAACATTGGATGATGTGGAACGCGAACTGCACGAAGACGACCTTATGATTTGTGATGCCGAAAAACCCATGTGTATTGCTGGGGTTTTTGGTGGAATCAATAGTGGGGTAACAGAACATACAACGTCCATTTTCTTGGAAAGTGCCTATTTTGACCCAGTATCCATTAGAAAAACAGCCAAGCGCCACGGATTAAATACGGATGCCTCTTTCCGTTTTGAGCGTGGAATTGATATCGATGTAACCAAATATGCCCTTAAAAGGGCAGCTTTGTTGATCAGAGAAATTGCAGGCGGATATGTTACTTCGGAAATCGTGGATCTGTTCCCAGTAAAACCAAAAGAGAGACAAGTCTTTCTAACCTTCGATAAAATAAATTCGTTGATCGGACAAGAAATCCCAAGGGACACCATAAAGTCCATTTTGTCCTCTTTGGAGATCAAAATCAATAATGTAACAGAATCTGGTTTGGGACTTACCATTCCACATTACCGTGTGGATGTTACCCGCGAAGTGGATGTTATCGAAGAGATTCTAAGGGTTTACGGATATAACAATATCGACTTTAAAGAAAAACTGAACGCATCCATTGCCAAAACATCGAGGTTCGAAAACCTGCGTGTGCAGCACGTTACAGGAAACACCTTGGCTGCCATGGGCTTTTTTGAAATCATGACCAATAGTTTAGTGTCTGCTGATTTTAAAACTGAGGATGCCGTTGAAATGTTGAACCCATTAAGTTCCGATTTATCTGTATTGCGAACTTCCATGTTGCAATCAGGTCTTCAATCCGTGAGCTATAACCACAACAGACAGAAAAACGACCTTAAATTGTTTGAATTTGGTAAAACCTACCACAAAAGCAATGAAGGCCATGACGAGAAACAACACCTTTCCGTTTTTATTACAGGTGACCACAACAGTGACAGCTGGACAGTTGCTTCAAGAAAAACAGACTTTTTCTTTTTAAAAGGAATTGTTGAAAATGTTTTGGAGCGCTTGGGTATCAACAATTATGAAACAAGTCCGTTGTCGGATGCTTCTTTTGCCGAAGGCCTACAATGCACCTTGAAGAATAAACCTTTGGTTTCCTTTGGACTAGTAAGCAAAAGTGAACTGAAGAATTTCGATATTAAACAAGAGGTGTTTTTTGCTGATTTTGATTGGGATGCAATTTTAGCTTCCATCAGCACTACCAACGTAGTCTTCAAGGAAATTCCAAAATTCCCTGAAGTAACTCGTGATTTTGCGCTGTTGTTGGATGAGTCAACTTCATTCCAAAAAGTATATGACATTGCTTGGAAAACAGAGAAAAAGCTCTTGAAGAAGGTGAATTTATTCGATGTTTATAAAGGCAAAAACCTTCCTGAAGGTAAAAAATCATATGCCGTAAGTTTCACCTTAATGGACAAAACCAAAACCTTGACAGACAAGCAAATCGATAAGATAATGGGTAAACTGCTTTCCCAATATCAAAACGAATTGGGAGCGGAACTTCGCTAATTATAATTACATCTGAGCAGGTAAAATAACGCTATCTATCTCGTGGATAATGCCGTCATTTTTTAGATTTCGGTCTGCGGTAGTAATCTTTGCCCTGTTTCCAACGGGGTCGGTCAGGACGATATCATAACCTTCCATGTGGGCTGTTAACTTTTTACCTTGAACCGTAGTAAAACTGGCCGTACCATTTCCTCTGCACATGGCGCGAAGTATTCTACTGGCAGTTAGCTGACCTGCAACAATGTGATACGTTAACAGTGTTTTTAATGCGGTCTTGTCTTCGGCATTGATGAGTTCGGTGATTTTATCACTGGAAAAACGCTCAAAAGCAGCATCAGAAGGTGCAAAAATGGTCAAAGGACCAGAGTTGTTCAACAATTCCCCAAGTTCGGAAGCCCTTACTGCCTCTGCCAAAATAGAATGATGGGCAATGTCACCAGACTCGGACAATAACGCCTTATCCGTATTGTTGGACTGCGCAAAAGTGACTACAGAAGAGGTGAAAAATAGGGCAAAAAGTGCCTTGGTAATGAGGGAATTGGTTGGTTTCATGTAATCTTTGGGACCTGACTTTTAGTATAATTATACGATTAACTGCCAAAAACTTCGATAAGATACATCATTTTCTTAAAATCCGACACATATTTTCATTAACAAATTTCTTTTAACAAAACCTTAACATTAAGCTTTTATGACATTTGTCAGGAATGAAAAATTCAATTCATTAAATTTGAGAGAATTACTAAGAAAAAGAAACGATGCTAGGGAAAACAAACATTGAAAATATACTTCGCAAGGCACGGAATAAAAATGGTGATGAGGCAGAAATATTGACTCAGGTTGAGGAAATTCTTCGACAAGACCAGCTTATAGAGGAAAAGATTTCGGAAACTCTTGGTTCAAAAAACAATTCACAGCGCAACAACTTTGATTTTGACCTCTTAGAGACATCCAACATCTTCCATATCGACCAAATCAAACAAATCTGCATCGATTATCGATTACGATTCTTGGACAGCTCTTATTTTAAAGGTGAAATTCCGCAAGAGGCCATTTCCAAAATCAAACATTTAGAAGCTGCCCATAATACAACTGTGCAAGGATTTAAAATTATGGCCCCCTCCCGCCTATTTCGATTGGAAGACAAAGATGACCCTTTGTTGTTTGCGCCTATTGGCAACGATTACTTTTACCTGATCCATAAATGGGGCAACGACCTTCACCCGTTGCGCAGATTGTTTGCCTGGCCCTTTAAAAACATCGTAAACCTCGGACTTGTGGTTCTTGCCATCAGTTATTTGGTAACGCTTATGGTACCTGAAGGGCTTTTCTCCAAAAAAAGCACCACAGCAGAGTTTTGGATCATCTACTTCTTCATGTTCAAATGCTTGGCATCCATAGTAATTTTCTACGGATTCGCATTGGGCAAGAACTTTAATCCCGCTATTTGGAAAAGCAAGTATTTTAATGCCTAGGCTGTAACCGAGTACATTTTTTCGCGCTGCTCCTTAATGGACTTGTCAGACATGTAGTCGTCAAAAGTCAAGTAACGATCGATGGTTCCGTTTGGCGTTAACTCAATGATTCTATTGGCCACCGTGTTCACAAACTCATGATCGTGGGTGGTCAACAATACTGTTCCTTTAAAGTTTTTCAAGGAGTTGTTGAAGGCCGTAATACTTTCCAAGTCCAAGTGGTTGGTAGGCTCGTCCAACAATAATACATTGGCTCTAAGCATCATCATTCGGCTTAGCATACAACGTACCTTTTCACCTCCCGATAGTACCGTACACTTTTTCAATGCCTCTTCCCCACTGAACAACATTTTACCCAAGAATCCACGGATGTACACTTCTTCCCTTTCTTCTTCAGTTTTGGCCCATTGGCGCAGCCAATCCACCAAATTAATATCGTCTTTAAAGTACTCAGCATTATCGGCTGGCAAGTAGGATTGACCTGTGGTTACACCCCATTGATAGGAACCGCTATCTGCTTTTGCTTTTCCATTTACAATATCATAAAAGGCTGTGGTAGCACGGGAATCTTTAGATAAAATAGCCACTTTATCTCCTTTTGCCAAGTTGATATTCACATCTTTAAACAACAAATCGCCATCTTCGGAGGTTGCAGAAAGCTTTTCTACATTTAAAATTTGGTCACCAGCTTCACGATCACGATCAAAAATAATGGCTGGATATCTTCTACTGGATGGTTTAATGTCCTCCACTTTAAGCTTGTCCAACATCTTTTTACGAGAAGTGGCCTGCTTACTCTTTGCAACGTTGGCACTAAATCGCATGATGAACTCTTGTAGTTCCTTTGCTTTTTCCTCTGCCTTTTTGTTTTGTTGCGCTCTCTGGCGGGCAGCCAATTGACTACTCTCATACCAGAATGTATAGTTACCTGAGAACAGGTTAATTTTACCAAAGTCGATATCCGCAATACTGGTACAAACGGCATCTAAAAAGTGCCTGTCGTGAGAAACAACGATTACCGTGTTTTCGTAATTGGCCAAAAAGTTTTCCAACCAGCTTATGGTTTCATAATCCAAGTCGTTGGTAGGCTCATCCATGATCAACACATCTGGATTTCCGAACAAGGCCTGCGCCAAAAGCACACGCACCTTTAATTTGGAATCCATATCGGCCATATTGGTGTAATGTAAGTCTTCGGTAATGCCCAAGTTGGACAACATCGCTGCTGCATTACTATCGGCGTTCCAACCGTTCATTTCTTCAAAAGCAACCTGAAGCTCTCCAATTTTTTCCGCATTTTCATCGGTGTAATCCGCATAAAGTGCATCAATCTCCTTTTTTATCTTGAAAAGAGGCTTGTTACCCATCACCACAGTCTCCAAAACAGGAAATTCATCATAGGCGTTGTGGTTCTGCTCCAAGATGGACATACGCTTACCTGGCTCCAAGTGCACATGACCCGAAGTGGCATCGATTTGTCCAGATAATATTTTTAAGAAAGTAGATTTTCCTGCACCATTGGCGCCAATGATTCCATAACAGTTTCCTTGAGTGAAAGTTACGTTCACTTCATCAAACAAAACCCTTTTGCCAAACTGAACAGATAAATTGGATACTGATAACATGTAAGTTGCTTTATTTTTTTGCAAAAGTAGCTAAATACCTTTCGGATTTCTAATTAATAAGCACATAAATTGGTCGGTGTTTTGTTACGCTTTAACAAGTTTTAACGACCCGTTAACAAAGTTGGCTTAACGGTATGCTTACATTTGGTAGCCTAATGGAAGGTTTCCCTCATATGGTAAGATTATTACTCAGCTTCACCTTACTATCCATTCTTTCTTGCTCTGATCGAACAGCAGAGCAATCATCCGTTGTTTTTGGTGGTGAAATCGTTAATCCGACCAGTGATTATGTGGTACTCTACCACAACGATACTTATGTGGATTCTGTAAAACTGGACAAAAACAATCGCTTTACTTTTGATTTAAAAGGCATTGAGGAAGGACTTTACCATTTTGACCACACTCCTGAACTTCAGTATGTATATTTGAAAGAAGGTGATAGCCTTTTAGCGCGTTTGAATACCGTTGAATTTGATGAATCTTTAGTGTATTCTGGAGAGGGAAGCGATATCAACAACTTCTTGATTGAATTGTTTTTGATTCAAGAGAAAGATGAACCAATTGTACAGGATTTTTACAAATTGGACCCTGAAGTTTTCAGCAAAAAAATAGATTCACTACACGCTATACAAATCAACCATTTAAAAGATTTTGAGCCTGAGAATTTCCTTTCTCCAAAGGAATATACCATGGCCAAAGCATCCATTGATTACAACACTTATATTATTAAGGAAAAGTATCCGTATTACCACAAAAAAGAAACAGGCGAGGAAGCATTCCATAATCTACCCGATTCTTTTTACAGTTATTGGAACGATGTGGATTTCGACAACAGGGACCTTACCTATTTGAAGCCCTATTTCGATTTTATGAAATGGCACTTCGGAAACTTGTCTTATGTGTATTGCTCGGATAATTGTTCGGAAGAACAGAAAAAGGTAGGTGGCGACCGTTTGCACTTCAACAACCACAAATTGGCAATGGTGGACAGCGTAGTGCAACAAACCGAACTTCGCGATATCTTGTTTAGAAACATCGCCATGGATTACTTGCTTAAGGTGCACAATCCAAGCGATGAAGCTATTGTTTTTATAGATAAGTTCCGAAACCTATCCAAAAATGAGGCACACAAAGAGGAAATAGACCTTTTATATAAAGGCATCAAAAACCTGCAGCCGAATACCACCATCCCCAACTTGTCCCTTAGGGATATGGATAACAACGAGCTTTCCATTAAACAGGTGACCAATAAAAAGAAGAATACCGTATTCTATTTTTGGACCGCTGCTCAGGAAAGACACTTCCGCAAGGTGAGCCAGCAAATTGCTGAGTTGGAAAAGAAATATCCAGACTACAACTTTGTGGGCATCAATTTAAGAACCAGTTACCCACAGTGGCAAGATTTGATGAAAGAGTACAGCTTGGATAAAGAAAAGCAGTACTATGGCGAGAATTTCAAAGAAATTCAAATGGCCATGATCATAGACGGGCTCAACAAGTGTGTGATCACTAAAGATTCTGTTGTGGTTGATGGTTTTGCCAACCTTTACACTTCCCTTTAATAGTTAATTTTTAGGCATAAAAAAACCCTGAATTTTCATCCAGGGCTTTCATATTATTTAAAATCCTATTCTTAAGAATTTCCTTTTGCGTAATCTTCCAAGAACTTGGCCAAACCAATATCGGTCAATGGGTGTTTCAACAAACCATCGATAGAAGACAATGGACCTGTCATAACATCTGCACCTAATTTAGCACAATCGATAACGTGCATGGTGTGACGAATGGATGCTGCCAAGATTTGAGTTTCAAATCCGTAGTTGTCATAGATCAATCTGATTTCAGAAATCAAGTTCAAACCGTCAGTTGAAATATCGTCCAATCTACCCAAGAATGGAGACACATAGTTGGCACCAGCTTTAGCTGCCAACAATGCCTGTCCTGGAGAGAATACTAAAGTACAGTTGGTACGAATACCGTTATCTGAAAAATATTTCAATGCTTTTACCCCATCTTTGATCATAGGAACTTTTACAACGATTTGCTCATGCAATTCAGCAAGCTCCTCCCCTTCTTTCACCATTCCAGCAAAATCAGTAGAAACCACTTCAGCAGAAACATCACCATCTACGATGTTACAGATGTCTACATAGTGCTTTAAGATATTATCTTTTCCAGTAATACCTTCTTTTGCCATCAACGATGGGTTGGTTGTTACACCATCCAAAACACCCAACTCCTGAGCTTCTTTAATTTGATCAAGATTGGCTGTATCAATAAAAAACTTCATTTCTAACTATTTAAGTGATTCTTTAGAAGTGTAAAATTACAACTTATAATGGTTGAGGAGCAACTTTTCGTAGACTTTATCGGGTAACAAACTCTTCAATTTTAGTGAAAATTTCTGCATAAAAGCTCCTACTGGGTTATGTACTTTAGGATTGTTTTGCTGAATAATAGCAAAAACCTTTTCCGCGACTTGAATGGGATTTCCACCTGTATCCACATCATTATTGATGGCATCCAAGGTCTGGGCATACTTGTCCTCATAGGCAGAACCATCAAGAACAGGAGCATGATATCGCCCAGCTGCAATATTTGTCACAAAATCTCCAGGGGCAACATTGGTTACTTTCACCCCAAACTCTTTCACTTCCATACGTAGTGCTTCAGTAATCAGGCCCAAAGCACCTTTGGTGGCGGAATAAAACCCACGGTAAGGCAATCCCATATACCCTGCAATAGAAGTCACATTAATAATAAGTCCACTGCCCTGTTTTCGCATTTGGGGCAGAACAGCCTTCATCACATGAATGGGACCATGGAAATTGGTATCAAAAACATTAAGTATCTCTTCGTGTGGTGTTTCTTCAATAGGACCTGTGATACCCACCCCTGCGTTATTGATCAACACATCCAACCTGCCTTCTTTGGCAATAACTTCTGAAACGGCTTTTTGAATGCTTTCTACATCTTTAACATCCAATTGAACCAAATCAAAAGCATCAAAATTGGGGTAGTTTTTTGGGTTTCGCGTAGTACCGTAGACAGTAAATCCTTTTTCGGTCAAAAATGTTCCAATGGATTTACCAATACCTGAAGAACCGCCTGTGATCAGTACAACTTTTTTATCCATGATCATCTGATTTTTGGGTACAAAAAAAGGCAAGCTACCTACATCGCACCGCTACGACCGTATACCCTTGCTGCGTTCCCGCCCTGGGGGATTCTACAGGAGCTGGTCGTGTAGGACTTGCCGACTGCAAATATACGACCTTTTAAATTTGTCGCAATCCCAATTCATTCTTAATTTCACAGATTCATGAACAATCCGTTATGACACAAGCATTACGAACGATGACGAAATTATTTTCTTTTTTAGGACTCTTAATTTTCTTTTTGGGATGCGGTGGCAGTGCCGATCCTGCCAAAAATTTTGCCATTCAATTGGAGAACAAAACCTTACAGCAAAATGATCAGGTAGGAATAGCGTTCCAAAACAAAAAAAATATCGAAATTTCCGACCTACATTATTATATAGATGGAAAGGAATTGCCTGTAAAAAATGGTAAAATCACTATGAATCTACCCACTTTAGGAAACAAAACATTAACTGCTAAGTTCAAAATAGAAGATCAAACGGTAGAAATTGAGAAAAAAATAAAGGTATTGGCCTCCACTTCCCCCGAAGTGTACACTTATGAAGTTATAAACACCTACCCTCACGACCCCAAGGCCTATACGCAAGGATTGGAGTTTCATAATGGAGTACTTTATGAGAGTACAGGAAAAAAGGGAGCTTCCTCTATTCGAAAGGTAAACTTTGAAACTGGTGAAGTACTTCAAAAAATTGATATGGAAAATACCGTTTTTGGAGAAGGCATTACTATAATGAACGATAAACTTTATCAACTCACTTGGCAAAGTGGTTTTGGTTATGTGTATGACATCAACACTTTCGAAAAAATCAAAAACTTCACCTATGGTAAAAGCAAAGAAGGCTGGGGACTCTGCAACGATGGTGAAAAGATTTATAAAAGTGATGGAACCGAAAAAATTTGGTTGCTAGATCCAGAAACTTTGGACGAAAAAGGACATATTGAAACCGTAACCAACAAATCCATATTCAATAAGGCGAACGAACTGGAATATGTTACCGGTAAATTATACGCCAATGTATACCAAAACCAAAGTATGATGATCATTGATGCATCTTCAGGGGTTATTGAAGGTGTAATCAACTTTGGCGGCCTAGAGAGTCAAGTGGACAAAGGTCCTGAATGGGACAAAGTCAATTCGGTGCTCAATGGTGTAGCCTACCACCCAGAACGAGAAACCTTTTTTGTGACAGGTAAAAACTGGAACAAACTTTTTGAGGTGAAAATCAAAAAGAAATATTGATGCATACGTATTCGGAATCCTTTGATGTAGCGCCCTCCGATTTGGACGAACTCAACCATGTAAACAATATAAGGTATGTGGAATGGATTCAGGATATCAGCAAAAAACATTGGCATAAAGCTACCACCGAAGACATAAGACAATCTATGATCTGGGTGGTGCGCAATCACAATATTTCTTACCAAAAATCTGCTGTTTTGGGCGATACCATCCAAATTGAAACCTATATCGCAGAAAACAAGGGGCCTATTTCCACCCGAGTTGTGGAAATCAAGAACAAAAACACGGGGGATTTGTTGGTAAAAGGCACCACGGATTGGTGTTTATTGGACGCCAAAACCTTCCGCCCAAAAAGAGTTCCAGAAGAGGTAGCAGCGCTATTTATGTCATAATCACACAGCTTAAACAGCGCCTAATTAACCGAATTACTGCATTTAATCGAATAATAACCACTTATTCGATGTACGGTCACCCTCCTATTTTGATACTAACCGTGGTTCCATTAATATAGAGGTCAACCGAAAATCAAAAAGCCCAACTAAATGCAGAAAACTTCCCTTTTAACCCTGTCTATTCCTTAATTGGAAAATCTAAGTTGAACTACCTCTCAACTGGTAAATTGGTACGCATATTTTTTAAAACCAGACGGAGTCTCTTTCTTAGATATTGATAGACATTAACGAATTTTTATTAAAAATTGTAGGAAAATCAACTGTTTTCGGGATATTCCCCCAGTTTTTTTAAGGGAAAACTGCAATGAGTTTTTTGGAGGCGTTAGTAACTTGCAATCAGCAAATTGCACATGGATTATAGCTATAACATCATCGACTCCAACGCGACCTCAAAATTACAACTACAGTTGTATTTGGAGGAGTATGAAGATTTGGTGTGTGCAGGTGTGGCATCCAATCCAAATGATGGGTTAAATTCCATTTTAAAGTACAATCCAGATTTGGTTCTGATCAACTTGTCTGAAAATGGCATGGAATATTTTCAGATGGTGACCGAATTGAACCAGTATTTACCAAAGCAACCCCTTATAATAGGGTATGCAAAAACCAAAAGCTACGCCTACAATGCCATTAAAAGCGGCTTTTTCGATTATTGGATTTTGCCTCACAACGAGTTCGATATCCGCAAGACCATTTTCCGTTTGCGCAAAAACCATCCAAAGCAAGATGTTCCATCTACCATTTGTCTTAAATCTTATAATGATTATAGGTATTTGGACACCAAAAACATTCTTTATTTAAAGTCGGACAATAACACTACCGATTTCTTTATGAAAGATGGCAGTGTGATCAGTGCTTTTAAAACCTTGAAATCTTTCGAGAAGAAATTACCCGAAGGATTTATCCGTGTGCACCAAAGTTATATACTTAATAGTAGGTACGTTTCCCGAATCAATTACGGAAAATCCATTTGTACCCTAAACCACGGAAAAGAAGAAGAACTCCCCTTCTCCAAAACCTATAAAGACCGCATCGATGCGCTCAAGGATTTACTCTCCAAAACCGCAGTAAGAGCGGTTAATTAGCAGAATTCTATCAGATTACCGCAAAATTCTTGCAGAATCCATACGAATACTAAAGACTTTTTTCTAGGCTGTTGCACCTTTTAGTGGCTATATACTTTAGCTGCATAAACCAAATAATAACACCCTAAAACTACTATTATGAAAAAAGTATTTACCATTCTTGCCCTAGCCCTTATGACTGTTGGATTCTACTCTTGTGAAGCAGAAACTGATGTACAGGACACTGAAGCAATGTTCGAGCAATTGACCATCGATCAAAATGCCAGTGATGATGATGATTTGGAAGTTGATGGACGTGGTAGTGAGAATTAATCCAAGTAAAACACATTTGAAATCTTTTTTGCCCTTTTTAGTTATTTTGGTACTTCTTTTTAATTTAAAAGATGAGACCAATATTGAATCAACTAATGACAATCTCAAATTGAGTTTACTGGAAGGCATAAAGAATCACACTATTGAAAATCAAATCAAAGTCCGAAGTATAAAAAATAGCTTGTTGCGTTTACAACAAAGCGCAAGTGACACTCGGCAACTTTAAAAACACAACCTTACAGAACACAGCCCCAAACCTATAAGTTTTGGGGCTTTTTTGTTACTTTGGATAAAAAACAAGAAAAGCTTAATTGAAAAAAGGAATTTACATACTTATTCTATGCTGTTTTTGGGCCTGTTCCAAACCAGAAAAAACTGAAGCAGTTGTTGCGGATTCTAAGGTTGATTCCATTCAAGCTTTGATAAAAATTGCCAAAAAAGCCAAAGAATTGTCACTTGAAGATCGGAAAGCCTATTTAATTGAAGCGGAATCAACGGCAAATACCTTAACAAACGACACTCTAAAATTAAAAGGCCTCTCTGAAGTTTCATTGATATATTTCCAATTTAAAGATTCCTCAAATTTTAGACGAAGTAACGCCCGCATAGCAGACTTGGCCGAAAGAGCTAAAATTCCAGAATATTCAGGTTACTCAAATTGGGATTTGGCCACTTTCCTAGAACGCTACGGCGTTATGGATAGCGCCTATTTCAATTATCAAAAAGCCCTAACCCATTTTGAACAAATGCCCATCGATTCCACGTCTAGCTCTTTAAGGGCGCGAATGCTGTATGGAATGGGTCGAATGCAGGACTCCTATCAAGATTATTTAGGGGCCGAAATCAATGTAACTGAAGCAATAAAAATATTTGATGACCTAGAGGACAACTTAAGATTATACAATTCTTATAGCTTAATGGGGGTTCTAGCCAAAGGATTGGGTAATAGTCAAAAATCGCTGGAAGCTTACCAAATAGCTCAAGATTACCTAAATAAATATGACGGCGATAACAAATCAAAAATAATTTGGCAAAATAGGCATAATATAGCCAGTGTGTATTTTAATGAAAAAGATTACGCCCAAGCTAAAATTTTATTTGAAGAAATTATAAAAAACAAAGATTCAAGCAATAAGGCCACCTATGAAAAGGCTTTGGGCAGTTTAGCGTATTCCATTTTAAAATTGGATAACAATGTTGATGGAGCAGAAGCTTTGTTACAAGAGGCTTATTCGGTTAATAAAGAACGAGATGATCACCAGGATTTAGCTCGTATCCATCAGTTTTATGCCGAAGTTTTGGCCGCCAAAGGAGATACGGCCAAAGCTATTGAAGTTGCAAAAGAATCGAAAGCCATTGCCTTGGAAACGTTTAACAATGAAAGATCATTGGAAGCATTAAAATTATTGACCAATTTAGATACGGCCCATGCTGCAGCCTACGCCAATGAATATTATGCACTGGATGCGTTGATCAATGAAGAAGAGCGTACAAAACGGAATAAATTTGCACGAATAAGCTTCGAAACCGATCAGGTAATCGAGGCCAACCAAGCACTTACCGAAGAAACAGAAGCTTGGGCAAGTGCTGTTTCGGGCTTGGTTGTTTTTGGATTGACCTTTACCGTAATCGTCGCCCTTTACATAAATAACAACCGTTTGCGCAACAGGCAAATACAACAGGCCTCCAACCAAGAAATTTATAATTTGCTGCTTTCACAACAAGGAAAGTTTGAGGAAGGCAGACAATTGGAGCAAAAACGCATTTCGGAAGAATTGCACGATGGTATTTTGGGTGAAATGCTCGGTATTCGCCTCATATTGGGCGGTTTGAACGGGCGCACCGATGAAGCATCCATAGACCAACGTGCCGAATTGATCGAAAAATTACGCGGCGTGGAAGAGGAAGTACGGACAATTTCGCACGAGTTGAACAATTCTTCCTACGAAAAATTTCATAATTTTATCGTGTCTTTGGAGGATATGATAGACGATGTTGAAAAGTCTTCTGGTATGAAATGTTCCTTTTCGTACGACAAAAAAGTACCATGGGACCGTTTGCTGGGCGACATTAAAATTAATGCCTATCGGGTAATCCAAGAAGCATTGAAAAATTGTGTAAAACATGCGAAGAGCAAACATGTTTCAATTACATTTTTGGCCATTGGAGACGATTTAAAGTTAACCATTGCCGACGATGGAGTTGGATTTGATGTGAACCGAGGCCGCAAAGGAATTGGTATTCGAAACATTATTTCCAGAACCAAAAAACTGAAAGGTAAATTGGATATTGACAGTGAAAAAGGCAAAGGAACCTCAATTTCAATTTTGATTCCTACCCAATTTGTCAACTCCAATGTTTCAGAAAGCAAAGAACCTATAAATGCCTAATTCTTACTTATAATAACATTACTCAAATCATGGATACACTTAGAATTTTAGCCATTGATGATCATGAAATTACCATGCTCGGTTATAAATTTATTTTGGAGAGTCTGAAAATTGAGGGGTACAATATTATTGTGGATACAGCCAACTCTTATGATGATGGTAAAAAATTGATTGAAGAATCTGCCAACTCCTTTAATTATGACATTTTGTTTTTGGATGTGCAGTTATTCGATCCAAACGAAGACCAGCCCTATACTGGGGAAGATTTAGGCATTCTGGCCCGAAAAATTGTCCCCGAAACCAAAATTGCCTTTATGTCGTCCTTTAGCGACAACTTTAGGATCAACAGTATCTTAAAATCAGTTGACCCAGATGGATATTTGGTTAAAACGGATATAGATCCAAAAACCTTGGAAGATGCGGTGAGAACCATGATCACCACACCACCTTACTACTCCTCAAAAGCATTGGGCGCCATTAGAAAAAAGATGGCCAACGATTTGGAAATCGACGAAAAAGACAAACAAATTCTTTATCATCTTTCCAAAGGAACCAAAAACAAAGATTTGGAAAAATTCATTCGTCTTTCTGCGTCATCTATCGAGAATAGAAAAAGGGCTTTAAAATCGCTTTTTGGCACCGAAAATGAGAATGATATGGCCTTGATCATTGCTGCAAAAAACCGCGGTTTTATTTAAATCCAATCACAAGGAAAGAGGCGAAATTCGATTTTAATAGTAGGTTTTACGCCTATTCTTACTAAAAACCTTACAAACTACTAAAAAACCCCAGAATTTTTAAGGATTGCCTGCAATCCCAAAAAAAAGATTCGTTTTAATTTTATGTGTGAAAAGAAAATTACTATTTATCTCACACATGTCTTCTTTCAACAAAAAAAATAGCAAGCTGGGATTTACCACTCCAAAGACCTTTGAGGCGGCCATCGGATTGGACGAATTTATCAATAGACTGGAACGTGATTTTTTTGGTACTGTACGATTAAATTGCAAATACGATGCATTAAGCAATAAGGTGGATATGGTTATTTATATCCACTTGAACTTTCAGCTATTAGATTGTTTGCGCCATTTTAACAACGGTGATTGGGTAGAAGTTGCTATCCCAAAAGATAATAGTATAGCTTGTAATCTAGATAAATCTCTTCGGGAACTCAATGCGAAAAATGGCATTAAGTTCGACATCTCCGAACTTTCATTGCACTTCGAGGAAACCACGGTAATTGTTTCCAGACTGTACGAAAGGAGTATAGCAAAGCAAATGGGTAAAATAATCTCAGTAATTGGACAGCATTATGTGTATTTCACCAAAGGTCTGACCGAAATGCCATATGAGATTTTCGTACCTGTTTTTGAGGATGATATGCCCATTGCAGGCAACCAACTCAAGAAGAATAAATCAGGGTATTTTGATTATTGGGGCCTTTATTATGATTATGAGCACCAACACCAAGCCATGATCTATTCACTTCGCAAGAAAAAATTATATCAAGAGGATTTATTCCTATTTGAATAAAAATATAGCCAAAAGCAATACTAAGCACTGAACAAAGGTCGCGATTTCATTAAATCGTTGACCTTTTGTTTTATCTCGGCAATTTTTTCCTCGTTCTCAGCATCTTTGATCACCTCGTCGATAAACCCAACAATGGTTTCCATGTCAGCTTCTTTAAGACCTCTAGTGGTGATGGCAGAAGTTCCAAAACGAATACCTGATGTAATAAACGGTGATTTATCATCAAAAGGAACCATATTCTTGTTGGCCGTGATAGCTGCAAGTTCCAATGCTTTTTCTGCATCTTTACCTGTGATGTCCTTATTTCTAAGATCGATCAACATCATGTGGTTATCGGTTCCACCAGAAATTACTTTGTAATCCAAAGCCATAAATGCTTTGGCCATGGCCTCGGCATTTTTCTTCACTTGGATCATATAATGCAAGTAATCATCAGAAAGTGCTTCACCAAAAGCCACAGCTTTGGCTGCGATGATATGCTCCAACGGACCTCCTTGGTTTCCTGGGAAAACAGCCAAATCCAACAAAGCGGACATTTTTCTCAAGTTTCCGTTCTTCAATTTGATGCCAAAAGGATTTTCAAAGTCTTTCCCCATCAAAATAAGACCTCCACGAGGACCTCTCAATGTTTTGTGGGTCGTTGTGGTTACAATATGGCAATGTGGAATTGGATCGCTCAAAATACCCTTGGCAATTAAACCTGCAGGGTGAGAAATATCGGCTACCAATAAAGCTCCTACACTGTCTGCGATTTCACGGAAACGTTTAAAATCCATATCACGTGAATATGCAGAAGCACCCGCAATGATCAATTTTGGTTGTTCCTTTTCGGCAATCTCTTGGATTTTATCGTAGTTCAACATACCAGTCTCCTCTTCTACCCCATAAAAAACAGGATTGTAGAGTTTTCCAGAAAAGTTCACGGGAGAACCGTGTGTCAAGTGTCCTCCATGAGATAGATCAAAACCTAAAATGGTATCTCCAGGTTGCAAACAAGCATGGTACACCGATGCATTGGCTTGGGAACCTGAGTGAGGCTGCACGTTGGCATATTCGGCACCAAAAAGTTCCTTGGCACGATCAATGGCCAACTGCTCCACTTGATCTACAACTTCACAACCACCATAATAGCGTTTTCCAGGATATCCCTCCGCATATTTATTGGTCAAAACAGAGCCTGCGGCTTCCATTACCTGCGGACTGGTAAAGTTTTCCGAAGCTATCAGTTCAATACCTTCAATCTGTCTTTCTTTCTCCTCCGCTATCAGTTCAAAAATCTTGTGGTCTCGTTGCATTCCTTTTTGTTTAATGAGCGGTAAAATTACAAATACAAAGGGGATTTAATGCAATAAATTTTTGATTCAAGCCCAATTTTATCAAACAGAAATTAACAATTATGTGATTGATTAAAAACTTTTTAAACACCCATAAATCAAGGCTTTTCATCCATTATATACTACCAATTGTCTTTTTTCGTTTATAGGATAGGAAAATTTGGCACAGCTATTGAATTCCACAAATCGAACCATAAAATTGACCGTTATGAAAAAACTTCTACTCTTAACCGCAATTGTGATACTTGGCGCCTGTGGTGGCGTTAAGAAAACCCAAGAGGCCATTAACACGGGCAACTATGCCTCGGCCATGAACAAGGCCATTAAGAATTTGGCCGATAACAAGACCAAAAAAGGGAATCAGGAATACATCTACCTTTTGGAAGAGGCCTTTGCCAAGAACACCGAACGTGAGCAACAGCAAATCGCTTTTCTTCAAAATGATGGGAATCCAGCAAATCTGGAAACCATTTACAATAAATATCAGCAATTAAAGCAAACCCAAGAGCGCATTAAGCCTTTGCTTCCACTATATATTGTTGAAGAAGGTAGAAATGCCAATTTCAATTTTGTGAACTACGACAACAAAATTTTGAACACCAAGGACGACCTGTCCGAGCATTTGTATGGCAACGCATTGAATCTTTTGGCTTCAGCTAAATACAAAACCGACTACCGCACAGCTTATGAGGATTTGAAATATTTGCAGGAAATCAATCCTGGTTACCGTGAAACCGTAGCCAAAATGGATGAGGCCTATAATAAAGGTTTGGAGTTTGTGCGTGTTGATATTGCCAACCAGACCCAACAAATTATCCCTGAGCGTTTGGAATCGGAACTTTTGGATTTCAATGCCTTTGGAATTGACAATTTTTGGTTGCAATACCACACCAATCCGTTAGCCAATGTTGATTATGATTACGCAATGAATGTGGATTTTATGGAAATCAACATTTCACCAGAACGTATCAACGAAACCCAAATCATTAAAGAAAGACAGGTGAAAGATGGTTGGGAATACCTGTTGGATGCCAATGGCAATGCCGTAAAAGATAGTTTGGGCAACAATATTAAAGTGGACAAAATGAGAACGGTTCAAGCCAAATTCTATCAGTTTACACAAACCAAAACTGCACAGATTGGTGCTAAGGTGAGTTTTACCGATTTAAGGACCAAACAAGAAATCAACTCCTACCCTTTATCCAGCAATTTTGTGTTCGAACACATCTTTGCCAACTATCAAGGGGATAAAAGAGCATTGGAGAACGACCTTTTATTGTATTTGGATGCAAGGGAAGTGCCCTTTCCATCAAACGAACAAATGGTTTACGATGCAGGAACAGACTTAAAAAATAGACTTAAGAGCATCGTCTCACAATATCAATTTAATTAAGATTGCCTGTTCGAGCGGCGGTTCCTGAGCGGAGTCGAAGGAAGCCGAAAGAGTAGCAAAATGTCATTAGTTCTCGACTGCCTGCCAGCCGTAGGCGGGCATTCCAACTGAAATAAAAATCAAGGCCCTGATGAAAGTCAGGGTTTTTTTATTGGTAGTCTTTTAAATCGACATTGGAAATTGCCCCATGTGAAGTATGGAACACCACTCCCCCATCTTTTACAATCAAAAGTTGAGGAGATTCGTGGATCACATTAAATGTTTCGGCAATAGCACTTGAAATATCTCGATGGTCCTGAATCCTCAAAAAATAAAGGTCACATTCAGTAACCATATCATACGAACCCGTGAACATTTTCAAGACCATGCTACTAATGCCACAGGTGACCGAATGCTTGTAGATCACTTGGGTTCTCTCTTTTGATTTTTCTTTTATTTCTTCCAATTGCTCCAAAGATTCCAATGGAATCCATGGCAATTCGTTCTTTTCTTGTACTGTTTTCTCTTTCTTTCCGAAAACACTGTCAAATATTCCCATAACGCAAATTTACAGGATAAGTCGGGAAGATAAAATAAACTTACAACTGACGAAATGTCTTGTGTTTTAAGGGTTTTAGCGACATTTTGACTGTTACCTGTATATGGTAAGATTGTTGACATTCTAGAGAAAAACAAAGACTATGAACTTTAATAATTTTACCATAAAATCACAGGAGGCCATTCAAAGGGCCCAACAGTTGGCCCAAGAATTTGGGCATCAACAAATAGAGAACGAGCACTTGTTCAAGGCTATTGGAGAAGTAGATGAAAATGTGCTTCCATTCATTCTTAAAAAATTGAATGTAAACACCAACCTGCTCCAACAAATCTTGGATAAAGAACTACAGAGCTTTTCCAAAGTTTCTGGAGGAGACATTATGCTTTCCAGAGAGGCAGGCAAAACCGTAAACGAAGCGAGTATTATTGCCAAAAACCTAGGGGATGAATATGTTTCCATCGAGCATTTGATTATGGCCATATTCAAATCCAAGAGTAAGATTGCGCAAATACTCAAAGACCAAGGTGTTACTGAAAAAGACCTTAAAGCAGCCATTGAAGAACTGCGCAAAGGCGGTAAGGTAACCTCCCAAAGTGCGGAAGAAACTTATAATTCCTTGGATAAATACGCCAACAATCTCAATAGAATGGCCGACAGTGGCAAATTGGACCCAGTAATTGGTCGTGATGAAGAAATTCGTCGAGTGTTGCAAATTTTATCCCGTAGAACTAAGAACAACCCCATGTTGGTAGGTGAACCTGGTGTAGGTAAAACTGCCATAGCCGAGGGCTTGGCACACAGAATTGTGCAAGGTGATGTTCCTGAAAACCTAAAGGATAAAATCATTTATTCTTTGGATATGGGTGCCTTGATCGCTGGTGCCAAGTATAAAGGGGAATTTGAAGAGCGGTTAAAAGCTGTTATCAAAGAAGTAACCTCATCTGATGGAAACATTGTACTGTTTATTGATGAGATTCACACTTTGGTCGGTGCAGGTGGTGGACAAGGTGCCATGGATGCCGCAAACATCCTAAAACCTGCCTTGGCAAGAGGAGAATTGAGAGCCATTGGCGCAACAACTTTGGACGAGTACCAAAAATATTTTGAAAAGGACAAAGCATTGGAGCGTAGGTTTCAAAAAGTAATGGTGGATGAGCCCGATACCGAGAGTGCCATCTCCATTTTGAGAGGTATCAAGGAAAAATATGAGGCCCACCACAAAGTGCGTATTAAAGATGAGGCTGTAATCGGTGCCGTAGAACTTTCACAACGCTACATTACCAACCGATTTTTGCCCGATAAGGCCATTGACCTTATGGACGAAGCCGCTTCCAAACTTCGAATGGAAATCAACTCCAAACCTGAAGAATTGGATGTTTTGGACAGAAGAATAATGCAGTTGGAGATTGAAACAGAGGCCATTAAACGAGAAAATGACAAGGATAAATTGAAAACCTTGAACTTGGATCTGGCTAACCTGAAAGAAGAGCGCAATGAGATCTTTGCAAAGTGGGAAAGTGAAAAAACGGTGGTGGACAATATCCAAAAAACCAAAGAGGATATCGAAAATTACAAGTTGGAAGCTGAACGTGCCGAACGTAACGGTGATTATGGAAAAGTAGCGGAGCTTCGATATGGGAAAATCAAGGAAGCCCAAGAAAACTTGGATAAATTACAGGATGAATTGGCCGCACAGCAAACCGCTGGTACTTTGATCAAAGAAGAAGTAACCTACGAGGATATTGCAGAGGTGGTTGCAAAATGGACAGGAATCCCCGTAAACAAAATGATGCAGAGTGAACGGGAAAAACTGTTGAAATTAGAAAACGTGTTACATCAACGTGTGGTAGGGCAAGATGAGGCCATTATTGCAGTGTCCGATGCTATCCGTAGGAGCCGAGCAGGACTTCAAGATGAGAAAAAACCTATTGGTTCCTTCCTTTTCTTGGGTACAACAGGGGTTGGTAAAACCGAGTTGGCTAAAACCTTGGCCGCATACCTGTTCGATGATGAAAATGCCATCACCAGAATAGATATGAGCGAATACCAAGAGCGTCACTCCGTAAGTCGATTGGTTGGTGCACCTCCAGGATATGTAGGATACGATGAGGGTGGACAGTTGACTGAAGCAGTGCGCAGAAAACCCTACTCCGTGATTCTGTTGGATGAAATTGAAAAAGCCCACCCAGATACCTTCAACATTTTGTTGCAAGTATTGGATGAAGGTCGATTAACAGACAACAAAGGTCGGGTGGCAGATTTCAAAAACTCCATTATTATTATGACCAGCAATATGGGTAGTCACATTATTCAAGAAAAGTTTGAAAACTTGGTGGATATTGAAAGTGCTTCCGAAGCTGCAAGGGTTGAAGTAATGGGCTTATTAAAACAAACCATTCGCCCTGAATTCTTGAACAGGATAGACGACATCATCATGTTTGCTCCATTGAACAAGGAAGATATCAGGAATATTGTGGAACTTCAACTTAACGGATTGAAGAAAATGTTGACCAAACAGCACATTACTCTGGAGGCAACCCAAGAAGCTATAGATTACCTAGCAAAAAAGGGGTATGACCCTCAATATGGTGCAAGGCCTGTGAAACGTTTGATTCAAAAAGAAGTGTTGAACAGTCTGTCCAAAGAGTTGTTGGCGGGCAATATAAAATCCGACAGCATCGTACTCTTGGATTCTTTCGATGATGAATTGGTCTTTAGAAACCAAAGTGAATTGGTAGAATAACGTAAAATCAATACAAATAAAGCCCTTACTGTGTTAAAGTAAGGGCTTTTACTTTTTTTGATACCGTACAGTATCCATTTTTTTTTATATTCGGAAAACCAACACCAACCCTTTTTAAAATGACCAAGAAAGCTGAAAGAACCACGGCTTATATTATTGAAACCGTGGCGCCACTCTTTAACAAGTTTGGCTATGTGGGCACCAGCATGAGCGATCTTACCGAAGCAACTGGTTTAACCAAGGGTGCCATTTACGGAAATTTTGAGAACAAGGAGGCATTGGCGCTTTCTGCCTTTGAATACAATCGCAACCTTTTGCTCAAAACCATCGATACAAAACTTGACATTGGCGTTACTGCCCTCGACAAGCTTTTTTCACTTCTCGAATTTTATAAACAGTACGACATTTTCACACTCCCTTTAGGTGGATGCCCTATTTTAAATGTAGGGGTGGATGCCCAAGCCAATAATACCCAATTGGCTGCGGCAGCAAAAGAAACCATTAAAGATATAGAGGGTAAAATTGCTTTGGTATTGGAAAATGGAGCAAAAGCAAACGAAATCCACCTTTCAGTTCCGCCATTACAGTTTGCCAAACAATTCTACACCATGATCCAAGGAGCAATTGCCATGAGCACCATGACCAGAGACCGAAAGTATTTGATCAACACCATGACGTATTTGGAATATTTGCTCAAGCAGGAGATTAAGAAATAACCTGTGTTTTTGGATTGTTGGATTATTAGATGGCTGGATTTTTAGAGTTTAGATGTCTGATTTTTGAAATTGGTTATTTGTTTTTCGTTGATGGTTGATGCATAGTAGCCAGTAGTCAGTAGTCAGTAGTCAGTAGTCAGTAGTCAGTAGTCAGTAAAAAAAATGATTACTGAACATTGTTAATTGTTTATTGCTCATTGTTAATTGTTTATTCGTTTTTCGTTTATGGATCATAGTTGACAGTTATTCATTCTTCACACTTTGTACCTTGTACTTCCAACTTAAAACTTACCACTTAGGGCTAATAACTTGATTGTTGGATTGTTGGAATTCAGAAGTCTTGTGTCTTGTTTCTTGGTTCTTGGTTCTTGATAATTGTGAATTGCTTATTGAGAAAAGATTCTTCACGTTGTTCAGAATGACATGCGTTTATTGATTCGTTTTTCGTTGATGATTGTTCGCACTTTGCACTTCTCACTTTGTACTTCCCACTTCGTACTTCCCACTTTTAACTTTCCACTTTCACCATAGTAAGATTTCTCGACTGCGCTCGAAATGCCCCAACCTTTCACCTTTTCACTTTTCACTTAATACCCTAAAAATCCAAGTTTTATCAGGATACTTTCCAAAGAATTTGCTATCCCTAGCTTTTCGGGCTTCATCCATGGTGTTATAGCGCTCCAAATACACATAATTGTATTTGTTTAGGCTTCGGTAAAACGATTTAGGCTCCAATCCTTTGTCTTTAAGTGACTTCATGAAGCTCTGGAAATACTTTTGGGTACCATACACATTGGCAATCAAATAAAAACCTGGCGCCAATCCATCCTCACTTTCAACTTCCTCATATTTTTCATTGACCTGAAGTACCACTTTCTCATTTTGCAAAGCTGCAATGCTATCTTGTTTCCGTTGCATTTCCTCCTCCAAAGCCAATTTACGTTGCTCCACTTGTGCTAAAGAATCTTTCTCTCGCTGTAATTGGGTCAATCGTTGTTGTTCCAAAGCTTCTTGTTCGTATCTTGCAGCTTCAGCCTGAGCAAGTCTTTCTTGTTCTGCCTGTGCTTCCGCTTTAGCTAGTTCCTCCGCATCAGTATCTACCTCCACTTCCACTTCCTCCACAACTTCTTTTTCTTTAGGTTTGAAATTATAAGATAGTAGTATTTCAAAGGTTGAATCTTCATCTTTTAAGTCTGCACCTGTGCCAAACTCAATTAATCCACCTATTGAAAATGAATTTGAAATAGTGGCTCCTATTCCTCCAGACATTCCGTAAAAAGAATTATACCCTCCTTGTACCCAAAATTTGGAAGTAGAAAACAACCCGTTCAATCCAAATTGTGTGTCACCAATAGGTACGGATTTCACGTAAACTACTGGTCGAATAAAACTATCCCCGAGTCCGTTAGAAATATAAATGGGGAAATCGTTGCTCAATGTTCCCGTAATCATTTTAAAATACTCGGCAGAATCGTTCTCCAGTCCAGATACATTAAATCCGAATGCATTTTCAAAAGCTAAACCCACATTGAATTGATTGATCAATAATCGAAATCCAGGCGAAAAAGTCACTTTAAAACCCTCATATCCTTCCAATTCTGAATCTGGAATACCATCAATGGGCACAAATTGTTCATCAGCAACAGTTTGCTGAAATGCAAAAAGATTCAGCCCAGCCATTAACTGAACATTTTCATCTAACTGAAAAACATTGGCGAAATTGAAGTTTGCCCCTGAATATAAAAACGTTCCTGTGTTATGTTGTAGAAAACCCAGACCCGCCACAGCACTGGTGTTGAGTTGATGAGTGTAATTGACAAAAGTACTGGTAGGGTCACCATCAATGGATTGCCACTGCCAACGTGTCCAAATAGCAATTGCATTAGGACGATTCCAATCGAGCGCATAGGTCGGATTCCACAAACTGGCATTGAATTGCGTTAAGTTATGTTGCCGAAAATCGGATGGTAAAACTACTTCTTGTCCCCAAATCTTTGCACTAAAGGCTAGTGCACAAATGCATACCAAATACTTTAGCATACGATAAAATGAAAATTAAACGTTACTTTTAAATCAAATTAAACACGGGAACCTTTAGAATAAAACTATGCGAACCATCAAACCTCTAATTGCGCTTGCAATTATACTCGTTGGTAGCGTCAGCTGCAAAAAAGATACGAAAATTGATCCAGTAATATCCACTTTCTATTTTATAAGACATGCTGAAAAGGACCGTACTGACCCCGAAAATCCAGATCCAGAACTAAATCAAGATGGATTGAACCGTGCCATAAAATGGGCCGAAGTATTTGATCCCATTGCATTGGATATGATTTATTCCACCAATTACGAGCGCACCACCATGACAGCTGCTCCTACTTCCATAAAAAAAGATATTGATGTTAAATTCTATGACCCAAGGAATTTTGATGCCGAGGCATTTAAACTGGAGCATGAAGGTCAAAACGTTTTGGTAGTGGGTCACAGCAACACCACTCCAGATGTGGTAAACAAAATGATCGGTATTGAAAAGTACAATTCCATGGACGATAATGACAACGGAAGTTTATTTATCGTTCGGGTGATTGATGGAGTGCCCACCGATATTCGCCTGAAAATAGACTAGATCAATATTTTTCAACTTTAATATCCTCCAATTCAACTTTGGAAAGCAGTTCCAATTCACCTTGGTTGAAAAGCTGACCAATTTCTAGAATTTCTGTACCTTCTGATTTGGGTTTGTAGTTTTCATAATCCACAAAGCGAATACCATTTACAAAGCGCTCATTATAGGCTTTTCGGAATCGTTGACCGCCACCATTCACATGAAAGTCATAGGCCAAGTATTCAGGTTTAAACGATTCCATATCAAACCAATATACATAAGTGTCTTCGAAGTCATCCCCACCACCTTGTTGATCAAATGTCACCTTAACTTTATAAAATTCTTTATCCCCAATAATTTCTTTACCCAATAATTCTTTGTTCACCGCAGCATCGTTCAACCCATAAGGTAAACGGGCAAAATAATGCACCGAGTTTACCGAATTGGAATAACGAACTGCCATTGAATCGGGCACCTCAACTAACGAATCGTTTACGTATCGTTCAAAACCATTGGGCAATTTCACATCTGTAATCGTGGCAGTATCCAAAACGGTAATGCGTCTTAAAACAGTTTTTCCCTCTTCACGACCATAGGTATAAGTCTTATCTCTAAACACAAAAGAAGTTTTGTGCGAACCATAAAGTTTTCCACCACTGTCCGCGATGGAATTATCCACAATTTCTTGCGCCGTCAATACTTTTTCTGCCTTTTCCTTACATGAGAAAATGAGAAGTGCCAAAAGTGCTGTCAATACCTGTTTCATAGTCGAGGGTTTGGTAACTTATTCGTAAAAAGAGTCACAACATTACAAATTTCTTGACGAAGAGTTTATATTTTTGCCCACAATGCAGCAAAATATCAACATAAAAAATAAACGCGCCCGATTCGATTACGAAATTTTGGACACCTACACCGCTGGAATTGTTTTAGGTGGAACTGAAATTAAGTCCATTCGTTTGGGCAAAGCGAACATTTCCCAAAGTTTCTGTGAGTTTAATGATAAAGGTGAGCTGTTTGCAATCAATATGCAGATTGATGAATACAGCCATGGCAGTTACTATAACCACAAACCAAAGGCCGAAAGAAAACTTCTGTTGAACAAACGTGAACTTAAAAAGCTGCTCAAAGAAGTAACCACTTCGGGACTTACCATTGTTCCACTCAACTTATTTATTAATGATAGAGGGTTGGCCAAAGTAAATATTGGATTGGCCAAGGGTAAAAAACTCTACGATAAAAGAGAAACCATCAAGGACAGGGACAACAAGCGAAACCTTTCCCGAATCAAGAAAAGTTTCAATAACTAATTTTTGTCTTCCAATAGCGGAACAAAACGGAAAGCACCCAGCTCTTTTTTCTCAAATTCCTTTTCGGATTTACGTACAAACAAGGTCATGGTCTGTTCGTTTTCACCCACAGGAATCACCAACCTACCTCCTACTTTTAATTGGGATAGCAAAGCTCTTGGTACCTCGGGTGCGCCAGCAGTTACAATGATGCCATCAAAAGGAGCTTCTTCAGGCAATCCCTTGTAGCCATCGCCAAATATCATTTTTTTGGGTCTATAGTACATCTTTTTAAAGAACAAACTGGTAGTCTTGAACAGTTCTTGTTGACGTTCAATGGTATATACTTTAGCTTTTAAATGCAATAAAACTGCGGTTTGATAGCCACTCCCCGTGCCTATTTCCAATATTTTTTGCCCAGGCTTTACTTGCAATAATTCGGATTGAAAAGCAACGGTATAAGGCTGTGAAATGGTCTGGTCAGCACCAATCGGGAACGCTTTATCTTGATACGCATGATCTTCAAAACTACTGTCCAAAAACAAATGTCTGGGTATTGTTTTTATGGCTTCCAACACTTGTTTGTCGGTAATCCCCTTGGCCGCAACAACTTCGGCCAATTTATTGCGCATTCCTCTATGCTTGAGCGTATCTTTCATGGACATTGGTCTGGGCTACGAAGTTAAAAAGTTCCGTAAAAATTTACAGCCACTTCAAACCTATTTTTTATGGAGGAGTGCCATCATATCCGTATTTTTGAAAAAAACTAGAATATGCTAAAAGTTGGTGTCCTTGGTGCTGGACATTTAGGTAAAATTCACCTTAGGCTCTTAAATCAATCGGACAAATACGAACTAGTTGGGTTTTACGATCCAGACGAAATCAATGCCAAAAAAGCGGCAGCAGAATTCGGTTACACCTATTTTGAAAATCTAAATGCGTTGATTGACGCTGTGGATGTGGTTGATATCGTTACTCCTACCCTTTCCCATTTTGATTGCGCCAAAAAAGCCATTGAAAAGGGAAAACACATTTTTATAGAAAAACCCATCACCAATACCTTGGACGAAGCAGAGCAATTGCTTGAGCTAACCCAAAAACATAAAGTTAAAGGACAAGTAGGGCATGTAGAGCGCTTTAATCCAGCCTTTTTGGCGGTAAAGCACAAGATTGAGAACCCTATGTTCATTGAAACCCACCGTTTAGCTGAATTCAATCCACGAGGAACGGATGTACCTGTGGTTTTGGACCTTATGATTCATGATATTGATGCTATTTTGAGTGTGGTTCCATCCGAAGTAAAGCAAATCAATGCCAGTGGTGTTTCCGTGATCAGTAGCTCACCCGATATTGCAAATGCAAGGATTGAATTTGAAAATGGATGTGTCGCCAACCTGACTTCGAGCCGTATTTCTTTGAAAAACATGCGGAAATCCCGCTTTTTTCAACGTGACGCCTACATTTCAGTAGACTTTTTGGAGAAAAAAGTGGAAGTGGTCAAAATGAAAGACGCTCCAGAACAACCTGGCGATTTTGACATGATTTTACAGAATGCTGATGGGGAGAAAAAACAGATTTATTTTGAAAACCCCGAAATAGAGATCAACAATGCCATTTTGGATGAATTGGAGACTTTTGCGGATGCCATTAATAATGACACCACTCCAGTTGTAACCTTGGAGCAAGGCACCAAGGCATTAAGGGTAGCGCTTCAGATCATCGAATCGTTTAAAAAATAAGTATTGTCAGTTTGAACTGTCATCCTGAGATGTTTCCTGAGCGGAGTCGAAGGAAGTCGAAAGAACAGTCAAGAACGACAAAATTCAACATACTATGAAAAACATAGCCGTAATCGGTGCTGGAACCATGGGCAATGGTATTGCTCACGTTTTTGCACAAAATGGATTCAACGTTAACCTAATCGATATTTCCCAAGCTTCTTTAGATAAGGGAGTGGCCACCATCACCAAAAATTTGGACAGAATGTTGTCCAAAGAGGTGATAGATGAGGCAAAAAAAACAGCAACACTTAGCAATATTTCAACCTATACCGAAATGGCCAAAGGTGTTGCCGATGTGGATTTAGTGGTGGAAGCTGCCACCGAAAACTTGGACATCAAACTACAAATCTTCAAAGATTTGGATGCTGTCTGCACAGCAGAAACAGTTTTGGCCACCAACACTTCCTCTATTTCGATCACCCAAATCGCTGCGGCCACCAATCGACCCGAAAAAGTGATTGGCATGCACTTTATGAATCCCGTTCCAATCATGAAATTGGTTGAAATCATACGCGGATACAGCACCTCGGACGAAGTTACGACCACTATTATGGAGCTTTCCAAGCAATTGGGAAAAACGCCGACAGAGGTGAACGATTACCCTGGTTTTGTTGCGAACAGAATCTTAATGCCCATGATCAACGAGGCCATAGAAACCTTATTCAATGGCGTTGCTGGCGTAAACGAAATTGATACCGTTATGAAATTGGGTATGGCACATCCCATGGGTCCGTTGCTATTGGCCGATTTTATTGGTTTGGACGTTTGCCTTTCCATCCTCAATGTGATGTATGATGGCTTTAAAAACCCAAAATATGCCCCTTGCCCCCTACTTGTAAATATGGTAATGGCAGGAAAATTGGGCGTAAAATCTGGTGAGGGCTTCTACGATTACTCCGAATCCAGAAAAGCGGAAAAGGTTTCATCCCAATTCAATTAAGACCTCATGGCAACAGTAAAACCTTTTAAGGCCATTCGCCCCACAAAGGACAAAGCTTTTTATGTAGCCTCAAGGTCCTACGAAGAGTATTCCAAAGATGAGCTTCAAGCGGTTTTGAAGTACAATCCATTTTCATTTTTGCACATTATCAACCCAGGATTTAAGTTCGAAAAGCATATTACGGGTCAAGAACGTTTTCATTTGGTGCGAAATCGTTATTTGGAATTTCTGGAGGAGAACATCTTTCAAAAAGATGATGCGCCAAGTTTCTATCTCTATCAAATCGTAAAAGAAGACTTTAAAAGCCTTGGATTTTTTTGTGCGTGCAGTGTGGAGGATTACCGAAACGATGTGATAAAAAAACACGAGGATACCCTGCAGGAGCGCGAAGAGCTATTTGCCGATTATTTGGATACCGTAGGTTTTAATGCGGAACCTGTTTTGATGACCTATGCGGACAATGACGAAGTGAATGCCATTTTCCAGCGAAAAATCAAACGGGTTCCAGAGTACGATTTCACTACAGTAGACCGCGTTAATCATAAGCTTTGGAAAATATCCTATCCTGAAGGCATTGAAAAATTAGAAAAGGCCTTTGCTCAAATGGATGCGCTTTATATTGCGGATGGGCACCACAGAAGTGCTTCTTCCGACCTTTTGGCCAAACATTTGGAAAAAGAAAACTCCTCTCATAATGGACAGGAGCCCTATAATTATTTTATGGCCTACCTCATTCCTGAATCTCAAATGCGAATCTACGAGTTCAACCGAATGGTGAAAGATTTAAATGGATTTTCGAAAAAGGAGTTCTTGATCCAATTGGACGAATACTTCATGATCGAGAAAGAAACCAGTGGTTTGTGCAGGCCCACCAAAAAGCATGAGTTTTGTATGTACCTGAAAGATGAGTTTTACAAATTGCATCTTCGGAAAACCAACTACCAATTTACCGATGCCTTAAGTGAATTGGATACACAAATTCTGTTCAAGACCATTTTGGAGCCGATATTGGGTATTAAAGATTTACGAAACGACAAACGAATTTCATACGGCTACGGCAAGCACAACCTCATTAAAATGAAGGAGGATGTGGATAAAGGTAAATTTGAAGTGGGTTTTAGTTTGGTTCCAACCACCGTTGAGGAAATTAAAGCGATTGCTGATGCTGGTTTGGTAATGCCCCCAAAAAGCACGTATATTGAACCTAAGCTACGTAGTGGCTTGGCTATTTATGAATTGTAACCTATGTCGATAAAAGAAAATCTTCTTGAAATAAAATCCGAACTCCCCGACGGAGTGACTTTGGTCGCTGTGTCCAAAACCAAGCCCAATGAGGCTATTTTGGAAGCCTACGAAGCAGGGCAGCGCGTTTTTGGCGAAAATAAGGTGCAAGAAATGGTTGCCAAATGGGAAGTGTTGCCTAAAGACATCGAATGGCATATGATAGGCCATTTACAGCGTAACAAGGTCAAATACATGGCCGAATTTGTGTCCTTGATTCATGGAGTTGACAGTTTAAAACTCCTCAAGGAAATAGATAAACAGGCCCAAAAGCACAATCGGGTGATTTCATGCCTACTTCAAATGCATATCGCAGAGGAAGACACCAAGTTTGGTCTGGACCAATCTGAACTGAACGAACTTATCCATTCAGATGAATTCAAAGCCATGGAAAACATTAAAATTGTTGGGTTAATGGGCATGGCAACATTTACCGACAACGAAACCCAAATTCATAAAGAATTCGCCCAATTAAAATCTATTTTTGATTCTCTAAAGAGTGAATTACCTGAAATTTCTATTCTATCCATGGGCATGAGTGGCGATTACAACATTGCCATTGAGGAAGGCAGTACCATGGTGCGTATTGGAAGTAGTATATTTGGAGCTAGAAACTATTCATAACCAGTAATTTTCCATGTACGCGATACTTGACATTGAAAGCACGGGAGGAAAATACAATGAGGAAGGCATTACCGAAATAGCCATCCATAAATTTGATGGCCACCAAGTAGTAGATCAGTTTATTTGCCTGATCAATCCCGAACGGGAAATTCAACCTTTCGTGGCCAAACTCACAGGTATCAACAATAAAATGCTGCGTTCTGCTCCTAAATTTCATGAGGTGGCCAAACGTATCGTGGAAATTACTGAGGGAACGGTTTTGGTTGCTCACAATGCCCAATTTGATTACCGAATTTTACGAACCGAATTCAGGCGATTGGGATACGATTTTCAACGTAAAACCCTTTGTACCGTAGATTTATCCAAACAATTGATTCCCGATGCGGAATCGCATAGCCTTGGAAAATTGGCCAGGTCCTTGGGCATTCCAATGAGCGATAGACACAGAGCCAATGGAGACGCTTTGGCAACTTTAAAGTTGTTTAAACTGCTTTTGAATAAAGATTCCGACAAGACAATTATCACCGAAGTGATTCGGGAGGAGACACATGGAGAACTATCCCCAACCCAACTGGATATGGTTACGGGTCTTCCAACCTCTACTGGTGTGTATTATATGCACGACAAGGATGGGGAAATTATTTTCATTGGTAAATCAAAGAATATCCAAAAAAGGGTGAACCAACATTTTACCAATGTGGGGAATCAGGCCAGAAAACTTCAAAAAACAACAAAAAGGGTCACTTACGAAAACACAGGAAGCGAATTATTGGCTATTTTAAAGGAATACCAAGAACAAAAGAAGAACAGGCCAAAGTTCAACCATGCTCTCAAGAAAAAACTATTCTCACACACCATTGATTTTAGCTTGAATGGCAGTGCTCATATTGTTTTGAAAGTTAAAAATGATAGAGAACTCACCGAAAATAAAATGGGATTCAGCAGCCCTTCATCAGCTCATAATTTTATAAATAAAATCACCTCCGAATTTGAATTGTGCCCCAGTTCCAAAGACACAAAAGAATCTTGCATTTCAGATGAAAATCCTGCAACCAATTGCAACGAAAAAGTGAACGCAGCTTTTGAAAAATATAGTATTGAAGGTAAAAGTATAGCCTTATTGGATCAAGGTCGCGAAACGGGTGAACGCAGTTTTCTATTGATCAAAAATGGTCAACTACAAGGTTTTGGCTTTGTGGAACTCAACCATCAAATCAATAATATTCATATCTTAGAATCAATAATGACCCAGATGCAGGGCGATGAAAACACAAAATTCATTATTGAATCCTATTTGAGAAAAAACAATCGACTCAAAAGTATTCCACTAACCAACTAAACTTTGAAGCCGAACAATTCAATGCCAAAATGGAAAAACACCCTTCATGAAGTTATTTATGAGGCGGACACTCCTGCTGGCAAAATGTTCGATATCATTCTTTTTATCCTGATCATATTCAGTGTGATTTTGGTGATGCTGGAAAGTATTGATGATTTTAATGAACATTATCACGGCATTTTATTGACTTTGGAATGGGCTGTCACCATCTTCTTCACGCTGGAATATATCGCAAGACTGGTGAGTATAAAAAAACCATTGCGGTATGTGTTCAGCTTTTATGGTATTATAGATTTCTTGTCCACAATTCCATTATACCTATCCTATATATTGGCTGGTTCTCAAGTATTATTGGCGGTTAGGGCATTTCGATTGCTTCGAATATTCCGAATTTTAAAGTTGGTGAAATTTATCGGTGAAGCTTCCCAACTACAATCTGCTTTAAAAGCAAGCAAGACCAAAATTGCCGTTTTCATCTATGTAGTTCTGATACTTTCTGTCATTTTGGGCACTTTAATGTACATCGTGGAGGGCGATGACGCAGGTTTTACTAGTATTCCACGCAGTATTTATTGGACCATCGTGACCTTGACCACTGTTGGATACGGAGATATTGCTCCACAATCCAATTTAGGGCAGTTTTTAGCAACAGTTATCATGATTTTGGGTTACGGGATTATAGCTGTTCCAACTGGGATAGTAACTGCCGAATTTGCTCGCAGTAAAAAAAGTCATGAAGAAGAAGATGAAGAGAACACCCATTACGTGCACATCAATACGCAAGCATGCCCTAATTGCGGCATTGAAGGCCATAGGGACGATGCTACCCATTGTTTTAACTGTGGACACGTATTATGAGTGATGCAGTTGTTTTGGCTGTAGTGGGACCTACAGCTATTGGAAAAACCGCCTTGGGCATTCATTTGGCACAGCATTTTCAAACAGAGGTAATCTCCGCTGATTCTCGACAATTCTTCAAAGAAATGGAAATTGGCACGGCTGTTCCTTCCAAAGAAGAGCTTCAACAAGCCAAACATCATTTTATTCAACATAAAAGCATTCTTGAGCCGTATTCGGTTGGTGATTTTGAACGAGACACCATAGATCTGTTGGAACAATTGTTCAAAGAACATAAAATTATAGTGATGGTTGGTGGCAGTGGACTGTATGTGGATGCCGTTATCAATGGCCTCGACAAATTCCCTGATGTAGATCCAAAAATCAGGGAATCCCTTAACAAACAACTGGAACAAGAAGGGTTGGAGAACTTGCAGAAAGACTTACAGCAACGCGACCCTGATTATTTCAAAATAGTTGATGTGGACAACCCGCATAGATTGATTCGAGCATTGGAAGTTTGCATTGCCTCAAATCAACCATATTCCTCTTTCCTAAACCAAGAAAAATTACAAAGACCTTTTAAATCTCTATACGTTGGCATTAATGCACCCAGGGAAATTATTTATGAGCGCATCAACAAACGTGTGGACCTAATGATGGAGCAGGGTTTACTGGATGAAGCAAAAAAACTCCACCCACACAAACAACTGAATGCATTGCAAACTGTTGGTTACAAAGAACTTTTTGAATATCTTGACGGGCAATGTACTTTGGAATTCGCAGTATCGGAGATTAAAAAGAATACGCGACGCTTTGCCAAACGCCAGTTGACTTGGTTACGCAAAAACGAAGATATCCTTTGGGTGGACTTTGACGAAGACAAGAACCAAGTCATTGCTAAAATTAACGACCGACTAAACAAAATTTAATGCCGCACAGTAAGACCGTTCTTGTGGTCATGGGTGTTAGTGGCTGTGGTAAAACGGCCATTGGACAGTTATTGTCAAAAAAATTGAATCGTCCTTTTTTTGATGGGGATGATTTTCACCCTGAATCCAACGTTAAAAAAATGAAATCGGGTTCCCCTCTGAATGATGAAGATAGAAAGGATTGGTTAATCGCGCTTAACCAACTTTGCATTGAACATCGTGAAAGCGGCGCCGTAATAGCTTGTTCCGCACTTAAAAAGAATTACAGAAGCCTACTACGTGCAGGTATGGGCAATTGTATTGCCTTTGTTTACCTCGAAGGCTCTTTTGATTTGATAAAATCAAGATTGGAACAGCGAAAAGGACATTTTATGCCCATTGAATTATTAAAATCACAATTTGACACTTTAGAACCACCCTCAAGAGAGATTACCGTCTCTATTGATCAAACCCCGAAGAAAATCGTATCTGAAGTCCTTAAACACCTATAACCATGGAAATACAGCTGTTCTCGGCCGTAATATTGGGCATTGCCGTGCTCTTATTTCTTATTTTAAAATTAAGGGTCCACGCGTTTATCGCTTTACTTATTGGTAGTATTATAGCAGGACTTGTAGCGGGTTTGGATGGTAAGGAAATTATTGACACCGTTCAAAAAGGAATGGGTGGAACCTTGGGTTTTGTCGCTACCGTAGTTGGATTGGGAGCCATTTTTGGCGGAATTCTGGAAGCTTCTGGTGGAGCCAAAACCATTGCTGACTTTATGATCAATAAATTCGGTTTAAAAAGAGCGCCTTTGGCCATGGTCATTTCAGGTTTTTTAATTGCCATTCCTGTATTTTTTGATGTGGCCTTTATCATTCTAGTGCCTATGATCTATGCCTTGCAACGTAAAACAGGAAAATCATTATTACTTTACGGAATACCACTTTTGGCGGGTCTGGCGATTACCCATGCTTTTATTCCTCCCACTCCTGGCCCTATTGCCGTTGCTGATATTATCGGAGTTGATCTAGGCTGGGTAATTCTGATGGGGTTTATTGCAGGAATCCCAACTGCATTGATAGCAGGATTGGCTTTTGGAAAATATATCGCCAATAAAATTGATGTAGCCGCTCCAGAAGAAATTGAAGATGGTGAAATTCAGGCTTTACCACCCATTGGGCAAACTTTGGCCATCATCGGACTTCCAATTGTACTTATTCTTTTGAATACTATTATTTCCTCAGGAGGTTTTTCGGTGAATCCCACCATTTTAAACTTAATTAGTTTGATAGGCCATCCCTTTTCCGCTTTGATCATAGCGAATCTATTGGCATGGTATTTTTTTGGCATCCGAAAAGGCTTTACCAAAAAACAATTGCTTCAAATTTCCTCTAAATCTTTGGCGCCTGCAGGCACCATTATTTTATTGACAGGTGCAGGAGGAGTTTTTAAACAAGTATTGACCGATACAGGTGCTGGTGAGTTGTTGGCAACATCGCTGAGCAATGCAGGAATTCCAATTTTAGCATTTGCGTTTATCAGCGCCGCTATAGTTCGGGTGGTTCAAGGCTCATCTACCGTCGCTATGATCACAGCCGCAGGATTGGTATCCCCTTTATTGATTGGAACAGGCCTCAGCTCCATTAAATTGGCGTGTATAGTGATTGCCATTGCCTCAGGAGCAAGTATCTTTTCCCATGTGAACGACAGTGGATTCTGGTTGGTTGGTCAGTATTTGGGCATAAGTGAAAAACAGACCTTTAAATCCTGGACGGTTATGACCACTATTTTGGCTTTTGTAGGATTGACAACGGTTTCAATTGTCTACATATTCGCATAAAAAAAGCCACCTAAAGGTGGCCTTCATATTTTGATATTGATAGTTCTTACTGATTTTCAGCTTTTACCACCAATCTAAATCCTTCTCCGTGAATGTTCAATATTTCTACCAAATCATCCTTTTTAAGGTATTTTCTCAATTTAGCGATATACACATCCATACTACGTGATGTGAAGTAATTATCGTCTCTCCAGATTTTGGTCAATGCCAATTCACGTGGCATCAAATCATTTTCATGAAGGGCCAACAATCTCAAAAGCTCATTTTCCTTTGGTGAAAGTTTAATAGGCTCTTCCTCCATGTATTTAAGAAAACGCAACTTGGAGTTCAAGTGGAAATTACCAATCTGGAACTCGAACTGCTTGCTGTCTGCCAATGAACTGGAAGCTTTACGTTGAATTATCGCTTTAAGTTTCATCAACAATACTTCTGAATCGAAAGGCTTGTTCAAATAATCATCCGCACCTGCTTTGTATCCTTTCAAAACATCTTCTTTCATGGTCTTGGCAGTCAAGAAAATAATTGGAATGTTTTCGTTTTTCTCACGGATTTCCTTTGCCAAGGTAAAACCATCTTTATAAGGCATCATCACGTCCAAAATACAAACGTCATAATTGTCCTTTTTAAATTTTTCAAAACCTTCCATTCCATTTTTGGCCAGAACCACATCAAAATCGTTCATGGACAAATAATCTTTGAGGACGATTCCAAAATTTGGGTCATCTTCTACGAGTAGTATCTTCTTTTTTTCTGTTTCCATAGTCTATTTTAAATTAAAGGGAGTTTAATGAAGAAGGTGCTTCCTTTGTCTTTTTCACTTTCTGCATAAACCTCACCTTGGTGATCATCTATAATTCTTTTTACGTAGGCCAATCCTAAACCATGACCTTTCACGTTATGTATGTCGCCGGTATGTTCCCGGTAAAACTTCTCAAATACTTTTTTAAGCACGACCTTGCTCATTCCAGCACCTTGATCCTGTATTTTTATAATGATGTTGTTTTTCACCACTTCGGTATACACATCAATTTTTGGGGTTTCGGGTGAATATTTCACCGCGTTGTCCAAAATATTTACGACCACGTTGGTCAAGTGCATATCATTTGCTAAAACCTCTGAACGTTCCGCGTCCAAATGGGCATTTACGTAACCTCCTCGATCTTGCACAATCAATTCAACATGAGTAATGGCATCATGAATAATATCATGCACATCTACCCTATCTTTGGTGATATCCAATTGATTTTTCTCCAATTTGGATATTCGCAATACGTTCTCTACCTGTGCATGCATTCTTTTGTTCTCATCCCTGATCATGCCCAAATAGCGCAACACCTTTTCCTTATCATCAATGGTAGCGGGATTCTTAATGGCCTCAACTGCCAAGTTTATGGTAGCAATAGGGGTTTTGAACTCATGCGTCATATTATTGATAAAGTCGGATTTGATTTCCGAGATTCGCTTTTGCTTGATCAATTGGTAAATGGCACTGGAATATGCCAAAATGATGATTAAAGTGAATATCAATGACAACAATGCCATACCCATCAATGACCTAAACAGATACTTTTTCATACCAGGAAAAGTCAACAACAATGAAAAAGAAGTCATCCCTTCAGCATCCCTAAAAATGGGGGCCTTATACATTTTGTCTCCTGAAAACTTAAATTTTCTGGATCTTATTTTGGTAGGATATCCTTGGCTATAAACGCCGTATTCGTAATCCAAATCAATGTTACGATTGCTAAGCTCTTGGCTCAACAACAATTCCAATTCTTGTTTGGACACTCTTTTATGAATCGGCTGGGTTTTGGCATGTTCCATAAAAACATCTTCCCATGCCGCTTTATCAACGCTACTTAGTTTTCCTATACTGGTTACTTTTTCAATGGGTGTTAGGCTATAACTTCGCCCATCCAAGCCACCTTCCCGCTTAAAAACCTGTTTGGTTCTCCTGCTGGTGAAATTTTTGAGCAATGTGGTGTCTTCCGCACCTAAAGTATTATCAAAGAACGTTGATGTTATATTGTAATCCTCTTCAAGAATTCCATGCGAATAAAAAAGTATCTCATCAGAATCGAGATCTCTTTCCACGAACATGAAATTTTTGAATTGAGCACTTTTTGGCTCTCCAATGCTATCCGCCATCATGGCCAAACGATCGGAATATTCATTCATCTCCCTCTTCTCTACCCGCTCTGAAACCTTGTCGAGTATATCCGTAACCGTACGTGAAAATTGTTCTTCTTTGTCGTTAATGGAGGTCCTAATCCAATACACCTGAACCAATATAATCCCAACAAGGGACAAGCTCATGAGAACCACCAGAAGAACGAATAGCTTCTTGTTCATTAGCGTAAAATTAAAAATTTAACATTTAGAAATTTTAGCGTTTAACCTAACCTTAACAAAAATGTTAAAATTTAGAAGCTTTCGCTAAAAGTTTGAGATGTAGCGCCTTAACCAACTCTTCTGTTTTTGTTATGTCAAGGTTTTCGATATGGAAATCGGCACGTTTTAGTTTTTCGCCGTCTTCCATCTGGTTTTTGGTGCGGTCCACTACCGCCTTTTCATCCACTTGGTCCCGTGCCATTACACGCTGTAAACGAACAACTAAGGGTGCAGTTACCAATATGGTGAAATCATATTTGTCTTGGGCGTTATTTTCAAAAATCAATGCTGTTTCTTGAATCACATAGGGTGAATCTTGGGCCGCTGTCCATTCCAAAAAATGCTCTCGAACCGCTGGATGCACAATACCATTCAATTTTTCCAACAATATTGGATCCGTAAACACCTTGCCAGCAATATATTTTCTATTCAAAGTACCATCTTCGTAAGATGCTTCGCCCAATAGATCAATAATTTCTTGTTTTACCTTAGTGGAAGTTGTCATCAATTGCTTGGCTTCCCTATCCGAATCGTAAACAGGAACTCCCAATTCCTCGAACATTTTGGCGACGGTACTTTTACCGCTACCAATCCCTCCTGTTAACCCCACTATCATCATGGCTGTTCCAAAACAAAGTTTACTGTATTTTCTTCCATTCGAAGATCGTACACATTTTCTGGTTTTTGGGAAAGTTCCAAAAACAAAGTACTGTTCGTAGACCCATTCAATTGCGAATAATCTGCCACAATTTCAAAATCGGTGGCTGATATCTCCTTTAAACGATCTATGGTTGCTTTGCAAAGGACCGTAACCGAGTTCGGAAAGATTTTAACTTGATATCCTTCTGGAAAATTCAACCCTTTAATGGGCACCTCAAACACCTTTTCGGAGAATTTGGATACTTTACCTGATACTTTCACTTGGGCCACTGAAAAAATAGTGTTGTCCAAGCCTTTCGGGAATACCAACGCTGCATCATTGGAAAAATCGCTGTTGACGTTGGTCAACTGAATTGGTACTGTTTTAATCGATTGTATGGTATCAATTTCATTTTTTGGCCCTTTCACTTGAACCGAATCTGGTGAAATTCGAAGTTTTCCATCCAAAATAAAGTTCTGCTGTAATCGTAAATCCAATTTTGCTTCAACTGGTATTATTTTGGTATCCACCTGGTACAAATCGACTGCTAATTGGCGTCGGTCTAATTCTATTAAAGAAATATTTTGCGACAGTTGTTGCTCCATTTGCCTTTTTAAGGGCGCTTCATCCAAAACATATCGACCATTTTGATAAGCAACTTGAGATATATCGATATCCATTCGTTGCTTAAAAAAATTGTAGTACAAAAACTGGAAACCGTTGGCCCTAAGCTTTGCTTCTATCTGTTCTTCTGAATGGGTTCCCAACAAAAGGGAATCAGGCAAGTTTCTGTAGTTAATGCTAAAATTAGCCCTTGACTCATAAGATTCAGATAAATTACTGATAAGCCAAGCCAAAGATGAGCACAACAAAAACAGTGAAAACACCTTCACCTTTTTCTGATTGAGGCCTGATAAAAGCTTTTTGAGCACGGTTACTTCTTCTTGAAAAATAATTTTGGAAACAGTTCCTCTGGTTCCTTTTTACTAAAGTTAAGCAACATTGTGGACTTGATAAAACCAATTCCATATCCTGTAAACTGTGTCAAAGCCGCGAAGAGTGATAAAACGGCCACAGCCACGTTTTTTGTTTTCAAAAAAGCGTCAACAAATAGCAAAACAAAATAGCATCCATACAGCCATAAAGGCAACCCAATTCCGACCAAGGCCAAAAGTAGGGCCATAATCAATCCTAGCATAAACAAAGTCGGAAACCAATAGGTTGGTTTTGCTGTTCCTTTATGCCAACGGTTTAAAATAGGACGCACCATGCCAAACTTGTTCACTTGAATGTAAAATTTGTTCCAGTCTATACGTCTTTTATGGTAAACAAAAGCATTGGGAAACAATCGGGTTTCAAAACCAGCTTTCCAAATGCGAAAGGTAAGGTCGGGGTCCTCCCCTGGGTGAATCCTTCCAAAGCCACCTGCTTTTTCAAAGGCTTCTTTAGAAATTCCCATATTGAAACTACGGGGTTGGAACTTTCCAACAGCCTTCTTTCCTCCACGAATCCCTCCTGTGGTAAAAAAAGAGGTCATTACATAATTGATGGCCTTTTGTACGGTGGTAAATGACTGATCAGCTGCATCTGGACCTCCAAAGCAATACACGAATTCTCTCTGCAACTCCTTTTCCACTTCAGATAAATATTGTGGTGGAAGTATGCAATCGGAATCCAAAATAATATAGTAATCACCTTTGGCCTTCTCCATCCCAAAATTGCGTGAATCACCTGGCCCTGAGTTGGCTTTAAAGTAATATGAAATCTGAAGGGTATTTTGATATGATTTTACAACCTCTTCAGAGCTTTCCGAAGAACCGTCTTCCACAATTACCACCTCAAACTCCTTTTGGAAATCTTGCTTTTGCAGACTTTCCAATAGCTCTCGAACTTCGTCGGGTCTATTGTAAACAGGAACAACAATGGAGAAATATCTATTCATATCAAAAAAAGAAAGCCACCCAAAAACGGATGGCTTTTATTAAAATATGTTTTTCTTATTCTGAAAACTCGTCAATCACCTCTTGGCTAACCCCAGTGTTGGAGAAACCACCATCGTGAAACAAGTTCTGCATGGTTACCTTTTTGGTTAAATCGGAGAACAAAGAAATAGTGTAATTGGCGCAATCATCTGCGGTGGCGTTTCCTAGTGGAGACATTTTCTCAGCATAATTGATGAATCCACCAAAACCTTTAACACCTTGACCTGCTGTGGTTGGTGTTGGCGATTGGGAAATAGTGTTCACTCTTACTTTTTGTTCTTTTCCGAAGAAATACCCAAAACTTCTGGCCACAGATTCCAAATAAGCCTTATTATCGGCCATATCGTTATAATCAGGGAATGTACGCTGAGCCGCCATATAGGTCAAGGCAACAATACTACCCCATTCGTTCATAGCTTCAGCTTTGTACAAAGATTGCATTACCTTATGGAAAGATAGTGCGGAAACATCCCAACCTTTCTCAGTAAAACTGTAGTTCTCATCGGTATAATGCCTTCCCTTTCTCACGTTTACGGACATACCAATGGAGTGAAGTACAAAATCGAGTTTACCTCCTAAAATTTCCATGGATTTCTCCACCAAGTTTTTCAAATCTTCCTCGTTGGTAGCATCTGCAGGAATAATTTCTGAGTTGGTCTTTTCTGCAAGTTCCTTAATTTGACCCATTCGCATAGCGATAGGTGCATTGGTCAATACAAATGTACCTCCCTCTTCGTGAACTCTTTCCGCAGTTTTCCAAGCAATTGAATTTTCATCCAATGCTCCAAAAATGATTCCTTTTTTACCTTTTAAAAGATTGTATGCCATATTTTCTATGAGTTGTTGATTGTATTGCAAAGATATTTAAACTAATTGAAGTTTGCATTTTACTGCAATAATTCCTTTGCATGTGCCAAAGCAGATTCTGATAGCGTTTTGCCTCCAAGCATTTCCGCTAACTCCCGAACACGTTCATCTGTGCTCAATTGTTTAATGTGGGTACTAGTTCCTGCTTCACCTTCCTCCTTATATACCTTAAATTGATATTTTCCTTTGGATGCCACTTGAGGCAAATGTGTAATGGAAAATACTTGCATGGAATTTCCCATTTGCTGCATGATTTCGCCCATTCGGTTTGAAATCTCGCCCGATACTCCAGTGTCAATTTCGTCGAACATCATGGTCGGAAGGTTTTCGTATTCCGCCAAAATGGATTTGATGACCAACATAATTCTTGATAATTCCCCTCCTGAAGCCACTTTTTTTAATTCTCCGTAATTGGAGCCTTTGTTAGCAGAAAACAAGAAGGTCAATTCATCTTTTCCATTGGTTTTAAAGGAATTGGACGGGTCGATTTCAATTGAAAAACTAGCTGAAGGCATTCCCAACAAGGCCAATTGCTCTTGAAGCATTCCTTTTAACTTTGGAATCACTTTGGTTCTATTGTCACTTATTTTCTTTGCCCACCCATTTACTTCTTGAGTGATTTTTTCAACTTCCGATTTCTTGGCTAAAATGTTGGCTTCCATATTGGCGACCACATCCACTTTTTCGGTCAATGTTTCTCGAATTTGAATCAATTCGTTAACAGAATCGGTATGATGTTTTTTCTGAAGGTCATACAATTGTTGCAATTGACCATTCACGGTTTCCAATCTATCTGGATTGGCCTCTACCCCATCTTTTAATTGCTCAATTTCGGAGGCTACATCATCCATTTCAATCAAAACGGATTGAATCCTATCGCTCAATGCCTTGTAATCTGTGCCAAAATCCGTCAAGCCTTGAAACTCACGCTTTAAATCACCCAATCTACCAACAACACCCAACTGTTCATCATTCAACAATTGATGACTGGCAGCCAATTTTTCCATGATTTGCTCCACATTGCTCAACTGCTCATACTCCTCTTCCAGTTCTTCCTGCATCCCTTCTTTAAGTTTTGCATCTTGGAGTTCTTTCAACAAAAAGGTATTGTAGTCGTGTTCCTTGTCAGCTTCAGCTTGAAAATCTTCTAAATCTTTTAATTCCTTGGATGCTTTTCTCAATTTGGAAAGTTCTCCAACGTATCCCAAAAGAAGTTCTGCATTCCCTCCTAGCGCATCCAACACCTTCATCTGAAAATCATTTTCTGTAAGTCGCAAGGTTTGGTGCTGTGAGTGCACATCTACCAAGCGATCACCCAAAGAACGCATCACATCCAAAGTCACAGGGGAATCATTTATAAAAGCACGAGATTTTCCGCTGGGCAAAATTTCCCTTCTCAGAATGGTGACATCTTCATAATCAAGGTCATTCTTCTTGAAAAATGATCTTAAATCATAGTTTGAAATATCGAACTCAGCTTCTATAACACATTTTTGTTCGGTATTTTTAAGAGAGGATAAATCAGCCCGATTTCCCAAAACCAAGGAAAGACCACCTAAAAGAATCGATTTTCCTGCTCCAGTTTCACCAGTAATAGTGGTGAAGCCTTTGGAAAAACCAACGCTTACGTCGTCAATCAATGCATAATTTTGAATGGATAGATTTACTAGCAATTCTGAAGATTTTATCCGTAAAGATAAATTTCTTTGGAGAACTGCACTAGTAATTTATTTGATTCCAAGTGCTGGAATAAAATGGGGCTACTTTGTTCAGGGTTTCCTTGAGTTTTACCACATCGACCTTGGGGCCATCGGAGAAGATATTTTGAATTTCTTCTGATTTGGCATCGAAAAACGTCTGAATCAAAAAGGCATTGGGCCTACGATTGATCAAGGTTTCGAACAAACGAAGACTTCCTGCTATAATTTGCTTGCCCGTGCTATTGTTGTCCGCCAATACATCCAACCCTTTACGGTGGTAATTGTACATGGCTATACGATATTCCCTAAAAGAGTTGCTCAAAAGATTGTCCACCAATTCAAATCGGGTACGGTCTCCCGTATCTTGACTCCAACCACTATAACTTGAACTTTGAGCTTGGGCCACTATATTTTGCGCTCTGCGATAGTAATCATTACCGCCTTCCAAAGAGAATGTGTCGGCATCTAGCCCCAAAATGATATAAACGTAGTACGAAATTACTCCAACCAAATTGGAGTCGAAGGAATTTGGGTTGTACACCAATGGCTGAAACTCTTGGTAAATAAAATTAAAAGCGTTATCCTTATAATTGAAAACGGGACTTTCGTATGAGGTATTAAAAACTGGGCGAGCTGATTGAATTTGAATATTGGCCTCAAAACGATCTGATTCGTATTGGGTTACGGTGATGAACATTCTTGCGTTCACCTTTTCATTCTCCCGATACACGCGGTTGGTCCACTTACTTTTATTTACGAAATCGTTCAATGAACGTTCCAACGTCTTAAAAATCTGTTGATTGGTCTGGTTTACTTGGTCAGAATTGACCGTAACCGTGCAATTGAGTTCCTGGGCAAAACCCGAAACTGAAACTGTACACAACAAAAAGAAAGACAGTAGTTTACGCATGAATTCTGGAGATGATTTCTTTCCAAATATCGGAAGCCACTTCGGACTTCTCTTTCACATCAAACGTTTTTATCTCCGAATTCTTATCTATAAAGGTGATTTTATTGGTGCCTCCTCCAAAACCAGCACCTGAATCTTTTAAGGAATTCAACACAATGGCGTCCAGGTTTTTTCTTTGGAGCTTTCCCTTAGCATTTTCAAGTTCATTTTCGGTCTCAAGGGCAAACCCTACCAAAAACTGCTTCTTTTTGTTTTGACCTAGGGAAAAAAGAATATCTGGGGTACGCTCTAACTCAATGCTCAGCTCCCCATCCTTCTTTTTCATTTTTTCTTGGGCTACGTATTTGGGTCTGTAATCGGCCACTGCTGCTGCACAAATGGCTACATCCATTTTTGCATAATGTGCATGACAAGCTTCATACATTTCTTGGGCAGAGGTTACCCGAATCAATTCGATTTGACTGTTTTCCAACTTTAATGAAGTTGGTCCAGCTACCAAAACCACCTCAGCGCCAAGATTAGCGGCTCTTTTTGCCAATTCAAACCCCATAGTACCTGTGGAACGATTCCCTAAAAACCGAACAGGATCGATAGCCTCTTGGGTTGGGCCTGCAGTAATCAATACTTTTTTTCCCGAAAGTGGCAATCCTTTGCGTAAATGGGCTTCAATAAATTGAACGATGTTTTCAGGCTCGGCCATACGCCCTTCGCCATGCAATCCACTGGCCAGCTCACCAGATTCAGCTGGAATCATCACATTGCCATAGGATTCAAGCTTTTGAATGGAATTTTTGGTGGATTCGTGCTTGTACATGTCCAAATCCATAGCTGGAGCAAAATATACTGGACATTTGGCGGACAAGTAGGTTGCTAAAAGTAGGTTGTCGCAAGTGCCATGTGCCATTTTGGATAAGGTATTGGCCGTAGCGGGCGCCACAAGCATTAGATCGGTCCAAAGCCCCAACTCAACATGATTGTTCCAAGATAAACTTCCATCTTCTTCATTCACAAAATCCATCAAAACAGGATTTTTGGACAAAGTGGAAAGTGTGAGGGGGGAAACAAAAGAGCTGGCGCTCTGGGTCATTACTATTTTGACCTGAGCGCCAGCTTTTATCAATAACCTAACTAAAAATGTGGTCTTGTAGGCGGCAATTCCTCCGGAAATACCCAAAAGGATGTTTTTACCGCTAAGCATTTCTTAGGCGTCTTTCTCTGTGTTTCTGTAATAGATTTTATCTTCCAACCACTCTTGTACAGCCAAGGCGTGTGGTTTTGGCAACTTTTCGTAGAATTTGGAAACTTCGATTTGCTCTTTGTTTTCAAATACTTCTTCCAAGCTATCACTGTATGTAGCAAATTCTTCCAATTTCTCCAACAACTCTTTTTTGATTTCAGAGTTGATTTGAATCGCTCTTTTAGAGGCAATGGAAATTGCTTCATAAATGTTACCAGTGCTGGCATCGAACTCGTTTCTGTTCAATGTTTTGGTAGATACCGGTGCCTTTGTATTTTTCAAATCTTGCATGTGCAGTGGTTTAAAAACTTTTATTTTGATATTGATGTGTCGTAAATGCTCAATTCCTTTCGAATAGTTTCCGCAAGGTCATCTGCCTTTTTCTTAAACTGGGTTTCTGGAAAATAACGCAACAAAGTGTTATACGAATCCAAAGCTTCTTCCAGACGTTCTTGTTGTTTGTCCATGGTACTGTTCAACGCCAATGTAGTGGTTGATTCAATACGGTAATACAGTGCCTCTTCTCTATAAACGGAACCTGGATTGTCTGTGATAAAATTATCGAACGCTTCAATCGCTGATACCAAAACAGGAAAGTTAAATTGACCTAGCTTATTGAATTGCTTGGCAATTTCTACCTGTTTCTTTTCCTTTTTGGCCGTTAATTCCTCAGCCATCGTGTTTGCTTCCGCAAAATATTCCGATTCTGGATATTGGTTGATAAAGGTTTGCAGTTTTGCCAATGCTTTGTCCGTATCACCTTGATCTAAAGAATATGCAGGTGAAAGCTCGTAATAACTTTTGGCTCCCAAAAAACTGGCCTCTTGGATTTTATCACTTCTCGGGTAGGATTTCACAAATCTTTCGAATTGATATCCCGCCAGGTAATAATCTTCGGTTTTAAAATAAGAATCAGCAAAAAAGAACATTACACGCTCCCCTTGCGGTTTACCTACATATTTTGGGGCAATCTGTTCGAACAAGCGTACAGCTCTTTTATAATCTCCTTCATTATAGAATTTTTCTGCCATTTCGTATTTGGCCGCAACATCTGTATTTTTAAGTACCTTTTGGTACTCGCTACAGGATGCAAGCAAAATAACTGCACTACAAAGAAGAAGTATTGACCTCATTTTCAAAAACATTTTGCAAAATTAGTGATATTGAACGGATTTAAAAAAAGAATTTTAACCACTCAAATGTAACTGGAACCAAAGCCATTCCCCAAGGAATTGGGCAACTTTTAACGAATTTTAAACATGAGCTCTATCCAAGGACTTCAAAAAGGAGCCTATTTTTTCTTTTAATCCCGCAGTTGCTTCCATTAAAGGTAAGCGAACATTTGCTGTGGAAAGGCCTAAATTTTCGAAAACACTTTTAATACCTGCTGGATTTCCCTCTTCAAAAATCAAGGTCATTAAAGGTGCTATTTTATGATGGATTTTATAGGCATCCGTGGCATTGCCTTCCAATCCAAGATTGATCATTTGGGAAAATTCAGTTGGTAGTCCTTGCCCGATAACTGAAATAACACCTGAACCACCAGCTAAAACAGTTGGTAATGCTGTAAAATCATCCCCGGAAATAACCATAAAATGGGCGGGTTTTTCACGAATGATCTTATCAATTTGAATCATATCACCGCAAGCTTCCTTGATGGCCACAATATTAGAAACTTCATGTGCCAATCTTAATGTGGTCTCAGGCAGCATATTACTACCTGTTCGAGAAGGAACATTATATAATATTATAGGTTTTGGAGAGGCACTGGCAATAGCTTTAAAATGCTGATAAATGCCTTCCTGGGTTGGTTTGTTGTAATAAGGTGAAACCGATAACACGGCATCAAATTCGGAAAGGTCCGTGGATTGCAGTTCATCAACAACCCCCAAGGTATTGTTCCCCCCAATTCCCAAAACCAATGGTAAACGGCCTGCATTGGTACGAACCACTACATCGATGACCAATTGTTTGTCAGCTTTGGACAAGGTGGCCGATTCTGCCGTAGTGCCCAACACCACCAAATAGTCGACTCCTTCCTTTATATTAAACTCTACGATTCGAGTTAGTGCATCCACATCAATTGAAGCATCTTCCCTAAAGGGAGTTACCAACGCAACGCCTGTTCCAACCAATTGTTCCATTCTAAATTTCGTTTAAAACCTTTAAATACTTTTTCAATTCACTTTTGAACAATTTAAAATCGTTCAAGGGTGTATTTAAGATCAAATCGTTCAATTTTGGATCTTGAGAACCCAAACCAACCTTTAAGCGAGCAGCGCTTTGTACCGACAGCAACTTCATCATCAAACTGTCTTCTTCGTAATAATTGATCAACATATCGTATTCCCTGCCCAAAAACTCGAGTACGTAGCCATTCTCTATCTGCCCCTTCCAACCCAAGTCCTTATCGGAAAAAATCTGGATGGCATAAGGTGAATTTTTATCGTACTCCTTTTTGTACCCAATAATTTTTATGGCATTGGGTCTGAGCGAAAACTCTTCGATCAATTCATAAAAGGCCTCAGCATTCTTAAAGCTATCCACATCCACAATACAGCCTATGCTACTGATACCTTTTTTCCTAGCTACAGGTTTGGAAGGTTTATCCAACTCCTCCTGTAAATATTTTTGCCCGGATTTAACCTTAAATTTGTCTTGGAGTCCCCGTATAAACATATTTTTGTTGCATTTTTACAAAGGTAAATAATCTACCAAGACAACTTAGCAAAGATACATACGTGAACTATTTAAATTTTAAACAATTTGTTGTATTTACAACTTTTTGTTTTTTGATGTCCTGTAAAAATGAGACTGGAACCCTTTCCGAAATACAGGGCAAACAAATCACCATTGATTCCACCTATGTGGAAGTAGATTCCATCTCAGACTTTGTAACTCCATACCGAAATCGTATCAATGAAATTTTGGACAGCACGTTGGCCTACGCCCCAAAACCCTTGTTAACAAACGATGGAGAACGAAGCACCTCTATGGGTAATTTAATGGCCGACATAGTTTTTGAGGAAACCGCACCCATTTTTAAAACCAGGACAGGAAAAGACCTTGACTTTGTGGTTTTAAATGCTGGTGGGGTTCGGTCTATTATCTCTGCAGGAAATGTGACCGCACGAAACGCTTATGAGGTTATGCCTTTTGAAAATTATATTGTGGTGGCGGAACTCAGCGGTTCTGCTACAAGAAAACTGATCAATTTTGTTTCTAAGGCATCACGAAAACACCCAATTTCCCATATTCAGATTGTTACGGATAAAAATAGGGCTTTGGAATCTGTGAATATTCAAGGTGAGCCTTTTGATGAAAGTCGGAGTTACTATGTCGCCTCCTCTGACTATTTGGTGAATGGTGGACCAAGTGTGGGCTTTTTTGATGAAATAATATCGGTTACCGAGACTGATTATCTTTTAAGAAATGCCATTATCGACCACTTTAATAAAGTGGATACCCTGAAAGCAATTATTGACGACCGTTTTATTCAATTGGACCAATGAAAAGAAGAGAATTTATTTCCAATACAGCCGCAGCATCAACCTTAATTGGTTTAGGAGGGCTTAGCTTGAACAGTTGTTCCAATTTGGGCAAAAAACACATCACCATTTTGCACACCAACGATGTGCATAGCCATATAGATCCTTTTCCCAGTTCCCACTCAGAATTCCCGAATTTGGGCGGAGTAGCTCGCAGAGCTACTTTGGTGGAGCAAATTCGAAATGAAAATCCAAATACCTTATTGTTTGATGCTGGTGATATTTTTCAAGGCACCCCCTACTTTAATTTTTACGGCGGTGAATTGGAATTTAAGCTGATGAGCATGCTCAATTATGATGCTTCCACCATCGGAAATCACGATTTTGACAATGGTATTGATGGGCTTTTGGCGCAAATGCCCTATGCCAATTTTGAAATGATCTCTGCGAACTATGATTTTTCGAACACCGTGATGGATGGTTATGTGAGGCCTTATAAAACGTATTTAGTTGACGGGGTGAAAATCGGAGTTTATGGCCTAGGCATTGAATTGGATGGACTGGTTACCAAACGTTTGTATAAAGAAACGGAATACCTAAACCCTTATGAAATCGCATTGGATATGGAGCGCAAATTGAAAGAGGAAGAAAACTGCGACCTCATCGTTTGTCTTTCGCATTTGGGGTACGATTATAAATATCCAGACAAGCCGAGTGACATTCAGTTGGCACAAAAAACATTCCATACCAATTTGATCATAGGTGGGCATACACATACCTTTTTGGATAAGCCTGATGTGCGCACCAACCAAAATGGAGAATCTGTTTTAGTGAACCAAGTGGGGTGCTACGGAATTAATTTAGGCCGAATCGATTTTTATTTTGATGCTGATAAAAATGTCGCCGCAGAGGGAGTAAGCATTATGGTTTGATTTTATTGGGTGGAGGGTGAAAGGTTGATGGTTGATGGTTGATGGTTTAAGTCTGCATATAAATTTTGTCATTCTGAACGTCTGCCTGCGGCAAGAAGTGAAGAATCTATTTACAATTAGCAGCAAACAATTTATAATTTTCTCTTTCTGAAGTCAGAGTTCAGAGTTCAGAAAGCTTTGTTCCATATATCTAAAAATCTTACTATCTAAAGACTAAAAAGAGATTCTTCGGTCGCCTTGCTCCGTCAGAATGACAAAAATTAAAAATCCAGCTATCCAAAAATCAAAATACCTAACCTCTAATTTCTCATATCTAAATTATCAATACTGATATCTTAAAGATTCCCGCTTTCGCGAGAATAAAAAAACCACCAAACACTTTTTACAGCATTCGGTGGCAAACTATCAGGAGTTGGGAATGTTTAAATTTTTTTTAAGGACAAATTACACTACCTGCATCTAAAATTGTCCAGCCTAGATTTTCAAGAGTTGTAATAGCTGTACCTACATTTTGTTGTTGACAATGCTGCACATTTGTTGCCACAAAAAGAATATCATTTGGTGGTAAATTTTGATTTGCCCAACCAATTAAAGTATTGGAATAATTTTCAGGAGACATTCCAGAATGAGAAATCATATCAACCATATTTTGGCTAGTATTCATATTCCAATTACCTAAATCTTGGTCAAAGGAAGATGCAAGTCCGAACATGCGCCCAAAATAAACTCCACTTTGGGTATTCCAGCCACTAATATTTTGATTAAAACTTGTGGCATTATTAAACATATCACCAAAATGCGTCACATTTCGAACATTCCAATCTTCAATATTACCATCAAATGCGATTGCATTATAAAACATATAAGACATTCCAGTAACATTTTCTGTGTTCCAATCATTTAGATCGCCATCGATTAGAGGGCAATCAGCAAACATATAACTCAAATTTGTTACATTGGTAAGGTTGGGTAAGTCGGTTGCTTTATATTCCAAGTTTAAACAACCATAAAACGCTTTACTCATACTCTCCCACACAATATCACCCCATTGTTCAATAGAAATTAATGTTTTCTTTAAAGACTCATCAAATCCATCTTTTCCCATTCGAATTGCTGGAAAATCTCCTGCAATAGCCACCGTGTACACACCAGGAGCGTCATAGGTATGGGATGGGTCTTGGTCTGTACGTTTTTCCACTGTTCCATCACCCCAATCAATAGTATAGTCATAGCTATAATTCTCATTGGTCGCAATGGAAATGGTACCACCATCACCTTTTACTTCCCATTTGGTTATAAAGGAACTTGGCAGTTCAAATAATTCGTCCTCAACATTCAACACCACAATTTGGACCATTGCCAGGTTTACTTCTTTTCCATCAGAAACGCTAATTTGAATTTCATGAGCAGTGCTTTCTTCATAATTCAAAGACATTCCTTCTTCCAAAAAGATTTCACCATTTTCAGTTATTCTGAATAAATCACTATCGTTTTGAACTATTAAATATTCAATTTGGTCACCATCGGGGTCTTCAGCTCCTAAATTTCCTATTAAATCCGTATCCAAAATATCCTCTTCCACCTCAAAGTAGGTGTTTTCAACTGTTGGCCCTCCTAATTCAACGTCAACTACTTTGATGACGACCTCCTTTTCTACAGTATGGATATCATCGCTAACCGCCACAGTTATACTGTGTTCCTGTTGTTCCGTAAAGTTGAGCTCTTTACCATCTACAAGACTCAATTCTCCAGTTTCATTTATTTCGAAAAGTTCATTATCATTTTTGGAGATACTAAACTCAAGTTCATCCCCATGAACATCGTTTGCGGTTAAGGCACCAATAACATAATCTACAGCTATATCCTCATCCACTTCAAACTCATAGGTTTCATCTTCAAACTGTGGCGCTACATTGACATTAATTGTAATCTGAGCCGACGCTTCCAATTCAAAATCTGATACAGTCACGGTGATCTTATGCGATGGTTCAGAATTAAAATCAAGGTTTTTCCCATCTTTCAATTTGAGTGCGCCTGTAACATTTGCTATTTCAAACAAATCGCTGCTATTTTGGGTAATGGAATACGCGAGTTTTGTGCCCACATTGGCATCGAAGGCTTTTACCAAACCAATTATATCTGTGTCAGAAATGAGTCCAGGAGGATTGAATGTTTGTTCATAGATTACGGGTCTCTGATTTGGAAATCCTGTTGAACCATCATCCTCGTTACAAGAAATTAATGTGATAAAAGCAAATAATCCTAATATTATCCTATTCAGTTTCATTTTTAAAGTTTTTAAAGGTTGTAATTGCTGCAATTTGAAAGTTTTATAGGGTTTTCTGAGCTACCAATTAACGTATGGGGTATTTGGGTTTATGAATAGGGATTATCAGTTGATGGAATGTTTAATAAGCATATATAAGTAAAGGAAGAATGATAAGTAAAGGGTGAAAGGTGAAAAATGCAGAACCATATAAGAAAAGTGATGATTAGATGACAATATCGAATCTTCAATTTAGTGAAGAAAGAACCCAAGGGTTCAACATCATCAGAAACCAAAAGCTGCTTTCCAAATTTGGAAAGCAGCTTTTACATTTATAGTGTTTCTATAAAATTATAGTTGACCAAAAACATACAAGCGGGTTTTAAGCTCTGTATCTTCTGTTTTTCTGCCAAAGCGGATATCTTTAAAATCATCGTATCCATTATAATTATCACGATCTTCAAATAGCATGGTAACATTTGCGTCTTTAAAAACAATATCGGAACTGTTGAACACTTCATTAGTAGCTGTAACAACTTCAGTAGGTATTGGTGGGAAAGAAATAGTATCATCACCAGAGTAACTTTGCCAAACAAAGGTGAATGTATCACTTGCACTCACTTGAAAAGTAACTCCTAACCAATCAAAATCATCCATTGAAGTTGCTGTAATATCAAGCTGAGACAATTTTTTATCATTTGCTTCAAAAGTAGCATCAAGTTTTGTCATAGAGCTCAATATTTCTTGGTAAGCTTCGTGCACGTAAGTTCTGCCATTCTCTTGTACTCTTGCATTGGTGAAGTAATGGTCAAAAACTTGATCTTCTGCCTTTGGCACATGAAACTTGGTTTCGAAAGGATTTCCATTCAAGGCAATATTTTCACGATAAATGCTTACTGCTGGAGAGTAACGACTTGGCCCCGTATGTCCTTGTACAAGTAAACTTGCAGTGCTGAGAGAACCGTTGTCGGCAAAAGTATGGCTATCCATAGATGTATTCATCGCATTCAAAGGCAGCTCATGATCACCGACTCCAAATGGTGCAGCCATATAGTAGCCTGCATCACCAACTTTCAGATACACATAACCCAAATCAAATTGATCATAGATCTTTAATGTGCGTTGTGTGTTTTCTGCAATTGGGTTGGTGTTGCCTCCCGAAAAAATCATGGCATAATCATGATCGGGCACATTCGTAAAGGTAACATTAGCATCTCCTAGCTCATTCCCATAGTTGGCTTGTGTAGATGGCACGGGGCTGAAATCGCCTGGGGTAATACCATGATAACTTGTTATTTTACCGTCGTTGCCATCATTGTTCATATAATAGCCAACAAAATGCACATCAAAAGTTTCACCATCAAATTCTGCTGGACGTTGAACTGTTTGTGCAAATGCACCCTCTGGAATTTCGGCGAAATAAAGAATTTCTTTTTCAGGTGCTGGGCTTGTAATATAAGTGAAGTTCATAATGTCTGCGCCAGCACTTAAGTAGCCGTCAAAAATGTTGTAATCGAGTAATACATTCTTTACATCAACTGAAATACTAGCTGTTGCAGTAGCTCCTTCGTCATCCGTTACTATGGCTTTTAGTTCCACACTGCCATCTTCCACATCTTTACTGTTCCAATTAAAAGAGTAAGGCGACACGGTTGACTCAGTTACTTTAACTCCATTTGCATAAAATTCAACTTTCGCTACCGAACCATCACTATCCGCCGCATTAACCTCTACGTCTACTATATTCCAAAGGTCACCACTATTTGCCGTAGGGCTCACAAAGGAAATTGTTGGTTTTTGATTTTCAGGTTCTGGGGTTGGGGCAGGTTCATCATCCTTACTACAGGAAAATACCAGGGCAAGGAGCATCAAACCAAATAATACTTTTGTTTTCATTGTTTTTAAGGTTTTCATTGTTGTTTTTTACTTTATTGACAGCAAGTTGCCGCAATAATCCGAGGTAAAATCAACAGATCTAACCAATGCCCCTTTTGAATTGATGGATGCTATATTTGAATTGACGGGATTTAAACCAGAAAGACTTTTTTTATTAAGGTTGAAGTGCTGCTTTACTGAAGTTTTCAATGGGCAGATTTCACCTGATCGGCAAATTTCAAGTCTAATTTCATATAAACAAAAACCACCGAAAAACAATATTGCCCTTCGGTGGAAAACTATCTAGAGGTATGGGGATTTAATATGCTTTGAATCTGCCCATATAGAATTACAGTTCGATTAAGGTTATTTACTTTCTTATAATTCTATCAAGCAACATTAGCATAAGTTGCAATAATAAGTTAGGGTTTAATTATTCAACAACCGTAATTGTTACTTCTGCTTTTTCTCCAGCTAATCCATCGTGAACACCTATTAAAATAGTGTATTGTTCAATTTCGTCATTAAAACTTTTTCCTTCAGCAAGGCTGATAACTCCTTTTTCAGAAATTTTAAAAAGATTATCATCTGTATTTTTTAAAATTACATAGCTAATAGGATCCTCATCTTCGTCAATCACTTTTAAAGTTCCAATTTCCTCGGATTCAGCAATATCCTTCTTAGTCTCAAAGCTTAAATAAGCTTCGTCAAAAACAGGAGCTACATTGGAATTACTCACATTAATTGTAATCACACTAGAAGCCTTATCATATCCGTCATTAACCTCAACAGTAATGGTATGTGATGTAGCATTGTTAAAATCAAGATTTTTACCCTCTCTAAGGGTAATTGTACCAGAGATTTCTGTTATTTCAAATAGCGCATCGGAGTCATCAACTATTTTAAATATTAAAAAATCCTCAACATCTTCATCATGGGCTTCAACCGCTCCAATTGGATAGGTATCATCAATATTTTCTTTTACAACAAAACTTTGTGCTTCAATATTCGGGGCAAGGTTCTCTAGTTTTTTAGTGGTAGCAGGTTCATCTTCCTTACTACAAGACCATATTGTGGCCATAAGTACTGCACTTAGAAATAGATTTTTTTTCATAGGTTTTAAAGATTTGATTTTTGTTAATTATTTATTTTCAGGCAAGTTGAAGTAATAAATTAACGTGAAGCACCTAGATCTAACCAATAGCCCATCTGGATTGATGAAGTTGGGCTTTCAATTGATAGAATTATACTCTAGAAAGACCATTTTGTTCACTTTGGAAGAAAAAGTTCAAAATGGATAAGAAAAAATGTTAGGTAAATAACCGATAAACTCATATCCATTTATTTCCATGAATAGGAAATAGAATGCAATGTTCAATAATATTATAGGATTGATTATTGCTAATTGTAGATGGTTATAGGTTCACCTCTACCAATTGCTGAAGCTCTTCCTCCAAACTATGCTTGGGAAATGGTTGGCCCGCTTGGCGGTACCAATACCCAGCATTCCATTCATCGCCCTCTTTACGGTGCAAATAAGCGTGAATCCAGCTACCCATCGAAGAATGCAAATCTTGGGCAATATTGTGTGAAGCTTCCCAATCGCCTTTTGCTTCAAACCAAAGAGATTGTAGCGGTAAAGACCAAGAACTTGGCGGAGCAGATTCGTTTAGAGTATCTTTAAATTCTTGGTAGGTTTTAGGCGTCATGGTTATACTTTTTGAAGAAACTCCTGCTCGGAAATAATCGGCACGCCTAAACTTTCAGCTTTTGTCTTTTTACTGGGTCCCATATTGTCTCCCGCCACCACAAATGTGGTTTTGGATGAAATCGATGAGGCCACCTTACCCCCATTGTCTTCAATCAATTTCTTTAATTCGTTGCGACTTATGGTTTCAAACACCCCTGAAACCACAAAAATCTGCCCTTTTAGTTTATCAGTTTGATTCTCCAACTGCTCTTCGGACAAAGAGAATTGCAAACCATAGGATTTTAATCGGTCAACAACTTCCAAATTGGTGGGTTCCGAGAAAAATTTGATAACACTATCGGCAATACGTTCCCCGATTTCATCCACGGCGACCAATTCTTCTTGGGATGCCGCCATTAGCGCATCAATATTTTTATAAGCCTTTGCCAATTTTTTGGCTACGGTTTCCCCAACATATCGAATACCCAAAGCAAATAGTACACGCTCAAAAGGAATGGCTTTGGAAGCCTCCACACCTTTAACCAAATTCTCAGCCGATTTCTCAGCCATGCGCTCTAAAGGCATTACTTGTTCTTTGGTCAAGGTGTACAAATCGGCATAGTTGGCAATAAGCCCCTCTTTAAAGAGCAATTCCACCGTTTCACTTCCCATACCTTCTATATCCATAGCTTTTCGGGAGATAAAATGCTGGATGCGTCCCGTGATTTGAGTTGGACACCCAGTATCATTCGGACAAAAATGTTGTGCTTCACCCTCCTTTCGAATAAGTTCCGTTCCGCATTCTGGACATTCTGTGATATATTGTGTTGGAGTTGAATCCAGAGGACGTTTGGTGAAATCCACTCCTACGATTTTAGGAATGATTTCCCCACCTTTTTCCACAAAAACTGTATCTCCCTCACGAACATCCAACTTGGCAATTTGGTCTGCATTGTGCAAAGAGGCCCGTTTTACCGTAGTTCCTGCCAAAAGAACAGGCTCCAAATTGGCAACAGGCGTAATGGCTCCCGTTCTCCCTACTTGATAGGTGATTTCATTTAAAACCGTACTCTCTTGCTCCGCCTTGAATTTATAGGCCATGGCCCAACGAGGAGATTTTGCTGTATATCCCAGTTCCTCCTGCTGTTGAAGACTGTTCACCTTTACCACCACCCCATCCGTTTCGTAAGGCAAATGGTGACGCTCTGCATCCCAATGATCCACAAATTGCATCACCTCAGTGGTCGATTTACATAATTTGGCCACCGTAGGCACTTTGAATCCCCATGCACGAGCTTTTTCCAGTATTTCAAATTGGGATTTAATGCCCAAATTGTTCCCGACTACACTATACAGCAAACATTCCAAAGGACGTTGCGCTACTAAAGCACTATCTTGCAGTTTTAAACTTCCTGAGGCCGTATTTCGCGGATTCATATAAGGGTCTTCACCAGCTTCGAGGCGTTCTTGGTTCATTTTGGCAAAACCTTCCAAAGTCAAGATGATTTCACCTCGAATATCAAATTTTGGAGGATAATCACCTTTTAATTGCAAGGGCACCGACTTTATCGTTTTGATGTTGTTCGTCACGTCATCCCCTTGAAATCCATCACCACGGGTAACGGCACGCACCAATTTCCCTTCTTCATAAGTTAGGCTGATGGAGGCTCCATCATATTTTAATTCGCAGGTAAACTCAACTTGAACATCACCCAAAATGCGTTGGATTCGTTTTTCCCAATCTTCCAAATCTTCTTTGGAATAGGAATTGTCCAACGAATACATACGCTGTTCGTGGGCTACGGTCTCAAAATTTTTCGTGACCATTCCCCCTACCCTCAAAGTTGGTGAGGTTGGGTCTTGAAACTCTGGATGCGCTGCTTCTAATTTTTGAAGCTCCTTGAGTTTCATATCGAACTCATAATCCGAAATGGACGGTTGGTCCAGCACGTAATATTTATAATTGTGTTCGCGAAGCTCTTCTCTTAGCGATTGTATTTGTTGTTCAATGTTCATGTTCTCGTTGCCTTAAGCATTCTGTCGTTACCGAAAATATCCTTGCGCAGTTCAATTTCCGAAAAATTATGGGCTTTCAAAAGAGTAGCTGTCTCTTCCCCTAAATATTGATTGATTTCAAAATAAAGCTTGCCATTTTCCACTAAATGATTTTTTGAAAATTGCGCAATGGCCTCATAAAAAACTAATGGATTGTTATCCTTGACAAAAAGGGCTAAATGGGGCTCAAAATCCTTAACGTTATTCTGAATTTCTTGTTTTTCCAATTTCCGCACATAGGGTGGGTTGGATACGATGATATCGAACTTATGTTCAAGTTCAAGTTCAAACTCAAGTTCAAGGATATCTTGTTGGATAAAAGTGACCTCCACCCCATTATTTTCAGCGTTCTCTTCAGCTACTTTTATCGCTTCTTTAGATACATCCAACGCATATACTTTTGCATTGGGCAGGTGTTTGGCCAGTGCAATAGCGATACACCCGCTTCCTGTGCCAATATCTAGAACTTTGAGGTCTCGACTGCGCTCGACCTGACAATCGTCCAAAATCCATTGTACCAATTCTTCGGTTTCAGGTCGGGGAATCAGCACATTTTCATTCACCTGAAGTTCCAAATCCATAAAATGGGCTGTTCCTAATATATATTGTAAAGGCTTTTGCAACTTCAATTGCGACAAAGCTTCAAAAAGTGGTTGTTCCTCCTCTTTGGTCAACACATATTCTGGTTGGATGGCCAAAATGAACCGCTCCAACTTCAAATAATGTTCAATACAATTATAAAAGAAAGAGTCAATTTCTTCTTTGGGATAGATTTCACCCAATTCTTTGTGGAAAATATGTTTGATTTCCCTCAGCAGCATTACAATTTTTTAAGCATCCAAACGGGGCAAGAATAGTGTCCCGTGTTTCCCATGGGCGCATCGATGTATTCAAATCCGTTTTTCTTGTATAATTTTTGAGCAGCTTCCATGTAGGGCATGGTTTCCAAATAGCATTGATCAAAACCAAATTCCTTAGCTTTCTCCAAACAAGCCGAAATCATTTTGGCCCCCAATCCTTTACCCCTTGCTTCTTCCAAAAAATACATTTTCTGAAGCTCACACACATTGCCTTCGTAGTTGTCCAACTGGGCCACTCCAGCACAACCAATGATCCTACCTTCATGCTCCACTACAAAATAAGCGGCCTTTGGCACATTGTAGTTGGAAAACATATCGTCCAAAGCCTTGTCGGCATAGGCAGTTCCCACTTTGGGTACACCCATATCCTCAAAAACTTTGCGTATTACTTGGGCCACCTGTGCATTGTCATCGGGGGTTATTTCACGAATCACCGTATCTCCCATATTGTGTTTTTATTGTTCTATTTTTGTGGGGTGAATATACATCAAAAATACCTCCTTCGCTGCATCGAATTGGCCAAAAAGGGACTAGGCTCAACAGCTCCAAATCCTATGGTGGGATGTGTAATTGTGCACAACGGAAAAATCATTTCAGAAGGTTTTACCAGCCCATACGGTGGTCCGCATGCCGAAGTGAATGCCATTAATGCAGTAAAAAACAAGGAAGTATTGGCCGAATGTTCCCTTTATGTGACCTTGGAGCCCTGCTCTCATTATGGAAAAACACCTCCTTGCGCAGATTTAATTGCGAAATATAAATTCAAAGAGGTTTTTATTGGATTACAGGACCCTCACGATAAAGTAGCAGGACAAGGTATTGTAAAATTGGTAGAAGCTGGATGCAAGGTTAATGTTGGCATTCTTGAAGAGGAATGCAGAGAACACCACAAACGTTTTTTGACTTTTCAAGAACAGCAAAGACCTTATATAATATTAAAGTGGGGCGAGACCCAAGATGGATTTTTGGCACCTGATGACTCCGTTCGAGAAGCAGACCCTCAACCCTACTGGATCACCAATCGATATTCCAAACAATTGGTGCACCAATGGCGCAGTGAGGAACAATCCATTTTGGCAGGCACCCAAACGGTGTTGAAAGACAATCCAAAACTTAATGTTAGAAATTGGAGTGGTAAAAATCCGATTAGGGTCGTTTTGGATAGGACTCTTAAAATTGATAACGCTTTTCAGGTGTTGGACAGAAGTGTAAAAACCATCGTGCTTACGGAAGAAAGCAACGCTTCAAAACATGTTGACGGTATTGATTATGCCGTTGTTGATTTCGAAGAACCTCTGGCGAAACAGATTTGCGATGTGCTGTTTCAACATAACATTACAAGTGTCATTATAGAAGGTGGTGCCCAAACGCTTCAAACCTTTATTTATGAAAACCTTTGGGATGAAGCCCGTATTTTTCAAGGCCAAGTCCGTTTTGAATCTGGAATTCCTGCACCAAAAATTAAAGGCACACTTACACATACCGAATCCATCTTAACCGACTCTTTATCTATTTACCGCAATGATTAAGAACATCATTTTTGATTTTGGCGATGTACTCATCAATTTGGATAAACCTGCTACGGCTCGCGCCATGCTAGATTACGGATTTAAAGGACTAACCCCTGAGCTGGAACATCTTTTTAATACCTATGAAAAAGGATTGGTCGCATCTGGACAGTTTTTGGATGAAGTTTCAATGCACTTTCCAAATGCTAGTCGAGATTATTTAACCGAGGCATGGAATGCCATTTTACTTGATTTTCCAGAAGAGCGTTTGCAATTTTTGGAAAACCTTGCACAAGAAAACGAATACAAATTGTTTTTGCTGAGCAACACCAACGACCTTCATATTGAATATGTAAAATCCGCTATAGGAATGGAACGTTTCAACCGTTTTAAAAATGCCTTTGATGTGTTTTACTTGAGTTACGAAATAGGCATGCGAAAACCCGATGCTGAAATTTATGAGTTTGTTCTTGACCAGAATCAATTGGAACCCACCGAAACCTTTTTTGTGGATGACCTTAAGGAAAATACGGATTCAGCCGCCGCATTGGGTATAAAGGTCTGGAACTTACAAGTGGGCCAAGAGGATGTACTTCAACTAAAATCCAAACTCTAAATGATAGCATTGGCCTTAAGCGTATTGAGTTCCACCTGGATTTTTGTGGTTTTTAAACTGTACGATGTATACAAAATACAAACCTTGGTTGCCATCATCGTAAACTACATCACCGCCTGTTTGGTTGGCCTTACCTTATATAAGGGAACATTAAATGTTGGTGAAATCTTAGGGTCTTCTTGGATTTGGGGACCAGTTTTTATGGGGATGTTATTTATCACTGTTTTTAATCTGATGGCAAAAACTTCCCAGGTTGCTGGGGTGTCCGTAGCATCTGTGGCCACCAAAATGAGTTTGGTGATTCCTGTTTTGCTGGGTGTATTCCTTTATAAGGAACGATTAAGCTTTATTGAAGTTACCGGAATTATTTTGGCATTGACAGCTGTTTATTTGGTTTCGGCCAAAGGCAAAGGAATTCATGTAGACCGAAAACACTTGATTCTACCCGTTTTGGTGTTTTTAGGATCGGGAATAATCGATGCAAGCATTAAATATTTTGAAGAAGTACATTTAAGCGACCAAGAAATTCCCATTTTCTCCTCTATGATATTTGGGTTCGCTGCGCTATCTGGATTGATTTTTATTGGAATTAAGTCTGATAAAGCCCAAATGAAACTAAACTTGAAAAATATTTTGGGAGGTGTGGCCTTGGGCATTCCCAATTATTTTTCCATCTATTTTCTGATTCGTGCGCTACGTTCTGACCTGTTGAGCAGTGCCGCAGTCTTTACCATTAATAATGTAGCAATCGTAATGTTGTCTACCCTCGTAGGCATCTTATTGTTTAAAGAAAAACTCAGTGCAAAAAATTGGACAGGAGTGGCCATTGCGGTTTTGAGTATAATATTGGTAGCTTTGTTTTAATGGAGCAAGAAGATGTTTATCGGACGTTGAACCGACCTTCCACCGAGATATTATATAAGGATAGAAAAAGTAAATTCTTTGCACAGGTATTTCCCATTCAATCGGAGGATGATGTGAAACCAATCGTGGAAGAACTCCGAAAAAAATACCACACGGCCAACCATGTTTGTTATGCATGGCAATTAGGCGTTGAAAATCCCAGTTTTAGGGCCAATGATGATGGTGAACCCAATAATTCGGCTGGGATGCCCATTTATGGTCAGATCCAATCCTTTGATGTAACCAATGTGCTGATTACGGTGACCCGTATCTTTGGAGGTACCAAATTAGGTGTCGGTGGTTTGATTCAAGCGTATAAAACTGCAGCTCAATTAGCTTTGAATGAAGCCAAAATTGTGGAGAAGGTTTTGGAAACTCGTTTTACTCTGAAATTTGGATATCCAGATATGGATATTGTGATGCGAACCATCAAACAGAAAAACTTGAATGTGGTGGATCAAAAATTGGAGTTGGATTGTGAGTTAATAATCTCGGTTCGATTGAGTGAAGCAGAACAAACGTTTCAACTTTTCGATGAAATGCACACCGTGGTTATAAAAAGGGAGGAATGATTTAAGTTTAAACTAGAGTTCAGAATCAAACTCAAGTGCAAGTTCAAAATTTTTAGGAGATTCTTCACCCGCGATGCTCGTTCAGAATGACAATCAATGAAAAGCATATTCACCAAATACAATTTCCTGTCTACTGTCTACTGTCTACTGTCTACTGTCTACTGTCTACTGTCTACTAAATTTACAGTTTATCTAAAATATATTCTGGACATCGAATGGGTCTCCCCGTATTCTTATCCATGAAGGCCAATACTGTGTTTCCAGTAGCCAAAAGCTCCCCTGCTTCGTTTCTTAACAGATAATCAAACTCGATTTTAACCATAGGTTTCGACTTTAATTGGGTCTCAACTGTTAGTAAATCGTCATAAAGTGCAGATTTTTTGTAGTCAATATGCAAAGATATTACGGGTAACATTACTCCATTATCCTCCATACTTTTATAGGTCACTCCCAATGCTCGTAACCATTCAACACGACCCATTTCAAAATATTGAGCATAATTGCCATGATAAACCACGCCCATTTGGTCAGTTTCTGCATATCTAACCCGAAAAGAATACGAATTTACCCCCATATTTTAACTTAAAAATTATATATTTAGAAGCTTTGTTAATACGGCGGCAGTATGCGAAAAAAAAACAAAAGATTCAATGACAAATTGATTTTTTTTTTAAAAGAATTGTTCACATATTTGTCGCATCCAATAAGCATCTATAACCCTTTAGATGTTTAATCTATAGTATTAACACTAACCATTAAAACAAGGAAAAACTTCATGAGTGTCACTGCTAATTCCGTATGGAACAACTGTTTGGCTTTTATCCAGGATAACATCCAACCGCAGGCATTCAAAACTTGGTTTGAACCTATCAAACCAATTAAGCTAACGGATAAGGCGTTAAGCATTCAGGTACCCAGTAAGTTTTTCTACGAATGGCTCGAGGAACATTACGTTAAGCTTTTAAAGGTTGCATTGACCCGTGAACTGGGAACCAATGCCAAGCTTATCTACATTATAAAAATGGAGAACAAGTACGGGAACAAAGAACCGTTCACCGAACAGATTCCGAGTGCAAACCGTACTGCGGTAGGTCCACAAGAATTGGATGTACCGATTACCTCCAAAAGTCCAGAATTAAAGAATCCATTTGTGATTCCTGGCATCCGAAATATCAAGATTGAATCCCAATTAAATCCCAACTATAATTTCGATAATTTCTTGGAAGGAGATTCCAACCGTTTGGCTCGCTCTGCGGGTATGGCCGTGGCCAACAAACCAGGGGGGACTTCTTTTAATCCTTTGTTGGTTTTTGGCGGGGTTGGTTTGGGAAAAACACACTTGGCACATGCCATTGGTGTGGAAATAAAAGACAAGTATCCTGAAAAGACCGTTCTATATATTTCTGCGGAGAAATTCACCCAACAATATATAGAGTCGGTAAAAAAGAATACACGAAACGATTTTATCCATTTTTACCAATTGATCGATGTACTTATTATTGATGATGTACAGTTCCTATCTGGTAAATCTGGAACCCAAGATGTTTTCTTCCATATTTTCAACCACTTGCACCAAAATGGCAAGCAAGTAATTTTAACCTCGGACAAAGCTCCTGTAGATATGCAGGATATTGAACAGCGTTTGTTGTCCCGTTTTAAATGGGGTCTTTCTGCTGAATTGCAAAGTCCAGATTACGAAACCCGTGTTTCCATTCTAAAGAACAAGTTGTATCGTGATGGGGTTGAAATGCCAGAAGAAATTATCGACCATGTTGCCAAGAACATCAAAACCAATATTCGTGAGCTGGAAGGTGCTATCATTTCTTTAATTGCACAATCTTCTTTCAACAAGCGTGAGGTGACCTTGGAACTAGCACAACAAGTGGTAGAGAAATTTGTAAAAAATACGAAACGAGAGGTTTCTATCGACTACATTCAAAAAGTGGTGTCCGATTATTTCGAAATGGATGTGGCCACGCTACAGTCGAAAACCCGTAAACGTCATATTGTTCAGGCTCGTCAATTGGCGATGTTCTTTGCTAAAAAGTTTACCAAGGCATCACTGGCAAGTATTGGCTCCCAAATTGGGAAACGTGACCACGCTACGGTTCTACATGCTTGTAAAACAGTGGATAACCTTGCTGAGACTGACAAGCAGTTCAGAAAGTACATCGAAGACTTGAGCAAAAAGTTCAGTTAATTCCTTCAATTTTATGAAAACCAAAGTATTGATGGTCTGCTTGGGCAACATATGCAGATCACCATTGGCGGAAGGTATTTTGCAATCCAAAGTTGATTCGGAAAACGTTTTTGTGGATTCCGCAGGAACTGCAGGGTATCATGTAGGCAATCCACCCGATTCTAGGTCTATTGATGTGGCCCGTAAGTATGGATTGGATATCAGTTTTCAAAAATGCAGAAAATTTACCCCTCAAGATTTTCAGGAGTTCGATCATATTTATGTGATGGACCGCAGCAATTTGTCGAATGTCTCCAGCTTGGCCAGTTCAGAAAGCAACCTTCAAAAAGTAAAATTATTGCTCACTGAAGTTAATTTGGGTATTTCTGAAGTGCCAGACCCCTATTATGGTGGTGCCGATGGGTTTGAAAAAGTATATCAAATGATAGATGAGGCTTGTGAGGCAATTGCAAAAAAGCTAAATTAAACCTATGGAACAGGACAAACCCAGCCTGGTAGTGGGCAAAATCTATTTGATTCCCACAACTCTTGGAGACAATGCTCCTTTGGAAGTTTTACCGATTTCCGTAAAAGGGAATATTGAAAGAATCAACCATTATATTGTTGAGAATGAAAAGACCGCACGTCGTTTTATCAAAAGTGTTAGTCCTAGTAAATCGCAACCCGACCTTCATATCCAAACCCTTAATAAATACACCAATCCTGAAGAAATCCCAGCATTTTTAGACCCTTGTATCCATGGATTTGATGTTGGAATTTTATCGGAAGCGGGTTGCCCTGGTATTGCCGACCCTGGAGCTGCTGTGGTAAAAGTGGCTCACCAAAAAAGAATACAGGTGGTTCCCTTAGTTGGCCCCTCCTCTATTTTAATGGCGATGATGAGCAGTGGAATGAACGGTCAGAACTTTGCCTTTAATGGTTACTTGCCCATTGATAATGCGGAACGCAAAAAAACGGTAAAGCAATTGGAAAAATTGTCGCGTGAAAAAGGGCAATCCCAGATTTTTATGGAGACGCCTTATCGCAACAATAAATTCTTGAAGGACTTGCTTAAGACCCTGCAGAACAATACAATGCTCTGTATTGCTTGTGATATCACCTTACCCACAGAATTTATCAGCACCAAAAGTGTGCACGAGTGGAGTGAAATTGAGGTGGACTTGGATAAAAGACCCACTATCTATATTATCCAAGCATAAAAAAAGCCCGAAAAATCGGGCTTGAATTCTTTTTACAGATGTTGTATTATTAAACTTTAGCGTTCTGCTTTTGTTCAATATTGGAAATATCGTAACCTCCAAATTTCTTCAAATAGTAGGAGATACTACTTCCATAAGCATCCGTTACATCTTCTTTTCCATAAGATCGTAGATATTTTTTAACGTTACCCGCTCCCGCCAAATGTGCAGCAGCAATGATACCCGATTCAGTCACTTTGATTCCTCCAATGGTTTTCCCGTTAAAACGTTTAATGTCCCTACGCAAAATCCACTTGTTTCGAGCAATATTGGTCTCGAACACTTTTTCCTGTAGTTCTGGATCATCCAAGAAACTTTCCATGTCGTAAACACCCATTAAATGTAATGTACTGCTACCGAACTGGTATTTTCCTAAATAACCCAATGTATTGACTACGTGATATCTTCCTTGGGATTCCTTAAAAGCCAACGCTTCTTTAAAACCGTAGTATTTTTTACCAAGAAAGGGGGGATTGACTTCTTCTTCAACAATTCCAGCGATGGAATCTTGAGGTGCAAAAAGTTCCAATTGCTCTCCTACCTTTAGGAAATCTGGAACTTCCGCCAACTTTTTCTTCGTAATGGTATAGGTACCAAAACTCGTTAAAACTACAATCATGGCAAGATGTAGTATAAAACCTATCCATCTTTTCATAATGTTCATATTTGTGATCTCAATACATATACGTATCAAAAATCAATTTGGCCGCCAAAAGTAAGTTGAAATGGGTTAATGGGTAGCCTAAAGTTCCTAAGGTTTTCTTAAATGTGGCTTAAAATCCGTTAAATGGTTGAAAATTAACGCTAAACGGTATTATCTGAGAACTTTTTGCTCATTGAGCCATCGGGTGTACTGCACTTTATTTCGGTTGTGTTGCACCAAAGATTTGGCAAACATGTGGTATCCGAAGTTGGAAACGTCAGCCACAAAGAAGAAATAATCATGCTTTTCTGGGTTCAAAACCGCATCGATGGAAGAGATATCGGGCATGGCAATCGGACCTGGAGGAACACCTCTATTTTTATAAGTGTTATAAGGAGAATCCATTTCTAAATCACGGTACAAAACCCTTTTTATAATAGTATCGTAATTGCCTGTTTCTTTTTTGATGGCATAAATCACGGTTGGATCTGCTTCCAATGGCCAACCATCTCTAAGTCTATTTAAATAAACGCCCGCCACTCTTGGTCGTTCATCAACTTTTACGGTTTCTTTTTGAACTATGGCCGCCAAGGAAATCACTTCATTTGGTGTCATTCCCAAATTTTTGGCCTTTTGTAAACGTTCATCATTCCAGAAACGCTGGTATTCCTTCAACATTCTATCTCTGAATCCTTCTGCTTGGGTATTCCAGAAAAACTCATAGGTATTGGGCAAATACATTCCCAATTTGGAATCTTCATCAAATTTGGTTTCACTCAAGAATTGTGGATCATTAAAGGCTTGTACCAAAGAAATACTATCGGCCTCAATTTGCCCTGAAATCCTTCCTGCCAATTCTGGCAGGGATTCCTGATTATTAAAAGTTACCTGGACAGGAATATTGTTACTGCGAAGGGTATTGATGATTTCATTGTTGTTCATTCCCTTTTTGATTGCATATTTACCTGCTTTTAGGTTGGTGGAATATCCTTTACGGTCTGCCACAGACTCAAAGGTTGAAATATCCTTCAACAAGGGTTCCAAAGATGTTTTTACATCTGAAAAACTGGCATTGGTGGGAAGATAAACAAAGGCTTCCGAGTTATTGAACTGGGTGTTGGGACTAAAAATTGCGTCATAGATTTTATATGCAATAAAACCAGCAACCAATAAACCCAAGATGGCAGTTGCCCAAAGTACTTTTTTAAGATACATTCGAATTAATCTTTTGAAATAGTATTTCGTTTTTGAACCCTTCGCTGGTTCTTACCCACTCCTTTTTAACGCCTATTTTTTCAAATCCGTATTTTTCAAAGAGATGGATACTCGCTTGGTTATCCTCAAGAATATTGGCGTAAATCTGATGCAGATCGAGCACCGAAAAAGCATAATCGCACATCAACGCCAAAGCTTCCGCGCCTTGCCCTTTATTTCTATCGTTGGGATCGGAAATCACAATCCCTATTCCAGCACGACGGTGTTTCGGGTCAAAATCAAACAAGTCTATCAACCCCACACATTCGTCTGAGTTATTACAAATACACAAGCGAAGTTGTTTTACCTCGTATATATCGCGATGGGCATTATCCAAATACAGTTGCAATACTTTTTTGGAGTATGGTTTTAAGGTGCCGCTGACTTCCCAAACGGATGTATCGTTTTCCAATTGGTACAGAAAATCCAAATCGGAAGGCTCCAAAGCCCTTAGGTAAATATGTTCTCCTTTTAGATTCAGCATTCCACTTCGCCTTTAAACACCTGAATCGCTGGTCCCTTTAGATATACGTTCGAGTACTTTTCGCCTGATTTCTCAAAACTAATGGTCAAATCCCCACCCAACGTTTTAATATGCACTTCGGAACTGGAGGTTTTACCCGATTCATGCATGGCCAGAGCAACTGCAGTTACTCCAGTTCCACAAGAATAGGTCTCTCCTTCCACTCCCCTTTCATAGGTTCGCACTTGAAACACATCGCCATCTTCTTGCTCTACAAAATTGATATTGCTGCCCGATTCACCATACAAACCGTAACGAAGTCTTTTCCCTTCTTTTTGCACATCAAATTGTGGTAAATTTTTCACCAATTGCACATGATGTGGAGAACCTGTATCCAAAAAAATGTGGTTTGGCATTTCGTGTACCTCGTCCACATCTATCATTTTTAGTTTTACAATATCGCCATCAACTGTAGCTTCATGCAACCCGTCAACCGCATTGAATGTGCATGTTTCACCTATAACACCTAAATAATGCGCAAAGGCCACTAAACATCTTCCGCCATTTCCACACATGGTGCTTTGGCCCCCATCGGAATTATAATACACCATCTTAAAATCTGACGCTTCGTCATTTTCAAGCAGCATCAATCCATCCGCTCCAATGCCAAATCTTCGGTCGCACAATTCGGCAACCAATTTGGTATCGTTTTTGGGGAATATATCTTGGCGATTATCGATGATTACGAAATCGTTCCCAGTTCCTTGATATTTGAAAAACTCTAGTTTCATTGCAATGTACAAAGGAACAAATATACGGGATTCTTTAAGGTTTTTTTTGCAGTTAAAACAGCGTTAAACCACATCAGTAGAAAAATCAAAACCTCTAATTTTGTTAAAGCTTATTGTTAAATAATTATTGAATTATGAAGAAAATAGCCAATTTATTCTTGGTTTCCCTTTTTGCAGGAGCCATTACATTAGGAGCTTACAAACTATTTTTCGAGAACAACAACTATAAAATGATAACGGCATCGGATGAGGCGCCCGTGATCAGTACCAGTTTTGTGCCGACCTCGGCCAAGGGTGCTGGCATCAATGAAGTGGATTTTACCTTGGCAGCCGAAAAAACCGTGAATTCGGTGGTGCACGTTAAAAGTATGACCTTGAGCAAGGGTCCTCGTAGTCTTTCCGATTTCTTTTACGGTTTTGAGCGTCAACAAACCCCGCAATTGGGAACAGGTTCAGGAGTTATTATTTCCCCTGACGGATATATCGTGACCAACAATCACGTAATTGCCAATTCCACCCAATTAGAAGTGGTACTGAACAACAATAAATCCTACGAAGCGGAAGTAGTTGGAACTGACCCAGAGTCGGATATTGCCCTTCTTAAAATTGAAGCTGATGAAGAAATGCCTTATTTGGCCTTTGGAGATTCAGACAATACCAAAATCGGAGAATGGGTTTTAGCTGTGGGTAACCCCTTTAACCTAACTTCTACGGTAACTGCAGGTATTGTAAGTGCAAAAGCAAGGTCTTTGGGGAACAGTCAATCCTTTATTCAAACCGATGCGGCAGTAAACCCAGGTAACAGTGGTGGCGCATTGGTAAACACAAATGGGGATTTAATCGGTATCAACACCGCTATTACCTCCCAAACAGGTTCCTTTGTGGGGTATGCTTTTGCCGTACCGAGCAACATTGCCAAAAAAGTGGTAGAAGATATTATGGAGTTCGGTAACGTTCAAAAAGGACTTTTGGGCATCTCCATTGCCAATGTGGATTCCCCTGGTGCCATTGAAAGAGGGTTGAACGAATTGGATGGTGTGTATGTTGCTGGAGTTGAAGAAGAATCTGGAGCAGAAGCTGCTGGACTTCAAGAAGGAGATATCATCAAGCAAATTGATGATATTAAAATCCGTAAATATGCTGAACTTGCTGGGTATCTATCTTCCAAACGCCCAGGCGAATCAGTGAATGTTACTGTGGATAGGGACGGAACTTCTTTGGTTAAAAATGTAACCTTGAAAAAACAAAGTAGTGTACGACTACCAAACACCTATTTCACGGTGAAGAATTTGACCAAACAGGACAAGAAGAAATTTGGAGTTTCAGAAGGGGTGAAAATCACCAATGTTCCAGAAACGTATAGTAGATATGGATTGGAAAACAAAGTAATCGTGGAAGTTGACGGTAAAAAAATCAACAATATCGACGATGCCAAGAGATACTTTGGAGAAATTGAAAGATATGGAAGAACCAGTTTCACCATGATCAATGAAAATGGTGAAAAGGAACACATGATCTTGCAATAAAAAAGTGCCAAAAAAACACTTAAAAGCGCCTTATTTTAAGGCGCTTTTTTTATACGAATATCTTTTACGAAAACGTTTGAAATATATAATTTAGCCGCAAAATTAACTTTATAATCGCAATCCTAACCCATGAGCGAAATCAAGTCCTACGAAAAGGAACTTGCCTTTCAGGCAGACAGACGAAAAGCCACCACAGAATTTATTAAGATCATTAGCGACCTGTGGTACGATAAAGCCATTGAAGTAGTGCTTTTCAAAAATCAAATTATAGATAAAAATGTATCGGACATCATCAACCTGCACGAATATGCTGGGGAATTTGTTCAAAAACCCATTTCCATTTTTGATTCAGTCGAAATTTTAAGAGCCATCAACGACATCAACCTCCCTCCTGCCAAATTGGATATCGGAAAATTGACCTATGAATATCATTCCGATGATAATACAAGTCTTAACGTTAAGGCCTTCGTAATTGAAAAATTAAAAGGTGCCGATGCTGCAAAACCCATTAAACCCAAAGATGTGGTCCTTTATGGATTTGGTCGAATAGGTAGACTGGTTGCCCGTGAACTTATGGCAAAAACAGGAAGAGGAAGCCAGCTTCGATTACGTGCTATTGTAGTTCGGGGCGAAATCAATGAAGAAATCTTGGACAAAAGAGCAGCCTTACTCAAAACTGACTCTGTACACGGTCCGTTCACAGGAACGGTCGAAGTAGATGCCAAAAACGATGCCTTATTGATCAATGGCACTACGGTAAAATTCATCAGCGCAGATAAGCCAGAACAAATTGATTACACGAAATATGGGATTTTCAATGCTTTGATTATCGACAATACTGGGGCATTCCGAGATAAAACAGCTTTATCAAGACACCTGGAATCCAAAGGAGCCAGCAAAGTTTTGCTTACGGCACCAGGTAAAGAGGTTCCAAACATTGTTCACGGAGTAAATCAAACCCAATACGATCCAGACAAAACAAAAATTTATTCGGCTGCATCCTGCACCACCAATGCCATTACTCCTATTTTAAAGGTAATCGAGGATTCCTTGGGCATTAAAAAAGGGCATTTGGAGACCATTCACGCCTACACCAACGATCAAAATCTTGTGGACAACATGCACAAAAAGTACCGAAGAGGACGTGCTGCGGCTGTAAATATGGTGATTACCGAAACAGGTGCTGGTGCCGCTGTGGCAAAAGCCTTGCCTTCACTGAAAGGAAAATTGACCTCGAATGCCATTCGTGTTCCTGTTCCCAATGGTTCGTTGGCCATCCTTAATCTTGAAGTGAAAAACAAAACATCGGTTGAAAGTTTAAACACGATTTTAAAGAAATATGCCCTCGAAGGTGATTTGGTGGAGCAAATTAAATATTCGTTGAGCAACGAACTGGTTTCTTCAGACATCGTAGGAACCACAGCACCATCCATTTACGACAGCAAAGCCACTATTGTATCGGCAGATGGAAAGAGTGTAGTGCTATATATATGGTACGATAACGAATATGGATATTCCCATCAAGTAATTCGACTGGCAAAATATATTTCCAAAGTGAGACGTTATACCTACTATTAATAGCGGTGGAGTTACTTTGGTAGGCTCAATTTCTTTTGAATTTAGGTATATTAGTGTAATTTCGCCCTACCCTTAATCTAAATTTAATACGAGAACATTATTGAACATGAAGCATTTACGCGTTTTATTTACCCTATTCCTACTTACTCAAATGGGTGCGGTTTTTGCCCAAGAGGAAGAATCCGAACCAGCCGATAAATCCTTAAAAGGACAGTTTGAAGAACTGGAGCGAAAATCGACCAATTACAGGTCGGGCAACGGTGTAGCTTATGAAGTTATGAAGCTTTCAAGTATCAACGAATTGAAAGCAAATATTTTTGATACGATAAATACCGCAAACAAGAATATCAAAGATCTTTCGAACACAATTACTGCCAATGAGGCAGAAATCGAGGATTTGAATTCGAAGCTACAGGAAACTACCAATAAATTGAACAGTGTAACGGAAGAAAAAGACAGTATTTCGTTTTTTGGTGCATTGATCAGCAAAGGCACTTACAACTTTATATTGTGGTCCATTATTTTTGGACTGCTGATTCTTTTGTTGTTTTTCATTTACCGTTTTAGAAACAGTAACTTTTTAACGCAACAAGCCAAGTCCGCTTTGTCCGATTTGGAAGAAGAATATGAAAATCATCGTCGTAGGGCATTGGAGCGCGAACAAAAAATCAGCCGACAATTGCAAGACGAGCTAAACAAACAAAAAAAGTAACCCAAGACAAGGCTTCCCAACGGAAGCCTTTCTTTTTGCCTCAAATTGAAGAAGCTTTGCTTACTTTTGCCGCATTATTAAAATCTTTAATGCCCAATCATGCGGATTGACATTATTACTGTTCTGCCCGAACTTCTTAAAAGTCCTTTCGAGGCCTCAATTTTAAAACGAGCCATTGAAAAAGGATTGGTAGAAGTGCATTTTCACAATTTAAGGGATTATACCACCAACAAATACAAACAGGTGGATGACTACCAATTTGGAGGTGGCGCTGGTATGGTGATGATGATCGAACCTATTGATAAGTGTATCTCTCAACTTAAATCAGAACGAGATTACGATGATGTCATTTATATGACTCCTGATGGGAACACGTTGAACCAAAGTATCGCTAACGGATTATCCTTAAAAGAAAACTTGATCATTCTTTGTGGACATTATAAAGGAGTAGACCAACGAGTTCGGGATATGCATGTAACCAAAGAAATTTCAATTGGGGATTATGTGTTGTCAGGTGGTGAATTGGCGGCAGCTGTCGTATGTGATGCAGTAATCCGATTGATTCCTGGGGTATTGAATGATGAAACCTCTGCTTTGACCGACACCTTTCAAGATAATTTATTGGCACCACCTGTTTACACTCGACCAGCAGAATACAAGGGAATGGAAGTGCCCGAAATCTTATTGAGCGGTAACTTTCCAAAAATTGAAAAATGGCGAGAAGAACAGGCTTTGGAACGTACCAAAGCTCGTAGGCCTGACCTATTGGAATAAAAAAGTGGCAATTAGCGCCAAAAAGCTAAAAAACATCTTGCCCAAACTAAATATTGTATTACTTTTGCAATCTCAAAATCAACCTCTGACGAGATACGTGAAAGTTGATTCTGTATAAAACGCTAAAAAACAAAGAGATGGAATCCTTAATAAAATTTGTTGAAGACGAATTTGTTCCAAAAAAAGAATTTCCAAAATTTTCTGCAGGTGATACCATCACCGTGTATTACGAAATTAAGGAAGGTGAAAAAACTCGTACCCAGTTCTTTAGAGGAGTTGTAATCCAAAGAAGAGGTAGTGGTGCCACTGAAACCTTCACCATTCGCAAAATGTCAGGTACTGTTGGTGTGGAAAGAATTTTCCCAGTAAACATGCCAGCTTTGCAAAGAATCGAAGTAAACAAAAAAGGTAAAGTACGTAGATCTAGAATCTTCTACTTTAGAGGTCTTACTGGTAAAAAGGCCCGTATCAAAGAAGTTAGAGGATAAACATCCTTCCAAACTAGAAGAAAAGCACCCAAAATGGGTGCTTTTTTTATGAACAATTGTTAACAACCACGGTTCATATCCTGTTGATTTTTAAAACGTTAAAAAGCTTTGGAATTCCCTTGCATTGTAGTATTTTAGTAAGACAAATATGATTGTGATACCATCACACAGTGTTTGTCTTTAAAGTTGACGTTCTTTAAAACCATGAATTCCCTTTAAATTGGTAACACTACTGATCACAAAAGGAATTTCAAAACGAAAGTGATTTAGGTCAAATTCGAGGAGAAATAATAAATTTTATGTGCGGGCAGAAGAGCAATTTTTTGTCTTGATAAAATTTAGGAATTCACTGGGATAGCTTTGTAAAATGCAGTTTAGTTGAGAGATTAAAATCAATATGCAAAGTAAACGTCGAAAGGAATCGAGAACAATCAATGATTGTTTGGTTTTGTAGCAATACAAAGAAAACTTGATTCTATTCTGAAAGCCATATCTAAGTGCAAACATAGATATGGCTTTTGTTTTTTAACAAATTCCCTCCCAAAAGCATTACTTTTAGTCACTTCCATTCGTTCTTCACCGTCCATAAATCGTATATTTGCAACCGCTCAAACAAATACATTTAAATGGCTAAACTTTATTATACCAAAACAGATGAGGCTCCCGCCTTAGCAACATTATCTTTCTTACCCATTGTTAAATCGTTTACCGAAACCGCCAATATCGAAGTAGAGACCAAAGACATTTCATTGGCTGGTAGAATTGCAGCAATTTTTCCTGAATTGTTGACCGACGACCAAAAAGTTTCTGACGACCTATCCATTTTGGGTGAACTTGCCAAAACTCCAGAGGCAAACATTATCAAATTGCCCAATATCAGTGCTTCCATTCCGCAGTTGAAAGAAGCCATAAAAGAATTACAACAAAAGGGATACAACCTACCCGATTACCCAGATGAGCCTAAAACTGATGAAGAAAAAACCATCAAGGCCAAATACGACAAAGTAAAAGGAAGTGCTGTAAACCCAGTATTGCGTGAGGGAAACTCTGACCGTAGAGCTCCAAAAGCAGTGAAAAATTACGCCAAAGCCCACCCACACTCCATGGGTGCTTGGTCTTCGGATTCCAAAACCCACGTGGCCACCATGTCACACGGTGATTTTAAATCCAACGAAAAATCTATTACCCTTTCTGACGTAGATACCGTAAAAATTGTGTTGGAAAGCAACGGTGGCACCACCATTTTAAAAGATGGACTTGCCTTGCAAAAAGGAGAGATCATCGATGCTACTGTAATGAGCAAAAAAGCATTGGTGGAATTCTTGACCAAGGAAATTGCTGATGCCAGAGAAAAAGGATTGTTACTTTCCTTGCACTTTAAAGCGACCATGATGAAGGTTTCCGACCCAATTATCTTCGGTCATGCCTTGGAGGTATATTTCTCCGAATTGTTCAAAAACTACGGAGATACCTTCCAAAAATTAGGAATCAACCCAAATAATGGTTTGGAAACTCTTTTGGACAAAATCGGTGAGCTTCCAGAAGCAGAACACAAAGAAATCGAAGCAGCCATCAAAGCTAGCATCGACAACGGACCAGATTTGGCCATGGTAAATTCTGATAAAGGGATTACTAACCTACATGTACCGAGTGATGTGATCATTGATGCATCTATGCCTGCCATGATCAGAAATTCTGGTAAAATGTGGGACAAGAATGGTGAATTGCAAGATACCAAAGCCATTATTCCAGATAGCAGCTACTCTGGTGTGTACCAAGCCACCATTGATTTTTGTAAAGAAAATGGTGCTTTCGACCCAACAACCATGGGAACTGTTCCCAATGTTGGTTTGATGGCCCAAAAAGCCGAAGAATACGGTTCTCACGATAAAACTTTCGAAATCGAATCTGCAGGAACCGTAAAAGTGGTGAATGCTGCTGGCGATACTTTGATTGAGCACAGCGTGGAAGAAGGAGATATCTGGAGAATGTGCCAGGTTAAAGATGCTCCCGTTCAGGATTGGGTAAAATTGGCCGTTTCCCGTGCTAGAGCAACTGGTGATCCAGCCGTTTTCTGGTTGGATGCCGAAAGAGGACACGATGCCGAATTGATTAAGAAAGTAAACGTTTACTTAAAAGACCACGATACTTCTGGATTGGATATTCAAATCCTATCCCCTATTGAAGCGACCAAGTACACCTTGAAGCGTATGAAAGAAGGTAAAGACACTATTTCTGTTTCTGGAAATGTGTTGCGTGATTACTTGACCGACCTATTCCCTATTTTGGAAGTGGGAACCAGTGCGAAAATGCTTTCCATTGTTCCTTTGATGAATGGTGGTGGTCTATTTGAAACAGGTGCTGGTGGTTCTGCTCCAAAACACGTAGAGCAATTTTTGGAAGAAGGTCACTTGCGTTGGGATTCTTTAGGTGAATTCTTGGCCCTTGCCGTTTCTTTGGAGTTCTTCAGTGAAAAGAACAACAACAAAAAGGCACAAGTTTTGGCTGAGGCCTTGGATAAAGCCACGGAAGAGTTCTTGAACAAGGATAAATCCCCATCAAGAAAAGTAAACGAATTGGATACCAGAGGAAGTCACTTCTACCTATCGCTTTACTGGGCCGAGCAATTGGCCAAGCAAGACGAAGATGCAGAATTGAAAGCTGTATTCGGTAAAGTATATGAAGCCATGTCTTCCAATGAGGAGAAAATCGCTCAAGAATTGATCGATGCTCAAGATTCACCTGTGGATATCGGAGGTTATTACCTACCTAATCCAGAAATGGCATCTAAAGCCATGCGCCCAAGTGCAACATTGAATGCGATTCTTGATGCCATATAAGAATTAAGATTACAAAGTAATTATAGAAACAGTGGGACTCGATTTTATCAAGTCCCACTTTTTTTAACCTTATTTCAACCCATATAAACTTTCATCCTGTTATTTTTGAACTGAGAATAAACACATCAATCAAATGTCTCATAAATACCTTGTTGTATTCCTTGCCTGTATTGGGCATTTTTTTATGCTCCAAGCCCAAGAAAAGTTCACGCTGAGCGGTACCATTTCCGAAGAAGCTAGTAACGAAACCTTAATTGGAGTATCCATTGTAATTCCTGAACTCAAAACAGGCGCCATTACCAACGAATATGGATTTTACTCCATCACCTTGCCCAAAGGGCAATATCAAATCGTGGTGAGTTATCTCGGTTTTCAAGAAATTGTGGAAACCATTGACTTGCAAGGCAACCTTAAAAAAGATTATCAGCTGACCGAAAAAACCCAAGAGCTCGAAGAAGTGGTTTTGGTAGATGACGTAGAGCGATTGGATATCCGAAAACCCCAAATGAGCGTAAATACCTTGGGCGCTCAAACCATCAAAGAGATTCCAGTGGTGTTGGGAGAAGCGGATGTTATCAAATCCTTGACCCTGTTACCTGGAGTGAGCAACGGTGGAGAAGCTTCATCGGGATTCAATGTTCGTGGAGGTGCCGCGGATCAAAACTTGATTCTTTTGGATGAAGCTACGGTGTTCAACTCCTCCCACCTTTTTGGTTTCTTTTCCGTTTTTAATCCAGATGCCATTAAGGATGTGAAATTATTTAAAGGTGGAATTCCCTCCCGATATGGAGGTAGGGTGTCTTCTGTACTGGAAATTTTTCAAAAAGAAGGGAACAGCAAGGAAATTAAAGTCAATGGGGGGATTGGTGCCGTAGCCAGCAGACTTCTGATTGAGGGGCCCATTCAAAAAGACAAAACTGCCTTTTTAATTGGAGGTCGAGCCTCTTATGCCCATTTGTTCTTAGCATTGGCTGGTGAAGAAAACAAGGCCTACTTCTACGACCTGAACACCAAGATCAACCATAAAATCAACGAAAACAACAACATTTACCTATCTGGATATTTTGGACGTGACCTGTTCAATATCAGCGATGCGTTTGTAAATGTGTACGGAAATGCCGTAGGCAATTTTAGATGGAACCACTTGTTTTCCGATAGATTGTTCTCCAACCTTTCCCTTATTTACTCAGATTACTTTTACGGTTTAGAGCTTGATTTTGTGGGATTTGAATGGGATTCAGGCATTCAAAACTTTAATGTAAAGTATGACCTGAAACACTACCTGAACAACAAACTCCAACTAAATTACGGGCTGAATAGCATCTACTACGTTTTCAATCCAGGGAAGATTATTCCCAATAGTCCTGATTCAGGTATTGTTGAGGAGCAGCTCACAAAAAAATATGCGAATGAGAATGCGGTGTATGTTGACATCGAACATGAAATCACCAGCAACCTCAGCATGGAATATGGGTTAAGGTTGAGTCATTTTAACCGCATGGGACAAGATGAGTTTTATGTGTACCAAAATGATAGCCCAGTGGATTTTGACCCATCCGCCCAAGTATATCGAGAAGGAACACCTATTGATACCATAAATCCAGGACGTGGCGGATCCATGGAGGCGTATTTTAATTTTGAGCCTAGAATCAGTATGTCGTACACCTTTAACGAAAACAATTCCATCAAGGCCAGCTATACTAGAATATCACAATACCTCCACTTGCTTTCCAACACCAACTCCCCTACTCCTTTAGATGTTTGGACGCCAAGCGGCCCCTTTGTAAAGCCACAACTACAAGATCAATATGCTGTTGGCTATTTTAGAAACATTAATCAGGGGGATTACAACTTTGAGACAGAAGCATTTTATAAGGACCTACAAAATAGGATAGATTATATCGACGGGGCCAATCTGATTGCCAACAATGCCATTGAGCAGGTTATTTTAAACGGACAGGCACGAGCCTATGGGTTGGAGTTTTTGTTACGAAAGAATAGCGGACGGTTTAAAGGTTGGTTGTCTTACACCCTTTCAAAATCCGAACAGCGTACCCCTGGCAGAACCGAACAGGAAACAGGCATCAACTTTGGTGAGTGGTACAACACCCCATATGACAAAACCCACGACCTTGCTATTAATGGTAGCTTCGATGTAAACGAAAAATGGAAATTCAATGCAAATTTCATCTACCAAACAGGACAACCGACCAATTATCCCATAGGTCAATTTGAGTATGAGGGCTTACAAGTTCCCTATTACGGGTTGCGCAACAAAGAACGTCTGCCTGCTTATCACCGAATGGATATTTCAGCAGTACTTACGCCCCTACGGAACAAACGAAAGAAAGTGCAGTCCGAGTGGGTGTTTAGCATTTACAACGTGTATGGACGAAAAAATGCAGCTTCGATCAATTTTAGGGAAAATGAAGACACGGGAAGAAACGAGGCGATTCGGACTTCCATTTTCGGTATTATCCCATCCGTAACCTACAACTTTAAATTTTAGTGTGATGCAAAAAGAATTGATATACTTTCTGATGTTTTTGTTCCTAGTATCATGCGAGGACGTTATTGAAGTGGATTTACCCGAAGTTGAAACTCGATTGGTAGTTGATGGCCTTTTAAGGGTTGATAAAGATCAAGAATTTATCGACGTCCGTTTGACCCTGCGAGAAACCAGCAATTTCTTTGAAGAAAATCAGCCTACCCAAGTGGAGAATGCCGTCATCTATTACGGAACCCTGAACGAAAACAACACATTCGAAACGGTTTCCACTTCACAATTGGTTGAAGAAACACCTGGAACAGGCATTTATGTTCCCGATGCCAATTTTGGAACAGACCAACGGATTCCCACCAGTGCTGCGGAACCTGAAGTGACCTTTATTCTACAACTGACCCACAATGGTAAACAGTATTATGCCCAGACCCAATATGCGCCAACGGTTCCCGTTGATAATTTGGAGCAAGGAGACAGTAATTTATTCGGGGATGATGAAACAGAAGTGATTGTAACCTTTACAGATGCTCCCAATGAGGATAATTATTTTGTTTTTGACTTTATGAACAGTGAATATCAAGTGGTAGAGGACACTTTCTTTAAAGGTCAGCAATTTCAATTTTCGTACTTCTACGATGACCAATTGGAGGCAGGACAAGAAATTACCGTAAGTATCATGGGGGCCACCAAAGAATATTATGATTTCATGAGCTTGATCCTACAACAAACTGGTGGCAATGGTGGGCCATTTCAAACACCTGTCGCCACGGTAAAGGGCAATGTTTTTGATATTACAGATATAGGTAATGTTGAAGTTTTAGAACCTGATACCGAAACTAATGGTTATGCATTGGGGTATTTTGGTGTGGTCCAAGTTTACTCAAGCAACTTGCTTATTGAATAATCCTAAAGGATTACATACAAAATAGTTATAACCAAAATCCCAACTATCCCTTGAAATAAAGTTCCGAGGGTATGCCCACGTAAAGCTGTTTTTACATTGATGTTGGAAAACTGGGAAACCACCCAAAAATAACTGTCATTAATATGGGAAACGGTCATTGCTCCAGCTCCAATGGCCAATACGGCCAAAGCTTTATCTGTTATGGACACCAAACCAAAAGTTTCCAAAAGGGGTGCAATAATGGCTGATGTGGTAATAATGGCTACAGTTGATGAACCTTGAGCTGTTTTCAAAACTGCTGAAATCACAAAAGCAATCAACAGACCTCCCAATCCTGTGCTCGATTCCAAATTGATGATGGAAGCCACATCCATGGTGCGCAATATGGCACCAAAAGCACCGCCTGCGCCTGTTATCAAAACAATGGCACCAGCTTGTTTGAATGCTTCAGCTACCCAACCTTGCTTTTCTTCCGAAGTAAAGCCCTTACCCAATGAAAATGCAAAGAAAACCCCCATCAACAAAGCAATAATAGGGCTACCTAAAAAGTCTAAGGTTTTGAACACCCAGCCCTCACCCAAAGGGTGAGTAGGATAATTAACGAGTGATTTCAATGCAATAAGCACAATAGGCACCAATAAAGGCAGAAATGCATTTAAAGGCTTCACTTTAGATACTACTTCCTCCTTTTCCACTGCTGCTTCTTTGGTTTCATTTTCCTTCAAAGACTTTCCAATAAAACGCGCCCAAACATATCCTGCAATCGAAACTGGAATGGCTACTGATAGACCCAAGATTAAAACCAAACCCAAGTCGGCATCCAAAATCGCTGCTGCGGCTAAAGGCCCAGGGGTAGGCGGCACAAACACATGTGCCGAATACAATCCTGTGGCCAATGCAATGGCAAAAACCAAAGCAGGAATTCCTGTTTTTTTACTAATTGCCTTATTTAACGATGAAAGAATAATGTATCCCGAATCACAATACACAGGAATAGAAATAACAAATCCAGCCAAGTTTATGGCCAAAGGGGAACGCTTTAATCCGATTACTTTTAAAATGCTATTGGCCAGCACCTGAGTACTTCCCGTTTTTTCCAAATAAATACCGATTACCGTACCAAAAGCAATCACCAAACCTATTCCAGATAAGGTTTTGCCAAATCCATCTCCAATAGTGGCCATGATTTCTTGGGGAGACAATCCCAACAAAAAACCAGAGGCTACGGCAGCAATGGTCAACGAAAAAATGGGGTGCATTTTAAATTTTACGGTAGCAATAACGATAAATGCGACTACCGCTGCCAATATGAGTAGTTCCATGGTTAATTTTTGTGCTTTATCCCCTAAATATAAGCTAATATTCCTACTTTGGTCCTATGAGACGAACAGACAAAGATCTTCTGGTAAAAGGCATAAAATCGTTCGGATTTACAGTTTTGGCCATGTTCATGGGTCCTTTTTTAATCTACCAAGCATTTAAAAATGAGGGACACCCTTTTTACTGGCCAGTTTTGATTCTAGGTATTATCTGCGCCATATCGGCCATTTATTTAGGCTTCAGGTCCGTCGGGATTGTTATGGAGGCCCTATTTGGAAAGAAAAACGAGAATTAGTCCTCTTTCGGAGGTGGATTGCTCTTCCATTTATTGGACAATTGGGCATAATCGTAGTCCAACACAGATTTTTGACGCGCTAATTTATTGGCAGCAAAGGCACGTTGCAGAATATCTTCAATCAAATAATCTTCGTGAACCGTTTCGGGAAGAAATTCCTCTTTCAAACTAATTTTGAACATGCTTGCGGTGGTATTGTACCAAAAGGCCCGCCATCCGCTACGCAATTCCTTTACCAAATCAAAAGCCGTAGTTCCCGTTTGTCTATGAATCAATTTCACCAAAATCTGACCCTCTGTTCGGGTGAGCTTTTTAAGTTCTTCGGAAAATTCACCCTCAATATATTTCTGGACCTTTTTAGTATATTTTTTTTGATGTCGACGCTTTGTAATGTGTTGTAGACTATCGTTTAACTCCACCAATCGTTCCGCAGCCAACTTCGCATATGGATAAACTTTTTGGGTTTTTCTGCGCAAGATCAAATAACGCAGTCTTTCATTCTTATCTGCAAACTCCAACTTACCAAAAATGAAGACTTCTTCAAGTTCAATGGAACTCAACAAAACGGAATCCCCTTCAAACCGAACATAATACTCCTCCACCGAGTCCTTTGGCACAAACAGCGAATCGTTTTCCTTCACCTGTGCATAACCAAGTGTGAAAATTAAAAGGGAAGCGATAAAAACACCTTTCCGAAACATGTTAGTTTTTGTTCAAAAGTCTTGCCAAATGTAAATATAATGGTATGATTTGGTTATTAAATAAAAGTGAATATTCTTAAGTTTGCTTATTAAATAATACACATGGCAAAAGATAAAATCATTAACGAAAAGTCCCTTGAGTTTTTAGAAAAATACCTAAACAATCCATCTCCTACGGGATATGAATGGGAAGGTCAGAAAATTTGGATGGACTATATAAAACCTTATGTAGACGAATTTATCACGGACACCTACGGCACTGCTGTGGCCGTTATCAATCCAGAAGCCAAATACAAAGTGGTTATCGAGGGGCATTCCGATGAAATTTCATGGTATGTCAACTATGTGACCGATGATGGATTACTTTATGTTATCAGAAACGGAGGTAGTGACCATCAAATTGCACCTTCCAAATGGGTGGATATCCATACGAAAAATGGCATTGTGAAAGGTGTTTTTGGATGGCCAGCGATTCACACTAGAGACAAAGCCAAAGAGGAATCTCCAAAATTGGACAATATTTTTATTGATATTGGTGCCAAGGACAAAGAAGAAGTCGAGAAAATGGGCGTTCACGTAGGATGTGTGATCACCTACCCGGATCAATTCCATATTTTGAACAAGGACAAGTTTGTTTGTCGTGCTTTGGACAACAGAATGGGTGGTTTTATGATTGCTGAAGTGGCCCGTTTGTTGAAAGAGAACAAAAAAGAGCTTCCTTTTGGATTATATGTCACCAACTCAGTTCAGGAAGAAATTGGACTTAGAGGTGCGGAAATGATCACTCAGACCATTAAGCCGAACGTTGCCATTGTTACCGATGTGTGCCATGATACCACAACCCCAATGATCAACAAAAAGACCGAGGGCGAAACCAAAATCGGTGCTGGTCCTGTGATTTCCTATGCTCCTGCCGTACAGAACAAATTGCGTGAGCGCATCCTTGAAACTGCGGAAGCGAATGAAATTCCATTCCAACGTAATGCTTCATCTCGCTACACGGGAACGGATACCGATGCATTTGCTTATAGCAACGGAGGTGTGGCGTCTGCATTAATTTCATTGCCTTTACGCTATATGCACACCACGGTGGAAACGGTTCATAAAGATGATGTGGAAAACGTGATTCGTTTGATTTATCAGACCTTATTGAACATTAAAGACGGAGAAACATTTAGTTATTTTGATTAACTAGACTCGTCTATCCATTTTAAAATAAATTTAAGTCACCTTGAAATTTCTTTGGGGTGACTTTTTTTTATCTTTAGAAAACTATGGATGAACTAGTGGACATATTGGATGAGCAAGGGAATCGAACAGGAAAAACTTGTTTAAAATCGAAGGCACACCAAAAGGGATTGCTCCACCCCACCATTCATGTTTGGCTCTACACTCCTGATGGTCGGGTTCTGATCCAACAACGAGGAAGGCACAAGGACACGCACCCGTTGCTTTGGGATGTTTCTGTAGCTGGACATATTGGAGCGGGCGAAGATGTAAAAACCGCAGCAGTCCGCGAAGTGGCCGAAGAAGTCGGTTATTCCGTAAACAAAGATGATCTAGAACCCATCGGCACTTTTAAGGCGATTCACAAAATAGCAGATAATTTTATTGATGCCGAACTGCACCATATTTTTTTGTGCAAGTTGAATACCTCAGTTCAAAACCTAACTAAACAAGAAAGTGAAGTGGAAGATTTGGATATAATCCCCCTATTTAAGTTTGCAGAAGAAACTTGGGGATTGGCCAATTCGGCCAAATACGTGCCCCACGGCCCTACCTACTACAAAACGATAGTAAAAGAGATTAAAAAGCGGATTTGATGCTTTCGGCAAAAGAAGCTGCATCATCCAAAGAATAGGCTTGCTGGTTTCCTGTTTTCATGTTTTTTACCACAAAATTGCCATTGGTCAATTCTTGTTCGCCCAACAGAATGGTATAAGGAACCCCTCTTTTATCTGCATATTTGAATTGTTTGTTCATTTTGGCATCCGTTGGATACAAATCGGCACGTAACCCAGCCTTTCTAAGCGCTGAAACCAGTTTTAACGAAGCCAAACCTTCTTGTTTGCCAAAGTTCAGGCATAGCACATCCAATGCAATATCCAAACTATCTGGAAACAGGTTCAATTCTTCCAAAACCAAATAAATACGGTCCAGTCCAAAAGAAATACCTACGCCACTCACATCTTTAAGGCCAAAAATACCAGTTAGATCATCGTAACGACCACCACCACCGATGGAACCCATTTGTACCCCCTCTGGAGCAGCCACTTCAAAAATGGCACCTGTATAATAATTTAATCCACGGGCCAAGGTCACATCCAATTGTAATTTGGCAGATTGCAACCCAAGAACATCTACAGTTGTGATTATTTCTTCCAATTCCGCAACCCCATGCATTCCTGCTTCGGATTCAGCCAAAATGGATTTTAGTTTTTCCAATTGTTCTGCTGCAGTACCAGTCATTTCGAACAAAGGTTGAGCCTTGGTAATGGCTGCTTCCGAAATTCCCTTTTCCAGCATCTCTGTCTTTACCTTCTCCTCGCCTATTTTGTCCAACTTGTCCAACGCCACGGTAAAATCGACCAACAAATGCTTGGCTCCTATAACTTCCGCAATTCCAGAAAGTATTTTGCGGTTGTTGATTTTAATGGTGGTTCCTTTCAATCCTAAATCAGTGAAAACAGCATCATACAACTGCACAAACTCCACTTCTTGCAACAGACCATTGGCACCAACCACATCGGCATCACATTGGTAAAACTCACGAAAACGTCCTTTTTGGGGACGGTCGGCACGCCAAACAGGCTGAATCTGATATCTTTTGAATGGGAAATCAATTTCGTTTTGGTGCATTACCACATAACGTGCAAAAGGCACGGTAAGATCGTAGCGCAATGCCTTTTCTGAAATCTTAGGCGTAAGCGAAGCTGAATTCTTGGAACTATAGGTCACATCATCCACCTTGGAGATAAAATCACCAGAATTCAAGATTTTAAAAATCAAACGGTCGCCCTCATCACCATATTTACCCATTAAGGTCTCTGAATTTTCAAAAGACGGAGTTTCAATCGGCATGAAACCAAAGGTTTCAAAATGCTTTTTTATGGTTTGGATGATATAGTTGCGCTTGGCCACCTCTGCAGGTGAAAAATCTCGTGTTCCTTTAGGTATGGATGGTTTTTGTGCCATGTAGTGTAAAATTCTCGTGCAAATATAAGGGGTTTGCTAATTGTATGAAGTTAGGTTTCCGTCATTTCGAACGAATGTGAGAAATCTAATGCTGCTTGAGATTTCTCGTCGCTCATATTTCGCTCTGTCGAAATGACAAAAATTTATGATTGTCATACTGAATGAAGTGAAGTATCCATACAAATAATCGAAGATTAGATTCTTCAATCGCTTTGCTCTTTCAGAATGACATAAGTATTGCGCTTGTACTTGAACCTTGAACTTAATTACTCCATAATCTGCTCAAACCACTGATACAAATCGCCTTTGGTTATCACCGCTCCTTGTTTTATGATTTCGAACTTATCCAAATTCTTATCCTCGCCATACGCCTTGGAAGCAGTTAGGTATTCCACAAAATCCGATTGGAAGTTACGTTTGAACCAGCCAAAACCTTCTTGGGTTCGTAAATCGATTTCAGGATTCATCACTTTTACAGAGAAGAGTTTCATCTCTTTATCCGTTAAATGAAACAGGTGCATGTGACGCTCGGATATGTTTTCCAAGTATTCCACTTTGTTCAACACACCTTCCCAAATCAAATCACTAAACACATCGATTTCTTCTTCGGCCACCTCGGGTTTTTCCTCCTTTAAGGTTTTCCATTCCTCTGCCGTAATGGATTGGGTCGCTAAAAAGTTGATGAACTCTGGGTGCAGTTCTTCCAATTGTTCTTTAGAAAGTCTTTTGTACTTCATGATATAAAATTAATAGACTTGCTTAAATCCTGATTTTGTAAAACAAAAAGAGAGCTATGCACGCATAGCCCTCCTTAATATCCAAATACTTATTAAAGTATCTTAATTTGCTTCAGCAACTACTTCGAATGGGAATTCAACGATTACCTCTCTGTGTAGTCTGATGATTGCTTCGTAAGGACCAACCCTTTTGATAGCTCCACCTTTAATGCTGATGAATTTTCTTTCGATTTGGTGACCTTCTTTGTCCAAAGCAGCGGCCAAATCAATATTGGTCACAGATCCAAACAATTTATCTCCTGCTCCTGCTTTAGCAGCAATACGGATTTCCAATTGTTTAAGTGCTTCGGCAATTTTAGTTGCCTCGTCGATTATTTTCTTCTCTTTATGAGCTCTTTGTTTCAGGTTTTCGGCCAAAACTTTTTTGGCAGATGGAGTAGCCAATGAGGCCAAACCTTGAGGAATCAAAAAGTTTCTACCGTAGCCGTTCTTTACGGAAACGATATCATCTTTAAATCCCAAATCCTGTACATCTTCTTTTAGAATAAGTTCCATGCTTCGGTATTTTTTATTTCAACATATCGCCAACGTATGGCATTAACGCTAGGTGACGGGCACGTTTAACGGCCTGTGCCACTTTTCTTTGGTATTTCAAAGAAGTACCTGTAAGTCTACGAGGAAGTAATTTTCCTTGCTCGTTTACCAACTTCATCAAGAAATCTGGGTCTTTGTAATCGATATACTTGATACCAGACTTTTTGAAACGACAATACTTCTTTTGTTTATTGGTCTCAATGTTCAACGGGGTCAAATATCTGATTTCCCCGTCTTTTTTAGATTTTGCTTGTTGCTCTATGGATGCCATACCCTTATGCGTTTGCTTTTAGTTTGTTTCTTCTCTTCTCTGCCCAAGCAATTGCGTGCTTGTCCAGTCTAACGGTTAGAAAACGCATAATGCGCTCATCTCTTCTAAACTCAGTTTCGTAAGGCTCGATTACCTCACCTGGAGCTGTAAATTCGAACAAGTGGTAAAATCCACTTTTCTTGTGCTGAATGGGATAGGCCAATTTTTTAAGTCCCCAGTTTTCTTTGGAGACCATTTTGGCACCATTCTTAATCAAGAAATCCTCAAACTTCTTGACTGTTTCCTCTATCTGAGTCTCAGACAGAACGGGATTCAAAATGAAAACAGTTTCGTAATGGTTCATTATATATTATTTTTAAAGGAGTGCAAAATTAGTAATATTTCTTTCACCCTGCAAGAAAACCAAAAAAACTTCGTTTAAATTCTGATAGTTATCAACAATTAATAACCCATTAACCTAAATAACACATACGGCAATTTACACAACAAAATAGACCATGTTTACATCTTTTGTTGCTCTTAAACGGGTTTTTTATGTAATTTGCCGATGATTTAAAACCCTACAAATCACCCCATTCTATGAAATTAAAAAGTATAATTGTAGACGATTCTTCCATGCAGCGCATGGCTGTTGCGAAATTGGTCAACAATCATCCACACCTAGCTTTGGTTGCAGAGTACAGCAATGCCATTGAAGCAAAGAATGGCCTGAAAAACCACGAAATCGACCTTATCTTTTTAGATGTTGAAATGCCGATCATTAGTGGTTTTGACCTTTTAGAGGCCCTAGAGAACCCACCACAGGTTATTTTGATCACAGGAAAACCTGACTATGCACTTAAAGCTTTTGACTACGACGTAACCGATTATCTTCACAAACCAATCACTTTGGCCCGTTTTGAAGCCTCTGTAAAAAGAGCTGTTTCCAAATACGAGCAAATGAACCGTGTTGATGAAGACGAAGAACATATTTTTGTGAAGAGCAACCTTAAAAAACGTAAGGTGATCCTTAACGACATCAAATGGATCGAGGCATTGGGCGATTACATTAAATTGGTGACAGACGAAGCCAATATCGTAATCCTATCCACCATGAAATCTTTCGAAAAGCAATTGCCTGCCGAAAAATTTCTACGAATCCATAAATCTTATATTGTGAATCTGGAGAAGATTGAGAAATTCAACAGTAAAAATGTTGAAGTAGGGGGCAGACAGATTCCTTTGAGTAGAAACAAAAAGACTGAGTTGGCCGAAGCGCTGGCAAACGTATAATTACATTTTATATGTGGTCCACATTGTAGACCAGTCTTACACTTTTATACTTGGAAATAGCATTAAAGGATTTTTCAATTCTTTTAATGCTATTTTTTGTTTGCGCCAACGGCTGTTTTCTAGGGAGTTTTATCAGGATGTTCTTTAAATAATCCCTTCGGATACGCGCCACGGGGGGATATTCTGGCCCCAAAATTTGATTTCCCAATACATTTCGCAACGAGCCTGCCAACCAATCGGAAGCTTCGTTCAATTTATTGTAATCCTTATCCTTTAACGTAATTTTGATGAGTCGCACCAAAGGTGGGTATTTAAACTGCTCCCTTTCGTAAAACTGCTCCTCAAACATTTTATCGTAATTATTGGTGGTGACTTGCTGCAATATTTGGTGGTACGGATTGTAGGATTGAATAAGCACCTTGCCTCTTTTCTGGGTACGCCCTGCCCTACCCGCCACCTGGGTCAACATCTGAAAACTGCGTTCATGGGCTCTATAATCTGGAAAATTCAACATGGAATCAGCATTCATAATGCCCACCAAACTCACATTTCTAAAATCGAGACCCTTGGTTACCATTTGGGTGCCAACCAAAATATCCATTTCTTGATTTTCAAAGGCTGAAATGATTTTTTCATAGGCATATTTGCCGCGAGTGGTATCCAAATCCATGCGACCCACCTTAATTTCAGGAAACAATTGCCCCAATTCTTCCTGAATCTGCTCCGTTCCAAATCCTTTTTTATCCAATGTATTGCTTCCACAGGCCAAACACGCTTGTTGTAGCGCCATGTGATAGCCACAATAATGGCAACGCAATTGGTTTCTATGTTGATGAAAGGTGAGGCTCACATCACAATTAGGACATTGGGCCACGTGTCCACAAGTGGTGCACTCCACTACAGGTGCAAATCCCCTCCTATTTTGAAAAAGAATAATTTGTTCACCCTCCTCCAATGCTTCGGTGATGGCTTTGATCAATGTTTCCGAAAAATGCCCTTTCATCTTCTTTTTTCGGGTGGCTTCCTTAATATCGACCAGATTAATCTCGGGCATCAACACATCACCATATCTATATTTAATAGTAGCATAGCCGTACTTATCTGTTCTAGCATTATACATGCTTTCTATACTTGGGGTTGCAGAGCCCAAAATAATATTGGCCTTGTGCAATGCGGCCAACACTACCGCAGCATCGCGTGCATGATAACGTGGAGCTGGGTCAAACTGTTTAAAGGAATTCTCATGTTCCTCATCGACCACCACCAACCCTAAATTGGAAAATGGTAAAAACAAGGAAGAACGGGCACCGATTACAATTTGAGCCTTTCCTTCATTTTTCAATACATTGTTCCAAACCTCCACCCTTTCATGAATACTATATTTGGAATGGTAAACCGAAACTTGCTCCCCAAAATAATGCTGCAATCGATTAATTAATTGTGAGGTAAGGGCTATTTCAGGCAAGAGATACAATGCTTGTCTTCCCTCTTCCAAACACTTTTGAATCAGTTTTACATATACTTCTGTTTTTCCAGCAGAAGTAACCCCGTGCAGCAATACAGGTTTATCTTCTTCAAATCCTTGATTAATATCTTCAAGTGCCTTAGCCTGATGTTCATTCAAGTTGATGGTTTTGGCATCTTCTGAATCCCCCTCAAATTCCACTCTATCTTTTCTAATGTGGTATTCTTCCAGCACATTTTTATCAATCAAAGCTTTGATCACCGCTTTGGAACTCCCACTCTCCTTTTCCAAATCAGAAATTGGAATGGGTTTAGAGTTTTTTGCCTTTAACTGAAATAAGGACAAAACCACTTGACTTTGTTTTGGTGCTCGGGTAAGTTCATTCAATAAATCGGCCAATTGGGCCTCATCTTCATATTGATCGGAAAGTTTTACATAACGAACCATTTTGGGCTTGTACTGCTCATAAAGTTCTTCTTTTTGCAATATCACCCCTTTGTATACCAATGTATTGATAAGCTTCAAAACATTTTTCCTATCCACAATATCGCACACTTCAGATATTTTTAATGCGGATTGATGTTGCAGTGCTTCGTACACCAAAAACTCATCATCTTTTAGTTCCATTTCGTCCACTTCCGCATTTTTGTTGGGCAAAACCAAGGTTTCACTCTCCAATAAAAAAGCAGTGGGCAGGGCACTTCGGATGACCTCGCCCAAAGTGCACATATAATAATCGGCCAACCAATGCCAATGTTTTAGTTGAATGGCAGTTACGACAGGTTGTTCATCCAGAATTTGAAAGATTTCCTTGGCTTCATAGGCTTGCGGAGCCTCTTCGTGAATGCGATAAGCCAATCCTGTATAGATTTTGGATTTACCAAACGGTACGGCCACACGCATACCTGCCTGAATAAAATCCGCTTCATCTGAAGTGATTTTATAGGTGAAAAGTTTTTCTAACGGAATGGGCAGGACTACATCCAAAAAATATTCCATACACTATTTCTCTACTACCCTATGCCATGTTTGAGTTCTATGCAAAAATGCCAAATACCCTCTAACTTTCAATTGATTTTCATTGTCTTCATCCAACCAGACCTTTCCCCTAAATGTCATGGCCTGTTCTGGATCAAACAGACTATCACCTTTATAGATACCATCCTTTTGCTCCTCAAAATCTTGCATAATTTTCATTCCAAGGATGGGTTTATCCTTTTGTTCCCCTTCACATTTGGTGCACAGTGCTCCTTTTTTTCCCTCTTCCAAAATCTCAACAACCTTCGCATGCATTAAGCCATCTTCCTCGTAGATTTCAATGATGGCCTTGTTCACCCCGTTTCGGTCATCAATAGTTTTCCACTTACCAAAAACGGATTGCGACCAGGTTATCTGACACAACAAAAAGCATATCAAATAGATCCAATTATTCCTCATTTTGCTTCTTTTCATGTCGTTTTTTTAAGGAGTTTAATGTGGCATTTAATTCAAACCCAAGTAACAAAATATTTGAATTGAGCCAAATAAATACCATTAATATTAACAAGCCCCCCAATGCACCGTACAATTCGTTGTAGCGAGCAAACTTATCTACATACACACCAAACAAATATGAAGTGAGTAAAAACAAAAGCGTTGTCATTAAAGCCCCTGCAGAGAAAAATCGGGCTTTTCTACCCTCTGCCGTTCCAAAATAATACAGTGTGGCAGTAGTTAAGTAAGATAAAAACAAAAAGAATAGCACTTTGGCTATTTGAATGCCCACTGCATCGCCTTTCTCCACATCGTAACCCAAAGTTTTGCCTAAGTATTCACTGGTGTACTCCACAATATAGAACTCGAAATACACAAAAGCAACCGCTCCAATAATCAATAAAATGGAAAGAATCAATCCCACCATTAAGGCATAAGCGTACTGTCTAAAAAAGTTTCGGGTCAACTGTACATGATAAGAATATTCAAACCCTCCAAAAATGGCATTCACTCCATTGGCCACTAAAAAAATGGACAATATAAAAGCGGAGGACAACAATCCGCCTTGCTTTTGATCTTTAATCTGTTGGTAAATATCACCGAAATAATCACTGGTTGCGGATGGTAAAAAGGATTCCAAAAAGTCTAAAAATTGGGCGTCAAAGTTTTCATTCCCAACACTCACGTAGGGTATGATGAAGGGAATCAAAGTCACCATAAAAATAATGAGCGGAAAAAGCGCCATAAACAAGCTAAAGGCAATGGAACTCGCTCGTGTGGACAGCGCCCCTTCAACCACGCCCACAACATACATTTCAATCAGATCATAGAAAGAGAGTCCTTCAAAAGCTTTTAGCTTTATGTTTTTTAACAACCGTACAATCCAATTGACGACGGGTATTTTTTCCAACTGCTCTTCTATGGCTGCAGACATTTACACGGCTTTTAAACTTAGGTCCATATTATAAACGGAATGGGTTAATGCACCTGAGGAAATATAGTTCACACCACATTCGGCATATTTTCGAATGGTATCTTCGGTGATTCCGCCTGAAGATTCGGTGAGGCATTGGTCTCCTATTTTTTGGACGGCTTCGCGAGTTTCATCGTAATCAAAATTATCGAGTAGAATACGGTAGACGCCTCCTGCTTTTAAAATTTCATCGACTTCTTTCAAGTCCCTTGCCTCGACAATAATTTTTAGATCTTTACCCTGTTCCGCTAAATAATCTTTTGTTTTTTGAATGGCTTTGGAGATACCTCCTGCAAAATCAATATGATTGTCCTTTAGCATAATCATATCATAAAGAGCAAACCTATGGTTCTCTCCTCCTCCAATTTTCACTGCCCATTTTTCCAAGGCTCTAATCCCTGGCGTAGTTTTTCGAGTATCCAAAATTTTCGTGTCCGTACCATCCAAAATGGAAACAAAATCATTGGTTTTGGTCGCAATGGCACTCATACGCTGCATGGCATTGAGCACTAAACGTTCCGCTTTTAATATACTTTGAGAGCTTCCCTCCACATAAAAGACCACATCGCCGTATTTTACTTTATCACCATCTTCTATTAGGACTTCTACCTTTAATTTGGGATCGACATAATCGAAAACCATTTTAGCAAAATCCACTCCTGCAATTATGCCTTCGTCTTTTACCAATAGTTTAGCCTTCCCCTTTGCCGATTCAGGAATACAGGCTAAGGAACTATGATCGCCATCACCAACATCTTCGCGTACGGCGTTGGCAATGATTAAATTAAGTTCATTTTGAAATTGTTCTTCAGATATCATTCCCTAGGGCTTTTAACGAAAATAAGAAAACATTGTTCCTTGTCCATACCTTGGGCATGCTTAATTTTTGAGTGGAATCAATTATTTTTGAACATGCAGATTACCTTACTCGCCATTGGAAAAACCGATAAGTCTGAACTTGAAGAACTTATATCCGTTTATGAAAAGCGGTTGAAGCATTATGTGAAGTTTCAAATGGAAATTATTCCTGATATAAAAAACAGAAAAAATCTTTCCGAAGCCCAACAAAAAGAAAAGGAGGGTGAATTGATTTTAGCCCAGCTACAACCCACGGATACCTTGATCTTGTTGGATGAAAAAGGAAAACAGTACACTTCAATGGATTTTGCGCAGTTCCTTCAAAAACAAATGAACAGTGGCATTAAAAACTTGGTTCTTGTAATTGGAGGACCCTATGGTTTTAGCGATGCAATTTATGCCAAAAGCTCAGGCAAGATCAGTCTATCCAAAATGACCTTTTCCCACCAAATGATTCGGTTGTTCATTGTAGAACAGATTTATAGAGGCTTTACCATATTACGAAACGAGCCTTATCATCATCAGTAATTAGATACTAGACCGCTGCGCATTTAGACATTAGAACCAAGACAATCTTGGCTCCAAGGCATCCGTTCTTCTAGTAAAGTACCCTAAACTTAATGGTGTTCTCGATTTTCTTAAGGGCTTTGATTACATCTTTGTTGTATTCTTTATCCAAATCGGTGATCACATAACCTACTTCGCTATCCGTAGACAAGAACTGTCCCGTAATGTTCAAACCATATTTTGCCAATACCTCATTGATTTTGGCCATGATGCCAGGTACATTTTTATGGATGTGCAAGAATCGGTGTGCCTTGTTCTGTTTTGGCAAACGAATATTAGGGAAGTTAACGGCATCAACGGTATTTCCGTTATTGATGTAATCCATGATTTTATTCGGAACAAAATCCGCGATGTCGCGCTGTGCTTCTTCGGTACTTCCACCAATGTGAGGGGTAAGAATCACATTTGATAAGCCTTGCAACGGAGTTTCAAACTCGCCATTGCTTCTTGGCTCCACTGGGAAGACATCCACAGCGGCACCACCCAATTTCCCGCTTTTTAGGGCTGCTGCCAAAGCATCAATATCTACCACAAAACCACGTGAAAGATTGATAAGCTTGGCGCCAGTTTTCATCTGGTTGATTTCACGCTCACCGATAAAGTTCTTATTGGCCTTATTGTCATCTACGTGAAGCGTAACCACATCAGCAACAGACAACAAATCTTCCAAAGTATTGCATTTAATCGCATTTCCAATAGCCAATTGGTCATCCACATCATAATAATAAACTTTCATCCCCATGGCCTCGGCCAAAACGGACATTTGTTTTCCTATGTTTCCATAACCAACAATACCCAAGTTTTTACCGCGAACTTCTTGGGAACCAGCTGCAGTTTTATTCCATTCACCATTGTGAATCTCCATGCTACGTGGAAAAATACTTCTCATCAACATGATGATGTGTCCAACGGCAAGTTCCACTACTGAACGGGTGTTACTGTAAGGTGCATTGAAAACCACTACCCCTTTCTTTTTGCTGTATTCCAAATCGATTTGGGTGGTTCCGATACAAAATGCACCTACCACCAATAATTTATCTGCAGCATCCAATACCTTTTGGGTCACTTGGGTCTTGGAACGGATTCCGAGTACGTGAACGCCTTTGATGCGTTCTATAAGTTCGTCTTCGGAAAGACTGGTCTTGATCAATTCCACTGAAAAACCTTCTTCCGATAGATTTTCGAAAGCAGCGGTGTGCACATTTTCCAGTAATAATATTTTAATTCTGTTCTTAGGGTATGATAGGTTTCTTGGCAAATCGTTCACAAATAAAAATTCATCTAGGTTAGGTGCTACGTGGTCAGCATTTTTAGCTGCTTTGTCACGGTGCACATTTTCAGTGTAGGCGAAAAATTTATGGGCAATTCCAGCCTCACGCATTACATAATCGCTATAGCCGTCGCCAATCACTTGAACTTCGCCTTCCAAATCCAAGTTTTTTAAGCATTCTATTTTTCCGTTGTGGGCCGCCAACACATTTTTCTCGTCAAAGCCAATGATGTTACCGTCAGCATCAAACTTAAAGGTATTGGCATATACGCGGTCGGAGGGAATATTATATTCTTCAACAATAGGATCAATAAATTCTTTGAATCCGCAGGAAATCACATAGATATCCTCTGAATACTTATGGAAGAATTCTTTATTTGTGGCTATGGATTTTGAAATCTTTTGGCGCAATTCCACCACCAAATCTTGCAAATCTTCCTTGTTTGCACTCAACAAACGGATTCTTCGCTCCAATGATTCGGTGAAAGAAATATCCCCATCAATCCCCAAATTGGTGATTTTCTGGATTTCGGCCACAATCTCTTCCCTTTTCGGATTGTCCTGTAGCGTCATTTCCGCTAGCACATCCAATGCCTCAACCCTAGTTAGGGTGCTATCAAAATCGAAAACATATTTACGTCCTGTTGCCACCATGATCCGCGTAAAAAATTAAGGGGTAAAATTAAACATAAATTCCATCCTTATAATCGGAACTTATTAAAAACCTTACACATTTGTGGATAAATCAAAAATCTATTACGATTTGTTTCAAATGGCACCTAAAAGGATGCTTTTTGCAATTTAGGAGGAAGTAAAATAACAAGTTCAAACTCAAACTCAAGTTAAAGTTCAATGGAATAGGCTTATGTCCAAATAATATTGACACGAATTGCGCAAATTTTCACTAATACTAATAAAAGTTCAACCTTTCCCCCTAAACCCTTAACCAAACCATCAAAACCACCTCCGCGTTAGTTTACAATAAATATTATACTCCTGGCCAAACTTTTGCTTCAATGCCTCTTCTTCGGGTATAATCTGAAAATGGTTCATCCAATACACAAAACCTGCGGCTAACAACGTATTAAAAGCATTCCCCAATCGTAATCCAAAGGCTAACAAAATTAGAAGCAGGGCCAGATACATGGGATTTCTACTAAAATTATAAATGCCATTGGTCACCAAATGATTGGCTTTTTCAGGCATTAATGGATCAACAGTGGTCTTTTTAAAAAGAAATTGGGCAACCGATAGCACTCCCACGATTGCAGCCAATCCCAATAAAATCCAAGAAAGGGTGTTTCTACCAAAAAAATTAAACTCACCAACAGGCAAAAAAGCATCTAAAGCATACATCAATACGGCAAAAACCAACATCACCACAACTGGCGGCACTTTTGTTTTCATACAATAAGGTTAATGCCCGAAATTACTACTTTTGAACCTCAATTTGAACCCTTTTTGATTTGAAACTTGTATTTGCCACACATAACGACCATAAACTAAAGGAGGTGCAACAATTGCTTCCAGCATCCATTCAACTTTTGTCCTTAAAAGACATAGAATGCTTTGATGAAATCCCTGAAACAGGCGAAAATTTGCAGGAAAATGCGAAAATAAAGGCAGATTATGTGACCCAAACCTATGGTTTAAACTGTTTTTCGGACGACACGGGTTTGTTAGTGGATGCTTTAAATGGAGCTCCAGGAGTATATTCTGCACGATATGCTGGGGAACAAAAAAATGCTAAAGACAACATGCAAAAGTTGTTGCAAGAACTGGAGGGTAAAAATAATCGAAATGCGCATTTTAAAACCGTAGTACACCTTAACCTAAATGGTGAAAGCTTTGCTTTTGATGGTATTGTTGAGGGCATTATCACCGAAGAACTGCATGGCGCTGGTGGTTTTGGGTACGACCCTATTTTTAAACCTAACGGGTACAACAACACCTTTGGCGAACTGCCTGCTGAGACCAAAAACGCTATCAGTCACCGAGGTAGAGCGATTCAAAAATTGGTCGATTTCTTAAAAAAAAGCACCACCTAAGTTGCACTGATTAAATTTAATGTACCTTTGCCGCTTTATTAACGCCGCCGGTATGGGCAAGGTGTTGCGATGGGCTTAAACGGGATATACAAAAATCGCTCTATGCAACACAAACATATTTGCGATTAAAGGTATACACCGCTATGACAAAATTTGAAGCCTTGGGGTTAGACAAACCCCTATTGGATGCTATTTCCGACCTTGGATTTGAATCCCCCTCAGAAGTACAAGAAAAATCAATCCCAATTTTATTGGACCAAGAAACCGATTTGGTGGCCTTGGCACAAACAGGAACAGGTAAAACTGCTGCTTTTGGTTTTCCGATGATTCAAAAGATTCAATCGGAAAGCAGAACTACCCAAGGATTGATCCTTTCTCCTACTCGTGAGCTTTGTTTACAGATCACCAATGAGTTAAAACTCTATTCCAAATACGTAAAAGGACTTAATGTTGTTGCCATTTATGGTGGAGCAAGCATTACAGAACAGGCCAGACAAATTAAAAGAGGTGCACAGATCGTTGTGGCCACTCCTGGTCGTATGAAGGATATGATCGGCCGAAATATGGTCGACATCTCCAAAATTGACTATTGCGTATTGGATGAAGCCGATGAGATGTTGAACATGGGCTTCTATGAGGATATCAAGGATATTTTGTCCAACACGCCACAAGAAAAATTTACGTGGTTGTTTTCGGCCACCATGCCCAAAGAAGTGGCAACCATCGCCAAAAAATTCATGCACAAGCCTGTTGAAATCACAGTTGGAACTGTAAATGCAGGCGCTTCAACGGTGCAACATGAATACTATGTGGTAGGTGGACGTGACCGTTATGCGGCTCTAAAACGTTTGGCAGATGCCAACCCAGGTATTTTCTCCGTAGTGTTCTGTAGAACCAAGCGCGATACCCAACGTGTAGCTGAAAAATTGATTGAAGATGGCTACAACGCTGGAGCACTTCATGGAGATTTGAGTCAGAACCAAAGGGATTTGGTAATGAACTCTTTCCGTAAAAAGCAAGTGCAGATGTTGGTGGCTACCGATGTTGCTGCCCGTGGTATTGATGTGGATGATGTTACCCACGTGATCAACTATCAATTGCCGGACGAGATTGAAACCTACACGCACCGTAGTGGGCGTACAGGCAGAGCTGGTAAATCTGGAATCTCCATGGTGATTGTTACCCGTTCAGAAACACGCAAGATCAAAGCCATCGAAAATAAAATCAAGCAGGAATTCATCAAGAAAAATATTCCTGATGGTATGGAAATCTGTGAGATTCAGTTGTACCACTTGGCCAACAAAATCAAAGATACCAAGGTCAACCAAGAAATTGACAGCTACCTGCCTGCCATCAATGATGTGTTGGATGGCATTGACCGTGAGGAGTTGATCAAAAAGATATTCTCTGTAGAATTTACCCAATTCTACAATTACTATAGCAAAACCAAAGATCTTAACAGCTCAGAAGGCGGAAAAGACAAAGGAGAAGGAAAAGGTTCCAAGGAAGATATTCCATCCGAAGGTTCCGTGCGTTACTTTATCAATGTAGGAGAACGCGATGGCTACGATTGGATGTCACTTAAAGATTTCTTGAGAGATACCTTGAATGTTGAAAAAGAAGACATTTTTAATGTCGACACCAAGGACAGTTTCTCTTTCTTTAACTCCGATGCTCATTTAGCAGAATTTATCCTTCAAACCTTTACCGAATTTAAATTGGAAGGTCGCTTTATCAACGTTGAAATTTCTACCAAACCTGGCGGCGGTGGCGGCGGAAAAGGCGGCAAGAAGCGAAGTGGAAGAAAAGGCGGAGGCCGAAGAGGCGGAAACAGTTCTTATAAAGGTGGTAACAAAGGTGGCGGCCGAGGTGGAAACAAAGGAGGTTACGGTAAAAAAGGAGGCAAAAAAAGATCGGGCTTCTATTAGTTAATTCTATATTAAATGCCACGGGGCTCCTATTTATTTTTCTTTGTTTAGTACTTTTATAGCTACTTAGATTGCATGAGAAAATATCTACTTATACTAATATGCTCCGTGTCGTTCTTTGGTTTTGCCCAAACCGAGGAAGAAAATCAGGAGGTTAGGGAACTTACTGCTACCGTGATCAATGCGCAATCCGATTTCCCATTGGAAAGTGTTCACGTGGTCAATTTGAACTTGGTTAAAGGTACCATTACCAACCAAGACGGTAAGTTTACCATTCCTGCTATGGTGAATGATACGCTGTATTTTTCCTATTTAGGCTTTAAGACCCAAAAAGTTCGTGTGACCAACGATATGTTCCGATTCGGCGATACCAAAATTGCGTTAACGGAATTGGCCTATGCTTTGGAAGAGGTGATTGTTCGCCCTTATCAGCTTACAGGTTATTTAGAGATAGATGTAAAGAACCTTCCCATAAACGATGCGCGACAATACAGTATCTCGGGGCTTCCCACTAGTTATGAAGCGGGCAGCAAGAGCCCAAGTGCTGTAACCAAAGTATTGGGTGCCATCTTGAATCCAGCAGATTTGCTTCGGAACCTCTTTGGAAAAAAACCGCGACAAATGCGTAAATTACGTCAGATTAAGGAGGATGACAACATCCGAGACTTACTGGCCTCTAAATTCGACAGGGAAACCTTGACCGAATTATTACAATTGGAAAAAGTGGACATTGAGGATATTCTCAACAACTGCAATTATTCCAAGTCATTTATTCAAACTGCTAACGATCTTCAGATTTTGGATGCTATTTCCAGCTGCTATGAAGAATATCGAGTTTTGAACAGAAAGCAATAAAAACACTTTATCTTCAGGCTTTGGAGCCTATGTTTCGGCTATAAATAAATTTTCGAATTCCATATTCATTTTATAGCTTTAGACAAAATCCCAATGCATGAAAAAACTACTTGTAATCATGGCCATTTTTTCTTCTCTAGCTGGCTGTAAAAAGGTTAAAAAACAAGCAGAACAGCAACCAGAATCCAAAGAGGTAGTTCAAGTAGAAGCTCCCAAAAAAGAGGTGCCATTTGTTTGGGAAGGTGCCAATATTTATTTCTTGCTCACGGATCGTTTCAATAATGGAAATCCCGAGAACGATGTCAATTTTGGTAGAACAGATACTACTGCGGTTTTAAGGGGATTTGAAGGTGGTGACATTCAAGGAATCATCCAAAAACTTGAAGAGGGGTATTTTACCAATTTGGGTATCAATGCCATTTGGTTCACACCAGTTGTGGAGCAAATTCATGGTGCAACGGACGAAGGAACAGGAAAAACTTATGGTTATCATGGGTATTGGGCCAAAGATTGGACCGCCATAGACCCTAATTTCGGCACTAAAAAAGACTTGGAAAAGTTAGTAAAAATAGCGCATGGCAAAGGCATTCGTATTTTGTTGGATGTGGTACTTAACCATACAGGTCCAGTTACCGAAAAAGACCCTGTTTGGCCCGATGATTGGGTAAGAACAGGTCCAAGTTGCGAGTTTACCACCTACGAAAACACCACTGAATGTACTCTGGTAAAAAATCTTCCAGACATACTAACCGAAAGTGATGAACCTGTGGAGCTTCCTGATGCGCTTTTGGCCAAATGGAAGGATGAAGGGCGTTTGAGCAAAGAATTGGATGAATTACAGCTGTTTTTTGAACGAACAGGATACCCAAGAGCACCTCGCTACTACATTATTAAATGGTTGACGGATTACATCAATGATTTAGGGGTTGATGGTTTCCGAGTGGATACCGTAAAACACGTAAATGAAGATGCTTGGGATGATCTTCACACCGAGGCAAGCTATGCTTTTGAAATGTGGAAGAAAAAACACCAAAATCAAATTTTGGATGACAACCCTTTTTATATGGTTGGCGAAGTATACAATTATGGTATTTCATCTGGAAGGGATTTTGATTTTGGTGACAGAAAAGTTGATTTCTTCGACCATGGATTTAAAAGCCTTATCAATTTTGAATTGAAATGGGAGGCCGACAATGACTACGAGACTATTTTCAAGAAGTACAGTAAAATCCTGAACACCAAATTGCAAGGCAAAAGCGTACTGAACTATCTTACTTCACATGATGATGGAAGTCCGTACGATAAAGAGCGTAAAAAACCTTATCGTGCCGCCAATGTGCTTTTACTTACTCCAGGGGCTTCCCAAGTGTATTATGGTGATGAAACTTCCAGACCTTTAGTGGTCGAAGGAGCTACTGGCGATGCCAACCTACGTTCCCTGATGAATTGGGAGGATTTGGATAGCATTCAAGAGATTCAAAACATTCACGAACACTGGCAAAAACTGGGACAATTTAGAAGAAACCACCCAGCAGTTGGAGCTGGAAAACACAAAAGATTGGCCAAATCGCCCTATGTGTTCTCTAGAACTTATACCAATGGCGAATACAAAGACAAAGTTGTAGTAGGATTGGATTTACCTAAAGGTAAAAAGTCACTTTGGGTAAAAGGATTCTTTGGTGATGGTACTACCCTTCGCGACACCTATTCCAATACCGAAGTAGTTGTTGCAAATGGAAAAGTGATTTTGGAAAACGACTTTGACATTGCCCTACTCGAATTGGTGGAATAAAGTTTACGCTCTAGAATGCAGGGCAAGTCGATTACCTTCCGTATCTAAAAACAAAGCCATATAACCAATATCTGGACTGATTTGCGTCTTGGGCTGGATGATTTTACCACCCGCACCTTCAATACGACTTAATTCGTTACTCACATCTGGGCTCGAAAAATAAATCAATACCCCTGCTGAATCACTCGGGGTGTAATGGGATTTGTTTTCAATGAGCCCCCCAAGAGAGCCTGGCTTTCCTTCTGACCATGGAAACCATCCCATTTTGGTACCACCCAAATCGTGAATTTGGACATCAATTTCAAATACTGCTTCGTAAAATGCTTTGGCCCTTGCCATATCGGTTACGGGAATTTCGAACCAGCCTACCATATTGCTTTCCATATAATTATTTTTCCATGATTTCTTTTAAACTGGCCAATCCTTCTTCAAAATCCTTCCCGATCATTTTATCCATGTTCATAAACAACATCATAATACTCATTGGAAATTGATTGTTTCCCGAAAAACCCCAAATCACTCTTGTGTTCTTATCGTTAATTTCTTCGGTGATCATATAAGCATCGGAAGTGGATTTCCATGGTTTTAAAAACCGAAGCACAGAGTCAATCCGTTCACCTTCCACTATTTTGATAAGTTCCTGCTCTCCTTCCCCTACTTCTTTATTTCCGTTCCAATAGCTGATCGCTCCAACTTCACCATCTATTCCCGTAAACTTTTTCTCCATATTGGCGTCACGTTTGCCCCAGGGCGACCATTCATCCTGATTCTTTAAAAATTTAAGATAATTGAACACCTCCGCTTTGGGTTTTGAGATTTCAATGGATCGTGAAACGTTATAGGTTTTCGGTGCAATCGCAGCCAGAACGGCAATGAGCAAGATAATGCCCAACACAATATAAAGTATTAGCATAACTGTAATTGATTGATTAACAATTGAAAATACAAAAAATATCAATCCATCAAGTATCTGGCAATAATTCCTTCTACATCTTTAATGGATTTTTTGGTCCAATCCAATCGCTTTTCAAGCACCTCACTTTCAGATAAATGCCAATCCAATTGAGAATCACGGACTTTTTGCGCCACTTCTTGGATAATAATCGCTGCAGAAACGGAGACATTCAAACTTTCAGAGAAGCCGACCATCGGAATTTTCAAGAATCCATCAGCTTGTTGCATAATCTCGTTCGACAAACCTTTTCTCTCAGTTCCAAAAAATAATGCCGATTTGGAAGAAGGAAAAAAATCAGGAAGCAAGGTAGAATCATTGTGCGGTGTAGTGGCGATAATTTGGTATCCCTTATCTTTTAAGGTTGAAATGCAATCCGAAGTGTTTTGGTGGCGGGTCACGTCTACCCATTGTTCTGCCCCAACCGCAATATTCTTGTCCAATCGTTTTCCAAAACGGTCTTCAATCACATGTACTTCCTGCACCCCAAAAACATCACAACTTCGGATTATGGCACTGGTGTTATGCAATTGATACACATCTTCAATTGCAACCGTAATATGCTTGGTGCGGGTTTGCAACACCTCCAAAAATCGTTGTTTCCGTTCCTCGGTGAGATAACCCTCTAAATATGTCAACAAATCATGGTCAAACATAAAACCAATATAGGAAAATTGGAATTGTTATCTTAGGTGCCATGGATGACATTAAAAACCATCCATCATCACAATCAACCTAAACCAAAATGAACATTAAATTTATTTTCTCTTCCCTTTGCTCCCTTTTCTGCTTCTGTTTATTTGCACAAGAATCGAATAAAAAACAAAACAATCCCATTTTTGAGGGTTGGTATGCCGATCCTGAAGGTGCCGTTTTTGGAGATACGTATTGGGTGTACCCTACCTTTTCGGATGATTACGACAAACAATTGCATTTTGATGCATTTTCATCCAAAGACTTGGTGAATTGGGAAAAACACGAGCGCATTTTAGATACCACCCAGATCAAATGGTTACGACAAGCGCTTTGGGCGCCCTCCATCATTGAAAAGGATAATAAATACTACCTTTTCTTCGGCGCCAACGATATTCAGCGTCCTGGAAGGAGTTCGTACGACCCGAACAACGATATCAATCATTATGGTGGGATTGGGGTTGCAGTAGCTGATCATCCAGGTGGTCCTTTTAAAGATCATTTAGGCAAACCTTTGATTTCGGATTTTTACAACAATGCACAACCTATAGATCAATTTGCATTTAAGGATGTGGATGGCACCTATTACTTTTTCTATGGGGGTTGGAGCCATTGTAATTTAGGAAAGCTCAATGCCGATTTTACTGGCTTTGAGCCTTGGGAAGATGGCAACCTTTTTAAGGAAATTTCCCCTGAAGGATATGTGGAAGGTCCCTTTATGTTTTTACGTAATGGCATTTATTACTTTATGTGGTCGGAAGGCAATTGGACGGATGGCAGCTACAAGGTCGCTTACTCCATGTCCGATAAACCCACTGGTCCCTACAAACGCATTGGCACTATTTTGGAATCCAAAGAAGGGGATATCGCCACTGGGGCGGGACACCATTCCGTAATCAACAAACCTGGCACCGATGAATGGATCATTGTGTACCATAGACGACCTATTCCCAACAAGGACAGAGACCACCGCGTTACCTGTATGGATAAAATGGAGTTTAATCCAGATGGAACCATTAAACCTGTAATCATGACTTTTGAGGGGGTTGGGGCAAATTAAAAAGCATGTAATTCCATAAATATCATATCTTTAGAGAAACCAACCTCTAGTGATAACCCTCTTTAGAAAAATTCGTCAACGATTACTTTCTGAAAATAAATTCTCCAAATATTTGCTTTATGCCTTTGGAGAAATAGTCCTTGTAGTTATAGGAATTCTAATTGCCCTACAGATTAACAATTGGAACGATGGGCGAAAACAAAAACAAAAGGAAAAATTCATCCTTAACGATCTTCACCAAGAGTTTAGAGCCAATAAAATTTTATTGGATTCGGTGGTGTATCTGCACAAAAGCGGATTACAGTCTGCAATTTACCTTAAATCCAGACTCCCCATTCAAATGAACGAAATTGAAATGGATTCATTTTCCTATCATTTATTCAACATGAGTTGGACGTATACTTATAATCCCTCAACTGGAATTACGAACAGTCTCCTCAATAATTCATCCATCGAAATTATATCCAATGACGAGCTCAGGCAATTACTTTGGGGCTGGAACGATGTTTTGTACGACTATCAAGAAGAAGAACTACGAGCCAGCAACAACTACTACACCCATTTAAAACCCTTTGAAAAGAAGTATTTTAAATACAGTCCAACATATGAGGGTTTATTAGCAGACCCAAGAATTGACCTTAGTTTTTTAAAATCCATGGAATTCGATAACTACATTTTGGATAGATACAATGACCTCTACAACAATTTAAATTCAGGGGATTTAAACCGAGCTATTAAAACTATGGACCGCATTATTCAACTTTCAGAAGATTTGCCCCATGATTAGATTTTTTCGAAATATTCGTAAACAATTGTTTACAGAAAATAAATTCAGTAAATATTTGCTGTATGCTCTAGGTGAAATTATTTTGGTGGTTGTTGGGATTCTTATTGCCCTCCAATTAAATAATTGGAGCCAAGAAAATAAGGATAGACAACGGGAGCAATTAATTTTAAAACAACTGAACTCCGAATTTCGAAATAATAAGGATTTGTTTGATTTAGGTAAAAAACACCTATCAAACCAAATTGGAAGCTTGTAATAAGGTTATTTCATTTTTTCCGCTACCTGAAGAACAAAAAGCAGATTCCATAGTAAAATATTTTCAGGGTATTTTTCAAAGTTACATGTACAATCCATCCAATGGATTGGTAGAATCTTTATTGTATTCTTCTTCCATAGAGGTCATCCAAAATGATTCACTGAAACATTTGCTGACTTCTTGGAAAGATGTCTTTACCGATTATCAGGAAGAGGAAAGTATTGTAGTTACCGAATTGAGGTCGCTTGAAAAATTCATTCTAGATGAAATGGATTTCTCCCAAATGAGAATGAATGCTGTTTCAGGAGAAAAAAATATCAAAACATTCAACTCAATCCGATTTCAAAACTTTATCATTAAAATCCAATTCTCAACCAATCAACTACTGCAAGCCATGGAAGAAGAGGATATAGACCAGCATTTACAAAGCATAATTCGCTTATCGGAACAAGAAATAGACCAGTAATTAGCGGCTTATCTTGTATTGATGCGATATTTTACATAGCCCTGCATTTGATAGGAGCTCAAAACCGTTTGAGCTGTTAACGATACCTTGAACATGGGCAAAAGAGCCTCCTTATCCACTTCAAAGAAAAACATGGCCTGTCCGCACGAAATAAATTTGGCTCCCAAATCTTCCAATTCGCCAATAAGTTTCAAATTGGGGTTGTCCATCTTGAATTTTTCCTTATAAAATGCATTGGTGGTAAAGGCATTCAGCGACCCCGCATGAACCACAAGCACAGGAAAGATCTTTTCCACAGGAATACCCGAAGCTACATGTAAATTGATGATGCGCGCCACTTCAGTCAAACTAGCATCCACTTTGCCAGGGTCTTCATCATCAAACTCCACCAATTCGAACAACAATTTATAATCCAAATCTGGGTTTGGAATTTCCGTAACGTCTTCTACGGGAACAACACCCGAAAATGTTCCAGCCTCAATTACAGGAAAAATGGCAATCTCTGCCACCTTGGCGAACATTTCCATTCTTTTTTTAATAGCTAATTCCATTTTTATGGAATCCGCTTTGGCTTCAGCCAAGGCAATACTATCATTTTCAGAAACATTTGAGCTGGATTGGGAATAACTACCCATGGCCATTAATCCCAATAGGAAAAAGAGTATTTGTTTTTTCATTTTAAAGAGGTTGGTTGTTATTTTGAATACGATAAGCTATACTTACAGTTACATATAATATCTTGATGAATGTACATAAAAAATACATTGATAAGACATTGCAATTCAGATTAAAAACACCAAAATGCCAATGCAAAAAATAGTTGTACTCACAGGAGCGGGAATGAGTGCCGAAAGTGGTCTAAAAACCTTTAGGGATGCCAATGGACTTTGGGAGGGACATGATGTGATGGAAGTTGCCTCCCCTCAAGGATTTGCACGCAATCCAGAACTGGTTTTGGAATTCTACAACCAACGAAGACGACAATTATTAGAGGTTTCCCCAAATGCAGGGCATACCGCTTTGGCACAATTGGAAACGGCTTTTGATGTGAGCATAGTAACCCAAAATGTGGATAATCTTCATGAACAAGCTGGGAGTTCGCATGTGGTGCATTTACACGGTGAACTTTTTAAAGTGCGAAGTACCATGAACGAATCTCACGTTTTGGAATGGAAAAAAGACCTTGTTTTGGGCGATTTGGATGAAAATGGGCATCAACTGCGTCCGCATATTGTGTGGTTTGGAGAAATGGTACCCCTATTGGAAACTGCGGCCCAAATTACTCAACAGGCAGACATTTTAATAATTGTGGGCACGTCCATGCAAGTTTATCCCGCAGCCAGTCTAATTCATTATGCACCAAGGCAAATACCAATTTATTTTATCGACCCACGCCCTACGATTCGTGCATCGGATTTCGATAATTTGACTATAATTTCAAAAACTGCTGCTGAAGGGGTGCCTACCTTAGTGGAGGAATTATTTAATATTTAGCCCTAACTTCTTGTGCCCAATTCAACAAGGCCTGAATCTGTTCTTGGGTCAATTTGGCCTCAGCATGCGTCCAGGTATATTCGTTTAGGGGCATTTTGCCCTCTTTCACCTCATCGATAACCTCCTCTAACTTGTGGTCTTTCTTTTTGGAGTCGTAGCTGTCCCAAGATGAAAAATCCAAATGCCGTTTTCCATCATCAATATGCCCTGCCAACCAATACGAAATGGGTGCAATATTATTGTACCAAGGATATTCGGTATTTGCACTATGACAATCGTAGCAAGCGGTTTTTAAAATTTGCTTTACCTCGGCTGGAGGTTGTGTCTCTGCTTCAAAAGCTGCCACATAATCTCCTTCGGCCACATTCTTGGGTGGTCTGTAAAATTGCATGCCCACGAGCACGGCCAATAAAACAATCGCTATTATTTTTACTATTTTCATCACTCAGCATTTTATTAAAGATATTGAATTTTTTGTGACGAAAGAAGAGTTGCATATTGCACTATCATCTGGAAGAATTTCCAAACCACAGGTTGATGTACTTGTTGACCAATTGGGAAAAGAGCCAGATTTGGCCCCTTTGCTTTTTGAAGAAGTATTAAAGGAGGATAAAGAAGGTACTTTTAACGCTGCTTGGACTTTTGACCATTTAATGCGTAAAAAGCTGGAGTACCTCCTGCCTTTTTTTGAAACCTTTGCCAATGGTTTATCCCAACTAAAAACGGAATCCTGTATTCGCCCATTAGCCCATGTTTGTGAAATGGTCTGTGAAGCCTATTTTAGGAAAAAAGACCCTGTATTTGTGCAAAACATCAGCGATGATCAATTGGAAAAAATATTAACCTGCTGTTTTGACTGGCTGATTAGCCCAATGAACATGGCTCCCAAGGTATTTTCCATGACAAGTCTTTATTATTTGGGATTAAAATTCCCTTGGGTGCATCCCGAACTCAAACAAATATTGGAAGATACTTACGGCTCGGGAACTACGGGTTACAAGAACCGAGCGAAAAAAACTCTGGATAAGTTGGCCAAATTGGGCATCTAAACTGTAGACTTTAAGTATCTTTGACCCTTTCAAAATTTTCTTGACCATGTCGTTGACACCACTTAATGCCATTTCGCCGATTGACGGTAGATATAGAAACAAAACCGAGTCTCTAAAAGATTACTTTTCGGAAGAGGCCTTGATCAAATACCGTGTTCAAGTAGAAATTGAATACTTTATCGCCCTTTGCGAGATTCCATTGCCGCAATTGGCTGATTTCAACACGGCTCTTTTTCCTGAATTGCAGAAAATCTATCAGGAATTTTCAGCCGAAGACGCTCAGGCCATCAAGGATATTGAAAAAACCACCAACCACGACGTTAAGGCCGTGGAATATTTCATCAAACAAAAGTTTGACGCCTTACATCTTCAAAAATACAAGGAGTTTATCCACTTCGGATTGACTTCCCAAGATATCAACAATACCGCCATTCCACTTTCCATTAAAGAAGCCATGAACGAGGTATACGTTCCCTCGTATTTGGAGGTTTTTGAAAAACTGAAAACATTGGCCAAAGAATGGGAAAACATTCCAATGTTGGCACGTACGCACGGACAACCTGCCTCTCCTACCCGTTTGGGCAAAGAAATTGAGGTGTTTGTAGTACGTTTTGAAGAGCAGTTCAATTTATTGAACGATATTCCAAGTGCCGCTAAATTTGGTGGGGCCACTGGAAACTACAATGCCCATAAAGTGGCATATCCAAACAACGATTGGAGAGCATTTGGTCAACAATTTGTACAAGAGAAATTAGGATTGCACCACTCTTTCCCGACCACTCAAATTGAGCATTACGACCATATGGCCGCTTTGTTCGATTGCCTAAAGCGAATCAACACCATTTTGATTGATTTGGATAGGGATATTTGGACCTACATTTCCATGGATTACTTCAAACAGAAAATCAAAAAAGGGGAAGTTGGTTCTTCGGCCATGCCGCACAAGGTAAACCCTATCGATTTTGAAAATTCTGAAGGTAATTTAGGATTGGCCAATGCCATTTTTGAGCATTTGTCTGCCAAATTGCCTATTTCCCGTTTGCAACGCGATCTTACCGACAGTACCGTTTTACGTAATGTTGGGGTACCATTTGCCCACACGATTGTTGGGTTCCAATCCACTTTAAAAGGATTGAACAAATTGGTCTTGAACCAAGCCAAGTTTGAACAGGATTTGGAAGACAACTGGGCTGTGGTTGCAGAGGCCATCCAAACTATTTTGAGACGTGAGGGTTATCCCAACCCTTACGAAGCTTTGAAAGGTTTGACCCGTACCAACGAGAAAATCAACCAAAAATCCATTGCCGATTTTATTGAGACCTTGGAAGTTTCGGATGCGATCAAAACCGAATTGAAACAAATTACCCCAGCGAATTATACTGGGGTTTAATTTTTTGTCAGTTCGAGCGCAGTCGAGAACCATTTAAAAACATCTCGACTGCACCTTCGACTGCGCTCAGGATGACAGCTCGATGACATTACACCCCTAAAGCCCCCTCAAGGGGACAATAATAGGGTTATTTCAAACCTAATGGATTCCTCAATCGTCGCACCGCTCCTCATATCGAAATGACAACTCTAGGTCATTTCGAACCGAACATAGTGCGTGTGAGAAATCTCATTAGATTCTTCGCTACGCTCAGAATGACATTAATTATGCATCCTTGTGTATTTCCACCTGATGTGGGTAAGGAATCTCAATTCCTGCAGCATCTAGGGCCAATTTGCAATTTTCGTAGGTGTTAAAATAAACATCCCAGTAATCTTCAGGCTTGCAAAAGGGTCTCACTGCAAAATTCACCGAACTATCGGCCAATTCCATCACATTTACCGATGGTGCAGGATCTTCCAACACTTTAGGATTGGATGTAAGCACTTTTAGTAGTACTTCCTTGGTTTTTTTGATGTCCTCACCATATCCTACTCCAATCACCGTATCGACTCTCATTTTGCCTTCTGCGGTATAGTTGATGATATTTCCGTTGGCCATAGCACCATTGGGCACTATAGCTAGCTTATTTTGCGGGGTAACCAATTTGGTGGTAAATATTTCAATGCCCTTTACCACCCCGAGTACGCCTTGTGCCTCAATCAAATCTCCAATTTTATAGGGTTTAAAAATCATGAGCAACACTCCGCCTGCAAAATTTGACAAAGATCCTTGTAGCGCCAGACCTACTGCCAAACCAGCGGCTGCAATTACGGCTGCAAAAGTGGTTACATCAACCCCTAAACGGGAGATTACGATAATGACCAAGAAAATCTTTAACGCCCACGAGAAGAGGTTGAGCAAGAATTTTTGTAAAGATTCATCATACTTACTTTTGGACATTACTGTCCTGGTTCCTCTCACAACTCTTTTTATCACCCACATACCAATGATGTAGATAATAATGGCGGTAACGAGTTTTGGACCAAATTCTTTAATGAGATCTAGACCATATGTGATCCATTCTTCAGCTTTTTCCATGGTGATAGTGTTTTGTTAGTGTTCTTGTAGTGAGACACTAAGATACAAAATAGGTCACCTAATCCCTTGACTTTTAAGCACAAAAAAAGGACGGTGTTTTCCGTCCTTTTAAATTTATTTATGGTTTGGTCTTATCCTTTTAAGAAGTCACCGATTTCGCCCAATCCCTCTCCTTTGTAATCGGATTTTTGGATGGCCTGCATTAATTGGATGATGTGTGCTGGATTCATATCCTTTCCTAAAACACGTACCAAAGCGAATCCTTTATCGCTGCTATCACCGAAAATGATTACCTCATCAATAGCATCTTCATCACCTAGGTATTTAATAACGCCTTTTCCGTATTGGGAGTTGATTTTCATCAATTCCACAAAATCGTCGTTCTTTAAAATTTCACGAACTTTTTTTCTTTCCGCTTCGTATTCCGCTTCGTTATCAGCATTTTTTCTGAATGCCAACAAGTTGAATTTGCGCAAAGATTCCACCGCTTCTTTTTGGGTATCGGTTAAATCCACCGCATCCATTTTTAGGATACTCGCTGGCACATCAATACTTAAAAAATTGGGGTTCTCGGAATTGTCCACATAGTATTCTTGCAAACTTTGTTGCGAAGAACAGGAGGTCAATAAAATTGCCCCCAATACCATAATACTTTTTACAATATGTTTCATGTTGCTGTTTTTGATTGATTGTATAAACCCTTGAAGGTCGATAACGATAGGTCGTTAAGTGAACCGTTTTGTTACAGTTCCAGACCTATCGTTATCAACCAACTGATTATTTAGTTCTTCTTGCCTGCTTCGTTCAATTCTTCGGGCAAGTTCATCTTTTTGGTCAAGGAGTTGATTTTGTTCAAATCGATATCCCCAGTTAAAGATAAAAGTACGGTTTCAAATTTTCTGCCATCGGCTTCCACATTGTTCATCCCTGTAATAAACATCAACAGTTCGCTTACGTGGTCATCATCCCTACCTTGTTTGATGTAGAACTTAACATTGGCATCTTTGTCCTTCACTCGCATCAACTCTTCCATTTGAGAGGATTGCAAATAGCTGCTGACAGAAGCTTTCATTTGTGAACCGATTTTTTCGTTATCGGTGGTAAAAACTTTCAAACTTTTAAGACTGCTTGCAATATCCATAAAGTCTCTTGCTTCGGGGTCGTCCACATCCACATCTATTTTAGATAGTAGATTGAACATGCTTTTGTTCACCACAACCGCGGTTACTTCGTCCAAATCTTCAAACTTGTCAAAAAGGGATTGTGAAAATCCTGCAATTGGCAATAATGCGATCAATGTGATTAAAATATACTTTTTCATCTTTTTACGTTTTTTAATTGTTGTTGTAAATTTTTTGTTTTGTTTCTTCGAACTCCTTTAGGTAGGCTACTTTTTCGGTTCCTTTACTAAAATTTTCCGCTAAGAGTTCAAACGCTTTTTTGGTTTCTTGATAGGCCAATTGGGCCTGCTCTTGTTCCAAACGTTTTGATTCTTGGTATTCGTTACCAAAATAGATGCCGAAGGTTAAAACTACTGCCGCCGCTACGGATAGCCATTTGTAATAGTTTACTCTAGGTTTTAATGGTACCTGCTTGGTGTACTTTTCTTCCTTGGCAATGGAAAAGTAGCTGAACATAGGTTTGTACTGCTCTAAGTGCGGTGCTACGCTGTCCTGTGCAAAATACTCCCTAAGTGTTTTTTCTTCGGCCACCGTTGTGGAAGCCTCGAAGTACATTTCCAATATTTTTTCTATGTTACCCAATTCCATAGCTATGTTTTTTTATCAATTCCTCTCTTACTGTTTTTCTCGCCCTCGAAAGTGCTACGCGCACTGCCGTCGGTTTCATGTCCAATAGTTCGCAGATTTCCTCGAACTCATATTGCTCTACGTCCCGTAGTTGCAAAATCATCTTTTGTTGCTCTGGCAGCTCTTCCATAATCCGCTCCATCCAGCTTATACTGTCCTCCGCTTCCAACTGTTTTTGTAACGATGTGGTTTCATCGGTGTAATTGCTGTGGACCAATTTTAGGTTGCCAGCTTGTTTGGACTTTAATCGGTCCAAACAAAAGTTTTTGGTCATGGTCATGGCAAAGGCCTCTACGTTTTTGTACTCTCCCATTGACTCATTCTTTGACCAAAGCTTCAACAAAATTTCCTGTGTGGCATCTTCCGCTTCCTCCCTGGACACCAAAAGGCGTTTTGCCATTCGGTATAGCTTGTCCTTAAAGGGCATCACCACGTTTAAAAATTCTGTTTGTTTCATTTGGTTGTCTTAGTTGTTGCAAGCTTTCTTATCGGCCTACATTATCACGACGAGACATATCGAAATTTGTTACAAAAAATTTGCAATCTCCTCAGATGTGCCTATTTTGCAGGGTAAAATTATACAATTAAGGATTCCCAAATCAGACCGTTTACACTATAATCTTGGAATGATAATTGCGGAAGTTCTTCAAAAATTGATGCTATGAATAAGTATTTCCTTCTTTTTTTAGGATTGTCTTTGTCGTTTTTGTCCTGTAGTGATGATGATGGCATTAGAAATGGTGACACCCCCGATCCAGATCCAACCGCTGATGTAACCGCTCAAAACTTTATGTGGCAAGCCATGAACCTCTGGTATTTTTGGCAAGGTGATGTGAACGACTTGGCGGATGATAGATTTGCCTCCAATGCAGAGTATACCGAATTTTTAGAGGGCTATACTGACCCTGAAAGCTTTTTCTACGATACCCTATTATATGGTGAAGACCGTTTTAGTTTTGCCAATGAAGATTATAGTGAGTTGGTAAGCAGTCTTTCTGGAATATCACAGAGCAATGGTTTGGAATTTGGCTTGGGACTTATTGGCGATACCAACAATGTTTTTGGATATGTGCAATATATATGGCCAGATTCTGATGCTTCGACCAGAGATATTCAACGGGGAGAATTCTTTACCCGCGTTGACGGAGTTCAGCTTACAGTGGACAATTATTCCAATTTATTGTTTGGAGACAACAGCACGTATACGCTTGGAATGGCTACTGTAACCAACAATACCATTTCAGACAATGCCAAAGAAGTAACGCTTACTAAAATTGAAAATCAGATAGAAGACCCTATTTTAATTGCCGAAACCTTGGACGTAAACGGAACCAAAGTGGCCTATTTGATGTATAATCGCTTTTTGAGCAGTTTTAATGAAGAATTGAATGCTGCTTTTGCCCAATTTGTGGCAGATGGTGCTACTGAGTTGGTTTTGGACATGCGTTATAACCCAGGTGGCTCAGTTAACACTTCCCGTTTATTGGCCAGTATGATTTACGGAACAAATACCAACGACCTATATATCAGACAACGTTGGAACGATAAAATCCAAGCACAATTGAGTGAGGATTATCTAACGGATTATTTTGCCAGCTCTACTGGAGCAAGTGCTATAAACACCCTCAACCTTAATAGAGTTTTTGTAATAGCAACAGGCAGTTCTGCTTCTGCAAGTGAATTGGTGATGAACGGATTGGCACCCTATGTTGATGTAATCCACATTGGAGAAACTACAAGGGGTAAAAACGAATTTTCGATTACTTTGGTAGATGATAGCGGTAATTCGTTCATTTATAGTGATGACAGGGAAGGGCAAATCAATGCCAATAATAGCTGGGGATTGCAACCATTGGTTGGTCGTAATGAGAATGCAGATGGATTTTATGATTACACCAGTGGATTGGTTCCGACCATAGAACTTGGCGAAGATTTGACCAATATGGGAGTTTTAGGCGATGTGAATGAGCCCTTATTGGCCCGTGCACTTCAAGAAATCTCTGGTGCTGGTGCCAAAAAGGATTTCACGGTTCAAATGAAAGCTGAGGCTTTTACCTCATCTAGAATACAAACACCGCTTAAAGACAATATGTATCTGGACAAACCATTAGGGTTAAACCCAGAACAATAAATAAAAAGCGGCCAATTGGCCGCTTTTCTTTTTTATAGATTCAAACTCAGACCTAACCTAAAGTTCCGACCTCGGGTGGTAAATCCGATTATTTCAGTGAAATCCTCGTTCAAAAGGTTTTCAGCATTCAAGAACAATCGAAGTTTATTTTGAATTAAATCGTGGCTTGCATAAAAGCTCACCAACGAAAAAGGGTCCAAAGCCACATCAGTATAGCTCATAAAATCTGTATCAAAACGTACACCTGTATAAGCATAGCTCAATACAAAATTAGTTTTCTCTGCCAATTGATACCCTAAAGAGAGGTTGGCCTTGTGTTTTGGAATACGAATAGCATTATCACCCTTTCTTTCCGTGAAAGTGTAATTGGCATTTATGCTCACCACTTCAACAGGAAACCATGACGCTTCTACCTCTACCCCATTGGCATCAATCTCATCAGCCAAATTAATGCTGGTGAAATTTGAGTCGTATCCGATGGTATTCTTTTCATTTCGGTCAAAATAAATGGCACTCAAAAGTAATTTATCATTTGCCCGAAACTCCAAACCACCTTCAATGGTTCTGTTTTCCTCAGGTTCCAAATCAGGATTACTTCCATATGCCCCAAACAATTGGGTAAGATTAGGAGTAATGTAAGACGCGGCATAAGAACCCAACAACTTTACATAACCCTCCGAAGTTTTGAACACAAACGACGGGTTTACATTATAGACCACATGATTGCCATATTCGGAATGATTGTTCAAACGTCCTCCAAGATTCAAGTTCAAACCAAAATCGGAAATATAGACCACATTGGCGTATGGATCCACGATGGTAAATTCTGCATTGTTTGAAAAAGCCGCTTCATCCTTAATATAATTCACCCCTAAAATGGTGTGCCATTGCTCCGCGAAAACATATTTATTGTAAAGATCAAGTACCCAATTCTTCCCTTTAGTGGTGCTTTCTCCCCAAGTGTCAGAAGAATTGGTTTCGTAGTCAGTAAATGCCGTGTTTACATGCACAGAACCTTTTCCGTAGTTAAAAGATGAGAATAACCCAGCGCGTTGTTGTTCGCTTTTACCCAAATTATCGGCATCCGCATTCGTAGCATCATATTCTGTACTGTATTTGGTTTGGTTGCCGTAAACAGATACCTCAAAATCTTTGGTGATTTGATATCCTAAACGCACATTGGTACTGTAATGCGAGAATACATCCTCCTCGTTTTCGGGAGTCACGGCAGCAGATAATCCATTCTTGTATCGATTGGAAAAATCAACCGCATAATTGAACTTGTTCAAGGTTCCATTCACATTTACCGCATTGCTGATGCTTCCCAAATTATAGTTTTGGTCATCAGAAGTTTGGTTTGTGCCAACACTAGTTTCAAAACTACCCGAAATCTGCTTTTGGGAGCTTTTCTTAGTGGTAATATTGATGACCGCTGTTGCCGCGTTGGTTCCATAAAGCGTACTCGCTGCTCCTTTTATAATTTCTATGGATTCAATATTTGATGGTGAAAGCAACCTAAGGTCGTATTCTTGGGAAAAAGTGGATGGGTCGGAAACACGAACCCCATCGATCACTACCAATACTTGTTTACCTCGACCACCGCGCACATAAACGCCCAGCACATCGCCATCGCGACCACGGCTACCCGTAATTTCCATTCCACTTTTTGTGTTGATGATTTCGGCAACGGTCATGCCCTGCTTTTGTTTCAGTTCCTCTGCGGTGATTTTAATGACCGTTTTACCTGAATTTTCACGTTTCAATTCAAATTTTGAATCACTCACAACAACCTCATCCAGTTGATGCACTTTTAAGGAATCCTTCTGTGCATTTTGTGCAGAAAGTCCCTTACCCGCCAATACCATGGCGATTAACCAAAAATGATTTTTCTTCATTTCGTTTACTTGAATAAACGGGAGAATAGTATGATCTTCATACGTAAACCTTTATCCCGAAAGTTTAACATTGTTTGTTTGAAATTGGCAGGTCTCCTGGCTTGTTTAATGTTACCCTTCCTTCCCATTCATTTTGAACAGTGGATTTGTAGAGAGCAACATCCTTTTAAAAGGTGCCAAATCAAGTTTGGCATATACTTACAGTTGCGGGAACAGCTCCAGTTTTGCACTGGATTCCCTTTTAATCCCTCAATAAAATCTCATGAGCGAACCAAAATTCAGCGCGAAATTAATCAAACTGTTTAATCTTTTTCTGTAAAAGTTAAATAATCTTACTTTTGGAGCCATGGCACTACAACAACAATTCCGAGCAGCATTGGCTTCTCTTATTTTGGTTTTCAGCTTGAGCTGCAAAGAGCAAAAACAGCCTGATCTGCCATTGTCAAAGGAATCCATAACCCAAATAAAATATGCCAAAGGTTTTAATATCAACACTTTTGATACTTACACGGTTGTTGAAGTAAAATCGCCTTGGCCAGGGTCAGAAAAAACCTTTACCTATGCCTTGGTTCCCAAAGAAAATTTAGCCACAATCACCTTGCCCTCAGATGCTTTTGATGCCATAATTGCCACTCCTGTTGAGAAAATGGTGCTTACATCCACCACACATATTGCCCCTGTGGAAGCACTTAACGAACTCGAAGCTATTGTTGGGTTCCCTAACTCTGATTTTATTTCATCACCCAAAGCCAGAAAACTTGTGGATGCAGACAAGATCAAGGATTTGGGCATGAACGAAAAACTAAACACAGAAATGACATTAGTTCTCAACCCCGAATTAATTGTTGGTTTCAGTATAAGTGACGACAACAAAGCCTATCACGTTATCAAAACTGCAGGAATTCCTGTAGTCTACAACGGCGAATGGGTGGAGCAAACTCCTTTGGGCAAGGCCGAATGGGTAAAATTCTTCGCTCCCTTTTTTCAAAAGGAAAAGTTGGGAGACAGTATTTTTGCTTCCATTGAGAACAACTACAAAAAAGCAACCGAATTGGCCAAAAATGCAAAAAACCAACCCACAGTGCTTACGGGTGGACTTTACAAAGATGTTTGGTATGTGGCAGGTGGAGAAAGCTGGATGGCCCAGTTCCTAAAGGATGCCAATGCCGATTATCTTTGGAAAGATTCGGAAGAAACAGGAAGTATTGGTTTGAGCTTGGAGGCGGTTTTGGAAAAAGGAAAAACAGCAGATTTTTGGTTTAATCCATCTGCTGAAACAAGCTATGAAGAATTGGGGAATATCAACCCTCATCACAAAGAGTTTGATGCCTTTGTAAATAAAAACATCTATTCCAATGCCATTGAAAAGGGAGAGAAAGGTGGACTTATTTTCTACGAAACCGCACCACAACGTCCCGATATCGTGTTAAAGGATTTGATTCATATTTTGCACCCCGAACTTTTACCAGAACATCAACTTCAGTTTATTAAACCGCTTCAATAAATGCAAAACGCAAAAACATATCGAATCTCTTTTGTGTTTTTGGGCATAGCCTTGTTCATTGCGGTTTTGCTCAACATTGGTTCTGGTTCGGTCAATATTCCTTTCAATGAGGTTATTTCCATTCTTTTTGGGGGAAATCCAGAAATTGAAAGTTGGAAATACATTGTTCAAGAATTTCGTGTACCAAAGGCTTTGACTTCCATTTTAGTAGGTGGCGGCTTGGCACTAAGCGGACTTTTAATGCAAACCCTATTCAGAAACCCTTTGGCCGGTCCATTTGTTTTGGGTATCAGTTCAGGGGCAAGTTTGGGAGCTGCTTTATTGTTAATGGGCACCTCACTTTTAACGGGTTTGACTTCCTTTTCATTTTTGGGAGATGTTTCCCTTGCCTTGGCTGCCAGTATTGGGAGCTTTTTGGTGCTTTTGGTAGTGATAATCGTTGCGCAACGCGTAAAAGACACAATGGCCCTTTTAATTATTGGATTAATGTTTGGCAGCATTACCTCTGCCATCGTAAGTGTTTTGGCCTACTTTTCGAGTTCCGAACAATTGCGCCGTTTTATTTTTTGGTCCTTTGGCAGTGTAAGCAATCTTAGTTTCAATCAGATTACTTTATTAGCTATTCTTGTTTTAATCGGAATTGGTCTCAGTATTTTCAGTTTAAAATCGTTGAATGCGCTGCTTTTGGGTGAAAACTACGCACAAAGTTTGGGTGTTTCTTTGAAAAAGTCCCGAATGACCTTGATTATTGCTACTGGAATTTTGGCAGGAGGCATCACTGCCTTTGCGGGGCCGATTGCTTTTGTGGGCTTGGCAGTACCTCATTTGACCCGTCAGATTTTTGACACCATGGAGCACAAAATATTGATTCCTGCCGTTTTGCTATATGGCTCCATTTTAATGTTGCTGTGTGATACCATTGCACAATTGCCCAATTCGGCCAGTGTTTTGCCTATAAATGCCATAACTTCTTTAGTAGGCGCTCCTGTTGTAATTTGGCTTTTGGTTCGTAAACGTAAAATGATGTTCTAATGGAAAAACAAGCCCAAAACATACTTTCCGTCTCAGAACTTGCCATTGGCTATGGAACCAAAAAAGTGGCGGAACACATTAATTTTTCTTTGAAACCTGGAATCCTTTGTGGCGTTGTAGGTGTAAATGGAATTGGTAAGTCTACCTTGCTGCGTACTTTGGCACGATTTCAACCCATGTTGAGTGGCAAAATTGAACTTAAAGGACAATCCACAAAGCAAATTCCTCCAGAAAAATTGGCAAAGGAACTTAGTGTGGTTCTGACCGAAAGTCCAGCTTCCAAAAACCTGACTGTGGAAGAATTGATTGCATTGGGACGGCAACCTTATACGAATTGGTTGGGCACACTCACCAGTCAAGATAAAAAATACATCAACGAAAGCTTGGATGCTTTCCTATTGAACGATTTAAGACATAAAAAATGTCATGAACTCAGTGATGGTCAGTTGCAACGGGTGCTCATAGCTCGTGCCATGGCCCAAGACACTCCTTTGATTCTTTTGGATGAGCCCACAACCCATTTGGATTTGTACCATAAAGTTCAGATTTTAAAATTGCTTCGTGAATTGGCGCACTACCAACAAAAGACCATTCTGTTTTCCACACACGAAATAGAATTGGCCATTCAATTGTGTGATACCATGTTGATTTTGGATGGAAAGAACCATCCTTTTGGTGGCCCTTGCCAACTTATCGAACAACAACACTTTGATGGCTTGTTTCCATCAGAAATGGTTCAGTTTGACCCTCAAACGGGCACTTTTAAAGTGAACAAGTAGAATCATCTCACTTCATCGAGCACTTCGACTACGCTCAGTGTCCTCGGCATTCCCACTATTACAAAACAAATTGTGGATTTCTGCCTTTGCATAAATGACATTTTATCTTTGCAATCCGTTATCTTTATCCAACAGAAACAATTTCATGAGCACAGAACTTATCTATGTGATTATTGGCATCATAGCTTTAGCCGCAGGGCTTTTTGGAGGCATGTATATTCAAAAATTAAAAACCAAGTCAGATGAAAGCAGATGGGAAGAACGGGAGTCCCAACTCAACTCTACCATAAAATCCTTGAACGATAAATTAATGGCAAGTGATGCCGATAAAAAACAACTGCAACTAGAAAAGGAGCAGCAAAGTAATCAATTGGTGCGCTACCAAGCCAATATGGAAAACTTGGAGCGAGCCAACGCCGAACAAAAAGAGGAGGTAGAAAAACTTCAAGAAAAGTTCACCAAGGAATTTGAAAACTTGGCCAACAAGATTTTGGATGAAAAGAGTGAAAAGTTCACCAAAAGCAACAAGGAAAATATTGAGAACATCTTAACCCCGCTCAACAAAAAGATAAAAGAGTTTGAAGAAAAGGTAGAGAAATCCCAAAAGGAAAACATTAGTATTCACTCTGCTTTAAAAGAGCAACTTCTGAATTTACAGACACAGAATTTAAAAATTACCCAAGAGGCCGAGAATCTCACCAAGGCATTGAAAGGAGACAGTAAAATGCAAGGGAACTGGGGGGAATTGGTTTTGGAGCGTGTTCTGGAAAAATCTGGTTTAGAGAAAGATAGGGAATACAGCGTACAACAAAGCTTTAAACGTGAAGATGGTACCCGAGTACTTCCCGATGTGATCATACACCTACCTGATGGCAAAAAAATGGTGGTGGATTCCAAAGTTTCGCTAACCGATTATGAACGCTACACCAATGCGGAGGAGGATGATAAACCTAAATTTTTAAAGGACCATATCAATTCTTTAAGAAGGCACGTAGAGCAACTTTCTGCCAAAAAATATGAGGACTTGTACGAAATGGAAAGCCCAGATTTCGTATTGATGTTTGTGCCCATCGAGCCTGCTTTTGCGGTTGCCATTAACGAAGACGTATCTCTTTACAATAAAGCTTTTGAGCAAAACATTGTCATTGTAACACCTTCTACCCTATTAGCTACGCTCCGCACCATAGATTCGATGTGGAGCAACGAAAAGCAACAACGAAATGCCATGGAAATCGCTCGACAGGCAGGAGCTTTGTACGATAAATTCGTTGGCTTTATGCAAGATTTGACCCAAGTGGGCAAAAAAATGGACGATGCCAAAGGAGAATACAAAAACGCCATGAACAAGCTGTTCGATGGTAGGGGTAACATTGTAGTAAGCATCGAAAAATTACGAACCATGGGAGCCAAGGCCAAAAAAGTGTTGCCTGAGCCAATTTTAAAACGTGCCGAAGAGGACGACTTTGAATCATTAAATTAAACACTGACCATGAAAAAATTTCTTTTCATTTTTATTGCCGTTGTTGTTTTGGGCTTCAGCGCATACTTTGCCTTTATTTACTATGTTCCTTTTAGTGAGGGATATCGCTCTGGAGAGTTGATAAAATTCAGTAGAAAGGGTGTTTTGGTAAAAACTTGGGAGGGTCAAATTAGTCAGGGATTGGCGGGCACTAATGTGTTTTCTTTTTCGGTGGAGGACCATGAAAAAGAAATTATTGAAAAACTGAAAGACTATCAAGGGGAGTACCTTAAAATAACTTACATAGAACGTTACGGCACTTTTTTCTGGTTGGGTGACACCAAATACTTCATTACGGAAGTAAAATCCGAGAAATCCCCGATATTTAGAAATTAAATTACACACCCCTTACTCCCCTCTTTATAGAGGGGAAACAACCTCCCTCCTAAAAAGGAGGGACTGAGGGAGGTGTATTGCCATTTTCTTCAAATCGAATTATATAATCCTCGATAGCCCTCAATACATTTTCCATGTCCTTTAAAACTTGCTGGTCAGAAAATCGAAGAACATGAATACCAATCTCATTGAATCGTTTTGTTTTTTTAACGTCCTTTTCCCAAACCTCTATAGTTTGATGAGAATATCCATCTAACTCAATAGCCAATTGCAACCTATTACAAAAGAAATCCACAATATATTCATCAATAGGTTTCTGTCTATGAAAATCATAACCGTGCATTTGGTCTCGCTTTAGTTTTTGCCATAGTAAAACCTCAGATTTAGTGGCATTCTTTCTGAGTTGCCTTGCGAGTTCTTTTAGCTTTGGATTATATTTGATAATCATTTTATACTTCTGGATTTCCTTTTAAAAGGAGTTGTAAATCCAAACAAAATATGAAAAAATTCAAATCATCCAGAGAAAGTAGGGTATCCATCACGGAACTAATGCTCCCCTCCCATTCCAATTTTGGAGGTAAAGTTCATGGAGGACACATTTTAAATCTCATGGACCAAATCGCTTTCGCCTGCGCATCCAAACATTCCCAAAGCTATTGTGTAACTGCCTCCGTAAACCGGGTTGATTTTTTAAACCCTATTGATGTTGGGGATTTAGTTACTTTAAAAGCCTCCATCAATTACACTGGAAAAACCTCTATGGTAGTCGGGGTTCGAGTAGAGTCGGAAAACGTGACTTCTGGACAGGTGAAACATTGCAATTCCTCTTATTTCACCATGGTAGCCAAAGGCAAGGATGGCAAAAACAAATCGGTTCCTGGGTTGATTTTAAAAACCAAACAGGATATCCGCCGATTCGCTAGAAGTAAGGAACGTAAACATTCAGCCAATCAGCGGGACACCAAATTTGAATCCACCAATTTTAAGGTGAATGAATTTTTAGATTTTCTACAGGGAGAAAATGTTAAGATGGATTTTGATTAAGCTTACTGGCAGCTTCCTCATCCAAAAACCATACAAGATTTCCTGATGTTGGTTGCACCAAAGACGCTGGGTATTGCTCAAAACCCTCCGTTTTTTCAATCACAGCTTCCACTTTTTCAGCTTTTGAAGCACCAGTTACCAAAAATGCCACTTCCTTGGAAGTATTGATCACTTTTCCATTTAAGGAAACTCTTTTTTGACCTGACTCTGGGTGTGTGGCCACTACGCAATGGTCTTCCGAATCCCAAAGTTCAATTTCATGTGGAAAAATAGATGCGGTATGGCCATCATCGCCCATTCCCAAAATCACCAAATCAAATTGAGGCACTTCTTCCACTCGATCCAAATCAATTTCTAACAAATTGGCATAACGCATGGCTTCTGGATTTGGGTCTTTTTCACCCAAAATACGATTGATGTTTTCTTGTGGCACCTCAATTTTTGAAAAAAGGTGCTCCACCGTCATTTTGTAATTGCTCTCGTCATCGGTTGGGGGAACACAACGCTCATCACCCCAATAAAAATGTACTTTGCTCCAATCTACTTGACCTGCAAACTTTTCAGCCAACACATCAAATACAATTTTTGGAGTGCTTCCACCTGAAAGCGCCACATGAAAAGCTTCCTTTCCTTTTGTTTGCTCCACAAAATAGGCAGAAAACTGCTCGGCAACCTCTTGTTTATCTTTAAAAATCCTTAGATCCATTATCTATAATTTTAATTCCAACATCCCCAATTTGGACATTGTTCATTGCAAATTGTTTGTTGGTAATTGATATTTCCCTTAGCAAATCACACAATAGCCTGGGTCATCGGCTAAATTCTCACTTGGATTACGCCAAAAACCATGTCCATCAAATAGTTCATCTGAATTTTCTGGACCCCAGACCCCAGCGGCATAACCATACATGCGAACATCTTTGCCCTCTTTCCAATAGTTAAGAATTGGATCCACGAACTCCCATGCAGCCTCCACCTCATCGGCACGGGCATATAGGGTTGCATCACCTTGCATGGCATCCAACAATAAACGTTCGTAGGCATCCATCACGTAGGTTTCCGCCAAGCTCGAATAGTAGAAGTCCAAATTAGCACGCTCCACCCTAAAGCCTTGACCAGGTACTTTCACTCCAAACTTGATCAGGATTCCCTCATCAGGCTGAATTCGAATTACTAATTTGTTATCACGCTGCATCCCAGCTTCACTAAAAATCTGGTGGTGCGGTTGCTTAAAATGAATGACAATTTCAGTAACCTTGGTTGGCATTCGCTTGGCTGTTCTCACATAGAACGGAACGCCATGCCAACGCCAGTTATCCACATAAAATTTAATGGCAGCAAAGGTCTCCGTGGTCGAATTCGGGTCAACCCCATCTTCCTCACGATAGCCTTTTACAGGCTTTCCATCTACAACAGACGACACATATTGCGCTCGAATGGTATTTTCATGCAAGGTTTCAGCATCTTTCATCACGCGAAGTGATTTCAGGGCTTTCACTTTTTCATTTCGTATTTCTTCGGCCTCGGCCCCAATCGGTGGTTCCATCACTACCAAAGAAACTATTTGCAATAAGTGGTTTTGGAACATATCACGTAAAGCACCAGACTTATCGTAATAGCCTCCACGTTTTTCAACACCAACCCTTTCGGCATTGGTAATCTCTACGTGGTCGATGTAATTTCGGTTCCATAGTGGTTCAAAAATACTATTGGAAAAACGGGTTACCAACAAGTTTTGTACGGTCTCTTTACCCAAATAGTGGTCAATTCGGTAAATCTGAGGCTCAGTAAAATACTTGTGAAGACCATCATTCAATTCTTTCGCTGTATCCAAGCTATACCCAAATGGTTTTTCCACGATCAAGCGTTTCCAACCATTGTTTTGGGTATTCATTCCTGCATCAGCCAAATTACTTGCAATGGTTTCATACAAGGTTGGCGGTGTAGACAGGTAATACATGATGTTGCCTGAAGTATTGTGTTTCTCCTTTAAGGCTTCCACACGTTTTCTTAATGGCGCATAATCCGTATCATAATCCCCTCCCAAATCTTCATAATAGATTTTATTGGCAAAGGAATTGATTTCGTCCTCTTTTAAATCCTTAATTTTTTCCTTTAAATATTCACTTTCAAAAACCACGCGGTTTCTAAAATCTTCATCACTGAGATTACTTCTACTAGCCCCCAAAACAACAAAGTTTTCAGGCAGTTGTTTGGCCATATATAGGTTAAAAAGGGCAGGAATCAGTTTTCTCGCAGTCAAATCTCCGGATGCCCCAAAAATAACGAGCATCTGGTTTTCGGTCTTCTTCATAGTTTTTTTAGGTTTCTGACGGCACAAAAATCGTAAATGATCTGCAGAAAAATCAATTGAGACCATTAATTTTGAGCTTGACAAATTTAAGGTTTATTTTAGGTTCGATTTTGATGAATGGAGCAGCCTTAAGGCAGTCTTAACAAAAAGTAGAAGAATATAACAAAATGGCAGATATGTATGATTTTGGGCTTGTGGGCCTTGGGGTAATGGGACGCAATTTTATTTTGAACGTGGCCGACAACGGTTTTACCGCTTTTGGTAACGACTTGGATGCGGAAAAAGTAAATGCGTTGATTGAAGAAGGTGGTGACAAGGCAAAAGTAAATGCCACTTCGGATGTAAAAACCTTTGTGGATGGATTGAGCACCCCAAGAAAAATAATGCTGTTGGTTCCTGCTGGAAAGATTGTAGACAGTGTCATCGAGGGATTGTTGCCCCATTTGGATAAGGGAGATATCATAATTGACGGAGGAAATTCCTTTTTTACAGATACCGACCGTCGTGAAGCTTATTTAAAAGACAAGGGTATCAACTTTTTTGGTGCTGGAGTTTCCGGTGGTGCAGAAGGAGCTCGTAAAGGGCCCAGCATAATGCCAGGAGGCTCCCGTGATGCTTATCAACATGTGAAACCAGTTTTTGAAGCGGTTTCCGCCAAATATAAAGGTGAACCTTGTGTGGCTTATTTAGGACCAAAATCCGCAGGGAACTATGTGAAAATGGTGCACAACGGTATCGAATACGGATTGATGCAATTGACCTCCGAAATCTATGACCTTTTGAAAAAAGCAGGTGGACTTTCCAATGAAGAGCTTCACCAAACGTTCGCTGAATGGAACCAAGGTCGTTTACAATCGTTCTTGGTTGAAATCACTTCAGAAATCTTTGAACAAAAAGACGATCTGACCGATAATGATTTGGTCGATATGATTTTGGACAAGGCCAAGCAAAAAGGTACAGGAAAATGGACATCCCAAAATGCAATGGATCTTGGAATTCCCGTACCAACTATTGATGTGGCGGTGAGCATGCGCGAAATTTCAGCCTTAAAGGAAGAACGCATTCAAGCAGACGAACTCTACGATAGACCAACTCCTGCGGCTGTTGACAAGGAAGAATTTGTAAGTAAAGCAGAGCAAGCACTCTATTTTGCCTTTATCATTACCTATGCCCAAGGTATGCACCAATTGGCTGATGCCTCCAAAGAGTATGGTTACGAATTGGAATTAGGAGAAATAGCAAAAATCTGGAGAGCGGGATGTATTATCCGTGCTGCACTTTTGGCCGACATTACCGAAGCCTACCAAGCCGATGAGGCATTGAGAAACTTATTGCTCTCTCCCTCTTTTGTGGAAAAAGTAAAAGATACAGTGGATGCTGCCCGTGAATTGGTGGGTTATGGCGCTGCAAATGGAATTCCATTACCTGGAATTTCGAACGCCCTAACCTATTTTGATGCGTACACTAGTAGTCGTTTGCCCTTGAACTTGATTCAGGCGCAGCGCGATTATTTTGGTTCACATACTTACGAGCGTTTGGATCGTGAGGGAATTTTTCACACGGAGTGGGAGAACAAATAATTATAAAATAATAATATGAAGAATTTCCTTTTCCTTCTTTCGTTCGCTTTTGGTATTCTTATTTCATCTGCCCAAAAAGCACCTTATGTGATTTATAATACCAAAGGAAAAAAGGTTACCTACAAAAAGATGTTGAAGACCTTGGAGGAAAAGGATATGATTCTCTTTGGGGAATTGCATAACAATCCCATCGCGCATTGGTTGCAATTTGAATTGACGTCGGACCTATTTCTAAAAAAGCCATTGATTTTAGGGGCTGAAATGATTGAGGCGGACAACCAAAATGAGCTCAACGCTTACTTAGCTGAAGAAATTGATGCAAAAGCGTTGGATACAGTTGCCAGACTTTGGCCCAACCATAAAACCGATTATGCTCCTTTGGTTGATTTTGCAAAGGAAAATGAACTTGTTTTTGTGGCCACCAATGTGCCCCGTCGCTATGCCAGTATGGTGTACAAAGGCGGATTTGAAACTTTGGATTCCCTTTCCACGAAAGAAAAATCTTGGATAGCCCCCTTGCCGATAACCTACGATCCTGAGTTACCTGGCTATCAAAATATTTTAAAAATGATGGGCGACCATGGAAGCCCTACCTTGGTCATGGCCCAGGCCATAAAAGATGCCACCATGGCGCATTTTATCCTTGAAAATTACAAGGAAAACAGTTTGTTTATGCACTACAACGGTGCGTACCATTCCAATAATTATGAGGGTATTTTATGGTATTTGATGTTGGAGCGTCCCGATTTGGCGTACGGAACTATTTCCACAGTAACACAAGAAGACGTACATCAATTGGCGGAGGAAAATTTGGGCATTGCAGATTTCATCATCTGTGTGGACAAAAATATGACCACAACGTATTAACGTGAAACAAGGCCTTTCGACTCCGCTCAAGGCTGGATTGTTTGATTATTTATTTGCCTTAAAGGACCTTGAGCTGTCATCCTGAGCGCAGTCGAAGGAGCAAGTGAAAGACACATTGTATATATGTCTCGACTGAACTCGTCATGACAAACTCTCATTATTATTTGGGATAGAATAATTCCGTACATTTAAGAATCAAACTTTCTAATTCAATTCTCATGAAAAAATTAGTAGCCACACTACTCCTATTTGTGGCCATAATCCCTTTGGGATTCAGTCAAGTACAATCCAATTTAGAACTGCTGGACATTTTTAACATGGAATACGTTTCCGACCCTCAAATTTCTCCAGATGGATCTAAAATCATCTACGTTCGCAATTTTAAGGATGTGATGACCGACCGCAACCTGTCCAACCTTTGGATCATTAATTTTGATGGTTCCAACAATCGACCTTTGACGACAGGAAATCACAACGATTTCTCACCAAAATGGTCTCACGATGGTACCAAAATCGTTTTTAAATCGAATATGGCTGATGATAAAATGAAGCTATATCTGATGTGGTTGGACACTAAAGAAACCATGGCGTTGACCAACACACCACAATCGCCTGGGCAGGTTTCTTGGTCATACGATGACACTACATTGGCATTCAACATGTTTGTACCCGAAGCCAATAAATCCATCATTAAAATGCCCGCCAAACCTGAGGGTGCCAAATGGAATGATCCACCAAAATACATTGATAAAATGAACTATCGCGGTGATGGTGCTGGCTATTATAAAGGTGGAAACACTCAGTTATTTACATTGCCTATCAGCGGTGGAACTCCAAAACAACTCACCTTTACAGAATTTGAACACGGTGGACCAATTTGGGCGAAAGACAATACACATCTGTATTTTAATGCTAATTTCCACAAGGATGAGGAAATGGAACCAGCAGATAGCGAAATCTATAAAATCAGCACGGTTGATGGAAAAATCACACCATTGACTGACCGCTACGGACCAGACGCCCACCCCGTTTTGTCTCCCGATGGTTCTAAAATTGCCTATTTGGGCTACGACGACAAACTTCAAGGGTATCAACTTACCCAATTATATGTGATCAACGTCGATGGTACAGATTCAAAATTAATTTCTGGTGATTTTGATAGAGATGTAGAGGATATGGTTTGGAACAGCAAAGGCAACGGATTCTATTTTATCTATACCGACCAAGGTATAGGCAAATTGGCTTCTATGAGTTTATCAGGTAACGTTTCCGAAATTACGGATGGTTTGGGAGGGCTTTCTTTGGGAAGGCCCTACAATGCAGCTAGCTTTTCAGCTTCAAGCAATAATAAGTTTGCCTATACAATTGGTGATACTTCGCATCCATCCGATTTAGGTGCTGCTGATTCCAAAAGTACCAAACGTTTGACAGCTGTAAACGATGATCTTTTTGCTTTCAAGAAATTGGGCAAGGTGGAAGAAATGTGGTGGGAATCCAGCTATGATCAACGCAAGATTCAAGGTTGGGTGGTTACTCCTCCCGATTTTGACCCATCGAAGAAATATCCAATGATTCTGGAAATCCACGGTGGGCCCTTTACAAGCTACGGTGCTGTATATTCTGCGGAAATTCAAGCGTATGCTGCAGCAGGCTATGTAGTATTGTACACCAATCCTAGAGGAAGTACCAGTTATGGAGAAGAATTTGGAAATTTAATTCACCATGATTACCCTAATCACGATTACGAAGACTTAATGTCTGGGGTTGATGCTTTATTGGAAAAAGGATATGTGGATACGGAAAACCTTTATGTGACAGGAGGTTCTGGCGGTGGTGTGCTTACGGCTTGGATTGTAGGCAAAACAGACCGTTTCAAAGCAGCCGTAGTAGCAAAACCCGTAATCAACTGGACAAGTTTTGTTTTGTATGCAGATGGAGTTCAGTTTTTCTCCAAATATTGGTTTGGTAAAAAACCTTGGGAAGACCCAGAGAATTATTTTAGGCGTTCTCCTCTAAACTATGTGGGCAATGTAACCACTCCGACGATGTTGTTAACAGGTGAAGAAGATTATCGTACTCCAATTGCAGAATCGGAACAATTTTATGCCGCTTTAAAATTGGAAAATGTGGAAACCGCCATGGTTCGAATTCCAGGAGCGGGACACGGTATAGCCAACAAACCTAGTAACTTGATTGCTAAAATAGCAGCCGTTTTGGCTTGGTTTGAAAAGTATAAAGGAGAATAGAGCATTTTAAGTTTACTCAATAATTTCAAACATAAAATAAAACCCCGTTTACAGTTGTAAACGGGGTTTCTCTTTGGGTAAATCAATAGCCAAGGCAGTAGGCCAAACCACTGATTTGGGGCTCTTAATTCCAGCCACCGCCCAGGGCCCGGTACATGTTAACCTGGGCCAGCAACTGGTCTTTTTTGGTCTCCACCAATTCCATTCTGGATTCCAAAGCTTCCCGTTGTGCCAAAAGCACCTCGATATATTCCACCCTTGCGGATTGGAACAAACGAGTGGAAAGTTCAATGGATTCCGTTAACGCCTGCACTTGACCATCTTTGAGTTCGTAACTCTTTTTCAAATTGTCGATGTTGGACAATTGGTTCGCCACTTCGATATACGCATTCAAAATGGCCTTTTCATACTCGTACACCGCTTGCAACTGTCGGTCCGTTGCAGTTTTGTATTGCGCTTTTATCGCATTTCTGTTGATCAAAGGAGCCACCATATCACCAATCGCTGAATACAATACCGATTCGGGAGTTGTAGTCAGATTTTTCACATCAAAAGCTTCCAATCCCAAGCCTGCCCTAATGGTAAACTGGGGGTAGAAATTGGCTTTTGCCGCTTTGGTGTCCAATTTAGCCGCTGCCAACTCATATTCCGCCTGACGTACATCTGGACGATTCTGCAACAATTGCGATGGCACTCCCGCACTAATCGCATCAATGGGGGCATCGATAAAGCTGTCCGAAGTCCTGTCAATATGTTGCGGTGAGCGACCCAACAAAAAGTTCAATTTGTTTTCGGTCTCCACAATTTGCTGTTGGATCTCATATTTATGGCTTTGGTTCTTCAATACCTCCGCTTGAAAACGTTTGACCGCCAATTCGGTGGCACGCGCTGCTTCTTTTTGAAGTTTTACCATGCGCAAGGCGTTCTGTTGGATTTCCAAGTTTTGGTCAATGATTGCCAATTGATTGTCCAAGGCCATCAATTCATAATAGGAATCGGCAATCTCCGCTACCAAGCTCGTTACCATGAAGTTTTTACCCTCAACACTTGATAAATACTCATAAACGGCTGCTTTTTTCTCGTTTCGGAGTTTTTTCCAAACGTCGAGTTCCCAAGTGGCAAAAGCCCCCACCATATAATTGGTGAGTGGCTCAGGAAATTCCTCTCCTTCCTTTACCTCCAAGTTTTTCTCCACAGCTCCATTTCGGGTGTACTCCCCTACTTTCTCCACTTCTGCTCCTGCTTGGATATTCACAAAGGGTAAATATTCCCCTTTTTTGGCCTGAATTTTATTCTTGGCCATATCTACCCGTTGCAGCATAATGTTCAACTCTTGGTTTTTTACCAATGCTGAATCAATCAAAGTAACCAAGTAAGGGTCTTGAAAAAACTCCTTCCATTGCACCAATGCTGTGTTTACGGTATCGGTGGACTGGTTTTGATATTGCTCAGGCAGTGCAGTTTCCTCATCCCTGATTTCTCGTGTAGGCACACAGGAATAAAAAAGCACCAAGGCCATCATTCCAATGAACAATGCTTTACTATATTTCATCTTGATCTTCATGTTTATTCTTGTTTCCAGATTTATTTGTCATTTTTTTCATTCGCTGATTCAACAATCGAAGTCGAGCCTTCAACCTGAATACCGTATCGTTCTGTCTAAAGAATTCTTCGGACATTGGTTCGTCATGCTCATCCTTGATCAAATTTTTACCATCGGCCATTTTTGCAAAAATGTAGTACAGCCCAGGTATCACTAAAACTCCAATCAAAGTACCCAATAACATTCCCCCCATGGCAGAACCACCAATGGTTCGGTTACCAATGGCCCCAGCTCCTGAAGCGATCACCAATGGAATCAAACCAGCGATAAACGCAAAAGAGGTCATCAAAATAGGCCTGAAACGCACTTTGGCCCCTTCAATGGCTGCTGCCAAAATGGTAAAGCCTTCGCGTCGCTTCTGTACGGCAAATTCCACGATCAATACCGCGTTTTTCCCTAACAGCCCCACCAACATGATCATACCGATCTGTGCATACACGTCATTGGCCAAGCCCATGGATTTCAGCATCACGAACGATCCAAAAATCCCGATAGGTAAGGAAAGAATTACAGCCAAAGGCAACAAGAAACTTTCGTATTGGGCGGCAAGTACCAAGTACACGAAAATCAATACCACAATAAAGATGTAGAGTGATTCATTTCCACGACGTGCTTCATCGTAGGACAATCCCTCCCAAGACACATCATAACCTCTCGGCAAGGTTTGGGCTGCCACTTCTTCAATGGCTTTAATGGCATCACCACTAGTGTACCCTTTAGCTGGAAGTCCTCTAATTGCTGCTGAATTGTACAGATTGTAACGGGTAATCTCGTTCGGTCCCAAACGTTTTTCCATCGTCATAAAGGCAGAATAAGGCACCATTTCACCCTCTTCGTTTTTCACAAACAGCTTTTCCAAGTCCGATGGCATTCCACGGTACTCAGGTGCGGCTTGGGTGTACACTTTAAAGAATCGACCAAAACGGATAAATCCTTGTTCGTAGGTACTACCAATCAAAATATTCAGGTTTTCCATGGCTTTTCCTATGGAAACACCTTTTTGCATAGCCGCTTTATTGTTGATTTTCAACTCATACTGCGGATAATTCGCTGCGTAGAAAGTGAACAGACCTGTGAGTTCCTTACGTTCTCTCAAGGCATCCATAAAATCGTTGTTGATACGCTCGAATTCGTGGTAATCGGTTCCGTTGGTCTTGTCCAACAAACGCATGGAGAAACCACCAGATGAACCAAAGCCAGGGACAGCAGGGGGCTCGAAGTATTCAATCACTGCCCCTAAATCTTTGGTCTCTTCTTCCAATTCTTCCATGATCTCGTGAACGGAGTGTTCCCGTTGCGACCATGGTTTTAAGTTGATCAAACAGGTACCTGCGTTGGAACCACGACCTTCCGTCATGATCTCATAACCTGCCAAGGATGAAACGGATTCCACCCCTTCGGTCTCCTCACAGATGGCCTGAAGTTTACGTGCTACTTCGTTGGTACGTTCCAAAGTGGCCCCAGGAGGGGTTTGGATTATCGCATAGATCATCCCTTGGTCTTCACTTGGGATAAATCCTGCTGGCAAAATGTTATTGGTAAAGAAAATACCCGCACAGAACGCCAACAATACTCCAAAGGTGAGTATCCTACGACTTACTACCTTGTTCAACACTTTCACATAACGTCCAGTCAATTTTTCAAATCCACGGTTGAACCAATCGATGAATCGGTTCATCAATGATTTTTTTCTTGGCTGACCATGCGTATTTTTCAACATCATGGCACAAAGCACTGGAGTCAAAGTCAAGGCCACCAAAGCGGAAATGATTATGGAACCCGCCATGGTTATCGAGAATTGCCTGTAGAATACCCCAACTGGTCCTGTCATGAATGAAATCGGGATAAACACGGACACCATCACCATGGTAATCGCGATAATGGCACCACCAATTTCACCCAATACGGCATAGGCCGCTTTGTACGGCGTCAGGTGTTCTTCTTCCATCTTCATGTGGACGGCTTCCACCACCACAATCGCATCATCCACCACAATACCAATCGCCAATACCAAGGCAAATAACGTAATCAGGTTGATGGACAATCCGAAAAGCTGCATTACAAAAAATGCACCGATCAAGGACACGGGTACCGCAATGATCGGAATTAAAGTAGAACGCCAATCCCCTAAAAACAGGAATACAACAATGGCCACAAGGATAAAGGCATCACGCAGGGTGTGCAAAACTTGTTCGATGGAGGCATCCAAGAAATTGGATACGTCATAACTGATCTTGTAATCGATTCCAGGAGGCATTTCTGCTTCCAGCTCGGTCAATTTTTCTTTTACGGATTCGATAACATCGCTACCATTACTTCCAAACGTCTGTTTTAATACGATGGATGCCGACGGTTTTCCATCCAAATTGGAATATATATCGAAGAATTCACTTCCTAATTCCACATCGGCCAAATCACCCAACTTCAAAATCTCACCTTCTTCATTGGCCTTGATGATGATGTCCTTGTACTGCTCTGGTTCGCTATATCGGTCTTGGTAGACCAAAACATATTCCAAGGATTGCGCTCTTTTTCCCGAGCTACGGCCTAAACGACCTGGTCTGGCCAAAATACTTTGGTCTTGCATGGCTTCCAAAATTTCTTCGGCAGAAACATTGTAGGCACGCATACGGTCGGGTTTTAACCAAACACGCATCGCAAACTTACGGCTACCCAAAATCTGTGCACTCGCAATACCATTGATACGCTGTATTTCGGGAATCATTTTGGTGTATGCGTAGTTGTACAGGAACTTTTCGTCATTGTCCTTAGCATCACTGTACAGGTTCACATACATCAACATACTGGGTTGTACGGGGGTAATAATCACTCCTTCTCGTTGCACCAGTTCTGGCAATAATGGCATCACCTGGTCAACCCTGGTTTTTACCCGTACTACTGCTTCATTAGGGTCTGTTCCTGGTTCAAAAATCACCCTTAAAGTTCCTTCACCTGCACTAGTGGCGTCAGATGCAATGTATCGCATCCCTTGCACCCCGTTAATTGAGGTTTCCAAAGGAATCAAGGTTGATTTAACCAAAACATCTGCACTCGAACCCGGATACGCAATAAATATGTTTACCGTGGTTGGTGCGATCTGTGGAAATTGTGAGATGGGCAATTGTTTTATGGCCAAAGAGCCAATAAACAATATGATGACCGAGATCACAATGGCCAAAACTGGCCTATGTATAAACTTTTTAAACATGTCTGATAAAGATTATGGGGTTGCTATTCGGAGTACAGGTCGAGGTGTGACAGTACGGAAGCTGGTTTTTCAAACTCATAATGAATTTTTTCACCGCTTCGCACCATTCTAATGCCCTCCAACAACACCTTGTCACTCTCTTCAAGGCCCTTATTAACCACAAATAAATGGGGCAATTCTGCTCCTATCTCAATTTGTCGCTGTTGCACTTTATCATCTTTATCCAATACGAACACATATTTTTTGTCCAAAACCTCGAAAGTGGCTTTCTGTGGAATCAACATGGCATTTTTAAGCGGGATGGTCATCAGAATACTTCCTGTTTCCCCGTGGCGCAATACACCCTCTGGATTTGGGAAAGTGGCCCTAAAGGCAATGTTACCCGTTTCGTTGTTGAACTCTCCTTCGATGGTCTCAACAATCCCATGTTCTGAGAATTTTTTGTTATTGGCCATCAAAAGCTCCACATCTTGTTTGCTGCCTTTATTGGCACTGGTAATGTAATCCAAGTATTCGGCCTCGGGTACGTTGAAGTATACCCACATTTTACTGTTGTCTGAAAGTGTGGTCAACAATTCACCCTCGTCCAAAAGGCTGCCCTCTCGAACATGCAAGTGGTCCATAATCCCATCAAAAGGTGCACGGATGTTGGTGAAGCCCAAGTGGGTTTCGGCCAACGATACTTCTGCCTTAGCTCTTGCAAATTCTGCTTTGGCCATGGCCAATTCGTTCGCTGACACTACATTACCATCTGCCAGCAATTGGGTGTTTTTGTATTCTATTTCGGCAACTTCAGCTTCTGCTTTTGCCTTTTGAAGATCTGCTTCGTAAACGTTGGGCATAATGTGGAACATCTGTTGCCCCTTTTTTACTACTTGACCTTCATCTACATAAATATCCTGTAAATATCCTTTTTCCAAGGCTCGTAGTTCAATGTGCCTAATGGAATGTATTTGACAAACATAGTCCTTGGTGATAGAAGTATCCAATCGAATTGGACTTGAAACAAGGTACTTTGTTTCTTCTTTTTTTTCGTGTTTTTTGGATTCGCAGCTTGTATGAATAATCAATACCAACAAGCCGATGAAGAACGAAATTCTCCTCATAGTTTTAGTGGTTTAAAATGGTTTCTGAATGAATTAGGGAAGTCCGAATCCTAAATAAACAATGGACCTGCCCTGGTTATTGAATTTTACTCAAAAGTTTTGATGTGAAGCCATAAGGGATATAACCTCTTTGGAGGAGAATTCTAAATACGGAAAACTTGGAACCTAATGTGTCGCTTTGTGGGTGTAGCGATTTCTTTGGAGGTATAATACCCCTTGTCACTGTTAGATTCAGATAGGAATTGCTCTACTAAGCTGGTATGTGAATATGCAGTTAAGTAACTGCTATCGGGAAGGTAGTGGTCGTGGGAGGAAACTTCTTCTTCTCGCTCTTCCTGTTCCTCAACCTCGGTCTCTGCGTAATGCTTGTGGTCCTCAGTTGAAGGTACATGATGAATGGTAGAAGCATCGTTAGATTCCTCATAACCTAGTACATAACAGGCATCTGAATCATCAATAGCTGTTTGCGAATATGCATACAAATTGATGAAGCCTCCCAATAGTAGGATCAGTAATGGAAAGCTATATTTTTTAAATGCCTTTTTCATTTGGGGGACAAAGCTATGTCAATGGAAGTTCACCAACAAACGCTTGTTGTTAATAATGGTTAAAATTTAAAAAAGGGCTATTTTTTTTAAAATAAAAATTGTAATCGCTGGCAGAAAAAGCAAAACAGATAAATTGGATTTTTGATTTTCAGCAAAATATCAGTCTTTTTTACCATTATCTTAGTGTTGAAATCAATCCAAACCATGAAATCCATCTCTAAAATTGTTGTTTTCTGTTGCGCATTTCTTTTTGTTTCCTGTTTAGGGTCTGGTAATAAGGAAGCGGATGAGAATACCAAATTCGAAGATTTTAATACCGTTTCGGTCAATGGGGAATATCAAGTTTCCATTCCAAAATTTATGAGGGGCACCACGGCATTGAATGAAGAAGCCTCATTGCAATATCAAAATGCCCTTAAAGAAACCTATACCATTATTATTGATGAGCCCAAGGCGGAGTTTATTGAAATTCTAAAAGAATTGGAAGAATACAACGATGAAGCTTCTCCCCTACAAAATTATAGGGCCATTCAAATGCAACTGCTTGGAACTACCATGAATATGCATCAACAATCAGAACCCAAACCAAATACAATTCATGGGTTGGAAAGTGAATCGGTTGAAATCAGTGCCCATGTAGAGGGTGTGGATGAGGAAATCACTTATTTCCTAACCTTTATTGATGGTGGCGAAAAAGTATATATGATTATGTCCTGGACCTTTACATCCTATGCAGACCAATACCGAACAACTTTTGAAATGATTGCGGAGTCTTTTACTCCTATCAGAGAATAAAGCATAAAAAAGGCCGCTTAAAGCAGCCCTTTTTCTATGTAAATACTTTGTATTACTTGCTCAAGTACATCTTTCTTCTGGAGTACAAGTTATAGAACTCATCATCCTTTAGGCTATCAATAAACAAGATGCTCTCTCCAGTACTCTTCATTTCTGGCCCTAGGTTTTTGTTTACGTTCGGGAACTTGTTGAAAGAGAATACAGGTTGTTTTATAGCGTAGCCCTCCAATTGTGGGTTAAAGTTAAAATCTTTCACTTTCTTCTCACCCAACATTACCTTGGTAGCATAGTTCACATAAGGTTCTTTGTATGCTTTCGCGATAAAAGGAACAGTACGTGATGCCCTTGGGTTTGCCTCGATGATGTAAACAATATCATCTTTAACAGCAAACTGGATGTTGATCAAACCAACCGTGTTCAATGCCAAGGCAATCTTTTTGGTATGGTCTTTTATTTGCTGCATTACAAATTCACCCAAGTTGAACGGTGGCAAGGTCGCATTCGAGTCTCCTGAGTGGATTCCACAAGGCTCAATATGCTCCATGATTCCGATGATATACACATCTTCCCCGTCACAAATAGCATCAGCTTCTGCTTCGATGGCGCCATCCAAATAGTGATCTAACAACAATTTGTTGTTCGGGATTTTGCGCAACAAGTCCACCACATGGGCTTCCAATTCTTCTTTGTTGATCACAATTTTCATCCCTTGACCACCCAATACATAAGACGGTCTAACCAACAATGGGAAATTTAATTCTTCTGCCAAATCTAAAGCTTCGTCAGCGGTTTCAGCCACTCCGAATTTTGGATAAGGAATGTTGTTGTCTTTCAACAATGTGGAGAAACTACCTCTATCTTCCGCCAAATCCAAGGATTGGAAACTGGTTCCTATGATGTTGATGCCGTATTTATCCAACTTTTCGGCCAATTTCAATGCGGTCTGACCTCCCAACTGAACAATTACACCCTCTGGTTTTTCATGTAGGATGATATCGTAAATGTGTTCCCAGAATACAGGCTCAAAATATAGTTTGTCCGCCGTATCAAAATCAGTGGAAACGGTCTCTGGGTTACAGTTGATCATAATGGTCTCGTAGCCACATTCAGCAGATGCCAAAACACCATGCACACAGCAATAATCAAATTCAATTCCTTGCCCGATTCGGTTAGGTCCTGAACCCAAAACCACCACCTTTTTCTTGTCGGTCACCACACTGTCGTTGGCCACATAGCGTTCGCCATCTGCGGTTTCGATTTCTTCTTCGAACGTGGAGTAATAATAAGGAGTTACCGCTTTAAACTCAGCCGCACAGGTATCTACCAACTTGTACACCCTGTTGATGTTCAAATCCATACGCTTGGTATGTACTTCGCTTTCCCAACAATCCAACATGTGTGCAATTTGACGATCGGCGAACCCTTTTTGCTTGGCCTCCAACAACAAGGCTTTTGGCAAGCTTTCTATGGTATATTTTGAGATTTCCATCTCCAAGAAATGTAGCTCTTCGTATTGTTTTAAGAACCACATGTCTATTTTGGTGATCTCGTGAATGCGTTTTAACGGAATACCCAATTGGATGGCATCGTAGATCACGAAAACCCTATCCCAGCTAGGTACACGCAGTTTTTCAATGATGGTTTCGTAGTCTTTGTACCCTTTTCCATCGGCGCCCAATCCATTTCGTTTGATTTCGAGGGATTGAGTGGCTTTGTGCAAGGCTTCTTGGAAGGAACGCCCAATTCCCATCACCTCGCCAACAGATTTCATTTGAAGTCCCAATGTTCTATCGGAACCTTCAAACTTATCGAAATTCCAACGTGGTATTTTTACGATTACGTAGTCCAAAGTTGGCTCGAACAAGGCCGAAGTGGACTTGGTAATTTGGTTGTCCAACTCATCCAAAGTGTAACCGATGGCCAATTTGGCCGCGATTTTCGCAATCGGATACCCTGTTGCTTTAGATGCCAATGCAGACGAACGGGAAACCCTTGGGTTGATCTCAATGGCAATAATATCTTCTTTTTCATCTGGACTTACTGCGAACTGTACGTTACATCCACCAGCAAAATCCCCGATACTGCGCATCATATGGATGGCCATATCCCTCATACGTTGGAATGTACTGTCGGAAAGGGTCATCGCAGGTGCCACGGTAATGGAATCCCCAGTGTGAATCCCCATTGGGTCCATGTTTTCGATGGTACAGATGATCACTACGTTGTCGTTTTTGTCACGTAGCAACTCCAACTCGTATTCTTTCCAGCCCATCAAGGCCTTATCGATCATTACTTCGTGAATCGGCGAAACTTCCAATCCATGGCTCAACATATCGTCAAAATCTTCTGGATCATAAACGATACCTGCTCCAGCACCACCAAGGGTAAACGAAGCTCTAATTACCAACGGGAAACCAAATTCCTGGGCAATTTCCTTTCCTTTAAGGAAAGAGGTAGCAGAAGCTTGAGGCGGCATTCCTACCCCAATTTTAAGCATAAGCTCCCTAAACTTCTCACGATCTTCGGTAATGTTGATGGCATCAATGTCCACCCCGATGATCTCTACGCCAAAATCTTCCCAAATTCCTTTTTCATCGGCCTCGATACAAAGGTTCAATGCTGTTTGTCCACCCATGGTCGGTAAAACCGCATCGATATTGGGATGTTTTTGTAGGATCTCAACAATGGATTTGGTGTTCAAGGGTTTTAGATACACATGGTCTGCCATGGCAGGGTCGGTCATGATCGTAGCAGGGTTGCTGTTGATCAAAATGGTTTCTATACCATCTTCGCGAAGCGACCTAAGCGCTTGGGAACCAGAGTAATCGAACTCACACGCCTGACCAATAATAATTGGACCAGAACCAATAATCAAAATGGAATTTAAATCTTTTCTTTTGGGCATTCTCTTAGGGTTACTCGTTATTTCTCAATATGTCAAAAAAAAGGTGTTACCTAAAAAAGTAACACCTTTAATTTAATAATAATTTTCATCATTATTTTTTATGTCTTGGCTCAGAGGAAACAGTTAATCTCTTTCTTCCTTTGGCTCTTCTTCTCGCAAGAACTTTTCTACCATTGGCAGTCGCCATGCGCTCCCTAAAACCATGCTTGTTTCTTCTCTTCCTTTTTGACGGCTGATACGTTCTTTTCATTTCGGAACTCTTTAATGGATTTTGTTGATGGGAAAATTCTTTTCCCTAAAAAATTCTGGGCGCAAATATACAAAGACTTTTTATTTTGACAAGCCCTAAAGAAAAATATTTAATTTTGTTTTTAGTACTTTTGCAACCGCTTAAACAAAGGTAAAAATCTCAGACAACATGTTCAACAAAAATATTAAGCTCGTAATAGCCGTAATGATCATTGCATATGCCGTTTACCAATTTATTGAAGGTAATATAGGTAATGGTATCGCCTTGATTTTATTCTCCCTGGTTTTTATTTTCTTATATTTTCGGAACGAGTTTATTCTTTTGGCTTTCCTTAAAATGAGAAAACAGGATTTGGAGGGCACCCAAATGTGGTTGAGCAAGATCAAGAACCCTGAAGCCGCCTTGATTAAAAAGCAACAGGGGTACTTTAATTACCTGCACGGAATCATCTACTCCCAAAAAAACCTGACCCAGGCCGAAAAATACTTTAAAAAAGCACTAAAATTTGGTTTGACCATGGATTACGATGTGGCCATGACCAAATTGAGCTTGGCGGGTATTGCTATGCAAAAGCGCAGAAAGCGTGAGGCGACCCAATTGTTGCAAGAGGCCAAAAAGTTGGACAAGAACAACATGCTTACCGACCAAATTAAGATGATGCAACAGCAAATGAAGAAGATCTAAGTTCTTTTTCTTTTCATCTTCTTTTCTTTTCCTTTTCTTTTTCTGTTGGATTGGTGATTCGTCAATTCAAATGGGGTGTTGGTCAATTGTTACGTACATTTTTCATTTGATTCCGTTAGTTTAATTCCTAACTGAATCAATTATGGGAAAATTGCCATTGGAATCAATTCTAACTCTTGAACAAAAAATCCAACTTATAATATTAGATCTCTTAGCTATTATAATATTATATGAGACATTACTTTCTAATATTATCTATAACAATGATTTTAAATGGTTATGGGTTACACCAATTGTTTTAACTCCAATTATTTTTCTTTTTTCCAAAAAAGGATTTTTTCATAAAAATGGTAGTATTTACAAAGGGATTTACATTGGAAAAATATTGATTTTGAAGTCTGAAATTAAATTGAATGACTTTGAAGCAATCACTATCCTTAAATTCAAAAAAAGAAAAAATTATTCATCAATTCTTGTTGCTTCACATGGTAGGGTGTCTTCAACATTTAATACGTTTGACATTTATCTTTTATGCAATCGACATACGAGAAAATCTAAATTAATATCTTTAAGTAGTCTTGATGTTTGTAATGAGGCTATAAATTTCATTCAAACATATTCGAATTTGAAATTTGAAATATACAGTCCAGACTTTAGCTAATCAGCATATCCAAGAATTACGTAGCTTTATATTTCAGACCGCATTACCTATGTACTACCCCCTCAACCTCAATGGTGTTACTATTCATCCCTTATTTGGTGATTATTTAAAAGGAACGCCATATATCTTTGATTTTTCGTCCAACAACCCAAAAACACTGGAGTACACCCTGTTCGATTTTCAGCAGTTCAACACCATGATTTTTGATGAATTGGCGGCCACCAACCACCAATGGGGCATTGGTAAGTACTTGGAAGAACGAAAAACACTACTAAGGGCCTACCCGAACATAATTGAGGAAAAACGGTATTACCATCTTGGACTGGATATTGTTGTGCCCTTTGACACACCCATGTTTGCTCCACTTGATGCTGAGGTTTATAAAACAGGCAAAGAAACCACTGTGGGCAATTATGGCGGCTACATCATCCTAAAACATAATATCAATGGTGTTGTCTTCTATTCGCTCTACGGGCACTTGAAAACGCCACATTTGGTCAAGGTTGGTGATAAGATCAAAGCTGGGCAAGAGTTTGCGCATATCGGGCAAGAAAGTGATAGTGGCGGCTGGTTTTGCCATGTGCATCTGCAAATCCTTACCCAAGAAGCCATGGATGCTGGTTATTCCGATTGGGGGTATATTTCATCAACATTGCTACCAAAAGTGGAAGAGTATTTCCCCTCGCCTTATTTTATATTTAATTATTAGAAAGTTACTTCCCAACACCACCTACTCGGTAAACCCCTTTGTTTGGGATTTCGATGGTGTATTTTTTGCGTGATGCATTGTTCAAATGCGGTTCGCGCAACCAGGGATTATGTCTTTTTAGAATTTTGTAGTTGATTTCGTAAAGCTCGGCGAAATCGGCCCAGTTGGTTACGGCTGTATCCACTTCTACGGTAAAGGTGGGTACTTTTTCATACATATCGTCTTCATCCAATTGAAAACCATATTTTTCTGGGTGGGAAAGAATTTCCTTGATTGCCAAAATACGAAACACATAACGTCCAGTCTCCTGCCCCAACAATAGATCATAGTAATCATCGACTTGCTGAATTCCCATGTACTTTTGCACACCAGCAGGACCAGCATTATAAGCTGCAGCAGTCAATGTCCAGTTTCCAAAACGATCTTTCCATTTATTTAGGTAATCGCAAGCAACCTGAGTCGCCTTTTCTACATGGTAACGTTCATCCACATTATCATTTACTTCCAGACCATATTCCCTCCCCGTAGCTCTCATAATTTGCCAAAACCCAGTTGCACCCGCAGGAGAAACCACATTTTCCAATCCACTTTCGGCCACGGCCAAATATTTGAAATCGTCCGGCACGCCATTCTTTTTAAGAATGGGCTCAATAATGGGGAAATATTTATTCGCACGCTTCATCAATAATAAAGCGTTGGATTGCCAATAGGTGTTCACCAAAAACTCACGATCAACACGTTCCATGATCTCTGGGTCATCTTGCGGTACATCTTCCCCAGCAAAATTTAAATCCTTTGGAATTTCAATGGCACTGATCTGGTAGGTATCCGCCACATTTTTATCGTTGGCAACGGGTTCTTCCTTCTCCACTGCCTGTTCCTCTTCTACATTCGACTGCACTGCAAAAATTAGCGTGCTCACTACGGCCAATAAACCAATAAAGGCCAATACGTTCTTCATTTGTTTCATGTCTTCCCTATTTAACTACTTTGTAAAGATACTATTATAAAGACGAAATTATTCGGAAATAATTGTGGGGAGGTTATCATTAAACCATTTTGCCCGATGTATGATCATGGTATGTGTGCCATTTTTCACCTTGATGCAATCCTTGATATTCACAATTGGAAAAACCGTGTCTTTCTCCCCTTGAATATGAACGGTATTGGGCGGAGGAACTTCTTGGTTCCAATTCACCATTTGATCTATGGACCAATCTATATATCCCTTATCTCTTACGGAAAGATATTTTTCATAGAGATGCAAGCGTTTGGTCACTGCTTCGCCAAAAGCATATTTTGCCAAAAGTTCCACATTGTTTACCAAACCCGTAGGAAGCAATTTGTGCACTTTGGTATACTTCGCGAAAATCATTTTTTTGGGAAGCTCGTGCTTGCTTTTTACCGAAGATACCACCACTATTTTTTTGGGCTGAATGAAATGGGCCATTTCCTGCACTAACATACCCCCAAAGGACACACCAATCAAAACAGGATTTGGATGATGGATAAACTCACACATCTTTTCCGCATAATCTTGAAGGGGCATTCCCTTTTCAGGTAAAAACCAGTCCAGTTTATGAGTTTCAAAGCTATTTTCAGGCAAATGAATGCCATCAAAAATAGATGAATTGGCAGCCATTCCTGGCATAAGGTAAACATGGGTTTTATTATCGGGCATACAGCACCAAATATCGATAAGGGTTAGGAATTTAGCAATATTTTGACTAATTTTGTATCCCTTTTGCAGCCAACCCCACCAAATGAACATTTATTTTGAATGGGGTTTTTCTTTGAAATTACCATTCAGGGTGTTTTAGGAGTAAAACAAAAAAGTACTATATGACACAAATGGAAATCACAGACAATAGTTTCTTACGTCAATTTGAAGCTAAGGTCGATGGGCATTTAGCCAAAATTGAGTACTCTTCTCAGGAACGTAAAGTATTTTTAACCAAATTGGTTATCCCAGAAGAAATTACAGAAGAAGGTTTTAAAGAAGACTTTATTAAAGCCGTTCTTAACGAAATCCAAGAGAAAAACCAAAGAGTAGTACCAACTAGTCCTCAAATTGCAGGATTTCTACGAAAAAACAGACAATACAAAGAAATGCTTCCAGTAGGAATACGCATCTGATGTATTGCACAACCTAAGAACCAAACCTCCTGATTTCGGGAGGTTTTTTTATGCCATAATATTATAGGAAACAAATTCGAAACGCACCAACCCATCCTCATCAATATCGGTAAGCTCCACTTGGTGTAAGGTATTTACCAAAGAAGGATCCCATGGCGCCTTCACTTTTACGTAATTTTCCGTAAATCCATGAATGTAGCCCAATTTGTTTTCTCCTTCGAACAAAACGGTTCGAGTAGTTCCTAACTGACTTTCATAAAATGCCCTACGTTTTTTGGTAGATAGCCCACGAAGCATTTTACTGCGTTTGTTGCGCACTTTTTTAGGTACAACGGCATCCATTTCGGCAGCTACAGTGTTATCCCTTTCGGAATAGGTAAACACATGCAAATAAGAAATATCCAATTCGTTCAAGAAGTGATAGGTCTCCAGGAAATGTTCATCCGTCTCTCCAGGAAAACCTACAATAACATCCACACCTATACAGGCATGGGGCATGGTTTGTTTGATTCGTTTTACCCTATCTACATATAAATTGGACAAATAACGACGACGCATTTTCTTTAGAATGTCATCGCTCCCACTCTGTAGCGGAACATGAAAATGAGGCACAAACGAATTGCTCTGGGCCACAAAATCAATAGTCTCGTTTTTCAACAAATTGGGTTCAATAGATGAAATTCTAAGGCGGTGAATCCCTTCTACCTCATCCAAAGCTTTTACCAAATCAAAAAAGGTATGTTCGTGCTTTTTATTCCCAAACTCTCCTTTTCCGTAATCCCCAATGTTCACTCCAGTGAGTACAATCTCTTTAATATCCTTGGAGGCAATCTCTTTGGCATTGTTGAGTACATTTTCCAATGCATCACTTCGGGAAATCCCACGAGCCAAAGGAATGGTACAATAAGTACATTTGTAATCACAACCATCCTGAACCTTTAAAAAGGCACGGGTACGGTCACCAATGGCATAACTTCCTACATAAAAATCGGCATCTTCTATTTCACAAGAGTGCACTTCGCCCTTATCATTTTTGGTAAGATCGTTCAGGTAATCGGTAATCTTGAACTTTTCAGTGGCTCCAAGCACCAAATCAACGCCATCCACCGCTGCCAACTCCTCGGGTTTTAACTGGGCATAGCAACCAACAGCAGTTACAAATGCTTCAGGATTGGCTTTTTGGGCCTGTTTTACGATGGTTTTAAATCGTTTGTCCGCATTCTCGGTCACCGAACAGGTATTAATCACATACACATCGGCCTCTTCAGAAAAGTCCACACGCTCAAAGTCCTCCTTTTCAAAACTTCTTGCAATCGTGGAAGTTTCAGAGAAATTGAGTTTACAACCCAGTGTATAAAATGCGACTTTTTTGCTCATATGCCTACTGTGCGTTTTCGGGCCCCAAAGATAGTGATTTGTTGGAAGTTATCGTATAGGTTTAGGGTTAGTGGGTAAAAGCTAAAAGGTTCCTGAACGTTGTCGAAGGAATAGTTAGAAGCTGGATTGTTGGATTGCTGGATAATATTAAAAACTGTCATTTCGAGCGCCCGCCTGCGGCAGGCAGGCAGTCGAGAAATCTATATAATTGCAATCTATCGCTATTCATTATTAATCGATTATTGTTCATTGATGATTGTTAATTGTCAATTGAAATATATTTAACTTGTAAGCCGCTGATCAATAACTAAATCAAACCAAAATGAAAAAGTACTTCGCACTTGTATTTATGGCACTTCTTTTCGCCAATCCTTCCATTTCCCAAGATTACCAACCATCACCTGAAAATTTAAAGAATAGAGAATGGTATCAAGATGCTAAGTTTGGACTATTTATACACTGGGGGGTCTATTCCGTTTTGGGAGTTCACGAATGGGTCATGGAAACCCAAGGCATTGATGTAGCTACCTACGAAAAACTACCTGCATTTTTCAACCCTACCGAATTTGATGCCGAAGCATGGGTGCTGATGGCCAAAAATGCTGGGATGAAATACATAACCATTACCACCAAACACCACGATGGCTTTGCCATGTTCAATAGTAAACTGAGTGATTGGGATATTATGGACAGAACGGTCTATAAAAAAGATGTCATTAAACAAATGGCCGAAGCTTGCAGAAAGCACGACATGAAACTGTTTCTCTATTATTCGCAATTGGATTGGCATCACAACGATTACTATCCTAGAGGCGATACAGGAAAGAAGTCTGGAAGACCCGATAAAGGCAATTGGGAAGACTATTTGGATTATATGAACGGTCAACTCACGGAACTCTTGACCAACTATGGGGAAATTGGCGGTATTTGGTTTGATGGCTGGTGGGATAAAAAAGAGGCGGATTGGCAATTGAGAAAAACCTATGATTTGATTCACGAACTGCAACCCCAAGCCATGATTGGCAGCAATCACCATCAGACCCCTAACCCAGGCGAAGATTTTCAAATGTTTGAACGGGACTTGCCTGGACAAAACAAAGGAGGTTATAGTGGAGAAGCCACTGTGGGAAAGTTACCCTTGGAAACTGCCGAGACCATGGCGCACCAATGGGGGTTTTCGTTACAGGACAAATCCTATAAATCTACCAAGGAGCTGATTCAATATTTGGTGAAAGCAGCGGGGCATAATGGAAACTTTCTGCTTAATGTGGGACCAATGCCCAATGGAAAAATTCAGCCTGAATTTATTGCAACTTTAAAAGAAATTGGTGATTGGACCTCAACTTATGGCGAATCCATATACGAAACCAGAGGCGGCCAAATTGCACCTCAAAGTTGGGGCGTATCCACACAAAAGGATGATAAAATCTATATTCATATAATGGACTGGAAAACCGACAATTTCTTTTTCCCGACCGTAGAGGGCAAAATTACAAGTGTGGTCGATTTTCAATCCAAGAAAAAGTTGAAGCACAACACCAATTCATATGGTACCTTGGTAGAATTACCTAAAAATCGAGATTACGACCAAGCAGATTTTGTTTTGGTAGTTCAATTAAAATAACACAAAGACAAAATAGAACTTAGGCTAAATCGAGGCAACCTTTTTAATTTTACTGGCGTCTAACTAATATAGAACCGATACCAACTCGCTTTTTGCATTTATGTTCAAACCTACCATTACCCTATTATTACTTTTAACCACTTTTTTAAACGCCCAAAACAAATCTTGCAACTGTCAAGATGAACTTGAAAATGTGGCTAAACTCATCACCAATGCTGAAAGCTTTAAGGTGCAGATCAAAAAAACTGGTAAAGAAGCAGATTTTAAGGCCTGGAAAACCAAAATTGCCACAGAAATAGAAAATGACCCTTTAAAGAACTACTTCTGTGTTGGATACCTTCAAAAATTTGCATCGTTTATCAAAGACAGACATAACGAGATTTATCTGGTTCCAGATGAAGTTTCCAAAAGCATTCCGAAATATCAAAAATCATTTGATACCCGTTTTGTCCAAAACGATGGAGTTTCAGGTATTTACCATATGGGAAGCGACAAAATCTATGTGAACAAAGAAACAGATGGAGTCTGGTATGGCATCACCCTAGCCTCCAACAGTGAAAATTGGACTAAGGGCACCATCAGACTTAAAATTCAACAAACATCGGAAGGAAACTACGAACTGTTCGAGTTTTATCAAAATGGAATGTTGTTTTATCAAGACAATGTCAAAATCCAAAATGGACGAATTCATGGCACCTTTTGGAATACGGCCAACCAATACTTTTTCAATAAAAACCATAAGAACAATTTCAATTACGTCTCCCTGAGCCCTTCATTTGATTATATCGGCATTAAAACGCTTAGACGCACCCGAAACTTGATGAAGGAAGCTGAAAATTTTTATGATACAAACCTTCCAAAACTCACCCATAAAAATCTGATCATCGATTTAAGAAATAACGGAGGTGGAGCCACCAAGCAAGCGGATGAGCTTCTGAAATCCCTTAAAAAGAATAAAAATATTGAGAAGATTTATGTACTCATTAATTTTAAAACGGGTAGCTCCGCAGAATTGACCGCTTTGGCTCTTAAAAAAGACCCGAGAACCATAATCGCTGGTGAAAATTCCCGTGGCATGTTGGCATATGGTTATGGAAATAAATCGTATTCCGCTGAAACCGATTGTGCTGGAGTTCAACTATCGCTTTCCACAGAACAAGCGGGGGAAAATTTTGACACCTATGAAATCAAAGGTATAACGCCTGACATTGCTTTGGACAATCAAAGTGATTGGGTGGAACAAGTTATGCGGTTGCAGTAGAAAAGTTTTATTTAGTTTAAAGTATTTCGGTTTTACCTTAAATTCGTTTGGTTATTTTCAGGATTTATAAAAACCAATTCAACCTTGGAGCAACTGTTCAACATATTCAAATTTACCACAGAAGATGCCATTGCCTTGGAGGATAAGCATATTGAGGCCCATGTGCACGATTTTGAGGAAATGATCATTGGGGCCAAGGGTAAAATCTCCCACTTTATCGATTTTGAAGATGAGACTGTCTATGCGCCCTTCATCAGTTTTGTGACCCGAGGCAAACCTCATTTGTTGCGTCCACAAACCCATAATGGCGAATGCGACCTTTGGGTGATTCGATTTCGGAGCGAGTTTATGTCCGAGGTTATTTTTAAAATGTATGGTTATTTTCATAATCGGGCCAACGTAACCCTTCCGACCAACGAATGTTTTGGCCGTCTCACCGCTTTATGTGAAATGATGCATGATGAAATTAACAGACCCTCCCCTGGGCTGGTCGTTATCAAGCAATTGTATATGACCTTGCTCACCATCATCAATCATGAAAATCCGACAAACATAGAGGCAGATGCCGCGAATTCAGCCTCTGAGACCTATACCCACTTTCTTCATATCCTCGAGGAAAACTATAGACGTAATGTCAAAATATCGTTCTACGCCGATAAACTTTTTATGAGCGAACGCAACCTTAATATCGTTTGTCAAGAAGTAATGCAGCAAAGCGCAGGCGAAATCATCGAGACCCGAAAACTGACCGAAGCCAAAAACCTGCTCATCAACAGTAATAAGAACATTGCCGAAATTGGTTTCGAGATCGGTTACAACGAAAAAGCGTACTTCTCCAAAGTGTTCAAACGTAAAACAGGACAGACCCCTACCGCCTTCAGAAGGGAAATGAAAGCCTTGATTACCGAATAGTACAACATTTCTTCCTATTCGTATTACCCAGTGCCTTACTAAATTAACGACATTTGTATATACAAATATGACACTTGATTTAAGTCAATTTGGATATAAAAATTATAAAAAGAAGAATTAGATATGGCTACTATTTGGAAGTTAGACCCAACACACAGTGAGATTACCTTTAAGGTAAAACACTTAATGATCAGCAATGTAAAAGGTGAGTTCACCACTTTTGATGCAATAATTGATGGCGAAAAGTTCGAGGACTCCACAATCACAGCGACCATTGATGCCGGTTCTGTATTTACAAACAATACGGACAGGGATGGTCACTTAAAAAGTGCCGACTTTTTCGAGGTAGAAAAATACCCCGAACTCACCTTTAAAAGCACTGCGATCACAAAAGAAGACGACGATTTCGTAATGACGGGTGAACTGACTATTAAAGGCACTACAAAAACCATTGAATTGGATGTGGAGTTCGGAGGTTACATGACCGACCCTTACGGAAACAATAAAGCTGGTTTTTCTATCGAAGGGAAAATCAACAGGAAAGATTTTGGCCTTAACTGGAACGCTGCCCTTGAAACAGGTGGAGTTTTGGTTAGCGACGATGTAAAAATCGCTGCAGAAGTTCAATTTGTTAAAACTGAAGCTTAACTAACTCAGTAGTTCGGGCCCTGCGGGGCCTGGGCTTTAGTTAAAGTTCCCCCTTTTACATGAACAGAAAGGCATTCATTAAAAGATTGGGATTAATCCCCTTAGCAACCGTTATGACAGATTTAGGCACATTACGTTCGTTAAAGCAAAGCTTGCCCAACACACCCAAAATGCCGGTGTTGTTTTTGGGTCACGGGAGCCCCATGAATGCCATTGAAGAAAATGAGTTTGTTTCCAGATTCAGGAAATTGGGTAATGAGGTAGTAAAACCTCAGGTGATATTGTGTATTTCCGCCCACTGGGAAACCCGTGGCACCAAGGTAACCGCGATGAGCAATCCTCCGACCATTCATGATTTTGGTGGATTTCCGCAAGCCTTGTTCGATGTGCAATATCCTGCACCCGGGAGCCCTGAGTTTGCCAAAGAAACACAAAACGTCATTACCAAGACAGAAGTGGAACTCGACCATCATTGGGGGTTGGACCATGGCGCTTGGAGCGTTATCAAACATATGTACCCCAATGCTGATGTTCCAGTGATACAATTGAGTTTGGATTACACCAAAACACCACAATATCACTACGAATTGGCCCGTGAATTGGAAAGCTTGCGCCACAAAGGCGTGTTGATCGTGGGCAGTGGAAATGTAGTTCACAATTTACGTAGAGTAGCTTGGGATAAATTGAACGATGTCTACGCTTGGGATTGGGCCGAGGAAGCCAACGAAAAAATGGAATCTTTCATTTTGGACGGAAATCATTCGGCACTGATCGATTACGGAAAACAAGGAAGCAGTTTTTCAATGTCAATTCCAACACCCGAACATTACCTGCCTTTGATTTACACATTGGCGCTGAAAGGAAAATCAGAAGATGTCACCCTGTTCAACAATAAAGTGGTAGGCGGTTCCATAGGAATGATGTCCTTAAAAATCGCATAAAAATGACCAAAAGAAACAATTCCTATAAAATTCAATTGGAAGAATTGACTCTAAAGGATGGTTCTTCTCCTGGAGGAAAATTGGAATTTGGGTTCCAGAACCATGACAACATTTTGGATTTGGTCGACCTGATTAAAGACAAGGCGCTTTTTCAGGATAAAAATGAAAATATTGAGTTTTTGATTGGATTAAAACTCTTTTCGGAGGTGATGCTGAGAAATAAGAACAATCCAATGTTCGAAGAAATGTTGCCAGAGTTCGGAAAGTTCATGAAAAAATTCAAGAGCCAAGTAAAAACGGCTGAAACAGCATAAAATTAAAATAACATGAAAAATAAAGTAATCATCATAACAGGAGCCGCCATGGGATTGGGCCTTGCAACCGCCGAATATTTGGCTGCAAAAGGTGCCAAACTAGTTTTGGTGGATTATAATGGTGATGCATTGGCAGAAGCTGTCAAACAATTAAAAGAAATTAATACAGATGTAGATCTATTGACTGTGGAAGCCGATGTTTCCAACGAAGAAGCAGTTAAAAACTATGTAGACCAAACCATGAAAACTTTTGGACGCATAGACGGTTTCTACAACAATGCGGGAATTGAAGGAAAACAGGCCCCAATGACCGAATACGATTTGGGCGTCTTCAAAAAAGTAATCGACATCAACCTAATGGGTGTATACTACGGATTGCGCTACGTAATCCCCGTTATGCAGACTCAAAATTATGGTAGAATCGTGAATGTAGCCTCTGTGGGAGGTATTCGTGGTGTGGCCAACCAAACAGCCTACGTAGCTTCAAAACATGCCGTTTCGGGTATGACCAAAAATGCTGCATTGGAATATGGTCGCGATGGAATTTTGACCAATGCGATTGCCCCTGGTGCCATTTTGACCCCAATGGTGGCCGAAGCCTTTAAACAAGTGAACCCAGACGACCCAAAAGCGGCCGAAACAGAATACGCACAACGCAACCCTACCAAAAGATTGGGATTGCCTAAAGAAGTTGCCACTGTTGTTTCCTTTCTTTTAAGTGAAGAAAACGGATATGTAAGTGGCCAAACCATTGCCATTGATGGCGGTGAATCAAATATCTACGGAAATTCATAAAAGTTGTTCGCTTTTTTGATTGATGATGGACCCCGGTGATCAAGTACCAGTGACACCGGGGTTTTGATTTTCTAAAACCAAAATATCACCGACCAAACCAATAATTCCTTACCTTTTACCTTTAATTTAAACCAACCGTATGAAACTTAAAATGACCATGTTAAGCCTGATTCTATTAATCGGCTTTGCATGTAAAAAAGAAACAACCTCCTCCTTGGCCGATTATCAGGGCGAAGAAAGCTATACCGTAATAGTCGGTGAAAATAAAGTGGGCTACCTAAAGGCCAACACTTCGGGTGACACCATTAACATTGATTACGATTACAAAAACAATGGTCGTGGACCTACCATTAAAGAAACCTTGGTGCTCAATGCCGAGGGATATCCGATTGACTGGCAAGTTTCTGGAAACACTACCTTCGGAAATGCTATTGACGAGAATTTTTCAGTTGAAGGAACATCTGCCACTTGGACCGATGCCACAGGGTCTGGAAACGCCACTATGGAAACTCCTCAACTGTACGTAAATCAATTTGGAAGCCCATATACCGCAGTTTTGGCTGCACGTTTGTTGCTCGATGCTCCAGAAAACACCCTGCCAGTTTTGCCTGCAGGAAATTTAACCCTGACCGAAATGGAATCCTTGAGCGTGCCCAATGCTTCAGGTGAAGGAGAATTGGCTTTGACCACTTATGCCCTATCCGGTGCAGACTTGAATCCCTCCTATGTTATTTTGGATGATGCCAAACGCTTTTTTGCAGCCATTACCCCTAGATTTATCCTGATCCGAGATGGATACGAATCCGTGGAAAAAGACATGCGTCAATTGGCAGAAAACTATTCTGCAAAGCGTTATGAAGATCTTCAAACAAAATATGCCCACAACTACGACAAAAAAGTGCGCATTGCCAACGTAAAGGTATTCGACCCAAAAACTATGGCATTGACCGACCCTGTTTCCGTGGTAGTGGAAGATGACAAAATCACAGCGATCGAAGCTGCAGATGCAACTGGCGAAGGCGAAGTGATCATTGAAGGTAATGGTGGAACCTTGGTTCCTGGATTATACGAAATGCATGCCCACACAGGCGACAACGGTGCTCTTTTAAATGTGTTGGCAGGAGTTACTTCCTTCCGAGACATGGGGAACAACACTGAAGTATTGAGCAACTTAATTGAAAAGATTGAATCTGGTGTATTGGCTGGACCTCGAGTGACCCGCTTAGGATTCATCGAAGGAAAAAGTCCTTTTAACAGCAACAACGGAATTTTGGTGGAAACATTGGAAGAAGCATTGGCTGCTGTGGATACCTATGACAGTTTGGGCTTTTATGGCGTAAAACTATATAACAGTATGAACGGTGACTGGGCACCTGCCATCGTGAAAAAGGCTCACGATCAAGGCTTGTTCGTTACAGGACACGTTCCCGCATTTTCTAACGCCAATGCTATGCTCAATGCAGGTTATGACGAAATGACCCACATCAACCAAACCATGTTGGGCTGGGTATTGGAACCAGAGGAAGATACCCGTACACTTTTGCGTTTGACCGCAATGAAGCGTTTTCCAGAACTGGATTTGAACAGCGATAAAGTTCAAGAAACCATGGATTTGTTCGTAGCCAACAAAACGGCAATGGATCCAACTTTGGCCATTCACGAGCGTTTAATGTTGTCCAGAAACGGAACCGTGACCCCTGGAGCGGTAGATTACGTGGACCATATGCCACCGAACGAGCAACGTGGACTTAAAGTCGCTTTGGCTCAAATTGCCGATGAAGAAGAAGATAAAGCCTACCGCGAAGCCTACGCTAAAATTGTGGAGACTTTGAAAATGATGAAGGACAAAGGTATTTTGATCGTAGCTGGAACCGATTTGGGTGGTGCTTTCAATTTGCATCGCGAAATGGAACTCTATACCGAACAATTGGGCTACTCCAATGCAGAAATCTTAAAACTTGCCAGTTACGATATGGCGCAATATTTTGGTCATGAGGGCTTGGGAAGCATTGAGCCAGGAAAATTGGCCGATTTCTTCTTGGTGCCAGGCAATCCCGTGGAAGACATTAAGGCCATCAAAACCATTGGAATGGTTTCCCGTGGCGGAACTTTTTATTATCCCTCGGAAGTATATCCCGAGTTTGGCATAACCCCCTTTACCGAAAAACCTGAAGTAAAGGAATAAATACACTTTCAGCATGTTCAAAGCCAGTAGCCTTGCGTTACTGGCTTTTTTTATGGCTTTGAACAAAACCACTATTGATGTGAATTTAGGAGCATATTGAAGGATTTTATAGGTCTTTTTCAATTTACTTGTTACATTTAGATGGCACATAATCATCAAACTAACCAAGAAAATGAAAAGAATCCTACTGGTACTTTGCCTAACAATCAGCCTTTCGTTAAGCGCACAAAACAAACTGACCCTCAATTTTGACGATGCAAATATCAAAATAGAAAAAGAAATCTACGGGCATTTTTCGGAACATTTAGGCACCTGTATTTATGAAGGCATTTATGTGGGCGAAGATTCGGACATTCCCAACATCAATGGCTATAGAACTGACGTGGTGGAAGCCTTAAAAGAACTTAAAGTACCTGTTTTGAGGTGGCCAGGTGGTTGTTTTGCAGACACCTACCATTGGAAAGATGGCATTGGTCCCAAAGAGGACCGTCCCTCCATTGTAAACGTATTTTGGGGAGGCGTTACGGAAGACAATAGCTTCGGCACCCACGAATTTTTAAACTTCTGCGAACTAATCGGCACCGAACCCTATTTAAGCATCAATGTAGGTTCAGGTACTGTACAAGAAGCTCGTGATTGGGTGGAATATGTAACTTCGAGCAACGAAAGTCCGATGACGGCCTTACGCAAAAAGAACGGTCGCGAAGAACCTTGGGATGTAAAATTCTGGGGCATCGGGAATGAAAACTGGGGTTGCGGTGGCGATATGGCTCCTGATTATTACGCTAACATTTTCAGGAACTTCTCTTCTTACATTCGAGGCGATAATTTTCAAAAAGTAATCTGCGGTCCATCCGAAGGAGATACCAACTGGACGGAAAAAATATTGGAAACCTTGGATAACAAAACCTATTTGGCCCAAGGCATTTCACTCCACTACTACACCCTGCCCACCAAAGATTGGAGCAGCAAAGGTTCCTCCACCGATTTTGGCGAAGAAATGTGGTTCAAGACCATCAAGAACACCATGGTCATCGAAGATTACATCCAACAGCATTTGGCAATCATGGACAAATACGACCCCGATAAAAAGATAAAATTGATGGTTGACGAATGGGGAACCTGGTACGATAAGCTTCCTGATACCAAAGAAGGATTCTTACAACAGCAGAACACGCTACGCGATGCATTGGTAGCAGGAATCAACCTGAATATTTTTAATAACCATGCAGACCGAATCAGTATGGCGAACGTGGCCCAGATTGTGAACGTATTGCAATCTGTGATTCGCACCAACGGGGCACAGATGGTAAAAACCCCCACCTACTACGCCTTTCAATTGTATAACGTGCACCAAGATGCCTTGTTGATTCCCACTACCTTGGAAACCGAAAAGTACGAGTTCGATGGCGAATCCATTCCAGGATTAACCGCTTCGGCATCCGAAAAAGATGGGGTGGTCAACATTACCATTACCAATGCGAACCCAGAAAAGGCCATGCCTGTTAATTTTGATTTGGGCAAATCCTTTAAAAATATCAGTGGTAAGATTGTGAGTGCGAAGAACATTACCGATTACAACGATTTTGGCGAAAAAGAGCAAGTGATGATTCAAGATTTTGAAGTGGCCAAAGCCAAAGGCAACAACCTTAATGTGGAAATTCCAGCCCATTCCATTGTTTTGATGCAACTTCAATAGTAAATCTACCCACAAAACTTCTTTTACAAATGACTGCAGCAGAACAATTGGGCTTTGATGCCAATGCCAAACTATTGATGATCCATGCCGATGATGCAGGACTTTCCCATTCCGAGAACCAAGCCACCATTCAAGCTTTGGAAAAAGGCATTGTGAATTCATACAGCATTATGGTGCCCTGCCCATGGTTTCACGAAATGGCCGTTTTTGCCAAAAACAACCCGAAATTCGACTGCGGCATCCACCTAACCCTGACCTGCGAATGGGAAACCTACCGATTTGGCCCAGTGCTACCCGTTTTCGAAGTACCCAGTTTGGTGGACGACAATGGACATTTCTTTAAGAAAAGGGATCAATTGAGTGCAAATGCCAAGCCTGAGGAGGTACAAAAAGAACTTCAAGCGCAAATTGAAAAGGCACTGAAATATGGTCTAACCCCTAGCCATTTGGATTCACACATGTACAGCGTGGGATCAGATCCTGAGTTTTTTAAGATCTACAAAAGTTTGGGCGAGCAATACAACCTTCCTGTTCTTGTAAACCAGCAATTGTTACAAATGGTGGGACTGGACACAAAATCGAATTTGGAAACAAATGATTTTCAAATAGACCAGACTTTCGTGGCAGCATGGAACTCATTTGAAAATGAAGGCTTGGCCGCCTATTACCAATCTGTTATGGAAAATTTGAACCCAGGCATCAACCTCATTTTGATCCATCCTGCTTTTGATGAATACGAAATGCAGGGCGTCACCGTAAACCATCCCAATTTTGGAGCAGAATGGCGACAACAAGATTTTGACTTTTTCACTAGTGAACAAACAAGGGAGACCCTCCAAAAACACAACATCCATTTGGTCACTTGGGGCGATATCAAAAACCGCTTACCCTAAATCGCTGACCAACGAGAATCATTCTGCCACCATCCATACAAATCAGCATATCTAATTACATAAAAATCATATCTTTAGGAAAACCAACCTTCTGTGATTCGATTTTTTCGCAATATTCGGCAACGACTGCTAGCCGAAAACAAATTCACCAAATATCTGATCTATGCTTTAGGCGAAATTATATTGGTGGTTATTGGCATTTTAATCGCTTTACAGATCAACAACTGGAACGAAAACCGCAAACTCGCCAAACAAGAGAAAGAGACCATCGCCAGCCTTAAACTCGAATTTGAAAAAAATCTAGAACAACTCGAAGGAAATATTCAAGGTATCCAAGCATTTATGAGTGCTGGCAACACTTTATTGGAGCATACGGGGCCCGATTACGAATTTGGTTCATTAAAAGAAATGGATAGCTTGCTCGATATGACGCCCAGAATGTCCGTTTGGGATCCTAGCCTGTACACCATGGAAAATATTAAAAGCTCGGGCAAATTGTCCAATCTTTCCAACGAGGAGCTAAAGCTACTTTTGATTGAATGGGACAGCTTTTACGGAAATTTATTGGATTGGTCCGATTTTTATACAGAACGCGGCATCAGTTATTTCGACTTTTTGGCGGCCAATGCCGTCAATCGAAACATGCCTTTGATGACTTCCATAACCAAAGGTACAACAGGTTTTAATCGCTCGAATGAGGCATTGTTGCGCAACCCCTTTTTTGAAAACATATTGGCAGAACGGGTGACCCACAATGGGTTTATGTTGGGTTTTTACCAAGAGGCCCAAAGACTTATCTTAAAAATCATTGTGCAATGTGAGACCTATGAGGATGCTCCTTAAACATAAAACGCATTGTTTTACAGCAATTTACTGAATTTTAAACATATGAAACGAATCAATCTTTAACGTTACCACGAATATGAGCCACATGAAATACTTAGTAATTCTTATTCTATTATCATCCTGTATGAAATCAAAAAAGGAAGAGAAAAAACAATTAGTTGAAGAAAGAATTAAAGTTGAAATTGCCACAACCAAAGGGGACATACTTGTAGAATTATATAACGAAACTCCTTTGCATCGAGACAATTTCTTGAAGTTGGTAAAAGAAAACTTCTATGATAGTTTATTATTCCACAGAGTTATTGATAACTTTATTATTCAAACAGGAGACCCCGACAGCTTTGATGCACAACCTGGCCAACAACTTGGATACGGAGACTTGGATTATTTAGTCCCATCAGAAATCATTGATACAATTTTTCATAAGAGAGGCTCTCTTTCAGCAGCCCATGATGGCAATCCAGATTTCTATTCTTCGGCTTCGCAGTTCGTGATTGTACAAGAGGGCCCTGTGCCAGACAGTTCATTTAGTAAAATGGAGAATTGGATAAATAAAAATCTGGACCTGTATAACTTTTTTCATGCAGATTCTAATTCTTCTCTATACAACACAGTGCAAAAAGCATATGAAGAGCATGATTGGGAGTTATATGGTCAATTGTATGATAGTGTTAGGAATATTAGGGCCAGTGAAGAGAATTTAGACCTTTATCAGATTCCAGAAGAACACAAAGCCTACTATCGAAAGTATGGTGGAACTCCTTTTAATGATAGATTATTTACAGTTTTCGGTGAGGTGTTGACAGGAATGAACGTGGTAGATTCAATTGCAAAAGTAGAAACTGATAAAAACGATAGACCTATGCAGGATGTAAGAATAATATCTATGCAAGTAGTAAACTAGTCTACTTCAGCTTTGCAACAAAATAAAATTCTAATCAACCCTTCAATTTACCACCACATAAATATTGCCAAACCATACCAATTTTTAAGTATGCTCAATTTATCAATGTAACTTTAGTTACATCCTATTTGTAACTTTCTTGTTTTCTTTGGAATATGCCCAACGTATATTCAACCTCAATTCGCTTTCGATTACTGTTCGCCGTTGTTTTAATTGGTAGTCTGACTGCATGCAAACAGTCCAAAACCGAAGCCAACAATACCGAACAGACCATCACCATTTTACAGACCGCCGACATTCATGGGCAATTGTTTCCCCACGACGAACTGTTTTGGGAAAACGAACAGATCACCTTTCGAAAATTGGGAGGTCTCGCCCACATGAAGACCCTTTTTGAGGAAGAACGCAACAAAAACCCCGACGGCACCCTTATTCTGGACGGTGGCGACCTTATCCAAGGCAGTGCCTATGCCGCTCTGTCCGAGGGAATGGCCTTCTCGCCCATTATCAAGGCCATGGATTATGATTTTCTGATTCCTGGGAACTGGGAGGTGGTTTATGGCAAACAGACCATGATGGACGTCCTCACCCAGTACGATACGCCCGTTATTTCGGCCAATATGTACCACGAAGCTACTGGGGAATCCCTGTTTCCTCAATATTTTATAAAAGAACTCAAAGGCGTAAAATTGGGATTCATTTCTTATAACGACCCAGAAATTCCTGTGCGCCAGAACCCATCGTTCAGCGAGGGCATCCGTTTTGACCCCATAGCCGAAAATCTGGAAGCTTTGATCTCGGAACTTAAGGACAAACAAGGTGTGGATGTGCTGTTTTTGGTAACGCATATCGGCATCAGCAAACAATACGATTTGGCGAACCATCCCGCTTTGGAGCGTGTAGACTATGTGCTGGGGAACGATACCCACGAACGCATCCGTAAACCCTTGCAGGCCAAATACACCAAAGTCACCGAACCTGGAGCTTTTGCCTCCTTTGTGGGCAAACTCAGCTTGACCCTTAAAAACGGAAAAATCGTAAACGAGGATTACGAGCTCATGGAGGTTGACCCATCCAAATATGAAGCAGACGAAAAAGTGGATTCGATCATTAACGAGGCGACCGCGCCCTATCAAGAAGAGGCCCATCAAGTGTTGGGCTATACCAGTGTGCCACTCTACCGCTATTTTGTGGTGGAAAATCCCATGGACAACTTTATCACCGATGCCGCCCGATGGAAAACGGGGGCGGATATTTCCATTTCCAACGGGTTTCGGTTCAGTACCCCCATTTCGGTAAAAGAAGGCGGGAAATCACCCATCACCAAAGCAAACCTTTGGAGCATGTTGCCCGTAAACGAAAAGGTTAAAATCGGAAAGGCAAGCGGCAAACAAATCAAGGATTGGTTGGAACAAGAACTGCACAATGTCTTCGCACAAAACCCCACAGAACGTTTTGGGGGCTGGTTGGTGCGCTTTTCGGGCATGGAACTCACCTTTTATGCGAACAAGCCCAAAGGCGAACGCGTAGCATCCATTACAATTGGTGGCAAACCCATGCAGGAGGATAAATTGTACACCATGTCCGCCTGTCGCAGGGAGGGCGAACCCCTGCCCACGCTATGTCGTATGTCCAATACCGTGGAAACCGAAGTGATGGACTATACCATTCATGATGTGATCGAGGAATATCTAAAAGAGAAAGGCACCATTGCTCCTGCCCTCGATGGTCGCGCACAAGCTTTGGATTTAGGTCCGAATGTGCTGTCCCAATTACCAGGAACCGATTATCAATTCCATTAAAGACATTGGTTTTCAACAAAATAAGAAAAGGCGGTGCTAGCATCACCTTCTTTTTTTTAATACCTTGTATGTCAGCTACAAATGGAATCCAGAGACCATTTTAAAAACGGGGTGAGTCCGAAAAACCAAACGAGTAGGAATCAAAAAATTACCACTATGCCAAAATATGTCATCGAAAGGGAAGTGCCAGGCGCTGGTGACTTAACTTCAGAGCAATTACAAGGAATATCCCAAACTTCTTGTGGGGTATTGCGCAACATGGGACCAGAAATTCAATGGGTACACAGTTATGTTACGGGCAATAAAATTTATTGCGTGTACAATGCACCCAACGAAGAAATGATCAAGGAGCATGCCACCCAAGGCGGTTTTCCTGCCAATGTCATCAGTAAAGTATCAACCATTATTGATCCTACCACAGCGGAGTAAATTCACATCGATTTAAGCTGATTTGGTGGTAAAAAAGGGTTGTTTCCACGATTTTTTCGCATTCTGGGGTGTTTTTTCCTTATTTTAGGTAGTGCCGAGAAACAGCATTCCTATGGAATGAGTTAATGAATTGGTATGCGACAGTGCGAAAATTGTAATCGAAAATTTGGTTTTGGACAGATCTTTAAATCCTTGTGGTTAGCCTACAAACCCATTGTTTGTCCGCAATGCAATGCTGTTTACGAACATACCATGAAAAACCGCATTCTTACGGCCTTAAGTGTTGCTCTTGGTACTATTATCGGTGGATTATATTGGGCACTTTCAGAAACTGACGATGAGAATAAGATCCTTATGCTGATTATCTCTGACGTGGTTCTAACGCTTCTTTTTAGTTCCCTATCCATTTATTTCTTTGGGTTTAAAAGAAAGCATGTGGAGAAAGCATCAACCTAATTCCAAATCATTGTATTCCTAGATTTTTCATCCCTTTTTGAAGTACCTTCGTCCAAACAAATAAGTTTACTTCAACTTCCGCATACTATCACATGAAAAGTCACCTCTTAGCATACAGTCATTTTTCGGAGGAAGAAATTGCCAAAGTACTCTATCATTTTGAGGAAAAGCAGTTCAAAAAAAGGGATTTGGTCATTGAGGCTGGTCATGTGGACAGCTATCAATATTTTATCACCCAAGGCTGCGTACGTGGCTATATTGTGGATTACAACGGTAAGGAACACAATATTGCTTTCGGGTTTGAGGAGTTTTGGTTCGGCGATATGGAAAGTTTCACCAACAACACCAAAGCACATTACAATTATCAAGCTTTGGAAGATTTGACGGTTCTTGCCATTTCCAAATCCAATTGGGACAAGATTTCCAATGAAATACCTGCCTTTATCAAATATTCCCGCAACCTGTTTCGCAATGCCATGATCTTTCAACAAAACAGGATTGCAAAACATTTAATGCAAACCGCAGAGCAGCGCTACGAGCAGTTGATCAACGAAAATCCGAATATCCTGCAGCGAATTTCCCTCAAGAACATTGCCAGTTATTTAGGCGTTACCCCTGAATTTATAAGCATTTTACGCAAAAAAGCAGCCCAAAAGTGATTTCTTGAACTACTTCAAGAGTATTGGTTTTTGATTGGCCCAACTTTGTCCCAGAAAATAAGTTGAACAATTAAAAACATACAAAATGAAATCAACAATTAAATTATTCTTTGCCAGTGCCGTAATCGCGATCAGCTTGATCGGTTGTAACAATCAAGATGCTGCCAAAGAAAAAGAAATCGTCGACCTTAAGGCGCAATTGGCCCAAATTGCCCAAGAAAACGCAACTATCGCCGAAAACCTAAAAACTTTTGACGAACTGGATTTTGAGGTGTACTCCAACCAAGATTGGAAAAGATTGCACGAAAGTCATTCCGACGATATTTTAGTGCACTATCCTGATGGTCACACTTCCAAAGGTATCGAGGACCACATCAAAGAATTGGACCCTATGTTTGTTTTCGCTCCAGACACCCGTATTGAAGTTCACCCTATTAAAATAGGTTCTGGTAACATTACCGCCGTGGTTGGCGAGTTAATCGGAACGTTTAGCGAGCCTATGCCCATTGGAAACGGTCAATTTATCCAACCGACTGGAAAATCATTTAAATTGCCCATGAGCACCATCGGACTTTGGAACGAAGACGGTGTGATGTACGAAGAGTACTTGTTTTACGACAACCAAGCCTTTATGAAACAAATCGGATTGGCCAACTAAACCCAAGATCATGGATAATTACAAATTGCCTGAAAATACCAGAATTGGCCACGTACACTTAAAAGTGGCCGATCTACAACGCTCATTGGATTTTTACCACAAGCTGCTGGGGTTTGAAATTATCACCACCATGGGAGATCAGGCCGCCTTTATTTCGGCAGGAGGTTACCATCACCATATTGGATTGAACACTTGGCACAGCAAAAATGGACCACAGCCACCCAAAAACAGCACTGGACTGTACCATACGGCTATTTTGTACCCAACCCGTAAAGATTTGGCACGCATTTTAAAACGCTTGATGGATGAGGGACAGCAGTTAACTGGTGCAGCGGACCACGGAGTTTCTGAAGCGTTGTACCTGAACGACCCAGACGGAAATGGTGTGGAACTTTATTGGGACCGACCCAGAGCGGACTGGCCGAAAGAATCAGATGGCAACATTAAAATGTACACCAAGTTTTTAAACCTTCAAGACCTTTTAAAGGAGTTGGATCATTAAAAAATAACTTTGCTCAATAAGTAAAAGCGACTTTAGCCTTGGCTAGGGTCGCTTTTTTTTGAATTAAGCTGATAGGATTTCAATTCCTGTTCGACGAAGTGCGTAACAATCATCAATCAAAAAACGAACACATGATGCTTATCCGCATACCCTTGGTCATTTGTATCCTTTGGATAACAGAGGTAATACATGCCCAGACCATTCAAAATATTCCGCTAGAAGAATCGTATTGGACCGTTGAAGAAGGTGGTCAAATGGATTTCGATTTTTTTGACGGGCGTCCAACCATGGTTTTGAACGGCAAGGCCTTTGTCAATAATATTGAATTTTCCAATGGTACTTTGGAAATGGAGGTTTATGCGAATACCAAGCGTAGTTTTGCTGGTTTTTTGTTCAGAAAGCAGGATAAAAACTTTGAGGAAATCTACATGCGCATGCATAAATCGCATCAAGTGGATGCCGTGCAATACACGCCTACTTATCATGGTGAAAGCAACTGGCAATTGTATCCTGAGCATCAAGCACAGGTGACTTTTGTGCATCAGGGTTGGAACCGATTGCGTGTTGAAGTTGAAAACTTGACCGCAACGGTTTTTGTGAATGGAGAAGAAGTTTTGAAAGTGGATTATCTAAAATCAGGCAACCTAAATGGCGAAATGGGGATTTGGGCACTTTTTGGGAATCGTTTTTCCAATATTTCCATTACAAAAAAAGGGAATGCCATTGCTAAAGAACCCTACCCTATTATCTCCCCAGCGGAAGGAATTATTGCGGAATGGCAATTGACTGAAGCGCAACCCTACGTTGAAGGGCAAATTACTTTCTCGGATTTTGAAAAAGGAGAAACTATTATAGCTTTCACGGAGCCATCAGGAATGCTTCCCATCTCCAAATATTTGGCCAAACCAAGTTCAGGAAACTTTGAAGGGAATCAAGAAACCTATACAGTTGCTTCCACTACGATTTCAGTAAAATCTGCAGCAACTAAACTGTTCTCTTTCGATTACAGTGACAAGATTGTAGTGTATTTGAATGGAGAACCCATTTTTTACGGAAATAATGCTTTTCGGTCAAAAAACAACCAGTTTCAGGGGCATTTGGGGCTATCTGCCAACAAAATACCGTTACATTTAAAAGAAGGCACCAACACTATTCACTGTGTAGTAATCGATAAAGCAAATGGTTGGGGTTTGATGGGGAAACTGGACTAATTTTTAGGTTGTTCATCAAGTTAATGGTTTGATTATTAAAGTAATCGCTACTTTTCTATTTCATTTAAATAGCAAACCATACGGTTTCAGCCAACCTCTGTACCATGAAAGTACTTCTACGCCTTTTTGCTTTTTTTGTTTTCACTTTTGGCTATTCCCAGAAAACTTATGTATTCGACCAATTGGCCACTTATGAGGTCATTCATTTCAAGGATTCGATTCAAATTAAAAACAGAACATTTATAGATCAGGATATTACCTATAAAAAAGTGTATTTAACAAATTCACGAGACAACAGTTATCTATGTATTTTAAAGGAATTGGACAATGGTCTATATCTCTTGGACTTCAAGGATTATAGGGGTGTTACTTTTAATGTAAGTGTATCAAAATCTGATTTTGAAGCCTCTTCATTTTTAACCATAGCCTGTAAATTGATTTCTTCATATATCAATCCTTATACGGAGCAGCAAACCAAGAACTATGAATTTGTTCAATTGAAAGATACCTCAATAAATAAAACTCCTTATTACAGATACAAATTAACTTCAAACAAGTCTAAAAGAAAGAAAAGATTAAAGCTGGGAGAAGAATTTTATTTGATTGATAAGAATACGACCAATCAACCACCTACATTGGATTTTTCCACCGCTTATGAAGAGTGGAAAACCACTAAGGAGTTCCAAAATGGTATGCTATTTGAAAAACATTTTATTGATTATTATGGCAATTTGGATTCAAAAGAACGGTTGCTGAACATCCAAAAAATCAAAAAGGAAATTAGAATTAGTACCGACTGTATTATTACAAAATACTTATAAAGTCATTAAAAATTCCGCCACTTCTGAGTAAATTCAAATACATGCTGCAGAATTTTGGCCTCTTTTTCATCAAATTCCACATTGCGGCGTTTCATCATGGCTGTGGCCACTTCAAAAGCTTTATTGGTTTTAAAGGTTGTGTAACCTGCCGTAGCTCCACCCCAACTATAACTTGGGATAAAGTTTCTAGGGAAACCGCTACCAAAAATATTGGCACTAACACCTACCACGGTTCCTGTGTTGAACATTACATTAATGCCACATTTACTATGATCACCCATCATCAGACCGCAAAACTGCAATCCTGTTTTGGCGAAACCTCCTGTTCTGTAGTTCCAAAGTCGAACTTCAGCATAGTTGTTTTTTAAATTGGAAGTGTTGGTATCCGCTCCAATGTTGCACCACTCCCCTAGCACGGAATTTCCAAGAAAACCATCATGCCCTTTATTGGAATTGGCGAACAAAACAGCATTGTTAACCTCACCACCCAATTTACAGCCTGGTCCTGCAGTTACAGCACCATAAATTTTAGCACCCATTTTTAAAATGGCATTTTCGCAAAGGGCCAAACCTCCTCGCACCATGCAACCTTCCATCATCAAGGCATTTTTACCTATATAAATGGGACCAGTAGAAGCATTCAAAATACAGAATTCTACCGTGGCACCCTCTTCGATAAAAATATTTTCTGGATAAGCTACTTGGTTGGTATTCGATATGGGTTGACTGATTTTTCCTTCTGTCAACACATCAAAATCAGCTTGCAAAGCTTCTGCATTCTTGGAAAAGATGTCCCATGTGCTTTTTATGGTCAAAACCTCATAATCAAAATTGATGGTGGTAAAGTGAGGAACATCAAATGCAGTCTCAGGCTCTGTAGTCGCATAGGCGATATATTCGTCACCATCCATTAAGGCTTCACCGAGTTTTAAATTTTGAACTGCATTCACCAATGCTTTATTGGGCAAATAACTCCCATTGATCACTATATTTTGGGCTGCAACTGTCATGGGGAATTTCTCTGACAAGTATTCTTCTGTCTTAAAACTCACCGAAGCATCCAGCCACTTTTCCCATTTTTCACTAATAGTTAAAATTCCTGTCCTGATTTCAGCAACAGGTCGGGTAAAAGTGAACGGAAAAAGATCTTCGCGGTGATAACCGTCCGAAAGGATATAGTTCATAACGCAGTGTTAGGGTATAAAAATAAAAAACGCCCCCGACAATTATCGAGGGCGTCCCTATATTTCGTTGAAAAGTGCGACCTACTCGGCCTGCTTCTCTTCTTTGCTGAACTTTTTGTATTTGTTCTTGAACTTATCAATTCTACCAGCAGTATCAACCAATTTAGTTTTACCAGTGTAGAATGGGTGGGAAGTTCTTGAAATTTCCAACTTCACTAAAGGATATTCAACTCCATCAACGGTGATGGTCTCTTTAGCTTCTGCTGTGGACTTGGTGATGAACACGTCTTCGTTGGACATGTCCTTAAAAGCAACCAATCTGTAGTTTTCTGGGTGTATATCTTTTCTCATCGTCTAAAATACTTAATCTCTGAATTTTCAGGCTGCAAATTTAATGATTTCTTTTAATCCTCCAACAATAAATTACCTAAAAATAAAAACTAATTTTATCTGTAACAAATTTAAGAGATCCTACACTAACCAATTGCAATCAACATAAACTTTAAAAAAATGGAGGAACAACAAGTTAAAACAGGAAAATTCGCACTTAACTATGGGGTGCTATTAGGTGTTATTTCTGTTGTGTTCGGCGTTATGCTGTACACTCAAAAAATGCATTATGAAACAAGTACTGCTGTCATTGTAATTTCAATTGTAATCATGGCGGCAATCACTTTTTTTGCGGTAAATGCGTTTAAAAAAGCCAATGGAGGCTTTTTAAAAATATCTGATGCCCTAAAAGTGGCGGTGGGCCTTGCCTTGGTCGGAACCATTATTTCCCTGCTCTACCAATATGTACTTACCCACTTTATTGAACCTGACTTTATGGACAAGGCGATGGAAATAGCAAAACCAAAGGCCATGGCCAACAATCCCAACATGACGGAAGAACAATGGCAACAAGGTGTAGAAATGCAGAAAGGTTTTGCCTGGATCCAATATCCCGTGGTTTTGATCATGAACAGTGTAATCGGATTGATCTTGGGACTTATTACAGGACTTATCTTGAAAAAATCCCAACCTGAATACTAATTCAAAAAATACTACTTTTGAAAGGAATTCGAGAAACAAGCAATGCAGATTTCCATTGTAATTCCTTTACTCAACGAGCAAGAATCGCTTAAAGAACTTCATGATTGGATTGTAAACGTTATGCAATCCAATCATTTTTCTTATGAGATATTATTTATAGATGACGGTAGCACCGATGGTTCTTGGGAAACCATTTCGGAGCTTTCCAACGTCAATTCCAACGTAAAAGCCATTCGGTTTTTAAAGAATTTCGGTAAGTCACAGGCCCTGCATGCTGGTTTTAAGGCTGCACAAGGTGACGTGGTCATTACCATGGATGCCGATTTACAGGATAATCCCGAAGAAATTCCAGAATTGTACCAGATGATCACACAAGAAGGCTATCATGTGGTTTCGGGTTGGAAAAAGAAGCGTTACGATTCGGTAATCGCAAAAAACATACCTTCCAAATTGTTCAATTGGGCCGCTAGAAAAACCTCTGGGGTAAAACTGCATGATTTTAACTGCGGATTAAAGGCCTTTGACCAAAATGTCATCAAAACCATTGAGGTATATGGCGAAATGCATCGTTACATACCCGTTTTGGCCAAAAATGCAGGCTACGGCAATATTTCAGAAAAAGTAGTACAGCATCAAGCGCGTAAATACGGCTCCACCAAATTCGGTGTGGATCGTTTTATCAATGGTTTTTTGGATTTGATCACCATTTGGTTCGTTTCCAAATTCGGACGTAGACCCATGCATTTATTTGGAGCATTGGGCGTACTTATGTTTTTTGTCGGATTTGGATTTGCCATTTATTTAGGAGTGGACAAACTTTTCATTAATAAATTTGGTAGACTCATTACCCAACGACCCCAATTTTATATTGCACTCACTGCCATGATCATTGGTACGCAATTGTTTTTGGCTGGTTTCTTGGGTGAAATCATGGTCCGTTCCCGAAAAAACGACACACGCTACAACATCTCCGATAAAATTAATGTGTAGCGCTTAGCCAAACCTTTTAATCTTTGTATTTTTAAGCCTATAAATTAGCATAAAACACTATGGAATCCATTACCAAAACTGCACAGACCTGGCTCACAGATTTTTTTGATGCCGATACCAAAAAGGAAATCCAACAACTAATTGAAAACGACCCCGAAGAATTAAAGGAGCGTTTTTACAAGGATTTAGAATTCGGTACAGGAGGAATGCGCGGAGTAATGGGCGTGGGAACCAATCGAATCAACAAATACACTTTGGGTAAAAACACCCAAGGATTGAGCAATTATCTTAAAAAAACATATACCGATAACGACATTAAAGTGGTGATTGCCTACGATTGCCGTCACAATTCCAAAACATTGGCCAAAACAGTTGCCGATGTTTTCTCAGCCAATGGCATTCGAGTTTATTTGTTTTCTGATTTAAGAACAACACCAGAACTCTCATTTGCCGTAAAACATTTGGGTTGTCATGCAGGAATCGTTTTAACGGCTTCCCACAATCCACCAGAATATAACGGATACAAAGTATATTGGGCCGATGGTGGGCAAATTGTACCACCACAAGATGGAGAGATCATTTCCGAAATCAATGCACTTTCTTTTGAGGATATCAAATTTGACAAAGATGAAAGCTTGATTCATTTAATTGATGAAGAAGTAGATGAAGCCTTCTTTGATGCCTCAGTAAGCAATGGGAATTTTAATGCCAAAGGCAAAGACGACTTTAAAATCGTTTTCACCTCGCTCCACGGAACTTCCATTACAGCAATTCCAGAAGTTTTAAAACGTGCAGGCTATAACAATGTCACTATAATTGAAGAACAAGCCGTTCCGAACGGGGATTTCCCAACTGTGGAATCTCCCAATCCCGAAGAGCCCGAAGCCCTAAAAATGGCCATTGAAAAAGCCGAAGAAATTGGCGCTGATATGGTGGTAGGCACCGATCCAGATAGTGACCGATTGGGTATTGCAGTTCGTAACCTTGAAGGCAATATAGAATTGCTCAACGGAAACCAGACCATGGTCTTGATGACCAAGTTCCTTTTGGACCAATACAAGCAAAAAGGATTTAAAGGCAACGAATTTATTGCCACGACCATTGTTTCCACACCAATGATGGAACAAATGGCAAAAGCCTACGGCGTGGAATTCAAAACCGCATTGACAGGATTTAAATGGATCGGTAAAATGATCAAAGATTTTCCAAGCTCCACTTTTATCGGAGGAGGCGAGGAAAGTTTTGGTTACATGGTAGGTGATTTTGTTCGCGATAAAGATGCTGTCACCTCTACCCTACTCGCTTGTGAAATTGCAGCCAGTGCCAAAGCCAACGGCAGTTCTTTTTATAAGGATTTAATTGACGCCTACGTACAATTTGGCTTCTACAAGGAAAAATTGATTTCCCTGACCAAAAAAGGAATGAGCGGTGCCGAAGAAATCAAGCAAATGTTGATAGATTTCAAAGAAAACCCTGTGGAGTCGGTACAAGGTTCTAAGTTACTTTGGATTGAGGATTACAACACCTCAACCGCCAAAAATGTACAAACAGGTGAAAAAAAACCCATCAACATTCCAAAATCCAATGTGTTGATCTACGAAACTGAAGATGGAACCCGAATTGCGGCCCGACCCAGCGGCACCGAACCCAAAGTAAAGTTCTACATCAGCACAAATGCAAAATTGGATAAGGCAGCAGATTATTATTCCGTAAATTCGCAGTTGGAAACCAAGATTGAAGGTATCCTATCTGAGCTGAATTTATAGTGAATGAACTACTTTAGGAAAATTCTCCAGTTTGCGGGACCTTACCGGAAATTTGGATATTTAAATATCTTTTTCAATATTCTTTATGCGCTGTTTAGCGCTATGTCCTATGCCGCATTGATCCCAATGCTGAATGTACTTTTTGATCAAACCAAGCAAATCAACGAGCCTCCAAAATTTGAAAGTATTGGCAAGTTAAAGGACTATTTAATGGATTACATGAATTATCAAGTAACCCAATACTCTGGTGATGATCCTATGAAAGGGCTGATTTTTGCAGTCGGACTTATACTCTTGTTGTTCCTTTTCAAGAACATTTTCAATTATTTGGCCATGTATTTCATTACTTTCTTAAGAAATGGGGTGTTAAAGGACATTCGTAACAAGATGTATGAGAAAATCGTGGATCTGCCCATTTCTTTCTTTTCCGAAAAGAAAAAGGGAGATGTGATTGCACGAATCACTTCCGATGTATTGGAAATTCAACATTCTTTCTTGTCCATTTTGGAATTGATTGTTCGAGAACCATTGACCATCCTGTTTACGATCATCTTTATGTTCGTTTTGAGTGTGAAGTTGACCATTTTTGTGTTCATTTTTATTCCAATTGCAGGATTGATCATTTCTCGCATTGGAAAATCGCTTAAAAAGAAATCAGACCGCGTGCAGAAAGAACAAGGTGAATTTTTATCCATTGTGGAAGAAACTTTGGGAGGCCTTCGTGTGATCAAGGCTTTTAACGCTGAGTCTAAATTCTACCAAACTTTTAGAAACTCAACATCTCGTTTTTTCAGCTTTTCAAACTCATTATTAAATCGCCAGAACCTATCTTCTCCAACCAGTGAATTCTTGGGAATTGTGGTTTTTGGTGTGCTGCTATGGTTCGGTGGTAGAATGGTATTGTTGGAAGAATCACTTGACGCAGCTTCTTTTATTTCCTACATGGGATTGGCATTCAATATTTTAACCCCAGCAAAAGCGATCAGCAAAGCATCCTACGGCGTTAAAAAAGGAAATGCCGCAGCAGAACGTGTCCTTGAAATTTTGGAAACAGAGAATCCTATCAAAAATAAAGAGGGTGCATTGGAAAAAACCGATTTCAATTCCGCCATTGAATTGAACAATGTTGGTTTCCGCTACGAAGATGATTATGTGCTCAAAAACTTCAACCTAAAGGTTGAAAAAGGAAAAACTGTGGCCTTGGTAGGTCAATCGGGAAGTGGAAAAAGCACCGTGGCCAACTTGGTGACCCGCTTTTATGACGTGAACAAAGGTGAAATTTTGATTGATGGCACCAACATTAAGGACATTACCAAAAACTCGCTTCGAGGATTGATGGGCTTGGTGACCCAAGATTCCATATTGTTCAACGATTCCGTAAAAAACAATATCGCTTTAGGCAAGGATAATGCAAGCATGGATGAAATTATTGCAGCGGCCAAAGTGGCGAATGCCCATGAATTTATTATGGATTTACCGCACGGATACGATACCAACATTGGCGATAGCGGAAATAAATTAAGTGGGGGACAAAAACAACGTCTATCCATTGCCAGAGCCGTACTTAAAAATCCACCCATCATGATTTTGGATGAGGCCACCTCGGCTTTGGATACCGAAAGCGAACGTTTGGTACAGGATGCATTGGAAAAAATGATGCAAAATCGTACGTCCATAGTTATTGCGCACCGTTTATCCACCATTCAAAATGCGGACTCCATTGTGGTAATGAACAAAGGCGAAATTGTGGAACAAGGCACCCATGACGAACTCATGAAATCTGCCAAAAACTATAAGAAATTGGTAGAGATGCAGTCGTTCACTTCTTAATAGCTGGTTTATTGGATTGTTGGAATTTTAGATAGTTAGATTACTAGATATATAGATTATTCGATTAATTTGCGCCATTCGAGTCAAAAGTTAGTCTAATTAGATTGAGATTCTTCCTTTCACTCAGAATGACAAAACCCTTTTTTCAATTAAAAATAAACAATTATCAATTTCCATAAATAAACCATCAGTCTTGACTCTTGGTTCTTAGTTCTCTTTCCCCCCTTTACCATTTACCATCCACCCTTAACCTTTTACTTTTACTTTTTCCCTTCACCCTTAACTTTTCCCCCTTCCCCATTGCTAATTGTTTATTGCACATTGTCCATTGAAAAATTAAACCTTTTCCCCTTACCTTAGTCAAAGCATCAAACAACAAGAACAAAATATTGATCGCTGAGGAAACCTTAGTCCAAGAGCTACAACAAGAAGAAAGCCGAGCAAAAGCCTTTGAGGTGTTGGTGAACACTTACAAAGAACGCCTATATTGGCACATCCGTAGAATTGTTCTCAACCATGATGATGCAGACGATGTGCTTCAGAATACATTCATAAAAGTGTATCGAAACATCGAAAAGTTTAAAGGAGATAGCAAATTGTATTCTTGGATGTATCGAATCGCAACCAACGAATCTCTGACATTTCTAAAACAGAAATCAAAAAAAATAGGGGTCAGTGACCAAGAATTTAAGGATAGAATGATAGATAATCTTCAAGCCGATGTCTATTATGAAGGGAGTGAAATTCAACTCAAACTACAAAAAGCTTTGGCTACACTGCCCGACAAGCAAAAATTGGTGTTCAATATGAAGTATTATCAAGAAATGAAATACAATGATATTTCCGAAATATTGGACACTTCGGTAGGTGCCTTAAAAACCTCCTACCATTTGGCAGTAAAAAAAATAGAAGCGTATCTTAAAGAGCATTAAACCTTTGGCAAATTCAGAAGTCAAAAAACAATAATGAAAAAGGATTCAAAAAATAGATTCAACACCCCAGAGGGCTACTTTGAAAACTTCAACGAGCGGTTGATGGACCGCATCCATAAAGAAGAAATGGGAGAGACTGGCTCTTTAATTCCAAAATCGGATGGGTTTAGGGTGCCAGACAACTATTTTAAAGAAGTAACTCCTGCCATCCTTTCAAAAACTAAAGAAGAGAAACCCAAGGTTTTCCAACTAAAATCCTACAGCAGTTTCTATTATGCAGCAGCCGCAATTGCAGCCATTTTTATATTGTTTTTCAATATCACAAAAAACACTACCACACCAGATATCAATTTTGACGATTTGGCCAGCACCGAATTGGATGCCTATTTTGAAAAAGCCGACCTTAATATGACCTCCTATGAAATTGCCGAGGTGGCCGCTTTTAACGAAACAGAACTCAACGATTTGCTGTACAATAATCTGGAGGACGACATAATCATCGAGTACATGAACAACAATATTGAAGATTTTGAACTGGAAGAATTTAATTTAGACAATAACAACGATGAATAAGAGAGCACTACTATTTTTCACCATTTTGTTAGCAGCAATGACAATGCACGCACAAGGACCTGTTCGCGACCGCATAAAAACCCTTAAAGTGGCTTTTATTACCGAGCGTTTGGACTTGACCAGCGAAGAAGCACAACAATTTTGGCCCATTTACAACGAACATGAGGAAAAATTGGAGAGCATCCGCAGAAAGGAACGTACCGAACTCCATGCCAACCTTTCCCGAACGGAAAACCTTTCGGAAAGCCAAGCCCAAAAATTATTGGATAACGTTTTAGCCCTAAAATTGGAACAACAAAAGGCAGAAAAAGACTTTATCTCCAAAATGACCCAAGTGATCTCGGCCAAAAAAATGCTCTTGCTCATAAAGAGCGAAGAAGACTTTAAAAGACAAATGCTCCAGCAATACCGAAAACGACGGGGGAATTGACAATGCTCAATTAACAATGAAGAATTAGCAATAAACAGTGGTCAATTAAAAATCGAGTCATTCGCGTAATTCGAGTCCGATTAACCAATATGTAATTTGAACTTGATACTCGCACATAAGTCTCATCATTTTTCACTAAACTCTTTCTACTTGGCTCCTAGGCTATCCATGCATTTTCAACTTTCCAATTTCTAGTCGCATCAATCTAAACAACTATTGTTCATACTTATATAATGATTTACATTTCATCGATATAACTTGGGATTTCATCGATTGTATTTTTAAATAAATTCAGTTAAATCCAGTAGTTCAACGATTTTATCATTCAGGATATCGGTAGAAACTTTAAACATGACATTTATCATATTGCTTTGATTAAGGTAAATTAATATTTGTAAGGATACAATGAATATTTACAGCTGAAAATGTACCTCATAGAAGACCGAAAAGAATGGACACAGGCAATTGAGCAATGTAGCCATGCAGATTTTTACCATACCTACGACTACGCTTGGATTTCTAAAAATTGTGACGAAAAACCTGTTCTGCTGAAATATACAGAAGGAAAAGCTCTTATTTTATTACCTCTACTTATCAGAGAAATAAAGGGAACTAACCTAAAAGATGCCACCTCTGTTTACGGATACGTTGGGCCTTTAAGTAAAAATATAGATGAAGGGTTCAACAACGAAAATTTCAGGAAAAGATTGAATGTGTTTTTAACAGAAAACAAAATAATATCAGTATTCTCAAGGTTGCATCCCTATATTGAAAACCAAAATCAGATATTGAACGGTATTGGAGAAGTTGTTTGCCATGGAAAAGTGGTGGATGTTGATTTAACCAAAACACCAGAAGAACAACTAAAACAATACAACCGTAGGCTAAAAACCTACATAAACAAAGAAAGTAAAGAATATGAGGTCATAAATGGCAGCTGTGAAGAATATTTGGACACCTTTATAGCAACTTATTGTGCCAGTATGAAAAGAGTGAATGCCAAACCAAGTTATTTCTTTGGTAAAACTTATTTCTACAATTTTATGGCGAGTAACGAGATAAAGGCAGAGCTTTTAATTGCCAAACATAAGGAAACAGGTCGCTTTGCAGGTGGTGCCATTTTTACAAAAAAAGGTAAAACCATTCAATATCACCTATCAGGAGTGAATCCTGACTATTATGAACTCAATCCTACTAAAATATTAATTGACCATATTCGAAATATAGGTACCCAACAAGGCTTCACACATTTTAATCTTGGTGGTGGTCTGGGAGGACATGATAAAGATTCGCTTTTTTACTTTAAATCAGGATTTTCTAAAAAATTCAGGGATTTCTGCACTTGGCAATACATTGTAGATAAAACCAAATACAATCTACTAATAAAGCAGAAAGGTAATCTGGATGATCTTACCCATAAAAATTCTTGCTTTTTTCCACTTTACAGACAAAACATGACTACTGAAGATGTCAATATTTCTGAAATAAATTGTCTGGCAGATGATAGATAACCCATTTATATCAAAAGTATATGTCGATATATGGTTGGATCATTTTGGAAAAACACAGAAAAGCACCAAAATTGAAGGCATAAACCATTTGGATTTCTTTAAGTCGAGATTTGGGGTTTTAATTAATTCGGGCAGTACGCATACCAAAGGAATTTATTACTCCCTTGATGAAAATATTGACCTTAAAAACAAAACCTGTCTCATAAATGATGTACCATCCTATTTTGAATGCACTAAGAATAACCATTCGAAGAACATCGAAATAAAGAAGATAAAACAGTACCCAGGATTTTTGATTGAACTTGATCAGTTTACAAGCCTGGAGGAGTATATGCAGCAAACATTCAAGAAATCCAGTAGGTATAAACTCAATAAGTACAAAAAAAGACTTGAACAGTGCTTTGAAATTAAAAGCACCATGTATACTGGCAATATTTCAGAAGAAAAATATCAAGGTATCTTTCAAAAATTCCGAGAGCTTTTGGAAAAAAGATTTGAGGACAAACAAGAATACAACAATAACCTAGATAAGCAAGAATGGGAGTTCTACAAAAAAGTATCCTATCCTTTGTTTAAGGAAAATAAGGCTGGATTCTTTGTTGTTGAATACAACCAAGAACCAATTGCAATTACGCTCAATTATTTTTCCAACAAAATTATTTTTGATGCCATTACCGTGTTTGACATCGATTATACAAAATTTCATCTTGGCTCCATAAACATTATGTATCTAATTAAATGGGGGATTGAAAACAATTTCAAAATCTTGGATTTCTCCAAAGGATACTTTGATTACAAAGTGAGATGGTGCACTAAAAAATATGATTTCGAATATCATATTATTTATAATCCCAAATCTATTACCTCGGCATCAAAAGCTGGCATTCTTTCATGGTTTTACACCAAAAAACAACAACTCAGGGAAAATGGAGTCAACAAAAAATGGGGAGCGCTTCGCTATACAATAAAAAATTTAAGCACACATAAAACTCAAACCACAGATGTAGCGATCAATCCTGTTTTTACAGATTATGACATTAAAACTGAGCTGCTTTCCAACAAGATAATCACCTATAATGAAAACCTTAAAAAAGTTTTTTTCGATTTTTTATACCTGTTTGGTGAAACTGCCAGCGATGTTGTCGTTTTTAAAATAGAGAATGGCCAACAATATGTTTTTAAAGGAAAGAATCATTGTAAAGTTTCCATCATCAATTAATTGGTCCCAAAATCCCCTATAATCAATTATGCTCTTTAACTCCGTTGAATATCTGATCTTCCTACCTACAGTATTTATACTCTATTGGATTATTGGCAAATTCAACCTATTAAAATTACAGAACGGGCTCATCCTTGTGGCGAGTTACTTCTTCTATGGCCTCTGGGATTGGCGATTTTTGTTTTTAATATTGGCCAGCACCATTGTAGATTATTTGGTGGGCATTGCAATTCACAAAAAGCAAGGACAGGGCGAAAAAGGTAAATTGTTCCTTTGGATCAGTGTTATCTTCAACATTTCACTCCTCGGATTTTTTAAATACTACAATTTCTTTGTGGATTCTTTTGTGGATATGGTTTCCCTTTTTGGTTATTCCATCAAAAGCACCTGGACCTTGAACATTATTTTGCCCGTGGGTATTTCATTTTACACCTTCCAGACCATGTCCTATTCGTTGGACATTTACTATAAACGTATAAAACCCACCCATAAGATTCTGGACTTTGCAACATTTGTCGCTTTCTTTCCCCAATTGGTCGCTGGACCCATAGAAAGAGCGTCGAATCTATTGGGACAGATAACCAATAAACGATCTTTTAAATATGAGCAATCAGTTGAAGGGCTTAAACTGATCTTATGGGGGTTGTTCAAAAAAATGGTGATAGCCGATGGTATAGCCCCGATTGTTGATGACATTTTTGCAAATTACGGTACCTTACCCTCTTCTACTTTGATATTAGGGGTAACTTTCTTTAGTTTTCAAGTATACGGTGACTTTTCTGGATATTCGGACATTGCAATAGGAACTGCTAAACTGTTCGGCATCGAACTCATGTCCAACTTTAAATTCCCGAATTTTTCCAGAAATGTGGCCGAATATTGGCAACGTTGGCACGTTTCGCTTTCCACTTGGTTCAGGCATTACCTGTATATACCATTGGGTGGATCAAGAGTGAGCAAATTAAAATCTATTCGGAATATCAGCATAATTTTTTTAGTGAGCGGCTTTTGGCACGGTGCCAACTGGACCTTTATCTTTTGGGGCGGATTTCATGCCTTGGCATACATCCCAGTATTTTTAATGGGCCGAAATACAATTTATAAAGACAATGTTGTCGCTGAAAATTCAGTTTTCCCATCCTTCATCGAAATTGGGCAACTGGTCTTGACCTTTATAATTGTTACCTTCTCGCGAATATTCTTTAGATCAGAGTCTTTGACTGATTCCTTTGTGTTTATAAAAAGATTGTTCACAGAGTTCCAATGGGAGCCCTACCATCACCCAATGGGCTATCGGATGATCGATTATTATATTTTGTTGGCTGCTTTTGTGCTTTATGAATTTAGGATACGTAGAGATGAGAGAAGCCCTTTCAAATTTAAATCGCCAATAGTTAGATTTTGTGCCTATACCTTGGTGATATTCTGCATTCTATTGTTTTTTGATGATGGCGTGGATCGTTCGTTTATTTATTTCCAATTCTGATATGATCAAACTGTTTTTAAAAATATCGATATACTTTTTTCTAATATGCTTGGCTTTGGAGCTTTTGGTAAGGGCATTCCATTTGTACCCCGAAGATTCCCCCAGGTTTATTGATGAAATGGGAGTGGAAAAAAGAGTCCCAAATTATAATGGGTTCAGTGTTACCGGCAACCGAAGACAAAACTTCTCAGAATACCATATCAATAACCAAGGTTTTAATTCCTACAGAGAATTTGAACCCAGTTACGACAAAAACGAGCTGGCCCTAATTGGTGATTCTTACATTCAAGGGTTTCACCAAAACTATTACAACTCAATAGGTAAAAAAATTGAAGACAGGACAAAAGATCTAGAAGTTTACGAATACGGCTATGCCGGATGGGACCTTGCCGACCAATTGCACCTAATCAACGCATACAAAGAAGATTTTAGCAAGATCGACCATATTGTGATCTACATGAAATACCCTATGGATCTAGAAAGGTCAACATATGAAGAAAATAAGGGCCGTATTAAGTTGTTAAACTCCACAAGCTTTAAGATACGCGACAATATCAAACTTTTATATTACGCATCACAAATTGGTCTATTGGAACCGATAAAAAATCTATTGGTCGAAAAAAAGGATACAGAGGACATCCAAGAAAACAAAACAAACACAAACCCTGATAGCCTTTACCTCGCAAATTTCGATAAATTACTGGCGACCTATCCTTTGAACAAATCAAAAACCAGCCTTTTATTGGACAAAAGAAACACTTCACCCCTGTTTTTAGACCATTGCAATAAATTGGGAATCGATATTATTGACTTTGGAGAAAACTTTGAGATCACCAAAAAACCTGTAACCTTGATCTACGACAAACATTGGAACAACAACGGAAGAACTTTGGTGGCAAAAAGCATCATAGCGCATTTAAAATTGGCAAAACAACCTTAAATTACTGGCTCTTTCCAATCAAAATCCTGTAGCCTTTTAGACATTCTGCGATACATGAACTTGTCCATTTGAAACCATTTGCCCAAAATTCCTGTATCCCGTAAATACTGTTTTAATCTTAATTTAAGCTTGGTATGCTGCAGCTTTAACCGTGATATGGCCGATCCAGGCAGGCAAAAAACCTCATAATGGTAATCATAAATTAAATTGGACCATTTCGCCTTGAACGCCGTCTCTCCCATTAAAGTGTCGAATATCTTAAAATTATGGGCAATCATCCAGTCCAACAGCATCATCATTCGAATATCCCCAATTTGGTACCTGTGATACGTTGAATCATAGCCATGGATATATCCAAAACAAATATCATCCACACAAAATTCAAGCGAAATGGAAATCGGCTCATCTCCCACATAAATTACATACAGCACGGCTTCCTGTTTTAAGATCATAGGATAAACCAGCTCATAATAGTAGTTCCACTCCAACAAATACCTGTTAAAGGTTTTCTTCTCATCAAATCTGCTTTTGAGCATCTGGTAAAACCTGTCAAAAAGAAAATCATAATGATCCTTGTCCATGGCTCCATAAAAAAAACGGTGAGATGTGCTAAATCTCGATTCCAACTGTCTTTTGCGGGCTTTCATATTTTTAATGGACGATTTACCAAACCGCTGCTTTAAATAAGAGTCTACATCACCAAAACCATCCAAATTACAAGCATAACCCTGGTATTGTTTTATCCGTTGCACCTTAAAATTTGATGGGGAATCCACAATGCCCGCCTGCAAATAATCTGGTAGATCCGGAACAACATAAAAATTTCCATCTATACCATCCAGATTTTCGGTTATGGAGCTTAAAGCTTGGCCAGTAATTTTATTTAGGATGGGAAAAGCATAAAAAGGAGGGAGTTTTCTCTTCAAGAACAAATTAAAGATAAAACCAGCATTATGAACCATTGATAAAAGCAAATAAAATACACTGCGAGTCTTTTGTCTCCGCAATCAAATACAGAACATAAAGGTAATAAATCTACACATTCACCACTTCCCAATCTCCAATAAACAATGACCAATAATCACTCTTTATTCGTGCCATTCGCCTAATTCCTGTCTACGGCAGGCAGGCGCATCAAAACTAAAATCATTGGATTTTTGGATCACTAGAGATTCTTCGTTTCACTCAGAATGACACCCACCCTTTACCATTAACCCACAACCCTTAACCCTTTCAACTCTTTACAATCACCATTATCCATTCGAATAATTAGTGAAATTCGAGTCAATCCTTTTGAACTTGAAACTTGAACTTGTACTTGACACTTGACACTTGACACTTAACACTTGAACTTCAGTCTTCAGTCTTGGTTCCTGGCTCCTGTATCTTGAATCCCCTCCACCCCTTACAATTTCCAATAAGCAATAATCAATTTCCAATTTTCCGTCACACCAATTAAAATTATCTTGGTTCTTGACTCTTGTGTTTTGAATCCAATCAACCCGTCTCCCTTCACCCCGTACAATTTCCAACAAACAATTACCATTATCCATTCTTTTTATTCGTGAAATTCGAGTCAATCCTTTTGAACTTGAAACTTGAACTTGTACTTGACACTTAACACTTGTACTTTAGTCTTCAGTCTTGGTTCCTGGCTCCTGTATCTTGAATCCCCTTCACCCTTCACCCATTACCCTCCACCTTTCAACCATTGAACATTGCTAATTGCTTATTGAACATTGTTAAACCCCAAAACCCCCATCAACTCAAAACCCAAATCCATCAATTCAAAACGGGCATCCATCAAATACCATCCTTCCTCCACCCCTTAAATACATAGTATTGCCTCAAATTAAATTTTTGGTTGCTATGAAAATATTTGGCCCATGCCACTTTTCCACCAAAAAGAACAATAGTATTAATCATAAAAATTTAAAATGAGAAAAATTGTAAGACCCCTTATCGTTGCCATGGTAGCAATACCTACGTTGATTACCTCGTGCAGCAAACCAGAAGTGTCCGACGAAGTAGCGGCACTGCGACAGACCCAAGTAGACCTCTTGAACGAAAGAGTGGAAAAACAAAAATTGGACAATGCCCTGCAATCTCTATTGAACGATCTACAAGCATTGGAGAACAACGCCATGTCCTTAGAAAATGAGGCTTTGGCAGCCGAAATTGCCCTCCAGATTGCACAGAGCAATTTAGAGGCACAGCTAGCCGCCGATGAGTTGGAAAAATACCTAAGAACCCAAGGATTGGAACAAGCCGCTGAATTGCTTGGCCAATATACAAGTACCTTGGGAAAAGCTGCTGCCACTCAAGGTGACATTATAGAAAAAGAGGCTATGATCGCCGAAATGCAACAACTGATCGGTGCCGACAACCCAGAAGGAGAAGGCTTTGTTTCCTTCGCATTGGCCTCAGAGATCATCCAACGCGATTTGGACGAAATGAATGCCACACTCGTAGCACAAGAAGCTGCCTTGGCCATTTTGGAAGGTGTGGAAGCAGACCCCTCCTCCGCACAGACCGAAATCGCACAGCTTTGGGGGCAAGTACAAGGCCTTGAAAACGATCAAGCTGCATTAATGGTAGATATAGTAAAGGCGCAGCAAGATGCCGATGCAGCTTGGGATGCGTTGAATGATGCTGAAGATCTCATTGATGACTATGATGCCGAAGTAAGTGATATTGCAGGAGCAGAGCAAGATATCGCTGATAAGGAAGATGAAATAGCAGCAAAGGAGGATGAAATAGCAACGTTAGAAATTGACTTGGTAGATGCAAATACTGCTTTAGCTACAGCCCAGGCTGCACTTGATAATGCTACAACTGCCCTGGCACCTTACTTGACACAAATAAGTGCAGCAGAATCTGCCTTGACAGCCGCTCAAAATGCTGAGTATGTAGCTCAAATCGATTATAACATTGTGCTTAACGATTTCAATAATGGTAACGCTACACAAGCTGAATTAGACGCTGCTCAGGCTGATCTTGATGCTGCTATAGCAGCTACTAACGATGCACAAACTGCATTGAACGATGCGGAAAATGACGCTGCCGGCCCACAAAATACATACGATGCGGCATTATTTGTTAGAAATGCAGCTCAAGCAGCAGTTGACGGTACTAACGATGATATTGTTGATGCTAACGATGATTTGGCAGACCTTCAGGCAGAATTAATTCAGTTACAGGAGACTTTGGGAGACGAGGAGGCTGATGTAACTAACTTACAGGCTGCTTATGACAATGCGGTAGCTAGTTTGGTTACATTGGAGGATGCTGCAGAAGCGGCTCAGGATATTATAAATGGTTTGTGGGTTCAATACGATGCTAACGATGAAATGATCGGTAATCTTTGGGATGTACTAGATGTTCTTGAAGGCCAGTTAGATGGTATTAATGAGGCTATTAATGACTTGAGAGACGATATCGAGGATACCGAGATTGCCATTGAGCAAAAAGCAAAAATGTTGGACGACAACACCATTAGCGAAACCGAATGGAACGCAGAAATTGCACATTTGGGAGAAGAGTTGGTAAACCTACAGGCAGAATACGATGCCTATATGGCCTTGGCCGCTGGGTATTTGGCAGCCTATAACGATGCCTTGGCATCACAGGATGCTTCATAGATCTTTAGCGAAAATAATTATTAAAGGGCAGTGTGACGAGCGCGCACTGCCCTTAACATAACCAGTAACCCATAAAATTTCCTAAAGAAGAAATCATATGAAAAAAAACATAACCATATGCTGCGTTGCGTTGTTGAGTTTGGGTCTGGCCCAAGCACAGACCAGCGGCAGCACCGATACCGACGGTTCCTCCGTGGACTATACGCCCAAAAAAGACGATTTTACAGGGGCCATCCTGTTTGGTAGGGGCAATTTTATGTACAACGTAAATGTGCCCAACCAACCAATGGATAATCAGCATTGGACCTTGTACGGCAACGCGCCCTATGCCAATACGGTAAGCGACAACACCAATAACATTACCAACATTGCAGGTGGCGAGGCCCGTTATTTTATAATGGACAATATTGCAGTTAAGTTAGTGGGTGGTTTTTTGCACCGCAGCACTCCTGCACATCAAAACATGCAACAATTTCATGAAGATGAAAATGGTGAATTGGTGCCAGGTAACGATCCCAATTCTTCCAATGCAGTTTGGATCCCACACTACTCATCCATAGAGGAGGATAAAATCACCGAGTTGTATTTAACTGCTGGCGGGGAATACCATTTTCCATCTAGGTTCAACCGTTTGTCTCCTTATGTGGGTCTAAACTTGAATTACTACTATGCCAACACCACCCAATACGATCCTACCGTAATGTATTCGGGTTCCTATTCCGTAGATGATATTAACGAACCACTCATTTACGATGTTGGGGCACGCCAAGCCACAACCCATGGATTTGGCTTTCAATTGGTAGGTGGTGCAGATTTCTATTTGTTAAAAGGGCTATACATTGGCTTCGAAGTACGTCCATTGACTTTTATCCATGCCCGTGCACAACAATTACCTGCACCAGGCCTAGAGGTTTTGGAGTCTCAAAACTCCACATGGGCCGCATTTACACAGACCCATTTTAAAATTGGAATCAGAATCTGATTTTAAGTGTATTTCACATGCTGAAAAAGTCGGGGAATCAACTTTGGTTTTCCGACTTTTTAACTTTAGTTTGTTTGATAAAAAGCGGCGATTTTCGTCGCTTTTTTATTTAAATTCCAACTTTGCAATCCGTTTGCTGCCCGCCGTAAATGCTGTGGAATCATTCAAAAATCGTAGAGTAAAAAAGGGCTCTTCACTGAGCTGCTTCCAGCTTTCACCCCCATCCGCAGAATAGGAAATTCCCGTGAATCCGATTGCCACCAAGCCCATTCCTTCCGAATTGGGCACAAACTGCACGCAACTTTTATAGCCAGGTTCTTGCCCATCCGCAATCAATTGCCACGTTTTTCCACCATCAATAGTTTTTATTTTGTTCTTTACACTTGAATCTGGTCGGGTGTAATCCCCTCCAATGGCAAATCCTATATTTTCATCATAAAAATCCATGGAATAAATCCCCTGCGTCGGCTCTTTGGCAATAATCGGGGTTTCCTGAATTTCCCAAGTATTTCCTTTATCAGAAGAAAAATAAACTCTTCCCTCCGTAGTCCCAATCCAAACTTTATCTCCTTTTACCACAATATTGCTGTTACTGGCCGCAAAAGCACCTTCGCCCTCAATGCCCTCTGGCAAATCTGAACACGGTATTTTGGTCCACGAAGCACCACCATCGCGAGTAATGATGATGGAAAGACACCCCTCGACCGTGTCACCAACAGCAATTCCCTCAAAATCGTTCCAAAACGTAAGGCTGTCATAAAAAACACTTTCACCCTCTTCTTTATACACCACTTCCATTTTTCCTTGGTCACCAGTTTTGTAAAGCAAAGCTGGACTTTCCACCGAAAGCATAAAAAAATCGGTAGCGGTATGCCCCACCGCCCTAAAATTGGGCGTGAAAGAATCATAGGTTTGAATATTACTTCTAACTTGGCCAGAGTTTACATCGACGGTGCCGTACATACCATTGCTCCCAGCAAAAGCCAATGTCCTGCCATCCAAAAAAGTAATCGCGCGAATACTTACCGAATCTTGTAAAACAGGAGTTATTTCAACCGTATTAAAGAGTTTCTTTTTTGGTTCTTCAGCACAGGAAACCAAAATCAAGGCCGTTAAAAGGGAAAGGATATACCTCATTGTATTTATTTTCCCCCAAAAGTAAGGAGAAATCATACCTTTGCAACCTTATTTAATATGATGCGTTTACACAGAAACTTGGTATTTGCCGTGATTGATGCCCTTCACATGATTTTTAATGAAGGGGAATATGCCGATAAGGTCATTGAAAAAGTTTTGAAATACGACAAACGATGGGGATCCCGAGATCGCGGTTTTATTGCCGAGACCACCTACGATATTGTCCGTTGGAAACGCCTCTATTCCGAAATTGCCGAAGTGCACGAACCCTATTCCCGAGAACATTTGTTCCGCTTATTTGGGGTTTGGTGCGTGTTGAGCGGGGTTCGTATTCCCGATTGGAAACAATTGGAAGGTACTCCAGAACGACGCATTAAGGGAAGGTTCGATGAGCTTTCCAAAATTCGCAAATACCGTGAATCCATTCCCGATTGGATGGACGAATTGGGTGAAAAAGCATTGGGCAATGAGTTATGGACCAAAGAAATGGCTGCCCAAAACAAAAAAGCAGAAGTCATTTTAAGAACCAACACCTTAAAAGTTCCAAAACCTCAGCTTAAATCATTTTTAGCCAAAGAAGGCATTGAAACCGAACCTTTAAAGGACTACCCCGATGCGTTAAAACTCAAAGAGCGCCAAAACGTATTTGTGACCCAAACCTTTAAGGATGGCCTTTTTGAAGTGCAAGACGCCTCTTCGCAATTGGTAGCCCCATTTTTGGAAGTAGAACCAGGGCAAAGAGTCATCGATGCCTGTGCTGGTGCTGGAGGAAAAACGTTGCACTTGGCCTCCCAAATGAAAAACAAAGGGCAATTGATCGCCTTGGATATTTATGAAAGTAAATTAAAAAAGCTCAAGAAAAGAGCCCGACGAAATGGGGTGCACAATGTGGAAACACGAGTGATCGATTCCAATAAAGTCATCAAAAAACTGCACAATAGTGCCGATAGATTGCTTTTGGATGCGCCTTGTTCTGGATTGGGTGTGATCAAAAGAAATCCAGATTCCAAATGGAAATTGGAGCATGAATTTGTGGACCGCATTATGGGTGTTCAACAGGATATTCTTCAGAACTACAGTAAAATGGTAAAAAAAGGCGGACAAATGGTCTATGCCACCTGCTCGATTTTGCCTCAAGAAAATTCAGAACAAGTAAAAAAGTTTTTGGAATCCGAAAACGGAAAAGATTTCGAATTTGTTCGAGAACGTAATGTTTTTGCCTCCGAAACTGGCTATGACGGATTCTATATGGCCTTGATGAAGAAGAAAGCCTAATCCTCGATTTTTGGATTACTGGATTTTAAGATTCTTCGCTTCACTCAGAATGACAATTTTGAATTGTTCGAGTGGGGAATAAACAGGTTTTATTCTAATGGATGCTGAGCGTAGTCGAAGTATCATGCTGTCATTCTGAAAGAGTAAAACGACTGAAGAATCTAATCAAATAGAAATATAGTATTGTCACATCGAGCGCAGTCGAGATGTCTATTAATTCTTGGAATCAGAGTCAAACAACGGATTAGTAGATTGTTAGATTCTTGGATTTTTAGAGTTGCTCTACCTAGCAAAATTTATCATATACTTTAATATTCGTGCAATTGGAGTCAAACTTTAGATTACTGGATTTTTGAGATTCTTCGCTTGCCTTCGACTACGCTCAGGCACCAGCTCAGAATGACAAACCAACTGTCATTCCGTACTCGATACTGAATCCACCTAATTAATTTTAAAACATGTAAACCATTGATTTAGATTCCTGCTTTCGCAGGAATTGCATCAAACTTCATCCACTTTTGTCATTCTGAAAGAGTGAAACGACTGAAGAATCTAAATGAAGAAATAAATAGAACTGTCAGTTCGAGCGGAGTCGAGAACGCTATTGACATCTCGACTTCGCTCGATGTGACAGTTGATTAAATTATTGTTTTACGGTAGGATACTCCACTCCCAACTGCTCCAAATAGGTATCATATTTGGTTTCATCATAGTAGAATTTCTCCAAAGCAGGTCTAAACATATCTTGCTTATCCTTGTTTAAATACACAGGAGGCATATCATCAGCAGAGATCATTGGCTCATACTTGGTCTCTTTGGTCTGAACGTTGGTAAAATAATCCCAAGCACCTGTCAACAAATCAGGTTGCAACAAGAAATCCATTATGGTCATCGCCTCAGCCTTGGCTCCAGCGGTCGCGCCTTTATGTGCAATCGGAGTTGCCATGGCAATCGCGTTGGCCCAGTGGTGACCTGGCAATCCAGGAATATTGGATGGAAAACGCATGGTAACCGTAGGTACTTTCCATGAAATATCACCAATATCATCAGATCCACCACTCACTGGTTCAGTCACAGGAAGACCCAATTCAGACAATTCAGTGGGAAGTCCCTCGATTTTTTTGGATTTCACTTCGGTTTGAACGGCTTTTGCCAATGCTTGGTCAGCTTCGGTCCAAGTAGGCAATCCAACCTGCTTGATGTTTTCATACATGGTTTCGGCAATCACTTTGTTGTAATGTCTTGGCCATGCAGTTCCCAAAATACGGGAAGACATGGTTGTTTTGGTCATTAATGCAGCACCTTTGGCAATATCGTTGGCTTGGGCATACATATCCATAATGCCTTCATAAGTAACATCTCTAAAATAGAACCAGATTCCAGCTTTGGATGGCACTACGTTTGGCTGATCACCTGCGTCTGTAAAAATGGAATGTGATCTTTTCAAAGGATCCAAGTGCTCTCTTTTGTAGTTCCATCCCACATCCATGAGTTCTGCAGCATCCAAGGCACTACGTCCTCTCCAAGGTGCACCTGCGGAGTGGGCAGATTCCCCCTCGAACATATACTCAACAGAAATCAATCCTGTTCCTCTGGTTGGACCATAGGATACACCCAAATTGCTTCCCACGTGGGTAAAAATACACATGTCGATATCATCAAAAAGACCATCACGAACATACCAAGCTTTGGCAGCTACCAATTCCTCGGCAATACCTGGCCAAAGAATCAAAGTACCTCCAATACCTTCTTTTTCCATAACCTCTTTTACGGCAAGCGCAGAAGTAATATTCAACGGAATTCCTGAATTGTGTCCCTCGCCATGTCCAGGAGCACCCTCCACAATGGGTTTGTGATAAGCTACACCAGGATACTGGGATGCTTTTGGAATACAATCCACATCACTTCCCAAAGCGATTACAGGGCCATCCCCATTGCTCCAAGTAGCCATCCATGATGTTGGAATATTGGCCAAGGAATGTTCAATGGTGAATCCGTTTTCTTCCAAAATTCCAGTAAGGTATTTGGAACTCTCTTCTTCTTGAAATCCAAGTTCAGCAAAGCTGAAGATTTTGTCCACCATTACTTGTGTTTGCTTTTTGTTGGCTTCCACAATGGCTTCCACTTCGGCCTTGAATTTTTTAACTTGACTTTTTGAGTACTTTTTCTGAGCAGTTGCAGTGGCAACACCAGCGAAAAGCAATATCCCAGATAACAGGATTTTGGTTGTTTTCATAAGGTTGGTTTTGAGTTAGCTATAATTCTCCTAAGATAGCAAAACATGTTCAATACGAGGCTCAAAAAATGATTGAGCACATACACTTTTAGCGAATTAATAAATTTTATGGCGCTATTTTCCCAACCATCCATACTATCAACAATACTTGGTTAACAAAACCCTTTTTGGGTAGGAAGAATTACACAGTAAAATCGTATTTTTGCACTTTCTTAAACCGTTCAACGCAAAGATTGTATGATCCATTTTTTTGGGGACAAGGCTACTAAGGTTTTTGCCGTCCAAACCACTCAGGAAATCGCACAGGAAGATAGTAACAAACTGACTTGGTTGTTTGGCAACCAGCCTAAGATTGAAGCGGCGTCACTCGACGCCTTTTTTGTTGGGCCACGTGCCGCAATGGTCACTCCTTGGAGTACCAACGCCACCGAGATTACCCAAAATATGGGCATCACAGGAATTATCCGAATTGAGGAATTCCATGGGGTTTCAGAGGATTTTACTGATTTTGACCCGATGTTGTCACAGAAATATTCCTCTTTGGGTCAGGATATTTTCACTATCAATATTGTTCCTGAAGCCATTCAAGAGATTGATGATATTTCCGCGTACAACGAAAAAGAGGGATTGGCATTAAGCGAAGATGAAGTGGAATACTTGGAAAGTTTGGCCAAAAAATTGGGCCGAAAGTTAACAGATTCCGAAGTGTTTGGGTTCAGTCAGGTGAATTCCGAACACTGTAGACACAAAATTTTCAACGGAACTTTTGTGATCGATGGAGAAGAGAAACCCTCTTCCCTATTCAAATTGATTAAAAAGACATCAGAAGCCCATCCAAACGATATTGTTTCAGCATACAAAGACAACGTAGCCTTTATAAAAGGGCCAAAAGCAGTTCAGTTTGCGCCAAAATCGGCCGACAAACCTGATTTTTACGAAGAAAAAGAATTTGATTCCGTGCTTTCACTAAAAGCGGAAACCCACAACTTCCCAACAACCGTGGAGCCTTTTAATGGGGCTGCAACAGGTTCTGGAGGTGAGATTCGTGACCGTTTGGCTGGTGGAAAAGGTTCTTTGCCTTTGGCTGGAACTGCTGTTTATATGACCTCCTACTCCCGTTTGGAAGAAAATCGTCCGTGGGAAAAAGGAATGAAAGAAAGAGATTGGTTGTACCAGACTCCTATGGATATTTTGATCAAAGCATCCAATGGAGCATCCGATTTCGGAAATAAATTTGGACAACCCTTGATTGCTGGTTCTGTTCTAACCTTTGAACACGAAGAAGAAGCGAGAAAGTTGGGCTTCGATAAAGTAATTATGATGGCTGGAGGTATCGGTTACGGAAAAACCGACCAAGCCTTAAAAGATACTCCTAAAAAAGGAGACAGAATTGTGGTTCTTGGTGGTGACAACTACCGAATCGGAATGGGTGGAGCCGCCGTTTCTAGTGCAGATACTGGTGAATTTAGTTCCGCTATTGAGTTGAATGCGGTACAACGTTCCAACCCTGAAATGCAAAAAAGAGCTTCAAATGCCGTTCGCGGACTGTTTGAAAGTCATGATAACCCGATAGTATCCATTCACGATCACGGTGCAGGTGGACACCTAAACTGTTTGTCTGAATTGGTGGAGGAAACTGGAGGTACCATTGATACCGATAAATTGCCTGTTGGAGATCCTACACTCTCCAAAAAAGAGCTGATCGGGAACGAATCCCAAGAACGAATAGGATTGGTAATCGGGGAAAAGGATTTAGAGTTGTTGGATAGAGTTTCTGCTCGTGAACGTGCTCCAATGTACAATGTGGGTGAAGTTACAGGCGACCATACCTTTAAATTCACTTCCAAGGAAACAGGAGAAACCCCAATGAACTTGGAACTTTCCGATATGTTCGGAAGCTCCCCAAAAACCATCATGGATGATAAAACGGCACAGCAGAAATATCCTGCCCTGTCCTATTCGTTGGAAAATTTCCACGATTATTTAGAGCAAGTATTGCAATTGGAGGCTGTTGCGAGCAAGGATTGGTTGACCAACAAGGTGGACCGTTGTGTGGGTGGACGTGTGGCAAAGCAACAATGCGCTGGTCCCTTGCAATTACCTTTGAACAATTGCGGTGTAATGGCATTGGATTTCAAAGGAAAAGAAGGGATTGCCACCAGCATTGGCCACTCCCCTGTTTCCGCATTGATAGACCCTGTTGCGGGTAGTAGAAACAGCGTTGCTGAATCCTTGACGAATATTGTTTGGGCGCCATTGAAAGATGGTTTGAAATCCGTTTCCCTTTCTGCCAACTGGATGTGGCCATGTAGAAATGAAGGTGAAGATGCCCGTTTGTATTCCGCAGTGGAATCCTTATCTGATTTTGTGATTGAATTGGGCATTAACGTGCCCACAGGAAAGGATTCTCTTTCCATGAAACAAAAATATAAAGATGCTGAAGTATTGTCTCCTGGAACAGTAATCATATCCGCTGCTGCAAATTGTGATAACATCAACCAAGTGGTGGAGCCTGTTTTGCAGAAAGATGGTGGTGACATTTATTACATCAATCTATCTAAAGATAGCCACAAGTTAGGCGGCTCTTCTTTTGCCCAAATTTTGAATGGAATCGGAGATGAAGCTCCATCCGTTTTGGAAGCTGGTTATTTTAAAACGGCCTTCAACACCCTACAGAATTTAATCAAGAACGGTCAAATTTTGGCTGGTCACGATGTGGCATCTGGTGGTTTGATCACTACTCTTTTGGAACTCTGCTTTGCAGATAACGATTTGGGCGCCCAATTGGATTTATCAATTCTTGGCGAACAAGATACCATCAAACTATTGTTTTCCGAAAACATAGGCTTGGTGTTCCAAGCCAAAGACGCATCAGTGGAAAAAGTACTGGAAGCATCTGGAGTTGAATTTGCCAAAATCGGTAAGCCAACTTCCGAAAGTACTTTGGAAATCAAAAACAATGGTATCGAAATCGGATTGAACATTGCTTCATTACGTGACACTTGGTTTAAAACATCTTATTTGTTGGACAGCAAGCAAACCGCGAACGGTTTGGCCAAAGACCGTTATGAAAACTACAAGGAACAGCCATTAGAATATAGTTTCCCAGAAAATTTTGATGGGAAACTTCCGATGACTTCGACTTCGCTCAGCCACCGACCAAAAGCAGCCATTCTGCGTGAAAAAGGAAGTAATTCCGAACGTGAAATGGCCAATGCCATGTATTTGGCTGGTTTTGATGTGAAAGATGTACACATGACAGACCTGATCACAGGTAGGGAAACCTTGGAAGACATTCAATTTATTGGTGCAGTGGGTGGATTCTCCAATTCCGATGTGTTGGGCAGTGCCAAAGGTTGGGCCGGAGCTTTCAAATACAACGAAAAAGCGAACAAGGCTCTGAAAGATTTCTTTGCAAGACCTGATACGCTATCTGTTGGAATCTGTAACGGTTGCCAGTTGTTCATGGAATTGGATTTGATCAACCCAGAACATGGCACTCATGGTAGAATGACCTACAATGATTCACACAAGCACGAAAGTAATTTCACTTCTGTTAAGGTTCAAGAAAACAACTCTGTAATGCTTTCCAACTTAGCGGGAACAACTTTAGGAGTTTGGATCAGTCATGGCGAAGGTAAATTCAGCTTACCACATGCCGAGGACCAATACAACATTGTGGCCAAATATGGTTATGAGGGGTATCCTGCCAATCCAAACGGAAGTGATTACAATACTGCCATGCTTTGCGACAAAACAGGTCGTCACTTAGTGACCATGCCTCACATTGAGCGTTCCACCTTCCCTTGGAACTGGGCGCACTATCCAAAGGATAGAAACGATGTGGTATCCCCTTGGTTACAGGCATTTGTGAATGCAAGACTTTGGTTGGAAAACTTGGAAGATTAATAAATCCGTCTGGGGTAAGCGAGGATTTATTGGGAATTTTGCAATAATTATACAAGTTAATTGTTAAATCAGTTTCTTAGTTAAGGTCTGTTTTGCTAATTTGCAACCGCTTAACATAAAACTTACTATGCAAACTGTTTCACGGTTATTTGATTTTCCCTATTACCAGCTTACAAATCATCCCCTCGAAAAGTCATTGGTCACCAAAAGCAATGGCAAATGGATTGCAACCTCCACTCAAGAATACGTAGATAAAGCCAATGCGGTAAGTAGAGCCCTATTACGTTTGGGCGTAAAACCCAACGATAAGGTTGCCGTGATTTCCATGACCAATCGCACGGAATGGAGCATCATGGATATCGGAATTCTTCAAATCGGAGCACAGAATGTTCCTATCTACCCGACCATTTCAGAGGAGGATTACGAGTATATTTTGAATCACTCTGAAGCCAAATTCTGTTTTGTTTCTTGTGCTGAAGTATTGGAGAAAGTATTGGCCATCAGTTCCAAACTTAAAAATTTGCATGAGGTCTATTCTTTTGATGAATTGGATAATTGCAAAAACTGGAAAGAGGTTTTGGATTTGGGTGAAGACACTTCAAATCAAGAGGAAGTTGAAAAATTAAAAGCTGCAGTTAAGCCAGAAGATTTAGCAACTTTGATTTATACTTCGGGTACCACAGGAAGACCTAAAGGTGTAATGTTGTCCCATAACAACATCGTATCCAATGTAGTTTCCAGTGAAAAAAGAGTGCCTTTTGAAAGCGGAGGAGTTGCTTTAAGCTTCCTGCCCGTTTGCCATATTTTCGAACGTATGCTATTGTACCTCTATCAATATTGCAGTATCGAAATTCATTTTGCGGAAGGACTGGATAAGATCAGTGATAACATAAAAGAGGTGCACCCAGAAGTAATGACGGTTGTGCCCCGTTTGTTGGAAAAAGTGTACGACGCTATCATTGCCAAAGGAGCCGCTTTAACAGGAATCAAGAAAAAACTATTCTTTTGGGCCGTAGATGTGGGGTTACAATTTGAACCCTACAATGCCAATGGTTGGATGTACAAACAAAAACTGGCCATCGCTCGCAAACTAATTTTTAGTAAATGGAAAGAAGGTTTGGGCGGAAAACTTTCTGTAATGGTTTCTGGTAGTGCTGCTCTTCAACCAAGATTGGCAAGAGTATTTGGTGCTGCCGAAATGCCTGTGATGGAAGGTTACGGGCTTACCGAAACCTCCCCAGTAATTGCCGTAAACGATCAACGTAATCGTGGTTGGAAAATAGGCACAGTTGGTAAAATTATCGACGGTGTTGAAGTTAAAATAGCCGAAGACGGAGAAATTTTATGCAAAGGCCCTAATGTGATGTTGGGCTACTATAAAGACCCTGAAAAGACTTCCGAAGTTATGACAGGTGATTATTTCCACACCGGGGATATTGGAGAAGTAGATGCCGAAGGATTCCTTCGAATCACTGACCGTAAAAAAGAGATGTTCAAAACTTCAGGAGGTAAATATGTGGCACCCCAGTTGTTGGAAAATAGATTTAAACAATCTCGATTTATAGAACAGATCATGGTCATCGGTGAAGGTGAAAAAATGCCTGCAGCGTTGATCCAGCCCAATTTTGAATTTGTTAGGGAATGGGCTAAACGACATGATATCACCTTGGGTGACAATGAGGATCTGGTTCAAAATGAAAAAGTTAATGCCCGTTTCCAAGAAGAAGTGGATATGGCCAATGAAGAATTTGCTCGCTGGGAAAAAGTAAAACAATTCAGGCTAACTCCAGATATTTGGAGCGTGGATGACGGACACTTGACCCCGACCATGAAACTAAAACGTAAAATTGTAAAAGAGAAATACTTGTCGCTTTACAACGATATCTACGGGTATTAATCAATGTTCAATTGTCAATAATCAATTAACAATACTCAATTGTTATTCTGAACCGATGCATGAGCGGTGGTTGCTGAGCGGAGTCGAAGCAAGCCTAACGGAAGTGAAGAATCTCCTGTTTGAAACAAGAATCAAGAGACAAAAGCCAAGACTTTGTTATTAGGCATTTCTGTAAAAGCCAAAGTCCATGGTGGAATAGATTCTTCAGTCGTTTCACTCCCTCAGAATGACAGTCCGTCATTTCGAACCGAACGAAGGGAGTGTGAGAAATCCCTTTTACAATTGCTCATATTCAATTAAAACCAATTATCATTTTTCGATACCTACAACTATTCCTATTTGACGGTCTTTACTCTTATAATCTAAAAGTCCGAAAATCCAGCTTTCAAACTTTAAAACAAAACCTTCATACTTAACCAAAATTTATTATGCATGCATAATAAATTTTGTTATATTTGGAAACACCAAACTGGATTTATGAAGGATTTGACCATTGATCACGCACTCAGGGCAACTTGGCAAGCGGTTAGCAAAATGTATAACGAAGAAGCCAAAAACTACGAATTGACCATGGCCATAGGTTTCACTTTGTTGAGCATTGATCCCAAAGGAGGTACCCCAAGTACAGCTTTGGGGCCAAAAATGGGAATGGAGGCCACAAGTTTGTCCAGAATATTAAAAAATATTGAAGAAAGAGGTTTCATCGAACGAAAACCCAATCCAAACGATGGTCGTGGTGTACTTATTCACCTAACCCCTCTCGGACTTGAAAAACGTGAAGGTTCCAAAGAAGTGGTGCTTCGTTTTAACGATGTAGTGAAAGAACACCTTTCCGAACAAGATTTAAGCGGTTTTTTTAAAACCGTGGACGTCATCAACAAACTTATTGTCGACAAGAAAATCTATACTATAAAAACAGCTAATAATTAATTTACAAACTTGCACATGAAAAGGCATATAAACAAAGTTGCCGTAATTGGTTCTGGTATTATGGGTAGTGGCATTGCTTGCCATTTTGCCAATATTGGGGTCGAGGTGTTATTGTTGGACATTGTTCCACGTGAACTCAACGAAAAGGAAAAGGCCAATGGCCTTACCTTGGAGGATAAAGTGGTTCGCAATCGTCTCGTAAACGATTCCTTGACAGCCGCATTAAAATCCAAACCCTCCCCTATTTACCATCAAAAATTTGCCAATCGCATTACCACTGGGAATATGGAAGATGACATTTCCAAAGTGGCCGATGTGGATTGGATTATTGAAGTGGTGGTGGAACGCTTGGACATTAAAAAACAAGTATTCGAAAATCTGGACAAACACAGAAAGCCAGGCACCCTAATTACTTCCAATACCTCTGGAATTCCAATTAAATTTATGAGTGAGGGAAGAAGTGAAGATTTCCAAAAGCACTTTTGTGGAACGCACTTTTTCAATCCAGCCAGATACTTAAAACTTTTCGAAATAATACCTGGTCCAAAAACATCTCAAGATATATTGGACTTCTTAAATGGCTACGGAGAGCAATTCTTGGGCAAAACCTCTGTGGTTGCCAAAGATACTCCCGCATTTATCGGGAACCGAATCGGAATCTTCAGCATTCAAAGTCTTTTCCATGCCGTAAAAGAAATGGGGATGACGGTAGAGGAAGTGGATAAACTCACTGGACCTGTCATCGGAAGACCAAAATCGGCCACTTTCCGTACAGTAGACGTGGTTGGTTTGGATACTTTAGTACACGTGGCTAACGGAATCAGTGAAAACTGTAAGGATGATGAGCGCCACGAACTTTTCCAACTGCCCGATTTCATCAGCACTATGATGGAAAACAAATGGTTGGGAAGTAAAACAGGTCAAGGGTTCTACAAGAAAGTAAAAGGAGACGATGGTAAGAGCGAAATCTTAACCTTGGATTTGAATACCATGGATTACCGTTCCAAAAAGAGTGCAAAATTTGCCACTTTGGAGCTTACCAAAACCATTGATAAAGTCATAGACCGATTTCCAGTATTGGTAAACGGAAAAGATAAAGCCGGTGAATTCTACAGAAAGAGTTTTGGAGCCCTGTTTGCCTATGTGACCCACCGTATTCCTGAAATTTCGGATGAGCTCTATAAAATAGATGATGCCATGAAAGCTGGTTTCGGCTGGGAACATGGTCCGTTTCAAATTTGGGACGCAGTTGGACTCGAAAAAGGCTTGGAATTCATCAAGGCTGAAGGTTTAGAAGCCGCTTCTTGGGTTGCCGACATGAAAGCCGCAGGTGTGGATTCATTTTACACCGTTAAAGATGGTGCCACCTATTTTTATGACATCAGTAAAAAGGCCATGGAAAAAGTTCCAGGTCAGGATGCATTCATTATTCTGGACAACATCAGAAAATCGAATGAGGTGTTCAAAAACAGTGGTGTTGTTATCGAAGATTTAGGCGATGGAATCCTCAACTGCGAGTTCCAATCCAAAATGAACACCATCGGCGGAGATGTGCTCGCTGGTTTGAACAAAGCCATCGACCTTGCGGAAAAGGATTTCCAAGGATTGGTGGTCGGTAATCAAGCGGCCAATTTCTCGGTAGGTGCCAACATTGGAATGATCTTTATGATGGCCGTGGAACAAGAATACGATGAGCTGAACATGGCCATTAAAATGTTCCAAGACACCATGATGCGCATGCGCTACTCCTCTATTCCAACAGTTTCTGCCCCGCACGGCATGACCTTGGGCGGTGGATGTGAACTTTCATTACATGCAGATAAAATTGTTGCCGCTGCCGAAACCTATATTGGTTTGGTTGAATTTGGCGTAGGTGTTATTCCTGGCGGAGGTGGTTCCAAAGAAATGGCGCTCCGCGCTTCCGATACCTTTAGAAAAAATGACGTAGAACTGAACGTGCTTCAAGAATATTTCTTGACCATTGGAATGGCAAAAGTATCCACCTCAGCTTATGAAGCTTTCGATTTGGGTATACTTCAAAAAGGAAAAGATGTGGTGGTAGTCAATAAGGACCGTCAGATTGCAACGGCTAAGGCACATGCCAAATTAATGGCCGAAGCAGGTTACACCAAACCTGTAAAACGAAAAGACGTAAAGGTCCTCGGAAAACAAGCCTTGGGAATGTTCTTGGTAGGAACAGATTCCATGGAGGCTGGACACTACATTTCGGAACACGATAAGAAGATTGCGGACAAACTGGCCTACGTAATGGCTGGTGGAGATTTGTCTGAAGCTACCATGGTTACCGAACAATATCTTTTGGATTTGGAGCGTGAGGCATTCCTTTCCCTCTGTACCGAAAGAAAAACATTGGAGCGTATCCAACACATGTTGAAAACTGGTAAACCGCTTCGCAACTAGTTGCGAATAGATGTAAGACATAAGATTTAAGATATCAGATATGCACAATTTTAAAAATTTGCTGATTTGGAAAAAAGCAATCAACCTTGTGGAAGACATCTATCGACTAACATTGAAATTTCCTCATGACGAAAAATATGGTTTAACAAGTCAAATTCGGAGAAGCGCTGTCTCAATTCCATCAAATGTAGCTGAGGGTGCAGGTAGAAATACGGAAGGAGAGTTCAAAAATTTTCTTGGTATTGCAAGCGGCTCTTCAAATGAATTATTTTCCCAATTGGTCTTATCACAAAGATTGGGGTTTGTTACTGAAAATGATTTGAAACCTATTTTGAATCAATTGGAAGAAATTCAAAAAATCAATTACACTTTAATTAAAAAATTTACGAAGTGAGGGTTCTAAAATCTTCTATCTAAAATCTAAGATCTATTAAATGAAAACAGCATATATCGTAAAAGCATACAGAACAGCCGTAGGCAAAGCGCCCAAAGGATTGTTCAGGTTTAAAAGACCAGACGAACTGGCTGCGGAGACCATTGAGCATATGATGAAAGAGCTTCCGCAATTGGATAAAAAGCGCATCGACGATGTTATCGTCGGAAATGCAATGCCCGAAGCGGAACAAGGCCTTAACATGGCACGACTTATTTCCCTTATGGGACTTAATGTGGATGATGTTCCAGGGGTAACCGTAAACCGTTACTGCGCATCAGGATTGGAAACCATTGGTATTGCCACGGCAAAAATCCAATCGGGAATGGCCGACTGCATTATTGCAGGAGGGGCCGAAAGCATGAGCTACATTCCGATGGGAGGGTACAAACCCACACCAGACTATGCCACTGCTAAAGAAGGACATGAAGACTACTACTGGGGCATGGGATTGACTGCAGAAGCCGTTGCCAAACAATTCAAAGTGTCTCGAGAGGACCAAGACGTTTTTGCCTACAATTCACACATGAAAGCCTTAAAAGCTCAGGCAGAAAACCGTTTTCAAGACCAAATTGTTCCTATCGAGGTCGAACACACCTTTGTAAACGCCGCGGGTAAAAAGGAAACCAACACCTATACCGTAAACAAGGATGAAGGCCCAAGAGCAGGAACAAATATTCCGACCTTGAATAAATTACGACCCGTTTTTGCCGCTGGTGGAAGTGTCACCGCTGGGAACTCTTCCCAAATGAGTGATGGCGCTGCCTTTGTTATGGTAATGAGCGAAGAAATGGTAAAAGAACTTAACTTGGAACCTATTGCGCGATTAGTCAACTATGCCGCAGCAGGTGTTGAACCTAGAATTATGGGGATAGGCCCTGTAAAAGCAATTCCAAAAGCATTGAAACAAGCAGGGTTAAAACAAGACCAAATTGACCTTATCGAATTGAACGAAGCCTTTGCATCACAATCATTGGCAGTAATTCGTGAATTAGGTTTAAATGAAGAAATAGTAAATGTAAACGGTGGAGCCATTGCACTTGGTCACCCACTGGGATGTACTGGAGCAAAACTATCGGTGCAGCTATTTGATGAAATGCGCAAGCGCGACATGAAAGGCAAATACGGCATGGTCACAATGTGCGTAGGAACTGGACAAGGGGCTGCGGGTATATTCGAATTCCTTAATTAATTAAACTAAACACAAAAAATCATGAGCGATACAATTGAAAAAGACATACTGAGAGGAGGTCAATTTTTGGTCAAGGAGACCAAATGTGAAGACGTATTCACCCTTGAAGACCTTGATGAAGAACAAAAAATGATGCGCGAAAGCACAAAGGAATTCGTAGACCGAGAACTTTGGGCACATTGGGAACGATTTGAGAAAAAAGACTACGCCTACACCGAAGAATGTATGAAAAAAGCAGGCGAACTCGGTCTTTTGAGCGTAGCTGTTCCTGAATCTTACGGTGGAATGGGAATGGGTTTTGTTTCCACCATGTTGGTTTGCGATTACATTTCTGGGGCAACAGGTTCTTTTAGTACCGCCTTTGGTGCTCACACAGGAATCGGTACCATGCCAATCACCTTATACGGAACTGAAGAGCAAAAACAAAAGTATGTCCCTAAATTGGCTACTGGTGAATGGTTCGGCGCCTATTGTTTGACTGAACCTGGAGCAGGTTCTGATGCCAATTCAGGGAAAACAAAAGCTGTTTTGTCCGAAGATGGAACATACTACAGCATCTCTGGACAGAAAATGTGGATTTCCAATGCTGGATTCTGCAATATGTTCATCGTTTTCGCTAGAATCGAGGACGACAAGAACATCACAGGTTTCATTGTGGAAAACGACCCTGAAAATGGGATTTCTTTAGGTGATGAAGAAAAGAAATTAGGAATTCACTCCTCTTCTACCCGTCAAGTATTCTTCAACGAGACCAAAGTTCCAGTTGAAAATATGCTTTCCGAAAGAGGAAACGGATTCAAAATTGCGATGAATGCTTTGAACATTGGTCGTATAAAATTGGCCGCAGCCTGTTTGGAGGCACAACGTCGTATTGTGAACGAAGCCACCAAATATGCCAACGAGCGTATCCAGTTTAAAACTCCTATCATGAATTTTGGTGCCATTAAGGCCAAAATTGCTGATATGGCTACCAATGCCTATGTTGATGAAGCCGCATGTTACCGTGCAGCGAAAAACATCGAAGATAGAATCGCCATTCGCGAAGCAAGTGGAAACTCACACCAAGAAGCAGAACTTAAAGGCGTGGAAGAATACGCCATCGAGTGTTCCATTTTGAAAGTGGCTGTTTCCGAACACGTACAGCATACTACCGATGAAGGAATTCAGGTATTCGGCGGAATGGGCTTTAGCGCCGATACCCCAATGGAATCTGCATGGAGAGATGCCCGTATTTCCCGAATTTATGAAGGAACCAACGAAATTAACCGTATGCTTTCCGTAGGGATGTTGGTAAAAAAGGCCATGAAAGGACATGTTGACCTTTTAGGACCTGCAACTGCAGTTGGAGAAGAATTGATGGGAATTCCATCCTTTGAAACTCCTGATTTTTCGGAATTATTCGCTGAAGAAAAAGATTTGGTGGCCCGATTGAAGAAAGTATTCTTGATGGTGGCTGGTAGTGCCGTTCAAAAATTTGGACCAGATTTGGAAAAACACCAAATGTTGTTGATGGCCGCTTCCGATATCTTGATTCAAGTTTATATGGCCGAATCTGCCATTTTACGAACTGAGAAAAACGCAAAACGTTTTGGTGAAGACAGTCAAGCTGCACAAATAGCCATGTCCAAATTATACTTGTACAGAGCTGTGGACATCATCCAACAAAAAGCCAAGGAAGGTATTGTTTCCTTTGCTGAAGGTGATGAACAACGTATGATGTTGATGGGCTTGAAACGCTTCACCAAATACACAAACCAACCCAATGTAGTGGCACTTCGTACGCAAATTGCGGATAAAGTAGCTGCTGATAACGGGTATACCTTTGACTAATTCAGATATCTTCTGGGTGAAAAACCCAAGTGGATTTGAAAAACGCTCCTAATAGGAGCGTTTTTTTATCCAATGGATTCTAAAATCATTTCGTCTCTTTTCTTTCCCGAGAAGTTGATGGCACATTCAATCAATGCCAAATGCGAATACGCCTGCGGGAAATTCCCCAACAATCGCTTCGTTTTAAAATCGATATCCTCACTGAACAACCCTAAATGGTTGCTGTAGCTGAGCAATTTTTCAAACTGTTCCAAGGCTTTTTCCTCTTCCCCAATCTTATACAAAGCATTAATGAACCAAAAAGTACAAATGGTAAACGATGAAGACGGAAGTCCAAAATCATCTTCATTTTTATAACGGTACAACAGCCCATCATTGCTCAATTCATTCTCAATCGCTTTGACCGTGTTTACATATTTAGGGTCACGTGGGTGAATAAAGCCATAAGGCTCCATCAATAAAACTGAGGCATCCAAATGGCGCGAACCATAGGATTGCACGAATGCATTGATATCGCTGTTCCAAGCATTGGTATGAATGTCTTCTTTAATTTCCTGCTCAAGAGCTGTCCATTTTTCGAGCTTGCGGGTCTTGCCAAACATTTTAGCCACTTTTATAGCCCTATCCAAAGCTACCCAGCACAATACTTTTGAAAAGGTGAAATGCCTGTCTTCACCTCTAAATTCCCAAATTCCCTTGTCTGGTTCCCTCCAGTGTTTCCCCACAATCCAAACAATACCTTTGGTAATGTTCCAGAGCTCTTCCACATTTTCAATATCATTGCTAAAAAGTCTTAATTGCTCGTAAATCACATCCATCAAAATGCCATAAATATCATTTTGCTTTTGCATATAAGCAGCATTTCCCACCCTCACAGGTTTGGAACCTTTGTAACCCTCCAAATGGTCCAACGAAATCTCTGTGAGCTTCTTTTCCCTGTTTATGCCATACATAATTTGGAGTTTCTCATCCTTATCTGGCATCAAATCAATAATGAATTGTAGGTATCTCTTGGCCGAATTCTTGTGCCCAAGTTCAGACACGACCTTGATCACCATGGAAGCATCACGAATCCAACAAAAACGATAATCCCAGTTTCTCACCTCTCCTATGGTTTCAGGAAGGGAAGTAGTAGCTGCTGCCAAAACCGCCCCTGTTTTATCGTAAGTCAACATTTTTAGGGTTATCGCACTCCTAATAATTTGTTTGTTGAATTTTTTATAGGTTGGCGTTTTGTCGACCCAATCCATCCAATACACTTTGGTACGTTCCAGTTCCAACAACGCTTTCTGGGTAGACGGTTTTAATATTTTTTCGTTGTAGCAAATCAAAAAATAACCATCTTCCTTTAAGGTTATGGCATTACTGTCCAAAACCCCCTCCTTGTCAAATGAGGTGTATAAAAAGAGGGTGTCGTATTTTTGTTCGTGGGTAAGGCTTGCAATAAAATCCTTTTTTACATAGTGATTGGTCTCACCTACCGCATACTCCAACTTTGGGTCGTACTTAAATTGCACTTTAGGGCTTCCAGAAATATATTTTATATATCGGATAATTTCTGGTGGTGCCAAGTACTTCCCATTCATTTTATGGTGTCGAGGCATAAAATCATGCACCTCGAACACATTGTCACCCTCCGTGAATGTTGTCACCAAAATAGCGGTGTGTTCAAAATATTCCTGATCTATGGTATAATCCCCAATAGGCATGATTTCAAAACTACCTCCTTTTTTTTCATCGAGTAGTTTGGCAAAAACCGAGGTTGAGTCAAATTCGGGCAGGCAACACCAGTCCAAAGAACCTTCTTTGGAAATCAATGCCGCACTCCGACAGTTGCCAATAATTCCATAATTCAAGTTGTCCATAGTTCAAATATTCTCAAAAGGGTTAAAAGGAATTGGTTTTGCGGCTGAATTTCCCGATTTTTAAGGAAACAAAAAATTAAAATCTGCCAAAAATCATCCTTTTATGGGTAAAACTATCATAATCTCAAATCGATTACCAGTTCAGTTACAAATTAGCAATGGAACCATTACTGCAACCCCCAGTGTTGGCGGATTGGCAACAGGGATGAAATCCGTTCACAGTGGCAGTGAAAGCCTTTGGATTGGTTGGTCGGGATTAACCGATGAGGAAACCCCGCCCGAATTGGAAGATGATATCGACAAGGCATTGGCCGAACAAGGCTGTGCAAAAGTGAACCTAAATGCTCAAGAAATTGACGGTTTTTATTTTGGTTTCAGTAACCGAACTGTATGGCCGTTGTTCCATTACTTTTTAGAATATTCGGAGTTTGAATTGGATTTTTGGGAGACCTACAAATCCGTGAATCAAAAATTTGCTGATGCCATTATTGAGCAATCGGATGAGGACGATACCATTTGGGTGCACGATTACCAGTTAATGTTGGTGCCACAAATGGTGCGCGAGAAACGACCGAATACGACCATTGGCTTCTTTTTACATATTCCATTTCCATCTTATGAGATTTTCAGAACCTTGCCTTGGCGTAAAGAAGTTTTGGAAGGCCTTTTGGGTTCTGACTTGATTGGATTCCACACCTACGATTACGAAAGACACTTTTTAAGTTCCGTGAGAAGGCTTTTAGGATTGGATGTGAGTTTTAATGATGTCTATTTGGACAATCGGGTGATTAAAGTGGACTCGTTCCCAATGGGAATCGATTATAAAAAATTCAAGGACGCAGCCATAATGCACGATTCCAAGAAATCGAAAGAGCGCAGTGATCTACAAATGCGATTGGACAACCACAAAGCTTCCGCACCCGACACCAAACTCATTCTTTCCATAGATCGTTTGGATTACAGTAAAGGAATTGCAAAACGCCTGAATGCCTTTGAGTATTTTCTAAAGAAATATCCCGAGTTCAAAGAAAAAGTACGACTGATAATTTTAGCGGTTCCCTCCCGCTCCAATGTTCCCCAATATCAATTGTTGAAAAAAGAAATTGATGAACTGGTGGGTAGGATAAACGGAGAATTATCCACCGTAAACTGGACGCCAATTTGGTATTTTTATCGTTCGCTACCGTTTGAAAGTTTGATAGACCTGTATACTTCGAGCGATATTGCTTGGTTGACCCCTTTACGTGATGGAATGAACTTGGTTGCCAAGGAATATATTGCCACCAGAACAGATCAAACAGGAGTTTTGATTTTAAGTGAAATGGCAGGTTCTGCCTACGAGATGAATGAAGCTCTATTGATCAACCCAAACAATTTTGAAGAGCAAGCAGACACTTTAAAACAGGCCTTTTACATGCCTGTGGAGGAGCAAATTTCACGTAATTCTTTCCTCCAAAAACGATTAGAACGTTATAATGTAGAGGTTTGGGCCAATGAATTTATGAATGCGCTTAATGAAAAAAGAGATATTGGAAAGGCCTTCATTTCAGAAAAAATGTCGGATAAAATCCTTTCTGATATTCAAGATAGCTACGTGAGTGCTAAAAAACGACTATTATTCTTGGACTACGATGGTACTTTGGCAGGATTTCACAAAGACCCTCAAAAGGCATCACCTGATGATGATCTTTACGAGCTTTTGGATGAATTAAGTGGACAAGAAAACACGACCTTGTTCTTGATCAGCGGCAGGGACAAACAGACTTTTGGTCGTTGGTTCCTTCCCAAAAAATATAACATGATCGTGGAACATGGGGTTTGGATTTCTAAAGAAGGCCACGATTTTAAAATGTTGGAACAAGTGAAAGGCGAATGGATGGAAAAAATTAGACCTGTTTTGGAATCATTCGTAGACCGTACCCCTGGTTCCTTTATAGAAGAGAAGAATTATTCTTTAGCATGGCATTACAGAAATACTGATCCAGATTTTGGGGAAAAACGTGCTACAGAACTCAATACCGTTCTGCGTAGTCTTATCGGGAACGACGATATTAGTGTACTCAACGGGAATAAGGTAATGGAAGTAAAAAACAGTAACGTAAACAAAGGACGTGCTGCCCTACGAATGCTCGGAGAAGATGATTACGACTTTGTATTTGCCATTGGAGACGATTGGACAGATGAATTTATGTTCCAAGACCTGCCTAATTCGGCCGTTACGGTAAAAGTGGGATTACAGAAAACACAGGCGAAATACCATGTGGAAAGCACCAAAAAAGTAAGGGAATTATTAAAAAGGTTTATTTGACCATGAAACTGAGGATTTGTCTTTGTATAAGTGTGATTTTCTGTGTGACTGTGAAAGCGCAGTCGAACACCGAGGTCTATCTTTTTGATTTGGTCCTACAAAATGACAAACCACTCTTGACCAATCCCAAAAACATTTCCAATAATGATGGGTACGATAATCAACCATCATTTTGGGATGACGATACCGTACTATTTGCAGCTACGCGTCAAGATCAGACCGATATTTTACAGTTCAACATAGAAAAAGGCAGTACTACACAATGGTTGACCAATACCCCGACGGGCAGCGAATATTCCCCATTAAAAATACCAGGCAAAAATGCTTTTTCAGCAATTCGATTGGATTTGGATGGCCTTCAACGTCTTTACGAATATGATTTAAAAGGAGAATCAAGCCCTATTTCAGATTTAAAAATAGGCTATCATGTCTGGTTTGACAAAAACACCTTGGTGGCAACGGTTTTGGTCGAAAATAGAATGGATCTTGTTATAATTAACCTTTCAGATAGCACACATTCCACAGTAGCTCGAAATGTTGGCCGTTCACTCCATAAAATTCCTAGCATCAAGCAGGTGAGTTTTATTGACAAGAGCAAAAAAGATTGGGCAATCAATGCTTTGGATGTGGAGTTGAAAACTATTACAAAACTGGCTAGTACATACCAAAAAGAAGAGGATATCTGCTGGTTGGGTCCAAACCTTTTAATTACAGGGCACAATAATTCTTTGTTAACCCTTGACTTAAGCAAAGAGGAGGATTGGAAAACCAATATTTCCTTTGAGCAGAGTGAAATCAACAATATTTCACGTATCGCAATCAACCCCTCAAAAACACGATTGGCATTTGTTGCTGAAGAATCACCAACTGCCATTGTTCAAAAACAGGTCGAAGCTTTCAACAACCGAAACCTAGATGCTTTCGTAGCGCGGTTCTCCGATAATGTTTCAGTCCAGCGATTCCCAGACAACAGTATGTATCAAGGCAAGGACAACATGTTAGAGAACTACGAGCGTTTTTTTTTAAATACCAAAAGCTCCAAAGTCGAAGTGGTACAACGAATTGCCTTGGGGAATACGGTGATCGACGAGGAAAAAACTTGGGTAGACGGCCGAGAGGGACATCAAGTGGCCATCTACAAAATCAACAATGGTCAAATCACCTCAATGACCTTTATTTTTCCTGAGGAATCCCTTTCTGATGCCGAAGCTGTGGTGAAAGACCAACTTAAAGCCTATAATTCAAGGGATATTGATAGCTTTTTGGAAACCTATGCGAACAATGTGCAGCTTCTTAATTTCCCAAACAAACTCTTTGCTTCAGGCAAAAAAAGTATGAGAGCGCAATACGGAGGCTTTTTTGATAGTACTCCAGACTTACATGGTGAAATAAAAAACAGAATAGTCATCGGCAATAAAGTGATTGACGAAGAATACATTACTGTCAATGGAAACCATATAAGTGCCGTCGCCATATATGAGGTGGATAATGGTAAAATTGCCAAAGTCACCTTTATTGATTAGGCTTTTGAAAATTGGTCGGTCACAATTGGAGGTTAAGCGACCTTTTTACTAATTTCAAGCCTTTAAACTTTCAAAGAAAACCAACTCAACTTATCATGAAGCATTACTTCACTTTACTATTTGCATTTTTCTGCCTATCGCTATTAAAAGCGCAAACCGATACTCGAATTTATGACATCATCAACTCCGTTTCCGAGGAACGTATTGAAAGTGATGTAACTACTCTAGTGAATTTTGGAACAAGACACACTTTATCCGATACTGTCTCCCAAACCCGAGGTATTGGCGCCGCAAGAAGATGGATCAAATCGGAATTTGAAAAAATTTCTTCTGAATGCAGCAACTGTTTGGAGGTCTTTTACCAAAGTAATTTGATTAAAAAAGGAGACAATGCCCGAATCGTAAAGGATGTGGACATTGTTAACGTAGTGGCCATAAAAAGAGGATCCAAATTTCCAAACCGCTTTATTATAATGAGCGGTGATATTGATTCGAGAGTTAGCGACCCGACCAATTACACTTCCGATTCCCCAGGGGCCAATGACAATGCGAGTGGAATGGCAGGTACTATTGAAGCTGCAAGGGCACTTTCCAAATACACCTTTGAAAGCAGCATCATCTTTGTTGGCTTGTCTGGTGAAGAGCAAGGACTATACGGTGGAAAAGGTTTGGCCGCATATGCAAAAGAAAAGGGTTGGGATATTGTAGGCATCCTAAACAACGATATGATTGGAAACATCACGGGGGTTGATGGTGTGGTGAGCAACAGGGATTTCAGAATTTTCTCTGAACCAGTTCCGCCCACTGAAACCGAAGATCAACGCAGAGCGCGTCGTTTTTATGGTGGTGAAGTTGATGGGATTTCCCGTCAATTAGCGCGTTATGTGTACAAAACCACAAAGACCTATATGCCCGAAATGAATCCTATGATGATCTATCGCTTGGATAGATTTGGACGTGGCGGACACCATAGACCTTTTAACGATGCTGGTTTTGCTGGTATCCGAATTATGGAAGCGCACGAAAATTATACGCAACAGCACCAAGATATCCGAGTAGAAGATGGCATTGCATACGGTGATAAATTGGAGCACGTAAACTTTGGTTATGCCGCAAAATTGACGGCAGTTAACTCCATTAACTTGGCTTCAATCGCATGGGCTCCAGCAGCTCCAGAAACCGTTGAGATTGGCGGAATTGTAGAACCTAATGCCAAACTTAGATGGAGCAAGGTGGATGGTGCCGTTGGCTACAAAATCTATTGGAGAGACACCACTTCCCCAACTTGGGACAATTTTAGATATGTTGGCGATGTAACCGAACATACATTGGAAGGCATCGTAATCGATAATTTCTTCTTTGGCATTGCCGCTGTTGGTAAAGACGGTCACGAAAGCCCAGTGGTTTTCCCAAACAAAGTTTTTAGATAATTTCAATTATGAAAAGAGTTTTATTAATTGCAGCCCTTATGATAGGGGCTTGGGGAGTTAATGCCCAAAATTTTACGCGACAAGACAGCTTGCGGGGAAGCATTACCCCTGAGCGTGAATGGTGGAATTTGAACTATTACCACCTCGATGTAAAAGTGGAACCCTCCAAAAAATTCATTTCAGGTTCAAACTTGGTAAGATACAAGGTGTTGAAAGAAGCCAAAACACTTCAAATAGACCTCCAAGAGCCCATGAAAATTGAGTCCATCACCCAAGATGGCAAAAAATTGAAGTTTAATTCGGAGGGCAATGCGCATTTCATCAAACTGAAGAAAAAACAGGTACCTGGAGATTTCAACGAGCTTAAAATCACCTATTCTGGTAATCCACAAGAAGCTAAAAATGCCCCCTGGGATGGCGGTTTTTCTTGGGATACCGATGAAAATGGAAATCCTTTTGTAGCGACTTCTTGTCAAGGATTGGGAGCTAGTGTGTTCTGGCCCAACAAAGACCATATGTACGACGAGGTGGATAGTATGCGCATTAGTGTGACGGTTCCCAAAGACCTTATGGATGTTTCCAATGGACAATTGGAGAGTGTAGAGGACAAAGGAGATTTTAAAACCTTTAATTGGGTAGTAAAAAATCCCATCAACAATTATGGCGTCAACATAAATATTGGAAACTACGTTCATTTTGGTGAAACTTATGATGGTGAAAAAGGGCCTTTAAAAGTTGATTATTATGTTCTGCCTGAAAACTTGGAAAAGGCGAAAAAGCAATTTGCCCAAACTTCCATGATGTTGCGTGCTTTTGAACATTGGTTTGGCCCCTATCCTTTTTATGAGGATGGTTTTAAATTGGTGGAAGTGCCTTATTTAGGCATGGAGCATCAAAGTTCCGTTACCTATGGCAACAAATACCAAAATGGGTATTTAGGTCGCGATTTATCTAAAACAGGCTGGGGGCTGCAATTTGATTTTATCATTATTCACGAAGCAGGTCACGAATGGTTCGCCAACAACATAACCTACAAAGACATTGCGGATATGTGGGTACATGAAGGCTTTACGGCCTATTCGGAAAACTTGTACCTGGATTATCATTATGGCACCAATGCATCCGCGGAATATGTGATTGGCACCAGAGACAATATCCGAAATGACAGCCCTATTATTGGACCTTATGGCGTGAATAAAAGCGGTTCTGGAGATATGTATTACAAGGGAGCCAATATGTTGCACACCTTACGCCAATTAATTGAGGATGATGAGCTTTGGCGACAAATACTACGAGGACTGAACAAAGATTTTTACCATCAAACAGTCACAACACAACAAATTGAAGACTATATCAGTGAGAAATCTGGCAAAGATTTATCCGCATTCTTTAATCAATACCTGCGCTCTACCCTAATTCCAACTTTGGAATATAAAATGGATGGCGAAAATATGACTTACCGTTATGTTGATGTGGTCGAAGATTTTGATATGCCTATTCGCGTATTCGTAGATGGTTCTGAAAAATGGTTGTTCCCTAATTCAGAATGGAAAACAGAAAAATTGGAGGGTAGCAATTTGATCTTTGATAAGAATTTCTACATTGAAACCAACAAGATGTAATCTCTTAAACCTCCATAAAACAAAAAAGGCTCCGCAATTGCGGAGCCTTTTTTTTGTTGTTATTTCAGCTTATTAATTAAACTGTACCTGAGTCATTGCGAATGGGCTAGCCCCTTCGCCTTCGGCTTTATACGTTAAGTACAATTCAGGTTGAACACCATCGGTCTTCTTAATTGGAATTACGATAGCTCCACCTTGACCTCTAAGTCCATTTGGATTCAGTTTTCCTGTTCCCAAAACTTCACCATCTGGAGATCCAGACCTCAACTCCATAGTGTAACCGATCGCTGGCGGCGATTGCCAGGCAACTATGGCCATTAATCTGCTAACACCAGTCAAGTCAGTATTCTCAATTTTCAACCATCCATTCGCAGCATTCAAAAGTTGTAACTGCATACCACCGAAAGTCATGGCCTGCATTCCTTCTGTTGGTGTACCATCAGGGAACGACATGCTGTTACTTGGCAATACTACGGTTTCAGAACCTGTCAATGGCAATGCCTCTCCAGTTCCTTCATCAGTATAACTAGCGGTCAACAAGAACACTTCTCCATTCTCCTTCGCCTCAGGAGTTACTGAGCCAGACATAGGGAGTGACGGCGCTCTATTTCCTCCTGTCAAGGATTGGATATATTGCGTGATCTGTCTAGCTTCCATTTGGGTTACATTCGGGTGCGCTGGCATAACCACTTCACCCCAAACACCAGAACCACCAGCAATAATTTTTGCCATTAGGTAATTGGTAGAACGACGGTCTCCCTTGTATTTCTCGGATACCGCATAATAATTTGGTCCGATGGAAGCTTCTTTTTCTTTGTGACAGGATTTACAATCTAAACTTTGGGTCAAAGCTTTACCCATAACAGCACCTGAAACTTGTTGGTGTCCCAAACTCTGGTTCACCTCATCCATTCCTGAACGATATTCAACAGAAATATAAACATTGTCTTCATTTACCTCACTATCGGCATCTGTTACGGAAACTTTATAGTTGATAGGTTGTCCTGGAATATAGAATGAAGAATTGGTTTGTCCCATTTCAATGTTAACCACAGGTCTTTCATTTCCTGCAACAATTGTTTGATCGATACTGGTCACTTCTTCACCTGCTGGGTCCTTAACAGTAACATTCAATTTGTAAGCCCCTGCTTTATCATAAGTATAGGTCAAGGTAGGTTCGGAAGTTTCTTGTGTTGTTCCATCACCTAGATCCCAAACATAGCTCATGCTATCCCCTTCTCTATCATGACTTTCAACAGTAGCTGTAACACTTAATGGCAATGAACCAGAGTTTGCATCTACTGTAAAGCTATCAATTACTGGTGGACGGTTGCCTCCATTGTATTCAATATAAGCCAAACCACTATCTGGGTTTGCAGAGAACCAACCGCTACCGTATTCCAATAGGTAAACGCGTCCATCAGGACTCATTTCCATATCTATCAAGTTGTGCAACTCAACCTCAGGAGCAAAAGGCTCCATTTTGTTGAAAGTGCCATCTTCGAACAAATGAACGGCCATCATCCAGCCTCTCATCCAGTCATAGATAATCACTTTTCCATCATAGTAGGATGGCAATCCACCTCCATTAGAGTACATATCTGACCAATACGTAGGTCCTGCCATGGCATTTCTACTTCCAGCTCCAACTTGTGGGAAATCCTGAATATCACCGTAGTGGTAATACACATAAGCGGGCTGCGCTGGAGGTAATTCCGTTAGACCTGTGTTGTTCTTGGAATCGTTGATAGGTTTTTCTGGATTGAAAGCCCTACCTGATTCACCAGTTTCATAGTCATATTTGTGGTATGCAAAGTTATCACCAATGAACATAGGCCAACCAAAGTTACCTGGTCCTCTAGCTTGGTTCATCTCGTCGTACCCTTGAGGTCCTCTGGTTGCCAAACTGTCCACTCTCGCGTCAGGTCCAACATCACCCCAGTACAAATAACCTCTTTTCATATCCACAGAAATTCTGTAAGGATTACGGTGGCCCATAGTGTAGATTTCAGGACGCGTTTTTTCGGTACCAACTGGGAAAAGGTTCCCCTCTGGAATATCGTAGCTTCCGTCCTCGTTTACCTTAATTCTTAGGATTTTACCTCTAAGGTCGTTAGTATTTCCTGAAGTACGTCTAGCATCGAAATTCTCTTTGCCAGGCATATCGTTCAATGGTGCATACCCATTGTTCACATACTTTACATCGCTATCGTTGAACGGAGTTGAGTTATCCCCTGTAGACAAATATAAAAGTCCGTCAGGTCCGAATGTGATGGAACCTCCCGTATGACAGCAGATTTCACGCTGGCTATCCAATTCAAGGATAACTTGTTCGGTGGTCATATCAAAATTCCCATCTGTGTATTTAAAACGGGAAAGTCTATTCACCCATTTATCGCCAGTTGGGGCATAGTACAGATAAATCCAGTTGTTTTCACTAAAATTAGGGTCTTTTTGAAGTCCCATCAACCCTTGCTCGGCATTTACACCAGGAGTTTCCAAGGTTTTGTGATACACATCCAAAAAGGCAACTTGGCTAATTTCTTTGGTTTCATCAGAATACAACATCACCTCACCTCTACGTTGTGCAATCAGTACATCGTTGTTTGGAAGTACCGTCATCTCGGTAGGCTCAAAGAATTGACCTGTTGATAAAACTACCTTACTAAAACGGTCAGCTTCTGGTGGAATTTGAGACTTCGCTTTAGCGTAATCCAATTCCAAGTTCTTGCCAATAGCGTAGTTGATTCCTCCTAATACATGTTTTAAAAACAATTCTTCAGAATAACTTTCATCGGTATGTCCTGCAGCCGTATAAAAAGCGCGACCACCATCAAAATCGTGGTACCATGCCATTGGATGGTTCTCACCATTCTCACCACCTTCGTATGTTGACTCATCTACAGTTACCAATACATTTATACCATCATAAATGTTCTTGTAATTGTACAGTTCGTCGGTACGATGCCAAACGGTTTCAGTAAAAAATTCGGTAGATGGATGGTTTTTATCTTTAATGATAAAATCCGCTTCGGGAGTTCCCGCTGGGTGACTCAAAAATTGAGCTCCAGCCAGTTTGTTGTACCATCCCCAGTCGTACTCCGTATCGGCTGCGGCGTGAATTCCAACATAACCTCCACCAGCTTGAATGTAGCGCTCAAATGCCGCTTCTTCCTTAGCATTTAGTACATTTCCTGTGGTACTCAAAAACACCACTGCTGAATACTGCGCCAAATTTTCATCGGTAAACAGTTCTCCATTGGTGGTGGTGTCGATCACAAAATTGTTTTCCTGGCCCAATTTTTCCAGAGCCGCAATTCCTGCTGGTATAGAAGCATGTTTAAACGCCATTGTCTTAGAAAAGACCAAAAGCTTTGGAGGCCCTTGACGCTTATTCTCACACCCAACAAGAACAAATAGTAGACATAAAGCCCCTAAGATGTAATTTCTCATGTGCATTAAAATAGTTTGTAAAGTCTTAAATTTTGGTTTTAAATTTTACAGAATAGTTAATTGTGCGGTAATATAATTACTATTTTGTTGAAATCGGTCCTCTATTGTCTCAAAATGAAAAAATAACCCTGTGAATTACATAAAATGGCATCCAAACAACATTTAGGTCATTATTTTTCAAGCCATTATTAAAAACCAAAAAATTACTTTCCGTATTTTCTGTGATAAATAAAAGCAGCTATTCCTCCAAGGAAGGCAAAGGCGCTCAACATCCAAAACACATGTTGATGACCAATTTCTTCACCTGGATGGGCATCCAATAACATACCATATGCAGGTCCCGCAAATACATCAGGGGTATATCCAATTAAAGAAATAAGTCCAACGGCAGTACCAGTCAAGGTCAATGGGATTTTACCGACCTGCATCACACCAAAATAAAGGGCCCTCGTAGCATATACTCCTGCCGCAATGACCACAACTGACATAAAAAACAAAATAGTGGTAGTCGGAGCTATAATTCCACTGGCAAAAAGTAGCCCTCCAATCAATGTCAAAACGAAAGCCACGACCAAAAGCCAAGTAATCTTTAATCTGTCGGCAATCAATCCAAAAAGAATGCCTGTTGTAGGCCTTAGAAATTGAAGTAAGGTTCCCACTTTTGCGGCATCCACTTGATTATACAGCATTACTTCTTCTGCATATTGCGAAATAATATCGGTGATTTTATAGCCTACGTATCCACAAAGGATTATCACCATCAACAACCAAACCGAGGGTGATTTCAAAACCTCTTTCATTTCTTTCCAAGAGATGCGCTCCAATGTTGTTGAATCAGATTCATCATTGGTTTTCATAAAAAGCCAAACCAAAACTCCAATCAAAATAATGATGATGGATGAAGAATAAAGGACATAGGTAAATGCCTCTTTCCTGTCTTCAAGACTGGCAATTTCTGGCGATTCATGCAAAAAGAACGAAAATACAACTACTCCCAATAGGCTAAAAAGAAATCCTGTAAGTCCACGTCCGCCATCCAAAAAACCAAAAGCTTTTCCTTGAGAATCGGCACCACCCCAAATTCGGGTCGCCTTGATCATAGGCGCCCAAAACAGAAAAATTGTAGTGAAGCCCCACCAACCATACAATATTTGCAGGGTGATCAAATCAGGGTATTGCGCAAACAAAAAACCACCCAAAGCTGTCATCCATAAAGCAATGGCAATCAATTTTCGAGGAGGGTATTTGTCTGCCAAAGGTCCCCCGATCACATAAGAAACCATGGCCACCAATCCGTATACCGAAAAACAAAGCCCGAGCTGCACATTATCCAACTCCAAAACATCGAGCACCGTAGGTCTAAAAACACGAGGTAAAACAAAAGGTAGAATAAAAATGGCCTCACCTGAAAGAATCAACAACAGTAAATAGACCCAACTAAGTTTGGTAGCTTTCAAAGAATTGGTTTTTGCTAAAAATCTTCAAAAAAGAGGAGAAACCCAAAAAGCACCCAAATAAAATTTCAGGTATCTTTAATGCTTCATAAACAACCCTCGATGAACCGACTTCTATTTTTATCCCTATTTCTTCTCATTTTGAGTGGTAAATCGGAACCCTCAACAACTTATGACCTTGCCATTACCAACGCCAATATAATTGACCTTGAAAACGGAAGTGTTGCTGTAAAGAACATCTACATATCCAAAGGAAAAATTGAAGCCGTAGATAGCAATATTTTTAAAGCCGATTCCACAATAGATGCGACTGGAAAATACGTATTGCCTGGGTTTTGGGACAATCACATTCACTTGCGGGGTGGCGACACTTTAATTCCCAACAATAAGAATTTCTTGAAATTGTTCATTGCCAATGGTATTACCACCGTTCGGGATGCTGGCGGAGACCTCACCAAGGAGGTAATGGATTGGAAAAGTCAAATTGCGGATGAAAAATTGGTTGGACCGACCATTTTCACCGCAGGACCTAAGATTGATGGTCCAAATGGTAGCTGGGCAGGCTCCCTTGAGGTTGAAAACGAGGCGGATGTGATAAAAGCTGTGGACTCATTGCAAGCCTTGAAAGTGGATTTCGTCAAGATTTATGACAGTAGAATTTCTCCTAAAAACTATATCAAATCAATTGAAGAAGCCAAAAAACGTGGATTTACCGTTTCTGGCCACATGCCCTTTACAGTTACGTTGGATGAAACCATAAATGCTGGAATGGATGGTATTGAACACCTATATTATATAATGAAAGGGTGCGCCAGTAACGAAAAAGAGGTGACGGACAAAATGAACAATGGTGAAATGGGATTTTGGGGTGCCATGCCCGAATTAATGTCTGGCTACTCCGAAAGCACGGCGAACGCCACTTTTACCAAATTAAAAGAGCATAATGTTTTTGTGGTGCCCACACTTCACATTGGAGAGACCTTGAGTTATTTGGATGAAATGGATCACAGTACCGATGAATACCTTAAATATATGGGCAGTGGGTTGATTCAGACTTATCAAGGTAGGATTAGATCAGCCTTAAATTCATCCGAAGAGGCACGTACAAACCGCAAACAATTGGATGCGTTTTTTGGTGAATTGGCCAAGTCGCTCGACAGTGCAGGCGTGCAATTGTTGGCTGGATCGGATAGCGGTGCATTCAACTCCTACACTTACCCTGGTATTTCGTTGCACAAAGAATTGCAAGCCATGGTAGAAAATGGTATTTCGCCCTTAAATGCACTTAGAACTTCTACCGTAAATGGGGCTAAATTTCTTGGACAAACTGACGGTTATGGAAATATTTCCAAAGGAAAAGTGTCCGATTTGGTGATTTTGGAGGCCAATCCGCTTGAAAACATTGAAAACACCGAAAAGATATTTAAGGTCATCAAGGGAACCCAAGTATTTTCCAAAAAACAACTACAAGAATTATTGAACAACGCCATTCTTGAATAATGCATCTCAATATGAAACCAAAATATTACCTCCTTTTCATCCTAGCGCTAGGTTTAAATAGTTTACAAGCACAAACCTTACTCATTCCTGATCGTGTTTTTGATGGGGTAGAAATGAATAAAGATTGGGTGGTTGCCGTGGACCAAAATCGTATCACTTATGCTGGTCCAGTGAACGGTTTAAAAAAAGCCAATACTTACACAAAACAAGAGTTAACAGGCATGACACTTATGCCTGGAATCATTGAAGGGCATTCCCATTTATTGTTGCATCCCTACAATGAAACCGAGTGGAACGATCAAGTCTTAAAGGAGTCCCCTACCGAAAGAGCAGTTCGAGGGGTGGTTCATGCCAAAAACTCTTTAATGGCTGGAGTCACTGCTATGCGCGATTTGGGTTCCGAAGGCGCTGGATATACCGATGTGTACCTTAAAAAGACCATTGATAACGGCATAATTCCTGGGCCAAGAACCTTAATGGCGGGGCCAGCCATAGTTGCCACTGGTGCCTATGGCCCTAAAGGATTTCACGATGGGGTTACGGTGCCCTTGGGTGCTGTTCCTGTAACGGGAGTAGATGAAGCGATTAAAGAAGTTCGAACCCAAATGGGAAATGGTGCCAATCTTATTAAAATTTATGCCGATTACCGCTGGGGATCAGGTGAACCTTCCCGACCTACTTTTTTACAGGAAGAAATCAATGCTATGGTCGCCGCAGCAACCACCGCTGGACGCTACGTTGTGGCCCATGCCAGTACACCCGAAGGCATGCGACGCGCCATTTTGGGTGGAGTGGAAACTATCGAACATGGACATGAAGGCACTCTGGAAATCTTCAAGATGATGAAAGAAAATAATGTGGCCTTCTGCCCTACACTGGCTGCTGTTGAATCCATTTCGCAATATCAAGGTTGGCAAAAGGGAAAAGATCCTGATCCAAATCGTGTGGCCCAAAAAAAGAAATCTTTTAAACTGGCTTTGGAATCTGGAGTAGATATTGTTTTTGGAGGCGACGTTGGTGTTTTTACCCATGGAGAAAATTATCGGGAATTGGAATTGATGGTCGAGTACGGCATGGAACCCCTTAAAGCTTTGCAATCGGCAACTTCGTTAAATGCAAGAGTGCTACATTTTGAAGAATTAGGGATGATTCAAAATGGCTATTTGGCAGATATCATTGCTGTAGTTGGCAATCCTGTGCAGGACATTTCCAACATGAAAAATGTCAAATTTGTAATGAAAAATGGGGTTATTTATAAGAGTGAATAACTCAATTTTCAATTCCATTTCATCACCTCTTTTAGAATTAAGGCACACGTTTTTGGTATCTTTAAGGGATATATCAAACTAAACAACCACTAACCTAAAATAAATTTCAGATGAAAAAATTATTGGTCCTTGCCTTGATTACAAGTTTCTGGGCATGTAAAGAAGAAAAAAAGGAGCCTTCCATCGCCGAAACGATGAAGTCTTATACCATCGCCCAAATGATGGACAACGAAGCGATTGGAGGAGGGAGTTTCTCCCCAGACAAAACCAAACTATTGATTTCGAGCAACCGTTCGGGCATTTACAACATGTACACCATTCCCACTTCAGGCGGTGAAATGATGCCCATTACACAATCGGACAGTTCCTCTGTGTTTGCCATTTCTTATTTTCCAAAAGATGAGCGTATGTTGTTCCGCATGGACAATAATGGGGATGAAATCTATCACATATTTGTTCGTGACACGGATGGCAGCCATAAGGATTTGACTCCTGAAGAAGGCGCCCGCTCGTTGTTCAACCAATGGTCAAAAGATAAAAGCGCATTTTTCTACAGTTCCAACAAACGGGATAGTAGGTTCATGGACCTTTATAAAATGGATTTGGAAACCTTGACCCCTATTTTGGTGTATCAAAATGATGATGGTTATGACCTTGGTGTTGTTTCTCCTGATGAAAAATATGTTTCATTAAGCAAATCCATTAACACCAACGATAGCGATTTGTTCTTATTTGATTTGGAGAACAACGAATTGAAGCAAATCAACAAAACTCAAAGTGCCAATTATCCACAGGATTTTGCTCCAGATGGTTCGGCCTTGTACTTCACCACAGATGACGGCAGTGAGTTTTCTTATTTGATGAAATATACTTTGGCCGATGACAGCTATGAAAAAGCAATGGAGCGTGATTGGGATATTTCTGGCAGCTATTTTACCCAAAATGGCACCTACCAAGTCACTTACATCAACGAAGATGCAAAAAACACCATCGAGGTAATGGATGTAGCCTCGGGAGCCAACATCGATTTGCCTACCGTGGAAAATATGGAAATTACCAGTGTGAGTTTTTCGGATGATGAAACCATGATGCGTTTTTACGCGGGTGGATCACACTCCCCCTCCAACCTATTTGTTTACAATGTGGAGACCAAAGAACAAAAACAGCTCACCGATGTATTGAATCCCGAGATTCAAGGTCAGGATTTGGTAAAGGCAGAAGTGGTTCGTTATAAATCCTTTGATGGATTGGAAATTCCCGCCATTTACTACACACCACATCAGGCAAGTGCAGAAAATCCTGTTCCAGCATTGGTTTGGGTACACGGTGGACCAGGCGGACAATCCCGTCAGAACTTTAGTTCCTTTATCCAATATTTGGTAAACCACGGTTATGCTGTTTTAGCGGTGAACAATCGCGGAAGTAGCGGTTATGGAAAAACTTTTTATCAAATGGATGACCTCAACCATGGGGACAAAGATCTTAAGGATTGTGTGGAAGGTAAAAATTGGTTGGCCCAACAACCTGAAATTGATGGGGAGAAAATCGGAATCCTTGGAGGATCTTATGGCGGGTACATGACAATGGCCGCCCTGACCTATGCCCCTGAAGAATTTGATGTGGGAGTGAACCTTTTTGGAGTAACCAACTGGATCAGAACCCTTAAAAGTATTCCGCCATGGTGGGAATCCTTTAAGGATGCCCTTTACAAAGAATTGGGCGACCCTTACAGTGCCGATTCAGTTCGCTTGAAGCAAATTTCTCCACTTTTCCATACGGACAAAGTAACCAAACCATTGATTGTACTGCAAGGTTCTCAAGACCCACGTGTTTTACAGGCCGAATCTGATGAAATTGTGGCTGGAGTTCGTAAAAATGGGGTTCCTGTGGAGTATGTACTTTTCGAAGACGAAGGACATGGCTTTGTGAAAAAGGAGAATCAAATTACTGCATATAGTAAGATTTTGGAATTTTTGGACGAGTACTTAAAAGAAGAAAAGAGTACCCCTATTAAAGAAGAAAGTAAATGATCAAAAACCTAACAGCCTTATTTCTATTATTTGGATTATTAACCGTCAACGCTCAACAACCTGGTGAGGATGAATTGGGTGCTTGGTACATGTATTTTGGCACCAATAAGGTTTCAAAGCGCCTAAGTGTACACACCGAAGCTCAATTTCGATTGTATGAAACCACTAGCAATTTCAACCAATTGTTGTTGCGTACTGGGCTGAATTATCACATCAGTCCAGAAGCGATTGCCACCGCAGGTTATGGGTATATTGATACCGATAATACCTTTTATGACGGTGATTTTGACATTAACCTAATAGAGCATCGGATTTTTGAACAGTTTATTCTTAAGAATAAGGTATGGGAGCTCCTATTTGAGCACCGATACCGACTGGAGCAACGATTTTTGGATTTGGATGGTGTAAAAGACACCCAGCACCGTGCACGATATCGCATTCAAATGACTTTGCCCCTTACCGATACTTTTTTCTTGAATTTTTATGATGAATTGTTCATCAATCTTCAAGATGATCTGTTCGGACAGAACAGGCTTTATGGTGCTGTTGGTGTGAACATTACCGAAAATAGCAATATTCAAATCGGGTATTTACGCAACCAATTCAGCAATGCCGTTTACGACCGATTGCAATTCGCTGTTTTTTACAATCCAGATTTAAGCAGTTTGTTCAAAAAAAAGAAACCTTAAAATACACAGGCAAAATAATTGACCGCAGTTGGTATAATACCTAACTTAGTGGTCAATCTAAAAAAGATTTTTTTAATGAAAAAAATAACAATAGTTGCATTAGGGTTGGTATTGGTTACCGCCTTTAGTTGCAAACAAGCTAAAAAAGAAGAAGAAAAGAAAGAAGAAACCGTTGCGGCAATGTACAGCATTGTGGAAGACTCCACTAATGTAAAGTTCACTGCTTACAAAACAACCGATAAAGTTCCCGTTGGAGGAACTTTTCAGGAAGTGGACCTTAAATACACTGCAGGAACCACGCCAGAAGAAACTTTGAACGGACTTCAATTTACCATTCCAGTGAGCAGTCTTTTCACCAATGATGCTACTGGAACTAGAGATCCAAAAATTATTGAGTTTTTCTTCCAAAAAATGGCCGAAACCCAAACTATTACTGGAACATTTTCTGTAGCAGGGAACAATAAGAGTACTGTAAAATTGACGATGAACGGCGTTTCCACCGATTTACCGATGGATTATGAAATCACTGCGGACAATCACGTGAATTTCTCAGGCGTGATGGATTTGAAACAATGGGACGCATTGGATGCTTTGGCTTCATTGAACAAAGCATGCGAAATTTTGCATACAGGTGCTGATGGTGTCAGCAAAACTTGGGAAGACGTAGCTATTGAAGGTTCCGTGCTTCTAGAGCAAAAATAAAAGACCTCTCAAAATTTATTTAAGTATGAAAAGAGCCGCAATTGCGGCTCTTTTTTTTATCTTAAACCTAATAAACTGGAAAATTATGGGGACAACAAAAACATATTCAAACGGGGAAGTAAAAGTTATTTGGAAACCTGAATTATGCGAACATGCAGGTATCTGTGTGAAAATGCTGCCCCAAGTGTACAACCCAAAAGAAAGACCTTGGATAAAGGCGGAAAATGCGTCCAGTGAGGAGCTAAAAAACCAAATTTCCAAATGTCCTTCGGGAGCACTAAGTTATTCCGAAGAAAAATAATTGTGGATGGACAACACCTATAAACTCATCAACCAGGTTGAAGGCAAACAATTTCAATTTAACTTGGAAGATGGTATCGCGAAAATTGAATACATCCTTGCCCAAGAGAGAATTTATCTCACCCACACCGAAGTACCCACTGCCTATGAAGGGAAAGGCATTGGATCCTGTTTGATCAAACAAACCTTGGAATACATTAAAGAGCAAGATTTAACGCTCGTACCACTTTGTCCGTTTGTAGCCATGTACATCAAACGACACCCAGAATGGAAAGCTTTGGTTTTAAAAGGCATAAACATCGGTTAAACTTTCTAGTTCAACTTTTATATCTTTAAGCCGAAGCTTATGCAATTGGACAACCTCATTATAAAATTTCAGCAAAAGGATAAGGCCGCCTTCGAGACCTTGTATACGATGTATGCTGAAAATATTTGTGGGGTCATCAATGTGATTGTAAAAGATGCAGAGCGATCTGAAGAACTGTGTCAAGATGTTTTTGTGAAAATCTGGGAGAAGTCAGACCAATATGATACTTCAAAGGGTCGATTTTTTACTTGGATTCTAAATATTGCAAGAAATGCGGCCATTGATGAAGTGCGCTCCAAAACGCATAAAAATCAAAAAAAGAACCTCTCGGTAGATTCTCTCGTAGGTATTTATGAAAATAGTGAAGATTTAAACGGTAAAATGGACACCATTGGTCTTCAATCCCTTTTAAAGGGACTAAAAGACAAATGCATAAAACTAATAGACCTACTATATTTTAAAGGATATACACAAAAAGAAGCTGCAAAAGAATTGAATGCCCCTGTTGGCACGATTAAAACTAGAATTAGAAGCTGTATTTCAACGATTAGAAAAAATATGGCATAAGCATGGATGTGAAAGAATACATAGCGTCTGGAATATTGGAACTCTACGTTGCAGGAACACTATCACCTGAAGAAAACTTGGAAGTTCAACATTATGCCCTACAATATCCTGAAATACAGCAGGAAATTGAGGCCATAGAAAAGGCTATTCTGGCACTTACAAAAACAGCTTCGCCAAAAATGCCAAAAAATAGCTTTGCTAAAATTAAGGCGGAAATTGAAGATGTTATTCCTTTCACTCCAGAAGCTACAAAAAGAAAAGATACATCGTCATGGAGCACTTATTTGGGATGGGCGGCATCTATTTTATTGGCAGTTGGATTGTTTTGGATGTATAGCGAAAACTCCAAACTGAAATCAGAAATTGAATTGACCAATCAAGAAAATCAAGGTCTTCAAAATATTTTATCCGACACCCAAGAAGAAATTTCGATAAAAGAAAACCTACTTCAACAATTAAGAGATAAAAACGTAACCGTGATTGCCCTAGGTGGACAAGCCGTTTCACCAACTTCATACGCCAAGGCGTATTGGAACAAAGAAGAAAGCAAAGTGATCATTGATGCACAGGGGCTACCAGAACCTCCTGATGGGTTCACCTATCAAGTTTGGTCCTTAAAATTAGATCCTCTTACCCCAACCAGTATTGGGTTGCTTGCCGATTTCGCCGCGATGGACTCCAAATTATTTACTTTGGATAATGCCAACGAATCGGAAGCTTTTGGTATTACTTTGGAGCCTGAAGGAGGTAGTGAGAGTCCGACCTTGGAACAATTGTATACCTTAGGTGCAGTTGGCTCCTAAAAACAAAAAAGCAGTCAAGAAAACCTCAACTGCTTTTTTCGAACTTAAATAACTATAAACAATCTTAACATTACAATTTTAAACCAACGCCAAATCCAAAAATCCAAGGATTAATGTCCACATCGGCATCTACGGTTGCTCCCAAAGCTGTTGTTGCATCAACGGTTGCTGTAGTGTTCAAAAACAACTTTTTCACATCAAAGTTGATGAACCATTTATCATTCAACATATAATCAAATCCCCCCTGAAGCGCAAAGCCCACTGCAGTATCGTACTCCACATCATCGGCTACAGGTCCTTCATCAACCCCGTAAAACAAGGTCAAGTTTACCCCAGCTCCCACATAAGGAACAAGGTTTCCACCCGTAAAATGGTATTGTCCAGTTAACGTTGGAGGCAAAAGCCACACATGCCCCAAGTCGATATCGCCAGCTGCAGTTTCAACAGCTTTCACATCGTGTTTGGTGGTTCCAAGAATCAACTCCATGGACCAATTATCATCAAAAAAGTAGGTAATGTCAAATTCGGGAACTACCGAAGTGGAAATATCCACATCGCCACCAATGGCCTCAATATCGGCACTTTCGTCGGGCGAAACCACAATTCCGCGCAATCTAAATTGCCATTTACCTCCATTGTCTGCGGGTGTATCTTGTGCTGTTACCAAGTTGAACATTCCCATTAAAGCCATTACTGCTACTAGTATTTGTTTTCTCATCTTTTGTGATATTTTTAAAATGATGAGACAAATCTAAACTCACGCTTTTTCCAATATTATGATGTTTATCATTGGAAATGGATTTGCAATGGACTAACCAAGACAATATTTTTCACCTATAAACTCGAACTAAATAGCTTAAAACCATTTTTTGCGTTTAAAAATGATAATGGATACAACGGTCACCACCAACATGACCCCTAGTAAAATAAAATAGCCGTATTGTGTTTTGAGCTCGGGCATATTTTCGAAGTTCATGCCATAGATTCCAGCCAAAAATGTCAAGGGAATAAACACAACGGAAAAAATGGTAAGGGTTTTCATGACCTCGTTCAAACGATGGCCCTGTACACTAAAAAACAAATTGATTTGGCTTTCCAACTCCATAATATCCGAATCGATATCGGTAATCAACCCATTAATTTGTTCCCGCAATTCACTGAAATAAGCATTGTGAAAACCTTTTAATTGCACTCGCTCCAATTTTACAACAATGTCCCTCAATCCTTGGGAGGCCTTTTTAAAGTCTTGTAAAATGGCCTTTTTCTGCTCTACTTCGAACATAAATTCTGGGGTGGGTTCTTTTTTTACAATAGCATCCAAGGCGTTTTCCATTTCAATACTATCTTCATACTTATCCTTATAATTATTGATCAAGGTTTCCAGTATGAAAAAGAGCAGGTAATCCGCTCGCTTTTTTCGAATGATGCCCTTGTTTTCGAAAATACGTTCCCTAATCCAATCAAAATGATCCCCTCTTTTTTCCTGAATGCACCAAATAAAATCCTTGGCCACTACAAAATACATTTGCTCTGATTCCATGCTGTCATGCTCGGTCTTTAAGATTCGGGCAGCCACAAATAGCTGTTCTTCCAAATGAATCACCTTATTTCCCAATTTTTGATTGAGCAGCAATCGAAGTAAAAAATCGTCCAATTCATTGCCATTCACCATCTGGCGGAACTCTTCCATATAATCCAAACCATAGGTGTTTACCCAGGTAATGGATTTATCACCCTTAGAAAGCAACAGGTCGTCTTGGAGGGAAAATTTTCTATTATAATAGTTGTCAGGCGAATAATTGATCGCCCATGAATTTTCTTCAAAATCTGTATTCATAGTTAAATATATGAAGTGGTTTATTCGTAGTTTAGAACTATAAGTTAAATCAAATTTACAAGAACAATCGCATGATAGACCCAATGTCTTTTAAAACGGAGTTATTACTCACCGTAATTATGCTCGTTGTGATTTTCACTCTAAGTTCCCTAAGCAAGAGAGCCATTCGGAAATTCGGCAAGACTAGTGCTATTGACATGAACAGTAGAAAAATAATTTTCTATCTGAGTAACCTTTTGTATTACATCTTGGCTTTTGTAGGCATTAGCTTGATTTGGGGCGTGAACCTAAAAGAATTCTCGCTGTTCCTTTCTTCGGTGCTCGCTATTTTAGGTGTTGGATTTGTGGCGCAATGGTCGCTTTTATCCAATTTAACGGCCAGTGTCATTCTATTTTTTAGCCATCCCTTACGTTTGGGTGATCGAATCCGTGTGATGGATAAAGATTTTGACTGGACAGGAAAAGTGGAAGACATCAGTGGGTTTTATTTGTTTATGCGAACCGATGACGGAAGACGCATCACTATTCCCACCAACTTAGTGATTCAAAAGGGTATTGAAATCTTAAAAGAGGATAAGCCAGAAATTGAAAATACCTAATTGGCTTATATAAAAACGCCATGGCTTAACACCATGGCGTACCTAAAACAACAACCAACCTGAGGTTACACAAACCTCAACACTTGCTTTCTTTATTTCACCCTTAAAGGGCAGCTATCGTAGCTTCCTTAACTGGGCCAAGCTCGAAGGTAGCTTCCAATAATTCCTTTTTCAATTTGCTTACTTTTTCTGTTTTGCCATTGGCCTTATAAATTTCTGCAGCCATTTGTAACAATGCTGGTTCAAAAGTGGCATTCGCCACATGTGCATCAATAAGCTCCATTGCCTTTTCTTCTTTACCCAAATGCAGTAGGCTATAAGCCAATAAACTATACGATTCGGGTGTTGGCCTGTTTCGTACTTCCTCTTGAGCCAATTGGTAAGCTCTGTTTTTTATATCAGCATTTATATAAAAATCTACATTGTATGCATTGTACATACTTCCATAATCGTTACTACTATTTGTTTTTTTGAAGTAATCGTCCAATGCCTGAAGTTGTAAAATGTCCTTATTCAAATAAGAAGCTATTTCAGCTTGCAAAAGGTAGTTTTCAGGTGCTTCATGATTTTGCATTACTTCATCCAAAATTCGAAGTGCCTCTTCTCCATTTCTTTCATGGGAATATACAATCCAAGCAATTCCTTTTTTGGCATATGCATTTTGTGGGTCAATTTTTAAGGCTTGAAGGTACATGTTGTATGAATCTGAAATCCGACCTGCATGACCATAAAAGTCAGCTAAATTGGTATAAGACCACTGCTTTAAACCTTGATTGTTTGAAGATTCAGCCTTTTGTTTGGCCTTCTCCATAAATTGGATGGCCGTATCCAAGTCGCCTTTATGATCGTTCCATTTTGCCACTCTAATTAAATACCCAAAATCGGAGAGGTTTTTTATGCTGTCCAAATATTGATTGGCCAAAGTATAATCTCCCAATTCCATATGCAGATCAAAAAGTAAGCTTTGGGTTTCGTTTAGGCCACTGCCCAATTCTCGTGCTTCTTTTGCCAAGACCAAGGCTTCCTTAAATCGATGTTGGGAAATATAGTTTCTTGCCAAGGCACGTAAGTAACCAGATTTGCCAACCGTAGCTATTTCAACAGCTCTTTGCAGGCATTCCTCTGCCTTTTTTAAATATTGAACATCCCCAGTTGATTTAAAAAACCGATTGTATTCACTGGCAACATTGCCCAAACTTAGTAGTTGCAAGCTGTCGGGTTTAATTTTACTGTTCCAAAGCTCAAAATATTTGGAAGTTGTTTTTACGGTTTTGGTAGCCAAATAAGGTTCGTAATCCTCTTGGTTTGTTTTAAATGTTGACTCACTTGTATCACATGAACTAAAAATCAGTGTGATAAAAATTGGAATTAGTTTTACTATTGTTGTTTTCATATTGTTGTTGTTTTTAGATAAAAAAAAGGGGAAGGAAGGTTTCCTCCCCCCTCTTCCCTTTCATAGCAATTACTCGGGGGCTCCCAAATAGGGGAACATGGCGGAAATATCTGCTGTTACCGCAACACCATCGGAAGTAAGCCTAGGTAAATCGGCCATTCCATCATCATCTAAATCTTGACCGCTAAAGCGGGTACCTTCCATTCCACCAAAAAATAAAATCAGGGAAACATCAATAATATCATCATTGGGATGTCTGCCAGTAAGGGCCACCTCATCACCATCTGGCACTAAAATGCGTCCATCATTATCAAAATCGGTTCCTGGATTAAAATATGTTGTAGGTACATCTGGGGCAACTTCCAAGACGTCTGCTGCCAAAACTGTAGTTAAGGTTGCCGCATCCAATCCTAAAATATTGTTTTCATAATTCACATCGGCTGGATCCAAACCTAATTTCAAAGCATATACATCGTGATATTGCTCCAATCTTGCCTGAAATCCAGTTTGAAAAGTGGCCACCATTTCAGAAGGAATTGTAGTGTTATGGGCGTCTTTTATGCTTGCCTCTCCTTCCATATCCACACTTAATGTGGTATTGATACCTGGGCGACCCAAATGGTCTACTTGCATAAAAGTTCCAGTAAAGTCCACGGACATATCATCATCCATCATGTCATCGCTCATCATATCATCATCCATATAGGACATGGTTCCATTATCGTCATCGCTACAACTTACAGCCAATCCAAAGGCTAAAATCAAAGCGGTAAAGTATATTGATTGTCTTAGTTTCATCGTCTTACTATTTTAATTTCTTATTGTTTTCTATTTGTGGTCACCCATGTCTTATACACCGAAAGTCCCAATGCATTGGTTGCTGTAGGTGTTCCCAACATACTGTTCGGAATTTCAACAACTATGGACATGGTATTGGCACCATCGAAGGTATCTGCTGCCTCTTCAGGTGGCAAAAATCCGCCTGGAGCTGAATCCAACTCAGGTGAAATCACCGCATTGAACTGGAAAAAATCGAAAAAGAAAGGGTCTTGTCGTGGTCCTGCAAACAACGATACCCCGCTAGATGTGGTCTCTACAATGGCAGAACTATCTGATATTTCCACATCACCCAAGGCGGCATCGGTGTACACTTGACTGCTCAATCCAGCCTGAGTAGGGGCTACGGGGCCAAAAAAGTACATTCTACCATCTTTGACAATGGCTTGAATTACTTGGTCCTCGACCAAATCACCATCCAGATCAATATTGATTTCAGTTAGTACATCCTCATCAAACGTACCATAGGCCAAATCGGGCAACACATTGGATTGCAAATCCACAACAAAGACCGTATTGTCCGAACCTTCGGTGGGTTCAAATGCATAGAAATCGGCAATATCTGCTGTGGTTCCAGCAGAAGAAGGCGCATCAATGTGGTCTGCGGATACAAAAACCAAAGCTCCAATCACCAAACTGCTTACAGCTAATAAATAGTTTCTTGTTTTTTTCATTTTACTTGTTTTTAAAGTTTGCTTCACCTCTACCTACGGAACCTTTTAAGGGTGGGTTTGGTTTTTAAATGTTAAAATTATCTTAACAATTCATTGAACTAGTAACAACAATTTCATTCTGATTAAGTCGCATATTTTGTTTTACTTTGGCTTATTAAATTTTATAAATGAACCCATCCGCTTCTGGTTGGATCAATAAATTTGGTCATCTTGCCATGCAAGAGTCTTCAAAAATTGAGGACTTTAATAGCCTGTACCAACAACTTAAAAAGAGTGGTTTTATCTATGGAGTGCATTTGAGCATTCCATCATTTTTGGAAGTTGACATTACCTTAAGTGAAGATGAAATTGCCAAAATCAACCTGCTAACCGCACTTTATTACACCTATACTTTTGAAACAGGAAATACAGATTTCAATGATTTTGTAAACACTGTTTTTGCCTATTACCAATCTTTGGAAGTTGGAAGAATTTCATTCTTGAGTAAAATTTTGAGTGGAAGCAAAACGGAATCGCAACTCGAAAAATTGATTGATTCCAGGATCTATTTAAGTGACAATACTTTTAGTAGAGCTTTCGGAAACAGCTTGACAAATTCCCTTCTTTATGTAGATGTACTCATCTTTATGATGTACCTGCAGGACAACAAAAATATGATGTCGCATGCACAACTTTTGGAGTATGTTACCATCAACATTGTATACCATGCACTCAATGCAAAAGAGACCCACGAAACGGATGCAAAACTCATTCAACTTTTGGCTTCTTCTTTAACGTATGTGGACCTCGATTTAGAGAATTTGGATGAGAATTATTCGGAACTTTTGAATGAAAATTTCACTCCATTTGAACAGCAATATTTTTTGGATATGGCCTGTTTGACTTTATGGGAAGATAAGGTTTTTGACTACTCTGAAATGGACTATATTTTTACCCTTGGAAACAGTCTTGGAAAGACCAAAAAAGAGGTGGAATTTGAGTTGAATTTTGTGAAGGATTTCTTTGAAGAAAACAAGGACAAAATAGCCTACTTAGACAACAAAAATTTGGCCGCCCAATTCTACGATGGCATGTCCAAAAATGTGAGTAAACTCATCCTTAGAAATAGCAAAAGACTTAAAAAAGAATTGGTGGAAAGTAAGGAATTAGTAGCTCTTTTATCCAAGTCAACCGTCAAAGATTTGAGCCTTGAAGAACGCAAAAAAGTACAGAACCAATTACTGGATATTTTCAAAAGCATTCCTTCATTGGCCATTTTTATGTTACCAGGTGGAGCCGTTCTTTTACCTATTTTCATTAAATTAATTCCTAAATTGCTACCCTCGGCTTTTGATGACAACAGAATAGACGAAAAGTAATAAAACTAGCCAAAAAAGCCACTATAAATAAAATTTATAGTGGCTTTTTTATTTATTTTAAATACTAGTAATCAGTTTTTTAAATTAACCTACTCCAACCATAACTTAAAGTCCTTTACACGCTCCCTGCTCACAATCACCTCATGGTCTTTAAAGTGTACAAATTTGATTTGAAGCCTTGAATTAGTGTATGAAATGATGTCAGCTATGTGATTGATGTTCACATAAAACTTGCGACTTACCCTAAAAAATGTTTGAGGCGAGAGTTCCTCTTCCAACTGCTCCAAAGTGGTTTCCAATAAATAATTTCTTCCGTCGGAAGTTGCCGCATATGTACCCTTGTTCTCACTGTAAAAACATTCAACCTCATCGGCATTTATAATTTTAATGTGCTGCCCAACCTTAGCGGTAAATCGTTTTTTAAACTCCCGCTCCAAGGGGTTCACCAATAGGTTTTTTATGTCGTTAAAATCCACTGGGATTTTACGGTTTTCAGGCTTAAAATTTCGGTACTTTTTTACCGCACTTTCGAGCTCTTCCTCATCGATCGGTTTTAACAAATAATCGATGCTATTTAGCTTGAATGCTTGGAGGGCATATTCGTCATAAGCCGTGGTAAAAATAATGGCACTTTTCACCTCAACCGCATCAAAAATTTCGAACGAAAGTCCATCCGATAATTGGATATCCAAAAAGATCAAATCAGGGTGCGGATTATTCTGAAACCACTCGATGGATTCCTCTACGGAATGGAGCATATTTGAGACCTCAATTTCTTGATCGGAGAGCAATCTTCCCAACCTTCTGGCGGCTGGTTTTTCATCTTCGATGATGAGTACGTTCATAGGTTTTTGATTAAGTGTTTTTGGTTGATTTTATATTAAAAGTTGGTATGCTATTTTTCTCCAAACAAGACCTTTTCATCTCCACTTCTCCTCATCCTCTTGCATATATTTTTGAATCTGTCTTTCCTCCCACTTCTTCAAAAATGGAAATTTATGACGAAAAACCAACAAGGTATGCACAACCAATATCAAACCCCAAAAAAGAATATTGCTATTGACCCAATCATAATAATAGGTCTCGGTGGGAAACCAATCTGGCAATACTTTAAAAAGCACACCGCTCTGTAAAAGCAATAAAAAACCATTGACCAGTACAAATATTAAAATATGCCTATAATAGCCTTGAAGTTCTTTTACTCGCTTTTTGGCTGCTTCTAGATTCTTGTTTTTAGTATTCATCTTATTTGTACTTTTTCATTTCTTCTTTATCCTCTTCCATAAACTTTTGGATTTGCTTTTCTTCCCAATCCTTGCTTAAAAAAGGGTTGAACCCGAAAACTTTGGATCCATGAAAGAACAAACCAATTCCCCAAGCAAATAAGGTGATAAAGTGGGGCCATTTCCAAAAATTATCCGTTTGCAGGTAAATATTGAGTAAAATAAAAGCATTGATCACAGTATATACAGCTGCATGGATATAAAACCCTTTGATTTCTTCCACGCGCTTTTTAGCTCTTTGATATTTTGTGTTTTTAGACTCTTCCATGATTATTTCCATTTATTGTTACTCTCATCCTCATCCATAAATTCCCTGATTTTTCGATTTTCCCATTGTTTTCCAAAAAACGGTATAAGATCGAAGGTGCGCAACGCGTGAAAAAATAAACCGATGCCCCAACCAAATGCGGCCCATAAAAACCACATATAATCAAATTGGTTGCTGTAATAATTAATGGCTGCCAAACCTGAAATTACCAAGACATAGGAGGTTAAATTTCCGTAGAATTTTTTAAGCTCGCCCACTCTTTCTTTGGCTCTTAAGTACTTGCTTTCTTTATCAAAATTTTCCATGGTGCGGTGTAATGGTTGTGCGGAGTAGTTAAAAATACTCATTATTAAAATTCTTTGTTGTTCATTAATTCTTCGATTTTTCTACGCTCCCAATCCTTACCTAAAATTGGATTGTTACCAAATGCTGACATCCAATGTCCAATAAGTCCCATTCCCCATCCCAAAGCTGGGAACAGTACCCAAGCAAAGCTTGTAGTTCTATAGTTGATAAAAGCCAAAAGAGAAATCACTAGCACATAGGCTGTCAAGTTCATGTAAAAAGATTTCATGCATTCTACACGTTCTTTGGCTCTTTCGTATCGGTTGTTGTTAAAGTTTTCCATGACTGTTCGTTTTTAGATTTTAATTATAATCCAAATGTCGACAGATGCTGGCAAGAAATGAAAAGTAGATTCGCGAACTGTTGATTTTGATGGATGAGTTGTTGAAAGGTGGATGGGTTGAGGGTTGAAGGTTGAAGGTTGAAGGTAAATGAAGTCAGAATTCTGACAACTGACAACCGATAACTGATAGCTGATAGCTGATAGCTGATAACTGATAACTGATAACTGATAACTGATAACTGATAACTGAATTTAAAAGTCTTCCTTTTCCATGAGTTCGCGGATTTTGCGCTCCTCCCATCTTTTGCCCCACAAAGGATTATAACCGAATGCCTCCATTCCGTGCGCCAACAATCCAAAGCCCCAACCTAAAGTTGGAAAAAATGCCCAGAGAAAATCAGTGGTCCTAAAGTTTAACCACCATAAAAATGGAATAACGATGCAATAAGCCATTAAATTACCATAGAAGTCCTTAATGCCCTTAACACGCTCCTTAGCCTTCGCGTAGCGTTTTTCTTCAATGTGTGTTTCCTGGGTTTCCACAATGGAGTATTGCTGGGTAAGCATGGGCAACGTTACACTAAAATCGGTGGATGTTTTATTGATAATGACTTCGCGGTCGGTCAAAATTTGATAGCGTTGCTTTATGTTTTGCAACCCAACTCCACTACTCTTCTTCACCACCTGTTTTTCTTGCAGGTTATTGCTCACCACCAAATTGGAACCTTCCTCATACACCTTAATATGCAATGGTCGGGAGGAAGTTACCACATTATGCTTTACAGCATTTTCCAAAAGCAATTGAAGGGAAAGTGGCACTATTTTGGCCTCAGGCTGCGAACAATTTTCAGGAATTTCGAAAATAATGCTGTCCTCAAAACGCATTTTTAGCAATCGAACATAGGTTCTGGCGAACTTCAGTTCTTCATCTACAGTAACCAAATCCTTGTTCTTTTGCTCCAAAACATATCGATATACTTTTGAAAGCGATGTGGTAAAGTTTTGCGCCTGGTGCGGGTCTTCGTCAATTAAACTGGTCAATACATTAAGGCTGTTGAACAAAAAATGGGGATCGAGCTGGTTTTTTAAAGCATCAAAACGGGCAGATGCAGAACCAGCGATAATTTTTTGCTCCTTAACCTGTTTCTCTTTGTAGTATTTATAATAATATCCCGCATAAAAAAGAACGGTGACCGCCATTGAAATCAAAAACGCGCTCACATAATATTGGGGATGTTCTTGCAATAAAAAATCAGTAAAAGCAATGCCCTCCAAGAAAACTTTTGAAATTACACGAGCGATAAAAATACCTATGAGGGATGCGCCAATATTGCCCAAAATCCCATAAAGCAAATACTTTTTTGTGAAGAGCTGCTTTTTGTATTTACCCATCAATACAATAAATATGACAGCATTACATAAGTAAATGACCACAGAATACACCATGCTTTCCCAGAACTCGGTTAAAAGTTCGTTCATGGTAAGGTTCCAGCCCTTTACATAGAAAATAATGAGGAACACTACGTAAATAGCGATCCCCACTAAAAATGCCTTTATAAGCTCTTTAAAAAATGTTTTCATTTAGACTTATTTACAGCTGGCCAATACTTGTTCAGCACGTTCTTTCCCCCAACTTGGATAAAAGGGAGTATCGGATTTAAAGGTAGCAAAAAGTTCCAAGGCCTTTTCCACATCTTTGCAGTAGGGTGCGGTATCCTTTCCAAAGTACCTGGCCGAACCCATATCCCATTCTGCTTTGGAAAATATAACCCTTGGGTTATTAGGTGCCAACTCCATTGCTTTTTGGTACAGTTGGGTGTTTTTCATGGACATGGTCATCCCGTATGTTGCTCCATCAAAAGCTATCCAAGCTGTATTGATCAAAGCTTCTTGAATGAGTATTTCGGGATTGTTCGGTGAAATGGCGTTGGCCACATCGATAAACTCTTTTGCTTTGGCCAATTGCTTGCTCAATTTTTCTTCATCTTTCTCCCCAAAAGAAATCACGGTGTTGATTTGGGAAACATAATAATACGGTAACCAATTATCTGGTTCTGCAGTTGCAATTCGCTCAAACAGGTTGGATGCATCCACAAACTTTTGCTCTTTCCAAAGTTCAAAGGCTTTATCCATACCCTTGGAGTATCGATCTTGGGCAAATATTGCCGTTGTTCCCAAACACATTAGTAATACAAATAGTTTTTTCATGACTGTCGTTTTTATTGGCTAGTATTTTAGCGTTGATTATTGATGCCACAAATATGATTCGAATGGGTTATGTTCAAAAAGAAGAATAACCGAACTGTAATTATTAGGGGATGGATTGTAAGGTTGTTTACCGTTACATAAATTGTTGACTAACTAACAACGACTTTGAAGTATGTTTTCGATCCATTTGGGTAAAATGACATTAAAACTGTAAGAAAAGTGATTGCAGACTACTTTAATTTCTTACAGGAACCAAATTAATTTAACATTTTAAGTACCTCATTCACAGTTTTTTATTATATTTAGTAGAGTCGAATTCACATAGATTTCACCCTGCACATTTTCGACTTTATCCATTTAATTGGATAGAACCTTACTTGCACCATAAATTCTTTTAAGTGGTTAAATAGCAAGTTGTACTCCCAAATTTCACATCCAAAGATTTTTCATGTTGATCCTATGAAAAATTGTCTTGGTGATTGCCCCGATTGATTCCTTTTTCATTTGCCAAAACTGCACCTTTTCTTAGGTATGGTTAACCAATATATAATCAACAAAAATGAAGACAATGAAAAAAATCATTCTGCTCTGCACAGTGGCTGCACTTATAATCAGTGGCTGCCAAAACGCTCCCGTAAGGTACACTCAGGATTCCCCTGAAATTGACACAGTGAAAAACTTGATTGCCAACTACAACAGTAAACTTTTTGATACGGCCATGTACGCCGACACTTCAAAAACCTACTACAACACCAATAAAAATCCCATGTCGCCCAGTGAGGCCATGGATTATCACAGAAACACGGACATTAATTATTCCAATCGAGGATTCGCTAAAGACAATCAAGAATATGAAATGGTGGTTACCGATGATGGTGAAACTTGGGTGAACTGCTGGCTACAATGGCAAGGCACCTTGGCCGCCAATGATCAAGCGGTAGAAATTCCAGTGCATTTAACCTATCAATTTATTGATGGAAAAATTGTGAGGGAATATGGCTACTGGGATCCATCTGAAATAATGTTGACACTTCAAAAATTAGAAGCAGAAGCCAACATGGGTGAAGAAGAAACAGAGCCCATGGAATAAAATTGAACACACAAATCACAAACGAAATGAAAAAAATACTCTTAACATTTATATTGATTCCATTCATATTAAGTGCACAAGGAAACCAGCAACCTCCAATGTTCATGAATGTGATGATGACACCACAACCAGATAAAATAGATGCTTTTGAAGCAGGTCTGGCCGCACACAATAAAAAATTCCATACTCAGGACAACCAACAAGTAAGCGTGTATTGGGTAACGAGTGGCAAAAACTCAGGTAAATATGTTTGGAGCCTTGGACCCACCTCTTGGGCCGCAATGGAGGAAACCAACAACTATTCCGAAGACCACACCAAAGATTGGAACAACAATGTTGCCGCCAATGCCATGCCCGATATGCAATTTACCTATTGGAAAAACAATCCGTTACATTCGAATTTTACCAGGGATTTTGAATTAAAAAACCTATCACTTTTTATGCTTGATATTGAACGTTTTAAGTATCAAGAATTCTTGGCCGTTTTGGATAAGGTTTACAAAGTATTCAAGACGAAAGATCCCAACCAGCAATGGGGCGTATATTTTAATGAATTGGCCAACACGGGCGATGGGGATTTTGTTTGGGTGGATTTCTTTGACAACACCTCTTGGATGGATAGAGAGGATAAATTCCCAGAATGGTATGAAGAAGTGCATGGCGCTGGAAGTTTCGCCCAATTTTTAAAGGAATTTGAGCATTCTACAGGTTGGGACATGCAAGAGATCTGGGTCTTTAGAAAAGACCTCAGTGGCTCTGATGGAAAGGTAGAAGTATCAAATTAATCAACTCTATAATAAATGAAAAAGGCCCAATTATGGGCCTTTTCTATTTTAACAACAAAGTACAATATTGTTTTCCAAGCTTGAAATCTTAATTAATATCTTTAAACCTTCAATTACTTAACTGAAAAGTATACTTCTTACTCCATGTACATTCCCAATCACTATAAAAATGAAAACCTTGAAGAGGTTAAAGATTTTCTTCAGCAGAACAGCTTTGGCATTTTGATCAATATTGTTGACCAAAAACCATGGGGCACACACATTCCTTTGGAATTGGAAACGGACAATGAAGGAAATGATGTTTTAGTGGGACATATTGCCAAAGCGAATCCGCAATGGAAAAACTTTACTGAAAATGCAGAAGTATTGTGCATTTTTAATGGTCCCCACTCCTATGTCTCCTCATCATGGTACAAAGAGGAAGAAGTTCCAACTTGGAATTATATCGCGGTACATGTCTATGGTACATTAAAAGTACTGAGCGAAGAAGAAACGCTACAGTCCATGTATCGATTGGTAGATAAATATGAGCAGGTTGCCAAAAATCCAATCTCTTTGGATGATATGTCGCCCAAAACCATGCGACAGGTTAAAGGAGTTGTGGGTTTTTCAATTCAGATAACAGATATTCAAGCCACTTACAAACTATCTCAAACCCGAAAGGAAGATCATACAGCAATCATTTCGGAGCTTCAAGAACAGAAGGATGCAGGCAGTAAAGCCATTGCACAACAGATGAAAGACCGTTCCGAATAAAAGCTATTCGATATCCTGAAAAATGGTATCGGCCCAATTGGAATATCTGGGATTTTCCACATGCATGATCCAAAGCTTGTCGGTATATTTTCCTTTCATTTGGGATTTATAGGCATCATAGGCCGCATCATCTTCATCGTATTTGGCCAAGTACACATAATTTAATCCATTCTCTGGGTTTTTAAAGTACTGGGCCTGTAACCCCTTGCTTTTTAAATCCTCCATAAAGTTTTTTAGGTAGGTTTCATTTTTAAACACATTGGCCACGATGTAATGCCCTTGTCCCACTCCATTTAAGCTAATAAACTTCTCGATAGGCTTGTAGGCTCCACCTCGATAAGTTCCTTTTGTTTTTAAATCCTTGTGTTTGGGAGCCGTTTTGGAATTTAACTGTTCGGCAACACTATATCTTAATTGTACAGAATTGTAAACAGAATCCAAATCCTCTTTATCAGCCAAATACAATTTTTGTGCATTCTCTTCAATATCTGGAATTTGGTCGCCATTGTTTCGTTGTACCAAACGCATCACCATTTCAAATCGTTTTTCCATATCCTCTTCCCTACTTTGTTCCAAGGAATCCATTCGAAATAACAATTCGTCAATTACGGCATAACTATCTTCTTGCTCCTGCTGTAATTGTGAAATACGACCTTCCAAATAGGCTCTTTCATCTGCATTGAGAGATGCGGAAGCAACACTCTCAGCATCCGACTTCCCGTTTTTATCGGTTTCGCCATCCGTGGATGCCACTGAAGTTTCCGATGCTGATTTACTTTTCAATTTTTCTTCTCCATCTTCAGCAATAAAAACGTTTTTGGACATGTTGGGCACAAAGGAATACGAAATTGAAATCTCATGGGTCACCCCAAGATTGGCAATGCTGTTGCTGATATTTTTTTCAAAATTGTAGCCAAAGGACAACCTTCTATTCAAATTAAAACCAGTACCTGCAGAAACGCCATAAAATTGGTCGTACCCTCCTTGAACCCAACCTAGCTTTGGTAGGTCCAAAATAACTCCTCCACCAAAAATGGGGTCCTCTGCACCATTGAAACGAGCTCTTGCCAAGGGCATTAACCTACCATCTTCAAAAATACCTCGACCATTTTCCAAGGTATGGGTGTACTGTAAATGTCCTGAAAAAGTTTTCTGATCTAAAGTGGTGAGCGACTTACCAGATTTTATATTGTAGTCCACCAAATTTTGGGCAAAAACACCTACATCGAACTTACCCAAACTCAAATTGATACCAGGTTGCAGGGAAATAATGGAGCTTTCAGGTGTATCACTCAATAACGGATCATCCTGTTGCAATGCCGTAGACCTGCTTGCATCATAATTGCTCACATAATACGGAATGTTGACACCAAAAGTCAAACTGCTTTCCTTTCCCAATCGGATACCATGGGAATAATTGGCCATCACTCCCAAATTGGAGATGACACCTTCTTGTTGGTTGTACAAACTAAAACCAAGGCCGACCATATCATTTATTCGACCACTATAACTTAAAAAGTAGTTTTGGGCATTGTTTTCAAAGTCTGCACTTTGACTTCTGTGGAACAAATTGATATACGATTTATCTTCTCGTACAGCAGAAAAGGTGGGGTTGATCAAAAACCTATTGAATTTCAACAAATTTTGGAATGGGACATCGTAACTCACATAGGGATTGCCCTCCTGTGCATTAAGGGAATTGCTCAGTAGAACTAGAGTAAACAAGGCAATAACATATTGCCTAACTGGGAGATGAGGGGATAGATATAAAAGCGGGGGTAGTTTTATCTCCATAGCCGAATGGGATTTGTAGGTTCACTTTTCTGGCAGGGCCAGATGGTATTTGGTTATTTGGTCTCATTAGCAAGATTTGGGACTTGTAAGAGTTTTAGGACTAATATATACGGTAATATTAAATATTTTATCGGTCATCAGCGAATTTATTCGTTGAACTACCAACACGATTGACGGATATTCAATTTCAATTGACAAAAAATAGTTTTCAGTTCATGAATTAGTTGATGATAAGATGCTAATTTTGAAGCGAAAAGGCTAGTTAACTCATTTATGACGCAAGAAATCACCATTCTCCCCTATTCCGATACTTATGCTACTGCTTTTAAGACGCTCAATGAAGAATGGATCACCAAATACTTTGTGATGGAGGAAATGGATTATAAATCTTTGGACCATCCCAAGGAATACATTTTGGATAAAGGTGGGTACATTGCCGTGGCCCTTTTGAACTATGAACCCGTAGGTGTTTGTGCTCTTGTCCCCTGTTCATACGAGGGTTATGATCTTGAGTTGGTGAAAATGGGCGTTTCTCCCAAAGCTCAGGGCAAGGGCATTGGAAAATTATTGGGCCAACACATTATTGAAAAGGCAAAAGAAATGGGAGCGACTGCTATTTTTCTGGAAAGTAACCGCGTTTTGGCTCCTGCCATTTCATTGTACAAAAAATTAGGGTTTCAAGAAGTTTTTGGCATCAAATCTCCATATGCCAGAAGTGACATTAAAATGGAACTTTTGTTAAGCAAATAGTACTTACCTTTAAAAAGGATCCATCACATTTAACCTATCAAAAACACATTATATCTTTAAATATGAGTACCTTATAGTGTACATAAAAAAGATATAAGTCATGGATTCAGTAAAAAAACTAAACAAATGGGCCAACGCCCACACCTATTTATTTATTGATTTGATTCGTGTCGCCCTCGGAACTTTTTTGTTCATCAAAGGGATTGAAGTGATGTCGAATTACCAACTAATGGCAGAAATGGCTCGCCCATTCCAAGACCTCCCAGGAGGTATGATCATTTTACATTACATCGCACCTGCTCATTTTGTTGGAGGGGTGTTAATTGTTGCAGGGTTATTGACACGTTGGGCAGCTATTGCACAACTTCCTATTCTGTTTGGTGCCGTACTTACCAATTTCTTGGGCACAATGAATACGACCAACTTGGTAGTGGCCGCATTCATTTTATTGTTGTGCCTATTTTTTGTAGTGTATGGATCTGGTAAACATTCAGCGGATTATTACCTTAAAATGCAGCAATAACCTATAGGTTGTCCAATTGATTGCTCTTTTTATCGGTGCTGATTGTCCAGAAAAAGCCAACAAAGAAAAAGCTATCCGCGGGAGGTGTAATCGCCCTTCTATCAAAAACCCCATCCATATTGGGGGTGTCGGCATATTGGTAATTGCTGATATTATTTATGCTCAATAAATTGTTCACGGAGAAATACAAGATTTTCTGTTGGTCGATTAAAAAGGCCCAATTGAAACTCAAATTATTGTACGACTTTGTTTTCTCGGCCATAAATTCGGCTGTATTTGGATTATCGTATGGTCTTCCAGAACCGTAGGAATATGAAAAACCGATTTGAGACCGTAGTTTTTACACCCAATATTTGGTAACAACAGATAAGTTATGTTGTGCCGCAAAGTTGGGCGTGGCACGCTCGTTAAAATTGCGGTAATCCCTTTTGGTGTCCAAATATGAATACGATATCCAATAATCCAAATTGCTCACACTCTTGTTATCTCTCCAAAACATATCCAGTCCCTTGGCATATCCATCCCCTGAATTGTTGTACATGGAGTTGAACTGAGGTTGTTCCGTATCAAACTTTACAAGTTGGTCGTAATCCTTAAAATAGGCCTCGGCCCTAAAAGTTCTGCCGTTGTTGATGTGTTGATAGTTAAGAATGTAATGACTGGCTTTCTCCATTTGAAGGTCTTTGTCAAATTTTACCACCTGCCCCAATGGACGTTGGTAAAAATCGCCGTAAGCAAATGAGAACTGCCCATTTTCTTTTGGTTTGTAGGCCAATGAAACCCTTGGTGATACCTTAAAGGCATCCAACAAATAGTTTTGCTCTCCCCTAACTCCCAATTTAAGAGCAAAACGGTTGCTCAAGAAAATATCCGATTCGGCAAATAGAGCAGCAAGACCTTCCGAATAGCCACTTTCAAAATCATTTGCTTCAAAATCGGTATAGGTTTCATCGTAATCCGTATTAAAATATTCCGCTCCAAAACTTAAATCAAAACGGCTGCTAAAGTTTTTTCTAGCTTTCACCTTAAGGTGGGAAGCAGTTTCTTTGGCATCAACCTTATCAGATTCAATATGGATGTCATTTGTGTCCCAAGCAATGGAAGCACCTGAAGTAAGGCTCCAATCGTTCTCAAAATAGTGTTTATAGGATGCATTGAAATACAAATTATTGTTCTTCAACTGAAAACGAACATAATCCTCAAAATTGATATCCTCTTGTTCAATATCCAAATTGGAATGATTGAAACCTGTGTACAATTTAAACATACTCTTTTCACCCTTGCTTCTAAAAACAGCTTCTCCTGAAATAGATTCATATGGACTGTTCCATCGCACACCTTGGGTACTCGGAAGCAAAGCTTCATATGGTGCCAAATTCAAATAGGAGGTGTTGATGCTCAAGGATTGATTGCCCCAAATCTCGGTATGGCCCAAACCTCCACCAACGGACATTACGGATATTTCTGTTTTCTCTTGATCAGGCTCATCAATGGTGTTCAGCAACAACACGCTGGACAAAGCTTGCCCGTATTCGGCGGAATATCCTCCTGTACTGAACGAAATTCCTTTAAAAAGGAAAGGAGAAAATCGTCCGCGGATAGGCATATTGTTCGCAGTGGCATTAAAAGGTTGAAATACGCGAAGTCCGTCAATAAATACTTGGGTTTCTTCCGCAGTTCCCCCTCGTACAAACAATCGCCCGTCTTCATTTACTGTGGAAGTTCCAGGCAAGGTTTGCAAAGCGGCCACAAAATCCCCTGTTGCTCCTGCAGTGGTTACTATATCCAGCGGTTTTAATACCGAAACTTTAGAATTGTCCCCTGCTTCAAAGGTTCCTGCGGTCAAGGTGACCCCTGTTAAGGAGTTGATGGCTTCCGTTAGTTTGATTTTTAAATCCTTGAAATAAGAAACCTCACCCAACTCGTAGTGCGGGTCAAAAGACAACATGGAAACAATCAAGGTTTGTGTTCCCGTTTCTTCTGTTTCAAAAGTAAAATGACCTTCGCTATCGGAAGAAGCACCATCGTAAGTACCTTCCAAATAAATATTGGCCCCTTCAATGGGGTTGTTTTTGGCATCGGTAACGGTTCCTGTTATGGTTTGTTGGGCGAATACAAAACTTGAACCCAAGATGAATAAGAAGAATGTAAATACGTTTTTCATGACTGTTTGTTTTGATTGATAGGTCAAAATTGCCCCAACAAACACAGCCAAGCCAAAAGGAAATACCCAATTGTAGTTTTTTCAAACTGAATTGAAACGGGATTTACCGCTTTACAATTCACTCCAAATATTCGACACTTCAGCGCATTGAACTTTTAAAAAATAGTTCAGCTTCAGACATTTGAAGCATCAAAAACATCAAAACAACAAGTATGAAAACTGTAACACTAGCATTAAGTTTATTCTTTGTGAGCATCATTTCAATGGCTCAAGAAACTAAAGGGGTCAATATTAAAGTGACCATCGACAACATTAACAGCAACGAAGGAAAGGTTGTAGCAGGATTGCACACCCAAGATACCTTTATGGCTGGTCCTGGAATTCAAAATTTGGAAAGCACCATTGAAAATGGAAAAGTGGTTTTGACCTTTACCAACGTAGCTCCTGGTTCCTACGCCATTTTAACCCTGCACGATGAGAACAGCAACAACAGAATGGATTATCAATCGAACGGAATGCCCGCAGAAAGCTACGGTATGTCTGGCAACGATATGTCATTGGGCCCACCAAACTTTGGAAGCGCAAAATTTGAAGTTGGTAACGAAGACATCGAATTGAACATTCGATTCTAATACAACCTTAAAAACAACCTTTAAAGCCCTGACCAAAGTCGGGGCTTTTTTTGGTAGCTATAGTTTTAAACACTACATTTAATTAACTGACAATCAACCCTAAATAGCAAACTATCAAACAAGTTGGCCAAATATTGTCCATTCTTTTTTTAACGTGGAGTGTTTTTACGTTTGCACAAACCTCGCGCCTTGACTCCTTACAAAACCAACTTAAAGAGGTTGATTCCGATTCCGCTAGAATAGGTGTTTTAAAAAATATTTCTTGGGAATACCTGAACAATCGGGGGGATCTTGAAACGGCCAAGAAATACATAGACAGTTTTTACACGATTAGCAAGGACAAAAAAATGCCTTGGGGTACCTCAATCGCTAATTACCAATATGGCGTACTTGAAAGGCAAAAAGGAAATTACGACGCTGCCTTGGAGTATATTGAGAAGTTTCTAGATTATTCTAGGCAAATAAACAAACCATTTTCCGTGGCCAATGGTTTATATCAAAAAGCTTTAATTCTGGATAACCAAGGTGAAATTGAAAAAGGCTTGGAAATCTACTATGATATTTTAAAAATATATCAGGAACATAATGACCCTTTCAGTATTGCCACCACCCAAAATGCCATAGGAGAAATCCTTAAAAAAACAGGCAAGATGGACGAGGCCATGGAGAATTATCAAAGTGCGCTTGAGATTTTCACGGAATTGGACGATAAAATTGAAATTGCCAATTGCTTGTATAATATCGGGGATACTTATCTGCAACAACAGAATTACATTGAAGCCCGTTCCTACTTTTTCCGTGCTTTACAGTTGGATGAGGAAATGGACAGTGATTGGGGCAAGGCTTTTGATTATGAAGCCTTGGGCAAAGTATTTAGTGGTCAAAAAAGCTATTTCCAATCCTTGGAATATCACCAAAGAGCTCTGGAATTACGAGCAAAATTGGATATGAAGCGGGAGTTGTCTTTGAGCTATAATCAAATTGCATTGATTTATTTGGAAATGAAAAACTATCCGCTGGCAAAGGAAAATGTCGAAAAAGCTATTGCCATTACGCATGAAATTGGTGCTAAAAAGGAGCTGCAGGAAAATTATGAATTGCTTTCAAAAATCCATGAGGCCTCTGGTGAATTTGAGCAAGCTTTGGCTTATAAAAACATAGCCATTACCTTAAAAGACAGTCTCTTCAACGTGGCTAAATCCAAGCAGATTGAAGAGCTTCAGGTTCGTTACGACACCGAAAGACAACAAAATGACATTGCTTCCCTGCAAAAAGATGTAGAAATCAACGATTTAAAACTCGAAAGACAAAAGACATTACGAAACTTCATCATTGCAATCGCACTGGGTACCATGATAGCTTTTTTGTTCTCCTTTAGGCGATTCAAACAAAAACAGAAGGAGAAACAAGTCTTGGATGAGAAAAAGCGAGCCATTGAAGCAGAAAAAAAACGTACCGAAATTGAAAAACAACGGGTGCTGGAACTTGAAAAAATAGATAAACTTAAAGATGAGTTTTTGGCCAACACTTCCCACGAATTGCGTACCCCTTTGGTTGGCATTATTGGTTTGAGCGAAGGATTAAAAGACGGAGTGGCAGGAAAAATGTCCAAATCTGCGATTCAAAACTTAGAAATGATCATCAATAGTGGGAAGCGACTTTCCCATTTGGTGAACGATATTCTGGATTTTTCCAAGCTTAAAAACAAAGACCTCAACCTTTCCCTAAAACCTGTTGATATATATGCCATTTCAAATATTGTTTTACGACTTTCCCGTCCTTTGATTCAGGACAAAAAATTAAAACTGATCAATTCCATTCCCAAGGACATCCCCTTAATTGAAGCCGATGAAAACCGATTGCAACAGATAATGCACAACCTTATCGGAAATGCGATAAAATTCACCGAAAAAGGTGTCATCTCGCTGCATGCAGTAGTAAAAAAAGACATGTTGGCCATTTCCATTTCTGATACAGGAATTGGCATTCCAGAAGATAAAATAGGTAGTATTTTTGATTCCTTTGAGCAAGTTGATGGTTCAACAGAACGGGAATATGGTGGAACAGGCCTTGGGCTTTCGGTCACCAAAAAATTAGTGGAGCTTCATGGCGGAACCATTACTGTTGACTCTGAAAAAGGAAAAGGTTCCATTTTCACCTTCACCTTACCATTGAGCAAGACCAAACGTGAAGATTTCGAAGTACAAACTGTTGACAAGCCAGAAATTGTAAATACAGTTCAGGATTACGACGAAACTGAATCCTTAAATGCATTCGCAGAATCCAATTCATCTCAAGATACGCCTACCATTTTAATAGTGGATGATGAACCTGTAAACCGACGTGTTTTGGAAAATCACCTCCGCATGGCGGGTTATCAAATTATTGATGCTGGTTCTGGCAAAGAAGCTCTTAAAATTATAGCCGAAGGAACACCAATTAATCTGGTGCTTCTTGATGTGATGATGCCTGGAACATCAGGCTATGAAGTCTGTGAAAAAATTAGGGAAAAACACCTCTCCAGCGAACTACCGGTTATCCTATTGACGGCCAAAAACACGGTTTCCGATCTTGTGAGCGGGTTCAATGCAGGTGCCAACGATTATCTGACCAAACCATTTTCCAAAGGAGAACTTTTAAGTCGAATCAAAACCCACTTGAACCTGAACATTATTCATAGGGCCACTTCCCGATTTGTACCCTCTGAGTTTGTGAAATCCATCGGAAAAGAATCTATTACCGATGTGCAATTGGGTGACTTTTCCGAAAAAGAAGTTACCGTTTTGTTTTCTGATATTCGGGATTACACTACCCTATCCGAAAGCATGACACCGCATCAAAACTTTAAGTTTGTAAATGCCTACGTGGGTCGAATGGGGCCCATCATCAAAGAAAACGATGGGTTTGTAAATCAATATTTGGGTGATGGCATCATGGCCTTATTCCCCAATACCCCAGAAGGAGGTTTGGATGCCGCTATTGAAATGCAGCGTGCATTGGCACTTTACAATAAAAGGCGCGTGGAAGAAAAAGGATATCGACCACTTTCCATTGGCATTGGCTTGCATACGGGCCCATTGATCATGGGGATTATTGGCGATACCAAAAGAAATGACCCTGCCGTTATTTCTGATACGGTAAATTGTGCTTCCCGTGTTGAAGGGGTCACCAAGCACTTTGGATCCAATATCATTATCAGCGGCGACACCTTGAACCAGATTCAAAATCCTACCGACTTTAATTTTAGATTTTTAGGTAAGGTACGTGTAAAAGGCAAGCAAAAATCCATTGAGATTTATGAATGTATCGACGGAGATTCCATTCAAAAAATATCATTGAAGCTGGAAACCAAATCTCACTACGATCAAGGCATTTCTTTATATTATGATAGTCAATTTAATGAAGCAGCAACCGCTTTCCAATGGGTGTTGTACAAAAACCCTGGGGATACTGTAGCCCATTATTTTAATGAGCGTGCAAAAAAATATGCTGTTCTTGGTCCGCCAGAGGATTGGACTTCTGGCTCTGTACTTATTTAATTTTGAGTTGAATATTGCATGACCAGCTCCTGAATCCCGTTCGATGCTAGCTTCTGATAATGTTGAAAGCGTTTATCCACAAATTCCTGAGCCTCTCCAAGTACCGTTGCATTGTGAAGCATTAATGTATCGAATCGCTCCTCCATACTTAAATAAGCTTCAAGAGATATACTTGGTGGTTTTGAATCCAAAATAAAAGTATTGGTTTCCAACCCATTTACATTTGGTTTATTGCGATACAACACCCATTGCCCTGAATTTACCGCAGCTTTGTGATATTTTGATGGGCGTTTCATATCCACTCCATGTTCTGGACTGTGGCAATAGGCAATAATCAATGAAGGTCCATCATGCTGTTCCGCTTCCAAAAAAGCACTTAAAGTATGCTGTTGATCAGCTCCCATCGCAACCGAGGCCACATACACATCTGGATATTGCATAGCCAACTGCCCCAAATCTTTCTTATGTTTTAGTTGACCTTTGGCAGCGAACTTTGCTCTGGCCCCAAAAGGGGTTGCCTTGGATTTTTGACCTCCCGTATTGGAATACACCTCATTGTCCAACACCAAAATATTGACGTTTTTTCCAGAAGCCAACACGTGATCCAGTCCACCAAAACCAATATCATAGGCCCAGCCATCACCACCAACAATCCAAACGTTACTTTTTACCAAACTATCCGATATTTTAAATAGTTTATTCGCTTCAGGAGTATGAATTTGTTTTAGTTTCGCTTTCAATTGGGATACGCGATTGCGTTGCAAAGCAATTTCGGTTTCTGAAGACTGTTCCGCCTTTAAAATTTCACATACCAAATCATAACCAACCACATCAGCCAAATCTTGAAGCAAAGTTCTTGCATCCTCTTCTTGCTGATCTATGGAAAGTCGAAAACCTAAACCGTATTCTGCATTATCTTCGAACAATGAGTTGGACCAAGCGGGACCTTGACCTTTTTCATTCTTACTCCAAGGTGTAGTGGGCAATGCCCCTCCAAAAATAGAACTAGCACCCGTAGCATTAGACACTACCATACGGTCACCATACAATTGGGATAGTAACTTTAAATACGGAGCTTCCGCACAACCATCAACCCCCATAGGATATTTAAACAATGGCTCTTGTAGTTGCTGTTGGGCAACATCTTGAACATTGATTAAGCTTCTATCCAATTCTGGAATTTGCTCAAAAAAGTTCCAATTTTCCTTACTTGTAGCATGATGCTCTTCCCTTGGCTTCATTTCCAAAGCATTATCCGTACAAGCATCCACACAGTTTTCGCAAGCCGTACATTGATCTGGATTAATTTGAATGGATAAATAATTCAAATCCATTTTGGGAAGCCCAATTTTTGCTTCGACATCTTTCCATTGAGATGGAGCAGCTTCTTTTACCTCCTTATTATACATTTTTATTCGAAGCGCTCCCGAAGGACAAGCCATACTACAAGCACCGCATTGAATACAGGCATCGGCATCCCATACAGGCAATACACCCTCCTCTTTTCTTTTATTAAAAATGGAAGTTCCTGTAGGATAAACTCCATCTGCAGGCAATTGACTTACCGAAACTTGATTGCCCTTATTGGCCAATAGTTGACCCAACAAGGTTTTGGAAAAGGCATCATCAAAACCTATTTCGGTTTTTGCCTCGGCCATATCAGACATTTCTACCCGTTGTATTTTATTTAAAAGCTCTTGATTAGGGATTAAATCATAAAACTTTGGTGTAAGTGCTAAAAAACAATCCTGTAGCAAGGTATTTTGAATACTCTTTTCATTGGAATCAACAATAAAAAGTTGGGCTTCCTTTTCAATCAATGTTTTTTGTGTTGTCTGAGGCAATTCTTTCCAAAATGTAGTTGAATCCAGTTCGGATTGAACCAAAACAGTTCCACCTTGCTTCACTCTTATTTGATTTCTTTCCTCTTTTAACAAGGTGACATCTGCAAATCCAATAAATTCAGCATCAGAAATCACATAAGGCGCATTAATGGCTTGTTGAGCGAAACGTAAATTAGAAACAGCTTTAGAATTTGATTTTTTATAATCAATCTCCATATATCCTTGAATAAATTGTTCGTCACTTTCTCCAACATATTTCAGGAAACTATCAAAGTTTTGTTGTGTTTGTCTGGATTTGGTTTCAAAAAACAGGGCCTCTACCCGATCAAACTTTTTAATAAAATCAGATTTAACTAGACTTAAATTCGTTACATCATCATGAATCCCAACAGTGAACGGGGATTTTAAAGTTCCCTTTTTTAGGTTTTCCACGATACTTTTCACCATAGAGGGATCAAACTCTTTGGAAGCCAATCCATATCGTCCCCCAAAAACTTTGGGTAATGTTTTAAACTTTGTGGACTGAAAGACCGAATTCACCACATCCAAGTATAAGGGTTCCCCATTGGAACCTGCCTCTTTTGTACGATCTAATACTGCAATTGAGGTACAGGTAGATGGAATACTTTCAATCAGCATATCAGCACTGAAAGGTCGGTACAATCGAGCCTTAACCAATCCTATTTTTTCACCATTGGCATTTAATACTTGGATCGTTTCTTCAATGGTTTGGGTGGAAGATGCCATAGAAATGAACACCTGCTCTGCTTCTGGATGGCCAACGTATTCAAACACCTTGTAGGCGCGACCTGTTAAATGGTAAAATTCATCCATTTTTTGCTGTACAATCCATGGGCAATTGTTGTAGTATGGGTTTACCGCTTCCCTGCTTTGAAAGAACACATCGGGACCTTGCGAGGTACCACTGATGTGTGGATTATTTGGATTTAATCCTCGGTTTTGATGTTCTTGAACCAGATCTTCTTTCATCATGGACTTTATCACATCAATATCCACTTTTTCAATTTTGGAAACTTCATGGGAGGTTCTAAATCCATCAAAAAAGTGAAGAAACGGCACGCAGGATTCCAAGGTTGCCGCTTGGGCAATCAAAGCAAAATCCATGGCTTCTTGAACCGATGAGGATGCCAAAAAAGCATATCCCGTATTTCGGGCCGACATAACATCGCTGTGATCACCAAAAACAGACAATGCATGGGATGCCACAGCTCGGGTAGCCACATGAATCACGTTGGGTGTTAACTCCCCAGCTATTTTGTGCATATTGGGCAACATCAACAATAACCCTTGTGATGCCGTAAATGTGCTCGATAATGACCCCGTTTGAAGAGATCCGTGCATAGCTCCTGCTACACCTGCCTCACTTTGCATTTCAAAAGTGGTAGGTACATTACCGAAAATATTTTTTTGATTGTGAGCACTCCATTCCTCCACCAATTCTGCCATTTCCGAAGCTGGTGTGATGGGATAAATGGGAAAAACCTCATTGGTCATATACGCGATATGAGCTACTGCCTGGTTGGCATTTACAATGATGTGCTCTTTATTTTTCATGGGATTAAACTTGTGTGTGGTGATAAAACATAAAAAAGGCCACCTCGTGTTTTAAGAACAAGGCGGCCTTTGGATTTGAATTACTTTTCGAATTCGATGGTTACAGGTGTTGGTTTGGTCAACATATCGAATACAGGGGAGAATTGAGACAAAGCTCTCAATTGGTCCTCGGAAGCATCGCTCTTTACTTTGAACTTTACGTTGATTCCGTTGAATCCCTTTCTTACCTCTGGATCTAGACCCAAAAAACCGTGAAGATCTACATCACCAGTCAATCTAGACTCCATTCCTTCGATTTCGATACCGTTGGCAGCAGCATGGTAAGCCATAGCTCCAGTTAAACAAGAACCCAAAGCGTGCAATACGATTTCTGCAGGGTTAGGCGCTTGGTCTTTTCCCAATAGCACTTCTACGTGATCAGCCTCCAAAGTGAAGTCACCTTCACGGGATGGGTGCTCTTCACCTACTCCGTAATAATCTTTGATGCTGGTTACACAATGTCCACCATCGATCCAGTTGTTTTTGGCTCTGAACTCAAAGTTTGCCAAAGATGGGTTTTCTTGAACTGCGTTGATAGTTCCTACTAATTGATCTACGTTTACTCCGTTCTTAATGTTTGCTGTTGTAATCATTGTTTTTTGTTTTTAAGATTAATTGATTAAAATTTGCCAGAGTATATGCATTTGGCGTGCCAAAAAATATAATGACCTTATTGTCAATTACTTACAATGAATATCCCATACAAAATAGCTAACGAATATTCGTATATTAACGAAATATCGATGTTTTATTTACGAAATATCGTTGATTAGACAGGCCTAGCTATGCCAAGTGCCTTGATTTTTGAAGAAAGTGTGGTCGGAGGCATGCCAAGAAGTGCGGCAGCCCCTTTTTCACCAGAAATTTTCCAACGGGTTTTTTTTAGCGCCTTTATAATATTATTACGCTCCAATTGATTGAGTTCGTAAGAAGTAAGAATATGATCTACTTCAATTTCATCGGTTGTATCTTTGGAAGTATGCGTATGTGGGATGATTTCTTCCCAATCAATAACGCCCTCTTTGGAAACAATTACGGCGCGCTCAACCAAATTTTGAAGCTCACGAACATTACCAGGCCAGGGATAATTCAATAATAATTTCTTTTGCTTGGCAGTTAATGGATGAACAGGCCTGTTCATTTTTAAGCTGAAACGCTCCACCATACTTTCCGCAATCAAACACACATCATTTCCACGATTTCTCAAAGGCGGAACTATAATAGGAAACACATTGAGTCTATAAAACAAATCCTCCCTGAATTTACCCTCACTAGAAAGCTCCAATAAATTACGGTGGGTGGCAGCAACGATTCGTACATCTACTTTTTGTGCAGTGGAACTTCCAACAGGGTCAAACTCCCCTTCTTGGATCACTCGTAGAAGCTTTGGCTGAAGATCCAACGGAAGCTCCCCTATCTCATCCAAGAAAATTGTTCCCTTATCTGCCAATAAAAAGCGGCCTTTTCTGCTGCTTGTTGCCCCTGTAAAAGCTCCTTTTTCGTGCCCGAAAAGTTCACTTTCGATAAGGTTGGCAGGAATCGCGCCACAGTTCACGCGAATTAAGGGTCCATCTTTTCGGTCGCTAGCTTGGTGAATGGCACGTGCCACCAATTCCTTTCCAGTACCTGTTTCACCATATACCAAAACTGTGGCCGTAGTGTGTGCCACTTGTTGCACCATATCCAGTACATTCTTCATGGATGCATGCTGGGCAATGATGCCATGATCGTCGGTGAGTTCTTTTATTTCTTCCTGTAAATATTCAGTTTTATGTTGCAATGAAGAGATTTGATGGGCCGCTTTCAACCGATCATCAATACTTCGTAATATTAGGGTGTAAAAAGCATCCTCACCCGAGCCATAACTTCCCAAGGTTCCCTCATTCACTGTTTCTTTACCTTGAGAGCCAATTACTTTTATAGGTTTGGGTAAATAACGGCTCATTTTAGTTGCACTCCCATGCTCTTGAATCAAAGATTCAATCAAATCCCCTCCCTCATCATCAAAAAAGTACAGTACATTGCGCTGCAACACATCTTTGTTTTCCAAAATATCCTTGGCCGAACCATTGGCAAGAATCACTCTAAAGTTGGCATCGAACATCAGAATCGCATCCAAAGCGCCATCAATCAAGCCACTCATTTTGGCATGAGTCAATTCGATTTCCTTTTTGGATGCAGCCAATTTTTCCTGGGTAATATCCAGTTCACGGTTTCGTTTGATCAAAACGGATAAAATACCCGTTACAAAACCAGGTTCAGTTTCAATCAGGTGTTTAAAATTGGACGATGCAATCTTCAATACCCGTGTTTCTTCCAAAGCGGTTACGGAAACTGATCTCGGATTGGAATCAAGTAAGGCATACTCGCCAAAGCATTCCCCTTGGGAAAGGGTGCCAAATTCATGCTCCTTATCATGAATCTTCACTTTTCCTTTTAAAATAGCATACATGCCATCTCCTATCTCCCCTTTTTCAATAATACGGTGATTGTTTCCGTACAATTGCTCTTCAGATTCTTTACACAACTGTAAAAGAGAAACCTTATCCACTTCTGAAAAAAAAGGGATTTCTTGCAAAAAATTCACGATGTCAAGAAGTTGTGAATTGGACATGGTATGCGATTGATGAATTAAATATAAAGATTTGACGCCAAAACCCTCCGATAGGTTCTTCATTTTACTTCGATTGAATGGAGAATGAAAGAAACAAAGCAGGTTTGAATCATAGATTCAATCGATGGTTTTTAATACCTTTATTCCCTAAACTTATCGAGAATGACCATTACCCAATTGCAATACGTACTTGCAGTGGCTGAGCATAAAAATTTCACTCTTGCTGCTGAAAAAAGTTTTGTGACTCAACCTACCTTGAGTATGCAGGTTCAAAAATTGGAAGACGAATTGGATGTTTTGATTTTTGACCGAAGCAAAAAACCCATCACCATTACGGAAGTGGGTAAAAAAATTGTGGCACAGGCCAAAAATATTGTGGCCGAAGCGGATAGAATCAAGGATATTGTGGATCAGGATAAAGGCTTTATTGGTGGTGACTACACTTTGGGTATCATTCCTACAGTAATGCCTACTTTGTTACCCATGTTCTTGAACACTTTTATTAAAAAGTACCCGAAGGTGAACCTTATTATAAAGGAACAGTCCACAAATACCCTGATTAAAAATATTTTGGATGGTCATTTGGATGCTGGAATTGCAGCTACACCATTGGAAATTGAGTTTATAAAGGAACGACCTTTATATTATGAACCTTTTGTGGGTTATGTACCCGAAAATCACCGATTGGGAGGTGAAAAAGAATTGAGCACTAGCCACTTGGATGTGAGTGACATTTTGTTGCTACAGGATGGACATTGCTTTCGCGAAGGGGTCATCAACTTATGTAAGAATACCCAAAATATAAATGGAGAGCAGTTTAAAATAGAAAGTGGCTCTTTTGAGACATTGGTGAGTTTATCAGACGAAGGCATGGGAATGACCTTGCTTCCTTATTTAAACACCTTGCATTTGGAAGAATCGAAAAGGAAAAACCTAAAATCCTTTAAAAGTCCACCACCAGCACGGGAAATTAGCTTGATTTACCATAAAAGTGAACTAAAAATACAGATAACGGATGCTTTGCGCGATGTAATTTCTAGCATTGTCCGTGGTGCCATCGCGTTTCAGGATGTGAACATTATCAGCCCTTTGGCCAAAAAATAAAAGAGCCGCTAAAAGCGGCTCATGGTTTTTAAGATTTTAAGACTAATAATGTAGGTTGTAATTCTGGTTTATCTGAAATGTAAAAATGTAACCAGATTTTAAGTTCCTCAACTTCACTTGGCAACAACGTTTTAATAGCTTTTTGAAGTTCCCGCGTGAAAAGTTTAACATCAAAACTCACCTTTTGCAAGATGGTTTTGGTGTAATCTAACATAGCTCTTGGCATAGTGTTTTATTTAAATTGGGAAATTGGTTGTGTTCTAAATTAGGAAAAAACCAGTTTGATTGAATCAAAATCTTGTGAAAAATTAAATAAATTGTTGTTAAAATCGACGAACAACCTAAATGAATAAAAAAAATAAACCAAAATACAATAATCTGATTTTCAGTTCGTTTACTTGCTTTTTTTTACTTGCAAGCTGCGTTTCCACTAAGAAAACACTGAATTCCAGATTAACCAGCGAAGGCTTGAACAACTCTTTTCACGGTCTTGTGGTTGTCGATGCAAAAACCGAAAAAGAAGTTTTCAATCATAATGGCGATAAGTATTTTACTCCTGCCAGTAACACTAAAATTGTCACCCTGTACTCGGCCATAAAATTGCTTCCCAAAAACATCCCCACACTTATCTATGTGGTGCAAAATGACACCCTTTTTATTAAAGGTACGGGGGACCCATCATGGCTACATCCATATTTAATGGACAGTACAGCCGTCAAATGGTTAAAGAATCAAAATACTATTGCGCTCTACACAAACAACCATAACGAAGATCGGTTTGGCCCTGGATGGGCATGGGAAGATTATGACACCTACTTTTCACCTGAAAAAACCACTTTGCCCCTTTATGGAAATGTGGTCACCATATCCAATTCCGATTCATTGGGATTAAAAGTATCTCCTTCCTTCTTTAAAAATCAAACAGAAATTAAGGAGGCACCTTTTAAAAGGGACGAGTTAGGCAACCATTTTTATATCGACCCTACGGAAAAAGATACCTTAGAAGTTCCTTTTATCACAAGCGATAGTTTAATGCAGCACTTATTGTCTTCAGTTTTGGACAAAGACATTGCTTTGACCGACCATTTTCCCTCGGGTGAGCAGCAAATATTGTTTGGCATGGAAACCGATTCTATCTTAAAAAGGATGCTGTTGAAAAGTGATAATTTTTTAGCTGAACAACTATTATTGACCGCCTCTTCCACCCTTTCAGATACCTTGAGCACAAAAACAGCCATCAATTTCATGTTGGATAACCACCTAGGCGATTTGGATCAACAACCCCGATGGGTAGATGGCTCTGGACTTTCCCGATATAATTTGTTTACGCCCCGCTCCTTCGTGCAGATACTCCAAAAATTATATGCCGAAGTACCTGAAGAACGACTTTTCAATCTTATTCCCATGTGGGGACCAGACAGTACAGTTGAAACTTGGGAGGATGCCACTACGGAACCCTTTTTACTTGCCAAATCGGGTTCGGTCGGGAACAATTATAATTTGAGTGGATATATTAAAACTAAATCTGGAAAACTGCTCATATTTAGCTTTATGAACAATCATTTTAGGGTACCTTCTATCGAAATCCGACGAAATATGTACGAGACCTTAAAAGGGCTCTATGAAAATTATTGATTGAAAATACCTTGTACCTGAGCGTATTGCAATAACATAATGGTCTTCGCATCTTTAATTTCGCCTGACTTGATCATGTTGATCGCTTCATCAAAATTCAATTCCAAAACCTCAATATTTTCGGTTTCGTCATCTGCTCCTCCACCTTCACTTATTTTCATCGCATCTTCATAGGCTCCAATAAAAAAGTACAGCACTTCGGTAACTGAACCTGGTGACATATAGGCCTCGAATACCTTTTCAACCTTGTCGATTTTGTATCCAGTCTCCTCTTCCACTTCCATTTTTATGGTCTGTTCTGCATTGCCTTTTTCCAAGAGTCCAGCACAGACTTCGACCATCATTCCATCCTTGTTACCATTCACATAGGTGGGCATACGAAACTGTTTGGTGAGTACCACTTTTCCCTTTTCAATATTATAAAGGAGAATTGCAGCTCCATTGCCACGATCATAGGCTTCCCTTACCTGTTTTTCCCACACACCATCATCACGCAGATATTCAAAGCTTATTTTCTCAAGTTTGTACCAATTGTCGGAAAGCAGCTCTCGCTGCATATTTCTGATTCTGTTACTATTCAACATATTGAAGTTTGAACTAAATATAAAGGTAATTCAAAGATCAATCCCGAATAACTTGAATCCTTTTTGAGACCATTACAATTATGACGATATTTAGGGCATTTATTCAACCAACCAAACCCAATACCATGCGTAAGCTTCTACTCCCCCTAATACTTTTGGCACTTTTTATCAGCTGTGAGGAAAAAACCGAAACTAAACTTCCAAGAATTGCAATCGCAGGACTGGGAATTGAATCCAGTACTTTTTCTCCAGCGCTTACCCACGAAGAAGCTTTTCACCCAAGAATTGGAGACTCTATATTTACGAGATATCCATTTATGGATGTGGATTCTTCTTTGCGCAAACGTGCTGAATGGGTTCCCACTTTAGTGGGGAAATCGTTGCCTGGTGGAACGGTTACTCGTGAAGCCTATGAATCCTTAGTGGGCAAAACCTTGAAAATGTTGGAACAAAACATGCCTTATGACGGGCTTTTCTTTGATATTCACGGTGCTATGAGCGTTGTAGGATTAGATGACCCTGAGGGGGACCTCATTAAAAGAATTCGTGAAGTGGTGGGGACCGATGTACTTATTTCCACTTCGATGGATTTGCACGGCAATGTTTCCAAACGTTTAGCACACCATTCTGATTTAATTACTTGTTATCGAATGGCTCCTCATGAAGATGCTTTGGAATCTAAAAAACGTGCCGTTGAAAACTTGGTGGCCCGACTTGAAAATGGAAAAGGCAAACCCAAATACAAAGCTTGGGTACCTGTACCCGTTCTTTTACCAGGTGAAAAGACTAGTACTCGTGTGGAACCTGGAAAAAGTTTGTATGCCAAAGTTCCTGAAGTGGAACAACAAGAGGGTGTTATTGATGCCGCCATTTGGATTGGTTATGCTTGGGCCGATGAACCAAGAAATCATGCTGCCGTTGTTGTTACTGGGGATGATGAAACACAAGTGAAAGAGGGTGCCGAAAAATTGGCGGAAAGTTTTTGGGAAGTGCGCAACGAATTTGAATTTGTAGCGCCTACAAAATCGTACGAGGAAGCTTTGAAACTTGCCTTGGCAAGTGATAAAAAGCCATTTATGTTAAGTGATATGGGCGACAATCCGACTGCTGGTGGTGCTGGGGATGTCACATGGACTTTGACAGAGCTATTAAAAAGAGATGAGTTTCATGCCAAAAATGGCAAAACGTTGATTTATGCCTCCATACCAGGTCCAAAATTGATTGAAGAAGCCATTAAAGTAGGAGTTGGCGGTGAAGTAAGCGCCCCTGTTGGTGCAGCCATCGACGATAGATATGCCCCTCCATTAATGCTCACTGGAAAAATTACCGCCATAAAACATGGCGACATGCACGCCGAAACCGAGGTCGTGGTTCAGGTGGACAATGCCAGTGTGATTGTGACCAAGAAAAGAAAGCCGTACCACAATAAATCAGATTTTACCAATTTGGGACTAACCCCAAGTGAAACGGACATCATCGTGGTTAAAATTGGGTATTTGGTTCCTGAGTTGTACAATATGCGTGGTGATTGGATCATGGCATTGACGCCTGGTGGTGTTGACCAAGATTTGGAACGATTGGGCCATAAACGTATAATTAGACCAATGTTTCCTTACGACAAAGACATGGAGCACCCAGACCTTTCGGCAAGGTTGATTCCTGCTTCGGATGAAATGGATTAAACAGTCACCGCTTGGTTTAGGTATTGGCGAAAAGGCAACATTTCTTTATAGACCTCAACAATCCTTTCTTTAAAATCGGATTGAAGCACTTCGGATTTGCTCAATTGCAGTTCCACAGCAAAAGTCTTGTTTCGTAACAATTCGATATGGGGATGATCATTGGAAAACCCTTTGGGTGATGATTTCAATTTTTCATCCTCATACAATCCTCCAAACATTTTTTTAAAGGAGGGTTTATCGAGAATAGCTTGCAATTCCTCTCCATTGTAATCGATGGCATCGCGGATGCTACGAAGCGTATTGGAATCAGGTCGCCAGCGACCTCCAGCCAACAAACAATGTTTTAGACCAATTTCAATATAAAAATCAGCGGAATTGGGCGCTTTGTCCAAACCTGCTCCAAAGTGATCTTTATAAATAGGTTTGTTGGGGTGGAACATCAAATTGTTGTTGATGCGATTGATTCCTTTTTTACCTGGGGTTGGGTAATAATCATCTTGGAGTTGACCCACGGTCATATCCAAATCATCCAACCAAACTATAAAATCATTACGAAGGGATTTATACCATTTTCGGTTGGCATCCATCCACTCTTTGTTGTTGTTTTGTTGAAGTTCCTCCAGAAATTGGAATAGGTCGTTGAAATTCATAGCTGCAAAAGAAATGAATTTTTCATTAACCAGATTTTAGACATCAGATTTCAGATATCTGAGTACTGACCACTTTATCCTGTACCATCAACCTTTAACCCTTTACCTTTTTCAAAAAGATTTCTCGACTGCGCTCGAAATGACAGCAAAACACTAATTTCTGACCTCTGATATTTGTTTTTTGATTATTGTTGCGAGATTTCTCGACTCTACCTTCGACTCCACTCAGGCACCGCCTCGAAATGACATTTAAACACTGACTACTGACTACTGAAAACTAAAACCGATTATCCCCATCCAACAAATCGCCAAGACCGCCTAAGATACTACCTTCTCCTTTGTCTTTTCCGCCACCACGAGGTGCAGCGGCCCAAACACGACTGGCCAATCTACTAAATGGTAAGGATTGAATATAAACGGTGCCTGGGCCACGAAGTGTAGCAAAGAAAAGTCCCTCACCTCCAAAAACAGTATTTCGGATGCCACCGATAAACTCAATATTATAATCCACGGTTTGGGAAAATCCGACGATACAGCCTGTATCTACTTTCAAAACCTCACCAGGTGCCAAGGTTTTTTTCGCCATGGTACCTCCAGCATGTACAAAGGCCATTCCATCACCTTCCAATTTTTGCATAATGAAACCTTCACCACCAAAAAAACCGCGTCCCAATCGTTTGGAAAACTCAATTCCGACAGCAACTCCTTTGGCGGCACACAAAAAGGCATCTTTTTGACAAATAAACTTCCCTCCTTTTTCGGAAAGATCAATCGGAACAATTTTACCAGGATAAGGCGAAGCAAAGCTTACTTGCTTTTTTCCATGACCAATATTTAAGAAAGCGGTCATAAAAAGACTTTCCCCAGTAAGCAAACGTTTACCTGCAGAGAACAATTTGCCCAAAACTCCAGTATCTTGGTTGGAACCGTCCCCAAAAATGGTATCCATTTTAATATCGGAATCCATCATCATAAAACTGCCTGCCTCGGCAACAACAGCTTCTTGTGGGTCCAGTTCTATTTCCACATATTGCATTTCTTCGCCGTAAATGTGGTAATCTATTTCGTGTGCGTTCATTTTTTTTAGATGTTTTTTGATTTCATATTATAGGTAGAAAGAATTATGGTTTTGTTACACTTGAACCGAATACAGGGCAACTTTCACCTTTCACCTTTCACCCTTCACCCAAAACCATTACCCCTTCACTTTCACCGTCCACTCAAAATGAAAAGTAGAGACCTCTACCCCATCTTTATTCACGCCTACCGATTTCATCCAGCAGGTTTGTCCTTCTCCTGTTTCTACAGTTTTTTGAATCGCAGCAGCAATTTGCTCCCCATCCTCACAAGTAAAAGTGATCCTGCCCGTTGCTTTTTTGGTAAAGGTAGCTTTGTTGTTCGCCACGAGCATGGATACTTTTTTGCCGCTTTTTTGGATTTCATTCATCACCAAAGCACCTGTACTTAGTTCCGCTGCCATCCCTTGCACCGCCCAAAACATGGATTTAAATGGATTTTGATTCACCCAGCGATGCTTCACTGATGTAATTGCCTTTTGATCATCAATATATTTCAATCGAATACCTGTCCACCAGGCAGATGGTAGCTTCAAAAAGGTAAATGTGTTGATTTTACTGGGTGTCAGTGCCATATCGTTTGTTTAATTGGCTTAAAAATAGGTAAAATGAACCACAATATAATTGTTAATATTATGTTAATTTATAGTACTTTGTTTTGCATAGTACCATCTTTTGGATATATATTTGCATGGTAAGCTAATAGGTAAACCCTTTTACAATCAAAAAACAGCAATCAAAAATGGAATCAACATTAACCAAACACGAAAGAAATTTATCCGCGATCATACACGCGTCCACCTTCTCGAAGTATTTTATACCCTTCGGTAATTTTATACTACCCTTGATCTTGTGGACCGCTAATAAAAAGGAACATGGTTTTGTGGATTATAATGGAAAGCAGGCATTGAACTTTCAAATAAGTATGTTGCTGTATTCCATTGTCGCAGGCTTGATCACTATTCCCTTTTTTATTGGGTTTTGGCCCGATTTGTTCGATTGGGACTTGTTTGGAGTTCACCGATTGAGCGACATCAACAACCTAAACATCCATATTGACAGTGACGACTTTAGATTTGGACGTTTGTTCTGGCCCGTAGGTATTTCGGGAGTATTTCAGGTAGGATTGGCCATTGTGAACATTGTTTTTACCATTTTGGCCACCATAAGAACCAATGAAGGGGAATATTTTAAATATCCCTTTACTATAAAATTCATCAAATAATCTATAAGGAGCTTCATCACCTCCACAACCATCATCAATCATCAATCATCAATCATCAATCAAGAAAACAGGAGTTTAAACATCAATCAAAAAACGAAAAAGCATCAATCAAACATCATCAATCAAAAAACCGCTTCCACTCCCCTGCCCAATCAGGGGAATGGAGTGGAGGCGAATCAAAAACGAACAGTAAATCAGTTCCGAACCTAGTTCGGCAAAATTAGAACCATGAAATTATGAACATAGAAAACACAAAAGCACAAATGCGCAAGGGGGTTCTAGAGTACTGCATCTTGTCCATCCTAAAGGATGACGACAAGTATGCCTCTGAAATTCTTGAGGCCCTAAAAGACGCAAAGATGCTAGTAGTGGAAGGTACCATATACCCATTGCTCACAAGGCTAAAGAATGCGGGATTGCTCAACTACCGTTGGGAAGAATCCACCTCTGGGCCTCCACGTAAATACTACGCGTTGACGGAAACAGGCCGTTTGTTCTTAAAAGAACTCAACGGCACTTGGGATGAACTTAGAAATGCAGTTAATCTGGTAACCAACACCATATAAAATCAAAAAATGAACAAGACAGTAAATATAAATTTAGCCAATACGCTCTTTCACATAGACGACGACGCGTATAACAAGCTGAGACGGTACCTCGAGTCCATAAAACGGTCCTTTGCAGGTACTGCGGGCAGCGATGAAATCATTGCCGATATAGAGGCCAGGATCGCAGAGCTCTTCCTTGAAAAAATGGAAAACGAGCGCCAAGTGATCACCCATAAAGAAGTTGACCAAGTGATCAATGTAATGGGGCAGCCTGAAGATTATATGGTAGATGAAGATATTTTTGAGGACGAACCCAAAAAATCACATACCCAAAGTAGCACAACAAAAGGTAAAAAACTGTACCGAGATATCGAACACAAATATATCGGTGGTGTTTGTGCTGGACTGGAACATTATTTAGGTATAGACGCACTTTGGATTCGATTGATCTTTATCCTCTTGGCCGTATTCACCAGTGGTTTTGGATTGATCGCCTATATCCTACTTTGGATTTTGGTGCCCGAAGCCACAACAACCTCGCAAAAATTGGACATGCGGGGAGAGCCTATCAACATCAGCAATATAGAACGCAAGGTTAAAGAGGGGTTTGATGATGTTGCAGACAAGGTTAAAAGTGTTGACTACGATAAAGTGGGCGACAAGGTCAAAAGCAGCTCCAAGACCTTTTTTGATACTATCGGGGATATCATCATGTTCCTGTTCAAGATATTCGGTAAGTTCATTGGCATACTATTGATCATTATTGGTGCGGCCACCTTGGTTGGATTGTTCTTCGGAATGTTCACCGTAGGTCTTTTTGATGCCGTACATTTTCCTGGAGTAGATTTTTACGAAATTGTGAACACCACAGGAGCACCTGTTTGGTTGGTTTCCATACTGTTGTTCTTCGCAGTTGGTATTCCTTTCTTCTTCCTGCTTTATTTAGGGTTGAAGATATTGGTGACCAACTTGAAATCTATTGGAAACATTGCCAAATTCTCCTTATTGGGACTCTGGCTGATTTCTGTAGGACTGTTGATTGCCTTTGGAGTCCGTCAGGCAGCCGAGTTTTCCAATACGGGCAGCATCCACGAAAAGGAGCAGATTGCTTTGCAAAATCCAACAGATACTTTGGTTATTAAAATGAACGACAATGATTACCTATATAGCAGAGACGATGTTCATTTTGGTAGAATGACCTTTACCTATGATGAAAACGACAAAAGAATCTTGATTTCTGATGAAGTTGAAATCAAAATGAGAAAGTCGGAAGACAGCTTGGTGAACATTACCGTTCGTAAAGATGCCAACGGAAGCTCTTCTTTGGCAGCTCGCGATAGAGCCAAGAACATTGAATATGGATATGAGATTGTTGGCAACCAAATTATCTTGGATGAATATTTAACCACCGATGTTTCCAACAAAGCTAGACATCAAGAAGTGACCACAACCATTCACATTCCAGAGGGAACTGTGGTTCGATTTGAAGAATCAACCAGAGGTCATATTGGACGAGGCATCAGTAACGACCAAGATTATTACCGTAGCAGTATTATTGGACATGTGTGGAAAATGGATCAGGATGGGGAGTTAAAATGCCAAAATTGTCCAGAAAATGTGGATGAAGAAGATACCCACGGTAAGAACAAAATCATCATCAATGAAGATGGTATCGACATTGACATTAAGGACGAAACCGATTCTTTTGAAATGAAAATCAATGAAGACGGAATTAAAGTAAAAGCAAAAGACTAAGTACAATTGGGTAACGAAATTCATCAATTCGGTCGCTTTTACTACCAAAAACTAAAATAGAATTAGACATTTACACTGAATTTAAGTTCAGCATCAATCAAAAAACAACAAAATCAATCAAAAAACAACAAAATCAATCAAAAACAAACGCCCAGCAAAGCTGAGCATCAAAAAACAACAATCATGACAACACTAGCAAGATTAGCCATCGCAGTTCTTTTATCCTTATTTGCCTCCTCATGCATGATGGACATGAATTTTGGGAACGGCAAAACAGGAAACGGAGAGGTCGTAGAAGAGACCCGAAACGTGGATGAAAACTTCACTGTAGTTTCCGCATCCGAAGGAATCGACGTATTTGTGACCCAAGGTTCCGAATATAAAATTTCTGTTGAAGCAGACGAAAACATCATCGACCTTATTGGAACGGATGTTAGAGATGGTAAATTGAAAATCCATGCCATTGAAAACATCGGACGTGCCACCAAGAATGTTTATGTGACCCTTCCAGAAATTTCTGGATTGGAAAGCTCCAGCGGCGCGGACCTTATCGCACAAAATGTGGTAGAGTCCGACAGAATTGAACTGGACGCCAGTAGCGGTGCAGACCTACAAGTAGAGCTTGTAGCTGGTGAGGTTTCTGCCGATTGTAGCAGTGGAGCCGACATTAAAGTATCTGGCAAAGCCGAGGTTCTTTATGCCGATGCCAGCAGTGGTTCCGACATTAAAGCTAGAGACTTGATGGTAAAAAGATGTAACGCCGATGCTAGTAGCGGAGCCGATATTTCGGTAAATGTTTCCGAATCCTTGGTAGCCGATGCCAGCAGTGGAGCTGATATTAAATACTCTGGTGATGCAAGTGTGCAAACCAAAAAATCAGTTTCAGGAAGCGTTCGTAAATACTAATCCAATTCCCTTTACATATGCAATGGCCTGCTGAATTTTCAGTGGGCTTTTGTCTTTATTATGTTTGCCTGAAAAGCTATCTTAGCGGGACTCTAATTTATTTGACCCATGCAGATAGCCTTAAAAAAGTACACCTTAAAACTTGCCCATACCTTTACCATTTCCAGAGAATCTCGCGATGAGCAGGATACTTTGATTGTTTGTTTATCCCATGACGGAAAAACAGGGTATGGAGAGGCAACATCCAACCCTTATTATGGCATCACCATCGAAAAAATGATGGGCGAAATAGAATCGAACAGCGCTGCCATTGAAAGTTATGAGTTGGACTCGCCCGAAAACTTTTATGAGCATCTGGAATCCATGGGACTGCACAAATTCACCCTTTGTGCACTGGATTTAGCCGCCAATGACCTTTTTGGCAAACTGCAAGGCAAACCCCTTTATGAAATATGGGGCACAGACAGCAGCCGCTACCCTACCACCAATTACACTATAGGAATTGCGAGCATTGACAAAATGGTGGAGAAACTCAAAGAGAAACCTTGGCCTGTTTACAAGATTAAATTGGGTACCAAAGAAGATGTTGCCATTGTGCAAGAACTTCGAAAATATACCGATGCTATTTTCAGAATTGATGCGAATACTGCTTGGACGGCTGAAGAAACCATAAAAAACGCACCAATCCTAAAGGAACTTGGGGTAGAATTTTTGGAACAACCCTTAAAAGCTGATGATTGGGAGGGCATGAAATTGGTTCGAGAACAATCTGTTTTGCCCGTAATCGCCGATGAAAGTTGTATTGTGGAATCGGATGTTGAAAAATGCGGCCCGTATTTTCATGGCATCAATATAAAATTGACCAAATGTGGCGGTCTTACGCCTGCCCGACGCATGATCAAAAAAGGACGAGAATTGGGACTTCAATTGATGGTGGGCTGTATGACCGAGTCTTCCGTGGGTATTTCAGCCATAGCGCAACTCTTGCCGCAGCTGGATTATGTGGATATGGATGGAGCCATGCTCTTGAAAGAAGATATTGCCAGTGGGGTAACCATTTTGGAAAACGGCGAAGTTATTTTTCCAAAATTACCTGGTAGCGGCATCCAACTGTTGTAATGGCCCACAATTTAACCAACATACCAAATCGGGAAGTTATTGTTGATGGCAAACCCTACCTCTATTTTGGTGGTACGGCCTATTTGGGTGTTCAGGATTACCCTCCTTTCAAGCAATTGTTTTTGCAACAGATGGAGCAATGTGGATTGCAATACGGAGCTTCCAGAAAATCCAATATTTCTTTGGATGTTTATGCAAAAGCTGAAAGCCATTTGGTCAATTGGGTAGGAAGCGAAGCCTGCTTGACCATGTCTTCTGGGTATTTGGCCGCGCAATTACTGATTCAAACGTATTTGAAACAAGGTCATTCATTATTTGCGACACCAAACTCACACATTGCTCTACATACGCAAGGAGTCACAAAGGTTAATTCAATTGCATCTATAAAAGAAAAGTTGTTATCAGAAATTGACCAAGGTAATACACCTGTTATTCTTTTTGACACCATCGATTTTGAAGATGACTTGTTTCCAAATTTCGACGCATTACAACAACTTCCAATGGAAGAGGTCATTTTAATTGGGGATGATTCGCATGGGATTGGTGTAGTTGGAGAGACTGGAAATGGTGCTTATGAAAAACTAAAAGTTCTAAATCCTGCTAAATTAATGGTATGTTGCTCTTTGGGAAAAGCATTGGGAATTCAAGCTGGAGCAATTTTTGGGGATGAAGAAGATATCCAAGTCTTAAAAAACACAGGATTTTTTGGAGGAGCCAGTCCCGCATCACCCGCTTTCATGGGAACACTTTTAGATGCCCAAGATATTTATTCGGAACGATTGGCAAAACTGCGGATAAATCATGCCACATTCAAAGAACATTTAAAACATCCACAATTTTTCAATCATTTGGATGGTCATCCCTCTTTTGAATTTACCAATGCTTCAATCGCCAAAACTTTAGAAGCAGAAGGTTTTCTTTTTACCAATTTCAGGTACCCTGATGAATCAGGCCCACTGGTCAGCAGAATTGTATTGAGTGCCTATCATCAAAAGGAGGACATCCTTAAACTGGTCAATTGCATCAACTCCTTGGTTTAATTTTTAGTTCTCTTTTAATTAGAATCCAATCAATTGTCACCCTTTAGGTTCAAAATCCAGTGTATTGATTAATGTTTTTATAATTATTCTACACAAAAAATACAACATACTCAATATTTAAGTGCATATTTTCAAAAATGTTAAATTTTATTCTTAACTTTTTAGTAATCTAATCCAGAATAAAAAAGTAGGGCATTATGAAAAAATCTGTTTTATTACTAGCAATTGTTTTTGTTTTCTTAATGACCGGAAGTTTTAAGACTTTAGAAACCAACCGTCCATCCATTGAGGGAACCTGGGAGCTTCAAAGTTTTTACAACTACGACGGTGTGAACATTACGGATACAATCACCAAATCGGATGGGTACCGACAAGTTAAAATGTATTCGAAAAATAAAATTATGTGGACCCGATATGTACCAGACGAGCCTAATGGACGATTTGGATACGGGTCTTACAAGGTTACCAACGACTCTTTGATCGAGGTTATTGAATATGGGGATGATGATATGATGAAAGCCTTGGACACCATGCGGAATTTTAAATTTGAGCTGATAATTACCAAAGATCAGTTTAGTCAGATAACTGTTGATGGTGAGGGTAACCGAACTTTTTCAGAGAATTACAAGCGGATTGATTGAGTTGACATTCAACTAAAAAGGCACTGAAAATTCAGTGCCTTTTTAATTTAAACCGTTTAACTTCTTTTAGGAAGCCATAACTTCTTTGCTTTCTACTGCTGCAAGGTAACGTTCAGCATCCAACGCGGCCATACAACCAGTTCCTGCGGCGGTAACTGCCTGTCTGTAGATTTTATCTTGAGCATCGCCACTGGCAAAAACTCCAGGTTTATTGGTTTTGGTGGATTTTGGTTGGGTAATAATGTAACCCGTTTCATCCATGTCCAATTGACCTTTAAAAATATCGGTGTTGGGTTTGTGACCAATTGCAATGAACAATCCTGTGATTTCGATTTCTTCTTTCTCACCTGTTTGGTTGTTCACCATTCGCAATCCTTCCACTACTTGATCTCCCAATACTTCATCAACTTCGGTATTGTATTTTACTTCAATATTTTCTATACTGTTCACACGGTGCTGCATGGCTTTTGAAGCACGCATATGATCTTTACGCACCAACATGGTCACTTTTTTACAAATATTGGCCAAGTACGACGCTTCTTCTGCAGCAGTATCTCCTGCTCCAACAATGGCTACATCCTGACCTTTATAAAAGAAACCATCACAAACGGCACAGGCAGATACTCCACCTCCTCTTAATCGCTGTTCACTGGGCAAATTCAAATATTTGGCAGAAGCTCCTGTAGAAATAATCACTGTTTCTGCTTCTATTTCTTTGGAATCGTCCACGGTAACTTTATGAATACCTCCTACCTCATCACTAAAATCAACTGCAGTGATCATTCCGATACGCACTTCGGTACCAAAACGTTCCGCTTGTTGCTGCAACTGCATCATCATAGTTGGTCCATCGATACCTTCAGGGTATCCAGGAAAGTTATCTACTTCTGTGGTGGTGGTCAACTGCCCACCTGGTTCCATTCCTGTATACATTACCGGTTTTAAATCTGCTCTTGAGGCATAAATAGCTGCCGTATAACCTGCTGGTCCAGACCCAATGATCAACGTCTTAATTCTTTCCACTTGTTCTGACATAAAATTCTACTCTACTGTTACCTTACAAAAGTAGTTGTTTTGGTCAAAAACTTACAATGGAGACCCTTGGTGCCTTTTAAAAGTTGTAAACAATTGGGGATAAACAAGAAAAGCATATGGTTGCAGTAAACTCAAAGTAAAAAGGAGCCATTGCAATGGCTCCTTTCCGAAAAAAAGTAGGTCAAATTTAAGGGAACTTAGATTTGAGTTTTTTAAAACCGTTACCACCAAGAGACTCAACCTCAAAAATCCCTTGGCGTAACGGAACCTCTCTTTTTTAAATAAGATTTAGGTAAAGAACACATAGTACCCTATAATCACCCCATCCTATTCAGAGGTTTTTCTTTTGTAGTTAAATAGCTCGTATTAACTGGTAACAAACATACTATGGTTACACCAAAAGAAAGTAGGTGAATTAACCAATGGGGCTTCTCCATTAACGGATGCCCCTTTTCAGTTTATATTTGAGAAATAGAAGTGCTATGTAGGAAAATATTACAAAATCACCGTTCGAAGTAGATAATCAATATGAACAACAGTTCTTTGACTATAAACTATACTTCAATTTCCTTTCGATGGTTTCGATCATAATGTTGGCAATATCCTTGCCAGTAGTATTTTCGATTCCTTCCAGACCTGGTGAAGAGTTCACCTCCAACAATAATGGTCCTTTATTGGAACGAATGATATCGACCCCCGCCACTGCCAAATCAAATACTTTTGCTGCTTTAATGGCCAGCTTGCGTTCTTCGGGAGTGATTTTAATTTTGGATGCAGCTCCTCCTTGGTGAATATTGGCTCTAAATTCACCTTTCTGAGCTTGTCGTTGCATAGAAGCAACCACTTTTCCGTTCACTACGAAGCAACGTATATCCTGTCCATTGGCCTCCTTGATGAATTCTTGTACCAAAATATTGGTCTGTACACTTTTAAAGGCATTAATCACACTCTCAGCAGCTTTATTGGTCTCAGCCAGAACAACTCCCTTTCCTTGGGTACTTTCCAACAATTTGATAATTAATGGAGCACCGTTTACCATTCGAATAAGGTCTTTGGTGTCCATGGGGGATTTTGCGAAACCTGTTGTAGGAATGTGAATGTCGTTTTTAGAAAATAATTGGGATGCAAACAGCTTATCTCTTGATTTACTAATGGAATCTGAAGAATTTAAACAATACACTCCCAAAGTATCGAACTGCCGTAACAGTGCACATCCGTAAAAGGTAACGGCTGGTTTAATTCTGGGGATTACTGCATCAAATTTATCTAGAATGTTTCCTCCTCTATATCTAATTTCAGGGGTACTAGCATCCAACTTCATGTAAGCATGCTCCACATTAAGGAACACCACTTTGTGACCACGCATTTCACCAGCCTCTACAATCCTTTTATTGCTGTATAGGTTAGGATTACTCGCCAGCAGCCCAATCGTTAATCCCGATTTTTCGGGCATATAGGGCTTGTATTTTATCTCAAGTTCCTCATCGGAAATATCGCCTTGACAAAAACTCTTGGACGGATCCACCAAATATCTTTCGTTAATAGCTTCGCGTCCTAACAACATCCGATATTCCATGGTATCCCTATTGGCCAAAGTCAATTCAATTTCTTGAATGTTTCCACCAATATTTACATGCGTCTTAACCACAGGACGTTCTTCCGAAATTCCCTGCGAACTTTTCACATTTCGGGTATCGACCAATTTTGCTTGGCACAAAATGGAAATACTTCGGTTATCTTGAAGCGGGTTTACTTCAAATCGTACCCATTGCTCCAATCCTTTGCTGAAAACCTTAATTTTATTGGCTTGGATCGATGATGTTTTTGCGCCAGAATCTACCCGCGCCTTTATGGCAGGTATACCCATTTCTTCAAAACGGCACCATTCCTCTGTTCCCAATATCTTTAAGTTGTCCAAATCGTATTCTTTTTAAGTTATTAATCGCATGATAAACAAATCCATGACTTCGACCAAAATTAAGATAATTATGATCCATTCCAGCCTACTACTTTCCCGATGATCCATAATATCTTTGAACAAGCTCAGGTTTTCCTTGATAATGTTCCCCTGCTCTTTTATGGTTCTGTAGCGTTCCTTTAAATCAAAGATTTGTTTAAGAGCCTTATCCAGTCTATCCAGTTCCCCATCTTCCCAAGCCACTTCATGGGAATCAAAAATATAAAGGTTCTCCGAGATTTGGTTATTAATATTCAAGACTCTTCCAATGTGTTTTTTCAGCGCCTTACCTCCAAGATCCAGTTTGCCATTCTCCTCCAAATAGGTAGTATGTCCCCTGGTTTCTTTCATGATTTGTTCCGAAAGTCCTGCAAAATAATCGAGGGCAACGGATTGGGACAAGTGCAATAGGGTTAAACGCATCCCCTCTTCATTGGACTTTTGAAGAACCACTTTGTTTCCTGTCACTGTGGTTTTGGTCTCATCCGAAACTAAATCCACATACAAATCCTCAGTTAAATCTGATTCACGCCAATCTTCGCAGAAAGGCTTCAATTCCATTAGGATTTGACTTATAGTCGCATCATCATAACCAAAAAATGATACTATTCCATATTTGAAAATATAGAGGTAACACCCATCTTCGGAATAGAAAAGCTCATCCCTATCCCCAAAAACCAACTGTTTTTGAATCGATTTTCTTACGGCAGGAATTTGAATATTGGAGGCCAAATGCAAGGCAACTGCCTTACTGCCTTGTTGGGTTTGTTTTTCCACAAATTACGTTGTTACTCTTCTTCAGAGTTTTCCAATTCATCGGTATCCAAGGAAGCTTCTGTGTCAGTATCAGCATCGGAGTCATTGTCCGAATCATCAAAATCCTCCATGGCCATCACCAATCGTTTACTCACTTTTACCAAATAAGCAGTATCCTCTGTCCGCACTTCCACACATTCCACCACCTCATTATTGGCATTTCGGAAGGTTACGATGTCATCATCATCGTATCCATCGGGAAACTTTTCAACCAATAAGTTGAGCATGCGATTATCCAATTTTTTGTAATCAACGATTACTCTTTTCAATGCAATATTTTGTCTGTTTCCCATGATTACATGTTTAATAGGTAGGCAAAAATCAACGGTGCCACGATGGTAGCATCCGATTCAACAATAAATTTTGGAGTGTCAATATCCAATTTACCCCATGTGATTTTTTCATTTGGAACTGCACCTGAATAGGATCCATAACTGGTTGTGGAATCACTGATTTGGCAGAAGTAGCTCCAGAAAGGTGTTTCGGTCTGCTCCAAATCTTGATACAGCATGGGTACCACACAAATCGGGAAATCCCCAGCGATACCACCACCTATTTGGAAGAAACCTATTCCTTTTTCTGAGTTTTTCATGTACCAATCAGCCAAAAAGGTCATGTACTCAATTCCAGATTTCATGGTGCTGGCTTTTAGCTCACCTTTAATCACATAGCTAGCGAAAATGTTACCCATAGTGCTGTCTTCCCATCCTGGGACCACAATAGGTAGGTTTTTCTCTGCTGCTGCATACATCCAAGAATCTTTGATGTCGATTTCGTAGTATTGCTCCAATACGCCGCTCAACAACAATTTGTACATGAATTCGTGCGGAAAGTAACGCTCTCCTTTAGCTTCGGCCTCTTTCCAGATATCATAAATGTGTGTTTGCAAACGACGGAATGCTTCTTCTTCAGGAATACAGGTATCGGTAACTCGGTTTAACCCTTTTTCCAATAAATCCCATTCTTCCTGCGGAGTTAAATCCCTGTAGTTGGGCACTCTTTTGTAGTGTGAATGCGCCACCAAGTTCATTAAATCTTCCTCAAGGTTGGCTCCTGTACAAGAAATGATGTGTACTTTATCGGTACGGATGATTTCAGCAAAAATTTTGCCCAATTCCGCTGTACTCATAGCTCCCGCCAAGGACACCAACATTTTGGAGCCTTGTTCCAGTTGTGCTTCATACCCTTTGGCCGCATCTATCAATGCCGCGGAGTTGAAATGCAAAAAATACTTTTGAATAAATTGTGATATTTCTCCTTTGTTATTCATCGAAGTCGTCTAATTGGTTTACAGATTTCTTATAGTCGGATTTTCCGCTATCGAATCCCTCTTCACCGTATTCGGTTTCTTTTAAAAATTTATAACTCAACATTTTGTAGTAAAGTTTTGCCGCTAAAAAGTCGGATGACCTGTCCACGTTGTTCGGACATAGTTCCACAATATCAAAACCAACTACATTTTTCTCTTCGAAAACCCTTTTTAAAAAGTCAAGGGTCTCGTACCAAAACAGTCCTCCAGGCTCTGGAGTTCCCGTTGATGGCATAATGGAAGGATCTAAAGCATCCAAATCAAATGTAATATAGACATTGTCGGTCATTAAATCCAAGGCAGAATCCATCCAAAAATCATCGGAAACCATTTCGTGGGCAAAGAAAACCTTGTCCTTGTCCATTACCAAGGTTTCGGTATGATCCATGCTACGGATACCTACTTGCACCAAATTAGTGGTCTCATTGGCCTCGTACATGGCACAGGCATGGTTGTATTTTGTGCCATTGTATTCTTTTCTCAAGTCGGTGTGTGCATCCAATTGCAACACGGTCAAATCATCAAAACATTCATTAAACGCACGGATGGCTCCAATGGAGATGGAATGCTCACCACCTACCATGGTCACCAATTTGTTTCGCTTAATGTACTCTTTCACCATTTTGTGCACGGCATTCACCATAGTTTCAGGGGTCGCAAAGTCATTAATGGCATCGGCCAAATAAATCCCTTCTTTGTACACCTCGCTATCGGTTTCAATATCGTAGGTCTCCATATTGTCCGAAGCCTCTAAAAAGGCTTCTGGACCTTTGTCGGCCCCTTTCCCCCAGGTACTGGTTCCATCGTAGGGAACGGGCAATAGCACTACTTTGGCCTTTTCGGCCGAGCCGTATTCCTTTGGAATACCGGCGTATGTTTTGGTTGTTTTCATTTAAAAATTAAAATATGAAATCAGTTCTTGCTATGGGCAGGCAACTCGTTTGATTTAAGAATGGTGCCTGGATCTTTTTCGGTTCCATATCCTAAAATGGACATGAACTCGCCAGCAGTTTGTTGGTTGGCAAAGACAGAAGTCACAATATTACCCTCTTCGTCCCTATTGATCAATATGTGCTTTGGGTGCGGAATTAAACAGTGTTGCAAGCCGCCAAATCCTCCAATGGTTTCTTGGTATGCCCCTGTATTGAAAAATCCGATATAAAGGGTTTTATCTTTCTTGTATTTGGGCAGATAAATAGCGTTCATGTGTTGCTCCGAGTTATAGTAATCGTCACTATCGCAAGTGAGGCCACCCAACAGCACACGTTCGTATTCCTCGTTCCAACGGTTAATGGGCAACATTATAAACCTTTTACTAATGGCCCAAGAATCAGGCATGGTAGTAATAAAAGAAGAGTTGATCATGTTCCACTTTTCGCGGTCGTTCTGTTGTTTTTGATAGAGAATCTCATAAATGGTTCCTCCACTTTCTCCAACAGTGAAACTTCCGAATTCGGTAAAAATGTTCGGTACATCTACCCCAGCCTCTTCACAAGCTTGTCCAATTTGATTGATAATCTCATCAATCATATAGGCATAATCATATTCGAATGCCAAGGAGTTTTTGATCGGGAATCCACCACCAATGTTTAAGCTGTCCAAAGTTGGACATACTTTTTTAAGGTTGATGTACACCCTCAAACATTTGATAAGTTCGTTCCAATAATAGGCTGTATCCCTAATTCCAGTGTTAATGAAGAAATGAAGCATCTTCAATTCCACTTGCGGATTGGTTTTTATGGATTGATTGTAAAAAGGAACAATGTTTTTATATCCAATACCCAATCTAGAGGTGTAAAATTCGAATTTTGGTTCTTCTTCAGATGCGATACGGATCCCAATTTTGAATTTCCCTTCAATGGATTGCCCCAAAAGATTGATTTCTTCATAATTATCAATGATCGGAATACAGTTTTTGTGCCCTCCATTGATCAATCCTGCAATATTTTGAATGTATTGGTCTCTTTTGAAACCATTGCAGATGACAAAGGTTTTATCGGTGATTTTCCCGTTTCGTTTCAGATGTTGAACTATATCAATATCAAAAGCGGATGACGTTTCTATATGAATGTCATTTTTAAGGGCCTCATTGAGCACATGCTCAAAATGGGAGCTTTTGGTACAATAACAATAATGATATTTACCTGCGTAGTTGTGCTTTTTAATGGCCGAAGCAAACCAACCTTTTGCCCTTTGAATGTTATCTGAAATTTTGGGCAAATAGGTGAATTTTAAAGGGGCTCCATAACGTTGCACCAATTCATAGAGGTCTACACCGTGAAACTGTAATTTATTGTCCTGCAATTGAAATTCCTCTTGTGGAAAATCATAGGTTTGCTCGATCAAGTCGATATATTTTGTCTTCATTTGAATTTCTAAAAAATGTAATTAATAGCTAAAAGAAAATTGTTCTGGAATAGCAGTTTTTTCAGATGCGAAATTCAAATACCGTGTAGGGTACAAAGAAGGGTGTCCGTGAGAAATCACGGCTAAAAAAGTGTTGTTTTTCGGAAGTCAGCCCTAGTATTCGGTGTCTTATCCCTAAGACGGCTTTTTGGGTAGACTTCCTTATCCCCAAAAGCCCGAATATGAAAAAAGATTTCAAAGCTTATAGGCAATGCGTCCTGTTAAAAGGGGACTCATTTATGGGGCAAACATAAATAAAAAACGAATACAACAACTTTTTTTACATAAAAATTTTACGTATTCAAAAAACTGATATTCAGTATTTTACATTTAAATAAATTTAATATTCATTTTAATAAACCAAAAATGGCCGTTGAAAAACTTCGAACGACCATCTTTTTTATTTCCTTTTTTCAACCAGTTTCCTTTAACCGACCAATGGTGGTCTTTCATTAATGAAAGGCTGGTTGTAATAACGTCTACCTGTTGCCTTATAAAGGGCATTGGAAAGTGCCGCAATAATAGGCGGTAATGATGGTTCTCCCAAGCCTGTTGGGTCTATACCATTGTCCACAAAATGTACTTCTATATTTTTTGGAGCTTCAGAATGACGAATTAGTCGATATCGATCAAAATTGCTTTGTTCTGGCTTACCATCTTTGAAGGACATAGCACTAAAGGTTGAGTGTCCAACACCATCAATAATACCTCCTTCTATTTGGTTTTTAGCTCCCAATGGATTGATTACTATTCCGCAATCCACCGCACAATGTACTTTATCAACTCGTGGCATATCTCCGCCTCCGTCTTCCAAATCCAAAACTTGAGCTACATAGGAATTGTGACAATAGTAGGCAGATACTCCCCTCGCTTTGCCATTGCTGTTGGCCCAATCGGATTTTTCCTTGACCAATTTCAATACTCCAGCATAACGCTCTGGATCATAATCATTTTTCTTAGGATCTCCTACTGGGTTGTTCATAGCACGGTCAAAAAGCTCTAATCTAAATTCGATTGGATCTTTTCCTGATGCTTCTGCTACTTCATCCATGAAAGCTTGCTCTGCTCCCGCGATAAAATTGGAACGTGGTGCACGCCAGGCTCCCGTGGTTACATTGGTAGCCAGGGTGTGCTTTTCAGCCAAATAGTTATCCACGGCTCCTGCTGGGAAACGGTCTTCAAAAACCAAAGAATCATTGGTTCCTGCTCCGCGTACATGCCAAGCAATCAAATTGCCATCAGCATCCAATCCAGCTTTATATTTTACTTTATAAGATGGACGGTAGGTTCCTTGGGTCATATCGTCCTCACGGGAATACACCAATTTAATGGGTGCATTCATTTTTTGTGAAATCACGGCTGCTTCAATCACAAAAGGTCCGTATAAACGACGACCAAATCCACCACCCATTCGGGTCATCATAATATCAATCTTTTCAACTGGCATACCCAAACGGGCTGCAACAGTTTTCTCTGCAAACTCAGGCGTTTGGATTGGCCCCAACAATTCAGCCTTTTCTGGAGTTACATGCGCAAAAAAGTTCATGGGCTCCATGGTATTGTGTGCCAAATACGGCGCTGAATAGGTGCTTTCCACAATTTTGGCTGCATTTTTAAATGCTGCATCCACATCTCCATCCTTTCGGGCAGGTGTTTCAGTTGGTTTTTCCAATAACGCCAATAGTTCTTCATCGTGGTATGAGGTGCTTTCTGCTTTGGAGCTTTGCTCCCACTCCACTTCCAAGGCCTTCTTGGCTTGCATACATTCCCATGTGCTATCACCAACAATTGCTACCAATTCTGGAATACCTCCTTGATCGGACCATTGTTTTTCGATGCCTTCGGGATATACTTCAAAATGGAACACATCTTTGATTCCAGGCATGGATTTAACCGCATCGGCATTCATACCTTTATAGGTCATACCAAATGCTGGTGGATGCACAATCATGGCAGTCAGCATCCCTTCCTTATATACATCCAAACCATATAATGGTTGACCCGTAACGATTTTCTTACCGTCCACGTTTTTGGTATCGGTACCTATGATGGAGAAATCCGAGGTTTCTTTTAATTGCACTTCCTCAGGAACTTCAATTGAAGCTGCTGCTGAAGCCATTTCGCCGTATCCTGCAGCATTGCCAGTTCCCTCATGCGATAAAATTCCTTCTTTGGTAGTAATTTCATCCGCAGAAACGCCCCAAGATTGGGCCGCTGCTTCTTTTAGCATTTGCTTTGCAGTGGCACCAGCCATTCGGAGACTTTCCCATCCCTGGCGGATGGATTGGCTACCTCCTGCAATTTGTCGAGTAAAAATATCGGTATTCAATGGCGCTTGCTCCACAATCACATCTTTCCAAGCCACATCAAGCTCTTCGGCAACGATCATGGGCATTGCTGTTTTTATATTCTGTCCAATTTCTGGATTGGGAGACATGATGGTCACCATTCCATTATCCCCTACTTTTAAAAAACCGTTGAGTTCGAACCACTCTTTGGGCAAGCTACTTACCTGCTCTGGGGTCATTTTACAAGATGCCAACCAATTAAACCCGATAACAAGTCCACCACTGGCCAGTCCTGTATTTCGAATAAAGGCGCGTCGTCCTATTTTTGTCTTTACAAGTGTCATGATAGTTGTTTTTGGATTATGATTTAGCAGCCAGTTTTACGGCTTTTTTGATTCTGGTGTATGTTCCACAACGGCAGATATTGCCATTCATGGCCATTTCAATTTCTTCGTCAGTTGGATTTGGGTTTTTCTCCAGAAGTGCAGAGGCTGTCATTATCTGACCTGCCTGACAATACCCACATTGGGGTACGTCTACTTCTAACCACGCTTTTTGTACTGGGTGATTGCCTTCTTCCGATAAGCCTTCTATAGTTGTGATTTCGGAGTTACCTACTGATGAAACCGTAAGCATACAAGCTCTTGTTGCAGTTCCATCCATGTGAATGGTGCATGCACCACATTGTGCAATACCGCATCCATATTTTGTTCCGACCAAATTTAAATGGTCTCGTAGTACCCAAAGCATAGGTGTAGACGGGTCTACATCTACCTCTTGTTTTGTTCCGTTGATGTTTAGTGTAAATGTCGCCATGTTGTTAATTAAGTTCTTCTAATTTACAGAAAATTACCCTTCAAGGTAACTACATAAATCAAACCTCTTAAAAATATTAACAAAAGTTTTAAGAAATACACCCATTAAATAAAATGATTATAAATAATACGGCGCTACGTCACGACAAGAACTTTAAATAAGCGATAAAAAAGACCTTTAATTACCAAGACATTACTTGGACTTTCTTAAAGTCTAGTATTTTAATCTGGCAAAAACAGGTAAATGATCCGAAGGGTATCTGGTGTCTTTGGAGTCACTTAAAATGGCACTTTTTAGCACCTCGAAGGCATCGGAAACAAAGATGTAATCGATTCTTCGCTGAACAGGTTTGTTAAATTGAAACCCATTGAACGTGCCATCAGGTCCAAAAGCGTTTTTGCCTGCAGCGATATGGGTATCATTCATTTGGGTTAAAATAACCTGAACCCCAGGGCTATCGCTCTCCAAATTAAAATCCCCAGTCACCACCACTGGAAAGTTTTCGGTATTAAGTTCCTTTATTTTTTGAAGAATGAGTTTGGAACTTTCCGCTCTGGCTTGCACACCTACATGATCAAAATGGGTATTGAAGACCATGAACTTTTTACCGTCACTTTTATGTTGAAAAATGCCATACGTACATGTTCTAGGAAGAGCCGCATCCCATCCTTTGGATGGTTTTTGTGGAGTAGTGGATAACCAAAAAGTGGATTGCTCTAGCAGTTCAACGCGAGTCGTGTTGTAAAAAACAGCGGTATGCTCGCCCCTTTCATCCCCATGATCACGACCTATGCCAAAATAAGCGTAATCGGCCAAGCCCTCATCGATTTCTTTCACCTGATGAATCAACCCTTCCTGAATTCCAAATACATCAGGATTGTAAAAATTGAGTTGCGAAATAAGAAACGCCTTTCGATTATCCCAATTGTTCGGAGCATCATCGGGATTGTCATATCGGATATTATAGGAAATAACATCAATGGTCTGGCTTTTCGCATTTAATACGGTTACCAAGGCACACAAAAGGAATATAATTTTCTTCATCAGTTTTATCGCTCAATATGTAAAATAAACCAGCAAACTATCAAATTTTCGGAGCATGGATGTTACGATACCTTTATTTTATGTAGTTTTCCATGATCCTCACAGAGCATCCTTAAAAAGAAGTGTTGGGTCTTCTCTTTTGACAAACCATCAAAAAATAAACCCAACAACCACCATTCTATATGTTTGTCCTTCTATTTTAGGATAAAGGATTCCGTCAAATCGGCATCTGAATTGGTTCCCACAAAAATTTCAAATTCTCCAGGTTCGGAAACAAATTCCAATTGGGCATTAAAGAATTTCAAATCATCTGGAGACAAGGTGATGGTCACCTCTTTGCTCTCTCCTTTTTTCAACATGATTTTTTGAAAACCTTTCAATTGACGTTTGGGAGGCGTGATGCTTCGTACCACATCCCTTAAATACAATTGTACCACCTCTTCTCCATCATAATCACCAGTGTTTTTTACCGTAATTGTTGCAGAAATAGATGCTCCTTGACCAATTTCTTTTTTGTCCAACCTTAAGTTAGAGTATTCAAAAGTGGTATAGCTCAAGCCATAACCAAAAGGCAATAATGGTGCATTTGGCGCATCTAAATAGTTAGATCTGAATTTTTGGAATTCACCACTTTCGGGAGCGGGTCTACCCGTAACCTTTGCACTGTGGTACACCGGAATTTGCCCCACGTATACAGGCCAAGTAGCGGTCAACTTTCCTGATGGATTATAATCCCCGAAAACTACATCGGCAATGGCATTTCCTGCCTCAACACCTGGATGCCAAACTTGCAAAATGGAAACGGGCAAATCAAATTCTTCGGGAATGGTCAACGGTCTCCCGCTCATTAACACCAATGCAACAGGTTTTCCAGTGGCTACCAAGGCTCTGATCAATTTCTTTTGACTTTCTGGAATTGAAATATCGGTTCGGCTTGAGGATTCCCCACTCATTTCAGTAGCTTCACCCACTACGGCTACAACAACATCGGAAGTTTTGGCCAAATCCACTGCTTCTTTCAACATGGCTTCTGAGGAACGGGCATCGATTGTGATTCTTTCGCCCAACGTGTTCACGTTCTTGGCAAAAGTGGCATCATCGGAAATATTGGCTCCTTTAGCATATTGAATAGTTGCACCTGAGGCGACATTATTAAATCCTTCCAAAATGGTCACCGCAAGATTAAAATCACCTGTTGGCGCCCAAGTTCCCAACATATTCTCACGACTATCGGCCAGCGGTCCTACCAAGGCAATTTTACCTGATTTCTTTAATGGGAGTATGTTATTGTGATTTTTCAACAACACAAAGGAATGCGTGGCCAACTTTCGGGACAATGTCCTATTTTCTTCCGTTAAAATATCCTTTTTAGGACGTTTCGAATCCAAATATCTGTACGGGTCCTCAAACAATCCTGAAATGTATTTTGCTTCCAATACCCTACGACAGGCATTGGTGATATCGGCCTCGGTGACCTTTCCTTCATCCAAGGATTTTTTCAAGGTGGTTAAAAAGCCTTCACCTACCATGTCCATATCCAAACCTGCTCTTAATGCCAATGCTGAAACAGCTTGCAAATCCCCCAAACCGTGGGCGATCATTTCGTTTACAGAAGTATAATCAGATACCACAAATCCATCAAACCCCCATCGGTCGCGCAGCAAATCGGTCAACAACCATTTATTTCCAGAAGCAGGCACTCCATCCACATCATTAAATGAGCTCATCACACTTGCAGCTCCAGCTTTAATGGCGGCTTCGTAAGGTGGAAGGTATTGGTTGAACATTTTGATTTTGCTCATATCCACGGTATGGTAATCACGACCCGCTTCTGATGCTCCATACAGGGCAAAGTGTTTTACGCAAGCCAACATGGTATGGGAAGCAGCTAAATCATCGCCTTGATAGCCTTTCACCATGGCTTCGGCAATTTTTGAGCCTAAATAAGGGTCCTCTCCAGCTCCTTCCGAAATTCTACCCCATCGAGGGTCTCGGGCAATATCCACCATAGGTGAAAAGTTCCAATTGATACCATCTGCAGTAGCTTCTTTGGCAGCCAATTGGGCGGCTTTTTGCACCAAATCCATATCCCAACTTGCCGAAAGCCCCAATGGAATTGGGTAGGTGGTTTTGTACCCGTGAATCACATCTGATCCAATAAGCAATGGAATTCCTAATCGGCTTTCTTTAACGGCAATTTCTTGAGCAATTCGAACCTTGTCTGGCCCAGTTACTCCAAAAAGTCCACCTACTTGACCATTCTTGATCTTGGATTCCACATCTTTGCTCACCACCTCACCAGTAGCAACTCCACCACCAGGTGTTAATAGGTTCAACTGACCAATTTTTTCTTCAAGGGTCATTTTGTTCAATAGCGCTTCTACCTCTGGAACTCTTTTTTGTGCATGAACACCCCAAAAAGAAAGCGCTAAACAGGCTAAAAGTAATTTTTTATAGTGCATGATATAAGGTTGTTATTCTGACTTATCTGCTTCTGTATTCTTGATATGTGAAAACAACCAAGGCAATAAGTCAGGTTCCGCAAATGCAGGGTCCCAACTATTGTGGTTGGCAAAATCGTACATGGTGAATTTTGGATGTACCCCTGCTTCAAGTAAAGCAGACACCATTTCAACTGACCGCAAAGGGTGAACTACATTATCCTGGGCACCATGAAACACCCACAATGGCGTGTTGTTGGCATAGAGGGATACAGATTCTGGTTCTCCACCTCCACAAATAGGTATTGCGGCCGCAAAGGTATCTGGTTTTCTGCTCAACAATTCAAAAGTTCCCATGCCTCCCATGGAAAGTCCCATCAAATAAACTTGATTATCTTTGGTGTAGGGTTGGTCTATTGTTGTTTGAAGCAGGTCCATTACCATTTGCATAGGTTTAGTGGGACCATCTTTGTATTTAAAATCCAGACCTATCGGATAGGAACTTCTATCCACATCTACTCTGGCCCAATAGCTATCGGTTGGACATTGCGGAAATATAACTACAGCGGGATAACGTTCTTGTAGGTAATCCGTGGCAAACAATTTTGCCCCGTTCCACAGTTGTTTTTCGTTATCACTACCGCGTTCACCCGCGCCGTGAAGAAACAACACTACGGGATAATTTCCATCTTCCTTAAAATTCTTTGGATACATGATGCGATATCGTAAGGTATCGTTTCCATCAACAAGCATTTCAGATTTGTATTTGGATTGCCATTGAGCGGAAACCAAAGTACAAGCAAACATCATCAAGATTAAAGTGCAAAGTTTTTTCATATCAAAATCCTAGTTTGGTTAAACCAGCCTGAACGTCTTCATTCGCCATAAAAAGGTCCCAAAGCAATCCAGTTCTGTAGTTCTCAATCATGATGATCTGTGGTCCTTGATCAATGGCTAAATAGGCTTCGGCCACCCAGTCGTATTCTGGACTAAAGGCATCGTAAAATCCAACAGGGCCCAATAAATCATCACTATTCCTATAAAAATAATGCATTGCAGCCAAAGATTCTTCGGGCGCGTATGGAATTGAGCTAATTGCAGCGGTGGGAGATATCACTCCAGTGTCGTTACTCGGGCTATGGGCATTGTACTCCATGGTTCCGTCATTGTTACGTGAATAACTAGCCGTCAATCCCCAGCAATCCTCACCATAATCCTGAAAATAATCTGGATTGTCCACACAATACTCATAATTGATCATGGTATGGTTCACATTCACATCCCAATAATTCACATAATCATCGGAAAGATTTCTTGGATCTAATCCCAGATAAGAATAATGCGCCCAAAATAAGGGGCCTCCAAATTGCTCGTTTCCATTATGTTTTACCAATAGTGGGTAACCATATTGTGTATTCGAAGAGCGGATTCCCCCTCCCGAGGCCCATCCGTTGGTAAATACTTCCTTATCTATCCCGAAATTGGGAGATGCAGCGGCCATCACATAGGTGATCAACACCTCGTTATAGCCTTTCAACTGCATGTTCATATCAAAATTGTAGTTGGGACTCCAATGCCAATACAAGGTATTCTGATTTTGTGTGTACCAATCCCATTCTACACCTTTCCATAAATCATCGGCCTGTTGTGCCAATGCCTGTTCTGCATCGGAACCATTCTTGAAGTATTCTTTCACACAGATCAAACCTTGAGCCAGAAATGCAGTCTCAACCAAATCACCTCCATTGTCCATGGAGCTGAATGGAATTACAGCACCAGTTTCTCCATTGATCCAATGGGACCAAGCACCGTGAAAACGATCTGCATTTTCCAAAAAATCCAAAAGGGTGTTCAATCGATCGACTGCTTCTGATCGGGTCACAAAACCTCTTTCGATTCCCACCAAAATGGACATCAAGCCAAAACCTGTACCTCCAGCAGTAACCACATTGGCGCTATTCCCTGGGTCATCGGGATGATATCGCTCCCGTGCTCCGCCAGAATTCGCTTCGGCATAATCCCAGAAATATTTAAAAGTGGTTTCTTGGGTCAAATCCAAAAGTTCTTCATCAGAAATTGTAGGTGTATCATCACCATTGGAACCTTTACCAGGTAATTCTGGAGTGGTTGGAATATAGGTATAATCATCCCCTCCTCCACATGAGAAAATCAATGTGGAGAAAAGAATGAGATATAAAGCATTTTTAATCATTTACTATTTTATGTTTGGGCTTTCAAATCCCAATTTCTTTAAGCCTTTTTGAACGTCTTCATTGGCCATGAACAGTTTCCAGAACAATCCGCTTCGATAGTTTTCAACCATTACAGGGATTGGACCTTGATCAATGGCCAAATATCTGGGTAAGTACCAATCAAATTCCAAACTAAAAGCATCATAAGGACCATATTTTCCAATCAAACTATCTTGTTGATTGTACATAAACCTCATGAATTTTATGCTTTCTTCAGGCGTATATGGCATAGATGAAAGTGCGGCCGTGGGTGAAATCACGCCTAAATCCTCACCAGGACGGTGCCCTGCATACCCTTTCATGGAGTAGCTGGAGGTCATACCCCAACAATCTTCACCATAACCTTCAAAATCCATTGGGTTGTCCACTGCATATTTGTAATGGATCAATGCGTGGTTTTGGTTCAATTTCCAATAGTCGCCAAATTGATCTTTCAGTTCCTTTGGCTTCAATCCCAAATAAGAATAATGTGCCCAAAACAATGGTCCAACAGGTGCATCGCTATGTTCATAATGGTTCATTTCGGTTTCCAAACCATAATAGGTGGTATCCTTGGTGATTTGTCCATCGACTCCCCAACCTTTATCGTACACTGACTTTTCAATGGAATGTGTAGGCGATGCGGCAGCCAATACATACATGATCAAGGCTTCGTTGTAACCTCCAACAGGGAAATTCATTTCCCACTCGTACTCAGGGCTCCAATGCCAATACAGCACATCTTCGCCATTTTTAGTGTACCAGTCCCATTCCACACCTTCCCAAAGTTCTTGAATCTTTTGGGCAAGCTGTTGTTCGCGCTCATTTCCGTTTTCAAAATACGCTTTTACGGTGAGTAGTCCTTGCACCAAGAAAGCAGTTTCCACCAAATCCCCGCCATTATCTTTTTTGCTGAATGGGGTTACTTTTCCTGATGGCAATAACCAGTGTGGCCATGCACCATGAAAACGATCGGCATTATCCAAATAATTAACAATGCGCTCATAACGCTCCAAGGCTTGTTCACGGGTGATAAATTCTCTTTCCACTCCGACCAAAATGGCCATAAGTCCGAATCCTGAACCTCCCGTGGTTATGATATCCTTATCGTGATTGGGATAAATCCCATCCATGTGCATTCGTTCTCTAGCCAATCCTGAAATGGGTTCCGCTCCTTCCCAAAAATAATTGAAGGTTTGGTACTGAAGCGTGTCCAACATTACCTCATCGGCAAGGGCTAGACTGTCCGCATTAATTTCAATGGAATTGACTTTTTGCTTAGTTTTTTGGCCATCGCACCCTATGATTAGGGCAGCAATGGCCAATGGAATTAAAATTAACCTCATACAAACTAAATATTCTGATAATTTGAAGTGCTGAGCACTTAATTATTCATTATTTCTTGAATTTCTTCCTGTGTCAATGCTCTATCGAATAGGAATAGATCATCGATAAAACTTGAATCGGAAAGGTGGTTCCAACCGCTAAAATTAGGGGCTCCTGATCCTATGGAAAGGATGGTGCAATTCGCCCAACTAATGGTCTTTCCATCCATATCGCCTGTGTTCACCACAGGTTCTCCGTTAAGGTAAATCAATGTTTGTGTTTCTGTTACCGTAAAGGCCACGTGTACCCATTCGTTTGCAGTTACATCTATAACATCACCATCGTTCCAGACATCACCTGCATCGGTTCCCAAGTGAAGTTTGATACGTTGTTCATCTGCGCTTCCTTCGCGGAACAATCTAAATCCTGATGACAAATCGTTATCTGTACCATTCATTGGAGGAGCAACGGTCAAGATACCTGCTCTGTCAGGGTCTCCACTCACTTTATACCAGAATGCCCCACTAAATTGGTTACTGAACAATCCATCTATTGGGAATGTCAAGTACGAATCGGTAGCACCTGCATAGGCATCACTACCCACAACGCTTTCTCCTGCAAATCCTGGAGTTCCCTCAACAGTAGCTGTTGAACCTGAACTGTCATCTACGTTGGTCCCATCAAAAGGCATGTACAATGTTGAACCGAAGTTTTTAGGTGTTACTTCACCTCCAAAAACCTCAGCCACTTCTTCCGCAGTTAATGCTTTGCTGAAGAATCTCAAATCATCAATGATACTGTTATCGGAAGCATGACCCCAATAATCAAAGGTAGGTCCTCCTGCTCCGATCGTGAAGGTATCGCAACCTGTCCAATCGATTGGAGCGGACATGGCGGAAGACAAAACTTCTGCTCCATTAAAATAAATTACACTTTCGGTACTCGAAATGGTAAATGCAATATGCACCCATTCCCCAGCTGTTACATCAATAACATCACCATCGTTCCAACTTTCACCACTTCCTGTGCCCACATTGATTTTAATGCGTTGTTCGTCAGCACTACCTTCACGGAACAAACGGAAACCTTGGTTTCGGTCTGCAGCATCATCACCTATGGTGATAATACCCGCTCTATCTGGTGTGGAATCCACTTTGTACCAGAATGACCCACTGAATTCTGCAGACATTAATCCTTCTGCTGGATAGTTGATGTATGAATCGGTAGCTCCCAAATAGGCTTGACCACCCACTTGACTTTCATCCGTGAAACTTGGAGAACCTACTGTACTTGCTGCCTTGCTTCCAATCAAATCGATATAATCACCATCAAAAGGCATGTACAACGATTCACCTGCATATTGCGGCATATATGGGTTGGCAGCATTGATCATAATTTGAATATCACTCTGCGTCAAAGCCTTATTGAAAATACGAAGCTCGTCCATTTGACTTGCATCGTAACCATGGTTCCAGTAATCAAAAGTTGGTCCGCCTGAACCTATATGTAGTTCCTCACAACCTGTCCAGTCGATTGGGGCTGGCAAATCAGCTGTTAGCATTTCAACTCCATTGAAATAAATGGTACTCTGTGTCTGTGAAATGGAAACTGCTACGTGCACCCATTCTCCTGCGGTCACATCGATAACACCTCCATCATTCCAACTTTCTGCTGCACCTGTTCCCACATTCACTTTAATGCGCTGTTCGTCGGCATTGCCTTCACGGAACAAACGGAAACCTTGGTTTCTGTCATCAGCATCATCACCAACTACCAAAATTCCTGCTCTATCTGGTGTAGCGTTTACCTTGTACCAGAACGCTGCACTGAATTCAGGACTTTTAAGTCCGTCCATTGGGAATGTCAAATACGAATCTGCAGCTCCTTCAAAAGCATCAGCACCCAAAAATCCATCACCTGAAAAGCCAGGGTTCCCTACTTCACCTGCTTCTTGGAAGCTAATAAAGTCCATGTAATCGGCATTGAACGGCATGTAGAATACTTCACCATCAAATTGAGCACTGTAAGGTGCCAACTTGGCGAAGTTCACTTCTTCTGTAGTGGTTTTGCCTTCGATATCGGTTGCGGTAACGGTCACTACGTGGTCACCATTCCCCAATCCATCGTAGGTTACTTCTTCCAATACAATTCTATAATCCTTGAACGAAGAAAAGGAAGCAATTTGAGACCCATCCATGGCCACGGAAACGCTTGAAACTTCGATGTCATCAGTTACCTCGAACGCAATATCTATGGAAGTTTCTTCCTCGAATGGCATAAGCTCCACTCCTTCTGTCGGATATGTAATGGTCACCTGTGGCGCTGATTCGTCCACACCTGCATCCACTGCGGTAATGGGGTCAATTCCTTCGTTACAAGAAATCACCAGAATCCCCAAAAGCATCCAAATGGATTTTACTATATATTTCATCTTGTGTTGTTTATTTAGTTAGTTTAATCGTCGCTTCCACTTCCTCCCAAACTTGGAAGTGCATCCAACTGTGCTTGTGGATAAGGCAATAGCTCTTTGTCGGCCGTAAAGGTTCTACCATCGTAGCTCAATTCGGAGTAGTTGTCCAAACGGATCATATCGTAGAATCGGATACCCCACTCCATGCCCAATTCGGCAAATTTCTCATCCATTACGTCATCTGAGGATAACCCTGAAACTGAAGGCATTCCTGCTCTTGTTCTCACAAGGTTTACCGCTTGGTCCGCTGTCATTCCAGAACCACTGGCCCCACGGGTCAAGGCTTCTGCATACATTAACAATACTTCTGCGTAGCGCATTACGATCATGTTTTTACCACCTGCGTAGTCATTTCGCTGATCGGTCAATTGAACGGATGGTAAATAGTGTTTACCACTGGCAAAAAGGGCTCTTGCGTAATCGTTGATCAGATCACCATCCCTTGTGGTGTTGTTTACGAAAGCTGGCAAGGTTGCATAATTTGGATCGGCCTGTAATTCTGCAATACCTCTATCCGTAAATAAAACACTGGTTTCCAATCTTTCGGTCTCTCCTCTATCCAACATAAATTTGATGAATTTCATACTTGGCTCATAAAAGCCCCATCCACCAGATGCATTTTCTCTTGCTGGAGTCCAACCTTGAGGTCCAAACGGTGCATATAAGTGATAGAAGGTATCTCCCGTACTTGAACCGTAATCCGAAAATTGAAGTTCAAAGATGCTCTCATCGCTCAACTCTCCTGGCTTTTTGAATAAGCTGTAGAAATCTGGGTGCAATGAAAATCTATTGGAATTGATGATCGCGGCAGTAGCATCGGCCACGCCTTGATAATCTTCCATTTCCAAATGTGCCATGGCTTTTAAAGCATAAGCCGTATACCGTGTAACTCCACCTGGAATGTCGGTTCTTTCGTTCGGCCTCATGTTTGGCAATAACGGAATGGCCTCATCCATTTGGTCAGAGATAAATTGCATCATCTGCTGCTTGGAAACAGGTCCGTCCGCTATTTCAGCATCAGGTTGTGTAGATTCTATAATGAACACATCGCTCCAAACTCTTGCCAAGTTAAAATGCAACCATGCACGCATTACCTTTATTTCTGCAATGTATTGGTCTGCCATTGCGCTTTCACTTTCATTGGCAAAATCCTTGAAATTTTCAATCAACTCAATTTGCGTATTTAACTGTACGATGTCACCGTAGTGCACATTCCAAAGGGAGTTGTACATCCAATATCCTTGGGCGTATACAAAGTTATCTGTATCTGCAAAAGGTTGTTGGTCACCCAAACCACCTGCATTAACATCGTCTCCACGAACGGAAAGCAATAAAGGCTCTTCCCATCCTCTTGTGGCAATAATGTAGTAGGATCCCACCAAGGCTTGCACCATATCTTCGGTGGCCGTGTAATCCAGGTCATCGGCATTCAACTGACCTTCTATGTCTTCAAACTTATCGGTACAGGATTGCAAAGTGATTATCGCAATCAGCACCCATGCCATTCTATATAATAGGTTGTTACTATTCTTCATCACAATTTTCTTTTTATAGTTTTACATTAACACCTATGGTGTAGATGGCAGGTACTGGGTACGTTTGGCGATCTACCCCGTCTGACACTTCTGGATTAAATCCGTTGTAATTGAAAAGTGTTAGCGGTCTTTCTGCGGTTAATGTGAATTTGAAGTCGGGTGCATTCCCCTTTAGTTTATCACCACGAAGGGTGTAGGCCAACTGAATGTTCTGGATCCTGAAGAAGGCTCCATCTTCTACCCAGAAATTGCTCAAACGCTGGTTCCAGCTATCTCTTAGACCTGCTGATGATGGATAGCTATTGCTAGTTCCTTCACCATGCCATCTGTTTTTGGCCAAATCGGCATCCATGTTGGTATCGTTGGTAAAGATGACCTCACCTCGTTTTCTATTCAGGATTTTGTTTCCTGTTTGTCCATAAAAGTTCATGGAGAATCCAAAGTCTTTGTAGTTCAATCCGATGTTACCACCATAGGTGAATTTTGGAAGGAACGATCCTATTACCATCCTGTCCTCATCGGTAATGGCACCATCACCATTTCTATCATTGAAAATCAAATACCCAGGTTGAATGTCCTGTCCATCGGCAATAGCACTTTGCGCTACTGGATCGGCATCAATTTGTGCTTGGTTCTGGTAAACTCCAGTGGTTTCGTATCCGTAGAAGGCATAAAGTGGTTCCCCTACCATGGTTCTTTGTCTAAATTCAGCAGAACCTGAATCGATATATCCACTTTCGTCCTCTATTTCAATGGCCTCATTTTTTACCGTGGTAAAATTGGCTCCGATAGTATAGGTGAAGTCTGGAGAAATTTCATCACTCCAATTTAGGGCCACCTCTACCCCTGAGTTACGAATAACCCCTGAGTTTCGAGATACGGTTTGGTTTGCAATCGGAATATACACTGGCATAATCGCATCTTCTGTATCCCTGATGTAATAATCGGCTTCAACGGAAAGTCTGTTGTTCAATGTGTTCATATTGAAACCGAAGTCCAACTCTTCTACAACTTCCCAAGTTAAATCGGTAAAAGTACTCGTGGCGGTAATCCCTGTATTTGGGGTATCACCCAAGTCAACTGTTTGGTTGGAAATGGTGTTTGTCCCTGAACTTGCAGGTACATTATCGTTACCTAAACGCCCCCAAGCAGCTCTCAATTTCAAGAAATCGAAGAACCCTACATTTTCCATAAATGGCTCTTCAGAAACTACCCAACCTGCACCAATTGATGGGAAATAACCCCACTGTTCTTTGGTGAACTTGGAAGATCTATCCGCTCTGAACGTTCCATATAGAAGATATCTGTTTTTGTAGTTGTAGTTGATTCTTCCAAAGTAGGACTGACCGTAAATTCTACGATTGTTTTCCTCTACATTATTATTGAAAGACAAAGGATCGGCAAAATTTAAGTACCAAGATGTTTCGTAATCGATACCTGCAATGTCACTACCTGTTGCTTGAAACTGGTTGGCAGCCTCATCTCTAAAGGAGGTACCCGCCATAACGGTCACATTGTGATCTTCATCAAATGTGTCGGTATATGTCAATACGTTATCCCAAATTTGGTTGAAGTAGTTGTTCTGACGTCTGTTGATGGATGAGATACGTTGGTCGCCATACCCCATATTATAAGGTAGGTTTACATAGCGCTCTTCCAAGGCAGAAAAGTCAACATTATAGGTGGTCTTAAAGGTTAGTTTGTCCTTAATAATATCGGTCTGCAAATAAATATTTGCCAATAGCTTTCTAATCTTCAACCTGTTATCGTTGTAATCCATATCGGGGAAAGGGTTTTGCGTTCCCCTGTAACCCAAGGCTTGCGCATTGGCATATTGGGTTGGTGTTGCCTCAGTGTTCATTGCATCGAACACTGGCAAAATGGGCACCGCAAAATAGGCCTTGAACCATGCTGAATTTTCTGGAGTTTGTTGTGTAGCGTTACTGAAAACGGTATTCACTCCCATTTTTAAGTTGTCCAACACATCAATATCCAGTTTGGAGCGGATATTGAACCTTTCGTAGTCGTTTTTCATATCCAACAAACCTTCTTGGGAAAAGTAGTTGGCACCCATGGAATACGAAACGTTATCGGTTCCCCCAGTAACACTTAAACTGTGGTTTTGAATAACACCATCACGAATGATCTCATCGTACCAATCTGTATTCACATCTGGTACATTGGGGTTAATGCGGCTACGTCCGTAACGTTGCATGGCGTTCAATATAAATTGAACATCGGCAGCAGAACCAGACTCAACGGCCATGGTAACAAATTGCTCGGCGTTTGCCATTTGCAATACGTTTTGTGCCCTTTGGATACCTGTGTATCCGTTGTACTCAATTTGAGGTTTTCTGTTTTTACCACCAGATTTTGTCTCAATGATAATCACCCCGTTAGCAGCCCTTACCCCATAAATTGCAGAAGATGAAGCATCTTTAAGTACGTTCATCGACTTGATGTCGTTCGGGTTCAAGAAATCAATGTTGCTGTAGAACATCCCATCTACTACATACAATAAACTGGTAGCATCTGAATACGTTCCAAGACCACGAATTCTAACGGTTGGTGAAGCACCTGGCGAACCTGGTGATACAATTTGAACCCCTGCCACTTTACCTTGAAGTGCCTGCACTGGGTTGGCAGATGGTGTCTTTTCAATTTGCTCAGCATCCACCGTAACAATAGATCCCGTTAAGTCGGCCTTCTTTTGCGTACCATAACCCACAACCACAACTTCATCAAGACTTTGGGTATCAGCTTCCATGGTGAGGTCGATGGTAGTCCTATTATTTATAGGTATGGTTTGTGTTGTAAATCCGACGTAACTGAACACCAAAGTTCCGTTACTTGGAATGTTCTCCAAACGATAGTTACCATCAAAATCGGTTTGGATTCCTGTAGTAGTGCCCTGAAGCACCACACTTGCCCCAGGCAACGGCTGTCCCATATCGTCGGTCACCGTTCCCGAAATCGTTATATTGTTTTGTGCCAAAAGTACGGCCTGAAACAACAAAAACGAGATTAGCAATAGTTTGCTTTTAAATTTCATAATTGTGCAAAAATAGAGTTAGATTTTTACTAAATTAATAAACAGGCCTTTCCGCGGCCTTGCGTTGGAATACATAATAAATACATCATCTATAAAGGGTCTGAAACCCCTTGTTTTGCCTAGTTTGCAGTAGTATGAACAGGTTTTGATGTAAAAAGAATTAACATAGTGATGTAGTATTGATGTAGTGGTGAAAACATTATTTTAAGACCAGAAATCTGCTTAAAGCCCACTTAAAATGTGATAAGGAAATTGGATAAATTTTCAGAACTGTCCATATCCAACTTTTTTCGTAGACGATAGCGATGTATCTCCACTCCCCTAATTGTGATCCCCATTAAGGGGGCAATTTCTTTTGTGGAAAGGTTCATCTTTAGGTACGCGCACAATTTAAGATCCTTTGGGGTCAAGGAGGGGAAAGATTTCAGCAATCGCTCAAAGAAATCTTCATGAAGCTCCTTAAAATTGACTTCAAATCGTTTCCAATCTTCCGTATCTTCAATTGAATTGTTGAGTTGTTTGATGAAAGATCTATACCGCTGCGAATTCGAAAATTTTTCCTTGTTCATTACCAGCATATTCTTCAACTCCAATATCATTTCATTTTTACGGGCAATATTCAAGGTGGTACTTGCCAACTCATTTTGTTTTAATCGTACTTGCTTGGCCAACTCTTCCTTTTCCAACTTTGCCATGCGCTCCAATTGTTCTTGCCGCATGTGTTCTTCCAATTCCCGTTGCTTACGTTCGAGTTTTCTTCGATTATACCTTCTCACCAAATAAATAGCCAAAACACCCAAGGCCAGATAGAAAACAAGGCTTCCCCAAGAAAAATACCATGGTGGAGCTATAGTAAAGCTTAAACTATTGTAATCAGAAATGGAATTTTCCATACCTGCTGTGGCGATTCTCAATGTGTAATCTCCAAAAGGCAAGTTTTGAAAGTTGATAAAGCCATTATCAGCATATTGGGCATATTCCTTTGGGCCCTGAAGTTGATAATAATAATGTGGTGAAATGTACTCCGATGCGGCTACTTCTATGGTAATGGACTCCGAATGGCGAAATGGAATTTTTATGGATTCTTCAAGTACAGAATGTTTTCGATCTTCATCGTAAAGCACTACAATCTGAGGAACAGGCAATTCTTCATTAGTTATTTGTTTGAGGCGTGGATCATTAATTTTGGCGAAACCATCCGTCAAGGTAATATAAGAGGTACTATCATTAATTTGAACCACACTCTGGGAATCGGGAGCTAAACGTTCTCGTAGGGGCAAATCAGTAATCAACAAGCTATCCCCCTTTAAATTGGTATGGATAATGGCTTTTTCATCCTCTTCGTCCACAAACCAGAAATACTCATCATCAAAAAAAAGTAGTTCCTTGTTTTCATAAGTGGTAAACTCATCAAACTTTTCAATACGATCACCAATAGGATTGTAAGAAAACCAATTTCCTTCACTATTGAGCACAATGGTGTTTTTAATATTATACAACTTTACATTGTACTCACTTGGGGCCCCTTCGTGCTCGAACTCTTGAATCTTATCAAATTCTTGGTAACCACCTTCCGATAAGTGCAAGCGTGAAAACCCTTTATATGGATGTGCCACCCAAAGCAATTCAGGCGTTTCAAAGCACAATTGTTTCACTGGCGCATCAAAACCTTGAATTTTATTGACATTCCACTCCCCATTCTCCAATTTTTGAAATTTTGCCAACCCATTGTACGTTCCTTGCACATAGGCGGCATTCTGGCCAGGTACTTTAATGATTTGATACCCTCCTGCAATTTCGCTCACCTGTTCAAAACTATCCTCAGTAACTTTATAGGTGCCCGTATTATGTCCGCAAAGCAAATCACCTTCCACTACTTGCAAATCCCACACATGGCCCTGAGAGCCATCAACAAACTGAAGTTGGTTCCCTTCGAAATAAAAAACCCCCGTATTACTCCCTAAAAACAATTTACCGTTGTACCAAGCAATATCGTAGACCATTCCCAAGGTTCCTGTGTAATCGGTATAATAAGAGATAGGGTTATTGATTCGAACCCTTGCAATTCCGTTATCCAGACCTAGCCATAACTGATTTTTGAACAACAAGGTGGACAGCACTGTATTGTTTTGAAGGCCAGATTCCCGATTGAGAATACGGTATTGTTCAGTTGTAGAATCATACAGGTACATTCCATTTTTTATGGTTCCAAAACCAAGCATCCCATTTCCCAGAAGTGTAATCTTATTCAGCTGGTGCTGTTTTAATGCTTCATTAACTGGTGAGGACCATGGGGTTAACGAATTTCCATCAAACACAAAGCAACCGTGCAATTTGGTCCCAATCAACAATTGACCTTTGTAAACGGCCATATCGTTGACCGTTTTTCCTTTTAATAAATCTTGGTTGGGAAAGGGAACAGAAGTTTCTCCCACAACTTCATAAAGCCCAGTAGATCCTGCGGCAACAATCAATTTACCATTGAATTCGACAAAATCGGAAACTACATAATCAGGATCGATTACTTTAATTTGATCATTGGCATAAGAATAGATTGCTGAAAAGGAACGGAACATTACCTCGCCATCTTTAGATGGAAAAATCTCCCAGAATTCTTCACTGGTAAATGTATGATCCTGAATTAAATGGGTTAATGAAGTGTACTCGAGCTCTCCGAATTCATTTTTGGTCCAGTATCCAAATTCTTCATAGGATCCTGTATAAACTCTATCCCCAATACTTTCCACGGAACGAATAATCGTATTGTTGGGCAATTTGTTCAACGTCCATTCCTCTCCATTAAAATGGAGCAATCCTTTATTGTTGGCTGCAAAAAGCTCCCCGTTTTCGTTTACCGATACATCCCAGTTTTTACTTCCTCCCTTATAATCCAACAGTTGATAATTTTGGATGGGCGGCAATAATTGCTGACCTACTATTGGCAAACAAGTGATGAAAAATGCAAAAATGAAAAGCCTAAATAGCATGCTGTTTAGTTTGTTCGATAAAGGTCTTTCGAAACAATGAATATACAAAACTACTGGGCTAAATATAAAAGCAGGAAGTGCCTTATTCTGCTAGGTTTTCCGTTGTAATGGTTCTAAACGTCAAATTAATTCGTGGTGATGTCACTTTTTTAGTAGGAGGCAATCGATGCTGCCAGAAGTTTTGGGTCTCACCTTTCATCACCAAAAGACTCCCATGATCCAAAACCAACGCTACTTTTTCATTGGTTGTTTTGTGCTTGAACACAAATTGTCGTTCTGCCCCAAAACTTAATGATGCAATTGCTCCATTGGGCTGCAACTCCTTTTCATCGTCACTGTGCCAGCCCATTCCTTCTTCTCCTGAATGGTATAGGTTGAGCAAGCACGAATTATAGGTGGTAGTGGTCAATTTTTCGGTGAGTTGTTTTAATTCCAGAAGCTCGGGGGTCCAATACAGTGCTCTTTTGGTGCTATTGGAATAGGTATAGGCAAAAGGTTTGTCCCCAAACCAAGCCACCTTGCGTTTGGTTTCAATACGCTTACCAAACATAACAAGCACATCGTTTTCCCATGGAATGGTGTCCAATAGTTGATGAAAGTAATGGTCAGCTTCGGGTTGATTTAAAATTGGACCAAAATAATTTACAACGCCGTCTTTGGGCAATAGATTTTGATTTGGCTCTATTTGATTGCTGAACAAATCCATTTTTAATTGGAAAGCATTTCTTGACTTTTCGTCAATATTTCCGCTACGCGCTCCTTTAAAAAGTCTGGTTCAATAATTTTGGCATAATCACCAAACATGATGAACCATCGGGCAAATCCATTTTTCCAATCATCGGTCATAAAGGTCATTTCTACTTCCTTGCCTTTTACTTCCTCTGAAATCAATCCGTAATGCCTTGTTTGACCATGGATGTATTTTGAAACCGTTTTATCCACCACTATTTTCACTTTGGTCTTGGCAACCGCCTCTTTCTTGCTCCGATGCTCATCCATGGTGCCGTGCTCCAACATAAAGTCTTTCGATGTTCTTGTTATTTGTTGAATCCTATCGGTTCGGAAATGCCTATAATCTGTTCGCAAATGGCAATACCCCAAAATATACCAATACCCATTTTCATTAAATAGACCTACGGGTTCTATGCTTCGTTCGGATGGGTTTTCTTCCCGTAAGGATTCGTATCTTAAGAACACCTGCTTTCGCTCTGCGATGCTCTCGAACAATATCTCCAAGGCATTGGGCACCTCATCATTAAACAATACTTGTCCTGAAATAATGGAAACTTGTGATTCCAATGCCTCTACCCAATCCTTTTCACTCCCACGAAGCACGGACTTTAATTTGAACATGGCCGATTCGTAATAAGACCCTAGGGATTTATCGGTGAATTGCTGCATCAACTTTTCTGCAGCCACAAAACTTCCTGCTTCTTCGCGGGTAAACATGACGGGGGGCAATCGATAACCCTCCATAATGGAATAACCAATTCCTGCTTCGCTCACAATGGGCACACCTGATGCTTCCAAAGTTCGAATATCCCGATAAATAGTGCGCAAGCTCACATCAAATCGGTCTGCGAGTTCCTGTGCCTTTATAATCCGCTTGGTCTGTAGCTGAATTAAAATGGCAACAATCCTATCAAAACGTTTTACGGTATCCATTCCCATAATCGCGTGAGCTATCTCCCAAAGATAGGATTTCAATCCAAGGATGGGAGGTGTTTTCCAGCTCATATTACTTTATCTTAATTGATTAATTGATCTCGACTGCCTGTCCGTCCGGCAGGCGGGCGCTCGACCTGACAACAAAGCTATGGTCGCCTTATGACAAGGGATTGTCAACAAAATTTTTTTTGATTTCATTTTTTGCTACTGACACGGGGCTGTCACACACCCCTTTTAATTTTGATTTCAGAAACAATAAATCTTAAAATCACAATCAAATGGAAAAGACCATCAATGAACAAACAACAGCCCAAGTCATGAGTCCAGAGCAATTTTTGGAGCATTATCAAGGACACCGAAGATTAACTAAAAAGGTGATTGAAGCCTTTCCAGAAAGAGAGTTTTTCAATTATAGTATCGGTGGGATGCGCCCTTTTTCCGAAATGGTAAAGGAATTATTAGCCATTGCTGTTCCTGGATTATCCGAAATCGTATCTGGTACAGCTTCTGAATTTAACGAACACAGGGATTATGGAAGCACAAAAGCCGAATTTTTGGAAAAATGGGATAAAGACACGGAAGAAATCAATCAATTATGGAGCAAACTCAGCATTGAACGATTCCAAGAAATCATAAAGCTTTTTGGGCAATATGAAGGATCTGTGCTATCCAATCTTCAATATTTTGTGGACAATGAAATTCACCACCGCGCCCAAGGGTATGTATACTTGCGTGCTTTGGATATTGAACCTCCATTTTTTTACGACCGAGCTTAAAATAGGATGATAGTACATGTATTTAAAACTTCTGTTGAACGCAAGGGCGAAGTAAAAAAGCTTCGTCCTTCATTAAATGGTTTGATAGACCACAATGGGTGCTGGAATTTTGACCTTGAGGATTGCGACAACATCCTCAGGGTGGAAACCCAAAACCTTAATGCTCCAATAATTGTTTCGCTTTTAAAAAGCGAAGGTTTTAGATGTGAAGAACTACAATAAACAAAAAGCCCCCTTTTAAAAGGGGACTTTTTAAATTAAAGACCTGTTTTTTGTTTCAGCTCATTGAATTGGGTCAGCAATTCTTGGTATCGGTCTTTTTCTTCTTGACCGAGCACCTTATCGCTACTGCCCATAATATTATATAAGTATGAAATTTGGGATACCATCATATTTTGAGGATATGCACCATCTTCATTCTTCAATTGTTTTAGCGCAGATTCATAGGCTTCTAATTTAGCCTCGCCAATCTTGCTCTTTTTCAATTTCTTGATTTCAGTTTCCAATTTATCTTGGTATTTACGTGCTTCGGAAAGTAAATCCATTACTTTTCCATGTAATTCTTGCTGTTCCAAAATATCAGCTTCGGTAACGCCATCTTCGGCCAATCTTGGGTCAATTACTACGTCAAAAGGCTTCTCAAAAGACTGTTCGCCCACGGTCAGTTTTGCTTTGTAGCTTCCTGGAGGAACCATTGGACCGTTTCTGAAGCGTCTGTTCTTGTTTTTGTCCCAAGCTCCCTTTGCTCTCAAGTTCCATTCAAATCGATTGAGTCCTTTTTTGGTTTCCAACTTTTTGTCGATGTACACAAAATTCATACTCAAGCCCATATCTTCCACTTTTTCGGTGGTTGAATTCAATTGGGTAGAATCGCTAACAATTTTTGCCACTACTTCATTGCTGCTGTTTAAAATCTCCAAGGCAACACCATCTTTAGTTTCCTCTGGCAAGTAATAGTCAATGGTTACGCTTGTGGCTGGATAATTTGGGTAATCACTACCATACCAAGGTGTTCTGTAACGAATGGTGTTATCTGGTTTGAAAAGCACTGGAGAATCTCCCAAACTAGAAATATTTTCATCTTGCAAAGCTGAAATATTGTCCAAAATCCAGAAACCACGTCCCATGGTACTCAAGATCAAGTCTCCTCGGAATAAGATAACGTCCGTAATTGGAACCAATGGAAGGTTTTGTTGGAACTTTTTCCACGATTTTCCATCATCAAAAGAAACAAACATTCCGTACTCGGTACCTGCATACAAAAGTCCCTTACGAACTGGGTCTTCACGAAGAACCCTTGCAAAATGATCAGATGGAATACCGTTGGATTCTGTGCTGATCAAGGTCCAATTTTTACCGTAATCATTGGTTTTATAAAAATAAGGAGTTGTATCCCCCAATAAGTGACGCTCTACTGCGATATAGGCAGTTGCTGGATCAAATTGTGAAGGCTCCACAGATTCTACCCTTCCACCTTTTGGTAATTTTTTCGGGGTAACATTCTCCCAAGTTTTTCCACCATCTTTGGTTACAGAGATAATTCCATCATTGGAACCTGTCCAAATCAATCCTTGGGTGATTTTAGACTCACGAATGGAATACAGGGTGCTGTAATATTCTTCACCAGTGATATCCCTTGTAATTGGATTTCCTGAAATCACCTGTTTGTCTGGCTCATTCGCTGTTAGATCTGGAGAGATAATTTCCCAAACTTGACCTCCATTTTTGGTCTTGTGCAAAAATTGGGAGCCCATGTAAACCACTTCTGGATCCCAAGGTGAAACATGAATAGGGGCAACACGCTGAAATCTGTATTTTAAATCTTTTGGATTGTGCCCATAAATATTGGTGGCTCCAATCGAATATTCACGACTTAATCCTGTTTTTTTACTGTAGACACTGAAACGACCTTTACAATTATTGTAAACCATGTAGTGGTTTCCTGGCATTGGAATTGTTGGTCCTGTTTCACAACCACCTGTGCTCATCATTACACTTCCATTCGCTGGGTTTGATGCCGTTGGCGCTTTACTTGGGATGGCAATGGTAGTATTATCCTGTTGTGCACCATATACCCAATAAGGATATTGATCATCCACCGCTACTTGGTAAATTTCTGCTGTTGGTTGATTGAATTGGGAAGACCAGGTTTCACCGCCATTATGGGAAACGTTTGCCCCACCATCATTACATTGGATTAATAAATCGGGATTGTTCGGATTTAACCAAATATCGTGGTTATCGCCATGGGGCACACTCATACGTCTCCATGTTTTCCCTCCATCTATAGATTTGATCAACGGGTTCGCATTGGAGAAAATAATATCTGGATTCGTTGGGTCCAATTCTATGTTTGTGTAGTAAAATGGTCTGTTAACCAATCTTTCATCGTCGGAAACATGGGTAAAAGACTTTCCTTGATCTATGGATTTGTATAGTCCTCTATCATCTCCAGGTGCTTCAACAACAGCATACAAAATTTTGGAATCCACGGCAGAAACAGCCAAATCAATCTTACCGATCAATCCTGTTGGCAAACCTTCAGAAAGTTTGGTCCAGTCTTTACCTCCATTTACAGATTTGTAGATTCCTCCATCTTTATTTTCACCACCAGAATCGATGGTCCAAGGAGTTCTGCGTGCTTTCCAAGCAGCAGCATATACTACATTTGGATTACCTGGCAATAATTCCAAATCGGCAAAACCTACTTCGTTGGAAACAAACAATACTTTTTCCCAAGTGGCTCCGCCATCTGTGGTTTTATATATACCTCGATCTTCGTTGGATTTAAACGCGTTTCCAATAGCAGCAACCCAAACAATATTATTGTTGGTGGGATCAATTTCTACAGCACCGATCTGTCCTACATTTTCCAATCCGATATGTTCCCAAGTTTCACCGCCATCGATGGATTTGTACATGCCCTTACCTTCGATAATGTTACTACGGATTCCGTCGGAACCTGTTCCTATATAAACGATATTAGGGTCGTCCAAAGCCACTTCGATAGCTCCTATGGATGGGGTTTTGAAAAATCCGTCGGAAATATTGTTCCAAGAGGTTCCGTAGTCATCTGTTTTCCAAACACCACCTCCTGAAGCACCTAAATAAAAGGTTCCAGGTAACGCAGGGGTTCCAGTTACGGTGGTAACTCGACCTCCCCTAGCGGGTCCGATGGTACGATATTGAAGCGCTTCCAAATCTTGCGCCAATGCTCCTACCGTTATAAAAAATGATAAAAGAATTTGATAAAATTGAAGTTTAAATTTCATGAGTTAGTTATGTAGTTTGGTTTCCCTCAAATCTACTAAATACTTACCCAATTTAAAATTGAAACGGACTGTTTTGTATTCTTGGCAATAGAGCATTACTTAATTGCGACTTTTCACGGCTTAATTGGTTGATATCCGTGGAATTCGAAAACAACTACTTTAATTCATGTAATTGGCAATTACTTCTGCCACCACTGGGAAAATGTTTGGGTACTATCATTCAACCGAACAATTTCACCAATTACAGGGGTCATCACAGGAATATTCTTCACATTGTTTTCTATGATTTCATCCAAAGGCTCATCCCAAGGATGACTGGACAAGGCAAATTTAGAATTGTGTACTGGAAAAATCCGTGATGCTCTTAATTGTTCCGCAGATTCGAAAACCTGCCTTGGCAATAAGTGGATTTGATTCCAATTTTCGCTGTATTGTCCTTGCTCTAAAATGGCTAAGTCAAAAGGTCCATACTTCTCACCTATCTCGGTAAAAAAAGTATCGTATCCCCCATCACCGCCAATGTATAAATTATACTCGTTTATCTTCAAGGCATAAGAAGTCCAAAGGGTTTTGTTTCGTTTTAATCCCCGTCCCGAAAAATGACGTGCTGGCGTTGCCGTAATTTCCACGGCTTCCTGTAAAACTTCTTTGTCATGCCAATCCAATTCCATAATCATGGATTGCTCGTATCCCCAATATTCAAAATGCTGTCCAACCCCAAGTCCACAGATTACTTGACCCACTTTTGACTTTAATTCAAGAATAGTCGGATAGTCCAAATGGTCCCAATGGTCGTGGGAAATGATCAAATAATCAATTTCTGGAAGGTCACTGCTATCATAAATATCGGTTCCCTTAAATGCTTTGTTCACAAAAGAAAAGGGCGAGGCATAGTTGCTAAAAACTGGATCGACCAAAAAAGTTACGCCATCCTTTCTTATAAAATAGGATGAATGACCAAACCAGACCAAAACATCTTCTGCTTGGTCGATTTCCTTGACATTGGTCTTTATGGCTAGAATTTTGCTTTTTGGAGTAACGTTCACCTTTTTGGAGAACATAAAATCCATCATGGTTCCGAAACTACTTTTGTCAGAAGTCATAACCGAAGTCTCGCTCAGGTTTTTGAATTCCCCATTTTGATAGTTAGGGGATTTTTTTATGCGTTCCAATCGTTCTCCTTTAGGAGCTTGGCCAAATTTGGCTTGATTCAAGATTATCATTGTAGCAACAGCAATTAATAGAATTAATCCCAGTAAAACTTTAAGTAGTCGTTTGAATATTCGCATGGACGTTTTTATGTACCTATTGAACCAATGCTGGTTTCACATTACAAATAACGGTTGGAAAACACCTATTTTGAATACCAGAATTACGGATAAAGTTACCCGAATTACTTGAAAAGTATTCCATGCACCCTTAAGGTATCTTTTCAAATCGCCAAAAAACAAAAAAGCTCCTTGAAGAAAATTACCTTTCTTTTGGAGCTTTTGATTTTAACTTGTCGGGATGACTGACCTCTTGACGAGGTGCTAACCCATTAATATCCAGAATATTATGTCGATTTTCCCAAAATAGGACATCCCATAGGACATCTTCGTGTGAAATAATGATTTTCACAACGTAAATATCGATATTTAAAATCAAACCACACCATCTTGTTTTATTTAATTTTAAATCAAAATAGACAAAGGAATTTTTGTGAGTTCAAAAGCTCATCACAAACAAGTTAAGCATCTATTCGGCCTATCGACAAGCAGATATAATAAGAACTTTGATTGTCAATTTTAACCTAGCCGTATAAATTACAAGATTTAGATTTTTGCCACCGGTGTTCCAGCCAAGCCATTACTGGTCCACCTTACATGATGGACACGATCGAGTTTAGAGATTTTGATTGCAGTGATACCTGAATCTTGTGATGTTTTCAATACTACCAATGACCATGCCTATACCGAAGTTGTGTAGAAAAATCCAATAAACTTATACAACCCGAATAGGATTAAGGTAACCCCCAATCCTATTCGAACCTTTTAATATATTCTTCTGGACGTTCCTTTTATTTCTTGGTCAAATGATATCCAGCCGATTCAACGGCAGAAGTGATTTCCTCTTCCGTGGCACTTGTGGTCTGTACGATCAACAATTTGTCTTGGGAAGCAAAGTCTACAGACCAATCGGTCACGCCATCCACCTTATCCAAAAATGGTTTTACGGTATTGGCACACCCACTGCACTTAATATTTGATTTGAATTGTAATGTACTCATGTTCATCGATTTTAAATTAGAAAATTACTATAGTTTAATCGTTTTAAGCCTCAAACTGTTCAATACGACCGATACACTGCTAAAGGCCATAGCGGCACCAGCTATCATCGGGTCCAACAAAAATCCATTGATCGGATACAGCAGCCCTGCAGCTATAGGAATTCCAATGATATTGTATATAAAGGCCCAAAAAAGATTTTGTCTTATACCTATAACGGTCTTATGGGAGAGCTTCAGCGCTTTGGGAATCGCATTTAAATCAGAGGTGATCAGGGTCATTTTCGCGACATCCATGGCTATGTCGGACCCTTTGCCCATGGCGATGCTGACATCTGCTTGGGCAAGTGCCTGCGAATCATTGATACCATCGCCCACCATGGCGACCACCTTTCCACTTTCTTGAAGACTTTTTACAAAATCAGCTTTCTCTGATGGGAGCACTTCGGCTTCATAGCTTTTGATACCCACCTGTTGTGATACGGCTTCGGCTGTCATCTTGTTATCACCGGTCATCATGTAAACTTCCATACCATTCCCCTGCATTTCCCGTATGGCTTCCTTTGAGGACTTTTTTATGCTATCCATAATGGCCAAAATCGCCTTTACCTTGCCTCCACCGCCAAAGTATATGACCGTTTTGGCCTCCTGCTCTAACCCTTCGACCATGTGCCCCAGGTTGTCATCCATGGCGATTCCTTTTTCGACCATCAACTTATGATTGCCCACAAGGTATTGGGTTCCATCCAATGCCTCAGCTCGAACACCTTTTCCTGTAATACTATTGAAGTTCAAAATTTCGATCGGATTTACCTTTCTATTTTTTAAAAAGGAGACCACGGCTTCAGCCAAGGGATGTTCGGACTGTCCTTCCATGGCATATAAAATTTGCTCCAGGCCCCTGTGATCGGTCACATGGTCCGCAAAGACCATATCGGTCACCACTGGCTTTCCTTCTGTTATGGTTCCCGTTTTATCCAGGACAATGGCATTTACTTTGTAACCCAACTCCAAACTTTCCGCATCTTTGATGAGGATATTGTGTTCGGCCCCCTTGCCGATTCCCACCATGATGGCCGTGGGGGTTGCCAAACCCAGCGCACAAGGACAAGCTATTACCAATACGGCAACTGCGGTCAACAGTGCATGGGTAAAAGCGTCCTCACCTCCCAGGAACATCCAGGTGATAAATGTCACCACTGAAATCGTCATTACCACGGGAACAAAAATACCGGCAATCCTGTCCACCAATTTTTGTACGGGCGCCTTGCTCCCCTGTGCTTCCTGCACCATCTTGATGATCTGGGACAAAAGGGTCTCCCCTCCCACCCGGTCAGCTACAAACTGAAAGCTTCCTTTTTGGTTTACGGTACCGGCAAAAACTTTTTCACCCTTTGTCTTTTCTACAGGGACGGGTTCGCCCGTGATCATACTTTCATCAACATAGGAACTTCCTTTGGACACTGTTCCATCCACAGGGATTTTCTCTCCCGGTCTGACCAATATCGTTTGACCTACCTTGACCGAAGAAATAGAGATTTCCCTTTCCTCCCCATCTTCTATCACCTTTAAGGTCTTGGGCTGCAACCCCATCAATTTCTTTATGGCGGAGGATGTATTTGATTTCGCCTTTTCTTCCAATAATTTCCCCAATGAAATAAAGGTGATGATCACTGTGGCCGCCTCATAATATACATGGGGTTCCATGCCTTTACTGAGCCAAAATTCAGGAAAAAAGGTATTGAATGCACTGAACAAAAAGGCAATGCCCGTACTGAGTGCGACCAAGGTATCCATATTGGCCTTACCGAATCTGGCCTGTTTGAGGGCATTTATGAAAAAACTTCGGCCAAACCAGAACAGGATAGGAACGGCAAGTACCAACGAAATCCACCTACCCAGGACCCAATCCATAAAAAACATCCCCAGAAGGAAAATGGGAAGTGTCAAAATAGCGGACCAAAGGGTTCGCTTTTTTATGGATACATAATGCTTTTTCGAAAGCTCTTCCTGTACTTCGGTAGGATCCTCGGCATCCACAATTATATCATAACCGATTTGACGTACCGCATTTTGAAGATCGCTTAGGTCCATAGCACTGTCATACTCCACAAGGACCGTACTATTGGCAAAGTTGACACTGGCATTGTAGACCCCTTCCGTATGGCCCAGCATGGATTCCACGCTGGATGCACAGGCAGCACAGGTCATTCCAGTGACCGGGAAAGATTTTTTTGACACCGTCTTCGGTTTCCTTTCGGTGTCCTCAATAATATCGATTGCATCCATTTTCTACTCCGATTTGTATGGTACAAATTTCAGAATAGACCTAAAATGCACTGTTACGTTATTTACTGAAAGAGTTGTAGAATTTTCCGAAAAATCAACCTTTACCTTTCTTCGTCAAGTACTTAACCTTAATTGGTGAGTGGTTTTTAGAATTCGGCAACATCTATGAGATCAGGTTCGCCCACGTCAATCTTTTTTGGAGAATTTGCCCCGATCAGTTTAGAATATATTCGATAGGACAAACCATTGTAGTGAACTTGGGGCAAAACGAAAGCATTGGTAGTAAGTAATCGCCTCTCATTCGGCCAGATTCTTTGTTTCTTCGCTAAGCGATCCCTCGAATTTAGGAATAGGCCGCTTTTCTTTCCCAGCTTCGGTTTCCACTATTCCATTTTCCTTGATGTCGTTTATCAACCATTGCATTTCCATTATCTCCCTGCGTTGTGCCTTGATAATTTCATTGGCAAGCTCACGTACCCTGACATCTTTTATTTGAGAACGTTCACTGGTCAAAATAGCAATGGAATGATGGGGTATCATTCCTTCCATGTAGTCGACTCCTGAAACGGTAACCTGACTCCTGACCAGCCATATCCCACCTGCAATCAACAAAACACCCAAGGCTAAAATTGACATGTTCTTGCGTCGGTCTTTATACATCTGTAGCATATATAGCAGCATAATAATGATCATCGATCCCCCCATTATCAAAGTCATGAAAAATCTAGTCTCACTATACCAAAAATGATCAATGATTTGATATGAGTGGGTGTACATTAAAAAAAACATGGCGACCATTGAGGTGCCAATCATCGCAAAAAACTTTAAATAATTATTGGATTTCCTTTGACTATCTTCCATTGTGCAAATTTTATCTGGTTATTGTGATTATTCCTTGACTTTCGATTATTGTATTGTTCCATTCCAATTGTAGGCCTGACAATTTACCTGTCCCAGTTATCATATATTGGTTCAATTGGCTTTGCTCATCGCTTGTATTTTATATTGACCTCCGTTATTTTCCAATGCCTTTTGTAGATTTTCAAGGGGGACCTCAAATTGCGACTCCACTGTAGCTTCTGCGTTTTTTAGATTGACCGCTACATCGGCTACACCGGCCACATTGAAAAGAGCTTCTTCAACGTGCCCCCTACAGCCATCACAAGTCATTCCTTCTATTTGGTATCTTCTTTTCATGTTGTGATGATTTTATATTTTAACAATTTTACACATAGAATCAACAATGTTGGTTCCAACACGTATGGGAAAAGTAACACTTTCTGTATAAGGGCATTGTTTGAAAAAAAACAAACCTTGACCCATTTGCGAAGAAAGATGTTTTTTAAATAGCGTTTAGGAAGCTGGTTCCTTGGAAAGGTATTGCGCCCTTAATGGTAGAGGTTAAATATCATCAAGCGATATTCTATTTTGAATGGCACTTTTCTTAAATTGTGTAGGTGTCATTCCAGTTACTTTTTTAAATTGGTTGCTTAAATAGGCAACGCTGCTATAGTCCAATTGAAACGCTATTTCCTTTAAGCCCAATTCGTCATAAACAAGAAACTCTTTGATCTTTTCAATCTTTTGGTTGATGATATATTGCTCCAAGGTAATGCTTTCCACCGCGGAAAACAGCGAACTAAGATACTTATAGTCAAGATGCAATCCATCGGAAAGGTATTCGGGCCATTTGACCTTTTCCATGGGTCCGGTGTAGTGTATCGCCTCAATCACTAGGTTTTTGATCTGTTCTATCAACTGACCTTTACGATCGTTGATGATCGTAAATCCAATTTTCTCAAGTCGTTCGTTGAGACCTTCCCGTTTTTCAGGCGTGATTTTCCCATTGAGGGTTATTTCACCCAACGACACATTCATATAGGGAATGCCCTCATCGTCCAAAATACCTTTGACGGCCATGATGCATCTCGGACAGACCATGTTTTTGATGTACAACACATCTTTCGATTTACTGGACCCAACTTCCATATCATGCAGTGAATTTCCACAGGGCCTTCAAAAAAATGACGACCACTGCCAATATAATGATCAATATCAAGGCCAATATGCCAAGGATTTTCATTCTTTTTTCCTTTCTTTTCTTGGCCGAATCCCGTTTCTTTTTCGCCAGATCCCTTTTTTTCTTTCGTCTTTGCCTCCTAAGTTCGCTCATTTTTCCCAAAATGGTTCAACTGGCACAATAGTCAACTATTTGCTCCTAACAGGAGTCCTTTGCCAAATAAGTATGTCAATGTGTTTGAACTATCGCCTTTTCCATAATTTTCTGATCGTTGGTGAGCTGACATACCACAACAAGAATCCGCTCAAAACGGTAATCAATCCCATCAGGGAAAAAATCCGTAAAACCATGGTGTTAAAATCGTCCCGTCCCTCATAGTCCATGGTATGGGTCATCCACAAAAAATCGAACCATCTCCAGGACCGATACCTTACACGTTGAAACGACCCATCGGTCTCTGAGACATACGCTTTTAGGTTTTCATCCGTTTCATAGGTGATCACATAGGCCGGTAATGGACGTCCACGATACTCGTGCTGCCCACCTGTTTGGGTGAGTCTTTCGACACTTTTGACCTTAAGTTCGGGCAACATATACTGTGAAGCAACGGCCAAGGCCTGTTGTTCATCGATACCCTTTTTGATCTCCCCCGTTTGTGCATCCATCAAAACCCCACCATTGATCCAATAATAGGGACTTCCCCCTATATTTCTCATTTCCAAAGATTTGATTTTAACGTTCCCGTGTCCATTGGGAGCAATTAAATTCCCAAATTCTGACTGGTCCGGATGCTCCTTGATGAATTGATCTCCATGGATCTCGTCAATGTCCGTCCAACTAAAATATAGTCCACTGATGGTCCACATTAGGAACTGGATCCCAATAAATAGGCCAAGATATCTATGTATCTTTCTGACCTTCATCGATGTTTTTCTTCCGACCATTAGTTCTTCCCGTTGTTCCGTGAGGAGTTATGCATCTTTACAATTTTCCAATCCCCATCCGTTTTTTTAAGGATGGTGGTGGCAACCCCTTTTCTGCTGATCGTTTTGCCCTCACCTCCATTTTCCGATTTTAGGCCAATGGTATAGACATAGCTTTCCGTAGTAAAGGCAAAGGGTAGCTCCACCTTCACTTCAATGGTATAATCCGAGAACTTAAAACTGTTGAAATGTCCAAGTTCTGGACCTATATGATGGTCGTGATAATGTTGATAGGTGCCTTCCACGCCCCCGGATTCAAAAACTTCGGAATCTTCCGCAAAAAGCTCCAAGGTACCTTCCGTGGTCAAGTTTTGCAGTGCTTCTTTATAGCTTTCCAATATCCTCAGCACAGCGGCCCTGTCCTGGTCTAGGTTTTCCTTGTTAGGGTTTGTTTGGCCAAAGCTTGTCCCTGTGAGAAATACGGCCATTAGAAAAATCTGTAAAGTAATACGTTTCATTGGTTTGTTTTAACATTGTTTAGGTTAGTATATATTGTATGATAAAGGCTCCCAGGACAATCGAAATGACGATCCCATACAGGATATGGGCCAACCATTTTTTTAAAATGGCCTTTTTCGGCTGCACAGGTCCATTGTCACGACAACAATCTTTCATCCTTTTTTTCCATTAGTGCCTGACAAGGGAAGGGAACGATTAACTAACTAACTCACCAACCAATCAACTTTGGGTGTTCCCCTCCCTTTCAGGACTTTATTTCCTCATTCATAGTAACCGGACATGACCAACAACAATAGCAATATCGTTTGTCCCGGTTTTAGGGTAATTTCCATGTCATTTTCAATTATCCAATTCTTCCATTAGATCATTTACCAAGGTCAATATCCGTTCTTTCTCTTCCACCGATAATTTTGCATCCTTATGGATCAGGGTATAGGAAGATAGGGGCATCTTATCGTCTTCGATCTGACTTGCGATGGACTTTAGTTTGCTCCTTTTTCTTCGATCCGAATAGTCGCCCCATTCATTGAAATTGAGTTCTTCCTTTCCCTCTTTGATGTGTTCTTCCAAAAACCAGGCGATGGGTTGGACCTTATTGTACCACGGGTATTGGGTGTTGTTACTGTGGCAATCATAGCAAGATACCCGCAAATCGTGTTCGATATCCTTGGCAACCTGGTTCACCGACATGAAGTCCGTATCGGGAACCACATCGCTCAAGTTGGGTTCTGTGGGCACAAACTGGATGCCCACAAATCCCAATAGCACTACCAATGCTATGATTTTCAGCACTTTCATTTAATTGATTTCCTTTTGCACCTTACCACAGGTCAACATCTTACTTCCAAAAAATGGATTCTGGATTTCGTTGCTTGCGCTGAGCCACGTTCCTCCTTGGTTGTTGTTGTACATGGGGCAGAATTGTTGGTACAAGGTTTTGGAAGTCCCGGTTATGGCAATAAAATCGACCATATCCTTGCCCAGTCCCTCAAAGTGTTCCCGTTGGTGACCGATATCACTTTTGGCGATATGCTCCCCATGTTCCTTGGCCACTTCAATGATATCGGACAGCTCCTTCTGTTGCTGTTCATCGTATCCGCTGATATCAAAGCTGCCCAAGGCACTGGCCAAGGCTTGGCCCGATTTGGCCGCTTCATCCTTATTGTCCGCCACCAGGGCATCCTTCAGTTGGAGGTAGCTGTCGATCACAGATGTGCCCTGTGCATCGGACGAACCCATATCATGGTCCATGGTCCCGTGGTCCATTTCCCCCGCAGAGCTCTCATGGTGATGGCCCTCTTCCGTTCCCATCTCCATATGGGCTCCTTCCTTGTCATTTGTTTCCTTCTTACCGTCCTTACAGGAAATCACGGTAATGGTCAAAAGCGCAATGGCAATTGTACTTAATGTAACTGTTGTTCTTTTCATTGTAATTGATTTTAAGATTAATTCCTCATTTTGATTGCCCAGGGTCGGCATATTTGTATTATCCCCCATTATTGTTGCTATTTTAATTTTTTCATCTAATTTTCCATTTCTCCCACGCAGGCACTCTACCCTTATTCTTCCTCGACCGTACGCTTTTTCCCCAAAAACAATCGTTCCCCGAAAAAAATAAGCACCATCAATACCAGGGCAACAATGACCACCAAAAGATCACTACCGGCCTTTGACCAAATAAAGGCGCCCAACACCAGTACATCCAGCACAAGGGCCGTAATGAGGATAATGGGATTTGCACCGATTTCCTTTCGTAGATTGTTTAGGACCCCCCAATGGATCCCGATATCCATGATCAAATAAAAGATGGCCCCCAATGCAGCGATCCGGCTCAGATCGAACAACATGGTGAGCCCTATGGCAATCACCACGGTATACACCAACATATGTTTCTGTATGTCCCCGGGAATCCCAAAATGTCGATGTGGTATCAATTCCTTTTCAGTGAGCATGGTGGTCATCCGGGAAACGGCAAAAATGCTGGCAACGACCCCGGAAACGGTGGATATGATCGCCAGACCAACGGTGAACCAGACCCCATATTTTCCAAAAGCGGGTCTGGATGCCTCGGCCAGCGAATAGTCCTTGGCCGCAATGATTTCCTGGATGGAAAGATTGGAAGAGACCGCAAATGCCACCATGAGATAGACCAGGGTACATATCACCAAAGAAATGACAATGGCCCGTCCCACGTTACGTTTGGGATCGACGATCTCATCCCCACTATTGGTAATGGTGGTAAAACCCTTATAGGCCAATATCGACAGTGCCAATGCCCCCAAATAATCCACCAGGGAATGCTCGGTCAAGGACTGGGAAGGAACGACCTGATCAAAGGTAAATCCAGCTGCCCAAAGGCCACCAATGGCAAAAACCGCTATCCCGCCGATTTTTAGTATGGCCATGACCAAGGACGATCCCCCGATAGCTTTGTTTCCCATCACATTGACAATAAAGGCTGTGATCAACAACAATACCCCAAGGATCGGGGGCCAGAATCCTTTCGACTCCACATCAAAAAGCTCCAATACGTAGGTCCCGAACGTCCGGGCCACCAAACTCTCATTGATGACCATGGAAAGGGCCATCAGCAGTGCACCGGTAGCGGTCCAGGCCGTTTTACCGTAAACCTTTTTGAGGTACATGCCAATGCCCCCGGCAGAGGGGTAGGTATTGGACATTTTGACATAGGTGTAGGAACTGAAACCTGAGATGACTGCCCCGATTAAAAAAGCAAAGGGAAACCATTGGCCGGAGAGTTCGGCAACCTGACCCAAGAGCGCAAAAATTCCCGCACCGATCATCACACCGGTTCCCAAAGCAATGGTATTGGTCAGACTCAGGCTATTTTTTTTGTATTCTGCCATTTAAAAACGGGCTAGCAGGCCTCCGCCCCAACCATATCGGTTGTTGTAATTGGCCTGGATTGAAAAATTACGTGAAAGGATATAGGAGGCCCCTACCAGCCATTGGGTCTCACTTTCATAGGATGAATTCCCCAAATCGTTGACCCATCCAAAATCGGCCCGAAATTCATATTCCCCCTCGAGGAAAATCCTGGGAAAAAGCAATAGTTCCCTATCCAACCTTATTCTTGGACGCAGCTGGTGGTCCATACTCACATCCATATTAAAGCGGTATGGGGTAAAATACTTGACCCCTATCAGTCCCACTGTATTGAAACGGTCATAGGAATCAGGGATGGAGGTTTCCGTGTTTACCCCTGCATAGACCCGTACCCAGTCATTGAGATACCTGTTATAATTGACTTCCACCTCGGCATTTTGGTCGTAGTCAAATTCTGCCCGTACCCCAAATTCATTCCTGATATTACTTGAAACAAGGAAGAGTTCATTAAAATTGGAACCCAATCTGGCAGCACCCCAAGCATAATAATGGTCAGTTTCATCTACCAACTTTTGAACAGGAAAATCCTTCATCCTCAGATCCCTTGGGGTATCATAACTGAAAACCCTGGCCATGCCCCCCATCATGTGGTAGAGGATATGACAGTGGAAAAACCAATCCCCGTACTCTTCATTATAAAATTCGATGACCACTTTCTGCATGGGCGGCACATTGACCGTATGTTTCAAGGGTGACTTTTCACCATTCTCATTGATGACCCTGAAATAATGCCCATGGAGGTGCATCGGATGGTGCATCATGGTCAGGTTGTTGAGGGTGATCCGGGTTACTTCCCCACCTTTGATCTTGATCTTATCGGTTTCTGAAAGTGGCACACCGTTCATACTCCAGATATACCGTTGCATATTTCCCGTCAGGTTCAACAGAATGTCATTGACGGGCAGATCGGCATTATAGGTAGTACTTTCCTTTGCTTTTAAGAAGTCATAGTTGAAATACGTTTTACGGGTATCGTAATCAAAAGCTGAAGTGTCTTTCTGCATCATTGGCATAGTCTGAACCATAGGGTTTTCCATCTTGTCCTTATGTCCGGTGGATTTCATTGACGTTGAATCCTTTTCCATTCCTGCCATATCCCCCATCTTTTTATCCATCTCCATGTGCCTATGATCTTCATTCGCATTCATAGGCCTTTTATCATCCATCTTCGCAATGGGTTTATCCTTTTGACCGCTCATTTCGGTCTTATCCATCGACATCCCATTGTGCATACCCATATCCATGCTGCCATCCTTCATGTCCATCTGCATCCCATACTTTTGCATCAAATATTCGGGTGTATTTTTCTTCTTGTTGCCGGCCATTGCCGGAGCTCCCATTTTCATGTCCATTTGGGCCATTTGTTTCATCATCGCCACTTTGTCGGGCCTATCGATGGTCGTTGCGGGAAAAAGCGTTCCCTGCCCTAAATGCAACGAGGTATGCCCGGAGCCGTCCTGTGCCGTGGCCGTTACCTCCAAAGTGCCTTCAGGAACGGTCACGATGACATCATAGGTCTCGGCAATGCCAAAAAGAAAACGACTTTTGGAAACAGGCTCCACATCGACACCATCCCCGGAAACCACCATGGGGTTACCGCCACCGAAATCTATCCAATAATAGGTGGAGGCAGAGGCATTGACGAACCGGAGCCGCACTTTTTCCCCTGGTTTGAAATCAGGGTATTCGGCCAATGTTTTCCCATTGGTCAAAAATGCGGGGTAGTAGATATCCGCAATATCCGCTCCTTCCATACGATCTCGCCAAAATTTGAGTTGTGCACCTAGTGCACCTTCCTTGATGACCCTGCTCAAGGGCACCGCGGTCCCTTTTTTGACCTGGTACCACTCGTTTCCCCGTTTAAGGTTTCGGAGCACGTTCATGGCCTTTTCGTTCGTCCAATCGGAGAGCACCACGACCAAATCCTTATCGTAGTCCAACGTCTTTTCCTTGGGATGGATCAGTATCGAGCCATACACCCCCTTTTGCTCTTGCAGCATGGTGTGGGAATGGTACCAATAGGTACCTGATTGGTTGATCGGAATCCGATATTGGAAAGTTGTGCCAGGTTCTATGGGCGGTGTGGTCAAATAGGGAACCCCGTCATAAAAATTGGGCAAGATCAATCCATGCCAGTGTACGGAGGTTTCCACATCCATCTTATTGGTCACGTTGATCAGGGCGAAGTCACCCTCGTTGAATTCCAAGACCGGTCCCGGAATACTCCCATTGATGGTCATTGCATCGGCAGTGACCCCACCGAGGGTCAATTTGTTCTGTTCCAGTACAAGATTGTATTCCCGAACGGGTCTACCTTCCTCTTTTCTGTCCTCACCATTTGTCCCCACTTGCCCAAAAACATGGGTCGTCAAGGCAGTTAGGACAAAAAACAAGATTTTAGATTTCAATATTTTCATCATTCATTCATTTACATTTGTTCAATTACATTTCATCGGTGATTTCACCGCAGGTCAACATAGCCTCTCCGAAATAGGGATTTTTGATCTCTTTGGTCGTACTCAACCAATAGGCACCTTTGTTGTTATCGGCCATCGGGCAAAACTGTTCGTATATCTTTTGATCGACCCCAAAAAGCTTGACACCTTTGGATAGATGGGCGGACAGATGTTTAAAATGATCGCGTTGGGCTTTGATATCCGATATCTTTGAAATGGAATTCGCCGAATTGGAGATTTCCTTCGATATCGTCATCCAATGGCCGTGCGCCTTTTTGTCCGTCAATTGTTTCATATCCACATGTTCCAAGGCCGACAACACTTTTTTTGCAGCGGCATTGGACTTGGCGGCATTATCATTGACAAGCGCATCCTTTAACTCCAAGTAGGCGCTCAACACCTGTTTTAATTGGTTTTTAAAAGTCGCTGTCGCCGTCATTCACTGGTTCATATCAGAATGGTCTGTTTTGTTTTCCAAGCCGGGATCCCCCATATCCATTTCCGAATGATCGCTACCGCCTGTACCCTTGTCATCCCCCATCTTCATGCCTCCGTGGTTATGTCCCGTCATGGCGGGCCCACCTTCAGGATTCATCATGCTCGGTTTCCCGGCCAATTGGGCCGCCGCGTCGATACTAAAGGTCCCGTTTACCGCGATCTCATCCCCTTCTTGCAGCCCCTCCTTGACAATGAAACCATTTCCCAACGATGGTCCCAAGGTGACATCGCGCAACACAAAATTCACCCCATTGGATGTGGTATTCTTGATGTATACCACAGAACGTTCCCCGGTCCACATCACTGCCGACTTAGGAATGGTTATCGCTTCTGATGCAATGGGCTGTTTTGCTTTTACGGTTCCGGAAGCGAACATTTCCGGCTTTAACCTTAAACCGGTGTTCCCGATCTCGATTCTGGCCTTGGCAACCCTTGTCATGGGATTGATCACCGGGTCGATATAGGAAATCCTGCCTTTGAAGTTTTCGCCCGGGAGCGAGGGTATGGTAAAGACCACTTCATCGCCTTTTCTTACCCAGGGCATGTCGGACTCATAAATATCGAACAGTACCCAAACGCTGTTCAGGTTGGCAATTTGATATAATGCCTTGCCCTTGTTGACATAGTCGCCAAGGTTTACCATTTTTTCGGTAACGTAGCCTGAAACATCGGCATGTATCGGCAATTCCTCCTTAACGGTCCCGGATTGAAGTATCTGTGCGATTTGGTTGTCGGAAAGCTTCCAGTTTTTTAATTTTTCCTTGGCGGCATTAAAAAACTGCGGTTGGGTGTCCGCCACCTTTCTTGCTTCAAAAAGTTCCTCTTGTGCAGTGACCAGATCAGGGGAATAAATATAGGCGATGATCTGCCCCTGCTTGATATACTCCCCTGTAAAATTCACCATTAGCCGTTCCACCCTGCCGGGAATATGGGAAGATTGGGAATAGATCGATCGTTCATCCGCTTCCACCTTGCCATTAAGATCGATCAATTTGACCGGGGCGGTCTTGCCCACGATTTCCGTAGTGACATTGGCAAGCTGCATGGCGGTTTTCGACATGCTAACGGCCATGGGGTCCAGTTCCGAACCGTTGTCATTTTCCAAAGGGATCAAGTCCATCCCACAAATGGGACAATCTCCCGGTTCCGTCTGTCTGATCTGGGGATGCATGGAGCAGGTCCAAATGGTTTCTCCCGATACTTCCGAAGTATGTTGGTGTTCCTCTGTGGCATTGCCCTTGGAGCCCCCGAACAATAGCCATCCCAGCAAAAGTCCAAGAACCAAGGTGGACAAGGCTATTTTTACTATTTTTTGTGTTTCTGATTTCATCTGATTATTTTTTTGCCGTGATATAGTTAAACTTGGCCAACGCTATTTCATATTGCGTCAATGCGCTTATTTTCAATTTAGTATACTTCAACAATTGTTGCTGCATTCGTAACACCTCCTCGAAGTCCTTCCCGGAATTCCCATAGGCTGTGAACAACAGATTGAGTGCTTGTTCCGATTCCATGATCTGTTCATCAAAGAGGGAAATCAAATCCGTCTGCTGCCTTATGTCAAAAACGGCCATTTCATAATTGGTCTTCAATGTATTGGTGACTTCCTTTTTTTGCAGTGCATAACTTTCCTGCATCAATTGGGCCTCCTTTTCGGCTGCCCTGTACTTACCCCTGAATAGGGGCAGGCTCAAGGTAACCATGGGCATCAATACATCCTTGCCATTATCGGGAACCACCATGTCGGTACGCTTATCAACCATTACATAGTCCAGTCCGACCCCCACTTTTGGCAGGCCTTGTTTAAGGGCTGCCCTTTCGGATGCCGCTGCAGCCTTGACCTTTAATTCCAGGGAATTCAAGAGCGGATGGTCCACTACCAAGGAATCTTTGACATAATCAATGGGCAGTACATTGACCCCAAAGGTCTCAGGGATGTTTATTTGTTCATCTTCCTTACGGTCCAATAGTTTATTGAAGGACGCCAAAAGGGGGATTTCCTTATGTTTAAGGATACCCAGATTCGTCCGGGCTTCCTTTAAAAGCACGTCCACCCTTAAGACATCGACCAATGATCCCAAGCCATTTTTGAATTTCGTATTGGAAACCGTCCTGTAGGATTCCAGAATGGCAATGTTGTCCTCTTCGATCCGTACCCACTCCTTAAGTTCGTACAATGGAAAATAAGCTGCTGAAACCTCGTAATAAAGTTTGTTCCTGGCATCCAAAAAAGACTGGTACTTGGCCTCTGCCATAAGTGCAGCGGCATCACCTTGGGCCTTTAAGGTTCCAAACCAAGGAAACATCTGAGTCAGTGAAAACCTTGCCTTTTGGGGCCCTACCCGGGTTTCGACCGGGGAGATGAAGTACCCAAAGGACAGGTTTGGATCTGGTAAAGCCTTCACCTGCGGTACTTTTTGTAACGCCGCCTCAAAATCTTTGTACTGTGAAAGCAACCCTGGATTGTTCTCAGCCGCTACCTTAAAGTAATCCTCCAAGGTCTGGCCGTTGGAAAGGATACTTGTCAAGACAAATATGATGGTCAATACATTTTTCATTTTACTGTATTTTTTTCAATGCTTTGTTGCGATTTATAATGACTGTTTCCCTCCAATAGGCTTGGAGTACCGGGACCACGAACATGGTCATGATCTGAATGGCCATTCCCCCAAAAGTCGGGATGGCCATGGGAATCATAATGTCGGCCCCTTTTCCGGTAGAGGTCAGCACGGGCAAAAGGGCGATGATGGCCACGGCGGCCGTCATCATGGCGGGACGGACCCTTTTTTTCCCTGCCTCCAAAACCGCCGCTCTTACATCCGGTACGGTTTGAGGGTTCTTTTCCTCAAAAACCTGGTGGATGTACGTACCCATGATGACACCATCATCGGTGGCAATACCGAAAAGTGCGATAAAACCAACCCAAACCGCAACGCTTAAATTGATCGTGTGCATTTGGAACAGATCCCGCATGTTGACCCCTGAAATGGCAAAATTCATGAACCAATCCTGACCATAGAGCCAGAGCATTATGAAACCTCCCGCAAAAGCAACAAAAACTCCGGAAAAATGGATGGAGGATGCGATGACCGTCTTGAACTGAAAAAACAGGAGCAAGAAAATAACGATCAAACTGATCGGTATGACAATGGACAGTCTTTTCACTGCCCTGATTTGGTTCTCATAACTCCCAGAAAACTTATAGCTTATTCCGGCGGGAACCGTTAATTCACCTGCATCGATTTTTTTCTGGATGGCTTCCTGGGCATCGTTCACCACATCGACTTCCGCAAAACCGTCCCGTTTATCAAAAAGCACATAGCCCACCAAAAAGGTGTTTTCGCTCTTGATGGCCTGAGGCCCGCGGACATATTCAAAATCCACCACTTGGGATAAGGGAATTTGCGCCCCTACCGGTGTGGGAATCAAAATTTTCTTCAACGATTCCGGGTCGTCCCTCAATTCCCTCGGGTAGCGCACCCGCACGGGAAAACGTTCCCTACCTTCAACGGTGGAGGTGATTTTCATCCCACCGATCGCTGTTTCGATGCTTTGCTGCACATCTTCAATGTTCAAACCATATCGGGATATCCCGTCCCTGTTGATATTGAGGTGCAAATAAGGTTTGCCCACTATTCTATCGGCGAATACGGCTTCTGCCTTGACCGAGGGCACTTCCTTCAAGATACCTTCCAATTGCATCCCAAAATCCTCGATGGTCTTCAGATCGGGACCAAAAACCTTGATCCCCATGGGAGCGCGCATTCCGGTCTGCAACATCACCAACCGGGTTTCTATGGGCTGTAATTTGGGAGCAGAGGTTATGCCCGGGATCTTGGTGACCTTTACGATCTCATCCCAGATATCGTTGGGGGATTTGATATGAGGCCTCCAGTTTCGGAAAAACTCACCGTCCTCATCCACGATCAGGTCCTTCTCGGCAATCCCTAACTGCAAGGCCTCCTCATTGGTCAAAGTGTCTTTATGCTGGGTAATGAACCTGTCCTTTCGATCTACTTTATAACGGACCCTATGTCCGTCTTCATTCACAATGAATTCAGGTTTATAGTTGATGATGTTCTCATACATGGAAATGGGTGCAGGGTCCAGTGCGGATTCAACGCGACCGAGTTTACCGACAACCAAGTCCACTTCGGGTATGCTTCCCAAGAGCATATCCAACTGTCCAACCACCCTTTTGTTGTATTCCACCCCTGAATGCGGCATGGATGTCGGCATCAACAGGAACGAACCTTCATTGAGCGATGGCATGAACTCGGATCCTATGCCCGGGAATCTCTTGGAAGCTGCCTGCCATCCCGAGGTCTGTCTGACACTTTTCCAACCTACCGATTCAAAGCCTTTGGCCACGATTCCAAAGGTGCTATCGAACCCCAGCCAAACCAATACCCCAAAAAACAGGGTCACGAATGGGATGAGCATGAACTTTCCTTTGTTTTCCAGACACCACTTTAGGACCGGGGTATAGAAATGTACGATTCCCATCAAAGCGGCCAGGATAATGCCCACTAGGAACAACACAAAAAAGTAGTTGACCACAATACCGTTTTGGGGTCCCAAGGGCATCCATTCCTCGGTCAGGAAGAAGGAAGCGATAAAAACGGTCAGTCCCAAATTGATATAGTTGGGAAACGATTTATAGTGCTCCGGCCATTTGGGTTCCATCAAATTGTTCAACCCAATGAGTGAAATGACCAATGGCAACCACATCTGGGCATAAAATGCAAAAATAAGCCCGGTGGATATCAATAGAATGGACCAAAACCGTCGCACCCGTTTCTTGTCATAATCCACCCCCATTACAAAATGGGCCAATGCCGGAAGCACAACGATTCCCAGCACAAAGGCGCTCAACAGGGCAAAGGTCTTGGTAAAGGCCAAGGGCCTAAATAGCTTCCCTTCTGCCGATTGCATGGCAAAGACAGGCACAAAGCTCACGACGGTGGTCGCCAATGCGGTCGTAATTGCCGAGGCCACTTCCACGGTGGCCTTATATATTACCTGAATGAGTTCCTTGCCCTTGGCACCATGGTTCTCGGGCATTTCCAAATGACGGATAATGTTCTCGACGAACACGATCCCCACGTCCACCATCACCCCTATGGCAATGGCTATCCCGGAAAGGGCCACCACATTGGCATCTACCCCGGCATATTGCATGACAATAAAGGTCATTAGGACCCCGACAGGCAATAGACTGGATATGATCACAGAGGCCCTCAGGTTGAGGACAAGTACCAGTACAACGATGATGCTGATCAGTATTTCGTGGGACAGGGCATTTTCCAAAGTACCTATGGTCTCGTGGATGAGCTGTGTCCGGTCATAAAACGGGACCACGGTCAATTGGCTTTCCACACCATTGGCCAATGTCTTTTTGGGCAAACCGGGTGCGATTTCCTTGATCTTGTCCTTCACATTATTGATGACCGCCAAAGGATTGGAACCATAACGGGCGACCACGACGCCACCTACCACTTCGGCGCCCCCTTTATCGAGCACGCCCCTTCGTGTGGCCGGTCCCAAGCTGACCACCCCAATATCCTTGACCCGAACCGGGACATTGTCAAAGACGGCAACCACGGCCTTTTCTATGTCTTCCGTATTTTTGACATATCCCAAGCCCCTGACCAAATATTCTGCTTGATTGACTTCAATGGTCTTGGCGCCCACATCCCTGTTCGACTTCCGTACGGCCTCCATGACCTTGTATAAAGGAATATTATAGGCTTTCAGGGCATCTGGATTTACATCCACTTGATATTCTTGGACGAAACCACCGATCGAAGCCACTTCGGACACCCCGTCCACGGCATTCAACCCGTATTTCACATAAAAATCCTGGGCAGTCCGTATTTCGTGCAGATCCCATCCTCCTGTAGGGTTCCCATCCTTGTCCCTTCCTTCCAGGGTATACCAATATACCTGTCCCAATGCCGTGGCGTCAGGACCCAAAGTCGGGGTTACCCCATCGGGCAACAGCCCTGCGGGAAGTGAATTCAATTTTTCAAGGATCCGGGAGCGCGACCAATAAAATTCCACATCATCATTAAAAATGATATAGATACTGGAAAATCCAAAGATGGATGAACTACGGATCGTTTTCACCCCTGGAATTCCAAGTAAATAGGTCGTCATTGGATAAGAAATCTGATCCTCGATATCTTGTGGCGATCGCCCGGGCCATTGCGTGAAAACAATTTGCTGGTTTTCCCCAATATCGGGAATGGCATCCACGGGCACCGGGTCTTTTGGGAGAAAGCCCGTATTCCAATTGAAGGGGGAAGTGACAATCCCCCAGGTAACCAACGTTATTAAAACGAGAACGGTCACCAGTTTGTTCTCTAAAAAGTATTTTATGATTTTATTAAGCATATCATGAGTTTATTGTGTTGGAAATAGTGAAAATGTTCCAAAGGCAATAAATACCTAGGGCCATGCCAAAAACCATAGCACGGCCAAACGTCATCGATATGCTCTTAAATAAGGAAAGTTTGATCAAGAATCTGAATATCCTTGACCAAAAGGGGCGGAGGGTAATGTACGACAGAAACTATATTTTCCTGTAATCCCTCAAAAAGATTGATGTAACTGTACGTGAAGGCAACCAGGAACTGATGCTCCCCAACACTTAAATTTTCAACGGAAAGCAATAGATCCCCATTTCCTTGTACGGAAAGCGTTTCGTCATCGCAACACTGTTTTTTCTGCAGCTTGTGCTGGTGTGAATCCGATGGCTGCTGCATATCCATTCCACAGGATTCCGCTTTACCGAAGAAGGAAAAATCAACAAGATCTTCCCCACAATAGTGTTGTGCCACCGCAAAGGAAAAGGTGGATGCCAGCACGTTGAGTGCCATAAAACAAGATAATATTTTGAACCAAAATATTCTCATAAGCGGTTACAAAACTACAAAAATTTTAACAACCTCATTAAATTTAACACAATTTATACAAGGATTCCGCATAAAGCCCCTGCTTTTCAAAGTACCGACCATGGCACCCCATACTTTTGACCATCAATCATTTATACGACCATCGTATCTGGTCCGGGACGGTATAAAGCACATCGTGGTTCGAAGGCCCTCCTTACTGGCAACGGATGGAACCCTGACCAATAGCATTGTATTTTCAACCCGATTAAAGGTGGAACCCTTGTCTTCAATCGAACCATAACAGACCTTAAAGTTCCTCGATACCGAATCCGATCGTTGGACAGCTGACGGTCATTCCTTTCCCCACATATTGTATACCAGTATAGTATTGTGATCCTTGTGGTGGCCCAATGCCAGTACTTTTGGTAAACCTGATATTTGTCATGTTTTTTCCGAATCCCATACCTTACATTTGGAACCAAATCCTGCTGAAATCACACACAAACAGTAATCATATGGATAACTGCATAATTGATTACAGTTTGATTTTTAGCGAGTTAAACAAAATTTAGTAACTTTAGGAAGTGAAGCAAACCACATCGAAAATATTGTCCCTGTTTCTGGCCTGTTCTGTATTGATCAGTACCACTTCCTTTGCATCGAATGCCCATTTTTGCTGTAACAAGTTGGTCAGTTTTTCTGTGACCGGCAAAGCAAAACCCTGCGACCAAAAGCTTCAAAATCCCAAAAACACCTCAAGGAAGTGCTCTTTGGAACAAAAGGATTGCTGCAGCACCGATACCTATGCCAATATTGGCAAGGATGACCTGATGCTGGATTCCTTTGACCTTGATTTCGGCACACTTGTATTTCTAAATGCCTTTATTTTTTACCATATCGATCGTTTCGAAGGGCTACAGGAAAACATAATCCCTTTTAAAGACTACGATCCCCCGTGGATCGAACAGGATCTCCTTGTCCTTCATGAAACTTTCCTAATTTGATTTTTACACTGGCGGAACGTCAATGCAATCGTTCGCTCTTCACATTGGTCATGGCCACTAAATGACCTTTTTTGTCGTGTGCTATCTCCACGACGGCATATCCTGATCGATTCTCCTATCGGGTTTTGACCCGATATTATTTACGCTTAACAATAACTCAGACACCATGGATTCCAAAAAGGAATACTGGATAAAGCATATGGTCTGTAGGCGATGCCTCAAGGTCATAAGACAAGAATTGCATGACCTGGGCATTGAGGTTCTATCCCTTGAACTGGGGAAACTTACGGTAAATGCCCCGGAAATAGGGATTGCCGAAGTTGACCAAAAAGTCGTGGACGTCCTACATTCCAATGGCTTTGAAATAGCCAAAAGCGAAGAGGAAATGATCGTTGAGAAAATCAAGATAGGCTTGATTTCCTTAGTGACCAACGTCCCGATTAACCACAAAGGGAACACCTCGGACTACCTTGTCGATTTATTGCATCGCGATTACAAAGTACTGAGCAAGGTTTTTTCCAGAAATGAAAACATCACGATCGAAAAGTACTTTATCAAGCTCAAGATCGAAAAGGTAAAGGAGCTTATCCAACTGGGACAATATTCATTTTCCGATATCGCCTATATGCTCGATTACAGCAGCGTCAACCATTTGTCCGCACAGTTCAAGGAAATTATGGGGATGAGCATGACGGATTACAAAAACGGACAAATGTGGCAAAGGGATTTTCTTGACGAAATAATATAAAAATCCAGGAATATTATGAAGATGGCCTGTCAGGTCAAACAGTAGTTTTAACGCAACAACCTAACAAATAATAAAATGAAACTTACACAAAAAAAATCAATACCCATAATGCTAACGTTCCTAATGACCCTTTTGGCCCTACAGGCGACCAGAGCACAGACCCAATGGGAAGCCCCGGCCAGTGCGGACAATTTGAACAATCCCTTAAAAAATGATGCCACGGCGACAGAAAGCGGCAAACGGACCTTCAGAATGCTCTGTGTGATCTGCCACGGGGCCAAGGGTAAGGGAGACGGCATGGGCGGAGCCGGATTGACCCCAAAACCCACCGACTTGACCAGTGCCAAGGTACAGTCCCAATCGGACGGTGCCCTATTCTGGAAATTGACCAACGGTAAGCCCCCTATGGCTTCCTATGAAACCGCACTTCCCGAAAACAAGAGATGGGAATTGATCAACTATATCAGAACCTTGAAAAAATGAAAAAACTACTAATGACCCTAATTATCTTAGGGTTGGGATCTTCGGCTTTGGCCCAGACCTACAACACCTTTGAACCCAGTAAGACGCAGTTCATGCTGCGTGGTTACGGACACACCGGATTTGAATATTTGGATACCGGTGGTGAACAAGAATCCACCTTTCTAGGGGCCACATTCGCCCCTATATTCCTCTACAAGCATTCCGACAAGCTCATGTTCGAGGCCGAACTGGAGTTTGAGCTCGAAGGAAATGAATTGAAAACGGGACTGGAATATGCCGATGTGATGTATGTGCTCAACAAGCACATGACCGTAAGGGCCGGTAAATTCCTGCTTCCCTTTGGAACCTTTATGGAGCGTTTGCACCCTGCATGGATCAACCGACTTCCAAGCAGACCCCTTGGATTTGGTCACGACGGAATTGCACCGGCCTCCGATATCGGTGTCGAACTCAGGGGGGCATTCGATCTGGGCGGTCCCAAAATGAACTATGCGGTTTATGTGACCAACGGTCCGCGCATCAAGGATGGAAGTGAGGAGCCTGAAGAAGCGGGTATGCTGGATTTCGGTTATTATGAAGATGTGAACCTGGCCAAGGCCTTGGGTGGCAGGATCGGCCTACTCCCGCTCTCGGATTCATCCATGGAATGGGGGATTTCCGCCTATACCACCAACAGTACCGGCGCAGAGGACTCCGATTACAAGGAAGTGGGTGCCTTTCTTTGGGCGCTGGATCTTTCCTATGTAAAATCGATCACCCCCTTACAAGGGGTTGTGGACATCAAGGCCCAGTACAACAGTTCCAATGTGGATACCGCCACCTACTATGAAATCGAAGATGGGATTTCCGAACCTTACTCCTTTGACAACCAAAGCAGCTCCTTTTATACACAATTGAGCTATCGCCCCATCATGTCGGGAAGCGACTTTATAAAGCAACTCGAATTTGTGGGTCGATATTCCGATTTTAACGCCCCTGAAGGAGCGGAGTGGGAAGAGAAGTCAACGCAGTACGCTTTTGGTTTGAACTATTGGCTGAGTTGGCGTTCCGTGGTCAAACTCAGCTATCAAACCACCAAGATGGAAGGTGGTCATGACAGTGATGGCACGACCCGAACCAATGGATTGTTTGTGCATTGGGCCATTGGATTTTAAAATCAAAAAAAGAAAGTGAAATGAAAACAACAACGAATTTTAAAGCAGCAATAATCCTGTCCGTCATGGCATCGATCATGGTCGCCTGCTCCTCCAATAAAAAACCCATTGCGACGGATACCGCGACCGAGGTGGCGGGGAGTGAAGTGGATTTCAAAATTGAAAAATCCGGGGCGCAGCTCTGGGGCGAGGTGTGCAACCGATGTCATATCGCCCCTTCACCCGCGGATTACAACGATACCGATTGGGAAACCATAAGCCTGCACATGCGGGTTCGGGCCAACCTGACGGAAGAGGAGATCACCAAAATCGAAACCTTTCTGAAATCAGCCAATTGACGTATAATCTTTAATTCATATACAATGAGAACTTTAGTAATTTTTTTTTCAGTGATGGGTCTTATGTCCTTAAACGGTTGCAAACAATCAACCGATGTAGAAGCCTTGCTTCAAAACGAGGAAACAAGAAGCGAGATCCTTAAAGATCTGGTACAAAACCATGATTATATGATGGAATTCATGGAACAGATGCAAGGGAGCGACCATGCCATGCAAATGATGCAGGGAAACAAAAAAATGATGGGCACCATGATGAAGGGACAAGGCATGCAAATGATGATGGGCGACAGCACCATGATGAACCAAATGATGGGCAACAGACAAATGATGCATTCCATGATGAACGGAATGATGAAGGATGGCGAGATGATGGGCGAAATGATGCAAATGATGCATGACAAAGGGATGATGAGCGAGGAATGCATTCAATCCGGCATGAAAATGATGGGGGACAAAGGAATGGGGATGAACCATTAGACCATGGGTTCGATCGGCCATGCCGAACACTTTGAATTCTTGACAACTAAAACGGATATCTCATGAAAAATCACTGGATATGGATGGTCCTGGGATGTGGACTACCACTGCTGTTCATTTTTTTGGCGCCTTCAATCGGGATGGGCGATGGCGCTTCCCTTTTCATTTTCATCCTGGTCATGTTCGCCATCCACCTGTTCATACCGCACGGTTCGCATGGACATGGTGGAAATGGCCACACCCATGACAGGGAAAACGAACAGGGTTGATCGGAACAATAGCACCCATGGACTCCAAGGAACGAAATATTTTAATACAACCTTAAATCAAGTATCATGCATTATTACGACGGACATTTTGGAGGTATGCACCTTATATGGTGGATTATCTGGATCATCTTTTTGGCTTGGATATTCTTTATCCCATCGGACATTCCCTATAAAAGGCACCAAGAGGATAGCCCACTGGAAATTTTAAAAAAAAGATTTGCGAAAGGCGAAATTTCCAAGGAGGAATTTGAGGAATCAAAAAAGGTCCTTCAAACTGACAATGAATCTAAAACAGAAAAACCATGAATCGATTTAATGTAAAAAAATTAGGCTTTGCCTTTGGTCTTACTGGGGCCATAATCTATTTGGGCTGTATGATCGTAATGGCAACGGCCGGCAAAGAGGGTACGATATCCTTTTTCAACAGTCTACTGCACGGATTGGACACCACCAGCATCATACGAATGGATGTGCCCCTGTCCGAGGCTTTTTTGGGGCTTGTACAGACCTTCATCATAGGTTGGCTCATCGGGGCGTGCATAGGTGGGCTTTACAATGCCCAGATCAAACATCGAAAATAGCCTTACGTTTCGAAGATCATGCAGTACGTTTGGTTCATATGGTCCCTTATCATCCTGGCACTCTGGGCACTCCTTTTTGTGTTGAAAAAAGGGTATAGGGAAGAAATGCTCAAGATGAGTCTTATCACCATGCCCTTTGGATTGACCGAGCCCCTGTTCGTGCCGGAATATTGGCTTCCCCCCTCTTTGTTCCAATTGGCCGAAAAAACGGGTTTTGACCTGGAAAGCTTGCTGTTTTCCTTTGCTATAGGTGGGATAGGCACCGTGCTCTACAATTTGATATTTGGAAGGGTCCTTTCCAAAATCCCTTTGATCGAGCGCCATCATAAAAGGCATAATCTGCACCTATATCTTCTTTTTGTGCCCGCATTGGTCTTTGTCCCCATGGCGTTGTTCACCAAGCTTAATCCCATTTATTGTGGTGTTTTGGCCCTGCTTGCGGGTGGGTTGGCCACCCTTTATTGCAGGCCCGATCTAAAGGGAAAGGTCTGGGTGGGCGGCTTCCTGTTCACCTTGTTGTATTTTTTGTATTTCGGGAGCATACTTCCCTTCTACCCCCAATACGTCGATCTGTACTGGAACCTGGACAATCTTACCGGTATCCTTGTTTTCGGCATTCCCATGGAAGAGCTATGGTTCGCTTTCACTTTTGGAATGTACTGGTCCGGTTTGTACGAACACCTATTCTGGAGAAAAACCGTGAAATCCGAAACCCTATCCATTGACCCAAACCCTAATTGAACATGGACACAACAAATTGCGACACATCAAAGATAATCTGTCTACCAGAGCCGGGTATGCCCCGGATAGTGGTCATTGGCGGTGGTTTTGCCGGACTGGCCTTGGCAAAGGAATTGAAAAACAAGAAGGTTCAAGTGGTCCTATTGGACAAAAACAACTTTCATGCGTTTCAGCCTTTATTGTACCAAGTGGCAACGAGTGCCCTGGAACCGGACAGCATAGTTTTCCCATTCAGAAAGCAGTTCAATGGCTTCAAAAACCTAGTGTTCCGATTGGCGGAAGTATCAGAAATCCAACCTTTGTCCAATACGGTAGTGACCGACAAGGGGGCCGTTTCCTATGATTACCTGGTTTTGGCCACTGGGACAACGACCAACTTTTTTGGTATGGAAAGCGTTGCTAGGAACAGTTTGGGCATGAAGGGCATACGTGATGCCCTCAACATCCGGCATTTGATGCTGCAAAATCTGGAGCAGGCCGCCATTACCTGTGATGGGGAGGAACGCGATGCCCTCACCAATTTTGTCATCGTGGGCGGCGGTCCGGCCGGGGTTGAAATGGCAGGGGCCTTGGCCGAATTTCGTAGATACATCCTGCCAAAGGACTATCCAGAGTACCCATCCTCCACCATGGAAATCTACTTGGTGGAAGCCCTTGACGAACTATTGGGCACCATGTCGGACAAGGCCTCCACCAAGACACTGGCCTATTTAAGGGAACTTGAGGTAAACGTACTGTTCAACGAATCGGTAAGTGGGTATGACGGTAGTGTGGTCACCACAAAAAGTGGAAAGGAGATCAAGGCAAAAAACCTCATATGGACCGCAGGGGTGCAGGGGCAGTTCCCCAAAGGCATTGCCCCTGATAAAGTGGTAAAGGGCAACCGGCTCAAGACCGATCCCCATTTACATGTTGAGGGGTATGGGAATATTTTTGCCATTGGGGACATAGCCGCCTTGATCGGGGAAACGACTCCCAAAGGGCATCCCCAAGTGGCGCAGGTAGCCATCCAACAAGGCAGGTACCTTGGGCGGTCTCTTTGGGCCACCCTTCATGGAAAACCAACAAAACCCTTTTCCTACAAAGACAAGGGATCATTGGCCACAGTGGGCAAGCGCAAGGCCGTCGCCGATTTGGGCAAATTCAGGTTTGGCGGGTATCCCGCCTGGCTATTGTGGTCCATCGTTCACCTTATGTCCATCAGTGGTTTTAGAAATAGAATCCTGGTCGGTTTGAACTGGGCCGCAAGTTATTTCACCTATGAAAAGGGCAACCGTTTGATTATAAGGAATTTTAGCCCTCCAGACCAAGGCCCACCTAAAAAATCCAGAACGGGAAACTTCGGGAACCATAAAGAAAAAGTCCAATGAAGCGGAAACCAATATCCTATGATGTGATCAAAGGGAGGCTGATTTTTGAAAGAAAGGCCTTCCATGGACCCTTCAGGGGTAGCATCCAATTTTTGAACAACGTCCAATGGATATATCTGGACGACACGACCACAATTGCAGAACACATAAAACCCTATGAGCCATGAACAATATTCTAGTACCCACCGACTTTTCCAAAAACTGTGAAAAAGCAGCACAATTGGCCTTGGAAATGGCCAAGGCATACCAATCCGAGATCCATTTTTTGCACCTTATGAAAACACCCGTGGATTGGATAAAGCTGGATAAGGAAAAGGAAAAGCGCTATCCGGAGACCCTTAAACAGATCGGCAAGGCCAAAGCCGCCTTACGGGAGTTGGAAAAAACGGCCGAACGGAAGGGACTGAAGTGCCGGACCTTTCTTCAGTTTGATGCCGGACAAGCAGATATCCTGGAGCATTCGGGACATTTTCACCATGACTTCATCATTACCGGGAGCAGCGGTACCAAAGGAGTCGTCCGCGAATTGACGGGAAGCAATGTGGAACAAATTGTACGAAAGGCCCATGTCCCCGTTATCGTTGTAAAGGATGAAAAGCTACACTTTCCCTTCAAGAACATCGTGTTCGTTTCGGACTTTGAGGAAGATTGCAGCCAAGCCTTCGAGAAGGTCATCTCCATTGCCAAAAAATGCAATGCCCGGATACACTTCTTGCGCATCAATACCGAAACCGACCACAACAGTATCCGATTGGGCCTGTCCCCCATTGAAAATTTGCTGAAGAAATTCCCGGGATTGGAAAACTATGCGCTGGCGGTCTATAATGAACCTTCCGTTGAAACGGGGATCAATACCTTTGTTGCACAGCATCCCATTGATCTTATCGCCATGGTCACCCACGGCAAAACAGGGTTTTTAAGCCTGTTCCGAACCAGTATTGCCGAGGGCGTCACCAACCATGCGTCCTTGCCCGTAATGACCTTACACCTCTAAGCCATGGCCAAATCCGTTAACCTTATCAAACATTCGGGCGATGTAGTCCCGTTCGATCGTAAAAAACTGATCCATTCCTTACAACGTGCCCGCGCAAGCGATGTACTCATACAACAAATTGTGGAGCAAGTCGAGCACCAGATCCAGGATGGCATGACCACAAAAAAAGTATATCAGCTGGCCTTTACAATGCTTCGGAAAAAGTCCCGTGTGAGTGCCTCTAGATACAAGCTCAAAAAAGCATTGATGGAATTGGGCCCCTCCGGTTTTCCCTTCGAGAAATTGGTCGGTGAACTCATGGGGCGCGAAGGATTCTCCACCCAGGTAGGTGTCATAGTAGCGGGCAATTGCGTACAGCACGAAGTGGATGTCATAGCCCAAAAGGAAAATGTACATTATATGATCGAATGCAAATACCACAGTGACCAAGGCCGGTTTTGCAATGTCAAGACCCCTTTGTATATCCATTCCCGCTTTCTGGATGTGGAAAAGCAATGGGTCCGCCAAAAGGGACATGGTGCCAAACTCCATAAAGGTGGGGTGTACACCAATACCCGGTTGACCACTGACGCCATCCAATATGGGAACTGTGTTGGATTGCTCCTGTGCAGTTGGGACCATCCGAACGGAAACGGACTCAAGGATAGAATAGACAAGGCGGGTCTTCATCCCTTGACCGCCTTGACGACCCTTACCAAAGGGGAAAAAACAAAATTACTGGATAAGGGCATCGTCCTTTGCAAGGACATCCACGAAAACCCAATGTTGTTGGATGACATGGGAATCTCCAGATCCCGGCAAAAAAACATCTTGAACGATTCAAGGGAATTATGCAAAACCCATAGTCATGGACCTAGATAAAACAAACATTCATTTTTTGGGGGCGTCAGGTACGGTCACCGGCTCAAAATATCTTTTGGACACAGGAGACAGAAAAATACTGGTGGATTGTGGACTGTTCCAGGGACTGAAGGAACTGCGCCTTAAAAACTGGGAATATCCACCCGTAACGGTTTCGGAAATAGATGTGGTATTGCTCACCCATGGCCATATGGACCATACGGGATATCTTCCCCGATTGGTGAAACAGGGATTCAATGGGTCCATTTATGGAACATATCGCACCTTGGACATCACAAAGATCATTTTAAACGACACTGCCAAAATACAAGAGCAGGAAGCCGAACGTGCGAATAAGGAGGGCTATTCGAAACACCGTCCTGCCCAACCTCTCTACGACCTAAAGGATGTGGAAAAGACCCTTCCGCATTTCAAGGGGGTTCCCCAATCCCAATGGATTACCCTATTCGATGGCATAAGGGTACGGTTCCAATACAACGGACACATCCTGGGAGCCACACATATCGACTTGGATATACACGGAAAGCGCTTTGTTTTTTCAGGGGATATTGGAAGAACCAAGGACCTATTGCTTTACCCACCCCTAAAACCGAGAAAGGCCGATGTGCTTTTCATTGAATCGACCTATGGTGGAAGGTTCCATCCCGATGAGGCGGAAGCCCTCCCCTTGATCGAAAAATTGGTCCAGGACACCATAGCCAGGGGCGGTAGCCTTTTTATCCCCAGCTTCTCGGTAGAACGGGCCCAGCTCATGATGCTCATTTTTTGGAGGTTGCTGAAGGAGGGCAAAATCCCCAAGGTCCAAATGATCATGGACAGTCCGATGGGTACCGATGTATTGGAGCTTTTCCATCGTACAAGGGATTGGCACAAGTTGGAAGACCATGAATGTGATGAGATGTGTTCCCACTTCAACGTGGTAAGCAGCTATCGTGAAACCATGGAGCTGCGTATGGACCATAGCCCCAAAATCGTCATTGCGGGAAGCGGGATGCTAACCGGGGGGAGAATGCTCAACTATTTAGAGACCCAGGCCCCAAACCCGAACAATACCTTGCTTTTTGTAGGGTATCAGGCCGAGGGTACCCGGGGCAGAAAGCTGTTGGAAGGTGAAAAAGAACTAAAAGTATATGGAAAATGGGTGCCTTTCAACATGCAGGTCTGCGAGGTCGAAGGCCTATCGGCACATGCGGACCATGAGGAACTCCTGGGCTGGATGGACAGGATGGCCAATGCACCGGAACGGATATTCATCGTCCATGGGGAAAAGGATGGTGCCATTGCCCTACAAAGGGGCATCAAGGAAACCTATGGTTGGGAGGCCGAGATCCCACAATTATATCAAATCGAAGAAATCGCATAGACCATGGAACCCAATTCAAACACCTTAACATACAAACACCTTGGCATATACACCCAAAATGAAAATGTGGTGTACATGCGGTATGATTGCCACGTCTGTAAATCGGAAGGATTCGAAGCCCTTGTCCGGATAAGGGTCTCCAAGGCACCCCGTTCCATTGTGGCAAGCCTGAACGTGGTAAGTTCGAACATGCTCTTACCCGGTGAGATCGGTCTGTCCGATGCTGCGGCCCAGAAACTGGACGTTTCCGAAAACGACCTGTTGCACGTCTCCCATTTGGAGCCCATAGCGTCCCTTGGCCATGTCAGGGCAAAGATCTACAACAACAAACTCGACCGTGAGGCCTATGGGCATATCATTACGGATATCCTTGCGGGGGACTATTCCAACATCCACCTGTCGGCCTTCATCACGGCCTGTGCCGGTGACCGTATGGACTTGGATGAGATCACCGACCTGACCAAGGTCATGATCACCTCGGGCAAAACCCTGGACTGGAACCAAAGCATCATCGTCGATAAGCATTGCATCGGTGGACTTCCCGGCAACCGCACGACTCCCTTGGTGGTGGCCATGGTCACCGCATATGGGCTAACGATGCCCAAAACATCCTCAAGGGCCATCACCTCCCCGGCAGGTACTGCGGACACCATGGAGGTCATGACCAACGTTACGCTTTCATCGGATGAAATAGAGCGGGTCGTAAACCAGGAAGGAGGCTGTTTTGTGTGGGGCGGAACAGCGCAACTGAGCCCTGCGGACGATGTGCTCATCAAAATTGAAAAGGCCTTGGATATCGATAGTGAAGGGCAACTTATCGCCTCGGTCCTATCCAAAAAAGCGGCCGCAGGCTCCACCCATGTGGTCATAGACATTCCTGTGGGCGAGACCGCCAAGGTTCGAAGCATGGAGATGGCCCAAAAACTTCAGAGGGATATGGAGGCGGTCGGCAGGGCCGTTGGCCTCACGGTAAAGATTGTGATAACGGACGGTACCCAACCTGTGGGAAGGGGCATAGGACCATCCCTGGAGGCCATGGATGTGCTCAGTGTGTTGAAAAATGAGGCCAAGGCCCCACAGGACCTAAAGGAACGTGCTGTTTTATTGGCAGGCGAACTGTTGGAACTTTCAGGAAAGGTGGTGTCAGGGGAAGGCAACAGAAGAGCACTTCAAGTATTGGAATCGGGAAAGGCCTACGATAAATTCATTTCCATTTGTGAAGCCCAGGGACGTTTCTCCCTCCCCGTCCCGGCACCCCATACCTTGGAGGTCAAAGCTGAAAGATCAGGTGTCCTACACCACATTGACAACAGAAAAATTGCCAAGCTCGCCAAGCTTTCAGGGGCGCCCCGGGCCAAATCCGCAGGGATTTCACTGTACGTCCGTTTGGGGGACCGTATAACAAAGGGCCAAACCCTTTATACCCTGCATGCGGTAACAGAGGGTGAACTACGATATGCACTGGACTATAAAAACGATCATGAAGACATCATAACCATCCTATAAAACTTAAACAACACCTATGGAAACCATTTTGTTCAGTCTACCCGGAAATGAAGAGCTCACTGCCCTTATGGCCAAGCAAATGAATGCCGAAGTGGGAAGGGCCATCTTGAGGAAATTCCCCGACGGGGAATCCTACACACGCATCCTTTCAAAGGTGGAAGGCAAGTGTGTTGTCCTGGTCTGTACCCTTCACGAACCGGATGAGAAACTGTTGCCCCTCTATTTTTTAAGCCACACCGCCAAGGCACTCGGGGCAAAGTGTACCTGTTTGGTGGCCCCCTATCTCGCCTATATGCGACAGGATACGATCTTTCAGGAAGGGGAAGGTGTGAGCGCTGCATTTTTCGGAAAGTTGGTTTCGGGCTTTGCCGATAGCATGGTCACGGTGGATCCCCATCTGCACAGGATCACCTCCTTGGGCAAGGTCTATACCATCCCCAACAAGGTCATCCCCGCGGCCGACAACATATCCAAGTGGATAACGGAACATATCAAAGATCCGGTATTGATCGGCCCCGATTCAGAAAGTGAGCAGTGGGTCTCGGAGGTCGCCAAGAATGCCGGTGCCCCATTTACCGTATTGCAAAAGATTCGCCACGGCGATCGGGACGTGGAAGTTTCGGTCCCCGAAATAGATACCTACAGGGATGCCACCCCGATCTTGGTGGATGATATCATATCCACGGCACGAACCATGATCGAGACTGTCGGCCATCTTAAAAATGCGGGCATGAAACCACCAGTTTGTATCGGTGTCCACGCGGTATTCTCGGGCAATGCCTATGGTGACCTATTGGCCGCCGGGGTCGGGAATGTGGTGACCTGCAATACCATCCCCCACCCATCGAATGCCATCGATTTGAGTGGTATATTGGCAAGTGAAGTACAAAAAATGATGCATCACTTATGAAAAAACAAGGTTTTTTGTTATTGTTCCCATTCCTGATGTTCGCTCTCACCGCGAACGGACAGACGGACATGCTTATCGGCCAAATTTCAGGCCGATCCATCGTACGGGAAAATTTTGATGGCCAAGGAGCATTGCTCAACAAACAAACGTTCAAAGTCGGCGCGATCATGGAGAAAAATGGCAATTATGCCATTAAGGTGGTCGCACAAATGTTCGATAGGGACAACGAACCGACCGACACCTACTCCACCCTCTATAGCTGCAAGCCCGATCAGGCCAGTATGATGGTCATGGCCTTCCCGTTTTCCGACCCAGGTTCAAAGGAGACCGAGATCAACGCCACATCCACGGGATTCAAGGGGCTGTATGACTTGGACCACCTTGGGGACATTGAGATGAAGTTGACCTTTGATTCGGGCCTTTTGAACTTTTTTGGATCCAAGAGCCTGATACGGATCTACGGGCGGACTTGGGACAACGGGCAAAATGAACTTGATTCAAAAATCGAGATCAAGGCCTATGCCCTGGGCATACGGATAAAACAACTCCACTATACCGTCAAGGAGGAATTGAACGAGGACGGTTTATTGAAATTTCAGAAATTTACCGAAGAGGACCAAAGTTATTTCACGATGACCTATAATTGAAAGCCCATGAAAAATTACGATACCCTTTCAGAAGCCATATCCGATTTACAGGCAAAGGGCTATACCTATGATTTTAACCTCAAGCCCCATTGCCTGGAATGCGCTTCCCTTAAAATCGAAATTCGACCGGAGGACTTTAAGGTCGACCAGACCCATCGTTTTGAGGGGATGAGCAGCACCGATGACAACAGCGTGCTGTACGCCATATCCTCCAAGGATGGCATCAGGGGCATCCTGGTGGATGCCTATGGCGTCTATGCCGAAAACATTTCTGAAAAAATGAGAAAAAAATTACGATAACCCATAAAAAGGACCGATCATGGAAAAGCACCAACACCACGACCATTCACAGATGAACCACGATAAGACCGACCACTCCAAAATGGACCATGGCCCCGGGGGCCATTCGGGGCACAACCCCGCACATGGCCAAATGGGCCACGACCACCACAAAATGATGATCGCCGACTTTCGAAAGCGATTTTGGGCAACGCTGGTACTCACCATACCCATCTTGTTCCTATCGCCGATGATCCAGGATTTCTTTGGATATGAATTCCTGCTTCCCGGTAACCCTTACTTTCTTTTCGGGCTTTCCACCATTGTATATTTCTATGGGGGATGGCCTTTTTTGAAAGGTTTTTGGTCAGAAATAAAACAGGGTGCACCGGGAATGATGACCTTGATCTCCATGGCCATTTCCGTAGCCTATTTCTATAGCACGGCCACCGTATTCGGACTGAAGGGCCAAGACTTTTTCTGGGAACTGTCCACCCTTATAGCCATCATGCTACTCGGGCATTGGATAGAGATGAAGAGCGTCCTTGGTGCCTCAAAAGCCTTACAGTTGTTGGTCAGCATGATGCCTGCCGAAGCACACCGTGTCAAAGGGGAAACCATAGAGGACATACCGTTGGAAGCGGTATTGAAAGATGACATCATACTGGTCAAGCCGGGGGAAAAGGTCCCAGCCGACGGTACCATCGTCGAAGGCAGCAGTTACCTGAACGAATCCATGCTCACGGGGGAATCGAAACCTGTAAAGAAAGAGGAAAAGGACAAGGTGATCGGCGGTTCGGTCAATGGCAACAGCACCTTAAAGGTCAAAGTGGAGCACACGGGCAAGGATAGTTACCTCAACAAAGTGATCACGATGGTGGAAGAGGCCCAAAAGACCAAGTCCAAAATGCAGAACCTTTCCGATAGGGCCGCCAAATGGTTAACCTATATCGCCTTGACCATTGGTTTTGGAACCCTGGCGGTATGGCTGGCCCTGGGTTTCCCCTTTGTTTATGCCCTGGAACGCATGGTGACCGTTATGGTCATTGCCTGTCCCCATGCCCTGGGTCTTGCCATCCCTTTGGTGGTGGCCATTTCCACCGCGGTATCCGCCCAAAACGGCCTATTGATCCGCAACAGGACCGCCTTTGAGGAATCCCGGAAGATATCGGCCTTGTTATTTGATAAAACGGGGACCCTGACCAAAGGTGATTTTGGCGTTACCCGAATCCAATCGGTCGATGACAACTATTCCCAGGATGAAGTCCTTCGCCTGGCAAGTGCCTTGGAACAAAGCTCGGAACACCCCATTGCCGTGGGTATCATCAAAAGGGCCCAAGAGAAAAAGGTCACCATTCCCAATCCCTTGAACTTTCATGCGATCACTGGAAAAGGGGTCGAGGCAACCGTGGAGGACAAACCGGTAAAAGTGGTCAGTCCCGGTTTTTTAAGGGACAACAACATTCCCATTCCCAAAGACGCCTATAGCGATGCCGCCGAAACCGTGGTATTTGTGTTGATCGAGGAAAAACTGGCCGGATACATTGCACTGGCCGATGAGATACGATCGGAATCCCAAGAGGCCATTCAGGTATTCAAGAAGAACGACATCAAGGTATTGATGGCCACTGGGGACAATGAAAAAACGGCCAGGGCCGTTAGCGAAAAACTCGGTTTGGATGGCTATTATGCCGAAGTGTTGCCCCACCAAAAAGTGGAAATAGTGGAAGAACTCCAACGTAAGGGCGAGTTCGTGGCCATGACCGGGGACGGTGTGAACGATGCCCCGGCCCTTGCAAAGGCCAATGTGGGCATTGCCGTTGGTTCCGGTACGGACGTTGCGGCGGAAACCGCCGACATCATCTTAGTCAACAGTAACCCCAAGGATATAGCCAATCTCATCCTGTTCGGCAAGGCCACCTACAACAAAATGATCCAGAACCTGATTTGGGCAACGGCCTATAATGTGGTCGCCATTCCGTTGGCCGCCGGTGTACTGTATTCCTCAGGGTTTGTCATGGGCCCTGCCGTCGGTGCTGTGTTCATGAGCCTGAGCACCATCATTGTGGCCATCAATGCGCAGCTGTTAAGACGTAAGATAGGAAGGTAATCGAAGGATGATAGGCAATTAGAGCAATTTAGCATATAAAAGGGTGCATTCCCAATAGCAATACGAATTTTCAGTGTTCCCGCAATCCTATTAGGCCACTACGAAGAGAATACTGGATTCTCGTATTAATACTGCTGGAAGCCAGTTCCATTTTTCCTGAGGTGTACCATTCCTAATTTATTTCCTTTCTTGGTAACCATTATAACCTTTGTTATGGCAAAATTTTGTTTTCATGTTAAAGTGTATACCCTATAAGGGATTCCACTTCTCTTTATCGATAGGTCAATAGTTGAGCTCCAACCTTCTGCCTCCACGGCTTTCCAAGAGAATCAGTCTTAGATGCTCCTTATGGAATAGGACAAATTTGGGTAGCACAAGTACAAATCGTTGGGAAGTCCCGGTTTTAATAATTTTGGGTCGTTCAAAGATAAAGTGGGGTTCCAACCTGGTTTCTTGATACGAGGATCTCCGTTTCAAGCTGCCATTTATCCTTAGGGCCTCAAGGGTGCCTACTTCAAAATCAATGCCTGATCGGTTGCGCACCTCTACAACCATAAATACTTGAGCGTTTCGGTAGACCAACCTTTTCAACAGCAATCGGATTCCCTTTCTTCGCACCGATGCCAAGGCACCATTCCCATCACTTGATGGCAATCCCCTTAAAAGAGGAAATCGAGCTGTGTGGGAAGCCAAGGAATCCCCTTTTTTACCAGGTAATGGCTGTACTGGACCAATGCTATGCGCCTTGTCCACAAAAAAATGGGTTTGGGCAACGTTTTCCCTATAGGCCACCTTAAATTCATATGCTTGTCCGTCCATGGTGACCACCAAAAGGTTGGTAATGGTGTTGGCTGTGGACTGCAATAGCCCAAAATATTGAGCTTCTTCCCGGTTATAGGTAAAGATCGCTTTAGTGTTTCCCGTTATAGCCTGTTTGATGGGACTGGGAAAAAAGAGGGCCACGTTCATTTGTGAATTGGCTTGGATGGTGTCCAAAACCTTTTGGCCCGATACGGTGTGCCCATAGGCCATTAGCATTACTGCAATGATGACGTTTAGTGTTTTCATGATCTAGGTATTAAGAAAAATTGATAATGGTCGGAAATCTGAACTTTAACGGTACGTTGATCACGCTGAAATATGCGTTTGATCCCATTGAACTGGGGCACACCCGGCACATTGATCTCTCCAAGGCCCTCATCCAAAGACCGATCCACCACTTCACCCCGCAGATGGTTCTTCACATAAATCCCTTCCTGCCCATCCTGGGCATCATAGGCTTGCATATCCATAAGGGTTGTCCCCAATCGGGTAAGTTCCACCATCACCCGGTTGGGCCTTATCTTTACAAAGCCATAGAGGCGGGTACCTCCTGGCATCCTTTTCCCATCCACAACATAGTCATGGGCGAGTCGCAAGTCCAATCGTTGTCCATCCCGAAGGGTCTGGTCCCCATCCACATACACCTTGGCCACAGCAGTAGTTGGTAAATTTCCATCGGAACGGTTCCTTTTTGGATTGGAGGCAAAGAACAGTTGATGTACCAATCCTAGCTCCGTTTCCGTCCTTGGGGAACCCATTGTCAACTTTTCATCGTCTACCTTTACCTTCTTTACAGTCCCCAACCTGGGCATTACGCCTGCATCCGACACAGAAACTTTTTTCGCAGTAAAGGCATTGGTATCAAAGACACTGTCTATGATACGCTGCTTTTCATATTCCATATAATCGGGATTGAAATACCCTTTATCATCCACCATGTGGTCGGGATACACTTGTGGTGCCGTGGATTGTTTTTCCACCTTGATGGCTTCCACGGCTTCCAGTTTGGTTTCAAACTCCACCGAAGTGTCCTCCAGATCCGGCATGGGGATCCTCCCTACATCAAGGCTTTCCTTTTTTGGCTTACCAAAAGTGACGATGCTATATATGGTGATAAAGAGTACCATACATGCCAGTACCAGCACAAAAACTATTTTATTCTTCTGTGTTTTCATGAGTTTCTAGTTTACGAAGTGAGTTTTCAAAAAAATCAGTGATCAACAATCCATGAGGATTATGGGGAAAATTCCGTTCCACCTGGATCAAATGTCCCGAGGTCACCAGTTCATAGGTATCGGTGACGGTTCCCCGATTGATCCGTATGTGCAATTGGGTCCTAAACGCAAAGGAAGACCCATCCCAATCCAGCTCTGTATCGATTCGGATGACCTCTTGCACAAGGGAATATTGCAACAACCGGTTATAGAAACCGTCTGCCTTTTTCTGTTGAAAGACAGCACCAACGGAGGCATTGCCCAACCAAAGGGCCTTCTCCATGTTCTTCTCATAACTGCCGGCATCCACCCCATAAAACCACCTATGAAACTGTTCCAAATGGGCCAGGGCCTCCACTTCCAGATGATCTCGTTGTTCGGCCCAGGAAAGCGGTATGACCTCCCCTTCCCCATTGACCACGAAGGCCCCGTTCAACGATTCACGGTATATCCTGCCCACTAGGACCATAGCAACCATACAGACCAAACCCGAGGCGATAACCACGCCAAGAACCACAAAACGGTTGAGCCGCAGCACATGAACAATACTTTTAAAAGGTGTTTTCATAGACTTCAATTTAACCGGTGAACAATCGAAGGGTAAAACTGGTCGCCCTTCGGTACAATTTAAATTTGAGCAAGACAATAAAGCCAATGGTCCCGAGTTCAATGATGGAGGCAAAGAATTCACGCCCAAAATCAAAACCAAAGAGGTTCCCCCAGAAGTTGGTACTGATCTCCGTATAAAGGTTGTTGACGAAGACATTGACCAAAAAGAAGGCGGGAACCAGCATATATACTGCTGCATAGAGCTTGAAATAATTATAGGCCAATGGCCTGAACTTTTCAAAGACGGCCAAGCTGATGACCAAGGGAAAAAAGGCCTGTAGGATCCCCAATAGGAAATATCGCTCTGCAAGGAACAAAGGATAGATGAACAGGTCCATAAACCAAAGAATGACCCCGATGATAAAGGCCAAGACCTTTAATCCGTACAAAGGAGTGACCAAGGCCTCATACAAGAGTGCCATGGCCTTTTTGGCGGCTTCCAAGGCACCCACATCCCGTTCCAGGTCCACATCCTGCAACTGTAATGGGAGGAGTGCCGGAGCCGTGTCCCGGTATTGGGTCTCAATGGCGACCAAAATCCCATCAAAAACTCCCAATACCTCAGTTGAAAAGATGACCAAGAGCACCACCAAAAAATTCTTGGCCAGTTCCGTTGGGGTCAACCCCCAGGTATGGCCATCGGTAGAAGCTATTCCCTCATTGTATTTCTTCAAAATATTGATCAGAAAGAACAGCACGGCCAGGGTCTTCATCCCCACTATCGTGTATTGGGAGAAATCACTGTCCTTGATGGTCTGGAAGACCGCATCCACATATTCCAATCCTATGCCCAAAAAGTATCCCGCCATCAGTATTCCGTTTCCCGGTTATTGATGATATCCTGCATCCTCCGAAAGGAAATAATCTCTCGATAGCGTCGGGTCTTGACCTCCAACTCGGCCACCATTTCCTGCGACTGCACTTTTTTTTCCATCAAAATGGCCGTGCGCTCCGCATCGGACATCTTCAAAAAATCACTGGACAAAATCTGGTTTACAAAATCGAGATCATCAATGGCCGTATCCATGATCTGTTCAAAGGCTCTGGATACCTGTTCCACCTCCCCGGCTTTGATATAGGGGGAATTCAAAATATCCCTCAATTCATTTTGCACGGTATTGAAAAGGATTTCATTGTTCCGTGCGAGTTCCCGCACCGCCTTCAATTGTTTAATGGTATTGTTGACTTTGACAATATTGTCCTTCTGTTCCTTTAAAAACTCCACGGTCTTTAGCAGTTCAGAGGTCTGCTTTGCAGATTCCAACAGGGATTTGGTCATGCTGATAAAGTTCGTATTGTCATACACCGGCATCCCTTGGCAGGCAGCGCCTGCGGGCAATAACAGGGCCAAGGACAGCGCTAAGATCCATAACCGGGGATTTTTCCATAAGGTTTGTTTCCAATCTATTCTCATATTATTTTCTTTTGTTGATTTATGAATTCCGTAATGGCCCGTTCCATATCCCCAAACTGGTCAAAGAGTTCCATGATCTGACCATGTTCCACCCCATCGGTGAGATAGGCCGCATAGACCTCTGGGGGCACCTCCAGGCGAAAGACATTGCTTTCCTTCCCGATCTTGATAAAGATTTCGGTGTATTTGCGTTCCCCTGTTAGGTTGTTCCGAATAGATCGGAGTTGGTTCAAATCATGGTCGGAGAGGTTCAATCGCCTTGCCAGCTCATCATAGCCCTTTTCATTTCGTAAACTGTACACGACCTGCGTGTTCTCCAGAATACTTGCCGAAGTGGCATTTTCAGGTAACTGGTTGATGGATTGAAGGATGATCCCAATGGCCCCGTTCTGTTTTCGGATGGCCTGGTAATAAAACTCCACACTCTCCAATACATGGGGAAACTTGAGCTGCTTGGCAAACTCATCGAACAGGATAATGCCCCTTTCCGAGCGGTTTCGCCAAATGGTGCGTTGGATAGCGGACTTGATCAATTTGAGCATTACGGACAGGATTTCCTTATTATCGCGCACCTCGTCCAGCTCAAAGACAATCAGGCGCTTGTCTTCTATTTTATAGGTCTGATCTTCTGCCATATGGAACAGAAAACTGTACAGTCCCCCGTCCACATATTCGGAAAGGATGTGCAAAAAAGTGTAGACATTGAAATCGGATTCCTGCACCCGGGTCTCTTCGATCAAGGTATCTTTGTTCCTATCAACAAACTGGTATAGTGAAGCTAGGGAATGCCCTTCCCTGACCTTGCCATAGTAGTACAACAACACTTTTTTCAAGGCCACTTCCTTGGATTTGGTCACCTGGCTTTCAGCCAAGAGCTCCAAAAGAAATAGGGCCAGATCTTCCAATCGTTCAGGGGTCAAATCGGACGGAACGGCGATATAAAAGGGATTAATGCCCAAGTTCTTGCCTTGCTCATAGCGAAGGACCACGTGATGATCGGGATACAATTGGGCAAATTTGGCATAGGAACCACCAAGGTCGATAATGACCAGTCGTACATCCGCCTCAAAGTATTGGCGCAGAATGTTATTGGCCAAGAAGGATTTCCCTTCCCCTGTCGGGGCGAATATGGCAAAGTTCCGGGCCTTGATACGCCGTTTCCCCTCGTCCCATACATCCTTGACCACAGGAATATTGTACTGTCTATCATTAAAAACGATTCCTGTTACATCAGAGCGATAATTGGTATTGTTAATGTACAGACAAAGGGCCGCCTTCAGGTCCATCACAAAAAGATCTTCATTGGAAAAGTTGGAGGCATAACTGGGATAGGAGTTCAAAAAATAATTTTTGCGCTCCTCCCCGTTGGGATAATAGGGTCGTATATCCAGTTCCTTCAATTGCGCCTTGATGTTGGAGGCAATGCGCTTTAACACTCCAACTTCCGTATGCCAAAAAACAATGTTCACATGGCCACGAACAATCCGTGCGGTATCATCCCCATTGATCTTGTCCAAGATATGTTGGACCTTTTTGCGAACCACTTTGTTCTGGGAACCAAAATTGGAGCTCTTGGAGAGTTCTTCTATTTTTTTGTCCAATCGTTTACGCCATTGATGGGTATCATCCAGATATAGTATTTGGTTGATGATGTGGTTCTCGCCCAACTCCAACCCGAGACCGTCCAAAAAACCCTTGTGAAAGCTGAACCCATCCGAACTGAATTTCCCTTTGGGCACACTGCTCTGTACGGTTTCACCAAAACAATCTTCATTATTGATGGCCATCACATCAAAATAATGGTCACCAATTTCTATGGGGCCTTTTCCTAGCTGGATATCCGTATCAAAACCTAGGTTGAACCCATTGAAATGATCATGGGTATGCTCCAATATTGCTTCAGGTTCCATGGGAACCATGGACATGCTTTTGGAATTGTTGACATAGGATACCGCATCATTGATTGTAGTAATAAATTCCGCTACCTGCACATCCAATTTGCGGTGCAATCCTTTCTCCACTTTCCGAAAGGGATTGACATATTTGGTGGCATTAAGGGCCTTATCAAGAGGAAGTACAAAAAAGAGATAACTCTGATGGTCCAAATGCTCCCTACCTACAAAATAATCATGGGTGGCCTTGGCCAAAAAGGTATCCCTTGGAAAGTTCCTAGCATCATATCCTTTCTTTTGGTACATATCCTGCTTATGGATAACCGTACCCACAGGCAAGGATTTAAAGGCTTGGAACCACATCCCGTGCAGCTCCTCAAAATCCGTTTCAGAAAGGGAGTAAATCTCCGGTTGTACCACCTGATAACACAACACCACATTACCATTGCTCCCAAAGACCACATGGTTCTGGATATCCATTATGGGATGATATGCATTGAAATTGAGCTTAGACATAGTCAATGGGGTTCATTTGTTTTAGGCTTATGGTCTTGGGAAAGGTTTGCACCACCTTCAATTGGAAAGGCTTCTTCACCCACTGCAACAATGCCCCATAGAGCAGGGCATTGAAGAGCAGTAGGCCCACGATGACACCAAAATGAAACGAAAAAATGATAATCAAAAGCGAACAGATGATAGACACCATCATCAGGGCAAACAGGGAAATGGACAGTCCCATGATCATGGCCCGCTTTCGTATATTTCTATAGACCTCGAACTGTTTCATCAGACCACGATTCCGATGAGATAGGTAAAGATGCCCACAACGGCCCCGGCAATCAGCACAAAGACTAAGACCCGGGTAATGCCCCTTTTTAGGTCAGCGTTCTCCCCAAAGAAATGTCCGGCATTAAAAAGGAAGCCCACCAAAAAGATGACCCCAAGAATGATAGGGAATATGGCCCGAATGGTATCGGAAATATCGTTGACCGAATCCTCGATGCCCCCGATCTGGGCCAAAAGAGCACTAGATGTAAAAAGTAAGAACAGGGTAATGAAGAAAGATTTTCGCATATCGTAAACGTTTAAGAATTAGACGATTATTGATATGTGAAAAGTACAGGAATATCCAATTCAAATAACTGATAATCAGCAATTTGTCAGTAAAATTAAATTTCGTTTTAGATATATTCTTTTGATGTCGATTTGCATCAAATTAAAAGGCAGGTTCACAAACTAATGTTGATAAAATTTAACCATGACCTACGAATTGAGTCAAAAACGTCAACTTATTACTGTGATTGACCTACAACTTGACGAATATCCAGTTCCATATTCATATATTTGACAGGTTTTGACAAGTTAATATTTGACAAATGGACAGCCTGTGTGATTTATTAAAAACCAACAGAGAGAAAAAAGGGCTACTGCTTAGACAAGTGGCTTCCAAAATTGATGTTGATACAGCTCTGATAAGTAAAATCGAAAATAATGATAGGAGACCCACAAAGAAACAACTTCAAAAACTATCTAAAGTTTTGGAGTTGGACTTCAATAAACTTTTAACCTTATGGTATGCTGAGAAATTTTATGAAGATTTAAAGAATGAGCCTAATGCCTTTGCTATCATAAAAATCCTATCAAAAAAAGTCAAGACGAGTAACATGTAGATATTAAGAACATATAACCATCCCCAAAGTGTAATGGAACCGGAGTATTTAGACAAACCACCGAATAGAGATTCTACCCTACCGATTCGCAAGAATCAAATGGAACTTCCCATACGGGATATGGGTTGGGAAGATTTTGAAAAACTCTGTTTGAGGATGGTCGAATTCGTTGAAGGCTTTCAAAGATCCGATTGTGAAATCCTAGGAAGGAAAGGTCAAAAACAAGATGGTATCGATATCTATGCTAGAAAAGAGCCGGAAAAGTATTATACATTTCAATGTAAAAGATATAGCTCAATAACCGTCACGGACCTAAACAAAGTTATATCAGCATTTAAGGAAGGGGAATGGTTTGATAAATCCATAAAATTCTATATCTGCACTACGGCCGATTTCATGGATGTAAAGCTTCAAACGAGGTTTGAGGAAATAAAAGATGAATTTGAAAAAAAGTATACTAAACAGATTGTAAAATGGGACAGCTCCTTCCTGAATAGCGCTCTCAAGACCCATCCACAAATTGTGTGTGATTTTTTTGGTGATGAGTGGTGCAAGGCTTTTTGTGGGGAAGAGGCCTATAATCAGATAGTATCAAAAATCGATTTTGAAGTTTTTGACAAATCGTTTACCAAAGCATCATACTTCCTATCAAATTTAAAAAACTACTTTGCAATAAATCCCAATACCCATATACACAGAAAAGAATCAAAGGAGATTATTGATTGGATAAACGCAGATTTAAAATCCCCCAAAAGAAATCTCCTTGTCCTCGAAGGAGAAAAAGGGATGGGAAAATCCGTAATTCTTAAGGACGTTTATGATCAATTGGTGAAGGACGGCCATTTGGTCTTAGGCATCAAAGCGGACAAATACTATGCCCTATCTCCTAAAGAATTGGAAAATAAAATCTTTTTGGATGATCGGATAAAATTTTCAAGTATCATAAGAGCATTAAATATCCATAAAAGGAAACTTACTATTATTATTGATCAATTGGATGCCCTGTCCCAAACGCTCTCTTCCAACAGGCAGTATATTCAAACCTATAGTAGGGTAATAAATGAGCTGTTGGATGAAAAAAATATTAAAATCATAATATCTTCCAGAACCTATGACCTGAAATATGATGCCGAATTAAGTATCTACAAATCAAACCAATTCCATAACATCAAGGCGTCTTTGTTAAATGAAAATGAGGTTTCCGAAATCCTTCAAAAGTTTAAAATCAATTGTTCCCAAAAAAAGGTCATTGAACTGTTAAGGACACCAAACCATTTGGAAATATTCTGCAAACTGCCCCATAAGGATAAAATTAATCTTAACACACTTTTCTCCCTAAAAGACTTGTATGACACGCTTTGGGAAGAATTGATAGCTAAGGAGCAAAATCCAAACCTATCCAAACTACTCTATGAAATTGCGACCAGGATGTATGATGAACAGCAGATAATTGTTAAAAATCAATTCTTTTCTGAGTATGGAAATGAGCTAAACTACCTTTTAAGCAACCAGTTAATAGTATCTGAAAACAAGAACATTCAATTTTTCCATCAAACATTTTATGACTATTGTTTTTCAAGGCAATTTGTTGAAAAAGGAAACAGCATCTATACATACCTTAATGAAAACGAACAAAATTTAGAGGTAAGGTCCATACTAAAAATGGTCTTTGAATATTTACGTGAATATGACCATAAAAAATATATCCTTCAGATTCAATCCATCCTAAAATCATCCAAATATCGTTTTCATATAAAATCCCTTATTATTAACAATTTAGGTATTTTGGAAAGCCCATCTTACCTAGAAAAAGAGGTTGTCAATTCTATTATTTTGAAAAACAAAATATATGAAGACATATTTCTTCATTCCATACTTTCCAAAGATTGGACAAACTATCTAATTGAATTGGGAATACCGACTAAGTTCCTGTTATGGGACAATGAGGTATTGACGAAGGTTTATACATTGTATAAGAGGCAAACCTTAATCCACTGGAACTTTTTGGAGCAAAAAAATCCTGATAAAATATTTGAATACAAGAGAAATGTTGCCTGGATCTTTTTAAGGAACAATGTAAACTATGCCCCCTTACAGGTAATGCAGTATTTGGAGGGGTTACCGGATTTTAAGGACAAGGATTATTTTATTGAAAGAATCCTGATGAATCTTGATGACTGGGAGGAAAAGGAATTACTCCCCTATTTTGAAAAATATATGTCTTTTCTTGAAGAATCCAAAGGGAGGGACAATTTTTGGTTTTATCAAAAACTTGAAAAAATATTTGAACACCATGAGCTGTATGTATTCAATTTACTCTTGCCAATTTTCAACAGTATCTTTTACTCTGATAGTTCATGGCATCATAATGAATTTTCTCACGACCAGGAAGAGTTGATCAAAAAGCTCTATGGACATAGTCCTGAGAAGACATTCAAATTTATATTCCAGTTATATGAAAAGGTACTCGATGATAATCAAGAGCCTTCCAATTATGAAGGAATAGATTGTCCGTTCTACAATTGTACAAAATTCATTGATGGTTTGAGTACCCAAAAGGATGCACATATTTTCCTGCAAGACTTTTTGGTCAAACATCTCAAATCAAAGTTATCCGACAAAAAGTATATCATCGACTTTTTTGATAAGTATAAGGATTCCAATGCAGTCTTTATTCTTAGAATTTTGGTTTTGGCCTTAAATGATGATAGTATTAGATACCCCAAACCAGTTTTTGAATTAATCAATATCATCCACCATAAAAGTGGATTGAATGGTTATGACGATAAATTCCAATTGTACATCAGACAGCTTATTGGAACTTACTTCTCCCATTTTTCCGATGAGAACAAAAAAAGAATCGCCCAAATTTTGTTGACCATTAAGAGCCCCTATGATTTAGGTTACCACAAATATGAAGATGAAGATGGAAAGCAGAAAATTCAATTCCGTGGTTTTGGCAAAAAGTGTTACTACTTTTTAAAACAACTCCCGAAAAATGAGCTTGACCAGATACCTGAATTGAAAAAGGCCTATCAGGAATTTTTTAGGAGATTTGGGGCCGTCAACAGTGATAAGGCCCATGATATTTCATCCTCTTCCGGGGCATATGCCGTTGGTCCCCCGTTATCTTCCAAAGCATATGAACATATGGATTTGGAAAACTGGAAGAAAAGTATGTCCAAATTCAATGATTCTTATCGCGAAGGCTACGGTCCTAAGGGAGGGAAGCATGAGCACTCAAGGGCATTTGGCGAAAATGTCAAAAATGATCCTGATAAATACTATGACTTTATCAAAGGATTGTTTGAGGAAAAAGGTATCTCCGCAGATTATATCTCCAAGGGGATAGATGGTCTAATTGATGCTAAATATTGCCCTAAACAAATAAAATGGCTTTTTGATTTGTTTGTTCAGCTCGATTTGGACATGAGCAACACTCTACATGCCATTTGGCAATCCGGCTATCTCATCCAAAATAATCAGGTAGATGAAGTTTTAGTCAACTTTTTGAGTGATAAGGCCAAAAACCATCCCAATCCCCAAAAGCCAATGAATGAAAATGACCCTTCATTTGACAGTTTAAATACAGTCAGAGGGGCTGCCATCCATAAACTGATGTGGTGCTATGAACATAGTGAATTTGAAGAAATCATTTTTGATACGGTGGAAAAAGCTGTCCACGATCCCCAGGTTTCTGTCAGGGTTGCCGTAATGCAGGAATTAGCATATTTGAATTATCTGGACTTACAAAGGAGCTTTACGGTTTTCATGAGCCTTATCCAGTCCGATGATATTCACATCCTTAGAAACTCCTTTAGTACCTCCCAGTACTTTAACGTTAAGTTTCATAAGGAAATGTATCCGTATTTCATGAAAATCATCAAAAACGAGGAGTTGCATAGTGAAGGTAATGTAATCGTACTTAGCTGGCTCGATGATAATATAGATGATGGTAAGCTTTACAGAAGATTTGTACGTTCAAGTGATAAAGCAAAACTCTGTGCCCTTAAAATTGCAGAGGCCAATTTATTCGAAAGGAACGGAATGCCTAATGAAAAGTCATTTAAAATCTTGCATCAATTTCTAAATCAGGATAATGAAGAGATAGCTTCCGCATATTCAGGATTGGTTTTACGGAAATTTAAAAATAATAATTTCAAGGAAACCTATTCTTTTCTTATTGCATACTCCAAAAGTAAGCTATGCCTTGCCCAACCTAGCTATTTCTTACAGTTGCTCATGGGTTGTACTAAAGAATATCCCGTAGAATGCCTCAAACTGGTTGGAAACATGAAATTTGATAGATTACCGGATATACAAAGAAGAGGATATTATAGGGATGAACCTGTCCAATTAATTTTATCGATTTATTCCAAACTTAACATGAATTTGAAAGAAAACAGAAAATTGGTCAATCGAACCCTGGATATTTTCGATTCTATGTTAAGGCACAATCATTTACGGGTTTCTGTTAATCAAGCAATTCGATTGACAACCTAGAGGGTTTTAAGAAAGTAAATAAAAGTTTTACTCTTTAAAGTATCCACTAGGATTTAGCAAAATCACCGTAGCTTTTAGGTATAAGTTGTTGTTGAAGCCAAATTCGAAAAAGAGCACAAACATATTGTAAATCAGACCTAACTTTATTTTTATGTGATATTTTAGTCTTTTCTTCACTTAAATAAAATATGGATAGATAAATACTAAAAATGAGCTGCTTTCATATATATTTTATTCAACAAAATAACAATTAATTCATGGACCATATCGCAACGCCTATTTGCTTTGTCTATACTTAGAGTGGAAAATCTGAAAAATATCCATCAAAAAATGTATCTCACCTAACCTTTAGATTAGATCCTAAATTAAAAACCATTGTTTATGATATTGAAAAGAGGGGGCATACTTCTTTTCTTATTTGGGAATCCTTCATTACTTCCTCTTATCCCCTGTCCCCTTATCAAAAGCAATCAAATTGAACAACTGTCGCATCCTTGAGCGAACTCGATTTCCATAGCGATCTTCAAGTTCTTGGGCATTCAGGTTGGTCGTGGTATGGGTCTTTAACTTATGCTCAGTGAACAGTTCGTATCGAGACAGCAGAATCTCCCCCATGACATTGCATTCCTTACCAAAATGGACGCCTTGAGGTTCTACTCCCAGGTCATCAAAACAAAAGGATTGAGAATTACCATAATCCCCAATGATTTTATATCCGAGATGATTGAATCCAAATACAATGTTTCGACTGGGGATGACCTCATAAGGCCTTTGGTGTGGGACCATGTACTTGAACAGTTTCATCAGACTGGTTTTCCCACAACCTACCGGACCAGAGAGAAGAAGACCCTTATCCACATCGATTCCAAACTGTTTACAACGGTCGCGGTCCCGGATAAAGTAGAGGCTAAGTTTATACAAAATCTCCCGGTCTTCTTTGTATATCTTGAATTTTCTGCCAAACAGGAGTTTTCCCTTTGCATCGAGATAGAACAGGATTTTTTCAAAATCATACCTTATCTCACGGCCCTTCAATGAACCCAGCTCATAGTTGATGGCACCTTCGGTGATGATATGTGGAGCCCTGTAATTCATAGAGGTTCATTGTAGTCCTTGTCCTTACCGGTCCTAAGGTTGTCTTCATTTGGGACAGTGCGAGTGCGTTTGCCATTGTTTTCATTAACCTGAAAGAATTTCTTTTTTAATTTTTCTTGTTTCTTCCTGTTTGTATTGTTTTTATTTGTTTGTTTATGTTTGTTTATAGGTACCAACGCTTGTCCATTGCTTGTCCCAATTTTGGTACGGTGCTGGTCCAATACTTGTCCATAGCTTGTCCCAAAATTGAACATCTTGATACGACTGCCTTTATAGGGATTGTGAGATGGGGAATACAGGATATATTTCCAATGGCTGAGCTCACGTATACAGCGATGATAGGTCGATTTTGAACCTATCTTGGCATAGGCCATTGCCTCTTCCCTGCTGATATAGAAATCAGCTACGAAATAATTTTGGTTCCATAATTGGAAGAGCCCAATATACAGGCTGATATGGGTCGGGTTCAAACGGTTGTCCTTTGCAATTTGAGCCAACACGCCGTTCAGGTGCTTGATATAATTGATTTCTTCCAAGATTTAGATTCGGTTTTGGATCTTGTTCTTTTCCAGTACTTCCATGATTTCATGGTATTCGTAGTACAATACACCACCGATCCTGGTATAGGGCAGTGTCCCATTGACTCTCAAGTTTTGCAGTGTTCCGGGTGAGATGCCCAATAGGTCCCTGACCTCATTGGATTTGAGCCACTTTTTTCCCGATTGGGTCTGGCTGTTCTGTAATAGTTCCTTGATGTCCTCCAGTAGTTCGATCTTGAACTCCATGAGGTCCTCTGACGTGATAATGGTCGCTCCCATACTTTTTACGTTTTAAAAAAGGACCACCGCCATGGGTTCATTCAATTTGGTGGCCCTTCCACTGATTTGACTTTCAGGAACAAAACTGAAAAAGCTTTTTGGAAAAAATTCCCAAGTTGTTACCAACTTGGTAAGGATTTTTTTTAATAAAATTTAGATTGTATTGATGCCAATTGGACTTTTGGAATCATTGAAATTTCTTGAAAATGGGCAAAATGATTCCTCGAAAGGTCTGAAAACAAAAATTCCCAAGTTGGTACCAACTTGGGAAAAACAAATCCTATTCTTCGAGGGATTCCATCCGCTCATTGAGCTTCTCGATAAGCCTTTCCAAAAACCTTGTGCGACTGCTCTTTCGAGATCGGATATCAATAAAAGTGTGATAGTAATTGCCCAGGTCCACATTGTAAAAGTGTTCAAAATGAGATGCCATTTCCTTAATGTCAACAGTCCCACTATTGATACATTTACTGGATTGAAGTGCATATAACAATTCAATGAGATCGGTCTTGCTACCGGTCCAAAATAATTTTGAAGGTTTTTCCATAAGTGTGTTCTTTTGGGGTTCCAAATTGTTTTGCAGGTCGTCCACTTCCTTTCTGAGGTACACAATAAGCATATCATAGGCCATGATGATGGCCACAGTCCCATCCTGACAGGTGGAGAACTGGTCATCGATAAGGAAATGAAATGATTCCAAGGGTAATCGTAGGTCTCTGTTGCCCCTTACAAAATATTGTTCATCAAGGGACATGGCCCCTCGACGGTAATAGTTATAAAATTCAAGGTTATCATTAAAAAAGGTCTGGAACTTATCGATTTGGTGCTGCAGGTATTTGATCTGGGCGGCATTGTTTCCCCTGGGCCGTTTGCTCTCGATGTTGAAGAGTCGAACATAATAAATCAACTTGCTAAAGATCTGGGGTTTGACATGCTTGAAAAAGTAAATTTCATCAGCTTGGGTCTCAAAAGATTTCCCCGTTATCTGTTTTTGAAGTTTACGGATGCTTTTTTCCACCAGGGCAATGCCTTTTTCCGCTTTGAAGAGCACGTCCCCGTTCCCACTCTCCAAGGTATCCAATTGTCCCTCAAATTCTGATAGCAGCTTTTGATATTTCATGGTATTCCATATTTATTACTGTCCTTCCATGACTCCCAATAGCTCCAGGATAAAATTATCACGTGTATGCAGATAGGCATATTTTTCATGAACCACAGCGCCTAGCTTCCGTTTCTCGAAAGAAGCGGTCATCCCAAAATCGATCTTAGGGATTTTCAAGGCAATGGCCCTGTCAATGGTTCTGTAGAGCAATTGCCTATAAGTAGAAAACGTTTCCAAACCATCATAGTCCATTCCGACAAAGGCAGGCACATAGACCTGGCCACCGTTGTTATAACAGAACATGACACCAACAATTCGATTTGGTCCATTTTTAGGACACAGAACAATGAATTCCCATAATGGGTTTTCGTTCATTCGTTCAAACAACCCTTCCGGGAATGAAAATGTATTGAGCCCCAAGTTTCTGGCCTGCACCTCCCCAAAAAGTGTCCTTACTTGTGCTAATTGTAAAGCGGAAAGATTTGAAGACACTCGACAATCCACCAAATCCAAAAAGGGTTGGATATCGGTCCTGAAATGCCGTCTGTTCCTCGCTGAGAGTTGCTCCACATAGGTTTCAATACTCTCCGATCCATTTAGATCCACGGTACAGGAATTGGGCATTTGAATACGAAGAAATCCCTGTCCATAGAGTTCATTGTTCCACAGTGACTCCTTTGGAAAATCCCGAAGTACGGTCATTTTAGCACCTAACGCCAGTTCCTGTTTTTCCATAAACTCCAAAAAGAAGTTCGTTGCTTTATCCACCAATGGATGTTCAGCATTCCAATACAGATGATCTCCTTCGGTGAACAGACATCCCATGGAAAGAACCATGGATGAAAGTTTATAAGGTGCCAACTTGCGCTCTTCCTCAATGGCTGCTGAAACCTTGGCATCCGCCAACATATCATCCTTCCAAAGCCCCAGTGCCATAAAGGTCATTAAAACAGGGATGTCATGATCATCCGAAATGACCACATATTGGAAGGTCCAATTATGTTCCTTTTGAATATTACCTTGGAATACCGTTTCCAGGAATTTGAGTCCATCCCAGTCATAAACCCCTTGCCCACCCATATAGGAGTTCCACACTTCCTTGTCCACCTGATCGATGGACTCCACCACCTTCATTGTCAATCCTTCAAAAGATTTCTGTGTCTGCTCTTTTTTGTATTCCAATTTAAAGGCATGGAATACCCGCTGGGCATCTGTACCGGTTTCTTCCAATGCTTTGGGAAAGTGATAAGCCATGGCCTCTACCAAGGCTTTAATTTCATCCTTTTGATTATGCCTGGAGATTGTAATACGCACCCCGGTGTTCTTTACCGGTACAGCAGGAAAAATACCGAGGTTCACATAAAACCCTTCCTGCATCAATCGGTTGACAAAGTTGTACCCTGTCTTGGGCATCCCGGTACCGATATAAAAAACAGGAGAAGTATTTTGATCAATCAAAGGTAGTTCCGTATCCAACAAACAGGCATTGAAATAATCGATCCGTTCCCGCAACTCCCCTTGCAAGTCATAGATCTCATCCGACAAATGAATCCCTGCGGAGGCAATGGCAGCGGCCACCGAGGCCGGTTCCAACTGTGCCGAAAAGGTCAATGGCCCACCAAAGGTCTTGATCTTGTCGTACATTTTGGCATTGGAGCAGGCCAATACGGCCCCACTGGCCCCAAAAGTCTTGCTCAAGGTCCCGAACAATAGCACATTTTCGGGAAGCTCCCCCAATTGATCCAACACATAGCCCGTCCCGTTTCGGCCCACCCAGCTCATCCCGTGCACATCATCGAAATAGAAATGCAATTGTGGGTATTTTTCAGAAAGCTTCATCAAATCCTTAACAGGAGCATAGTCCCCGTACATGGAATAAATACCATCGGCCATATACCAGATATGCCTTATGGAATGTCGGTACTTCTTAATCTTATCCTCTAACATCTCCAGATTATTGTGGCGTATCAGTTCAATGGGAATGCTGCGTGTTTTCAACATTTTGGCCGCATTTTGGACACTCCAATGGACTTGATGGTCCAAGATGATCACATCGTCGTCATCAACGGCACTGGGGATTACCCCCAAATGCCCTAAGGTACTGTTCTTGGTTATGATGATGGGATACCCATACATTTTCCCGATGGACGCTTCCAATTCCTCGTACAATGGATTGGAAATATAGGATTTGGAGAGTGGAAACTGGGTCCCATATTTAGCTATGGCATCCATTGCGGCTTTCTTTAACCTAGGATCTTGTTCCAATCCGAGGTAACCCGTTGTCCCAAAATGGTACAGTTCCCTCCCCTCGACTTCAATGGTCCTTCCCGAAAAGGAACTGCCCCCTGCATAGAGGTGCAATACCCCAGCCTGTTTTGCATCTGTGAACACTTCGTGTACGGTATTCAAAAAATTGTGGTGTTTGATCTTGGCCATAATGTTTGCTTTAAATTGTGATAAAAAGAAACGGTTTTTGTCAGTTAATAGATAGTTTATCTATTATTTAATCCTTTTTAGATAACATATACTCCTTTTCAGATAACTGAAATCCTTTTATTAAGGTCAATGGCGCCTAAACGAACAACTCAATTACAATAATTTTGTAAATTACTTGTACTAACCAGTTTTCAGCTATGAAAAAAACACATGAAAACACTTATACCGTTTATCTATTGACCGATCGCCTAATACATATCATTTACAAGAAAGCACCTTGTATAGACCTCAAGGCAGCCCAGGTCATTGTTATGGACAGGATGCAATTACAGGAAGGAAGAGAAATGCCCGTACTCTGTGACATCCGCGAGGTACGCAATATAAATAAAGCGGCCAGGGATTACCTAGCCTTGGAAGGATCTCTTTGGATAGAGAAACTGGCCTTTTTGATCGATCCCCCGGTTACGGACATGATCAGTTCCATTTATTTGGATACCCATGCCCAAAAGGTACCTACACAATCCTTTGACAATAAATCGGAGGCCTTGGCCTTTTTGGGCATAGAAGAAAAGGATGGAAACTAACCATTATATAAAGGAATATGCCGAACAGTGATGACTTTAGGGTGAAACGAATCCAAAAGATGCTCTTGGAAATGGCCAAGGGCAATTTCTTTTATTCCATTGAACCTTCAGATAAAAATGACAATATCGCTTCCTTGGTGGTCCTGCTGAACATGGTCAATGAGGAAATAGGTGCTGCCTTTATCCATCAGGGTTTTGCCAATGCGCACAACACCCCACAGTGTGTCATCCAACTGTCCCTTATCCTAGATGCGCAGGGTCAAATAGAATTGGTCACCAACGGAACCTGCTCTTTAATGTCTTATCTCCCAAAAGATCTTATCGGAAAACATATCACTGAATTCCTAAGTGAAAAGTCTGGAAAAAAATGGACCAAGAAGATGGCCAAACATCTGAAAAGGGAGCGATCAGAAACGGTATTGTTCTTGGAATTCGTTACGAACGATGGTCTTGTGCTCTCCAAGGATTGTCAACTATCGGTCTATCAAGCCTTGGATGGGAGCGGTCAAAAAATCCTTTTGGACTCGGTCTTCTTTTCCAAAGGGGAGCCTTTTGACACTGGACTTCCCAAAAAAACGCTCAAAGTGACCAAGGGAATCAAGGAACACAAGGTCACCTTGACCCCAGAGGATATCCAGATCATCAGGGATGTCCACGATATGATCATCAACAATCTGGAAAAGGACCTTCCAAGGTTGAATGACCTTGCACGACAGATGGGCACCAATGAGTACAAACTAAAATATGGTTTCAAACAGATCTACGGTACGACCATTTTTAGATTTCTGACCAGGGAACGTCTCAGAATGGCAAAGACCCTGATCAAGCACAGTACCTTGACCATAAAGCAGATCATCCAAATGACCGGGTTCAAGAGCAAGACCCATTTTTCAAGGGCATTCAAGGATAAATATGGAATGTCCCCAACTGATTTAAGGTCTTAAAAAACTCATAATCATGCATTTACTCCGTATCAGATAACAATTACTCCCTTAGAGATACTTCAAACTTCCGAAATTTGTCATATCAATCCAAAGGATATGAAAGGTTCAAAAAAAATATATGCCTGGTTCCCTTTTTCCATTAGTATGCTTTGTGCCATCCTATTCATCTATGCGGCTACCAGCAAACTTATGGATTTCCAACAATTCAAAATTCAGTTGGGACAATCCCCGATCTTGACTGCCTATGCGGATGGGTTAGTATGGATGGTTCCTATTACCGAATATGTTTTGGCATTGCTGCTTTTAAAGGATTCCTTTCGTTTGGTGGGTCTTTATGCTACAATTGCCTTGATGACCATGTTCACGACTTATATCATTTTGGTTCTCAACTTTAGCGATTACGTTCCGTGTTCCTGTGGTGGTGTTCTTGAAGAACTGGGTTGGACGGAACATATCATTTTCAATTTGGCCTTTATAGTTTTATCCATAATGGGCATTGTGTTATTGGAGTCCAAAACAAAACCTAAACCAACACAGCCATGAATCTAAAGAAGGTTTACATAAAATTATTGGGCACATTAAGTACTGCTGTTGGTGTTATGATTGTTCTCTTCCTCTCATCCGAACAACAAGTACACTATAACAATGCCTTCAGTAGGAGATATCCGCCACACCCTATTATCAAAAAATATTACATGGATCTGGGGTTTAATTCCTACTATATTGCCGGCGCAGATAAAAACAACCTTTACTTAGGTAATTCAACGGCGCCATGGCACTTGCTTCAAGTTGACTTGAACACCAAGGATACTTTTCATCTTAAATTGATTCCACAGAACAGGGACCTATCCTATCGTTCCCTGCAAATAAAGGTCCTTTCACCTTACTTTTTCGTCATGGACGGTACGATTCCATTCATACTGAGGGGGCGTCTTGGAGAATGGCGTGCTGACCCTTGGATGTATGGGCGTGCCTATTTCAGTAAGGCCCTTCCTATAGATAGCAATCGAATCATGATCAGAACCATTAGCACCCAAACACAGAGGGCTACATTGGGTATGATTACCAGGGAACAAGGAGTTTCAGTCCATTTGGACACTACGATTTTAAAACCAAGTATTGATGGCATCATGGATGTTGACGGGGAATTGAACTACGCTCATGATACCAACATGGCCGGCTATCTCCATTTTTATACCAATGAGTTCTTGGTAATGGACAACACCTTGAGCCAAATTATAAGACGTACTACAATAGATACCACAAAATGGGCTCAGATAAGGTTAGCAAAGAAAAGTAGGGAGCAAGGCGTGCAGATTAGTGCTCCACCAGTAATTATAAGCAATACTGGTGCGATTGCTGATGATTTAATGTTCATAAATTCTGATCGACTAGGTAAAAATGAGCCCAATAATAACTTGGAAGAAATAGCCATCATCGATGTTTATAACTGGAAGAAAGGCACATATGAATTCAGTTTTTCTTTAAACCATACCAAAAAAGAAAAACTAAGGGAATTTGACATTGTAGGAAATCGATTGGTAAGTATGCAGGGGAATAAACTTGGCATCTACCATATGGTAGAGAAATATTTTATTTCAAATAAGTAAGGAACACGAAATAGAAAGTAACCTACTGGCCAGTAGCGGGATGAAGATCGAAAACCCGTAATAAGAGTAGATCGCAGTAATAATTAAATTTTAGTACAATGAAAAGAATGAAAATTAAGTTTTTGATTCCAGTAGTGGCCATAGCATTGGCGTTTGCCACAAGTGCCTTTGGCACTGAGGACAGTGAGAAAGTGAACAAGGAGGGGCTAATGATCGGTTATGTATATCAATCGCAGGCCAATCCTTGTGATGAACAGTATGTCGATTGTAATATTGAGGGGGACTACACCTGTGAATATAACAATAGCCCTGTTTTTAAAGATCTGAGCCTTAACGGAACATCCTGTATCAATGAATTGAAAAGGGATTGATTCTGAGTGTTTTTAGAAAGGAAGGTTGGTCAATAGACCAACCTTTTTTGTGCCCCATCATTTTTTGATATGATTTAAGCACCACTTCAAATGGATTCTGGTCATCTCGTCTTCTGTGCTACGTAAACTTTTCTTGACATCCTTTTCCAAAGCAACGAGCTCGTTCTCAAATATGGCCTTTGTGTAATCCGCATGCAAATAGGAGTTTTCCTTTGATTCCGGGCGCCCGTAATTGAGGTTTTCTGAAATGGCCTTGGTCAACAATTCGATGAAAGCCTTTTGTAACTGTTGCCGCCGTTTTCCGATGCTGACATGAGTTGATTCCAATTCTTGAAATAGTTGAACTCGTACTGCTTGTATTAACTTTAGGGATATTAAATTGTATCCCATATTGTCCTCCATCCATTTCAAACGATGCCAACGAGAAGAATTTAACACATCTGACAAGAGTCTTAATTGGCTGTCCATCAAAAAGTCCTCATCTGATGAATATTGAATTCGATAAAGGAATGATGGATGCGAAAGCCAATCTGGAACTCTAAAGGCATGGGAACTTAAAAATTCCACTGCCTCCTGTTGACGTTCAGCACTGATAGGATTATAGAAATTGCCTTGCTGTCCACATGACATATTGTGTACGGTATAGCCCCCAATTAAGGATAGTACCTGCTGCATCTGATCATACCACAGATTTATGGTCTTTTGATATAACCGTTTTAAAAATGTAGGGTCCGATTGTTTTTGTTCGACTTTGGGAAGTAGTTCCAAAACTCGCTGAATATTTTTCAGTCCGAAATAAGTTGTTGTCATGGGCTCATTGTTGTCCATGACCTCGTTGGTCATATCGGGTCCAATAAGATTGAAAGCCCCTCTATTAAAACGGTACCAAGCTATTGAATCTTGTTGATGAATCCATTTTTGCAAGTGCTCTTGTTCAGAAGTAACCAAGCTTTCCAGTGCTGAATAACCCCATTGGATCTGATACACATCCATAGGTCCAACCTTCTGTAATAATAGGGACGGGGGAATGCTATCTTCAGGCTGTGCCATATAATTGTGCCTGGCATAGTTCATTATGCTGGGGGTATGGCCCATGGTTTCCAACCAATGTGTATCCCTCATTTTCTGGGCAGGATAACTGAATTCCCCAAAGTTTCCATCCTTTAGGCCAAGAGCGTGTCCCGCCTCATGGGCCGTTACGACCTGAATAAGCTGTCCCATAAGCCCATTTGGAAAAGGATATTGTTGGGCGCGAGGGTCCAATGGGGCGCACCGTACAAAATATTCATCAGCTAGGCTTTGGTATGAGCTGCCCAAGACAATGTCCGCTTTAAGGATTTCCCCAGTACGGAAATCCACATATTTTCTCACGGTAGACCCTTTTTTTGACTCACTGCCCCTTATCCCATCATAATTTTTCCAGCGAACGACAGAGAATTGCATACTCCGTGTAACCCACTGGTCAATGTCTTGGGGAAATTCCCTGACCACCAACGCATTTTTGAAGCCTGCCTTCTCAAAGGATTTGGTCCATTCTAGGATGCCTGCTTTGACATAGGGCTTCCATTTATCTGGAAGATTGGGTCCATAGTAAAATATTATGGGTCGTACAGGTTCACTGATTAAACTGTCCTTATGTTTTTTTTCCAATCGCCAACGCATGATACTGCCAATGCTTGGTGTAGTTTCATAAAGATCCTCAGTGGCAAATCCCATTCGATGATCGAACAACCTTGGCCTCATGGGGTCGGGCAAGGAAAGAAAACTATAATCAATGACAACCGTTTTTTGTTGCCTCTTGTATTCCACGGTTTTTTTTACACGAATCAAGGTCTCAAACTCTAAATGACCGACCGATTCTATAAATGATAATTGGGATACCGCTGGTTCGTCTACATAATTGGGATACCATGGAATATGGCCTCCCAACATAAAATCGGTGGCATCTATTACGGAGTTTTTGGGGCCACTTGGCCCCAATAGGATTGGAAATCGTCCTAAGATCATTTGTTCGTTTCTGTAATCCTGATTTATCGGAATAGTTGTTCCGGATAAGGAAACAATTGGAAATACTTGAAGCAGCAAGTGATCATTTTCTTTTGTCCATGTTACTTGGAGTTGGCCCACATCCTGCCTTATAAATAGTATGGGTTGCCCTAATATGCTATCCTCTACATATAGGAACAACCTGTTTTCGTTCAAATGTGCTTTGATTCCATTGTTGGCCTGCCCCACTACAGGGCAGACCGCTAATTCAAAAAACAATGAAAATAAAAAAATAAGACGGTTGGTTGGCCTGCTTATGGCCAACCCAATTGTCCTTCGCACCAAGTGTTTAATAGCCTTCATTCTGAGGGTTGAGATTGGGATTAATGGACAGTTCCGAATCTGGTACCGGCAATAATATGTCGGTGGGATCCCAGTTTAATTTTATTCTTGAAAGAATGGTATTGGCCATGTTTGTACGTTTTAGGTCAAAAAAACGATGGGCCTGTTCCGTGAAAAGCTCCACTCTTCGTTCTTGGGAAATAGCGTCTAACAGTTCTTCTTTGGGCATTGGGGAGAGGAAGGATAAGCCTGCCCTATCCCGAATGGGGTTTAGGTAGTCCAAAGAAGCTGTGGTATTTCCCAATTGGGCAAAACTTTCGGCAGCGATCAAATACTGCTCTGACAATCGAAATAATATAGAGCATTCCTGTGTGGTTTCCGTGCCGGAAACCTGTTTGTATTTGTAAGGGAAATGCCATTGGGTTTCCCCATCAATCACCGTACCTACCCATTGGCTTCTTCGTCGATCCCCGGTCTCAAAACTATCCAATAGATTTTCGGATAGCACACAGTTTGGAGGAGGACTGTTCACGATAAACGAAAAACCCTCATGGGTATTCCTTCCTTCCAAACCTGGACCCAATTGCCAAATGGTTTCCCCACTATCTTTTAAGAAAACTTGATCAAGTGTTGTGCGGAGTTCAAAACCACCTTGGGATATCAAATCGATTGCCTGCTTGTTGGCACTTTCCCAATTTTCTTGGTACAGATAGACCCTTGCCAACAAAGCCACAGCGGTCCAATGATCGGGCCTGAAATTATCATCGTTTATTTCAGTTGCCGAAAACAGATCTTTGGCCATGATCAAATCCTCCACTATGTGCTCATAGACCAACACTTCTGATTGTCGGGATACAGCTTGGTTTTCGGTATAATCTGTACTTGTGATGTAGGGAACCGGGCCAAAAAGGTTCACCAAATAAAAATGAAGGTATGCCCTCAAAAAATAGGCTTCACCCAAATAATTGTTTCTTTCTACTTCTGGGATGCCAGAATCAACCGTAAGACCTTCTATGATACTATTGGTCGCATAGATCAAATTGTATCCTTTGCTCCAGAAACCCAGTACAAAGTCGTCGGTGGGCAGTACGTTGTTTTCCTCGTAGTACAGGATATTGTTCAGGTTGGGATTGACCAAATGGAGTTCATCGGCATAGTGTCCCATCAGATAGGATACACCCAAACTTTTACCGCTGGTAAAGGCATTGTCCCTAAGCTCTGCATAAATATGCTGTAGTGAGGCCTGAACGGTTCCCGATTCTTCAAAGACGGCCTCACCTGTAATTTGATCTTGTGGAAGGTCCACTTCCACAAAGGATTCACAGGAAACCGTTATCATTAAAATCACGGATAAAACTTTGTAGATCCCTATTAAAGGATTTCTATAAATTGGTTGTTTATACTTTTTCATACCTATTGATTTAAAATTTAATGATTGTCCCTAAGCTTAATATCCGCAATGAGGGTACTGTTTGGGTACTCTGTGTTTCTGGGTCCAAGCCAAAGTAATCGGTCCATGTCCACAGGTTTTGTCCTCTAGCATATATTTCGCAGCCTATACCACCCTTTATTTTATCCATCAAAGTATAGGAGATGGACAATGTCTTTAATCTGAGGTAGGATGCATCGGACACCACGGCATCACTTTGCTGATGGTTGAAATAACCGATGAGTGGATCAAGGCTCCTGCCGACCGTCATCCGTTGCACAGGTGCCATATCACCTTCAGTTTGCCATCGTTGGAGTAGACGTTGGGGGAGGTTTCTGTTGCTCCCGGGAATGCTTCCGTTTCGCCAATAGTTGAATCCCATCTGTTTGCTGAACTGGAACAATACGTCCAAGTTGAATTTTCCCAAGGAAAGACTATTGTTTAAGCCACCAAAGAATTCCGGGTTCATATGCTTTATGACCTGTTTGTCATCAACGGAGGTGATTTCACCATCCCCATTGAAGTCCTCAAACTCATAGAGTCCAGTTTCTGGATCGACCCCATTTAATTGATAAAGTTTGATGCTATTCAACGGTTCCCCTATGACCAATTGATTGGCATAGGTAGAGCCTTCCAAGTCTGGAAAGGATACCAATTTGTTTTTGGGAATAGTGAGATTAAAGGAACTCGACCAACGAAAGTTTTTGTTTTGAATATTCACTGTGGCCAATTCCAATTCAATTCCCGTGTTTTCCACGGTAGCTTCCAAGTTCCCGATTATACTTCCGAAACCTGTAGTAGCCGGTAACGGTATCCCGACCAATTGATTGGAGGATCGGCTGCGGTAATAATTTCCTATAAAGCGAATACGATCTTTAAATAGGCCCAATTCCAAGGACACCTCCATTTTTTTGTTCAGTTCCCAACTAAAGTCAGGATTGAAAAGACGGGTCGGGTACAATCCAAGACTATTTTGGTACTGTAGGTTGCTAAAGGAATACGTATCCAAATATTGATAGTCCCCAATCTGGTCATTGCCCGATGTCCCATAACTTCCCTTGATCTTTGCAAAACTGAGAAAGGGAAATGTCTTTTGCATAAAGGGCTCTTCCGAGAATACCCAAGCCAATCCGGCAGCGCCAAAGTTTGAAAAGCGCTTGTTAGGTCCAAATCGACTTGACCCATCCCTTCTTCCGGTTAGGTTTACTATATATTTGCCTTGATAATTGAAGTTCAACCTTCCAAAAATGGCTTGATACCGATACTTTTGGTTTATATCCCCAAAGACGCTGAGGTCATTGGCCGCTGCTTTACTTTCAATTAAACTATTGCTACTGAACCCAAAGGCTTGAAGGGACAATTGTTCACTGGATTGTTCTTGAAAGGATAGGCCTACCAAGCTCTGCAGGCTCAACTTTCCGAAACCATGGTTCCATACGAGTTGGGGCTCAATGATCCAAGAATTCCTTTCCCCTGTGTTGTGCACCGCATAGGAATTTTCACTTCCTATGCCAAAAGCAGGGTCGATTCTTGTAGATGGAACCAATCTGATTTCTTTGATGTGGTTTTCGGTATATCCCAAATTGGCCATGAATTGAAGCTCGGGCATCAATGTATATGCAAGTCTCATATTCCCAATAAAGGTTGTGGTACGGGAATTGTAACTATCTTTCAAATGCCGCAAGGGGTTGTCCCAAGTGGAGTTTTCCCAATTCAAACTGCCATCTTCCTGGTAGAGTTCAGGGGCATTGGGGGGAAGAACGATACCTTGGGTAACCATGGAATTGGCATTGGGCAAATTGTTCACTGCGGACGAGTAGTTGGTTGAAAGCTGAACTGAAAAGCGGTCATCAAGTGTCCTATGGCTAATATTGGCCAACCCGGAGACCTTGCTACTTGTATAATCACCGGGCAATACATCGGTCTGGCCATGGTAATTGCCACTGACCAAAAATTGGGTGTGTTGGTCTCCTCCAGATATCGAACCTTGAAGGTTGGTCATAAAAGCTGTTTTGCCAAATAGCTCCTTTTGCCAATTAGTGTAACGATTGGGATTCCATGTGCCATTGACATCATAGGCATTGTCGGGAATGGGGTCCACACCATCATTGGCATAGGCCTCGTTACGCAGTTCAAGATATTCCGCCGTATTGAGCATATCCAAGGTATTGGTGACACTCCCAAGACCTGTAAAGACATTAAAGGATATTTGGGTAGGGCCGCCTTTTCCTTTTTTTGTGGTAATTAGGACAACGCCATTGGCACCGCGGGATCCATAAATGGCCGTGGCATCCGCATCCTTTAAGATCTCGATGCTCTCAATGGTATTGGGGTCCAGGTTATTCAAAGGACTGATGCCTGTGCCCGGCAAGGCAATGGAAGCTTGCTGTTCCCCTAGGCTGACCGAGGAAAATGGTACACCGTCAATAATATAGAGGGGATCATTGCCCACGGAGCGTATACTGTTCTGTCCTCGGATTTGGATATTGAAATTAGCACCTGGCAGACCCGAAGTCTGTTGGATTTGCACCCCTGTTGCCCTGCCTTGAAGACCGGCAATCGGATTGGAAATGGGTTGCTTTTCAAGGTCCATGGATTTTACCTTGACAATGCTACCGGTACGTTCCTTTTCTGAAACAGTATAATATCCTGCATTGAGTACTACTTCTCCCAAAGCGGTCACATCCTCCTGCATTTGGACAATTATTTCATCCCTTCCAAATATGGGAACGGACAAGTGTTTAAAACCTACCATGGAAAATACAAGGACATCGTTCGGACCAGCTTGGATACTAAAGGACCCATCCATGTCCGAGATGCTCCCAACATTCTTGGACTCTACCACAATATTGACCCCCGCAATGGGCAACCCGTCGCTATCGGTCACTTTTCCGGTGACTTTTGATTGAATGGAAAGACCAGCCACCATGGATGACGTTAGCAATGGTGCCAACAATAAGTGGAATAGTAAGAACAGGGTTTTCCTGTTTACATAAAAAGATAATTTCTTCATAATTTTGAGTTAGTTTAATTAAACAGCAAGTTTCAATTGAATCATGCCTCCAGCCAATTACTACCCTGTCTGGAGGTTTTTTGTATACACTGCCCCCAAGTCACCACAAAATTGTAACTTGATAAGGCCAAGGTTCGGACAAAGGCCATCCTGTCCAAGCAGCAAACGCTCTTGAAATGGGACTCCTAAATGAATTAGACTAGAAAAGTTTACTAGGGCCGGTTGCCCTAAAAGTGTAGTCGTCGGTTGTGAGGCAAAGAAATATCGTGAACCGGAAAATAGTGTAACGTGTATCCCACAACCCTAGTCTTGGAATTATACGGGGTTCTTTGGCTTCTTTTTAAATAGGATATCGAACACCGAGTGCGCTGCCCCAAAAACAGAACAATAACACGAGGTGAACCCTACAAAAAAATGTTGCCAAATGTTTCCCATAACCTAATTGGTTGGGCGATGCCCCGAAAGGACCAAAAGAAACCAAACGCCAAGAAACAAGTTGGGCGTGAAACTCAACTTATCGCACTGTGGTACTGGTATACCTTGCACCGATAAGAGAGCTCACGCCCGGGTCGTGAGCCAATCTGCTTATCATCTCAGTGCAAAAATTACCAGTTTTCAGTGTGAGATTCAAAGCGATAGCTTCAAATATGTTCTAAACGAAGAATCGCAAATTTATGTTATTGGGATAAATATAATAAACCTTTTTAAACTAACACATATATGTGTTGATAAAATATAAATGAATTGGCAATTTTTGATAGATGTCAAAGGAAGACCTCAATATAATTTTATCCAATATTGGTGCTATTGTCAAAAGGCACCGAAAAGAAAGAGGTTTATCACAACTTAACATGGGGTTAGATATTGATATGTCCGCTAATCAAATTGGCAGGATAGAAAGAGCTGAAAGTAATCCGACGGTCGAAACGCTTCACACAATTGCTAATTACTTTGGATTTGATATAATTGAATTCTTTAAAAAGCAATAATTACCCTACCTCCTATTTTTTTATCTTTTAACAACTTCCTTACAGAATTCCACATTTTCATTTTATAGAAAATTCTTACATTTAACGCCATCTCCCCCAAATTTTATTAAACGACAAAAACAGTGCCTTGTTTTTAAAATGCAAAGTTTTGGCAAAGTCAATCCTATTTAGAAGAAAGTTGGCCATATAAACAAGTCGTGAGTACTAATAAAAACCAATTGAATAAATGCCAAGAGAAATATTAAAATTCCACTTCTACTCATTAAAATTTACAGCTTATTCAAAGCTTGAAAGTGAATATAGTAGTACAACAATTTTAAAAGATGTAATTACTTTCTTAACAAACGAACTGCATAAAGGTCAAGGCTATTTGATTGATAAACATAGGAATCGAGAAAATGAAAGTCCACGTGAATTGTTTATGACGAGCGCAGTATTTATGCCAAAGGAAAGAAGAATTAGATGTACTCTTGCACTTCTACGTTCAGGACGAGTTCCAAAAATTAAACCTGCTGATGAATTTAAATTGGTGCCTATTAAAACACTTGGTTCAATTGCGGAAGAAACTCATTTTTTCATCGATTATAGCAGAAATTATGGAGTTGTTTGCATTGAGTACAACCATTATGGACCAAGAATGTCTGATGTTGAATATTACTTAAGGAACGTCGCAAGGGACAAATTAAAACTCTCAAAGGCTTTAGATGTCAATTTGTATATGAGTAATACAATTGACAAAACCTTGGAAAATCTTCAAAATGTTTTGAATATGCAAATTAAGATTCAGCCGAGTAAGATTGCTCAAATGGACAACGATATTAAAGGTCAGTATTTTACTGGTATCAATACTATTGGGAATAGGCTCAAACCAAATTATATAAGAGTTGAGACCTACTTTCAAACACCTGGAGGAAATATCACAAGTAAGGAGTTAAACAAAGAGGCAAACTCAATGGTAAAAACACTTCTTGGAAAATTTAAGGCAAGACCTTTTAACATCGATTGTTTTGAGGATTTTGTAATTAAATACGAGGACAAAGAAGGAAACGAAGAACTTTTCAATTTACTTCGAGAAAAAAAGGAGCTAGAATATGATGTGGAGATGTCAACTTTAAAAAAGAAAAGAAATTGGTACGAACTTATAGAAGAGGATTTTAACGAGTTTATGGTGAAATTTAATTGATGATGCTCGACAAATATTTCAGAAGACCGGTATTGTACGATTTTATTATTTCCATAATAATAGGAGTCATTTTGTTATTGACTTTTAATAATGGACTTTTTAATTTGCCAAAAGATGAACGTTCATTATCAATGACATCTGATTTAGCAAATGTTGGACTGACAAGTGCTGGCTTTATTCTTACTCTCTTAACTGTTTTAATAACTTTTAAGAGTAGCTCAAATATAAATAAGAATAACTATTCAGAGGATGAATCTTTATTTGATTTGTTCTTTGCATCTGAACTTTACTTTACAACAGTCCGAATTTTAAAAAACTGCATAAAATCGTTAATCTCAATTTCGGTCATTGGTTATGCATTAAAATTAGGGTTGCCAAAAGAATATTTGAAATTTGTATTCTTCTATAATGTGATTGGATTAATCATTATTGCTATGACACTTTACAGATGTTTACTGATTTTGACAAAGATTTTAAAAATGCAAAAATGAATACTAACAACAAGAATACCCAGTTATCAGCCTTTTGAACAGTGGATAAAAACCTTTTTTCAGCTACTAAAAGGTACTATCTCAAATCAGCCGGGCAGAGTTAAACATGTATTAAAGCGCCTTGGAAGCATGGAAAATGAATAACATCAAAATACCCACCATTTCCATATATTTGAGAATAATAAGATTTCACTTACCCAGAATTAAATACACTTCATGTCCGAAGAACAAAAGAAACTGCTGGAAACGCAATTGTGGAACATTGCCAATGAGTTGAGGGGCAAAATGGATGCCGACGAGTTCAGGGATTACATTCTAGGCTTTATTTTCTACAAATACCTCTCCGAAAAACAATATCTATACGCTAACTCTTTACTGGAAACCGAGGAAATTAAGGATTACCTTTTGGTTACCGATGCAGGCGATTTGGAAGCCATCAAGGAAGAATCCTTATTAAAATTGGGGTACTATCTAAAACCTGATGAACTCTTTAGCTCCATTGCCAAAAAGGGCAATGCTAATACCGAAAACGAGAGCAATTTTATCCTTGCTGACATGGAAAGCATTCTCAACGGTATTGAGCAAAGCACCATGGGTACGGAAAGTGAGGATGATTTCAACAAACTATTTGAGGATCTAGACCTCAACAGTACCAAACTGGGAAGAAGCACCGAAGCCCGAAACAGCCTTATCTCCAAGGTGATGTTCCATTTGGATAAAATAGACTTTGCCTTGGAGGATGCCGAGGCGGATGTGCTGGGCGATGCTTACGAATACCTGATTTCCCAGTTTGCCAGTGGAGCGGGTAAAAAGGCAGGAGAATTTTACACGCCTCAACAAGTCTCCAAAATATTGGCCAAGATAGTGACCACGGGTAAAAAACGCCTAAAGAGTGTATATGATCCCACTTGTGGCTCCGGCTCGCTGCTGTTGCGTGTGAGCAGGGAGGTGCCGGTTGATGATTTTTTCGGGCAGGAACTCAACCGCACCACCTACAATTTGGCTCGGATGAACATGATTTTGCACGATGTTCATTATAGGCATTTTGATATTAGGCAGGAGGACACGCTGGAACAACCCCAACATTTGGAAATGCGTTTTGAGGCCATAGTTGCCAATCCACCATTTTCGGCCAAATGGAAAGGGAAAAATAACCCTCTGAACGAAAACGACGAACGTTTTAGCCAATATGGGCGTTTAGCACCTAACAGTAAAGCCGATTTTGCTTTTGTACAGCACATGCTATTCCAATTGGCGGACAACGGCACCATGGCCTGTGTATTACCTCACGGTGTATTGTTTAGGGGAAGTGCCGAAGGTACGATTCGGGAATATCTGATAAAAGAATTGAATTATTTGGATGCAGTAATAGGCTTGCCAGCAAATGTCTTCTATGGCACCAGCATTCCCACCTGTATTTTGGTATTGAGCAAATGCAGGGTGCATAGCGATAATATTTTGTTTATTGATGCCTCCCAAGGTTTTGAGAAAGATGGTAATAAAAACAAATTGAACAATGAACATATTGATGCTATTATTACCACTTACCGCACCCGAGGCACAAAAGATAAATTTAGTTGCGTAGCGAGTTTGGACGAGGTAGCCAAAAACGATTACAACCTCAACATATCTCGCTACGTGGACACCTTTGAAGAAGAGGAACCTGTGGATTTGGACCAAGTGGCCGCCGATTTACAATCCCTACAGAAAGACTTGTCCGAAACCAATGCGATGATTGCCGACTTCTGCCAACAACTCAACCTTAAAACCCCGTTTTAACTATGGAAGAACAAAAACGGGTGCCGAAACTGCGGTTTACCGAGTTTTCAGAAAATTGGAATGGTGTATTATTTGGAGATATAGCCGCTTTTACAAAGGGTAAAAATATCTCAAAATCTGATATTGTTGATGATGGACAAACTGAGTGCATTAGGTATGGTGAATTATATACAGACTACAATGAAATCATCGAAGAGATTGTTTCAAAAACTAATTTACCCAAAGATGAATTAGTTCTAAGCAAAATAAATGATGTGATAATTCCATCTTCTGGAGAAACTCAATTGGATATTGCTACCGCTTCATGTGTTCTTAAAAATGATGTGGCATTAGGCGGAGATTTAAATATTGTTAGGACTAAGCAAGATGGTTTGTTTATTTCGTATTATCTAAATAGTGCAAAGAAAAAGGATATTGCTTCACTAGCGCAGGGCAACTCAGTAGTTCATTTATATAATCATCAATTAAAGGGTCTAAAGCTAAACCTACCGAACCTAGTAGAACAACAAAAAATAGCCACTTTCCTTGCAACGGTTGATAAAAAAATTGCGCAATTACATCAAAAGAAACGTTTGTTGGAAGACTACAGAAAAGGGGTGATGCAGCAAATCTTTTCTGGGGAATTGCGATTTACGAAAGAAGATGGAAGTGCTTATCCTGATTGGGAGGAGAAAAAATTCAAAGAAATATATTCATTCTATTCAACCAATTCTTTTTCCAGAGACAAATTAAACTATGAATCAGGTAAGGTGAGAAACGTTCATTATGGGGACATTCACACTAAATTTTCAACCCTATTTGATATTAATGAAGAATTGGTGCCTTATGTAAACAATGATGTTGATTTGAGTAAAGTCAAAAAAGAATCTTTTTTGCAATTAGGAGATTTATTAATCGCTGATGCATCTGAAGATTATGATGATATTGGAAAAACCATTGAGGTTGTAAACCTAAATAGTGAAAAAGTAATTTCTGGGTTACACACTTTTCATGCAAGACCAAATAAGCATAAAATGGCTTTAGGGTTTTCTGGATATTTGCTTCAAAACTGGATGATAAGGAAACAAGTGATGAAAATTGCACAAGGAACAAAAGTTTTGGGAATTTCGACTGGAAGACTAGGAGAAATAAAGTTCTTCATTCCTTCTTATCCAGAACAAACCCAAATCGCCAATTTTTTAATTGCCATCGATAAAAAAATAGCTGTGGTACAAACTCAAATAAGTCAAAACCAACAGTTTAAAAAAGGCTTGTTGCAGCAAATGTTTGTATAGTCCTATTGATGATGAAGTACACCAACGAAAAAAAACTGATCAAGGACGCCAAAAAAATCATTGCCCACCACAATGAGATATCGAGACTGAAAGGGGAAAACTTTAATATATTTTCCATTCTTAACATGGAACACAAAGAGAACGGTACCCATTCCGCTTTCTTGGGGGAATTACTCGATCCAAAAGGTTCGCATGCAAAAGGGAACTTGTTTTTACGATTGTTCTTGGAATCCGTGGACAATAACACCATCCATTTGGAGAAGGCTAGTGTTATCTTGGAAAAACATATTGGTAAACGAGATGATGCCAAGCTATTAGGAGGCAGAGTAGATATTTATATAACCGACCATGTCAACAGCATTTGCATAGAGAATAAAATCTATGCAGCCGACCAAAATGTTCAACTACAACGGTATTGCAACCACAATAAGGAAAACAACACGGTATATTACTTAACGCTCGGTGGTTCTGATGCTTCACCCGAGAGTAAAGGCAAACTGGTTTTGGATAAGGACTACCATTGTCTTGCATTTAAGACAGATATCATAGACTGGCTGGAAGCTTGTTTAAAGGAATCAGCAGAAGAACCGATTCTTAGGGAGTCCATACGGCAATACATTATTTTATTAAAGAGACTGACCAACCAATTAACCGATAAAGCCATGGAAAAAGAAATGCACAAGCTTGTCAAGGAAAATTACAATGCTGCCCAAAACATTGGCAATGCAATATCCGATGTAGAGCTGGAAACTACCAAACAGTTTGTGGATGAGATTGCTGAACGTCTTGAAAGGGAGTTGGATGACGATTGGAATATACAAGTGGACGATGATTTAAATGACCCATGGACGGGAATAACCATTACCAATGTTAAGTGGCCAGAAAATATTGCTATCAAACTCGAAGGGCAATCCAAAATACCTTGGCAAAAATCGATCTATGGTATAATAGCAGCTCAAGATAAAGTGGAAAGAGCCCCTATAAAATCAATCTTGGGGCAACTAGAATATTTTCAGTCAGGGTTTAGGGGAAGCCAAGTTTGGCCATTTAACAGGGATATTCTGTATTTTAATGAGGTAAGTGAGAGATCCAAGCTGTTTAATGCCAGCCAAAGGGAAGATTTGATTGCGTTTGTTGAAGAGAAATTATTGGAGATATGTAAGGTCAGTGAGGCTCCTTTGGCTTCTTTGAAATAGTGTAAGTATAAGGCTTACATCAGTTTATAGGAGATTTGTTGCAGCGTCGATTTGTATTGGGAATAAATGTTAAAAACGATAAATTATGGCAAATTATGGTAAAAAGTAGTATTTTTGCACTAACAGTACACACCACGCTACATCATAAGAACAGCGTCCCAGGGTGTGTCTTTTGCTTTATGGGCTTTAGTTTACTTACCTTAAACTATACAACAAATGTTTGAAAAGCCCGCATTTACCAAGGAACAACAATTAAAGCAATTAAAGGATAGGGGGCTCCACTTTTCCAATGATGCCATTGCGTTAAAGTATTTGTCGCATATCAGTTATTACCGTTTGGGGGAATATTGGTATGTCATGCAAGAGGATAAAGAAAACCATACATTTAAGGCTGACAGTAAATTTGATGATGTAGTTGCTCTATACAATTTCGATGCCGAATTAAGATTACTTTTGTTTGGAGTGATTGAAAAAATAGAGATCAGTCTTCGCACTAAATTAATTTATCACCTCTCCCATGAATTCGATCCATGGTGGTTTCAGAATTTTGAACTTTTTTCGGATAGTAGGGCTTTAGTCAAAACCCTATTCAATCTTGAGGAGGAAATCAGCAGGACAAAGGACAAGACGATAAAAAATCACTTAAAAAAGCACAAGGATGACCAAAGATTTCCCCCTTCATGGAAATCGTTGGAACACACCAGCTTTGGTTCATTGTCCAAGTTATATGGAAATTTAAAAAACACCATAAAATCAAAGGATACCATTGCGGAAGAGTTCGGGGCTGTAAACCATACCTACCTTCCCAGCTGGTTGCAATCCATAGCTCAAATACGCAATTTTTGCGCCCACCATTCCAGGCTATGGAACCGTAACCTGCCTGGCACCGTAAAATTATTGCCAAAACCGCCAAATCCTTGGATAAGCGATTTGGACAATGTGCCCAAACAACATGAATTTTCAAAACTATATGTGCATTTGTGTTTGATGAAATATTTATTGGACACCGTTCAGCCCAATAATAATTTTGGAGAAAAATTAGTTGAGTTATTCACAAAATTTCCGAATGTTGATCCTGATGCACTTGGAATGAAACCTGATTGGAAAAAAGAACCCCTTTGGAAATAGTATGACCACCCAACCCGAATACATTTTAGAAGAAAACCTAGTTGAACAGCTACAGGACTTAGGGTACGAAAAAGTCATCATTAAAGATGAAGATCAACTCGTTTCCAACTTAAAGGGTCAGTTGGAAAAACACAACCGGACCACCTTTTCGGATGCAGAGTTTAAGCAAATATTAAATCAGCTCTCCAAGGGCAACATTTATGAAAAGGCTAAAACCCTCCGTGACCGAATTACCTACCCCAAAGACAATGGGGAAACGGGATACGTGGAGTTGATCAACCAAGTGCATTGGTGTAAAAACCAGTATCAAGTTACCCATCAGGTCACCATGGAGGGCTCCTATAAAAACCGCTATGATGTCACCATACTCATTAACGGTCTGCCCTTAGTACAGGTTGAACTTAAAAAGCGGGGCTTGGAAATGAAAGAGGCTTTTAACCAAATCAATCGCTACGAAAGACATTCGTTTGGATCGGGAAGTGGATTGTTCCAATACGTGCAGCTCTTTGTCATCAGCAATGGCGTAAATACAAAGTATTTTGCAAACAACCCTGTAAAAGCACGTTCCTTTAAACAAACCTTCTTTTGGGCGGATAGGGAGAACAACATCATTACGCAGTTAAGTGAGTTTGCCAAAGAATTTTTGGAGCCTTGCCATCTCTCCAAAATGATCACCAAATACATCGTGCTGAACACCTCTAATATCCTAATGGTATTGCGCCCATATCAGTATTATGCTACTGAAGCCATCGTAGAGCGTGTGAAAAACAGTAACAAATTTGGTTATATATGGCACACCACTGGTTCGGGAAAGACATTGACCTCGTTTAAAGCCGCCCAGATACTAACCAATTTAGAAGATGTGCCCAAAGTGGTCTTTGTGGTAGACCGAAAGGATTTGGACTATCAGACCATCAAAGAGTTCAATAGCTTTAGCGAGGGCAGTATCGATGCCACGGACAATACAAGCACATTGGTCAAACAGCTCTCCGATGACACCAAGCTTATTGTAACCACCATACAAAAATTGAACACGGCCATCTCCAAGCCCAAACATATGGCGAAAGTGGATCAGCTAAAAAACGAGCGTATCGTGTTTATTTTCGATGAATGCCACCGCAGCCAGTTTGGCGATACCCATAATGCCATTAAAACCTATTTTGGCAATGCACAGATGTTCGGTTTTACGGGTACTCCCATTTTTGCCGACAATTCAACAAAGAACAAACTGGGTAGACGAACCACCAAGGATTTGTTCGAGGAGTGTTTGCATAAATACGTTATTACCGATGCCATACGGGATAGAAATGTGCTCAAGTTTTCCATTGAGTACATGAACACTGTAAAGCTTAAAGAAGAGGTTGTGGACTTAAAAGTGGAGGACATCAATACCGCAGAAGTGCTGGAGGCTCCTGAACGACTGGAGAACAACGTGGATTTCATCATCAACAACCACAACCGTAAAACGCACAACAAACGATATACGGCCATTTTCTGCGTCCAGAACGTTAAGACACTTATTACCTATTACGAGTTGTTCCAAGCTAAAAAAGTATCAGGAGAACACGATTTAAAAGTAGCTACCATTTACTCTTACCAGGCCAATCAGTTGGATGAGGATGCTATGGGTTTTATTCCTGACGAAGATTTTGAGGATCTTGAAAAAGATCCGTCGTCTAGATATGATACAAAGCATACAAGGGATAAATTGGACGAATATATTTCCGATTATAACCAAATGTTCAAAACCAATTATTCCACCAATGCGTTTTATTCCTATTACAAGGATATAGGGAAACGTGTTAAAAACAGAGAGGTGGATATTTTGTTGGTGGTCAATATGTTCTTGACAGGATTCGACAGTAAATTATTGAACACCATTTATGTCGATAAAAATTTAAAGTATCACGGCTTGATCCAAGCCTATTCCCGCACCAACCGCATATTGGACGAGGTCAAATCCCAGGGAAATGTCGTGGCCTTTAGGAATTTAAAAGAGGCCACTGATGAGGCAATTACCTTGTTTTCCAACAAAGAAGCCATTGAAGAAATTGTGGTTCAACCTTATGAGGACTACATTGAAAAGTTTGATGAAGCCGTGGAACGAGTAAAGGCTATTGCTCCAACCTTTGACAGTGTAAACGATTTGGTATCTGAAGCTGAAGAACTGGAGTTTGTAAAGGCCTTTAGGGAGTTGATGCGTGTGAAAAATGTATTGGGCACATTCACCGAGTTCAGTTTTGAGGATTTGGGCATGGACGAGCAAACCTTCGAGAACTACAAGAGCAAGTATTTGGATTTATATGATATCATAAAATCAGAGACCCAAAAGGAGAAAGTATCCATTTTGAACGACATCGATTTTGAACTGGAACTGATTCGTAGGGATGAAATAAATGTAACCTATATCTTGACCCTGTTGGCCAAACTCCACGATTCAGCGCCAAAGGAGCAAGAAGAACAGCGAAAAGCGATTTCAGACATATTGGCCTCAGAATCGCAATTAAGAAGCAAAAAAGAACTGATTGAGAAGTTTATTGCGGAAAATCTACCGTTGATAACGGACTCCGAACTAGTGGCCAATGAGTTTGAGTCCTTTTGGACTGTAGAGAAGAAAAAGGCCATAATGAACTTGGCAAAAGAGGAAAACTTGGATTATCAAAAGTTGGTCGACCTTGTAAGCAATTATCTTTTTACAGAGAAAGAACCATTACGTGATGAGATCATTGCCGTAATGAATGAGAGGCCTAGCCTAAGGGATAGAGCAACTTTATCTGAACGGATATTAGGGAAGGTAAAAGGCTTTGTAGAAACGTTTATTGATGGGATGGGGTAAACAGTACAGAGTAAGAAAGTCCTTTTATCATCGCCCTAGTACAGATGTCCCCAACCCTTTTTCGTAATTTTATCTCCTAGTTGCCACACCGCGGTTAAGGATGGGCCAGCACCTTGCGGGTGATGGGGGCACAGACGGCTGATAAAGACAGCGTGGTGTGGCAATGAACCCGCTTATTCAAACATAAACGACAGTGCACATAGAAAAAGTCATTCCCCTACCCCCTCAAAAGCACAATTTGTCCCAACTTCCCAACACCCTTTAAATCTCCGGTTTTCCCATAGGCACCGGAGAAACCCTAGATGGCTTTATGCCATTTCATAAACGGTCTGGAACAACTCCTTGTCTAAACGCTCCTGACGTGAAAAGCTTTTTTTGAGACTGCTATGGAGCACGGCATTAAAGGCATTGTAACCCAACCAAAGGTTCGGTGTGACACCTAGCTGAATGGCCTCATAATTAAGGATGTCAATAACCTCCCGAGCTCTTTTAGAGGGGTCATCATTGGTATCACTACACTCATAGCGGAAAAGCTTGGTCTGCTCCAGCACTTCTTTCACAAAGGCCTTGGTATCCAATAGTTCCACAGTCATCATTTGATGGAATCTATCGGATATGGTATAGAACTCATTATCCATGAACTTTTGAAAAAGCCCTTCCAGTTCAGGCATGATCAAATGGACACTGTTCTTATGATGCTTGATCGAAAAGCCTATTTCGGTCTTGGCCACATGCAGGCCATTGGAGCATACCTTGCGGTAGAACCCAAAATGTCCAGAGGTGCGTTCGCTCCCGTCATAGGAGTTGGTGAATCGGAGCATGGGCAGGATGGCATCCTCTCGGTTCCCCACGGAAAACTGGGTATTATCGGTCAGGATGAAGTCCATACTGAAACTTCTGTCAGAGCGGTTAATGGTCTGGCGAGAATATTCCAGACCGGTTTTGATGACCCGGTTCTCGGCTTTCCCAAAAAACAGTTCATTCGGGATATGCCCATAACGTTTTGAGACCACGTTCACAATCTTTCCATGGCTCACAACGGCCTGTTCCATACCCTTTCTAGTGGGTATTCCGGTCAATTCTTCCAAAGGTCTTAGTTCAGCTGGTACAAAGACCTCGTCCTGTTGCAATCTGTTCAAATACATAATTTATGGATTTAAGGTTAAACAATAAGTGCCGGACGCAGCAAACGGAAGACAGGCTGAGGAGTGGCAAGGAAACGGAATATAAAGGGACGCAAGGAACGGTTTATGCCGTCCCTTGTCCGACAACAGGCTGCGACGTTTACCTTTCGACACCTATTGATGGAACACTTATTCCGGACCGTCCTTTGTCAACCCATCAATTCTTTAGAAGTTCGTAATATTGCCGACCATTAAAAAACCAAACAAAACCAAATCCTTAGCATTGAAACGTACCAAAAATCACAATCCGTTTTATGTCATCACTGGAGGCCCGGGAGTGGGCAAGACTACGCTCCTAAAGGAACTACAGCAAAGAGGCATGGCAGTAGTCCCGGAAATCGCCCGCGAACTCATCAAGGAACAACAGGCCGTAGATGGCGATGCCCTACCTTGGAAAAACAAAAAGCTTTATATGGAAATGATGTTTCATCGTTCCCTTGCAAGTTTTGAAAAGGCCAAGAACGACCACAAGGAAACCACTCTCCTTTTTTTTGACCGTGGCTTTTTGGATGCCCTATGTTACGCCTCCTTGGAAGGTATTCCAATTGATCAAGAAATGAGGACCTACGTTGAAACGGCCAGATACAACGACCATGTTTTTATTTTACCCCCTTGGGAAGAAATTTATCAAACGGATGAACAGCGAAAACAAGACTGGAATGAGGCTGTATTTACCTACAACAAAATCATCCAGACCTATCGCAGCCATCTATACGACCTAATTGAAGTTCCCAAGACCTCTGTAAAAGAAAGGGCGGATTTCATTTTGAATCACATCCAGAACTCCTAATTTTCTTAAACCTAAAATTTAATTGCTTTGCTTTAAAATGGGATTTCTCAATCCAATTTACCATGGAAATTGTGGTGTTGTGTAGCCGTGAAATAGTCCCTAAATATTTGGTTCACTGTTTGACCTTCCGTGATTCCTCGAATGCCCAAAAAAGGAAATACTTCAATGATTGCTTTCGAAATAGTACCAATAGACCGAGAAGCCTCATGATGTATTTCATTGATAAAATCAATCGGTACAGATAGTCCAATCTCAATACTATATTCCAGCTGTTTTGCAAATATCATAACTTGATAATTAGCACCAATCAAAATATCTTGAAGTTTATTAAAAAAGGTATTTGACTTCTTAAACATTTGAGCCTCCTTCAAAAAGTGATCCGCCATCCCCAAATAATTGACCCATAAGGTCAAATCTGCAAATACCGAGAATGGAATTTTAAAGATGGGCTGAGGCAGATAAAATTCATCATATACGAAACTGTACTTGTTATCCACCCATTTGGATCGCACTGCAAAAGAGTCGGTAACCGTAGCCCTTAACCCCATGGCATTCCAATCCCGTATAATTTCGACATCATCTTTTTTGAGCACAAAAGATTGTTTCATAGGGCTACCATCCTCTAAAAGGATATCCTCGCCTCCTTCCTGAATCTTTGCGTTCAAAGTGAAATGTGTCAGATAGGGTGCTCCTGTGGCATACTTCCAATGTCCATTGATTATATAGCCATCGTCCATTTTCTCAGCAGTCCCAAATGCACCTCCACTCCCCCCAAAGCGAACCGCTTTTTCGGATTCTAAAAAAATCTCGTCCGCAACGCCCTGCTTTAAATTCCCAATAAAGAAATTGGCTCCGCTGCACAAGGTCACGGTCCAGCCCAGACTACCATCGCATTGGGCAAGTGAATGTAAGGTTTTCAAGCCCTCGGACAAGGACATTTCCATTCCACCATATTCTTTTGGCACCCAAAGGTTCCACAAATTTTCGGCATCGATCCAATCCAGAACTTCTTTTGGAAACTCCTTTTTCCCAAAACAGCGTTGTTGAATGCTATGCTGCGGCTCCATCCAATTCCTTTTCAATGATTTTGGACCATTTGATATAACCCGATATGGCCACCAAGAATAAAAACGTTGTCAATCCCGCATATATGTATAGTTCTTTGTACACTAACAGTGGTATGGAAATCAAGTTGCTAATATTCAAATAAATCCAGTTTTCTATCTTTCGTTTGGCCATTAACCACATCCCTGCCCAAGCAAAGGCAACGACCATGGCGTCCCAATAGGGGACATCGGAATCCGTATGTTGTCCCAACCAATAGGCCATAATGAGAAAGCATCCTAATACAATGCCTACTGCAATCCCATGATCTCTACCATCAGAATAAGAAATGGGCGATTCTTTTTGTTGCTTTCCCATCTTCCAATAGAACCAACCATAGATACTCATGACCAAATAGTAAAGATTTAGAAGAATGTCGGCATATAATCGGGATTGGTACAACACCCAAATACTGATCAATATGGCAATGATTCCAAAAAGGTAATTATGTACGTTGTTCTGGCGTGCCATAAGGACCTGAACCACACCAAAGGCGGTTCCTACCCATTGTAAAACAACTAATTGTGAAAATATTTCCATTTTTTGGGTTTCTCTACTAATTATAATGACATCGGAATCCCAAAATGGAACAAAGGCCTGAATCGGCTTTTCCAAAATCCCTACGCCAGCATTATCTGGATCAGGTGCGAAGCAAAGTGCTTCCGGGTTTAATCTCAGCCCTTACGGACACCCCTTGTGTTATTGTATAAAGGTAGAATTGTTTTTTGGAAATACATATTTGAAATGCAAACATTCCTAAACTAGGTTATTTAAAAATCGTCCCAATATCATGGTGTACCTTTAAATAATGCTGTTCCAATTCCAGTTCAGTTACCTCTAAAGGTTTAGGTAATCCCTTTTGAATTTCTGGTTTGACAAACCGCACCTTCCGATCTTTTCCATCTGCGAACACCACAAACTCCCCTTGCCTTAACCGAAAGAACACCTCTGCCCTTCGTTTGGACACTTCCTTCTCCCCTTCCGTTATTCGACTTTCCAAGTTGAGCCCTGAACTCTTGCTCACACTTCGGGTCGGAATCTTGACCAGCTCAAAAAAGCGTTCATAGTATCTTGCTGTATCTGGGTCGTTCACCTTCCCAAAAAACTGATAGGATAGATTGGATAGGATTGCCTTACTCGCCTTTTCCCCATACATCATATCATTTTGGATCTTGTCCTGAAGGACATAGACACTCACAATATCATAGCTTCGTAAAGTAGCAGGTATTCGATGCATGTTTAATAACCGTAAGGTGGAAGCCTCTTCCAACAACATAAAGGAAGGTTTACGATTGCGCTGGGACATTTGTTTGGAGATGGTATGGATGATGGTGGCAATAACCGGAGATAAGGAAGCATCCTTTTGCGGATTGTTGACCAAGGCTATGACTGCAGGATTCTTTTCATTATTGATATCCAAGGGAATCTCATCCGCGGAAAGCACCATAAAAATCTTCCGTGTACTGATCTTTTTAATGGCATTGGCCAGGGTACTGAGTACTCCTGCTGTCTGTCGTTCAGAACCCACACCACTGATAAAGGCATCGGCCATGGCCCTTGCGGTAATGTTTCCTCGTAGAAATTTGATCAGGCTTTTGGTGGACAACTGTTGGAACAAAGCTATCAGATGGGGCAAGGTGCAATAATGCGGGTAGTCTTTTTTTAGACGCCATATCAGCCCGCTGACCAACCCTTCTGCAGCATCCTTAAAAAAGCGTGAGGTGCTATTCTCATCTGAGTCCTTATGTTCCATCAGATTTTCCAAAAGCACCCGTGATACCTCATGCACACTTTCTTCATCGGGCAAGTATCTTGGGGCTATTGGATTCACTCGATGATATATAGGTCCGAAAGAAACAATCCGAAAGGGAATCTTTTCATCTTGCCATAAGGGGTAGGCCATTTCCGTGATCTCAAAATCCTTGTAATCATGTATAATCCCGGAGAAATGCGCTTTCTGAAAATGCCTCAAAAAATTATAGATGACACTTTCGGTCTTTCCACTCCCTGCAGAGGCCATTACGGAAACTCCTCTTCGAATATTCTCCATAACCAAGGGTCTGCCACGCACTTTCATCTTTACTACAAAGGTTTTGGAAGGTTTCTTATCGTCCTTGAAATAGTCCACAAAACTATAAATGATGATGTGCAGGAACATCAAAGGCAACCATAGGGTCAATGTCCTTTTTATTAAATCATCCCATCCCAAAATCAAACCATTGGCCATGGCCAAAAGTACGATCCCCAAAGCCCAAATCACAAAGCCATATTCGAGATACCGATTCACCACAACCGAAATCCCTCCCCCAACCAACAGGCAACCTATAGTTCCAATCCATCCTAAATGCTCCATATCTTTATCTTTTACATACCAATCGATCCCGATTCCATAGCCTTCCCGATTCCTTTCTTCAGTTGCATCATGGCCTTATAGGCCAATTGGGCCTTGTTTGTGGGGATGCTCGGAACATGGACACCGGCCTTGAACAATAATTGTTTGGCCACTTGCTTCTCGTTTGTGGGCAAACCCAATAGCGCTGCAAAGAACTGTTTGGGATTCTTGTCCAACAAGTTTCGGGCATGGTAGGTTTCCACAAAATTTCTTCTATACCCAAACTGTCTATCAAAAGTTTTTTCAGAGGCACGATAGAATTTATCCCTATCAAAGCCCTGCTTTACTTTCTCCCCGTTCAATGTTGTCTCGGAGGTCCGAAATTTAGATCCAGGTGAAAGGCTATGGGAATTGGTCACATCCTTACGGCTGACAATGATATGGATATGGCTCTGGTGGCCTTCCTTGGCCATGCCTGGAACGATACGTTTGCCATGCTGTTTATGGGGCGCTTCTAGTTCCAATGCCTGTATTTTTTCTTTGAGTTTACCGATATCCCCATGCTCCCTACCTTGTTTGATGTCCCTAATCTTATGTTGTAGTGCCAGGATCTTACTGGCAATGGGTTGGTTTTCTTTAACTGCTTTATCTTTTTCGGAATAGGTTCGTTCCCGTTCCAACTTCGCGAAATACAATACCTCCTTTACGGTCACTTCCTTGTCTCGATAAAAGGAGGCAGCATAGGTCTTCATCAGTTCCCGGGTGTACTCTTTCAGTTTTTCGGAATCGTTCCCGATATGTTTCAGTTCTGCTTGTGAGGGACTTACCATAATGGAATAAAACTTAGGATCTCGCTTGGACAACTTGGAGGTATTGGCATCGATTTCGGCAATGACCCGTTGGGCATCAATGTCATTTTCCGTTTGATTGAAAAAAAGTTCCTGCTCTTCTGGAGCCTTCCCTTCGTTCTCCTTTTCCAAATACTTGATAAAATCACTGGCACTGCCATGATAGTTATCTCCCAAGTGTTGTCTTGTGATGGCGATGTACATACTTATAGATTTTTGAGTTTGGTACGGTACTGTTCAATGGCCCCAGGTTTGAGATCCACTTTGAGTTGATCCTTCCCAAAATGGTTTTTGGTTATGGCCACATGGTCCAGGACATGTGTAAAATCCTGCTTCAATTCTTCCATTTGTTCCCTCAACCGTTCATGCACGATCTTGGGCACCGTGGTCTCCTTGTCCAAGAGTTCAGGATTGGAGGGGGTATTGATCTCGGTCAGTTGTTTTTCAAAAAACTCAAAGTCCCCTTCCCATTCCTCGCCATCCCCAGATTCCAGTTCCTGCTGAAATAGGGCCTGTATCATACTGACCGTGGGCAGGGTCTGCTCTTTTTCGATACTGCGCATGATGGCCACCATGGCATTGAATCGCCTTTTGATCAAATATTTAAGGCTTGCAATGGTCTCGTGCATCCGTTCATCGGGCGATATACCATTATGATCAAAGAACTCCACCATGGCCAACAAGGTCATGGAATGGGACTTTCCTTGCCGTTTGGAAAAGCTCCGAAATTTCATGGCCACCGAGATTTTGATCCTCAGTCCCGCAAACGTCTCTTTTTCATATCCTTTATCCATTTTTTCAACAAAAATTCCTTGGTTTTACTGGGCCCGGCCCATTTTTTCAACAAAAACCAAATGCCCGAAATCTTCAAGATTCCCCGAAACCCCCATAAACAGGGCCTTGCGAAGCAACCATGATCGGTAGCGCTGCGCCAGCACGCTATCCTCTTGCTTCTCCTTTTTGCGCCAAAGGCCCAAAAAGCATCGCACAAACCATCTTAAAAAGACAGCCGTCCCTTTTCATATTTTACCCTATGGAGCACGGACTTTTGGAAAGTCAGATCAAGTTGGGTTGCCGTGCAAACTTTGCTACGATGTAGCATCTTAAATATACCCACATTCCTTCAGGCACAAAAATGCGTTCTGCGGGCAAATGGCATCATTTGCCCGCAGCAAATATGAAACGTCCATTTTTGGGTTTCCACAACGTCGGGAGTTCCACGGGAACGCCAAAAAAAAGACCCTTTTTCAAGGGTCTTGTTCCCGTCAGTCCTCTGATGGAACAGTATTGGTCTGTTCCCTGTAATACTCATACCGAAATATCCAGAGATTGACCACCAGGGAGTAGGTTTTGTCCACCGTGGCATCCGCTGTCTTTTTGACAACGCTTTTCTTTGGATGTTTCTTTGCAGGGATTTCCAATGACTTTTTTACAATTGCTTTCATAATACATGATTTTAGATTATTAATTATTTGAGGGCATCCCCGCACTTCACAAAAATTTCAGCTCAAAAGGAAACGGAATAAGGAGTGAGGTACGAACGGTTTATGCCGTAGTCTTTTGATGGGAACATTTTTGAAGGGCGAACTTGCGGTCAAATAAGGGATAGGTATACTTTGGGGTTGCCCAATACTTTGCAAACAAGAATTTCCCAAATTGGTTTTTGGGTGTTCGACCCACCTAAAAACCAACCATGAACCCATAAAAAAAGCCCATCGTGATGGATGGGCTTCGATGGTGTGTTTTGGCATTCACATATTGAATACGAAATCATAACTGTAGAGATTTCGCATTGCCTCTTCTTCCAAGAGGGTATCATAGTCCTTATCATGCGTTTCTGCAAATTGGAGCAATTCGGTCCCGGAACGGCTTTCCACATCTTCTTTGGATACGGAAAGCAAACGTTCCTGGGTCTCGCTATCAAGGTTGGTAAAGTTCAAATAGACCATTATTCAAAACTTTGATAGTTCATTGCTCACAGATCATATAGGCTTGGATCGAACCCATCGGGGTAATACCTTGGGTCATATTGTTCTTCCAACCATTTTTCAAATTCCGTCATTTCTGTATTCGCTGTATTCGCTTCCATGACCATTGGATTAAAGAATTCCATTATCAGCAAAACTGTAATACCGTCCGTCTGGGGCAAGGATGATATGGTCCAAAATCTTGACGTCAAAAAGCTGTGCTGCCTCTTTGATTTTTTGGGTCAATTGTTTGTCCTGATAACTGGCCTTGAGTTGCCCAGAGGGATGGTTATGGGCGAGTATGATCCCCACGGAAAGAGTCTTTAGCGTAATGGCAAAAAGGATGCGCAGATCTACCAAGGTACCTGTGATGCCCCCATGGGATAAGGGGTAAATGCCCTTTACCTTATTGGACTGGTTGAGCAGCACGATCTTAAAGGTCTCGTGCAGGCCTATGGTCTTGTTGTCCCAGTTTTGGAACAATAGATTCGCTACCTCATTGGAGTTCGTCACGGACAGGGATTTCAGGGTACTGAGCTTTTCCCGATAACTGATCTGTATTTCATTGACACGGTGTTCCATTTCAAATATGTTAAGGATGAAAAAAGAAAGGGATGCCCAAAGACTGGACACCCCCTATCCATTTTACTCGGTGGTATTGTTATCACCACCACCCAAAAGCAGGATCTCACTGGCCACTACCTCGGTCACATACTTTTTATTGCCCTCTTTGTCCTCATAGGATCGGGAGGTCAATTTCCCTTCGATGGCAACTTCCTTGCCCTTGGTCACAAAACCTTCGATGATGTCGGCCAGTTTTCCCCATGCGATGATGGTGTGCCATTCGGTATTGGTCACCCGTTCCCCTTCGGAGTTCTTGTAATGTTCATTGGTGGCCATGGTGAACCGTGCCACACGTTTCCCCTTGTCAAGGTCTGTAATGGTGGGGTCCTGCCCCACATTTCCGATAAGTTGCACTTTGTTTCTCAATGTACTCATGATAAAAAGTTTTAAAGGCCTGCCGTCCTCCAGTATGGACAGATCAGCAAACAGGGTTAAAAATTTCCCCTCTATTTTTTTGGTTTTTGTCTCCCAAATTTTAAGGGGCGTTTGTTTGCTTCTTACGTGCGTAGCACAATAAAAGAAGGGGGTTCTGTCAAGGCTTTTGGACAGAAATCGGGAGGCTCCGCGACGTAGTAAAACCTTAAGGTTTTCAAGGAAGTGGAAACCCTATTTATGGACAAAACCTGCCTTGGCCTTGACAGGTTCGATGAGGGCCCTAGGAATTCCATCCGACCCATTGGCAAGGGAGCGTACGGGAAGTTAAGCGACTGCAGGCGATGGTGTCCTGATTGGAAGTCCTTGGGCCCTGCCCTGTTTTTCGATGCCCCGAAAAACAATCAGGGCTTCTTTTATTACGGGACCCTTAAAATTTGATGGGCGGACAAGCGGATTTGCGGCCTTATAGGCAAAACCCCAAGAAGGGTTTGCAAAGGAAGGACGCACCAAAAATCCGTTTGGGCGACTTCCGTTTTGCCCAAATGAAGTTTCATCAAACATTACGACAATAAGGGAACAAAAGTATTGGAGTTACCCTACGACCGGATTATTTTTCATCTACAGTGATAAGCATTTCGTAATTGTTCGGATAAGATTCTTTATGCCCGGAAGCTTTCATATTGTCTCATAAGTCCTGTCGCCGTTTCTCGAAGAATCAGACCCCTAACCTTCCTGAAGTCCCCTCCAAAACAAGGAAAGTTGTTTGGGTGTCTCAACCTGCGAAGCGTCTCATGTACAATTTTATTGAAGGTCTTGGCCAACCATGGAGCTGCCAACAACGGCTGAAATATAAGTTAGCCCAAAAAATAGTTCCTCTTTGAAACTAAGTGTTCCACTTCATCCGCTGAAGTCGAACAGCATTCAATATTGCCAATAAGGCAACCCCCACATCAGCAAAAACTGCTTCCCACATCGTGGCTAGGCCTCCCGCTCCAAGGATGAGCACAAATGCCTTCACGCCAAAAGCGAGCCCAATATTTTGCCAAACTATCTTTCGGGTGGAGCGTCCTATTTTAATGGCCCGTGCCATCTTGCTCGGTTGGTCGGTCTGAATGATGACATCTGCTGTTTCAATGGCCACATCACTACCCAAGCCTCCCATGGCAATGCCCACATCGCTGATGGCCAGAACGGGCGCATCATTAATGCCATCGCCCATAAAGGCCACTTTGGTGTCTGATTGTTTTTTGAGTTCTTCGACTTCGCCGAGCTTATCTTCTGGTAATAGGCCGCCCTTTGCCCAATCAAAGTTTAACTTTTTCGAGACTTGTTGCGTTATGGAATCTTTGTCACCCGAAAGCATTATGATTTTCGAAATCCCGGCATCCCTGATTTGTTGGATGGCTAGATGGGCATCTTCCTTGAGTTCATCTGCAATGGTAACATAGCCTGCAAATTTTTCATCAATGGCCAACATTACAATAGAATCTACAATATCATCGGTTTCTGGAGGCACATCAATGTTGTTTGAGGCCATTAGCGCTTTATTGCCCACCAGCACTGTTTTCCCATTGACCGTTCCCCTTAATCCCTTTCCGGCAACTTCCGAAACATCGGTTGCCTTTATATCCGTTCCTTCGGCTTTGTATTCCAAAATTGCTTTTGCTATGGGATGGGTAGATTGTTCCTCCATGGCCATCAAGTATTTCATAAACTTGGCTTCCTCAAATTGGGCAGTCTTGATCTCCTTGATTTTAAAAACCCCTTTGGTAACGGTTCCCGTTTTGTCCATCACTACCGTGTTCACTTTGGTGATTGCTTCCAAAAAAGATGCACCTTTGAAAAGAATCCCATTTCGGGATGCCGCTCCCAGACCACCAAAATAGCCGAGCGGAATGGAAATGACCAAGGCACAGGGACAGGAAACCACAAGGAATATTAAAGCGCGATAAAGCCAATCCCTAAATACATAGTCATTTAGAAAAAAGTAGGGCAAGAACGTTAATCCAATGGCAAGGAAAACTACAATGGGCGTATAAATTCTCGCAAATCTTCTAATGAACAGTTCTGTCTTTGATTTTCTGGCTGTAGCGTTTTGTACCATATCCAAGATTCGAGTGATGGAACTATCCTTGAATTCTTTGGAGGTTTCTACATCGATAACACCCTCAAGATTAATACTTCCGGCATAGACTTTTTCGTCTCTATTTATCGTATCGGGCTTACTTTCGCCAGTAATTGCCGCCGTATTGAGGGAAGCTCTTTCGGATAAGAGAATACCGTCCAAGGGGATTTTCTCACCCACACGTACTTGTATCCTTTCGCCAATCTCGACGGTTTCGGGGTTTACGGTAACGAAATTCCCGTTACGAAGCACCAAAGCTTCGTCCGGTCGCGCATCCAAAAGGGCCTTAATATTTCCCTTTGCCCGATTGACTGCTGCATTTTGGAACAGTTCGCCCACGGCGTAAAACAACATTACCGCCACGCCCTCTGGGTATTCGCCTATGGCAAAGGCCCCTAAAGTGGCAATGGACATCAGGAAAAATTCAGTAAAGAAATCACCATGCTTTATACTGTTCCAACCTTCTTTGATGACAGGAAAACCAACAGGCAAATAGGCAAGGGTGTACCATGCGATTCTTATCCAGCCCTTGAAAAACGGGAAAGCATCAAAATAGTCCACTGCTATGCCGATGATGAGCATTACAAAACTGAAAATGGCCGGTAAATAGGTTTTGAATTTAGATACACCTTCAGGACCACCATGGTTATGGCCACTTTCGTGTCCGTTTTCGCCCTGGCGTTCCTTTGAACCTAGATCACGTAGTTTTACTTTTTTCTTTTTCATAGACGGTAAGGTCGTAATTAGTTTCGTGCAACGGAAGTGCATTTATTGACCGCTGCATTTGTCGCAAATTCCCTTAATGACCAAATTGGCATTTTCTGCCACATACCCATCAGGTAGATTGATATGGGGAATCTTATGCTCAGTGAGACAGACCGTTTCATCACAGTTATCGCAATGAAAGTGCAGGTGCAGATCTTGTTCCATTTCACAATTGCAACCTGGTTCGCACAGGGCATACTTTGAAATATTGGTGCCATCATCTATTTGGTGCACAATTCGTTTTTCCTCAAAGGTCTTCAGGGTCCGGTACAATGTGGTTCTGTCCGCTTTTGAGAAAGCGTTCTCCATATCGGTCAGGGCAATGGCCACTTCCTTTTCAGCCAAATATTTATAGATCAAAATACGCATCGCCGTTGGGCGTACACCTTTGTTTTCCAATGTTTTTTCAATTTCTGTCATCATATTGTAATTTTATCAATGGCTATGTCCCGCATCCCCTTTTTTCATTTGGGCCATTAAATAGTAGGCATTGTTGTATGCAAATGTAGTATATGGCCCAACGGAATCTACAAAATCGATGGCGACCCAATCCCCGTCATTTGGGCCTGTGCTAATTTCGACAGGTTTGAAGCTCCAGTCATTGCCTTCACGCTCCGCTTTAAAAATATACTTCTTTCCTTCGTTTGAACTTATTGCACTTTCAGGCACCGCAACGGTCTCGGATTTTTGGATTTCAATCCGTCCTTCAACATACATCCCTGGAATCAGCTGCCCTTCCTTGTTCTCGATTTCAGCATGGACGTGTATCGCTTTGGGATTTTGCTCGAAAGTTTTCCCTACGGAATAAATTTTCGCAGTAAGTTCCTTTCCGGGAATGGATTGCACATTGAAGGATACTTGCTGGCCTACCTTTACTTTGTACACATCCTTTTCAAACACCATTAAATCGGCATGGACGTGATGGGTGTCAACGATTTCAAATAGGTCGGTCTGCGGTTCTACGTACTGCCCGGTTTTGACCGCTACTTTTTGGACAAATCCCTCAATGGGACTTCGCAATGCCACCCGTTGGTAAATCGTACCGTTTCTGACCCCGGATGCACTAATGTTCAATTGTTCCAACTGTGCTTCCAATCCTTTTGCCAGGCTTTGGGAGGCCCGGTATTCCGCTTTGGCCTTTTGAAAGTTGGCCCCGCTGCCCACCCCGGCATCATACAGGGTTTTTTGTCTTTCAAATTCCTTTTGCAGAAACTGGCTGTTACTGTAGGCGTTCAGGTAATCGGTCTGTTTCTGGATGATATTGGGGTGGGACAAATAGGCGACCGTTTGTCCCTTTTTTACTTTGTCGCCTTCAATGACCTCTATGGACACCACATTGGCACCCACGACCGTCGTAATGGTCGCTTCATTCTGAGGTGGGACCTCCAGTTGGCCATTGGCTTCCACATACTGCTTCATAACACGTTGGGCAACGGTATCGATTCTCATGTTAAGGTTCCGGCACTGCGCCTCCGTAAGCATGGCTTCTTTGGCTTCACTTTCTTTGTGCATTTCGCCCATTTCAGGTTTTTTTTGCTTTGCTTCTTCAGTATCGGCTTTGGAATTCCCACAGGAAGTAAGAACCAAGAGCATCGTCACGAGCCCGATAACGCTATATTTAAAAAGATTGTTCATTTGTCTATTGTTTAAAATATTGTAATTCAAATACTGATTCTAGATAGTTGTCAAGAGCGTCAAGTGCATCCGTTTCCGTGTTTATGGCATCCCGAATAATCTGTGTGAACGCTGCATAGTCCACCGCACCCTCCGCGTAGGCCAACAACGCTCCCCTGCGCTGCTCTTGGGCAAGCGGCAAGGCCTTGTCCCTATAAAATTGCCACGATGCGCTCCATTTCCGATAGGCTTGCACCGCCTGCCGATATTCGGATTGCAGCTGGCGTTTGGTATAATCCGCATTGGTCTTTGCGATTTCACTTTCAATTTTGGCGGCCTTGGCTTGACTACGCTGTCCACCTGAAAACAAAGGAACCGAAATGCCGGCTTGATAGGTGTAGAACCCGCTATTGCCATTGACCTGTTGCAGTCCGCCCTGAAGGTTGAACTTAGGCAGCAAGTCAGCCCGTGCCGCATCGTATGTCGCCTCGGCCTCCTCGATGCGCCTTTGTGAAAGTTCCAGCGCTGGGTGTTTTCCCAAATCCCCGTCCCATCCTAAAACCGTTACCGCACTTTCATCAAGTTTTTCTGGAACGGAATAGTAGATGTCCGAAAACAACCAAAGATTGAGCTTTTGTAGGGCAATGGCATAATCACTTTCGGCCTGTTGCAGTTGATTGTTGATTTGTAAGGCCTGATTTGTGGCCGATGAATATTCCAGCCGGGAAATGGCCTCTACCTTGAAGTTGAGTTCTATTGCTTTTTTAAACTGTGAATAAATGGAATCCAGTTCACGGTACAGTTCAAATTTCTGTCGTTGTCGATAGGCTTCTGACCAAGCCTTTTTGACCTCCTGTTCCACTTGCAGTTCGGAAAGGTCAAGAGCTGTCTCGGCCAAAGCGATGCGTTGTCTCTGCAAACGCCTTTTTGCACGGATGCTTAAAAGGTCGATATTCTGTTGTCCAACCCCAACCAAGGTATAAATTCCTTGTCCGTCCACAATTTCTTCGCCACCTGTGAAGACCTGGGTATTGCCAAGGTCGTAAGCCATACCTTTTAGGGCGGTTTGTTTTTGGACCTCCCATTGTTTCGCTTTCAACAGCGGGTAGTTTTTCTTGGAAACTTCCACCGCCTCTTCCAATGAAATAGCGGGCAGTGAATCTTTAGGCTGGATCTGCCGTGCATTTTCAAAACCTTCTTGCGCATGCATTTTGGCAGGCAGTGCGGTGGCGAACAAAAGAAGGACCATGACCACAGGGGTAACCCATTTCGGGTCGGGTTTACTCATCCGTTCCGAACGTCCCTCAACCCATTGGTAAAAGATGGGTAGGATAAAGAGGGTCAAGAGGGTCGAAGTTATCAAGCCACCAATGACCACGGTGGCCAAAGGTCGCTGTACCTCTGCCCCGGCCGAAGCCGAAACGGCCATGGGAAGAAACCCTAAAATATCCGTAAAGGCCGTGAGCATAATGGGACGAATCCGTCTTTTGGTGCCTTCTATAATTCTACCTTTAAGATTGGTCACGCCTTCTTCCTTCAGTTCATTGAGACCACTTATCATGACGAGTCCGTTCAGAACGGCCACGCCAAAAAGCACGATAAAGCCGACCCCCGCGGAAATACTAAAGGGCATATCCCTTAACCAGAGGGCGAACACACCGCCAATGGTGGCCATCGGGATGGCGAGGTAGATCATCAAGGTCTGTGGAAAGGACTTTAGCGCAAAATAAATCAATATGAAAATCAGGAACAAGGCAATAGGGACCACAGTTTGCAATCTATTGCTGGCGCGTTCCAGATTTTCGAAAGCTCCACCATACCGAATGTAATATCCTGTGGGCAGGTCAAACTGAGCATCCAATTTTTCTTGGATATCCTCTACAACGGATTTTACGTCACGGTCGCGAATATTGATGCCCACATAGGTCCGCCTATTGGTATTGTCACGGCTTATCTGCATGGGGCCGGGTTCATAACTTACCTCGGCAATTTCCCGTAATGGGATTTGCGAACCATTGGGCAGGTTGATAAACAGGTTCTGGATGTCCTCGATGCCTTGGCGGTTTTCCTCTTGAAGCCTTACGACCAGGTCAAACCGTTTTTCACCCTCGAAGATTACGCCTGCCTTTCCTCCTGCAAAGGCGGCCTGTACCACTTTATTGAGCTGTTCGATCTTTAGACCGTACTGTGCCAATTTATTGCGGTTATAGTCAATGGTGATTTGTGGTAGGCCGTCCGTGGCCTCAACTTTCATATCTGCCACACCGGGAACGGTGGCAATGATTTCCCCCATTTCCTCGGCCTTGCTTGCCAATATGCCGAGGTCTTCCCCGAACAATTTAATGGCCACATCCTCACGAACACCCGTAAGCAATTCGTTGAAGCGCATTTCGATAGGTTGGGTAAACTCAAAATTCACACCGGGAACGATACTGATGGCCTCCTTCATTTTTTCCACCAATTCATCCTTGCTTTCTGCAGATGTCCATTCATCCGTTGGTTTGAGGATAACGAAGATATCGGCGATATCCATGGGCATCGGGTCCGTTGGTACATCGGCGACACCGATACGGCTGAGAACGGTTTCCGCTTCGGGAAATTCGGCCTTCACGATACGTTCAATCTTTGTCGTGGTTTCGATGGTTTCCGACAGGGAACTGCCGGGTTTCAAGATCGCGTGAAAGGCAATATCGCCTTCGTCCAATTGCGGGATAAACTCACCACCCATTCTCGTAAAGACGAAAATGGCAATGGCAAAAATGGCAATGGCAATGCTTACGACCACTTTGGCCTTGGAAAGTGATTTGGTCAACAACGGTTCATATTTCTGCTCAATCCAATGCACGAACCTATCGCCATAGGATTGTTTTTTGGATTTTGGCGGCCGTAGGAACAATGCCGAAACCATGGGCACATAGGTAAGGCACAATAGCATGGCCCCGATCATGGCGAAAATGAAGGTGAGGGCCATGGGCCGGAACATTTTCCCTTCGACGCCCTCCAAGGCTAAAATGGGCAGGAACACGATCAGAATGATCAGCTGGCCAAAGAAAGCGGCGTTCATCATTTTTTTGGAGGCCTTAGCGGCGATGTCATCCCGTGTTTCTGCACTAACGCCATTCTTTTTGACCACATAGGAGTACATTAAAAAAACGGTGCCCTCTACGATGATCACCGCACCATCCACAATGATTCCAAAATCGATTGCCCCCAAGCTCATCAAGTTTGCCCATACGTCAAAAACATTCATCAGAATAAAGGCAAACAAAAGGGATAAGGGTATGGTCGAAGCCACAATGAGTCCGCCACGCCAATTTCCCAATAACAAGGCCAACACGAAGATCACGATAAGCCCACCTTCCAAAAGGTTCCCCGTTACCGTGCCTGTTGTCTCGGCGATCAATTCGCTGCGGTCAAGGAAAGGTTTGATGGACACTCCTTCAGGAAGGGACCGTTGTATCTGTTCCACACGTCGGGTCACGTTCTCGATCACCTCGTTGGAATTTGCCCCTTTGAGCATCAAGATCATTCCGCCCACAGCTTCACCCTTTCCATCTTTGGTAAGCGCACCATAGCGTACTGCACTTCCCATGCTTACCTTACCTATATCCTTCACTTTGATGGGAATGCCATTAACGGCCTTGACCACCATGTTTTCAATATCCGATATGGTCCTGGCCAGTCCTTCACCACGAATGAAGTTGGCTTGGTGGTTACGCTCGATGTAGGCCCCACCTGTATTCTGGTTGTTGTTTTCAAGGGCCGAGAACACTTCTGTAATGGTAATACCAATGGCGCGAAGTTCGTCCGGGTCAACCGCCACTTCGTATTGCTTTTTGTTTCCGCCAAAGGCGTTTACCTCAACCACGCCGGGTACCATGGCCATCTGTCTCCGTACAATCCAGTCCTGCATCGTTCGCAGTTCCGTTGCCGAATATTCACCTTGATGTTCATCATCTACTTCAAGGGTATATTGGTAGATTTCGCCCAATCCCGTTGAAATTGGCCCCATAACGGGTTTGCCAAAGCCAGAAGGGATCTGTTCCTGAACCTCGGGCAGTTTTTCGGCTACAAGTTGTCTGGGCAAATAAGTGCCCACCTCATCGTCAAATACAATGGTCACCACAGAAAGCCCAAAACGGGAAACAGAGCGGATTTCCTTGACATTGGGTAGGTTGCTCATCGCAACTTCCACGGGATAGGTCACGAATTGCTCAATATCCTCTGTTCCCAGATTAGGTGATTGAGTGATGACCTGCACTTGATTATTGGTGATATCCGGTACGGCATCGATGGGAACTTGGGTCATGCTATAAACGCCCGCACCAATCAATGCGAGGGTCAGCAGACCTATAATAAATTTGTTATTGATTGAAAAATCAATGATTCTGTTGATCATATAAAATGTGTTTTAATTCAGTTGAACCAATGCAATAGGGTTGCAAGTATGAGGGAACAGGTCTTTGAAAAGTTCAAAGTCCATAAACCTCATAATCGGATATAGCTATCCTGTAAAACTGAATTAAACCTGTGGAGGTTGAAATAGTGGGTCGGTAAATTCCTTGCCCAATCCTTCAAAATGGGTGAAATCCTCTTCAAGGTAAGTCTCTTGAAGCGGCTGGAATCGAGCTATACCAAAATCCACCGTGTGCACATGGCAGCAATGGCAGTGGCAAAATGGTGAGCATAGTTCACAATTCTCGCTGTGTTCACCATCAAATTGAACCAGATAAACACCTTGGGAGTCTTCTGTTACGTTACCCGCATCACTGCAAGGAACCACATTGAGTGCCAACACGTAGATGGATAATATGACGGTAAAAAATTTCACTTTGCAAAGATAACAGAACTTTGGTGCAACTGCATTGCAAAATCCGGAAAGGACCTATTGAAGATTTAGTGTGTGGAACCAAGAGCATTCCATTTCAAATTTCAAAGGATGATCAAATGGGGCAATCCGGACCATCCAAAATTCAAGACAGGAAATTTCCAATCCATACCGACCCCCAAAAGGCTATGGCTTTACCAGAGTACGTCCCAATCCCAATTCGTCTGGAAAAAATCAAAGTATCCAAGAACGCTCATGATAGCCGAAAAAATAAATCACTGCTGGAACAAGCCACTACAACTGCCATGGATCACGAAACAAAGTACAGTTGGCAAGTGGAACAAGCAAACGTTCCTTGTAATGGACAGGTGTCCAACTGACCGTAATAAACGGTCTTAATCATAGTACAAAATGGTGGCCTAAAAGATTCAATTTATGTAGCGGGCAGTACTAAAGGCCACGTGGGATGTATAAAAGTCCTATTCAAAAGGGGGAAGTTGACCTGTAATGGGATGCTTCCTTGAAGGATAAGCCAGTCGTTCCATAAACCGGTCATAAAAAAACAATTTATTTAAGCATTTGCTTATATAATGATATAACCTTATCTTTAATAAAATTTTTATCATGGCCCTTGAAATAAGTTGCACCCGCGCCGAGGCAGACCAAAAGCAGTTGATGCGCTGTCGCGAGACACTACGGATGAGTTCGAATTCAATCAACACTATTGGTAAGGTACTGGCCCTAGCAGGAAATGAGACCAGATTGAAGATTCTTTTCCTGCTGAACAAGGAAGGTGAGCTCTGCCCTTGTGATTTTTCAGATATACTGGAAATGACCGTACCCGCAATTTCGCAGCATATCCGTAAGATGAAGGATGCTGGTCTAATTACCTCCAGACGGGAAGGCCAAACCTTGTATTACTCACTGGTAAAAGGCCAAAGCGAGGTGTTGGAAGGCATATTCAGCAGGCTTCAGGAAAACAAAAAAGTTGCATAGAATGAACATAGAAAGATCATCATATTCAGCAATGTTCACTGGAGTTTTTACAGCGATCACAGCTTCATTATGCTGCATCACACCTGTGCTTGCATTGATTGCGGGCACCAGCGGAATGGCATCTACCTTTGCATGGCTGGAAGCTTTCAGACCATTTTTTATAGGCCTGACCGTATTGGTACTTGGATTTGCCTGGTACCAGAAGCTAAAGTCAAAATCGCAGCAAGAAATTGATTGTGCCTGTGAAAATGATGTAAAACCTTCTTTTCTACAATCAAAAAGGTTCCTGCTGTTTGTTACCCTCTTTGCGGGACTGATGCTGGCATTTCCATATTTCTCAGGGCTTTTTTATGCCCAACCGACCAAGGAAATCATATATGTGCCCCAGGACAACATGGTAGATATAACCTTTACAGTGGAAGGAATGACCTGTTCCGGCTGCGAAAACCACATTGAGAGCGAGGTCAACAAATTGGACGGTATCGTTTCAGTAAAAGCAAGCTATGAAAAAAGCAATACTACAGTTAAATATGACCGTACCAAAGTTACGGAGCAACGAATCATAAAGGCCATCAACAATACGGGCTATAACGTTTCCGAATAATATGGATACAAAAATATTATCTACCATTACCTGTCCGAAATGTGGGTACCAAGAAGAGGAAGAAATGCCAACCGATGCTTGCCAGTACTTTTATGAATGTAAAAACTGTCACGAAGTAATTCGACCTAAAGAAGGCGATTGCTGTGTTTTTTGTTCCTATGGCTCTGTCGCCTGTCCACCCATACAGAATAAATCTTCCTGTTGTTGACGAGAATAGTGGTAGACCAACCTTTTCACAACCATATATTGCAGATAAAATATAAATTATGATACCAAAAGATTTAAGCCAGGACATCAAAACGAGACTTCAAAGCATCAATGGACAGGTAAACGGTTTGGTCAGGTTATTGGACGAAAGTTCCGACCCCGAGAAGATTTTGGTACAGTTCAAAGCAGTGAAGAACGCCTTGGACAAGGCACATCACCTGCTCCTCGATGAGACCTATCGAAAGACCCTCGCCATCAAGATATCTGAGACTGTCGAGGCCTGTCCAGGAAATTGCGGCAATGAAGAACGTATCGAATTTATACGAAAGCAATTTCCAGATTTGGAATTGGACAGCCTAACGGAAAAGATGAAGGAGATAGATGCGCTCAAGGCCAAACTCGAAAACCACAAAAATGCCTGACCTCCCCATAATCAGAACCGATTTGATGGCCTGCACGATGCGGGCTTTTTTTTTGAAATTTTATTTGGAGACCACCCTACCCATCATTCTACCTTTGATGCATTGTTTGAATTCCATGTCGTGTACAGGAAATTTTAAACTATTTAAAAAACAGAAACATGAAACGTCAAGTAGAAGTATTTACGGCCAATTGTCCGGTCTGTGACCCCGTGGTCAAAAAGATAAAGGAACTGGCCTGCGATACATGTGAGGTAACGACCTATGATCTGGTCAGGCTATGTGAGGACAAGACCTGTCTTGATAAGTTGGATGAATACGGCATCAAGAAAGTGCCTGCTGTGGTCGTGAACGGTGAGCTCTTGGAATGCTGTAAGGATTCGGCCATTACCGAAATGGAATTGGTGGAAGCAGGAATTGGGCAGTCATAATTGAAAAGTGTTTGCATATGATTTGCAGAATATCCCTGAACATTCGCTATGTCAAATTGATATTGCTATTGGCCATATCAGGATCGGTGATGGCCCAGGGCCACGGCCCCCTCTATGGGCTACAGACACCGACCCTTGCCAAAGGCGGTGTGGATTTGAACGTGGCCGGGATGAGCCTAGGCACAGAAACCGAAACCTCCTATATGTTGCGCTACCTATTTTCCTATGGCATTACAGAAGATCTACAGGTAAACCTTACCACGCCCACACTGATAGAACGGTTGGGCGAGACGCCAAGGACACGGGGCAATAGCAATATGCCCGCCAATGGGGATATCGAGGCTTCCCTTTGGTACCGTTTTTTCTCGAACGCCTTTGGTGTGGGAAAGCGGTTTGAGTCCACTGCCATCGTGGGTGTTTCCACTCCTACCGATAATGTCAGGGGACAGGTCAATGTCGGCAACGCTATACATGCAGCCATTTCCACGGGCTATGCCTCACGCACTTGGTATGCATGGATCGGTGGCGGTTACCAATATTATTTTGAAAGAGATGACGAACGATTGGGCGACCTGCCCTATGCGAGTGCCGTTGTGGGGTACCGGCCCAATATCTTTTTGGGTGATTACCCAAAACCCGATTGGCGCATCTTTATCGAATCATTGGCCGAATTCCCTGGAGTCAATAAAATTGATGGACAACTGGATTTGAGCGATACGCGCAGTACAAAGGTTTTGGTGGGACCTTCTTTCCTAGGACTTTACGGTGCTTGGGGCATATCCTTTGGTGCGATGGTTCCAGTAGTACAGGATTTGACACCCGGTTGGGTAAAAGAAAGGTATCGGATTGCCGTAAATTTAAGTTATTGGTTGTAAACACAGTATAAATTAAAAAGCACATATAATGAAAAACATCAAAATGATGGCCCTGATCGGTATTCTTGGAATAGGCACGATAAGCGGCCAAATCGCCAGGGTTGACCAAGAAGTCTATGGAATGGACTGCGCGCCCTGTGCCTATGGATTGGAACGCGGGTTGAAAAAGATGGACGGGCTTCAGGAGGTTCGCGTCAGCCTGAACGATGGAAAAGCGTATTTGGGATTGGCCGAAAAAAATGACCTTACCTTACGTAGCATTCAGGAAGAGGTCAAAAAGAACGGTTTTTCGGCAAAGAAAGCCGAAGTGGTTCTAATGGGTAACGCAACGAAAGAGGATGGCCAATGGTACATCGAGACCGATAACGAACGGTTTGCGGTATCGCAGGATACATCAATCGAATTGGTTCAAAAATTGGCGGTGGGCAGGACAACGCTAAGTGGCACGGTACAGGATGAAGATGATGATAATCTCTCGGACCAATGGGAGATCATACTGTCCAAAATAGAATAGGCCTTATGAAAGTAATTCTCAAAATGGTATTGGGCACCAGCTTGGTAGCGGCCCTTCTTCCGGTAATGTGCTGTTTGGCCCCGACCTTGTTGTCGGTCGTGGCGGGACTGGGTTTCTTGGGTGGGAATTTTGAATGGGTACATCCCGTGCAGCCCTATCTGACCACTATTTCGGCAGGAACGCTTGGGTTCGCCCATTTTAAAAACATCAAAAATGAAAGGAAATGTGGGAATGCAGGTCCTTGTCAAAACCATGGACAAAAGCACCACATTAATTCGTGGACGCTTTGGACCGTTACATTTCTGGTTTTAATACTTACGATAGTAAACTATGGATATGAATATTAGACCCGCACATATTATTCAGGTTGTTTTTTTACTGTCCCTTATGTCAAGTTGTGAGCAGCCCGAGAAACAATGGCAGTTCGAACGGAAGATCATGCTGCCCGAGAAAGCCCGACCCTTGGCTTTGGCCAAAGATGGTGATGCGATATGGTTTTCCGATCCTGATTATTTTAGGCTTTACAAGATCGACCGGGACGGAGAGCTGTTGGATTCGATTACTGGTATCCAGCGACCAATGAACATCCATACTGACAATGGCACCCTGTTTATTCCCGAATTTTTGACGGACACCATCTGGCAATATAGAGATGACAAAAGATGGCCTTTGAAACTATCCAAAAGACCACAGGCCCCAGCAGGGGTTTCCATTTACGGAGATACAGTTCTTGTAGCCGATTTTTATAACCACCGAATCATCGTACAGACACCGAATGAATGCTTCACTATTGGTAGGCAGGGGCACAAAGATGGGGAGCTGTACTATCCGATAGACGTAAAGATGAAGGATAACAGGATATATGTGGCCGATGCGTACAACAGCAGAATACAGGTCTTCGGGTTCGATGGAACACACCTAAAAACCATTGGTGGAAATGAAAAAATGAACGTCGCTTCCGGTATTGCAATGGGGGGAAGGGAGTTCGCAATTACCGACCAAGAAAATGGCCGGGTGTTGATTTACAACTTTGATGGATCATTGCGGCAAGTCTTGACCGAAAGCATCAAGTATCCAACGGATGTGCAATTCGACGGGGAATACCTATACAGCACGAATTTTAAGGAGAACGCAATTTTAATCTGGTCCAGAAAATAGTGGGGACATTGGACAATTCACTTGTTCCTTAAAAAGTTCGCTTTACAAAACGACCATCCTTTAAACTGAGCGGGAAACCGATTAAGCCATTACTGAAAACAAGATTCCCAGAATCATGTTTTTGTCCCAAATTTCAAGGTTCACTTTCCCGCTTGTTGTTTGAACAATCCAATCGAAAAACGTAAATGATCGAACCTTCATTGATTTAAAATATCAGAACCATTGTTCTACGTATACGGACCAGGACCCTTGACCTCTTTAATCAAAAAAATCCAATGTGTTTCTAAGTATGCCGTATCATCTGTGAGCCCTATCGTAGGGAGTCCGAACCATCATTCCATGAAGTCGGCATTGTATTGGGCCTGTTTGACCCAAGTAGGGTTTGACGTATGCCAATTGTTATATTACTGAAACAAATAATAAATCCTTAAATCTTAATTTTTATGAAGACCCTTTTGAAAAACTTGGGAATTATCTTTGGAACAATGCTTTTGATAGTATCCTGTAGTGACAACAATGAAAATGACAATGTAGAGAAGGAATCTTATCAAACAACCCTTAAAATGACCGATGCACCCATTGACAATGCGAACGTGGAAGCTGTGTTCATCACGGTCTCCGATGTAAAGGTGGACGGAAACTCCATTGAGGGGTTCTCCAAGACCACTTTTGACCTTTCGGCCTTGGTCAACGGGCAGACCAAAACTTTGGGCAATCTTGACATGGAAGCGGGAACCTATTCCAATTTGGAACTTGTACTGGACTATGATTCCGATATGGATGGCAATGCCCCGGGATGTTATGTGGAAATGGCCGATGGGACCAAGGACAAGATCGCGTCGACCTCACAGTCCATCAATATCACTGATAGTTTCGAGGTCTTTGCCACCAATACCAATGAGATCATCATCGATTTCGACCTGCGAAAGACCATAAAGGAAGAACAGGGGACCTTGGAATCAGACTTTGATTTCGTGACGCTTTCAGAGCTTTCCGCAGGTATTCGGACCGTAAACAAAGAAGCGACGGGAGAGATTTCGGGTACGGTCAACGATTCCCAAGATACTTCCGATAAAATTGTGGTGTATGCCTATGAAAAGGGCACATACAATGCCGAAGTGGAGACCCAGGGCCAGGGTGAGAGCAGTATCAGGTTCGCCAATGCCGTGACCAGTGCTGAAGTGGGCGGAATCAACAACTCCTATAGCCTTAACTTTTTGGCCGAAGGGGAGTATGAACTCATCTTTGCTTCCTATACCCAAGATGGTACTGAGTTTTATTTCAACTCACAATTGGAAGTGGAGTCCACCACAGGTCTCGACCTGGGGGCCATCAATATCACATCGGCCCTACAGTTGAGCGCCAATGTCACCGTGACCGGGACCGCTTCGCTATAGGCAATCCCATCGATTATAACAAGAAAAGCCCCAGAACGGGGCTTTTTTTATGGTCAAAGGTTTTATTTGCCACCATTGGCCTGTAAATCTGCCAAACAGGCTGCATCCAATCCTGGAATGGTGCCGCCACTAATCATATTGATGAGCCCCTCACCGGTTTCCGCTGTCCAATACATCAGACAATCCTCAGTGGTACAATGCTTTCCGTGTGTCTCATCCTGATGCGTACTTTGCAATGGGGTACCGGCATTTACCAATCCCAATAGATGTCCAAACTCATGGTCAAGGACCGTGGTCTCCAGAACCGTAGTGCTCGGGGCCAAGGGTTGTCCGCTAAATTCCCGGATGGTATCTGCAAAGATGACAAAGGAGGTGTTCCTGTAGGCTACCCCCAATACGGAACCGTTTTCCGTGTTCTCGGAATATTCCCCATCAATAAAAAGGCCAAAAACCTTTAGGATACCCTCTTGGTTATAGGCTGTACGTATATCATCCTCCAAGTTCCTGATATCCGTAATGGAATAAACGGCCTGCCCCGAGGATGAAATCTCTGTAAGCGCAATGGTAACCCCATCGGGTTTATGGAGCCGTTCCATCAAGAAGGACTCAAAATTGTCCAAGGTTGTTGCACTGGGCTTTAGACCTTCCACATAGAATATTTCAAGGTGCAGTGCTGGAAAACGGGAACCATCCAACAGATCTGCGGCCGAATCCCCGACGGACTTACGGTTCTGTGAAACATCCATTGTGTCGTTCAATCCATTTCCATCATCCGCTTGTCCCGAGTCGGCACTGCAGCCAAGACCCAAAATACCAAGCAATCCCATTAAACAAATGGAACAAAATCTTTTTCTTACATGTAATTCCATATTTACCCAACGGCAGATAAAAAAGGATAGTATGCCCTTGTCCCGTTTATTTTTAAACCATATTCCCTCGACCTAACGTTTCGAAAGACCTTTTTGGACAATCGCCTGAGCACCACCTTGCGGTGGCAAAATATCGATCTTTTGCTTTTGGGCAGCAAAGAGTAGCTTTCACGACCTTTGGGGAAGGGGAATTTTTTACCACCATCAAATATATCATTGTGGTGGACATAATTATCCCAAGTCTATCCTATACCTTCAGTAACGCAAAGAACAAATCGCGGTTCATTGATAGTGAGTTTGGCAAAAAAGAATTTTAAAAGTAATACCCTAGATAAAAAACATGTCCCCCACTCTTTTTTTGGTGTCCATGCCCATAATGGAACCATAGGTTTAATTAAGGGAAGGGATAAAGGAAGCTATCCCATTACCTTGGTCCATTCAGTAGAACCCTGGGAGCACAATAATCAGTTGGACATTATAGCTTACATAACGATGTAGATAAACAATGGATGTCCAAAAAAAAGAGACCTGGTGACAGGCCCCTTCCATCAATCTTTGTTAATCCTCAATTGCCTTGGCCTGCCGTTCCAGAACTATAATCCTTTCCTTGATCCTTGCTTCACGCTTTTGACGACTTTCTGCATATGTTTCTTCAATGGCCGAGATCTTTTTTTTGTAAAAGGATAGCATCGCCACATAGAAAGATTGGTTGGTCAGGTCATTGGTATGGTTGCTTTCCCCAAGGTGTACCTGCCGGGTCAACAAAAACCGTATCAGTTTATAGAAGGTCTCTTTCTTGAAGTTTTGTTTGAACCGGGCCACCAGCTCCTCTCGGGACAATTTGGAATCCTCCCCAATGAACCCCTCAAAATGTTCCCTTTGACTATAATATCCAATGTTGTTCTCGAACAGTGAGATGGAGATGGCCACCATTTCATCCGTGGTCAAAGGTTTGTTCCTATTGATGTAATCCGTTTCCCGGATCATATCCACCACTTCCTTGAACTGGTGGTTGTTCTCGATCTGTTTTTTCCTAAGTTCCCGTGCATGAATCTTGATGATCTGTTCCTCTGGGGAACATTCGGCCATCTTCCGTTCCTCCAAGGACTTGGCACCTGAACTTCCATTATTGGTTTCTTCCCTGACCTTTACAAAAATGGACTGTGTCAAGTAGGTATCCGTTTCCAGTAGAATACCCTTTTCAAATCCATTTTCCACGGCCTTGTCCCATGCCTCCTTTTCCTCGGTGAAGGATTCCAAAGCTTCGTCAAGGAATTCAGCCAATTCTTCCTCGGTGTATTCATAGTGCCGGTGCTCTTCTTTAATGCTTTTCATGGTAGGCTCAAGAGGCTCCTTTAAAATTTCCAGTTCATTGGTCAAATGTACCTCAAGACCTTCTTTTTCCATTTGGGCCATGACCCATTGGTTGTGTTCCTCATCCACCCAATATTTGCTGATGTTGGGTACCAGTTTCAGTCCCTCCTTTTTCACCCTTTTCAAGAGTTGCATAAATGTCTTGGTCTTTTTGTTCTCAAAACAGGATGTCCGGGTACAGACCATCTTCCCTTCCCCGAACAAGTTACCTTGGTTAGCGGCATTGAAGGGACAGACAACACATGCCCCTGCTTTGGGCACCAAAGTTTTGTCCGTTACATCAAAGCAGGCTTTGGTCAGGTCAAAGGTCCGGCTTTCAATCATCCGTTTGATCCGATGCCCTTGGTATTCTCCTTCAAGGCTTTCTAGCATCATCTGTTGTTCCCCAGGTTCAAAAAGGGCCACTGCCACCCCAAGGGAAATGGTCATTTCCCCATTTCGGACAAAGACCCTAAACCCTTCGATCAAGCCTGCTAGTTTGATGCGCTGGCGGATATAGTTCTCGGAACGACCCAACCGTTTGGCAATCTCGTTCGGTTCGTAGCGGTCCAACAGAAACTGGATGGCCTCTGCCTCCTCTGTGGGTTCCACATCCTTCCGTTGCAGGTTCTCAATGATCTGCACTTCCAGAACTTCCGTATCGACATAGTTCCTTACCATGGCAGGGATAGTGGACAATCCTGCCAATCTACTGGCACGGAACCGACGTTCCCCCATGACGATGATATAGCCATCATCTGATTTTCGTACCGTGATCGGCTGTAACACCCCATGTTCGGCAATGCTCTGTGCCAAATGATGGAGACTTTGCTCATCAAAGGTCTTTCGGGGTTGTGTCGGATCTGGAGAAACCGAACCGATTTCCAACATCTGGATTTGTGGAACAGCATTCCGTTCCTTCTGCGGTGTGGGTCGCTTTACTTTTGATGATTGCTTGGCGTTTCCCTTGCGTGTCGCTCTTTGTTTTGTTTGTGCTTCCATGATTTTTGGATTTTGGTTAAACAATATTTGAGCAAAAACCAAGCGGAAGACAAAATTTTGGGGTGGCAAGGAAACGGAATAAAAAGAGACTTACGGAACGGCTTTATGCCGTCCCTTGTCCGAGAAAATTATGCGAGCTTAACTTTCGGGAATATTGGTAAGAAAATAAAAGTTATAAGGCAAAATTCAAGCGTTGGTACCTGATGTGATTTATAATGGTTTCAAAAGCGCTCCTTGGGAACCCAATGGTTGCCCTTGCCATGCATATAGACAAGTTTAAGAATTTTGGCCCAAGAGCACACTGTTCATTAATTTGTTTATAACACACCGTCGACAAAGCCCCTACCCCATTGACTTTCTTCCTGGAAAAAACTAACTTCACTACATGGTAAACATCGGTGTTCACAATTCACTTGAAATATCAAAATAGCTCATGAACACCGATGTTTACCATGTGGAAAATTTGCCTAGTGCTGTTGGTCAAGACCAACAGCACTAGGTTTACACCCTCCATCTTTTGTGATTTTCACTCTTGTCTCCCCAAAAATTTATTCGTCACATTTTTTTACTAAATTTGTGACGGAAAATAAGTGACAAAATGCCCATACCCACTGAAAAACTTATAAAAAATTCAATTTCGAACCATAAGCGTGGAAAAATTTTTTTCCCGAAAAACTTTTCCAAATTCGGTACATCTGAAGCGATAAGGCAAGCATTGAAAAGGTTAGAGGACAAAGGTTTTTTGATCCGATTGGCCCAAGGCATTTATCTATATCCCAAAGAACACAAGCTACTTGGGACGTTATATCCGTCTTTGGAAGAAATTGCCAAAGCAATCTCTAAAAGGGATAAGGCCAGAATTATTCCCACTGGGATTCAGGCACTCAACCAACTGGGGCTTTCCACACAGGTACCTTTGAATTTAGTTTACTTAACGGACGGAACTTCCCGTACCATATCCGTTGGGGAAAATACAATAAAGTTTAAAAAGGCTTCCCCTAAAATTCTAGCCGTCAAGAGTGAGACCAATATCCTTATCATGCAAGCCCTGCGCCAATTGGGCAAACACAATATAGATGACAAAACCTTGGAAAAAATAAATATGATACTCCAAAAGGTTGACAGAGAATCAATAGTTCATGATATGAAACTAGCTCCTGTTTGGATTTCTGAAATTATGCAAAATTCACTATCAAAAAGGGAACCGACATGAAGGAATGGTTTGATTTATCCGAACAGGACAGAAGAGAAGTGATTGTTCAAACAAGTATTTTAAAAGGCCTTCCACAGGCGGCCATAGAAAAGGATTGGTGGGTGGTCGCTGTCCTTCGCACCCTATTCGAAACCAAATATTCAAACCATCTGGTTTTCAAAGGAGGTACATCCTTGAGCAAGGCATGGAGACTTATTGAGCGCTTTTCGGAGGACATAGATCTGGGTATGGATAAATCCTTTTTTGAATTTGAGGGAGATCTTTCCCGAAAACAGGTTAAAAAACTTAGAAAGGCATCATGCAAGTTTGTGAGCGAGATACTGCCACAAGATTTAGAGGATAAGCTTCATGAAATGGGCATCAAGGATTTTACCATCCATGTCCGCGATTTTGAAGAATCAGATACTGATCCCTTGGCCATTGAAATCCGCTATAAGTCATTGGTCGACAAGGTTCCCTATTTAGAACCCAGAATACTGGTTGAAATAAGCTCCAGGTCACTTCGGGGACCCTTTGAAAATAGAGAGGTTATATCGTTTATTGGGGAAATGTACAAAGGCCTATCCTTTGCTGATAAAGCCGTTTATATACCCACAGTTTTGCCTCAACGCACATTTTTGGAAAAACTGTTCCTATTGCATGAGGAATTTCAGAAACCAAAAGAACGGGGACCAATAAGAGGTCATCGAATGACAAGGCATTTATATGATGTATCCAGAATGATGGATACAGGATTTGGGGAATCGGCAATAAAGGACAAAGCATTGTACGACAAAATTGTGGCACACCGAGAAGTATATGCACGAATATCTTGGATCGATTATTCAAAGCATGGTTATAAAACTTTGAATTTCATTCCACCTGAAGAAGTTATGGCAGAATGGGAAGAAGATTATGCGGAGATGAAAGAGAGCATGTTCTATGGTAAAACGGAAAGCTTTAAAGATTTAATCAACAAGCTAACCGGCTTGAGAGATAGGTTTAATTCAGCCTAGTTCATTTTGATTCCAATTGTTCTCAAATAGCCCAGAAACAGGACTCAAATGTTAAAGTAGCGTTGAAGTAGAGTCCCTTTCCGCGACAGCTGACTTTTGACCCCTTGAAACTAAGTGTCCTGTCTTATCTGTTGAAGTCGAACTGCATTCGATATTGCGCATAAAACAACCCGCTCATCAGCAAAAACTGCTTTCCTGAAAGGTATTCTAAATAGAAATAACAATACCCCTACAGCTCTACCGTACAATTCTCAAATTGGGAACCCCACTGTTATCTTGAATTTTATGGCTGCTCTCATCCAATATGTTTTTCAATTGGGCCATGTCCTTACTGATTTTCTTTTCCACCACCCTTGCATACTTTTGGGTCGTGGAAAGCTTGGTATGCCCCAAGAGCTTGGAAACGGTCTCTATGGGTACGTCGTTCATAAGGGTGATTGTTGTTGCAAAGGTATGTCTGGCCACATGGAACGTTAGGTGCTTATCAATATTTGCCCTTTGTGCAATGATCTTTAGGTATTGGTTCACCTTTTGATTTGAGTACACAGGAAGAACAATATCTTCATTTTTGGGAAAATCCGCATACTTCTCCAAGATTTTCTTGGCTTTGGTCAATAGGGGGACCTTGACTTCGGTCTTGGTCTTTTGGCGCTTTACATCGATCCATAGTTCCCCATCGATGCCGGATACGATACCGTTGGGTTTGAGAAGTTTGATCTCAATGTAGCTCAGTCCAGTATAGCATGCAAAAAGGAAAATATCGCGGACCAGTTCCATCCCCTTTTCCTCGAATTTCAATTGGCCCAGTGCCAAGATTTCCTCCTCTTCCAGAAAAGCACTGTCATAATCCTCCATTTTCACTTTATAGAGGTTGAAGGGATTCTTGGGGATGCAATCAAATTTATAGGCCATGGTCACCAATTTCTTGAACCGTAGCATATGTTTCATGATGCCATTGTTGTTCAATGTTTGGAACGACTTGATGGGTTCGCAGTTCCGCAGGAAGTTTTCAAATTCAATCAAAAAGGCATAGTCAATGGAGGCCAACCCAATATCGGGCACCCGATATTTTTTGGCAATGAAACGTTTCAGGTAGGTCTCTGTAGAAGAATAGTTCTTGACTGTCCCTTTGGCCAGTTTGGGCAACTCATAGGTTCGGTTATACTCCAAAAGGTCCAATAGGGTGAGCATCACCTTGTCCTTCCCCAGATATCTAAGCTTGATGGATTGTGCCGTTATAAAGTTGCTCTCCGCACAGAGTTGTCGATGGCATTCCAGTAATTTTGCCCGGACGTCGTCCAAATATTTGTTGACAACAACGGATTCACTGGCCCTATGGTCCATTTTTCCCAAAATAGGACACCATCGTTCTTCAAAAGTTGATCGATGGACACTGAGATCTGCATTTTTTCCTTTACATCTGATTCGGACATAAATTGGAAAACGTCCATCTTTTTTTCTTCCTGATTTTTTCAGCCAAAAACTGATACTGAAGGCGTTAGAGGTATTCATGTGTTCTCGCTTTAAGTTAAACTTTGGATTAAGCGAAAGTCAAATCACACGAAAAATCAATTACAGAAGTACAATTTAGGGAATTTTTCCCGACAAAAATAGGACACTCTATAGGACATCCTCATCGATGGTTTCAGATGGAAATAAAAAAAACCAGAAAAAATTAATTTTCTGGTTTTCAATTAATTAAGGTTTTACTTAGTGTCATAAAACCATGGTTCGTCGGGATGACTGAATCATCGACTAAATCTTATTTCGCTGAAAATCATTGTTTTAACCCTGAAATCTTGAAGGTATTCCCGTTAAGAACACGGAAAGCAATAAACAACTTTTAAACACAAATTTTATGTGCTTTTACATAAGTAAAGTTATGAATAAAATTAATTTCTGTGATTACAAGAAATTATGGCCCAACATATCTAATGGATGAATAATTTCTATTTCATATGGAAAGCTGCAACATTGAAGTATTGGCGCAATATTGAACACAATATTTAAATGGAGTCTTGGAATATTGCCTACAACGAATTAAATGAATAAACCTACCTTTAAGATATAATTAGAGTTTAATGAAAAAGTTCAAAAAACTAAATAGTTTCTTAAAAAAATATCAACCCACTATACAAACATTAGGCATTCTTCTAATTCTAGCTAGTGTTCTTATTGCCATGTATCAAAACAAAATCAATCAAAATCAACTTGAGCTGACAATCCGTGAAAAACTCGAAGAGTCACAACCAAAATTAAGCATTTCGACCAAAGTTAAAAAAGGCTCATTTGTTGATGAATTAGTTATCAAAAATGAAAATCCCCAACATACTTTAAAAAACGTAAAACTTTTTTTTCTTGATGGAATAAAATTAATGTCAATCCCCTCTCTCAATAATATTATTAAAACTTCCGAATTAAAATTTGCCATCAAAGATGTTGCAATAGATTATGTCAAAGACTATGATATGAGCTTTGGTGAGTTCTCTCTTATTAAAACAAAGAGTGAAGTTCTCTCCTACCCTATTGTTATATCGTATAAATACTTCGAAAACAAACAAATCAAAATTTCTCAAAGTCTTTACCATTATAAGATGGAAATCTATTATTTTAGAAGTGGTTGGAGAATTAAGACCGTAGGCCTTGAGCTGATTAAACCAATTGACCCAGATTCTAAAAATATCTATGAAGCTCTAGTCTCCAATCTTCTGGAAAAGCCCTTATTTGGAAATGCTATACATAGGGAAAACTTAAAAATCGAATTAACAAAGAGTAGCCGTAAATATGCCGACATAATTGAATATATGAACATCAATTTAATGATGGATAGATATATTCAAGGCTTAGTTCTCATAGATGAGAGTAATTCAGATACAATTAATTTAGAGGCGATATATAGGAGGCCCTCATTTTTTAGAGACTCAATTATTTTAAAAGATAGATTAAAGATATTACAGTCTATATTGAATCAAAAAAATAAATATGGAGACGATATAATCAATCAAATACTAATCATGGAAGATTCATCTAACATGTTTACTAATAGAAAAATTCAGCTAACGGAACCCATCCCATTGGACAGTAAACAAATTGATCTTTTTGAAAATCATGAAGAATCGTGGATAAGATTAAATCAAACTCTTATGGATTCTTTAGTGGCGCAATTTAGCATCTCAGATCTGGCAACAGAAAATTTTTATTTCAACTAGAGTGGAAACGCCGGACATAGTATACCACACTGGCCTGTTAAAATGAGCACCTTTGAAACTAACCTAAAAATTTGATTTTCAAAACAGTAAATCCAAATATTGGTTGGGGTCAAATTTTCCGTTCTTGGTGGTCTCAACCATCTAGCTCATCCACCTTAGGGATTACTTAAAAACTTTCACATAATGTATTGAATGTTAAACCAACCTTGGTCATGGCAAATCAACTACAGCTAACATATAAATTAATTACAAATGGAATCTTCAAATCCTAAATCTTCGCATGCCTAAGATTCCATTTATGGGTAGCAGTAGTTTGAAGTTTACTGTTAGCTTCTACTAGCTCACTTAGATATTCAACAGCTTGACTATGATTTTCTATCATAGTCTGCCTATAGTTGGAAACCACAGAAGCATTAAAGAAGTAGCCTTGAAGTTCCTCTGCTATTTCCATAGCGAAAATAAACATGTCACCCTGATTAACAGTAAACCCCGATTCTCTATCCTCAAGTGAGTCGTTGCAATACTTCGTTAACACCATCAAGAAATTCGTCAATCTTAAAGCGGGGTGAGGATGAGTAGATTCTTTTAAATAGAACCTTTCAGTATTACCAGAGAATGAAAGTAGATACATGAAAATAGATATTGAGAATAGTACCACAAGACCTTGCAGACGCTCCCTAGTAAAATTTGCGCCAAATAACCTCTCACAATACTGAAATATATGAGTACCTAAACATAATGCACTAAAAGTATCTGCATCAATTTCCAATAAGTGCCTGTCAAAATTGAATCTTGAATTGAAGACTGGATTCTCCTCTACTGAATCATTTAGAAAGTTGGAGTTTTGAACTAAATGCCCCATTTCATGATAAAAAGTGTAATGACAACAGGCTTGATAGAATAATATGTTTATCGGATTATCTAAATACGGGGATAGTATCCTAAACAAATTAATATTTGTATCCTCAATCAATGCGGTGTTGTTTTTCAACCTTCTAACCAACCAATCAACAGTCCCCATATTAATTGAAACCAAGTAGACATTGTTCGGGGTTCTCTTTGCGGCTGCATTAAGGCTAAAGTCATTTTTAAAATATAAATAAGCAGGTTCGATTCCGAAATCATTATTATGTACTAATGCCTCTTGATAAAAGGAATACGTCTGTAGGTAATCATCAACTAAGGGAGAAAATTCTGGATTAAAAATTGAACCTGATTTAACATCCGTATTACAAATAACCTCTTTTATATGTGTTTCATAATTCAGTAAATTCATAGTTTTAAAATTAATAAATTAAATCCATGCCAACCAGACCTAACCAACATGATTTAGAGGATATTTCAAGAGCCAAATTCAGGCTTTGTCTTCCAAGGAAATGGGTGGTAAGGGACAAAAGCAATGACTATGGCATTGATTTAGAAGTCGAGATATTCGACAATGATGGAAACTCAACTGGTATCTTTTTTTGGGTTCAGCTTAAAGCAACGGATTCAAATAAACCTAAGAGAATTTTAAATGTAAGCTTTTCTCTAGACACTCTTAACTATTACAAAACCCTAGATGTCCCAGTACTTTTAGCAAGGTATTCAGCAAATCTTGATTCTTTTTACATAAAATGGATAAGCAATATTGATTTGTTTTTTGCAAAAAAGAATGCTGAATCTTTCAGAATTAAGCTTAACGAGGATAATTTATGGTCTACAGACACCTCTTCAAGTATTGAGAATTATCTTTTTAAAGTAAGAGCATTCAAATATGGGAATTTTGCTTTTCCCATACCTATATCAATCCATGTTAATCAAGAAGATGTAAAAGGAGAGTTAAGCTCAATCTTCCATAATAAACTTAAAAAAACACTAAATAAATTCAAGGAGTTTGTTCTAGTCACCAAATCAGAAAACGCTTTATTTTCGGTAACCTTTGAGAAAAACAGCTTAATTATTGCACCGCCTGAATTCTCGGGTTGCTGGTTTCATAATCTTGACAAAAGAAAGGATGAAGAATTTATTGAAGGTTTATCAGCGGATGTTTTAATAGGCATAGCTATTTGCCTGTTAAATGCCAACAAAAATGATATTGGTGCAAGTATAATATTTAAGGCAGGATTAAGTGAAAGATTAGTGATGAGACAAGAGATTTTCACATCTGTCTTTCAAGGTCTTTTGAATTCTAGCTATCAAGATGAAACCATTGAAATTGCAGGAAAATTACTCGATAACCAATCGATGGAAGCAACTGCTGTCACACAGCTTAATATTGCTTTTCTCGCAAATAACAATAAATCTAAAATAAAGTCTTACGAGAAATTCCTCAAGCAAAGGCTTGATAAGGCAGTCAATGATAATAAAAATGTGAGTATTGGAATTTGCCATTACAATTTAGGAAATTATTACAGTCATATTCACGAATTTACTTTCGCAGTAAAGCATTACAATCTTTGTAGAAAGTATGCGCCTATTTATTTGAACCATGAGTATTACTTCTCTGAACTAGCAAGTGTGTTATTTCGTTCAGAAAAATATTCCATTTCCGCAACTTTATATAAATGCTCTTTGGATATAAAGGATAATTCTAAAGTAAAAGGTCTTTTTGGCGATGCATTGATGTTTTCGGGACGGTATAAACAAGCGATATCAACATTTGAAGAATACCTAAAACAAGCAGAAAACCCTATAGATGAATTTTTTTTAAAACTCATCTGTTTAAAAGCATTATGCACCAAATTCGAAATCGAAAAACAAACTCGAAAAGAAAAAGACGCACTAAAGTATTATGAGTCAGTATTCGAAAATATCAATGTTGATGATGATTCTTTTGATATATTCTTGAAAGTATTAGATTTAGACTTCTTGTATCATTCCGCTTGGTATAACATGGGAGAATTATTAATCCGTAAAAACCTAAACGAAAATGCAACGATTTGTTTTTTGATGAGCGCCTTAATCAATCATGGAGATATAGAAGCATGGATAAATTCCACAATTGGTTCTATGTCCTCTGAAGAGTACATTAAGCTTTTACCCTCCATAATAAGAACGGCATTCTTTTTCAATAAAGAGGATTATTTAGTTGAACTTTACTCACATTTAGAAAGCAGCGGTCAAAAAGAAATGATTTTTGATTTAAGTAAATTTATCGATACGATACTTTCTGTTAATTCCGAAAAAAAGGAAAGACCAACCATGAGAATCCTAAACGGACAAAATAGATTTACAGAGATTGATGATTTAATTAGGAAATTAAAAGATAAATGACTGTAGTGTTCAGGTTATGTTATAAGTAGTAGGTTATAACCTATATTTATTAACTGAATATCTATCCTAGATTGAAGTCAAAAATTATAAGAGAGCCCACGCGTTGTATATGCTTTTGCATTTAGTGAGTGCCCATGACCTCACCTTACGGGTGTACAAGCACCCTCGACCATTCTGTTCAATCAATAATTAATTCAAGACCAGCTTTCTTAGCTTTGTACTCTATTTTGGTCATCAAATCATGATAGCTCCAATTTCTTAATACAAATCCCTCTTCTTTGGCAATCTCAGTTTTTTCCTCCTGATTCAAAAGTATGAGGGTTCCTGCTCTATGTTTAACACAAAAATCAATCAACCTCCGGCTATAGACATGCAAACGGTTATGGACATATTTACGTTCCGTTTGACCAAGTCTGTCAACTGCCTTTAGTTTTCTTTTGATACCCTTACCCGACTTGGAATAGGTTGCCCCGATCTTTGCCCGTTTGTGTGCCGATTGTATCGCCAATCTTCTATATAAAAATTCTTCCTTTGTACCAATGGTAAGCCTTGCCTTACCAACCTTTACAACAATGGGATATTCAAGGGACAAAGAGGCCTCTGCAATAATCTCTGGTCTTAGTTCATGGTTTTCTTTTTCAATTTCGAATACGGCTAATAAGAAAATCTTGCCTTCTTTTAGCTTTATGTGCGATGTGCACAGCTTAGTCTTACCCTCCACTACCCGCTCCAACAATGTCCTTTTATCCGTAAAATCCTTTCCTAAGTAGGTTTTAAATGGAATCTGAAACAAACTGAAACAAAAGGCTTTTTTTTCTTCGTTGTAGTGTAATCCACTCATACCTTCCAAATCAAAAGGGAAGGCCATATCCCTCCTGAAGTTTTTCAAAGATCGTTCACCGCTCCAATACTCTGGTCTGTTCTTTTTAAATGACGAAATCAATGCCTGGTTCAAATTGGACAATATGTTTGTGGGGATTTCTCCTTTAAAACGGTCCGAAACTACCCGATAGGTGGTGTTGATCCTGGAACGGTTTAGGATTCCTTGTTCATCCTTCTTTTCATCAGCCAATTTATATTTTATCCCCTCTGATAGATAAAAGAACTCCCTTATCATTTCCTGAATATAAAGATGTGTCACTATTAGGTTGGCCGCCCTAAAGCACCTATTCTGCCATTGGTACAGTTTATCCAAGGCCTCTTTTTTCTCATCTTTTGTAGGAAGGTCGATCAGTATTTGAATCTTTCGAGTGAGTTTTAGCGTTGACTTTTCCATGTTAGGCTGATTGCAATTGATGTTTTGCTTCCATTAGCCTATAGGCTATCATGAATTCCTGATGCACCTCCTTTTGGGAGAGGTTAAGTTCATTGGCTATTTTGGTAAAGGAATATCTTAGTTCGCAACGCATTTTAAGCACCTTTGTCTGCTCTTCTGTCATCTCGCCAGTAAACTTTATCTCATCCGTATTGTTATTTCTGGAATCGAGCTTATTTCCTTGATGAAGGATGGTTTTAATATCTTCAATAGCTTCTCTGATCTCTCTACAGGTTTCATTGATACCTTTTCCCATTGCTTTGGAAATAGCCTTATACTGAAAGCCATATTTCAGACACAGATTGATTACATGCCTCTTACTGTCATCCAATAAGGGCAGGACGCGTTTGATATTTTCGACCTTCTCTTGTTCTCCTTCCTGTAGTTTAAAATTCTTATTGTCTTCCGCAGGGTCATACCCGACCATATAGTCTTGGTAATTATCAAAACTCTCCAATGAGTAGACTTTCCTTAAAAACCTGTTTTTTGGACGCGTGTAGTATGTAATGCACTCCCTCTTCATGACAAACCGAAGGAAAAAATAAATGTGCTTGGGTGATTCCAATGTATCTCTATTCACCCACAACTTCAAGAATACATCCTGTACCAAAGTTTCCACAACAAAACCATCATCGAGAAAGCTCTTGCCCAACCAGAAAATCGGTTTGTAATATTTGGTATAGATTTCCGCAAAAGTTGAAGAGCAACCTTTCTTCAATAATTCAAGATGCCTGTTATTGATATTTGAAATCACGAGGATAAAATTTTAATGAATACTTACCAAATGTAATCATTTATTTATTAATCGTAATTATTTATTTATTATAAGTATATTTTACAGTACTATAAATGAATTACTTGTCATTTTAGGGTTAACAAATGCGCCCATGACAAAAAAAGATGATCATAAAGACCCTGCACTGGTTTCCATAGGTTCAATGTTCGAGACGGGAAAAATTCGAAAGATGTACACACTTGCAGAATTATATCCGACCCGAATAGCAAAATCGCTTGGTATAAATTATGGCAGGTATATGGTCAAGCTGAACCATCCTGACAAGTTCACGATGGGAGAAATAGTAAGGCTTGCTGATTTGTTGGATATAGAGCCTGATATGATTACCAAGGTCATTTATGCTGAATTAAAATAGCTCATACAATAACTTAAAAACATCTAAAAGCATAACTTTTCAAAAGCGAGCGGAACGAAGTGAAGTGCTGCAAGCGTCCCAAAACTTACCAAACTAATACTACTGAGCGAGGCATCTTTTTCTATTGATCAGGCACATACTCATATCAATAAAGAGAATCCAAAGGTCTGTTGGCTTCAAGTTTATATCTTTCCAATCTCCCTTCCGTTATCTCCAGCTTAAGATACCTCTTACCAAAACTGCCCTTGACAACTTTGACCTTTTCTAGGATATCCTTTAAATCCGTTTGGAGTGCAGCTGCCTTTTCCTCCAAATGTTCATACTTGATTCTGGGAACCGTTACCTCGCCCTCATAAACTGGGTATGGCTTTGGTGGATTCTTCTCAATCATGTCTTCAAGAAAATCATCCTCTTCCCCTTCATTGTCCAATTCCTGATTGAACAAAGCCTGCATCATACCAATGGTTGGAAGTGTCTGATTCTTTTCAATGTCCCTGATTATGGCAATGACAGCATCCGTCCGTTTCCTGTTCTTGATGATCTCTTGACCTATGCTCTTTTCAAACCTTTCCGATGGCAAGAACCCATGCCACTCAAAAAAATCCATGACCATATCCAAGGTATGGGAATAACTCTTGCCCACTTTTCTAGAAAATACCTTAAATCTGGAAAGCGTTCTTTTCTTTATCCTAACTGCTTTAAAATCGTCCATATTTACTTGTTTTAACGACGCAATTGTTACAATTCAGTTCAGTGTTTACAGGAAATCCTAGCAATATTGTGACAATGGTCGCCGTAATTCCTAGAATCAGAAATTCCCAAAAACCCTTATAAACAGGGCCTTTCCGAAGAAAAATGAATCAATAGCGCCGCTTTAGCGCGCTATCCTCTTGCTATTCCTACGTCCCGCAAGCGGGACCGAATGAATACAGCATGATTGAAAATCAGCTGCCACATAAATATTATTTGGTTTGTACGGACTTTTGGAAAGTCAAATCATATAATTACTGCCGTACTGAAGTGTTCAAAGACACTTTTTAAAGATAACCAATTTTATCCATTTCTTGTTTATTCTTCACTATTAGGGGTCTTTTCTAAAATGAGAGTTTGTTTGACAATTGAATGTGCCTTTATAGCAAAATTCAAATCTGATAAACATTGTTTTTATTCGTCTTAGGCAACTAGTTTTTGTACAAATTGACTCAATTCAGTTCCCAATTTCTTAGTCCAAATGTCCACTAAGGTAACTTCCCCATTTCCTTGATTTAAAACCAATCTAAATCCTGAGTTAAATTTATCGTAATTTCTTGATTTAGTTTTTATTCTACGAATTGAATTGAAGGAAATATTTCGTCTCTTGGTTTTCATAATGTTCTTCCGAAAATAATCTTGCGGTTCGATTATAACCAATCTTTTTTCAAGATCAATAATGACATTGATATTAGCTACGATTTTTTGGACTCGTTTATAAAAGGTTACAATAAACCAAACCGTTGCAATTCCAACTAGATAGAAATTCGTCGATATCGGTAATTGTTTATTGGTAATTACAATAGTTATAATAATTGGAACAATAACCACTATAAAAAGATTCCCAATCAAATTCATTTTATCAAATCCCTTGTTATAAGAGTTACGAGGTCGCTTTCTTGTTCCAACTTGGGGTCATTATACTCATTCCGATTTACAGAGAAGTATTTTATAAAACTATCTTTCTAGGTTCATTTAAATTGATGCCAACGGCCTCGGCTATGCGTAGTGCGGGATTTCAAGGCACGGAATTTTCCGATTAGCTTTTAGTTTTTTTAATGTAACTGCTTTCATATTAGCACTTTCGCCCGTATTACGAATAGCCAACTTTGTTGGCAGTAATGTTTTTATAATTCTTCTACAAGTTCAATATTATTCCCGCAAGTGTCATTAAATACCGCATATTTCCAAGTTCCCATCTGTGATGGTTTCACGCTGAATTCTACTCCAAGTTTTGTTAGTCGCTCGTATTCTGCATCAACACTTTTAACATCAAATTGAGTATAAGGCATTCCGGCTTTCATTAGTGCGTCTTGATAGATTTTACAAGGCTCAAAATGATTTGGTCCTGGTTCCAATAATAATTCTGGCCCATCCTGCCATTCTGGTGAAACTAAAGTCACCCATCGATTTCCACCTTCTAATGGTTTGTCCTTTTTTATTATGAAACCAAGTACTTCTGTATAAAACTTTAGTGCTTTTTCTTGGTCTCGAACGGGAATGCTAATTAGTGTTACTTTCATCTTGATAATTTTTATTCGTTTCCAAATGTCTGAACTCTGAACCCAATTTGCTTCTTGAAAATTGCTCTTTTTGAAATTCGCTTGGTGATTTTCCCGTTTTAGCTTTAAATAAAGTGCTAAATGAACCTAAACTCTCAAATCCAACAGCAAAACAGGTTTTAGTTACCGACATTCCATTTTTCAGCTGTTCTTTAGATTTTTCAATCCTCTTGTATATTAAGTATTGTTTTGGTGTTAGACCATAATACTTTTTAAATAAGCGTAATAAGTGAAACTTGGAAATAAAACGTAAACGAGATATTAAATCCAAATTCAAATCAGTGTCATAGTTGTTGTCAATATAGTTCCGAACGCCAATTACAGATTCTATTTGCTCTTTGTTCGAGTAAATAATGTTGTTAATTCTATTTATTTCTCTTTCGTAAAATGTCATTATTTCGTTTTTCCTACATTACTGCCAACGGTTAGTATAAGGGCAGTAGCGGATTCAAACGCAGCAACTTTCGGATAACAAGATACTTAATTAAAAGCAAAACGGTTTGAATTAAGACCCAAACCGCTATTGCTTTTATACATTGTTAGCTACTGTTTTTATTTTGAATAAGCACCCGAAGAATATGTCAATTCATAACTATGCGTGTAGATTTCAAAAACAATCCCGAATGGGTCTTCTACATAGCACATTTTATATGGTTTGTCATTTGGATAATATTCTTTAATTGGCATTCTTTGTTTTCCACCATAAGACAAAATTTTCTCAATCAGTTCTTCAATATTAGGGTCTTGCACACAAAAATGAAAAAGTCCTGTATTGAAAGGATTGAATTCAGGTGCTTCCTTTATTCCGTGTGGGAAAGAGAAAAGCTCAATTCCGACTCCGTCAGAAGTCGCCAAATGAGCAATTTCGAATTCAGACCATTCTTCTCCAAAAACGTCAATACACATTTGTCCAATAGCAGTTTCCTTTTCTTTTTTAACCTTTGAGGGCTTCATAATTACGTACCAGCCCATTACTTCTGAATAGAATTTCACAGCTTCATTTATATCAGGAACCGTTATTCCAATGTGTGAAAATGATTTTGGATAATTTATTTCTTTCATATAATTGTCGTTTCAAGTTTATACATTGTTAGCTACTGTTTATTTATAATAACTATTCAATAATATTGTTTATTTTTTTAATAATAATTCTGCTACCAATTCTGATGAAGCTGGGTTTTGACCAGTAATTAAATTTCCATCTTGAATAGCATAAGATGCCCAATCTTCTTTTTTAGAGTAGATTCCTCCGTTTTCTATCAACATATCTTCTACTAAAAATGGTACAACATTAGTTAGTCCAACTGCTTCTTCTTCAGTATTTGTAAAACCTGTTACTTTTTTACCTCTTACTATAGGCGTGCCATCTGCATTTTTTACACTTTTTAGTGCAGCTGGGGCATGACATACAAAGGCAATGGGCTTTTCTTGACTATTGAATTTTTCAATTAATGCAATGGATGTTTGATCGTTTGCTAAATCCCATAATGGACCATGTCCTCCTGGATAAAAGACAGCATCAAAATCGTCCGGATTCATATCTGCCAATACTTTTGTGTTTGCAATTCTTTCTTTTGCTTCAGCATCGTTATTAAAACGTTCTGTATCTTTAGTTGCAGCATCTGGCGAATCACTACTAGGATCTATTGGTGCAGCGCCTCCTTTGGGTGTTGCAATCGTAATAACTGCTCCTTTGTCTAATAAGGTGTAATACGGATTCGCAAATTCTTCAACCCAAAATCCTGTTTTTTCCCCTGTATCTCCTAATTTATCGTGAGATGTTAATACAAATAATATTTTCATTTCTTTTTGTTTTTGTAATTCAATTTTTTCTTCTGAAACTTTTTCAGAAGGTGTTTCCTTTTTTGTGTCTTTACAACTTGATGCTGTAACAACCGTTAGCAGTAATGCTATTATTTTTAATGGTTTCATAATTAACGTTAGTAAGCCATTTTTACAATTTTCTCTACGTTTTCTGGTGATAATGACTGATGTTCTCCAAGTCCTGTCCAACCACGATCTGTAAAACGCTTTTGAATTTCTTCTGCTGTACCTTCGTATTCGTTTGTGTAATCAGACAGTTTAGTGTCGATTCCTAAAGCTTTGAAAAATTCAGTTGTTTTTTCGATAGCTGCATAGGCTTTATCGTCAACACTTCCTTCTGTAATATTCCATACGCGTTCACCATATTGTACTAATTTTTCTTTTTTAGCTTCAAAATTATATGTGTAATGACTTTCTGTTATGATAGCTAATGTTCTTGCATGATCTATACCATATAAAGCCGTTAATTCGTGTCCCATTGCATGAATAGCCCAATCTGTAGGCACTCCTTTTTGAATTAATCCGTTTAATGCCATGGTACAACTCCACATAAAATTAGAAGCCGCTTTATAGTCAAAGTCATCTTTCAACACACTTGGTGCAATTTCAACTAAAGTCTGTAAGATGCTTTCAGCAAAACGATCTTGAAGTTTAGCATCTACCGAATAGGTCATATATTGCTCTAAAACATGTGTAAAAGCATCGGCTAAACCATTTTCCAATTGACGCTGCGGAATTGATTTTACGACTTCAGGATCTAGAATTGAAAATTGCGGAAACAAACCAGGTCCACCCATAGCTAGCTTTTCTTTGGTTTCTTTACGTGTAATTACAGCTCCAGAATTCATTTCAGAGCCTGTTGCTGGCAATGTTAGAACAGTTCCAAAAGGCATTCCTTTTTCGGTTCTAATGTTTTTAGTTAAAATATCCCAAGGCGTGTCTCCATCGTATATTGCCGCTGCAGATAAAAATTTAGTTCCATCAATTACAGAACCACCACCAACAGCTAATAAATAGGTGATATTTTTGGCTTTAATTACTTTTAAAGCCTCCATTAATGTTTCATATTCTGGATTTGCAGGAATACCTCCAAACTCAGTTATATCAACATTTGCTAATGCCGTTTTTACTTGGTCGTATATGCCATTCTTTTTAATACTACCTCCACCATAAAGTAATAATACTTTAGCATCTGTAGGAATTTCTTCTTTTAGTTTCTCTATTGTGTCCTTTCCAAAAATAATTTTGGTTGGGTTTTTAAATTCAAAATTGTTCATCTTCTTTTATTAATTTTTTATAGTATATTGATTATTCAATTACTGTTACTAAATCTTCTGTGCTTTTTCTAACCTTTACAAGATTTACCAACCAATCGCTATCGGCATCTCTGTAACCAATGGGTAGCATTACTGCACTACGCAAACCTTTCGCTCTTAAGTCTAATATTTCATCTAACTTATCAGCGTCAAAACCTTCTAAAGGTGTTGCATCTACGCCTTCGTAGGCAGCAGCTGTAATAGCTTGTGAAAATGCAATGTATGCTTGTCTGGCAGCATGATTAAAGTTTACTTCTGCATCTTGTTGCGGATACATTTGTAATAACTTTTGTCGGTAGTTTTCCCAACCTTCGTTTTTAAATCCTCTAATCTCGTTTGTTAAATCGAACATATAGTTAATTCTATCTTCTGTATAGGTGTCCCAAGCAGCAAAAACGAGCAGGTGAGAGCAGTCGGTTATTACAGATTGATTCCAAGCTATTGGTCTAATTTGTTCTTTAATTTTTTGATTTTTAACTACAATTATTTCAAAAGGTTGTAGACCACTTGATGTAGGAGCTAAACGAGCTGCTTCGATAATATTGTCAATTTTATCTTGAGATACTTTTTTGCCATTCATTGCTTTTGCAGCATATCTCCAGTTTAATTTGTCTAATAATTCCATTTTTTTAATTTTTTATTTATTGCTATTTTTTTTCTTTGATATTAAATATTTAAGTGCTCCTGTTGACCACAAAGCCCAGACAATTAAAACGGGTTGAAAAATCAATCTTATTAACCTTTGCCTATCCGTATTTAAGCCAAAAGAATCAATTTCATTTACATATTGATTAATATTTCCAGGAAAAATAAGAATGTAGAATATTGCTAATGAAATACCTGTTTTGATTTTTAATCTACCTCCCAAAATCATTAGTAAACCAAAAATAATTTCTACCACACCAGATGCTAACACTATAAAATCCATAAACGCTTCATCTGTTGTGATCCAAGTGGGAACTTGTGCCTGAAATTCTGTCCTAAGGAACGTTAGATGTCCTATTCCTGCATAGAGCATAAAAACACCTAACAAGATTCTCAATATGTTTTGAATGGTACTTGTTTTATTAAAATTTTTTTCCATAAGGTTTTATTTTTGAGTAGGTTTTCCTTTTGCAAGTAAGTTGATACTAGCAGATGTAATTATTGTTTTTGTTGAATTTGAATTTGCCAAGTTGATCATAGCTTGTGCAATATCTTCAGCTTCTGTAATTCTATACTTCTTTAATTTCCCGAAGAATAAAGGTTGTAGAAGTTTAATTAAAACCAACCCTATTTTTTCTCCAATACGTTTCTCTTGTCTGTCACCACCAATAATAGAAGGCTGTAAAATGTGTGTCTTTTCAATTTTTTCTGAAAGAACAGCTTGTTCCATTTCACCTTTTGTTTGGCTATAAAAAATAGAGCTTTTTGCATTTGCGCCTAATGAAGAAATGACTAAAAACACAGGCATTCCATTTGCCTTTGCAAGTTTTGCGGCAGTAACCGGAATTCCAAAATCTATCTTTTTGTATAGTTGTTTGTCTGGTGTTTTCTTGGCTGTTGTACCAATGCAACAGAATACTTCATCTGCAGTGAAATCCTTCTTGAAGTTATCTAACTCTAAAATATCTCCAACAAACTGTTTTACTTTTGAGGGCAGCCCATCAATTTCTTTTCTGGAAAACAATTTGATTGTTTTATACCTATCATCATTTAGTAGTTTTTCTAAAAGTATAGAACCTGTTAAACCAGTCGCACCTAATATAATTGCTGTTTTTTTCATTTTTAGAGTTTTATGCTGTCCCAAGCTGTTAGAAATGCTTCTTCGGTATTTGCTTTGGTCAATTGAAATTGACCTAGTTTTTGTGCCATCATTAAACTTGATATGGGATTTATCGAATAGGCATATAATATATAATCTGAAATGGGCTTAATAACTCCTTCATCCTTTCCTCGTTTCCATAGATCGAGTAGAGGTTGTAGGTGTTTTATACCTTCTTGTCTACTAGGCTCATCAATTATTGGCGTGTTATTACATTGGGTTAAAAAAAATGAATATTCACATTCATTAATATTAAATTCCGCAATTCGTTTCCAGATGAGTTCGAAGCCTGTTTTAATTGATGTATTCTCATCATAGGTATTAAAAACAAAATCTGTGTATTTCGTTTTTACTTCTAAATACGTTTGATTAACCAAGTCTTGTTTATTTTCAAAATATAAATAGATAGTTGCAGGTGAGACATTTGCCATTTTTGCAATTTTACTCATAGGAGTGGCATGGAAACCATTGTTATTTACTAATTCGATGGTTGCTTTTATAAGAGCGTTTCGTTTATCTATACTTTTTTGAAGTTTAGTCATGATGTTTTGTTTTAGGGTACAAAGATATAAAAAAATGAATATTCATTCATTTTTAAAAAAACATCAATAATTTGATTGAATTTAAAATGAAGTAAGAAATAGTAGCTAACTAGGTTATATGAATATAAAATACATCTATATACTCCTAAAATCGAATAAAATCGATGAATTTGATTAATTCTTACTGGAGAGCTTTACTTGCCTTCCATTTTTTTAACCAATATCCTCATATCTTCGCCAACTTTTTTTTCCAAGACCCTTGCATAAATTTGGGTGGTGGTTAGTTTAGTATGCCCCAACATCTTTGAGACGGTTTCTAAAGGCACTCCATTGGACAAGGTTACCGTTGTTGCAAAAGTGTGCCTTGCAGTATGGAATGTCACTTTCTTGTAAATCCTACAGGCTTTACAGATTTCCTTTAGGTAATAATTGACCTTTTGATTGCTGTAAACAGGTAGTAGGACTTTCATCACTTTTCTTTCAGGCGAGTCTTTATATTTCTTAATGATCTCCATTGCCTGTGGAAGTAAGGGGATTTTAAGTTTTTCGTCCGTCTTTATCCTTTTGGTGAATAGCCATTTATTGCCATCTATTCCTTTAAGTAGATGTTCTGGGGTCAATGCCTTGACATCAATATAGGATAGGCCAGTATAGCACGAGAAGAGAAACACATCTTTGCATTTCTCAACCCCTTCCCTTGTGAAAGTGGATTCTTCAATCAACCTCAATTCCCGTTTTGTCAAATATTCCCGTTCGGTTTTTTCAAAACGTAGTTTATAGTTTTCAAAAGGGTCTTTTGCTATCCAATCCAACCGAACGGCCAACCTCGACATTTTTTTAAGCCGTTCCATATGTTTCATGGCCCCGTTATTGGTGCATTTGGTTCGTGTAGATGGCCTGTACTTTCTTAGGTACTGCTCAAAGTCCAATATAAAACGGTAGTTCAATTTTTTGAGCTCTATGTCCTCAACCCCATATTCCTCTTTTAAAAATAGGCTCACGCATCTTTCTGTGATGTGGTAATTCTTTCTGGTTCCGGGGCGCAATGAAGTGTGCATGGTTCCATTGTGATAGGCAATCAATTGTTTCAATGTTTTTCCGCCCTCATCTTCCCCAAAAAATCTTGCTTTGATAGATAGTGGAGTGATTACTTTTTCTTCTGCCATCATCAATCTATGGGCCTCATGTAGTCCTGTATAAATTTGATCTAGGTACTTGTTCAGGGAAATCACATAACTGGAAAAACCCTTGCCCCTTTTACGATTATTATCCCATAAATTGGCTTTTATCTCCCGATTTATGCTGAAATCGGTGCGCTCACCGTCGATGGTGATCCTACAATAGACAATTAGGTTCTCGGATTGAACCTTGTGCTTTCTAGTAAAGAAATTGATTGTTAAACGATTGTTTTTCTGCATGTTGCAACCTTTTAGAGTGTGAATACTGTGAAAGTCAAAACACAAGAAAAATGGTTCTAAAAGTCATTTAAAGTTACAATAAGAAATGTAAGTGTTTGCTCCCGATGGGAACACGCTTGATATGATTTTAGGTGGTTTTAAATGAATTCAAACGATATGCCTAAAAACACAAAACACTGAAAATCATAAGATTAACAGTGTTTTGATTTTACTTGAAAAGGTTAAGTCGGGATGACTGGATTCGAACCAGCGACCACACGCACCCCATGCGTGTACGCTACCAGACTGCGCCACATCCCGAAAATGGATTGCAAAAATATAAATTTTGGTGAGATTTTAAACCAGACCCCCTAAAACTTTTAAGGGTTTAAAAACCTATTGAATCGGTTCTAAAAATGGAGGTGAAAAATGAACGTCATGAATTTATCTTTATTAAAATAAGTATGGCCCAAACGAACCAGCGCTATGGGCCATACCTTCAAAATTCAAAATTTTAATCGCCATAATTTTCGCTACTCTTTAAAGGTTTTAGGTACTGTCGCCTATTCCCACACTACCCTTTTTGTTTCAATTTAGTTTGTATGCTTTATGGGCTATAAAATAGTTAACCACCTAATTTTTTATAAAAACTCACCTTTATCATCCACTTTTACTCGAAGTACCTTGTCACCATTTTCCAATTTCAATTTGTATTTTTTAGTGACACCTTTCTTATCATAATAATGGGTTATATAAGAGTCTTTAGTGATTGTCCAACCTGGAAACCTATCCAAAACAGCATTTTTTACAGAAAGGGGTAGGTTCACATTATTGAATCTTTCGGCAGTACGGATAATTTTACCATCTTTGTCATAAGCAGCTAAAATTTTACCTTCTGGGATGTAGAAGTTGATGTTGTACACTTCATAATCATCTTGGTAATACTCAGAATTTTTTACATCGAAAGCTGCTACTTTACGTCTAAGCATTTCTACTGGAAGAGAAGCCTCCTCCTTGGTATCAATGCTGTTCAGATACTTGTAATTTGTGGCGTACACAATTACTTCTGACAATTCCTCTGTCTTAATGATTTGAGATTGCATAGGCGCTACAATTCCCATCACAAAAAGAACTAACAATAGCTTTTTCATGATCTTTGTTTTTAAGTTAAACCTCTTACGAAAGGAATATCGGAGCTCCACTATCCACAAGCAACCTAAAATAGGATATATACAACTGAAAAACAATGATATATATCAGGTTTTATTGCCTTTTTCAAGCAAAAATCAATAATAAAAACTGTAAATTATTACCACATAAAACTATTCACGATATAGGGTGAAGTGACCTACAAATTGTTGTTTTTCGATGTCGTGTACATTGACCACATACCAATAATCTCCAGTTGGCAATGGGTTTCCATTGTAATTGCCATCCCACTTTTTTACTTGGTCCAACTCGGCGACAACTCGACCGTAACGATCATAAATAATGACCTCAATATTGGGGAAATATTCTCGGTTCTCAGGGTACCAATAGTCATTTAATGCGTCTCCGTCCGGGGTAAAGAAATCTGGCATTTCTGGCATTCCCTCAAAATTGAAGGGCATTACGATATTGGCAGTACAACCATATTGATCACGGACCATTATACTGATATTGGAATCTTGAATAACATTGAAAATATTTACATCTCCAAAAGATTCCCCTTGGAAAAAGAATTCATACTCCCCAAATCCGCCTGTGGCGATAGCAGTAATCTCATCGGGCCCTGTTTTGGTCGCTTGAAGCGTCAAGGGTTCATAAGCCTCAACCTCAAATTCCACAAAGGTGACACAACCATTGGAATGATAAATATAAACGGTATGCTCCCCTGCAGGTAAATCCCCAAAAACACGTTGGTCCGTTGCCGTTAATATGTCGTCCACATCCAAGGAAAATAGTAAATCGGACAATTGCGAACTGTCTTCGATCTCTACTGTGACGGTACTGTTTGGGAAAATACCCTCACAACCGTATTCCACAATTGGTTCAGCCACAATATCGATTCCTATTCCGATTTCAGCGATAACATTCGTTTGGCATCCATTGGCATCGCGAATAAACACAACATAAGTTTCTCCACCTTGAAGGTTATCAAAGAAAAGGTCATCATTCTCTACAAAATTGGCCTCTTCTGTTGAATTGAAACTTGTATAATACGGTGCTGTACCCCCATTGATTTCTAGCGTCATGGAGCCGTCTCCATCACCCAAACAGGTTTCGGGCGTAGTTTCCAATACTCCTGCCACCAATTCCATCGGCTGGGTAATTTCAACTGTTCTTGTGATGGTACAACCTAAATCATCTTGAATAATGATGTCGTAAGTTCTAGGCGATAAATCCGTGAATGTTTTTCTATTTGGATTTTCTGGGTCATCCCCCTCAAAGAATTCACTCAAGGTATCAGAAATCGAATATCTGATTTGACCTGTGCCACCACTGGCTTCAATTATGATTTGCCCATTGGTATCTCCAGCACACATAACAGGGACAGCCTCTAAATAATCCAATACCAAAGGCTCTTTGGGCTCAATAAGAATAGGGTCGGATATGGCTTCGCAGCCACCGCTTTGGGCATACACATAATAAGTTCCTGGGTTCAATTCCCTAAAAATACCTGAGCTTTGAGCTGGACGCACAATTGTCGCTGCTGTAGGTGGCATTGCATTCGAATTTACCAATGTGTACACATAGCTTCCTATGCCACCGAAAGCTTCGGAACGGATAATTCCTGTGGCTTCTCCAGCACAGTTGATGGTCGCATTGGTCAAATCCAAGGCAATTACCAAAGGAGCCGCTGGGTCTAAAGATATTTGGTTTGATTTCTCAAACGGACATCCGTTGGAGTTTTGCACATCATATTGGAATGGTCCTGGATCTAAAGTAATATCAGCTGCAATCTCCACACTGGTCATTCCAGCGCCAAAAGGCTCGAATGGATCTGTTGTGCCAGCTCTACGGTAAAAATAATCCACCCCTGGTTCTGGATTGGTCACCGTAAGTTCCATTCTTCCCAAATCGCCACAACCTGGAGGTTGCAACTCCACCAATTCAGCCACCACAATTTCAGGGTCTTGTACTGTAATTGGCACCGTGGTGAAACTACAATTCCAACCATCAAAAATGGTAATGGTATAATCTCCAGAGGATAGATTTCCAAAAGTTGGTGTGGTTTGCAAACCACTATTGGTGCCGTCCGTAATTCGGTTCAATTGGAACAAATAATTCCCTGGTCCTTGTCCTCCAGACACATTAAAAGCTTCAATGGCTCCGTTGTTGTCGTTATTACAGGCCAAAGGCGTCACTACTTGAATATCTGCATAAATAGGTGTCGGCAACGGTAAATCTATTTCTGTAAAGGATTCACAGCCTCGTACATCCAACACATTTATCGTATAGGTATCGGTGGAAAGGTTTTCAAAAACAGGATTGGTATTCGGGTAATCTACCAAAATGGTTCCATTGGAAGCCACCAATTGGTACTGATAGGTGCCCCATCCACCATCACCTGCAACGGTAATTTCACCATAACCAGGTACATTACAGGTTACGGGGGAAGTTTGGGTTGCATCAACCGTTAGTGCTCTATCTGGAGAGCGAACCGTGGTTACGTTACTCACCACATCACAAAATGGCGAATCCAAAGCTTCGATGCGCACCACCAAATTACCTGCTGGCACATTTTGAATAAGTTCAGGACTGTTTATCGGCGCATTGGTGTCGAAAGTTCCCGATACTCCTGTTGAAGTTTCAACTCCTGCATTGTCCCTAGAGAATACTTCGTAATTGTAAACTCCACTATAATTGTTGATTTCCAAACTGATAACCCCATCACTTCCATCAAAACAGGTTACGGGTTCCACTTCTGCAATTGTTGCTTCCATGGTGTTGTACTCGGGCATATTAATAGTGGTCGTCAAATACGTACAGCCTCCACTGCCCACATCGGTTACCGCAAAAATGTAATCTCCTGGTGTAGCGATATCCCAAGTTACACGGTCGGAACCACCTGAACTTCTGGCTGGTTCAGAACCTAAAGGTAGAATTTCCACTTCGTAATTTCCATGCCCCTCATTTATGATGATGTCAATAGTTCCTGGGCTCACTCCGCTTCCTGAAGCATCACAGGTGATTTGGTTCACATTATAACTGAACGTAATATCTGTTGGTGAGTTGATGGTCACGGTAGCTGACTCTTCACAACCATTTTGGTCGCGAGCAGTCACCACAATGGTTTGATTGGTTCCATTATCGATCACCTCAAAGGTGTTACTGGTTTGAAAATTGGTGCCATCGAACTGTGGGGTGCCATCGTTCATGCTATACGTGTAGGGTCCAGTTCCTGTGAAAGGTCCTGTTCCGTTTCCGTTCGAATCCGTAAAAATGGTAATGGTAGCCGTACTGAATTGATTGCTGGATGGATTACAGCTAAATTCAGTATTCGTAGCATTGACCAGCAATTCGGTAGGTTCTGTAATGATAATATTTCCTGAACGATCAGTACAACCTCTATCGGAAACCACCTCAACTTGATACGTATTGGGTGGTAGATCATCAAAAACTGGAGATCCTTGAGGTCCAGCCAAAACAGTTGTGGTTGCACCATCGTACAATACATAACTCAAAGGTGTATCGGTATCGGTTCCAGGCATCAATTCAACCGAAATGGTTCCGTTTGCCGCTCCGTAACAAGTTACATCACTCTCAGGTGTAGCACTAATTATTGGAGAATTTACTGTTGAAACGTTCACAATGGCCTCATCTGAACACAGTGGTGAGGTATTGGAATCCAAATCGGTCACCAAAATATTGTAATCCCCTGGGTTCACATTCGCAAACTCGTTGCTGCTTTGCGCTGGTCCTATATTTGCCAAGGTACCTGCATCACGCAATTGGTATTCAAAATTACCACTACCTCCAGTGGTATTTACCGTAATTACCCCATCTCCAGCATTACAGGTTGGGTACGAAGTGGCATCAGCAGTAATTGAGAAGAAATCAAAAACCTCAGCAGTAACCGTATTGGTACATCCATTGCCATCCCTTACTACGATCACGTAGCTTCCTGGGTTCGGCACTATAAAAGTGGTTCCATTTTGGAATCCACTTCCCAAATCATATTGGAAGGTTTCATCTGGTAATCCTGAACCTGTAGACAATGGTGACACAATGTTAATTTGATATCCACTTGTTGCAGTACACTGGTTGATCACATCAATCACAGGATCTGGAACTCCAGCTTCTTGGGTAATGGTCATTGTTGTGAAAGCGGAACATCCATTCGCATCTTGCACATAAAAATCGTAATCAGCTGGGTATGGTCCTGCTATTTCAAAAGTAGTTTCTGTGCTAAAAGTGGTTGGTGCAGGGTCACCTGATGGTACATATGCATATCCATAAGGTTCGGTGCTTCCAAAACCTCTAAGAGTCACCAAGGCTCCTGCATTACAAGTGGCTTCAACAAAATTATCAATGGAAATAGAAACAGAACTGATATCCACAAAGGCCAAGGTACTTCCACTACATCCATTTACATCATCGCGAACAATGATTTGATAGTTCCCTGGAGCCAATCCAGTAACCGTTCCATTGTAAGGAATGGTTTCACCTGTAAACGATTGGGTTGAAATTGTTGCTCCCGTATCTGTATTTTGAACTGTTAAAGTGAAATTACCAGCTCCTGAAATTCCTGAAACTTCAAAATCAATAGATCCACTTCCAGCTACATTACAAGATGCTGCGACCGAAGTAGCCGATACTGCTACTGGATTACTTGGACCGATGGGGTCGATTTCTTCAATATAGGTACAGCCATTCGCATCGCGCACCTCAACAAAATAGGTCACCCCTGGAATCACCTGACCTGTGAAGTCGTAGGTGTCACCACCTGAAGTTGCTGGGTTAAAAGTTGACTCACCCACCAATCTAAATTCGTAAGGTGCAGTTCCTCCTGTAGCTTGAACGCGATATGGGAACGAAGTATCGGAACAAATGGCAGGATCTGAATCCAATGGAATCAAATCCAATTGGTTTTGATCAATAACAATTTGGTCCCGATCCTCACAACCTTGTGCATCTCTGGTGATCACAGTATAATTACCTAAAGGTAAATTCGGGAAGTTTACCGTAGTACTCATGGTACCATTGGAGGATGCAATCGTTCCTCCAAATTCATCGACCAAAACAAAATCAAATGGGGCAACCCCATTATTTATGGTCGCTGAAACAGAACCATTAACTACTCCCGTGGCACAAACAGCATCGGTTGGAGTGGCTGTAGCATCCAATGGGGTACTTGCCGCAATGGTTGCGAAATACTCTGGACTTACACATCCCCTACTATCACGAATCACAAATCCGCCGTGGGTTCCTGGTCCATATCCTGAGAAAATATTTTGGGAACTGAATGTTGTTCCACCATCATTACTGTATTCGTATGGAGGTACTCCTTGTGAAAAATCAGGAACCAACTCTACAATTCCACTGGTATTGTCGCCACATTGTGTATCAGTGGCCACTGCTGAACCCGCAATGGTTTCAGGTGGTGAAATGGTCACTATATTGGATTCTGTAGTACACCCTTGGGCATCAGTAATCAAAAATTGATAGGTGGTATCGGTGATGATAGAACCATCATTTGGAACGGAATAGATAAATGATGCTCCTGATATCGCATTGTTATCCGAAGTATAAGGTGCTCCGTTGATACTCACTTCATAGGTATCATAATTTCCAGCTGATGTATAGCCATTGCTTATATTCACTTGTATTTGACCATCAGGACCAGCACAATCCAATTCTTGAATGGTGGTGGCATTGGCCATTACCTGAGGTTCAATGGTAGTGGTGACGGTATCTCTACAGTCATTTGCATCAACTACTTCAATAGTGTAAGTGCCTGGGGTAAGTCCTGCAAAGGAATTACTTGCTCCCAAAGTGCCGTTATTGATTCGATATTGATAAGGTGCCAAACCACCTGAGGCATTCACCGCTAAAGTGGCTGCTGTAAAATTGTCATAACATAGATCTGAGGCTCCACTATCCAAAGTCAATGTTGGGGCATCCAAAATTGTTAATGTAAAGCTATCGGTAACCGTACATCCATTCGCATCGGTAACACTAACCTGGTATAATCCATCCTGTGAAAGATTGGAGAAAGTACTACCATTTTTTGGGCCCCTGGTGGAACCATCAGGTTGTGTCAAGGTATAACGATTACCACCCCAACCTCCAACGGTATTGATACGAACGGCTCCTATATTTCCATTTTGACAGCTCATATCCGTTACGCTCAAACTTGAAATAGCAAAAGCAGTCGATGGCTCTTCAATAACCAAAGTCGCCGTATCGGTACAATTGGTTTCTTCATCGGTCACAGAAATTACATAGCTTCCCGCTGCTAATCCACTTAACGGAATGATACTTGTATTTTGTCCAGTGATGACCGAGCCTCCATCGATGCTGTAACTGTAGGTGGAATTGAATCCATCCACTAAAAAGCGTCCCTCACCATCAGTATCACCCACACAGGTGACCACTTTGGTTTGCTGGGCCTGAACTCCAATGGAACTGATATCTGTAATTGCATAATTTTCATCGTAGGAACAGCCCTCAGTATCGGTTACCCGAAAAGTATAAGTTCCCAATCCCAAGCCAGTAAATGTGCTATTGCTTCCATTATTCATTGCACTAGCCGCAGGGGCAATAATTTCAAAAGTATAGGGTCCCGTTCCTCCCGTTACGGTTAAATCCAAGGAGGCAGTTGTGGTTATACAATCCAAACTCGAAATACTGAAATCCAAATTGGTAGGTTTGTTCAGTGCATTGAATTGGATATTGGGCAGTGCTTGCACACAACCGTTGGCATCACGGATCAAAGGCGTATAATTTCCAACACCCAAATTTGGAAATATAGGGCTACTTCCAAATCCTGCTCCGATTGAATATTCGTAAGGTGCTGTTCCTCCAGAAACTCCCGAAATTGTAATTTGTCCACCATTTTCATTCAAACATGTAGGTTGTGAATCTGGTGTTGCTGTAGCTGAAATAGTAGTTGGTGTGCCAATAGTTGCAGTTTGAGGGGTTGTTGTACAGCTAAAGGCATCCTGCTCGTAACGCAAAACCACATCATAAGTACCAGGCGCTAAATTGGAGAACACATTACTGATCTGAAAAGTTGCACCATTATCTATACTATAGGTAATCTCATATCCATACCCATTGGTCACATTGATATTGATTCTACCATCATCGGCTCCTCCACAATTCGCGTCCTCTTCAGTAAAATTGAACACGGGTGGCGGAATATTCTCCACATCCACAGCTGCGGTTCTTTGACAACCGTTGGCATCTTCCACTACAATATTATAGGTGCCAGCTGCATTTACCGTAAAACTAGTGGTGCTATTATAGGTTGAACCAAAAGCTCCTCCATCCACACTAAAGCGATACGGTGCAGTTCCGCCTGAAGTACTCAGATTTACATTTACCGAAGTGGCTCCACATCCAAAACTGTCGGAAGCCGTTGCAGAAACCGCCAAAGGACTTATGCCACTTCCAATTTGAATGGGATCTCCATCAATGTCAGTGGTCACGGTTTCAGAACAATTATTGGTATCCACGCGAATACTATAGGTACCAGGACTTACGTTCGCAAACGTATAAGAATCTGAACCATTGGGACCAAAAGTATCTACGGTAACGCCATTTTTCACCAAACGGTAGGTGTAAAAACCAGGCACACCAGATACTTGAACGTTTATACTTCCCAATTCACCACTACACAAAATATCATTGGTAGTTACATCTACATTGATGTCCAAATCACCAACAGTCAATTCGTTGGATGGAAATACACAAGCTGTCTCTGAAACGTTTTTCAAACGAACATAAACACGATAGTCTCCAGAAGCAGTAATATCAAAAAATGGATCATCTTGGTAAGGTCCCGAAGCACTGTTCAAACTATATTCGTAACCTGCTGGCACATTGGTTACCTCTACTCTACCTGCATTCCCACAGATGATATCCTCTTTGATCAACTGAGGATTCAACGGGTTCAAGGTTGATTTGAAATAATAGTATTGTCCAGAATTTACCCGTACACGAAACTCTCCAGCTGTGGATAAGTTGTAGGTGGCATTCGTTCCTACGGTATTCCACGTACAAGCATTGTTAATGGTAGGGCAGTCATCCACTACGGTTGGTGCACAAGAATTAGGATCCAGCTTTTGCCATTCGTAGCTACTCCCAGATATGCTCAACGTTAAATTTCGGATATCACTTGTACCGCAAAGGAAGAATTTTGCCAAAGTACTACCATCGTTGGAACACACCACTTCCTCATTCGCACCATTTAAAATGGTGGCAAACATAGGAGTTGGGTCAAACACGTCGGAAGAGTTTACCTCGTCTATTTCTAGGGTTGAATCAGCAACATCTGATTGTGATTCTGATTTTTCTACTGTCGATACAAAATTGGTTAGTATCGTTCGTGCATGGGTTTTTGCTAATACCGTGTAACCTGAGATTGATATGAGCACCAACAACATGACATATAGCAGATGCCTTGTTTTCTGTGGGAGCATAGGTTAAGTCTTGTTAAGAAGAATATGTCAGATTTGGGACCTTAATATTCTAAATAGTAATTATCTATTCTTATAAAATTCTCTTTATCTTAATACCACCCGACTATACAAAATGTAGCCGTTTATCTATAAAATCTGTTATTTCAACGTGAAATTATGCAAAAAAGTCTCTTACTTCCCTATTTTTTCGTTGTACTGCTTAGTACATCTTGTGCCCAAAATTCAGATAAGGGCATAAATATTCCCAAAACCCTTGATTTTACTGCTGATTTGGTGGTTGGAGACCTTCAAAACCCGTGGGGCATGGTTTTCTTGCCAAACAATGCTATTTTAATCTCTGAAAAAACGGGGAAACTGATTCTTTTCTCCTCTGGAAAGACCACCGAAATTGAAAATCCTCCCGAAGTTTACAATAGAGGCCAAGGTGGGCTGATGGATATTGAACTACATCCAAATTATGTAGAAAACGGCTGGATCTATTTTTCACACGCCTCCCCTGAAGGCAATGACAAAGGGGGAAACACGGCCATAATGCGAGCAAGGCTTAAAAACAACAGGCTGATTGACCAAGAAGTTTTGTACAAAGCAACTCCCAATTCAACAAGAGGACAGCATTTTGGTTCTCGAATTGAGTTTGATAACGATGGTTTTCTCTATTTTTCCATTGGCGAAAGAGGAAATCGTGATGTAAACCCACAGGATATTACCCGAGATGGTGGAAAAATATATCGCCTGCACGATGATGGCAACATTCCAAAAGACAATCCTTTTATGAATGAAAAAGGAGCCAAAACCGCCATCTACAGTTATGGGCATAGAAATCCTCAAGGATTAACGCTTCATCCTGAAACAGGAGTTTTATGGGAACACGAGCACGGCCCTAGAGGAGGAGATGAAATCAACATTATCCAGAAAGGAAAAAACTACGGTTGGCCCATAGTCACATATGGCGTTAATTATAGTGGAACCAAAATTACCAATGACACCTCAAAACCTGGCATGGAGCAACCTTTTTATCAATGGACGCCCTCCATTGCTCCATCAGGTATGACTTTTGTGACTTCCGACAAATATCCCAAATGGAAAGGCAGTTTATTGGTGGGGTCTTTGGCCTTTCAATATTTGGAGCGTTTGGAAATTAAAGACAACAAGGTTGTTTACCGAGAAAAATTATTGGATGGATTGGGTAGGGTTCGCAATGTACGAAAAGCACCCGATGGCTATATTTATGTTGCAATTGAAGGCAAAGGCATTTATAAATTGACGCCCAAATAATTCCTTTTATTTTAAAGCATCAATAGCCAATTTCACTGAACCATATTTTATAAGGGCTTTTTCGGCAGCTTCGTAGTCCAACCCCGTTTCTTCCATAATATAACGGGTACCGCGGTCTATCAATTTAATGTTGCTCAGTTGCATGTTCACCATTTTGTTTCCTTTCACACGACCAATTCGAATCATCACCCCTGTTGAAATCATATTCAACACCATTTTTTGACTCGTACCACTTTTCATTCGGGTACTGCCCGTTAAAAATTCTGGCCCAACATTTACCTCAATGGGAATATCTGAAGCTTGCGCCAAAGGCGAACCAGGGTTGTTTGTAATTCCGACAGTTAAAAGTCCATGTTGCTTGGCATCTGCAATCCCTCCTAAAACATAGGGCGTAGTTCCAGAAGCTGCGATTCCGACCAAAACATCGTTACTGTTGATATCGTATTCCAACAAATCTTTCCAAGCTTGTTCCGTATCGTCTTCGGCATTCTCAACTGCCTTGCGTATAGCATTATCTCCACCAGCAATCAAACCAATTACCTTATCATAAGGCATTCCAAAGGTTGGCGGAATCTCCGAGGCATCCAAAATTCCAAGTCGACCACTTGTGCCCGCACCTATATAAAATAACCTTCCTCCTTTTTCAAATCTTGCTGCAGTTTCATCTACCACTTTGGCCACTATTGGTAACACGCATTCTACAGCCTCTGCCACCTTTTTATCTTCATTGTTAATATTGGCCACAATATCCAAAGTTTCCATTTCATCCAATTTATCATAATTAGATGGTTCCTCCGTAATCCTTATATGCTTATCTACCACTGTATTATACAATTTGAATATTTAAATTTTTAAATGCATCTAATTTTACATCCCATGGTTCCAATTCGGTAATCAACACGTCCACTTCTTCTACCCCACATATTTTATAGCGCTGTGTGGAGCCCAATTTTTCCGAAATACAAGGGGAAACTACTTTTCTGGAACTGTGTATCATTGCCTTTTTCATTTGAACAATTTCCCAATCAAATTCAGTAAGTCCTTCCATAGGATGAATGGAATTGGTTCCCAAAAAACAAATATCCACCTTAATCTCGGAAAGCATATTTATGGCACTCCCCCCTACGGTAATCTGCGAATCCTTAGACAATCTTCCTCCGATAAAAATCACCTCTATATTGTTCTTTCCTAATAATTGCACCGCAATGGGCAGGCTTGGCGTAAAACAGGTCAACTTTAATTTCGGTGGAAGCATTCTTGCCAATTCCAAGTTGGTGGTACCTCCACTGATCAATATTACCTGTCCATCTTTAATAAGACCAAGCGCCTTTTCCGCAATTTGCGATTTTTTATCTAGGGAATATATCTTTTTTCCTGTAGGATTATAATTATTGAATCCTAATGAAACCGCTCCACCGTGTACCTTTTTTAAGAGTTTGGCAGCATGAAGCTCCTTGATATCCCTACGGACAGTATCCACAGACACATTAAGTTGATCGGCAATATCCGTCAATAGTACCCTATTATGGATACCCACCTCATTAAGAATAAATTGTTGCCTTTCTTCTTTTAACATTGGATGCGTTAAAGTTAAATAAATACTAAAAACATCGACAATAACGGCAAAATACCGCAAAAATTCGCAGTCGTCCAGTTTTTTTTAACAAAAAAAGCATCTTATTGCATGATTTGCAGTTTTTTGCATATATTTGAAATTAACTTTTCAGCATTTTGCTAGAATATTATTTATTTTCTTATGTACGAGCCTTATCAGGAAGAATTAAGATTTGAAAAAATTCACACAATTATCCATGGCGATTCAGAAACAGCTTCATTATCTGTAGCTAACGAAATTGCCAGCTTGATTAAGCAAAAACAAGAACAGGGCACAAAAGCTGTTCTAGGATTGGCAACAGGATCCACACCTGTAAAAGTTTATGATTACTTGGTTCAATTTCATAAAGAAGGAAGACTGAGTTTTAAAAACGTGATCACCTTTAACTTGGATGAGTATTTCCCAATGGAACCAGACTCTATCCATAGTTATGTTCGTTTTATGAACGAGCACCTTTTCGACCACATCGACATTGAACCCCACAACATCCACATTCCCAATGGGAATATTGCTATGGATGAAGTAAAAAAGTTCTGTGAAGATTACGAAGAAAAGATCAAAAATGTAGGCGGTATCGATATTCAGATTTTAGGTATTGGTCGTACCGGACATATTGGTTTTAACGAGCCAGGTTCTACATTGAGCAGTAAAACCCGTTTAATACGTTTGGACCGAGTTACAAGACTTGATGCCGCAAGCGATTTCTTCGGAGAGGAAAATGTGCCAAAAAGAGCCATTACCATGGGTGTGGGAACCATTATGGCTGCCCGCAAAATCATCTTAATGGCGTGGGGAGAAGGAAAAGCAAATGTTATAAAACAGGCTGTTGAGGGAGAAATTAAAGAATCTGTTCCTGCAACTTTCTTGCAACATCATGAAAATTGCGACTTTGTATTGGATGAAGCTGCTGCCTCTTCCTTAACAAGAATTAAAACCCCTTGGTTGGCAACTGAATGTGAATGGAACGAAAAATTGATCAAAACCGCGACCATTTGGCTTTCAGAAAAATTGGACAAAGCCATTTTAAAATTGACCAATGAGGATTATAACGAATACGGAATGGGAAGCCTTATCGCTGAGGTAGGTTCTGCCGAACAGATAAATCTTCAAGTATTCAACCAACTACAACGAACTATTACTGGTTGGCCCGGGGGTAAACCCAATGCTGATGATAGCCAAAGGCCCGAAAGAGCACAACCCCATCCTAAAACTTCATTAATATTCAGTCCCCACCCCGATGATGATGTTATTTCCATGGGAGGAACATTATTACGATTGGTGGATCAAGGGCACAATGTGCATGTGGCTTATCAAACCTCTGGAAACATTGCGGTTTTTGACGATGAGGTAATTCGCTTTTTAGACTTCGCTACTGATGTTCAAAAGGATAACAAGGACCTTAAGAAAAAATTCAAGGAAGTGCGAAAATTCTTGGCAAGCAAAAAGCCAGGAGAATTGGATAGTCCGGAAGTTCAAGAATTTAAAGGCTTGATCAGAAAAGGTGAGGCTTTGGCAGCATGTAGGTATTGTAATGTACCTGAAGAAAATGCCCATTTCCAGAACTTACCTTTCTATGAAACAGGTGCGGTTCGTAAAAAACCACTTTCGGATGAAGATGTACAACTAACTTATGACCTTCTAAATAAAGTCAAACCGCATCAAATATTTGCTGCAGGAGATTTATCAGACCCCCATGGAACACACAGGGTATGTCTTCAGATCATTTTCAAGGCCTTGGAAAAATTGAAGGAAGACAGAGTCGAATGGTTGAGAAACTGCTACGTGTGGCTCTACAGAGGAGCTTGGCAGGAATGGGATATTGCCGATATGGAGATGGCCGTACCGATTGGACCAAAAGATATGGCCAGAAAAATCAATGCTATTTTCAAGCACCAGTCCCAAAAAGACAGTGCTATGTTCCCCGGTAACGATGAAAGGGAGTTTTGGCAACGAGCGGAACAACGAAACAAGGAAACAGCAAATAGATACAACGCACTTGGCATGGCCGAATATGAAGCAATGGAAGGCTTTGTGCGTTACCACTTTTAATTCAGACAGACTCTAAACTCGAAAACTAAACTCAATTAAATTTAACTACTCTTTTTATGCTAAAACTTCATGACTATTTAGGATTGAGGTTCCGGTTGGTGCTTTTTGCACTCTTGGCATCTACGCTCTCTGCGTTTGCCCAGAGTCAATACACCTTTTCTGGAACCGTTACAGAAACCGGCACCAACCAACCGTTGGCTGGTGCTTCGGTATTTATTGAAAACTCATCATTCGGTACAGTTACCGATTTTGATGGGAACTACAGCTTTACTGCAACATTGGAATCAGGGGAGCATAACTTGGTGTTCAGTTCACTAGGTTTTACCTCTCAAAAAATTGTGATTTCTGCAGGAGGAAGCCTTACCATTACCAACGACGTTGCACTTGCGGAAGACCTTTTGAGTCTGGACGAAGTTATTGTCACAGGTTCTGGAGCAGGAGTTAACAAAAGAACTCTTGGTAATGCAATATCTTCGGTAAAAGCTGAAGAATTGACCGATAATGGGGCCACTCAGATCGATCAGGCCATTGCGGGTAAAATTACGGGTGCTCTGGTACAACAAAACTCTGGAGACCCTGCTGGTGGTATCAGCATCCGATTAAGAGGACCTAGTACCATTGCGGGTAACTCAGACCCGCTGTACATTGTGGATGGAATTATTATCAGCAACTCGAGTAATGAGTTGGTAGACCTTGGGGGTAATACGCAAAACAGACTGGCGGACATTAACCCTAACGACATCGAAAAAATCGAGGTGATCAAAGGGGCTGCCGCTGCTGCAATCTATGGCTCTAGAGCAAGTAATGGTGTGGTTCAGATTTTCACCAAAAAAGGTCGTACAGGTGATCCAAAATTCACTTTCATGACCAATGTTCGGGTAAACGAACTAAGAAAAGAAATCGATTACAACACGGTTCCACTTGCTTGGGAAGTTCCTGGTGACAGAACAAATTTGGACACTTATGAAGTAGAACGTTACAACCTTCAGGACGCTTTCTTTGACACTGGATATGGAATTGAAAACTACTTGTCCATGACTGGCGGTTCACAAACTACATCTTACTATCTATCTGCATCGCATTTGGATAATGATGGGATTGTGGAGAACACCAATTTCAAGAGATATGGATTTAAAGCCAACTTGACTCAAAAAGCTTTTGATTGGTTGGATATTACTGGAGGTTTCAACTATGTTCGCAGTGTAAGTAAAGATGTGCCCAATGGAGGGATCAACAATGCATACGGTGCCATTACTGGATTTGTATTTAGTGATAACTCCATAGATCCTTCACCTGATGAATCAGGTGTGTTTCCTATTACTTCTCCAGCGGTACCAAGAACCAACCCTGCTGAAGCAGTTGCCCGTTTCGATTTTGGTCAAAAAACAAATCGTTTTATCACAAGTATAGCTTTAGATGCCAACTTCAATAAGCATTTGAGTGCCAAATACACTTTGGGTATGGATTATTACAACCAATCGGCTACAGCTTATATTCCGATTGGAAACACTTCTCCAAACCCTGATGGATATGCAAGAAGAGCCGATTTGAACAATTTCCAATACAACTCGGACCTTAATGTAACCTATAAAACACAACTTACTGATGCCATCAACTCCACTTCAACATTAGGTGGTTCTTGGCAATATGAGGAGCGTGATCGTGTTGGAATCAATGCAACAGGACTTCCACCCGTCGTACAAACTGCTACAGGCGGTAGTATTTTGGAACAAGGTGAAACAAGATCCCAAATTTCGTATTGGGGAGCATTTTTCCAGCAATCGTTCTCTTTCAACGATAAAGTATATGTAAACGGTGCTGTTCGTATGGACGGTGCGTCAACATTCGGAAAAGACGAACGTAATCAGCTGTATTTCAAAGCCAGTGGATCTTACGTGATTTCTGATGAAGATTTTTGGTTGGATACCTTCGGAGAAACCTTCAACCTATTTAAAATTAGAGCCTCTTGGGGGCAAGCAGGTAACCTGACTGCTTTGGGTGCATTCGACAGATTCTCAGTTTACAACCCATCTGCATTGACAGGCTCGGTAAGTCTTATTCCTTCTACAGCTCAAGGTAATGAAAACCTAAAACCAGAAAGACAGGACGAAATTGAACTTGGTTTTGATGCTGGTCTTTTTGAAAATAGATTGGGTATCGAATTTTCATACTACAAACAAAAAGTAACAGACCTATTATTGCCAAGAGTCTTGGGTCCATCTAGTGGATTTAGCTCAAGATTTGAGAATGTTGGAAATTTGGAAAACACAGGTTTCGAAGTGCTTTTGAAAGGTGCTCCAATCAGAACTCCTGATTTTAATTGGGACGTTACCGCTACTTTTTCAACCAACAAAAATGAGGTGACCAGTGTTGCAGGTGGTGGCCGATTAACGTTAGCGGGAAGTTTCTCTACCAACTACGTTATTGAAGGTGAGCCTCTAGGTGTATTCTATCGTCAATTCTATGCAAGAAACGAAGATGGATCTATCGCTTTGGATGAAAATGGTTACCCATATAGAGGTACAACCGAAGATGGTGAAGCTTCCAAAGTAATAGGAGATCCAAACCCAGACTGGTTCGGTTCTTTGATCAATGAGTTCACCTACAAAGATTTTGGACTTAGAGTTCAGTTTGATGCCGTACAGGGTTACGATGTTTTCAACTGGAACAGAAGATTGCTGGATAACGTTGTGTTCGGAGGAGGATATAATGTTGGACAAGAATTGTTGGGCAACCGTCCTAAAGGCTACGGAAGTGCACAGGCAAACATTTTTGAAGAATTCGTAGAAGATGGATCATTTGTAAAACTTCGTGAGGTAGCATTGAGCTACAACCTTAAACCAAGCTGGGAATATATCGACAACATTAAGTTCAGCTTAGTGGGTAGAAACCTATTCTCTTGGGACGATTACTCAGGATGGGATCCAGAAGTAAGTGCTGCTGGACAGAGCAACGGAGTACGTGGATTTGATTTTGCAACAGTGCCAATTCCGAGAACTTATCAGTTAGGCGTTAACGTAAGCTTTTAATCTTAAAAAAATTGACAATGAAATTTTACAGATATAACACATATAAGCTGATGTTCTTGCTAACCACTGTTTTGGCACTTACATCATGCGAAACCGATTTTGAAAACCCAAATGCCGCAACCAGCGATCAGGTATTCTCCTCAAGAGAGGGAATCTTGGCCGCTACCATAGGAATGCAAGAACTGTATTCCACCTCTGGGGTTCGGTATATAGTAGAAACTCCTGCCATCACTACAAGAGAGGCAGGAATTACCACCACATTCCAGAACATGATCGATTTGGAAGATGGTGGTGACATTCCAAATACAAACTCAAATGTGGTTGGTTTATGGACCACCATGCTAAGAGTAATTGGAATAGCTGAGGATATTTCTGCCAATGCTTCCTTTATCGATATTGACCCAGGAACACAGAGCGGATTGATTGCCTACGCAAATCTTTATCATGCAATGAGTATTGGTGCCATGGCTCAAAACTACGAGCAAGTAATTGTTGCCACATCTGAGGACAATCCTCCATTTATTTCACGTATTGACGCATTCAACACAGCAGTGACGTTATTAACAGAGGCTAAAAACATTATTGCGTCCAATCCTATTTCAGCTGAATTCGAATCGGAGATTTTGCGTGGTGAAATCGATTTGGAAAACACCCTGGATGCCATGTTGGCCAGATTTAACCTGTATGCAGGCAACTACGATGCAGCTATTGTAGCTGCTTCCGAAGTAGATCAAACCTCAACTTCCGTATTCACTTACGATTCCCAAAACTTGAATCCTATTTGGAGCCGTGTTTACCAAAACGGTACACCAAACTTTAAGCCTAGGGACAAATTTGGTTTACCAGATAGCTTTGTGATTGATGAAAATGACGGAAGGATTGATTTTTATTTGATTCCTTTGGATGAATTGAACCTAAACCAACTTCCAATTGAAGATTTGGCTGGTTTCTTTCTAACCGAATCAGATGAAATTCCTTTGTATTTGCCAGATGAAATGAATCTAATCATTGCCGAAGCAAACCTAAGAATCGCTTCGCCAAATACTGGAGCAGCGGTAACTGCATTAAACTTGGTGCTTACCGATACCGATGATGCATTTGGAATCAATGCAAATTTACCAACCTATGCTGGTGACACTTCGGTGGATGCTTTATTGGATGAAGTTTATAAAAACAGAAGAATTGAATTGTTCTTAACTGGAGCCAGCTTGGAAGACAGCAGAAGGTTTGGAAGACCTGAACCTACACCTTCAGTTCAAAATTTTGATGAGGAACGCAATAGAAACTTCTATCCTTACCCTAACACGGAAAGAGATAACAACACAAGCACTCCTGCTGATCCAGTTATTTAAAACATTATGTTTTTAAGTTGTTAGTTGTTTAATTAATCTTGAAAAGGCCTACATTTAATGTATACGTAGGCCTTTTTTTTAGCTTATATATGCGTCGATTTATATACATACTTCCTTTCCTGTTTCTATTGTCTTGCGCTACGACCAAGGCTCCACAAAAAGAATTTAGAGGTGTATGGATAGCTACAGTGGCCAACATAGACTGGCCAAAACATCCAAACGATGATGTTGCCAAAAAAAAACGAGACTTCATCGAAATCCTGGACTTTTATCAAAAATTGAATTTCAATGCCGCCATCGTTCAAGTAAGAACGGCGGGCGATGCACTCTACCCTACCGATTTTGCCCCTTGGTCTAGATATTTGACAGGCAAAGAAGGTTCAGCTCCAGAAGGTTTCCAAGAACCTTTAAAATGGATGATCAAAGAAACCCACGCAAGAGGCATGGAATTTCATGCTTGGCTCAATCCGTACAGAGCCACCGTAAGTCTTGACACAACACTACTCTCCAAAAATCACGATTACTATCTTCATCCCGATTGGATCGTTACGTACGGAAACAAAAACTACTACAATCCTGGACTTCCTGAGGTCAGGTCAAAATTCAATAAAATTATAGAGGAACTGGTCATAAATTATGAAGTGGATGCCATTCACTTTGATGATTATTTCTACCCCTATAAAGTAGAAGGCGAAACATTCGATGACGCCGAAACTTTTTCAACATACGGCCTCGAAGGTCAATCTTTGGAAGATTGGCGCAGAAGCAATGTGGACTCTCTGGTGCAAAATGTGCATCAAACCATAAAAAAACACAAACCTTGGGTACAATTCGGAATCAGTCCGTTCGGGGTTTGGAAAAACAAAAGTACCGACCCCATGGGTTCCGAGACCAAAGCTGGGCAGACCACTTATGAAGATTTATACGCAGATCCTTTACTTTGGGTGCAGAAAGGCTGGTTGGATTACTTGGCGCCTCAAGTTTACTGGAGTATGGAGTATCCCGTGGCATCCCATAAAGTCATTACTTCATGGTGGAACCAACACACCCCCAACACCAATTTATACATTGGGAACGGCACCTATAAAATCAAGAACAATGCCGACAAGGCTTGGAATAAAAAGAATGAGATTCCAAAACAATTGAACATGGCAAGGGAATTGGACCATGTTGACGGAAATATTTTCTTTAGCGCCAAATCTTTGATTGGGCAACATGAAAAAGTAAATACGAAACTCAAAAAAAGGTTTTACAGCTATCCCTCTGAAAACCCTGGCCCACTTAACAAATTAGTACGCGATGTACAATTGCCAGCTATCAAATCAGTACAACAAAACCAGCAAATTTTAGAGATCTGTATTTCACATACCGATAGTGTACCAAGATTCATCAACATTTACAATTTCCAAAAGGGTGACCATCAACTCATCGGAAAAGAATATCTTTCTGAAAGTGATACCGAAGGATGTTATCAATTTCAATTGACCAAAAAACAGTTACGCAACAATATTCAAATCAATATAAGTGATGCTTTTGGTAATGAAAGTACCATGCAGCAACTAAACATAAATTAGACCCATATGCAGGACATGCTTGTACGACTTTTGGACCTACCTGATATCTCCGAAGAGGAAAAATTCCTTTTCAAGAATGAAGGTATTGTCTTTAAAAGACCCATAAGACCAGAAAAAAGCATTGTTGTGGATTGGGTTGGAAAACACTTCAGCAAAAATTGGGCGGATGAGACCGAAGCCGCCTTCTATTCGCTACCTGTAAACTGTTTTATCGCCCAACGGAGACAAGAAATTCTTGGTTTTGCTTGTTTTGAAAGTACCGCTAAAAACTTTTTTGGCCCTACAGGTGTTTTAGATGAAGAAAGAGGAAAAGGAATTGGCAAAATCCTATTGGTAAAATCATTGGTGGCACTAAAAAAAATGGGATATGCCTATGCCATTATCGGTGGGGTCGGCCCTGCCCCTTATTATGAAAAAACGGTAAATGCCAAGATTATTGAAGGTTCAGAAAAGAGCATTTACCAAAACCTTTTAAAACAACCCAAATGAATGTAGCTCCTAAAGACAAAAATGCATGGTTGTGGATTCCATTTTTATACTTCACACAAGGTATTCCGTACATTCTTGTGGTTACAGTTTCTGTGATCATGTACAAGAGATTGGGTATTGGGAATGCAGAAATAGGTTTGTACACCAGTTGGTTGTACTTACCTTGGGTCATAAAGCCACTTTGGAGCCCCATTGTAGATCTTAACGGAACCAAAAGAAAGTGGTTTTTGAGTATGCAATTGGTCATTTCATTGGCATTTTTGGGCATTGGACTCTTTTTACCTTCCAACTCTTTCTTCACGATCACCCTCGCTTTCTTTTGGATGGCAGCCTTTGCTTCTGCAACCAACGACATTGCTTCGGACGGTTATTATATGATTGGTCTAACACAAAAAAAACAATCTTTTTTCATAGGACTTCGAAGTACATTTTACCGTTTGGCGATGGTAACAGGACAGGGACTATTGGTAATCTTTGCAGGCTACATGGAAAACAAATACGGAGACAATACAAAAGCATGGTCCATCACCATGATCTGTGCAGCCGTTTTAATGATTGCCCTTACGATATCCAATTTTTTCACCACACCCAAGTTTGAAGAATCAAACACGGAATCCAAAGAGAAACCTGCTGGTTTTTTTGAAGTTTTTGCCTCCTTTTTTAAAAAACACCAAATTGGACTTGTTTTAATATTTATCCTCACCTATCGCTTGGGAGAATCGCAATTGGTAAAAATGGCATCTCCATTTTTATTGGATAAATTGGCAGTGGGCGGATTGGCCTATTCCACCGAAGCCGTAGGAACCATTTATGGCACTGTGGGCATTATTATGCTGTCACTCGGTGGGATTTTGGGCGGCATCCTAATTTCTCGCGATGGATTAAAAAAGTGGATGCTTCCCATGTTATTGGCCCTTAATTTACCTAATGCGCTGTATGCCGTTCTTGCCATCACACAAACCACAAGTCTGTATGCGGTTGTGGGAACCGTTGTGATTGAACAATTTGGTTATGGCTTTGGATTTGCGGCCTTTATGATGTACTTGATCTATGTGGCCGAAGGGGCATCCAAAACCTCCCACTACGCCATTGCAACTGGATTTATGGCTTTGGGAATGATGTTACCCGGAATGCTGAGTGGCTATATTCAGGAATGGTTGGGATATGATGGCTTTTTTATATGGGTGGTAATTGCCGCACTACCCGCTTTCTTTGTATTGCGATTTTTAAAATACCCAGCAGATTACGGTAAAAAAACGGCCGAACCCAATGACTAAAACAGAATCAAAATATACACTTCCAACTGAACCGTTGACCCTTAAGCAAAAAGTAGGTCAACTGTTTATGCCTGCAGTTTTCATCAACGATACCGAAGAAGAGGTACAGAAAATGGAAAAGCTCATTAAAGAGCAATATGTGGGATCTGTTTGCTTTTTTCACAGTAGAGCCAGTGCAGCTACTAATTTTGAAGGAAAAAAGAAGATTGTATACAACGAACAGAGCTATAATCGATTATTGGAATTGATCGATCGATACCAAAACGCAGCATCAGTTCCATTATTGATTGCCATTGATGCCGAGTGGGGACTCGCCATGCGCATTGAAAATACACCACAATTACCTTACGCAATCACACTTGGTGCCTTGACCAACAACAATGATCTTATCCAAAAAGTCGGACAGGCCATTGGAAATGATTGTAGGGCAGCTGGTGTGCAATGGAACTTGGCACCTGTTGTGGACATCAACAACAATCCCGAAAATCCTGTAATTGGGCACCGCTCCTTTGGAGATGACAAATCTAGTGTTCATGAAAAAGCACAGGCATTCCTTAAAGGAATGTCCTCAAGCGGAACCCTAAACTCTATAAAACATTTTCCTGGTCACGGGGATACAGCGACTGACTCCCACTTGGGTTTGCCCGTTATCGATAAATCCATGGAAGAACTCATGGAGAATGAGCTGTACCCTTTTAAAAAATTGATTGAATCAGGTATAGATTCGGTTATGGTAGGGCATTTACTATTACCACAACTGGATAAGGAGCACCCTTCTACAACCTCTTCCAAAATAATATCCGATGTATTGAGAAAACAATTGGGTTTTGACGGTGTGGTGATTTCAGACGCCTTGAATATGCATGCCGTTTCCAAAAAATACCCTGAAAAAGGAAAACTGGAACATGCCGCATTTATGGCTGGAATGGATGTGCTTTGTTTTAGTGAGAATGTCGTAGAAGGCATAGAACAAATACTAAATAATGCAACAGGAGAACGCATTAATGAAAGCTTTGAAAGGGTTTGGCAATTAAAAAAGAAAGCTTTTGAACTACAGCATCCTGCTGAAACCAAAAGTCTTAGTGCACCTTATGAATTAAATCGAGAAATTGCAGTACAGGCTATTACAGAATTATATGGCGACCCTTCTAAAATCAACAAGATAAAAACTGGCAATTTTCTTAATGTTTCCGTCAATTCTGATAAAGAAAACAGTTTTGCAAAGCAAATTTCGTCGAATTTTGGACCAGAAGTCATGGATTTGGAAGACCTAACCGTTGATAATGACCAACAAATTGTATTGAGCATCTTCCCTCCCGCTGTAAAACCAAAAAATCAATTCGGTTTTGACAACAAAATATTAGGGAAGATTCAAGAGGTTATTGCAAAACACGACCCACTAATTTACTTGTTCGGTAATCCTTATGTTTTGGATATTTTAAAATTGAAACCAAATTCAAATGTGGTCTTGGCATATCAAGATTTCACTGCATTTCAAGATATTGCGTTCAAACACTTTTTAGGAGAAATCCAAAGTAAAGGAAAGCTACCCATTCAACTAAAGACTTTTGGCCATGAGTGATGCGATAAAATCATCCTGGAACAAAAATGCGGAAGAATGGGTGAAAATCATCCAAAATGATGGAATTCCATCTAGAAAATTCACCAATCCTGCCATATTAGAAGTGATTAAAGAATTAAAAGGAAACACTATTGTTGACATTGGATGTGGTGAAGGTTGGTTGACTCGCGAACTGAAAAAATTTGGTTGGAAGGCCACGGGTTTGGATGCGACCGAGGATTTAATAAAAGAAGCACGCAAACAAAGCGATCAGACCTTTGAAGTATTCACTTTTGAAGATATTATCCAAGGGGAAAAATTGCCGAATGCACCTTTTGATGCAGCTATCTTCAATTTCTGTTTGTATCTAAAAGATGGCCTTCTTGAATTACTATCCAATACATTAAAACAACTTACATCCAACGGATCCCTAGTTATTCAAACGCTGCACCCCTATTTCCTTTTACAAAACGACCTAGCCTACAAAAGTCAGTGGTTTTCGGACTCATGGAAAGGTTTACCAGGTAATTTCACGGATGGACATGCGTGGTACGCCCGAACCATGGAAGATTGGATCAAAGAACTGAACAAAATTGAACATTTTCAATTTAACATTAAGGAAGTCTTGAACGATGAAGAAAAACCGATTTCCCTCATCATAATAATCAAAAAGATATGAGCACTTATAAAGTTTTGGGCCTTATGTCTGGAACCTCTTTGGATGGGTTAGACATAGCCTATTGCCATATTTGGGAAGAAGATGAAAAATGGCACTTTTCCATCAATAAAACAGCAGAAATCGATTATTCCGATGATATGCGGGAATACCTTAAAAATGCCATTCACCTGTCCGAAGAAGACCATACACAACTTCACAAAGATTATGGAATTTGGCTGGGTCAACAATCCAAAGCATTTATTGACGAACTGGAGGAAGAAATTGATTTTATAGCCAGTCACGGACATACCTCCCACCATCGCCCTGATGAGGGTGTCACCTTTCAATTGGGAGATGGGCAATTGTTGGCAAATACCTCTGGCAAACAAGTGGTTTGCGATTTTAGAACCAAAGATGTATCCCTTAAGGGACAAGGTGCTCCATTGGTTCCCATCGGTGACAAATTGCTGTTCCATGAATATGATTTTTGTCTAAATCTGGGTGGAATCAGCAATATCTCCTTTGACAAAGATGGAAAGCGCATCGCTTATGATATCGGATTGGCAAATATGCCCCTCAATTACATTACCCATAAAATGGGATTAGCCTATGATGAAAATGGACAAATAGCAAGCTCTGGAAAATTAAATCATGTACTACTCCAAAAATTGAACAGTCTCCCCTATTACAACCAACCCTACCCCAAATCCACGGGCTACGAATGGTTCTCGGCCGAGATCATTCCGTTAATTGAGGGAAGTAAAATTTCCAACGAAGATTTGTTGCACACCTTTATCCACCACAATTGTGAGCAAATCGCTTTTGCTGTGCTCAAATATAAAAACAATGGTAAGTCCATCAGTAAATTGTTGGCTACGGGTGGAGGAGCGCTCAACACCTTTTTTATGGAAACACTGCAAAATAAATTGGGCTCCAGTGTTGAAGTAGTAATACCCAACAAAACCTTGATTGCTTATAAAGAGGCCTTGGTTTTTGCTTTAATGGGCGTACTACGGTTGGAAGGCAAGACCAATGTGCTAAAATCCGTTACGGGTGCAACATCCGACTCTTGTAGTGGCGAAGTCTTCTATCCAAACCAAGATTGATTAGGAGGCAGCCACTCGCTTTCTTTTGGGTAAATGGGTCAGAAGGAAAAGTGCCAAAGCAACCATTCCGCAAATAGCCAAGCCTGCAAATAACGGCCAAACACTATCTTTTACAAAATCACCAATAAAAGTCGCAATCGGAATGGATAGTACGGTAGAAATAAAACCATTAATCGCTGCTCCAATCCCTGCAATATGCCCAATAGGCTCCATGGCAATAGAACGGAAATTACCCCACATAAATCCTAAACAAAAGAACTGAACGGAAAGAAATCCGACCAAAACATATATGTTAGGATTGGGTGAATTCAAAAAAACAATAGAATAGGTCAAAGCCACTAAACAAAAGACAATGGTCGCCATCAATGACAATCGGCGCATTCCAAAACGCATCACCATGGTTCCATTCATAAAGGTGGACAATCCAATGGAAATGGCCAGTCCTGCAAAAATGTATGGAAACACTTCTTTTAAGGCATATTGGTCTTCAAAAATGTGTTGCGCTGAACTCAAATACACCAAAAAAGCCCCTGTTACCAATCCAGAAATCAAGGTAAAGGCAATGGTTTCCCTGTATTTTATAAACTCCTTTACCCCATCCACAAACACGTGCCTGGTAAATGGAATTTTATATTCGGGGTGCAAGGTTTCTGCCTGTCGTTTCCAAAACCAATAGGACACAACAAGTACAAAAAACATTTGCACATAAAAAATGCCTTGCCAACCCGATGCATCCAAAATGAGTTTACCAATGGCGGGAGCCACAACGGGCACCAAAATGAAAAATGCGGTAACAAACGACATGATCTTGGCCATGTAATCTCCCTCGTAGGAATCTCGGATAATGGAAATAGCGATGGTTCGTGGAGCTGATAAACCGATTCCCTGAAGAATCCTACCAATTACCATAATCTCTAAATTAGGGGCAAATAAGCAAATTACACTGGCAATTAGAAAAATAGAAAATCCAACGTAAACCACTGGTTTTCTTCCAAAACTGTCAGAAATGGGGCCAAAAAACAATTGTCCAACACCCAATCCCAAGAAAATCATGGTCACCAAAAGTTGATTGTCCGTTGGGTCTGTGCTGTTTATCGCTTCACCAATATTGGAAATGGCAGGTAAAATGGCATCAATGGCCAAGGCCACAATAGACATCAAAGCGGCCATCATGGCCACAAATTCAAAGTTTGGTTTCTGATTTTGCTTTTGCATTCGGCAAAATTAGGCATACCCAACGTACCAATAAAGGTTTTAAGAAAGTATTAGTGTTATGTTATTACTATATTTTGGGGTAATTGTCAGGTCGAGCGGAGTTGAAATCAATTGACTTAACTTTACTATGTTTGATGTCAGGTCGAGCGCCCGCCTGTCGGACGGACGGGCAGTCGAGACCCTCCCAAATCATGAACCTATACTTTGTTTACATATTAAAATGCTCTGATGGATTAACCTACACTGGCATCACCGATAATATAAAACGAAGATTATCTGAACATCAAGGTGGTTTAAACAAAACCTCTTTCACCTATAGCAGAAGACCTGTACATCTTATTTTTCAACAAGAATTCAATGATGTTTTGCAGGCCATCTATTTTGAAAAGAAAATAAAGAAATGGAGTGCCAAAAAGAAATTTGCTTTGGCTGCAGGGGATTTGAATCTCCTTCAAATTTTGTCTGAATGCAGAAATGCTTCGCATCATAAATATAAATTAGACTAACCTTTATGTCTCGACTGCGCTCGACATGACATAATGCCCAAATGATAGATTGAAAGAATATTACCTACATTTAACAAGTAAAATCTAGCCATGGTAGTAAAGTTTATTGAATCCACCTATGATTCAGTCAAGGATAAGCTTAAAAATCCATTTTATGGAACTCTTTTCATAGTTTGGATAATTAGAAATAGGGAATTTATCTTCAACATCTTTTTTAATGAGGATATTAATTCAGATAAACGTCTTGAAATTATAAGACAACACTTTTTGAATTGGGATTCCTTTTTAAAGCTAATTGGAACCATCTTGATTAGTTTAGGACTTATGGCTTTAATTTATATTTCGTTAAACTTATCAAGGTTTATTGTTGAGTTTTCTGAAAGAATGGCCAGGCCTTGGATACAAAAATTGTTTAGTAACACTAGCATAGTTAGTAGGGAGGACTTTGTTGAATTAGAAAAAGAGCGTGATTATTTCTATAAGAAATATTCAGATGAAAGAACTGAAAAGACGAGACTTCAAAGAGATTTAGATCAACTTTTGGAACAAAATTTAGAATCAGGAAAATCCAATGATAAGCAATCAGGCAATGTTGTTTCAGTAAGTAAAACACCAAAAGCTATAAAAGACGACCCAAATAATAGAATAAAATTAATTGTCGATAAATGGAAAACAATCCGACCTAGTTATTATACAGATTTTAAAAAGCTTTTATCTTTCAATCAAAGTGAAATGAAAGTAATAATGGTTGATTCAAAAATGACTGATGTGGGCTCGATAAAAGAATTTAAAAATAAAGGTTTAATCGAAATGATAAATCACACTGGTTCACACTACTATAATTTTACAGAATTAGGAGATAACTTAGCCCATTATATTAAAAATCATGATGATAACAAATCATAACGGAATGTTTCCATGCTTTTTCCATGGTGTAGGAATTTCCTTTTTCTCCAACATCGCAAAAGTCTTCAATAATTTGCTTCGGGTATTTTCAGGAAGAATCACCTCATCTATAAAACCGCGTTTGGCCGCACGATAAGGATTGGCAAATTTATCCGCATACTCGGCCTCTTTCTCTTTTAGTTTAGCTTCAGGATCATCGGAAGCTGCAATTTCGCGTCTAAAGATAATCTCACTGGCACCCTTGGCTCCCATCACTGCAATTTCTGCAGATGGCCAAGCAAAGTTAAAGTCTGCACCAATATGTTTGGAATTCATCACATCATAAGCACCACCGTAGGCTTTGCGTGTAATCACGGTCACTCTGGGTACCGTCGCCTCACTCAAGGCATACAATAATTTTGCCCCATGCATAATAATTCCACTCCATTCTTGGTCGGTTCCAGGCAAAAATCCTGGTACATCTACCAATACCAATAATGGAATATTGAACGAATCACAAAAACGGGTAAATCGGGCCGCTTTGGTGGAACTGTTCACATCCAACACTCCCGCCAAAAACATAGGTTGGTTGGCAATGATACCTATACTTCTTCCACCTAATCTAGCAAAGCCAGTGATAATATTCTCAGCATAATCCTTATGGATTTCATAAAAGGAATCCGCATCAATAATCCCACTGATCACCTCATGCATATCATATGGTTTGTTGGGATTATCAGGGACTATATTCGATAATATTTCACGAGTTTCATCACCCAACTCATAAGGCAATTTGGGTGTTTTTTCTTTGTTATTTTGAGGGAGATAATCCAACAATCTTCGGATATCGTCCAAACAAGCTGCATCGTTGGTGGATGTTTTATGGGCAACTCCCGATTTCACGGCATGCGTACTCGCTCCTCCTAATTCTTCGGAAGTTACCGTTTCATTGGTTACTGTTTTTACTACGTTTGGACCTGTCACGAACATATAACTGGTTTCTTCCACCATTACAATAAAGTCGGTCATGGCTGGGGAATACACTGCCCCACCTGCACACGGCCCCATAATGGCCGAAATCTGTGGAATCACTCCTGAGGCCTGCACATTTCTGTAAAAAATATCGGCATAGCCACCTAAGGATTTAACCCCCTCCTGAATTCGTGCACCTCCCGAATCGTTAAGTCCGATCATGGGCGCACCTACTTTCATGGCCAAATCCATCACCTTACAGATTTTTTCGGCATGGGTTTCGGACAAAGCACCTCCAAAAACGGTAAAATCTTGGGCAAAGACATACACCAATCTCCCATTTACGGTTCCATATCCCGTTACCACACCATCGCCATAATATTGCTCCTTATCCATTCCGAAGTCTGTGGTTCGGTGGGTCACCAAAATGCCCATTTCCTCAAAAGAATCCTCATCCAAAAAATAAAGGACGCGTTCGCGGGCGGTGAGCTTTTTCTTTTGATGTTGTTTGTCAATTCGTTTTTGACCTCCCCCCAAATGGGCTTCGGCAATTCTTTCCTGTAGTGCTTTTATTTTGGATTCCATGGAATTCAGTTTGAAGGTAATCGTACTATTTTTTTGTCTTCCAGATGTTGATAAAAGGCCATCATGGCTACTATTTCCGCTTCGTTGGCGGTTTGTTTCTTTATCTTATCTGGAGCATAATAATTCTTTACAAAGTGAGTGTCAAAATTCCCTGATCTAAAGGCTTCGTGCGCAAACACAAAACTTCCGAACGGTAAGGTGGTCTGCACCCCTTTTACTTTATAATTTTGAATGGCATCGAGCATCAACTCAATGGCCTCTTCCCTAGTTTTACCATAGGTAATAAGTTTGGAGAGCATTGGGTCGTAGTAAATCGGAATATCCATGCCCTCACTAAAACCATTATCCACACGAATTCCCTCACCAACAGGCAATTGATAAGTTTCCAGATTTCCCACACTCGGCAAAAAATCGTTTAAAGGGTCCTCGGCATACACCCGAAGTTCCACTGCATGACCATGAATCTTTAAATCCTCTTGTTTCATGGGAAGTGCTTCGCCCCTCGCCACTTTAATCTGCAATTCCACCAAATCCACACCCGAAATTAATTCGGTTACAGGGTGCTCCACTTGCAGGCGGGTGTTCATTTCCAAAAAGTAGAAATTGTGATCAGCGTCCATCAAAAACTCCACCGTTCCAGCTCCAATATAATCACAGGATTTGGCCACTTTACAGGCTGCAATTCCCATTTCTTCCCGCAATTCGGGGGTTAAAATGGCCGAAGGCGCTTCTTCCACCACTTTTTGGTGACGACGTTGCACGCTACATTCCCTTTCAAAAAAGTGCAGCACATTGCCGTGAGTATCTGCCATCACCTGCACTTCGATATGCCGCGGTGATTTCACATATTTCTCCACAAAAACAGAACCATCACCAAAGGCGGATGTTGCCTCACTTATGGCTCGTTTCATACCAGATTCAAGGTCTTCTTCCTTTTCTACGATGCGCATTCCTTTCCCTCCACCTCCTGCGGAAGCTTTGATCAAAATAGGAAAGCCGACTTCGTTGGCAATCTCATGGGCCTTAGCCACATCGGTAATAGCCTCATCAATACCAGGTACCATAGGAATATCGTAGGCTTTTACCGTTTCCTTGGCAGCCAATTTGCTCCCCATGATTCGAATTGCTTTGGATTTAGGCCCAATAAATGTAATACCACTCTTTTCTACCGCTTCGGCAAAATCCGCATTTTCACTCAAGAACCCATAGCCAGGGTGAATCCCATCCACGTTAAGTTCCTTGGCCACTTCGATGATTTTGTCTCCTTTCAAATAGGATTGATTGGAAGGAGCTGGGCCGATGCAAACTGCTTCGTCAGCAAATTGCACATGTGGCGCATTCCTATCCGCCTCCGAGAATACGGCTACGGTCTTAATGCCCATTTTTTTAGCGGTTTTCATTACGCGAACCGCAATTTCGCCCCGATTGGCGACCAAAATTTTCTTCATGATGTTTTATTGAAATTCAATCAACAGTTGTTTCTTGTCAACAGCATCACCTTTCGACACACTAATTTTTTTGATGACCCCATCCCGTGGAGAAGTGATAATGTTTTCCATTTTCATGGCCTCCAAAATCAACAATTGATCCTCTTCGTTCACTTCTTGGCCCTCTTCCACCAAAATATCCAAGATCAATCCTGGCATGGGAGCGGCGATGGAATCCACATTTTTTCCTCCAGCAACGGCAAAGCCCATTTTTTCTATAAGTTCATCCAAAGGGGTGAGGATAGAAGCTTTATGTTCACTCCCATTTACACTGATGGTGTATGTTCCTTTGTTAAAATTGGAATCGAGGATTTTAATGTGGTAAGACACTCCATTTTTCAATAAATGAAAGGTGTTTTCACCTGTTTTAATTAGGTCCAACGAAGCAATTGTATCCTTGGAAAGTTTAAAGTCAAAGCTCTCGTCTACCTTGACCGTATACGAATGATCCATATAAAAGGTTTCCATTGGTTAGCTTGATAAATATAAGGTTAATGCACTAGAAATCACACAAAGCTATACCAATTAAGCAGGATTAATTATGACATTGATCATTTATTGTTTTTCTTGTAATGGCTAATTATGTAGTGGCGTAATCAAGCTTCAAAAACAATCATTTGCTTACTTTTGATGTCAAAATTTGAACTATGCTGATACTCGGGATTGCGGGAGGTACTGGATGCGGAAAAACAACCGTGGTAAACCAAATTGTGGAACAACTTCCCGAAAATGAAGTGGGGGTGATTTCGCAGGATTCCTATTATAACGACCTATCCCATTTAAGCCGTGAGGATCGTGCCAAAATAAATTTTGACCACCCGAATTCGATAGATTTTGACTTAATGATTTCGCATATGGAAGAGTTGAGGCGAGGAGAAACCATCCAAACCCCTATTTATTCCTTTGTGGAAGAAACCCGAATGGAAGAGACCGTTCCCACTGAGCCAAAAAAGGTAATGATCGTAGAGGGAATTTTGGTGCTTACCAATCCGAAGTTGAGGGATATGTTCGATATTAAAATATTTGTGCATGCCGATTCCGATGAACGATTGATTCGCCGATTGCAGCGCGATATTCGGGAACGTGGTCACGATTTGGAAAAGGTACTTACTCGATACCAAACCGCGGTAAAGCCCATGCACGAACAATTTATTGAGCCCTCAAAAGAATTTGCGGACATCATTATCCCAAACAACCATTACAATACAGTGGCCGTTGATATTGTTAGAACCATCATCAACAATAAATTATAGGCAAGATGGGCTTCAAGGATTTGAAAAAGAAGAGATGGTTCAAAACAATGACGAACACTTATGTGTTGGTATTGACTGTTTTTGTGATTTGGATGGCGTTTTTTGACACCAATTCGCTCTTGATTCATTTGGAACTGAGGAATGAAATCAAAAAGCTGGAAAAACAAAAGGACTTTTTAAAAAGTGAGATTGCCAAGGACAAGGAAATTTTAGAGAAGATGTCGGATGAAAAAGAACTGGAAAAGCTTGCCCGCGAAAAATATTACATGAAAAAGGACAACGAAGAAATCTTCTTGATTGAATACGAGGATAGTTTAAAGAACAAACAAAATGAGCAAGACTGACCTATTTGATGAGTTCCCCGATGTATCTGCAAAGCAGTGGAAACAAAAAATACAGTTCGACCTCAAAGGGGCCGATTACAACGACGCCCTAGTTTGGGAATCTTTGGAGGGTATCAACGTTAAGCCTTTTTATAATGCTGAAGACACTCAAAACATCCCCACTTTTACATTACCAAAAGGCCATGATTGGTCGGTAGGACAATCCATTTACGTTGGAGATGCTAAGAAAGCCAACAAAAAGGCTTTCGATGTGCTACAAAAAGGAGTGGAAAGTTTGATTCTCAACATTCCGACAGAAGAAACGGATTTTGAAACCTTGTTTTCAGACATCAATTTGGAAGGGCTGGAACTCTATTTCCATTTTGAGTTTTTGGCGGTTGAACCGATTAAAAAACTGGTTCAATTCCTTTCAAATAAAAAGGCAAAAGCTCATTTATGTATTGATATTATTGGACATTTGGCCCAAGATGGCAATTGGTACCACAATCTGGAAAAAGACCATGAATTGTTGACCAAAATCTTGTCGCTGGGCACTTCGGACATTTCCATTTTGGGAGTTGACCTTTCACTCTATCAAAATTCGGGCGCCAATATGGTGCAACAATTGGCCTATGGTTTGGCCCACGCCAATGAATATTTGAATCATTTTGCTACTTCGAGTTCGGTCGAGAAGTCTTTTCCTATCACTTTTAAGGTGGCCGTTGGTAGCAACTATTTCTTTGAAATAGCTAAAATTAAAGCCTTGCGGTGGCTCTGGAACAGTTTGGCCTCGGAATATGGCATTAAAAATCCGTGCTCCATATTGGCAGTGCCCTCCAAACGCAACAAAACCCTTTACGATTATAATGTGAACATGCTTCGAACTACATCTGAATGTATGTCGGCAGTTTTGGGAGGAGTAGATACCGTTTGTAATTTGGCCTACGACTCCATTTATCATAAAGACAATGAATTTGGGGAACGTATCGCTCGAAACCAATTGTTGCTTTTAAAAGAGGAAAGCTATTTTACCGAAGCATCACAGATTGCAGAGGGTTCCTATTACATTGAATCGCTAACAAATCAACTTGCCGAAAAAGCATTGGCCTTGTTCAAACAAATAGAAGCCTCGAGCGGGTTTTTGGATGCTTTAAAAAAGGGAACCATCCAACAAAAAATAAAGGAAAGTGCAGATAAGGAACAACAACTTTTTGACGATGGCACTTTAGTTTCTCTTGGAACCAACAAATATCTGAATCCTCAGGACCGCATGAAAGATGATTTGGAGCTCTACCCCTTTGTAAAAACAAAGCCGCGGAAAACCATCATTACCCCAATTATTGAAAAGCGCTTAGCCGAAGCTGTTGAACAAAAAAGATTGAACGATGAGTAGAAAAGATCTTCAACAATTGAAATTGACTGTCAGTTCGAGCGCCGTCGAGAACAAAAACTACGGCCACGAAAACTTTGCTGCAGGAATTACCCCTTTTTTACGTGGTCCCTACTCCACCATGTATGTGCGCAGACCTTGGACCATTCGTCAATATGCAGGGTTTTCCACCGCAGAAGAAAGCAATGCTTTTTACAGAAGAAATTTGGAGGCAGGTCAAAAAGGGCTTTCCGTTGCCTTTGACCTCCCCACCCACCGCGGTTACGACTCGGACAACGAAAGAGTGGTAGGCGATGTAGGAAAAGCAGGGGTCGCCATTGATTCCGTGGAAGACATGAAGATTTTGTTCAACGGTATTCCTTTGGATAAAATGTCAGTTTCCATGACGATGAACGGTGCCGTGATTCCAATTATGGCCTTTTATATTGTGGCCGCATTGGAGCAGGGTGTTTCCATGGAGCAACTTTTAGGAACCATCCAAAATGATATTTTAAAGGAGTTTATGGTGCGAAACACCTACATCTACCCTCCTACGCCCTCCATGCAAATTGTGGCCGATATATTTGAATTCACCAGTCAAAAAATGCCCAAATTCAACAGCATCAGTATATCGGGCTATCACATGCACGAAGCTGGGGCACCTGCTGCCATGGAGTTGGCATATACCTTGGCCGATGGCATTGAGTACATTCGAACTGGAATTAAAGCAGGGCTGAAAATCGATGAATTTGCTCCTCGACTTTCTTTCTTTTGGGGCATTGGAATGAACCATTTCACTGAAATTGCCAAAATGCGTGCAGGCCGTATGCTCTGGGCCAAATTGGTACAGGATTTCAAACCCAATAACGAAAAATCACTCATGCTCAGAACCCACAGTCAAACCAGTGGGTGGAGTTTAACAGAGCAGGATCCTTTTAACAATGTGGCACGAACCACGATTGAGGCGATGGCAGCGGCTTTTGGTGGCACACAGAGTCTTCATACCAATGCATTGGATGAAGCCATTGCATTGCCCACCGATTTTTCAGCACGTATTGCAAGAAATACGCAGATTTATCTGCAGCAAGAAACCAACATCTGCCGTACCGTAGACCCATGGGCAGGAAGTCAAACCGTTGAAAAATTAACCAACGAAATTGCCGAAGAAGCTTGGAAATTGATTGAAGAAGTGGAAAAGTTCGGTGGCATGACCAAAGCCATTGAAAAGGGAATTCCCAAAATGCGCATTGAAGAAGCTGCAGCCAGAAAACAGGCTCGAATTGACAGCGGACAGGATACTATTGTTGGGGTGAACAAATACCAATTGGAGAACGAGGACGATCTTCAAATTTTGGAGGTGGACAATGCCAAGGTTCGTAAACAGCAAATGGAGCGGTTAGACCAAATCAAAAGTACTCGCGATCAAATTGCTGTAGAAAATGCTTTGAATGCTATTAAAGAAGCAGCCAAAAAAGCCACCCAAAACGAATCTGACCGCGGAAATTTATTAGCTTTAGCTGTAGAAGCGGCCAAAGAACGTGCTACTCTTGGTGAAATAAGCGATGCCATGGAAACTGCATTTGGTCGTTACAAAGCAAAAATCCAATCCTTTACTGGCGTGTATTCCAAAGAAATCAAAAACGATAAAAGCTTTGAAAAGGCCCAAAAAATGGCCAATGAGTTTGCTGAAAAAGAAGGACGCAGACCACGAATCATGGTGGCCAAAATGGGTCAGGATGGACACGATCGCGGCGCCAAAGTGGTAGCAACAGGTTATGCGGACCTTGGTTTTGACGTGGATATTGGGCCATTGTTTCAAACCCCAGCAGAAGTTGCCAAACAAGCCGTAGAAAACGATGTGCATATTTTAGGGATATCATCCTTGGCTGGTGGACATAAAACGCTTGTTCCAGAAGTGGTAAAAGAACTCAAAAATTATGGCCGCGAAGACATTATGGTGATTGTTGGTGGTGTAATTCCTAAACAGGACTACGACCATCTACTTTCAAATGGTGCGGTGGCCGTCTTTGGACCTGGTACAAAAATCGCGGATGCCGCTATTGAAATCCTCAATATTTTGTTGGATTAACCTGCCTTAACTCCCTTAGGAATATAAGATTAACTTTATTTAACGCTGAAACACAGTGTTATTCACGCACTGTTAACAATTTACATTTTATCGCGTCCCAAATAATCGTATTTTTAGCACCTAACTTACTATGAAATGGGCAAGATTATTGCAATTGCAAACCAAAAGGGAGGTGTAGGTAAAACTACCACCACGGTAAACCTTGCAGCATCCCTAGGTGTATTGGAAAAAAAGGTGTTATTGATTGATGCCGATCCCCAAGCCAATGCAACTTCAGGTTTGGGAATCGATGTAGATTCCGTTGAACACGGCACTTACCAATTATTGGAACATACCATGAACGTGGACGAAGTTATCGTCCAAACAGATTCCCCAAATGTAGATTTGATTCCAGCGCACATCGACCTTGTGGCCATCGAAATTGAATTGGTGGACAAAGACAATCGTGAGTACATGTTAAAAGAAGCGCTCAAAGAACTGGGCGACCGCTATGACTTTGTACTGATTGACTGCGCACCATCTTTAGGTTTATTGACTCTAAATGCGCTTACCGCAGCAGATTCCGTTATGATTCCAATTCAATGTGAATACTTCGCTTTGGAAGGACTTGGAAAATTGTTGAATACGGTAAAGAGCGTTCAAAAAATACACAACAACGACTTGGATATCGAAGGTATGTTGTTAACCATGTACGATTCAAGGTTACGCCTATCCAACCAAGTTGTGGAAGAAGTTAAAAAACACTTCGCGGATATGGTTTTCGATACCATTATCCAAAGAAATGTTAGGCTGAGTGAGGCCCCAAGTTATGGTGAAAGCATTATAAAATATGATGCGAGCAGCAAAGGCGCCTCAAATTACCTTAACTTGGCCAACGAAATTTTGAAGAAAAACAAGGAGAAAGTTTAAATGGCGAAAGCAACTAAAAAACAGGCTTTGGGTAGAGGCCTGTCCGCGCTTTTAAAAGATCCAGAGAACGACATTCAATCGGTATCTGACAAAAATGCGGATCAGGTTATTGGTAACGTAGTGGAATTGGACATTCAGTCCATTGAAGTAAACCCCTTTCAGCCCCGCTCCAACTTTAACGACGAAGCCCTTACAGAATTGGCCAGTTCCATTCGTGAACTTGGCATTATACAGCCTATTACGGTACGAAAACTGGATTTCAACAAATTCCAGTTGGTTTCAGGTGAACGAAGGTTCCGTGCCTCTAAATTGGTGGGCTTGGAAACTATTCCTGCCTATATCCGTATTGCCAACGACCAAGAATCGTTGGAGATGGCATTGGTCGAAAACATTCAAAGGCAAGACCTTGACCCTATCGAAATTGCACTTTCTTATCAAAGGTTGATCGATGAGATTGAAATCACCCAAGAAAAATTAAGTGATCGTGTTGGAAAAAAACGTTCTACCATCACCAATTACCTTAGACTTTTAAAATTGGACCCAATCATCCAAACAGGGATGCGCGATGGCTTTATCAGCATGGGCCACGGAAGGGCTCTTATCAACATAGATAAAAAGAAAGAGCAGATTGCCATTTATGAAAAAGTGGTTTCCGATGGACTTTCGGTAAGAGACACTGAGAAATTAGTAAAATCATTAAAAGAGCCTCAAGGTTCAGATTCGGAAAAGAAAAAAGACACCAAAGCAGCTCCCGAATATGTGACCAATGGCTTAAAAGCTATCAAGGATCATCTGGCAGCGAAAGTAGATATTACCACTTCATCGAATGGAAAAGGTAAAATTGTCATTCCATTTCATTCCGAAGAAGAATTCAAGAGGATTAAAAAAATACTTACAGGTGACTAAAAACCTATTCTTTTTGTTCTTTTTCATACTGTTTCTCCAAAGTGGTTTTTCCCAAGAAGAGAAAGAAGGTGAACCCACAGAAGTTCCACAAGCAAAGGAAATAGAACCCACACAACAAATACAAGGCGAGGGAGTCACTTTTGAAGAAGTCAGTAAAAAACAAAATATAAATCCCTTGGCCCCCAGTAAAGCAGCATTCTATTCTGCCGTTTTACCTGGGCTTGGACAGATATACAATCGTCGATATTGGAAGGCACCGATAGTTTGGGGAGCCCTAGGAACAGGTATATATGTGTATTCCTATAATAACACTGAATACCGCAGGGCCAGAAATGCTTTTAAAAGACGTTTGGCTGGTTTTAGTGATGATGAGTTTTACGACATCAATGGAGACGGCTCAGGTCCAGATATTTCGGATGAAGCACTTCAAGAAGCTCAGGAAAACACCCAACGTGATAGAGATTTGGCGTTAGTAATCACAATCGCACTTTATGCTCTTAACATAATTGACGCCAATGTGGATTCCCACTTACAGCAATATAATGTAGATGATAACCTAGCGTTGGATTTTCAACCTTTTATCGACATCAACCCCTTTACCAACCAGCCGAATTATGGCATGGCTCTGGTGGTTAAATTTTAGCTTATGAATATTGGTCTTTTTGGATATGGGAAAATGGGAAAAATGATTGAGCAAATCGCTCAAAAGAGAGGCCATTCCATTGTTGCAAAAATTGACGATGCATCTCAACCTATTGATTATAAATCGATGGATGTTGCGATAGATTTTAGCACGCCAGAATCCGCTTTTGGTAATATCACCAATTGTTTTAAAAATGGAGTACCCGTAATTTGCGGCACTACTGGATGGTTGGAACGCTACGCCGAAGCTGTTGAAATCTGCAATGATAACAAAGGAGGTTTTATTTATGCCTCAAATTTCAGTTTAGGAGTTAACATCTTTTTTGAACTCAATGCCCAATTAGCCAAAATGATGGCAAATTTAGAAGAGTACAAAGTTTCCATGGAAGAAATCCATCATACCCAAAAATTGGATGCCCCAAGTGGAACCGCTATCACCCTTGCTGAAGGCATTATTGAAAATACCCCTTATGAGAAATGGAAATTGGAAGAATCAGGTGATAAAACCATTCCCATAAAATCCATTCGGGAAGGTATGGTTCCTGGAACGCATAGCATTGCCTATGAGAGTGCTGTGGACAAAATTGAGATTAAGCATGAGGCTCATAACCGCGAGGGATTTGCCCTTGGTGCTGTGATTGCATCGGAATGGATTGCTGGAAAATCAGGCATCTTTTCTATGAAAGATGTGTTAAACCTAAGCTAAAAAACGTAACAAGAATATAGACTTCGAGTCTTACTAAGAAACTTTTTATATGGACGGTACACAGTGGATTATTTTTATCCTGCTCATCCAAGTCATCCACTTTTTGGGCACCTGGAAACTATATGTAAAAGCTGGCAGAAAAGCTTGGGAAGCAGCCATCCCAGTTTATAACGGCATTGTATTGATGAAAATAATCAATAGGCCTTGGTGGTGGGTATTGTTATTGTTTATTCCCATCATCAATTTATTGATGTTCCCTGTGGTGTGGGTTGAGACCATCCGCAGTTTTGGAAAACATTCGGTGGTAGATACCTGGTTGGTGATTTTGACCCTTGGATTCTACACCTATTACATCAACTATGTGGAAGATGTAAAATATATTGAAGATAGGGACCTAAAACCAAGAACTGGATTGGGCGAATGGGTAAGTTCCATTGTTTTTGCCGTTGTTGCAGCAACTTTTGTACACACTTATTTTATTCAACCTTATGTAATTCCAACAGGTTCATTAGAGCGTACTCTGCGTGTTGGGGATTTTCTATTTGTAAGCAAGTTCCATTATGGCGCAAGGGTTCCCATGACCACTTTGGCCGCTCCTATGGTTCACGATACCCTTCCTGTACTTCATACCAAATCCTATTTGGCAGATGTAAATCCAGAGACCTACAAGACTTCTTGGATCAACAAATTGCAATTGCCCTATATGCGATTACCAGGCTTTGAAAGGGTTAAAAAGAACGATATTGTTGTATTTAGTCTACCTGCGGATACCTTGGTTCAGTTTTTTAGGGCAGACAAACCTGTAAAGAAACCAATCGATAAAAAATCCAACTACGTTAAACGTTGTGTGGGTACTCCTGGGGATTCCTTATCGGTAATAAACGGCGATGTTTATATTGATGGAGAACAACTACAATTGTCAGATCGTGCCAAACCTATGTTCGTTTACGACATCTATTCAAAAAATGGAGTGTCTAGCCGTTATTTGGAAGAAGTGGATGCTTCTGATTATGTGCGCAAATACATTGCCACTAACATCAATGAAGCCCAATACAATGCACTTGCAGCTTATGTTTCTGGAGCCAAGCCTACCGAAGATGGTAAAATAGAGTTATACACTGCGGAAAAAGGGATTCCAACCAATGTTATTCGACAACTTAGACTTTCACTTTCTGAGGAAAAGCCATTGAACAGAATGGCCAATTTAACTGATGAAATGGTAGAGTCACTGCGAAACAATCCAGAAATTGATTCTGTAGTAAGAACCATAGAACCAAAGGGGATGTATGGGACAAATATTTTCCCTCAAAAACCTAACCTATACCCTTGGAACAACGACAATTTTGGTCCTATTTATATTCCAGAAGCGGGCAAGACTGTTGAAATCAACGCGAAGACAATTCCTTTATACAAAAAAATCATCCGCGATTACGAACACAACGATGTAAAAATCACTGGCGATAAAGTCTTCATCAATGGTCAAGAAGCCAATTCTTATACCTTTAGACAAGATTATTACTGGATGATGGGTGACAACCGTGATCATTCCGAAGATAGTAGAACTTGGGGTTATGTTCCTGCAGACCACATTGTGGGTAAACCTGTTTTCCTTTGGATGAGTTTTGACAACTTTAGGGAAGGAATTTCCAATTGGAGAGTGCGTTGGAATCGTGTTTTCACCACCGTTGGAGGAAGCGGAGAACCAGTTTCTTATTTCTGGTATTTTATCGCTGTATTGGCTGGTTGGTTTATTTTTGATTTCTTCCGCAAGAAAAAGAAGCAAAAAGCTGATTAATTCATTAAACCATTGGTTCTTTGAAAATACTTCTTCATCCCTCTTATTTTCCAAGTATAGCAACATTTGCCGCCATTGTGCAACATGAAGTGATCTGGGAGGCAAAGGATAATTTTCAAAAGCAAACCTATAGAAATCGATGTTACATTTCAACGGATAAGGGCAAACATATGCTCAATATTCCAATTAAACATTCAGGTGGAAAAGAAGGAAGACAAAAATATGCTGATGTAACCACAGAAAACAGTTACAATTGGAAAAAGGAACATTGGCGTACTTTGGAAACAGCCTATCGTACTTCACCATTTTTTGAGTTTTATGAAGATGAAATTCGACCTTTATATGAAGGTTCGGATGACAATCTATTTGGCTTCAATTTAAAATCCATAGAAATCATTGCGGGTTGTATTGGCATAACAATTCATGAGGAAAAGACGGACTCTTACAAAGTAGCTCCTGAAGATGTTTTTGATGCCCGTTTTTTAGTTGAAGCCAAGAAAGAGAAAAAAATGGATTTGGACACTTATCCTCAGGTTTTTGAAGAACGACATGGGTTTATTCCCAACCTGAGCATTTTAGACCTTTTGTTCAACGAAGGGACCAATACACTGACCTACCTTAAAAATCAACCTTTGGATTTTACAACTCATGCTTAGGCATATTGTTCATTACGGCATCCATTTTATTGTTCCAATCCTTATTGCGTTTTGGTTTTTCAAAGACAATAAAGCAAAAGTTGCATTGATTCTTCTCGCTGGGATATTAATAGACGTCGATCATTTATTTGCCAATCCCCTATTTGACCCTGACCGTTGTAGCATCGGTTTTCATCCACTACATAGTTATTGGGCGATTGCAATCTATGCTATTCTGCCATTTTTTCGTGTAACCCGAATTCTTGGTTTGGCATTAATCCTACATATTATTGCAGATGGGCTGGATTGCCTACTCATGTGAAGGCAATCTCAAAGTAGCCATAATGGGATAATGATCGGATAATTTCACATCAAAATTTTGATGTGAGAGGACCTCGAACTCTGGGTCGGCTAATATATAGTCGATTCGCAAAGGAATTTTCCACAATTCATATGTTCCACCAAAACCTGACCCTGTTTCCAAAAAAGTATCGACCATTTCGCCCCTTACGATTTTGTAAATATTAGAAAATTGAGTGTTGTTAAAATCTCCACATACTAAATTGACATGAGGACTTTTATCATAGTGAGATCTAAAAATTTGTGCCTGCTCTAATTGCTTAGCAAAAGTACCAACCAATCTTCTCAGTGTTTTTTCAGATTTTTTACTATCTGAAAAATTATCAGAACTAGGTATAATTCTAAAAGATTGAAAATGTGCATTGTAAACTCTTATAGTGTCATTTTTAAAAACTATGTCTACATAAATTATATTGTTATTAGTTCTAGGTAAATCAAGGGACCCCTCACCCACAATAGGATATTTAGAAAATATAGCTTGTGTAGCCCTATGGTTTGAAATTGGTGATTCACTTCGATATGGATATTGCCTTAATTGTTCAAACCTTGCTCTACTATGTTCTTGAATAACTAAAATATCGGCATCTTGTTTTTTAATAAATGATATAATGCTATCACCTACTCCATACCCATTCATCCATCCATTCTTATTAAAGCCTCTGGTATTGAAGGACATCACCTTCAATTCATCCCGTCCAGCTTCCTTTACACCTGAATCGCCAAATCCATAAAAATGTCCAAATGACAAAAGGCCAACAATAATAGTAAAAAGTGAATATAGAAATTGGCTTTTTCGTTTCAATAGCCAATACAATAAAAACAAAATGTGAAGAAAAAATAGCCCAGGAACTACTAAACTAAGAATAGAAAACACCCTAACAAACTGATATGGAACAAACGAACACAAACAAGCTGTTAACAGTAATATCACAACCAAAACATTGATTGCAAAAACAACTTTGTCAAAAAAAGATAGCCCTTTCACAACTTAATCCTCCTTACCTGCCTTAAACAAAAAGTCCTTTTCCTCCTTGGACAAACTCTCGTAGCCCGATTTGCTAATTTTGTCCAAAATGGAATCTATCTTTTTCTGCTTGGCCTGTTTGTCATACGCAGCCTTACTTTGGGACTCTGATTTGTTTCGATATACCGTTTTCATGGGCGCTTTTTTCTCCCTAGGTTTAAAAAGCCCAGCAATAGCCTCCCTAAACTTGGTAAAACCAGCTCCAATGTCGTTTCCTTGAAACAACTGTCGAGCATAAACATACCCCAACAAAGCTCCTCCCAAGTGGGCCAATCCACCACCGATGTTATCACCCATTCCAATAAGCACCAGATCTTTGATGACCAAAGCGGCACCGATGTACCATAATTTAATATTGAAAAAGAATACACGGACTTCTTGATTTGGAATATAAGCACAAACAAAAATCAATACTGCGTTTACTCCTGCCGAAGCACCAATCAGCGCCGTATTGGCATTTACTAAAGTTGGGAACACATTATACCCCAAAAGGAACATAGCCCCACCAAATATAACACCTAAGAAATATACATTGATAAAGCGTTGCCCATCAAACAAATTCAAGAAGATCCTGCTGGCAAAATAAAGTATGATCATATTCCAAAAAATATGACCCAAACCAGCATGTAAAAAAGAATAAGTAAACAAAGACCATGGCTGACCTATAAATTCCAAAAAATCTTTAGGTAGTTGAAACCAATTGGCAAAAGAAAACCCGAAAAGAGCTTTGGACAATCCATCCAAAAGAAAAATCAGAACATTTACAGCAATGAGCTTTTCGGCTATGCTAAGCCGAGCAAATTGGTATTGTAGTCCTCCACTTCCCATATACTAATTCCACCGATTATCGTTAAACTGATTCTTTTTCCAGTACCACATCATTACAAATCCTATTAAAGCCCCACCAATATGCGCAAAGTGAGCCACTCCTGTGTTGACATTTCCGATACCGAAAATTAAATCCACAGCAATTAAAATGGGCACAAAATATTTGGCCTTAATGGGTACAGGTAAAAATATAAGCATCAATTTAGCCTCCGAATACATAAAAGCAAAAGCCACCAAAATACCATAAATGGCACCTGACGCACCAACCGCGGGCGTGTTGTAAGCCGACAGCATATTATCAATGGTAACTTTGGATGCGATATTGTACCACCCTGGACTATATTGACCGTTTGCCAAAATATCCATTATCTGTGTTCTGGCAATGCCCGCACCCTCCAATGCACTGATTCCCTCGTTGAAAAGGAAAAAATTAACTCCACTATGCAATGCAGCCGAACCTAATCCAGCAGAAAAATAGAAGAACAAAAACTTATTTCTGCCCCAAATACGCTCCAAAGGCGTTCCAAAAGCCCAAAGTGCATACATATTGAACACAATGTGCATTAAATTACCGTGCATGAACATGTGGCTAATAATCTGCCACCATTCAAAATTGGGATTCTTGGGAAACCAAAGTGACATCCATTGGAACATTTGGTCTCCATATAGTTGTGTGGCAAAAAACATGATCACGTTAACGATCAAAATGTGTTTTACTGCCTCTGTCAATCTACCCATTTAGCTGAATTTTTTATCGATATCCCCTTCGGAGATAATGGTGTATGTTATTTTTTGTGAGGGACTTAATGTCGGTTCTTTACAAGCAAACAAATTGTTCACCAAGGCCATTTGCGATTCTTGATCTAGTACTTCTCCCGTTTTTACGGCGAGATTTCTGGACAAAACTTCGGCCAACATCTCTGCTTGGGAAATAGAACCATCTCCATAACCCTCTCTATAATCCGCTATCAAACGATCTAAAACCGTACCAATTCCAGATTCGGGTACCAATAAGGGCACGCCTGTCACTTTTACCGTTTCATGTTCTAAACTTTCAAAGGCAAACCCAATATTGGTCAAGCTTTCACTAATATCGTTCAAAATGCCTAATTCTTGTTTGTTGAAACTTAATTCTAGTGGGAACAACAATTGCTGACTCACCCCTTCCTTTACTGTGATTTCCTTTAGGAACTTTTCAAAAAGAATACGCTCGTGGGCTCGTTTTTGATGAATCACCAACATTCCCGACTTTACCGTACTCACCACATATTTTCTGCGTAATTGAAAAGTAGAAGCCATGTGTTCTTCAGCCTGTTCACTGTCATAGAGCGTTCCCTGTTCATCACTTTCAGATTCAATCACCAAACTACTGAACTGTTCCACATCCACTTCTTGTTCCAATCCCTCATACAGATTTTCCCATCCCTTGGTACTTTGTTTTTGAAATGTACCTCCCCCAGAACTTTTGCTCTTTGGAACTTCCTGAAATGGATTAAAGTTTGAATCCACCGTCACCTTGGGCAAAACGGCCCCTTTTTCTTTGTAATTATATGGAGTGTCCAGATTAGGGTCGTGCTCAAAATCGAGTACGGGAGCAACGTTGAATTGCCCCAAGCTATGCTTAATGGTGGAACGAAGAATGGCATAGAGGGTATTCTCATCATCAAACTTCACCTCTGTTTTAGTGGGGTGAATGTTGATATCAATGGAACCTGGATCCACTTCCAAATACAAAAAATACCCAGGGAACATTTCCGATTTGATCAAACCCTCAAATGCAGCTGAAACAGCATGATGCAAATACGGACTTTTAATGTATCGGTTATTGGCAAAGAAAAACTGCTCTCCCCTGCTCTTTTTGGCAAATTCAGGTTTACAAATAAATCCTGAAACCTTTAATACTTCGGTTTCCTCGTTTACAGGAACCAATCTAGTTTCCATTCGGCTCCCGAAAATATGCGCAATGCGTTGACGGTGTTTGGTCTTGGGAAGATTAAAAATCTCCGAGCCATTATTGTAAAAATGAAACTCAATATTCGGGTGCACCAAGGCAACACGATGAAACTCGTCAGTGATATGACGAAGTTCCACTTGGTTCGATTTTAAAAAATTGCGTCGTGCGGGAATATTAAAAAAAAGATTTTTTACCAAAATGGAAGTCCCTTTTGGGGTTGCCACCACCTCTTGGGAAACAATTTTACTCCCCTCTATTTTAAGGTGGGTGCCAACATCATTCGACGCGGTTCGGGTTTGCATATCCACATGCGCAATCGCGGCAATGGAAGCTAAAGCCTCACCTCTAAACCCCTTGGTATTTAAATTGAATAGATCCTGTGCAGATGATATTTTGGAGGTAGCATGACGCTCAAATGACAATCGAGCATCTGTTTCACTCATTCCCAATCCATCATCCACAACTTGAATTAGGGTTTTACCCCCATCCTTAATAATCAATTTGATGGATTCGGCTCCAGCATCAATGGCATTTTCCATAAGCTCCTTAACTACAGAAGCTGGGCGTTGCACCACCTCCCCTGCGGCTATTTGGTTGGCGACATGGTCTGGTAAAAGCTTAATAATGTCCGCCATTATGGATTCCAGAATATAGAAAGATCAAAGTCTATGATGAAGAGAAACAGCAATATCAAAACGGCCACAATGATCCAAAAACGAATTTTAAGGTTCCTGTCCCCCTCCGTTTGCAGATCATCCATGGCAGAGGTAAACTTATTTTTAAGGCCTCTATTTGTATGCGCTGTGCTTCGAAACTGATCTAGTTTGTGTTCTATTTTATACGGATTGCCCTGTCCCTTGTAGTATCGTGGGGAGTAATCAAAATTTTTATTTTTCCTAAGTTTTAAAGGGTTTCGCATGGCATTTGTATCCGTGTAACCTCAAAGGTACTTAAAATAGGAAAAAGGGGTTGGACGGTTCTCCCAAAAAATGTTAACAGTGGGTGGATTATTAGATGGTTGGATTTTTAGAGGATTGGAATACTGGATTGTTGGATTTCTAGAAAATCTTGATCTTGAAACTTGAACTAATACTTGTAACTTGAGTTTGAATCTGATTGCTGGATTATTAGATATTTGGATTATTGGACAGCTGGATATTAGAATACCAGAAAAGTTTGAACATGAACTTGAAACTTGAGTTTGACTCTGATTGCTGGATTATTGGATTGTTGGATTTTTAGAAAATCCTGAACTTGAACTTGAGTTTGTGTTTGAGCTTAAACCTCCATCTATTTCCCCAATACCGCCATTTGAATGGCAACAATTGCAGCTTCGGTTCCTTTGTTTCCATGTTTTCCTCCACTTCTGGCTCTTGACTGTTCAATGTTGTCGTCGGTCAATACACAGAAAATTACGGGCACATCGTAAGCTACGTTCAAATCCTTGATACCCTCTGCAGTGGCACTGCACACAAAATCAAAATGACTGGTTTCCCCACGAATCACGCTACCGATAGCAATAATAGCATCCACTTCTTGGGTCTGAATCATTTTTTTGCATCCGAAAGTAAGCTCAAAACTTCCAGGAACATTCCAACGTAAAATATTTTCGGAGGTGGCCCCACAATCCAATAGTGCTTCTTCAGCACCTTGATAAAGGGCTTCAGTAATTTCGTCGTTCCATTCAGAAACAACAATCCCAAACCGAAGATCCTTCGCGTTTGGGATTTTATTTATATCGTAAACTGATAAGTTTTTGTTCTCTGTGGCCATGTTTTAGTTTTGGGCCATTCCAATCAAGGCCTCTACACCATTTCCTTCTTGTGAACCTGGATATTCTTCTTTGATACGCTCAAAGTATCCAAGTGCTTTGTCTTTCTGACCCAATTCCATAGCAATTACACCTGCCTTGTACAAAAATCTTGGTGCAGTGAATTCGTTGTCGCTATGAGCGATGGCTTTTTCGTAATAATCCAAAGCATCCTCTTGCTGATTCAATTGGGAAAAAGCATCTCCAATACCACCTTTGGCCATAGCTCCCATAATATCGTCATCCGAAGAGAAACTTTCCAAATGAGAAATAGCCTGATCGTATTGTTTCAAGTTCAAATAGGTCATTCCAGCAGAATACTTAGCCAAGTTAGCGGCTTTTGTTCCACTATACTCCTCGATAATATCCAAGAAACCATATTTACCTTGAGCACCGTTCAATGCCATAGTAAACAAAGAATCTCTTTCAGTTTCACTGGCCAAAGCCTGATCAAAATATTGTTGTGGATAAAATAATTCGTTGGCCGCAGAAGCTTCCTTCGGATTTTGGATAAATTGGTGGTATCCCAAGTAAGCCAATACCCCAACAGCAATGGCTCCGATTACCCCCAAAATGTAGTTTTGGTTCTTCTGAACCCACTCTTCGGTCTTGGAAGCGCTTTCGTCCAAGGTGTTGAAAACCTCTGCCGTTGTACTGTCGTGTTCTTCTATCTGAGCTTCTTCCGCCTTATTCTTTGGCTTAAAGCCTCTCTTCTTGTATGTTGCCATCCGTCATTAAATTGGTCGCGCAAAAATAAAGTTTTTATCCAAAAACAAAAGGTAAATTATTCGTTATTTTTGGAACCCTGTTTTGGATAGGTAGATTGTAAAACCCACTTTGTTTCTCATTTCCCATATGTTTTTAAGACATTTATCTTTAGTCAATTACAAGAATTTTGATTCCAAGACCTTGGAGTTCGACCCTGTAATCAACTGTCTTGTGGGAGACAACGGCGTAGGAAAGACCAATGTTTTGGATGCCATTTATCACCTCAGTTTCGGAAAAAGTTACTTTAATCCTGTATCTACACAGAATATTAAACATGGCACCGAATTTTTTGTGGTCGAGGGGGAGTTTGAAAAGGAAAATCGCACCGAAAAAATCATTTGCTCCTTTAAAAAGGGAACCAAAAAAGTAATCAAGCGCAATGGAAAACCCTATGAAAAGTTCTCCGAACACATTGGTTTTTTGCCCTTGGTGATGATTTCACCTGCCGATCGCGATTTGATATTGGAGGGTAGTGAAACCCGTAGAAAGTTTATGGACGAGGTAATTTCCCAATCGGATAAAAGCTATCTGCAGAACCTCATCAAATACAATAAGGTAATCTCGCAACGGAATTCCTTGCTGAAATATTTTGTGGCCAACCATACGTTCGACCCTAACACTTTGGCCATATATAATGAACAATTGCATGGTTTAGGAACGGAAATCCATAAAAAACGGGTGGAGTTCATCGAGTCTTTCATTCCTATTTTCCAGGAGCAGTATCAACATATTTCCGAAAAGGATGAGCAAATTTTGCTTTCTTATGAAAGTCAACTTTCGGAACGTCCGCTTTTGGAATTATTGGAATCCAATCTTGAAAAAGACCGAGCTTTGCAATATACTTCGGTGGGCATTCATAAAGATGACCTGGGCTTTACCATTGCAGGGCATCCCATTAAAAAATTTGGCAGCCAGGGACAACAAAAATCCTTTTTGATTGCTTTAAAATTGGCACAATTCCACTTTATAAAAGAGTTGGCCAACACTACCCCGATTTTGTTGTTGGATGATATTTTTGATAAGTTGGATGAGCATCGGGTTTCACAAATCGTTGGCTTGGTGAAAAACGACAATTTCGGACAGATTTTCATCAGTGACACCCACCCAGAGCGAACCGAAAATGTAGTTAAAAACATCCATCAAAGCTATAAAATCTTTACCTTGTAGTATCATGAAAAAAATCGTCCCATTTCTTTTTTTACTGTTCATTTTTGCCTGTCAAGACTCCCCCTCCGTAGCTGAATCAGACCTACATTATTTAAATGGGTATTGGGAAATTTCGGAAGTGGAATTCCCCGATGGCAGTTTGAAAGAGTATGGGCTCAACTCCAACATCGACTTTATTCAATTGGAAGATGGCAAAGGGTTTCGGAAAAAACTTCAGGCCAATTTGGGTGGTACTTATGACACTTCGAACCATGATGTGGAGCAATTGACCGTAAGCCCCTCCAACGACATATTTATTATGAGCTATGATAATGAATTCAGTCAATGGCAAGAAAAATTGGTGCATCTCGATTCCTTTTCATTTTCAGTAGTGAACAATGAGGGGGTTACTTATAACTACAAACGTTTCGAACCCATTAAAATCCCACAATAATGGCCAAAAGACACAATACAAATTTGCCGTTGAGTGAAGCCTTGAACGAGTTCATTAAAGAAAATAAGCTCCAAAAAGGTATGGATAAGGTTGATGTTCGTGAGGCATGGGCAACATTAATGGGGAATGGGGTGAACAACTACACTACTGGCGTAGAGCTTAAGAATGAAACGCTTTTTATTTCTCTCTCATCATCTGTTTTACGAGAAGAACTAAGCTTGGGAAAATCCAAAATTATTTCAATGGTGAATGAGGAGCTGGGACGGGAATTGGTCAAGAAATTGGTGTTGCGTTAAAAATGTAGTCATTTCAACAGAGCAGAGCGACGAGTAATCCAACGTTAACCTGAATAAACGGTTGAAGAGATTCCGCAACAAGTGCGGAATAAAAAAAGCCACCCAAAAAGAGTGGCTTTCAAATTTTTATCAGCTTGCTTTTAGAAAATTTCGCGACCTGAAAAATGGAATGCACCTTCAATGGCAGCATTCTCATCGCTATCAGAACCGTGAACAGCATTTTCACCAATACTGGCAGCATACAATTTACGGATGGTACCCTCTGCCGCATCAGCAGGATTGGTAGCGCCGATCAATGCACGAAAATCATCAACAGCATTGTCTTTTTCCAAGATGGCAGCAACAATAGGACCTCTGGTCATAAACTCAACCAACTCTCCAAAAAATGGACGCTCTCTGTGAATGCCATAAAACTCCTCAGCATCTCTTTGACTCAATTGAGTGTACTTCATGGCTACGATTTTGAATCCAGCAGCCGTTATTTTTTCCAAGATGGCACCGATGTATCCGTTTTCAACAGCATCTGGTTTGATCATGGTAAATGTTCTATTTCCAGTCATTTTTTATAGAATTTTGCGCAAAAGTACGGTTTTTCAATCAACGCACAAGGTCTAATAAGTTTGTTTTAATTCCTGAAGCACAGTGCCGTTGTCTCCCATCATTTTAAAAACCACCTCTTTATCCTCAAAATTAAAATCAATGATACCGTAACTTTTATCTGAAACCACTTCTCCTACTCGAAACTGGTTGGGCTCACCCTCGAAACTTGAATAGGAATGCGTAAGTCCACTGCTTGTGAAATCAATCAAAGGATAATTCAATCCCTCTACCTCGGTTTTGGAAAACTCTGAAATATGTCGGTCTCCTGAAAGAATGATGACCCCATTGGCTTTGGATTCGGCAATCATTTGTTCCAATTTCTCAACCTCTGTGGGAAAATTGCCCCAAGTTTCAAATCCATGTTCTGCGGAAAGAAATTGAATACTAGACATGATCAAATTGAAATCCGCGTCTGAGCCTGTCAGTTCTTTTTGAAGCCATTCCCACTGGGCATCACCTAAAACAGTGGCATTTTTATCAAAATTGGCCTGATATCTTCTATTTGGGTCTTCATCCTTTACCAAATCACTTCGGAAATAACGCGTGTCTAAGACAATCACTTTAATTTTCCCTTTTGGCGTTTTGTATTCGTGGGAGGCATAAACACCCTCTCTCATTCTTCGTTCACTATCAGTTGGCACCCCCATAAAATCCAAAAACACTTGTTGGCTTTCTTTTTTAATAGAAAAATCAGCACCCCCATCATTAAGTCCAAAATCGTGATCATCCCAAGTACCAATAATAGGAACTTCTGCTTTTAATTTTGAATACTCCACCACGCTATCTTGCATGGCATAAATGGCACGAAGTCTGTCCACATCATCCGTATCGGCGTAGACAATATCACCCCCCCCAAATCCAAACATCAGGTTCTTCTGCCAAAACATCATCCCAAAATGGGTTGGGTTCTTGGGGCATATTACAAGACCCAAAAGCAACCACAAAATCGGTAGAGGGTTCAGGGGTTTCAAAAGTTGGTTTTTCTTCTTTCTTTTTGCACCCGTTTAAAAGGGCAATAGCAATAAATAATGCAGAAAATTGCTTCATTGATTAGGTTTTTCAGAATCAAAAATAAGGATAAAGCAAGTTACCTCTATATTATATTATTGTATATTTGGGCGCATGAATTCAGCGGACATCACGACAGTAAAGTCGATACTTTCCCAACCTCAAAAGATTGCCATAATCCCTCATAAGAATCCAGATGGAGATGCCATGGGCTCTTGTTTGGCCCTAGATGCTTTTTTAAAAGGGATGGGGCATACTACTCAGGTTATTGCACCCAACGATTACCCAAAATTCTTAAAATGGATGCCTGGCAACGATTCGGTGCTCAATTTTGAGAAAGAAAACCGTCAATCAAAGTCATTTTTGGAGGAAGCTACGCTGATATTCACCTTGGATTTTAACGACCTTTCCCGTGTTGGTCAATTGCAAACCGTTTTGGAAGAGTCTACGGTCGATTTTATTATGATCGACCACCATCAACAACCCAGTGATTATGCCAAGGTAACCTATTCTGATGTGACTATGAGCTCCACTTGTGAAATGGTCTATAATTTTATCGATTTCCTAGGTGCCACCGAAAGCATTACCAAAGCAATTGCCACTAATCTATACACTGGGATTATGACAGATACGGGTTCCTTTAAATATAAATCCACATCCAGTAAAACACATCGTGTAGTTGCTGAATTGATAGACAAGGGTGCCGAAAATATGGAAATCCATAGACAGATTTTTGACACCAACTCCCCATCTAGATTACATTTATTGGGCGTAGCCTTGAGCAATATGGTCATTTTACCTGAATACAAAACGGCATACATTACCCTCACCCAAGAGGAATTGGACGAGCATGGCTTCAAAAAAGGAGATACGGAGGGCTTTGTAAACTATGGTCTTACCCTTGAGGGTATTATTTTTGCTCTTATTTTTATCGAAAACAAAGAAGAGAGCATCATAAAAATATCTTTGCGTTCCATCGGAGATTTCTCAGTAAATGCATTTGCACGGGAACATTTTAATGGTGGCGGACATGATAATGCTGCAGGAGGAAGAAGTGACCTCAGCATGGAAGAAACCGTTGCCCAATTCAACGAGATATTAAAAACCTATAAAAGCAAATTACATTCATGAGACTTGTTTTAGTTTTTCTTTTGGCCATTTTGCTTGTCAATTGTGACGGACCTGAACCTAGACGACCCGTTGAAGTGAAATCAGGGAGTTATTACAAGGAGTCCATTGAACGCAACAAAGAATTATTGGCTGTTGAGGAGAAATTGATTCAAGAAATCATCCAAAAAGATACCGCAAACGAATATTTGTCCAGTCCAAACGGATTTTGGTACTATTTTGAAACCAAAAACGATACGGCGACCTATTTACCACAAACGGGCGACCAAGTGTTGTTTTCGTACAATTTAATGACACTGGACAACGACACTATTTATACCGCTGAGGAAATTGGAACAACTTCGTATGTAATTGACAAACAGCAATTGTTCCCAGGAATTCAAAATGCGATTAAGTTGCTCAAGATTTCCGAAAAGGCTTCCTTTTTATTCCCATCGCCCCAAGCTTATGGCTACCAAGGCGACAACAACAAAATTGAGCCTAAAACCCCATTAAAATCATCCGTGGAATTACACACGATCATAATTGATAACGACAGTTTAAACTAAATCTTTACAATCAACATGAAAAAATCACTTTTTCTAATAACCGCTTTTACTTTGGTATTATTGGGTTGCAAATCGAGCAAATATGCCGATTTGGGAGACGGTATTTTTGCCGATATCCAGACTACCAAAGGAGACATCATTATTAAATTGGAGTACAAAAAAACTCCAGTGACCGTAGCCAACTTTGTATCCTTGGCCGAAGGGAACAACCCTTTTGTAAATGATGAATACAAAGACAAAAAATTCTATGATGGGATTATTTTCCATAGAGTTATCAAGGATTTCATGCTTCAAGGAGGTGACCCAACAGGCACAGGAAGTGGGAATATCGGCTACACTTTTAAAGATGAATTCAACGATTCATTGTTGCACTCCAAAAAAGGAATTTTGTCCATGGCCAACAGAGGTCCAAAAACCAATAGCAGCCAATTTTTTATCACCCACAAAGAAACTCCATGGTTAAACGGAAAGCACACCGTTTTTGGTGAAGTAGTTAGTGGAATGGATGTTGTGGATACTATTGCCAATGTAAAAACAATCGCAAGGGATAAGCCCGAGGTTGATGTGGTGATGAACCACGTAGAAATTGTTCGCAATGGAAAAGAGGCCAAAAAATTCGATGCAGTTCAAATCATGTCCGATTATTTTGAAGAGGAGAAATTGGTAGAAGCCGAATTTCAAAAGATGAAAGAGGATTTGGTTGCTGAATTCACCGAGCAAATGGCTCAAGCTGAAGAAACGCCATCTGGATTGAGAATTCTTAAATTAAAAGAAGGTGAAGGCGAACAACCAAATATTGGACAAATGGCATTGGTAAACTATGCTGGTTGGTTGTTCAACGGGGACCTTTTTGATAGTAATATTGAAGAAATTGCCGCAAAATTCAACCAATTGAATCCAGGCCGAAGAGATCAAGGAGGTTACACCCCTTTCCCAATGTCTTACAGCCCAGATGCACAATTGGCAGCGGGCTTCCGTGAAGGTTTGTTGACCATGAAAATTGGAGATAAAATCCGAATATTCGTTCCACCACATTTGGGATATGGCGATAATGATTATGGGCCAATTCCTGGAGGTTCCACTTTAGTGTTTGATTTGGAAATTGTAGGAGTGCAATAATTAAAATGCTCATTTTAAAACATAAAAAGCCGTACTTTTCAGTGCGGTTTTTTTATGCCGCAAGCCGAACAAACCCCTTTTTATTTTTTTGATGCGTCAAAAAGTCAAAACCATCATTGTAATTGCGCTGCCCATTCAAATTCTTTTGGTGCAATGGATTGCTGACTACCCCAACTTTGTTGAAGATTATTACAGCAACGGCATTTACCCAATAATTTCAAGAGTACTGAGAACATTGTTTGGTTGGCTCCCTTTCTCATTTGGCGACCTTTTATATACTGCGGGTACAATTTTAGTGATTCGATACATTTATAAACATTGGAAAAAAATCATTTCCAAACCCCTCTACTTTTTAAAAGATGTATTGGTAGTGCTCTCCATTGTTTTCTTTGCCTTTCACTTTTTGTGGGGAATGAATTATCACCGACAACCCATTACTTGGAAACTGAATATTGAACGAGAATATATGGACGAAGAACTTTTGGATTTCACCCAATATCTAGTTGAAAAAACCAATGAATATCAGCAACAAATTACTGGTGATACCATATCGCCAGTGCATCTAACCAATTCCAGAAAACAAGTTTTCACACAAACCAAAACTGCCTATGATTTCTTGGGGAACATCTACCCTGATTTTGAATATAAAAGCAAGAGTCTGAAATCGTCCATTTATAGTATTCCCTTGACCTATATGGGGTATGGTGGTTATCTGAATCCTTTTACCAACGAAGCACAGGTAAATGGAGTTACCCCACGTTTTAGGCTGCCCGTAGTTAGTGGTCATGAAGTGGGGCATCAATTGGGGTATTCCGCGGAAGATGCCACCAATTTTATCGGGACTTTGGTCACCTTGCAAAGCAACGACCCTTACTTTAAATATTCAGCCTATCAACATGCATTGGGCTATTGCCTTTCCGACCTTTATTATAGGGATGAAAAAAAGTACCAAGCGGTTTTGGTATCACTACACCCTGGTGTGTTGAAAAATTTTCAAGAATTAAGAGAATTTTGGGAAAGCTATGAAAACCCATTGGAGCCTGTTTTTAAATCTGTGTTCAACACATTTTTAAAGGCGAACAACCAAAAGGAAGGCATCAAAAGTTACAACTCCATGGTAGGGCTTATGATCAACTACCGAAAAGCCCATCCAGAGCACTTTTGAAACTTGTGAAGTACTATCACAAAACCTATCTTTAAGCCAACTAATTCAATTAAAAGCGTATGAAACTTAAACTTTTAGCGCTGTTCCTATTCATGGGCAGTGTTTCTTTGTTTGCGCAAGATTACTTCCCGATAAACGACGGCGTAAAGGCAAAGAAAAACAACAATTATGCGGCATTTACCAATGCCAAGATCTATGTAACTCCTACTCAAGTCATCAACAATGGAACACTTCTGATCAAAAACGGAAAAGTGGTTCAGGTTGGTAAATCCGTGAGCATTCCTAAAAATGCAGTGGTCGAGGATTTGGATGGAAAATCCATTTATCCATCCTTCATTGATGTATTCTCTGGATTTGGAGTAGAAAAACCAAAGCGTGCTCCTGGAGGCGGAAGATCCGCACAATATGAACCTACAAGAGAAGGGTTTTATTGGAACGATCACATTATGCCAGAAAATAATGCCATCGGTAGTTTTAAGTACGATTCCAAAAAAGCCAGCGACCTTAGAAAAGCTGGATTCGGTACCGTTAATGCACACATCGAGGATGGAATTGCAAGAGGAACTGGAGTTTTGGTGGCGTTGAATGATGATGCCAGCGAAGCTCAGCGTATCCTTTCCGATAAATCGGCTCAATATTTCAGTTTTTCCAAAAGTGTTACATCGCCTCAATCCTATCCTGGATCCTTAATGGGTGCCATGGCTTTGATGAGACAATTGTACTACGATATGGACTGGTACAGCAAAGGCAATGTGGATACCAAAGACCGCTCTTTAGAGGCCTTGATCGCCAACAAAAGTTTGACTCAAATCTATGCCGCTGGTGACAACGGAAACGTTTTACGTGCTGATAAAATCGGTGACCAATTTGGTGTACAGTACACTATTTTGGGTGGTGGTGATGAATACCAATACATTGACGATGTTAAAGCAACCAATGCCAAGTTGATCCTACCTATCAACTTCCCTGATGCTTACGATGTTTCCAATCCTTACGAGGCAGAATATATTGAATTGAAGGATATGAGACATTGGAACATGGCTCCATCCAATCCAAAAATATTGGCCGAAAATGGAGTTGAGTTCACTATAACACTTCACGGCCTGAAGTCACCAAAAGACCTTAAGGATAAATTGATGAAAGCCATTTCTTATGGACTTTCAAAAACCAAAGCATTGGAAGCACTTACCACAGTTCCTGCCGAAATTTTAGGCAAAACTGGTGAAATTGGTTCCCTACAAGCTGGTAGTCAAGCTAATTTCTTGATTACTTCTGGTGACATTTTTGACAAAGGCACCATTCTTTATGAAAACTGGGTACAAGGCACCAAAGACATCATCCAGAACAAGGACATCAAAGATGTTAGAGGTGATTACAACCTTGCGCTAGGTGGAAGCACCTACACAGTTTCTTTGACAGGTTCTATTGATAAGCCAAAGGCTGAAATCAAAAAAGGAGACGAAAAATTGGATTCCAAAATTGATTATTCCGCTGACTGGTTGAACCTTTCTTTCACAGAGGATAAAATCGGTTCCTATAGAATGGTTGCCCACGTAATGGACAACTCTGGGACCATCAAAGGAAAAGCAGTTGCTCCAAATGGAGATGAATCAACCGCTACTTTGACCCGCACCAAAGCTTTCGAGGAAAAAGAAGAAAAAGAAACCGCATCCGAAGCACCTCAATTGATGTCGCTTACCTACCCAAATACGGGTTACGGATACGCTTCCAAACCAAAACAAGAGACCATTCTATTTAAGAATGCTACAGTTTGGACTGGAGAAAGTATTTTGGAAAATACCGATGTTTTGGTAAAAGGTGGTAAAATCTCTAAAGTTGGAAAAGACCTACGTGCAGGTGGAGCCACCGTGGTAGATGCAACAGGAAAACACTTGACAGCAGGTATTATCGATGAACACACGCATATTGCGGCACTTTCTGTGAACGAAGGTGGACACAACTCTTCCGCGGAAGTTCGCATGGCAGATGTAGTTGACCCAACACACCCTGGAATTTACCGTAATCTTGCAGGTGGTGTTACCGCTGCACAATTATTGCACGGTTCGGCCAACCCAATCGGCGGACAATCTGCAATTCTACGTTTAAAGTGGGGTGAAAGTGCAGATGGCCTTTTGTTCGATAACGCACCTAAGTTTATCAAGTTTGCTTTAGGTGAAAACGTAAAACAATCCAACTGGGGTAGTTTCTCAAGATTTCCACAAACTCGTATGGGTGTTGAACAAGTGTACACGGATTACTTCCAACGTGCTAAAGAATACGACGCCAAAAAGAAAAGCGGAGAGCCTTTCCGTTACGATGAGGAAATGGAAACTTTGGCCGAAATATTGAATGGTGAGCGTTTCATTTCTTGTCACTCTTATGTACAAAGTGAAATCAACATGATGATGAAAGTTGCAGAGAAGTTTGATTTCCGAGTGAATACATTCACCCACATTTTGGAAGGGTACAAAGTTGCCGATAAAATGGCCGAGCACGGTGTTGGAGGTGGAACTTTCAGTGACTGGTGGGCATACAAATATGAAGTTAACGATGCAATCCCTTACAATGCTGCCATCATGCACAGCCAAGGGGTAACCGTTGCCATTAACAGTGATGATGCCGAAATGTCTAGAAGATTGAACCAAGAAGCTGGTAAAATTGTAAAATACGGTGGTGTTTCAGAAATCGAAGCTTGGAAAATGGTGACCCTAAACCCTGCTAAGTTGTTGCATTTGGATGACCGTGTAGGAAGTATTGAAGAAGGTAAAGATGCCGATGTGGTACTTTGGACCGACCATCCACTTTCCATCTACGCCAAAGCTGAAAAAACCTTGATTGAAGGTAAAGTATACTTTGACTTGGAAAAAGACAAAGCGATGCGTGAAGCGATTAAGAAAGAGCGTAATCAGCTTATTGGAATGATGCTGAACGAAGGTAAAAAAGGAGGACCAACACGTACTCCTGTTCAAAATCAAAAACAAACCTTTGAATGTGAAACCCTTTAATAATTACATCATGAAAAAATTATTTTTAATCATAGCTATTGTATTTGGGGTTTCATTGAACGCACAACAAACCCCAGCTCCACCGCAATCGGAGCAAATCGCCATCATTGGTGCCACAGTACACGTTGGAAACGGTGAGGTGATAGAAAATGGAACCATCATTTTTAAAGATGGAAAAATTACTGCTATTGGTGTCGATCTTATGGCTCCGACCGTTGGAACCATGATCAATGCCGAAGGCAAACACGTATATCCAGGTTTCATCGCTCCATCCAAACCATTGGGATTGGTGGAAGTTGATGCGGTAAGAGCAAGTGACGATCAAGATGAAATCGGTGAAATGATTCCTCACGTAAGATCTATCATCGCCTACAACGCAGAATCCAAAGTTGTGGAAAGTATGCGTCCAAATGGTGTGTTGATTGGTCAAGTTACTCCACAAGGAGGTACTATTTCTGGAACATCAAGCATTGTTCAGTTTGATGCTTGGAACTGGGAAGATGCCGCTATCAAAACCGATGATGGCATCCACATGAACTGGCCAGCTTTTTTTAGAAGAGGAAGATGGTGGGCAGGTGAGCCAAGAGGTTTCAGACCCAACGAAAACTATGGCAAAGAAATGGACGACATCAAAATGTTCTTTGAAAACTCGGACGCCTACAGCAAAGCAGAAGAAAAAGAGAAAAACTTGCCTTTTGCTGCCATGGAGGGACTTTTTGATGGTTCAAAAAGATTGTACATCCATGCCCACGGTGAAAAAGAGATTACCGATGCGGTAACTTTTGCCAAAGCTGCTGGAGTTGAAAAAATCGTGATTGTTGGAGGATACAGAGCCTATAGAATTGCCGATTTCCTTAAGGAAAACAATATCCCTGTATTGGTCAATGTAACCCACTCGCTTCCAAAAATGGAGGATGACGATTACGACCTACCTTATAAATTACCAAAACTACTGGTAGATGCAGGTCTATTGGTAGGCATTCAAAATGAGGAAATGGGGAATTTCCAAGCCAGAAACATGGGCTTTTATGCTGGACAAGCTGTTGCCCAAGGTCTTGACAAGGAAACTGGAATTAAAATGTTGACTGGTAACACCGCCAAGATTCTAGGTATCGACGATATGTACGGAACCTTGGAAGTTGGTAAAAGTGCCACTCTATTTATTTCGGAAGGTGATGCCATGGATATGCGCACCAACCAATTGACCAAAGCCTACATCGACGGTAGGGATGTTTCTTTGGAAACACACCAAACTGAACTTTGGAAAAGATATATGGGTAAATACGAAAGAGAAGGAAAATAATTCTTTCAACATAGTATAAAATGAAAGCGGCGTTCGATGGAACGCCGCTTTTTTGTTGTTCGTTTTTTGATTAATTCACCTTTACAGGAACTGTTTTTGCACCTTCAGGAATAGCATAAAAACTTTTGGATTGTGGCTCTTTGCTCAACATCACATTTTCAAAAGTAACTGTACTCACAGGTTCTTTTAATTCTCGTCCCTCGTAGCTGAACCAAGAAATGGATTTCGGCAATACTACACCATTTAGGTTTTGCCAATCATGGTAACGAATCCATCTTACATTATCAGAACTTTCACCTGATCTATAGGTTACGGTATACCCCAACCAAGCCATTTGGTGGGTTTCAGGATCAAAATGAATATAATATTCATCCTTGGATGAAGCACCTACCCCACTTTGGTAAGCTATTTTCATTCCAGGGTATGACTTCCCATCAAATTCCAAAGCCTCTGTTTCTGAATACCTAATGCCATCATCAGCTAAAACAAAGGGCATGGCATAGAAATAAAACATCAGATTATGGTAAAAGGCAGCATCCCCTTTGTAGTTTTCATTGGTATCGAGCAACCAAACTTCATTTCCATCAAATCCCATGGAAAATTGTTCGGTATCGACCCTATCCATTCGTGACCATAGGTCAACTGTATGGGTTTCGGGCAATTCTGGTTTGGGCAATACAAAAGATAAGGTTCGTTGACTTTTCCAAGCTTTGACTCCGCCATGGGCATCAAAAATTTGGGTCATTGCCTCTGGATATTCGGATTTTTCAACTTCAATTTCTTTTGGTTCTGTTGTGTTGATTTCTTCTTTTTTTGGAGTTTCTTTGCAGGCCAAAATGGACAAAGTGGTAAGTAGGATGGTTATTTTTTTCATGAAATATATTTTGTCCCTTGGTCGAAAACCCCTTTGATAAATTACAAGAAATCCTATTTTTACTTTGTGATGGAAACCAAATTGATCAGTAGTGTCCAAAACCCGTTGGTTAAAAAAATCCTCCAACTGAAGGAAAAATCCCGTGAACGCAAAAGGTCAGGCATATTTGTTTTAGAAGGTAGACGCGAGATACAATTGGCTCAAAAAGGTGGTTATCAAATAAAAACGCTACTGTTTTGCGAAGAAATTATATCCATCGACCAAATTGAAAAAGAATTCGAACTTGCTAATGTTGAATTGATTGCCATCACCAAAGCAGTTTATGAAAAATTAGCCCATCGAGGAACCACAGAAGGTGTTATTGCATTGGTAGATAGCAAATCGCATACCTTGGATGACATTTCTTTTTCAACTTCAACACCTTTGGTGTTGGTGGCCGAAGCACCCGAGAAACCAGGAAATATCGGTGCGCTTCTACGCACCGCTGATGCCGCTGCTGTTGATGCGGTTCTTATTGCAAATCCCAAATCAGACCTATATAACCCGAACATTATCCGTTCCAGTGTTGGCTGTGTGTTTACCAAACAGATTGCCATGGGCACCACAGAACAGATCATCGATTTTTTAAAAACCAACCAAATAAAAATTTACTGTGCTGCATTAACAGCTTCCAAAAACTATGTGGAATGTGACTTTACATGCGCAACCGCAATGGTAATGGGAACCGAAGCCACTGGATTGACCGAAGATTGGCTTCAAAACTCCGACCAAAATATAATTATTCCGATGCAGGGCGAGATTGACTCCATGAATGTCTCCGTATCGGCCGCAATACTTATATTTGAAGCGAAACGGCAGCGCGGATTTTAAGCTATGGAAAAAAATGTGCTCTTTTATGTGATACTGGTGATACTGGTAGTCCAATTCTTGATTGAACAGGTATTGGAATACTTGAATGCCAAACGATTTAAATCGACTGTACCCGCTGAACTTTCAGATGTTTACAACGAATCTGAATACAAAACAGCCCAAGAATACAAACAGACCAACTACAAATTTGGATTGATTTCCGATGGATTTTCATTGTTACTCACCCTTTGTTTTTTATGGTTTGGGGGCTTTGAATGGGTCGATAAAATCACCCGCTCCTTTACCGAAAACACCATTCCAATGGCATTGGTGTTCTTTGGAATAATTACCATTGGCAGTGCCATTATTGGACTTCCATTTTCTTATTACCGCACCTTTGTAATCGAGGAAAAATACGGTTTCAATAAAACCACCAAAAGCCTTTTCTTTTCGGATAAGTTGAAAGGAGGATTATTAGCTGCGGTTTTGGGAGGTGGATTGCTATCACTCTTTATTTGGTTTTACCAAGCAACAGGACCTAATTTTTGGCTATATGCCTGGGCCATGATTGGGGCTTTTATGCTCTTTATCAATCTATTTTACAGCAGATTGATTGTGCCATTGTTCAACAAACAAACCCCCTTGAGCGACGGGAGTTTAAAAACTGCCATTGAAGCCTATGCACAAAAGGTCGGTTTTGAGCTTAAAAATATTTTTGTTATTGATGGATCTAAACGCTCCACAAAGGCCAATGCTTATTTTTCAGGTTTTGGAAAAGAAAAACGCATTACGCTTTTTGACACCTTGATCAATGATTTGGATGAGGATGAAATTGTAGCCGTGTTGGCTCACGAGGTTGGTCATTACAAACGAAACCACATCATTTTCAACCTGATCGTTTCTTTATTGACGATAGGATTTACGTTGTTCATTTTGTCTTTGTTCATCAACCATCCAGAAATATCACAAGCTATTGGCGTGAGTACTCCTAGTTTTCATGCAGCTTTAATTGGATTTACTCTTTTGTACAGCCCCATTTCCGAAATCACAGGATTGGCGATGAATTATTTATCACGAAAATTTGAGTTTCAGGCCGATGATTATGCAAAGTCAACCTTTGCGGCAACACCACTGGTCACATCCTTAAAAAAACTATCCAAAAAGAGTTTGAGCAACCTTACTCCCCACCCAGCCTACGTATTTGTGCACTATTCCCATCCACCTTTAGTGGAGCGTATTAGAAACCTACGGGCATAGTTTTTGTTGTTTAGGTAATAAGATTGTAGTAATTTTAATAGACTATGACGGAGGCTGCTATAGAAAAAGAGAATAAACAAATTGCAAAGCAATACAAGGAATTGCTTCGCATCAGCTATCAAACTCTGACCGATGAGGACAAGAAGTTGATACGCTCCGCCTTTGATGTGGCCGTTGATGCCCACAAAGAACAAAGGCGTAAATCTGGAGAAGCTTATATTTTCCACCCCATTGCCGTTGCTAAAATTGTAGCTTCTGAAATTGGATTGGATGCCGTTTCCATTGCCTCTGCCCTACTCCACGATGTCGTTGAGGACACTCCTTACACTTTGGATGATATTGAGCGCATGTTTGGGGAAACCGTGGCGCGTATCGTTGACGGTCTTACCAAAATAGCCCACCTTAAAAAAGATAAGGATATAAGTCAGCAGGCAGAGAACTTTAGAAAAATGTTGCTGACACTCCATGACGATGTTCGGGTGATCATTATCAAAATTGCGGACCGATACCACAATATGCTCACCATGGATTCCATGCCCGAGCACAAGCAGGTAAAGATTGCATCAGAAACGCTATACATCTACGCCCCTTTAGCGCACAGAATCGGGCTTTATAATATAAAAAATGCGCTTGAAGATCTTTCTTTGAAGTATACCGAGCCTGAGGTCTACTATGATATTTTAGGTAAAATTGAGGATACCGAAGAGGAGAATTTGGCCTACATCGAATCGTTTTCTGATGTAATTCGAAATTCATTAGATCGCGAAGGGCTCAATTATTTCATCAAAGGACGGATGAAATCCATTTTCTCCATCCGAAGAAAGATGAAGGCCCAAAACGTAACTTTTGAAGAGGTTTATGACAAATTTGCTATCCGAATTATATACAAATCCGACCGTAAGAATGAAAAGTTCTTGGCTTGGAAGATATACTCCATTGTAACGGATCACTTTACCCCCAACCCCATTCGACTTCGTGATTGGATTACCTCTCCAAAATCTACTGGATACGAGGCACTCCACATTACCGTAATGGGACCAAAGGGAAAATGGGTCGAAGTTCAGATACGTAGTGAGCGCATGCACGAAATTGCCGAAAAAGGCTATGCGGCCCACTTTAAATACAAGCATGGAAACCAAAAAGAGCAAGGGATTGAGGAATGGCTCAATAAACTGCAGGAGGCGTTGGAAACATCGAATGGTAATGCAGTTGATTTTGTCGAGGAGTTTAAACTGAACCTTTACGCCAAAGAAATATTTGTGTTCACTCCCAAGGGTGACCTAAAATCCATGCCAAAAGGTGCCACGGCCTTAGATTTTGCATTCAATATCCATACGGAAGTGGGAATGCACACTCGAGGTGCCAAGGTGAACGGAAAACTGGTTCCTTTAGGAACGGTTTTGCGAAGTGGCGACCAAGTTGAAATCATAACATCCGATAGTGCAAAACCAACCCAAAGTTGGTTGGATTATGCACAAACGGCCCGCGCACGTGCCAAAATCAAATCTTCCTTAATGGAAGAAAAGAAAGAGGTGGCAGCAGAAGGCAAGGAAATCCTGCGAAGAAAATTAAAGGCTCAAAAGATCAATCTGAACGAGGATTCAGTCAACAAACTGGTCAACTATTTCAAATTAAAAACCAGTCTAGACCTTTTCTATCGTGTTGGCATCGGTGTTATTGACAATGACAAGCTGAAGGATTTTTCATCTTCTTACCATAATGCTTTTATCAATTTCTTTAAAAACAGGATGCGCAAAACCCCTGTTCCAAAGGATATTGATAAAAATGAGATTACCGTTAAATACGACTTGCTTGTTTTTGGTAAGGAGGAAGAACGTCTCAGTTATAAATTATCACAATGCTGCAACCCTATTCCTGGGGATGATGTATTTGGTTTTGTGAGCGTGAACGATGGGATCAAAGTGCACAAGAAGAACTGTCCAAATGCCATTTCATTGCAATCCAATTACGCCTACCGAATTATTAGCGCCAAATGGATCGATTCCACCCAAGAGGAATTTTCTGTGGATATTCAATTGATGGGTATCGACAACATGGGATTGGTGAAGGATATTACCAAAATTATATCCGAAAACATGCACGTGAACATGAGAAATCTGAATTTTAATGCGGATGGAGGCACGTTCAAAGGCAAGATTACACTTGTGGTAAAAAACAATACCATACTTAAAAAGCTTATTGAGAATTTAAAGCAGGTCGAAGGTATCCACAAAGTAACCAGAATTTAATTTTTAGCTGTACCTTTGTACATTAGCAGAGCTATTGAGCTTATGGACAACAATAAAAATCAGGAAATTGTAAAAAACGTGTTCACCACTTTCTTAGAGGAAAATGGACATAGAAAAACACCTGAACGCTACGCCATTTTACAAGAAATTTACGATAGTGACGACCATTTTGATGTAGAATCCCTTTACATTAAAATGAAGACCAAGAACTACAGGGTGAGCCGTGCCACACTCTACAATACCATTGAACTTTTGTTGGAGTGCAAGTTGGTACGTAAACACCAATTTGGAAAAAATCAGGCGCAATATGAAAAATCATATTTCGACCGTCAGCACGACCACGTAATCTTGACCGATACTGGCGAAGTTGTGGAGTTTTGCGACCCACGCATCCAATCCATTAAAAAAACGATAGAAGAGGTTTTTGATATCAAAATCAGCAACCACTCTTTATATTTCTACGGAACCCGAAACAAAGAAGAAGGAAACCTAACTGAATAACCCGAACATTACATGGTAGATTTATTGCTTGGACTCCAATGGGGAGACGAAGGAAAAGGAAAAATTGTTGATGTACTCACCAAGGAATACGATATAATAGCACGTTTTCAAGGTGGCCCAAACGCAGGTCACACTTTGGAGTTTGACGGTATAAAACACGTTCTACATACGATTCCCTCTGGGATTTTTCATAAAAATGCTATCAATATAGTTGGAAACGGAGTTGTAATCGACCCTGTTATCTTCAAAAAAGAATTGGAGAATTTGGAGCAGTTCGATATTGATATTGTTTCCAAACTTTTTATTTCCAGAAAAGCACACTTGATTTTACCAACTCACCGTTTGTTGGATGCCGCTTCAGAAGCTTCCAAAGGAAAGGCAAAAATCGGTTCTACCCTAAAGGGTATAGGTCCAACTTACATGGATAAAACAGGAAGAAACGGTATGCGTGTGGGTGATTTGGAATTTGATGATTGGAAAACCAAATACCGAGCATTGGCCGATAAGCATGAAGCCATGATTGATTTCTACAATGTGGAAATCCAATACAATTTGGCCGAGTTGGAAGCTGAGTTCTGTGAAGGTGTTGAAATGTTGAAGAAATTGACTTTCATCGATAGCGAAGAATACATGTTCAATGCACAAGCGGAGAACAAAAAAATATTGGCAGAAGGTGCTCAAGGTTCACTATTGGACATTGATTTTGGAACCTATCCCTTTGTAACCTCATCCAACACAACTGCGGCAGGTGCCTGCACTGGATTGGGTGTAGCTCCTAACAAAATAAAAAGAGTATTCGGAATTTTTAAGGCGTACACCACTCGTGTAGGTAGTGGCCCCTTCCCTACTGAACTTTTTGACGAAGATGGAGCAACCATGGGTCGCGTAGGTAATGAATTTGGTGCTACAACAGGTAGACCTAGACGATGTGGTTGGTTAGACCTTGTAGCTTTAAAATATGCTGTTCAAATCAATGGAGTAACCGAATTGATGATGATGAAAGCCGATGTTTTGAGCGGTTTTGAAACCATCAAAGTTTGTACAGCCTACAAATACAAAGGCGAGAAAATTCAACACTTACCTTACAATATTGAGGAAGAGTATGTAACTCCTGTTTACACCGAAATGAAGGGCTGGGCAAAAGACCTTACCAAACTTACAAAAGCAGAGGAATTGCCACCAGCTTTGAACGATTACATCGCATTTTTGGAAGAGCAATTGGAAGTGCCAATCAAGATTGTTTCTGTAGGTCCAGACAGGTTGCAGACCATTCATAGATAAACATCATAAGAATTTATCCAGCTTAGTTAAGTTGCACTTGTGTGACTTATATCACTGTGGGCGCACGTCACATCAACTACCTTTGATTCAATTCAAAAACAACTGATATGACAAGTAATCTCAATCACATTGGACTGGATAAAAAAGCCTCCAGCGAACTTGCAGACAAGCTGAACGAACTTTTGGCCAACTACCAAATCTTCTACATGAACGCCCGTGGTTTTCATTGGAATATTAAAGGAGAAAAGTTTTTTGAGCTTCACCTCAAATTTGAAGAACTCTATAATGATTCCCTTATAAAAATAGATGAAATAGCAGAGCGTATCCTGACATTGGGTTTCACCCCATTACATACTTATGGAGACTATTCTGCGCTTTCCAAAATCCAAAGCGCTAAAAACGTATCTAGCGGCACAAATGCCATTCAGGAAATTTTAAAAGGTTACGAAGTTCTGCTACCTTTGGAAAGAGAGCTTCTAGAAATGTCCGGAGACTCCAACGACGAAGGTACAAATGCATTGATGAGTGATTATATCCGCGAACAGGAAAAACTCATTTGGATGTATTCGGCCTACTTAAACCAATAATCTAGATGACCAAAGACATTCTAAAAGACCTTATTGAACAAAATAGGACCACTTGCGACTTTACCTATAATGCCATAACCCAAGAAAACAGCACCCTTAAATTAAACGAGGATACTGCTTCCATTGGTTTCATTTTTAGGCACCTTGGTGAAATTATGCATCTATTGCTTCAATTTTTGGGTGTTCCCACCGAAGTACAAAACACCACAATGGGGCAGACCGATAACGGTGAAGTGTATAATCGGGAAGGAAGTAAGATATTGGTGGACGAAGGCTATCAAAAATTATATGGTCTTTTAGAATCTCTGTCAGAAGAAGAATGGGCAGAACAAATTGAAACTCCATTTTTCGGTCAAATTTCCAGGGCCAAGTTGTTGGGTCACATCTTATATCACAATACCTACCATTGTGGTCAAATTACCTTGACACTCAAGCGAGGTAAACAAATGTGAGGCAGGAACAAAGAAATCCCAAAGCTTTCTAAAGGGTGTATGCCACTTCCGCTAAAAATCCTACTTTTGGGCAAAATTCTATGAATTTGAAGCACATTTCATTTTTCATTCTATTATTGTCCGTACTCAATGTATTTGCGCAGCAGCAACCGCAAGGCGGCAGGCAGATTAATATTGTGTATGGAGCAAACTTTACCAAGGACGAAGCCCAGTTTCCAGGCGCATCCATTTTCAGTAAAGACGACGAGCGTCAAGTACAGTTTGAACACCAAGGCGCAGACCTTTGGTGCGATATTGCCATTTTTTATGCGGAAGAAAACCGTTTGAAAGCCATTGGAAATATTCGCATGCAACAAGGCGACTCCATTGAAATGAACAGTGGTAAAATGGATTATGATGGGAACACCAAGCTGGCCAAGGCTTGGGAATCCGTCGATTTGACCAATGGACAAATGACCTTGACCACTGACACCCTCTACTTTGATAGGGAAAATCAGAAAGCGTATTATAGATCAGGTGGTAAAGTAGTGGATTCGGCCAATGTACTTACCAGTATAATTGGCACCTATTTTATGGAACCCAAAAAATATCAGTTTCAGAAAAAAGTACATATCGACAATCCCGATTATACCATTGATTCTGAACAATTGGATTATTACACCGAATCGAAGAACGCTTATATGTATGGTCCATCCACGATTACTGGTGAAGAATATAAAATCTATTGCGAACGTGGATTTTACGACACTACCATTGAGCAGGGCTACGGTATTAAAAATACACGCATAGACTACGACCAAAAAATTATTGAGGGAGACAGTCTATATTTTGATAAGGCAAGTGAATTTGCTTCAGCCACCAATAACATTAAGATTACCGACACCATTAATAATGGGGTAATCAGGGCTCATTATGCGGAAGTGCACAAAGCTAAAGATTCAGTTTTCGCCACCAAAAGAGCCGTTTCCATCAGCTTGGTGCAAAAGGATTCGCTTTACATGCATGGGGATACCTTAATGGTGACAGGTAAGGAAGAAGAACGCGTTTTACGTGCTTTCAGAAATGCCAAGTTTTACAAAACCGACCTTAGTGGCAAATGCGATTCCATTCATTTTGATGAAGCTACAGGAATCACCCAATTGATAAAAGACCCTGTCCTTTGGAATGTGGACAATCAAATCACGGGAGATAGCATCCATTTAATTTCCGATATGGAAACGGATAAATTGGACTCACTCAAAGTGATTGAAAATGCCTTCATCATTTCATTGGACACTATTAGTGGAACGGGATACAATCAAGCAAAAGGAATCAACCTATATGGGAAATTCATAGAAAACGAACTCAAAATCATCGATTTGGTGCAGAACACCGAAGTGATTTATTACGTGTACAACGATGATGAAGAACTGGTCGGTATCGATAAGACGATCTGCAGTAAAATTCGTTTGTTGATGGCCAATAATGATATTGAGGACATTACCTTTTTTGTGGATCCAGATGGGGATATTTTCCCTGAATCGGATTTACCTATTGAGAGTAGAAAACTAAAAGGTTTTGTTTGGCGTGGTGATGAACGAATCATGTCCAAAGAAGAAATCTTTGACGAGGACGACAATAACATCGAACTGGCAAAAATTCGGGGCATCGATAATCCGATTGACATTGATGCCGAAGAAAATGAACGTCAAAACAACGAGAACGACCCCATTAATGCACGAAATACCCAAGGCATAAAACCCAAACAACCTGCCGTAAAAAAGAAAGCACAGACCCCTTAATGTCCAACAACGATTTTTATACATATCAAGCCCAAACCTCTCCCCACCCTTTAGGCCTGGAGGTATCGCATGCCCGAGGAAGTTACATTTACGACCAAGACGGTAACGCGCATTTAGACTTTGTAGCAGGGGTTTCAGCATGTGGACTGGGGCATTGTCACCCTAGAGTGGTGGAAGCCATAAAAAACCAGGTGGACAAGTACATGCACGTAATGGTGTATGGCGAATACATTCAATCCCCCGCAGTCGAGTTTAGTAAATTATTGGCCTCCCATCTACCAGCAAACCTAGAAACCACCTATTTGGTGAACTCAGGCACGGAAGCTATGGAAGGAGCCGTTAAATTGGCACGTAGACATACAGGGCGATCTCAAATAATAGCTGCCAAGCATGCCTATCACGGGAATACCATGGGCAGTTTAAGTCTTTTGGGGCTGGAGGAGCGTAAAAGTGCTTTCAGGCCCTTGATTCCAGATATTCGACATATCGAATTTAACTTGGAAAGTGATTTGGATAAAATCACAGAGAAAACGGCAGCTGTTGTATTGGAAACCATTCAGGGGGGCGCTGGATTTATTCTTCCGAAGGAAGGCTATCTCGAAAAAGTGAGAGCAAGATGCACTGAAATGGGCGCCATGCTTATTTTAGATGAAATTCAACCTGGATTTGGGCGAACGGGTAAACTTTTTGCTTTCGAACACTTCAATTGCTCACCCGATATTTTAGTTATTGGGAAAGGAATGGCTTCTGGAATGCCTGTTGGTGCTTTTGTAGCTTCCAAGGAAATTATGAGCGACCTTCAGGACCATCCAAAATTTGGTCACATCACCACTTTTGGAGGTAATCCAGTAATTGCAGCGGCAAGTTTGGCCACCTTAAAAGAGCTTACGGAAACCGATCTCATCCAACAGACATTGGAAAAGGAAAAACTATTCCTAAGATTGTTGGTTCACCCTTTAATTGAAGAAGTTAGAGGCAAAGGATTGATGTTGGCCCCGATCATGAAAAGCAAAGAAATTGCCGATCAAGTTGTAATGGAAGCCGCAAAAAATGGACTAATTCTTTTCTGGTTATTGTTCGAACCAAGAGCGGTGAGAATATCGCCTCCGCTTACCATTTCAATGGAAGAAATTGAAGTAGGTTGTAAACAAATCATTGCCATTTTAAACCAACTAAAATCGACCGCTGTTAACTAATTTGTTGATAACATACCCTAAATCTGGACGAAATTAGAAACGATAAAGGCTAATTTTAAGTCCATAGTCTAACCAAAAAAGTTCCTATGGCGTTAGAATCTAACGAATATCCTGACAAATCCATCAATAAATTTGAGTCTATGCTCAAGACGGACGACGTCTATTTTTTTGATGCGGAGGACTTTGAGGAAATTGTCCATCACTACCTCAACAACGGCAAAATATCCCTCGGAAAGAAAGCTATTCAAATTGGTCTGGAACAGCATCCAAACTCTTTAGAGTTAAAATTGTTGCAGGTTGAAATCTTGGCTTTTGAGGATAAATTTGAAGCCGCAGAATTACTTTTGGATGAGATTGAGAACATCAATTCCCAGAATGAAGAAATCTACATTCAAAGGGCAAATATCCGTTCCAAACAAGACAAACACCAAGAAGCGGTAAACTTACTTTTAGAAGCGCTTCACCTTACCACTGAAGCTTTCGACATACATTCCTTATTGGGGATGGAGTACCTTTTTATGGACAACTATTTGGAGGCCAAGCACAGTTTTATGAAATGTGTGGAAATTGATGATAGCGACTACTCTTCGCTTTACAATGTGGTGTATTGTTTCGAATTTTTGGAAGATTTTGACGGGGCCATTCTTTACCTCAACGACTATTTGGAACGCAATCCGTATTGTGATGTAGCATGGCACCAATTGGGTAAAATGTACTATTCAATGGACATGTTCCCAGAGGCACTCACTGCTTTTGATTTTGCTGTGATTTCCGATGACACTTTTATTGGCGCTTACTTTGAAAAAGGTAAGGTGTTGGAAAAATTGGGAAGATACAACGAGGCCATCGAGAACTACGAATCCACAATTACCTTGGAAGACCCTACCTCATACGCATTTCTCCGTTTAGGAAAATGTCATGAAAAGTTGGGCAACTTCGATTTGGCGAAATACTATTACTACCACACCGTTCATGAAGACCCACTTTTGGACAAAGGTTGGTTGGCCATTACGGATTTCCATTACGGACAAAAAAACTACGACAAAGCACTTTACTACATCAATAAAGCCATAAATATTGATGGGGAAAACCCACAGTATTGGAAAAAAGCTGCCAAAATATATTCCGCATTGGAAAATTTGGATGAAGCTGATTTTGCCTACAAACAAACAGTGGATTTAGGCAATTATGAATTTGCAACTTGGAAAAACTGGGCAGATGTACTTCGAAAAATTGGCGATTTCCATTCTTCCATTCAAGTATTGCTGCAAGGGCTTGAATTTTACCCAGATAATGCCAACCTATTGTACAAATTGGCAGGCACACATTTAAAAAATAACGATTTGGCCGAAGCAAAGCTTACTTTGTCCAAGGCCATGAAAATAGATTTTGATAAATTGCAGGCTTTTGATGAACAGTTTCCTGAATTCAGTGAAATTGATTGGGTCAAGGCATTGGTTTCCAAAATTGGGAATACCGCCAAATAAGGCCACTTTTTTTATCCAAAATCTATGAAGCCACGTCGCATACTGGACTATGTCTTTGTTACCCTAAAAGGAATGGCCATGGGGGCCGCAGATGTTGTTCCAGGAGTTTCTGGAGGAACCATCGCCTTTATTTCGGGGATTTACGAGGAACTTATCACATCCATCAATAATATTGATTTTTCCCTGATATCCATTTTAAAAAAGGATGGTATTAAGGCCGTTTGGAACAAAGTGAATGGCAACTTCTTACTGGCCCTTTTCTTGGGAATTTTTATCAGCGTGCTGTCTTTGGCCAAGTTTTTAAGTTACCTGTTGGAAAACGAACCTATTTTACTCTGGAGCTTTTTCTTCGGGTTGGTTTTAGCCAGTATTTTCTTCGTAGGGAAGGAAATCACCAAATGGAGCTTGGGAACCGTTGTGGTTTTTATTATAGGGGCTGCATTGGCCTTTTTTATAACTCAACTGCCTGTTAGTGAAAACACCGACAGCCTCCCTTATTTGTTTATGTCTGGGGCATTGGCCATTTGTGCCATGATTTTACCAGGGATTTCAGGAGCCTTTATTCTAGTGCTTTTGGGGTCGTACAAAACTATTTTGGATGCCGTACACGAAAGAGATATTAAAATAATCTTGACCGTAGGACTTGGAGCCGTATTTGGCCTATTGAGCTTTGCTCGATTGCTCAAATGGATGTTCAATCACTATAAAAACATTACACTAGCTCTACTTACGGGTTTTATTCTAGGCTCATTGAACAAAATTTGGCCATGGAAAAAGGTTTTGGAAACCAAAACTTTTGGAGACAAAACCATGGTTGTGGACGATATGAACGTATTACCATGGGCATTTGAGGGCGACAACAGATTAATGCTCGCTATAGTTCTCGCCATCATCGGTTTTTCACTTATTTTTATCCTGGAAAAAGCAGCTTCCAAAAAATAAGGAACTCAAAAATCGGCCATGCCACAACAACCTAGAACATTGCTGGACAATATTTTCTTGGTCATTAAAGGACTATGCATGGGTGCGGCCAATAAAGTTCCTGGGGTTTCAGGTGGAATTGTGGCCTTTGTGGGCGGTTTTTACGAAGAATTCATCTATTCCCTTCAAAAACTCAATTCCAAAGCCGTAAAGTTATTGTTCAATGGGCGTTTCAAAAGCTTTTATCAATACACCAATGCGCGCTTTTTAGGGCTTTTGATTTTTGGAATGCTGGTAAGTTATTTCAGCGTATCCCGAATTTTGGATTATTTTCTGGAGCACAATGAGCTTTTTGTATGGGCCACATTTTTCGGAATGGTTATGGGCTCGATTTACTACATTGGAAAAGATTTTGCACATTGGAACAAGAAAACCGTTCCTGCTGCATTTATCGGTCTTGTCATCGGAATTTCCATCAGTTTTTTGAACCCTGCAAAGGAAAACGACAACCTCTTTTTCATTTTTTTCTGTGGAATTATCAGTGTTTCAGGGATGACCCTTCCAGGACTATCAGGATCTTTTATTTTGATTTTACTGGGCAACTATGTGTTGCTTCTGGTCGATTCTGTTAACGCCCTTTACGACACCTTTTCAGAAATATTTCAAGGGGATTTTAGCTTTATGCAGAATGCAGAGCGTATTCAAATATTAAAAATATTGGCCGTGTTCACCTTGGGTTCCGCCACAGGTTTGGTAACATTTTCCCATTTGCTCAGTTACGTACTAAAGCATTACAAGCACCTAACAACAGCCGTCCTCATTGGTTTCATAACTGGATCACTCGGGGTGCTTTGGCCTTGGAAAAAAACAGTTTTTAAATTGGATGGCGCTGGTAATCCATTATTGGATTCAAACGGCGATAAAATAATTTTAAATTACACACGACACCTACCCCAAATGGCCCAAGCTGAAACTTGGTGGGCCATTTTATTTATTGTGATGGGGATTTTGTTATTATTGATTTTGGAATGGTATGGCAACAACAGGAAAGACAAACAGGTTCGGGCTGCTCGGTAGAAATATCTCTTACTCCTTTTCACAGGGGTATTTCACCCAAAAATTCAAAGATTTAGGACTAGAAAACCATTCCTATGAAAACTTCGATATGCAATCTATCGAGGAATTTCCGCAAGTGCTCAAACAAGAAAATTTAAAAGGGCTCAATGTCACCATTCCCTACAAACAAGAAGTTATCCCTTATTTGGATGAATTAGATTCCAAAGCAGCCAAAATTGGCGCCGTTAATACCATTCAATTTACCCAAAATGGCCTTAAAGGATTCAATACCGATGCTTACGGTTTTGAAATTTCACTTCAACCTTTTTTAAAACCACACCATACCCATGCTTTGATTTTGGGAACAGGAGGCGCATCAAAAGCAGTAAAATTTGTACTGGAGGAAATGGCCATAAAAACCACCTATGTTTCAAGAGGCCCAAAAGAAGGGCAATTGACCTACGACCAATTAGATCAAGAAATAATGGAACAGAATACCTTGATCGTAAACTGTACGCCCTTAGGTACTTTTCCTAATATTGAAGATAAACCTATACTACCCTATACCTTTGTTGGCAGCCAACATTTGTTGTACGATTTGATCTATAATCCAGAGAAAACTGCCTTTCTGAAACAAGGTGAAAAACGAGGTGCTGCCATATGCAATGGTCTGGATATGCTCAAAGGGCAGGCTGAAAAGGCATGGGAAATCTGGAACAACTCCTAGATTTTTGTAATCCATAATAGGAATATTCCATTCTACACATCTCAAAACTTGTTCAAAAGAAGAATCAATACTTTTGCTAATGGGCAATTTAGTTGTTAAATTGGCTATAATTATCATCAATCAGTAGCAAAAGAGACTTCTAATGCAGGAAAATGAGCGTAAACTTCAGCAGGAAGCTGAAGGTGGAACAGAACAAATTTCGGAAAACAACACTGGACAAGTGGAGGAAAGCACACAAGCTGAACCCGCTGCGTCTGAAGTAACAACATCCGAAAGTGAAGAGGAAACCAAAGTTGAACAAGAGAGTGCTGAAGCACCTAAAACAACTGAAGCTCAAGAAGATTCCGACAATCATTTAGATGAAATAGACGAGTCCAACGCTGAAGATGCCGAAGATTCAGACAACGAAAAGCGCCATTATATTCCGATTTTGGATTACCATTCCATGTCCATGGAAAATTTGGTAGGAGAATTACAACGCTTGGTAAAGAACGAAAAGGTGCAAGCCATCGGCAAGCATGTGAGCTCCATAAAATATGAGTTCGACCAAAAGTTTCAGGAGTTTTTAGAGCACAAAAAAGAGGAGTTTGTTTCCAAGGGTGGTAACGAAATCGATTTTCGGTACAATTCGGTATCTAAAAGACAGTTCAACGAGGTCTACTCCGAATACCGTGAAAAACGTGACCACTACTACAAACAATTGGAGCAGTCCTTAAAGGACAATTTGCAAAAAAGACTGGAAATTATCGAAGAGCTTAAAGGCCTTATCGATATCGAAGAAGACATCAACACTACCTATAATAACTTTAAAGACCTGCAACACCGCTGGAAAAATGCAGGACCGATTCCCCGCACCAATTACAACGATGTTTGGCGCACCTACCATCACCACATGGAAATCTTCTACGATTTCCTGCACTTGAACCGCGAGTTACGTGATCTGGATTTTAAACACAATCTAGAGGAAAAACAAAAGTTGGTGGAACGCGCCGAAGCTTTGGCCAAGGAACCAGACCTCGGAAAAGCTTTTAGGGAACTACAGACCCTTCACAAAATTTGGAAGGAAGATATTGGACCCGTTGCCAAAGAAAATCGAGAAGAAATTTGGGACCGTTTTAGTAGTGCTACCAAAGCTATGCACCAGCGTAGACAAGAGCATTTCATGGAACTGGAGAAGGGTTACGAAGTCAATTTGGTGAAAAAGCAGGAAATTATAGCCTCAATTGCCAAGATTGCCGAAAACGTAGCAGACAACCATAGAGGTATCCAAAAACAAATTAAAGAGGTAGAAGAACTTCGTGAATCCTTTTTTAATGCTGGAAAAGTACCTCAAAAGGTAAACGAGGAAACTTGGAGTCAGTTTAAAGAAGCCGTACGACAGTTTAATCGCAGTAAAAACTCCTTTTATAAAAACCAAAAGAAGGATCAGCAACAAAATCTCGAGCGCAAAAAAGAGCTGCTGGAATTAGCAATTTCATTAAAGGACAACGATGACTACGCTTCCACCACTCCAGAAATGAAACGCATTCAGAGCGAATGGAAGAAAATTGGACATGTACCCAGAAAGTATTCTGATAAAATCTGGAACGAGTTTAAAAATGCTTGTAACCATTACTTTGACAGGCTGCATTCTGAGCAAAACGAGGCACACAAGGAAGAGTTCGAAAACTTCAAACATAAAAATGCCTGTTTAGAGCGTTTGAAGAAATTCCAACTGAGCGGCGACAAGAAAAAAGACTTGGAGGAATTAAAAGGATTCCTTGCCGAATGGAAACAATATGGTCGAATTCCATACAACAAAAAACACATCAACAGCAAGTTTAATAAAATCATGGAGGCCCTTTTCAAAAAAATGGGCATCAGTCGACAAGAATCCGATTTACTGCGCTACGGCAACAAAGTACAGGAATTGGCCAAAACAGAAGACAACCAGGCCATTGGCAACGAACGTGTATTTATTAAGCGTAAAGTCAACGAAATCAAAGCTGACATTCGTCAATTGGAAAACAACTTGCAGTTTTTCTCTGGCGATTCCGAAGACAATCCTTTGGTGAAACAGGTCGTAAACAACCTGAACAAACAAAAAGATGCCCTTCAAACTTGGAAAGAAAAGTTGAAAAACTTGAACATATTGGAGCATAAGCTCAATAAAGAAGCCGAGGAGGAAGAGGACAACGCTGGAGAAGAAGAATAAATTCCCATCACACTTTTACGTTCACTCAATAGCCTTTAAAAAGTATTTGATAAGGTCGGTTGTGGTTACAATTCCCTTAATTTTTCCATCATCCACCACAGGCATTGCATGGAACTCCCTTTTCGACAACGTTTCTGCAACTTCCCGAATGGTAGTATCCGAAGTTACACAAACCACATCGTTGACCATAACTTGCGGAATGGTGAACATATTGTAGACAATGGTGTCCACAAATTCTTCATGTTCGTCCACGGCATCGGCAAAACTAATTCGAAGTAAATCGGTATAGCTCAACATACCTTTGATTATTTTTCCTTCTACTACGGGAATATGCCGAATGTGATGTTTTTTGAATAGCTTTTCAGCAGTAACCAAATCATCTTTTGGGCTTAGGGTGACCAACTTTTTGGTCATAATTTTCGAGACAGGAATACCAGTTTTCATCTTTCCGAGTATTAAAAATTCCTTGAATGAAGTTAGCATTATCCCGCTTGGGAAAGTATGACAATTATCAGCCTGTCATTTATTTTGCGGCCCGCAAAACCTTGTGAAATGAACACAAACTGAATGTTTACTTACATTTTTGCGCAATTCACCCCTTTTTCTTGTGAAAAATTACAAGAATTAAAACCTTTACACTTTTAGAATACCAAACCTCCGAACCATGAAAAACCTTTTTATTCTAGGGCTGTTCTTTCTTTGCAGTCAATTTTCCTTTTCCCAATCATTTTTTGAAACTAGTTGGATCAGCAATGATGTAAAATACACGGCATTTTTTGTTCAACATACCGACAAAGACGCCTTCGTTTGTGTAAAATACTTCATGAACGGATCTGAAAGAGTCGCTTTGTATGAGAGTCAACTTAAAACTTTTACGAAATCAAATGGAGAAACCGATGAATATTGGGATGGCTTTGGTGCCACAATGAAACGCGGAGCGGCTGGTGCCAACTATAATGCCGATAATTTCTACATTAAATCCTTGGGGAATGGAAAATATGAGGCCTTTACCGCAGATGATAAAGGTTTTAATGGTGGAGATTTTACCCAGTATATGAAACCCACTTTATATTGGATAAGCCTACAAAAAGAGGCAGTCACTACAAGATATTTGGATGATTATTTGGACAGTGAGGATATCATTTATCAATTATTATCGTTTTTAGGAAATGGTCAAGCCGAATTTAAAACCACAGATACTGCTATTGCTGCAGTAGGACATGGAATAAGCCATTATAATCCTCCTTATGACAAAGGCGAGTGGGTAATTGCGATGAGTGATTTTGGGGCTTCGGCATACACCAAGCAAATCATTAAACAATCTGACACATATCCTAATGATTGGATCAAACAGCAATGGGGTGAAGGTTATTTTATAACCGATTTATCTTATGACTCTTTCATGGGTCGATTTTTGGTTGTTATGAGTAAAGGCCCCAACCTAAGTGGACCACAATCATGGAAAAAATCGGATACTTTCCCCAAAGATTGGATAAAAGAAAAATGGGATGATTCACACCACATTACCTCCATTACCTATGGCGCAGGAAATTGGTACTTGGCCATGACAAAAAATACTGGATTAAGCACCCAACGTTGGAAAACCAGTTACGAATTTCCAAAAAGCTGGATTAGCGACAATTGGAATGAAGGCTTTTCCATAACTTCTGCTACCTATGGTGGTGGTGTTTGGGCCTTCAGTATGAGCAAGAATGCCAATTTAGGTCGACAAACTTGGAAAACCTCAGAGGACTACCCCATAGATTGGATTCGCGAAAAGGCAGGGGAAGATTACAAAATCACTTCCATTGCTTATGGGAATGGTCAATGGTTCATAGCCATGTCTGACACGCCCAACATTCGTTTCAACACCTCTTTTACGGGATTAACCGAAATACCTATCGACAAGATTCTTGAGAAAGCTTCAGGAACTGAGTACTAAGTAAAACCTAATTATTTAGCAACGTTTACGGAACGTGTTTCTCGAATAACAGTCACCTTAACCTGTCCTGGATAGGTCATATCGGTTTGTATCTTTTGTGAAATCTCAAAGGAAAGTTCAGCGGCTTTGTCGTCGTTTACTTTTTCGCTTTCAACAATTACACGTAGTTCTCTACCTGCTTGAATGGCATAGGCTTTTTGTACCCCATTGAAACCAAAAGCGATATCTTCAAGATCTTTCAATCTTTGGATGTAAGAATCCAAAACTTGACGTCTTGCTCCAGGTCTTGCACCACTAATGGCATCACAAACCTGTACAATTGGAGATATAAGCGTGGTCATTTCTATTTCGTCGTGGTGAGCACCGATTGCGTTGCACACTTCTTTCTTTTCACCATATTTTTGGGCCCATTGCATACCCAAAATCGCGTGTGGAGTTTCCACTTCTACTTCGGCCATTGGCACCTTTCCTATATCGTGAAGTAATCCTGCTCGTTTGGCAATTTTTGGATTCAGACCCAATTCAGCGGCCATTACACCACAAAGTTTGGCCACCTCCCTAGAGTGTTGCAATAAGTTTTGACCGTAAGAAGAACGGTACTTCATACGTCCAACTGCCTTGATTAATTCTGGGTGCAATCCATGGATACCCAAATCGATTACGGTACGTTTTCCGATTTCTGCGATTTCCTCATTGATTTGCTTCTCTGTCTTTTTCACCACTTCCTCGATACGAGCTGGGTGAATTCTACCATCGGTCACCAATCGGTGTAATGATAAACGTGCCACTTCTCTTCGTACAGAATCAAAACAAGAAAGAATAATGGCTTCAGGAGTATCGTCCACAATGATTTCCACACCCGTTGCTGCTTCCAGCGCACGAATGTTTCTACCTTCACGTCCAATAATTCGTCCTTTCACATCATCTGACTCCAAATTGAACACAGATACACAGTTTTCAACTGCTTCTTCGGTTCCAATTCGCTGAATGGTGTTGATAACAATTTTTCTGGCTTCTTGCTGTGCGGTAAGTTTCGCTTCTTCCAAGGTGTTTTGAAGATAGGCCATGGCATCGGTCTTCGCTGTTTCTTTCAACGATTCCAATAACTGCGACTTGGCATCTTCGGCAGATAATCCAGAGATTACCTCAAGTTGCTGCACTTGGCTTTTGTGCAATTTCTCCAGTTCGGCGTGCTTCTTTTCGAAGATTTCGCCCTTATAATCAACCTCTTTGATTTTCTCCTGAAGTTGATCGTTTAATTTTTTATTCTTGGCAAGTTCACTGCTCACCTGCGACTCCTTATCTCGAGTACGCTTTTCGGCTTCGGCAATTTTCTTGTCTTTATTTATAATGACCTTTTCGTGCTCGGCCTTTAATTCCAAAAACTTTTCCTTGGCCTGAAATATTTTATCCTTTTTGATGCCCTCACCTTCCTTATTGGCTTCTTTTAAGATATCTGCAGCTTCTTTCTTTGCATTGGCAATGGTCTTGGAGGCCTTGCCTTTCTCCATCATTTTTGCTATTGAAAAACCGATCGCCAACCCTACAACGGCTGCAGCGGCTATTACTATGATATTATCCATTTTGGCTATGTTTAGTTAAAAAAAAAGCCCACATTGACCGAAGTTTTGTACAAACTCCTAATAACAGGTTTAGGGCTAACAGCCTGATCAAGGATCCCTATACGAGTAGGGCCTGCTTTTACAGACTAAACTCACCCTTTCTATTTGTAATAGTGTTGAGTTTGTCAAAAAATTAATACCAATGTGGGCAGTAACAATATTTTATTTAAAAGAACTTATTCCCCTAATTTGGAGTGCAGCAACTCATCCAAGGCCTTTAAGCGCTGCATGGCAGCTTCGGCATTTTCAGATTGGTCGATACCTCCTTGCTCAATTTTGGATGCAAACTGCAGGGCACACATGGCCAATACATCTTGCTTATCCCTAACGGCATAGTTTTGCTCAAATTTTTTCACCAAGTTCTCAATGTTCTTGGCGGCTTTTCGCAAACCTTCTTCTTGCCTTGGGTCGATTGTCAGGGGATACACCCTATCGGCAATGGAAAGCTTTATTTTGAGCTTTTCGTCCATAATATCAGTACAAATTAATCCGCCAACTTGGCTATGCAAACATCGAGTTCGCGAATCAATGTATTTATTTTGAGCTTAGCTTCTGTTTTACTCGTATCACTACCCAGCATTGTATTTGCCATTTTTAACGAATTGTATTTTTCTTCCCAATCCGCCAGTGCTTGTAGTTTGTCATTGTTTTCATCTTTTAAGAGGTCCAATTCTTTTTCCAATTTGGCGTTTACTTGGTGCAATAGCTCCATTTTGTGCAGCAATTTGCTCACCTTATTTTCCAAAGAATCCACAATACCAACTAGTTCGCTCATATATGCAAACGACAATGCGTATAACACAAAGTTAACCAACCTCGGACAACCTCGCAATACTTTTTAGATTTATTCTTAAAGCTATGCTTGAGGTGCAGAATGCTAACTTAATTCCTTTTTTTTGAGATCAAAACATTGGTTATTTTCGTAACTTATTATAAAGTCCTTTATGCAAAAAAGCCTTTTCCCCATTCTTTTTTTGATTGTGTTTCATCTTTCTGCCCAAATGGATTATCCCAAAGAATCCTTTCAATCACCTTTGGAAATACCCTTGGTTTTGGCGGGGACTTTTGGGGAATTACGCTCCAATCATTTTCATTCAGGTATCGACATTAAAACCCAGCAACGCGAAGGTTTACCTGTTTTGGCAATTTCGGATGGTACTATTACACGAATTGTGGTGAAACATTGGGGGTATGGCAAGGCGCTTTATGTAGCCCACCCGAATGGGTACACCTCTGTTTACGGGCATTTGCAAAAATTTTCACCAGAGATTGAGGCCTATGTTAAAAAGGTACAATACCAAAAGCAATCTTACGAAGTCGAAATTTTTCCCGATTATGGCGAAGTCAAAGTCACTAAAGGGAATACTATCGCCTATTCTGGAAATACGGGTGGTTCTGCAGGTCCACACTTGCATTTTGAAATTCGGAACAGCGTGAACAGCAAACCGACCAACCCACTACTTTACGGATATGATGTGCGGGATGCCACCGACCCCACCCTTTTGGGGCTGTACGGTTATCCCTTGTCCGATGATGCCATGGTGAACCAGAGTCAAGAAAAAATACAATTAAACTACACCAAACAGGCAGATGGCTCTTTCTTGGCAGATAAGGTGAGTGCGATCGGAACTATAGGTTTTGGCATCAATACCTTTGATCGCTTGGATTTGGCAGCCAATAAAAATGGGATTTACTCCATAAAACAAATCGTTAATGGAAGAGAGTATTCCAACTTCGATTTTGAGACTTTTTCATTTGGTGAAACGCGCTACATCAATACCCTAATTGATTACGAGCATTTTTATGATCATCGCCAACGCATTCAAAAAATATTCAAAGAGCCATATAATCACCTTAGCATTTACAACACCCTTTATAACAATGGCAAAATTGATATCACCGAAGGTATGTCGTACAATGTAGAGTTTTTAATTGCTGATATTGAAGGGAACACCACCAAACTTGTAGTGCCCATTGAAGGCAAACGTGAAGCTGTAAAAATTCCCAGAAAGGATAGAACTACCGAAAATTATGTGATTGCCAGCAAACCCAATAATTATGATTTGGGAGCGGCCAAGGTGTATTTTCCTGCCAACACATTTTATGAAGATTTCTACATCAACCTAGAAAAAGGCAACGACACCATTACCATTCACGACAACAGTGTTGCGGCACATAGGAATTTCACGATTAGTTTTGACCCTTCCAAGTATGCCCAAGAAGACAGGGACCAATTATTTATTGCCCATTTAGATATTGATGGTCGTCCTTCCCATTCCACGACCTATAAAAGAGATGGATCGTTTACCACGAGAACCCGAACCTTGGGAACATATACTTTAGTAAAAGACAGTGTTGCTCCAACCATCAAACCAAAAAACTTTAAGGCGAAACAATGGCTGAACAATTTTAGCTATCTAAGTCTTCGAATAACTGATGATTTAAGTGGAATTGATACCTATTCAGCTACTTTGAACGGTAAATGGATCTTGATGGAATACGAACCAAAGAACAACACCATCACCTATAACTTTGAGGACAATATTTCCAACGAAACAGAAAACGAGCTGATTGTTACCGTAACGGACAATGTAGGAAACTCAACTACCTATAGCACAACTTTTTTCAGGAAATAGCCTTATTTTTGCAACCGAAATTAAAACTCCATACCTGATTGGTATTTGAATTTATTTTTAAGCCAACCCCAAAAACCTCATGTGCTTAACTAAAAATTTATTGATGAAAAATATTGTTTTCTTTTTTGCTTTACTGATCACTACATGTGCATCTGCCCAAAAGAACATTTATGAGAATATTCGTTTTGATGCGCTCTCACAAGATCATGAGGTTTTGGCAATTGTACCCTTTATTGCACATTTAGAGCTTAAGGAAGCCGTAGATCAAAACGATTTGAAAGTGTTGGCCGAAAAAGAGGGCTATGCGGTACAGAATGCTTTGGAAACCTATTTTTCCAAACGGAAAAAGCGTAAAAAGTTCAATGTGGATTTTCAGAATATTACGAACACCAATGCGATTTTGTCCCAAAACAATATTGACTACAACAATATAGATACTTACACCACCCAAGAGCTTTGTAAAATTTTGGAGGTAGACGGGATTATCAGTGGCAATCTCAATCTAAACATTTTACTTTCAGAAGGCGTGCCCACAGATTTCAGTATTTTGGATTACTTCAGCGGAGATGCAAATTACGGCCGTATTGGTGTTAAGGTGAGTGATGGTGATACAGGAAAACTCCTTTGGAAGTTTGAAAATGCCATCACCAAAAAAACGGGTAAGAACACCACCGAACTCATCGATAAAATGATGAAAACGGCTTCCCGTAAATTTCCTTACGATAAAGATAAAAAGAGAGATAGAAATTAATTCTCCGCAAACTCCTTCAACACCTGAATGGTATAATCCAATTCTTCTTTGGTGTTGTACATGGAGAATGAAAAACGAAGTGATGGTTTTTCCAATTCAGTTCCGCTCATAATTTCGGAAAGTACGTGCGACCCCATATCACTACCAGACTGGCAAGCACTTCCTTTAGAGCATGCAATTCCTTTCATATCCAAATGGAACAGCAACATCAACCCTTTTTGTTTATCGAAGGGCAAACGCACACTGGCCAAGGTATAGGTGCTTTTTTCCAAATCAGCAGATAGCCCATTGAAAATAACTCCAGGAATTTCTTCTTTGATTTTATCTAGAAAGTATTGCTTAAGCTCTTTAACCGTTTCGGTCTCTTCATCCAAATGCTCGTAAGCTTTAATAAAGGCTTCTTCCAACCCAACAATGTTATGGAAAGGCTCTGTGCCAGCTCTAAAACCTCTTTCTTGGGCTCCTCCAACAATCAACGGCTTTAAACCAGAATTCTTTCGGATAAACGCAAAACCGATTCCTTTTGGACCATGAAATTTATGGGCCGCAGCAGTCATAAAATCAATCGGTACGTTTTGTAAATCCCAAGCATAATGTCCAATGGATTGCACGGTATCTGAATGAAAAAGCGCATCATTCTCTCTACAAAGAGCTCCAACAGCAGCGATATCCGTAATATTTCCAATTTCGTTGTTTACATGCATCAAGCTCACCAACTTTTTGGAATCATCTTGCTTTAGCAATTGCTCCAAATGGTCCAATTTGGGATTACCTACCTCATCCAAGTCCACATAAAATACTTGAATTCCGTATTCCTTTTCCAACTCTTCCACTGTATGCAAAACAGCATGATGCTCAATTTTGGAAGTAATAATGGTCTCAACACCCAAATCGCGAACTGAACAACGTAGAATCATATTGTCCGCTTCGGTTCCACCAGAAGTAAATATAATTTCCGATGGTTGCGCATTCAAGGTTTTGGCAATGGTTTTACGGGCTTTCTCCACAGCGGTCTTAGCCGAACGACCAAAACTGTGGGTTGATGAAGGATTGCCATAAAACGTAGCAAGAGCCTCCTGCATTCTGTTGATCACTTCGTCCCTTACCTGCGTGGTTGCCGCATTGTCCAAATACACTTTTTGCATGGTCAAGTTGAATTTTTTGCGATGCAAAAGTACAGGAAATAAAGTTAATTTCTCAGAAAGTAAGTCATAGGATTGGGGTATTACATTGGAATTACTTTAAATTTGACGCATGAGGAAATTTTTCTTTTTAATGCTATCTGTAGCAACGATTGTTTCTTGTAGCGATGGCGATTTGAGTATAGAAACCATAGATTTTGACAGCATTGCGATAGACTATTGCACAGCACCTAGTCGAACTACTGCCAACCTTTTATTTAAAATAAATGAGGATCAGGTCTTGATTCTAGAATTGCAAAGCGGCGTTTTGAACAATGGTGTGGTTGGTGAAACGGTAATTACTGAAAGTGCAGTTCCTGGCAGATCACAAGTTACTTACCGTATTTTTAACGATGATGTGGATGACGGCTATTTTTGCGATAACATTCCTCCCGCCGACCCAGTTGTAACCGATGAAGTGGTTGCCGAAGATGGATCCGTAATCATTACCACTATTGTGAATCCAGATGACAGCACCCAGTTCTTGCACACTATTCAATTGAGTGGCATCTCTTTTATCACAGGAAGTGATGAACGAATCACCAATTTAACGATTAGTGAGTTCGGGGAAGTCACCACCGCAATCCCTTAAGGATTCTGATAAATATATACCTCGGTGGCGCCCAGACCGTACTTTTGGTAATCGGCATCGTAGTATTTTACATTGTCATACCGACCAAAAAGATAATGTAGCTCTTCTTTGAGTACTCCCTCACCCACCCCATGGATAAACACTACTTTTTGTATACGTTTATCAATGGCAAACTCCAATTGCCGTCTTGCGGTATCCATTTGCACATTGAGCATATCAAATTTGGTCATCCCTCTGGTCGATTTTACCAATTGATGAATATGTAGGTCCACCTCCATTTTGGGAGCACTTCGCTCTTTGGGTTTTACGGCGATAGTTTTCCTCCTTTTCGGAAGCTCCTTTTCTCCTTTGACCTTGGCAACCTCATGGTTGGACACGGCAATTCTTCCTTCAATTTTAACCAATTCGGCAGCATTGTAACGCATCGGAAAACCTTCATCGGTAATTAAAGTAACCTGATCACCCATAACAGCATCCACAATACCAGAAATGGCCTCATCCAATACCTCAACCCTATCTCCTGCTTTAAATTTTGCCATATTCCATTGCTGACGTAAAAAATGATGTAAAAGTTAAACCCGAATACAAAAATAATAGTATTTTTCGGCCAATACAGGCAATGATGCAGCTAAAACTAACCATATTCGCTATCAGCTTGAAGGATTACATGCTACCCTGTCTCAACAAAAAATTGTTTGGGCTGGATTGCCCTGGCTGTGGTATGCAACGATCCGTAGACCTTTTGCTTCATGGTAGGTTTGTTGATGCTTTTCACATGTACCCTGCAGTATATCCCATTATTTTTTTACTACTTTTTTTGACCACCAACCTTTTTGTCAAATTTAAGTTTGCCCAACAGATCAAGTTGGTTTTAATGTTGATTACAGCAGGCACCATCATTGTGAGTTACGTTTTAAAAATGAACAACCTTTTTAATTAAAACTTTAAAATATGGAACAACAAAAATTACCCAACGCAACCCTGATCTTGGTCTTTGGTATTATATCAATCATTACTTGTTGCTGTTATGGGGTTATCGGTCTTATTTTTGGTATTATTGGTCTGGTTTTGGCCAATAAAGCCTTAAAACTGTATGCGGAAAACCCAGAAATGTATGAGGGTGTTCAATCGGTAAAAACAGGAAGAATTCTTGCCATCATCGGTATCGTATTAAACGTTTTGGCCATGGGCTACATGATTTGGGCCATTTCTTTCTTCGGATGGGATACCTTGCAAGACCCACAAAGAATGCAAGAAATTTTAGAGCAATATCAATAAACAATTTATATGAGCCAACAACCCTTACCAGGGGCAAGCACGGTGCTAACCATGGGGATCCTCTCCATTGTTGGCACCCTGATTTGCTGTGGTCCATTTGGTGCCATTTTTAGTATCGTCGGATTAACAAAAGCTAAATCCGTAACACAACTGTATGAACAAAGTCCAGAAAGCTATTCGGATTTCAGCAGTGTAAAAACAGGCAAGATATTGAGCTATATCGGCATAGCCGTTGCCTTAATTTACCTAGTGCTGTTTATTCTATATTTTGGATTAATAGTTGCCTTGATAACGGCAGGAGAATTTAGTGGCGAATATTAATTCGCCACTTCACTTATAAATTTAAGTCGATATAATCGGAGTTCTTCATCTTCGTAATCCCCTTCAAATTCTTCAATTGCAGCTTTAATGGAATCGGTATCGGCCTCCAAAAAGTAATCATGGATTTCTTCTTGTTGGTCTTCATCAAGAATCTCATCTATCCAATAACCAATGTTCAGTTTTGTGCCACTGAACACGATTTGTTCCATTTCCTTGATCAATTCAGAGAGTTCCAAACCTTTGGCCGAAGCAATATCATCCAACGATAATTTTCTATCGACACTTTGAATCACAAATAATTTTAAGGCTGAATTGGCACCTGTACTTTTAACCACAAGGTCATCTGGGCGAACAATTTCATTTTCATCCACATATTTTGCGATCAGATCTATGAATGGTTTTCCATATTTTTTTGCCTTACCCTCACCAACACCTTGAATATTGAGTAATTCTTGCATGTCAATCGGATATTTCAAGGACATATCTTCCAATGATGGATCTTGGAACACCACAAAAGGTGGCACATCTCTTTTTTGAGCCTCCTTTTTACGAAGATCTTTTAAAAGCTTGAGCAAATTATCATCGGCTCCGCCACTTCCTTTGGCAGCCGTTACCACATTATCATCTGCGGTTTCGGAATACACATGGTCTTTCGTCATCATAAAGGAATCTGGCTGCTCCAAAAATTGTTTTCCCTCTTTGGTCATATGCAAGATTCCATAGCGCTCAATTTCCTTTTTAAGTAATCCAGCCACTAATACTTGACGTACCAAGGCCATCCAATACGCTTTGTCTTTTTCCTTTCCTATACCGAAGAACGGTTTTTCGTCTGTTTTATGGGAAGAAATCATGGCATTGGTTTTCCCAACCAAAATCCTAACTATTTCCTTGGTCTTAAATTTTTCATTGGTGTCCTGAACCACGGTCAATAGTTTGACCACTTCATCCTTAGCTTCTTCTTTAGGTTTTGGATTACGGGTGTTATCATCCATATCGGCTCCCTCCCCATTTTCCGCATCAAATTCTTCACCGAAATAATGGAGTATAAATTTTCTTCGCGACATGGAAGTTTCTGCATAGGCCACAATCTCTTGAAGTAATGCATTCCCGATTTCTTGTTCAGCCACTGGTTTACCCGACATAAATTTTTCGAGCTTTTCAACATCTTTATAGGAATAATAGGCCAAACAGTGCCCTTCACCCCCATCACGACCAGCTCTACCAGTTTCTTGGTAGTAACTTTCTATACTTTTTGGAATATCATGGTGAATCACAAAACGCACGTCGGGTTTGTCGATTCCCATTCCGAAGGCGATAGTAGCCACAACCACATCCACTTCCTCCATCAAAAACATATCTTGATATCTGGAACGGGTCTTGGCATCGAAACCTGCATGATAAGGTACAGCACTCACTCCATTTACCTGAAGTACCTGCGCTAGTTCTTCCACTCGTTTGCGGCTCAAACAATACACAATTCCAGATTTACCTTGATGCTGTTTCACAAACCGAATAATATCGGCATCCACATTCTTGGTCTTTGGACGCACTTCATAAAACAAGTTGGGACGGTTGAATGAAGCTTTAAATACTTTAGCATCATTCATTCCCAAGTTTTTGATAATATCTTCTTGCACCTTTGGCGTTGCCGTTGCAGTAAGCCCAATAATTGGAATATCATCCCCCAAACGGCTGATAATCGCTTTCAAGTTTCGGTATTCTGGTCTAAAGTCGTGTCCCCATTCCGAAATACAATGTGCTTCGTCCACTGCAACAAAAGAAAGCTGTACACCTCTTAAAAACTCAATATTTTCTTCCTTAGTCAAGGATTCAGGTGCTACATAAAGCAATTTAGTAACACCATTTGTAATATCTTCCTTTACTTGTTTTACCTCCGTTTTGGTCAACGAAGAGTTCAACACATGGGCAATCCCATTCTGTTCGGATATACCGCGAATGGCATCCACCTGGTTTTTCATTAAAGCAATCAATGGAGAAACGACAATGGCCGTACCTTCTTTCATTAAGGCTGGCAACTGATAACAAAGGGATTTTCCACCCCCTGTGGGCATGATAACGAAGGTGTCATTATTGTTTAGAATATTTTCAATAACACCTTCCTGTAAACCTTTAAATTTTGAGAAACCAAAATATTTTTTGAGGGAAGAATGCAAATCGGTGTTCATTAGGCTCATTTCCGCATTATTCAATTTATAACAAGCAACCTAAAAGGCCGTTGATGCTTTTATTTATTGATCAGGTTCTAGAAAAATGTAATCTATCTATCATTATAGTCTGTAAAAGATAGTTTGATTAGTTTTGTAATCTTAAATATAAGACATTCTTTTAGGAATGCAATCAGATAATCGGTTTATTACTTTGAACGACATTCAATCCATTTTATCCATTGCGAAACGGACGCTCGAAATAGAGAGCAAGGCCGTAGCCAACCTAATCAATCTGCTGGACGAAGAATTTGCCCTCGCAGTCCAATTCATTTTGGAATGCAATGGTCGGGTTGTTGTTTCTGGAGTTGGTAAAAGTGCCATTGTGGCTTCCAAAATAGTAGCGACGCTAAACTCAACGGGAACGCCCGCTATTTTTATGCATGCCGCGGATGCCATTCATGGTGATTTGGGTACCATCCAAGAGAACGATGTGGTGATTTGTTTGTCCAAAAGCGGAAATACGCCCGAAATCAAAGCTTTGCTTCCTTTATTAAAAATTGCCAAACACAAGCTTATTGCCATCACAGGTAATATGGAGTCAAGCTTGGCCAAACAGGCCGATTTTGTATTGAACACCTATGTGGAAAAAGAAGCTTGTCCCAATAATCTGGCGCCTACCACTAGTACTTCGGCACAAATGGCCATGGGTGATGCTCTTGCAATTTCATTATTGGAATTGAAAGGCTTTAGTAGCTCAGACTTTGCAAAATACCACCCAGGAGGCACCTTGGGCAAAAAATTGTACTTGCGTGTGGCCGATATTGTGGAAAACAACCAAAAACCTCAAGTAAATATTGATGCCAATGTGAAAGAGGTGATTGTTGAGATTTCCGAAAAAATGTTGGGCGTGACTGCGATTATGGAAGGTGATAAAGTGGTTGGCATTGTTACTGATGGTGATATCCGAAGAATGTTGAGCAAATACGATAACATTAGTGGACTTACGGCAAGGGACATCATGACCCTGAATCCAAAAACGGTAACTGTTGACACATTAGCGGTAAAAGCCTTAAAATTGCTGCAGGAAAAAAACATATCCCAATTGTTGGCCTTTGATGGCGAAACCTATGCTGGGGTGGTCCACATCCATAACCTTATAAACGAGGGAATCCTATAATGGCAAAAAAACAGAAAACAAATCCAGATGAAATGTCCTTTTTGGACCATTTGGAAGAATTGCGTTGGCATTTAGTACGCTCTACATTGGCAGTAGTGATCATTGCCTGTCTCGCATTTGTATTTAGAAGCTTCATTTTTGACACGATATTGTTCGGACCTAAAAACATGGACTTTCCAACCTATAGGTTCTTTTGCAATATTGGTAAGTTCTTCGGGGTAGATTCCGAATTTTGTGGGGACACCATTCCATTTACCATTCAAAGTAGATTGATGGCGGGACAGTTCTCCGCACACATTTGGACTTCCATTTGGGCAGGGGTTATTCTTGGTTTCCCTTATATTTTGTGGGAGCTTTGGAAATTCATCAGTCCTGGATTGTATGAAAAAGAAAGGAAACATTCCAGAGGATTTATTATTACCGCCTCGGGTTTGTTCTTCTTGGGTGTGCTTTTCGGATATTATATCGTTGCCCCTTTATCCATTAACTTTTTAGGTTCGTACCAAGTCAGTAAAGAAGTATTGAACGAGATTGACCTTGCCTCCTACATAGGAACCGTAAGGGCTTCGGTAATTGCATGTGGAATCATGTTTGAATTACCCATTGTGATTTACTTTTTGACTAAAGTTGGACTGGTAACTCCAGAAATACTAAAGAAATACAGAAAGATTGCATTGGTAATTATTTTGATCCTTTCTGCAATCATTACACCACCTGATGTAACAAGTCAAATCATCGTGTGTATCCCCGTACTGATTTTGTACCAGGTGAGCATATTCATTTCTAGAATGGTAGTTAAAAGCGATGCCAGAAAAGAAAAAGCAGCAAAAGAAAAAGCGGTAAAAAATGGCAAATAAACAGGTAGAAGAATTCAATGCGTATCGCGCCAAGATGAACGATAAGCTCCTTGCTGAGAACAACAAGCTCATCAAAAGGATTTTCAATTTGGACACCAATGCCTATATGGAAGGTGCATTGGATGTAAAGACCAAAGAATTGTTGGGACTTGTTGCTTCGGCCGTACTTCGTTGCGACGACTGCGTAAAATACCATTTGGAAAGTTCCCAAAAAGCGGGCGCCAATAAAGAAGAGGTGATGGAAACCTTGGGTATCGCCACTTTAGTGGGAGGCACTATCGTAATTCCACATTTACGCCGTGCCTATGAATTTTGGGAGGCCTTGGAAGAAAACGAAGCTTAAAAAAATCCAAAAGACCACCCCACAGAAAAAGAATATGTTTAGTTTTGGCTCCATCTTATGAAGCTACGCGCAGAAAATATCATGAAGGCCTATCGCGGCCGAAAAGTTGTAAAAGGTATTTCCTTAGAGGTTAACCAGGGTGAAATTGTTGGACTTCTGGGTCCCAATGGAGCTGGAAAAACCACTTCGTTCTATATGATCGTTGGGTTGATCAAACCCAATGGTGGAAATATTTACTTGGACAACATGGACATTACCGCTTTCCCCATGTACAAAAGGGCACAAAATGGTATTGGCTATTTAGCGCAAGAAGCTTCGGTATTCCGAAAATTGAGCATCGAGAAAAACATTTTGAGTGTGCTGCAACTTACCAAGTTGAGTAAAAAAGAGCAACACATGAAAATGGAATCCTTAATCGATGAATTTGGTTTGGGGCATATCCGCAAAAACCGAGGAGACTTGCTTTCTGGAGGGGAACGCCGTAGAACCGAGATTGCCCGTGCCTTGGCCACAGACCCAAAATTTATTCTGTTGGATGAGCCTTTTGCCGGGGTTGACCCCGTTGCCGTGGAGGACATTCAGCGTATTGTAGCCCAGTTGAAAAACAAGAATATTGGTATTTTGATTACCGACCACAATGTTCAAGAAACCTTGGCCATTACAGAACGTTCCTACTTAATGTTTGAGGGTGGAATTCTTAAGGCTGGTGTTCCCGAAGAATTGGCTCAGGATGAAATGGTGAGAAAAGTGTATCTCGGTCAAAACTTTGAGCTGCGTAAAAAGAAGCTGGATTTCTAGTTTTTCATTTCTTCTTTTCCCTTAATTCAACTTGAATCGTTGGGGATATTTGTTTTAAGTGCCCAATAAATTTTAATTTATCTTTTGGTGAAATCAGGGTACTGCTGTACTTACCATAATATATTTCTAAGCGGCGCAGTGATGGCGCAGGTGAACTAAGGGGATTAAATGACTCCACCACTCTTGTAATGTCTGTGACAAGAATATTTTTCTTAAAAAAGAAAAGCGTGGTTATCGTCAAAACATCTCCATTTATTTCATAAGAAATAGAGAAAAAAAGCCCAACAATCAGGAATAATATTGCAAACTGAATAATCAGTTCCAATACGCTACTACTTTCAAAAGTATTTACGATTATAAAACCAAAAATCAAAATAACGGGTAGTACCAATTCCATACCCACCCTCGCTGGATATACTACTGTTTGGGAATTATGTTCCTTCAAATTATTATGCTGTCTTTTTTCCAGCATCTATCAGGGACATTAGAATATAGGCTATAATAATACAAGGGATAGCCAAGAAGCGTAGGGTTAACAACAACACCAAACTCCCGATCAAAAAGAGATATCGTATCCCATTATCTTTAAAACTCCAATTTTTGAACTTTAAAGCGAACAATTCAATATTGGAATTCAATAAATAGGCACTTAAAATGGTGAGACCAACCAAAAACCATTGGTTTAAGATCACACTGCTCAAGATTTCATTATTGTGGTATAATAAAATCATCGGCAGGGAAAGAATCAACAAGGCATTGGCTGGTGTGGGAAGTCCTCGAAAGGAAGCAACCTGATTTTCATCCACATTAAACTTCGCCAAGCGATATGCCGAACCCAAAGTGATGATAAAACCAAAAAATGGTAAAACGGTCAAATCATTATCATGACCGATAAACCCAAGATTCCAACCTCCTCTTTCGGCCATGCTCAACAATTGAAACATTACAACTCCTGGCACCAATCCACTGGTGATCACATCTGCCAAAGAATCCAATTGCAATCCTATTTCGCTTTGCACATGTAGGGCACGAGCCGCCAAGCCATCAAAAAAATCAAAGAAAATACCAATAAACACGAAAAGTGCCGCCCATTCCAAATGGTTGAGTACTGCAAAAACCGTTGCAATACAACCGCTTAAAACATTAAGTAGTGTTAAAAAGTTAGGAATATAAGCCTTCATATGGTTAGATTTCCGTAAAAATACAGCAAAAATTAAACTGTAGCAGATAGATCATTGGCTGAGCCGTTTTTATTCTGATATTTGCTTCGATAATTCAACGAATGAAACAGAAATTCCTTCTCACCATCGCATTCCTGTTCATCGGGAAACTCATGTTTTCCCAAGTTCCGCAACTTACAGAAAGTTCTAAAATCAGTGTTCTTACCTGTGCTGCAGGTGATGAACTCTATTATGCTTTTGGACATACGGCCTTTAGGGTACAGGATTCTGCTTTAGGGATTGATGTGGTGTACAACTACGGAACTTTTGATTTCAACCAACCGAATTTTTACTTGAATTTCACCAAAGGAAAGATGATCTATTCCCTTTCCCGAAGAAGGTTTGATGCCTTTTTATATGATTATGAATTGGAGAAAAGATGGGTCAAGGAGCAAATTTTGGACCTTACCTTGGAGCAGCGCAATCAACTATTGTCCTTTTTTGAAGAAAATTACCTGCCCGAGAATCGAGATTATTTGTACGACCCCTTACTCAACAATTGTTCTAGCATAACAGGGGATATTTTAAAAGACCAATTTGGGGATGCCGTCATATTTAATGGCGCCTATTTGGACAAACAATACACTTTCAGGCAATTGGTACGTCAATTTATGAGTGTGAATACATGGTCAATGTTTGGGATAGATGTTGCATGGGGTCCCAATGTAGACCGAAAAGCTACGGTACAGGAACATATGTTTTTGCCCTATTACACCATGGAGCAACTTCGCCATACCACCCTCGATGGAAAACCCCTTTTAAAAAGGGAACGTACCATTTTGGATTACAAAGAACATCGAAACCAAAGTTTTTTGCCCCTATCCCCTCTATTTTGGTTTATTATTTTATTTGTTTTTTCAGGATTCATTACCTATTTCGATTACTCCCATAAAACTCGGAGCCGTTGGTTGGATTTTTCTTTGTTTTTGATCACAGGTTTGGCAGGAGTGTTTTTGTTTTTGCTTTGGGTGGCCACAGACCATACATCAACGCCATATAATATGAATATCCTTTGGGCATTTCCAGCCAATGCATTTGTTGCATTTGTTATCGCTTTTCAGGATAGATTGCCCGATTGGATTTCTAAATATTTATGGACCGCGTTGGGCCTCATGGTTTTACTGTTGGTGCTTTGGATATTTAAGATTCAAATTTTTTCTCCAGTTTTGATTCCACTACTTTTGACCCTCGCTTTGCGCTACCTTTACCTAATTCGGTTCGCCAAGCTTTAAAAATTGGTCCTTAAACTGTTGCAATGAACCTATTGACGGTAGAAAATATATCAAAATCCTATGGAGAAGTCGTACTCTTCTCCGATATTTCCTTTGGAATCAACCAAGGGCAAAAGATTGCTTTGATAGCCAAAAATGGGAGTGGAAAAACTTCTATTTTGAATATTATGTCTGGCAAGGACAGTTCGGAAACAGGACAGGTAACCACAAGAAAGGGCATCAAGGTCTCATTTTTGGAGCAGGAACCCGATTTGAATCCCAATCTCACTGTTGAAGAAACCATTTTCACTACAGACAGCGAAATTTTAAAAATCATTGCTGCTTACGAAAAAGCGGTGGAGAATCCTGAAAACGCGGAGCAATACCAAAAGGCTTTTGAGGCCATGGAACGACACAATGCTTGGGATTTTGAAACCCAGTACAAACAGATTCTCTTTCAACTGCAGTTAACCCAACTCGATGCCAAGGTGGGGAGTTTGTCTGGAGGTCAAAAGAAACGTTTGGCCTTGGCCAATGCCTTGCTCAACAAACCTGATTTGTTGATTTTGGACGAGCCCACCAACCACTTGGACCTTGAAATGATCGAATGGCTGGAAGCTTATTTCACCAAGGAGAACATCACTCTTTTTATGGTGACTCACGACCGTTACTTCTTGGATCGGGTATGCAACGAAATTATTGAGCTAGACAACAACCAATTATACACCTACAAAGGCAATTATTCCTATTATTTGAGTGAAAAGGAGAGCCGCATGGAACGTGAGGCTGTTGAGCAGCAAAAATCCAAAATGCTCTATAAAAAAGAGTTGGAATGGATGCGCAGACAACCAAAGGCTCGAACCACCAAATCGAAATCCCGAATTGATGATTTTACCGAGATCAAAAAACGGGCGCACCAAAGAAGAATAGAACACGAAGTTCAACTGGAGTTGAATATGGAGCGATTGGGAAGCAAAATTTTGGAACTTCACAATATTTCCAAATCCTATGGCGACAAAACTATATTGAATAAGTTCGATTACAACTTCACCAAAGGTGAACGGGTCGGCATTATTGGAAAAAACGGTACGGGCAAATCCACTTTTTTGAACATTATCACCCAACAAGAAAGTGTAGATGGCGGTAAAGTGGTTGTGGGTGACACCCTAAAATTTGGTTACTACACCCAAAAAGGTATCAAAGACAAGGAAGGACAAAAAGTAATTGATGTCATTCGTGAGTTCGGCGATTACATTCCTTTAAAAAAAGGACGTCAAATCTCTGCCCAGCAATTATTGGAACGATTCCTGTTTGACCGTAAAAAGCAATACGATTTTGTTGAAAAATTGAGTGGTGGTGAGCGAAAACGTCTGTATTTATGTACTGTACTCATTCAAAACCCGAATTTTTTAATTCTGGATGAGCCCACCAACGATTTGGACATTGTTACCCTCAATGTTTTGGAAAGTTTTCTGTTGGATTTCCCAGGCTGTTTGATCGTGGTTTCGCACGACCGTTATTTTATGGACAAAATTGTGGACCACCTATTTGTTTTCAAAGGAAAGGGAGTTATTGAAGATTTTCCAGGAAACTATACCGATTATCGCGTGTATGAAAGCAGCAAAGTGATTGAGGAACGGGAAAACAAATCGAACACTTCCGAAAAAACCGAAAATAATTGGAGGGATACCAGTGGTGGAAAATTGTCTTACCAAGAGCAAAAAGAATTTAAACAACTGGAAAAAGACATTCAAAAATTAGAGGAGCGTAAAGTCGCCATCCAGAATGATTTTGTAAATCCAGACTTAGATGGAGATGCTATTGCCAAATTATCCATTGAACTTAAAGAAGTTGAGGATGGCATTGAAACAAAAACAGAACGCTGGTTCGAGCTTTCGGCAATTTTAGAGGGGTAAAAAATGTGGTTTAAATTCATTTCCTATCTAAAATTCCTTTTCAAATCCACCAACGAACATGGGGTACACTCCCCTTTTGTATTCAACTACGTAACCAAATGTCTTTACTCCAAAAAGAAGCTGAACCGTGACAAAGGCATTAATGCACTGTTGAAAAGCATTTCTTATTTCAACATTAAAAATGTTGAGTCAATAGAGCTTCAAAACATAAATGAATTGATTCAAAAACAGTTCCCAACGATTCAATTCGGTACCGCACCTTTTGATTTGATTATAGTGGACAACTTGGAGGTTTCAACTTTAGAAAATCAAATTTCCGAAGGTAAACTGCACAACGATAGTATGATTTGGATCAACTCCATTTACGCTAACAAAGAAACTTTGGTGCAATGGGAAGCCATAATCAATTCTCCGTTGATTTCGGTAAGCATCAACATGCATCATTGCGGGGTTCTGTTTTTTAGAAAGGAACAAGTAAAGGAGCATTTCACGATTCGAATTTAAAGCGGTAATTTTAGGTTATGGAAAATGTAGCATCAGACAATACAATTTGGTATGTTCTTGGAGTTTTGGGGCTTATTTACCTCATTATTTTGTTTCGAAATAAAAAAGCGACCAAAAGCCGAAAATCCAGAAAGTTTATGGATGGCAAACGGCAACATGATAGAAACAATTAGCAATTAGCAATTAGCAATTAGCAATTAGCAATTAGCAATTAGCAATTAGCAAAAATACATTTAAGTCATCCATACAACTGTTCATTGATTATTGTTTATTGTTTATTGTTTATTGCACATTGATTATTGAAAAAAATGAAGATATACACCAAGACAGGAGATAAAGGAACCACTTCGCTATTTACAGGTCGAAGAGTCCCAAAGCATCATATCCGAATAGAAAGTTACGGCACCATTGACGAACTTAATTCCCATTTAGGGTTATTGCGCGATCAGGAAATTGACGCCCATTCCAAAGAAATGTTATCCCTCATCCAAACGAAACTGTTCACAGTGGGTTCCATTTTGGCAACAGAACCTGAAAAGGATTCCCGATTAAAAATTCCAAGAATCAGTCAGGAGGATATTGAACTTTTGGAAAAGGAAATGGATACAATGAACGAGGATTTACCCGAAATGACGCATTTTATACTTCCTGGAGGTCATACCACTGTGTCATACTGTCATGTGGCCAGAACTGTTTGTCGACGCGCGGAGCGTATGATCACCTATTTACACGAAAATGAGCCCGTTCCCGATTCCGTTCTTTCCTATGTCAACAGACTTTCCGATTATTTGTTTGTCTTGGCACGTAAATTGTCCAAAGACCTAAAAGCCCAAGAAATTAAGTGGGTTCCCGAGAAGTTGGACTGATAAAATCGCTTTTTTAGCCCAATTGTTTTGAGAACAACAAAATAATTTTTAAATAATGCTGTTTTTACTTGACTAATTGGGTTTAAAAATTATTTTTGCAAAAAATTTAAAATCAAACCGTTACTATGTACTGGACTTTAGAACTAGCCTCATATTTAAGTGATGCGCCTTGGCCAGCCACCAAAGACGAACTGATAGATTACGCAATCCGTACTGGAGCACCGTTGGAAGTTGTGGAAAACCTACAATCAATGGAAGAAGAAGGCGGGGAGATATATGAGTCCATTGAGGAAATCTGGCCCGATTATCCAACAGAGGAAGATTACCTCTGGAACGAGGACGAATATTAAAATCTGAATTCACAAACGAAGTTAAAAAGTCTCATTTGAGGCTTTTTTTTATGTAATTTTGACAGCCTAGCAAAAGAATTTCATTGAAATCTTATCATTGGAACAGCTTTTGCCATTCTAACGAAAAATTTATTCATGAGTTTAATAAATTCCGTACTAAAGGTTTTTGTAGGAGATAAATCGGAGAAAGATGTAAAATCCTTGCAACCCTTAGTAAAACAAATACGGTCCTTTGAACAACAACTGGAAGGACTTTCCCACGACGAACTTAGACAGAAGACAGCTGATTTTAAGGCCCAAATTGCTGAAAACTGCAAAGATATAAACGACAAAATCGCCACACTTGAGGAAGAAGTGGAAAATTCGAACGACATTGATCGTAACGAAGAAATCTACTCCGAAATAGATAAACTCAATGAAGAGGCGTATAAAATTTCGGAAAAAGTACTGGAAGAAATTCTTCCCGAAGCCTTTGCCGTGGTTAAAGAAACTGCCAAAAGGTTTGCCAATAACGAAACCATCTCGGTAACCGCATCCGAATTTGACCGTAAACTTTCGGGTGACAAAGACTATGTGACTTTGGAAGGTGACAGCGCCGTCTGGAAAAACTCATGGGATGCCGCTGGAAAAGAAGTAACCTGGGACATGATCCACTACGATGTGCAGTTGATCGGTGGTATTGCATTACATCAAGGTAAAATTGCCGAGATGCAAACTGGGGAAGGTAAAACCTTGGTGGCCACCCTCCCACTCTACCTCAATGCATTGGCGGGGAAAGGTGCTCACTTGGTAACCGTGAACGACTATTTGGCAAAAAGGGATAGCGCATGGATGGCTCCTCTATTTGAGTTCCATGGCCTTTCCGTTGACTGTATTGACAAACACCGCCCAAATTCCGATGGTAGACGTGCTGCCTATAATGCTGACATCACCTACGGAACCAACAACGAATTTGGTTTTGATTACCTAAGGGACAACATGGCGCATACGCCTGATGATTTGGTACAACGTCCGCACCACTACGCTATCGTGGATGAGGTGGATTCTGTATTGATCGATGATGCCCGTACCCCTTTGATTATTTCTGGCCCTGTACCTGAAGGAGACCGTCACGAATTTAATGAGCTAAAACCTAAAGTTTCCGAAATTGTTCAACAACAACGTCAACATTTGACAGGAGTTTTGGCCGAGGCAAAAAGATTGATCAAGGAAGGTGACACCAAAGAAGGTGGATTCTTATTACTACGTGTGCACCGTGGACTTCCAAAAAACAAGGCACTTATCAAATTTTTGAGTGAAGAAGGTGTAAAACAATTGTTGCAGAAGACTGAGAACTTCTACATGCAAGACAACAACCGTGAAATGCCAAAGATCGATGAAGACCTTTTATTTGTCATCGATGAAAAAAACAACCAGATTGAGTTGACCGATAAAGGGGTCAATTATATTTCTGGCGAGCAGAATAAAGATTTCTTTGTGATGCCAGATATTGGTAGCGAAATTGCAAAGATTGAGAATCAAAATCTTGAAATAGAACAAGAAGCTGAGCTCAAAGAAGAACTTTTCAAGGATTTCGCTGTAAAAAGTGAGCGAATCCATACCATGACGCAATTGTTGAAAGCCTATACCCTATTCGAAAAAGACGTGGAGTATGTGGTGATTGACAACAAAGTAATGATTGTCGACGAACAGACTGGTCGTATCATGGATGGTAGACGATATTCCGATGGATTGCATCAAGCTATCGAAGCCAAGGAAAATGTGAAGATTGAGGCCATGACCCAAACTTTCGCCACCGTTACGCTTCAGAATTACTTTAGAATGTACAACAAGCTAGCTGGGATGACGGGTACTGCCGTTACCGAAGCTGGTGAATTCTGGGAAATCTACGAGTTGGATGTAATGGAAATTCCAACCAACAGACCAATTGCCCGTGATGACCGTCACGATTTGATCTACAAGACCAAGCGAGAAAAATACAACGCCATTATCGAGGAAGTAACAAAATTATCCAACGCAGGCAGACCAGTTTTGATTGGTACTACTTCGGTTGAGATTTCGGAATTACTTTCAAAATTATTGAGTGTTCGTAAAATACCACACAACGTTTTGAACGCGAAACTTCACAAAAAAGAGGCCGATATTGTGGCTGAGGCAGGTGATGCAGGCGTTGTAACCATTGCCACCAACATGGCAGGTAGGGGTACCGATATTAAATTGACCCCAACCGTAAAAGAAGCTGGAGGTTTGGCCATTATTGGTACAGAGCGTCACGATTCTCGACGAGTTGATAGACAGTTGAGAGGTCGTTCTGGACGTCAAGGTGACCCAGGTAGCTCACAATTCTATGTGTCTTTGGAAGATAACCTAATGCGTTTATTCGGTTCTGACCGAGTGGCCAAGATGATGGACCGCATGGGCTTGGAAGAAGGAGAAGTTATTCAACACTCCATGATGACCAAATCCATTGAACGTGCACAAAAAAAAGTCGAAGAAAACAACTTCGGAATCCGTAAGCGTTTGTTGGAATATGATGATGTAATGAACGCGCAGCGTGAAGTGGTCTACAAAAGAAGACGTCACGCTTTGGAAGGAGAACGTTTAAAAGTGGACATCGCCAATATGATCTACGACACCTGTGAGGCTGTTGCAGAGACCAACAAAATGGCAGATGATTTCAAGAACTTTGAGTTCGAATTGATCAAATACTTCTCCATTACCTCACCGATAAGTGAAGAAGAATTCAAAAAAATGGGCTTCCAAGAAATTGCGAACACCATTTATAAGGCTTCTTACGATTACTATCAAGATAAAATGGAACGCAGCGCTACTGTTGCTTTCCAAGTAATCAAAAAAGTTTACGAGGACGAGACCAACAAGTTTGAACGTATTGTGGTTCCATTTACAGATGGCATCAAATCGTTGAATGTGGTTACCAACCTTGAAAAAGCCTATAATTCAAACGGTAAGCAATTGATTACCGATTTTGAAAAGAATATCACTCTTGCCATTATCGATGATGCTTGGAAAACGCACTTGCGCAAAATGGATGAATTGAAACAATCCGTTCAGTTGGCCGTGCACGAGCAAAAGGATCCATTGCTTATTTATAAGTTTGAGGCCTTTGAGCTATTCAAGGAAATGATCGACAAGGTGAACAAAGAAGTAATTTCTTTCCTTTTCAAAGGAGAATTACCTACTGAGAACACCGCTCAAATCCAAGAAGCTCGTAACGTTCGCAGACCCAAAGAGAATTTGCAGACCTCTAAAGAGGAAATTCCAAACAGTGATGAGTTGGCTGCTCAGAACAGAGCTGCAGGACAAACGCAAGGGCAAAGACCTTCGGTTACCGAGACCATTACCAGGGAAAAACCGAAAATTGGTAGAAATGACAGGGTTACCATTAAAAATGTAATGTCTGGCGAAAGCAAGACCGTAAAGTACAAACAAGCGGAACCCTTAATAGATAAAGGTGAGTGGGTATTGGTCGAAGACTAATTCCACTAAAAATACCTCTTAAAAGTGGCAGTTATTTATAGCTGCCACTTTTTTTATACCAAAAACTTAGGTAGATTTACGCCTTAATTACGCCCCATAACGCTAACTTTTACTCCGCACTTTTCAACCTTTTTGGAAGTAAGAGCAATATTCATGTGCAGCATATGAAAATTCCTGTTGAGGATAAATATCGTATACAAGACAAAATTGATTTGATACTCAAGGTTAACTACAGTTCATCCATTTTTGCTGCTATATTTGGATTGATATGCTTTTTCTTTCTAAAAATAGAGGGTGTTATTCCATATACGTTTTTGGCCTATGCTTTTGTAAACCTTTTGAACACCTTACTTTACTCAAAGCATCAAAATCTTATTCTCACTTATAATTTAACTTCCATTCTGTCCATGAATGGAGCCATCATCATTACTATTTTTAGTGGTGGCATTGAGAGTCCTTTCATATTCGTTCTGGCCATTATTGTCTTCGCAGGATATGTGACCACAAAGGTTTTTGGACAATTATACCTCATAATCAACTTAGCTGTACTTACCTTATTGTTTATTTATGATACAGGTGAATTCAGCATCACCGAAAATTCAGTACCCGTAGAATCCCGTGATTGGTTCGCTTATTTGAGTGCTGTTTTCGCTGTTTACCTTTTAGGCGGTGTTTTTGGAAGGAACTTACTTCGGGCACACCATAAATTGTACAAGTCGCGAAATGAAATCCAAGAGCGCATCAATGAGAAGGAAACGCTACTTAAAGAAGTACACCATAGGGTGAAGAACAACCTACAGACCGTGTCCAGTTTATTGAGCCTACAATCTAGGGCCATTGCCGATGAAAAGATTGCAAACATTATTAAAAGCAGTCAAAACCGTGTGGTTTCCATGGCAATGGTACACGAAATGCTATACAAGCGTGACGATTATCTTTCTAAAATAGAGCTTAAGCCATACGTTCAAGAACTTTGTGACTATTTGGTCCGCTCTGTAAAAGGTAGTGACAGTCAAATTAAAATGCATTTGGATATTGATGAACATAAGCTAAGTATCGATACCGTAATTCCTTTAGGACTGATCATTAACGAGACCATTACCAATGCCCTTAAATACGGTATTGTGGATTCCAAAGGTGAAATCCATGTGGCAGTTCACAAAATTGGCGATAACCGATACGAACTTTGTTTGGGCGACAATGGAATTGGCTATTCAGAAGACATCAATCCAAAAACCACCAACTCTTTGGGATTAAAGCTTATTTATAACCTTGCACGCCAACTTAGAGGTACCATAAGCAGGGATTACGATAAAAAGGGCACTTACTACCGCATTGAATTCGAAGAAGTGATCGAGGAGTTCAATTCTGTGGATTCTTAAACCTTTCAAAAAGGAAAAGGCCAGCTAATGCTGACCTTTTTGTAACCAAATATCCCGAAACAACTTAATTTTCTGTAAATTTTCTTTCCCTCAAAGAGAATACTGCAGTGGCCAATACAAATGCCACACTTAAAAACAACGTAAACGGTATCATAATCTCTAAAATCATCATTACGCTAATTTTGCCTTGTTTCTCTTAGTAGTAAAGGAAAGTTCTTTTTTAACCCTTGAGTTTTTGAACTTGTACAATCTTACCATCTTTCTATCCTTAATATCGTTTTGTTGCATATCGATGTTCAACTCAACTCCTTCAGAGATAGTTTCCACTTTAACTTCTTTGTTCAAGTCTTGAGCCATTGCCATGGTTCCGAAAAAAGTTACTGCGATGATGGTTAAAATTGCTTTCATAATTTGGGTTTTTATTACGAAGTAAAATTACTTTCGAAGGCACCCGAGGGAAGATTTAGGTCGCTTAACGACCCCTTTTTTTCGTTATAAAAACTTTTCTTGGCTGAAGTGCATTTTATCGTCGACGAACGTTTTTTAAGTTATTTTCACCTTACCGAAAGCATGTGCATTTCATCGATCATAAAATTTGTAGGGCTTTGTAAGTATTTGATTATCAAATATATATTTGTAGGAAAAAGATTATAATATCAATTACAAATTGTAAGAATTGTAGGAATTTTGATTCAGTTGCTGTTTGACCCTCTTTCTCTCAAATTGCACAATTTGAAGCATCGATTAACAAATTTTAACGACCATTCCTGTAATACTTGGTATCTTCATGCAACTAAGCATAAAAACATCATGAAGTTTATAAAATTCCCATTGGCAATTTTTCTGCTTTTTGCATCAACCAGTTGCCAATCGAAAGTAAAATCTGAAACAAAAGAAACTGCACAGGAAACTTCCTCCGAGGTTGTTGAAACTCCAAAATTGACATCAGAAGAATTACAACAGTATGAAACCGCTTATTTTGCCAGTGGATGCTTTTGGTGTGTAGAAGCCATTTTTGAAAGTGTAAGGGGGGTGAAAGAAGTGTATTCGGGTTATTCTGGAGGTACGGAGCCCAACCCGACCTACGAAGAGGTTTCTTATGGTAGAACCCATCATGCAGAAGCGGTAGAAGTCTTTTACGATCCCGAGGTAATTTCATTTACCCAATTGGTTCAGGTATTTTTTGGTTCGCACGACCCCACTACGTTAAACCGACAAGGTCCAGATCGTGGTGCCCAATACCGTTCCATTGCCTTTTATAAGAATGATGAAGAAAAAAAGATTATCGAAAGCTATATCGATAAGTTGGAGACTGAAAACATATACCCTAGCCCAATAGTTACCGAAGTGACCCAATTTGACAAATTCTGGAAAGCTGAGGAATATCATCAAGACTACGAAAGGAGGAATCCGAACAACAGTTATGTGAGAAATGTTTCGATTCCTAGGTTGAATCGTTTCAAAAAGAATTTTAAATCGTTCCTAAAAGAAGAAGTGCATTAGGAAATGTAGGTTTTGACTTTGGGAAGGTTGGAAAGTCAATAAAAGATAAGAAGTGGTTCTTGGGACTAATTACTTTGTGAAGTTATTGCTTAAGAACCACTTCACTAAACTTTGATTTAATGGTAATTGCCTTACCATCATTTTTACTGATGTTATACCCTTTGTGGGTTTTGCTAGAAATGCTCTTACTAGAAACCAATTTTAAGCTTTTTGGATAGTGCAAAACAGAACCTGCACTGCTTTCATCCACTGAAATCACAAAAGGTGTTTTGGGCAACTTACAATCCAATTCCCCATTTTCCATAGAAATATCAAGGTTGGTAAAACCAGTTGCCACCGAATTGATATTAACTGAACCAAAACTACTTCTCACCAAGGCCTTGCTGGCCACCTCACCAATTACCACATTGGACGACACACTTTTCAAGTTTAGGTCCTTTACCGTTTTCAAGTTTACATCATCGGAATAATCGGTACTTAAGTTGCCGTAATTCCATTGTTGTACAATCACGGGAGAGTAAGAAGCCCTAATATCGGTGTTCTTACCATCGATGGTAGAAGCAAGCAAGCTTGCGTAAGACAAGCTTGCATTAATGTTCCTGGCATTTTCGGCCAATTTTACTTCTCCATGCTTCACGTTCATATTGACTTTGATGTACTTCGGCATTTTGATGATGATTCGTTTTTTGACTTTGTATTCCTTATGCTTTCCATCAGAAGAAAAGTAATACACATTGGAACTGCCTTGAATAGTACGCGCAGCTTCCCTTTGCATTTGTCTGATCTCTGCCTGCTGGGCACGCACTTCCTCTCTTTGCTCTCGCAAACGCTCGTGCATTTCTTCACGTACCTTTTCACGCTCTTCCCTAAGCTTTTCTCTTTCTTCTTTCATCTGCTCGCGTTGTTCCTCACGTTCTGCAGCCATTTCTTCCATTTCCTTGCCCCATTCCTCAAAACGCTTTTTATATTCTTTGTCAAACGTTTTTGAAAATTCCTCTTGCCATTTTTTCATGTATTTGTCACCATCCTTTTTATAGGCATCGTAATCAAAATCAATAGGAGGCATGGGTGGCATCGGTGGCATATTTGGCATAAATGGAATTACCGCTATTTCTGGAATTACGATTTCTGGAATATCCACATTGGCAATGATCTCTGCTACTGAAGGAATTTCAGGCACATCCACCGTGTAGCTACTATAACCGTAGGTAAAAGGACCTGAACCTTCTGTACTCACTTCAATTTCCCTGCTATTTCCCATGATTTTTACCAAATCCTTATCAAAATAAGATTTAGCCTCTTCATCGTCTACGCCTTCCAGCTCGATTACAGCTGTGATTTCGACTTGATCCTTCGTCCACGTTTCAAACTCGATGTCGGCATAACTGGTGTTGATGCTCAACTCCGTATCGTTGTTGACGTTGTACGTTTCCTTGAATGTTTTGGATTTCTCCTGTGCATGGCAGACATATCCTACCAGCACAAGGAGTAAACCGCTAAACAATTTCTGATGATTCCTGTTCATTTTTTGATGTATTTAATTGATTCAACTTTGATTTTAATTTTTCCAACAATTGCAACCTTAGCTGCAGGTTCATGATCAAGGCATTGATGGTTTGATCATTGGGGCCCAATTCGTTCAACTCTTGGTTCAATCGCTGATATTCCTTATTTAATTCTGCCAAGCGGTCCATATACCCATCAACCAGCTCCTTGTTTTCTGGATCCGCTGCCAAATCGGACAGTTGCAGATTGATGTTCGTAGTGTAATACGCTTCGATTTTTCTTAGATCGGGGGATAAATCACCCAAAGAAATGGTTTGCACATCCGTAGCTTGATTATTGCTATCAACAACCGTCACATTTTCATCGGTATCAACCACACCTGAATTCGAATTGAAGTAAAAGAAAGAGAGTCCAATGATCACCACCACCGTAGCCGCAATTTGCATCCAAAGCGAAATTACTTTGCGTTTGGGTGGATCGTTGGGCAATTCCTCATCCAATTTGGACAAAAATCGATCAGCATGTCCTTCTTTCATGCGATACTTTTTCTCCTCTCGTTCCTTTTCAAATATTTCTCTAAGATCACGTGCCATAAGCCAAATCTTTTAGTTTTTCTTTCAACTGTGCTTTTCCTCTAAGCAATCGGGTTCTCGATGTCGTCTCCGTAATTCCCATGATTTGGGATATCTCACTATGATCATATCCCTCCACCAAGAACAACTGTACTACATATTTATATTTTTGTGGCAACTCCTCTATCGCTTCCTTCACCTGCTCAATCGAAATGCCCTCTTCCACCGACCAATCATCCGTTTCTGCCACATGCATGTAACTTTCGTTCAATTCCACCGTTTGCTGGTGTTTCGATTTCAAGAAATCAATGCTCCCATTGACCACAATTCGTTTTAACCAAGCCCCGAACGTCACCTCACCTTTAAATTGTGCTATCCGTTGAAACGCTTTTATAAAGGATTCTTGAACCACATCCTCCGCATCATCCGCATTTTTTAGAAAACGCATGGCCACACAAAACATACCATCGCAATACTGACGATAGAGTTTCATCTGTGCCTGGCGGTCGTTCACCTTGCACTTTTCTACAAGCTCAATATGGAGCACACTTGGTTCTATGTTCGGTTTTATTAGTTGTTCAACTTAATGACGATGCAAAAAATGCAACGTTGCAAATTAGTTTGTTTTTTGATGAATTTTAACAAAAAAATCCCGCTGATTTTCACCAACGGGATTCTTTTTCAATGAGTTATACTATTTACTCGTCCAATAATAAATTTAAATGAACAGTAATATTATCTCTTGTTGCTTTGCTATAAGGACAAATCTCATGGGCATCCTTCATTAAAGTTTCTCCCATTTCTTTATCCACTGTAGGCAAATAAGCATCCAAAATGGCCTCCAAGAAAAAGCCTTCTTCCTCAGAATTTAGAGATATGGTGGCAGTAACACTAAAATCTCCCAAATCATCAATCCCATGTTGCTTGGCAACGGCTTGCAATCCTGCTCCGTAGCAGCTGGAATATGCCGCAGCAAAAAGTTCTTCTGGGTTGGTGGATTTAGGATCGGTCTTTCCTTTTAAAGTGGGCATACTAATTGGAAAATCCAACAATCCGTCCTCACTTTCAACATGACCAGACCTACCGCCTGTATTCGTGGCCTTTGCCTCAAAAATAGTCTTCATCTTTTAAATGTTTATAGGTTCGTATAAACCAGTGCCCTGTCGGCAACTGATTGTGGAATGAAAAGGTACCAATTTGTACTCGGATGTCCGCTTAAACAGCTATTAAATTTATGTGAAATGGTTTTAAAATTGTTAGAATCTCACAGGAACCAGACTATGTTTACCCACAAAAACTTTATAACTTCGTCATAAATCCTATCCAAAGCACTCTTGGCAAACAAAAGCAAAATACCCTCGGACACGATTTCCAAAATAAAGGCTATCAGAAAACAGCAACTTTCTGCGGATGATTTGGCCCAAGGTATTTTTGAAGGCAACAAAGCCATGTTGGCCAAGGCAATCACGCTTTTGGAAAGCACCAATCCTGCCCATTTTGAAAAAGCCAATGCTGTAATTGAAAAATGCTTGGCTCAGCCATCGAACAGCATTCGTTTGGGAATTACTGGAGTTCCAGGGGTTGGCAAAAGTTCTTTTATTGAAACATTGGGCAAAACCTTAACGGAAAAAGGCAACAAAGTCGCCGTTTTGGCGGTTGACCCAACAAGTTCATTGAGTAAAGGCAGCATTTTAGGGGATAAAACCCGAATGGAAACACTAGCGAAAGACCCAAATGCCTTTATTCGCCCCTCCCCTTCTGGCAACTCATTGGGTGGTGTGGCACAAAAAACACGCGAAAGTATTATCCTTTGTGAAGCAGCAGGCTACAATGTGATTTTGGTTGAAACAGTTGGTGTAGGTCAAAGTGAAATTGCAGTCCACAGTATGGTCGATTTTTTCCTTTTGTTGAAATTATCGGGTGCTGGCGACGAACTTCAAGGGATCAAACGGGGCATTATGGAAATGGCCGATGGCATAGCCATCAACAAAGCGGATGGTAACAATTTGGAAAATGCCAAGCTTGCCGTGACTGAGTTTTCAAGAGCGCTACACCTTTATCCTCCTAAATCCAATGGTTGGACACCCAAAGTGAAGAAATGTTCTGCCTTGGAAAATTCAGGCATAAAAGAAATTTGGGAAATGGTACAACAATTTGTAGACCATACCAAATCAAACGGTTTTTTTGAAGTCAACCGTCAACAACAGAATAAAAATTGGTTCGTTCATACCGTAGACGAATACATTAAGCAGTTTTTTCATCAAAAGGAAACCTTTAAAACTGAACAAGCAAGATTGTTGACCGAAATTGAGGAACATAAAATTTCCCCGTTTTATGCCGCAAAAATCCTATTGGACAAGATTACCGAGGAACTTTAAATAAAAGCGATAAATTTGCACAGATTTTATACTGAATGAGCACTGTCACCGATTCCCTTTTATCCATTGTGGTTCCTTTGTACAACGAGGAAGATAACGTGGTTCTTTTGACCCAAAAAATCAACGAAAGCCTTGAAGGGTACAATTACCAAATTGTTTATGTGGATGATTTTTCCACGGATAAAACCCGCATCAAGGTCAAGGAAATGGACGACAAAAGAGTTCATTTGATTGAGTTAAAAAAGAACTACGGTCAAAGTTTAGCCCTGGCCGCTGGAATTGACTATGCCGAGGGCGAATACATCATTACCATGGATGGCGACCTTCAAAACGACCCTTCGGATATTCCTCAAATGCTGGAATATGCAGTTAGCGAGGAATACGATCTGGTGACTGGAATCCGACAAAAAAGAAAGGACTCACTGGTCAAAAAAATCCCATCCAAAATTGCCAACTTTTTGGTACGAAGAGTTACCAAATTGGATATTAAGGACAATGGTTGTGCTTTAAAGGTTTTCACCAAGGATATTGCTAAAAGCTTGAACCTTTATGGTGAAATGCACCGTTTTATCACCCTTTTGGCGCATTTGGAAGGAGCGCAGATCAAACAAGTTCCCGTAAAGCACCACGCACGGCATGCAGGGGTATCCAAATATGGTTTGGAGCGTGTATTTAAGGTAATAGCCGACATGATGTTGTTGCTTTTCATTAGAAAATACTTCCAACGCCCTATCCACTTGTTCGGAATTTTCGGGGTATTATTGGTCATCCTCGGGATTTTCATCAACCTTTATTTGATGATTGTAAAACTTGGATTTGGTGAAGATATCGGTAGCAGACCATTGCTCATTTTCGGGATGATGTTCATTGTTGGCGGTATCCAATTGTTCACCATAGGAATTGTAATGGAACTCTTGATTCGTACCTACTACGAATCCCAACAGAAAAGACCATATCGCATAAAAAAAATCAGCATAGGTGACGGAAAAGCTGCGTAAAAAGGGCATCACCGCCCTAAAAATTATAATTAGTGCGGTCCTGATCTACTTTATTTTCACCAAAATAGAGTTGAGAGATGTGGTTCAGACCTTAAAAAAGAGTGACCCTTTCTATTTGTTCTTGGCAGTTGTCTTTTTTGTATTGTCTAAAGTCCTATCTGCTTTTAGAACCAATATGTATTTCCATCAAATTGGCGCTAAGTTGACGCAATTGAGCAACCTAAAGCTATCGCTGCTAGGAATGTTCTACAACCTCTTCTTGCCAGGAGGAATTGGTGGGGATGCCTATAAAGGCTACGTCATTCAAAAGGCATATCAACCTGGTTCCAAAAAGGTAGTTTCCAGTATTCTTTTGGACCGATTAAGTGGAATGTTATTGCTTTTTATTTATGCGTGTATTCTAGCTATGTTGTCCAAAAATGAATTTTTCCAAAGTTTTTACTGGTTGATTCTGGTCGCCATTCCCTTGAGTGTAGTGGTATTTTGGTTCGTGAACAAGACTTTTTTCACCACTACTTTACCTATATTTTGGAAATCAATAGGCTTTTCGGCTTTGGTGCAATTGGCGCAATTGGTCTGCGTGATTTTTATTTTGAAAGCATTGTCCATTGAACTTGATACCGTAGAATATCTTTTTGTGTTCTTGGTATCCTCAATTGTTTCTGTAATTCCATTGACCATTGGCGGTATTGGAAGCAGAGAAGTCACCTTTTTATACGGAGCAAAATGGTTGGGCTTGGATGAAAGCACCTCCATTGGCATTAGCTTTACTTTCTTTTTGATAACTGCCCTAACGTCCCTTTTTGGGGTTATTTATCATTTTAAAAAGCCAAAATTGGAGTCTTTGGATTAGTTCAAATGCACCAAGTGCATTTTGTTCAACTTATCCTCTCGAGTATTTGGATTCAAAAACTTGATCTGTAAACGGGTAATTCTAAATTGGTCAACTATAATTTGGTCGTCCCAATCAATTCCATTTTCATTCAATTGTTTCAATTCGTCATCGGTTACGTACACCCAAACATCATCCAAATTCTTTAAGTCGGAAACGGATATTATGTCAACAGGATTCTGGTCATAAAAATCCAAGGCCCACGTATGCATCTCTCCATTGATTTTATAGATGTTATCCACTGGAATTTGATGCTTTTTTACCTGCTCCGCCATATTAGAACCCCCTTGATATTCGAGCAATTTTGGATAAAACTGGGCATTCATATAACCATTCAACACTACAGCACTAAAAATGGCAACGGTTACGATTTTGGCATAAACGGTCTCTTTTTTCCAAACAAAATAAACCGTCATTGCCAATGCTATGAACAAGAACAAATAGTTGTACCAGTTTTCCAATTTGAAAACCAAAAAGCTTATCAGCAAGGTAAATACCACTACCAATCCCAATATAAAATATTGGATGCCCAAAATCACTTTGGCCATTTTCAATTTTTCCTGCTGATGCAAAAGATACAGGAACGCTGCTGAAAGAATCGCATACAATGGCATCAAAATGTTCATGTAGTGCGGCAGCTTAAATTGCGCAAAACTGATGAGCAAAAACAAGATGGAAATCCCACCTACCGTTAAAAACTCAAGATTAGGTCGATACGCAAATTTAGCTTCCCAAAAAGCCTTAATTTTTGTCCAATAACCAATCAGCGCAAGCACTGTCCAAGGCAAGAACACCCATAAAAAGGTGTGAAAGAAAAAGAAAAAGTCACTACTGTTCTTGCCCACGCCCTCACCGCTCATGCGCTCAAAACTCTGTTCCCAAAAAATAAAGAAGATTCCACTGCGATTATCCTTTCCGCGAATCACTTTTTCAGGATGCAAATCAAATTGATGATAATAAGCATACAACATTGGGGTGATGGTCAAACCAAAAACCAAAATAGCAACCAACAGCTTCCAATTTAATAATCGTTGCCACTTTCGTGTATAGGTCAAGTGACATAGTATCGAGATTCCAATCACGACCAAAGCAATCTGTCCTTTGGTTGAAAATGCCATTCCTGCCCCAAAAGCGCCAAAAGCAATACTTTTAAGCGTGCCGTTTTCAATATATGCGGCCAATTGCCAGATAGAAAAAATGGTGAATCCTGTTAAAACGGCATCGGTGCGGACATCAATATTGGCCAAAACCATGGTTTGGGCCGTCATAAAAATCAAGGAAGCAAATCGACCTACATCTTTATTGTAAAGTAATTTTCCAAGCCCGTAACAACTATAAGCACCCAAGAATGTGGACAAAATACCAGGGATTCGGTATGCCCAATCGTGGATTCCAAAAATTTTATAGGAAATCGCGGCAAGCCAATAATGCATGTGCGGTTTGTCTAGATACTCTTCAGGGCCTTTAAACAGGCTTAGAAAATCATTTTCCTGAACCATGCGCATGGCCATGACCGCAAACTGGGCCGAATCGTTTTCAAACAGAGTCGCGAACATCCCAATAATGTAGACCAGAACAATCAGTGCAATGTAAAACCAGTATCTGGTGGTCGAGATCATACCCCTGTTTTTTGGAAAGCAAATATAGCCAACTTGGCAAACAACCATCCGAAAAGTGAACCTATCAAAGCCCCTGTTACCACATCCAATGGATAGTGCACTCCAATATAAATGCGACTATAGGCCACAATACAGGCCCAAAGCAACAATACCCAAGAAATGTACTTCACTTTATGCTTGAACATAACCGTAAAGAAAATAGCTGGCCCAAACGAGTTGGCTGCATGGGCAGAAAAATACCCAAACTGCCCTCCACAATAACTTTTCACCAATCGCATTACGGGGCTTACTTCTGGGTCGTGGCATGGACGCAATCGGCCAATACCGTATTTGAAAAAGTTGGACAATTGGTCGGTACATGTAATCAACAAAGCGATGGCAACTAAAACTATTCCTGTGCCTTTCCAACCAAAGTTGCGGTAGGATAAATAAAGTAGCAATAGATAAAGTGGTGCGGAGTTTCTGGTGGTCGTCATAAACATCCAGAAACCGTCCCAAGTTTCTGTTCCCAATCCATTGAGGAACAAAAACAGTTCTTTATCGGCTTGCAGTAGCTGTTCCAGCATTATTGGTCGTATCTGGAGACTTCGCGATCGTAAAAAGCAGTAGCGGCCTCCACCAAACTTTCGGTTTCATCCATTAAATCCGCTTCGTCTTCCTTGGAAAATTCTTCCATCCACTCCACTTCATCATTCTCTAGGTTGATGATGAATCTTGGATATTCGGTATGGACAATAAAAATGGCATCAGGAAAATCCGTGTTATCAGCCAGTAAAAATTTAGGTAGTTCCATGTGTTCTTATTTTGATTCCAATAATGGAGTCTAATATTTATGTTTTTTTAATACGTCAAGTTGAACTTGTTTCAACATCCCATAACGATTTTCATTTTATGATGAGACCCTGAGACAAGCTCAGGGTGACGAATCTATTGTGTAATCAATTTCTTGGTCAAATAGTTGAATCGAAGATACAACAATAACGCTGATGCCGTAAGCCCCGACAACAATCCAATCCAAATGCCCGTGCTTTCCAGACTCGTGTGCAAACCTAAATAATAACTGATTGGAAAACCAATCAACCAATACGCTATGAAAGTGAAGAAAGTTGGTATTTTCACATCCTGCAATCCGCGCAAAGCTCCCAAAACCACAACTTGCAACCCATCTGAAATTTGGAAAAAGGCCGCCACCAACAACAATTTGGCCGCTATAATGATCACTTCAGTGTTATCAGCCTGATTGACAATATCATCAACATCCAAATATATAGTAGGGAACCAATTCCGTCCTATCAAGAAAATAGCGGCAAAGGCAATTTCCAAAATCAAGGTCAAGAAAAAGATGGATTCTGCGATGCGCTTCAACTCCCTGTAATTACGTAATCCTTTTTGATTTCCAACACGAACCATTGCTGCAACACTTAGTCCCATACCCACCATAAAGGTCATACTGCTTAAATTCAATGCAATTTGATTGGCCGCTTGGGCATTTTTTCCCAATACCCCACTCAACCAAATGGCTGCGGTGAAAATGGCCACTTCAAAAAACATTTGTAATGCCGATGGAAACCCAAGACTGATGATTTTGTTCATCACCTTTTTTTCAATACTTCTAAAATTGAAATTCGTGACGTAGGACTCAAACTTCTTTTTTCGTTTGAGCAAATACCAAATATAAGCCACCATGATTACCCTTGAAGCCAAAGTTCCAACTGCAGCACCTACTATTCCCATTTTTGGGAATCCGAAAGAACCAAAAATGAGCAAATAGTTAAGGGTAATGTTCACCACATTGGCCAAAATGGTGGCATACATGGGGTATTTGGTCTCAGAAAGCCCCTCAGAAAATTGTTTAAAAGCCTGAAATATAATCAAGGGAACCAACGAAAAAGCCACCAAATCCAAATAAGGCAAAGCGAGCTCTACCACTTCTGGAGGCTGTTGCATATGATGCATTAACGGTTTGGCCAGCAAAATAAGACCAAAAAGAGACAATCCTAAAATTGTACAAAGTACCAACCCGTGTTTTAATGCACTTTTACCTGCTAATTGGTCCTTTGCGCCATCTGCTTCGGCTACCAAAGGCGTTATTGCGGTAGAAAAACCGATTCCTAACGACATGGCAATAAAGACAAAACTGTTACCTAATGAAACAGCGGCCAACTCGGCCGTACCCAATTGCCCCACCATAATATTGTCAGCAAAGGCCACAAAAGTGTGCCCCAACATCCCCAAAATAACGGGATAGGACAGTTTTAAGTTATAGGCAAATTCCTTTGTATAGTTCTGAAACACAACAGGTATTTAAAAAGGATGGCAAATATAGCCAGATTGGAAACATTTGTCCCCAAACTTTATGTTAGCTTACGGATAAATTTAAAGTTGTTTAGCCTCTTCCCAATACACATCCATTTCGGCCAAGGTCATCTCGCTCATGGATTTTCCAGCTTCTTTGGCTTTTTGCTCCAAATATTGAAATCGCTTGATAAACTTTTTGTTGGTTCGTTCCAAAGCGTTTTCTGGATTGATTTTTAAAAATCGGGCATAATTGACCATGGAAAAGAGCACATCCCCAAACTCGGATTCCATTTTATCAGCATTTTGGGCCTCCACCTCTTCTTGAAGCTCTGCCAATTCCTCTTTCAACTTTTCAAAAACCTGTTCGGGTCGCTCCCAATCAAAACCTACTCCTGCTACTTTGTCTTGGATTCGGTTGGCCTTTACCAAAGACGGCAATCCATTGGGTACTCCCTCGAGCACACTTTTTTTCCCCTCTTTCAATTTGATGTTTTCCCAATTCTGTTTCACCTCTTCAGCATTCTCTACTTTTACATCGCCATAAATATGTGGATGGCGGTTGATGAGTTTTTCGCAAATGCCATTGGCCACATCAGCGATATCAAAATCTTGGGTTTCGGAACCAATTTTGGCGTAGAACACAATGTGCAACAAAATATCGCCCAACTCTTTTTTCACTTCCTCCAAATCATTGTCCAAAATGGCATCACCTAGCTCGTAGGTTTCCTCAATGGTCAAATGACGAAGTGTTTGCATGGTTTGCTTTTTATCCCAAGGACATTGTGCCCTAAGTTCGTCCATAATGGTCAATAAGCGGTCAAATGCAGCTAACTGTTTTGGTCTAGTGTTCATGCTGTGGATTTTGACCAAAAATACGAAGACCCGCTCTTGAAATTCCCATCATCAAAATGAACTTATGAAAATTGCCAAGCTATTTTTCAACAACCTTAAAAACTTAAAATATCACTATCTTCAACATCGATTTTTAAGAAAACACAAATACAATGAAGTACTTTTTGATTGCCTTATTTTTTGTACCCTTTTTGATTCATGCGCAGAATCCCGAAAATTTTGCCCAAGAAATCGAGGCTATTCAAAAAAAGTACGACACTGTTTGGGATGCCAACAAATCCACTATAGTTTTTACAGGAAGCTCCAGTATTCGTTTTTGGAATGATGTACAGGAACGTTTTCCTGATCAACAGGTGTTGAACACAGGTTTTGGTGGTTCCCAATTTTCAGATTTAGAACATTATTTGGATGAAACCATTTTAGACTACACTCCCACTAAAGTTTTTATTTATGAGGGAGACAACGATATTTTCGCCAAAAAACGGCCCAAGAAGATTCTTGAAACCTCCCAGCGTATTTTAAAAACGCTTCAAGAAAAAAATCCTGACATGGAAATAGTTCTGATTTCGGCAAAACCAAGTATTTCTCGCTGGAAATATAGGGGCAGGTACCGTCGTTTGAATCGAAAATTACAACAATTGGCCGTTGAAACCGATGGTGTTGATTTTATTGATGTTTGGTATCCCATGCTGGACGAACGGAAAGTAAAACAAGATATTTTTGTAGAGGATGGCCTACACATGAATGCCAAAGGTTACGACATCTGGTACGATGTAATCAAAGACTACGTAAAATAAACTAAACAACTGTGATCAAAAAATCAATTTTGCTGTTTACTGCAGTTCTCTGCATAGCAGCTTGCGAAGAACAAAAAAAGGAAATCAATTTTCCAAAAACCGACCTTTCTGCGGTCGCTTTAATTCCGAAACCCGTTAAGACCATTCCGACCAATAGTGCTTTTGGTTTGGGGGCTGGTACTGCGATTTACACCTCAACCACTGACCCTGAGTTTGAAAAAGTAGGACAGTTCCTTTCGGAAAAAATAAAAGGAAAAACAGGATTGGATCTTGGTGTGAATTCCACCACCGAAAACACATTGGAGCGATTGATTTATATCAACCAATCGGATAGCGAAGAACTGGATAACCCAGAAGCCTATCAACTTTATATTAAAAAGGATTCCATTTTATTGAACGCCAAAACGGCCGCTGGTGCTTTTCGTGGAATTCAAACTTTAAGACAATTGATTCCTGAGCAAAGCAACGATACCTTGACAGACCAGCCTCTTTGGGTGATTCCCTCTGGAAAAATTATGGATGCTCCTAAATTGGCCTATAGAAGTTCAATGCTTGATGTGGCACGTCATTTTTTTACGGTGGATGAAGTCAAAAAATACATCGACATTTTAGCATACTACAAATACAACACGCTTCACATGCACCTTACCGATGATCAAGGATGGCGCATCGAAATCAAATCGTGGCCCAAGCTTACCGAAGTCGGTGGTCAAAGTGAAGTTGGTGGTGGCGAAGGTGGATTCTACTCCCAAGAGGAATACAAAGATATTGTTGCCTACGCTGCGGAGCGACACATTCAAATTGTTCCTGAAATGGATATGCCAGGACACACCAACTCTGCTTCTTTAAGCTATCCGTTCTTGCATGCAGCAGGTCAGGCCGAAACGCCAAGAGTAAGAACTGACATGAAAGTGGGTTACAGCTCATTTGATGCCCAAAAAGATACGGTTTATAGCTTTTTGGATGATGTGATCGGTGAAATTGCTTCTATGTCGCCCAGTCCTTACTTTCATATTGGAGGTGATGAAAGCCATGTGACCAAAAAGAGTGATTACATTCTTTTTGTGGAAAAGGTGGAGAAAATTGTGCAAAAGCACGGCAAAATCATGATTGGTTGGGATGAGATTGCCCAAGCCAAGATTGACGGTTCATCCATTGTGCAACTTTGGAACGAACCAGAACATGCTTTAAAAGCTGCTGAAAATGGTTCAAAAATTATTATTTCTCCAGCTAAAAAAGCTTATTTGGATATGCAGTACGATTCCATTTCGGAATACGGATTGCACTGGGCTGCCTACATCCCTGTTGATGTGGGCTACCAATGGGATCCCGAAACTTATGTGGAGGGGCTTCCCAAAGAAAATATTCTGGGTATTGAAGCACCACTTTGGTCCGAAACCATTAGTAATAGTGCCGAATTGGAATATTTAGCTTTCCCAAGAGCGATTGGTTATGCCGAATTGGGCTGGACTTCCTCAGAACAACTCAACTGGGACGACTACAAAGAAAGATTGGCCAAACAGGTTCCTTATCTAGAAAAAATGAATGTCAATTATTACCCAAGTAAATTGATTGACTGGAAAAAAGAATAGGAATAAGATTTATTCTTCCTCAGCGGAGGCATCGGCAGCAGCTGGTGCCTCTTCTTCTTTTGCTTCAACTTCAACAAATTCAGTGATGTTGTTGTCCAAAAGAATGTTGTACCACTGGATGATTTTTTTGATGTCACTAGCGTACACTCGATCCTCATCATAATTTGGAAGCACTTCGAAGAAATATTCTTCCAACTCAATTTTATCGGCCTTGTGGCTCACAGAAGTTTTATTTCCGTTTTCCTTTTCCTTGATTTTTTGGAAAACCTCTTTCAACGGCACTTCTTCTTCCAAAGTGTAAATGGCAATTTCCGAAAGTACACTTACATTGCTTCTTAGGCCAACAGTAACTCGTTTGCCATCCAAAAGGGATTCACCCACAAAACCACCACGGGTTTGGGTCAACAATTTGTAAAGTCCAGGTTTACCTCCGATAGATAAAATTTTGTCTAATGCCATTTAAAATAATTTATGCGCGCAAAAATATGTTTTTATAAGGAACTTCGATTTTTTTAACGTCGTTTTTTGATATCGGGAAATCGCATTTTGTAGTCTGCATTGATTTTTCCCTTGGAAATTTTTTCCAAACGACTTTTAAGCAGTCGCTTTTTTAAGGATGATAATTTATCTGTGAACAAAATACCCTCGATATGATCATACTCATGCTGAATTACCCTTGCCAACAACCCATCATAGGTTTCTTTGTGGGATTTAAAATCTTCATCTAAATAACTGATCACGATTTCAGCCTTACGACTTACATCTTCGCGAATGTCTGGAATGCTCAAACAGCCCTCGCTAAAATCCCATTCCTTGCCATTTTCCTCTTCAATTTTGGCATTGATGAACACTTTTTTGAAGCCATCCAATTGCTTTTGTTCCTCTTGGGTCAAATCTTCATCATCAGCAAAGGGAGTAGTATCTATTACAAACATTCTGATGGGCAAACCAACTTGGGGCGCTGCCAATCCAACGCCATGGGCATTGTACATGGTATCCCACATATTGTTGATCAACTCATCCAATTTTGGGTATTCTGAATCAATATCCTTTGCTACCTTTCGTAAAACGGGATCCCCGTACGCCACAATGGGTAAAATCATAAATCAAAAACGGTTTAAGTATGCCTGCAAAATCAGCGTGGCACTTATTTCATCGACCAAGGCCTTTTCTCTTCTTTTTTTCTTTTTCAACCCGCTCTCCAACATAGATTGTACGGCCATTTTAGAGGTGAATCGTTCATCTTGACGTTCCACAGGAATACTTGGGAACTTGGTCACTAATTTTTTTAAAAATTCTTGGATCAGCACTTCGGATTCGGATTCGGTATTGTCCATTTGTTTGGGCAAACCAACCACAAACTTTTCAACGGATTCTTTTTGGAGGTAATCCTTTAAAAAATCCAAAAGTTTTGGCGTTTCAACCGTGGTAAGTCCAGAGGCAATCAATTGCAGCTCGTCGGTAACCGCGATTCCTGTTCTCACCTTTCCATAATCCAATGCCAAAATTCTAGCCAAGACAATTTTTTGGCAAAAATAACCTTAAAAATGTTATGCCCTTAAAAATGCTCTTAATATTCTGCCATGGGGCTTATCTTTGTAAAAATTTTAAGAAAATGACAGATTTAAGAGCGCTAATTGAAAAAGCGTGGGACAATAGAGAGTTGTTGCAAGAAGAAGAGACCCAAGTGGCCATTCGAGAGGTAATTGACCTTATCGATATGGGTGAATTGCGTTGTGCAGAGCCAACCGAAGATGGATGGCAGATCAATGAATGGGTAAAGAAAGCCGTTGTACTTTATTTCCCCATCCAAAAAATGGAAGTACTTGAAGCTGGCATTTTTGAATACCACGATAAAATTCCATTGAAGAGAGGCTATCAGGAAAAAGGAGTTCGTGTGGTACCTCATGCAGTGGCTAGACACGGAGCTTATATATCCAAAGGAACCATTTTAATGCCAAGTTATGTAAACATTGGGGCTTATGTGGATGAAGGCACTATGGTCGATACTTGGGCTACGGTGGGTAGTTGTGCTCAAATCGGTAAGAACGTCCACTTAAGTGGTGGTGTTGGTATCGGTGGTGTTTTGGAACCTTTGCAAGCTGCTCCTGTAATTATTGAAGATAATGCCTTTATCGGTTCTAGATGTATTGTGGTGGAAGGTGTTCGCGTTGAAAAAGAGGCTGTTTTGGGTGCGAATGTGGTTTTGACTGCTTCAACCAAAATTATCGATGTTACTGGTGACGAGCCTATTGAATTGAAAGGAAGAGTGCCTGCTAGATCTGTAGTGATTCCTGGAAGCTACACCAAAAAATTCCCTGCTGGGGAGTATCAAGTGCCTTGTGCATTGATCATTGGAAAAAGAAAAGAAAGTACAGATAAAAAGACTTCGTTAAACAATGCTTTAAGAGAGCATGATGTAGCGGTATAGTATTAAAAGATAAATTGAAATACTGGGTTGCTTTTTGTAGATCAGGAAGCAACCCTTTTTCAATTTTATACTCTACTTATAAAAATCAATTCTTCCCCCTGAATTGATTTTTAACAAAAAAAGAGTAGGGAAATTGCATATTTGATTGTTGTAAGAAAAATAATCGCATAAACAATTTTTAATCATTTTTTTTGTTTTAGATTAGAAGCAACTAACCTCATAGCATAAAAATTTATGGCTGAATTGAGCACCCCAAAGCAAAAATTATCAGCACTTATTATTACCTACAACGAGATAGGCTACATTGAAAAGTGTATTGAATCCATTTCATTTGCCGATGAGATAATTGTTGTGGACTCTTTTAGTACCGATGGTACTTATGAATATCTCCTTAAGCATCCCAAGGTGAAAGTGATTCAAAATCCTTTTGAAAATTTCACCTCACAAAAGTCATTTACGCTAAAGCAAGCCTCCAATGATTGGGTACTGTTTTTGGATGCTGACGAGGTAGTTACTAAAAATCTTCAGCAAGAAATCACCGAAACCATTAACAATCCAAATGCCCATGAGGCCTATTGGTTTTATAGAAAGTTCATGTTTCAAAACCAGCCCCTAAATTATAGTGGTTGGCAAACCGATAAAAACCATCGACTTTTCAGAAAAAGTAAAGCTCAGTTTACCGATAAAAAAATTGTTCACGAAACCCTTGAAGTGGATGGCACTTCTGGAATTTTGAACGAAAAGCTATTGCATTTCTGTTATAAAAATTACGAGGATTACAAAGGAAAGATGTTGTGCTATGGTCGCTTAAAGGCTAAAGAAGATTTCTATAAAGAGAAGCACTTCAATTATCTTTTGATGACCGTAAAACCCTTTTGGAAATTTTTCAATCATTACATCATTCGTTTGGGAGTATTAGATGGCAAAAAAGGTTTGACTATCTGCTTTCTGAACGCATTAGGAGTTTTGGAGCGTTTTTGCGAATTAAAAAGATTGGAGAAAAAGAACGAGTTGGCCTACTATTTAGTAATGCCGTAGTGGGTCCAAACTACCTTTTGTGACCTTGTTTCCTTTCGAATGGCCTGATTTTTAGCAATAGATTCGGGAGTTTTATAGCCTCTTTTATGATCTAAATGCACACAAACCGCACTATAACGTAATTGTTTGGATTTAATCCCAAAATTAAACAGGCGCTCACCCAACTCACGGTCCTGACCACCATATTGCATCCGTTCATCGAAACCGTTCACATTTAAAATATCCTTTTTCCAACCAGAAGAATTATGCCCGTTCCAACTAGCATTGGTCGGCGTAAACGTGTTCAAAAATTTAGATACAACCCCACTCGCAGTGAGCTTGTTGTTTTTAAAGGTTTTTGGAATTCCCTGTTCTCTTAGCCAATGAATATTAAAACAGTTTTGCTTTTCAATATCCTCTTTGGTGATCATTTTGGAGATATTCATGGGCAGCATATAATACCCCCCCGAGATAAAATAACCTTCCTCTTTATTGATGTAATGCACCTCCACAAAGTCCTCGCGAGGAATACAATCCCCGTCTGTCATAATTATGTAGTCCGCACTGCAAGCTTCAACAGCTTTATTTAAAATCCTGGACTTTTGAAAACCATCATCCTCCTGCCAAACATGCACGATATTATAAAAGACTTTTTCCTTCATTTCATCCAAAAGCGCCTTGGTCTTTGGACCCGACCCATCATCGGCAATCACCACTTCAAAATCCTTAAATAATTGACAATTGAATCCCCACAGCACCTTTTCCAGCCACTCTTCGGCATTATAGGTACTTACTATTACTGAAATTTTCGGCGGTTCTTTTTCTTTCGGATTCATCTTGGCAAAAATAGAAATATTAAATGTTATCACATATGCTTAATTTTGCGATTCTAATGTTCTGTAATGAAAGTCAAGGAAATACCCGTTTCACTTTATAACCAAGTAAAACTTTCTGGGCAATCGCTAAAGCAGCTGATTTCAAACAAAGAAGAGGCTGTCGTGGTTGTTTCATTGGCTTCCATCCCATCAAGACTGGACATTGTTCACCTTACCATACGAAGCATTTTAAATCAATCTGTTCTTCCTGAACATATATTTCTTTGGCTTCATGAGGACTTAAAAAATAAAATTCCGAAGAAATTATCCGCTTTGGAAGGTGAAATTTTTCAAATAAGATACACGGATTATTACAGCTCGCATCGAAAATTGGTGGAACCTCTCAAACTATTTCCACATAAAACCATCATTACTTGCGATGATGATATGATGTATCGAAAGGATTGGTTGTCCAATCTTATTGTTGAACAAAAAAACAATCCAAATCAGATCATAGCGAACCAAGTGCGTTGTATTTCCTATGATGATTCTGGAACTTTGCTCCCTTATAAAGAATGGAAATCAAACACGGAAAAGTGCGAAAATCCAAAACTAACCCTGCCCATTGGAGCTGGTGGTACACTATACCCTCCGAATTGCTTACATGAACAAGTTTTTAATCAAGAACTCTTTTTACAACTGACTCCTAAAGCGGACGATTTATGGTTCAAGGCCATGAGTTTATTGAAAGGAACGACCTCGATTATGTCATCCAACCCGACCAAAGAACCTATTCCTATTTGGGGATCCCAAAAAGTATCTCTAAAAAAAGGAAATATTGGCATGGACAAAAACCGAGTTCAATGGTTGGCATTGTCGGAACATTTTAATTTTAAATTCTAGGACATTGATAGAAGAAGTAAACCACAGCAATACCATACTTAAAGAGGGAGGTCTTATCCTCTACCCTACCGACACGGTTTGGGGCATTGGCTGCGATGCAACGAATCCCGAAGCTGTGAAAAAGGTCTATGCACTAAAAAAAAGGGAGGATAGCAAAGCTCTAATATGTTTGGTTTCCCATCAAGCCATGCTGGAACGCCATGTGCAGGAAGTCCCAGAAGTGGCTTATGACATCATGGATTTGGCCACCAAACCTACCACCATTGTTTTTGATGCACCCAAAGGAATTGCAGAAAACCTTGTTGCCGAAGACAACACCTTGGCCATCCGCGTGGCTTCCGATAAATTCTGTCAATACCTCATCAATAAGTTTGGGAAGCCCATTGTTTCCACCTCTGCAAATATTTCTGGTGAGCCCACCCCAAAACAGTTTAAGGATATAAGCCCAGAAATTTTAAAAGGAGTGGACTATGTGGTAAATTTGCCCGATGTAAATCAAAACCCCTCACCCTCCTCCATTATTAAATTGAGTAATGATGGACAGGTGAAGGTAATTCGGGAATAGACAGACGATGCAGGTTCATTTGGAAGCCATAAAACATCCCATTTTTAAACTCATTGGAGAAGCCGCTGACGAATTGGGCGTGGATGCCTACGTGATTGGTGGTTATGTGCGTGATTACTTCTTAAAAAGAAACACCCCAAAAGATATTGATATTGTTGCCATTGGCAGCGGGATTGAACTCGCGAAAAAAGTAGCCTCCAAACTTAAGGGTAAACCAGAAATTTCAGTCTTTAAGAATTTTGGTACCGCCATGATCAAGCACAAAGATTTAGAACTGGAATTTGTGGGTGCACGAAAAGAAAGTTACCACCGCGATAGTAGAAAACCTGTTGTTGAGGATGGCAGTTTGGAAGACGACCAAAACCGTCGTGATTTCACAATCAATGCCATGGCATTATCCCTGAATGCATCCAATTTTGGAGAATTGTTAGATCCTTTTAATGGATTGGGTGATTTGGACGAGCAAATCATACGAACTCCGTTGGAACCAGGCATCACCTATTCCGATGACCCCTTGCGCATGATGCGAGCCATTCGGTTTGCAACCCAATTGCATTTCAATATCGAGTTGAAGTCATTGCAAGCTATCACAGAAAATCAAGAACGTATTAAAATTGTGTCCAAAGAGCGGATTGTGGACGAACTCAACAAAATTCTGATGAGTCCTAAACCCTCAATTGGATTTTCCTTGTTGCACAAAACTGGATTGCTCCCACTTATTCTACCAGAGCTAACTGCATTACAAGGCATCGAGGAAATTGAAGGGCAACGCCACAAGGATAATTTCTGGCACACCTTGGAGGTGGTCGATAACATTTCGGAAACCACCGAAAACCTTTGGTTGCGCTGGGCCGCCCTTTTGCACGATATTGGAAAAGCCCCAACTAAAAAGTTCCATAAAAAGATTGGCTGGACCTTCCATGCACACGAATTTGTTGGCTCTAAAATGGTGTACAAACTCTTTAAAAGGTTGCGTATGCCCTTAAACGAAAAAATGAAATTCGTTCAAAAAATGGTGATGATGAGCTCACGCCCCATTATCCTTTCCGAAGATCATGTAACCGATTCGGCAGTGCGCAGATTGGTTTTTGATGCAGGAGATAATGTGGAAGACCTAATGACCCTTTGCGAAGCGGATATCACCACCAAGAATCCTAAAAAGCAGAAAAAATACAAGAACAACTTTAAAATTGTTCGTCAAAAAATAGTTGAAGTTGAAGAACGTGACCATGTTCGAAATTTTCAGCCGCCAGTTTCTGGGGAAGAAATCATGGAAACTTTCAACCTAAAACCCTCCAAAGAAATCGGCATCATCAAAGATGCCATCAAAGAAGCCATTTTAGAGGGGGAAATCCCAAATGAGTATGAAGCCGCCCTTCAATTTATGTTGGAAAAAGGCAAAGCATTGAATTTAAAAGTCAAGTCCGAATGAAAAAGAACAAATACGTAGTGTATTGGTTGTTAACGGGGTGTTTTCTCATTTTTGTAATGGTGTTGGTTGGGGGAATTACCCGCCTTACCCATTCGGGACTTTCCATTTCGGACTATAAATTAATTCATGGCACCTTGCCCCCAATGACCGAAGAGGCATGGCAAGAAGCCTTTGAATTGTACCAACAATATCCCGAGTACCAAAAGCTCAACAGTCATTTTGATCTAGAGGATTTTAAGGATATCTATTTTTGGGAATGGTTGCACCGCTTTATCGGCAGGTTCATTGGTATCGTTTTCATCCTACCCTTTTTGTTTTTCCTGTTCACCAAGAAATTGGATAAACCCACCATTAAAAAAAGTGTGATTTTGCTCATTATGGGTGGATTTCAAGGTTTTTTAGGATGGTATATGGTAAAAAGTGGTTTGGTAGACCGTCCCGATGTGTCCCACTTTAGACTTGCAGCCCACTTGACCACCGCATTTTTAACTTTTGCCTATAGCCTTTGGGTAGCTTTGGACCTTATCTATCCCACCAAAAAAGAAATCAATACAGGTATCCGAAATCTAATTCGATTTGGGTTGGTGCTATTGTTGATTCAAATTGTTTGGGGTGCTTTTGTAGCTGGTTTGGATGCAGGGTTTATTCACAACCACTGGCCTTTGATGAGCGATGGAAAATTGATTCACGAAACCGTCTATATTGAACAACAGCCTTTCATCAAAAACTTTTACGAAGGGAAAAGTGGCGTTCAGTTTGTGCACAGATATCTAGCATACGTAGTGGTCGGAATCATCACATTTATCTGGTTCAAAACTGGAAAAATGGAGCGTACTCCTTTGCAAGAAAAAGGATTGATAACGCTATTTACTTTAGTATTTGTGCAGTTTTTATTGGGTGTTTTAACGTTGATTTACGCCGTACCACTGTGGTTAGGTATTGCGCATCAGATAGGTGCATTTTTCCTATTGGCGGCCATGACGTTTACCCTACACAGATTTACCAAATAAGGGCTAATTATCGTACCTTTGTGCCCACTCTAAAATTTTTTGGATGATTTATAAAATCAGGATAATACTTGATGCTGAGGAAGATACCTTTAGGGATATCGAGATTGAAGACAACTCCACTATGGAGGATTTCCATAACGCCATTACCCAAGCTTTTGGTTTTGAGGGCAGTGAAATGGCATCTTTTTACACTTGTGACGAGGAATGGAACCAAGATGAGGAAATCGCTCTTTTTGACATGAGCGAAAGCGGCTCGGATGTTCGGTTGATGAACGAGACCTTTTTAGAGGACGTAATGACCGAAAATAACCCAAAACTGATCTATGTGTATGATTTTTTCAGCATGTGGACCTTTTTTGTGGAGCTTGCCGATATTGTGGAAAAAGAAGATGGACGTATTTATCCAAATGTATTGTTCAGTTTTGGAGAACTGCCCGATGCCCCGCCAGAGAAAAAGTTCGAAGCTGAAGAGAGAGAAGAAGACGGCGATTACGACGACCTTTTGGACAGCTACGACGATATGGATTTTGATGAAAACTGGAATTAATCCTATCTTTCACCCTAAACCATTTACCTAACAACCCCTTACCATTCACCCATAAACCCTTTGCCCAAAAATGATTAACCTATACAACGCCCAGATTGAAAGTATTTCGCTTCATCGCGTAGGCAATAAAAGTAAAAACGAAGCCGCTTTTTTATCTTCTGAACCTTTTTCGTTGAACGATGAAATGGCTGGTTTGTTGAAAGAATATTTCTTTAAGCCTTTCCGTGAAAAAGAAGAGAACTACTACCGATTTGGAAACGATGTAGATGTGGAGTTCAATGAAATTTTCAAAGCTGTTTCTGGGATTTTTGAAAACCCTGCAGACCAGCATGAAATTTCAAAGACGATAACCACGCATTTGTTCGAGCAATCGAACCACCCTCACATAAAAAGTGGCGAAGTGTATGTGGTTCATTTTTCGGAAATGGTCATCGACAACCAAAAGACCGATGCCGTAGGTATTTTCAAAAGCGAATTGAAACACGATTTTCTCCAGTTTCAAGAACAGGAAAACAACCTCGAAATCTTGATTCGCCAAGGAATCAACATCAACAAATTGGATAAGGGCTGTGTGGTGTTCAATATGGATAAAGAGGAGGGATACAAAGTATTATCGGTGGACAGCAACCGCTACGATGCCAAATATTGGGTAGAAAACTTTTTGGGACTTGTTCCCTTGACCGATGAGAATTTCTACACCAAAAACTACTTGAAGTTCTGTCAAAATTTTGCAAAAGATGTGGTTTTACCCGCCGAGGACAAACAACAAGAGGTGTTGTTCATGAACCGTGCGGTGAACCACTTTGCCAAGAACGACAACTTCGAGGAAACTTCATTTTTAAATGAAGTCATGGAAAACCCTGATTTGATTCCTGAGTTTAAACATTATAAAGTTGAAAAAGGACCCAAATACAGTATTGAGGATGTTTCCAATTTTGATATTGCGAACAAAGCCGTGAGTGATGCACGTAGGAAAATAAAAAACGTGATCAACTTGGACACCAATATTCAGATTAAAATGGATTTCATCAATCCAGAATCCGCAGAAAAATTTGTGGAAAAAGGTTGGGACGAAGAGCGTCAGATGTACTATTATTTGGTGTATTTCAACAAAGAGCAGAAGAGTTAGAACTTCTTTTCTATAATCTGTTTCATACTTACATCCTCGTAGTTTCGCTTTACAAAGTCAAGGGCATAGGTCAATACTTCGCCCATATTCTTGCTATCCCTAAATTTGATGTCACCCGTTAGTTCCTGCAACTGAGTTTTGAGCATTTCCGTGTTCTCAGGGGTAGAAATTTTGTCCTTTCTGCAAATTTCAAGCAACAACTTTAATCTTCTGCCCCAGCTCAAGATTCTTTTTGCGATGATAGATCGCTCCTCCAAAATGTACTGTTCCACCGAATTGATGGTAAGTTTATTTTGCACTAAATCGACCATCACATTGTTTTCCTTAAAAAACTGCGGACGATACACTTTGAGTTTGCCCTCATAACATTGTTGATCAAAATCAATGGCCCTGATTTTATATACCACACTATCAAAATCGTGGGTAGGCACCACCACATAATTGTACGAACGCATATCGCCCAAAAGTCGGATCATACAACGCTCGTTGAACTTGACAAACTCCTTTGCAATTTGCGCTTTATCAAAAGAAGAACATTCAGGCAGATTATTTTTTATGAACAAATCCCCAGGAATCCCAACAATATGCTCCTCAATCAAGGTGTTTTCATATATCACAAAGTTGAGATTGTAGGGCGAAAGCATATGCTCCAATTCCAAACCGTACACACGGGATGCATCCGTTTTTTTCACATATAGTAAGGTGTAGTTATCGTTCAAAATGTTACGCACTTTGATGCGAAAGGGTTTTGAGTTCCCAAAGGTGCAATAGTCCACATAATCAACATTTAAATATTGCAAAATGGAATCACTACCATCCGATACGAAAATCGAATAGACCCTTTTTAATGCCAAGTCGATTTCATCCCTGTCAAATTCGGGATAATACACCCGCACCCAAAGGGTATCCTCGTCATTGGCATCATACACGGCAACACTTCCTGAAAACCGTAACAAGTCTTCGTAGTGAATGGGAATCTCGATTTTTCGGTTATAATAATCCAAATATTCATCCAGCTCCTTACTAATCGGATAAGCTGGTTTCTTTTTCGACATCAATTTTTCTTCGGACATTGTATTTGATTATTTTGTAACAAATCTTGATAAACATCGTCAAGTTAGTATAAACCATTCAAAAAACGATAGCATCTCTTGGAAACAATATTGACCGTAAACCATCTCACTAAAAAATTTGGTTACCTCACTGCCGTAAACGACCTTTCCTTTACCATTGAAAAGGGAAATGTTTATGGTATTTTGGGACCTAATGGTAGTGGTAAGTCCACTACGCTGGGCATTATTTTGAACGTTGTGAACCGAACTTCTGGTGAATTTAGTTGGTTCGACGGCACTACTTCTACCCACCAAGCCCTCAAAAAAGTGGGTGCCATTATTGAGCGACCTAACTTTTACCCGTACATGACGGCCATTCAAAACTTAAAATTGGTGTGCAAGATTAAAGAAGTGCCCGAAACCAAGATTCAAGAGAAATTGGAATTGGTGGGACTTTGGGACCGCAGAAACAGCAAGTTTAAAACTTATTCGTTGGGGATGAAACAGCGTTTGGCCATTGCCTCTGCCCTACTCAACGACCCAGAGATCCTTATTTTGGATGAACCCACCAACGGTTTGGACCCGCAGGGAATCCATCAAATCCGAGAGATCATTAAAACTATTGCTGGGCAAGGCACCACCATTTTGTTGGCTTCCCACTTGTTGGATGAAGTGGAAAAAGTGTGTTCCCATGTCGTGATTCTTCGCAAAGGGGTGAATTTATATTCAGGCCCTGTGGATAGCATGTTGGCCAGTCATGGCTTTTTTGAATTGCGCACCAACAACATGGAGCAACTTATCAGTTTACTGGAAAAGAATGCCAGTTTTGGAAAGCTGGAAAACTTCAATGGTACGTTAACAGCCTATCTCAAAGAGGAAATGGATGCCGAAACCTTGAACAAAATGCTGTTTGAAAAAGGTATTGTTTTATCCCATTTGGTAAAACGAAAAGAAAGCCTTGAAGAACAATTTTTAACCCTGACCAACAACAACTAATCAAAAAACGAATGTTACGTCTACTTCAAATAGAATTTATAAAACTGTGGAACAATAGGGCAAGCAAGGTGCTCATCATCTCTTATTTTGTGCTATTGACCTCTATCGCATTGGTCGCCGCCATTAAATTTGATATTGGACCTGTCCAGTTTCATTTGGCCGACCAAGGAATCTTTAATTTCCCTTACATCTGGCACTTTAACAGCTTTGTCACAGCCTTGTTCAAATTGTTTTTGGCCATTGTGATCGTTTCCATGATGTCGAACGAATACAGCAATAAAACCATCAAACAAAACCTGATTGATGGGTTATCCAAGAAAGAATTCATTCTTTCCAAAGTGCTGACCGTAGTTTCTTTTGCGGCGATTTCTACCGTATTTGTTTTCGTGGTGTCCATGATTCTTGGACTGGCCTATTCCGATTACAACGAAATCTCCATCATATTTTCAGACCTGGGATTTTTGGTGGCCTTTTTCTTTAAGTTGGTAGCTTTCTTTGCTTTCTGTCTCTTTTTGGGCATTTTGGTGAAGCGTTCCGCTTTTGCTTTAGGATTTTTGATCATCTGGACCATTTTGGAGCAATTGGCTTTCGGTCTTATGGGCTGGAAAATGATGAGCTGGGATGCCGCCAAAAAAGTGAAGAGCCTATTTCCATTGGAATCCATGTCCAATATGATCAAAGAACCCTTCAGCCGTTTGTCGGCTGTACAGACCATCGGCGACCAGATTGGTGAAAATCTTCGCTTTGACTACCACACCTATTGGTACGAGTATCTAATAGTCATCTTTTGGACCGCTCTCTTCATCTATTTGTCTTACGCCTTATTAAAGAAGCGGGATTTGTAGGTTGCGAATAGCTAAAAGTTATCCTAAAGACCTGTGTTCCTTAGGCTATCCTTTACTATTTTTACGCTATGAAATTTCAGATTGTTTCCAACTTCGAACCTACTGGCGACCAACCAGAAGCCATTAAACAATTGGTTGAGGGCATTGAGGGTGATGTCTCGCATCAAACTTTATTGGGTGTTACGGGTTCTGGGAAAACCTTTACCGTGGCCAATGTGGTGGAATCTGTGCAACGCCCCACCTTGGTTTTGGCGCATAACAAAACCTTGGCAGCTCAATTGTATTCGGAGTTCAAACAATTTTTTCCAAACAACGCGGTCGAATATTTTGTATCCTACTACGATTATTACCAGCCTGAAGCCTATATTCCCACAAGCGGACTTTATATTGAAAAAGACCTCTCCATCAACGAGGATATTGAAAAGTTGCGTTTGAGTGCCACCTCTTCCTTACTTTCAGGACGAAGGGATGTGCTGGTGGTTGCATCGGTTTCATGTTTGTATGGTATTGGAAACCCTGTGGAATTTCAAAAGAATGTGATTACCATTCATCGCGATCAGGTGATTTCCCGCACCAAATTTTTGAAGCAATTGGTGCAAAGTCTCTATGCTCGGACCACTGCCGATTTTCGAAATGGGAACTTTCGAGTAAAAGGTGATGTGGTGGATGTTTTCCCTGGCTATGCAGACCATGCCTTTCGGATTCACTTTTTTGGGGATGAAATCGAAGAAATTGAAGCACTAGACCCATTTAACAATAATGTCATCGAGGTATATGACTCCTTGAACATATACCCAGCGAATATGTTCGTGACCTCTCCTGATGTCTTACAAAATGCTATTCGAGATATTCAGGACGATTTGGTAAAACAAATCGACTATTTCAAAGAAATAGGACGACCCTTGGAGGCCAAACGTTTGGAGGAACGTACGAATTTTGATTTGGAAATGATTCGCGAATTGGGGTATTGTTCAGGAATTGAAAACTATTCCCGCTACTTGGATGGCCGAGAGCCTGGCACCAGACCTTTCTGTTTGTTGGATTACTTCCCTGATGATTTTCTAATGGTGATTGATGAAAGCCATGTGACCATTCCACAAGTGCATGCCATGTACGGTGGCGACCGCTCCCGAAAGGAAAATTTGGTGGAATATGGTTTTCGTTTGCCTGCCGCGATGGACAACCGCCCTTTAAAATTTGAGGAGTTTGAATTGCTGCAAAATCAAGTGTTGTATGTGAGTGCAACACCAGCGGATTACGAATTGGAGTTGAGCCAAGGGGTATATGTGGAGCAAATTATTCGCCCCACAGGTTTGTTAGATCCTATTATTGAGGTAAGGCCCAGTGAAAATCAGATTGATGATTTGGTAGAAGAAATTCAACAACGCGTTGAATTGGATGAGAGAACCCTAGTGACCACATTGACCAAAAGAATGGCAGAAGAACTCACCAAGTACCTGAGTCGCATCAATGTTCGTTGTCGTTACATTCATAGTGATGTGGATACTCTGGAACGCGTAGAAATCATGCAAGACCTACGAAAAGGTTTGTTTGATGTATTGATCGGGGTAAACCTTTTACGTGAGGGATTGGATTTGCCCGAAGTATCCTTGGTTGCCATTTTGGATGCAGACAAAGAGGGATTTTTGAGAAGTAACCGTTCCCTAACGCAAACGGTAGGTCGAGCTGCCCGTAACCTAAACGGAAAGGCTATTATGTATGCGGATAAAATTACAGATAGTATGCAAAAAACCATCGATGAGACCAATTACCGCAGGGAAAAACAAATGAGCTACAACAAGGAGCACAACATCACTCCAAAAGCATTGAACAAAAGTTTGGACAGTGTCCTTGCTAAAAATTCCGTATCCACTTACCATTTTGAAAAAGAAGAATTACGCGCTGCAGAACCCGATTTGGCCTATTTGACGCAAGACCAAAAAGAAAAATTGATCCGTGATAAAAGAAAAGCTATGGAAAAAGCAGCAAAAGATCTTAATTTTATGGAAGCGGCCAAACTACGAGACGAAATCAAGTCGCTTCAAGAATCATGAAACCAACACAACCGACCAACCTTTACCTAACCTTTTTTCTGACCCTTTTTATTGCTTTGGGCGTCCAAGGCCAGAAACTCAGTAAAAAACAAATTGAAAAGGCTACTCAAAAAGAGTTCAAGAGTTCCGTAAAAAGTCTATTGGATTTTTTAACCATTCCGAACGACGGGAATTACCCAGAACAAATAGAAGCCAATCTTGAGGCATGCACACATATTTTTTCTGAACTCGGGTTCCAAACCCAACGATTGGAAATGCAAGGTGCTCCCTTGCTATTTGCAGAAAAAAAATATCCAAATAAAACAAAGACATTACTCTTCTACTGTCAAATTGATGGGCAACCTGTGGACTCCACGGAATGGTATCAACCTAGTCCGTATTTACCAGTTTTGAAAACTAAAACAGATGATGGACAATGGGAAATCTTAAACACGAATTTGGACAAAACGGATTTGGATATGGATTGGCGCATTTTTGCGCGATCTGCTTCAGATTCCAAAGGTCCATCCATGGCATTTATTTCCGCTCTGCGCATCATGGAAAAATTGGGCAAGACTCCAGAATACAACATCAAGGTCATTATGGATTTTCAGGAGGAATTGGGTTCACCCGATCTTCCCGAAGTGGTTCAAAAGCACAGTGAATTATTGGCCGCTGATGGAATCCTGATTATGGATGGAACCCGTCACTTATCCAACCTTCCCACCTTGACCTATGGTGCAAGAGGGATGGCCTCAGCCACCTTGACCATTTTTGGGGCGAAACGATCTTTGCATAGTGGACAATACGGAAACTTTTCCCCAAACCCCATTTTTATGGCTTCCAGACTGTTGGGTTCATTAAAAAATGAGGAGGGCATTGTGCAAATTCCAGGGTTTTATGATGGCATATCTTTATCCGAAAGCGAGAAGAAAAAATTGAACCAAGTTCCTGAGAACATGGACACCATTACTTCTAGTTTAGGTATTGCCGCACCCGATAAAGTTGGGGCCACCTATCAAGAAGCCTTGCAATATCCCTCTTTGAACATTCGAGGTTTAAAATCGGCTTGGGTGGGCAAAGAAGTGAGAACAATTATTCCATCCGAAGTCATTGCTGAAATTGATATGCGATTGGTTCCAGAATCAGATGGCAGAAAATTAATGGATTCCCTTAAACAATATATCGTTGACCAAGGGTTTCATTTGGTGGATTCCATTCCGACCGATGAGGAACGAAGTAAGTTCCCCAAACTGGCTTCGTTCACCTATAAATTGGGTTCCAAGCCTTTCCGTACCGATTTTGATTCTTCCATGGGCAAGATGCTCAACCGAGCCATGGAGCGACTTTTTGATGAACAATTTGTTAACATGAGAACTACAGGGGGCTCACAACCCATTGCTCCTTTCATCAATACGCTTGGTGTTCCTGGGGTCGCTTTGCGAATCCCTAATCCAGACAATAGCATTCATGCCCCCAATGAGAATTTGCGAATTGGCAATTACTTCGAGGGAATCATGTCGTGCATAGCTGTATTGACCGAACCTATGGAGTAAACCAAAAAAAGTGCGCCCCCACATCTGCAGGGGCGCACCTCAAACTAACCAACTAATCTAACCATCATGAAACACCTTCTAGTTGGTGTTCTAATATCTTTCGGTTTTTAGGCGATTTCAATCAATCTTTTTGGTTTTGGCAATGCCTCTTGTCTTTTAGGCAAAGTCAATCTCAACACTCCATCTTCGTACTTGGCGTCGATTTTTCCTCCGTCAACGGTTTCAGGCAAGGTAAAGGCTCTTCTAAATGAAGTATATGAGAATTCTCTTCTTGTATAATTCTCTTTGTTTTCTTCATTTTCAGATTTTACTTCACTGGAGATGGTCAACACATCGTTGTCTATTTCCACAGTAAAATCATCCTTTTTCATCCCTGGAACGGCAAGTTCCAATTCAAAATTCTCTGTATTGTCCTTTATATTGACTGCGGGAAGGGAAGTATTCCACTTATCTGTTCCACCAAACCAGTCAGGGGTTACAAAATCGTTCATCAAGGATGGGAAAAACAGGTTGTTTCTTTTTACTATACTCATGGCGATTCAATTTTTAGTTAAACATTTAAATCACCCAGTAAAAGACAAAAGCTATACCAATGGAAAATTCATGTCAAATAGACATGTTTTCAATGTAAATAGATGTCATTTTGACATTAATTGTAGTGTGCCTTGAAGATATTGATAAGCACATCTGGCGGAATAATATTGTTGGGATAGTTGTGCATCACTTCCAAAACCTGCCCAATGGCCACTGGTGGAAGTCCCATCTTTAATCCTATATTATATAGTGTGTTGATTTCCTTTCGGTGCTGCTCACGGTCTATGTTCATCAACAATAGCAAGCGATGAAATTGAACAATGCGTTCAGCCTGAGTCTTTAATCGAACTTTTGGTGATTTTTCTTTTAATAATCCATCAAAAGTAGGTCGATCTATACCTAGGTTATGGGCCACCTTCAACAGAAATTCATACTCAGACTGTTTAAGGGAATGGTCCACTCTAGCGAAAGCAATCATCTCTGATAATATGCTTAGTTTTTCCTTGTGTGTACCCATATCACTTGGTTTTGGTTGATATTCGGTACATACATAACTCAAAAACCTTGGTTTTAGTACACAAAAAGGCCCTGAATATCAGGGCCTTTTCTAACTAACTCAAAATAATTTCCGTCTATTAGGCGGTAATTCTTACTGGAACTTCGTAAACTCTTCCAGGAACTACAGCGGAAGATCCCACTTTTTGGTAGTTCAAACGACTCTTCACGAAGCCTTCCAAAATTTCATCTTTGGTTTCCACAGATAACACAACCAATTCGCCTTTTTCGTTAATGATAAAACTAACTTCAGCTGTTAGGTCGCCAGACGTTTCCAAATTAAATTGGTTGTCTTTCAACATTTCGTAAATCTGACCACTAAGGTTGTTGCTTTCGTTGGCTACTTTCTTTTTGCCTTTGTTGGCAAATACACTCATTACGGCGAATAACGCCAATACCGTAGAAACAGTTTTAATTTTTCTCATGATTTTTGTTTTTTGATTAATGATGATTAATGATTTGTCAAAAACAGGGGTGATTATGATTCCCTTTTTAATGACACTTCAAAAATAAGACGATTAAAAAATTAAATTGTTACACTTTTCTGAGATTTAACAAATGTTTAGTTTATTTAACTTTTCAATAACGTATTGATTTTAAGGGTTTTTCAAGTTTATTCAAAATATCTTGAGAATACCAAAATCATACCTTTAAAAACATATTGAATTCATCGTAAACCCCTTAAAATACTGGTGTTTTCGAATCCCTAACCTCCTAAAAACAAAAAGGGCAAGGTTGAATCAACCTTGCCCTTTTAAGCTTATAAAATGCGTTTCGGAGACTAGCTCAAAACTTCTTTAACTTTATCTGCAGCTTCCTTAAATTGAACGGCAGAATGTACAGCTAATCCAGAATTATCGATAATTTCTTTCGCCAATTCAGCATTTGTTCCTTGTAATCTTACAATAATTGGCACCTGAATTGAATCTCCCATGTTCTTATAGGCATCTACAACACCTTGTGCAACACGATCACAACGTACAATACCTCCAAAGATATTGATCAAAATTGCTTTTACGTTTGGATCCTTTAGGATAATACGGAAAGCTTCCTCTACCCTTTTGGCATCTGCAGTACCTCCAACATCCAAGAAGTTTGCTGGCTCACCACCTGCCATCTTGATCAAGTCCATGGTAGCCATCGCCAAACCAGCTCCGTTTACCATACAACCGACGTTTCCATCCAAATCCACATAGTTCAAGCCTACCTCACGAGCTTCAACCTCAATTGGGTTCTCCTCACGCAAGTCACGCATTTCTGCATAAGCTTTTCTTCTATAAAGGGCATTATCGTCAATGGTCACCTTGGCATCAACAGCCATAATTTTATCATCGGACGTTTTCAACACTGGGTTGATTTCAAAAAGACTTGAATCACTTTCCACATATGCTTTGTACAAAGAGCTAACAAATTTTGTCATTTCCTTGAATGCGGTTCCGGACAAACCTAAATTAAAGGCAATTCGTCTCGCTTGGAATGGCAAAAGTCCCATTGCTGGGTCAATTTCCTCGGTAAAAATCAAATGAGGAGTCTTTTCAGCCACTTCCTCGATATCCATACCACCTTCGGTAGAATACATGATCATGTTTTTACCACTACCCCTGTTCAACAAAACCGACATGTAGAACTCGCTGGATTCGCTGTCACCTGGATAGTATACATCTTCAGCAACCAAAACCTGGTGTACTTTTTTACCTTCGGCAGATGTTTGCGGAGTCACAAGGTTCATCCCAATGATGCTTCCAGCCAACTCTTCCACTTCTTTCAAGTTTTTAGCAAGTTTTACACCGCCGCCCTTACCACGACCACCTGCGTGTACCTGAGCTTTTATTACGTGCCATCCGGTACCGGTTTCTTGTGTAAGTTGTTTTGCGGCATCAACCGCTTCCTTGGCATTGTGTGCAACAATTCCTCGCTGGATTCTAACACCAAAACTGGCAAGAATCTCTTTTCCTTGATATTCGTGAAGATTCATCTGTGAATTTACTTTTGTTTGATGACAAAAATAAAAAACCCCAAGGAGATATTGAAGTTGATAATTGATTAATTACCTATAAATATGTATTATTTGAAACGCTACAACTTAAAATCCTGAAAGTTCAGTGGGTCGAAGTTTTTAAAATGACCGTTCAATTCAATTACCGACTTGGTTCGGTTCACTTCGGTGAGCACTTGGGCAGTTGCCTCCAAATGTGTTTTAATAAAATTTAAGCGGTCGATTTCCTTCGTCATCAGTAACAATTCATACTCCTGCTGAAAAGACAATCCCATTTTATGGGCCAAGGTATAACTGTTGAATTGTTTTGGTGATATAGTGGTAAAAGGCACATCCATAATACCGTAAAGTTCCTCCACCTTTTGCATTACTTCCAATCGAAGATCTTCATCCGCCTTGTTTTCCATTTCCAAAAACTCCACTTCGCCCCCAGCATACAGTTTTCCATCCATAAATTCTTCAAAGCTCAATATCTTAAAAACTTGACGGGCCACACAGACTACATCCATTTCACCCGAATCATAGGTATTGACCACCTCCACGAGTTGCACTTCAGTACCGTATGAAATTTTGTTGTTGATGAAAACGGGAATACCAAAAGTCATGGCTTCCTTTCTGCAATCTTTAATAAGTTGTTTGTAGCGTTCCTCAAAAATGTGAAGTGGAACGGTTTCTCCTGGATAGAAAACAGATTGTAATGGAAATAAAGGAAGTTTCATGGTTGATGTTTGCCTAAAAATACAACCAAACCGCTAAAGCCACAACCATAGGGCCAAACCATATGAGTTATAAAACAAACAATGTGTTATATTTTTATAAAAATATTCAATTTTCTTGTGGGTAAGACCAACAAAGTCTAGTTTTGCTCAAATACCTATTTCACATGAATTCTAAGGACTTACTTCAACTGACAGAACAATTTGGCGCACCTCTTTATGTGTATGATGCCGACAAGATCACTTCGCAATACCAAAAGCTTACCAAAGCCTTTAAGAGTGTTCCAAGTCTTCGGTTGAACTACGCAGCCAAAGCATTGTCCAATGTTAGCATTCTTAGGCTGTTAAATAGTCTTGGAAGCGGATTGGATACCGTATCCATTCAAGAAGTAAAATTAGGACTTTTGGCTGGTTTTAAACCAGAGTCCATCATTTTTACCCCTAATGGCGTTTCCTTGGAAGAAATCGAGGAAGCTGCTGCACTTGGAGTTCAGGTGAACATTGACAACCTATCCATTTTGGAGCAATTTGGAAGCAAGCACCCAGATATTCCTGTGTGTATTCGAATTAATCCGCACGTAATGGCGGGTGGAAACTCCAAAATTTCAGTGGGCCATATCGATTCTAAATTTGGAATCAGCATCCATCAAATTCCGCATTTGTTGCGTATTGTGGAGTTGACCAACATGAATATCAACGGAATCCACATGCATACAGGAAGTGATATTTTGGATATCGATGTATTCCTTTATGCTTCTGAAATATTGTTCGATACCGCCAAAAACTTCAAAGATTTGGAGTTTATCGATTTTGGTAGTGGATTTAAAGTACCTTATAAAGAGGGCGACATCCAAACCAATATTGATGAATTGGGTAAAAAATTATCCTCTAGGTTCAACGAATTCTGTAAAGAATATGGCAGGGAGTTGACTTTGGCTTTTGAGCCAGGTAAATTCTTGGTGAGTGAAGCTGGCTATTTTTTGGCCAAAGTTAATGTGGTAAAACAAACTACTTCCACTGTTTTTGCAAGTGTTGATTCTGGTTTCAACCATTTGATTCGACCTATGTTGTATGGTTCCAGTCACGAAATCATCAATATTTCCAACCCAGAAGGTAGAGAGAGATACTATTCTGTGGTAGGTTATATCTGCGAAACGGATACATTTGGCAGTAACCGAAGAATCAATGAAATTTCTGAAGGCGATATTTTATGTTTTAGAAATGCTGGCGCTTATTGCTTTACCATGGCAAGTAACTACAACTCCAGATACCGTCCTGCGGAAGTACTATGGTACAATGGAAAAGCCCATTTGATCAGAAAAAGAGAAACCTTCGATGATATCTTAGCCAATCAAGTCGATGTAAAGGAACTGTTTGAAACCTCCAAAAAAGAAACTGTAAAGTAGTATGGATGTAATTTCCTTATTGCTTTCCATCATATTTATCTTTTTATCAGGGCTCCATTTTTATTGGGCCCTTTTTGGTGTAAAGGACCCCACGGCCGTATTGCCTTCTGGAACAGATGGCACCTTAAAGATGAAACCTGGAAAAGTGGGAACATCCATAATCGCATTGTTATTGGCGTTCTTCGCTGCAATTTACCTGAATCCTTTTTTGGAAATTATCAGCTTTTCAGAACTCCATTATATTTCTGTGGCAATTGGAATCCTATTTTTATTGAGAGCTGTTGGTGACTTTAAATATTTGGGATTTTTTAAAAGCATAAAGCAAACCAATTTCGCTGAAATGGATCGGAAATATTATGCCCCTTTAGCTTTGACGGTTTCCATTATGATATTCATTTTAGAACTCTGGCGCTGAATACTTTTTTGGCACAATTTTCGTTAGTTTTGTAGTGAAGCAACGACAATTACATCAAAAATTACAGACTATGCAAACTATATATACCCAAATCAGTATACTTTTTCTTCTTTTTATTGGGTTTCAAGCCCAAGCACAGGATATTAAATGGCTTTCATGGGAAGAAGCTGTTGAGCTAGCTCAAACCGATGCCCAACCTAAAAAAATGTTCATTGATGTTTATACGGATTGGTGTGGATGGTGTAAGAAAATGGACAAGGAAACTTTCCAAAATCCTGAAGTAGCGAAATATATGCAGGAGAATTTTTATATGGTAAAAATGGATGCCGAAGGGAAAGACCCTATTACCTATCAAGGAAAAACCTTCAAGTTTGTACCCTCTGGCAGAAAAGGGTATCACGAATTGGCCGCTGCTCTATTGCAAGGACAATTGAGTTATCCTACAGTTGTTTTCTTGGATGAAAAAATCAATATGTTGTCTCCAGTGCCAGGGTATCAAAAAGTGGAACCCTTTTTACAGATTGCCAAATATTTTGGTGACAACATCTACAAAGACAAAGATTGGGCTACTTACACTAGTAAATAACCCAATTTTACTTCTGTATTTTTTATCGACTATAGTTAGGACTTTCCTTTGTGATGGTCACATCGTGTGGATGGCTTTCGTGAATACCACTTGCTGTAATCTTAACAAAACGACCTGTTTCTTTTAGGGTAGCAATGTCTTTGGCACCACAATAGCCCATTCCAGCTCTAAGACCACCAATAAATTGGTGCATACTTTCGTACAGCTCTCCTTTGTAAGGCACACGACCCACAATACCTTCAGGAACCAATTTTTTAATGTCGTCTTCAACATCTTGAAAGTAACGGTCCTTACTACCTTGTTTCATGGCCTCCACGGAGCCCATTCCTCGGTACGATTTGAATTTTCTACCTTCATAAATGATGGTTTCCCCAGGAGATTCCTTGGTACCAGCCAACAATGAACCCAACATAACAGTATCTGCTCCAGCGGCAATTGCTTTAGGGATATCACCCGTATAACGGATTCCTCCATCTGCAATCACAGGCACACCAGTGCCCTTTAGGGCTGCAGATACCTCCAATACGGCAGAGAATTGCGGAAATCCAACACCAGCAACAACACGTGTGGTACAAATGGAACCTGGTCCAATACCCACTTTAACAGCATCAGCACCAGCTTCTACCAAATATTTAGCAGCCTCAGCTGTGGCAATGTTACCAACTACAACTTCCAATTCTGGAAATGATTTTTTCACTTCTTTCAAAATACCAACCACACCTTTGGTGTGTCCGTGGGCTGTATCAATAATAATGGCATCGACCCCTGCATGGACCAAAGCACCTGCACGATCCACGGCATCAGCTGTAACACCAATCGCAGCAGCTACACGCAAACGACCGTATTGATCTTTGTTCGCAATGGGTTTTTGGGTCAATTTGGTAATATCTCGGAAAGTGATCAAACCAACAAGCTCTTCCTTATCGTTTACGACAGGCAGTTTTTCGATTTTGTTTTCTTGAAGAATCACTTCGGCTTGTTGCAAAGAGGTACCCTCACCTACGGTCACCAAGTTTTCAGAGGTCATAACTTCTGAAATAGGTCTGTTTTCGTTTTTCTCGAAGCGAAGGTCACGATTGGTCACAATACCAATCAATTTTTTATCAGCATCAACAATGGGAATACCCCCAATGCTGTGTTCTTTCATACTGGCTTTGGCATCGCGCACCAAAGAATTCAATGGAAGTGTAACAGGATCTAGGATCATACCACTTTCGGCACGTTTTACTTTACGAACCTTGATGGCCTGTTCCTCCATCGTCATGTTTTTGTGCAATACCCCAATACCACCTTCTCTAGCCATGGCAATCGCCATTCTAGATTCGGTAACGGTATCCATCGCAGCCGAAACTATAGGCACATTGATGGTGATATTACGTGTAAACTTGGATTGAATGTTAACTTCTCGGGGGAGAACTTCGGAATATGCTGGCACAAGTAGAACGTCGTCGTATGTGAGTCCTTCACCAACAATTTTATTTAGATGAGCTTCCATTGCAATTACGGATTAATTGCGGGCAAATATACCACTATTTTAATTGATTACCTATCGTTGTCCTATTGCTTTTAAAATTAGAAAAGCCATTGTTTTTGAATTTATTTAGAATCATTTTAAATAATTAGTATCTTTAGGGTTCAAATCTTTACTATGTGCAAATCATTGAACATTATAAGCCGATCCAAAAACGGAACGGTAACCTTCTGCAACCACAGTAAATTGTTCCAGCTCATCTTCAACAACCTGTGTTTTGAATTGTATGAATGGGAGTTGGAAGCCCTTAAATCTTATATTGAAGAATTGGATCTTGCCTATTGGGAAAATCAATTGAAACATTGGAGCCAGCAACGAAAAATTCCAATTTCAGTGGGCAAAAAGCACTTTATTATCTTGGTAAACCGTGAAGAAATAAGCGAATTGCTTTCGCTACTTCAATTGCATCAACCTAAAATAGAATTCTTGAAGTATAAGGATATCGATTACCAGTTTATAGAGAACTAGGGACTTTGGGGCTTCAAACATTGCCAAAGTACCAAAGTTGCCGAAGCAATAAACGTTAGCGTCATTAAAATCCCTGAAAATATGACAACATATTTGAACCAACTTATTCCCGACCACATCAGGTAAATTCCACCAAAAGTGAATACAACGGATAGAAAAGGTTCAATAGTCAAAAAAAGCTTCCATTTTTTAGGTGCTTTTGTTATCCAAACCAAACCACCCAATAAAAAGAAAATAAAGGACATGGAAAGTACATGGGTGTGAACAATAGTAAGCATTTCCCTAGCTCCTTTTTTAAATTTCATTACCGTTGCATCTTCATCAGCCTCATTGCCCAGATAGTTTTCCTCAATTCCAGCAGGCGATGTGGAATCGGTCTGGTTGATAAAAAGTAAGCCCGTAAAATATCCTACGGAAAGAATCACCACAAAAACAGCAATAAAAATTTTTATCTCCTTGGGAAATTTTGTCAGTAAACCATCATAGGCCATCATAACAAGTTTTTATCTTGAAGCATACCGATTGTAACCAACAAATTGTCCATGGCTTTCGTCATAGAATTCACAGAAATTGTGGCCCCTGAAATAACGTCTATGTTGGAATTAACGCTAACCCGATCTCCTCCTGTTTTTCCTAAAAACTGCTTGAGCCATCTTTTGCTGCCAATTTCACCACCATATTCTTCTCGATAAACAAGCACTTTGGTATTTATCACTTTCAATTGAGCGTTAAAAACTACCAAATAATCAAATTTGGCAGTTTTGCTCGGTGCTTGGTCAAAAAAAGCATAGCCCAAAAGGTTATCTCCGCTTATTATTCGAAAGAAATTTTGACCAGTTAACTGTATAGACAGATTTACATTTTCTGAATCAGAGACAGAAATGGATTCAACAGTGAAACTTTCGGTTTCAAAAGTTTTGGCAACTTCTTTTAATGCTCTTTTATTGAGCTCATTCGGATTTTCAAACCCAAATAGCACTAATAGCGCTAAAAGAAACCCACATACCTGCATCCATTTCATGTTTCAAATATATTAATTTAGACTGAATAGTGATAATACTATTTGTTTAGAACCACACCCCGATTCCAAAATTCAATCGGTCTGTTACATCACTATCATCTGCTGTGTTGCTTCTAAATTGATAGTCTCCCTTAACAACCACTCCTGGAGCAATATGATAAGTAAGACCAGTGGTTATATCGGTTCTATTGTATGCTTCGTTTTCTAACAGATTACCTGCAGTGCTTGCATGGGTGTCGAAGTTTTCATAACGAACAAAGGCAAACAGCTTTTGTCTGTTGCCAAATGGAAGCACATTATAAGCCCCTTCCACGTACCAACCTTGAAGGGAGCTGCCTAAATTATTTCCAGTTAAATTGTTGTATGCCTCTGTATCAGATAAAGAAGCATGAACAAACTGTCCTCTTGCTGTAAACTTTTGAAAAGCATAACGAGCATCCAATCCAAACATGGCCAATCCCACATCCGCGCCTTCAAATTCTTGAACATCGTCTTCAGCTTGGGTACGGCCTAAATAAGTAGAAAAGCCCAGTCGAAGTCCTGGAATACCGTAATAATCCAGTTTGGTGGAAAGGTTAGGTTTATTAATAGTGGATTGGATTCCTTTTTGCCTACCACCTCTAAGACCGTTAGAACCTCGCAACATACCAGTAACTCCACCTTCACCATTGGCTTCTGTGGATTTAAATCCATTAAAAATGTAGGCTTGGTACCCTAAAGAAATGGAATTGAACCTACCAGTTACACCAACCCCCAATTCTCTCCAAGTAGTTGGCACAATGGCATTGTCCATTGCTGGACGTTCTGTTCCGTTGAATGTAGTTGGCTCGTGAAACTCATTGATGATTCCCATGGGTACCAACATTAAACCTCCCCTAATATTAAAGTTTGGGGCGGCCATATAGTTCACAAAAGCCTGCTCTACAAAAACTTCTTCTACATGCTCAAACTCAATTTCTGTTACAAATTGGGTACGATCATCAAATCTATAACCAAACAAAACCACCAAACGTTGTACATCCAACTCCCCGTTTTGTCCATTGGGTTGATTGTACAGCATTTCGCCATAAGCGCCAACGGTTACCGCCGAACCGTAATTTCCAGATAATAAGCGTTGCGCTGCATTGATTTGTTTTTGGGGATCTAACTGAATAGAGTCAGTGCTTGTTTGTGCGAATGCAAAAGTTGATACCAGTAATGCTAGAAAGATGATTGATTTTTTCATGTGTCATTTTTAAAATGCGCGGCAAATATATTTTTACCTCTTCCATCAACCAAATTTATTTAGACTTAATTTAAATAAATTTTAACAATTAACATTTAAGCTGGTTTTTGTTCAATAAAATCTAATGATAGACTGAAAAAAGCTCAGTGGCCTTGTTGAAAGCGGCTTCAAACACCATCCAATTCACCCCAGTATCAGCTTTTTGGGTTGTAAAATAGGACAACATTTTTTCGGTGGGCATATTCCCTGTGAGTTCATCCTTGGCCATGGGACAACCGCCAAATCCTTGCACAGCGCCATCAAAACGACGACACCCTGCCTTATAGGCGGCCTCCACTTTTTCGTGCCATTTGGTCGGTGTGGTATGCAAATGGGCACCAAATTCAATTTCGGGATATTTCGGTATCAAATTGGAAAACAAATAATCAATCACTTCTGGAGTTGAACTACCAATAGTATCGGACAGCGATAAAATATTCGTGCCCATGTCGGCCAATTTCTCGGTCCACTCCCCTACTATATCCACATCCCAAGGATCACCGTACGGATTTCCAAATCCCATGGAAATATAGGTGACCACTTTTTTATCGTGGGCATGTGCCAATTCCAAAATACCCTTCAAGGTTTCCACCGATTGATCAATAGTCTTGTGGGTGTTCCGCATTTGAAAGTTTTCGGAAATGGAGAAAGGAAAACCCAAATATTGAATGGCTTCGTGTTTACAAGCATCTTCCGCTCCGCGAATGTTTGCTACAATGGCCAAAAGTTTGCTTCGGGTTCGTGAAAGATCCAATTGCGCCAATACCTCTGCAGTATCCTGCATTTGTGGAATGGCCTTTGGCGACACAAAACTTCCAAAATCAATGGTATCGAAACCACAGCCCAACAACGACTGGATATACTTTACCTTTTCCTTGGTGGGAATAAAGGTTTTGATCCCCTGCATGGCATCTCTAGGACATTCTATGATTTTAACTTTTGGCATAGACATGGGTAAAAATAGCACTATTTATCCGATAGCAATAGATACAATGCAATACCCACAAAAACGATGATCTGCAGCCATTTTAGGTACAGCCCAGTGTTTTTATGTTGCTTCAAATAGGTGGAAATGCTCCCTGCCAAAACAGCAATAGAACCAAAAACCAGTGAAGCACTCAGGATAAAAATAAATCCCAATACGTAAAACTGAATCACAGTATTCAGCTCATCACTGAACAAAAAGCCTGGAAAAAAGGCCAAAAAGAAAATAGTCACCTTCGGATTCAGCACATTCATGGTGAATCCAATTCTAAAAAGCTTCATGGGTGAGCTTGCTTTTTCCTTTTTTGCATCCAACAAAATGGAAGCATCGCTTCGATAAACCATGTAGGCCAAATACAATAAATAAAGGGCACCAAAAAGTTTGATGGCAAAGAATAGCGTATCGCTTCTTTTAATGATTTCGGAAACCCCAAAGGCCAACAAAGTCGTGTGTACCAAACAACCAGACATAAGTCCCGCCACAGTGGCCAATCCTGATTTTGTACCGTTGCTAATACTTTGGGTGAGTACAAAAATGTTATCAGGCCCTGGAGAAATGGCCAAAGCCAAGGCGGAAATCACAAAACCAATTAAGATGGAATAATTAATGGGTTCCAGAGATAAAACAAGCAAAGAGTTCATAGCTAAGACATCATAGCTAAGATAGCTTTATTTATTTTTTTGATGAGCGCAGGGCCTTCGTAAATAAAGCCTGTGTACAATTGCACCAAGTCTGCTCCTGCATCCAATTTTTCAAGGGCATCTTCCGCAGAATGGATTCCTCCCACCCCAATGATGGGGAATGCTTTATTGCTTTTTTCGGACAAAAATCGGATTACTTCTGTGCTTCTTTTCGTCAACGGTTTTCCACTCAATCCTCCTTGTTCTTCGGTCAGCAATAAATGTGATTTAAGGTTTTTACGCTCAATGGTGGTGTTGGTCGCAATTACGCCGTCGATTTGAGTCGCTTTTACGATGTCGATGATGTCCAACAACTGATCATCTGTTAGATCTGGCGCAATTTTTAAAAGAATTGGTTTTTCCTTTTGCTCCAATTTCTTGCTCAACTTACTGTTCTCCTTTTTCAATTTATTGAGCAGGTCGGTCAGTGGTTTTTTATCCTGCAATTCGCGTAATCCAGGTGTGTTAGGTGAACTTACATTTACTACAAAATAATCTACATGCTCAAAAAGGGCATCGAATGAAATCAAGTAATCCTTTACGGCTTCGCTGTTCGGGGTTACTTTATTCTTCCCAATATTTCCGCCCACCAATACGCGGTGTTTTTTCTTTAATTGCTCCACGGCTTCAAACACACCATGATTGTTGAATCCCATTCGGTTGATGATGGCCTTATCATCCAACAATCGGAACAAACGCTTTTTAGGATTGCCAGGTTGTGCCTTGGGCGTTAAGGTTCCGATTTCAACAAATCCGAAACCAAAATCTGAAAACTCGTTGTAAAGTTTGGCATCCTTATCAAAACCTGCTGCCAGACCTACGGGATTTGGAAATTTAATTCCGAAAACCTCACGCTCCAATCGAGGGTCGTTTACTTTAAAAATACTTTTGAAAAGATGGTTCAAACCTAACTTGGAACAAACTCTTATCGCCCAAAATGAAAAGTGGTGTGCGGTTTCTGGATCAAACAAAAAGAGGATGGGGCGAATAAGGATTTTATACATTCAGCATGAAATTTGGACAAAAATAAAAACTCCTAAAACAGTATGCAGCAATTATTTCAATTTTCGTTGAGCAACCTATTTATATAGATGGGGCGCAAAGTCATCTGTTCGCACAATTTTAAATAGCGTTGATATTGTACCTCATTGAACAAATTCAGCAAACGTTTATCCATCATCCGAACATTTTGTTTCATGCTGTCCATAAGCGTACTGTACTGTATAGAAACGGTTACGAGAACCTCTGGAGAGCTTTCCTCATGCTTTTTCATCAAAAACCTGGCTTTGTCTTTCAGGATATCGTTGCGGACTTTAAGTTCTGCACTCCAGTTTCTCAAACTTTTTTGCTGCTCTTCGGTCAATTCAAAAACCTTGGCAATGGTTTCATCATCCTTTCCCCCAACACCAAGCATACATTCCATTTGGGAATAACCTAATTGAGCAGTTAAAAAAAGAAGAAAGAGAAATAGAGGTTTCAAAAGCAGTTCCTGTTTTGTTCTCGAAAGATACTTTTTTTAATGTGTTTCTTCTACAAATTTTGATTTGAATAAGCCTTATTTTTGGTAAAAAGCCAAACATGGAAAAACTACTGCCCCGATTTCTGGAATATGTGCAAATCGACACCCAAAGCGACCCATACTCCAAAACAACACCAAGTACTGAAAAGCAATGGGACTTGGCCAAAAAATTGGTCATGGAGTTACATCAAATAGGAATGGAAGAGGTTTCGATTGATGAAAACGCTTATATCATGGCTACGCTTCCGAGCAATGTGGACAAAAAAGTACCTACCATAGGTTTTGTTTCTCATTTTGACACGTCTCCTGATTTTTCTGGGCGGAATGTAAAGCCTCAGATTATAAAAGAGTATGATGGGAGTGATATTGTGCTGAACAAAAGCATGGACATTGTGCTCTCCCCCGATTATTTTGAAGATTTATTACTGTACAAAGGGCAAACTTTGATCACTACGGATGGCACTACCCTTTTGGGTGCTGATGATAAGGCTGGTATTGTGGAAATTATTACGGCCATGGAATACCTCATCAACCATCCAGAGATCAAACATGGTGAAATCCGAATTGGTTTTACCCCTGATGAAGAGATTGGTCGTGGCGCCCATAAATTTGATGTGGAAAAATTCGGTGCCGAATGGGCCTACACTATGGATGGTAGCCAGATTGGGGAGTTGGAATACGAAAATTTTAATGCGGCCAAGGCCAAAGTGACCATAAAGGGAAAAAGTGTGCACCCTGGTTATGCGAAGAACAAAATGGTGAATGCGATTGGCATTGCCAACGAATTTTTAAGCTTGATGCCACCACATGAAGTGCCAGAACACACTACAGGAATTGAAGGTTTTTTCCATGTTCACAAAATAAAGGGCGAAATTGAGCATGCAGAAATCGATATGATCATTCGGGATCATGATGCCACCCATTTTGCGGCCCGAAAAGAAATGCTGGATGACATCACGGCCAAACTCAATAAAAAATATGGGAATTACCTCAGCTTGAGCATTGAGGATCAATACAAAAACATGCGCGAAAAGGTGGAACCTGTTTTTCAAATTGTCGAAATTGCCAAAGAGGCCATGGAATCTTTAGGCATCACTCCCATCATCAAACCCATTAGAGGTGGAACAGATGGTTCCCAATTGAGTTTTATGGGATTGCCATGTCCCAATATTTTTGCTGGCGGACATAATTTTCATGGCAAATACGAGTACGTTCCTTTGGAAAGTATGGAAAAGGCGACCCTAACTATCGTGAAAATTTGCGAACTTACTGCATCGCAAATCAAGTGAGATGGACAAAACTGAAAAGCTGGAAGCCTATTATGAGCAGGAGCATCCCTTTAGGGATGGCATTTCGCATTTGCGCCAGTTGGCCTTAAAAACGGAAGCCGATGAAACCTTTAAATGGAGCTTTCCCGTGTACACCCTCAATGGCAAAAATGTTTTTGGTATTTGTAAGTTCAAATCTCATTTTGGGGTCTGGTTTTTTAACGGGGTGTTTTTAAAAGACCCTAAAAAGGTGTTGGAAAATGCCCAAGAAGGCAAAACCAAAGGGATGCGGCATTGGAAGTTCTCTTCAATGGATGAAGTGGATGATATGTCCGTTCTGGCCTACATGACCGAGTCTTTGGAAAACCAGAAAAAGGGTATGGAGATTCAACCCGAAAAAACGAAAAAAGTTGAGATTCCCGAGTTGCTGCACGCAGAGCTAATAAAGCACCCAACTTTACAAAAAGCTTTTGAAAAGTTCACCCCCTACAAACAAAAAGAGTTCTGCGAATACATTGCAGAGGCAAAACAAGAAAAAACCAAACTGCGCAGGTTGGAAAAAATACTTCCCATGATCAAGGATGAAGTTGGGTTGAATGATGGGTATCGATAACTATCTCCGATTAGCAAAATTTAATTAGCTATATGATTAATAACCAAATAAATATCTTTAAATTTGGTTAACCACTTAACTACAATAATAGATTCCAAAACAAATATCCCCCCATTGTTTTGCAAAGTTTTTTTGATAAACACTAATCCATTATATCATGAAAAATTTATTTATCGTAGTTGTAATTCTTGCCCTATTTTCATGTCAACCTAAAAGTAAAAATGACAAGGAGCAATCTATTAAAGAAGTAACAGCTGACACCTTCATTAGAGCTGAAACAGACAATATGTATACCCAAATGATCAAAAATGCGGGAGGTACAAACCAGTTTTTTCATTTTAGAACACCTACCCCTTTAGATAATCAAACCGTGATTCGCATGAATCGTGATGTGTTATATTCTGGTGGTGTATTTGATTCCAAAGATGGCCTTGAAATAACCTTCCCTGAAATGCCAGACTCCCGTTACGCATCCATTTACATATTGGATAATGATCATTATGTTCAGGATATTTTTTATAAATCGGGCAATTATATCGTTAAAGGCAATACAAGGTTTCTTTATATTATCGTGCGCATTCAGGTTTTCAACGCCAAAGATGCATCGGAGATTGAGATGGTGAACGACTTGCAAAACCAATTTATGGTTACTTCGATTTCAAACCAACCATTTCCCGATTTTGAATGGGATACTAATTCTTTAGATTCATTAAGAAATGTCTACAATAAAGAAAGTGCCAATTATGCCAGTTGGAAAGGAATGATGGGAAAACGTGGCACTGTGGATGAAGAAACAAGGCATATAGCCGCAGCTGCAGCGTGGGGCTTATTACCCGAAGAAGCTGCCACTTATTTAAATTACAAACCTCAAAAAAGCAGTAAGGACAAATGCTATACTGCAACATATTTGGTACCTGATAATGATGGCTTTTGGTCCATAACAGTTTATGGTGATGATGGTTATATTAAAACAGAAAATTGCTTATTAAATGGGTCCAATGTTGTTTTAAACAATGATAATACTTTCACTGTGCATTATGGTTCAGAAGAAGTATGTGGTGATGCACCTAACCGTTTGGACGCCCCTAATGGATGGAATATTCTCTTCCGCATTTATAGACCAGGAGAATCTGTACTTAATGGTTCATTCACTTTACCCGAAGTGGAATAGCTTAAATTAGGCTTTCCTATTGAGAACTGCAGGATTATTTAAATCACTGTGGGCTGTGCGTAACCAAAAATTAAAACAAATCATATCTTAAACGTTGCCTTTAATTTGAATGAACAGAGAACAAATAAAAAAAGAGTATCAAGAAAATTTCAGAGAATTAAGAAAAACACTTAACTCTTGGGAATTAATTCCTGGGGCACCAAAAGACGAATTTGATGGACTAAATCATCAAATTTTGAGCAATTTATACAATGGTGCTGACTTGGAAAAGATAACTCGTGTTCTGGAAAGTGAGTTATCTGTAACCTACGGACTTTATAACGATGAGTTTGGAGCTGATGAAATGACTTCTGAAATAATCGAATGGTGGAACTTAAAACTTGCTGAAAGAATTCAATGATTTCGGACACAATCGACATAAAGGCTAACCTAACTCTGTATCCGACTGAACAAGGTGGACGGAAAACAGGAATTAAAACTAATTACAGACCTAATCACGTTTTTGAATACAAAGAAAACTCGTCTGATTCTGTGACAACTTATATTGGACAAGTTGAGTTTGAAAAGGAATTGATTTTACCAAGTGAAACAGAGATTGTAAAAGTCCGATTTCTAAAACACCAAAACATTGCAGATTTGATTGAAAAAGGAAGAATTTGGTGTATTCACGAAGGACCGAATAAAATCGGAGAAGCGGAAATAACTGAAATATTAACCAAAAAAACTAATGGCAACAATGGCTATAAGTAATTGCCCGTTCTCGTCTACTTCTGAAAATCCTCGCGCATTTTCAGTTCGGTGTGTACTTGCAAAATCAATTGATAAACCACGCAACTACTCATAGCCAAGCCGATAAGTGCATTTCCAAAAATTCCCTAACCCATCTTTGGAAACGCCCAACCGTTGTGATATTCGTTCATCAATAAGGCATCTGCTTTGGCATCGTTAAACTTTTTGTTTTCGGCATCCCAGAACAAGCGCTCGCCTGTTTTGTAAGCAATATTGCCTAAATGGCTTACCATGGCAGCATCATACCCCACTTTTATTGGTGCTTTTAAGATAGAGGCGTCTCGAGTTTTAACCGCTTCCAAGAAGTTTTTGGTGTGAAATCCCAATCCTTGTCCCACACCTTTTTGCAAGGGCACAGCTTCTATTTTTGGGCCTAAATCTTGACTCCAATGTGGGCGGTCGTGCTCAGGAATCACTTCCCAACCCCCACGGTCGAGCACCAAAGTTCCGTTGTTGCCTATAAAGGCCACGCCATGGTTTCGGCCGTAGTTACCACCATCAATACCTGTTGCGTGTTCCCAAAGCAGGGAAAAATCGCCAAAATCGTAAATGGTCTGCAAGGTATCTGGGGTTTCGGCCGCATCGTTTGGATAAGCAAACTTACCACCCATCGCCATCACAGATTTCGGATTGGAGGCTTTCATACCATACAAAGCATAGTCGATCATGTGAACCCCCCAATCGGTCATTAAACCACCTGCGTAGTCCCAATACCATCTAAAGTTAAAATGAAATCGATTTTTATTGAAAGGTCGGCTTTGTGCAGGTCCTAACCACATTTCGTAATCCACTCCTGAGGGCACAGGACTATCGGGCAACACGGGAATGGATTGCATCCAACCTTGGTAGGCCCATGCCTTTACCAAACGGATTTGCCCCAATTTACCCGAATGCACATAATTAATGGCATCCACAAAATGGGGTTCACTGCGTTGCCACTGCCCTATTTGCACCATTCGGTCGCTTGAATTCACCTTGGTCAGCATAGCTTCACTTTCTGCAACGGAATTGGCAATGGGCTTTTCGCAATACACATCCTTTCCTGCATCAATGGCATCGGTGAGTTGTAGGCAGTGCCAATGGTCTGGCGTACCAATAATGGCTATGTCAATATCTTTATCTTCCAGTAGTTTTCTGTAATCGGTATACCATTTTGGTTTTTTAATGCCTCCTTTTTCCAGTTCGGCTGTTTTTTCACGCAGTACATTTTCATCCACATCGCAAAGGGCCACCACTTCCACTTCACTGTTTTGCAACATGGAGCTCAAATCGGAAAATCCCATGCCGTTACAGCCGATCAGCCCCACCTGAATTTTGTCGTTGGGACTAATGGTTCGCCGAACGGACGCCAAAACATCCATTGGCAGGGCAAAGGATGCCCCTAAACCAGCCATGCACAATGAACTCTTTTTTACGAATTGTCTACGTGTTGCCATAATTTCAAATTTGGAATAAGATACAAAAAAAACGTCCCCCCAATTGCTTGGGAGGACGTCTTAAAATTATGATTTTCGGAACCTTAGCTTTTCTCAGCTGGGGCAGTGTTCAGTTTTTTGCTCATTTCCATGGAGATGGCAGAGCGATCAAACTTTAATCTTCCAGCCATGGTCTCGATTACACAAGAAAAATCCTTGTCGTTCAATTCCACGATTTTTCCGTGAAGACCACTTTTGGTGATGATCTTATCACCTTTTTTCAATTCCGATGTAAATTTCTTCTCATCCTTCTGACGTTTGATTTGTGGGCGAATCATAAAGAAATACGCCACAGCGAAAATCAAGATCAGAGGTAAAAATTGTCCTAGGTTTTCCATTCAGGTCTTTAAAATTATTTTACAGGACCAGCTGGCATAGCCTCTGGAGCTTGCACAAATGCTTTAATTCTCAAAAGTTCGGAACCTTTAGCGGTATTTGCAGTTACAGTGATGGTTTTAGTAACCTGGTTTTGTCCAGAACCGTTGAATTTAACCAATAGCTCACCTGTTTCACCTGGAGCGATAGGCTCTTTTGGAGGATTTGGAACAGTACATCCACAGCTACTTTTAGCATCGGTAATAATCAATGGAGCGTTACCTGTGTTTGTAAAAGCGAATGAATACTCTTGAGGAGTTCCTCTTTGGATGGTTCCAAAATCGTGCTCTGCTTTTTCAAATGTCATTACGGGAAGCAACTTCTGTGCATCATCCCTTGTTTCAGCTGTCTGTAAGTTATCAGCAACTATTTTTTCAGAAGCTTTGTCCTTGCAAGAAAAACTTACCAAGGCCACAGCCATAAGCAAACTAAAAATTGTTGTTATTCTTTTCATGATAAAAATTTGTTTCTCCAAAATTAAACAATTATTGTTTTATTGTAAACCCCTTCCAATTTTTTGCAATTTTCCTGAGGTTTTATACTCCTTCGCCAACTTGTCCAACACCCCGTTGATAAAAATGCTGCTCTTGGGTGTTGAGTATTCCTTCGCAATTTCCAAATACTCGTTCAAAGTTACCTTTTCGGGTATCGAAGGGAAATTTAATAACTCACAAATAGCCATTTTTAGTATAATGGAATCTATTTCTGCAATTCGGTCATTGTCCCAATTTGGGGTTTTACCTTCAATTTCCTTTTCCCATTTGGCATCGTTGAGCAATGTTTTGGTCAGGAGGTCATTGGCAAACTCCATATCTTCTTGATCCTTCAACAAAGCTGGCAAAAAGAAACGTTCGGACACATCGGGCTTGGCCTTTTTCAATCGTTTTACCAAGAAGGTATTCACAATCGGGAAGTCGTCCACCCATGTAAGCTTGTCATCCTCAAAGTACTCGTAGATCTTTTCGTTGGGTGCGATAATTTCGCGGAACAGGTTCAATACCAATTCGCGGTCGTCCACATAAGAACTTTCGCTAGTGGACATATATTCCTTGTAAATAGCACTTGCCACAATTTCTTTGTAAATGATCTTTACGTACTCTTCATTCAAGTACCAGTTGTCCAACTTGCGATTGGAAAGCTCGTTTTTGAGCGCATCATTATTCACCAATTGCAACAACAATCGGTTTTTAATAAATTTTTCTGGGTCTGGGTAGTTGTCATCCTCCGTGGCCACATACTTTCTGGAAGCATGGCTCACATGCTTTTCCGCCAAGCGGTGCAATTCTGCCAATAAACTTAACATTAGGAGATAGAGCACATACATGTTCTCTATACTGACTCTTAGGAATTTTTCCTGCTTTTGCAGGGATTCATCCTTGGATTGGACCAAGGCGTAGATGCACTGCATCACTTTTACTCTAATGTGCCTTCGGGTAAGCATGTCTAAAGAACTTTTAAAGTCATTAATTGGCTTTCGCTCGGCAAAAGTAAGCTTATATTTCAATCTTACCTACCAAAGTTGTTTTCTTATCACTTTTATAACATTTACTTTATTCCCAAAGGTATATATTTGCTGGATTGTCTTACAACTGACTAAAACTGTCCTCCCCTTTTATGAAGGAACTGAAACACCTTAATAAATACTTCAAAAAATACTGGTTTAAGCTGCTACTGGGTATTTTGATTACCATTATAGCTCGGATTTTTTCTTTAATCATGCCTTCGTACGTGAACAAATCCATCCAAGCTGTTGAGGAATATATGGCGGATGTAATTACCCTTTCGGATGCCAAAGGATTGTTGTTGCAATACATTTTGATTATCATCGGGGCGGCTATTTTATCTGGACTTTTTACTTTTTTAATGCGTCAGACCATTATTAATGTGTCTCGCTACATTGAATATGACCTAAAAAATGAGGTTTTTGATCATTATCAATTGTTGAGCCTCAACTTTTATAAAAGCAATCGTATTGGTGACTTGATGAACCGCATTAGTGAAGATGTGAGTCAGGTTCGAATGTATGGAGGGCCTGCGATCATGTACGGTATTCAAACGTTGACACTTTTTGTGTGTTTGGTGCCACTCATGTTCATCAAGGCACCCACTTTAGCGACCTACACCCTGTTGCCACTGCCTATTTTATCGATTTTGATTTATAAAATCAGTAAAATTATTCATAAAAGAAGCACCAAAGTACAGGAGTATTTATCTACCCTTTCTACGTTTACACAAGAATCATTTTCAGGAATTTCGGTGATCAAAGCTTATAGCATTGAACCAAGGGTTAATGAAGAAATGAGAAATTTGGCCATTGAAGGCAAGGACACCAGCATGTCTTTGGCCAAAGTGAACGCCTGGTTCTTTCCTTTAATGATCCTGCTGATCGGAATCAGTAATATTTTCGTGATCTACATTGGCGGCCGCCAATACATTAACGGAGAAATTGAAACTGTTGGAATTATTGCTGAGTTTATTCTGTATGTGAATATGCTTACGTGGCCCGTAGCAGTTGTGGGTTGGCTGACTTCGATTGTGCAACGTGCGGAAGCTTCACAAAAACGTATCAATGAGTTCTTGCAAGAGGAACCTGCCATTAAAAATATAGTAGCTGAGCACAAAAGTATTCATGGCGATATCGAGTTCAAGAATGTTACGTTCACGTATGAGGACACCGAAATTACAGCCTTGAACAATGTTTCTTTCAAAGTAAAAGCAGGAGAAACGGTTGCTATTTTGGGTAAAACAGGTTCAGGAAAATCAACCATTTTGGATTTGGTGGCCCGACTTTACGATGTTTCATCTGGTGAAGTTTTGGTGGATGGTGTTCCTGTTCAACAACTTAATTTGGACAGCCTTAGAAAAGCTATTGGGGCAGTACCGCAGGATGCCTTTTTATTTTCGGATACAATTGAAAACAATATCCGATTTGGGAATGAGAATGCCACCCATGAAGACATTGTAGAAGTTGCCAAAAAGGCCGTGGTACATAAAAACATTCAAGGCTTCGCTAAAAAATACGACACCATTCTTGGGGAACGTGGCATCACTTTAAGTGGTGGACAAAAGCAACGTGTATCCATTGCACGGGCACTTTTAAAAGATCCAAAAATCTATTTGTTCGATGATTGCCTGTCCGCTGTGGATACGGAAACCGAAGAAGAAATATTAAATAATCTAAAGAAAGTTTCAGAAAGCAAAACCACCTTGATTGTAAGCCACAGGGTATCGTCTGCGAAAAATGCGGACAAGATCATTGTGTTGGATCAGGGTAAAATCATTCAAGAGGGCACCCATGAAGAATTGAACAATCAGGAGGGGTACTATAAGGATCTCTACATCAATCAACTCTCGGGCAAAGAATCTTAAAAAAGTTGCTGAATTAGCTTTTTTTTTACATTTTTGGTAACTAAATACAACTTAGATAAATAACACTAAACCACATGGGCGAGAAAGATTTAATGGATCAGGAAGAGATTTATTCAAAAGTCTTAAGAGCAGGTAGAAGAACATATTTCTTTGATGTTAGAAGCACAAAAGCTGGAGACTACTACCTCACCATTACCGAGAGCAAAAAGTTTACCCACGATGATGGTTCCTTCCATTACAAAAAGCACAAAATCTATCTCTACAAAGAAGATTTTACCGCTTTTAAAGAGATCATGGAGGAAATGATGGACTATATTATCGACGAAAAAGGGCAAGAAGTAATATCTGAACGTCACCAAAAAGATTTTAAAAAGGAAGAAGACACCTTTAGTCAAAACGGCTCTACCACGGAAAGTTTTACCGACGTGGATTTCGACGACATTTAAAAGAATTTACATTTTAAATAGATGCAACGACCTGTTTTTAGCAGGTCGTTTTTTATTTTTGTACTTCCTGTAAAAACATTGAACCATGGCCAGAACGCCAAGTAATATGCTTCCTTTAGGAACAAAAGCTCCTGATTTTACTTTGTTGGATACTGTTTCTGACAGCACTCTTTCTTTGGATGCTGTAAAAGGAGAAAAAGGAACTGTGATCATGTTTATTTGCAACCACTGCCCCTTTGTGATTCATGTGAACCCCGAAATCTCCAAATTGGCCAAGGAATATCAATCCAAAGGCGTTGGTTTTGTTGCCATTTCCAGCAACGATGTGGAAAATTATCCGCAAGACTCTCCAGATTTGATGAAAGAAAAGGCCACGGAAGCCGATTACACCTTCCCTTATTTGTATGATGAAAGTCAAGCAGTGGCCAAAGCCTACGATGCAGCTTGCACCCCTGATTTTTATCTGTTTGATGCTGATTTAAATTTGGTTTACCGAGGTCAATTGGATGATTCAAGACCTCAAAATGGAATTCCTTTGACGGGTTCCGATCTCAGAAATGCCTTGGATTCCCTTTTAGAAGGAAAATCCATTGCGGCAGACCAAAAGCCCAGCTTAGGTTGCAACATCAAATGGAAATAAGTAAAGTTTTTTCTTTTTCAACCTATGGATCTCAACTTTATTCCCGTAACGCTTGCTAACCTTGACACCTATTTAGAGGTTGGTGTAAAATCGTACCGAGAGCATTATTTACACTTGTGGACCAATGCCGACCCAACGCCCTATATTTCTTATGGGTTGACAAAATCGGTAGTGGAAAAGGAATTAAAGGACCCCAATGCCAGCCATTATCTCATCAATTGCAAAGGAGAAACAGTGGGAATTCTAAAGTTGGTCCTGCATTGCGGTATTGATGAAATCACCCCAGAAGAAGCTCTAAAGGCAGAGAAAATTTACTTTCTTAAAGAGCATTCAGGCAAAGGATTGGGCAAACAAACCCTACAATGGATAGAGACCAAAGCCAAATCCTTGAACAAAAAACTAGTCTGGCTGGATACCATGCAAAAGGGCAATCCCATTCATTTTTATCAGAAAAATGGGTATGTCATCAAAAGGGAAAGCGAAGTGATACTCCCAGGTGTTTTGGACACCGAAAAACCCATGTGGATTTTGACCAAAAAACTGTAATTACCAGCCTTCTCGTTCAATTAAATTGGCAATGTGGGCTAAATGGTGGTTACTGTGCCATGCATATCTGCCCACATTAACTTCCAAAGTCGATTCTTGGTTCCCATCGGGGTGAATGAATTTTCGTTGCAATTGATCCGCTGTCAATCCCTTGATCAAATACACCAATTTGGCGTGGATCACTTTTAAATGGTCCAATGACATTTGGATGGGCGCCGTTCGAGAATCAAAAAGCTCCGCCCAAGCTTTCTCATTGTAGGGCTTTATTACGGGATTTTCCTCGGTCAAGGCCCATTTAAATCGAAGGTAACTGTTGTGGTGACTATCGGAAATATGGTGTACCAATTGTCTTACGGTCCAGCCGCCAGGTCGGTATGGGGTTTCCAATTGCTTTTCAGACAATGGGCTTACCAAGGCCTCCAATTTTTCTGGCAATTGTTCCAAGACCAAGATCCAATCTTTCACATCTTGTTCAGTAATAGTAGTTGGTAATTGAATTTTCCCAATGGGATAACGTAGCTGTTCGAGTTCTTGATTTTCCATATTTAAAAATATTAAACTTTTAGTCGTAGCCTAACACCAAACCTTCAAATTCTGGTAAAAAAGTTTAATAGAGTTTTAACGCATTAAAACGGACAGGTCGAAATAATCCCCTAAATTTATAGGATTAACCAAATTATCAATTTAAATCAAAATATATGGCAACGCTAAGATTAGGTGATACCGCTCCAGACTTTACGGCGGTAACTTCTGAAGGAACCCTTAACTTTTACGAATACCTGGGTGATGGATGGGGCATTTTGTTCTCTCACCCTGCTGATTTCACACCTGTTTGTACTACTGAATTGGGTACTGCTGCCAAGTTTAAGGATGAGTTCGCCAAAAGAAATGTAAAAATGATGGCCTTGAGTGTGGATGGCGCCGAATCGCACAAAGAATGGATCAAGGACATCAACGAAACCCAACACACGGAAGTCAACTTCCCGATCATTGCGGATGTGGAAAGAAAGGTTTCTGACCTTTACGATATGATTCACCCCAATGCAGACGATACCCTTACCGTTCGTTCGGTATTTATTGTTGGACCAGACAAAAAAATCAAGCTTATTCTTACCTATCCAGCTTCCACAGGTCGTAATTTTTATGAATTGCTTCGTGTTATCGATTCACTGCAGTTGACTGCACACCATAAAGTAGCAACTCCAGCAAATTGGGAAAATGGGCAAAAGGTTGTAGTAAGTCCTTCGATTCCAACAGCAGAAGCGAAAATCATTTTCACCAAGGGTGTTGAAGAGATTAAACCCTATTTACGTTTAACTCCAGATCCTACTGCATAAATCTTTTTGAAAAAAAACGGTTTAAAAACTGATTCTCATTAAATTAAACGTACCTTCGCGGCAGATTTAATTTTTTCAATTTTTATTATGAGTAAAGGAACAGTAAAATTCTTCAACGATTCCAAAGGATACGGATTCATCACTGAAGAAGGTTCAAACACAGATCACTTTGTACACATTTCAGGTTTAATCGACGAAGTAAGAGAAGGTGATGTTGTAGAATTCGAACTACAACAAGGTAAAAAAGGATTGAACGCCGTTAACGTACAAGTTATAGACTAAGGTTACAGTACACTTTTTTATAGAGCAAGCCCGGGTTTTCCCCGGGCTTTTATTTTTTCTTCATTTTTCACGCAACCAATCAGACTTTTCCTATCTAATTAGCAAACACTGTTCCCCACAACCATTAATCAAAATAACCCATGAACACTTTTTTTGCTATTCTCAGCTTTCTTTTAATCGTAAATGCATTGCTATTGGTTTGGAGCGTAAATGGTTCCAAAAAATAAAATTGAATTTTTTTAATACAATAGGTAGGGTTTTTTATCGTTCAATTGTTACGTAATAAATAACTCTGACCATGAATCCATTTTTAAGTATTTTATTTTTATTACTAGCGATTAACTTTTGTCTTCTTTTGGTAAGTGTAAATCGTTCTACAAAATAAAAAAGCTCCCATTTCTGGAAGCTTTTCTTATTTATATTATGGGTTAAATTTTATTTGACACCCATTAATTCCACATCAAAAATCAAAGTTGCATTCGGAGGTATAACCCCACCAGCTCCTGCGCTTCCGTAAGCCAAATGCGAAGGAATTACAAAACGAGCCTTATCGCCCACTTTCAATAAGCCAATACCTTCATCCCATCCTGGAATTACTTGTCCTACACCCAAAGTAAAATCGATCGGCTGTTTTCTTTTGTATGAAGAATCAAAGATTTGACCATTAGTCAATGCACCTTCATAATGTACAGAAACAGTATTTCCCTTTTCTGCTTTTGCACCACTTCCTTTCTGAATGATCTTATAACGAAGTCCGCTATCCGTTTTATCAAAACCAGCGGCCAATTTTTCCATCTCGGCTTCGGCTTGGGCCTTAGCTTCTGCAATGCGTCTTTCACGAGCACCTTCAAAAACCCTAAAAGCTTCGATGGCATTCCAGTTTTCAGCTTCATCCCCTATTCTTACAATCTCTAAGCTCTCTATTTGATCTCCTTGAGCTATGGCATCCACTATATCCTGACCTTCCACAACATGCCCAAACACAGTGTGTTTGTTGTCTAACCAAGGGGTTGCTACGTGGGTAATAAAAAACTGGCTTCCATTGGTTCCAGGACCTGCATTGGCCATAGAAAGCACTCCAGGTTTGTCGTGTACCAACTCTGGGTGGAATTCATCATCAAATTTATATCCTGGATCACCTGTTCCAGTTCCTGAAGGACATCCTCCTTGGATCATAAAATCGGCAATTACCCTGTGGAATTTAAGCCCATCGTAATAAGGTGTACCTTGCGGTTTAGCACTGTTTTCCATATTACCCTCGGCCAATGCCACAAAGTTACCTACCGTTCCAGGTGTTTTATCGTGGGTTAGTTTTACCAAAATCTCCCCTTTGGAGGTATTAAATTTTGCGTAGATTCCGTCTTGCATTATATGTGATTAATAGATTATTAGCTTCAAATTTCCTTGGATTTTCCAAGGTTGCAAAGATACGGGTTTAATGTAAATAAGTATAGAGGAGGCAATAACTTAATCCTAGACATTCACTATTTCTTTAAAACTGTTATTTTAGATATACAACCAACGCATGTCATACGTAAATATGCATTATGCGCTAGAGAATTGGTAGTACTAAATGAAAAGCTCGATATCAATTTTATTTCTTCTTTTAATCCTAACGGGCTGTAGACATGAACCCGATTCAATTTTAATGGAACCCATTTTAGGAATGGAATTTATTAAAATAAAAAAGGGAAGTTTTCATATGGGAGATTATGAAAAATTAAAAGATTCAGAATTATTACATGAGGTAAACATTACAAATGATTATTGGCTCGGAAGAACGGAAGTAACCCAAGCTCAATGGCAAAAAATAATGGGAGACAAAACATTACATCCTGAAAAGCCTTCCCCTTTTCACAATGTGAATCCTGACTTTCCGATAATAAGTGTTTCGTTTTATGATATTGAATTATTTCTTACCCGATTAAATGATCTATCAACAGAATTCCAATTCCGTCTTCCTACGGAGGCCGAGTGGGAATATGCTTGTAGAGCTGGAACTAAAACACCATTTTCCTATGGAGCAGTACTTGATGATAGTTTAGCAAACTACAATGCTAATATAAATTCAAAATATACTAAGAAAGGCACTTTTCTTGGTAGTCCAACTCCTGTGGGTAGTTACCCTCCAAATCAATGGGGTCTTTTTGATATGCACGGCAATGTTTGGGAATGGGTCAGTGACTGGTATGCCCCATACACCACTAATAAAGTCACAAATCCAACTGGTCCCCTTGAAGGGCAAGAAAAAGTAATACGTGGCGGCAGCTGGTACTTTGGTGCAGCAAATGCGAAATCTTCAAATAGACGAACTCATGAACCTAATTTATGGGGGTTTTCAATTGGATTTAGATTAATTTGTGAAAGGAAAATTTAAGTACGCTTACAACATTTTTTAAAAGTTGATTGGATAAAAAATAAAGTCCTTATCTTTATTTTATGACACTTTCAAGAACACATATTATTCTTTTTTCAATAGCGACCTTGTTGTTGGTGCCTTTTATTGCAATGCAATTCAGTTCCGAAGTACAATGGTCTGCATTTGACTTTTTGGTAGCTGGAATTCTATTATCCTCTCTTGGTTTTTCCATCAACTTCATTCTAAAAAAATCCAAAGAAGCCCAAAAAAGGCTTTTATGGGTATCGGTTATTGTTGGTCTATTCTTATTGCTTTGGGCCGAAATTGCAGTGGGAGTTTTTGGTTCCCCGATTGCTGGATCCTAACTTTTAGGATTTCCTGCCATTATCAATTCTAAAAGTTACGTTAAATCGTACTTAAAGGAAGGTATTCCGACCTTTCCCTTCTTTCGCCTTTCATATATTTTAATGATCTTTAGCGTTTTCAACTTTCATGAATGGGCAAAAGGAAGAAGCAAGCCAAAGTATTACGCATTTTTAGAAAAGTACACCGAACCACAGGAGCTTTATTATTTATATTTTTCTTTATTATTTCCATTTCAGGACTCTTTTTAGGTTGGAAAAAGAACTCTAACGGTTACATTATTCCCAAAACCCAAAAGGGCACCACATCCGACCTTACTAAATGGTTGCCAGTAGACAGCCTACACACTATTGCCTGCACTACTTTGCGCGAAGAGGTCTCCCCTGATATGTCAATAGAAATAGATCGTATTGATATGCGAAAGGACAAAGGTTCCGTAAAATTTGTGTTTGTGGAGCAATATATGGAAGTACAATTGGACGGTGCTACTGGTGAGGTGCTATCGGTTGGAAAACGGCGTTCCGATTTCTTGGAAAATGTGCATGACGGCTCGATTCTAGATGATTATTTGGGTACAGGTAGTTTTGTAAAATTAACCTACACCTCTGTCATGGGAATTTCCCTATTAATTTTCACCATAACTGGTTTCTGGTTGTGGTACGGCCCCAAACAAATGAAAAAGGACAGTAGAAAGAAACTTCATTCAGCTACATAAAAAAACCGTCCTAAAATAGGACGGTCTTTTTAAGAGTAAGTTTCTAGAATTACCCCTTTATCTTTTTTACTGGCATGGTTCCATATTTATCAATGAGGTATACCAAACTGGCCATAGTGGCAGCTCCTAATTCCAATTCACGCTTGTTCACATGCTCAAAGGTATCGTTCTCAGCGTGGTGATGATCAAAATAACGCTGACTATCAGGACGAAGTCCAGCGAGCACCATTCCTTCTTCTTTTAGTGGTCCTATGTCGGCTCCACTCCCGCCTTTTACGAACATATGCACCAAATAAGGTTCAAATAGATCTCGCCATCCTTGGATTTGTTTGATGTTATCCTCCGAAGCATCAATGGAAAATCCACGTGGCGTAAATCCGCCTGAATCACTTTCCAAGGCGAACACGTGGTTTTCATTTTTGTTTCGAGCCACTTCAGCATATTTGTTTCCGCCGCGCATCCCATTTTCCTCATTCATAAAAAGTACCACACGTAAAGTTCTTTTAGGACGATATCCAGTTTCTTTCAACAATCGTAAAACATCCATGCTCTGTACACAACCCGCGCCATCATCATGCGAACCATCTCCCAAATCCCATGAATCCAAATGTCCACCAACAACCATAACTTCATTGGGGAACTCACTTCCAGTAATCTCACCAATCACATTATAAGATTGCACATCTTCGTATTGCTTACAATTTTGTTTGAAATAAAATTTAACATCAGGATTCAATTTTAGCGTAGTGCTCAATAACTCTGCTCCATTGGTGCTGATGGCCGCTGCTGGAATCCTTTCACTGACTGGTGTGTCGCCATATCGCATATTTCCAGTGTGTGGATAATCGTCCAATCTTAAATTCATGGAACGTACAATAACTCCAACCGCACCAAATTTGGCAGCTTCAACTGCACCTGTGCTTCTTTGGTCTACGCAACCTGAATATGCAGTGAACGTATTGATCAAAGTGGGCTCCATGGGACGGTTGTAGAAAACGATTTTGCCTTCAATTTTATCCCTGCCCAATTTTTCCAACTCTTCAATGCCTTGCACTTCCACAATATTGGCTTTTAAACCACCACTTGGAGTTGACACCGAACCTCCTAAAGCACAAATAGGCACATTGGTGGTCAGTCCTGGTTTGGTTTCAAAATAAGCGAACTCAGGAACCCCACGCACCCATTTGGGCACCATTACGGGTTGTAACCACACACGGTCCAATCCCAAAGAATCCAATTGGGCTTTGGTATAATCAACTGCCTCCTGCGCTTGCACGGATCCTGACAGCCTCCCTCCAATTTGGTTGGATAAATAGTTGAGCCAATCGTAAGCTTTACCATTGGTCAATGCTTTATCATAAATCGATTTGATTTGTTTTTCGTCTTCGGTTTGAGAAAAAAATGGGGTGCTGACCAATAGAAAGGCCATTAGTAGGGTTACTCTCATGTTGTTTCTTTATCCAATTCTTGTTTAAAGATTTCTAAATTAGCCTTTATTTCATCGTCCAACTCAGGCTCCTCTATATCTTTGTATTTTTTTAACGCTTCCAACATAATTGAAGCCACAATTACTCGTGCCGCTTCTTTATTGTCAGCGGGAATCACGAACCACGGAGCATATTCTTCGGATGTTTTGTTCAAGGCTTCTTGGTAGCAGGCTTGATATTTGCCCCACAGTTTTCGCTCCTCCAAATCCCCTGGAGAAAATTTCCAATTCTTTTGCTTTAATTCAATTCTTCGCAATAGACGTTGCCGTTGTTCTTCTTTGGAAAGGTTGAGAAAGAATTTGAATATGATTGTTCCGTTTTGTGCAACATGCTGTTCAAATTCACGAATCTGCTGATACCTTTTTTCCCAGAATGCCTCATCAATATCTCCAACTTCGTCAACCTTGGGCAGGTTTTCACCCAAAATATATTCTGGATGCACTTTAGTGACCAACACATTTTCATAATGTGTTCGGTTAAAAACAGAGAATTTACCACGCTCTGGCAAAGCAATATAATGCCGCCATAAGTAATCGTGTTTTTTCTCCAAAGTGGATGGCACTTTAAAACTATGCACTACAACGCCCCTTACATTAAAGTCTTTAAACACTTCTCTTATAAGGCTGTCCTTTCCAGCGGTATCCATGCCTTGTAGACACACTAAAACCCCATACTTTCCATGGGCGTATAAGGTATCTTGAAATTCTCCTAAATCTTTGCGAATCTTCTTCAATGCCTTTTTCAGTTCCTTTTCGGAGGCACCGAAATCCTCATAGGTGTTTTCCTTGGTCAAATCGAGCGTTCCCTGTACTCGATATGTGGTTGCTTCTATATTTTTCATTGCAATGAAGATAACCCTTTTTGTGCATTTGAACATACGTACAAGTTAGGGTGCATTTCATCGGACTTTTTACCTTTTATAGTCTAAGTTGGTGTTTTAAACGATTTATTTTCCTACAAAAATACACTACAACATAACTTTATGAATATCAATACGCAAAGTCCCAAATCTAAAGCGTTATGAAAAAGAAGAATATTATCCTACTTATAGTCTTCATCGTAGGCCTTGTTAGTCTATTGATCATGACTTCGGCATTTAAAACTCCACAAGCTTGCACCTACGCGAGTTCAAATCTTGATTTCATTAAAACTGAAATTGAAAAAGCTGTTTCCTCTAAGGACATCAACATTGCTAAATACCATGCGTATAAAGCTTTGAACAGCATCGAAAAAACAAGGAACAATTTTCTGGATTGTGGTTGTGATGGTACTATTGAAAGTTTGGAAAAAACACTTTCCCATTTAAAAATTGCTACCAAATCAGACAATTTAAGAAGTTCCAAAACAGATTTACACATAGCTTTGGAGAATGTTTTGATTGGGGAAAAAGTATTGCGCATTTTTGAAGAAGAGACCACTAGTAGTTATGGAACCAATATTTTGGTAATGAATACCAAACAAGCTTTGGAAACTGAAAACTCCATTCTATTAACCCAAGGAAATGCTATTGAGAAACAGGTTCACAATTGTTTATTGAGTTTTGAAACTTCTTTGGACAAAGTGGTTACCGATGTCGACTGCCCCGATGCACAGCGATTTATTACAAATATTTATGAGGAATCTCGTTTGATTTTGTTGAACACCGAACTTTCTCCCCATAAAAAAGAGTATCACCAACGTGTGAAAGAGTTATCGGAAAATGCTTTGAATCGACTTAAAAAATGTAATTGACTATTTGCTGGCAAATAGTTTCACATCTTCTTCTGAAACTTCCTTACCTCCCAAAATAATCAAGCGTTCCACAACATTGCGTAGTTCACGCACATTACCTGTCCAATCGTAACCTTTTAATAATTCCAACGCTTTTTTAGAAAAGCTTTTTTGTGCCGTTCCCTGCTCCGATGCAATTTTTTGGGAAAAGTGTTCAATCAAAAGCGGAATATCATCGCGTCTATCGTTCAAAGCTGGCACCTTGATCAAAATCACGGCCAATCGGTGGTAAAGGTCTTCACGGAATTTACCGTCTTCTATTTCTTTCTTTAAATCTTTGTTTGTCGCGGCCAGCACCCTAACATCCACCTTAATGTCCTTATCGGAACCGACACGGGAAATTTTATTTTCTTGCAAGGCACGCAACACTTTTGCTTGGGCAGAAAGGCTCATATCCCCAATTTCATCCAAAAATATAGTACCCTTGTTGGCAGCTTCAAACTTACCTGCACGATCTTTTACTGCAGATGTAAACGCCCCCTTTACATGCCCAAACAATTCACTTTCAATCAATTCGGAAGGTATTGCCGCACAGTTCACCTCGATAAAAGGTGCAGATGATCGCGGGCTTTTTTGATGCACCCAGTGGGCCACCAATTCCTTACCTGTACCATTGGATCCCGTAATGAGCACTCGGGCATCGGTTGGGGCCACTTTTTCGATCATATCCTTTATGGTGCCGATCTCATCACTCTCCCCGATCATTTCGTAGTTTTTGGAGACCTTCTTTTTAAGAATCTTGTTTTCGACTACCAATTCCTTTCGGTCCAAAGCATTTCGAACAGTGGTCAACAAACGATTTAAATCTGGTGGTTTGGAAATGTAATCGAATGCCCCAAGGCGCATGGTGTTTACCGCAGTATCCAAATCACCGTGACCAGAAATCATGATAAAAGGAATTTCAGGTTTAATCTTTTTGGCAGCTTCCAAGACCTCAACACCATCCATTTTGGGCATTTTAATATCGCAAAGCACGAGATCGAAATCCTCCTTTTTTACGGCTTCAATACCCTCAAGGCCATTTTCGGCCTCATGGACGCTATAGTTATCGTTCTCTTCTGCAAGAATCTTAACCAGCACTCTTCGAATGGCCGATTCATCTTCTATTACCAAAATTTTTGACATACCTAAAGTTTAAAAAATTCCTATTTTGAAACCAGTCCTTATATAAAAACTCGACTCATTATTCAATAAATATACTGATCCTTGATCATCATTCCGAAGTATCCCTTCTTGAATCACTGACCTTCCCAACGTAGCAAAAAGCGCCATTCTATTGGATATATTGTATTGATATCCTAAACTCCCTACCAATGCGGTCAACGATATTTTGGAGGCCACTTGACCATCATCCATGATCACATCATTCTGGAGATTGATATAATAACCATCCAAGAACAATGCCAACTCTACCAAATGCTTTTTATTTATGTGGTGCCTAAAGTTACTTCTAGGAATTCCCAAGGTATAGGACCAATTGGGGTGAAACCTTCTGTAATAATTGATCAAAGGTAATGGAACAGGCAAACCAGTGGTACTATTATAGGTTAAACCCAGCACCAATCGGTAAGGTTTATCGGCATTGGGACGCTCCTTCCAGATGGTTGCCGTGGCATTCATGAAAAAATCATCCGCCTCGGTGCCATCCAATAAGTTGGAGGCCAATCTGGGCGTTAAAATCGCAATGAAATTCCAATTTTCATTCAATTTGGTAATGATCCCAGCATTAAAATCAATCACATGAAAACGGATCAGTTCACTCTTATCAAATGGTAATTCCTTGGAATAATCCATATCAAACCGATTGTACTCAAACCCAGTAATCAAATAATCATTCTTCTCGTTTAGTTTTATGGGAAAATTGAAAAGTGCCTTATAACGTTGAGTTTTCATTCCCGCATCGTTTTCGGGAATGTTCAAATAATCGAACCGAAGAATATCTGTACTTTGTGCCCATCCAATCTGACTACAAAGCAATACAACAAAAGCCAACAGCTTCCAATTTGTACTATGGGGGTTTAAGGTTTTTATTTTATTCTATTGTTTAGGCTGAATAATGTGTATATCTCTCTGTGGAAACGGAATGGATACGTTGTTTTCCCTGAACTTGGCATCTATCTTGTAACGCATTTCACTTTTTATCCTGGGATCTCTAAACGTATCGTTTGTAAAAAAGAAAATGGAAAATATCAATGCAGAATCCCCAAAGTCTTCGAACAAAACGAAAGGCTTGGGATTTTTTAATACTTGTTTCTGTGTATGTGCTATTTCTTCCAAAATCTTGGTCACCAATTGTACATCGCTTCCATAGGCTACCCCCACACTCACCTTTTCACGAGTGGTCTTGTGGTTTTGGGTATAGTTATAAACGATGTCGCTGATGAATTTATGATTAGGCAAGATCAAAACTTTATCATCTCTGGTAATGGCCCTTGTGGTACGTAGTTTAATTTCGAAAACCTTTCCTACTTTTCCATCAACTTCGACCACATCACCCACTTGCAACGATTTGTCGATTATAATGAAAATACCTCCAAGAATATCCTTGAACAATTCTTGCAAAGCAAGACCCAAACCAACAAATAGAGCCGCCGATGCAGTAATCACCAATGTGATATCTACCCCTGCTGCACTTAGGGTAAAAACTACCGCAATTAAATAAATAACATAATTGAGAAATTTGAAAACACTGGAGAACTTTTGCTTGTCCTCCTGTTCCATTTTTCGAGTCAGCAAATGGCGCAACCACTTCAACACAAACTTAGTTGCTATAAGTGCAACCGTCAAGAGGAGCAATAAACCAATGGTTAAGTGAATGGATTTTTCACCTTCGCCCAGATGCACACCAAGATTTAAAAAATCCTTGATGGTGCCCCAAACATCTTCTTTGATGATTTCTTTTATGTCTTCTGCACCTTCTTGCATAATTTTTTAGTATTTCAACCATTTTACCAACTCTTTATAAGTTGGCTTTTTACCATACATTAAAATTCCTGTTCTGTATATTTTGGCTGCCAAGGTCACTATTCCCAAAAAGGTGACAATCAGCACGCCAACAGATGTTAAAAACTGCCATAGTGGTACACCTCCTTCTCCAATTCCACCAGGCAAACGCATGAGCATTACAATCGGCGATGTCAACGGGAACAATGAAAATGCCACGGCAATGGGTCCATGTGGGTTGCTGAATACTGAAAAGAAGCCCACATAGATGGCCAACATCAAAGGTAAAATAATAGGAAATATAAATTGTTGTGTATCGGTCTCATTATCCACGGCAGCACCGATAGCGGCATAAATAGAACTGTAGATCAAATAGCCCAGCACAAAATAAATAAAGAAGGAAACAATCAACAATCCCCACGGAATATCCAAAATCTCTTGGGCATACAGCAACATTTCACTGTCCATACCTTCAATCTGCGACATTCCAGCTCCCATTGGTCCAGCGGGCATGGGAGAATCTCCTGATAGTTGCGCCAAATCAATTCCAAAAAGCATTACCGCCAATGCTAAAAGTATGGAAGCCGATATGATCCAAATGGTAAATTGGGTCAACCCCGCCAGGGATGTTCCAATAATTTTCCCCAACATCAATTGAAAGGGTTTTACGGAAGAAATGATCACTTCGATAATGCGACTGGTTTTTTCCTCGATCACACTGCGCATTACAAATCCACCGTAAATAATAATGAACATCATAATGGCATAACCGAATCCACCACCGATCACGGCTTTTATTTCATTGATGCCCTTCATGCTCTTTTCGCCCTCAAAAGTGGCCAAGTTGATTTCAAATGGGGCCTCTACGGTTGAAAATTGCTCGGAACTCACCCCCAACTTTTGCAAACGGTCTTGTCGCAATTGTCTTTGAAAAATGTTTTCCAATTTTTGGGTGATGTTGGTATTGGGGTTGTCCTTTGTAAAAAGATACGAGGACTTTGCTGTCTTTTCAACATTTTGTTCATTCGGCAGATACAACAATCCATAATATTCCAAAGCGTTGGTAGAATCTTTGGCTTCCTCTAAACCAATCCCCTCAAATTGTACGAAGGACAGATTTTTAGTCGGCTGAAATTCTTCCATAAAAAAGCTGCTCTCGTTCAAAACCGCCACCACTCGGGTTTCATCATCGTTTACTTTTGCCAAATAAGCAATCAACACGATCATTCCCACAATCAAAAGTGGACTCAAAATGGTCATCACTACAAACGAACGGTTGCGTACCTTGGCCAAATATTCCCTTCTTATGATCAATCCGATTTTACTTGCCATTATCCTTGTTGTTTACGGTTTGAATAAAAATATCGTTGGCCGAAGGAATGGTTTCTTCAAAACGATTGATGTTGGCCATGCTCGAAAGTTCGGTCAAAACTCCCGCTGTATTTGAATTTGGCAGCTGTACCTTAAAATCCAATTGGTTTTCCGCCAAATCGATATGGGATGAAAGTATGTTGAACTTTTCTTCCAAAGTCTTCAATAGTGCATGCGCATCTTTCTCCGCTTGAAGTCCAATATTGAAAATGTTGTTTTTGTATGCTTTTTTGATGTCGGATAATTTTCCGTCCAAAATCTTTTCGGATTTATGAATCAATGCGATGTACTCACAAAGTTCCTCCACAGATTCCATTCGGTGCGTAGAAAAGATAATAGAGGTTCCGTTTTCTTTTAATTGTAGAATTTCATCTTTGATGAGATTGGCATTTATAGGGTCGAAACCACTAAATGGCTCATCAAAAATGAGCAGTTTAGGTTCGTGCAATACAGTAACAATAAATTGAATCTTCTGCGCCATCCCTTTGGAAAGTTCTTGCACTTTCTTGTTCCACCAATCCCCAATATCCAAACGGTCGAACCAATATTTTAATCGGGTTTTGGCTTCAGCTTTGGACAATCCCTTCAATTGGGCCAGATACAATGCTTGCTCCCCTACCTTCATACTTTTGTACAATCCGCGTTCTTCGGGCAAATAGCCGATCATGGCAATATGATGTGGTGCTAAAGGCTCGCCATTGAACAAAACCTCTCCAGTATCTTGATGCGTAATCTGGTTGATGATTCGAATAAATGAGGTCTTTCCAGCCCCATTTGGGCCCAAAAGTCCATAAATACAATTCGTTGGGATTTCTAGCGATATGTTGCGCAATGCAGTATAGTCTCCATAAGTTTTGGACACATTTTTGGCAACAAGGATATGATCCATGTAATCTATTTTTTCAAAGATATGTAATTGTTGAAAAACAAGGTTTCCCTTAAAAACAAAAACCCACCCTTAAAGCAAATTAAGGATGGGAAAAAAATTGCTATGAAAAAGAAAATTAGATATCGGTCACCCAACATCAGTTTCAAATATACGTTTTTTATTTAAACAGAAAGATTTTTATTCTTAAGAGAACATATCTTTTACCTTCTCAAAGAAGGATTTATCCGATTTTTCGGGCCTTGGCGTGAAATTTTCATCGCCTTGCATACGTTCAAAAAACTCTTTCTGCTCCTTATTTAGTGTCTTTGGTGTCCAAACGTTCACATGAACCAAAAGGTCACCACTTCCATATCCGTTTAAACTTGTGATTCCTTTTCCTCTCAATCTCAAAATCTTTCCAGATTGAATTCCTGGCTCCAATTTAATGCGCACTTTACCTCCAACGGCATCAATTTCTTTGGAACTGCCCAAAACTGCTTCGGAAATACTGATGTATAGATCATAGTGCAAGTTGTCTCCTTCACGCTTCAAGGTTTCATGTTCCAAAGTCTCAATGGCTACCAACAAATCTCCAGAAATACCATTGCCAGGAGCTGCGTTACCTTTTCCAGACACCTTCAACTGCATGCCATCTTCTACTCCAGGTGGAATTTTAATGGATACGGTTTCTTCCACTACTTTCATTCCTTGAGCATCTGCATCGGCAGGTTTTTTGTCAATTGTTTGACCAGAACCACCGCAAGTTGAACAAGTGGTCGCTGTTTGCATACGTCCCAAAATGGTATTGGTCACTTTCATGATTTGTCCAGTACCATTACACGTATGACAAGTTTTATAGGACACTCCATCTGCTTGAAGCTTACGGCGCACCTTTACTTTTTTCTCCACACCATTGGCTACTTCTTCCAAGGTAAGCTTTACGCGGATACGAAGGTTACTTCCTTTCATTCTGCGTTGACCACCTCCACCGAAGCCGCCAAAACCACTGAATCCACCTCCTCCAAAGGCTCCACCGAAAATATCCCCAAACTGACTGAAGATATCATCCATGTTCATACCTCCGCCACCAAAACCTTGACTTCCGTCGAAAGCAGCGTGTCCGAATTGGTCGTACTTGGCTTTTTTGTCTGGATCACCCAAAACTTCGTAGGCTTCTGCTGCTTTTTTGAACATTTCCTCAGCCTTTTCATCGCCTGGGTTCTTGTCGGGGTGAAATTCAATCGCCTTTTTTCTATAGGCTTTTTTGATTTCTGCAGCAGTAGCTCCTTTGGATACTCCTAATATGTCGTAATAATCCTCCTTCATAAATAATTAGTTTCCAACAACAACTTTAGGGTGTCTTATAATGCGATCTCCGAGTTTGAATCCTTTTTCGACCACATCGATAATTTTCCCTTTCAATTTTTTGTTCGGGGCGGGAATCTGGGTGATGGCATCGTGCACATCGGCATCGAAAGCATCTCCTTCACCAACTTCGATTTGCTCCAAGCCCTTGTTCTTTAAAGTTTCTTTGAATTTATTGCTGATGAGCTCCACTCCTTTGAACATTTCCTTATCCTCAGATTTGGCAAGTTCCTTAAGGGCACGGTCAAAATCGTCCATCACGGGCAACAATGCCACAATGACTTCTTGTCCTGCAGTTTTGAACAAATCCATACGTTCTTTGGAAGTTCTCTTTTTGAAGTTCTCAAACTCGGCAAACAATCTTAGGAATTTATCCTTTTCTTTAGCCAAATCTTCTTTCAATTGGTCTTCCACAGATACTTCTTCTTGTTGTTCTTCTGCTTGGTCGCTGTTTATATCTTCACCGTTCAGCTCAGTACTCCCGTCGGTTTGTCCTTTTTTGGACTCCTCTTCCATTTCCTCAACCTTACTTTTATCGCTCATGTCTATTAATTTTTTACCAATATGAAGTGGCAAAAGTACTGCCAATTGTCCAAAAATGTCAAAATGTCACAGCAAAACATAAAAAAATCCGCAAAAGCGGACTTTGAGTAGGTTAAACTATGGAGTAATATTATATCAATTCATTTTCAGCGGCTTCCAAGGCCTTTGTTTCCTCCCTATTTTCAACATAGATTTGATTCAAGGCCAAACAAATGTTGGAGTACTGAAAAGTGAATCCTTCTTCTTCAATTTTTTTACTGCTCACTCGTTGGCTTGCCAATAAGAGTGTGGACATTTTACCGAGAACTGCCTTCAAAAGAAATTCTGGCACATGGGGCAACCATAAAGGTCTGTCCAAAATTTCGGCTAGTTTTTGGGTAAGTTTTGTATTGGTCACTGGATTCGGTGCCACCCCATTGAATACTCCACTCAAGTTGTTTTCAATAATGAAGACGAACATTTGTGCCAAATCATCAATATGAATCCAAGATTGCCATTGGTTACCCGAACCTATTGGAGCTCCGACAAAATTTTTGATGGGCATGGCCATTTTTGGCAAGGCTCCACCTTCATCTGAAAGCACCAATCCGATTCTTACTTTGGCAACATCCAATCCCAATGCTTTAAAGGTATCTGCTTCTGCCTCCCATTTGGTCACCACTTCTCCCAAAAAACCATCATCAATGGCTTTAGTGTCCTCATTATAATAATTGGAAGTGGAATCTGGATAAATACCTATGGCCGAAGCAGAAACAAAACACTCTACTTCTTGGGCACCAGCTTTTTCAACGCCTTTTTTTAAAGTAGCTAAGCTATCGACCCTACTGGAAAGCATGTTCTTTTTATTGGAAGGTGTCCAGCGCTTGGCAATGCTCGATCCTGCCAAATTGATAATGGCCTGAACATCTTTAAAGCAATCCAAATCGATTTCACCTTTGGAAGGGTTCCAATAGTATCCTTGGAAATCTTCATCGGATGAAATTTTCTCTTTGCTGGTCGTTAAATAATTAATGGGGATACCTTTGCGTTGCAATACCTTAACAATGGCCTGCCCCACCAATCCTGTAGCCCCTGTAATCAATACCCTCATAGAATTATTTTGGACAAAATTACACGTTTATAGTGCTGTTTTTCAGACGTTAATTTAGGTTTAACACTATTGCGCGAATTTTATAACTTTTTATGATTTCGGAGGGTTAAAATATTAACATCTCCACTTAAAATCAACTTTTAGTGGCCCGTAACATTTCTCTTTTTCCTGGTGGACCTGGCAAACGTTCTACGGTAAAACCGACCGCTTGCATGGCGCGTCGCACACTTCCTTTTGCAGCATAGGTCACCAAGACCCCTCCTTGTTGAAGCGCGGTGTACATGATACCAAAAATTTCCTCCGTCCACAAATCGGGCTGCACTCTTGCCCCAAAAGCATCAAAATAAAGAAGGTGGTATTGATTTGAATCGGAAATCTCTTTAAAATCCCTTTTTTGTTTGTGCAATGCAAAGAAATCGGAAATAGGACTGGACTCTTCCCACAGGATTTGGTGCATTTTTTCAAATTCAAGTTCCAATTCCTCAGCACCCAATTGTTGGCAATAATCCAATTGCGCCACCTCATTCATTTCAACAGGATAGGCTTCAACACCTGTATAATTTATTTTGAGATTTTGTTTGGGAGCTTCCAAATAAGTGATCAGCGCATTCAAACCCGTTCCAAAACCAATTTCCAACAAATTGATTTCAGTATTGACAAATAATTGAAGACCGTGTTTGATAAATACGTGGTAAGCTTCTTGAACTGCACCGTGCTTGGAATGGTACTGTTCGTTCCAATCCTCTATTTGAATGGTTTTGGAACCATCGCCAGTAACTATAATTTTTCTTTTCAAGGCTGTTGGGCTATAAGCACCCCGTCAGCTTCAAATCGATATGTTTTTTTAGGGCTGGTTATCAATGCCAGTTCATCTTCGGATGCGCCTTCATCTTCGGCATAATGTCTTTGATCGTCCACAGACATTTCTTCAAAAAAGGCTGCTCCGTTCATTACTACGGTCTTACCCGCTGCATCCTTTGGAACAAAAAATCCGTAATCTTTAAATCGGACGAATACTTCTTCTTCGGAATCCAACTTCACTTTCATCCAACATCCTTTGGCTTGACATACTTCTGTAATTTCTCCCACTATTTGGGTTTGTACAGAATCTTTAGGCGTTATATTGGCATAAGCCAAAGCTGTTTTATCCACACTAGAGGAAATTTCGAACTCAGCTCCGAAATAATCTCCTTTAATAGTTTCTTTTTTACAGGATGAAACCGCCAAAACGGTTAAGAAAACAATAGTGATTTTGTTAAAAACCTTCATTTTTATGCAACTTTATGGTTAATGTGTTTGAAGTACGAAATTTAGATTTCGCAATACGTCAAAACTAACAATAAATAGCTAATTTTAACTTTGCAAATGTAAGAGATATGGAAACAATGGCGAACAATGTAGCTATCGAGAAGTCGAAAACATCGAAAATACAAGATGTTGATTTTGACAACCTTTCCTTTGGAAGTGTATATTCTGACCATATGTTGGTCTGTGATTATAAAAACGGTGAATGGTCCGCTCCGAAAGTGGTGCCTTACCAACCGATTACTTTGGATCCATCTGCCAAAATCTTTCATTATGGGCAATCCATTTTTGAAGGAATGAAAGCCTATAAGGATGAAGCTGGAAAAATTTGGTTGTTCCGTCCTTTGGAAAATTGGAAACGATTGAACAAATCGGCCAAGCGTTTGGCCATTCCAGAACTTCCTGAAGCTTATTTTATGGATGGTTTGAATGCCTTGTTACAAGTAGAAAGTGATTGGGTTCCTCAAAACCCAGGGAGTTCCTTATATATAAGACCATTTATTTTTGCTTCTGGAAACGGGTTCCACGCTTCACCAGCAGATGAATATAAATTCATTATCGCTTGTGCTCCTTCTGGTTCTTATTTTTCTGGAAAAGTTAAGGTGCTTATCGAAGAAACCTATTCCCGTGCTGCAAACGGTGGTGTTGGTTATGCCAAAGCTGGTGGTAACTACGCTGGACAGTTCTATCCAACACAATTGGCTGCGGAAAAAGGATACCAACAAGTAATCTGGACAGACGACAATACCCACGAATTTATTGAGGAAGCAGGTGCCATGAACGTTTTTGTTCGAATTGGCGACACTTTGCTTACTGCTCCTACCAACGATAGAATCCTTGATGGAATTACCCGTAAAAGCATTTTGGATATTGCCAATGATGAGGGAATCAAAACAGAAGTACGCAAAGTTTCTGTGCACGAATTGGTGGAAGCGGCCAAAAATGGCACGCTCAAAGAAATGTTCGGTGCTGGAACTGCTGCGGTAATTTCTCCAATCGCAGGATTCGGATACCACGGTGAGGATTATGACCTTCCCGAATTGGAAAACAGTTATGCCTCTTTATTGAAAAAACGTATTACGGATATTCAATATAATAGGGCCGAAGATAAATTTGGATGGCGATACGAAGTCGCCCAATAATAATAAAAAAAGCACCTTAAAAGGTGCTTTTTTTATTTATCCATTATGGTTTTAATATCTGGTTTAAAGTAATTCGGGCCTTTCAGTACTTTGCCATCTTCCCTATAAATAGGTTTACCATCCGCCCCTAACTTGCTCATGTTGCTTTTTTGAATTTCTTCAAAAACCTCTTCTATTTTATATTGCATGCCATGCTCTAAAATAGTTCCGCAAAGTATATAGAGCATATCTCCTAGGGCATCGGCCACCTCAACCATGTCGTTATTGTTGGCAGCTTCAAGGTATTCTTTGTTTTCCTCATCCATTAAATTAAAACGCAATAGGTTTTTGTCCTTACCCAAATCTGCTTTTGGATTTTGTTTCACTCCCAGCCCAAAAGAATTGTGGAACAACTCCACTGCTTTAATTTTACTTTCCATTACCCTATAATTGATTTAGTTTTGCATAAAAATATAAATATATGTTCAGTACAGGACAGTTGATATTTGCCATTCTATTTTTTATTGCCTTTGTTGTAATTGTTTCTCTTTCTTATAAAAAGGACAAGAAATTGCACAAGAAAAACTATAAAGGTGTAATTTGGATCCTGATTTCCTTTATAACTTTTATAATTATCTTGTTTGTAATCAAGTATTTTCTCAAAAATTGAGAAGATAATCCACCATCACCACAAAAATTCGAGTTTACACAACATTAAAGTTCCTTTAAAGTTGATGCTATAGGAAAAACCGTACTTTTGTTTAACATTAATTTGGCAAAAAAAATATGGTACTATTTTTTAGCATACTTCTTGGATTACTTGCGATTAATGCGATACTGTTGATTTTCAGTGTCAATGGGGCAAAAGACAGGTTTATAAAACCAATCCAACGCGTTTCGGAAACAGCAACAACCAAACTATGGCTGCGCGAGACTTCTGAAACTGAATACAAGGAAGCGGTATAGTTTGTACCTTTAGCCGATGAAACAGGCCTTTCTTGTTTTTATTGGTGGCGGATTGGGAAGCGTATTGCGCTACCTTATTTCAAAACCTTTGAATCCCCTTTTGCACAATTTTTTCCTCGGAACATTTTTGGTAAACATTGTAGGCTGTGTAATTATAGGTCTAGTTTTGGGCCTATCTGTAAAAGGTCAGTTCTTATCTCAAAACAGTACTTTATTTTTAGCGACTGGATTTTGTGGAGGCTTTACCACTTTCTCCGCCTTTGCGTATGAAAAGCATTACCTTATAAAGAATGGCGACCTCCTCAATTTTGCCATTTATATGATTTCCAGCATTGTGGTCGGAATTCTTGCAATTGTTTTAGGACTTTGGATTGCGAGATACTTAGAATAGTTACAAATTGCATTTTTATAGTTAAAATTTGTTAAAACCTAAACATTTTATTGGTTTTAAAGCCACTTAACTGACTTAATTTAAATTTAAAGGTTCAAATGTTAAGATAAAATCAACAAATAAATAACAAATCTTTATTTAAAATTAGATACCCCTAAAATATTTGGGGTATTTTTTTTATACCCGTAAAAATGACCCAATACCCCTCTCATTTTTAATAGTCTCGACCTAATTCCTCTATATTTGAGTGATCAATTAACTACTTAATTATGAAAAAAGTCGAGGCAATTATTAGAAAATCCAAATTTGATGAGGTGAAAAAAGCCCTCCATCAAATTGAGGTTAACTTCTTTAGTTACTGGGATGTAACTGGAGTTGGAAATGAAAAACAAGGACATGTGTATCGTGGTATTTCGTACAGTACCAGCGATATTCAGAGGAGGTATTTGGTTATCGTTGTTAGCGATGACTTTCTGGAAAAAACCGTAAACGTATTATTGGAAACTGCATCAACAGGCAATGTGGGAGACGGGAAGATCTTCGTTTCAGACGTTATTGAAGCCTATAGAATCAGGACCAAAGAAAGCGGTAGCGCAGGAATCAATTAACATTAATTAGCCAAAAACTCAAAAACTTAGATTATGATTGTACAAGAACAAGAAGCAATAGATAAAGCCGTAGAAGCCATCACTGGCGATATGGGCGCACTTTGGATTACCTTAGCTGCAATATTGGTATTCTTTATGCAAGCAGGATTCACCCTTGTTGAGGTTGGATTTACGCGTAGCAAGAACTCTGGGAACATTATCATGAAAAACGTAATGGACCTCGCTGTCGGATCGGTAATGTTCTGGGCAGTAGGTTATGCCATTATGTATGGTAGTGATTTAGTAGGTGGCGGATTCTTTAGATCCAGTCCATCAGATCAAGGTTACTTCTTTTTTAGTGCCGATGATTGGTATAACTTATTCTTCCAAACTGTATTCTGTGCAACAGCTGCCACTATTGTATCAGGAGCTATTGCTGGAAGAACAAAGTTTTCCACCTATCTTATTTTCTCAGCTATTCTAACCACACTAATTTATCCTATTTCTGGTAGCTGGTACTGGCCATTCGATGACGATGCTTGGTTGAACACTGCTGGATTCATCGATTTCGCCGGTTCTTCTGTAGTACACGCCGTTGGAGGTGCAGCTGCATTGGTTGCCGCTATCTTGGTAGGCCCTAGAATTGGAAAATATGTAGATGGAAAAGCTCAAGCAATTCCTGGTCACAACATGGCCTTTGGTGCCCTTGGGGTATTCATCCTTTGGTTGGGATGGTTCGGATTTAACGGAGGTTCCCAATTGGCTTGGGGTGGAGACGACACTATTGGTGCAACCAGTGTGATCATCAACACTAACCTTGCTGCTGCTATCGGTGCTATCGGAGCCCTATTCTTTACATGGGCACGTTACGGTAAAGCTGATATTTCCATGACCTTGAACGGTGCTTTAGCTGGATTGGTAGGTATTACCGCTGGTTGTGGTTCCGTAAGTGCATGGGGAGCATTGGCCATCGGTCTTATCTGTGGAATCCTAGTAGTGATATCTATTGAATTTATCGATAAGAAATTAAAGATTGACGACCCAGTTGGTGCCATCTCTGTTCACGGAACTTGTGGATTTGTTGGAACTGTATTGATAGGACTTTTCGCCTTGGATGGTGGACTATTGTACGGTGGAGGTGCCAAACTACTTTGGGTACAGACCTATGGCTCTTTGGCCTATATTGTTTGGGCTGCACTTGCATCTTTCGTGGTATTGTTCATTTTGAAGAAAACTATCGGACTAAGAGTATCCGAGAAAGAGGAAGTAGAAGGTTTGGATATCCACGAGCATGGAATCGAAGCTTATCCAGAGCACATTTCCCAAGACAAATAATCAAACTCACAACCCACACATATTGAAAAGAAAACGGAGCGTTCTGCCAAACGCTCCGTTACATAACCTTTTCAATCAAACTCACGATTAAACAACTAACTGTCCTAAGCCAAAAAAGGACAACTAAAACGATTATGATATGAAAACGATTATAAATACAAATTTCGGAAAAAATTTGGCCATTGCCATATTTTCAATGCTTTCAATTTCTGTTTTTGCACAGGAAGAAGAAGAAACTTCAAAATTCAGTTTCAGTGGCTCAGTTGATGCCTATTACAGAGCTAACCTTACTGCGCCAAATGATGAGGATGCGATTGCTCCAGGATCATCCTTTGCCAATTTACCTGGTTTCTCTTTGGGTATGGCCAACCTTGTTGCTGCCTATGAAGGAGAAAAAGTAGGTTTTGTAGCCGATTTGGTCTTCGGTCCAAGAGGTACAGATGCCGTTTTTGCTTCACCAATGTATTCGATGACTGGTGATATCATCAACCAATTGTACGTATATTGGAATGTAAGTGATGCCGTAACGTTGACCTTTGGTAACTTTAATACTTTCTTGGGTTATGAAGTTATTTCTCCAGTGGCCAATTTTAACTACAGTACTTCATACCTATTCTCATATGGTCCATTTAGCCATACAGGTTTAAAAGCTGATTTCGACCTTGGGAGTGATTGGTCTGCAATGTTGGCCGTTATGAACCCAACTGATTTGACAGAGTTCAATCCAACTGGTGATTACGCCGTGGGAGCCCAATTGGGATATTCTGGACAATTCTTGAACTTTGTGTATAGCCAAAGTAGCTACGAAATTGATTTTACTGGTGGTTTTGACCTTTCTGAAGATTTCTTCTTGGGTATCAACGCTGCTCATTTTAGTGCTGATGACAATGCAGGTAGCTTCTCAGGTGTTGCCCTATATCCTCAATATGCAGTTTCCGAAACCTTTAGTTTAGGTCTGCGTGGAGAGTACTTTATGGCAGGTGATTTCTTTGGATCAGAAATAACAGGAGTTGGTGCCGATGATTCTGGAGATGGAAGTGTACTTGCTTTAACCTTGACTGGTAGTGCTACGATTGGTGACTTGATTCTAAAACCAGAAATTCGTCTAGATAGCTCTTCCGAAGATTCGTTCATTGATAATGATTTGGCGCCTACAAAAAGCTTAGCTTCTGTTTTATTCGCTGCAATTTATTCTTTCTAGAAAAACATACCTCTATGAAAACAAAAAAGCCTTACTCCACTGGATTAAGGCTTTTTTTGTTCCTAGTCCTTATTACTGTTTTTTCACTCCTGCTCTCACCTTAGTTCTCAAATAATTTTGCCTTGGCACTAGAGGGCAGGAGTACTTTTTTACACTACCCCATATTCACTTGATTTACTTACACTTATATAACTTATTTTAAAAATATTGTTATAGTATTTTTCATAGTTTTAGGTCATACTTAACCTATAAATTTTATACTATGAAAAAACTATTTCTTATTTCTGTATCCTTCTTTTTAATACTTTCATGTACTAAAGAATCCCAAAATTTAGACGAATCTACCCAACAATTCTACGAATCTCAGATTATCTCCAATCTACTTGTTGAATATGAAATTCCAGCCAATGATATTAATTTGTTGCAAAAATTAGGATTTGGTGGTAGTATCGCAAAAGTATTTGAAAACCATAATACTTTAACTAATGAGAATTACATAAGTTATATTATGGAAGGTGATATTGAATTAAAGGCTAATGAACTTTCTAATCACCTACCCATACAAGCATTAGAAAAAACAGGTAGTTTAACAAGTCAATATAGGACAACCGTGATAGCAAATCCGAACAACTATACTGTAGCTATTTCTTCGTACCCTTTATTATATGGAACTATAAATACTGGTATTCAACGTGCAATTCAAAATTACAACAACCTAAATCTAGGAATAAACTTTACATTAATTACTGCCACAACAGCAGGTGCAAGAAAAAATTGCTCTAATGATCCAAATTGTATTTTGGTTTCAAACTTTTCTGGTGAAGGTGGACTTTCAGGTTATCCATATAACAATGGTAAACCATACAATCGCATACATTTAAATACTTACTTAGGTGACGACTTTGGGACTGATGTTGTTGAACATGTAATGACTCATGAACTTGGTCATTGTATAGGGCTAAGACATACAGATTACTTTAATAGAAGTATATCATGTGGGATTGGCGGAAATGAAGGACAGGGAAGTTATGGTGCAATACATATCCCAGGCACACCCCAAACCTTTAATATAGATATAAATTCAATTATGAAAGCCTGTTTCAACGATGATGAAACAGGAGAATTTACTAATTATGATATTATTGCACTATCTAATCTTTGGTAAAGTATTTTTCAGTTTCAATTAAAAACATTCATACCTACCACATTCAGGTCCACAAATTATTATGCTTTACTAGTAAAAGGTAGGAGAACACATTATTTCAACCTCTTTTCTTTGATTTCAACACAACTTATCTATTTGATTTGTTGCAGCAGTTCCTTTTTCAAAATCTAAACTTAACCCATAAATATTATACTATGAAAAAACTATTTCTATTATCAAGTATTGCCATTTGTGTTCTAACAAGCTGTTCAGAAGACCATCAAAATCTTGAACAGACACCCTCATCTATCAATTATCCAGAAGAGCTATCAAACTCAAACAAAAAAGTACCGGATTCTTTGCAGCATTTAAAGGAATATTTAATCAATGACCTAAAGTTTAAAGAGGATGACATAGCTTTTAAGAATAATGAATTCATCCTAGAAGATGATATGACCATTTCAATAGAGGGATTACTTTACACTATTGATTTCATTAAACAACAAGGAATTGACCTCACCGCTCATTATGCAAGTAATGGTTGTGGAGCCTTTTCACCCTCTCCTGTTCATGCAGAATTTTGTCCAGGAAAAAATTGCAGTCACGATGACGAAATTTATGAAATCGCGGTAGATATTAGTGGGTCTGTCCCTTTTGCGTGGAGGCAAGCAACTATAAACGCAATGAATAATTGGAACAACCTCCAGAACAATCGTTTCACCTTTATTTTAGAAGACCGAAATTGCGACATCCGGGCTTGGGATGGCATTGAGGTTTACTTATATAGTTCCAACAATTCAGCTACACTTGCCAGTGCCTCCTTACCTGCTCAAGTTCCTGGGTACGCTATAAAGATAAACACAAACTCCCTAAGTTATGCTTCTAACAACATCCCCCTTTTTACTAGAGTGATGATGCATGAATTCGGACATACAATAGGTTATCGACATACCGATAAAACTGACGGTTGTTTTATTCCAGGGTCAGCGAATAGTGATGGAGCATCACTAATGAATTCCTTATTAATCCCAAATTATATTGGTCAAGGATTTTCCAATGCCGACATTAACGCTCATAATTTACTCTATCCAAGTGCCAACAATTCGGCTAGGTTTGTGGAGTTTAAATGTAGAATTTAACACATGAACATCAATAAACCCCTTTATCTAATAAAGATAGAGGGGTTTATTTATTTTTAAATGCTCGAACACCTGCTCTCACCTTAGTTCTCAAATAATTTTGCCTTGGCACTAGAGGGCAGGAGTACTTTTTATTATAAACACAATACGGATTATAGGCTTTATTAAAATCAATTAGCAAGGCATCTCCCTCAGGAATGGTCAAATCAATATACCTTCCACCTCCATAGGTTTCCTCACCATTGGTCTCATCCAAAAAAGGTAAAAATAAATAATCTTCATATTCCTCATCATCCAATAAATCCAAACTTTGGTATACTTCCAATTGATGCTCCGCTCCATTTAAGGTAAAATACGCAATGCCATAAACCACTTCTTGGGTCTTTCTATCTGTGGTGGTAGGATTGAAAAAAGGAACAGCATTCGGGGTTCTTACAAATTTGGCTTTAACAACATAGGAAGTATCAGGAGCAAAAAAATCGAGCCCTTCAAAATCTTTACGGTACTTATCGGGCAAAGGTGATGATTCAGGGTCTTTAAAACTTTCGTTTTGTTCCTTTTGATAGGCCAAAATATCTGCCATTAATGTCGAAGAAGGTTTCACCTCCGATTTCTCCTCATCATGATATTTTTTACCCTGGCCACAAGCCATTAAAAGACAACCAAAAAGTAAGACTGCATATTTCATCTGGAAAAGCTTTGTGCAAAAATACGCTCTCCAATTAAAACTTGGGAATCCTAATTTTCTTTAGCCCCTTCATTTTGGTCAATATCGTATCTGGCGTCCTTCAAGTATTTTGAAACCAGTTCATTAAATTCAGGAGTTATTCGGAGTAAGGCCGTATGCTCTAATGCATAAAGTTTATCCGTGTCTTTGAAGCCTTTTTTCAACAATTCCTCCAAATAAAAAAGTGAAGTACCATAATCCTCGTTCTTGGCACTTAGTGATACCGTTTTCAGGTAGAATTCAAAATTATCAGGCTCAATTATGGTCTTCAACATATACAAAAATGCCAAGGCATTTTCATCCACTTGCTTTTCCGAAGAAATCATCTCAATGTTATCCTCGGCCAATGCATTCACATAGCCATACAAACGATTTCCCATTTGTTGCTCCAATCGATCAGTTCCATCAACAAACTTTTTGATCTCCCCCATTTGATGATTCCACCATCCCAAATTATTGAAATTATAGGTGTACACATCGTCATCCATATAATATTGATAATCTTCCTTCAATAAGGCCTCTTTTAAAAAAACTGCATTTTCCGTACGTTTCTGTACCCTATAATTTTTATCCCGCCTTACACTTTTTTGCACTGATCTAAGCGAGTCCAAATTTTTATGGGCTCCGTACATCGACATCATTTCGGTAAGATATTGCTCGGCCAATAACAGATCTCCTTTACTTCGGAGAGCGTTTACTTTGAAAATATCTTGTTGAAATGCATTCTCTATAAAAGCTGTATCCTTTGGAATTTTATTCTTGGCCATATCAGCTAGGGTAAACAACTCCATCCCTTTTTCAATATAACTGGTCCCAGGCCAAATATTTTCACCATCATACAATAAGGTCTGATTAGGCATTTTTAACCGATCTAATAATTTAGTGTCCATGAGCATTGCCGTATAGTTGAAATTATCCCTGCTCACAATCCCTACAAAATGAAACGGCTCCTTCAAATCCAAAAGTTCTCTATTTGCCAATGTTGCACTGATGCACAAAACCCCATTCACATTTCGCATTAAAATAGGAACCAAAGTTGCGAAACGTCCACCCGAGTCGGAACCCGCAGCATAAATTCGATTTGGTTGAACTGGGATTATTGTTGTAACCTCTTTCATCACCTTACCCGTAATCAACATATTATCGGTAAGTGATATAGAATCGTTCAATTTTGGAGCTGCCAAAACATAACCTTGGCTCTCTGCAGCAAATGCAAACATGGCCAAAGCTTCGTTATCGTTTGAATCTACATCAAAAACCATGAGCAGCGGCCACTCTTTATCCATACTAAAAGAAGTAGGCAGATAAAGCGAATAGGTATTCCCAATTGAGTCTTTGATTTTGAGGTCTTGGATGATTTCTCCTTTCTTTAAAACAAGCTGTTGAGAAGAAACAGCTGTTATCCAAAAAATGGAAAGGAATAGAATTAGGCTAGTGTTTTTCATAGTAATCTTCATATCAAAAATCTGGCCAAAACCAGTTGACAACTTTAAGGTACTAAACAAATCCTATATAGGTCTACTTTTTTTAATGGCCGATTGCGCTACCACATTGGACAATACAATGTGTGTTCTACACTCTCCATAAACGATAAGCTCGTCAATAAATTTTTCCAAATGGGCCTGATCTCTCAAAACTACTTCCATAATAATGTTTTCGTTTCCCGTAATTCGATAACAATTCACCACTTCTTGAAAGTTTTTCACCTTATCTAAAAAAGGCTTCAATTTTCCCATAAAGGCACGCAACATAATGATAGCCTTTAACTGATACCCCACCTTTCCGTACGAAATATTGGCACCATAACCCTCAATGATCCCAAGGTCCTCCATTTTCTTTACACGTTCCGCAACCGCTGGAGGAGTCAGGCCAACTTTTCGACCAATATGGGCAAAAGACTCCCTTGCATTTTGTTGCAACAGACCTAATATTTGCCAGTTAAGCTCATCTATCTTCATATAAAAGGAAAAAAATGATTAATTATTTATAATCGAAAGCAAAACCAAATTATTGCTTTAATAACAAAAGTAATAATTTTTGATTCGTCCGTAATTTTATACTACAAAATTGCTTTTGAAAAATGGAGAGAAGTTCTCTTAATTCCTTGGTCGTATACCGTAAATCTTTGGCACTTCGTGACTTGAGCGAAGCTGTGGCGGCGTACTTTGCCCAAAACCGTGAGATTTTATCCTTGCGTAAAATTGATTCGTTCCGTGACGACCTTTCAAAATCTTTATTGATTGATGCTGACTTGATCACCAAAGAATTGGAGCAAGCTGCTTTGAGCAATTGCCCTTCAGTTCGAATGAAAAGTTTGGCCTACATCAACATTATGACCCGAAACATTTTGGCCTATTGCAACGGGTTGGAAAGAGACGGAGTTAAAGAAAAGGAATATCTGAACCTGCTTCGCAAAGAGATCCGAATTTTCAGAATTTCTTTTAAGAAGTGGAGAAAGTCCTTGATCAACTAAAACAAAATTTTCCTTACATATTTCTTCGGTACTGCCCTCCTACTTGGAACAACGCCTCTGTGATTTGTCCTAACGAACAATGCTTGGCTACCTCCATCAATTTTTCAAAGATATTCTCATTGTTGATGGCAGTTTGCTGTAGCTCATTCAATTGCTTTTCGGCTTCATTCGCTTCCCTTTTATGAAGGTTTTGCAAGGTTTTAATTTGATTTTCCTTTTCAGTTTCCGTAGCGCGAATAACCTCTGCAGGTAAAATAGTCGGTGAACCTTTAGAACTTAAAAAGGTATTTACGCCAATAATTGGATATTCCCCAGAGTGCTTCAAGGTTTCATAATGCAAGCTCTCTTCCTGAATTTTGGAACGTTGATACATGGTTTCCATCGCCCCAAGTACACCGCCACGTTCTGTAATTCGGTCAAATTCCATTAAAACTGCCTCCTCTACCAAGTCGGTCAGTTCTTCAATAATAAATGAACCTTGAATTGGATTCTCATTTTTGGCCAAGCCCAGCTCTTTGTTGATAATCAACTGAATGGCCATCGCACGACGGACAGATTCTTCGGTAGGGGTGGTAATTGCCTCATCGTAAGCGTTGGTATGCAAGGAATTACAGTTGTCATAAATCGCATACAATGCTTGAAGCGTGGTACGGATATCGTTGAAATCAATTTCCTGCGCATGCAAACTTCTTCCTGAAGTTTGAATGTGGTACTTCAACATTTGCGCCCGTGAATTGGCTCCATATTTCTCTTTTAAAGCTTTGGACCAAATACGTCGGGCCACACGACCAATTACCGCGTATTCTGGATCTACTCCATTGGAAAAGAAAAATGAAAGGTTCGGGCCAAATTTATTGATGTCCATGCCACGGCTCAAATAATATTCCACATAAGTGAACCCATTGGATAGCGTAAACGCCAATTGCGTAATCGGATTGGCACCTGCCTCAGCAATATGATAGCCCGAAATGGAAACGGAATAGAAATTACGCACTTGTTGTTCAATAAAATATTCTTGAACGTCACCCATGAGTTTCAAGGCAAATTCAGTCGAAAAAATACAAGTGTTCTGCGCTTGGTCCTCTTTTAAGATATCGGCCTGAACCGTTCCGCGAACTTGGTTCAAGGTCTTAACCTTAATCTCTTGGTAAACTTCCTTTGGAAGCACTTGATCTCCCGTGACACCCAACAGCATCAAACCTAAGCCGTCATTTCCTTTAGGAAGTTCTCCATAATAACTTGGCTGCTCAGTTCCCTTCTCCTTAAAAATGGATTTGATTTTGTTTGAAACCTCTTGCTCTAGACCATTGTCTATGATGTATTTTTCGCAGTTTTGGTCAATCGCGGCATTCATAAAAAAGGCCAACAGCATGGGTGCAGGACCATTAATGGTCATACTCACCGAGGTCATAGGACTGCTTAGGTCAAACCCAGAATAGAGTTTTTTAGCATCATCCAAACAGCAAATGGAAACTCCTGCATTTCCGATTTTCCCGTAAATATCGGGGCGATGGTCGGGGTCGTTTCCATATAAGGTCACTGAATCGAAAGCGGTGGACAAGCGTTTTGCAGGCATATCCATACTTACATAATGGAATCGGCGATTGGTTCGCTCAGGACCACCTTCCCCTGCAAACATTCGAGTGGGGTCCTCCCCTTCTCTTTTAAAGGGATACAATCCAGCCGTAAATGGGAATTCTCCAGGAACATTCTCTTGCAAAATCCATTGCAAAATATCACCCCAAGCTTTGTATTTAGGCAACGATATTTTAGGGATTTGACTATGCGAGAGCGATTCGGTATGGGTTTTTATCTTGACTTCTTTGTCCCTCACCTTAAAGGAATAGATTTCCGCTTTGTAGCGGTTCACTTTTTCCCTCCATTTTAAAATGGCTTCCCAATTGTGCGGATTGAGGTGCATTTTCACACGATCAAATTCCTTGATGAGTAGTTTCACCAATGCTTTGGAATCTTCAGTTTTGATATGGGATTCAATTACCTCTTCGTTCAATCCTGATTTATCCAAAAACAGCTCCTCTGCTTTTTCTTGGTCCAGTTCCAAAGTAGATGTTAATGTCAAAAAGATACCGTATAATTTTTGGGCAACATTGGCCTCTTCTTTTGCTTTGGAATCGTATCCTCTATTAGTTTCTGCGATTTCGGATAAGTACCTAGTTCGTGCTGGTGGAATCACATAGATTTTCTCCGCCATCTCTTCGGTCACTTCCATGGTTGAGTGTAAGGTCGCCCCAGCTTTTTCCACCAAAGTATCCATCACCTTTTTATAAAGGTTGTTCATGCCTGGATCATTGAATTGGGAAGCGATAGTCCCAAAAATGGGCAGTTCATCTTCGTTGGTGTGCCATAAACCGTGGTTACGAGCGTACTGCTTTTTCACATCCCGTAGCGCATCCAATGCACCACGTTTGTCAAACTTGTTGATTGCAACGATATCGGCAAAATCCAGCATGTCGATTTTCTCCAATTGGGTTGCTGCACCAAATTCGGGCGTCATCACATAAAGGGAAACATCGCTGTGTTCCAAAATTTCGGTATCGGATTGACCAATTCCTGAGGTTTCCAGTACAATCAAATCGTATTTTGCCGCTTTCAGCACTTGAACCGCCTCTGCAACGTGCTTGGATAAAGCCAAATTAGACTGACGCGTGGCCAAAGAACGCATATATACCCTTTCGCTGTTGATAGCGTTCATTCGGATTCTATCTCCTAAAAGGGCTCCTCCCGTTTTTCGTTTGGACGGATCTACGGAAATAATTCCAATATTTTTTTCAGGGAAATCCATCAAAAATCGGCGCACCAACTCATCCACCAAACTTGATTTTCCTGCTCCACCAGTACCCGTGATTCCCAAAACTGGAACATTGCCTTGAGCCATTTCAATTTGAGATTGGTATTTTTCAAATTCCTCATGGCGATTTTCGGCCAATGAAATCAAACGCGCCAACGTATTGGGATGCTTTGCATTTAATTCTTCCTCCAAATTCTTCCCTTTGGGAAGCTCCAAATCGGGCACCGCAGTATCACATCGCTCTACCAAATCATTGATCATACCTTGCAATCCCATTTCCCGACCATCATCTGGGGAGTAAATACGTTCGATGCCATAAGCCATCAATTCTTTGATTTCTTCTGGAAGAATAACGCCACCACCACCGCCAAAAATCTTGATATGACTTGCTCCCCTTTCCTGCAGCAAATCAAACATGTACCTAAAATATTCGTTGTGTCCGCCTTGGTAGGAAGTCATCGCAATGGCATTCGCATCTTCTTGAATGGCGCAATCCACTACTTCGGCCACACTCCTATCGTGCCCTAAATGAATCACCTCAACACCAGTGGCCTGAATGATTCTTCTCATAATATTGATGGCCGCATCATGCCCATCGAACAAGGATGCTGCGGTTACAATTCTAATTTTATGTTTAGGCTGATAGGGTTTAATTTGTTCCATCTGCAATAAAAGGTCTCAATTTGCTTTGCAATTTAAAGAAAATGCAATTGATTTTTAATTTTGATTAGAATATTATAAAAAATAGCTTTCTCTTGGGCTTACTTTTTTGAATACCATAATTTTACCCTCTAATTTAAGGATATGAAGCTTACCGTTCTTATTCATTGCCCCGATCAATCGGGTATCATTCGCTCTGTGACTACCTATATTCACCAACAAACTGGGAATGTAGTGTATTTGGACCAGCATGTGGACAAACAGGCAGGGGTGTTTTTTATGCGCCTAAAATGTGAATTTGAACAAGAATTGGATTTGGTTGATTTCAAAAAAGGCTTTGCCACTGAACTGGCAGAACCCTTTGACATGGAATGGGATGCCTACACGGACGAATACCAGCCAAAAATGGCCATTTTTGTCTCTAAATACAATCACTGTCTTTATGATTTGCTAAGCCGATACAATTCGGGGGAGCTTTCAGTGGAAATCCCTTTTATTTTGAGCAATCATAAAGATTTGGAGTATGTAGCAGAGCAATTCAATATACCTTTCTTTCATATTCCCGTGACCAAGGAAACCAAAGCTGAAGCCGAGGATCAACAACTCGAGTTATTGAAAAAATACAAGGTTGATTTTATTGTTCTTGCACGATACATGCAAATTGTATCACCAAAGGTGATCGATCAGTTTCCGCAACGCATCATCAATATCCACCATTCCTTTTTACCTGCCTTTGCAGGCGCAAAACCCTACCATGCCGCTTTTGAAAGAGGGGTCAAGATTATTGGAGCCACCAGTCATTATGTTACCGAAGATTTAGATGCTGGTCCTATTATTGAGCAAGACGTGACCACCGTCTCACACACCCACTCGGTTAAGGATTTTATTGCCAAAGGACGAGATTTGGAGCGGATTGTGCTATCTCGTGCCGTGCAACTGCATGTAGCTCGAAAAACCATGGTGTACAATAACAAAACGGTTATTTTTTCATAGTACAGAAAAGAAATAGGGAGCAAAATGCCCCCTATCTTAACTAACTATAAAACTCAAAAGACCAACTTAAGAACTGGTCCTAAATTCAAATATCTCTGAGGTTGAACTATTCCCAGCACTGTCCGTGCTGATCACCTGCCAATAATAAATTGTATCGGCTTCCAAAGTTGCATCAATATTTGTAGATGCAGTTCCTCCCAATAAGGTTGTCGGTGGATTTGCTGTATCCAGATACACCGAATAACTTAAAGAATCACCATCCAAATCGGAACCTTCCCATTGGAGTGAAATATTTCCTGAAACAACTTCTATCCCCATTTCAGGATAGGGATCATAGGCTGGAAACGGAGCATAATTTTCAATGGCCGCTCCTGCATTGTAAAATCGCCAAGTTTCACTCGTCGCAGTTTCATTGGTACCATCGGCACTCGAAACAACAATCCACGAATAAGCAGTCCCCCTATTCAAAGTAACCTGCAATTCTGTATTGGATGTTGAAGATGATGTTTCTACACCAGTCTCCAAATTTTGGATGGTCAAGGTATAATCATCCGTATTTTCTGATGCTGCCCATTGAAAAGTAACTTGACTCTCCGTATCTGAAACAATCACCCCTTCGGTACATTCCTCATTATTATCAGGAAAAACCAAGGTTGCAGCTAAAGGCACAGGCACTTCTGGTTCTGGTTCAGGTGTTGGGTCATCTCCACTTCCCCCACAAGAAAACAGGGTCAACAATACCAAAGGAACTATGTATTTAGAAGCTATTTTCATTGTTTAATGATTTTAAATTCATGGGCGATTTCTTTTCCTGTCACTTTGATCAGGTAAAATCCGTTTGCGTATCCAGATAAATCCACATTCAGTTTTCCAAAGTTCGTTTGGACAACTTTTGAGGCATGCAATCTTCCATTCAAATCGAAAACCTGAACATTCAACTCTTCATTGGTATTGAAACCTAGGTCCACAGAAACTTGATTGTCCTGAATCATGGGATTTGGATATGCCATCGCCCTATCGGTAAGCAATAAAGTTTCTTCAAAAACACCTTGACAATCCATATCGGTTGAAATCTTTAAGGTGTTTACGGATTGATTCAGTTTTAAATCGAACGAATCACTGGCAGTAAGGTAGGTTTCGTCATTAATTTGAATGTTATAATATTCCCCACCCTTGAGCGCCAAGGAAAGTATATTGGTGTCTTTGTCAACTTCCGAATATACCTCCAAGGACTCGGGCTCTGTGATGGTCAATGTATAGCATTGCTGATAGTCTGATTCTCCAGAAACCGTGATACAAAGCTCATAGTTTCCCGCTGATAGATTTTCAAAGGTCGCAGTGGCGTCAAAATTGATGGATGCCCCTGCAGTTCCTGATAAGGTTGCGGTATAGGTTAGCACTTCCAAGGCGGTTATGGTGATGCTTCCATTATTGCTGCCTCTACAAGTTTCACTATTGGTAAGCACACTAAAGTTGTTTTCTGGCAGTGAAAATACTTCACAACCATCCACATTTACCACGGCATCTAAAGGTGTATCTGGGCAAAGGTCATTAGCGTCCAACACACCATCTGAATCGGCATCGGGTGGATTGTCGTTTGGAAAAAGGCTGGTCGGATTGTTTCCAAAAATGCGATATTCTCCTGGAGCCAGTGTTATGGTCTCATTCACATTGGTCACCACATACTTAAGGTTGTTGGCCAAAAACTCATACCAAACCCCTGTTTCTTGAAATTGTGGGTCGATTTCCTGTTCTACCACTCCAAAGTTTCCAATGATGGTCACGAATCCAATTTCATCTACTCCTGCGGAGGCATTGGTCAAATGAATGGTTTTTAATCCGTTTGAATTTGCCACATTCATTTCAAAATCCGAAGTTTCAAAAATGGGTTCTTCAACGGCCAAAAGGTTTAAATCTGACCAAGTATCGTAAACGGCTTTTCTATCGGGATTGTCGAAATAATCCCAACGGATAGGTTTATTCCCGATTCTACCATTGTAATCGATGGAATAATCGTATCCCAATTCACCAAATTGCCAGATCATTTTTGGTCCTGGAACGGTAAAAAAGAAAGCTCCTGCCAATTTTACCCTATCCAAAGCTGTTGCCAAATCTTGGGTATTGTAATCGCCAGATGCATTACCAAAATTGAGATTTCGATACATCATCCGTTCCTCATCATGACTTTCCATATAGGAAACATTTGATGGAACAGTCCAACCACGGTTGACATAAGAAATCCATGAAAAATCGGAATTGGTATTCCACCCCATAGCTGCCTCACTGTATGGGCCATTTAGGTTGCCCCAAAGCATGATGCCCTTGCCTTCATCCAAACGGTATTCGGCCCATTCGGTTTCTTCTTCATTGGTGCCCAAATGCTCGAAAATTACCAGAAAATCTTCATTCACTTCCCATTGGTAATCGGCATATTCTTTTAAAACCGCTACCCTATCCGCTTGATAGCTTCCTGTACATCCCTCATCATTTTCAGTACAGTTTTGGGTAAATCCTTTGGTCAAATCCCATCGGTAGCCATCAATTTTATATTCATCGATCCAATATTGGGCTACGCGTTTTACATAATCTTGGGTCGCTTGTTGACTGTGATTGAAATCGTTGAACACATTATACGAATGCGTTGGTGCAGCATTGAAGAAGGGGCTATCGTTGCTGGCAACTCCATTATAACCACCATTATCGGTATTCCAAAGTCGATAGTATGGGTTTTGACCTGTTGCATGGTTGAACACCACATCCAAAATCACGGCCATTCCCCTACCATGGCATTCATCCACCAATTGCTTGAAGGCATCGGCATTGCCATAATATTTATCCAAAGCCATGTGAAATGATGGGTTGTATCCCCAGCTTTCGTTTCCATCAAATTCGGAAACGGGCATGAGTTCGATGGCATTTACCCCTAATTCCTGAAGATAATCCAAACGGGCACGAACTGCATCGAAGCTGTGCAATTCATCAAAATCACGAATCAAAAGTTCATACACCACCAAATCGGTTTTGCTCGGCAAGGTATAGCTGTTATTTGCCCATGCATAATCAGGGTCTCCTGTTCGAAGTACGGTTACCGCATGTTCGGTTTGTCCACTTGGGTAAGCTGGCAAATTTGGATAGGTTGTATTGTTGATGTAAGGATCGTTATCCTCATCCAATATTAGGGTTGAATAAGGGTCGGCAATCGTAATTTCTCCATCCACTACATATTGGTACATGTGGTTGGTTTGAGGAGTTAACCCCGTCAATTGAATCCAAAAACGGTCTTGCGCGCTATCCTTTTTCAGTAAATATTCGTCTGAAAGTGTCCAATTATTGAAATCACCAATCAAATGAACGATTTCTTTTCCTGGAGCATACAAAACCAAGGTTGCGCTGGTATCGTCCAATGGATCTAGGTTTAAACCATCCAACATGCCCACAGGAACTGCTTCCTCCACCACATTTACAACCACCATAAAGTTTTGGGTTCGGGTTTCTCCACCACTCTCAGCCTCCAAAGTATATTGTGAATTCTCGGTGATATTGGAATGATCGTAGCTGTAGTCGGTTCCGCTAAACGTATCGACAATACTACCGTTGATGGCCAAGGTGAAATCTGCAGCTACCGAACTTGTAGCTTGAATGGACAAACTTTCTCCTGGGTTTAAAAGCGTCAAGTTTTCGGTTGGATTGTTCAACTGCAATTGAAAGCTTCCTACATCAAAAAAGAAATCGTTGCATCCATTATCCTTGAGTTCTTGGGTGCCTGCCGCATTTCGGAACACCATTCCCATTTGGGTGGCATTGTTGGCTTGATCAGCTGTTAGGCCATAATAGGTTTCGGGTACAAATGTGATACTCCAAGTGCCATCGCCGTTGTCGGTCATTTCACCTACCCCATCGTCTTGCCCCCAATTTCCGACAACGGTGGTCCATGGATCGACATCGGTTCCAATTCCAGAATGTAAATACACCTTACTTGGATTGGAAAGACCATTACAATCCGTTTCGTTACTATTGGCGTCGACGGTTATGGTGATTTCTTCATCCACAGCAAATGGAAAAGGCTCAATAGTAACTTGAGCCCATGATGCCATGGAAAAGATGAGAAAAGAAAAAAGTAAAAGTTTCTTCATACATTTTATTTAAAAATAAAGGGAAACGGCATGGTGCCATTCCCCTTTATCTTAGATTATATAAAAGGGCCTCTACTACCTTGCAATAAGGGAGTATGTTGGTGCTCCTTCGTCGGTAAAGTCCAAAGTAATTAGGTAAGTTCCTGCAGTCACAACGATATTATCGCCACCTGCATCCAAAATACCATCTACTCCAGTGTCTCCATAATTTACATCCCAAGCTTCGTTAACCCTGAACTTGATTTCGCCATCGATCAACTCTACATTTTCACCTACCCAAATTCCTGGGTTTACTTCGGTCAACATAAAGTCGTTAGTGGCACCCCAATCGTTGTATCCACTTCCTACTACACCATAAATATCAGCAGCTTCCATAGTGTAAGTTCCTGCATTGAAATCTAAAGTGATCATATAGTATCCTGCTGCAGAAACGATGTTATCACCTCCTGCATCCAAAGTACCATCAGCTCCTGAGTCACCAAAATCGGTTACCCATTCGTTGTTCATTCTGAATTTGATTTCTCCTTCGATCAATTCTACACCCACTTTGAAAGTATCTGTAGTGTAATCGTAGAAGAATTTGGCATCAGGTCCTGCGCCACCCCAATCATTATAACCAGAACCAACAACACCCCATGAGTACTCTTCCATGGTATAAGTGAAGTCATTAAGATTCATGGTGATTTTATAATCACCTGCTGTTACAACTATGTTGTCACCACCTGCATCCAAAGTACCATCTACATCGGTATCACCGTAGTTATTGGTCCAATCGTTGTTTTCACGGAATTTGATTTCACCATCCAACAAGTTTACGTAGGCAACATAAACACCATCGGTACCCGTAGTATAGAAAGGAGCATCGGCAAAGGCACCCCAATCGTTGTAACCAGAACCAACTATACCCCAACTGGAAATTTCAAATCCAGCACCGCTATCAGCAGTTTTTTCCACAACACTAATGGTCAAAGCTGCTACTTCCGATTCAGTGGTTACGGCATCAACGCCTTCGCCACTTCCTACGAAAGCAGTTACTTTAAAGTAAACGGTTCCTGAATTGTTAGGGTTTCCATCTTCATCTGTGGTTGATGGATCATCATCCAATCCAAGACCTTCGGCCATGGTCAACAATTGACTAACAGTAACACTGGCATTTAATGTGGTCAACGTTCCAGAATCGAACTGGTATGCTCCATCTGCATCAAAATTTTCTGAGATGGAACCTTCCAATTGGTAAGATACTTCTGTTGGCACTCCAAATTCCACTTCGTTCCAAACAAAGCGTTCTGCAATGTTATCTGGAGTTTCATCGGACAATAAATATTCTGCCAAAAATTCATTTTGGAAAGCAACATCCTCAGAAGCTGCTTGCAATGTGAATTCTGGAGTTAGGTCATCGTTTTCACATGCAGTGAAAAGCGCTAGGGCTGTTACCACCCCTAAAACTTGTGCTATAAATGATTTAATATTTTTCATGAGTGTTTAGTTAATTAGAATCCTGGATTTTGAGTTAGATTTTCATTGGCCTCCAAAGCGGTCAAAGGAATTGGGAACAGTTTGTAGGTTTCTGGAATGGATGTACCGTTCAAGGTGTTACCTTTCCAAGGCCATAGGTAGCTGTTACCTGTAAATCTTCCGAAGCGGATCAAGTCACTTCTTCGGTGTCCTTCCAAATTGAGCTCTCTTGCTCTTTCATCCAAAATGAAGTCCAAATTCAAAGATGATTGTGAAATGGAACTTGCATTGGAACGGTTTCTCACTGCATTCACGTAGCTTACTGCGGTTGCCATATCGGCACCTGAAGCGCCACGAACAGCCAACTCAGCATACATTAAGTAGGCATCGGCCAATCGGAATAATGGGAAATCTGTACTGGAGAAACTGGTTGGATTGGAATCGCTAAAGTAGAAGGTGTTTCTAAATTTAACCGCTGGATAACCATCTGTCCAAGCCCTGTAATCGGTCATTTCGTAATTATGACCTTCTGTCCAGAATAGGGCAGCCCTTGCATCGGTGCTGTTTTCCAAATCACCACTATTGAAAAGTCCGTACCACGCTTTGGTGGCCCTGTGTCCACTCCAACCTTCCTCTGCTCCAAAATCGCTAAGGGTCATGGTTTCGGTTCCTAAACTTCCATTTACAATGTAGGTGGTGTTTCCGTAACTCTGGCTAATATCCGCATCAGCGATCAAAGGGAAAATAATCTCGTTGGACAAATAATTGTCTCCTGAGAATATGCTCTCAAAGTTCTCATCCAAAGTATAACCGCCCTCGGTGATCACTTGGTTAATTACTGGAACTGCTTCGTCAAACATGGTAGTTCCAGTGTAAACACCAGCATTCATGTACAACTTGGCCAAAAGCATTCTTGCAACACTTTTATTGGCTCTACCGTATTCATTGCTAGCAGGCAACAAATCCACAACGGCTAACAACTCATTTTCCAAATAGGTGAACAATTCCAAACGGTCCACCTCTGGTAATGGGTCGGAAGTACCGTAGTTTTCTTCGGTAGCCAATACACCTTTACCAAAACAATCTACCAAGTAATAATAGGCCAATGCTCTAATGAATCGAACTTCACCTTCAATTTGATCTTGATTTTCAATATCTACGGCGCCCAACACCAAAAGTAAGTTGTTTGCTTGTGGAATGGTGTAATAGATCCTGTTGTATAGGTAACGGAAAAATTTGTTGTTTTCATCCCAATCGGAAGTCGTTGTCAACTGATCCAATCCATCATCACCCCAACGGTTTTTCATCGCGTCGGCAGTAAAGTCTTGAAGGTTTACAATTCCTCTTAAGAATGGAGATTCCCCTGCATCGTCATCAATGTCAGAACTTCCAGCTCCATCTGGGCCAGAAAGCGCGAACGAAGCATACAATCTTGATAAAATACCACTTACGGCATCTGGATCTTGACTCAAAAGCTCTTCCAAAGTAAGCTCCACTTGAGGTGCTGTATCCAAATCCTTGGTACAACCCTGAACCATCAGGGCCAATGGAATTACTAAAAATATTATTGCTGTTAATTTTTTCATGTCAGATATCTTAAAAATCCACATTTACCCCAAACGTGAAGGAACGAGGTCTTGGATAGAAATTATTGTCTATTGCATTAAAATTCTCTGGATCCTGCCCACTATACTTGGTAATGATGAATGGGTTGTTCAAAGCGCCATAAAAACGCATGGAGACATTCGGCAAAGCATCGTCCAAACGATAGCCCAGTACAATGTTCTCACATCTTAGGAATGTTGCATCTTCCAAATAGTAATCGGAGAATGGCACATTTCCACGAACATCAACAAAGTTGAAATCTGCAGCTCCATTGTAAAAATCGAGTACATTGGACAAGCTGTTCGAGTTGTTCGGAATAGCTCCTTCTACCCATCCAGAAGTCAATCTTCTTGAGTTGTATACTTGACCGCCGAACTGCCCTCTGAAACTAGAGCTCAAATCGAATTTGCCATAATTGAAGTTAAATCCGAAACCATAAGTCCAGTTAGGACGCATTGCTCTGTAGTATCTATCGTCGTTATCCACAACGCCATCACCATTAAAATCGGCAAATGCACCGTGTATTGGATTCCCTGCATCATCATATAACTGACGGAATACCCAAGCTGAATAAGGTTGGTATCCCACAGCGTGGTAAGCCAAATTCACACCAGTTCCTGTTGGTATTCCAGATTCACTTGCCGTGATACGGGAAACGTCTTCCAAATCGGTAACTTCTGCTCTGTTGTACGAAGTGTTTCCGTAAAATTCCAAGGCCATTTTACTGGTTTGCAAAGCTTTTACATTAAAGTTCACTTCAAAACCTTTACTCTCGGTTTCACCAACATTCTTCACAAAAGAAGAAGTCAATGCCTGACCTGGAGCAACAGGTACGGTAGCCAACAAATCAGTAGTGGTACGATAGAATACATCGAAGGAACCACTCAACACATTGTTAGGGAAGAAACCAAAATCAAGACCTGCGTTGAAGGTCTCCGCTTTTTCCCATGTTAAATCTGAGTTGTACGGTGTAGCAGAGTAAAGTGCGTATCCTGCCAAATATTGACTGGTTACAGAACCTGCTTGGAACAATGGAATTGATGGATAGAAACCAACAGCGCCAGTTATATCTTGCTGACCTGTTCTACCCCAACCCAATCTCAATTTCAGGTTGTTTACAAAGTTTACATTCTCCATAAAATCTTCTTCGTACACTTTCCATGCAAAGGCCGCAGCTGGGAAATAACCCCATCTGTTTTCTTTGGAGAAAAGAGAAGAAGCATCTGCTCTAAAAGATAATGTCAACAAATATTTATTGTACAAGTTGATGTTACCTCTACCAAAATAAGATTGTAAGTTCAACTCATTAAAATATCTATTGGTTGGGTTTTGTGGATCATACACCAAAAAACGCTCGCCAGTTGCGGTGTCGTAATTGTATTCTTCCTTGTTACCATCGTTTCTAAAGTTCTGGTAGGAGTAACCCGCCTGAACATCGAAATTGGTAATGGCACCATCCAAATCCTTTTCGTAGGCCAAATAACCTTCAAGGGTTTGGTTGATGATATCTTGATTTTCCCTGTAATTTACACCAGGGTTAAATCGGTAGTTTGGGTCTGGGTCTACCGCAGTATCATCTTGACGGTATGTTGCCAAAGAATTATCGGTATATACTTCTTTTACTTTAGCTTTTGAAGCTTCGATACCTACGTTCGCCACAGCTCTTAATTCTGGCAAAAAATGCATTTTGTAATCCACTTCCATGTTCGCCAAGATTTTACTAACACGCTCTGGTCGGTAACGTTGCATTAAAATGGCAACAGGGTTCCACTGACCGTCCAAGCTCAAGAATCCGCCATCATCAACGGTGTTTTGGTAATAACCACCAAAACGGTTATCGGCAGCAGTATCATAAATTGGCTTGGTAGGATCCATATTTACAGCTCCACCCAAGGCACCACCTTCATCGATAGCGTTCTTTTTGGACATGATTCCCTTAGCATTGAAATCAATTTTTAAGTGATCGTCCAAAAATCTTGGGGTTACTTTTAAGGAACTTGTTACACGTTCGTAGTCACTTGTTTTAACCAAACCTTGCGATTGTGTATAACCTAAAGACAAACGAATTGGCACTGTTTTAAAGATGCTACCGCGTGCACTGAAGTTATGATCGAAAGAAATGGCTGTGCGGAAAATAGCGTCTTGCCAGTCTGTATCGGAAAGGATTCTTCCTTCAATAACATCTGTAGTCGAAAGATCATCTTCTGCATTGGTAGAAGGATCGTCGATACCCAAAAAGTTGGTGTAGTCTGGATGATATTCTTGAATGAATCTGGTAAAAGTACCTGCATTCATCATATCAATCTTCTTCCCAACTGTACTTACCGTAGTATTGGAAGCAAAATTGAATTTGAATTCACCTGTCAAACCTTTTTTGGTGGTAATAATGATAACCCCATTGGAAGCCCTAGATCCATAAATGGCAGTTGCCGAAGCATCTTTCAAAATGGAAAAGCTTTCCACATCGTTAGGGTTAATCAAGGTAAGTGGGTTACTTACCCCTGCTGGATTGGTATTATCCACTGGAATTCCATCAATAACGATCAATGGATTGTTGTTGGCTGTTAACGAAGACCCACCACGAATACGGATATTCGGTGCAGAATCGGGCTGACCACCACTGTTTGTAATTCGAACACCTGCAGTTTTACCAGTAAGCAATTGATCGGTAGACACAATAGCTCCCTTGTTAAAATCCTCTGTGGTAACCGAAGAAACAGAACCTGTAGCGTCTTCTACCGTAGTGGTACCGTAACCGATTACAACAACCTCATCCAAGGCCGTAGTATCTTCATCAAGCGTTACATTAAGTGTACTGCCCGAAACCGTTACCTCTTTAGGTTGAAAACCGATGTAAGAAAACACCAAAATGTCACCCATATTGGCTTCCAAAATGTAATTTCCATCAAAATCGGTTGCTGTTCCCTGAGTGGTTCCTTTTATAATGATACTCACACCAGGTAAAGGATCCTGAGTAGCGGTATCCGTAACTACCCCTTGTACAGTTATTTGCGCGAACTGAACCAGAGGAACTAGAAACATGCACCATAAAAGGTACATCCGTTTAATTCTCATATTGAGTTTGTTTTAGTTAATTTTACGATTATGCTATATTTTACTTCCCAAAAGCGAAAATATGTAAATCGAAACCCTGTTTTATTGACATCTGTCATATTTGGTCACTTACAACGTTTTCTGGTTGACAAAAAGTTCCGATACCTCTTTTAATCAGAGTATATTTGGGGATGAATAGCATTTTTCGGTGCTTTCTATTAAAGAAGATGTAGGATGAAACCTAAAATGACGCTCAAAAAGATTGCCTCGGAGTTGGGGCTTTCTATTTCAACTGTTTCAAAAGCGCTAAAAGACAATAAGGACATAAGTAAGGAGAACCGTGAAAAGGTGCAGGCTTTTGCAAAGTTCTATAATTACCGACCTAACAGTGTTGCTCTTAGCCTTAAAAACAAGCGAACCAAGACCATTGGCGTCATAATTCCAGAAATCGTACACCATTACTTTGCAAAAGTCATTTCTGGGATTGAGGAAGTGGCCAATTCCAAAGAATACAACGTAATCATCGGGGTTACCAACGAATCTTACCGTAAAGAAATCATCAACATGGAAATGTTGATTGATGGCAGTATTGATGGGTTTATCATCTCCCTTTCTAAAGAAACGCTTCAAAAAGCTGACTACACCCATTTACAGGAAACTATCAATCAAAACATTCCAATTGTTATGTTTGACAGGGCAGTAAATGAGATTCCAAGCGATAAAATTGTTATTGATGATCGTGAATCTGGTCGAATGGCCGTTCAAAAACTGATTGATGAGGGGAGAAAGAAAATTTTGTTGCTGACCACCAAGGATTATTTAAATATTGGGCGATTGCGCACCGAAGGCTACAAAGATGCCTTGGCCGAAAACCGAATACCTTTTGATGAGGATTTAGTGGTTCGAATCGGTGAATTGGGAGATTCGGATGAAGACCAACGCATGCTGGAGGAGCGCATCAACAAAGTTTTTGAACTGCACCCTGATATTGATGGCATTTTCGGAGTAAACGAAATATATGCCGTTACCGCATTAAATGTGGCCCGCCTCCGCGGACTGGATGTTCCCGAAACCCTTTCGGTAATCGGTTTTTCTGATGGAATTCTTTCAAAATATGCGCGACCACACCTTACCACAGTGAGTCAGCATGGATTCCAAATGGGCGAAATTGCAGCGCAAACGCTTATCAACCGTTTGGAAGAAATTGATAGCGGAGAAGAAACTCCCTATACCACACAAGTGGTAAAAACAGAGCTTATAATTAGGGATTCTACACTAAATCAAGTGGTCCAGAAAAAATAAATTTAGGAGAGATATTTTAAAAACTCATATCTTTGTCCCTATCAACGCTTATATTTTACTTCCCAAGTAATTAAAATAGGAACAGATTTACTGTTTCAATTGTGAATCAAATACCAATCACAATGTTTCAAAAGCGTAGATTAAGCTTCTGGGAAATCTGGAACCTCAGTTTTGGATTTCTGGGAATTCAAATGGGCTTCGCCCTCCAAAATGCCAATGCCAGTAGAATACTTCAAAGTTTTGGTGCCGATGTGCACGAGCTTTCATGGTTCTGGATTGTTGCACCTCTCACTGGACTTATTATTCAACCCATTGTTGGCCATTACAGCGATAAAACATGGACCCGACTTGGACGTAGACGCCCCTTTTTCTTAACAGGCGCCCTACTTGCTTCTTTAGGTCTTGTTTTAATGCCCAATGCAGATATGTTTACTGCAATTATGCCGTCGCTTTGGGTAGGCGCTGGTATGCTCATGGTCATGGATGCCTCTTTTAATATTGCTATGGAGCCCTTTAGGGCTTTGATTGCCGATATGTTGCCATCCGACCAACGTACCTTGGGTTACAGTGTGCAAACCGTGCTTATAGGCATAGGTGCCGTAATCGGTTCTTGGTTGCCCTACGCTTTAACCAATTGGGTTGGAATCAATAATGTTGCCGCCGCAGGAGAAGTGCCCTTAAATCTTTTGCTCTCCTTTATTATTGGAGCATTAGTGCTTGTCATCAGTGTGGCCGTAACTGTGTTTACCACCAAGGAGTATTCTCCAGAAGAAATGGCGCAATTGAACGCCGCAGAAGATACCATAGAAGAAGAGGAATCGACAGGCGGGTTGATGGACATCTTTACCGATTTTGCTAAAATGCCATTGACCATGCGTCAATTGAGCTGGGTGCAGTTCTTTTCTTGGTTCGGGCTTTTCGGGCTTTGGGTATTTACTACTCCAGCCGTTGCAGAGCATATTTATGGATTGGATCCCAACAACAGTCAAAGTGCAGCCTATCAAGATGCAGGTGACTGGGTGGGCATTCTGTTTGGTGTTTACAATGGTGTTTCTGCCGTTTTTGCCTTTTTTCTACCTGCCATTGCGAAAAAAGTGGGAAGAAAAAAGACACATACCATTTCATTGGTAATTGGAGCCCTAGGATTTTTATCCATATACATCATGCCCGATGAAAATTGGTTGATTCTTTCTATGATCGGAATCGGTATCGCTTGGGCCAGTATTTTGGCCATGCCTTACGCCATCTTGGCGGGTGCCATTCCAGCTCGAAAAATGGGAGTTTACATGGGAATTTTCAACTTTTTTATTGTGATTCCACAAATCGTGAATGCCTTTATCGGCGGTCCCATGGTACAATATCTGTATGGTGGAAAACCTATTTATGCTTTAATGACAAGTGGTGTGGCCTTCATAATTGCCGCACTATTGGTATCGAGAGTACAAGATATTGACGACGAACCCGCTACAATTTAATTGAAATTCATACTTTCAAATATTGTAAGTCTCACAAAGACAAAACAATAAACAAACACACACTAAAGAACTAGTAACACATCAATCATCCCTACAATGAATCAAGACTACATACAACCGAATCCCTGGTGCATTATCGAAGAAGGTTTCGATAAGGATCGTGTTAAATCCTCCGAAAGTCTATTTAGCATTGGAAACGGAGCCATGGGCCAACGTGCCAATTTTGAAGAATCTTATTCTGGCCACACCTTTCAAGGAAGTTATATCGCAGGCGTTTACTATCCCGATAAAACCCGAGTGGGATGGTGGAAAAATGGATACCCTGAATATTTCGCCAAGGTTTTGAATGCTCCGAACTGGATTGGCATCGATGTGACCATTAATGGCGAATCGTTGGATTTGGCTACATGCACCAACATCAAAAATTTTAAACGGGAACTCAATATGAAAGAGGGATGGTACCAAAGAAGTTTTGTGGCCACCACTCCGAATAATATTGAAATTGAAGTGGTTTCAACCCGATTTTTAAGTTTGTCCCATGATGAAGTTGGAGCCATCAAATTTGAAATCACTCCATTGAATGCAGATGCTGAAATCGAATTCAGTCCCTATTTAGATGCTGGAATCACCAATGAAGACAGCAACTGGGACGATAAATTTTGGAACACCACTGAAATTTCATCTGACAAAAACAGGGCATTTATTGAGTCACACACCATGAAAACCCATTTTAAGGTGTGCACGTTTATGCTGGCTCATTTGATTTACGGTGATACCCAAAAGGACACCCCTGATTCTACTTCTAAAGAAGAACTTTCCATTAAATCAACGTATTCACAACAAGTCGCCAAAGGCGAAAAAGTGAGTCTGATAAAATTTGGCGGATATACGGTTGACCGAAATCATGATGAAAACAAACTTACCGAAGCTGCAAACCAAATATTAAATGAAGTTTCTGCACTTGGATTTGATGCCCTACTTGAAAAACAAAAGAAAGCATGGGCACAGGTTTGGGAAATGAGCGACATTACCATCGAAGGCGATGTAAAGGCACAACAGGGAATTCGTTTCAATATTTTCCAGTTGAACCAAACCTATACAGGTACAGATTCCAGATTAAATATTGGACCTAAAGGTTTTACGGGTGAAAAATATGGCGGTAGCACCTATTGGGACACCGAAGCCTATTGTATTCCATTCTATATGGCCACCAAAAACCAAGAAGTGGCCCGTAAACTTCTAAAATATCGCTACAACCATTTGGATAAAGCGATTGAAAATGCTGCAAAACTGGGATTTACCAATGGCGCTGCACTATATCCAATGGTAACCATGAACGGGGAAGAGTGCCATAACGAATGGGAAATCACCTTTGAGGAAATCCATAGAAATGGTGCGATTGCCTTTGCCATTTTCAACTATACACGTTTTACCCAAGACTTCACCTACATCCCAGAAATGGGCTTGGAGGTATTGATTGGAATCGCACGTTTTTGGCAGCAACGGGTTAACTGGTCAACCCATCGCAACAAATACGTAATGTTAGGAGTAACCGGACCGAACGAATACGAAAATAACATCAATAACAACTGGTACACCAACTATTTGGCCAAATGGTGTTTGGAATATGCCTTGGAGCAAATGGATTTCGTAAAAGAAAACCATGCTGCCGATTTTGATAGAATTTATAAAAAAGTTGCGCTGAGTGAAGCGGAAACAACACTTTGGAAGAAAGTGGCGGATAATATGTATTTCCCCTACTCCGAAGAATTGGGTATTTACTTGCAACAAGACGGTTTTTTAGACAAGGATTTGGTTCGCGTAGCCGATTTGGACAAAAAGGAACGCCCCATCAACCAACATTGGAGTTGGGACAGAATTTTACGTTCGCCCTACATTAAACAAGCCGACACCTTACAAGGATTCTACTTTTTTGAAGACCATTTTACCCAAGAAGAACTTGAGAAGCATTTTGATTTCTACGAATCTTTCACGGTTCATGAATCTTCACTTTCACCTTGTGTGCATTCTGTACAAGCAGCCAAATTAGGTCGCATGGAACAAGCATACACTTTCTATCTGCGTACTTCTCGATTGGATTTGGACGACTACAACAAAGAAGTAGAGGAAGGTTTGCACATTACCTCCATGGCTGGAACTTGGATGAGCATTGTGGAAGGTTTTGGCGGTATGCGCGTAGTGGACAATCAACTGAGTTTTCAACCGCAGATTCCTGAGCAATGGGACAGCTATTCCTTTAAAATTAATTTCAGAAATCGAATTGTAAAGGTTACGGTATCGCAAGAAGGCCCTACGTTCAGCATCGACGAAGGTGCGCCATTGGAAATTTTGGTAGATGGCACGAAAGTGACCCTTCAATAAAATAAATTAGCATGAAACAGTTCATAAAATCCATTTCAATTCTAAGTTTTCTTTTGCTTTTGAGCACTTGGGTTGCTGCCCAAGAATTGAATTCCCCAGACGGGAATTTCACCATGGATTTCCTACTTTTAGAAGATGGAACGCCAACCTATCAATTGAATTTCAAGGACAAGGCCATCATCAAATCCAGTAAACTTGGTTTTGAATTAAAGGATGATGCTCAATCACTCTTGGATGGATTTACAGTTTTGGAGTCCAAAATTTCAGCTTTTGATGAGACTTGGAAGCCTGTTTGGGGAGAAGAATCTGAAATTAGAAACCATTATAACGAACTGGCCATTACCTTAAAACAAAATGAAACGGAACGCATCATGGTTATTCGGTTTCGTTTGTTTAATGATGGTCTAGGTTTTAGATATGAATTTCCGCAACAAAAGAATTTGGTGTACTTCGTGATTAAGGAAGAGCGTACAGAGTTCGCCATGACAGGTGACCATACCGCATTTTGGATTCCTGGGGATTACGACACCCAAGAATACGATTATACGGAATCAAGGTTATCTGAAATCCGTGGATTATTTGAAGGTGCTGTTACGCCAAATGCCTCTCAACAGCAATTTTCAAAAACGGGAGTGCAGACTGCCTTGATGCTAAAAACCGATGAAAGCATTTACATCAATTTACACGAAGCAGCTTTGGTGAACTACGCTTGCATGCACCTTGATTTGGATGATACAAACTTTGTTTTCACCTCTTGGTTAACTCCAGATGCAGTTGGTGACAAAGGGCAAATGCAGGCACCTCGTCACACCCCTTGGCGTACCATTATCGCCAGTGACGATGCAACAGATATTTTGGCTTCCAGAATGACCTACAACCTGAACGAACCCAATAAAATTGAAGATACGTCTTGGATTCACCCCGTAAAATATATTGGTATTTGGTGGGAAATGATCACAGGAAGTGGCAGTTGGGCTTACACGGATGAATTTCCGTCGGTTCAATTGGGCAAAACAGATTATTCCAAAGCAAAACCCAATGGAAGGCATTCAGCCAACACCCAACACGTAATGGATTACATTGATTTTGCCTCCGAAAATGGCATGGACGCTGTTTTGGTGGAAGGTTGGAATGTGGGTTGGGAAGATTGGTTCGGTCACCATAAAGATGATGTATTCGATTTTGTAACCCCTTACCCCGATTTTGATGTGGCTGAACTGCGGGATTATGCAAAATCAAAAGATGTAAAATTGGTGATGCACCATGAAACCTCAGGAGCGGTTCGAAATTATGAGCGACACTTGGACCAAGCATACACCTTTATGAACGACAATGGGTATGATGCCGTTAAAAGTGGATATGTTGGGGATATTTTGCCTAAAGGCCAAAATCATTACAATCAATGGGCGGTGAACCACTATCAATTTGCCATTGAAAAAGCAGCAGATTACCAGATTATGGTAAACGCCCACGAAGCGGTTCGCCCAACAGGTTTGGCAAGAACGTGGCCCAATCTCATTGGAAACGAATCTGCACGAGGCACGGAATACCAAGCTTTTGGAGGTTCAAAACCCAATCATGTTACTGTATTGCCATTTACCAGATTGATTGGTGGTCCCATGGATTACACACCTGGCATTTTTGAAATGGACGTGAGCAAATTGAATCCTGACAATCAAAGCCATGTGAATTCTACCTTGGCCAATCAATTGGCCCTTTATGTGACCATGTACAGCCCGCTGCAAATGGCCGCCGATGTGATTGAAAACTACAAACGATTTCCAGATGCCTTTCAATTTATCAGAGATGTACCTGTAGATTGGCAACAAAGCCAATATTTGGAAGCTGAGCCTGGACACTACATCACCGTGGCTCGTCAAGATAAAAATAGTGGTGATTGGTTTGTAGGCAATGTGAATGGAACAACGGAACGTACAACGACAGTTTCATTGGGTTTCTTGGAAAAGGGCAAAAAATACGAGGCCACTATTTATAGGGATGGTGAAAATGCACATTACAACACTAACCCACAATCGTATAAAATTGATTCAAAAAGGGTCACCGCAAAATCAAAATTAAAGGTGAGATCAGCACCAGGTGGCGGATTCGCCATCAGCATAAAAGAACTCTAAACAAACACACATGAGAAGTATCTTAACACTACTGTGCCTTGTCATAGTCAACATTTCTTTGGCCCAAGTTGAACGCGTAGAACCGCCTTTCTGGTGGACTGACATGAAGAAAACCGATTTGGAACTTTTGGTGTATGGCGACAACATCAACCAACTGGAACCTGAATTTTCCAATGGCATCACCATCAAAAAAGTGGTGAAGGTTGCCAATCCAAATTACTTGTTCATAACTGTTGATACCAAAGGTATTTCGTCAGGAGTTGCACAACTTTCCTTTAAAAAAGGACGCAAAACGGTCAGTACTTTTGATTATGAGTTCAAAAAAAGAAAAGAAGGTTCGGCTGAACGCAAAGGATTCGATTCTTCGGATGTGATCTATTTGATCATGCCCGACCGATTTGCCAATGGTGACCCATCCAACGATTCAACCCCAAATACCATTGAAAAAGCAAACCGTGAACATCAAGGCGGTCGTCACGGTGGTGATATTCAAGGGGTAATCGAACATTTGGATTACATTCACGAATTGGGTGCCACTACACTTTGGAGCACTCCATTGACCTTGGATAATGAAAAGGTGTATTCTTATCATGGCTATGCCAGTAGCGATTTGTACAAAGTAGACCCACGTTATGGCACTAATGCAGATTTTGCAAAATTGTCGGCAGAACTTCATCAGCGTGACATGAAACACATTATGGATTTTGTGCCCAACCATTGGGGTATAAGCCATTGGTTGATTCAAGATCCACCAGACCAAAACTGGGTGCATTATTGGGAAGGTGGCGAAAATGGTTTCAAGAGAAGCAACTACATTCAGACCAGTCAATTTGATCCCTATGCTTCCGAAGCAGATTCAAAAGGCAATATGGACGGGTGGTTCGATACCACCATGCCCGATATGAACGAAAGCAATCCCATGGTGATCGATTATTTGGTTCAAAATGCCATTTGGTGGATTGAAAGTGGAGATTTGGATGGTTTGCGTGTGGACACCTACCCCTACAACGACAAAAAGGGGATCACCGAATGGGTGACCCGAGTGATGGCCGAGTACCCCAATTTCAATATTGTTGGGGAAGTTTTCATGCACGAAACCGCCCACATTGCGTATTGGCAAAAGGATAGTAAAATTGGTGCAATTCAAGGGTTCAATTCCAATTTACCCAGTGTGATGGATTTTCCATTGCACGATATTTTACCTCAAGTATTTCACCAAGACGAGCAAAATTGGGGAGACGGGGTTTTCAAAGTATATGATCACTTGACCAAGGATTTCCTGTATCCGAACATCAATAATGTTTTGATTAAAATGGGAAATCATGATGTGAACCGTATCAACCAAGAATTTGATGGCGATGTTGAAAAATACAAATTGGCCCTCACCTTGATCATGACCCTTCGCGGTATTCCACAAATCTACTACGGTGATGAAATTGGAATGTTGGGAGACAAAGGAAAGGGTGATGGCGATATTAGACGGGATTTTCCTGGTGGATGGGAAGGCGATGTGCAAAACGCCTTTGTTTCCTCTGGACGAACCAACCTTCAGAACGAATATTTCGATTATTCCAAAAAACTGTTGAACTGGCGAAAAGGCAGCAAGGCAATTCACAAAGGAAAAACTCTCCACTTTGCTCCTCACGACAATGTCTATGTGTATTTCAGGTATTTGCCCGAAGAAACGGTAATGGTGGTACTGAACAACTCTTCAAAAGACCAAAGCATAGATTTAGGTCGTTTTGCCGAGGGAATTAAAAATCACACAAAAGGTTTAAACATTATCAACGGAAAAGCATACAATTTGGAGCAACCTTTAGAAATTGATGCAAAAACAGGCTGGGTTTTTGAACTAAAATAGAGGCCAGTAACTATTCAGAAACCCTAATTAACGGACAAAAAACTTGGGTTTCACCTAATTCTTTTGAGAAGTTGGGCATAATTTATGTAGTTTACCCAAAGATTATATACCCAAATACGATTTAACCATGAAAAGATTATTGCTATGCATTTTGGCATTCCAACTAGTGGGATGTGCAGAACTACAACAAGTTGTAAACCAATTACCGCAAGGAACAACTGGAATCGGAAACGACCAAATTGCCCAGGGATTACGAGAAGCTTTGAACCTTGGTATTGAAAAACAAGTTAACAAACTCACTAGCGAAAATGGATTTTATAGAAATGAGTTGGTGAAAATTCTTTTACCTGAAGAATTGCAAAAAGTAGACAAGACCTTACGCGATATTGGTTTGTCTAGCTTGGCAGATGAAGGTTTGAAAATCCTGAACCGTGCTGCCGAAGATGCTGTGGGCGAAGCCACTCCGATTTTTGTTGACGCGGTAAAGGGAATTACTTTTAATGATGCCAAACAAATTTTATTGGGAGCTGATAACGCAGCCACCCAATATTTGGAGCGTTCCACACAGTCCCAACTGTACAATAAATTTAATCCGATTATAAAAAACTCATTTCAAAAAGTAGGTGCTGACCAAATTTGGAGCAGTATCATTACCAAGTACAATAGCTTGCCTTTGACAAACGATGTAAACCCCGATTTAACTGACTACACCACCAATGAAGCCTTGAAAGGTGTTTATACTATGATAGCGGTTGAAGAGAAGGAAATTAGGACAAAAGTTTCGTCCCGATCAACAGAATTGTTAAAAAAAGTGTTTGCTTTGCAAGATTAATCATAATTTTTTCAAAAAAATGCAATAACTTTAGGGTTAATGCGTTATAAAATCAATAAATTAGAGTAATTATAACAAATTCCTAAAGTTTAATTAACCTAAATCAGGTCCTTAAACTTGAATTTTGTATAAGTTATCTGAGTTAGCATTTTTTTGAGTTAGTTAGTTAAAAAGCCGGTTAGTTACCGGCTTTTTTCATTTTTGTTCTTTTGTATAAGCCATCAAAAGCTACTACATTTTCTTCACCTTCTTGCAATACTTCCCAAAGTTGCCGCACTGTTCCATCATCGTTTTTGGTCCATGTAATTCGGTTTCTAAATGTATTGCCATCCTTTTTAAAAGGCTCTGAGGTCAAAATCATTTGATTATCCACTCGGTTTCCTTTTAGTTTTAAAGCAGCTCCTGTATTGTCTACCCACAATTGTTCCCATTCTTGGGTCTGGGAATTATAATAATTTACACTTGTCCCTGTGTATCCAGCAGTGGCTATGCTCGTCCAATTTTCACGGATCACACACCCATCCTCTTCTCTTTTAATAATGCTTGTTCCTGCAGGTGTTCCATTATTTGAATTGACCACATTCCATTCCCCTATCCAAAAATCAAAGGCCCTGTGGTTTTCAGAGCAACAATTACAATTTATGTTTTGCGCAACAAGGTTTATACAACCCATAAGCGATAAAATCCAAATCAAATTTCTCATGTATTCCGTTTTTGGTAGGTTGCCTTTATATTAAAGGTAAGTTAAATTATTTCTAAAAAAATGCCTTATAAATGGTGAATACGCAGTCAACACGTTAATTTTTAGATAAATTACCCGATTTATAGACGTACACCCACATAAGCCGTAGTCCAGCTTCTCCTTTTGAACGTATCTTTGTTATAACAAATCTTGAGAGCTATGAAAAATCAATATTGTAAAGTAGGTGCCGTTACTCCAATCACCAACATCAGTCAGCCAGCCATTGTTTTGGAAGTGATGTACAACAACTTTTTGGAAAAAGCCGCCAATGTATCTGGTGTGGATTCCAAATTGGGTGAATTTTTTAATAGAAAAGCACAGAGCCTTAAGAAAACGCTTGAAAGTTTAGCGTAAGGCAATTACAACTTTGCAAGTTCCGCAGCCATTTGCTGCTGGATTTCTTTTGCCTTATTCCCAGCAACTTCTGCAAAATCCATATCCGTAGAGGCATACAAAATACCACGGGAAGAATTTACCAACAAACCTACATCTTTGGTAATTCCGTATTTGCAAACCTCCTCAAGACTACCGCCTTGTGCGCCTACCCCTGGAACCAATAAAAAGCTTTCGGGAATTAATTCACGAATATCTTTTAAGTAAGTAGCTTTTGTAGCTCCCACTACATACATTAACCTTTCGGAGCCTTTATAGGTTTTGGATACGCTTAGCACTTCTTTGTACAACTCATGCCCTTCAATCTTTTTGGTCTGAAAATCGAAAGCGCCCTGATTGGATGTCAGTGCCAATAAAATGGTATGCTTATCCTCAAATTCCAAAAAAGGCTCTACAGAATCCTTGCCCATATATGGTGCAATGGTGATGGAATCAAAATTCAAGGTTTCGAAAAATGCCTTCGCATATCGCGTAGAGGTATTCCCAATATCTCCGCGTTTAGCATCTGCAATGGTAAAAATCTCTGGATGATTTTCATTCAAGTACGCCATTGTACGTTCCAAAGACTTCCATCCATCCAAACCATAAGCCTCGTAAAACGCAATGTTGGGTTTGTAAGCCACACAATACTCATGGGTAGCATCAATTATAGCCTTGTTGAAAGCAAATATGGGGTCTTCTTCTTGTAATAAATGTGAAGGAATCTTCTCCAAATCCGTATCCAATCCTACACAGAGAAAGGACTTTTTTTTATGAATCTGGGAAATTAAATATTCGTTTTTCATTATATGGGTTCTCGACTGCGCTCGAACTGACTATTGACTACATTAAATTAAAAAATTTCAGAAGCTTCTTTCAGTTTTTCGGTGTTCTCCACCAACATAAGTTCGTCGATTATTTTTTGGATATCCCCATTCATAATATTCTGCAAATCGTAAAGGGTCAAACCAATTCGGTGATCGGTAACCCTACCTTGGGGATAGTTATAGGTTCTAATTTTGGCGGAACGGTCACCACTACTTACCTGAGAATTTCGCTTAGCGGCATCTTCGGCTTGCTTTTTAGCCAACTCCATATCGTATAAACGGGCACGAAGTACTTTAAAAGCCTTATCCTTGTTTTTGTGCTGTGATTTTTCGTCTTGACACTGTGCCACCAATCCTGTTGGAACGTGCGTTAAACGAACAGCGGAATATGTTGTGTTCACCGACTGACCTCCTGGCCCAGAGGAACAGAAATAATCGATTCGCACATCCTTTGGATCTATCTGCACATCGAACTCCTCCGCTTCTGGAATTACCATAACAGTTGCTGCACTGGTATGTACCCTACCTTGGGTTTCGGTTTGTGGTACGCGTTGCACACGATGCACTCCTGCTTCAAACTTAAGGGTACCATACACATCTTCACCTGATACCTCAAAATGGATTTCTTTATAACCACCGCTGGTTCCATCGCTCAAATCGATGACATTGGTTCTCCAACCTTTGGATTCGCAATACTTGGTGTACATACGGAAAAGATCACCAGCAAAAATACTAGCTTCGTCCCCACCCGTCCCTGCGCGGATTTCCATTACCACATCTTTGGCATCTTCGGGATCTTTTGGAATCAGCAAAAATTTGATTTCATCTTCCAATTTGGGCAGGGCACTTTTGGCCTCGTCCAATTGCATTTTGGCCATTTCGAGCATTTCGGCATCACTGCCATCGGCAATAATTTCCTCGGCCTCCTCAATATTATTGGTTAATTCTATATACTCATCACGTTTGTCGGAAAGTACCTTTAGGTCCTTGTATTCCTTGTTCAACTGAACATAACGCTTTTGGTCTGCAATTATATCAGGCTGAATGATAAGGTCCGAAACCTCATCAAAACGTTGTTTTACGATATTGAGTTTATCTAGCATAAATCTATCCTCCTTAAGAATGCGAATTTACGATTAATTTGTACATTTAGTAAATACCATGGCTCCATTATTCCGTTTAAAAACCTACTTGTTGGTTTTTCATTTTTATAAAATCATTCTATTGACCTCCACTTTGATAGCAATCATTTTGTTGTTTTTCAAAGCCCAATTTTTTACTGTTGTTTTAATTAAACTCGGGTTTGTCCTTTTCTTTCTATTGAAATTTCATGGGTCGAGAAATTCAAAAGATCTAATTCTATTTCAAAATTTCGGAATTTCAAAAACTTGTCTGTTATCTCTTGCATTCACTATTGATTTAACCATCTCTTCCATCATCTATTTAATATTTTTTTCTTGATACTTGAAATTGACAACATAGAACTTTCATTTGACCAAAAGAGGGTTTTGAGAGGAGTCTTTTTAAAAGCGGAAAGTGGCAAGGTCACTGGTGTTTTAGGAAGAAATGGATCGGGCAAAACCTCTTTACTTAATATTTTGTTTGGCAATCTCACACCCAAATACAAATCTATACGGATTGATGGTAAAATGATTAAGCGCCCCTTATATCTTCAAAATCAAATAGCATATCTACCACAACACAAATTACTTTCCGAAAACTTAAAAATCATTACCTACTTTAAGTTATTCAATGTTGATTGGGATGAATTCATTTTATACTTCAACCACTTCAAATCATTGAAAACTCATTTAACTTTTGAACTTTCAGGGGGAGAACGAAGACTACTTGAAACCTATTTAATATTAAATAGTGATAAAAAAATTATTCTACTAGATGAACCTTTTTCAGGAATAGCACCTATCTACATTTCAAGAATCAAAGAACTCTTAAATATTTTAAAGGCTCATAAAATCATCTTGATCACTGACCATTTGTACGAAGAAATAGTAGACCTAAGCGATGAACTTTATTTCCTCAAAAGTGGTTGTTCCAATTTAATAAATGGTCGTGAAGACCTAATCAATGAAGGGTATTTAACATCTAATTCCCCACAAAAGTAGTTCCAAGCGTCACAATAAAAGCATTGAGTCCATCGCTTCTATCATATTGGCTAAATCGTAGGTCAATGGTTTTTAAGCCAAAACTGAGAATCTTGGCTTGGGTGAAAATATCCTTGTACTGCACGCCAAGTCCATATTGGTGCGCATTGAATTGGGATAAATCGTGGTCTGAAGTATAAAATTCGTAGTTGGACTGCACCTGCCCTTTTTCATAAAAATAATCAGCAGCAGTTTGCGTATAATAGCGATAGGTAGGATAAACCAAAAACTTGTCGGATACTTTTACTGGCACCTCAATATTGGCAGTATGGGAAGTAATGCCCCAATCATCCCAATAAAACCTGTAATACGTTCGCAGAGCCATCAAATCATTGAGGTAGTAGTTTAAACGCCCACCAAATGGAATTTTAAATCTACTATCTGGTAGTTGCTCCACATTATCCGCCAGCTGAAAATCGTCAATGAAAAAATCTTCGGTATCTGAAAAATATATCCTTTGAAAAGGGGTGCTCAACAATCCATTCTGCGAAACCACATCCACAAAAAGTGCGCCTTGTAATTTTCTACTTAAAATTTGGGAAAAACTCAAAGAAACGGAATAGGAGTTTCTTGTTTCTTTATCAAACTCGGTAAACATGGGATTGTAGGTGCCATTACCAGTAATGCGATCATCAAAAAAGCCATCCCGAAGTTCAATAGGATAAATGGCATTCCATTTGTCCATAAACACATTTCCACTTAGGGTAATTTCTGTGTTTCTTTCGTTGAACAATCGGGTGTAACTGCCACCGATACCCACCGAAAAATAATCGTACTCGGACGACACATAGGCATTGGCACTCCAGATTTTATTTCTATCCTCGGAATTGTGTTGGTATTTTGGATTGAAATACACCAACATATCTTTTCTGGATTCTCCCGAAGAAGCATCAAAAGGAGTCACATTTAAACCACCATCCAAAGGATTTATGTTACTGGATGAAGCGGAAGTATATGCGGAAAGACCAACATCAACCGTTAAAATATCATTGGCATTTAACGGGGTTCGCAATACAATGGTGGAGGTAACATCCGTTAATTCCTCTGTCCCCTCACCTCCTGTTACTGCTGCATTATTTCCATCTTGGGAATAATAACTGAACAACATATCCAATTCACTGGTCTCCAAGACCCTTTTTGTATAGGAATTGTCCTGAGCTTGCCCCACTGATACCATCATTAAAAAGATAACGGTGAGTAAGCCATAAAGTTTAGTTGGTTGCAGCATTATATTGAAGTTATTCGAAGTCTTAATTGCATCCACAACCACCTCCTGTTTTACCACCATTGGCACCTGAAGATCCTTCGCGGTACAAATGGAAGTTGGTTTCAAAACGCTCACATGGCCTTGCACTTAATTGCATTTCCTCATCGTTCAAGTATACCTTATCGTATTCCCGAACAGCAACGCAAGAACTCGAAGCAATCAACAATAACAATAATAAAAGAGGTTTTTGCATGATTAAATTTACTGATTTGACTCGAACATTATCCCTGAACTTTTGTGAATTTTGTTTTCACCATCCACAATTACAGCTTCTACCCCATCCATCTGATTGATCATATGTAGACCAACATCCTTTCCCATGATAAAAACGGCAGTTGCCAAAGCATCGCAAAGCTCTGCTTGATTGGCAAATATGGAAACGCTACTGATTCCTGTTGTTGGAAATCCTGTTCTTGGATCTATAATGTGGGAGTATTTTTTCTTATTTAAGATGATATACTTTTCGTAGTTCCCTGATGTAGCCACTGAAGATTCTACCACGGGCAGCCAACTGAATACCTTATCCTTACTTAATGGATTGGCAATTCCCACCAACCATTTTTCACCTGTGGCTTTAGTTCCCCAAGTGGTCAAATCGCCCGATGCATTGATGATTCCTCCTGGTACACCTTTAGAAATTAAAAGGGATTTGGCCCTGTCGGCCGCGTAACCTTTTCCAATGGCTCCAAAACCAATGCACATACCCGCTTCGGGCAAATAAACGGTTTGCTCCTCGGCATTCAACACAATTTTTTGAAACCCAATCTTCGCCACTGAATTCTTGATTTCAGCATCAGTGGGCATTTTATCCATACTTCCATCAAACTTCCAAATGTTGTCCATGGATGCATAGGTAATATCGAATGCCCCATCCGTAGATTTGGATATCATAATGGCCCGTTCGATCAATTGAAACAATTCTGGACTCACCTTAACGGGCTCGATACCCGCCTTTGCATTGATCAAAGAAGTTTCGGACTCCTTATCCCAAGAGGAAATAATCTTTTCTATACGTGTGATTTCAGAAACAGCCAAATCAATATTGATATATCCAATTTCTTCGGTTTGGGCCACCACAGTAATCTCGAAACGAGTACCCATTAATTTTAGGGTACGTTTTACGGTAACATAATCCTCTCTGGATTGCCCAAATGATAGCAGACAAAACAGGCTGAAGAATAGGGCAATTTGAGGTTTCATTTTAAAAATCCGTTGAGCTTTTCTATATATTTTTCTGGAGAGGTTCGAGCTACAAATCCTGTTTCCCCTAATACATTTTCGTCTTTATCCAACACTACCACCAATGGGAAATAGCCTTTTTGGTTATATTTTGCAGCCAATGTTTTATTGATTCCCATTTGTTCTTCGGGAAGCTGGTTTGCTTTTTTTCTTGGGAAATCGGCCACATACATCACGTAATGCTCTTTAGCGTAGGTTTTGAATTCCTCACTATCAAAAATGTGCTTTTTAAGTTTGATACAGGGAGCGCACCAATCAGAGCCTGAAAAAATAAGAACAATAGGTTTGCCCTCAGCATTCGCTTTGGCCAAAGCCACTTTAAAAGTTCCTTGGGATTCTTGCGCTTGGGTTACTCCCAAACAAAGAATAAAAATTAGAGTAAGTAGATGCTTCATTAAAATTGAAATCTAGGGCTATTCAAAAACTCTCAAAATATTACCATTGAGTTCGGTATTGTAAACTTTTAACGCTTTTGCAGCGGTACTATCCACTTGATTTAAAGGTGTACCATCCTGATCAAAACGGGAACCATGCACATCGCAATAAAAAATACCTCCACTCTGATCTACAAAACGCACTTGATCATAGGATTGATGACTGCACACTTGACTGGCAGCAACAAAATTACCTTCCAAGTTTTTAGCAATAACCACTAAGTTTTTCAGAATAAATCCGCCATTGTTAGCAAGATTCGAAGCTTCATTTGAAGTAAGGTCAACAGTGAAATCAACACCAGTCGGTTCTTCCACTAAATTTCCAGCGGGGTCGTCTTTGGAGCATCCTTGTAAACAGGGAAATGTGAGGGCAAAAGCAGCACCAGCGCCCAAGCTCCTCAAAAATTCCTTTCTTTCCATAGCGTAAGGTTTATAATATAAAACGCTATTTTGGAACAAATCGTATGCTAATATTCAAACTTACCGTACTCGCTGGTAATAGTCAGTTTTTTAGTTTCTGAGGCCTCTACACGCCCTACAATCTGGGCATCCACGTTAAAGCTTTTGGAAATAGAAATAATATCCTCTGCAACTTCCTCATTTACATACAACTCCAAGCGATGTCCACAGTTGAAGACCTGGTACATCTCTTTCCAATCGGTACCTGATTGCTCTTGAATTAATTTGAACAAAGGCGGAACGGCAAACATATTGTCTTTGATGATGTGCAAGGCATCTACAAAGTGCAAAATCTTGGTTTGTGCCCCTCCACTACAATGCACCATCCCGTGAATGTTTTCTGATGTATATTTTTCCAGAATCTTTTTAATGATCGGCGCATAAGTTCTTGTTGGGGACAACACCAATTTTCCTGCATCCAAAGGAGATTCAGGTACAGCATCGGTTAATTTTGTGTTCCCAGAATACACCAAATCACTTGGTACGGAAGCATCAAAACTTTCAGGGTATTTTTCAGCCAAATATTTGCTGAATACATCATGTCGGGCAGAAGTCAAACCATTACTCCCCATACCTCCATTGTATTCGGTTTCGTAGGTAGCTTGACCAAATGAGGCCAATCCCACTATTACATCTCCCGCTTTAATATTGGCATTGTCAATTACATTTTTGCGTTCCATTCTGGCCGTAACCGTTGAATCCACAATAATGGTACGGACCAAATCACCCACATCGGCAGTTTCTCCACCTGTAGAACGAATACTGATGCCGTGGTCCGCCAAATCGGAAATCAATTCTTCCGTTCCGTTGATGATGGCAGAAATCACTTCCCCAGGAATCAGGTTTTTGTTTCGCCCAATAGTGGAAGATAGCATGATGTTATCCGTTGCTCCTACACAGATAAGGTCGTCCACATTCATGATCAAGGCATCTTGCGCAATACCCTTCCAAACGGAAATATCGCCAGTTTCTTTCCAATACATATAGGCCAAGGAGGATTTTGTGCCTGCTCCATCGGCATGCATCACCAAGCAATGATCTTCGCTGCCTGTTAAATAATCGGGCACAATTTTACAGAACGCTTTTGGGAAAAGTCCTTTGTCTATATTCTTGATGGCGTTGTGCACATCTTCTTTGGAAGCTGAAACACCTCTTTGGGCATATCTTTTACTGGTATCCGACGACATATGAAATGTTTGCGCAAAAATAACGGAAAGCTATCAAATTATTGACATGCTTTCCGTGTTTTAGAAAAGGGAGGCCTTTCTATTTTGAAAAAAGTATTTCCCTGTATTTGGTCAATGGCCAAATTTCGTCTGCAATTAATTTTTCCAAAGCATCGGAATGTTCCCTGATCTTATCGAAAAAGGGTTTTACATTATTGCAGTAGGCCTGTGCTTTTTTGTTGCTCAATTGCATACCATTGGCACGTTTACGAGCATCGGCCATTTCATCGGTCAGTTTTTTGATATCAAATATATGCTCACCTACTTGTTCCAAAATATTCAACTGGCTTTCCGCTACTTTTTTATGAGCAGCGCCATAGACATCTTTTAATCCTTGAATGTTTTCCAATAACAAGTTTTGATATTTTATGGCTGCTGGAATGATATGGTTATAGACCATTTCGCCTAAAATTCGTCCTTCGATTTGAATATGGAAAATATAAGCCCCCAACTCCACTTCTTGGTGAGCCTTAAGCTCTACTTCGCTCATTACATCCATCTCTTTAAAAAGCGCCACACTTTCCTTGGATGTAATTACTTGGAGTGCCTCAGGTGTATTTTTATTGAAACTCAACTTACGTCTTCGAGCTTCTTCTTGCCATTCTATGCCATATCCGTCTCCTTCAAATCGGATACGCTTGGAGGTTTTGATATATTCGCGAAGCACATTGAAAACGGCTTCGTCCTTCTTCAACTTTTTCTTGTCGATTAAGACATCAACTTCCTTTTTAAAATCGGTAAGTTGTTTCGCCATAATGGTGTTGAGCATGGTCATGGGCTTGGCGCAATTCATTTTTGCTCCAACGCCACGCATCTCAAATTTATTCCCTGTAAAGGCAAAAGGTGAAGTTCTGTTTCTATCGGTATTGTCGAGCAAAATCTCAGGAATTTTACCAACAACGTTCAATTTTAATTCTGTTTTTTCCTCTGGTGATAGTTTTCCTTTGGAAACTCCTTCCAACTCATCCAAAACATCATTCAATTGTTCGCCAATAAATATGGAAATAATCGGCGGAGGTGCTTCATTTGCTCCCAATCTATGATCGTTACTTGCTGATGCGATAGACGCACGAAGTAGTTCTTCATAGGTGTCAACAGCCTTTATTGTATTGACGAAAAATGTCAAAAACTGAAGATTCTTCATGGGAGTTGATCCTGGACTAAGCAAATTCACCCCAGTATCTGTTGCCAAGGACCAGTTGTTATGTTTTCCCGAACCATTGATTCCTGCAAAAGGTTTTTCGTGGAACAGCACTGCAAAATTGTGACGGTCTGCAATCTCTTCCATCACATCCATTAATAATAGGTTATGATCTACGGAAAGATTGGCTTCTTCAAAAACGGGTGCCAACTCAAACTGGTTGGGAGCTACCTCATTATGACGCGTTTTTACAGGAATTCCCAATTGGGTACATTCTTTTTCCAATTCACTCATAAAAGCGAGCACCCTGGGAGGAATCACCCCAAAATAATGGTCGTCCAATTGTTGCCCCTTTGCGGAAAAACTTCCGACCAAGGTTCGCCCCGTAACTGAAATATCCAAACGGGAATTTATCAATGCTTTGTCTACCAAAAAGTACTCCTGCTCCCATCCCAAGGTTGCATGTACCTTTCGTACGTTTTTATCAAAATATTGGGCCACCGCAGTGGCTGCTTGATCCACCGCATGCAGTGCTCTTAACAATGGGGCTTTATTGTCCAAAGCTTCACCTGTGTAGGCCACAAATATGGTGGGAATACAGAGTGTTGTTTTATACACGAATGCAGGTGAAGTTGGGTCCCATGCCGTATATCCACGAGCTTCAAAAGTGTTTCTGATTCCACCACTCGGGAAACTGGAAGCATCGGGTTCTTGTTGCACCAATTGGGCGCCACCAAACTTTTCCATTGCCTTTCCATTGGGCAAAATATCGAAAAAAGCATCGTGTTTTTCGGCAGTTGCTCCCGTTAATGGTTGAAACCAGTGTGTATAGTGCGTAGCTCCCATGGACAATGCCCACGCTTTCATGCCCTCAGCCACTTGGTCAGCTATTTTACGGTCGATCTTAGTACCTTGGAAAATGGCAGATTTTACTTTGTCGAATGCTTCATTTGTCAAGAATTGAAGCATCTTCTCTTCATTAAAAACATGCTTACCGAACAAGTCCGATCTACGACCGGATTCATTGATACTTTTGTGATCTCTATTGCGACTTTCTGCCAAAGCCTGAAATCTATTTTTAGGCATTTACATTGAATTTAAAAAATCAAATCTACAATTAACAATTTAATAATATAACCTGCAAAATTTACTTTTTTTTCACTCATCCCCTACAAAAACAGGGGTAATATAAATAATAAGAGTGAGTTTGTGATTTTACCCCGTCAAAACATTGATAATTAAATGAAAAACCTATTTTTGTTAATCACAAAATTGAGAACGATTAACTACCAGAATTATGAGCAAATCTAAATTAGAGTATCTATGGTTGGATGGTTATGAGCCAACAGCCAACATTAGAAGTAAAACCAGAATTGAAGAAGATTTTAGCGGTAAATTGGAAGATTGCCCAACTTGGTCCTTTGATGGTTCATCCACAAAGCAGGCTGAAGGTGGTTCTTCTGACTGTTTATTGAAACCTGTAGCCATCTATCCTGACCCCGCAAGAAGAAATGGTTATTTGGTAATGACTGAGGTATTGAATCCTGATGGAACTCCACACGAGAGCAATTCAAGAGCTACCATTGATGACGAAGATGATGACTTTTGGTTTGGATTTGAGCAAGAATACTTTATTATGGACACTGCCACTCAGTTGCCACTTGGTTTCCCTGTTGGTGGTTATCCAGGACCTCAAGGTCTATACTACTGCTCCGTAGGTGGAAGAAACACTTGGGGTAGAGATTTGGTTGAAGAGCACGCTGATTTGTGTTTGGATGCTGGTCTTCAATTTGAAGGTATTAACCAAGAGGTTGCTGCTGGACAGTGGGAATTCCAATTGTTCGCCAAAGGAGCTAAAAAAGCTGGTGACGAAATTTGGGTTGCCCGTTATATGCTACAAAGATTGACTGAAAGCTACGGATACTATATCGAGTACCATCCAAAACCTATTAAAGGGGATTGGAACGGTTCTGGTATGCACGCCAACTTCTCCAATACTATTTTGAGAACTTGTGGTTCTAAAGAGACTTACGAGAAAATTTGTGAAGCTTTCCGTCCAGTTACTGCTGAGCACATTGCTGTTTACGGTGAGTACAACGACCAACGTTTGACAGGTAAGCACGAAACTGCTTCTATCTCTGACTTCAGCTACGGAGTTTCCGATAGAGGTGCTTCTATCCGTATTCCAATTATGACCGTGGAAAAAGGATGGAAAGGATGGTTGGAAGACAGAAGACCTGCTTCTAATGCTGATCCATACAAAGTTGCGGCTCGTATCGTAAAAACGGTTAAATCCGCAAAAGTATAAGCACGTATATAAATTAGTTGTTGATTATAGATGGAAACCGTCCCGCTTTTATGGGGCGGTTTTTATTTTATAGTCATATAGACAAAAACAACATAAACGGCCAAAAGCACTAGACCATCCCTCCAACCCAATCGCAAACCCTTTGGAAAGAATACCAAGGGTAAGATCAAGAACGATATACCCAACATCCAAAAGATATCGCTGGTCAACAAACCTTGATCTACTACCGAAATTGGTGTTATGATAGAGGTAATTCCCAATACGGCCAACAGGTTGAAAATATTGGACCCTATTAAGTTCCCTAACGAGATTGCTTTTTCCTTTTTTATGACAGCAATCACAGATGCAGCCAATTCTGGTATGCTTGTCCCTACGGATACCACTGTGATTCCGATTACGCGATCACTTACACCAAATGAAGATGCCATTCCCACTGCTCCATTAATAAGCAATTCTGAACCACCCCATAGGGCCGTACCACCAATTCCCAAATACAATACTATTTTATATAAAGGTAAAGGCACATCATCTTCGGGCATTTCATCCTCTACAGCTGTTTTTTGAAAACGTAATAAGTAAATTAAGAAAGCGAACAACATGGCCACCAAAATAATGCCTTCATATTGTTGTAGCACTCCATCAAAATAAATGAAGCCACAAAACACCAGGGAAGCCAACATCATTACAGGCCAATCAGTGGTATAAAAGCTTTTACGGACATCAATGCTTCCCAAAATAACGGTAATGGCAAGAACTAAAGCCAAATTGGCAATATTGGAACCTACAACATTCCCTAAGGCCAGATCAGGAAATCCATCTAAAGCGGCTTTTATACTAACAATGAGTTCTGGAGCAGAGGTAGCAAATGAAACCACCGTCATCCCAATCACAATTTTTGGAATATATAAACGAAGGGACATGGCTACAGCGGATTTCAACAACCAATTTCCACCAACAATCAACAAAACAAGCCCTAAAACAATAAAGAGTAGATTTCCCAAAAAGTAAATTTTGGTGTAAAGATAAAGGAAGATTTACTCCTTTGCGCATGGATGTCGAAAAATAAAAACTATAAAAATAGTTAACAAACTATAAAAATAGTTGTTTAACTATATTATTAGTATTATGTTTGGTTCCATATTTAATTCATCATGCAAAAATTGACCAATAAGGAAGAGGAAATCATGAAAATCCTCTGGAAACTGAACAAGGCTTTTGTAAAAGAAATTTTAGAGGAGATAGAGGGCGAAAAACCCCACTACAATACCTTATCCACTATCGTAAGAAATTTACAGGAAAAAGGTTTTGTGGATCACGAAGCTTTTGGGAACACCCACCGCTACTTTCCAACCGTAAGCAAAGAACAGTATAGAAAAAAGTATGTGAACACTGCTATTGCGGATTATTATAATGACTCTTTTAAAAGTTTGGTGTCGCACTTTGCCCAAGAGGAAAAAATTTCGATTAGTGAATTAAAAGAGATCATAGATCTAATTGAAAAGAAAAAGTAATGGAAGCTATACTTATATATCTATTAAAATCGGCAGCAATCCTTGGTGGCTTTTTGGCAGTGTACTTTTTATTTTTAAAACGTGATACCCTTTTTGCCCAAAACCGATTGTTCTTACTTTCTGGTCTTATCCTATCCTTATTATTTCCTTTGATTAAGATCAGAAGAACCGTGGTGAGGGAAAAACCAGAATTTTTGGAAGCTGTGAACATGGGTACAATTACCACTACCGAACCATTGAACAGTATTTGGTCTACCGAAAATATTCTTTTAGGCATATACCTTATTATAACAACATTCTTATTGGTTCGATTTATTTTCCGATTGAGTCAACTTAAGTCGATGGCAAATGACGCTGTTGTTTGGAAGGAAACACCTTTTTTGCATATTGAGACCGAAAAGAAAATCAACCCATTTTCCTTTTTCAACTACATATTTTACAACCCACGCATTTTTGCATCGGATGAGCTTAAAACCATTTTGGACCACGAAAAGGTACATGCCCGACAATTGCACTCGTTGGACATCTTATTCTTGGAGGTTTTAAAAATTGTTTTCTGGTTCAACCCCCTATTATGGTTGTACAAAATTACCGTTAAGCAAAACCTGGAGTATTTGGCGGATCATTTTGCTATGCAAAGTGCCCCCGATAAAAAAGCGTATCAATACCTAATGCTTAAGCAAGCTGTGGAGCAACCCGAATTTCAATTAACTAATTCATTCTATAATTCATTAATCAAAAAACGAATAGTCATGTTAAATCAAAATCAATCGAAAAAAAGTAATGCCTTCAAAACCTTGTTGATACTCCCCCTATTGGGTCTCTTCTTGGTAAGTTTTGCAACGGAGACGGTCTACACCTATTCCGAACCTAATGTGGACGATATGCTTTTTGCAGACAAAACTGTTGAACTCATCATCGACAAGAACACTACGGATGAGCAACTGGATAAAATGAAAAAGGACCTAGCTGCCGACGACATTGATTTCAGTTATACCACCGTGCGTAATGAGGCTAAAGAAATTATTGAAGTAAGCATTCAAATTAGTGGTAAGAGCTCAAAAGGAGAAAGCTTTAGCAGCAATTACAACAGCAACTCTGATGGCCCTATCGATCCTATCAATGTATTTTACGACGATGCTGCCAATATGGTTTCCATAGGAAGTGGCAAAAAACATCAAGTTCGTATTCATAAATTGGACGGGGATGCTACTTGGACTTCTTCTGATGAGAAAGAAATTGTCATCAAAAAAGTGGATGGCAGCAAGAGAGTTATTGTAAAAACTGAAGACGGGGAAGAGAAAGAAATCGATATCAATGTAAAAGTAAGTGATGATGGTGCCGTTTTCATTTCAGATGATGGAGAAAAAGAACATGTTATTGTAAAAAAGATTCACACAAAAGGTGATGATGGCAATGTTGTGGTGATTCGTGAAGCCGATGCAAAAAGTACAGTAACTAAAAGTGGACAGGTTTTCATCATGAAAGATTCCGATGACGTAGAGGATATTGAAGTAATCGGAGGTAGTGGCAACTTTTTCTTTATCGACACTGATGGTAAAGACGAGCCACTATATTATATAGATGGCAAAAAAGCAAAATCGGAAGACGTAAAAGCCCTTGACCCATCCAATATTAAAAGCATGAATGTTTTTAAAGGTGATAAAGCTATCGATAAGTATGGCAAAAAAGCAAAGGATGGAGTAATTGAAATTACCACGAAAAAGAACTAAACTTATATATCAAAATTACAGAAAGCCGTTCCCTTGTGAGCGGCTTTTTTATTTGTAGCTACTAAACGAAAAGTGCCAAAACACCCAATTTTTAAACGAAACGCCCCTTGGTTTTCGAAAACACGCCTAAAAACCCCCTACAATTATTACTATTCAAAATGTAAAATTGATTTTTAGATTACGTTTTAAAACTTTTTACAAGGGAAACTATTTCTGTTATAGAAGTATTTCGTTTTTAAAACTACAATTTCATATGCAATTACATAGATTTTCATTCAAAAGCTTGGAACAATGATTTTCCTCATTATATATTGAAAATCATAATCAAAAAATCATAGTCTTTTAACCAATAAATCAAGCAGAAAAATGATAACCCTAGTCAAAATATTCGTGACGCTTTTGGTACAATTAATCACTTTTGTTTTTATGTTGGCGTAGGCGTATTAAACCAATATCCCGTCCCAAATAATTTACTTAAGGCTGAACCTCTTATATTTGTCTCGCACAATAGACAAACATGTTTTATAAAATTCTGGCGAAAATCAACAAAGTTGTACTTCCCTCCTACACTAAAAAAGGTTTGGATTTATCCAAAGCAAGTAAATTACAGCTAGCCATTATTGGATGGCGTTACTTTGTGACCACCAAAGCCTTGGATTAATATTGTAAGAGCGCTCGAATAGGATACCCATTGAGCTTTTCTGAGCCACCTAAAAAGGTGAGTTCAATTAAAAAGTTGCATTGTACCACTTCGCCTCCCAACTTTTCGACCAATTTGCAAACGGCCTGGGCAGTTCCACCAGTGGCCAATACATCATCGTGTACCAAAACTTTTTCTCCAGGCTGTATGGCATCGGCATGGATTTCCAATTCTCCTTCGCCATATTCGAGCACATAGGATTCTGCAACAGTCTTAAAGGGTAATTTACCTTTCTTACGCACAGGAACAAATCCAGCCTCAAGCTTTTCGGCCAGCATAGGAGCAAAAATAAAGCCCCTGCTATCCACTCCGACCACCTTGTCAATTTGCATATTGGACGTAAATCCCAACAAAGCCTCGCCTGTTTTTCTGAGTGCAATTGGGTCGTTGAGCAATGGGGTTATGTCTTTAAAAACCACTCCAGGCTTGGGATAGTCCTTAATATCTCGAATGTAGCTGCCGAAATCCATTTTTTTATTTGCTAAGGTTTTGTCGTAAAGTTAAAAAGAAATATATTTGCAGCCCTTAAATAAGGCCGCGTGGCGCAACTGAATAGCGCATCTGATTACGGCTCAGAAGGTTGCAGGTTTGAATCCTGCCGCGGTCACTAGGTAGCAATACCAAAATAATGGAAAACCTTACAGAACTTATAACTGTAAGGTTTTCAGCGTTTTTAGGGATACATTTAATTTGTTTTGATTTCATATCAATCGGTAACAAATCGGTCAACAAAATCCAATCGTCAACAGTGTTGACCGAATACTTTCCTAAAGCACTGATACATAGTTGATTTGACTTTCATCTTAACATTTAAACCTAAGATGACAACTATGAAAACATCACACACCTTTTCAATCCTATTCTGGATTAACAAATCACGAGCTATTAATAATAAAGCGGAAATCTTTGTAAGAATAACCGTTAATGGGAAAAGAGCCAATATTGGTATTAAAAGAAAGATCAATATTGATCTATGGGACAACCTTAATAAAAAAGTCAAAGGAAAAACAAAAGAATCTCAAGATATCAATCGGTACTTAGATCTTGTTCAAGCCAGATTATTGAATATTTACCAAGATTTAAAATATAAGGGCGATCTAATAACTCCCCAATTGGTCAAATCACTTTACAACGGAGAAAATATCAACTCCAAAACTCTATTGGATTTACTGGAATACCATAATAGAAAAATCGAAAACACGCTAGCCCCAGGTACCATTAGAAATTTTGGAATAACCGAGAATTACATAAATAGATTTCTTAAAAATAATCTCAAAACATCAGATGTTCATCTACGTCAACTTAATTACAAGTTCATTTCAGACCTTGAAATGTTTTTGGTTAATTATTATCCAAAGGGTCATCCCAAGGCCATGAGTCATAATACAGTAATGAAGCATCTGCAAAGGCTTAGAAAAATCATTAATCTTGCTTATCAATTGGAATGGATTGATAGAGATCCTTTTTTACGCTGGAAACCAACATTCGAACATAAACAAAGAGAATTCTTAAGCGCGAACGAACTAAGCAATTTAGAAACCTACAAGTTTTTAATTGATCGATTAGATCGGGTTAGGGACCTTTTCGTCTTCAGCTGTTATACTGGTATCAGTTATTCTGACATTATGGAATTGACAAATAACAATCTAATAGTTGGCCCCGACGATAATATTTGGATCGCAACAAAAAGACTCAAGACCAAAACTTCTGTTCGAGTACCCTTGTTGGTACCTGCTAAGAAAATATTGGATAAATATAAAAATCATCCTGTCACTATTTGCTCTAAAACACTACTACCAAAAATCACCAATGAAAAAACCAATTTATATTTAAAGGAGATTGCAGATGCAGTAGGTATAAATAAGAATTTAACCTTTCATATGGCTCGCCACACATTCGCGACAACAGTTACTTTATCAAATGGAGTACCAATAGAAACAGTTTCAAAAATGCTGGGCCATACCAAATTGGCCACAACTCAAATTTATGCTCGTGTGTTAGATAAAAAGCTATCTGAAGATATGATAGCCTTGCAAAAAAAGCTTGAACTCAAGAATTAACTTCTTCGTATTTAATTGATCCATACAAAGAAGGCGGGTAAATAAATTCCTAGGTTAGAATTTACATTGGAAAAAATTCTTCGACCCCTTTTTTGCCATCAATTAAATCCAATATCGTTGTGCTTTCAAGTACATTAATGAACTTAGACTTATTCCCTCCTACAAGTTTATGTAGAACACAAGGATTGTCCATATCACAATTACGGATACCCATAACGCATGAATTCAGTCTATTCTCTCCATCTATAACCTTTACAATTTCCAATAACGTGTGCTTTCTATCTTCATCACTCAAATAAAATCCTCCTTTTGGTCCTCTAGTTGAAGAGATAATACCATGCCTTGAGAGTTCTTGTAATAGCTTGGCCAAGTAAGCCTCTGGCACATGAATGGTATCATAAATATCTCTTACCAAGACCTTATGGTCAGCATTGGAGTTCAATGCTAAATAAAGTACCCCTTTGATGGCATATTTGGAAGAATTGGAAAGCATGACATAAAATGTACAACAAAGATTAAAAGATATTTTTATCTTTTTTATGACATATATCATGTTATAGGTTACATAGCCTATATACTTTTGGTTCGAAATTCTAAAGTTTAATCCTATGAAAACAATACTAAAAGGAACAATACTGCTCTTTTCCCTTATCATGTTAAGCTGTGGAGGAAAAGACAAAGAAAAAAGAGAGGATGGTTTTAGTGTACAACGAAAAAAAGCTGAAACCGAACAGCCCGTTGCAACCAATGCTGCCAATGAAGTAAAAGCATCTGAACGTATTGATTTGACCACAAAAGGAATCGGTCCAATAAAATCCATTGAAATTCCTGCCGAAATTGATCAAGCCATGGCGGCAAAGGGTAAAGAAGTTTATGAGCAAATGTGTTTGGCCTGTCACAGGGTTGGTAAAAAATTTATTGGACCTGCCCCAAACGGTGTACTCGACAGAAGAACTCCTGAGTGGGTAATGAACATGATTCTAAATCCTCAGGAAATGGTGCAACAAGACCCTTTGGCCAAAGACTTGCTTCAGGAATTCAATGGATCTCCCATGTCCAACCAAGGACTTACCGAAGAACAGGCCCGGGCTATTGTTGAATACTTTAGAACCTTAAAATAAACCCTATGAAATCAACCATTAAACTTAGTATAATGGGGCTGTTTTCACTACTGACAATATTTAGTAGCTGTAAAAATGGGCCTCAAAACGAAACGAAGGACTTAGGTCAAAGTGAATCCACTATTACCTCAGAATACACCAAAGGCCAAGCCTTTATCGAAGATGATGGGTCCACACCCAACGTTTTACAGATAGCTTTGAAATCCGAAGACCACACTACACTGGTTGCCGCTGTACAAGCTGCACAATTGGAAAATGTTTTGGTCAACGCAGGACCTCTAATGGTTTTTGCACCAACAAATACGGCTTTTGATGCGCTTCCCGAGGAAACCCTGAACGACCTTTTAAAAGCAGAAAACAAAGATGCTTTGTCCAATATTCTCAAGTATCATGTAACTCCTGGTAACTACTCAAAGGACTTTTTGAAGAATTTTAAAAAATTAGGGCAGGCCAACAACCAAGATGTCTTTGTTGAAGTCAAGGGTGATGATGTCTATGTCGGGGGTGCCAAAATTATCGGCAGCATATCGGCAGGAAATGGTATCGTCCACATCGTGGATAAAGTAATCCTACCCCCTAGCCAATAAACACAACAAAAAAAACAGATAAATCCTAACACAATGAAAATTAACAACCATTTACTAACGACCTTTGGGGCCTTCTTAATGCTGGTTTCCTGCGGTCAGCAGAATCAAAGCTCAAACGGGGCCCTGTCTTCCAGTGCCGCCGAAAAAGTATATGTCGCTCCAGGGGAACAAGATGAGTTTTACGCTTTTTTGTCCGGGGGATACAGTGGAAACTTAACCGTATATGGATTGCCATCAGGTAGAATGTTCAAAGAGATTCCTGTATTCTCCCAATTCCCAACTTCGGGTTATGGTTATTCAGAAGAAACCAAACCTATGCTCAATACATCCCATGGATTTGTGCCCTGGGACGATGCCCACCACCCAGACATATCCCAAACCAATGGGGAGTTGGACGGTCGTTGGATATTCATCAACGGAAACAATACACCAAGAATTGCACGTATTAATTTAAGCACTTTTGAAACTGAAGAAATTATAGAGGTACCCAACAGTGCAGGTAACCACAGTTCTTCCTTTATTACGGAAAACACGGAATATGTCGTTGCCGGCACACGTTTCTCTGTTCCAATTCCCCAAAGGGACATTCCCATAAATGAATACAAGAGCAACTTTAAGGGATCCTTGTCCTTCATTAGCGTGGATCCAGAGCATGGTCACATGGATTTAAAATTCCAATTGTTGATGCCTGGATTCAACTATGATTTATCACATCCCGGTAGAGGTAAATCCCATGGCTGGTTCTTTTTTACTACCTACAATACAGAGGAGGCCTACACGCTCCAAGAAGTCAATGCTTCGCAAAACGACAAGGACTTTATTGCCGCTGTCAATTGGAAGAAAATTGAAGAATACGTTAACAATGGAGGTGGCACAAAAATGCCTGCCAATTATGCACACAATGTTTATGATGAAGGCACACATACGGCTACAACCACTATGAATAAGGAAGTATTAACAGTAGATCCATTAAAAGTTCCAGGAGCTGTATACTTTTTACCTACACCAAAATCACCTCATGGATGTGATGTAGACCCTACTGGTCAATACATCATTGGAAATGGTAAACTTTCCGCCGACTTGACCGTACACTCTTTTGATAAAATGATCGCTGCCATTGAGGGTGAAAAATTTGATGGAGAAGCCTATGGAATTCCAATCCTTAAGTTTGAGGATGTATTGGCCGGACAAGTAAAAAGTGGTGGACTCGGCCCATTGCATACCGAATTTGATGGAAATGGTAATGCATATACCACTTTTTTCATCTCATCTGAAGTGGTCAAATGGAAGTTGGGTACATGGGAGGTCATCGACAGAAAACCAACCTATTACTCCGTAGGGCACTTAATGATTCCCGGAGGCAACTCCAGAAAACCATTTGGCAAATATGTAGTGGCCATGAACAAGATTACCAAGGACCGATATTTGCCCACTGGTCCTGAAATGGAACACTCTGCTCAGATTTATGATATCTCAGGAGATAAAATGGAACTGATATATGATTTCCCTACGCATGGTGAACCTCATTATGCAGCTGGAATACCCGCTGATATTTTGGCTCCTAAGTCTCAGAAAATATACAGATTGGATGAAAACGAACATCCTTATGCCGTAAAAACTCCAACAGATGCCAAAGTAGTTAGGGACGGGAACGAGGTTCATATTTATATGTCCACTATCAGGAGTCACTTTACCCCAGACAACATTGAGGGAATCAAAGTTGGTGACAAGGTATTCTTTCACATTACCAATCACGAACAGGATTTCGATGTGCCGCACGGTTTTGCCATAATTGGTCAGAACACTTCAGAGCTTCTTATTATGCCCGGACAAACCAAAACCTCTGTTTGGGAGCCTAAGCAAGTTGGGGTATGGCCATTCTATTGTACCGATTTTTGTTCTGCTTTGCACCAAGAAATGCAAGGATATGTAAGGGTTTCCCCCGCCAATTCAAATATAGAATTGAAATGGTCACTTGGTGAGTAGTTCGGATTGATTCACCAATGAACAAAGCGGGCTGTGTCTAAGACCTGCCCGCTTTTTTTACAAATTGAAATACAACCATCGACCAAAAAACCGCACTCAATTTGTAACCTCTAAATAGAAAAAAATGAAAAAGGCTAGTTTACTTATGATCATTGGCCCGCTCTTCTTGTTGGGATTATATGTTTTCCCACTTTGGAATATTATGTTGGGCGCACCGCAATATCCAGATCCCTTGGGTTTACATATTCATATAAGTGGGCTACAGGGTGCCAATGAATTTGATATTCAAAATATTGATGGCTTGAACCATTATATTGGAATGCAAACATTGCCCAAACCTGAGGACATGTGGGAGTTCGGCACCTTTCCCCTAATTATAGGAATCATGGTGGCCATAGGCGTATCAATAGGTATTTTGGGATACTTTGACAAAGTTAGTTATAAATGGTTTATCGGTTGGTTTGCATTGATGTCCATAATGGGTGTTTTGGGCATGTACGATTTCAACGAATGGTTAGTGGATTATGGTACCAACTTAGATCCCAACGCCATAATGAAATTGACCAACCTCGATGGAACTCCTATGACATATAAACCACCATTATTAGGACATGTAAAAATGTTGAATTTTGATGTGACTTCCTTGCCTTCCATTGGAGCCTGGTTAATGTTCTTAGGCATGATGCTTACCCTGACAGCGGGCATTTTGGGTTGGAAAAACGCTATAAAACAATAATCCCTTTATTATGAAACCATCTATTATCCTTTTTCTTGTAATCCTAGCGGGTAACATAGGTTGCTCCGTTAGTCCAAAACCCATTGATTACGGTCATGTGGGTTGCCATTACTGCAGTATGACGATTGTTGACAAGCAACATGCCGCACAATTGGTTACCAAGAAAGGTAAGGTCTTTAATTTTGATGCCATTGAATGTATGATGAACCAATTAGAGGATGAAGACAAATCTACCATGGCAATGTTCATGGTCAATGATTTTGACCAGCCCGGCACTCTTATTGATGGTACCAAGGCCACCTATTTGATCAGTGAAAACATTCCAAGCCCTATGGGAGCTTTCCTTAGTGCCTTCTCCGAAGAGCAAGCTGCCCAACATGTTTTGAATGAAAATGGCGGGAAGGTTTACACATGGTCGGAAATTAAAAAAAGGTTTAAATTTTAACACGAGTACAATGATAGATTTGGAGCCCTTAAAATGCGAACATCTCTTGATTGACAATTATGTCGGTCGCTTGGCCTATATCGCCGAAAACGAACCGTATGTGGTTCCATCGACCTACTATTTTCTTAAGGAGGAAAGGAGTATTCTATGTTTTGCCTCCAATGGACATCGGATCAATTCCCTAAGAAAACACGACAAAGTCACATTTCAAGTCGATAGAATCGAGTCTTTTCGTCATTGGGAGTCGGTACAAGTACATGGAAGATTCGAAGAGCTTACGGGAGATTCTGCCAAGCAATATCTAAAACAATTTGCAGAAGGCGTGCAGCGAACCATAGACCATAAAAATGCGGAGCGTCCTCATTTTTTAAGTCATTTTTCCGGAAGGTTGCAAGAAGTGGAAATGCCTGTGGTATATCGTATTGCAGTGACCCTAATCACAGGAAAGTCAGTTCATGATTTAAACGCAAATTAGGGAAGTAAAGACCCTTTGAATTTCAAACACTTATGTTTCTCTTCCATCCAAATAGCAAATACATTTTATGGTTCCTCTTGTTCTTAATAGGGGTACCTATGCGGGCAAGTATATGGAAGGTCTGCAATACCTGTGAAAACAGTTCTATTAAAGAAACAATTGCACGAGCCCATGCGTACGATACCCTTTTGGTTCAAAAGGGCAGGTATCGAGAATTTGAAATATTGGTGGATAAACCCTTAGTTATAAGAGGAATTGGTTATCCTATCGTGGATGGTGAAAAAAAAGGGGAGATTTTTAGGGTTACATCGGACCATGTCACTTTAGATGGACTTTTCATCGTCAATGTAGGGGTAAGTTATACCAAGGACAATGCGGCGATACGCGTGATACAGAGCAAAAATTTTCAGATTAAGAACATGGTGTTGGAGCAATTGTTCTTTGGCATCTATTTGGAGAAATCCTCCCATGGCAAAGTGTACCACAATAGAATTATTGGAGAGGCCGTGGACGAATATAATTCGGGTAATGGAATACAACTTTGGTATTCTTCGGACATAGAAGTATTAAAAAACCATGTACAGGGCACTCGTGACGGTATCTATTTGGAGTTTTCAGACCGGGTTACCATTAGTGAGAATGTAAGTATGGACAACCTCCGATATGGCCTCCATTTTATGTTTTCGAACAACGATATTTACACGAACAACACTTTTGAAAACAATGGCGCGGGGGTGGCCGTAATGTTCTCCAAGTTCATTACCATGAAGAATAATACTTTTCGGAAGAATTGGGGTACAGCTGCCTATGGGATGCTTCTAAAGGAAATCAACGATGCAGAGATCAAAGGAAACATTTTTGAGGAGAACACCATCGGTATCAACATAGAAGGATCCAACCGAATCAAGTACACCGACAACGATTTTATTGGTAATGGTTGGGCCATACGTGTCATCGGGGCTTGCTATACCAATAGCTTCAAAGGCAATAATTTCTTGTACAATTCCTTTGATATCTCCTACAACAGTAAACTCAACGATAATGTCTTTGAGGGTAATTTTTGGAGTAGTTATACGGGCTATGATCTGGATAAGGACGGCATCGGGGATGTCCCATATCGTCCAGTAAAACTATTTTCTTATGTTGTCAACCGTACCCCGGAGACCATTGTGCTATTGCGGAGTCTGTTCATGGATATTATTGATTTTTCCGAAAGGGTGTCCCCAGTTTTTACGCCCGATAATTTAAAAGATGCCCAACCTTTAATGAAAGTACGATCATGACCATTGAAATAAACAATCTTCATAAGCAGTTTGGTAAAAACGAAGTTTTGAAAGGGGTCGACCTCACCATTGACAAGGGTAACATTTATGCCGTCCTTGGCCCGAACGGTTCTGGTAAAACCACTTTGATCAAGAGTATTTTAGGCATGGTAATTCCCGATAAAGGCAAAATATCAGTATTGAATGAATCCATCAAAAAAAACTGGAAGTATCGCAAAAAAATCGATTACCTACCCCAAATTGCCAATTTTCCGCCCAATATTAAGGTCAAGGAATTGATTGGCATGATCAAAGATCTCAGAAATAGCTCAAGTGAAGAAGAAGAACTCATCGACCTCTTTGGCCTAGAACCGTTTTTGAACAAAAAACTATCCACTCTATCTGGTGGTACCAAACAAAAAGTGAACATTGTTTTGACCTTTATGTTTGATAGTCCATTGATTATTTTGGATGAACCTACCACAGGTTTGGATCCCAAGGCATTGATTAGTTTAAAGGAATTGATCCAAAAAGAAAAAACCAATGGAAAAACCGTTTTGATCACTTCGCACATAATGCAGTTTGTGGAAGAAGTGGCGGATGAGATTGTATACCTACTGGAAGGAGAAATTTATTTTAAAGGAAGCATTGAAAAACTATTGGAACAGACCGAACAAGCCAATTTTGAACACGCCATTGCGGCCATAACAACAGGTAGCCATGCTTAAAATATTGAAGTACAGTTTTTATGATCTTATACGAAGCCGTTGGAGCTATGTTTACTTTTTGTTCTACCTCGCCCTGGGTTTTGTATTGTTGTTCTTGAACAACGATGTATCCAAGGCTGTGATTACCCTAATGAACGTAATCATTGTACTGATTCCCTTGATCGGAACCATATTCGGAGTAATGTACTATTACAATTCCCGGGAATTTACTGAACTCTTGTTGGCACAGCCCATAAAGCGTAGTTCCATTTTTATGGGACAGTATTTTGGCGTGGCCGGGTCACTGACCCTAAGCTTGGTTTTGGGGTTGGGGATTCCATTTGTATTGTACGGGCTTATGCAGAGCAATGCCATTTTTGATTTTTCCCTGTTACTGGTCACTGGGGCATTTTTGACCTTTATTTTTGTGGGATTGTCCTTTGTAATCGCCATATCCAATGAAAACAAGATAAAAGGCTTTGGCTATGCTGTTTTACTCTGGCTTTTTTTGGCCGTTATCTACGATGGGCTTTTCTTGATGTCGCTCATTGTTTTTGAAGAATATCCTTTGGACAAATTCTCCTTGGTGGCCACTATACTCAACCCTATTGATCTTTCCAGAATATTGATATTGCTAAAATTGGATATTTCTGCACTATTGGGTTACACAGGAGCCATTTTCAAAAAGTTCTTTGGTACCAATCTAGGTTTTCTAATTTCATTGGCCATTCTTTTATTGTGGAGCATACTGCCTATATTAGGGTTACGTTACAAAGCTGGCAAAAAAGATTTTTAATCTTGATTAAGACATTTTTTCAAATTATTTAAAGTGAAGGATAAATCATATCGATCGCATCTTCATGTTGCCATGGTATATTTTCTCGTGGCAGCCATTCTTGGCTTATTGTTGCGCTTTTACGCTATTCTTGGCTTCAATTTCAATTATAAGTTTGTTGTCCATGGGCATTCGCACATAGCCCTATTGGGTTGGGTATATGTTGCTTTGACCACTTTGTTACATTTTTGCTTTTTGGAAAAAAAGAAATCCAACCGAACCTACAAACGTATTTTTTGGTGCACCCAAGCCACATTGGTCGGTATGTTGTTTAGCTTCCCATTTCAAGGGTATGCCCTATTTTCCATTGTTTTTTCTACGCTGTTCTTGATTGTATCTTATGTATACGTTCATCATTTTTGGAAAAACATCGACCCAAAATACAAACATAGCAAGGGGCTGAAATGTGTAAAAGCCGCTCTAATCTATATGGTGATTTCCAGTTTGGGGCCTTGGACCTTGGGAGCTATTATGAACAGCATAGGGCCTAACTCCATCTGGTATCGACTGGCCATTTATTTTTACCTGCATTTTCAGTACAATGGGTGGATGATCCTTGCCCTGCTAGGATTATTCCTTTTTGTTTGGGAACAATATGGGTTGAAAATTTCCAAAAAAACCTTCGTCCGCCTTTTCTTGAGCCTCAACGTAGGCATTACCTTCACATTTTTCTTATCAACTTTATGGACAAATCCCTCTTTTTGGTATTACACTCTTGCTGGCATCGGAGCAATTGCACAACTATATGCATTTGCTTGTTTATGGCGAATAATAAAGCATCGACTCTCTGAATTATCCATGTCAAAAATGCAATCCTCGCTATTGATGTCGGTGATCATATTAGTGTCAATAAAAATAGTTTTACAGCTATTGACCGTACTCCCCTATTTCTCCAATATGGCGGCCACCATTCTTGATTTGACCATTGGTTATTTGCACTTGACCTTTTTGGGAGTTATTAGCATAGGCCTATTCTTTCTTATGGATTATTTAAAGTTGTTTCGAATTTCCCAAAAATCATATCTGTGGTATATGTTAGGATTTATCTTAACAGAAATTCTAATATTCTACAAGGGTTTGGCTGCTTGGCAGCATTGGAGCCTAATTAAAGGGCAAACAATAGCATTGGCTGTTTTCAGTCTTTTAATTATCGTGGGGCTATCCTTTATGCTGGTTCAAAATTGGAGGAAATCTTGGCCATTACATAATGATCCCGCATGAAATTGAGGTGAGAATTTATCTTAGATTGGTAGGTTTCTCCCCAATAAAAATAATAAAAGACAATTTTATCCTATTTCAACAAAAAGATTATCTTTGTACTAAGATTAGTTACTAATGATGTTTTCTAAAGCTTGCGAATATGGTATACGTGCTGCTGTTTATATTGCGCTGCAATCCTTGGATGGAAGACGTGTAAGTGTTACCGAAATCGCTGAGGAAATTGATTCCCCCATTGCCTTTACGGCCAAAATCCTGCAGCAACTAACCAGGAACAATATTGTGAATTCGGTAAAAGGACCCACTGGCGGTTTTGAAATTGATAGAGAGGAAATGGACAATGTAAAATTGAACATGATCGTCAAGGCAATCGATGGGGATAAAATCTATAAGGGTTGCGGGCTTGGACTAAAAGAATGTGATGCACAAAAACCCTGTCCTTTACACGACAAATTCGTAGACATTAGAACTGACCTAAGCCGTATGCTTAAAAGTACCAGTCTTTTTGAGCTCGCTACTGGACTAGAGATTGGAATGACCTTTTTAAAACGTTAAAAAAAATTTATATTAATAAAGGACAATTTTATCCTTTTTTAATGGATAAATATTAAAAATCGAAATATTATGAATCATATCATCGAGAAAACAATCGGACAAATGGTAGCACAAGACTATCGTACTGCCCAAGTCTTTAAAAATCATAAAATTGATTTTTGTTGTAAAGGCAATCGCACGCTTCAGGAAGTTGCCGATAAAAAGGGTCTGGATTTGGAAACCCTGACCCAAGAACTTGATTCGGTGCAAAATCAAGACCAGGGTGACCAACCCAATTTCAAAACGTGGCCATTAGATCTATTAATTGATTATATCGAAAAGAAGCACCATCGATATGTAGAGCAACAAATTCCGATTCTAAAACAGTACCTGAACAAACTTTGCAGGGTTCATGGAGAGCGGCATCCTGAATTACTTGATATTTTGGAGCATTTTAATGCTTCTGCAGGAGAATTGTCAATGCACATGAAAAAGGAAGAATTGGTCCTATTCCCTTGGATTCGTAAAATGTCAAGTGGCACTTTAAACAATTCAAAGGTGGAGCCACCTCATTTCGGAACCGTAAAGAATCCTATTAGAATGATGATGGACGAACATGACAATGAGGGAGAGCGATTTCGAAAAATCGCCCAATTGAGCAATGACTACAAACCACCGTCCGATGCCTGCAATACCTATAGAGTAACCTTTTCGCTACTTCAAGAATTTGAAGACGACCTCCATCGACATATTCATTTGGAAAACAATATCCTTTTCCCGAAGTCGGAAATATTGGAAAATAAGGTGTTAACCAACTGATTTTAATAAAGCAGGAAGACCATTGGGTTATTAATGCCCTTTAAAAAGTAAATAGAAAGCTATATAAACTATAATCATGGAAAATTCAACAACAATTTCAATGAGACATTCGAGGTCTGAACATAAAGCAAATGGGTGGAATAGCATATACAAATTGGCATTCCGTGAATTTAAAAATAAGCAACTTGGTTATTCTACCATTGCCATTATCGCACAAAGTTGCCTTGGTTCTGCAGCGGCCATGCTATTGTTGATGGGAGACCTAGATATGACCTTAAAAATGGTACTTCTCTTTTTCATCACCATTTTCTGCATGGTCTTTAACGGAGCCGTATTGGCTCAATTAAAACCGTTGTACACATTCAATCTTTTGATATTAAGTGTTATTTTCAGTTCGTTGGTTATTATTGCCCACATTATTTAATAGCAAAGACGTAAAGAATTGGGGGGGGAAAAAGAAATCTTGAGCCTGGTTGAAATAAAACAGTTGGTCGACCAATTTTATGAAAAGGTTAGAAAGGATCCATTATTGGCCGATATATTCAATAGCATCATAAAAGATAATTGGCCTGCTCATTTGGAAAAGATGTATCGTTTTTGGCAAACGGTTCTTTTGAAAGAACACACCTATAAAGGTAGTCCCTTTGCTCCCCATGCACAGCTTCCTGTGAATGCCAAACACTTTGATAGATGGAAACATTTGTTCTTTGAAACTGTTGACGAAAACTTCTCTGGAAAGAAAGCTGAAGAAGCTAAATTCAGAGCCACAAAAATGGCAGAAATGTTCCAATTAAAAATTGATTTTATACAGCAAAGAGAATGAAACTTGAAATTCAACCATAAGCGAACGCAACGAAGTGGAGTGCTGCAAGCCCCAAATCTTACAAAAACTAATACTACTGAGCGAGGTAAAATTTGACCTGTTAGACTTCTTGAAAACCATTTTTTCATCAAAAATTCATTGATTTTACTGGGCTGAGCGCATTTTTTCATCAAAAATGGGAAAACTGCTGCTAAAATAAATTTCCCATTGGGATACTGTTATTGATACTGTTGACTAAACCTCAGAAAACCATTTTTTAGTAAAAAACACGTTGATTTTACTGCGCTGAGCGGCTTTTTTAGTAAAAAACACTTAAACCGTTATTACTAGATTTATTCAAAATCCCCTTATTATATAGGCTTTTCCGAAGGAAAATGAATCAATAGCGCTGCGCCAGCACGCTATCCTCTTGCTCTTCATTTTTTCTTTGCAAACAAAGAAAACCTGAATAGCCATAGTTAATGAGATGGATTAATGAAATCTGTAGATATAGTAAATAGGCCATTGCACCCTATTTCAATTTTACTTCACGCTTATCTTCCCGAACGCTATAAAATTGAAACAGGAACCCGATGCAAAAGTTGCGGGTAAGGATTTGGGACTCAAAAATTGATAGTTCTTGTATAAAGTGATTTCAACCATTTGAAATTACTATATTTACATTGAAAGTTGAATCAACGATAATTATTGCCAAATTAAAAGACAGTAATTCGGTCAACAGTTTTAGTAAGGTCTTGAAATCCTTTAAATATGGGGCATGCGGTAACAGGTTTGAATCCTGCCGCGGTCACGAATAAATAGTTCGATAAGAAAAACGCCAAGCTTGCTTGAGCGTTTTTTTGTTTGAAGTATTTTCAAAGCGGAGCTTTTTCAGGAAAGCAGTGTCAATCCTGCCGCAGTCACATAAAAAAAGGAGCTATTTTAAAATAGCTCCTTTTTTATTTTATAGTTGTATCTACACTTTCAACACTAGATTAATACTACATCATATACCAATTGCAAACAACTTTAACTCATGAAATTACACAAAATGGTATTTGTATCCAGAATTACCAAATCATTGTTTATTTGAATTTTTAACAGCCGTGTAAAATCACAAAAATATATAAGTTGATTATTTACAAGCTTCTGTTTTTCACAGCAACAGCCTGTAACCCCAATGATACTAACACGATTAAAAGGATAATAAAAAATATGCTTGTCGATACACTTTTTATTAAAGTAAATGTATTTGTCAAGACAACAGATGTTTCCAATAACTCTGGATAATTTTTCAAAAGTGAAATTATTCCAAAATTTTCAGCGTAATCTGCTATTCCCGCAACCACTGGAACAAAACATAAATAGGAATAAGGGGGCTTTAATTTCTGTAGTTTTTTAAAAAAAAATGCCATTAACAAACTGTAGGTGGAACCAAAAAGAAAAGGGTAAACCATGTCCACAGGTATTTGTTTGGTAAGGTAAGTTTTACGGCCATTTTCACCGAGTGATTTAAATAGTTCATTCACATAATTAAAGTCGTACCCACTTGGTTTCATGTCCAACAACTGCATTCCATTTGAGAAATTCATTGTTAAAGGAATGGTAACCATTATCATGTAAAGATAAATTGCGTTGGTTAAGATGAAAAGAGTGAGAACTATCTTTCCAAAGTTTTTACCCTCAATTAAGTTAATCATTTGACTCATCGTTTATTTGAACTCTATTGTAAATAGTTACAAAATGAATTATGGCCATTTTTGTGTGCCGTTTTTATTTGATTTTACTCGTTGATAGGTCTTATTCCAAAAATTAATAAATAACCTATCATCCAAAATTCTCCAATGGTCGCGGGCAGCGTAAGAAATCTATTAAAGCTAAAATCAATTCCTGCGTAGCGGATAACGGTGCTAATGAGATAGCCAATACCTCCTAAAACAATAATTCTTCCTAACCATACAGGCATTCTTTTAGATTTGATGACTATATATCCCATAGGAAATAGCCAAAGCCCAAAGAAAAGACCACCAATACCCCAAGCATTTGAAATTATATGTTGAAAAACCTGAATTAGCAAAACTTTGTCTTCCAAAGCACTTATATCAGAATTGGCAACACCTATAGCAGAGGCGATTGAAATTGCACTTATCATAATGGCTAAAGCATTCACCATTCCCCAGATACCTAGAGTCCAAGCTTCCCATTCATAATTATCTTTAAATAATTTGAAGAACCAAACTGCGGTAAGTGCTTGTGATATTACTATAGCAAACTCTAATAGCAACCTAATTCTTGCAGTAGATTTTAGTTCCACTAAATTCGTTAGCGTTTGTTCAGGGTTGCCAGAAACAAATATTTCGGAGTGAAAGACCAAAAACCCTAAAATCCCTGAAATAGCCATCATTAAATACCATAGGCCTGTTATTCTTGCAGTTTTAATCGATTGCTTTAGTTCTTTATTTAAACCCATAGATTATTTGCTATTAGTGTTCTTAATAAATTTGACGATATATCAAGATTATTGTTACAGTTTTGCTTTAATGGGCATACAACTTGAGATAAGCATAAAATAGCTACACACCCCAAATGGAATATAATCGATGTTTCTGATCATCGTTTATTGGAATCATTTACATAAATCCCAATTGCTTCATCACTGTTTTCCTATCAAAGATTTGGGTATGGCCGCTGATCAAATTATCCTTAAAATGATAAACGGTCATTCCTTTTGTCTCGATTTTTTTGTTCGTGGCAGGTATTTCACCCATATCGCCAAGATTTGTTCCTGTCAATATCCAGTTGGCGGCCACATAATGATCATCTTCAATAGTAGTCGTAATTTCAAAGCTCATATCGGGGAACGGACCAAAGGAACCGACTTGCATTCGCTGGATAAATTCCGAACGAGATAATGTTTTCCCCTCCCAAGGATCCATCGGATCAAGGTGTATGGTATATTCGGCATGAATGTACTGATCCACTTTTTCAAACCTCTTTTTGTTCCAGATTTCCTCCATAAACGCTCGGAGAAATACATCTTTGTTCATTCTTGCTTATTTTTTGTGCTTTCAAATTCAGCTGTCCTTTTAATTTGTTCTTCAAGATTCCATTCCAAAGGAACTCTTCTATCTTTTAAAAATTGGGCCATGGGTTCCAATCCAATTTCCGCACGTCTTTTATCCACATTTTCTGGGTCAACTATGGGCCAAACATCAAAAGTTTCCGTTTCGGGATAATATTTAATCTGTCCACCATACACTTGAAGCTCTCCACAATCCGTGGCAATCCTGTCCTCCGTCCTTGCCAACAACCAAGGGCTCAATTGCTCATTTTTTGTAGCTTTTCTCATTAAAGGAAGGTATTTTACACGTATTTCGGGACTACTATGTTGAAGTACATTACAGATGGTCAAATTACCTTGTTCACCAATTTCATTAAAATCAGGCCATCCATCTTTTAAGATCTCTGCTATTTTTTGTTCGTTTAGTTGATGGTTCTTTTTATAAAGGGCTTGATACTTTTTGTATTCTTCGGATTCATCTCCATACGCATGAAAAGCTGAATCCCTTTTACTGATAGGCATCTGTTCGTTTTCCCAAATTGTGTCCAACAAAGCTGCTAAATCCAAAGAGGTTGATTTTTTTGATTGTTTCTGTTCTTTGGTTTCGATTTTTCTACCACAGGCCATCAGTATCAAAATAGATAGTAAAATGCCTGTTTTAACTTTGTTCATCATGTTTTTGATTAATTCAGTATTTGGAAAAGATACTTATTCCTATTGGTTCTTATTGCTATTCCCTTTTTATGGGAATTTCAACATATCCATCCCCATACCATTTTATGATTAAAGGCTCTTGCGCATCTTGAATGGTTTCTTCGCTGATATCCTTTCCCGTTCCATAATTCAATTCCGTAAAGGGTTCTTTGTTTCCATTGATGACCACCACCAATCGACTGCCCTTGCTTATCTTTTTGCTGGTCATACGTACTATGCCAAAAGGGATTTTTGTTTTCTTATTGGGGGTCAACAATTGTCTTTCTTCAAGGCTATGCGCAAAACTTGCCCTGGCTTTGTAAGGCAAAGTCAACGCAAAGAATTTACCATCTGGGGTCTGCTCAAACAAAACGACCGTATAATCAAAATCCTTTTTGTTGATAGACACCGAGATTTCCCCTCCAAACGAACCGTTCAATTCAAAATCAGATTCAAAAGGTTCGGTGACAAATGAAAAACCACCACCTACCATAAGGCTATCCGCAACAATGCTTCTCCAACCACTCGAATTCCAAGTCAAATTGCTTCGGTCTGTAAAATCTATGACCTGCTCTAAATATTCATTGGAGTCCAAAGGTTCCTCTGTGAACGTAAAATGTTCATCTTTTCCATTGTTTCCTGTTCCAAACAAAGATGCAAAAGTCACCCCCGAACGCTTGTTGCCCAAATAAAACTTTAAAGTATCATCTGCCATTTCCTGCAGAGAGGGTGCGTGTCCCCATTTGTTGGCCCCCATGATTTGATAATTGATTTTATCCTGCAACAATGCTGGTTTGGCTTTTCCTTTTAAAATATGATCAAACCACTCAAAAATGAGCTCAGTGATATCAATTTGGGCCACAGGATCAATATCATATCCTAAAACATGATTGTCAGGTTTTTCTTGAGCCCCAAAATGAGTGTAGGGTCCAATCACCAGATAATGCGCTGCATTGGTATTGTATTTGGTATGCTCTTTCAAATAATACTGTGTTCCCACTTGCCCCCCATCATAATATCCAGTGGTGGCCAAAACAGGAATATTGATATGGGTAAACTCCTCCTTGTAAGGCATCATATTTTGCCAATAGCTATCATAGGTCGGGTGCAATAAGCGCTCCCGAAATTGCGGATTGGGCAATCCATCCAAACTATCCATTGCCTTATAGGCGGCCCCAGTTTCAAACCATTTCATGTTCAAATTGTTCCAACGTTGCCAATTGTTATACAAAGTGGTGTCCAAATACTTATTGTTCGACACATAATGGTGCCAGGAGTAATGAAAGTTCCAATGAATGCCATTTTCCATAGGTTCGGCAATCCCCGGGGCAGCCGAAACGGAGGGCACTATGGTTTTGAGTGCAGGATGCACCTTGTTTTTCACCGCAGCCCATTGGGTAAAACCGACATAGCTTCCGCCGTACATCCCTACTTTTTGATTGCTCCATTCTTGTTTACTGATCCAGTCGATTACCTCATAGGTATCTGTCGCCTCATATTTGTAGGGCACAATCGAATCGGGACTCAGCCCTTTGCCCCGAGTGTACGAAACTACACCCACATAGCCATGTTCGGCTGCCTTTTTCGCCCTATCCAAGTCGTTTTTTCGTGCGTAGATGGTATGAAACAATACTGTAGGGCTTGGTTCCTCCAATTCAGAATTTCGAACTACTATGGCATGGATTTTAGCCCCATCAGCCGTTGGAATCAAGATACTATCCTGAACCAGATAAGTTTTGCCATTTTCGGTAAGGGTTCTAGGAGCCTGAACTGGAGTTTGCTCCTTACACGAAGTTAAATGTAGAAGTAATAAGGCTAGACCAAAGGTAATTATACTGAATGACTTGTTCATTTTGATTGATTTGATTGATGAAACATTAAGGACTTAAGTATCCTATAACTTTATGTTTTAATTGTTCTTTTTTGATGTGATTGATCGCAAATAGCTACAAACTGTTTCGTTTTTTGAAGGTTACGGATTGCCTGCTTGATAGATCGACGATTTCACCTGTGGTCAATATTAGCCGAAGTTTGTTATTAAAATAAGGCTGTATCTCTTTGATGTATTCCGTATTGATGATCTGACTTCGATTCGCTCTAAAAAATATTTTCGGGTCCAATCTTTCCTCCAATTGGTTCAACGAGCGTTTGATCATGGGTTTGTCATCACCAAAATAAAGACGGGCATAGTTATCCATGGACTCGATCAAACGCACCTCAGCCAATACAATAAAATACACCTTTTCACCATCCTTGATAAAGATTTTTTGATGGCTTGCCAAGGGAACTTTCAGCTCTTCTTCCTGCTTTTTAAATTCGAGCTTTACCTTTTCGATGGTTTTGGAGAAACGTTCTTCCCGAAGCGGTTTTACCAAATAATCCAAGGCATTTACCTCAAAGGCCTGAACGGCATATTGATCATAGGCGGTTGTGAACACTACTTCTGGAACAGTGCCCAACTCTTCCAATAAATCAAAACCTGATTTTCCTGGCATATGGATATCCAAAAAAATGATGTCAGGCTGCTCTTTTTCTATCAATGTTTTGGCAACTTCCGCATTGTTCGCCTCCCCCACAATGGTAAATTCTGGATGATTTTCCAATGCTCGGCGAACCTCTTCGCGCGCCAAACGCTCATCATCTATGATCAAAGTTGTATAGTTGCCCATCATTTTTCAATTGGAATTTGCAAGGTGGCAAGTACCACATTTTCCGAAGGTGTCTCAATTTCAAACTTCGCCTCTCCATCATATTGCAACAAAAGACGTTCCCTCAGGTTTTTAAGCCCTACCCCTGCATCTTCTCCTTTGGAGAAAATCCCTGGATTCTTCACTTGAACCATGACATAATCCTCCTGTTTTTGAACTGAAATATCCACAGTACCTCCTTGCAATTGTTTATCCACCCCATGCTTTATGGCATTCTCTACCAAAAGCTGGATGCTCAAAGGTGGAATCTTTACGTTGTCAAGGGACTTATCAAGGTTCATTTTAATGGTCAATCGCTCCTCAAACCGAAGTTTTTCCAACTCCACATAATCTTTCACCAATGCCATTTCTTCAGCAATGGATATGGTCAAATGTTCCTTTTCATAAAGCGAATTTCGCAATAGATCGGACAGCAAATCGATGGCCCTTCGTGCACCTTTGGGATTCTCAAGAACCAATGCCTTAATGGAATTCAATGAATTGAATAAAAAATGAGGGTTGAGCTGCGCCGATAAATTATCCAACTGACTTTGTTTTGCAATTACGGAAAGTTGTGCATTCATTTTGGTTGTATTTACCTCTCTCATGTAAAAATGATAAGCATGATAGGCCAACACCCAAATGGCCATATGCCGCAAACCTGTGATCAATACTGGGTTCCACACCAAGATATTTTCCTCGAAAACATTTACATTATTTACCAAATAGATGTAAGCCGATGTTTTTAGGTTCATAAATTGCATAAACAAAACGGACAAAATCAAAATGGATGGTATCAACCTTTTTATCAAAGGTTTTATGCCCAATTGGTTCCATTTCAACTGCAATGCAATGGCCCTGTATGCGTGAGTTAATCCAATACAAATAGAAACGTCGAGCACATAGTTGATCAAGGCATGGGACATGGTAAAATGATCCCTGTACAAGGCAATGTAGAGCCACAATAACGAAACTACACCCCAGCCAATAATTTGACATTTCCAATAAAGAGATAGGCTAGTATTTGTGTTTTTTGTTTCCAATGTTCTAATTTGAAATGTACTGGATTTGGGCAAAGGTCAATTTACTCGGCTTTTGAATAATTGGTCAATTCGTTGGTATACAAACCAAACCCATCGTCATTTACGTGTTTTATGTATGTTTTCAGTTCGGGGGCATACCACCAAATATCGGTCATCTCGCCCTTAAATCCTCTTGAATTGGTTACAATTCCCTTGTATTCAATTTTATAGGCCTTGAATTTTCCAGCTTCCACATTCAATTCCTCAAAAGAAACAATTTCAACATCCTGGCTGGTTTTTCCTGTAGTGCCTTCGTTATTTTCCCATTGGGATTCATATTTCCATTTTTTTCCTACATGCAACGGCCAGTTTCGAAAGGGCATACTACTCGGATTTTTATTTGCCGCAATTGGAATTTCAAGGGTATCCAACCCGTTCCAAAGTCCTAAAGTGCCATTGTATTTGACCACTTCTTGTATATCCTCTCCTTCCGCCTTTACTTCTCCTTCTACCTTCCGCTCCCATTTCCAAGTCCATTTTTCTCCAAATTGGTAATCCTTTACAATGGGTTCACTGGTTTTTGTTGTTGTACAGCTGGCACAAATAAATACCAGTAGAAGTTTTGCAATTGTTACTTTTCTCATGTGTTCGTTTTTTGATTGATGAATATTTTTTGGATTCCATCCCTATGATGAATAACCTGACACAAAGCAATACAAATCCTCCAGAGGTAGAAAGTAAAAGTACAGGAACGTAGATTTAGGGGGTTAAATGAAAAAGGAGCTATTTTAAACAGCTCCTTTTTCATGTAGTATGGTAATCTTTTTTAATTTCCCCAATTTTGAAGACGGTCGAGATACAAATAGCTCTCTACGAATTTTCTATGTTCTGGACTGGTCATTTTTTCCAATAAATTCAAAGCCGAAATGTAGCTGGCCAAATTTCCATTGGATGATATGAATTTCCCATCCTCTACATAGGTCACCAAATTATCATCTTGTACTTTAAGATTGGGGTAATCTTTTTGTAATTGTTCACCTCCACCGATCCATGTCACAATTTTATGGCCGTCTGCTATACCAGATTTACCTATCAATTGAGCTCCTGCGCAATTACTCACCGTAAAGGTTGTTTCGTTATTCTTTTCTTTAATAAACTCTACAATTTCATCATTGTGAACTTGTGCATACATATCATAAGCACTTGGAACAAATAAGGCGGTTAACTTTGGGCAGTTTTTAAAGGTGTAATCTGGAACAAAATGCATTCCTTCTTCAGTTGTAATAGGGTTTTCAGTCTCAGCAATTGTTACAATATTAAAAAGTTGCTCTCCATCTTCGGTTGGTTTTGCAAATACATCTGAAGTTGCAATTACCTCACTTTGCAAAACCCCATTGTACATCAACAGACCTATGGTTGGCAATTCTGGATTAAACGGCTTTAAGTGTTTGGTTAGCGTATCCGATTTCTGTTCGGTTGTGGTTACATCGGATTGCGAAACATCAGTTTTTGAATTTTCAGTTTTACAGCTGGCCATAAATACCGCAAAAACCAATGTTAATGTTCCAAATTTTCTCTTCATGCGTGATTGTGATTTCTAATTATAATTTAATTATTGATTTTACTTTTTTAAAATGAACGCTTGGCCTCATCTTCATTGAGTTTTTCTATGAAATAGGAAGGCAGTATTCCCAAACGTTTTTTAAATGCCGAATAAAATGTGTTTAGATTATTGAATCCACTTGTGGTGGCGATATAGGCAAGTTTGCTGTTTCTATACTCTTTATCTTCCAACAATCGGTTCAATAAATAATTGATTCTAAGGTCGTTTATATAATTACTGAAATTGGCATTTTTTTCGTGGTTGATTACCTGAGACAAGTACTTTTGATTGGTTTGCAAAACCTCCGCCAAACTATGTAAACTGCATTTGGAATTCAGAAAAAAGGCCTCGTCTTCCAACCTGTTGAGCTTGGTGAGAATTATTTCCTTCACATCTTCATCCAAATAACTTTTGGTGGTACTTGCTTTCGCCACAGAAGTTTTGACCTCTTTCACTTCGCCAATTTCAACCCTTTTCTTTTGATTGAGTTTTTCCACGGCCAATTCCTTAGTTCTGTAAAAAAGAAGTTTGTTTTTCCTTTTAACTTTGAAGTAAGAGAGCGTTGCAAAAAATCCCGAAATCAAGGTAATGGCGAAAATGATGAACAATAAACGATAGCGTTCTTCTTGTGATTTGGATTTTATCTCCAGAATTTCCTTTTGTCTAGATATTTCTGAGATTCTTCTTCGCGCTTCCAATATTCTGAGACGCTGTTCTGATTCGACTGAAAAAAGTGAATCACTTACCGATAAGTATAAACTAGTGAAATATTCTGCCTCATCAGAATACCCCATTGCCTTGTTCAATAACGATAATTCTTTGCTCACCTCCTTTATAACATCAAAAGCCTTGATCTCCTTCGCGGATTGGTATGCATTATTGTAATCTTTCTGGGCGGTGATACTATCTCCTTGTTTTAAATGAAGTAAAGCCATTAATACATGGGCTCTTGGTTTTCTAAATCTATAATTGTTTGCTTCAATTATATCAAATGCCTTATTTAAAAAATCCTGTGCTTTATCCAATTCCAACTCCTCTATATAAATGGTGGCAATATTCATATAAACCACACTTTGTATATAGTCCCCTGGAGCCTCAATTGATTCTTCCAATTCTAAATAAAAATCATAGATCTCTAAAGCTTCCTTGCTCCCCTTTAATTTATGGGTCATCCTAGCGATCTCATCAATTTTAGGAAAAATGAACCGTCCTTCCTTTAACTCTAAAATATAATCTAGGCCATGTAAACAGTTATCCAATGCTTTTTCATATTCGCCCAATCGTAAATAGAAATGTGAAATGGCCGAATAAGCCCGCATACGGGTGTATGAATCTTCAGCATCATCTCCTTCTTCCAAAAGATTAAGCGCAGTTTCATAAGCGAGATCGTATTCTCCCCTTTCGGTAAAAATGTAGGATTTAAGGGTTTCAGTATCGGCTTTAATTTTGCTAAAGTCCTGTAGCTTTTCATTTGATTCCAGCTGACAGGCCAATTCCATGGATTTATCAAACTGCCCTTCTATAAAATAGATAAAAGCTTGATTTCCTATACTTCTTAAATAACCCTTTTCATAATTTAAGTCCTTTGAGAGTGCGTTTGCCTCATCATTATATTTTTTTGCAAATTCAGTAGATTTAAAAATATAATAGGTGTACAGTTCCAAGTTTACATCAATCCGTTTCTCTCCAGAAGCATTTGCTCTTTCCGCTAAAAGGTCTTCGAGTTTTGGGAATTGTTGATTTTCCACCAACTTCTTAATTCCGTCTAAATACGGTTGAAGTGTATTTGATGTGATTTCATGGCCATATACTGATACAATGGATAAAAAAAGGAGTATTATCCAAGTTCGTCTAATTAACATGATGTGCGTTTGTTTGTTATTGTTTTAGTTTTTTTGCCATATCCTTTTTAAACAAACTAACTACTATTAAATGTTGAGGCTGATAACATGTCTTGATAATTTACAACACCCTAATTTAACATTTCTTTAATAACTGTAGGTGTATTTTGACAAAATGATAAAATATACCTATTCATTTTTTTAAAACTCAGATAAGCAACCTTGGTAAATTCCACTAAAATGTGAAGCCGCTGTATTATTATTTTGAATGCTGCATTCTTTTATTTCCAATGAAAAAAGCAATGTTGTATGAAGTCAACATTGCTTTTAAACTCGAATGAATTAAAATTCAACTAACTCAAAATTTTATGGTTTTAATCCAATTACTTAAACTTAGAGAAAAGTCAAACCTTCGTTATAAACTATCTATCGTAAATTTAACTTATCACTCGCTCTTTAGGTGTTGTATTTCCAAAAAGACACCTCAAATTCAAGAATTTTCACCCCCGTTCGATTCATAAATAAACCATTGGTAAATTATTGGCATGTTCATTCCTGAAATTGTTGACTTTTTCTCCACAAAATATCAGCTTCATATTAAAAATCAATGTTTTACACTTACACCAACATTAAATAAGAATTGCGACAAAGAGCTATTTTTTAATTGACTTTCGCACCCTAATGGTCTAATATTAGCTGTTTCCCAGTACTACAAAAGGCCATGATAGCAATTGCTACCACGGCCTTTTGATTGTTAGGCACAAAATCCTAAAATTGAATGTTATATTCCTAGTACGCTGGATCCTGTGTTAAAGTTGGAGCTCCATCTTTAACCGATCTATCAATAGCTTCAATAGGAATTGGGAAAAACTCATTTTTGTTGGCTTGGAAAGACCTTCCTTGCAAATAAGTTCTGTGCTCGGATTCACTTTGCAGGTATTGGTTCAATACGTCTGCTGCGATACCCCAACGTTGTAGATCAAAGAAACGGTGACCCTCCATGGAGAATTCCAATCTTGTCTCAAAACGTACTGCTTGTCTTGCCACATCTTTGTCGGTCCAAGCTGCATCATAAGTTGCGATATCGTAATTGGCAGCATATTGCCCATCAACAATGGTAAAGTCGTTACGCTCATCACCTTGTGTGGCCAAAGGAACAAAACCTTCAGGATTTGCTGCTCTAGTTCTAATTTGATTCACAAGACCTCTTGCAACTTCAAGGTCACCTACCTCAACCTCCACTTCAGCAAGCCAAAGAATAATCATATCCAAGCGCATCATTCTGTAGTTGTTGGCAGAAAGGTTACCCCAACCACCTTGTCCAAAGGCTTCTGGTTCTGCAACGTGTTTCATACTAAAGAATGGTCCAGCATAGGTAAGGTCACGAACGAAATCGGTCTGATAAATCTTAAATCCTTTATAAAGAACACCTGGTCTTCCAACAGAGTGGTCCAGTCTTGGATCTAAAGTACCTGTGTAGTCTGTCAACGTAGTGGTTGGATCCACTGTAGCAGGTACATCCGCATCGTCAAAAGTATCCAACATCGGAAGTCCTCCTTCGGTCTTGAATGCATTTACAAGGTTCTGTGAAACTTGATAAAATCCGCAGCATCCCCAAGGATCTGTATATGGGTGAGCCAAACCAATACCTCTGTTCGCTGCATCACCAGTGGCACTACTGATTGCATATTGCACTTCAAAAATAGATTCTGAATTGTTTCTGGTAGCTACCAAGAAGTTATCTTGGTATTTATCCATCAAAGAAAAAGGTCCGTTGTTAAGGATATCTTCCAAAATTGGTTTTGCCTCTTGCAATTTTGTTGCATTTGCAGATCCATCCGAATTCCATCCTTGATACATTTTCGCCTTGGCCAAGAAAGCTTTGGCAGCCCAACTAGTAGGTCTCCCTATCTCACTTTGCGATTCTGGCAAAACAGCAGCGGCAGCTTGAAAATCAGCTTCGATGAAAGGCCAGATCTCACGATCGTTAGGCACTTTGGTGCTCTCCAAATCGTTCAAATCAAAATCCTCATCACTGATATAGGTAGGCATTCTCCACATTTTTCTTGCTTCCATATGGAACAAACCTCTTAAGAATCTAGCTTCTGCAATAATTTGCTCTTTTTGTTCATCTGTGGCATCTTCCACTTTTTCCAAGGTATTGATCACATTATTGGTCGCTGCAACACCTTTGTAAAGTCCTCTCCACTTATCGCGGACATGCACATTAAAAGATTGGAAGTCATACGCTTCAATAAACGACTGCTCTGGCTGATCCCCAGCATCCGTTCCTTTTAAAGCATCATCAGAGGCTAAATTAAACACCCAGTTATGAATGTCGTTATGCCATGTTTGGCCTTCCAAACCACCACCAGGCACCATTGTATATGCCCCAAGCAATAGACCGTTCACACCATCTAATGTGGCAACATCTGCCTCACTGAACTGGCCTTGTGGCTGTCTATCCAAAAAATCGTTATTACAACTCATCACTAAAGCCACCAAGCCTAGAGTTCCGAGTAATGTCGATATTATCTTTTTCATTTCTGTAAACATTTAGTTTTCATTATTTAAGTGTAACATTTAACCCCAAACTAATGGTCTTGGCCACTGGCTGTGCCCCACCATCATAACCTAATGTTAGGTTCCTTCTAGAATCGTCCGCATTGCTCAATTGAACCTCGGGATTAAGACCTGTATATTTCGTAAACGTGGCTATATTCTGTGCTTGAACATAAACTTGCGCCCTGTCCAAACCAATTGTGGACAAAATTTTATCAGGGAAATTATAGGTCAACTGAATGTTCTTCAATCTAAAGAAGCTACCGTCCTCAATCAAATAGGATGAAGGTCTACTACTGATTTGATCATTTGCATCCATAATCGGGGAAGTGGCATTTGGATTAGCCGCTACCCAAGTACTTGGATCTGATTGTGGATTGGTTGGCTGCCAAGCATTGTACAACGCTCTGGTGCTTCTGTTACCTTGGAAGGTGTTGAAATCTGCGAAATAACGTACATAGTTGAATACATCATTTCCTTGAGATCCATTACCAAAGATGTTCAAGTCCAAGTTTTTGTAACTCAAATTGATGTTGATACCGTAAGTGAAATCTGGGTGAGGACTACCGATAACGGTACGGTCGTCATCATTGATAACACCATCGTTGTTTACATCTGCCACCCTGAACTTACCTGGTGCATTATAATCTCCATAAGGTGCCCATGCATCTGCCTCAGCTTGTGTTTGGAAAATACCCAAGTTTTTGAAGCCATAGAAAGAAGATAATGGCAATCCTGCTTCTGTAATGGAAAGTGCAGGAATCCTTCTACTTTGTCCAAAAATTCTAGTGCTTTCGCCTTCCAATTCATCTACATTGTTCTTGTAAGCTGAAAGGTTTGCACTGACCTCATAGGAGAAATCTCCTTTTTTGTCCCCGTAGCTAAGTCCCAAATCAAAACCTTTATTGGTCATTTGCCCTACGTTGAAAGCAGGCTCATCTGCCTGACCAGCGGTATAGGTTACAGGTACATTGATCAACATATCGGATGTTACACGCTTCCAAATATCCAGGTTAAGGGAAACTTTGTTGTCGAACATTACCACATCCAAACCTAAGTTGTTCGAAGTTGTGGCTTCCCACTTGGCGTTTGGATTTCCAAATGCTCTTGGTGCAAATCCAATGGTCGGAGAACCTGTTGAACCATCAATAGGATAACCACCCGTAAGAATATCTGAACGATACGTTGTATAGGCGTTGTAATCTCCAATTTGTTGGTTACCTGTTTTACCCCAACCGTATCTAAGTTTTAAGTTATCGATCCAAGTTACATTTTCCATGAACTTTTCATCGGACATCCTCCAACCTAAACTGAAAGCAGGGAAGAATGCACTTCTGGATGCTTGTTGGAACCTTGAGGAAGAATCGTTTCTCAAAATAACCTGAGCCAAATATTTTCCATCGTAGTCATAGTTTAACTGACCAAATTGTGACCACAGGGTGTAATCTTGCCAAACAAACCCTCTGTTCGTAGCGGTAGTAGCATCACCCAAATCCAAATAACTAAGAATGTTATTGGTTCCGAATGCGTAACGCTCACGACGAGCTTCCATGCGCTCTTCAAATTGTTGAATGGATTCCACACCCACATATGCCTTAAAGTTGTGTATCTCGCTAAAGGTCTTGGCATAGGTTAGAGTGTTTGTCCATGTCCACTGATACTCGTATTGCTCCCTTGCAGTGGATGAACGGATAAAGTTACCCTCAACGTATTCTGGTTGTGGACGCCCTAAATCTCTTTCACGTTGTACTCTGGCATCAACACCAAAACTGGTGCGGATTTCAAGACCAGGAATCAACTCATAGTTCGCATAAGCATTACCCAAAATTCGAAGGCTATATCTTCTATCATCTTTATCTCTGTACAATCTTGCGTACGGGTTAAAGTTGTTACCCAAGTTAGCTCCCCTACTACCAGCAAAGTTGCCAGCGATATCGTAAATAGGAAGTAATGGATGGTGTTTGTATGAACCAGAAACTGGACTCTGCTCATCATCATTGGATACATTTCCTTTTAAATTATCAAAGGATGCTGTGAAGTTTTCCCCAATGGTCAGTTTTTTGTTCAATGCTCTGAACTCTGTATTCGCTCTTAAAGAAACCCTATCGTAGCTGAAGAACTTCACAATACTTTCTTGGGAAAAATAACCTAAGCTAAAAGCGTATCTAGCCATTTCGGTTGCTCCAGAAGCCGAAATATTATGGCTTTGAATAGGTGCTGATTGGGAAACTTCTTGCCACCAGTTGGTATCAGCAGAACGGGTAATTGCATAAATGTTACCTGGCTCCAATGCATATAGACTTGGGTCTGTTGCTGGGTCACCTTCCATAGCTCCACTTGGGAAAACATAATCTGGAATGGAAACTTCACCATTTGCACCAAAGGTATATTGCCCGTGGCTAGGAGTTTTACCTGCATATAAATCCGCTAAATATAGATACTCACCCAATTCCCTTGCATTCAACGCTTCTACGTCATTTGCTGGTGATTGAATACCATAAAACGTATTGTAATCAATCGTAGGTTTTCCCATTTTACCTTTTTTGGTAGTAATAATGATTACACCATTTGCTGCCCTAGATCCATAAATGGAAGCTGAGGAAGCATCTTTCAACACCTGCAAAGATTCAATATCATTCGGGTTAAGGTTGGATTGTCTCTGGGAAGGAACCCCATCGATAATGTAAAGCGGGTCGTTGTTCCCTAGGGTACCAAAACCACGAATACGAACCGTGGCTTCACCACCTGGACGTGCGTCGTTAACAATGGTAACCCCTGCTGCTCTACCCTGTAATTGTTGCGAGAAGGTGGTAGAAGGTATGGATTGCATCTCCTCGGCATCTACAACGGTTACCGCACCGGTTAAATCCTTTTTGGCCTGCGTACCATAACCCGTAACAATAATTTCATCCAATTTGTTGGCATCTTCTTCTAGTGTTACGTTAATAGTAGTTTGTCCATTTACTGGAACTTCAACCGTTTTGTATCCTACATAACTGATAACCAAAGTTGCGTCACTTGGGGCAACAATGCTGAAATTTCCATCAAAGTCAGTCTGGGTACCATTGGTAGTCCCCTTGACTATAACATTGGCCCCCGGTAAAGGTCCTGTTTCATCGGAAACTGTACCTGTTATTGATTGGGCCTGTGCAAAACCCATACAAAGTACAGCAACCAAAAAAATAATTCTCTTGAAAAAAGGTTTTTTCATAAGTTCAATTTTAAGGTTTGTGTTAGTTAATTACTTGAGATTCGAACTTTTTCCACCATTGGAAAAAATACAGTTTGTGTATGGTAAACTTAAATTTTAAGATTACACCTATTAAGGAATACGCGATTATACGCCATCAAATTCATGAATTTTATAATTTTAAATGCCTGTTTTTAAGCTTTTGAGAATAAAATTCTTAAAATCAGCATATAATCACGCTTCACTAAATTGTACTATTACATTTTAAATTAGGTCAATAGGTTGCCGTGTTCATCCCATTCCGCAATTTCATTCCGCTTGCTTTGGTCCACACATTTTGCTATCCATTTTGGATCATAGGCCACACCATGTTGATCCAAAACATCTTGGGGAACTCCATCCCAAACATTGGGTTGATTTCCTTTATACCCCAAATCGGCGATGCCTACTTTTGAAGTGTAATATCCCGTTACTGTCAAGTTTCTCATCAACGCAAAAAATTGAATTTCCAACGGTTGATCATCCAATGGAATATCCACATCATGGAAAGCTATGGTATCCAAGATTTGTTTTTGCTGCTCCAGCGATGCCGATTTAAATTCCTTATCGAATTGTGTATTGGAAGCATGATCCAACCACATAAGACCACCCTTTAGGGTGAGTTCCAAATCGGGAATGTCCTTGGCGATAAACTCAATAAATTCAGGAACTTCTGCTTCAATGGGGCCGCCATGGGGTTCCTTAGGTGGCAAAATAATGGTACTCAACAAAGTGATGGTCTCCATTTCGTGCGCATTGAACAACTGGATTTCCTTTAGCTTTTCAATGCGTTTCAGTTCTTCTGGGGTTCTCCCAAAATAAGGACTTTCGGAAGGTGCTGGTAGCTCCAATTCAGTATCAGTCTTGCAGCCATGGAACATTAGGGCAGAAGCACCAGCCCCCATAATGATGGTTTGTATACTTTTTCTTCTGTCCATTTTTAAAGATTTTGTTGTTTTAATTGCTCAATGATGTAATCGGACGCACGCCATGATAATGCCAAAATGGTCCAAGTACAGTTTTTATCCGCTTGCGAGGTAAATGGTCCTGCATCTACAATAAATACATTGTCCACATCATGCAATTGGTTGAATTTATTGGTGACCGAAGTTTTTGGATCATCACCCATTCGTGTTGTACCTACCTCATGGATAATTCGCCCAGGAGCTAGCAGTCCATAATCAATATCAGCACCTGGTTTGTCCCCAAGAGCTTCACCTCCCATATTATGGATGATTTCTTCAAAGGTGTCTTGCATGTGTTTGGCTTGTTTCACTTCCAAATCAGACCATTTGTAGTTGAACTTGAGTACAGGGATTCCGAATTTATCCACAGTGGTATTATCGATTTCACAGTAGTTTTCCTTTCGCGCGATACCTTCTCCTCTACCTGCCATATGGACTACAGAGCCATAATATTTCTTCACGTCATCGCGAAGCACATCACCATATCCACCCACATTAAGACCAAAGAATTTATTGAACTCATTGGTATTGAATCCAAAACCATAATTGGGTTGACGCATTCCTCCTCCCACTTCAATATGGTAACCGCGAGGAAAATCCAATTTGCTGTTATCACCCCACCATGGAGAATACACATGCATGCCCCCTGTACCATCTTCGTTATAGGAAACTTTTCGGTTCATTAGTGCTGGAACAAAAGCAGCACGACTTGCACCTGTGGAATCATGTAAATACCTACCCACATGATCACTGCTGTTGCCCAAACCATTTGGGTGTTGCTTACTTTTGGAATTCAATAGAATACGTGCCGAACTACATGCGGATGCCGCAAGAACAACTACCCTGCCTTTTAATTTATATTCTTTAAGATCATCCTTGCTTACATAGGATACCCCAGTTGCTTTGCCCTCTTCATCGGTTGTTACTTCCCGCACCACGGAATTGACATAGATTCTAACTTTGCCCCCGCTCTTTTGGGCTGGGAATATCAAACAACTTCCAGCTGAAAAATCAGCATAAACCGAGCATGACCTCGAGCATTGTCCGCAATAGAAGCATACACCCCTATCGTTGTTTATTCGCTTGGTCAACATGGAAAGTCGTCCAGGAATTACGGGGACGCCCGATTTTTGAGCCCCATTTATATAAAATAACTCGTGCAATCTAGGTTTTGGTGGAGGTAGAAAAAATCCATCAGGATCGTTCTCTAAACCTTCATTGGTGCCATACACCCCAATAAGTTTGTCCACCTTATCGTAATAGGGTTTTACATCGTCATAGCCAATTGGCCAATCTTCTCCATGCCCATCACGGGTTTTTCCTTTAAAGTCCTTAGGGCCAAAACGGAGTGATATTCTTCCCCAGTGGTTGGTTCTACCTCCCAGCATATGGGACCTGAACCAATCAAATTTGGTACCTGGTTCATGGGTATAGGGCTCACCTTCGATTTCCCATCCGCCGTAGGCCATATCCCATCCACCAAATGCTCTTGTAGTTCCTGCTCCTCTATTGGGAGACTCATAGGGCCACTTAAGTTGTGTCATGGTTTTGGGGTCGGCGGGGTCAAAAAATGGACCTGCTTCCACTACGGCCACATTCAAACCTGCATCGGCCAATTGTTTGGTCGCCATTCCCCCACCAGCTCCAGAACCTACAATGATCACATCATAAAATTCTGGTGCTTCTTTGATCTGTATCATACATTTTCTTTGTGAAATTCGCTGCGAAAAATAGTGCTATGACCAAGAAAACTTGAAGAATTGAAAACAAAGCAGCCCCAAATTCAAGAATTTTATAAAGAATAGGGCTCCTTATAAAATTTAAACGAGTGGAATCTTATAAAAGGACTATGTTTTTTGGGTTACTCTTTGCCGTTTTGAAGTACCTGATCCATGTAAATTCCGATAAGGTGTGTTCGGATATCCACTGAAGTTTCCTCTGCATTTTCTTCCAATTTCACTTTCATGGTTTGGGAGGGAAAAAGTGGCATATGGCAACCGATACAATCGGTAAGGTTGGCAGCATCAAAACCTGAATTATTATGCAGATTCTTAGGTGCAGCATGACATTCAATACATTTTGAGTTGAAATGATCATAATCGCCTCGTTGTTTTTTATGGGGATCATGACAAGTGGTACAGCTCAATGTTTCTGAATTTTTAAAACATTCACTGCTTTTCAACAGACCATATTGATTTCCATGTACATCAAGCTCTGCTTGGGGACGACCAAAATTGTAATTTTTTGCATATGTATCCAATTGATCACCAACCATAAAAGAAAAAGGATTTTCCTTTATTTGAATGGCACGAAGTCCCGAATGACACTGTACACAATTGTCCATTTGTAATTGACGGGAAAGGGAATCAATAAGGACCACAGGATCTATTGAGGTTGAATTTAAATTTCCAGTATTGAAATCAACATGTTTTTGTAAAGGCCCATGACAGCGCTCGCAATCAATGCCCAGCATGAAAGATTCGCGATCATACACATTTGAAATACCTTTTGGATCCTCATTCTTTGCAAAAGTCACATGGCATTTCACACAATTATCGGTAACTGCCCTAGTGTATTTATAATTTGGATACCCTGGACTATTGATAAAATCATCAATGAGTGTAAAATAGGAAACCTGGAGTTGATACAGAGAATCTCCTTTGAACGTTAAATAGGATTGTCCCTTAACGCCTGACCCAACAACAATATCCAAACGAGATCTATCCAACAATTTATCGGTAGTTTTGGAATGTATGGTCTGATAAAAGCCGTCACCTTCCTGAAGGATTTGTGCCTTGCCATCAATTAGTTCCACTTCTTGTGCTGATCCGTTAAAAGAACCCTTTAGGGTTTCAACAGAAGCAACTGCTGAAGTATTGTAATGGGCCGTTTGAATATGACTTTGATAAATATCTTGATGACAGGCTATACAGGTTTCAGACCCAGCAAAATGTTCCCCATTATAATGAATTGGAAGGGATTCCGACACAGTGAAATATTCCTCTTTTTCTTGATTAAAATAGAATACGCCAGCAACTACAAGAATTGCTACAAAAATTAAGATGTAGGTGCTTTTGTTTAGTCGGGAAAACACATGTGCAAATTCAAGGTTAGTACTGAAAGCTACCAAATATAATTAACTAATCGGCAAAGCAAATTAACGGCCCAAGCTATTTTAAATATTTTGACTGGCAAAATCCCATCCTTAAAATGGGGTTATTTCAATCTAAAAACAACTAATAAAACCCTCTTTTTCAAATACCTATAATTTATTCGATGTTTTTTTTCATATCTTTCGAATGTACACTAATCAACCATCAAAAGATTTCGAAGCTATGTCCCCCAGGTTTCAACCGTAAATTATGGAGACAACTAAGAAATTAAACCAACCTCTTGCAAATTATATTTCAATCGTAGTTTTAGGTGTAGCAATAGTATTGGGTATCGCTATGCGATTTTTACAATATTTAGCTGCAACATCCTATTTTAAAGATGAACTCTATTCCCTTTATAACATCCATCGATTATCATTTGCAGGACTTTTCACGGAAGACCTTGAATATAATCAAATTGCCAACTTTGGATTTCATTGGGGTCAAAAACTGATAATTTCCTTGGTAGGATTTTCCAATGAATACACTGCTCGATTTTTCCCGTTCATATTCAGTATTCTAAGTATTTACATGGTGTATTTAATCGGAAAACGGTTCTTTAAAGGGTGGATACTTTACTTATCCATCATCCCTACTGCCATTAGTTTTTGGGCAATCATCAATAGTTCCAATGCAAAGCCATATATGGGTGATGTGTTTTTTATCATGTGTATGGTGTATGCCATGCTGGTTATTGTAGAAAAAGACATTATGACCAAATGGAAGACCGTAGTACTCGGAATCATAGGTTTCTTCACTGCCATATATTCCTTACCTGGATCGGTTTTTGTACTCATCTGCCTTTTAATGTTATGGTGGAAGCCAGGAAAAGAAAAAATAAAAGAATTGGCACCGATTTGGGGACTGTGGCTGTTGGGTGGTATCATCAGCGCCATATATCTCCTTTTTTTTCTTTCAAGTTCCGATCAGGATGCCATGCAAGGTTACTGGGATTTTGCATTTCAACCTTCCAATGGTATTATAGATATTTTGAGTTATATCCTAAACGCTCTTTACGCCATTCCCTTTAATTATTTGGTGTATGGCGTTCAAAACCCGATTTCCAATGCATTACTTTACCTATGTTTGGTACTTGCTGTTTTCGGTATTGTTTCCCTTTGGAAATCGAACCGTTTTCAAATGGTTTTACTTCTTGCTCCTATTTTAATGAGCATATTGTTTACGCTGTTCAAAGTATTGCCTATGTCTACGGTACGATTAAGTATTTACTTTTCATGGACCATATTTTTGTTGGCATTTGTTGGTTTACACTTTTTGACCACTCAAGTAAATTCTAAACTCAAAACGGTTTTCGCTAGCGTTATGACCATTTTAATGCTCGGTCAACTTTTAGTTGCCTATCAAGGAGCCAAAACATTGCCCTTGCAAGTGGAGCCCACTAAAAAAGGATTGATGGCGATCAAAGAAAATTTGAAAGAAGGCGATATTGTTATCATTCCGCAACGAGGAACCGAGCAAATGGCCTATTATACCAATGAGATTGATATTGGTGAATATGTTATTGGAACAGCAGATTTTTCATCTGAAGACCAACTCATAAACGACCTGAAGCCTTACAAAGAAAACAATAGGGTATGGTACTTCTTTCTTGGTTACCGACCAGAAGCCAATCCAGGAATGCAAGAATACAGATTTAAGGAGATATTGGATGAACATGGCAAAAAGCTGGAAGAATTCACATTTACTTCCTTCTATCCTACTTGGGTAAGATTGTATGATTTCACTTCCGAAATAGCAGTCAATAATGATAAATCATTAGGCATTCTTGGTTCAGCCATATCAGGATGGGACAGCTCCACTCCACTTCAACAAATAAATGATGAACGAGTTTGGGAAACTGAAATTGAACTGTCTGAAGGTGAAATAAAATTTAGGTTAAACGATAGTTGGGACACCAATTGGGGCGGAATGGATTTCCCAAAAGGGGAATTGATTCCAGGAGGACCAAATATTCCAGTGAAACAGGGCAATTACAAATTAAAGGTAAACCTTGAATCGAATACTTACGAGTTTATAGCCTTTTAATTTCTTATACTCCCACATTTTCAAACCACAAATTTTCAAGATATATTTATAGGAGACAAACATCGATCTTCCCCCACAATTCCCCCTCATTTTTAATTGGTTGACCAAATTGGTCCATCCAAAAACCGTTTTATATGAGTACATCAAATTTGAAGCTTAGCTACATTGCACCTTTTATTCTTTTTTTCCAATTATCCAATATGAGTGCCCAAATCGATTCGCTTGTACTTGTGAACAACGATATGATTGTGGGAGAATTAAAGGAGTTGAAACAAGGCGTTATTACCATTGAAACCGATTATAGCGATAGTGATTTTAAAATTGAATGGGAAAAAATTAGATCAATTGATACCCAAAATGAATTCATGATAACCGTTAGATCGGGAACTCGATATAACGGAATTTTAAAAAGCGTGGATACTTCACGTATTGCCATTATAAGCACATCGGATACTTTGGCAACCGTTTTAAAAAATGATTTGGTGTATCTCAAGGAAGTTCAAGGGAGTTTTTTAAGCAATCTTTCAGCCTCATTAAGTGTTGGATACAATTACACCAAGGCGGATGATCTATCCCAATTAAGCGTCCGGAGTTTATTGGGGTACAGGGCTAGACGTTGGGAAGCGAGTGCCAATTACAACGATGTACGCTCCAGTAAAAACAACACTAACTCCGTTAAAAGAGTCGATGCATCATTAGGCTACAAATATTATTTAAAAAAGAATTGGTTTACGCTGGCAGAAGTTTCTTGGCTATCCAATACGGAACAGAATATCAACTTGCGTACTTTGGGAAGGGTCGGTTTAGGCAAATATCTGGTGCAGACAAATAGTTTTTACTGGGGATTACAAGGAGGTGCATCCTTCAACAACGAAAATTTTTCTGTTGATGGCAACGATATCACAAACAACAGTACCGAAGCCTTTTTGGGCTCTGAATTGAATTTATACGATATGGGCGACCTCAGCTTGTTGACGCGAGGCATCCTTTATCCAAGCTTATCGGAATCGGGAAGGTGGCGTTTCGATTTTAATTTTGATATAAAATACGACCTACCTTTGGATTTCTATATCAATCTGGGAGTTACACTGAATTACGATAACCAAGCTGTGGATAGTGCCAGTCAAACCGACTATATTTTCCAAACGATGATTGGTTGGAGCTTATAGCAATACTTTTTAATAAAATAAGGTACTATAACCTTTGGCTTGCAGTTGCAGCAATCGGACAGAATAGGTAACCACTGGCTCCATTCCCTCTGCCAACTGGCCTTCGGTAACGCCAAGTTTTTCCATGGCCACACTACAAACGCTAACTCGAACTTTCCCTTTGTATTTTTGAAATAAGGTTTCCAACTCGGAGCCCTTTACCAATTGCTTTACTACCTTGCCTTTTACAACAATTTCGTAATCGGTTACTTCAACACCACTATCTACAAGTCTGTCATACATACCCAAAACCCCTCTAAAATGAAGTTCTTGGCTCACCCCAAAGGCATATTGTTTGGTTGCCGAAAGGTCTGAAACAATTTCAGCATCCAATTTGTCTTGACCAAAGGTTTGGGAGGTTGAAAAGAAGAAAATAGCACTCAGCAACAAAAGGGTTCTAAAAGTTTTCATATGACCTTATTTTAAGTTTAGTGCTATAAAAATACGATTATTGATTCTCTTCTCTTACCACGAAAATCTTTTTAAACGAAATAGGTTTTCCATAGGTAGTGAATCCATCAAAAACCACCTCGAACTCGCCAGTAAGGTCGGAGGTGTAAAACTCGAATTGTAATTCTTCATCCTTAACTTCAACATGGGGTTCCCAAAGAAGTAGCCTTCTGTAATCTGGAATGCTCCCATAACCCAAACTATCATTCTCTGCATAAAATTGCTTGTAATAGTTTTTATTGTCCAACGGCTTTTTAATGTCCACATTTACACCCACTTCTGGCTGATAATTTTGATAGAAATCTCCGTCATACGTTTTCACGTACAACATCCCCTGATAACTTTTGCCCAATAATACAAATTGGTCACGCACCAAACTGATGGTCTCAATTTTTCGTGCATCAAACTCCTTGATAGCCTCATGGTTCGGAATAAAAACTCCATCTATTACTACGATGGCAGGATCAAAATTGTTGGCTTCGTCATAAGTCTCAAAATCTTGTGCCACTCGGATATAATCGTTGCCTTTTCCATTGTTACGATATCCCGCAAAGCTGAACAATTCCACCAAGGTCTCTTCAAAAGTTGGAAACTGGGTGTATTCGTCCAATCGCAAAGTTTCAGGCATTCCGCCATCGAATGGGTCAATAGGAAATCCCAACAATACTGAATCTGGTTTTGCCGAGAAGAATTGATTTTCTAACTGATTGTGCACACTTCGCCCAATAATTTCATCCCTATACTCAGGTTTAAGATGAAAATTCCCAAAGTTCAATCCGCTAACATCCAATTTTGAAGCATAGCGCTGCTCTACCACCATATTCTTATCACCGTTAAGTACTTGAATGATGGCTCGGGGTGTTTTGTACTGTTTTTTCAGATAGGTATAAAAATTGCCCGATTCATCGGTTACCGCAAATTTGGTTAAAAACTCCTCTCCTGGAATCGAAACCACAACATCGGCATTGGCAACAGGGCCGTCATTATTTTTAACGGTTCCGTACAAAAGTTCTCCTCGCTGCTCGGGAAGGTAAAGACTATCGCCCGCTTTTTTTAGTAACTCACCATCCACACCCATATATGTTGTTCCAAACTCCATCGCATTCATAACTGGTTGTGCCTGAATCGCCTCTTTTTGCTGGACTTTTAAGGTGTAGTTGCCATGTCCCAATTTCGCCTTATAATTTTTGATGTTGAGCACGACCTTTTCTCTTGGCTGATGGATATTTTTATCCAATTGAATTAGAATCATGGAAGAATCCACGGGTTGCACTTTTAATGCTTCTGTTTGGTTGTCAGAAACATCACCAATAAGGGCACCTTGATCCACTTGATAGGGATTAATCACAACGATATCATCTTTATATACCTGTTTTAACCCATTATTTTTCATCCATTGGGTATAGGCCAAAAGTTTGTAATTTCCAGAGGGCACATCGGTATTGATAAAAAAATCACCTTGCCCCTTTGCGTTGGTCAATCTAATTTTTTGTTCAAGCACATATTCCTTTTGTTCGTTCACCAACGCCACATAGCCAATATCGCTAATAGTGCTCAACCTACTGTTTTGTGCATTGAAATTATAGAAGGCATAGTTTATATACTCCCCAGCAAAAACAACAGGTCCTGTGTGGTTTAAATACACCTTTTCCTGCGGTAGCTTTTTCAAATTCAGCAGTTCCGAATTATCCTTTATCACGTATTGTGCCCTTGCCAAACTGGCGACACTTAACAATATCCAAAAAAGTGCAAGCTGTTTTTTCATACTATTCTTTTATTCTTCCCAAAAATCGGGTACTATGTTACTTCCAACTACATTGCAATCACCACAAATGGCCGGAACCACCCAATAAGGCCCTTCGCATAATCCTGGATCATAATTATCTTCCCAATATTCTACCAAACCTAGTTTAACCCGAGTTATTAAATCTTGTGGACATTTATCCAACGGCGGAGTAGGTCCATCCCTTTCAGGATTAGGAATTTGTGGAGAAACTGGTCTTTCACAATCAAATTCTCCAAAATACGGTGGTAAAGGTTCTCCGGGAAACAGGTCCTCATAATTGAAATAAAGGCGCTGTTGCACCTCGGTACTTACGTCAAAAAAGCCAATTACTGTAGTGCTTCCATCCACATCCAAAACATTGCCTTCCAATCTACCTGGTTGAATTTGACTGAACAAGGACTCGCTCTGCGAAAAAGCCACCAAACGCTCATAAAACTCATAGGATTTGGCCGACACTGCCATTTGTTTTACCAAAATACTGTAGCGATGGGAAATTATAGGGTTTTGATTGCTGATAAAACGTACGAGATTTTTTTTGGCAACTGTTCCACTTAACACATTGGCATTGAGAAGCACTTCTTCGTTGGACAAATCAGTTCTATAGCATACCCTTTCCTCTCTAGCTCTTGGCACTAATCGAACGTCTGGATGCAAAACCTCCGTTTCTCCATTGCTGTATTCTATTTGCTCTCTATCTTCTCTTATAATTTCAAATTCAAACGCGGTCCATTTTGGGGCAATAATTTTATAGGTTTCCTCGTAATTGTACCGCAATAATTTTGCGCCACCGTCAGAGAATGAGGCATCTACAAAAATGCCCACTCCATCCTGTCCGCTTCCACTTTCCATGCGTTCCACATACAGATTATCAATGAGTGCTACTTCTGGAGTTTCCATGGCCTCTGATTCATAGTGCTCACCATCCGCTGTAGTAATTGCTAATTGATAGGATGTATTGGGCATGGCCGCAAAGGCAATTTCTGATTCGTAAGTACCCTCTTCGGTTTCTTGAAATACATAACTATTACCATTGTTATCCGTTACCACCACTTGTGCTCCACTTTCATAATTTGTTTCAAGACCTCGCTCAATTATTATAGGTGTGGTTGCATTGAACAACCTTTCTTCTTCCACATTTACCGTACTATCACTTTCAACCCGCTGCATGCGGCTCAGATATACTTTTTGCGTTTTTTCTACATTGGTAATATTCGATTCAACAATCAAAGCACCTTCCAAATCACCACCAGTTTCGATTTCTGAAGCGGCATCAAAAGGTTCCACACAAGAAATTACCATAAGTGGAATAACTACAGTTGATATGTATTTTGCCATACTAATCATTCCTCCCAAAATTCTGGTACAACGGTATCTCCCAAAAGGGTACAATCCCCACACAATCGGGGTACAAAAAGATAGGGACCCTCACACGAAAAAATCGACGCTATATTTTCATCATAAGGGCCATAATAACTGATCAACCCTATGTTCACTTGCTCAATAATGGATTGTGGGCAGCCACCATTTCCTGTTGAGACCCCTGTTAAACAATAGGAAGGATGTGTTTCATTGGTTGAAATTGGATGACAATCATACCACCCAAAAGCATAGGGCGGCAATTCCTCTCCAGGAAAAAAATCCTCGTAGTTAAAGAACAAGCGTTGTTCGGTCACCGTGGTGGCCTCCACATACCCCAAAACATTTTCTTCCTGTCCATCTGCCCTTCTCACATTGGCGTATAATGCCCCTGGTTGAATCCCGGAAAACAGGCTTTCGGATTCTGAAAATTCCTTTAAGATCCCATAATATGTATTCGCTTCAGTGGATTGCACATATTGCTTCACCAAAATGCTGTACCGGTGGGAGATGATAAAATTGTCTTTCCCTATAAACCGCACCATTTTCCTTGACACCTTTGATGAGTTGGTTGTATTCGTGCTCAACAAATCTATGGAAGTAGAATAGACCGTATTGTAGCAGGTTTTGTTCTCTACTTCCCGAGGTACAATCTCCAAGTTATAGGTCGGCACAGGCAGGGCGCAGGGATCATAATCCGTCAATCGAAAATCATATTCTTGCCAGTCAGGCGCCACCACTTTGTAGGTCTCCTCAAAAGCGTACCGATAGTGTTCTGGACTACCCTCACTAGGATCACTGTCCATATAAATGGCCACGCCTTCCACTCCTGTCTCGCTGATGGCCTTTTCGGCATAGAGTCCACTAATTTCGGAGGAACCTGCAAGCCGTATGGTATCGGAAACATATTCCGATCCAGATTGGGTAGCTATTTGTAAGGTATACTCCATATTCATTTCCAATGCGAAAGGGTCGGTCGAAAAATATTGTCCCTCACCGTCTTCGGTAAAATTGTATTCGGTTCCTGTATTCGACACCAATTTGAGACTGGCCCCAGACTCTACGGTAACAGAGTCAAACGGTCTGCTCCCCAAAGGAATGTATGGGTTCCAAACGGTGTCTGTAACCAAATCAGTTCGCGAATCGCTTCGACTCAAATAAACGGTTTGCGTTTTGAGCTCATCAGTGAATTTTGCTTCCACCACCAACATTCCCGCTCCATCACCACCCAGGGTCTCAATTTCCAATTCTTTTATGCATGCACTTAGCCCAATGAGCAAGACCAAGCCAAAAATCACGTTATATATTCTCCCTTTCCATCTCATTCCTCCCAAAAATCTGGTACAACATTCGCTCCCAATAAAGTACAATCCCCACAAAGTTTCGGCACAAAAACATATGGCCCAGGACATGATGCATCTGGCACCAAACTCTCCTCGTATTCGGAATAGTAGGTAACAATATTAGCTTCTATTCGATCCAGTAATCCCTGTGGGCATGCTGGCGGCGGCTCTGGATTATATAATAAGGCTGTTTCAAAACCACAATCATAATCAAAGGCATAAGAAGGTTTTTCCTCATCTGGAAAGAAATCTTCATAATTAAAGAACAATCGTTGTTCTGTAGCTCCAACCGCTTCCACATAACCCAATACACTTTCTTCGGCACCATCTTTTCGATATACATTGGAATAAATTGGCCCGGTTTGCACTTGGGAGAATAAACTTTCGGATTGGGAAAAATCTTTTAGTATTTCAAAATAGGAGTTTGCGTCTTGGGATTCCACAAATTGCTTCACCAAAATGCTGTAGCGTTGGGCAATGATGAAATTTTCCCTGCTGATAAATCGCACCAAGTGCCTGTTAATATTTGCGGATGAGTTCCCTGCGACACTCAGCACGTTTATGCTATTTGATGAAACGGTGTTGTAACAGATCTTGTTCTGAACTTCTCGTTCAACTATTTCCAAATTATAGGTAGGTGGACTGGTGGTATTATCGTAATTGGTGAGTTTAAAATCATATGGGTTCCAAAGAGGGGCTTCAATCTTATAGGTTTCATCGTAAGCAAACCTATAATATTGGGAGTCTCCTGAAAGCGGTTCACTATCTACATATATAGCGACTCCTTCAACACCAATATCATTGATCATTCTTTCCGCATACACATCTGTTATCCCCGCCGTTCCCACAACTTCGATGGGGTCTGATAGATAGCCGTCTCCAGAACTTGTAGTGATATCCAGTTGATACTGTGTGCCCATGGCCAACGCAAATGGAGTATTTGAATAATATTTTCCAGGTTCCCCTTCGGTGAACATAACTTCAGAACCATCTGTTCCCAAAAGTTTTACCGTAGCAGCTGATTCCACTGTTACCGAATCGTAGGGTGTTGCCCCGGGGGTAAGGTATGGATTATAAATTGTATCAGTTTCCAAATCCAATCGGGAATCACTTCGACTCAGAAATACGGTCTGGGTTTTGAGTTCGTCGGTTAGCACTGCTTCGACCACCAATAAATCACTAGCAGATGTATCACCCAATGTGTCAATATCCAACTCCTCTAAACAGGCCACAAAGCATGTTAAAAGAACTAGTGCAAAAACACATTTATATAAATATTTATAAAGCTTCATTAAAATTTAAAATTGTAGGTTATGGAAGGGATGGGAATCCCAAAAATGGAGCTTTGCAATGCCTTGGCCTCTCCGTCTTCTGTTACAAAAAACACGGAATAAGGGTTGTTCCTGCCCAAAACATTGTACACCTGAATGGTAATAAAACTGTGGGCCAATTTGTTCCTTTTGTGGTTCCCCTCAATGTTGAAACCTAAATCCAAGCGGTAATAATCAGGTATACGATATTTGTTTCGATCACTGAACACCACATAATCGGCATTGTTGAATCTGAAGGTCCCCACAGGATAGGTTATCGGTCTTCCTGTTTGATACACAAAATTCATAGAGAAACTGAACCGTCTCGTTAATCTATAATTGGCGATAAGACTTATGTCATGGGGCTTATCAAAATTGGACGGAAAAAACTCCCCATTGTTTATTCGTTCTTCGCTGGAGTCACCATCAAATTTGTAAAGCGATCTGGAATAGGTATAACTCAACCATCCGTTTAAATCGCCCTTGTTCTTTTTTAGCAAAAATTCAACGCCATAGGCTTTTCCTTCTCCTTGCAAAACCTCTGTTTCTACATTCTCATTCAACAATAGATCTGCACCGGTTTTAAAATCCAGTACATCGTCCATGAGTTTGTAGTAGCCTTCCAAACTTACTTCGAACATATTATCGTTGAAGTTTTTATACAATCCCAAGGCCGCCTGATAGCCCATTTGAGGTTTTATGTTCAGATCCGACAATTTCCAAGTATCAATCGGAGAAACCGTTGTATTGTTGGATAAGGTATGAATGAATTGATAGGCATTATTAAAACTTGCCTTTATTGAAAAGTCGGGAGTGAACAAATATCTGGCCGAAACTCTTGCCTCTGGACCACCATAGGTTTTAATAAACTCACCACTTTTATAATTCAAAGTATCGGTCACCGTGGACTCACTTTTAGGTTCGCCTTCTGCATATTGATATTGGGTCGATTCTCCCATCGCGGCATAAAAAGCGTAGCGGGCACCAACATCGACTGAAAATTTATCGGAAATCTTAAACTCGTCCCCAATAAAAAGTGCGCCTTCAAGCCCTTGTTCATCAGCTACGTCTACTGGCGTTATATTCGATTCACTGTTCTTGGGATCTATACTACCTGGATTTGTGGAATAATATTTTGCTGAAACCCCATAATCCAAATTATGTTTATCATTTAATCGGGTACGTAATTTGTATTTCAGTTCCGATTCGTTGATGGTGTAATCCAATTCGAAATCGTTGTTCGATTCCCCATCAAAATCAATCCCAAAACGGTAATCACTATTCGCGGCCAATAAGGTTCCATTGGTTTTTTCACTTAGTTTATGATTCCAACGCACCGAAAAAAGTCGATTACTATAATTATATAAAGAATCTGATGTTATGCTGAAGTTGTCCTTGCTATAATAAGCGGTCCCTCGAATCTCGCTATTCTCGTTGAATTTATGGTGATATTTTACGATACCATCAAAAAATGAAGCCTGACTATTGCTCAATGACTCCTCATCCAATGAACGAAGAATCCAATCGGCATAGGCACCCCTAGCCCCCACAATCAATGAAGAGGTATCCTTTTTAATAGGAAACTCCAATGCCAAATTCCCGGTTACCGGACCAATGGACCCTTCCCCAGAAATTTTTTCTGTATTTCCATTCTTGGTCTCTATATCAAATACGGAAGATAGCCTTCCTCCAAACTCAACAGGAGGTGCTCCTTTATAAATATTTACCCGCTCGGTTGTAAAAGGATTCAAGGCTTGAAATATGCCAAAAAAGTGGGTTGGGTTATAAATAACTGCATCATCCAAAAGCACCAAATTCTGGTCTGTTTTACCTCCACGCACATTAAGTCCTGATGCTCCCTCACCTGCCGATGAGATTCCGGGCAGTGCTTTTGCCACTTCCAAAATATTTCGTTCCCCCAATACCAAGGGAATATTTTTTGCCTCTTCGGATACAATTTCTTCATTTCCAGTTGTGGCATCCTGCACATTTCTGATGGCATCAGCTTCCAAAACCACTTCATCCAATTGTTCCAAACTTTCTTCCAAGTTCAGATTAAGGCTTCCATCGTTATACATCACAACCTCCCTTTCCATATCCCGTATTCCCATCGCACTTGTGGAAATTACATTATAACCTGCAGGAAGCTCAATATTGTAATTGCCCTGTTCATCTGTTATAGCTACCCTATTACTCCCCTTTATTCGAATTGCCAAATCAGGAATGGCTTCACCTGTTCTCGAATTCATTGCTTTTCCTGACAACCTGTAGGACGATTTTAAATCTTGCCTATCTGCCCTACCAATGCGGACCAAAGGCAACTTGTTTGCTGTTTGCACTGTTGCCTCTTTATAAAATGCGGGGGGCGGTAAATTTTGGTTGACGATTACACTCTCTTGGGTTGATGTGGTGTCGGTTATTCCAAAGAAATTTCCAGGGAGTTGATCGTAAACAATACTGTTCTGCAATAAAAAAACACGATTTTCCTTTTCAGAAATGTAAAAGTTCAACTGAGTTCCAGACAATACCGAGGTTAGAATATCGAATAAAGATGCCTCTTGAAAATCTTGATCGATCTTAACGTCTCCCAACCAATCTTTGAGGTAAAAAAACGAATAGCCAGATGCCTCCTCAAGTTCCTCGAAGAATTCGGAAGTGGTTTTGGCATTCCCAGAAATAGTGATATTGGCTTCTTGTGCGTTTGCGAAATGTCCAGATATAAAAAGGAACAAAACACCCACAATTTTAGCCATTTTGGCGGAGTAATTACGAAAATATAGCAATGGTTAAATGAATTAGCTTACTACAATTTAACAAAAAACCAATAGGTTAATTAAATTAGCAATGGAATTTTTGAAGTCATTTCAATCTAACACACAAAATGATAATTATTTCAAATTCAACTTATCATTTTGCAATTGAAAAGAACAAAAAATTGTCAATACCATAAACCAACCAAAACGAATTCATTATGAAAAACCTCAAAATCAGCTTTTTACTTCTTACCTGTGCCCTATTTGGGTTGCAACTGCATGCCCAAATCGAAAAAGCACCACTTCGGAGCGAAGGAGAAGGACCATGGTCCCAATTCATTATTCGCGGGGTCACAGTAATCGATGGCACCCTATCCCCTCCTATTGGACCTGTGGACATTGTTGTGGAAAACAACAAAATTGTATCTGTCCAAGTAGTTGGTTTTCCTGGAATGGACATCAACCCAAACAGAAGGCCTCAACTTAAACCGGGTGGGAAAGAACTGAATGCCGAGGGCATGTACCTACTCCCTGGCTTTGTAGACACCCATGCCCATATTGGAGGAATTCCTCAAGGCACTCCTGCTGAATATGTGTATAAATTGTGGTTGGGACATGGTATCACTACCATTTGTGACCCAGGTTCTGGAAATGGAATTGATTGGGTCTTGGATCAAAAGAATAAAAGTAATAATAACGAAATCACTGCACCTCGAATTAAAGCCTATAATTGGTTTGGCAATAATTTGAATGGGGAGCGCGGAAGAATGGATATTACCACTCCCGAAGCAGCTCGTGAATGGGTGCGTGCCAATGCCAAAAAAGGTGCTGATGGCATCAAATTTGGCGGTGGACTTCCTGAGGTAATGACGGCAGCCTTGGATGAAAACAAAAAATTGGGATTGCGTTCCAAAACGCACCATGCCCAGCTTTATGTAGGCCGTTGGAATGTATTAAACAGTGCACGTGCTGGATTAACCTCCATGGAGCATTGGTACGGACTACCTGAGGCTATGTTCGAAGATAGAACGGTACAAGACTATTCCTTGGATTACAATTACCAGAACGAACAAGACCGTTTTGGCGAAGCAGGTCAATTGTGGGCCCAAGCAGCAAAACCATTTTCAGATAAATGGAATGCCGTCATGGATGAATTGATTTCATTGGATTTCTCCATTTCCCCAACCATGGTGATTTATGAGGCTAACCGTGACCTTCAAAGAGCAAGACGTGCCGAATGGCATGAGGAATACACCTTGCCTTCCCTTTGGGATTTTTATGCGCCTAGCAGACAATCACATGGTTCATATTGGCATTATTGGGGTACCGAACAAGAAATCAACTGGAAGCAGAATTACAAACTTTGGATGACCTTTTTGAATGAGTACAAAAACAGGGGTGGTCGAGTAACTGTGGGTACTGATGCTGGTTTCATTTACCAATTGTACGGTTTTGCCTATCCAAGAGAGATGGAGCTTATGCGCGAAGCAGGATTCCACCCGTTGGAAGTGATCAAGGCAGCCACATTAAACGGTGCTGAAGCCTTGGGCATGGATGACCAAATTGGAACAGTTACAGCTGGGAAACTAGCAGATTTTGTAATTGTGGAAGAAAATCCATTGGAAAACTTTAAAGCCTTATACGGTACTGGAGCTATTCAGTTACAGGAAGACAATACCATTGAGCGTGTTGGCGGCGTAAAATACACTATCAAGGATGGAATCATCTACGACGCAAAACAGCTTTTGGAGGATGTAAAGAAAATAGTAAAAGACACCAAAGCTGAAACGGGTTACAAAATCACCCAACCAGGAATAAAGGATTAAAACGCATTGAACCAAAAATAAAAGGCAGCCAAATGGCTGCCTTTTTTTATTCTTGATGAATCACAGGTTCAAAGTATCCGAAGCCTGTTTCATTGCATTCAATTCTTGTCGCAAGCGTTCATTTTCCATAATATATTGTTCCCTTAAATATTCCAGTTTGCGTTCAAACTCATCGGCTGGCACATATTCAGGTTGCAAGAATGCGCCATTTATCATACTGAACACCGTAAACAAAAAACTAAAGGCAACAGCAGCAACCAATCCGAACAACATGGTTTTCTCTCGTTTCAAACTGGGAGAATGCCGCTTGATCTGTTTTTTATCCTCCTTGGAAATTTTCCTTGTACTGGACATCTGATCTAAAAACACATCCCATTTTTCCTCTTCCTTTACATACAAATGCATAAATCCGCCTTCATCCAAAAAATCTTCGGTACTTGGCGTTGAAGCCAATAAAAACAAATCCATACCATTGCCACTCATTACATCTAAAAGAGAAGGGTCATAATCCAAAATGTCCTGTACCAGTTTCACCACGAACTCCAAACTGTAATTGGGTCGTAAATATTCATCGTACAAGGTTTGGATTTCGAAGTAATCGGTTCTGCTCAAGGCATAATCTAAAAAACGATCTTTTAGTTCGGCCTTAAAAAATTCGCTCATTTTTTAGATAGGAGGGTTAATGGTTGGTGTTGGTTAAGTGGATTTAGATATTCTCGTTTTTTTATATATAAAGTCAGCTCCATTTCATACAAAAGGAACATCCATTAATTAATTTCACAATGTCTACATGATTTCTGCACTGAGGCCTGCTTGCAATAATTTAGTGCATTTGGGTTTTAGGATATCATATTCTCCTGTTTTGACCGTACATTTTCCATTGTAATGCACAATCAATGAGCATTGTTCTGCTTGTTCTGGAGTATGCTCACATACATTGATCAGTGTTTCGATAACGTGGTCGAAGGTGTTCACATCATCATTAAAAAGTACAATTTCATGTTCCTTTATCGTCTCTTCCTCCAGAAGGACATCTTCCATTTCTTTTTCCCTAGTGCCCATAAATTCTGAGATTTACTTCTCTCTAATTTACATATTTTGCTGAAATCCAGCGGTTCTTCTCCATTTTTTTCTCAAATTCCAAACCATGGGCAGCACATTTTGCAGAAATCACATCCAAATCCTCTAAATAGAAGCCACTTAAAAATAAAGACCCTCCTTTATTCAGGCATTTCACGTAATTCGGAATATCTTCCAATAGAATATTTCGATTGATATTGGCAAGAATCACATCGTATTTACTATCTCCCAGCAAACTAACATCACCCTGCATTGCCTTGATATCGGAGCAATTATTTCGCTCCACATTTTCCTCAGTATTCAAAAAGCACCATTCATCAATATCAATCGCCTCGGTATAGCCAGCACCTTTCATTTTTGCCAAAATGGCCAACACTCCAGTACCGCATCCCATATCCAGTACTGATTTCCCTTCAAAATCATTATCCAAAATATGCTGAAGCATCATATGGGTGGTTTCATGGTGCCCTGTTCCAAAGCTCATTTTAGGCTCAATAACAATATCGAAATCCACAGGTTCTGCTTGGTGAAAAGGAGCGCGAACCATGCACCTGTCACCCACTTTTATGGGATGGAAATTCCGTTCCCATTCGGCATTCCAGTTCTGCTGTTCAATTTCCTTTGTGGTCCAAGTGATTTTAAAATTTGGGTTTTGAAGTACAAAAAGATGGCTGAGGTTAGCCTCTTCCCATTCAGATTTAAGAATATACGCCAGAACCCCAGTTTCGTTTTCCACAAAACTTTCAAAGCCCAGTTCACCCAACTCCGCAATTAGAATATCACTTGCGGGTTGGGCAGGGTCTACCTTAAAATCGAATTCTAAATAAACCAAGGACATATATAATTAAATAGCAGCGATAATGGCCACGAAATCGTCGGCAACCAAAGAAGCACCTCCAATTAAACCACCATCTACGTCTGGTTTACCGAAAATTTCTCCAGCATTTCCAGGCTTTACACTTCCTCCATATAAAATAGAAACCTCATCTGCTACGGCAGCACCGAAAGCATCGGAAATGGTTTTTCTAATAAAAGCATGCATTTCTTGAGCTTGCTCTGGTGAAGCTGTTTCTCCTGTTCCGATAGCCCAAACAGGCTCGTAGGCCAAGACAATATTTTTCCAAGCACTGGCATCCAAACTAAACAATGCGTTTTTAAGCTGGCTTTCAACCACATCAAAATGCTTATCAGATTTTCTATCTTCCAATTCTTCACCAAAACAGAAAATGGTTTTCAATCCTTTTTCGATCGCGGTGTTTACTTTTTTAGCCAATAATTCATCATCCTCACCAAAATAAGCGCGTCTTTCTGAGTGACCCAAAATAACAGTGTCAATGTCTAGGCTCAATAACATATCAGCAGAAATCTCTCCAGTGTAGGCTCCGCTTTCTGCAAAATGCATATTCTGTGCAGCCACTTTAATGGTTGAACTACCAAGAGCTGTTTGTGCTGCTTGCAAGTTCACAAATGTTGGTGCCACAATAACTGTTGCATTCGTATCGGGTAGTTTGGCGGAAAGTTCAGTCAACAATGCCTCCGTCTCCTGAAGGTTTTTATTCATCTTCCAGTTTCCTGCCACAATCTTTGTTCTCATGATATTTGTTTTTCTTGTGTTATTGTTTAGAAAGTAAGTTTATCCAAATCGTTGTAATGTACTTTTTGTTGGATGGTTCCCTTTTTAAGGGTCAGTACCGCTGGATTGGAGCGGACAATGGTCTTTAATGTTGTTTCATCAGTAAAGAAAAATTCAAAGTCCAGTCCATACTCAACCTTAAGCTCATCTGTCATTTCTTTGCTTGATGCTGACATACCTATTACTCGATAACCATTTTGTTTGGCCTTTGCCGCCACTTCGGCTATTTCTTTGAAAGCTTCATAATTGCTTTTCTTCAAATCGTACGCTACCACCATCATTAATTTTTCTAGGTTTAGCACCTTACCTGCATAATCTACACCGTCCTGCTCTATGGTAAAATCATGAATTGGAGGTTCGTAACCTTTTTGAATCTCTGTGGTTTCCACATCAATAAATTCACCATCTACACTAGGGTACTCCCCAGCAGTGGTATAAATTTTATCTTCCCCATTTACTTTAAAGCGCCATGCGTATTCGTAAATCGGTTCTGCAGCTCCTTCTGGTACCGACATCCCTTCTTGAATATTAGCTCCAATTTTATAAGGTCTAAAATCAACGGTTGGCAAATGGTTTAGCACATGATTGGCAAACCATGCGCAAGCCACTAAAGCCACTCCCCCAATAATCCAATTGATTTTCGGTGTAAAAAGTGGCGTAATGTATTTTCTTCCGAAGAATAAAATCAAAATGAACACCAATAATATCACATCTTTAGTGAAAGATTCCCAAGGGGTCAATTTCACTGCATCTCCAAAACAACCGCAGTCGGTAACTTTATTAAAATAAGCAGAATAAAAAGTAAGGAATGTGAAGAAAACTATCATCAAAAGTAAACTCCAGACCGTAAATTTTGGCTTAAATCCTATTAAAAGAAGTATGCCTAAAATCACCTCAACAATCACCACAAAAATGGAAATCCCCAAGGCAATTGGTGTTAAAAAAGGTAAATCCAGCACTCCAGGGCTAAAATATTCTTCCAACTTAAAGGAAAATCCCATGGGGTCATTTAACTTGATCCATCCACTAATAATAAATAGTACTCCGACTATTATCCTAGATATCCAAACGATATATTTCATTGTATAAATTTGAAACCACTAAATATATAAAAGCTCTACTTGTTTGACACCCATTGCACAAATTGTTCGAATGTTGTTATGCTTTTGAGGTGCCCTACCAATAAACTATTGGTTAGATTTTTCTTCCCCAAGATGGATCAGCGCAAAAACCGCATAATTAACCATGTCTTGATAATTGGCATCTACACCTTCGCTTACCAAAGTATTTCCTTGATTGTCTTCAATTTGTTTTACACGAAGCAACTTTTGAAGGATTAAATCCGTTAAAGAACTCACACGCATATCGCGCCAAGCTTCTCCATAATCGTGATTTTTATCCTCCATTAATTTTTTGGTAATGGCCACCTGCTCATCATACAAAGCAATGGCTTCTTCCGCATTAATATCGGGCTGCTCCACTACTCCTTTTTTAATTTGGATGAGTGCCATAATGGAATAATTGATGATTCCAATAAACTCAGATTGTTCACCCTCATCCACCTTTCTAACCTCATTTTGCTGAAGGCTTCGAATGCGTTGGGCTTTAATAAAAATCTGGTCTGTAAGGGATGGTAATCGCAAAATACGCCATGCGGTACCGTAGTCTTTAGCCTTTTTTGAAAACAAATCGCGACAGGTTTTGATCACCGCATCGTATTGTTGGGAAGTCTGCTGCATGTATTGTTGCTAATTTGCGTAAATTTCGTTCAATTGTGCCCATTTGCGTGCACTTTGCCAAAGATAATGAAACCCAACAAAGGAGTTATTTTTTATGACGATAAACTGCAAAGGTGATTTGGTGGACCTTACCGTGCCCAAAGTGATGGGTATTTTGAACCTTACCCCCGATTCTTTTTTTGATGGTGGAACCTATAAAGATGAGGCTTCCATTTTGAATCGCGTTGAGGGCATGTTGAACGATGGAGCCACTTTTATAGATATGGGAGCCTACAGTTCCAGACCTGGTGCCGAACATGTTTCTGAGCATGAAGAATTGCAAAGGATGATTCCTATTGTTGATTTGGTCTTGAAACACTTCCCTGACACCTTGATTTCAATTGATACTTTTCGCAGTAAAGTTGCCTCCGAAAGTGTTGCACACGGCGCTGCCATCATCAACGACATTGCCGCAGGGAATTTGGACGAAGCTATGTTCGATGTGATTGCTGAATTGCAGGTGCCCTACATTATGATGCACATGAAAGGTACGCCACAATCCATGCAAAAAGAGATTGTTTATGAAGACCTTCTAATGGATTTGCGAACCTATTTTTCAGAAAAAGTGGCAGAGGCCACCTCAAAAAAAATAAACGACATCATCATTGACCCAGGGTTTGGATTTGCCAAAACAACAGAACAAAACTACACCTTGCTCAATCATCTAGATTTGTTTAAAACCTTTGGTTTCCCCATTTTGATTGGGTTAAGCAGAAAATCAATGATTTATAAAGTTTTGCAATCCAACCCTAAAGAAGCTTTGAATGGCACCACGGCCCTACATACCATTGCCTTGTTAAAAGGCGCAAATATTATTCGGGCACACGATGTACAAGAAGCCGTGGAATGTGTTAAACTTGTAGAAGCGTTGAAAGCCAATGCACTCTAGGCATTGGTTCTTCTATTTTTGCTAATTTTACAAAAACACTGCTATTGGATTTTCTAAATTTTCTCGATTTTCAAGTTACGGATATCATAGATATACTCCTCGTGGCAGCTTTGCTCTACTACGTTTATAAATTGGTTCGAGGAACTGTTGCCATCAATATTTTTATTGGAATCGTTATTGTTTGGGCGCTTTGGAAATTGACCGAACTGCTTCAAATGAAAATGATCAGCAGTATGGTAGGTGGATTCATGAACATTGGATTGATAGCATTGATCATAGTTTTTCAGCAAGAAATACGAAAGTTTTTGTTGATGATCGGGTCCACCAATTTTGCTAAAAAACGAAATTTCCTGAAGCACTTTAAATTCATGAAGCAGGATGTTATTGTCACCAAAACAGATGTTGAATCCATCGTTGGTGCCTGTGAAAAGATGGGAAGCACCAAAACAGGAGCCATTATTGTGATTGAACGCAACAATGCCTTGGATTTTGTAATGTCTACTGGTGATGCCATGAATATTGAAATCACCCAACCTATTCTGGAAAGTATCTTTTTTAAAAATAGCCCTTTACACGATGGCGCCATTGTGATTCAAGATAATTTTATCACTGCCACACGTGTGATTTTACCCGTTTCCAACGATAGAAATATTCCGTTACGATTTGGACTTAGACACCGAGCAGCGGTGGGTATCACGGAAAAAACCGATGCGGTTTGTTTGGTGGTAAGTGAGGAAACTGGAGCAATTTCTTATATAAAAAACGGGGATTTTATTCCTTTTAAGGGCCCCGAGGAGTTGACCAAAAAACTTAAAAAGGATTTGGAGCAATGACGTGCAAAAATTGTGAAGCCAAATTAAGAACCGACTACTTGTATTGTCCCAATTGTGGTGGAAAGGTAATTCGAAATAGAATCACGATTAAATATCTCTGGTTCGATGTTCTTGATCGATACTTTAATCTGGACAACACCTTTGTGAATACTTTTATTCACTTGTTTACCAAACCTGAAATTGTAATTGAAGGTTATATTCATGGACTTCGCAAAAAATATCTAAACCCGATAAGCTATTTGGGAATTGCATTAACGCTTTCCGGTCTTCTAATTTTTATGATGACCAAGTCCATAGACTTTATGCAATTTGACATATTCGATGTTGGGATAGAAACGGATTACCAGAAAAAATTAATGGCATTTGTCATGGATTATCAGTCATTGATTTTCATCATCTTTATCCCATTAATGGCTATAGCAGGTTGGTTATGTTTTGATGAGAAAAAATACAACTTCGCAGAGCGGACCATTATTTTCATGTATGCCTTATCCCATTTTAGCATTGTAATTTTTCTACCATCCTTATTACTTCTTATTATAGCACCTGAAAATTATATGACTTTTTCCATGTATGGATCCTTGTACATGCTAGTCTATGCAAGTTATGTGGTGATTCGCACGTCAAGCTCAAAAGGTTTAGCAATTGTTACCCGACTTATCTTATTCAATTTGTTATTTGGAGTTTTATATATCATGACATCCACCTTATTCCCAATCATTATGTTATTAACTGGGGAATTGACTTTACAAGACATGTTGCCTCCAGAAAAATAACAATTAAGCCACTTCCTCTGCCAAAAATTGGGCATTGTACAGGTCTGAGTAATACCCTCCGTTTTCTAGAAGTTCTTTGTGATTGCCAATCTCAACGATTTCTCCAGCATCCATCACAATAATCTTATCCGCTTTTTTGATGGTCGCCAAACGGTGGGCAATAATAATAGAAGTCCTGCCCTCGGTAATTTTGTCTGTAGCCTGTTGGATCAATTGCTCGGAATAGGTATCCACAGAAGATGTTGCCTCGTCCAAAATCAAAATACTAGGATTGCTCACATAGGCGCGCAAGAAAGCGATCAATTGGCGCTGACCGCTGGAAAGCATACTTCCTCTTTCCTTTACATTATATTGGTAGCCCCCAGGAAGACTGGAAACAAATTCGTGCACCCCAATTTGTTTGGCCGCTTCTTCAATTTGTTCTATGGATATATTTTCATCACGCAGTGAAATGTTGTGCGCAATGGTATCGGCAAACAAAAATACATCTTGCAGTACAATGGCAATATGTGATCGCAAAGAATGTAACGTATAGTCTTTCAAACATACATTATCCACCAATATTTGCCCTGAATTGATTTCGTAAAAACGGTTAAGCAAATTAATGATCGTGGATTTTCCTGCTCCTGTCGCCCCAACTATGGCCACAGTTTCACCTGCATTTACCTTAAAGTTAATACCATGAAGCACCTCTTCATCTGGAACGTAACCAAAATGTACATCTTTAAACTCAATATCCCCTTTTACATCGGCCTTCTCCACAGTGCCCTCATCGGCAATATGGCTATCCGTATCCAAAATTTTGAATACTCGGTTCGCAGCCACCATTCCCATTTGAAGGGTATTGAATTTATCTGCAATCTGGCGCAATGGACGGAACAATAGATCCATCAGGAAAAAGAAGGCAACAATCGCCCCCTTGTTGTCCATTCCAACATTTTCTATATTCTGAATTACTCCAAAATACACCACCAATCCGATACCAATGGAGTTGGAAATTTCAGCAATCGGAAAAAATATGGAGTTGTACCAAACAGTTTTCAACCAAGCATTTTGGTGTTTTTCGTTGATGACTCTGAACTTTTCCTTTTCAATTTCTTCACGGTTGAACAATTGCACTATTTTCATTCCAGCAATCCGCTCCTGAACAAAAGAATTCAAGTTGGACACTTGTGCACGCACTTCAACAAAAGCAACTTTCATGGCTTGTTGAAACAGACGAGTAGCAATCAAAATTATAGGTAGAATGGCAAAAACAATCAAGGCCAACTTCCAATTGATGACAAGCATAATAATTGCCGCGGACAACATTTTTAAGGCATCAGCAACGATCATAAAAAATCCTTGACTAAAAATTTCCCCGATACGTTGCATATCGGCTACGGCCCTTGTTACCAAAACACCTATGGAAGATTTATCGAAGTAGGTCATTTTAAAACCAGTCATTTTTGTGAATAGCTTTATGCGGATATCCTTGATTACCGATTCGCCCAAAAGATTCGCAAAATAATTGAACAGCAACTGGGTCGTTACTTGACCTAAAAGGAAGACCAACATCAATAAAACAGCATTCAACAATTGCTCACTGTCTTTACTTTCCAAGGATTGATTGATGATGTCCTTCACCAAAATTGGAATTCCAATAGCAAAAGCTGCGGATAAAATGGCAACAATGGCCACCAACCAAAAAATGCCACTATAGGGCTTGGTATATGAAAACACACGTTTGAAGAGCCTAAAATCAAACGCTTTTCCTGTATCCTTACTATCGCTCATTAAAAATATCTTTTGGATATAAAACCTTGGTCAAATATAATCCTTTTGCAGGTACAGAAACACCAGCTTCTGCCCTGTCCTTACTTTCTATAATTTTATGAATGTGCTCGGGGGTTATTCTGCCTTGCCCCACATCCAATAAGGTACCGACCACCGCACGCACCATATTTCGTAAAAAACGGTCTGCCGTAATGGTGAACACCCATTTATCTTCCTTTATTTCCCATTGAGCATGTCGCACATCACAAGTAAACGTCTTGACATCTGTATTGGATTTGGAAAAACATTCAAAATCGGAATAATCCAAAAGCAAAGCTCCTGCTTGGTTCATGACATCCAAATCCAAAGGTTGCAAAACACAATGGGCCAAATCAAAATAAAAAGGGTTCTTTTCTTTAACCAACCAATATTCATAAGTACGTTCTGTGGCATCAAACCTTGCATGTGCACTTGGCACCATTTCAAAAATGCCCTGCACAGCAACATCATCGGGCAAAAAGGAATTCAATCTGTACACCAACTCTTCGGTATCTTCAATTGTTTCAAAATCAAAATGGGCAAACATTTGTTTGGCATGTACCCCCGCATCGGTTCTCCCTGCACCAACTACTTCTATTCTTTTCCGAAGCAAGGTACTTAATCCCTTTTCCAAAACTTCTTGCACCGTAATGGCATTAGGTTGGTTTTGCCAACCGTGATATGCCTTGCCGAAATATGAAAATTGGATGAAGTATCTCAATGGAATCCCTTACTTTTAAGTCGATAAAGATAATTCAATCCCCACCAACATATTTCCAAGCGGATTTTTTTAGCATATTTTTAGCGTTATGACCAAGGTTTTATTGCTCTCCGACACCCACGGACACATTGATGACACCATTTTAAAATACGCTGCGCAGGCTGATGAAATCTGGCATGCCGGAGATATTGGCAATTTATCAGTAACGGACAAACTGGAGGCTTTAAAGCCTGTACGAGGGGTTCACGGCAACATTGACGACCATGTGATCCAAAAGGAATTTCCAGAAAACAATCGATTTATGTGCGAGGGTGTGGATGTTTGGATCACCCATATTGGTGGCTACCCTAACCGCTACAATATTCGGGTACGGGATGAAATCAAAAACAACCCGCCAAAACTCTTTATATGTGGACATTCCCATATTTTAAAAGTAATGCATGACAAAAAACTGAACTTGTTGCACATGAATCCCGGGGCTTGTGGCAAGCACGGATTTCATCAAGTTAGAACCATGCTCCGCTTTGTAATCAACGGGGATAAAATCTCTGATTTGGAAGTAATTGAATTGGGCAAACGCTAAAGTAAAAACCCCGGCCGGAGCCAGGGTTTTTTCGCACTAATACTACTAAGATGTTAGGTTCAACGTAAGCGATCAACAGATTTTACAAGATCTTCATCCTTTTTGATAGCCCTGTTTGCCAGGACCAGAAAAACGATAGAAAATACAGGAATCAGCATCCCAATACCCTTCTCAGAAACAACAGTTTCTCCGGATAAGCTTAGCGATCGATAAACGAAAAATCCTAGTAAAAAAAGATTTAATATCATATTCAATCTGTTTACCACAAATTGATTTTGTCGCTTTTTGTACATTAAAATTGAAACCACCGCCAATACGGTCACCACATAAAAGACGAGGCTTACAAGAACTTCATCTTGGGCAAAGACTTCCTTACCGTTAACTTCAACCCAAAGATTCAGAAAAAATGGCAATACGCCCGAAATTAGGCCTACTACCAATAAAAAAAACGTCTGAATTCGTTGAATCATTGTGCAAATTGATTTCGAATTGCAAAAATAGGCGTCTTTTTGGGAATTGAAACGATATTCTTGAAAAATAATTCGTATTATTGTGTCGTTATTAGCAAGCACCTACCTAGGAACTCTTTCTTCCTGTAGCATCCAAAATAACCTTACTTCATATTTAGAATCACACAAGTTTAACTTATTTCTTTACTTAATGTTTGAGATTTCAGATCTAAAAGCTAAAAAGCTTCCTGAGTTGCAAGAGATTGCAAAAGACCTTAACGTTCCCAAATTCAAGACTTTAAAAAAATTGGATTTGGTCTATCAAATTTTAGACGTTCAGGCTTCCAACCCCAAAGCGGTTGCAGAAACCGTTGCCGCCCCTACCTCCACAGAGGAAAAATCTGCTCCTAAACCAAAACGCACTAGGACTCCCCGCAATAAATCAAATGATTCTGTTACGGACAAAAAAGAAGATTCCAAACCAAAAGCTGCCCCCAAAAAAGAAACGCATCAAAAAAGTGATGATTCAAATAGTCAGCAGCCTCAGAAAAAGGACAACAGACAAAACAACAATAACAACCAAAAGAATCAAAACAACAACCGCAGGAACAACAACCAGCAACACAAAAACCAACACGAAAAAAAGAGCAGTAATTTTGATAAGGATTTAAAAAACAGGTACAAAGAACCTGAATATGAGTTCGACAGCATTATTGAGAGTGAAGGTGTTCTGGATATTATGCAAGATGGTTACGGATTTTTAAGATCTTCCGATTACAACTATCTTTCTTCTCCAGACGATATTTATGTTTCCCAATCACAGATCAGGTTATTTGGTCTAAAATCAGGTGATACCGTTTTAGGAAACATCAGACCTCCAAAAGAAGGTGAAAAATATTTCCCTTTAATTAAGGTAAACAAAATTAACGGATTGGACCCTCAAGTGGTTCGTGACCGCGTGGCCTTTGAACACTTGACTCCTTTATTTCCTAAGGAAAAATTCAAATTGGCCGAAAAACAAAGTACCATTTCCACAAGAATCATGGATTTGTTCTCTCCAATTGGAAAAGGACAAAGGGGAATGATCGTTTCCCAGCCTAAAACAGGTAAAACCATGTTGCTTAAGGACATTGCCAACGCAATTGCCGCTAACCACCCAGAGGTTTATCAAATTATATTATTGATTGATGAACGTCCTGAAGAGGTTACCGATATGCAACGTAATGTGCGCGGTGAGGTTGTGGCTTCTACTTTTGATAAAGAAGCTTCAGAGCACGTAAGAGTGGCCAATATTGTATTGGACAAAGCAAAAAGATTGGTTGAATGCGGACACGATGTGGTGATCCTATTGGATTCCATTACCCGTTTGGCCCGTGCCTACAACACCGTACAACCAGCCTCTGGTAAAGTATTGAGTGGTGGTGTGGATGCCAACGCATTGCACAAACCAAAACGTTTCTTTGGTGCGGCCCGTAATATTGAAAATGGTGGTTCCCTTTCCATTATCGCCACTGCATTGACAGAAACCGGTTCTAAAATGGACGAGGTGATCTTCGAGGAATTTAAAGGTACAGGTAACATGGAACTTCAGTTGGATCGTAGAATCTCCAACCGTAGAATTTTCCCAGCCATTGATCTTATTTCTTCTTCAACACGTAGAGATGATCTTCTGTTGGATGAAAACACTATTCAACGTATGTGGATTATGCGCAAATATTTAGCGGATATGAACCCTGTGGAAGCTATGGAGTTTATGGAGCAACGCATTAAGCAGACCAAAAACAATGAGGAGTTTTTGCTCACCATGAACAACTAGATTATCCCTTTAGAATACATAACTTAGAAACCCTCCACTATTTTTTGGAGGGTTTTTTATTACATGCATTTAAAGAAATGCTTTATCTTTAAATCGGTTTCCCCAAAAACTGAACTTTTAAACACTTATACCATGAAAAACATTCACAAAGGAACCCTTGCTGTGCTAGGGTCTGTGCTTTTATTGTTGGGCAGTTGCCAACAAGGAGCCAAAAAAGATGAATCCACCGCCCCTACAACTTCCGAACCCGTTGAAGCAGAACCCGTAGCCCCACCTAAAGGCATTATATCGCTGGATGAGTCAAAATCGCTTTATGATAATTACACTAAAAATAGAGTGGATATGATTGAGCGTATGGAATTGGAGCAATATCCAGATGAAAAGTTTGAGGCTTCTCGCTTCACTTCATTTACCTATTCAGACATCAAACAATATATGGCCTACATAGAACAAGAGGCCAAAGAAGCTAATGTAGACATCTCCTCATTGCGTTTTTATTTCGCCAATTACCCCAACACTCCTGATTTCCCTGATGGAAAAAAAGTGGTGCACCCTAGACAAAATTCTATTTTTATTGTACCAACCATTAAGGTAGATGGCGAAGATTACGGATTTTATATTGGAGCAGATGGCAATGCCAAATTGATCAAGGATGCAGTGGGCAGTACTGAAACTGGTTCAACTGATAGCAATGACAAATCATACGCCAGCATGCTGCCCGTTTTTTTACAAGATGACACCAGTCTTAACTTAAACCACGGTAGTTCAGGCCCTCCACCATATGGTGATTTTTAAAAATGCTTCAAGATTTTTATAAATATTTGGTTGAGGTTTTTTATGTCCCCCTTTATCTAATTACTTGGATTGTAGCCTTGTACAGATACCGAAGGTATTTTGACACACCTTTGAAGTATCTACCCATGATAATTATCTATACTTTTTTCACAGAGTTACTAGGCACATTTATTAAATATAGTAATGACTTCCAATTTTTTTCTGACATACGCTATTCTTGGCACAATGTCATTATTTACAATCTTTACCAATTGGTTTTTTTTCTTTTTTTCTTCGAAGTCTATCGAAAGGTTCTCAAAAATAAAAAACATCAAAAATGGGCTCGTTACGGAAGTTACCTTTGCTCTATTGCTTACATCGTAAATGCAATCATCTTTAATCCTTTGCACAATGGAATGAGCAATGCCCATATTATTGGCTCAATAATCCTGGTTTTCTTGATTGTGATTTATTTTAAAGAAAAAAAGGACGAAGGAAGATATCCAGCTTTAAAGGACAACCTTATGGTTTGGGTAAGTATTGCGCTATTAATGTTCTATTTACCCTTCCCCTTAATTTCCTTGTCGTACAAAATAAAAGATTTGGATATTGGAATACGTGCCATTTTACGCCCGCTACTATTAACTTCAATAGTTTTAATGTACGGCACCATAATTTTTGGACTGATCATTAGCAAACGAAGAGCATTTAGGTAATCAGTGTTTTAAAAAAATTAAAGCCTCCTTCAACGGAGGCTTTTTTATTACATTTACAACCCTATAAATTCACTGTAATTTAAGAGGTTACAATTCACCAATGGAAGGATTTTACACATTCATCACCCAACATTACATTCTCCCATTTTATCTTATTGTATGGATCGTGGCCATGGCCCGTTACAGTACTTATTACGACACCCCGTTAAAATACTATCCCATGTACTTAATGTACACCTTTCTCACTGAAGTATTGGGCTATTTAATCAAGTATTTTGAAGAGTTCCAGGTGGTAAATGTTGAAAAATACAGCTGGTACAATGTATTGATCTTCAACATTTATTCGGTGATTGCTTTTATGTTTTTCTATTATGTCTATTGGCTAGTGTTAAAACAAAAGCATAACAAAAAGTGGATTGTTATTGGAGCTGCGGTAACCTTAACCAGTTATGGCATCAGTTTATTTTTCCAAGATCCTTTTTATAGCAACCTGTATTATGCTGATATGATTGCATCTTTTGTCTTGTTGTTCAACATATGGCTTTATATCAAAGAAAAGAAACAAGAAGACAGTCCCTACCCCATGAAATACAATCTGATGTTTTGGACCAGTTTGGGACTGGGTGTTTTTCACATCATTTATCCATTCCTGTTCTGGGTAGGCTACGAGATTCCACAAATCTGGATTGATTACAACTTTCGAACAATTCTAAGGATTTCCATTTTGTTCATGTACGGCACTTTCCTAATCGGAGTTCTAGTGCACCGTCGAAAAGCCTTCCGTTAAAATCGTTTATTTAATAAACTGTATTTTTAGTATTGTCCGATTGTTCGGATAACTACGACTACTGCATGGAAGAATTCTATGGTTTTTTAATCGATAATTACACAATTCCACTTTATTTCATTACTTGGATTGTGGTTATTTTCCGTTATCGCATCTATGTGGACACCCCCTTAAAGTTCTTTCCAATATTTATCATTTACACCTTTCTAACTGAAGTGTTGGGATATTTAATTTGGCGATTTGATGAGTTTCAATTTTTAGCAGATGATGCCTACAGCAACTACAACGTAATTGTATATAATTTTTATGCATTCATCTCATTTCAATTTTTCTATTATGTTTACTGGAATGTGCTGAAGCGTGAAAAGCATAAAAAGTGGGTGATGTACGGTGTTTATACAAGCATATTGGCTTTCTTGGTCAGCCTGTTCTTTCAAAACCCATTTCACATCAGCTTGTACTATGCAGATATTATTTCTTCACTTATTTTACTGATTTGTATTGGCTTGTACATTCATGAAAAGCGAACAGACAAGGAAATGTATCCCACAAAGCACAACCTTATGTTTTGGACAACTTTGGGATTGGCCATCTTTTATTGCTTTTTTCCAATCATATATTATTTGGGACACGAATTACCCACTGTAGCCTCAAATTATGGTGTTTTTAATATTTTGATGATCGTGGTACTTTTCATGTATGCCTGCTTTATTGCTGGTGCCATTTTTGGTAGAAGAAAAACCTTTAGATAAATAAAGCGCAAAAAAAACGCCCCCGAATGGGAGCGTTTTTCAAATATCTTTAAATCAAGAATTACATTCCTGCAACCTTGCTCATCAACTTACTCTTAAGGTTTGATGCCTTATTGGTATGGATAATGTTCTTTTTTGCCAATTTATCGATCATACCAACTACTGTAGGCAACAAAGCTTCGGCAGCTTTTTTGTCTTCCTCGTTACGCAATTTTTTGATAGCATTACGCACAGTTTTGTGCTGATATCTGTTACGCAAACGTACCGCTTCGTTTCTTCTGATTCTCTTTAATGCTGACTTATGGTTTGCCATTGCTTATAATTAATTCTTTCTAAATACTTTTTTTGTAGCCCGTAGGGGAATCGAACCCCTGTTACCAGGATGAAAACCTGGCGTCCTAACCCCTAGACGAACGGGCCATTAATTTCAATTTAGGGATTAAAATCCCATTTTCAATAAGTCCATATGAACTTTAGTAGCCCGTAGGGGAATCGAACCCCTGTTACCAGGATGAAAACCTGGCGTCCTAACCCCTAGACGAACGGGCCATATGGTTGCACAATTGCGGATGCAAAAATACAACTATTTTTAAGTCTTGCAACAGTAAATATTATTTTTTGCATCCTAATTAATAGGCCTTTGCAAACAATACCCGTTGCGAAGATGGTTTTCCTGTCACAATACAGCTACCATCTTCCTGTTTTGCATTCAATGGAATACAGCGTATAGTGGCTTTTGTCTCCTCTTTTATCTTATCCTCTGTCTCCATGGAGCCATCCCAATGCGCTGATACAAAGCCTCCTTTTTCTTCCAACACCTTTTTAAATTCGTCATAAGAATCCACTTCGGTGATGTGACTATCCCTATAATCCAAGGCTTTTTGGAAAATGTTCTCCTGCATTTCCTTCAACAAGGCTTCAATCTTGTCCACAATGTTATCAGCAGCAACTGTTTCTTTCTCCAAAGTATCCCTGCGGGCCACTTCAAATGTACCATTGGCCAAATCACGCTGACCAACCGCCAAACGAACAGGAACACCTTTCAACTCATATTCGTTGAATTTGAAACCAGGCTTATGTGTATCCCTATCATCAAATTTTACCGTGATTCCTTTGGCACGAAGCTCCTTCACCAACGGATTCACTTTTTCAGAAATGGCATCCAATTGGTCCATTCCTTTATATATAGGTACAATTACAACTTGAATTGGCGCCAAGTTCGGAGGTAATACCAAACCGTTATCATCACTGTGAGTCATTACCAACGCACCCATCAAACGGGTAGAAACTCCCCAAGAAGTAGCCCAAACATGCTCCTGCACCCCTTCTTTGCTGGCAAATTTTACATCAAAGGCCTTGGCAAAATTCTGTCCCAAAAAGTGCGAAGTACCAGCTTGAAGTGCTTTACCATCTTGCATTAAAGCTTCGATACAATAGGTTTCCTCTGCTCCAGCAAATCGCTCGCTCTCGGTTTTGGTTCCCTTAATCACAGGAACACCCATATACGTTTCCACAAATTCGGCATACACATTCATCATGAGTTCGGCTTCTTCCAAAGCCTCCTCTCGTGTGGCATGTGCAGTATGCCCCTCTTGCCATAAAAATTCAGCAGTTCTTAGAAAAAGTCGGGTACGCATTTCCCATCGCACCACATTGGCCCATTGGTTAATTTTTAAGGGAAGATCTCTGTAGGATTGAATCCACTTGCGGTAGGTATCCCAAATTATAGTTTCGGAAGTTGGACGAACAATAAGTTCCTCTTCCAATTTTGCATCTTCGTCCACAACAATACCACTGCCGTCCTCAGCATTCTTTAATCTATAGTGTGTCACAACGGCACACTCCTTGGCAAACCCTTCTACGTGACTTGCCTCCTTACTTAAGTATGATTTTGGAATAAATAAGGGAAAATAGGCATTTTCATGACCTGTTTCCTTGAACATTTTATCCAATTGAGCTTGCATTTTTTCCCAAATGGCATAGCCATAAGGTTTTATCACCATACAACCCCTAACTCCTGAATTCTCAGCTAAGTCCGACTTTACAACAAGTTCATTATACCATTTGGAATAATCTTCTGCTCTACTTGTTAAATTTTTACCCATCTATTGAACTTTGGCACAAAACTTGTGTTTTCTTTAATAAAATAATTCGGTAAAACTAGTTATTTTTAATATGTTCAACAATAAAAATTGCACCATGTTAACGTCTTTACCCCTCAATAAACTACAGACCTTTTCCATGTTTTCCGTCATCGCTCTATTGATGGCGTCATGTGGATCTTATCAACAAGCCTCTTATTACGATGATGGAATTTATTCCAGCAGAGACCGTGTTGTTTATGTGGAAAAACAAAATCCCGAAGCTGTTCGAAATGCAGAAATGGAGAACAATATTTATGGGGATTATTTTGGTGAAAAAGCCAATGAATATGGCGAGATCTTAGATGGTGAAATCTTCACAGATGTTGATAGTTACTCAAGTCAAATGGCCAACGACACCATTCCCTATGGTGAGCAAACGGATTACTTTGCTTATAACAACAATTACAACGGAAATCCAGGTTGGGGAGACAATCCTACAAGCATCTCTATAAATGTTTATGGCAACAACTGGGGCTGGGCCAACTACGGTTGGGGTGGTTACTGGGGTTGGAATAGCTGGGCCTGGGGTTACCCTTACAATAGCTGGGGCTGGGGATGGTACAGTCCTTGGAGATATAGCCGTTGGGGCTGGGGTTGGAATACTGGCTGGGGTTGGAACGCTGGCTGGGGCTGGGCTGGATATGGCTGGAGATGGGGTTACCCATACAACGGCTGGGGCTGGAACGGATATTACGGAAGAGATTATGCATACATGTCGGGCAGAAGAGGATATTCACGAATTCCTGGAACCACTTTGCGCTCAAGAAATAGTTACACCAGTGATTTTAGAAGAAATAGCGGTCGCTCCAATTCAGCAGTGACCAATAGAAGCAATAATCTAGCGAGAAGAAGCAACAGCAGCTACACCAATCGTGCAAATACACAACGATATTCAAGAAGCGCTGCAGCTACTCGAAACCAAAACTACAGAACAAGCAGAAGTACTCGATCTACGGCTGGTTATTATAATAGAAGCAGTAGAACAACCCGTCCTTCATACGGAACCTACTCCCCCAACAGAAGCTCAAGAAGCTATAGTGGAACAAGTAGACCGAGCACAAGAAGCTCTTATCCAAGCTATAGAGGAGCTACAAATAGTTCTAGATCATACTCAACACCTTCAAGAAGCAGTGGCTACAGTAGACCTTCGTCCTCTACAAGAAGCTCAGGAAGTTACCGAAGCAGCGGTTCTTCTTCCAGAAGCTCAGGGGCCGTTAGAAGCTCAGGTGGTAGCAGTTCCAGAAGCTCTGGAGGTGCTTCCAGGTCTTCAGGTGGTTCACGTGGTGGTGGAAGCCGAGGTGGCAGACCATAATATGCTAAAAACTATTCCTTTAATCTAAATCAAACAAAATGAAAAGAATCTCAACTTTCATCATGGTAATGGTATGTGCTTATGCCAGTGCCCAGACCATAGATGATGTACTGCGATTTAGCTCGGAAGACCTACAGGGAACCCCAAGGTTTCAAGCTATGGGAGGTGCCTTTGGTGCATTGGGTGGCGATTTAAGTGCCATCAACGTAAACCCTGCAGGGTCGGCGGTGTTCAACTATAACGAAATCACTTTTACGGGAACCAATTACCACCGAAACAATGACGCTTTTTATGGTGGTGGAATGACCAAAACAACGATGAACGACCTCAACTTTAATCAAGCTGGTGGCGTGTTTGTTTTTCAGGCTTCAGACAAAAACCCATGGCGGAAAATTGCCCTTGCCGTGAATTACGACATGGTTCAGAACTTTGAAAATGAGTTCTTGGCAAGGGGAAGCTCATCGGTGGGTATTGATAATTACTTTTTGAACTTTGCACAAGGAGAACCTTTAGGACCATTAAGAGTTCAGAACGGAGAATATATTGAAGATGCCTATTTGGATATCGGCTCTAGTTTAGGATATGGACCACAACAAGCATTCTTAGGTTTCCAAGCGGGTATTATTGAACCTGTAGCTGATGATGACAGCAATACTTCCTACTATTCAAACGCCGATTACAGCAGTGTGAATCAACGCTATATCAACAACACTTCTGGATACAATAGCAAGTTCACTTTTAATTTTTCCGGTCAATACAAGGAAAATTTATATGTGGGAGCGGCATTGAATTTTCACTCTGTTTTTTACGATCAAGTCACCTACTTTGATGAGGATGGGTATAATGCCAATTCCCTGATTCAAAGCAGTTCGTTCGATAACTTTTTACACACTGATGGCTCTGGATTCTCTTTTAGTTTAGGCGCCATTGCCAAATTGAGCGAAGCGGTTCGTATTGGAGGAAGTTACCAGTCCCCTACTTGGTATAGATTGCGAGACGACACCTCTCAACGCATCAATTCAAATTTGGCGGTTTCAGATATCAGCTACATCAACTTCGGTATCGTAAACCTATATCCTGATTATAGAATCCAAACACCTGCAAAAATTACAGGTAGTGCTGCGCTTGTTTTTGGCAAGTCTGGTTTGATCAGTTTTGATTACGGCTATCAAGATATGTCCCAAGCAAAGTTGAAACCAACATCTGACCCTAGTTTTTCAGATGAGAACAATTACATTTCAAACACTTTAGGCGTTGTGAACACCTATAGAATTGGAGGAGAATACCGAATTGACCAAGTAAGTTTAAGAGCAGGATACCGTTTTGAAGACAGTCCGTATGAAGATGGAAGCACAGTGGGTGAATTGAATGCGTATTCCGCTGGTATCGGATACAATTTTGGCGCTAGTAGAATTGACCTATCCTACACCAGAATGGAGCAAGATGTAAATACCTATTTCTTTGATGGAGGTCTTGACCTAGCCAGTTTAGTGAACAGGGTAAACACCAATATTTCATTGGGCTACTCCATGAAATTCTAAACAAGAAATTAAAAAATTGAATAAAGGCTGGAAGAAATTCTGGCCTTTTTTTATCGTACCAACGAAAAATGCCTACGTACTTGGGTGGCTACAATTACACCATCCTCATCCTTATCATAATCCAATCGGAACCAATAATCGGATGACGGCATATCCCGTCCATTAAAGGTACCATCCCAACCTAAATTGGTATCCAATTGCTTTAGCAACTTTCCATAACGGTCGAATATATAAATAACAGGATTGGTCAGTTGTTCTACTCCCAAAACATTCCAAGTATCGTAAATTCCATCACCATTGGGTGTAAAAAACTTGGGATAGCCCACAACCAAAAATTCAGCTGGTTCCGAAGTACCACATCCATTTTTATCGTTGATCACAACTGTGTTTACCCCTGGAGGCACATCATAAAAAATAGGACTATCTTGAAACTCTCCACCATTGATGGCATATTCGTAATCCCCATCACCTACAGGAACAATTTCTACATTATAAGGATCTGTTTGATCACTCGAAACCAAATCATCTATAATTCGAACCTCATCCAATTCTGGCTGACCATAAAAAGTTATCAGGACATCGTCAGAATAAATTTGTCCAAGACTGTTTTCAATGGATACGAAATAACGTCCTGAATCTGGACTCGAAACCGTATACTCTGTCTCAGTGGCACCTGTAGCCAAAACTTGGTCAATCGTGCCATCATCGTCCCAATCCACCGTCCAAGTTATGTTGTTCAAGTTTGGACCAGCAGGTGAATTCAACGCACTCAAAACAATATCTGGATCACCTTCGCAGGCCACAATATCAAATCCTAAAAACTCATCTCTCAACGTACAATCCAAAGCCGTATCCTGATCTTCATCCACAGAAGACCCTGTAAATGTCAAGATGAAATCCTCTGGTTCATCATCAAAATTTGTATTGTAATTATTAATGTAGAGGTAATAAATCTCACCCTCGGTCACATTCAACCATTCATCATAGGTATTTTGACTCGCCTTCACAAAAGGAGCTCCTTCCCTACCATCCACTGGATTCACGCCAATTCCTGTAAAACCTGTGTCATTATATTCGTAATTACATCGAATGGGCTGGGCAGAGCCATCACCAATAATTGTACAGTAATTAGCCCCTGAATCTTCATCAAAAGGACCATACAATGCAAAATCCCATTCCGCGGTAATAGGTCCACCTGGGTTAACTGGAAGCGCTTCAATATCAAATCCTATTTGTCCATTCGTACCTGCCCTAAAAACATACCAAGCTGAGTTGTTCTCTATGTTTGCCGAGCTCACACTCCCTTTTTCCAAACAGCCTGTTTGGGTAATCACCTCAGGATCAAAATCATCGATATCACCCCCACCATCTGTAGTCCCCATAATAGGGGCATCGGCACAAACAGGAATTGCAGTTCTACAATCTGGGGAGTTTTGTGCGCTTACCTGTAGCTGAAAGAAAACAATAAGGCATACGGCACTAAAAAGAGCTCTCATAGAGTTTGGGCTAAAGGTTATGCTACATAACCTGTATAACTAAAGAAAGTAGGTTTTAGTATACAATAACCGAAAAATTAAACAGTTAATCGATGAATAACAATTTGATCATCTTCTTAAAGAGAAATGGCTTTGCAAATATTTGGCAAAGATTCGGTTACCATCATTATCCAAATAAGAAAGTTTAAACCAATAATCGGTAGAAGGAAGTGGTTTTCCTTGAAAATTACCATCCCAACCTGCATCGAACTGGCTCATTTGCTTGATGAGCTTTCCATAACGGTCATAAATGGTGACAATGGGCGAATTCAGGGTTGAAAGTCCTTCCACTTGCCATAAATCGTTCAACACATCTCCGTTGGGAGTAAATGCGGTCAAAAATCCGACAACCACAATTTCTTCCACTACTTCGCCACAACCATAAAGGTCGCGCATGTGAACTGTGTGAACTCCAGGCGGAACACCTTCAAATATATTGCTGGATTGGTATTCTCCTTCATTTAGAGCAAATTCGAATTCACCTTGCCCCTCCGTATGAATGGTTACTACATTGTTGACACTCATATCGGCAATATCGATACTGGTAATCACTGGCATTTCAGAAATAGAAACTGTAACCGTTCGGGATGATTCACAACTTACGCCATTTACGATATTGGATACGGTAAGGGTATATTCTCCAGCTTCAGTTATTTGAATGGTAGGCGTTTGCTGCCCTGTATTCCACATATATTCAAAATTTGGAACAGGATAAGCCTCTCCTATTTCCAAAGACCCGACGGTTTCGCAAATCACTTCTTGCTCAGAAAATGTCAAAACTGGAGACTCAATCACTTCCAAAACAAAACTTTGTGAAGCATCAAAGCAATTGGAATTGGCCATTGAAGTGGTTCGCACATAAATAGTTTCTTGACCCACTAGAGTTGTATGCTCCTTTTCCAAAGGATGAATTCCCATTGTGGCATCAGATGGAGAACTATGGTAGCTAACCATAAAATCATTTGGACTTTGATTACCTAAAGCTTCAACATCTTTGGTATTTAAATCAAAAGTCATGGAATCCGTTTGGCAAAAAGTTTCATCTGAAACTTGATTGGTCATGGGGCTTGGGTTGAATCCTACTTGCACATCACTAATAATTGTTTCAGCATTGGTGGCAACTACTACTCTATAATCTCCTGAAGCAGTTACTGTATAAGTAGCAGAAGTAGCTCCAGTAATCTGAGAATATCCAGACCCTGTATTCATGAACCAACTGTAGTTTAAAGCATCGGCAGTGGTAGCATTCAATTCCACATTGTCACCTTCACAAGCCGCAATCGGAGGCCCCAAAAGGTTACTAACAATGGAACAATCCAATGCATCGTAAGGATTAGTTTCCCAGATGGTTCCTGTAAACTGAATGGAAAAACCAGAGTTTACATTGCTATAATTATTGATGAAAAGATAGTAATCCTGTCCTGGCTCAACTTCCAACCAATCTTCAAAATGAACAGAATCTGTATTGCCCGTTGGATCTTCACCCACACCAATAAAACTCACCCCTTCGCTATTATCGAAAAAGTTACATCGTATAGGGTCACCCAACAGATTACAATCTGAGGCTTGATATAATGCAAAATCCCAATCTTCGGTACTGTCATGTCCGATATTAAATCCAAGTTGTCCTGAAGCATTGGTCCTAAATCTGTACCAAGCCGAATTGGATTCAATCGTTCCCAAAGTCGTGGCCTCCAAACAGCCCGTAGCCGTTGCCCCATTAAAGTCATCACTTCCAAAATCGTAGGTGCCACCATTCACAGGTGTGTTGCTACAAATAGGAATGGCATCCACACAATCTTGCGCAATCTGTGCATTAACAGCTTGACAAAATAGGGACAATAAAAAGACTCTGGCGAAATTCTTAAACATAAAAGACTGTAGGTTTGCGCATTATAAAAGTACCGCCACTCTTGCCTTAACAATAATTTATGTTGTCAATCAACCGATACCAGATGTTAAATCGTTGATTAATGTATATCTTTGCTCTCCTGAATAAACAGCTATGAAATTAGAGCAGGCTTTGGAAGAACAATATGAGGAAAGAGGTAACGATCACGTTGGCTCTTCAACGGAAACACCAATGAGGAAAGATGCTTTTGTATTGAGCGATGACGAAAAAATCGAAAGAATACAAAAAAGCGTTAGGGAAATTATGCTCACTCTTGGACTTGACTTGGATGATGATAGTTTGAACGGCACTCCAAAACGTGTGGCAAAAATGTTCGTGAAAGAAATCTTTGGCGGACTTCATCCCGATAGAAAACCGAACTCCTCAACCTTTAGCAACAAGTACAAATACGGTGAAATGTTGGTGGAAAAGAACATTGTTCTTTACTCTACTTGCGAGCACCATTTGTTGCCCATTGTTGGCCGTGCACACATCGCCTATATTTCAAATGGCACTGTTGTTGGGCTTTCCAAAATGAACCGTGTTGTGGATTATTATGCCAAAAGACCTCAAGTACAAGAGCGTTTGAACATTCAGATTGTAAAAGAACTTCAAGAAGTTTTGGGAACTGAGGACGTTGCCTGTGTAATTGATGCCAAGCACCTTTGCGTAAATTCAAGGGGAATCAGAGATATTGAAAGCAGCACGGTAACCGCGGAGTATGGAGGAAAATTTAAAGATGAGGCCGTTCGCAGGGAATTTTTGGATTACATCAACCTAGATACCGAATTTTAATCCTAAACGATTAATGCAACTGTATAAAAACCAACACCTACGCATCCACAATTCACTTTCTGGACAAAAAGAACTATTCGAACCCATAGATGAAGGCTACGTGGGCATGTATGTCTGCGGCCCAACCGTGTACAGCAATGTACACTTGGGCAATTGCCGAACCTTTATGTCTTTTGATATGATCTTTAGATACCTTAAACACTTAGGGTACAAAGTTAGATATGTGCGTAACATTACCGATGCGGGTCACTTGGAGAACGATGCAGATGAAGGTGAGGACAAGATTGCGAAAAAAGCCAAATTGGAGCAAATAGAACCTATGGAAGTAGTGCAACGCTACACCGTGGATTTCCATAATACCATTCAAAAATTAAATCTGTTGCCCCCCAGCATTGAGCCAACGGCTACTGGGCATATTATCGAACAGATTGAAATCATCAAAGAAATCCTAGAAAAAGGGTTGGCTTATGAAGTAAACGGTTCAGTTTATTTTGATGTGGTAAAGTTTAACGAAGACCACGATTACGGTAAATTGAGCGGACGAAAGTTGGAGGATATGATCACCAACACCCGCGAACTTACCGCTCAGGATGAAAAGCGAAACCCTCAGGATTTTGCCCTTTGGAAAAAAGCCGAACCACAACATATTATGCGCTGGCCATCACCTTGGGGAGATGGATTCCCAGGCTGGCATTTGGAGTGTACAGCCATGAGCACCAAATACTTGGGTGAAACTTTCGATATTCACGGCGGTGGAATGGACTTGAAATTCCCGCACCACGAATGCGAAATTGCCCAAGCTGAGGCAAGTACAGGAAAATCTCCTGTAAAATATTGGTTGCATGCCAATATGCTTACCCTAAACGGTAAAAAAATGTCCAAATCCACGGACAACAATATCTACCCAGCAGAAATTTTTAGTGGGGACAACAACATTTTGAGCAAACCCTATACTCCAGCAGTGGTGCGCTTTTTTATGATGCAGGCCCATTACACCAGTATATTGGATCTTAGTGATGATGCATTATTAGCGTCTGAAAAAGGCTACCACCGATTAATGGATGCTTTAGACAATGTTGATGGTTTACCAACCTCCAATACTTCAGATTTTGATGTGGCAGCATGGAGGCAGAAATGCTATGATGCCATGAACGACGACTTCAATTCTCCAATTCTGATTGCGCAACTTTTTGATGCCGTTAAAAACATCAACCTGATCAAGGAAGGTAAATCTGGAATTTCAGAAGCAGATAAAACGGAGCTTTCTGCAACTATGAAAGCTTTTGTGTACGATGTACTTGGCATCGAAAATCAATCGTTGGCGAATGATGATTCCACAGCTTTAAATGGGGTGATGGAATTGTTGATTCAAATGAGAAATGAAGCCCGTGCCAATAAAGATTTTGCCACTTCTGATAAAATCAGGGATGAACTCAATGCTTTGGGTATTCAAATCAAGGACGGAAAAGACGGAACCACTTTTAGTCTGAACTAGGCTTTAATCTTTCTTGAATTTTGATTGATACTGTCCTGGTGAAACGTGGATTTTTCGTTTGAATAGCCTGTTGAAATAGGAACGGTTCTCAAACCCACATTCCAGATAAATTTCCTTTATTTTTTTATCGGGATCCTTCAATAAATTGATAGCCATTTTAATGCGCTCGCTATTAATGAAGTCGATTGGTGTAACCCCCAATTCCTCTTTAAAGGTTTTGTAAAAATGGGATTCGCTCATGCAGGCCTTTTTACTCAAATCACTAATGGACAATTGCTCATGCAAATGGGTTGAAATAAAATCCATTACATAGGCCAAACGATTATTTGAACTTAATTTCGAAGCATTTTTTGCATAGTTATCCCGTTCATTGCCTTGTAATATGCGAATAATCAGCTCCTGCAACATATTGTCCACAAAAAAATCTTTTGAAGGGTGATTTTCCGTGAACAGGTACAGCAAGCGTTGGATAATACCATAAATACTGGCATCGTTGGTAAAATGATAGTTATAATCCATCAATGCCCATTCGGAACCATCCACTTTGGGCATTTGTTCGTTCATCAAATTGATGACATTATTGATCTTTTCATCGGAAATGGCCATTGCCAAACAACGCGTAGGATTGTCCACATCCGCTTCAGGAAAATCAATACACATCACCTCATTCGAAGGAAGAATCAAGGATTCTCCTGGTAAAAAATTGAAAGATTCCTTATCACGTAAATGCATCACCTTCTTACCGATCAACATGGAAGCCAAAACGGGCTGATCAAACTGCAACAAAACCTTCTCCGCCTGTAAATGGGTCTCAAAAACATGCATAGAGGCATTGTTCAGCGTATACGAAGTTTGGTTCTCGACCAAGTGCTCCAGCTTTCGCTCCTTAAAAAATCGTTCGGGTAATCGCATATTAAATTACTACTCCTTAATATATTATATGTTTAGTTATTAAATATAAAAAATTCAAAGTCAATATTTGTTAAATATTCAATAACAAAGAGAATCGGTCATGTCATTAATAGAATACGTCAGATGCACAGAACTCAAAATCAATACTTTTAAAATCAGTCAGTTGAACCATGCACGTTCAACCTACAAAAATTAACTTAAACAACAGTATTATGAGCAATGTACAAACTACGGAGCGCAACGTTTTGGAAAAACCAAAATTTAAAGCGCAATACGAAAATTACATCGGTGGAAAATGGGTTCCACCAACCAAAGGAGAATATTTCGATAATATTTCTCCTGTAGACGGAAATTCTTTCACCAAAATTGCACGATCTACCGCTGAAGATATTGATAAGGCCTTGGACGCCGCTTGGGCAGCTGCACCAGAATGGAACAACTCATCTGCCACTTACAGAAGTAACCTTTTACTTAAGATTGCCGACGTTATGGAACAAAACCTAGAAGTTTTGGCCCGTGCAGAAACTTGGGACAATGGTAAGGCACTTCGTGAAACACGCGCTGCCGATATGCCATTGGCCATAGACCACTTTAGATATTTTGCAGGTGTTATCCGTGCAGAAGAAGGTTCGGTCAGTGAATTGGACTCCAACACCGTTTCCATGAACGTTTTGGAGCCGCTTGGTGTGGTTGGACAAATTATTCCATGGAACTTTCCATTATTGATGGCCGCTTGGAAGATAGCGCCAGCCTTGGCTGCGGGTAACTGTGTGGTATTAAAACCAGCAGAGCAAACCCCTGTGGGCATCCTTATATTAATGGAATTGATCGAAGATATTTTACCTGCAGGTGTACTGAATGTGGTAAATGGTTTCGGTTTGGAAGCAGGAAAACCGTTGGCTTCCAGCCCAAGAATCAACAAAATTGCCTTTACTGGTGAAACCACCACAGGACAATTGATCATGCAATATGCATCTAAAAACATCATCCCTGTGACTTTGGAATTGGGTGGTAAATCACCGAATGTTTTCTTTGAAAGCATCATGGAAGCAGACGATGAGTTCTTCGACAAATGTTTGGAAGGTGCCGTTATGTTTGCCTTGAACCAAGGTGAGGTTTGTACCTGTCCATCCAGGATTTTGGTTCAAGAAAGTATCTACGACAAATTTATTGAGCGCGTAGTGGAAAGAACCAATGCCATCAAATTAGGTCACCCACTAGACCCAACCACCATGATGGGAGCACAAGCCTCCAACGATCAGTATGAAAAAATCCTTAACTACATCCAAATAGGAAAAGAAGAAGGATGTGAAGTACTTGCAGGTGGTGAAGCTGCATACAACGAAGGTTTGGAAGGCGGTTACTACATAAAGCCAACCATATTAAAAGGAAACAACAAAATGCGCGTGTTCCAAGAAGAAATTTTTGGCCCTGTAGTGTGTGTGACCACTTTTAAGGATGAAGCTGAAGCTTTGGAAATTGCCAACGACACTTTATACGGATTGGGCGCTGGAGTTTGGACTCGCGATATGCACCAAGCCTACAAAATCTCAAGACAAATTGAAGCAGGTAGAGTTTGGGTAAACTGTTATCACGCATACCCTGCTCATGCACCATTCGGAGGATACAAAAAATCTGGAATCGGTAGGGAAACACACAAAATGATGTTGAACCACTATCGCCAGACCAAAAACATGCTGATTTCTTACGACAAGAATAAGCTTGGATTCTTTTAGAATGAAAGATTTGACAAAACGGGTCTTGGTCACGGATCGAGCCAAAGAAGTTATCGACCAATTGAGGGAACGCCATGGTGAACTTATGTTTCACCAAAGCGGAGGATGTTGCGACGGCTCATCACCCATGTGTTTTCCTAAAGGTGAATTAATGCTAAATGACAACGATGTGCATTTGGGCAGCATTCACGGTTGCAACTTTTATATGAGCAAAGATCAGTTCGAATATTGGAAACACACCCAATTGACCGTGGATATCACCACGGGAAGGGGTTCCAGCTTTAGTTTGGAAATTCCAATGGGACTTCGGTTTGTGATCAAATCCAGATTGTATACAGATAATGAAAGAGAAAATTTAGAGCCTCTTGTACCAGTAGAGGATGTTTAGTGCGAGCCCCGATTTATCGGGGCTTTTTTTTACCTTGTACCCGCAGACACATCGCGCATGAAAAAGATACTGATAGCCCCTTTTGTTCTTTTGGTGAAATTGTACCAATATTTGATTTCGCCCATGCTGCCCGCTACCTGTCGCTACTCCCCCACTTGTTCACAATACACATTGGAAGCTTTACGGAAGCACGGCCTCTTTAAAGGAGGATGGTTGTCCATAAAACGTATAGCCAGTTGTAACCCTTGGGGTGGAAGTGGTTATGACCCCGTTCCTTAAAATTGAAGTCGCAATTCAACGCTTCAACCAATCAAAGTAGTTATATTAGTCCAAAAAATAATCAAGATGTATTTCCTTGGATTTGATTGGAACCCCGAAGGAACCCTTTTTAAACTGGGTTTTTTACAGATAAAATATTATAATCTTCTTTGGATCGCTGCCTTTGTTGTTGGGTGGATGCTCATGAAAAAGATCTTCCAAAATGAAAAAAAATCCATGGAACAATTGGATTCCCTTTTCATTTATTCGGTAGTTTCCATTATGTTGGGTGCACGTTTGGGCCACGTATTCTTTTACGATTGGGATTATTATAAAGATCACATAGCCGAAATTTTACTTCCTATCCGCGAAAGTTCCGATGGTGCTCTTTTTGGCATCATCAATGGATACGAGTTTACAGGATTCACAGGTTTGGCCAGCCACGGTGCCACCATTGCCGCCATAATTGGGATGATTCTCTACACCATAAAATGGAAAGACATAAAAATCATGTGGCTTTTGGATAGAATGTCAGTGCCCGCTGCCCTTGGTGCGGCCTTTATTCGTATCGGAAATTTTTTCAACTCCGAGATCAATGGTGATGTTGTAAAAGATAAATCATACATTTTTGCCACCCGTTTTATCCGTGATTCGGATGACATGCCTGCATACAAAGCTATGGCCTTAACAAAAGAACCTACAGAAAATGCAGCCTACAAGGCCATTCAACATAATCCAGAATTTTCACAGCTTTTACAATCCATTCCTTACCGTCACCCAGCGCAATTGTATGAAGCTTTCGGTTACCTTATCGTGTTTGCCATCATGTATCTGGTGTATTGGAAAACTAAAAAAGATTATAAACCTGGCTTTTTATTCGGTCTGTTCTTAGTGCTTCTTTTCACGGTGCGCTTTGTGGTTGAATTCTATAAAAAGAGTCAAGGAGGATTTGAGGACAAGCTTGGATATTTAACCACAGGACAATGGTTGAGTTTTCCGTTGATTGCTGCAGGACTTGCTTTAATGATAAAACCACGGTTGGAAAGTAAATACTAACCCATGCTCAAACAAATTTCCATTTTGTTTTTATGCACATTGTTTTTGGCTTCATGCAAAACTGAAACAAAAACTTCCATAAAAACAGAAACCGTCTCCTTTAAAAAAGAGGGTGAATTACAGGTAATCAAATTGGCTACGGATTCTACAACCGTGAATTTTGATATAGAAATTGCAGAAACCGAATACGAAACCCAAACGGGATTGATGTATCGCCCATCCATGAAAGCCAAAAGAGCCATGCTTTTTATTTTCCCTGATGTTCGTATGCGTTCGTTCTATATGAAAAATACCCAGTTTCCTTTAGATATTATTTATATAGATGGCGAGCAAAAAATTGTGAGCATCCAAAAAGAGGCCGAAGCCTATAATGAAGGTAGCCTGCCATCTGAAGCTCCAGCTAAATATGTTCTGGAGATCAACGCGGGACTTTCGGACACCCATGGATTTCAAGCTCGAGATAGTATAAGTTTTTCCAGAAACTAAATGGCTAAATTTTTACTTGAACAAGAAGCATCGGAACGTTTGCTGTTCCGAAAATTATTAGCGGCAGATTTTGAGGCTTGGCTACCCTTTTACCACAACCCAAAATCCACCCAATATTGGGAAGGGCTCCCTTCTGATCCCAAAACAGCTTGTCAAGTACAATTTGACCGAATTTTTGAACGGTACCAAAACGATTTGGGCGGCATGAATGCACTAATTTCAAAATCAAACGGGAAATTGGTCGGGATTTGTGGACTTTTAGTGCAAATTGTGGATGATGTACAAGAATTGGAAATCGGCTATTCCATCCTCCCTGAATATTGGCAACAAGGTTATGCCTTTGAAGCTGCGCAAAAATGTAAGCTCTATGCCTTCGAACATGATTTTTCCAGTTCCTTGATTTCCATTATTCATGTGAACAATGTTCCTTCCCAAAAGGTGGCCCTCAAAAATGGGATGCATTTAGATAAAACAACCACCTACAAAGACAATCCTGTTCATATTTTTCGTGTAAACGCGTAATCATTGTAAATTTGGGAGTATACTTTCTTAAATGAAACCACCCAAAAGTTACGCCATTCTCACCCAAAATAATTCGAACACCAAAAATTTGGTGGAATCTCTGTTAAAACAAGAAAATGTTTCCAACATTGAGGAATTACAAAAGCTTAAGGGTTTACTTTTTTCCCGTTCCGAAATCAATCGGTTTATGGATGAAGAAGAGCGGCATGATATTAAAATTTTGACTAGGGATACGAACCAACCCCTTAAAACAATGAGCAGTGGTGAGCAAAAGAAAGCGTTGCTCAATTATCTTTTGCAACAAGAACCAGACTTTCTCATTTTGGTGAATCCTTTCGATAATTTGGACGTTGCCACTCAGGCAAAATTGAAAGACCAATTAAACGACATAGCATCTTCTCGAATTTTAGTACAGTTAGTCAGTCGCGTGGATGATATTTTACCCAGCTCCACTGATTTTTTCAAACTAGACGGCGACACACTACAACGGTATGAGTCACCGAAAGACTTTTGGCAAGCAAATCAACCTAAACGAGTACTATTTGAAGGCACAATTCCACCACCGCTGAGCCCCATTAAAGTGACTGAAAAAACATTGGTACAGCTCAAAAAAGTATCGGTAAGTTTTGATGGCAGACAGGTACTTAACCAAATTGATTGGAAAATTGAATCGGGAGAGTTTTGGCAATTGATCGGACCCAACGGGAGTGGAAAATCGACCATATTGAGTATGATCACTGGAGATAGCCACAAAGGTTACGGGCAAGATTTGACCATTTTTGGACAGAAAAAAGGAAGTGGAGAAAGCGTATGGGATCTCAAACAAAAAATTGGTTACTACACTCCTGCCATAACAAACAAGTTTCGTGGGTATCACACTTTGGAGCACATGGTTATTTCAGGACTGCACGATTCCATAGGACTATACGTTCAACCCACGGATGCAGAAAAACAATTAGCCAAACAATGGTTGGCACTCCTCAAATTGGATCATAAAAAAGAGGATTATTTTAAAGATCTTTCCGTGGGTGAGAAAAGGTTGGTGATGATGGCACGGGCAATGGTAAAACACTCCCCGTTATTAATCCTAGACGAACCCACTGCAGGATTGGATGATGCCAGTGCTTCCTTATTTGTTGCACTAGTAAATAAAATTGCCCAAGAAAGCGATTCCGCCATTGTTTTTGTTTCCCACAGAAAAGAACCACAACTAGAACCAGAACGCATTTTTGAATTACAACCAGACCCAAATGGTTCCCTTGGCATTGAACTAAAACCCTAATCCTCTCATATTCAAAACGAAAGAAAACCGTCAATTTTTGCTATCTTAAAGGGAATTCAAAAATACACTTCCCACCCATGCAAAAAATTACTGTTAAGCCAGGCGCCAAAATCGCAGATTATAAGGCGTATGGCTCCCTCTACTCTTCTGTTCTGGATTTTATGGAACAGGCACAGGAACCGATTGACACTTTAAAAGGAAAAACCGTTTGGATGATCAACTCAACCGCCATTGGAGGTGGGGTTGCCGAAATGTTACCCAGTCAAATGCGTATACTTCGTGAACTTGGTACTTCCATTGAATGGCTGGTCATAGAAGCAAAGGAAAAATCGTTCTTCGACCTGACCAAACGCATTCACAATGCCATTCATGGGAGTGGCAATGGTGTTTTTACGGAGGATGACCGAAAAATATATGAAGCTGTCAACCGAAACAACCTTGCCAAGGCATTGGAATTCATAAACGATGGTGATATTGTTGTGGTTCATGACCCACAGCCTATGCCCTTGGCGGCTATGATTAAAAAAGAGAAAGATGTCTCCATTATTTGGCGTTGCCATATCGGATTAGAAGACGATACTGAAGTAACCGATGCGGTTTGGGAATTTTTAAAGCCATACACCAACGATTATGATCATTTTGTGTTCAGTTTGCCCAGTTATGTACCAAAATCTTTAAAGAGTCGCTCTTCCATAATTCCTCCTGCGATTGATCCATTGAGCCATAAGAACAGAGAGCTCCAATTGCATAAATGTATCGGAATTTTATACCAATCGGGAATCTTGGACGACCACAAGGCCATTCTTTATAATCGATACAACCATTTGGTTCGAAAAGTGATGCCCGATGGTTCCTTTGGCACTTTGGACGAGGGCACCAACCTCAATCTAATTTACAGACCTATCATCACCGAAATATCACGTTGGGATCGATTAAAGGGTTTTAAGGAATTGATGGAGGCTTTCATAAAAATGAAATTGGACAATCGCAAAAATGGCGACCCTGATAGCCTCGATTACAAACAAATAGAAATGGCATTGTTGATCATGGGAGGTCCAGATCCTGCTTTTGTTTCAGATGACCCAGAGGGTGAAGAAGTACTCAAAGAACTTATTGAAACATATAAAGAAGTGGATAGCGCCATGCAAAACGATATTGCCATATTGTTGTTGCCGTTGGACAATCCCAAGGAAAATGCCTTGATTGTAAACGCTATTCAACGTACATCGAGCATTATTGTTCAAAATTCGATCCAAGAAGGGTTTGGATTAACTGCCACGGAGGCGATGTGGAAACGGAAACCTGTTTTGGTATCCAATGCAGCTGGACTTAAGTTTCAGGTAGTACACAATAAAACGGGACAAATCAATCCTGATCCAACCAACATTCCCGCTTTATCAAAAACGATGGCACATATGCTGAACAACCCCAAAGATCGAGATAAGTGGGGCTTTAACGGACAGCTTCGAGTCATTCAAAATTTTACGTTGTTCAGTCAACTGTTATCTTGGCTTGAAGTTCTATCAGCAAACAAGAATTAAATATTTAACCCATAAAAAAAGGCCGCTTTTAAAAGTGGCCTTTTTTGGTGTAATCTAAAAAAACGAAATCTATGCTCCCGTAGCAGCAGCGATTTTCTTCTTTAATGAATCGAACATTACTGGTGTTGCAATGAATACAGAAGAATATGTACCCACTATTACACCCGTAATCATCGCGAACATAAATCCTCTTAAACTTTCACCTCCGAAGATGAAAATGGCCAACAACACGATCAATGTGGTAAGCGAGGTGTTCAAAGTACGACTCAAAGTACTGTTCAAGGCTTCGTTGATATTTTCTCCACCTTTCCAACCTTTTAGGCCAGTAATCTCACGAATACGGTCGAATACAACCACCGTATCGTTCAGTGAGTAACCGATTACGGTTAGAATGGCCGCTATGAAGGCTTGATCTATTTCCATGTTAAATGGCATGATACTTCCTGTTAGGGAGAAGATTCCCAATACGATCATAACATCGTGGAATACCGCTACAACTGCACCCAATGAGAATTGCCACTTTCTAAAACGTAATAAGATGTACAAGAATACTACTGCCAATGAACCTAAGATGGCCAAGAATGCATTTTTCTTGATATCATCCGCAATGGTAGGTCCAACTTTAACCGATTGCATAATACCGATAGACTTTTCTGAAGCACCCACGGTAAAATCATTAAAGCTAGTTCCGTCTGGAAGGTATTTTTGCAATGAAGTATATAGTTTATCTTGAATTTCAGCATCTACCTCAATTCCTTCTTCATCTACTTTATAAGGTGTAGTTACTTTAATTTGGTTGTTACCCCCGAATGTCTTCACATTGGTTCCACTTCCAAAAACCGTATTCAATTCTGATGCAATTTCAGAAGGGTTCACAGCCTTTTCAAAACGGATTTGATAGGTACGTCCTCCGATGAAGTCAACACCTTGTTGCAATCCTGTAGTCAATAATGAGAATACACTTACTGCAACCAAAATACCAGAGATGATATAGGCTATCTTACGTTTCCCTAAGAAATCAACAGTCAAGTTACTGAATAGGTTCTTTGTGATTCCAGTGTAGAAATCCAAACGTCTACCCTTTTTGCTTGTGTAAGCCTCAATCATTAATCGAGTTACAAAAATGGCGGTAAACAAGGAAGTAACAATACCAATCATCAAGGTTGTTGCGAAACCTTTAATAGGTCCAGAACCAAAGATGAAAAGGATAATCGCCGTTAAACCTGTAGTAATGTTTGCATCCAAGATAGAAGACAATGCATTTCCAAAACCATCAGCAATAGCTTGTGCTTTGCCCTTTCCTTTTTGCAATTCTTCTTTTACTCTTTCAAAAATAAGTACGTTGGCATCCACCGACATACCAATGGTCAATACAATACCTGCGATACCTGGCAATGTCAATACAGCACCAAGACTGGTCAATACACCAAAAATCAAAAGAATGTTGAAAATCAAAGCGATATCAGCAAATACTCCTGCTCTTCCGTAATAGAAAATCATCCACGCCAACACAAAAAGCATGGCGATCATAAATGATCTAAATCCACTGTCAATAGCTTCTTGACCCAAAGATGGACCCACTACTTCCGATTGGATAATGTCTGCAGATGCAGGAAGTTTACCCGCACGCAATACGTTGGCGATATCTTTAGTTTCGTTTACGGTAAAAGTACCTGTAATTTCAGATCGTCCACCAGAGATAGGCCCTGAAGAAACACCAGGAGCGGTGTATACTTTATTATCCAAAACAATGGCAATACCTGTTTGGTTATTGTAAGCATCACCAGTTAATTTTTCCCATTCTTTGGCCCCGCGTGTGTTCATGGTCATGCTCACTGCAGGCTTATTGAACTGGTCGAAAGTATCCTGTGCATCGGAAACTACGTCCCCACTGATTCTTGGTACACCATCCCTATTGGATTTAAGTGCATACAATTCAGCAATTTCAGAATCTTGAGATGGTCTTTCCCAAAGGAATTTTACAAACTGAATATCATTTGGAATCAACCTTTTGATTTCAGGCATTCTTAAATACGCACCAATTTCGGCAGTATCTGAAACCATAGCGCTAGCAATCGCATGTCCACCTGGGCTTGCTGGAATCAATTTTCCAAGAATTGGATTGGCCTCTTGGGTCATATCCAAAGAATCTTGTGCCACATCAGACAACAAAGAATCGATTTCAGACTCTGGTTTGGAAATTTCTTCCTCCGTAGTTTCTGGCTTCAAAATTTCTTTCAAACGCTCGTTGGCATTTACCAAGAAAACACCCAAACTTTGGTTGCTCTGTGGATAGGTTTCCCAGAATTCCAATTGGGCAGTACTGGAAAGAAGATCTTGTGCACGGGCAATATCCCTTGCACCTGGAAGTTCCACCAAGATACGTCCTGAATTTCCTTCACGTTGAATATTTGGTTGGGTAACCCCGAAACCATCGATACGCTCACGAAGCACTTCGAATGCAGAAACAATGGACTCATCAATTTTTCTTCTGATAACAGGCTTTACCTCATCATCACTCATTTGAAAATTGACATCGTCGCTAAGACCTTTATTGGCAAAAATATCTGGGGAGGCCAGTTTGGTATCTCCTTTAATATTATCAAAAGCGTCAAAAAACAGCTCCAAATAGGTAGCGTCACTATTTTTGGATGCAGCATCGGCATCAGCCAAAGCTTTGTTGAACACTGGGTTCTTGGTATTGTTGGCAAGTCCCTTCAAGATATCCTTAACGGAAATCTGCAAGGTTACGTTGATACCTCCTTTAAGGTCCAATCCCTTGTTCAACTCTTTCGTCTTCGCCTCTCCATAGCTTGTAAAGCCCAAAACAGTGTTGTCACTGATGGAATCCAAGTACGATGCCTCTAAAGCTTCACGCTTTGCCACATAATCTTCCTCAGCTTCCGAAATTTGGCTAACAGCATAAGCTTCAGCATCTTTCTCCAACTTACTTGTGATGAAAGTAAAGGATAGCTGATAGATGCTCACCAAGCCAAAAAGGATCGCGAAAAGCCTTATAAGTCCTTTATTTTGCATTGATTATTAAATTTTTAGAAGTTTTCTTAAACAGCGTGCAAATATATCATTTCCGATAAGATTTGCCAATAGAAATTAATGTAATTGCAATAATGGTGGGTTACCATAAAAATAAAATGAAATTGTCACCCCAGATTCCCCTCTACAGTTCCAAGTCAATCTATACTGATTTCTTGGCGGTTACACCTGAAATGACAATTTCTATACTTAAGTATTTCGAGCTTATACGTCTAGCAGACCATTGGTTTTTTTAACACCTTCGGCACTTTCTTGCATTTTAGCTTTTTCTGCATCAGTAAGTTCGATTTCTACGATTTCCTCGATTCCGTTTTTACCCAAAATCACAGGGACACCGATACAAATATCATCCAAACCGTACTCACCTTCCAACATTGTGGAACATGGGAACATTTTCTTTTGATCGCATGCGATGGCCTGTACCAATCCAGAAACTGCGGCTCCTGGAGCATACCAAGCACTGGTTCCCAACAATTTGGTCAAGGTTGCACCACCAACTTTGGTTTCTTCCACAACCCATTGCATTTTTTCTTCGGAAAGGAATTCGGAAACTTTTACACTGTTTCTGGTTGCGTGGGCGATCAATGGCACCATACCTACATCACTGTGGCCACCAATTACCATACCGTCCACATCGGAAATCGGAGCTCCCAATGCTTCGGCTAATCTGTATTTGAAACGCGCACTATCCAAAGCACCACCCATACCAATAATCTTGTTTTTTGGAAGACCAGTTGCCTTGTGCACCAAATAGGTCATGGTATCCATTGGGTTACTTACTACAATAATGGTCGTATTTGGAGAATGCTCCAATAAACTTGTTGCCACAGTTTTTACAATTCCAGCATTGATTCCGATCAATTCTTCACGGGTCATTCCAGGCTTACGTGGAATACCAGAAGTGATCACTGCGATTTCACTGCCAGCAGTTTTGCTGTAATCGTTGGTACTTCCAGTTATTTTGGTATCAAAACCATTAAGGGATGCTGTTTGCATCAAATCCATTGCTTTTCCTTCGGCATATCCTTCTTTGATATCCAACAAAACAACTTCTGATGCAAAATTTTTCATTGCTATGTATTCAGCACAGCTTGCTCCAACTGCGCCTGCTCCAACTACGGTAACTTTCATTTGTGTAAGTTTAAATTTTTAGACTTCAAAAATAAGGCATTTGAAGCAGAAAAAGACTGACTTTTACCAGTTTTAGCGGCTTAAATCACGTGGTAAATCCGAAAAACGGGATTCCCTCACAAATGCGATGAAAATTGTCTTTTTAAGCCCCTTAGGAACCATCAAAAAATCTTTCTTGGATTTTTGTGCAATAGATTCCTACAAAACTACGTTCTAATAGTCCCAAAACTTATTTAACCTACGAGACTATGAAAAAGCTCTTTTCATTGTTGTCTATTATAGCCATCTTGGCCGTAAGCAACTGTAGCGAGATTCCAGAGAACAACGACCCTATCTTGGGCATCTGGGCCAAAACCGAAATTTCTTCCGAAACCGATAAAGTTTCAAGCAATACCACTCGCGAGGAATGGATTTTTAACGATGTGTATCTGGGAAGATACCAGAGTTATTCCGATTCTAAACTTGTTTTTTATACCGATTTTAAATGGTCCGTAGACAACGGTATTTATACCATTATATATGGTGATCCTCAAGTGCAGGATATCACCGTTAGCATGCAAAAAGCAAAACAACCCGAAATTTTAACCCTGGAGAACGGTTCGGTCTTCGCCACCAGGGAGTAACACGTGAAGACTACTTATATGAAAATAGAAGGCCCCAATGCAGATTGGGGCCTTTCTTATGTTTGGTTGTTTGGTTTTATCTGAATCCAAAATTCAATCCGAAAGTAAAGGTGTTGAATTCTGCAAAATTGTACTCGGCATTGATTCTAAAGAATCCCAATTTGATTTTTGTACCCAAATTGGCCGCTACTCCACTTACTTTTTCTGAAACGCTAAAGGGATCCACTACTCTTTCTGAGAAAAATGGCCCATTGGCTTCATAGGTACCCAGCACATCGATATCAGATTTACCTGTGATATAACCAAGTCCTCCATAAAAATTGATTACTGGAATATTTCTTGTCGAAACCACTGCACTAAAATTCCATGTTTTGAATTTGGCATCTAACCGTTGGTCGCTACCATCAATGGTACTGGATTCGGTAAAATCGTATTCCCCACTTAAATTGGTGTATCCTATTACCCCAGAAATTGCCACTGGCAATAATTTGTCAGCAGGAAGCATTTTGGTGAAATCGTATTGCAATCCTGCACCAAAGAGTCCGATTTTAGCATCATCATCAAATTTGATTTTGGGCAAAAAACGAGCTTTTACTTCCAAACCTTTAACTAAACCAACACTACCTTGTAAATAGCCAGAAGGAATAAAATTAAAGTCCTCGGCTGCTAGACCCGAGGGCAGTTCAAATTCTTCACGGAACAAACCACTTTCATCTTCCACAAAAACCTGAATTCCTTCAATATCACCCAAGGCGGTAGACACCAATCGGGGTTGACCTGGATTCTGAACAAAGTCCAAATTGTCATATTCAGCAGGGTCCAACAAAAAGGCTTTCTTGTCTTCCTTGTTTTTGAATCCTGTTATGTTTCCTACAATTGAAATTTCGAAACCGCCAAGGGGTTTCGCATCTGCCGAATTGTACCATCCTGTTGAGATGCCATAAATGGCAGCTTCTGAAACGGGAGCCAAAAAAGAATTGGCAAATCGGTTGGCATCATCTACACCCGAAACCAATAAATCGTTGATGCCTTGTGCTTTCGCTAGGGAAACTGACGTTAATGCCAATAATAAAAGAATCTTCTTCATTATTTAAAATTTTCCCTAAAACTAAAAAACTCGCCTTTCTGGGGCGAGTTTTTGTTGTGAACGGCATTTATTTATGCATCTATATTCGCATAGACCGCATTTTTCTCGATGAACTCCCTTCGAGGAGGAACTTCATCCCCCATCAACATAGAGAATATTCTATCTGTTTCCGATGCGTTATCAATAGTAACTTGTCTTAATGTTCTGAATTCAGGATTCATTGTAGTATCCCACAATTGTTCTGCATTCATTTCCCCAAGACCTTTGTAACGTTGAATAATTGCTCCTCCATTCATGGAAGCATTAATTTCATCACGTTCCTTATCATTCCAAGCATATCTTCTCTTCTGTCCTTTACGCACCAAATACAAAGGTGGTGTTGCGATGTATACGTGTCCACCTTCAATTAGTTCACGCATGTATCGGAAAAAGAAAGTCAAAATCAAGGTTTCAATGTGGCTACCATCCACATCCGCATCACACATGATCACTACCTTGTGGTATCTCAATTTATCAAGGTTCAATGCTTTACTGTCTTCTTCGGTACCAATGGTTACCCCTAAGGCAGTGTAAATGTTTTTGATTTCTTCGTTTTCGAAAACCTTGTGCTGCATGGCTTTCTCTACGTTCAAAATTTTACCACGCAATGGCAAAATCGCCTGGAAGTTTCTATCCCTTCCTTGTTTGGCCGTTCCACCCGCGGAATCACCCTCTACCAAGAATACTTCGCATTTGGTTGGGTCTTGTTCGGAACAATCGGACAGTTTCCCTGGCAAGCCACCCACACTCATTGGGTTTTTACGCTGAACCATTTCACGTGCCTTGGCCGCTGCATGTCTAGCTTGGGCAGCCAATTTCACCTTTTCTACAATTTGCTTGGCATCATCTGGGTGCTCTTCTAAATAATCGGTAAGCATTTCAGATACCGCCTGACTCACTGCACTGGTCACCTCGCGGTTCCCCAATTTGGTTTTTGTCTGACCTTCAAACTGTGGTTCGGCCACTTTTACGGAAACAATTGCGGTAAGTCCTTCACGGAAATCATCCCCAGAAATTTCAAACTTCAATTTATCAAGCATCCCAGAGTTATCGGCATACTTTTTTAAAGTAGACGTTAGACCTCTTCTAAATCCTGAAAGGTGAGTACCTCCTTCGTGGGTGTTGATGTTGTTTACGTAGGAATGTAAATTTTCGGTATATCCAGTGTTGTACACCATTGCCACCTCAACAGGAATTCCGTTTTTCTCTCCTTCCATGGAGATTACACTCTGAATCAATGGTTCACGGTTTCCATCCAAGAATTTGATAAATTCCTTTAACCCTTCTTCGGAATGGAATGTTTCTGAAATATATTCTCCTTTCTCGTCCTTATTTCTTTTATCGGTAAGGGATATAGTGATTCCTTTGTTCAAATAGGCAAGCTCTCGCATCCTATTGGACAAGGTTTCATAGTTATATTCTGTGGTTTGGGTGAAGATGGTGTCATCTGGAACGAATGTAACGACGGTACCAGTCTCTTCGCTATCACCAACACTCTTTACTGGGTATAGTGCTTTACCCCTTTCATATTCTTGTTCCCAAACTTTACCTTCTCGGTAGACGGTCGCTTTAAGGTGATTGGAAAGTGCGTTCACACACGACACCCCAACCCCGTGAAGCCCACCGGAAACTTTATAGGAATCTTTATCAAATTTACCGCCCGCACCAATTTTGGTCATTACCACCTCAAGGGCAGAAACACCTTCTTTTTTGTGCAAGCCAACCGGAATACCCCGACCGTTATCTTTTGTAGTGATGGAGTTGTCCTCGTTGATGATCACCTCAATGGAATCGCAATATCCGGCCATGGCCTCATCAATGGAGTTATCCACTACTTCATACACCAAATGGTGCAATCCACGGACCCCTACATCTCCAATATACATGGAAGGTCTCATACGCACGTGCTCCATACCCTCAAGGGCCTGGATACTATCCGCTGAGTACTGTTTTTTGTTCGCTTCTTCGCTCATATATACTTTGTGTTTGCCTTCAAATTTTCAAATCTTACAAATATAATGATTACCCTATTGAAAAGGGTTTTCGGAAGGCATTGGACACCCTAAGTTATCAACAAATACTGTGGAAAAATGAGCGTTTCGTTGAATAAGTGGCAGTCAGCATCCTTTTCATAAAAAAACCCCTTAAAAAGGGGCTTTTTTGGCTAATTAAATGAAACGATCTTTAAAACCGATTCATTCTAATCTGATTTAAATAATGGATTATTTTTCATAGGCATCAGTATGCACCTTGGCCACTGCCCTACCTGAAGGATCGTTCATGTTTTTAAAAGCTTCGTCCCATTCGAGTGCAATTTTGGTGCTACAAGCTACCGATGGCTCTTGAGGTACACACAAGGCTGCTGCATCGGAAGGGAAATGACTTTCAAAAATAGATCTGTAATAATATTCTTCTTTGGTGGTCGGAGTTTGGATTGGGAATTTGAAATGCGCGTTTGCCAATTGCTCATCGCTCACCTCTTCGTTTACCATTTCCTTCAAGGTATCAATCCAGCTATATCCTACACCATCCGAAAATTGTTCTTTCTGTCTCCAAGCCACACTTTCTGGCAAATAATCTTCGAAGGCTTTACGTACTACCCATTTTTCCATACGCTCACCGTTGATCATTTTATCTTTTGGGTTGATGGTCATGGCGACATCCATAAATTCTTTGTCCAAGAATGGTACACGGCCTTCGATTCCCCAAGCAGCCAAAGATTTGTTGGCGCGCAAACAATCGTACATGTGAAGTTTATCCAACTTGCGAACAGTTTCTTCGTGGAAATCTTTTGGGCTTGGTGCTTTGTGGAAATACAAATACCCACCAAACAACTCATCCGCCCCTTCACCAGACAATACCATTTTTATTCCCATGGATTTGATTACACGAGCCATCAAATACATAGGCGTGGAGGCTCTAATGGTGGTGATATCGTAAGTTTCCAAGTTGTAGATCACATCTTTGATGGCATCCAAACCTTCTTGAATAGTGAATTTTATTTCGTGGTGAACGGTTCCGATATGATCGGCCACTTTTTGCGCAGCTGCCAAATCTGGAGAACCCTCAAGTCCTACAGAAAAGGAGTGCAATTGAGGCCACCAAGCATCGGCAGTATCACCAGACTCAATTCGTTTTTGGGAATATTTTTTTGCAATGGCAGACGTTACAGAAGAATCCAATCCTCCTGAAAGCAACACCCCATAAGGTACATCGGACATCAACTGGCGGTGTACGGCAGCTTCCAACGCATCTTTGATTTTTTGGATACTGGTTTCGTTTTCTTTTACGGCATCATAATCCATCCAATCTCTTTGGTACCATCTTACAAATTCGCCATCAGAACTATGCATGTAGTGTCCTGGAGGAAAAAGTTGGATTTTAGAACAAGTTCCCTCCAAAGCCTTTAATTCGGAAGCCACATAAAAAGTTCCATTCTTATCCCATCCAATATATAATGGAATAATTCCCATATGATCTCTTGCGATGAAGTACTCATCCTTTTCGGAATCATAAATGGCGAATCCAAAGATACCGTTCATTTCATCCACAAAGTCTACTCCTTTTTCTTGGTACAAAGCCAAGATCACTTCACAATCCGATTGGGTTTGAAAGTCATATTTGCCTTCAAACTGCTTACGAAGTTCTTGATGGTTATATATTTCACCATTGGCGGCCAATACCAATTTTCCATCGGCACTGAACAATGGTTGTTTTCCAGATGCTGGATCTACAATTGCCAATCTCTCGTGGGCCAAAATTGCTTTATCATTAGCATAAATACCACTCCAGTCTGGCCCTCTGTGCCTAACTTTTTTAGACATTTCCAATAATTGTGGGCGCAATACCTCCGTACTTTCCTTTACATCAAATGCACAAACAATTCCACACATAATTTTTTATTTATTGTTACAATTATGACACAAAAATGAACTATAAACTTAATATATAAAACTAAATATTAATTTTAAACTACACTTTGAAATTATTTAACTATCATTTATATCAAAATGAAATAATTTCAATGATTTTAGCTATTACATCGAACACATTGTAAGGTTCCTTTATTTTATCGTCTTTATATTGAACAATTATTAATTAGATTTGACAATAAACTAAAACCAAAATCATGAAAAATTTAACCTTAGTACTAATGTTATTTGCAGGTCTTGTATTTACGACCGAGGCTACAGCACAGAAATTCAGTGGACTGGACGCGAGTCCTGCGGACATTGCATACTACCCTTCCAGCTCTAGGGAAACCAATAAAATGGCAAAAGTAGTTTACAGCCGCCCACAGCTTAAGGGACGTAGCTTGGATGAACTTGCCCCTGTTGGTAAAGTATGGAGAACTGGCGCCAATGAGTCTACCGAAGTTACTTTTTATAAAAGCGTAACTTTTGGTGGTAAATCCATCAAAGCAGGTTCTTATGCATTGTTCACTATTCCAGGTGAAGGCGAATGGACTGTTATTTTGAACAGCAACCTGCATGAATGGGGTGCTTATTCGTACAACAGTGATGGCGATGTAGCAAGAGCTACTGCCAAAGTAAGCTCCGATAGTGAAGAATTGGAAGCTTTTTCCATTGCTTTTGACGATGACGGAAATATGGTAATGGGATGGGGAACCACTCGCGTTACTTTGCCACTTTCTTATTAAGCAGAAAAGTTGCTAAAAGATAAAAGCCCCTTAATTGGGGCTTTTTTTATTCTTCTTCAACACCAAAATACTTGACTCCTTTCTCTTTTGATTTCCTTAGATAGCTTTCAAGAATTTTTTGGTCATTTGGCAATAATCGGTGACCTGCAATGAAACTGATATCCTTATCTTTTTTATGAACTAGAACATAAAAACCATCACCCTCTTTCAACGCTAAATCAACATCCAATTCCTTGCCTATCAAAATTGAATCTGATTTAAGATTGTACGCATAATAAACATTGATTTCATCCCATCTAAAATGTGAACTATTTCCAACGATAGGTGTTCTTGTAATTTTAATCACAACCGCAGGCACCTGATCGAAATCATTTTCATCAAAATCCTCATATTTTGGTGGCCCATCATTCTTACATCCCGAAAAAACAAGTAATAATACCCAAATTGAAAAACTTATCGGTGCGTGTTTTGAAAGATTCTTCACGTTGTTCAGAATGACATTCAAACTTATTTCATCTTTTTACCGCCCAAGAAGACTTGTTCGGCTTCTATGTTTGGAATGTTTTGCAAAGGAGCAGTCATAATATCCTCACTCAAAATGACAAAATCTGCAAATTTACCTGGTTCAATGCTTCCCTTTTCATCCTCCTCAAAATTGGAGTAGGCTGCCCAAATGGTCATCCCTTTTAAGGTTTCTTCCCGAGACAAAGCATTTTCCATTTGATAGCCTCTTTCTGGATATTGCTCCAAATCTTGTCTGGCAACAGCAGCGTAAAAAGTTAAAAATGGACTTACACGTTCCACGGGAAAATCGGTCCCTAAAGCGACCAATCCAGCTTTTTCCAATAAATCTTTGTAAGCATAGGCACCCTTTTCACGTTCTGAACCCAATCTATCTCCTGCCCAATACATATCACTTGTAGCATGGGTGGGTTGCACGGATGGAATGATTCCCTTTTCGTAATAATCAAAATCGGAGGGGGAAATTACTTGAGCATGCTCAACTTTCCATCTGCGGTCGGATTTCCCTTCCAAAGCTTTATCATAAGCTCTAAGCACTACAATATTGGCAGAATCCCCAATCGCATGGGTATTCATTTGGTAATCAGAGGCAGCAATTCGTTGCGCTAATGCTTCAATCTGGTCCACTGGGGTTACCATGGCTCCAAAATGCCCAGGTTTATCGGAATATGGTTCACGCAAAGCCGCTCCTCTGGAACCCAAAGCGCCATCACCATACACTTTTACTGAACTTACATTTAAACCATCGGTTTTGATGATGCCTTTATTTAAAAAGTAATCCAAATTCTCGGGGTAATTGGCTACCATCGCATAGACACGAATGGACAATTCTCCTGCTTGTTGCAGACTATCAATAAGTTCGATGGTCTCCCTGGACAATCCTGCATCATTCACAGTGGTCAATCCATAATCCAAGGAAATTCTTTCAGCATCTTTTAGTGCCTGAATTTGTTGTTCTGTGCTTAATGGAGGAACAATAGGATCGATAAGTCCCATTGGATTATCCACTAAAACACCCGTTAGTTTACCGTTTTCCTTTACGATTTCACCCCCCTCGGTTTTAGTATCGACTGTAATTCCAGCCAAATCCAACGCTTTTTGATTGACCAAAAGGGCATGGCCATCAATTCTACGCAAGGCAACAGGCGTATCTGGAAATAATTCATCCAATTTCTCTTTGGTCGGGAATTCTTTCACTTCCCAATCGTTTTGGTCCCATCCCCTACCCATCACAAAACTGGATGGACGCTCTTTGTGAAAGGCGACAACCTTTTCCAATATTTCGTCATAACTCGAGGTTCCTACCAAGTCCACCACTTGCTGATTTTGTCCCAAACCATAAAAATGACAATGGGCATCGATCAGACCAGGAACAATGGTTTTGCCCTCAGCGTCTAAAAGTTCTTTGGCGTTGTATTTTTGAGTGATTTCTTCGATATTACCTACCGCAACAAACTTTCCATCTTTGATGGCAATGCTCGATGCTTTTGAAAAATCACCATCCACAGTGTAGATGTTGGCATTTTGAACAATAAGATCAACCTCTTCTTTGGTTTGGCAAGAAAGTGCCAGAAAAGTAATAGAGATAAAAAGGAACTTTTTCATTTTCGGATGGTTTCCACCAAAAATAGAAAAAGCAAAGGAATATTAAGGGTCTTCGTCTTCAAACTCGGTCATAACGAATTCCACACGTCGGTTCTTACGTCGAGCTTCTTCTGTCAATGTTGAGTCGATTGGTTTTTTGTCCCCGTAGCCTTTGGAGGAAATTCGTTTTTTATCCAGACCCAAGGCGATTAAATAATTAGCAACGACCAATGCTCTTTCCCGAGAAAGTACATCATTGTATTCATCGGAACCCAAATCATCTGTATGTCCACTAATGGCCACTTCGAGATTGGGGTTTTGCTTTAAGTATTCATAAACATCTTGCAAGCTTTGCTTCGCTTTGGGCTGAAGGTCGAATCGGTCAAAATTAAAATTGACATGATCTAACACATACACCTCATTGGCTTTGTACTCAGGACCAAGGTAGGTCAAAGAAATATCATCCAAATAGTAATAAGAGTAGCCCTCTTCTTTATTTGCCTCTTTATTGTGACTCACATAAGTGGTTCCTGCATTACTTTTAAAATTGCCCAGAATCAAATGGGTTTCAAAACCTTTGGCCACCACATTAAAACTTAACTCCATCCATTTCTGTTTGTCCTCATACAGTCCAGTGGCAGGAAATTGTTTGATGTGGGTTGTTTGCACTGGTGAAGAAGACAAAACGCCATGTGAAAGTTGTCTTTTGGTATGGATGGAAAGCGGTTTTTCGGCAAATACAGCACCAATATCCATCACAGAACCATCTGATTTTTCTGCAAGGCTGATGAATAAGGTCAAACGGTATCGGCTTCCCTTTTCAAGAGTTTCCTGCAATGGCACTTGAATATATTCTCGATAATCTTTGGGTGCATACAAATACAAACCTGCATAACCTGAACCTTCGTAGGGGTCTTGTTTCCCTTTGAAGTTCATGGGCACACCCAATTTTGTTTTGCTGCATTGGTTAAAATAATCGGTAGTTCCCAAAGATGGTGCGCTCCAATGTTCCGCATCACGATTGAGATTGCTCATTTTCACTGGACAGTTAATGAAGTCCTCAAAACCACCATTCAATACCAAATTTTGGGAAAAGCATATAGCAATGGCCGACAGAAATAGGATAGTTGAGGCTATGTATTGAGGTCGAAATCGCATGGTTTCCAGAACTTTGAGAACCATCAATCACATGATTATCAATGCATTGATGGAATGTACAAAACGTCCCATCTGCAAAATTATTGCGTAAAATCCTACAAATTAGAAATCGAACTTATAAGACACTCCTGCCAAAGCTTGGAATCCTTGCACTCTAAAATTGGCCCAACGCTGGTAATTGTTGTTCGCAATATTCGATGCTTTAACAAAAATGGAAAGTTGATCGTTGAAGCGGTATCCCACATGGGCATTGGCATCAAAAAAGCCATCCAAGGTAATTGGCGTGTAGGTAATCGTTGGAGGCACATTATTGGTTAGCACAACTGAGGTCAAAGCATCCCGCTCCCCTACATAAAACAGATTCGCCCCCATATACCATTGATCCGTAATCTGGTAATCCATGAACAAAGAACCCTTTATTGAGGGTAAATTCCACGCTGGATTATCCGTTTCTGTATCGTAATCATAAAACTCTGCGTTCACTCCCAAAGTAAAATTTCGGTTGACATCCACATTGATTTCCCCGAAGACACCCAAAGTTTTCACATCATCATAAAACACCTGAAAAGAATTACCGTAGTAATAGCTCTTTTCATCAGTTCTGTCCGTATTTACACTGTTTTGGTAAAACAAGGGTTTTCTGTTTTCCGCCATGTATGATCCTTTGATGTTGTATCCAATATTTGAGGTCAATTGTCCTTTTAATCCTAAATACCCCTCATATTGTTGGTCAGTAGGTTCAATATTTAGAGTTGGGGACACATAGGGGTTCTCGTCCACAAAATCGTGATAGGAGTTTTGTTTCAACTCGCCCTCGATTCCCCCATAAGCGATTACATTTTCATCCAATAATCGATATGAAGCGGTAACTGCTGGATAAATATAAAAGTTGCTGTCACTGTTTTCAATATCCAAACCGTAGACAATATTGGCACCAAGATTTACGGTAAGGTCATCACGTAGGATCAAAAGGCTTGGGTTTACCCCTGCTTGAAGCAAACCATACTTCTTCTCCCCTTCATTTACCCCTTCCGTAATGCTTCCATTTTCAAAACTACCTCCCACATAATCCACTTTGGCAGAAATGGTAATCAATTCTTCGGTAATGGGCAGCTCAAAAGTTGGGTTGATCACTGCACGGTTTTCTGCGGATTTGGTAGCATCCCAAAAACGTCTCAACAATACATTCCCACCTTTAAATGGGGAATCTTCCATGTTGAAATTCGCCTTGGCCTCTGCATTGAAATAATTTTGCGTCTCATCCATGGCATTAATCTCGTCTTCGCTGAACAATTCACTCTGGATGCCATACCAATTATAGAGTTGATGTTGCAAACCAATACTTGCCCCCCAATCCATATAACGGTCTTTTTTGGCGTAGGAAGCATTTACCTTGGTATCATAAAAATCAGTGTCCAAAGGTGTGGAGTCCAAATCTCCACGGGAAGAATTATGGGTCAAACCAAAATCCAAAAGGTCTTCGCCTCGATTAAATTCGCGACTTGTGTAAAAATCCACCAAGGCATTGTTGAAATTGCCCAACCCCACCGATGCATACGAATTGTACAAAGTTGGAGGCGGAGTTTTTTCAACTCCCGAAGCTTTTCCTTTTGCTGGGGTAAATGTAGATGCTACGGGTACCGAAAATATGCTGTAATTGATTTTCTTCTTTTGCAGCACAATGGAATCGTTCAAACTTGGGGAGGACTTGATTTTAAAGGCATCCGAAACGGTAGGGGAATACGGTTTTACCACCGTTACCGTTTCCGTACCAATGTTATCCTCTTCCTGGGCGATAACCACTCCGCAAAGGCTCAAAAAAAGTAATGAAAATATATAGGTTCTCTTTTGCATGTTGTGTCTCGTTTAGTTTTGGTTGGGATCTACGGATGAATTGCTCTCTGCCTCTTTGGCCTTAATGGTGGCCAACTCACTTTCTGCATCCGAAACGATATCCTCAAATTCGGAAAAGTTCGAAATCACACTTTCCAAAATGTAGGTAGCCTGAAAAGCATCACCCAGATTGTAGAAGTTCTTCGCCATGATCACCAAACCTTTCCCTGCCCATTCTTTGTAGGCCGCATAATCTTTGGCCAATTTTTGAACGGAGGTGTTAGAAGCCTCAAAGTCTTCCTCTTTATTTTTAAAATAAGCATCGTAATACCAAGCCTCTGCGGCCAATTCCCCAGATGCGATTTGTTGCACTTCTTGGTAAGCCGTTTTCGCCAAACGTTCATTGTCCGTTGCAATGGCGGAACGCGCAATCATGATTTGTGCATCACTTTTAATGCGGTCGTCAATTTTTGGGGCTTTCAAAACTTTTTCAGCATAGGCAATGGTCTGGGGATACTGCTTTTGACCATAATACCCTTTCATTAAATTGGACTGGGCAAAAGTTCTGTTTTCCACGATTCCCGCAGTGCTTTCCAAACGCTCCAAATACGTAATGGCACTATTGTAATCCTGTTTCTCCACATAAATTTCACAAACTCGGGTCAAGGCCTGTTCGGTATATTCCCCAGTTCCACTATCGGCAACAGCTTTATATTTTGGCAAGGCTTGGTCTTTATGCCCTTTAGCAAAGTAGAGTTGCGCCAAGGCAAAATTTACACTTTCAATATGCAATCCATTTGGAAATTGTTTGGCGTAATCTTCGTACCCACGAATGGCGGCATCGGTCTTGCCCTCGATTTGTTTTCTTTCTGCGGATTCAAAACTGGCATTATCGAGTTCGGCATCCGTTACCTCCACAAAATCGAGATTTCTGGCCCATGCAGCATATTCACTTACTCTACCCTCATCTACATACACCAATTTGGCCGTAGCCACTGCTTGTTTGGCCTCTTGCGTATTCGGATATTTTTGGACTACCTCTTTCAGTTTGTCCAAAGCTTGATCGTTTCGACTCGCATTGTAATGCACCAAACCTGCTCTCAACAATCCTCTAGGGGCAAATTTGCTTTTAGAAAATTCGGAAACGATTCGGTCGTAGGTTTGCAAGCCTAAATTTTCTTGGTTGTTTTGAATGTAAGAGTTCCCCAATTCAAACAAGGCATCGTCTCGCAAAGTGGATGTCGGGAACATGGTCAAAAACTGGTTGAGACCCTCAATCTTGGCTGAGTTGTTGCCCAAAAAGCCATCGCAAAGTGTTTTTTGAAAGGCTGCATAATCGCGTTCTGGTCCATTCATCTTTGATGAAGCATCGTACGCTTTCTTTGCCAATTGATATTTTCTGTTCACAAAATAGCTATCGCCCAATCGCAAATACCCGTCATTCTTCCTGGCTTCATCAATGGCATTGGAACTTACCACATTTTGAAAATAGGAAGTGGCGTTGTTGTAATCTTTCAGTTTGAAATAGGAATACCCCAAATTGTAATCCAATTGCTCATATTCGGGAAGCGATCTTGCCGCCGTTGAATTTTGGAACCGCACAAAATCGACTAAGGCCTCTTCAAATCGATTCATCCTATAGGCCGATTCAGCTTTCCAATACAACGCTCGAGCTTCAAAAGTTGCATTTTCGGCACTCTTCAACGATTTATCGAAGCGTTCCCAAGCACCCTCGTAATCCCCATCAATAAAAAGTTCCACCCCTCGGTAATAGGCCACTTTTTGATAAGTTTCCTTGCTTGCGTAGTTTTTGTTTTTCTCCAAAAGCTCCATCGCGCCTTCAAAATTTCTTGAAGTAATATAGGAGTCCACCAAAAGTTCTTGAATCTCCAGTTGATGCTCATCATTTGGATAAGTTTCCAAATATGTGGTCAACACTTGGGGTACGGGTTCATAGGCATTTCCAATTTCGTAGCTCAAACGAGCATAGTTCAACCAAGCATCTTTTTGAATTTCTGGACTGAAATCCATTTGCGAAGCATTTCGGAACGCATTCAAGGCCTCGGATTTTTTATCCAACTTCAAATAGCATTCCGCCAAGTGGTAATAGGCATTTTGGGAAACCGAATTATTCCCGTCAATGATTTTATTGAACTGCTGAATCGCACTTTGGTAATCACCTAACTTGTAGTGGCTATACCCTAACAAATAATAATCGGTATTGTTCCATTTGCCGCGTTTCCCTTTATATTCTTGTAAATATGGAATGGCCTCGGCATATTGTTCCAAGTTGAAATAACTCTCTCCAATGATCTTGTTCAATTCCGAAACTTCCTGTCGGTTGGATTTTGCCAATTGTTTTTTAGCCAAATCAATCGCTTCCTCAAACTTCCCTAGCTTAAAATTCATGTCAGCTTGGTAATAGGTCAACTTCTCATCCAACAAATCAGGATCTTGAATTTGATCAAATCGAGCATTTGCAGCACTGTAATCATCTTGTTCATAGGCAATATATCCCAAATAATATTTGGCCTGTGAACCATACTTTTGGGAAGTGGTCACTTTGTTCAAATACCGCTCTGCCTCTTCTGGACGTTTGGAGGCATACAAAGCATATCCGTTGTTGAAATTATAGCGGTCACGCTCCGAATACGGCATGGAAGATTCATCTACTTTTTTGTACCATTTAAGGGCATAGGGATATTTTCCTGTTTCAAAATAATAGTCGGCCACATCCAAAAAAGCGGAATTTCTTTTGGTCGAAGTTGGGTAACGCTCCACAAATTCTTCCATCAATTTATCTGCTCCCCGCTGATTCAATCGAATCGCAGCATTGGCAGCATAATAGGCGCTATTGGCCTCTGTTTCGTAATCTTTGGTAGTTGACTTTACCGACTCGAAAATGTTTTGTGCAGCCTGGTACTGTTCATTGTTGTAGAGCGCCAAGGCATCTTGGTAGTCTTTGTTTTCGTGGGTATATATTTGGGTTTCCTGGGCGGATACTGCAAAAAAAGTTCCCATTAAAATGGGAATAGCAAGGAGGTTTTTTCGATTCATAGTGTTCTAAGCTGTTCTCGATTGACTTTATTCATAACGTCAAAATTTAGGCCAAAGTATATTGGAATACAAAGTTGTAAAATTTGGTGAAACCAAAATGAAGAATAATTTTAGAACTTAGTACCTTTATTTCTCAAATCCATATTATGCCTGAGACCATCGTAAAATTACAAGATGTAGCCGTATTCCAAAACGAAAATTTGGTATTGAACCATGTCAACCTAGAAGTTAAAAAGGGAGATTTCGTGTATGTGATCGGTAAAACGGGCAGTGGGAAGAGTAGTTTTATGAAAACCTTGTATGCGGATATCCCGTTTAAACAAGGTACAGGCCAGGTGGTGGATTTTGATTTGGCCACTCTAAAAGAAAAGGACATTCCCTTTTTGCGCAGAAAATTAGGTATCGTTTTTCAGGATTTTAAATTATTGCCTGACCGAAACATCAACAACAACCTTGAGTTTGTGCTCAAAGCTACGGGATGGACAGACCCCATTAAAATGAAAGATAAGATTGAGGAGGTGCTGGACAAAGTGGGCATGAAAACCAAAGGTTTTAAGTTTCCGCACGAACTTTCTGGGGGTGAACAACAACGGATTGCGATTGCAAGAGCCTTACTGAACGACCCTGAACTAATTTTAGCGGATGAGCCTACTGGAAACTTGGATCCTCAAACCAGTGTAGAGGTGATGAAAGTACTTCAAGATATCAACCAAAACGGACGTACCATTATTATGGCCACCCACGATTACGCCTTGATTTTGAAGTACCCTCATAAAACTTTAAAATGTGATGGCAGTAAACTTTTTGAGGTGATTCAAAAGGCAATTTAACCGCAGTTTTGGTTTCACTCACCTCAATAATTAAAGCTCCTGTCCTGATTTACATAGCTTTGGCCAATTGCAAAAAATAATGGCACTAAAAAACAGAGATCTTTGGATTAATATTCTCATTGGGTTGGGGCTATTGAGTATTCCGATTTTAACCTCTCCTGATTTCGATTCGTTTTCAGATATGCTCAAAGCTAGAGGGTTTCGAGAGAATTTTATTGGATATTTGTTGTTATTAGTGTTCTACTACGCCAATTATTATTGGTTGGTGCCCAAGCTATATTCCAATAAAAAAAGAGGCATCTATTTTCTTTCTCTTTTTATCTGCTTTTTGATTGTTTCATATGTGCCCAAAGTACTATTCTCGGGAGCTAACGATTTCCCAGATCCCATGCAACGGCAGCCCATGCCCGAAAGATCTATGGAAAGGCCAGATGACATACCCCCAATGCCAAATGGACCAAAAAGAGAACCCCTGATCAATATCTTTGAGCTTCGCGACACCTTTTTCATTCAATTTATCATCATCACCATTTTGTCCATGTTGCTGCGATTGGACAACCGTTTGAAAAAAATTCAAAATGAAAAATTAAAGGCAGAGGTCAACTACTTAAAAGCGCAGATCAATCCACACTTTTTGTTCAACACCCTGAACAGCATTTATGCGCTTACCCTGAAAAAATCGGACCAAGCACCTTGGGCCGTTCTCAAGCTTTCGGACATGATGCGCTATGTGGTCACCGAAAGTGATTCGGAAAAGGTGCCTCTCGAATATGAGATTCAATACATTTCGGATTACATCGACCTACAAAAATTGCGAATGGGGAACAACACCGATTTCACATTTGAAATCAATGGAGAACCCAACCGCAAACGCATAGCTCCCATTATCTTGGTGAATTATGTAGAAAATGCCTTTAAATATGGGGTTAATCCAGATGAAGCTTCCAAAATTAGCATCATTATTACCCTAAACCCTAAAGGGGTGGAACTTCTTGTGGAGAACAAAATCACTGTCCGTAAAAACAGTATTATGGAGCAGACTACAGAGGGCAACAAGAACACAAAAAGGCGTTTGGATTATTTTTATCCCGATAAACACCAGTTGGAAGTCAACCAAAATGACGATTTTTACTCCGTAAAACTATATGTGGACCTTACATGATCAGAGCAGTGGCACTGGACGATGAAGCATTGGCTTTGGATGTGATTCAAGCCTATTGCGGTCAAATCGACGATGTTGATTTGGTCCAAATCTTCACGGAGCAGGGTAAAGCCATTCGTTACCTCAATAAATTTGATGTAGATCTGCTGTTTTTGGATATTCGAATGCCTGAAATCAATGGCATTGACCTCTATAAATCGCTCAAAAACAAAACCAAGGTTATTTTCACAACAGCTTACGATCATTATGCGGTTGAGGGTTTTAATGTGGATGCGATCGATTATTTATTGAAACCTTTTTCTTTCCCGCGGTTTGAAAAAGCCGTGAACAAAGCAAGGACACAAATCAATCTTGAACTTTCAAGCGCAAACGAAAAAACACATTTTACTATTCGGGCAGATTTTAAATTGTACCATGTGGCGTTTGAGGATGTCTTGATAATTGAAGCTTTGGACGACTATGTTCAGATCCATTTAATCGACGGTACTAAAATTGTGGCCCGAACCACCATGAAAGCCATATTGGAAAAATTGCCCCAACCCCAATTTTTGCGATCACATCGATCCTATATCATTGCGCTCAAAAAAATAACCAGTGTATATAAGGACACCGCCAAAATTGCTGATTTCACAGTTCCAATGAGTAAATCCTATAAGGCCGATATTTTAAAAAACCTTTAACTTTTCAAGTCCATTTACCTCAACAATAAGGGCATTTACCTCATTAATTATTTCTAACACCTTAATAAACATAGTTTTACATCAAAGTATTAACTATGAAACGAAAGGAATTTTTAAGAGGGGTTGGATTAGCTGGACTATCTGTTACCAGTTTGGCTGTTCTGCGCTCCTGTACGGCAGACAGCGACGATTATCTTTTGGAAGAGGATACAACATCAGATTCTTCCTCAAGTGATTCAACTAGTTCATCCTCCACAGATACCAGCACAGACTCATCATCAAGCAGCAGCACCAATACGTCCACATCAACGGAAACCGAAACCGTTGAAGATTGTGAAGTGACCCCAAGTGAAACCGAGGGTCCTTTCCCTACCCATGATCCAGAAAATTATGAGCGGGTGGATATTGTCGGTGACCGAACAGGTATTGATTTGGACCTCAACATTACCATTAGAAATGTAAACGATAGCTGTAATATTCTCGAAGGTGCAATAGTCGATGTGTGGCATTGTGACAAGGATGGCAATTATTCAGAATATGGAGGAACAGGAATGCAGTCCACCAATTACACCAACAACCATTTTTTAAGAGGAAGACAAATTAGTAATTCCAATGGCGTGGTTGAGTTCGCAACTATTTTCCCAGGATGGTACAGTGGTCGTTCCACCCACATACACGTGCACATTTATGATGCAGATGGAGATTCACTTTTGGTTACCCAAATTGCATTTCCAGAGGGAGATAACAGTGTCGTGGTCCGAGTAAATGCCGCCACTGAATATGGATATACCAAAGGCATGAGCGGTTACACCTACCATTCCCAAGACAATGTTTTTGGTGATGGTGTTGAAGAAGAATTGGCCAGTGTAAGTGGCAGTGTAGACGAGGGGTTTACCTTGACGCATGATATTTACGTGAACGGATAAAATAATGTGACATGGGAAACATGGTACAACAACCAGCAAAAATTTTCTTGGCGGAAAAACGGTATCGATACGAATCAAATGAATACCGATGTTTATCTACTCCTATTGAAAGAGCTGAAATCCAAGAAAATGCAACCAGGATTTCGGATGAAACCTTGGCTCCTGGAAAAAGCAAGTTGTTTACCATGGATAAGAACACCTCTGTGATTTTGATGCCACTGGTGGGTGAGGTGGAATATGGCACTTTGAACAAAAAGCAAACAATTAAGATTTCCCCAGAAGAGCTTCAAGTGGTTTCACTTAAAAAAGGCTCCACCTTTAAAATTCAAAATCCAAGTAAGAAGTATAGTGTAAATTATCTTCAAATTTGGTTGAAAGAATCGCTAGAAGATAGAACAGTTTCTTTTTCAGATTATGGTCACAATGCCCTAAATATCATATTCGAATCGCAAAACATGAAATTGCATTTTGGGGTTTTGGATGGACGGATCGAGGCTGAATTAGTACCTGCCAAAAAGGAGAACACACTCTTAGCCTTTGTGATCAATGGCGCCTTTGAATTACAAAACAGGTTGTTGGAAACCAGAGACAGTTTAATGCTATGGAATTTGGAGCACTTGGAACTTGAGGCACTATCCGAGAATGCCATAGTGCTCCTTTTAGAAGATTACAATTCATGATGATTTGATTTTTATTGTTGAACCTGAACCCGAACAGACCATTGCGCTGTTCGGGTTTTGTTTTTATCTAAAAGACTGAATTACCATACCAAAAAAAGATTTTGTTTCTTTGTCTAAATTAATCTTGCTTCCCTTTATGGAGATACTTGGTATTGATATTGGTGGATCGGGCATAAAAGGTGCCTTGGTCAACGCCGAAACCGGTGAAATGCTTACCGAACGTTTTAGAATTCCAACCCCAAAATCCAAAAAGCCCAAAGCCATGGCAAAAGTTGTGGCCAAAATCGTGGAGCACTTCAATTATGAAGGTCCTGTGGGATGTGGATTTCCATCCATTGTAAAAAATGGGGTTTGTTTATCTCCTGGAAATCTTCACAAAAGTTGGGTCGGCGTAAATATAGATGAACTGTTTACCGAGTATACCGGGCATGAATTTACCGTACTTAATGATGCTGATGCCGCTGGTTACGCATCCATGAATTATGGCGTAGGAAAGGGAAAGAACGGTTTGGTTATTATGATAACTATTGGAACCGGTTTGGGAAGTGGTGCTTTCTTAAATGGAGTGCTAATTCCCAATTTTGAATTGGGACAAATCCCATACAAAAAACACAAGAAGATTGAAGCTTGGGCCGCTGCTTCTGCTAAAGAAAGAGAAAACCTCAGTTTTGAAAAGTGGGGCAAGCGATTCAATAAGTTTTTACAATTGGTGGAACTGATTGTAAGCCCCGACCTTATTATAGTTGGTGGTGGAACTTCAAAAAACTGGGAAGAATTCAGCCATCATATTGATATTGAAACCGAGGTGATAAAAGCGGAATTAATGAACCACGCTGGAATCATTGGGGCTGCCGTAGCATGTTTGCGCGAACAACACCACGGACATTTGCATTAATCTTTTCGATTAGATCAAACAATGTCATTCTGAAAGAGCAAAGCGAATTCAGAATCTTTTTTAGAAAAGTATTCGTGCCATTCGAGTCAAATACTCAATCAAAACCAATTACTCTCAAAATAAAAAAGCGAATGAAGATATCTTCACTCGCTTTTCTTTTTATTTAAAAGTGTTTTTTTGATTAAATCACCTTGTTTCTTTTTCTATCCACTTCTTTTAAATAGATTTTTCTAAGTCTCAAGTGGTTTGGAGTAACCTCAACGTATTCATCTTTTTGGATATATTCCAAAGCTTCTTCCAATGAGAATTTGATAGCAGGAACAATCTTGGCTTTATCATCTGCACCAGAAGAACGAACGTTGGATAACTTTTTGGTTTTGGTTACGTTCACGGTCATATCATCCTGACGTGAGTTTTCACCAATTACCTGTCCTTCGTAAATATCCTCTCCTGGATCAATAAAGAACTTCCCTCTCTCCTGCAATTTATCAATAGAGTAAGGAATTGCAGTTCCATTTTCCATGGATACCAAAGAACCATTCAAACGCTGTGCAATTTCCCCTTTTAGAGGTTGATATTCTTTAAAGCGGTGTGCCATAATGGCCTCACCAGCAGTAGCGGTCAACAATTGGTTACGCAAACCGATAATTCCTCTGGATGGAATCATGAATTCACAGATCATACGAGAACCTTTCGCTTCCATACTGATCATTTCTCCTTTTCGGATAGAAACCATTTCCACAGCTTTACCTGAAACTTCTTCTGGCAAATCGATGGTCAAGTGCTCAACAGGCTCACATTTTACACCATCAATTTCTCTGATGATTACCTGAGGCTGTCCAATTTGAAGTTCGTATCCTTCACGACGCATAGTCTCGATCAATACGGAAAGGTGCAATACCCCACGGCCAAAAACCATGAATTTATCAGCACTATCAGTTTCTTGAACGCGAAGCGCCAAGTTTTTCTCCAATTCCTTCTCCAATCTTTCCTTGATGTGTCTGGAAGTCACAAATTTTCCATCTTTACCAAAGAAAGGGCTATCGTTAATAGTGAACAACATACTCATAGTTGGTTCATCGATAGCGATAGTTTTCAATTTTTCAGGATTTTCAATATCAGCAACGGTATCACCAATTTCAAAACCTTCCATACCAACTATAGCACAGATATCTCCAGCTACAACTTCTTCAACTTTTAATCGGCCCAAACCTTCAAAAGTGAACAATTCCTTGATTCTGGTCTTTACGATGCTTCCGTCTCTTTTTACCAAAGAAACTTGTTGTCCTTCACGAAGCGTACCTCTTTGCAATCTTCCAATCGCGATTCTTCCCGTAAATGAGGAGAAATCCAAAGAAGTAATCAACATTTGGGTAGTTCCTTCTTGTGGTTTGAATTCTGGAATGTGCTCAATTACCATATCCAACAAAGGCTCGATATTCTCGGTTGGCTTTTGCCAATCCTCTCCCATCCAGTTGTTCTTTGCAGAACCATAAACGGTCGGGAAATCCAACTGCCACTCTTCTGCTCCCAATTCGAACATTAAATCGAACACTTTTTCGTGAACTTCTTCTGGAGTACAGTTTTCTTTATCTACCTTATTGATAACAACACATGGCTTTAAACCAAGGTCGATAGCTTTTTGAAGTACAAATCGAGTCTGTGGCATAGGACCCTCAAAGGCATCCACCAACAACAACACCCCATCGGCCATGTTTAAAACACGCTCTACCTCACCGCCAAAATCGGCGTGACCAGGAGTATCGATAATGTTGATTTTAGTGTCTTTGTACATTACGGAAACGTTCTTGGATACGATGGTAATCCCACGTTCCCGCTCCAAGTCGTTGTTGTCCAAGATCAAATCTCCTTTGTTCTCGTTATCTCGGAACAACTGGCAATGGTACATGATTTTATCCACCAAGGTAGTCTTACCGTGGTCTACGTGTGCAATGATTGCAATATTCTTTATCTTGGACATAACCTGAATTTTAAGCCCGCAAAGATACTGCTATTTTTCACTTGTCAATACACCTAAATGTTATTTTTATCTTATTGATTTTGTGGTAGTTCCAAGCCTATAGACCAACACACCATCGCTTTTCGCTAATAATCCACCCAATACTAAGGTTAACAACAGGGTGAATTGCCCCTTTAAAGGGACCTACATAATAGCCAGCACCAGCATCAATGGAGAAGCTAAAACCAGAATCGTAACTACGCTGAATTCCATAGACCAATCCGCCATATCCATGCACGCCATCTACTATTTGACCATCCACTGTGCGCTTTCCAGGTGAGAAAATCGCCGCCGATGGAGCCAAATAATTTCCAGAATTGCCATAAATGGACCTTCTTCGTCTTTCGCGACTATGTAAATTGTGGTAGTAACGGTTTTGAACCGTAATGGCAGGAAAAAAATCGAAGTCCTCCAAAGGCGTCGCACTTGCAGGTTCCAAAGCAGCTTGCCAAGCAACGCGAAAATCCAAGGTACTGTTTACACCCACGGCCATTTCGTATTCAATTCCAGGATTGAAAATATTGAGCTTAAACTGACGTATTTCGCAGTTTTTACCATATTGGGCATGCATAAAATAGCCCATGGATAGGAATACCAAAAGAAGTAAGCGACGCATTGTAGGTTAATTTGGTACTATTATAACCTTTGGTTTGGGAAAATAGTATGTTTTAAGCTTCCATTTAGTCGAAAATGGGTTCTTTAGATTTCCGTTTGGTGGCCACCCATCCGAAAGTGAAATTAAACAAAGGCCCGTATCCATCAGGAATACCATCACCTTTATAAAATCCAGCACCCAATTCTGCATTAAAATTAAACCCATTTTTAAAGGTTCTTTGAATCCCATAAACCAATCCGTAAAATCCCAAGTTGAAATCTTTTGGACCTTCGATATTGGTAGAAATGCGCAATTGTGAAAAGAAAATAGCTTGAGCCGCAGCAATATAGTTGGCTGAATTACCAGAAGTATTCTTTCCCAAATATTCCCTTCTACCAAAATTGTAATAGTAACGGTACCTATTGTTACTGGCCAATCCAAAGGCATAGCCCTCTTCATAAGTGGCGGCGGCTAGACCTAAATCGGTAGAGACACTTTGGTTCTTAAAAATTCCGAATTCATAGGTAAACCCAGGACTCAACAGGTTCAATCTAAATTGATGGCGTTCCAGATGGATCAAATCAAAGGTTCCACCCCTTTCTTGCCATTGTGCATGTGAAAAAACTGGAAATAAGCACAACACAAACAATAGAAAAGTATACTTCATGGTTAGTGGTTTATCTTGATAAATCTAAAAAGTATACCATGGTTTAGTACTATATTTGTGCAAACTTTAAGAAATGGACTTGACCAAAATTCCTCAGATAAAACATTCCGAAGGTGATAACTTTTTTCTATTGGCAGGACCTTGTGCCATCGAAGGCGAGGACATGGCCATGCGTATTGCCGAGAAAGTGGTCTCGATTACCGATGACTTGAAAATACCTTATATTTTCAAAGGAAGTTTTAAAAAGGCCAACCGTAGCCGTATCGATTCTTTCACAGGGATTGGGGATGAAAAGGCACTGAAAATTTTGAGAAAAGTCTCTGAAACCTTTAAAGTTCCAACAGTTACCGATATCCATGAAATTGCTGATGCCACTATGGCCGCAGAATATGTGGATGTACTTCAAATACCAGCTTTTTTGGTTCGCCAAACCGATTTGGTGGTTGCCGCAGCAGAAACTGGAAAAGTCGTCAACTTGAAAAAAGGTCAGTTTATGAGTCCAGAAAGCATGAAACATGCGGTGACCAAGGTGACAGAAACGGGAAATGAACAAGCCATAATCACCGACCGAGGAACCATGTTCGGTTATCAAGATATGATTGTGGATTTTAGAGGTATCCCAACTATGAAACAGTACGCTCCCGTAGTTTTGGATGTAACCCACTCCCTACAACAACCCAATCAATCTTCTGGGGTAACGGGTGGAAGACCTGCGTTAATCGGTACCATGTCCAGAGCAGGAATCGCAGCTGGTGTTGATGGACTGTTTATGGAGACCCATTTTGATCCAGCCAATGCCAAAAGTGATGGTGCCAATATGCTTGATTTAAGTTTATTGGGAAAATTATTGACAGATTTAACCGCCATTCGCAAGACCATCAACTCCCTTTAAGTACCTGTTTTAGCTTTTTCTTATAAAATTAATATATTGATTTAAAGATACTTACGTATTGTTTTAAATTTTATTTATAATTAGTCTAAATATATTTTGGATAAATAGCTCTCGGCATATACATTTGCGAAACTATTTATTTAGACTAATTTCAAATAATAAAATGAAACATATATTGCTCATCCTAAGCTTGGCATTTTACTCTTTTGCGCAAGCCCAATCAGGAAACATTACTGGTAAAGTAACCGACCAAAGAAACAATCCGTTGGCAAATGTGAACATTGCTGTTTCCAACACCAGTTTAGGTACCAATACCGATTATTCAGGTGCATATAAAATCACTGACCTTGCCCCTGGCTCGTACACTTTGACATTTTCGATGGTAGGTTTTGGTACGCAGAATAAAACAGTGACCGTTTATGCAAATCAAACCACCAATGTTCAGACCATCACTTTGGTGGAACGCCAAGAACAGCTCAATGAGGTGGTTGTTGAAGGGGACCAAATCAACAAATATGCCCGAAAGGCAAGTGTTTACGTATCCAAAATGCCCTTGAAGGACATTGAAAATCCACAGGTGTATAATTCCATCTCCACCGAATTGTTGCAAGATCAAGTAGTGACCAATTTTGATGACGCCCTTAAAAACGCCCCTGGAATCGACAAACTTTGGGAATCAACAGGTAGAGGAAACGATGGTGCTGGATATTTCTCGCTTCGTGGCTTTGCTGTACAACCTACCATGATCAACGGATTGCCAGGCTTGACCAACGGAAGTCCAGATCCTGCCAATGTAGAATCCATCGAAGTGATCAAAGGCCCATCGGGAACTTTATATGGTAGTAGTTTGATTTCTTACGGTGGATTGATCAACATCAACACCAAAAAACCATTCTACGGTTTTGGAGGTAATATTTCTTACACTTCTGGCAGTTATGGATTGAACAGGGTAAGTGCCGATGTCAACTCCACCTTGGGCAACCAAAATAACATTGCTCTTCGCGTGAACACTTCCTACCACACACAGAACAGCTACCAAGATGCTGGATTCAGAAAGTCGTTTTTCTTTGCGCCATCATTGGCATTTCAGGCCAGTGATAGACTTTCATTCAACATCAATACAGAATTTTACAATGGCAGAAGCACTAACCAAACTATGCTATTTGTTGACCGCAGTTCGCCACTTCGCGTAACCAATCTGGATGAATTGGGTTACGACTACAAACGTTCTTACACCAGCAACGATTTGTACATCGATACACCTACTTACAGTCTGCAAGGTCAAATGAACTACATTTTGAACGATTCTTGGACCTCTCAGACTGTAATCTCCAGATCCAATGCAAAGTCGGATGGTTACTACTCTTATTTATATGAAATAACCTCAACTGTGGAAGCCTTATCTGGTGCACCTATTGAAGACGGTATTATTTTGGCTCGCTACACCAGCAACCAAAACTCTGAAACCTTGGGAACTGATATCCAACAAAACTTTATCGGTGATTTCAACATTGGAAACATGCGCAACCGTTTAGTGGTTGGATTGGATTATTTCAAAACCAGATTAATCAACAACAGTACAGGTTACGGAAACCAAGGTTTTATTTACGTAGGTCAAAACCCTGATGAATTCCAAGCCGTTGCCCCTGCCCTACATGCCTATTATGGAACGCCGATGGGAACTGGTTTGTACGATTCAGGTGTGTTGACACAAGCTGGTGCCGACGCGGGAATCGCAACTTTGTCCAACCCAGGAGCACAATTCAGTGAAGCAGAGCAAGAAATCTTTAGTGCATACGCTTCAAACGTCATAAACCTATTGCCTGAATTGTCTGCTATGGCAAGTTTGCGAGTGGATCGTTTTTCCAACGACGGATACAATCAAACGGCATTTTCTCCAAAATTTGGAGTGGTGTATCAGCCTATCTTGAACACAGTATCCATATTCGCCAATTATATGAACGGATTTAGCAATGTGGCCCCTGTAACAGAACTATCCGACGGAAACACTTCCGTAAGAGCATTGAATCCAGAGCATGCCAACCAGTTTGAGGTAGGTGCCAAATTGAACTTGTTTAACGACAAACTTTCCGCCACTTTCAGCTACTACGACATTACCGTGAGCGATATGGCACAACGTATCGACACTGATGCTGACAACTATTACTACACCCAAGATGGGGAACAGACCAGCAAAGGTTTTGAAGCAAGTCTTATCGCCTCTCCTGTTGATGGCTTGAATATTGTTGCAGGATACAGCTATAACGACAGCGAATTGGTTGAAGGAGCTGCTAGTTTCACAGGATTTAGACCTGAAAGCGCAGGCCCAATGAACTTGGTCAACGTTTGGGCAAGCTATCGATTCACCCAAGGAGCCTTAGAAAACTTTGGGCTTGGTTTTGGTGGAAACTACGCCAGTGAAAACAAAATCTTCAATAGAACCAACGGCACATTCACCATTGATGAATATACCATTCTGAATGCCTCAACTTTTTATGAAGCAAGGGATTTCAGGATCACTTTGAAGTTGGACAACATTGCAAACAAAGACTATTACAAAGGTTGGTCTACCATCAGCCCTCAAAACTTGAGAAGTCTTTCTGCCAACTTCACTTATAAATTCTAAGAGAAAGTCATGAAAAAACTTATTGCAACAATATTGCTAATCACCTTACCATTATTGTCAGCATCGGCCCATTATTTATGGATAGAGACCAATGGTACAGGAGCATTGGGTCAAGTACAGGAAGTTCGTGTGCATTATGGAGAGTACACTTATGGAGTTATCGAAAAAGTTGAGGGCGAAGCATTTCCTGCAGTTTCCAAATTTACCCTTTGGGTAATCGCTCCCAATGGCACAAAGACCCAGTTGAGCACAACAGCCAAAGAAGACCATTATTTGGCCAGTTTTACCCCAACAGAAAAGGGAGTTTACACCATTGCCTTGAACAACAATGAAATCGACGTAATCGATTACACACAATACGATTTTGGAATTTTTAAAACGCACTATCATGCAACGGCAAAAGTTCAAGTAGAGGCTAATGGCGATACAAAAGCTGAAAATCCTGATGGAATTGTTGTGAAGCAATTGAAAAATGATGGCGAAGAAATCCAACTTCAAGTAATGTACAAAGGACAACCCATAGCCAAAAATGAGCTTAAAGTTTATGTTTCCGATCTATGGTCAAAAACATTGTACACCGACGACAATGGGGAAGTTTCTTTTACCCTGCCTTGGAGGACCAAATACATTGTTGAGACCACGACCAAGGAAGAAATTCCAGGAACCTATAATGGCGAGGATTACGAATTTATTTGGCATTGCGCCACCTATTGTATTAAACGATAAGTCATGGTCACCTTCATTTCATTGCTCACCTTTTTGGCCTTTTATCTTTCATATGGCACCTCAAAAAAAATGGCTGCCGTTGGGAATTTAGGCCTGGAGAAATGGTCGGGTGAACATAAAAAGCCATCTCAATTAGCCAGTTTGGCCCTAATGATTTTCTCATTGGGGCTTAGCTGCTTTTTTTGGGGCGTAGGTTCGGGAACGTTCACTTTTTTCATTTTGTTAATGACTGTTGCCAGCTTGGTTATTCTATTGGCTCCCTTGCGTTTATTGAACTACCGTTTTTTGGGCATCCTATTTATATGCTCCATCCTTTTTGAAACCATATTGTTTTAACCTATGCCAGCCAACAAAAAATATCTGACCCCATCTCCCTCGCAACGATTTGCAAAGATTACAGCGGCTATTATAGGTGGACTTATCGTAGCTGTAATGTTCCATATGGCTTTAGCCAGTTGGTTCAACCATGTGGCGGTAATTATTACCAGCACCTTTTCGGCATTTATTTTATGGGCCGTTTTAATGGTGGTTGCCTTTTTGGGCAAAAACGGCTGGAAAGTCTGGGGCATCTACCTAATGATCAGCCTAGTCCTCTTTGTCATTTTCTATTTCGGAAACCAAACCAACCCTCTTGTTTAAAACTATGGGAAACCGCATTTACAATATTTTGTTCCATACACATACCGTAAGCGGTATTGTAATCAGTGTTGCACTCTACGTTATTTTCTTCACAGGATCATTCTCCTTTTTTAGGGATGAAATTGCCAATTGGCAACGTGGACATCATGTAAGCCAAGAAGATGCTATGCCTGAGGGAATTGACAGTCATTTAAATGACCTTTCGCTTGAATACAATTTATACGGTCGGGATGTAGAACTACGACATTATTACAACGAAAGAAGCATTACCGTCAACTTGGGAGCAACCAAAGACACATTGGCATCGGAGGAAGATAAGACACCCGTATTTTTCTATTTGGATCCCGAAGCCAAGACCAAAACCGAAAGCTATGCAGACAATTATCATTTGGGAGAATTCCTATACCGCCTCCATTTTTTAGATCAGATCCCCTACCCTTACGGAAGAACACTGGCTGGCATTGTCGCCTTCTTTTTTCTCTTTGCAATCATCACAGGAATCTTGGTACACTGGAACAAAATTGTTTCCAACTTTTACACTTTTAGGCCTTGGGCCAAATTAAAAACCATGTGGACAGATGCCCATACCGCTCTTGGAGTAATAGGCTTCCCGTTTCAATTTGTATATGCCGTTACGGGAGCTTTCTTTTTATTGAAAGGTATTCTGGTACTCCCTATGGTGATGGGTTTATACGATGGCGATGCGAATAAATTGTACGAAGATTTGGAGTATAACCATCCTGTTTATGAATTTCAGAACGAAAAATTGGACAAGACCATCAATCTGGATCAATATGTAATGGAAATGCAAAAAGAATGGGGTGATTTTAGAGTAACCGAAACCCATATTTTCAACTACGGCGACCAAAATATGCACGCTGCCATTAGTGGTTATCTCGGGTATGACACCAAACTCAATGGTTTGGGGTATCGTATTTACAAAGTCGCGGATGGTTCCATTGCACAAGAAAAAGTGCCCATTGCCTCAACCTCCTATTTAGATGGGGTGAAAAATATGATGTTCCGCCTCCATTTTGGTGATTATACTGGATACGGGTTACGAATAATTTCCTTTATTCTAGGATTGGTTTCCTGTTTTGTGATTCTCTCTGGAATTATGATTTGGCTCGTGGCCAGAGATAAAAAGAACATACCTGAAAAGCGACGAAAGTTCAACCAACAAGTTGCCAATTGGTATATGGCCATTTGCCTAACTTTGTTGCCTGTAACCGCATTGGAATTTATCATTGTAAAGTTTGCCTCAACGGTTAATATGGGCTTTCTCTACAAAACCTATTTTTTAATCTGGTTGGTCGCTACTGTATTCTTTATCCTTAAAAAAAATATTGCTTTCACCAACAAATGGACGTTGATCTCTGGTGGTGTTTTAGGATTGTTGGTTCCGATAGCAAACGGAATTACAACAGGTAATTGGATGTGGGTTGCCTATCAAAACGGATATCAACATATCCTTTTGGTGGATTTGCTTTGGTTGATCTTGGGGGTCGTATCACTTTGGATTGTGTTCTTCAAATTAGGCAAGAAAGAGATTGGGAAGGTCGCCAGTCAAAAAATTTGAAAAATTATCTCTTATAAAAACCTTTATGCTTGAGCAAGTAACATTCCTGTAAAACTTCAACCAACACCTCTTGGTCAATTTCTTCCAACGAAAAATAGCGAAGGGACTTAACCACCTTTCGGTTTTCACTCACCATTTTATCGGTGTGCAAAGTCAAATGGGCTGAATTCCAAAAGGCAATGTCCACAAACTTCTTTTTTTGGGACACATTTAAATAGCAGATGGGCTGTTTTCCAGCATAAAAGCAAGGAATACCCCATTTGTACTTCATATCTACATCTATTACAACCGACTCAATCACAGCTTTTAGATGCAACAAAACACTTCTGTAGGGTTCTTTCTGGTTGATGATATATTCTTCAGCTGGATTCATACCAACAGTTAGATTATTTTTTACTCTTGAAAAGCTTTTTCACCAACTTCATTAACAGAAGTGCTACAAAGCCAATAACCAATCCAAAGATAAAATCTTTAAGCAGGGTCGGAAGACTAGGAAACAAATGATGGAAAAACTCAATGTTGTGGTTAAAGATTCCACCAGATACAAGAAGTAATGCCAAAGTCCCAACAATGGATAGTGCCTTGATAATTTTTGGAAGTGCATTTACCAATACATTCCCCACATTATCCGAAAAGCTGTCAGTTTCTTTATTTAAATTAATGAGTTTGTACCCGTAATCATCCATACGAACAATCAAGGCCACAATACCATAAACTCCAACAGTGGCCAACAACGCCACCACCGAAACAGTCGCTATCTGAATGGTTAACGGTTCATTCACAACTGTACTTAATGCAATAATTACAATTTCGATTGAGAGTATAAAATCGGTAACAATGGCCTGTTTTATCTTTTGCTTTTCCAATTCTGGGAGTTCTTCTTCGGGAACCTCATCAATCTTCGGTTTGTGTTCATCTTCATTGCGGTGAAAAATGTATTCGTATACTTTTTCGGCACCTTCATAGGCCAAATACACACCACCCAAAATCAAAATAATGGTTATGGCAACAGGTAAATAGGCGCTCAACAAAAATGCAATCGGAAGTATGATCAACTTGTTTAAAAAAGAACCTTTGGTGATGGCCCACAGCACAGGAATTTCACGGCTGGATAAAAATCCTGTTGCTTTTTCAGCATTTACCGCCAAGTCATCCCCCAAAATACCCGCTGTTTTTTTGGTTGCAATTTTACTCATGGTTGCCACATCGTCCATCAATGCAGAAATGTCGTCCAACACGGCAAAAAACCCTGAAGCCATAGAAATAGTTTAAGATTAGTGTTAACAACAAAGTAACTAAATACTACTCTAACAACAGAAAAACAGGGGCAATAATAACTTGATTTTAGGAAACCCCATTCAATGACATGAGAGTGGCCACCCAAATAATTAGTGAGGAAAAGAAAATACCAATGGTATTGGCGGCAAAAGCTTGTCGCTTTTTCATTTTAAAGAGGTAGGATGCAATACTTCCAGCATAAACCCCTGTTCCAGGTAGCGGAATCATCACAAAAAGTACAATGCCTAAAAAACCGAAGCGCTGAATGTTCTTACCAGATCCTTTTTTGGCTCGTTGACCTACATAAACAGCTGATTTCTTATAAAATCGCCATTTGATCAGGTGTTGGTTGATGTATTTTAAAAAGAACATCATTAAAGGAAAAACCGCAACATTGGCCGCAAAACACACAATGAACACCAAATAGGCATTCACCCCTTGGTACATTCCATAAGGAATACCCACTTTAGCCTCTCCAAAAGGGGAAAGACTCCAAAGGGCCGCTACAATCAAATCAATGTGCAAGGTGTCGAGGTTTAAAGCTAGCAAACCTAACAATGATTTTGCGTATTGGGGTGCTTAACTTCCTTAAAAATTTATTAATTGTGATTTCCGCCATCACTATTTCTGTTATTAAAATCCAACGAGTTTATCTTGAGGTTAACAGTTTGTAAAATATCATACAACCTGTTAAAAACAGCTTTAAAGTTTTTTAGTTTTGAAAAAACCATCATCATGAAATTCCGACCTTTTTTTATCGCATTTTTAGCTACCATTACTCTATTTGCTCAGGAACACATACATAAAAGTTCAAGAGCACTTGAATTTCCGAATGTACCAGGGTATATCACTTTAAAAACTGATTTGCACCAGCATACAGTGTTTTCCGATGGTAATGTTTGGCCAACCATTCGAGTTGGTGAGGCACTTCGCGATAATTTGGATGTAATTTCTCTAACGGAACATTTGGAGTATCAACCCCACAAAGCAGATATTCCACACCCAGATAGAAACCGCTCGTATGAAATTGCCTTAAAAGAGGCCAAAGACCATGATCTTATGATCATTCATGGTTCGGAAATTACACGACAGGCTCCCATGGGGCACAGCAATGCTATTTTTATAGAGGATGCCAATAAAATATTGCACAATGAAGCCAAAGATGCCTTCGGTGAAGCTAAAAAACAAGGTGCTTTTGTATTTTGGAACCACCCTGCTTGGTATGCACAATCGCCAACTGGAAATCCAATTTTGAGCGAATTTCAAAAGGAACGCATCAAAAATGGGGAATTGCATGGAATTGAAGTCATCAATGTGGGTGATTATGCCGAAGAATCGTTAGCGTTGGCCTTGGAAAACAATCTGACCATTATGGGTACCAGTGACATTCACGGGTTAATTGACTGGGACTATGTGGGTAAAGGAATAGATCGACCTGTTACATTGGTCTTTGCCAAAGAAAGAACTCCTGAATCGCTGCAAGAAGCATTGTTTGCAGGTAGAACAGTTGCAGTTTTCAATTCTTTGTTTGTGGGTAAAAAAGAACATTTGGTTCCCTTATTGCAAGCTAGTTTGGTGATTGAAAAGGCCAACTACATTGACAAAACTTCCATTTTGGAGGTGACCCTTACAAATGTGACCAGCAGTGACCTATTATTGGAAAATCAAATGGAATATACTTTTTATTCGAGTTCTCCTGTATTCACCATTCCTGCTGGTGAAACCAAAACATTAAACATTAAAACTTTGGAGAAAAAGGATAGCGTGACACTAACCCTAAAGGCCTTGAGCGCTTATGTTGCTCCAAAAGAACAAGCTGTTATAGATTGGGAAATTAAGGTTGAATAAATTCTACGCTACCGAAGGAAAAGGAGAACCATTAATGGCCGCATCAAAATCGGACCAGATTTTACTGATCAATTCTTTTGGGGTTTTGTCGGAAATAGATACCCATTTTCGGTCCACATCCACATCAAAACAAAAACGTGAAAGGTCGCCAGAATAATCACTGTCCAACTTAGAAAGGAGGAACTTTGTGATTTTTGGTCTCAACTTGTACTCGAGGTCAATACAAGTTCGTTTCATCACTGGATTGTCATCTCCAGAAAATAACCAGTTAAACTTCACTATTTCGCAAGTATAGGACGTACAATATACTAAAAAACAACACATTACCAACACTTTAGTGTTGGTTCTCGTTTTATGGCCTATTCTAACCCAACAACGTAGTTTTGAAGGTAGTTATAGCGTGGTGTTAACGTACCATTTTGTGTCATTCGTGCACGCTCCAAAATTCCATCTTCATCGTTGTTGAAAAATGCTGGAATCACATGTTTTGAGAATGCTCCGCCGAAGCCAACACTGGCATCTCTTGGCAATTCGCAAGGGAGATTATCAACGGCCATAACAGCAATTACATCTTCCCTTTTGTAATCATCAACAGTTTCGGAAACAGGATTATATCCATATATGGGATCTGCAATTGTGGATGGTTGAATTGTAGTTGCTACAGGTCCGTCGATATCGCAGCTAATATCGGCCACAACTTTGATTTTAAAATCTGGATGCTTGGCATCTTCTCTTGTATATAAAAATGGTGCTCCATCGCCATAAAAGTGTCCAGCAATATAGAAATCGGTCACCTTGGCAAAACGGAAGAAATTGGATTTATATTCCTGAGGATTCTGGAAAAAATCGGCCTTATTTCCTCTTACACCATCTTTCCTTTTGTTGTATTCGGCTGCATCTATTTGGCAATAAACAGGCTCCGAAAAGGTTTTGTGCAAATAATCGTCTACACCAACTTTCTTTAATCCCATGCCGTCGAGCATTTCCTTGGAGCCATTACCTACCCTTCCTTTTCCAGTTAGAAGAATTTTGATATTGGGCAATTTAATCTGCTGTAGTTCTGCGATCAAAGCTTGTTGATCCTTTAGGTTTTCTGCTTTGGGCAGTTGATACAAATCGTATTTTAAACCATAGGTTCTAAATCCGTTATAGGCACCTACAATGCCCGCATACCTTCCGAACGCCACCAAACGTTGTCCTTTAGGATTGGTGATCACCTCATGATCGTACAACTCAATGTTCTTGTCGAGAATGGCTCGTAACAAATCTCGATTATAGGGTTGTTTTTTTATGGTGTGGGAGAAGAAAAAGTATTTTTTATTGGGTACCAAAGCATCGATAGGAACTTCTTTTACCCCTAAAAGCACATCGCAGGATTCCATATCGTCACCGACTTGCAGTCCTATTGCTGTGTATTCTGCATCGGAAAAGGTTCGGATGGGAGACGTTTCCACCAAAATTTCTGCCTTTGGAAACTGTTCCAAGACATTTTGGCATTCTGATGGGGATAGTACCACCCTACGATCGGGCGGATTTTTACGTTCGCGTATGATTCCGAATTTCATAAACTGCTTTGGTATAATTGTTGACCAAATTAAGGGTATTGGGTAGATAGCGCAAACTTTTTATCTTTTGAAGATATAAGTTACCTTTGCCGCCCGCGTTAGGGATAGAGGCAAATACCTTGTATGGCCGATAGCCCGACCGAGAACTTGCGTTGCAGGTTCTTGGAAACGCCAACACTTTGACTGCGCTATGTGCAGGATTAGTTCTTTGATAAAAAAATGAGTTTAGGATGAGGTCCCGAAACAAGTTCGGGACGTAATTCGATCACGCAAATCATAGATTTGCTATCTCATTACGGGGCCGACTGGTTTTGACAGCGAGACCAATGGTTATGTAAGCATGTCGAGCTATGGGAATGATGCTCGTTAATTCAATGTCTCAACTTTTTTAAATGGCGAGTCTAACTACGCTTTAGCTGCTTAATTGACTGAATTATAGTAAGTCCAAGCCTCGGTGCGCAAGGCGCACAAGCTGAATGTCCCTTGACAGCCCTTGTTGATGGCGGTCTTTTTTGGGGCACCATAAAAGTCAACATAGCGATCTTATAGCTTCGTTAAGGTCGTAAAACTTAAGAAGCTAAGCGTACGATAGGCTGTTTTGGGTCGGTCGTGCGTCGAAAATTGAACCAAAACTAAGCATGTAGAAAGCCTAGTTATTGCTTGTTTGGACGAGGGTTCGAATCCCTCCGGCTCCACTTCATAAAAAAAGCCACCTTTAAAAGGGTGGCTTTTTTATTTATCGGCCCTCTTTCAGGTTGTTTTTAATAATATTCAGCACTATTTATTCCATCTGCCTCATATTATTTTGCCCTATTTAGGTTACAATTGACCTTAATTATCCACACGCCAAGTTCCACAGAAATGAATTGTGGCATTTTTTTAAAAAAAGTATGATTTCACTCTGAATTTTTTAGTCCGAAAATGGTTAGGGCATAAATGCCCGAAAGCTCCTTAAACAGAGCGATATACAATTATAACTTATTATTTTTCAATGTATTATGTAACTTAAGTTACACAAGAAAACGTCAAAAACTGACAAATGTCATACTTGTAAACACTCCCTATTACTACTTTTATTCATGTAATTCACAGAATCCTAAAGTCATGAAAAATTTAGTCATATTAGGTGCAGGAACGGCCGGAACAATGATGTCTAACCATCTTGTATCAAAACTTCCAAAAAATGAATGGCAGATCACAGTTGTGGATCAATATAAAACCCATTACTATCAACCTGGATTTTTATTCCTCCCATTTGATATTTATACCACTAAACAGGTAAAGAAAAAAGGAGAGAAATTCATTCCGAAAGGTGTAAATTATATCAATGAGAAGATAGATCTTATCCAACCTGAAGACAATAAGGTTCTTTTGGAAAATGGAAATGTACTGCCTTATGACATCTTGATCATTGCTACAGGTACTAAAATTGCTCCCGAAGAGATTGAGGGCATGAAAGGTCCTGAATGGCACAAGAGCGTTTTTGACTTTTACACTTATGAAGGCGCCAAGGCACTTCGCGATAAATTCCGTGAATGGGAAGGTGGAAAATTGGTGGTACATATTACAGAAATGCCCATTAAATGTCCTGTTGCTCCTTTGGAATTTGCCTTTCTAGCAGATTCTTACTTTAAAAACAAAGGAATGCGCGACAAAGTGGATATCACTTTTGTTACTCCTTTGGGAGGTGCTTTTACCAAACCAAAAGCGACTCAAGCCTTGCACCATTTATTGACCGACAAAGGCATTACTGAGGTAACAGATTTTAACATAGAACGAGTAGATTACGAAAACAACAAGATCATAGATTATGCGGAAACAGAAGTACCCTATGACATTTTGGTAACTGTACCCACCAATATGGGTGATGCATTGATTGAGAGATCTGGTATGGGTGATGATCTAAACTATGTCCCAACCAACAAAGCAACACTGCAAACTGATGATTACGAGAATATTTTCGCACTTGGTGATGCTACCAACTTACCTGCATCCAAAGCTGGTTCTGTTGCCCACTTTGAAGCTGAAATATTAACTGAGAATATTTTAAGGTACATCAACGGAGAACCCTTAAAAGAAGAGTTTGACGGACATGCCAACTGTTTTATTGAAACAGGGGGAGGAAAAGCACTCTTGATAGACTTTAACTATACCCATGAACCTGTTGAAGGTACATTCCCCTTCCCTGGTGTAGGCCCATTGAACCTGCTCAAGGAAAGTAGGACAAACCATATGGGAAAAATGGCCTTCCGATGGGTCTATTGGAACATGTTGATCAAAGGCATCCATATTCCTTTTGTTTCAGCAACCATGAGTGAAAAAGGAAAACATTTTGAAGAAACACAAGCTTAATTTAACATCTAAATACTACTAAAATGGACAAGACAATAGCACAAGCAACAATTTCAGTGGACCAAGAAGGATACCTAACCGATTTTTCACAATGGAACAAAGAAATTGGCACAGAGATAGCACATGAACAAGGTATTGAAATGACCGATAAACACTGGGAAATCATTGATTATATCCAGGATAAATTCAAAAACGAGGAGCCATTATCCATTAGAGGAATTAAAAAAAGTGGCGTAATCGATATTAAACAGTTTTACGCCTTGTTCCCAGGTGGCCCATTGAAAAAAGCCACTATGATCGCGGGTATTCCAAAACCAAAAAGCTGTATTTAATCTCGAGTACAGGACAGGAAAAACCTAATTGAGAGAATAAATAAAAACTACAGAAATGAGCAATACAAAAGTTAAAAAAATGCTTTTTATACTCTCCAAAGCCACCCTGGAAAATGTGTATGCCGCATTTGTGATGGCCAACGGAGCAAGAATGGAAGGTATTGATTCTGAAATATTCTTCACATTCTTTGGATTGGAAGCCATTCAAAAGAAAAAACTGGAACATTTGCACGTTGCAACTGTTGGTAACCCTGCCATGCACATGCCCACAATGTTGGGAGGTTTGCCTGGGGTTGAAGCACTAGCTTCCAATATGATGAAAAAAGAAATGGACAAATTGGATATGCCCCCAGTAGGTGAATTCTTGGAAATTCTATCAGATTCTGGATGTAAACTTTGGGCCTGTAAACTGGCTGTGGATATGTTCCATTTGGAAGAAAAAGACCTGATCGACGAATTGGATGGAATCTTAACCATCGGGGATTTTTATAGTAGAGCCGATCAAGAAGGCACCCAATTATTGTTCATTTAAACAACAGAAAAAGAGAACTTTTTTATATTAAATCGAAAGCCGTTCAAAAAGTAAAACTGTGACTAAAACAGCATCGCTTTTTGATCGGCTCTTTTATTTGGGTTAGTGTATTTATTTTATTTGTAGTGCCACAATTTCAAATCCTTCGTGATCAATGCCATCCCTTTTCAAAATTTCAAAATCCTTAATTATAATGGATCTATAGCTTTCACCTTCAGTATTTTCTTTTTGTGTCAACGCATCATAAAGTTTCCAAGCTTTTTCAAATTGGTCTTGTAACAGATAACTGTGGGCCAGATTACAGGTCAAAGAAAGTAAAGGATTTTCCAATTTTGGTGAGTTCCTTATGACTTGTTCAGCTTCCACATATTCTTGAAGCCTCAAATGGAGCCAACTTTTATTGGCATGGGCTTGGGCAAGTTCAAAAAGTAGACGTGGATTATCATTGTAATTTTTAAAATTATTCTGAAGTAATTGCATGATCTCCTCTTGGAATTCCATTTTCTCTTGTGGAAAAATAGTCTCGTCAATCTGCTCTCTTAGATTACTAACTTTTTGAAATACTTGATGCAATGACAATTCTTCTTCATTAACACCCATAAAATAATCCAGATAATGCTTGGTATCATTCTTCATGTTTTTGATAACTGGCAATTCAACCCCATATTTTTCCAATCGATTTTCAACATCCGCCAAAAGTTCCAAAGCCTTGGTTTTGAAGGTGAAATCCACTTTACTCTCCAATTCGGATTGATACAATTCCACCAAATTCAAGGCTGTTGCACAATAATCGGCATCAAAATCAATAGGTTGTTCCAGCGCTAATTTCCTTCTTATTTTAAGGGCTTGATCAAAATAATCCTCGGCCACTTCATAATTCCTTAATTCAAAATGAAACAATCCCAAATTGTGCAACCCTGTTGCCAAATAATGGGTAAACTCCTGTGGTCGTGAATCAGCAAGTTCATTGTACCGATCCACTGCCTCTTTCATATGTTGAATGGCCTGATCAAAATTCTTCATTTCTGAATGTACAATCCCTAAACTGTTATAGGTTGATGCCAGATAGGGTTGAAAGACCTCAAAATTAAGATTGGATAATTCTTGATACGCTTTTAGAGCCAATCCGTAATACTGTATCGACTTTTCTGGTTCTTCCATTGAATTGAAAGTGACGGCCAAATTATTTAGCACAGCAGCCAAATATGGTTTTAAGGCCTCATCCCCCTCTTCTATCAAATCCTCAAAAAGCTTTTGAGCTTTAAGGTATTGCATCTTGGCATCGAACAAATTGAATTCTTCTGTGTAGATATTTCCCAATTGGTAATGCCCACTGGCTCGAAATCTTGAATATGCTGGATCTTTTAAGCTTTCATAGATTTTAATCGCTTCCTTGTAATATTTTTTCGCGAAGTAAAAACCCCTTTTCTTGGCATGTACCTCAGCCAATGCAAACTGGGTATTGGCCAAATGCGGATTAAATTCCGATTCCCCATTGGAAACAGCTTGACTGTATATTTCCAAGGACTTTTTATAATTGTCAATGGCTTTTGAAAGTTCAGTTATAGACTGAATGGCAGCGATATTGTTGAGAATGGCTGCTCGTTCCATTGCCGTACCAAGCTGGTCATATGCTTCCATCAAGTGCAAAGCATTTTCGAATGCCTCAACCGCTTTATTCGGATTCTTTGTTCTTTGGTACAAACGTCCCAAAACACTATTTAAGTGAAGTTTTTGCTCCAAAGATGTAGCGGAAATTAATGCTTCTTTGTAATGTTCAATGGACTTTTCAACTTCGTTCTCGTGTAAGAGCACATTGGCATTTTGTATCTGTTCTGCAAATGATAGTCTCATAACTGCACATTTTTATTAAAATTCTGTTTGGGCATCTTTATACTGCGAGGCATTTTCTTTGCAGATGCCCACATACTCCAATCTTGGCAATTCATCATACTCAATGCCAGGCAGGAAAAAGGTCTGTTTTTGCATATCCAACAATCTAAACCTTTGTTGCTTCAAATGTTTCACCAAGCTAAGAACAGCCAGTTCATCAGCGCTATCAACCGTGGAAAACAAATATTCTCCAAAAAATATTTTTCCATTGGCCACACCAAATAATCCACCTACCAGTTTGCTGTTCTTCCACACCTCAACCGAATGGGACTTTCCTATGTTGTGCAATTCGGTAAAAATTCGAAACATTCGTTCGGTCAACCATCTATTGTCCATTTGTCCATCAATATTGTACAACTGTTGGCAATTGCGCAATACTTGTTCAAAATCGGAATCCATGGTAACAGTGAACTCTTTATTCAGAGTTTCCCATCTGGACACTGGGATGTCGAAGGCTTCGGGAATTAATACAATTCTGGGATCGGGAGACCACCATTTAATATGTTTTAAAGGAAAGTGCCAATAAAAAATTCCGCTGTTATAGGCCAAGAGCAAACGCTCAACAGACATTTGACCTCCAACGGCCAACAATCCTTCTATATCCGCAAAATAGGCGGGCGGAAAGCTGATTTCATCATTTTTAAGCTCAAAATATGGCACGTTAAAATAATTTAACCCGTAGTGTCAGGCAGTTGGTTCAAATCTTCCAATTCTCCCAATAAAGAGAGTATTTCAAATGTTTTTTTTGCTTCTTCCTCATCCACCACACTTATGGCGGCACCTACATGGACCATAACATAATCATCGACTTTTGCCTCTGGTACCAAAGCAAGGCTCACCTCTTTTTTTACACCTCCGAAAGAGACTTTTCCCATTCGAAAGGTCTCATCCAACTTTGAGGTTATTTCCAATAATTTTCCTGGGATAGCCAAACACATTGTTTCAGGTTTTATTAATGTTCAGGAATCATTTTGAGATTCTTTTCCAACCAATTATACCATGCTTCCATCCCTGTTCCCTTGGTGGCCGATACTTCAAAAAAGACCAAATTTGGGTTCACTTGCAGGGCATTTTTCTTCAATTCCTCAATATTAGTGTCCAAATAAGGAGCAAGATCAATTTTGTTGATGATGCAGATATCCGAAGTATGGAACATATCGGGATACTTGATAGGTTTATCATCTCCCTCGGTAGTACTAACTATAACCACGCGTTTGTGCTCTCCTAAATTAAACATGGAGGGACAAACCAAATTCCCCACATTCTCGATCATTAACACCGAGTCATTTTTAATATTCAATTTTTTGACGGCATCGTGGATCATATCACTTTCTAAATGACAGCCCTTTCCCGTATTAATTTGAATCACGGGAACGTCCAAAGCGGCAATACGGTTGGCATCGTTCAAGGTTTGCTGATCTCCTTCTATCACATAAAAAGGAATTTTGTCTTTCATATCTGAAAGAGTACGCTCCAAAAGCGAGGTTTTTCCCGAACCAGGAGAACTCACCAAGTTAAGGGCGAAGATATCCTTCGCATCAAAATACCCTCTGTTTCTTGCCGCCATGATCTCATTTTGCTGCAAAATGTCTCGCTCCACCTCCAAAACTGTTTTGTGCTGATGCTCATGATCATGGGAATGGTCGTGATGATGGTGGTGATGACCATGATGATGGTCGTGGTCATGATCGTGATGATGATGATGGTGATGTCCGTGAGAATGGGAATGGTGCCCTCCATTTTCATGGTTATGGCTTTCATTTCCAATTGTAGGGGTCAATATTTTTGGCCCATTTTCTTCGCTTCCGCAACCGCAAGTTCCGCACATAATTGTATCCTTTATTTTTAAACCACTTCCAGGGCCTTAACCCTTAGTTCTTTTCCTTGAATTATTCCTTTTAAATTGCTGCCACAGTTTGGGCACGAATCATAAAAATGTTTGATTTCAAAAACTGTATCGCAATCTGCGCATTGTCCCAGTCCCTCTTTTACATCAATCCTTTTTTCTGCACTTTCAAGCACTGTATTTTTAACTGCTGCAGGCCACACAAAATCCAACGATTCAAATTCAACACCAGCCAGTTTACCTATTTCAAGCTCGATCAATGTCACCTTTTTCGCCATGGCCTTTTTGATCTCGTTCTCGGCGATCTTTACTATTCCCAATGCCACAGAAAGTTCGTGCATCCGTTACAATTTTAAGTATTGATTACTAGCAGTGTAAGACACAATATTATCGAAAATCAATTTTTTACAACATGACATTTATCATACCCAAGCCATTGATTATTAGGTACTTTTAAAGCTAAACCCTTTAAAAGAAATATCCAGGTTTAAACAATTGGCCATGGCAACAGAAAAATCAGTAAAAGAAACTTATTACGAAAGCATTATAAAACAGGGATATAGCAGACGTGATTTTATGAAATTCGCTACCTATATCGCTGCTTATATGGGCTTGGAAACTTCCATGATCGGCCAAGTGGCCAAATCCTTGGAAAACACCTACAGAATACCCGTTATTTGGGAGCATTATCAAGAGTGCACCTGCTGTAGTGAATCTTTCATTCGATCGGACCACCCTATAGTTTCGGACATTATTCTTGATAAAATTTCTTTGGATTACACCTTGACCTTGATGGCTGCATCAGGACATCAGGCCGAAGCCGCCAAGCAGGCGACGATGGAAAAATACAAAGGAGAATATATTCTTTGTGTGGAAGGTTCGGTACCTCTTGGTGACGATGGAAATTATTGTTGTATTGCAGGAAGATCAGCCAAAGACTTGTTGATTGAAGCCGCTGAAGGTGCCAAAGCCATCATTGCTTGGGGCAGTTGCGCATCCAACGGTTGTGTTCAAGCTGCATATCCCAACCCCACCGAAGCAACCCCAATACACAAAATAATTAAAAACAAACCTATTATCAGGGTTCCAGGCTGTCCTCCAATTGGAGAGGTTATGGCAGGCATTATTGTTCACATGATCACTTTTGGACGTTTGCCAGAGTTGGACGGATTGGGCAGACCCAAAGCCTTTTACTCAAAAAGAGTACACGATTCTTGCTATAGAAGACCGTATTATGATGCAGGTCTTTTTGCAGAAACCTTCGATGATCAAAATGCCAAAGAAGGGTACTGTTTGTACAAAGTAGGCTGTCGTGGACCAATGACCTATAATTCTTGTGGAACCATTAAATGGAACAATGGGGTGAGTTATCCTATTCAATCAGGTCATGGTTGTATAGGTTGCAGTGAAGAAAATTTCTGGGACAACGGTCCTTTTTATGAGCGTTTGACTGGTTTAGCAGGATTTGGCATCGAAAGCACTGCAGATACCATAGGTAAAGTGGCCGCAGGTGTAGTAGCGGGTGGATTGGCCGTACATGCCGTTGCCGCCAATATTTCCAAAAGAAAAGAGCTGAATAGCCGAACAACGCGTGGAAAGCAAAATGAAAAGAAACTAGAGTCTTAACAAAAGTATCATGGCAAATAGAATAGTAGTAGATCCCATAACAAGGATCGAAGGGCATTTAAGAATAGAAGTTGAGGTAAAAGACGGTAAAATTACCGAGGCCTATAGTTCCAGCCCCATGGTGCGGGGACTTGAAAATATTGTCAAAGGAAGAGACCCAAGAGATGTTTGGGCATTTGTTCAGCGAGCCTGCGGAGTTTGCACCACCATTCACGCATTGGCATCCGTAAGATCTGTGGAAGATTCCTTGGGAATTGAAGTTCCCCCGAATGCCGAAATGGTTCGGAACATTATGGAAGGGGCACTTTATATGCACGATCATACCGTACACTTTTATCACCTACACGCCTTGGATTGGGTGGATGTGGTAAATGCATTAAAAGCTGACCCTGCCGAAACCTCTAAATTGGCACAAAGCATTTCCAGCTGGCCCAAAAGTTCACCTGGCTATTTTTCCGACATCAAAAAAAGGATCACAAAGTTTGTTGAAAGCGGTCAATTGGGAATTTTTGCGAACGGGTATTGGGGCCATCCACAAATGAAATTGCCACCAGAAGTTAATCTTTTGGCCGTGGCCCACTATCTGGAAGCCTTGGAATGGCAAAAAGAAATTGTAAAGATCCATACCATTTTCGGAGGTAAAAACCCTCACCCCAATTATTTAGTTGGCGGTATGGCGTGCGCTATCAATACGGAAAGCCCTGGTGGAATCAACGCCGAACGTTTGGCCTATGTGGGTAGATTATTAAAAGAGGGCAAACAGTTTATTGAACAGGTGTACATTCCCGATCTATTGGCCATTGCCTCCTTCTACAAAGATTGGGGAGCCATCGGAAAAGGATTTGGAAACTATATGTCCTACGGAGATTTCCCAACCAATGGTTATCGTGATATTTCGAATTTTAAATTTCAGCAAGGTGTTATTTTGGATAGAGATCTATCTAAAGTGTACGACGTAGACCATAGAAATGATGATATTGCTGAATTCATCAATAATTCTTGGTACGACGATTATTCAGAAGGAAAAGATCACGGAAAACATCCTTGGGACGGTGAGACCAACATCAATTACTCAGGTCCAAAACCACCGTATGATCAATTGGATATAAATCAGAAATACAGCTTTATCAAAACACCACGATGGAGGGGCAAACCAATGGAAGTTGGACCGCTTTCCAGATTATTGGTGGGATATGCACGCGGCAACAAAGAAATTCAAGATGCTGTAAATGGAGCCTTAGGTCATTTGGATGTACCTGTTGAGGCATTATTCTCTACCCTCGGTAGAACGGCGGCAAGAGGAATCGAAACCCAATTGGTGGCCAACTGGACCATGGAGTTTTATGACACGCTATTGCTGAACATTAAAAATGGGGATACCCGAATGGCCAATATGGACAAATGGGAACCTGAATTATGGCCTACTGAATCAAAAGGAGTCGGCTTTGCAGAGGCGCCCAGGGGAGCACTTGGTCACTGGATCCAAATAAAAGAAGGTAAAACAGAAAATTACCAACTGGTGGTTCCATCCACTTGGAACGCCTCACCTCGTGATCCAAAAGGGCAACGTTCCGCTTACGAATCCACCTTGTTGGGAACACCTGTCGCCGATCCAGAATTGCCATTGGAGATCATTAGGACCATTCACTCCTTTGATCCCTGCATTGCATGTGCGGTCCATTTGTACGATGAACATGGCAAGCATTTGTCACAAGTACAAAATGTTTCAAGCTGCGAAATATAGAAATTAAAGAATCATGAAAGCACGAAGTTTTAAACGGGTATATGTCTGGGAATTGCCAGTTCGGTTTTTCCATTGGATCAATGCTTTTTCTATTACCATTTTGGCTGTTACTGGGTTTATAATTGCAAATCCGCCCGCCATTATGTCCAATGCAGAAGCTAGCGATGCTTACTGGTTTGGAACGGTACGTTTCATCCATTTTGCAACAGCCTATGTATTCTTTTTCAATATGATTCTAAGGGTATACTGGTCCTTTGTGGGCAATCGATTTTCAAGTTGGCGTGCCTTTTGGCCTTTTAGCAAGAAAATGTGGCATAACTTTTTACACGTCATCAAGGTTGATGTTTTTTTGGCCAATGAGAAAAAGCCTGATATCAAGGATATCAGTATTGGACATAACAGTGTGGCTTCATTTTCATATGCTGCATTGTTTTTATTGGCTCTAGTTCAAGTGTTTACTGGATTTGGTTTATATGCTGCAAATGCTGGCTGGTGGCTTCCCAAGCTTTTCAGTTGGGTTGTTCCTTTTATGGGCGGTGATTTTATAGTTAGAACCATCCACCATATTGCAACATGGGGTTTTATACTGTTCACCTTGATTCACGTTTATCTGGTATTTTACCACGACTGGCTCGAAGGTCGAGGTGAAGTTTCATCCATGTTCGGAGGGTACAAATTTGTATGTGAAGAACGACTTACCAAAGCTTTGGAAGATGAGGAAATTGAAAGTCCAGTGGATGAAGAGACACTGGAAATTATAGATTAAATGCATAAAATGACACAATCACCAACAACTGATTCAGGTTTAAAAGATAAACCCGTAGCGATAAGCAGCGATGCATTTTTCTTTGAAAAAGATAAATCCAAGAGTATTTTGGTTTTAGGGGTGGGCAACTTCCTAATGGGCGATGAAGGGGTAGGAGTGCATTTGATCCAGAACATGGACCTTAGGGAATTGCCCCCTTATGTTGATATTCTAGATGGTGGCACAGGTGGATTTTTACTGCTCAATTGTTTTGAAAGTTATAATAAAATCATCTTTGTTGATGCCACTATGGATGGTAAGGAAGAGGGTACCATCTCCTTGATACGTCCAAAATTTGCAAGCGATTTCCCCTCTGCATTGAGCGTTCACGATGTTGGATTAAAAGATATGATTGAAGCAGTCTACCTTATGGAAAGCAAGCCTGATCTATACCTTTTTACCATTTCGATTGAAAACGTAGTTCCAATGACTACCCAATTGGCACCAAAAGTTGAAAAGGCCATTCCAAAGACTATTGATCAGATTTTGTCGCTGGCGGAAACCTTGCACGATCAAATCATATAAAGTGCCAAAAACATTCAAAATAGTAATAACTGGCCGTGTTCAGGGAGTTGGCTTTAGACCTCATGTCTTCAATTTGGCCAATACGTTCCAATTAAACGGTACGGTATCCAACAACGAGGAAGGGGTTATCATCTTCATTACTGGTGATGAAGATGTAGTGCATTCCTTTTATCGATTATTGACTGAACATCCACCTGTTGCATCCAAGATTTGGGAGCACCATATTGCCGAAACAAAACACAAAACATTTCAAGGGTTTTCAATTGTCCCCTCCAAAAAATCTGGAAAGCTAAATTTGCAATTGACACCTGATTTTGCCATTTGTGAAGATTGCAAAACAGAAATTACCGATCAAACTAACAGACGTTATCAATACCCTTTCACCACCTGTGTAAATTGCGGTCCTCGATGGGCGATCACCAACACTTTCCCCTTTGAACGGGATCATACCAATCTGGTTTCATTTCAAATGTGCCCCAGCTGTTCCAAAGAATATGGCGATCCTAAAGATAGGCGGTTCCATTCACAGACCAACACATGTCCCGATTGTGGAATCCAGCTCCAATTGTCAAAGGCAGATGGTGCTATTATATCAGCTGAATATCCCATCGAAAATGTTGCAAAACTTATTAAAGAAGGAAATATAGTCGCCATAAAGAACACCAGTGGTTATCTGTTATGCAGCGATGCCAATAATGCAGATGCTGTAAGATCATTGCGAAAAAGAAAAAACAGACCCACAAAACCCTTCGCAATTCTTTATCCTTCTTTGGAAATTTTAAAAAGCCATTTGAAAACAAATACTGTAGAAGATGAAACCTTGGCCTCTCCAGAAAGTCCCATTGTAATACTTCAAAAAAAAGATTTTAAAGGTGAATTGGCGTTATCAGAACTTGCACCTGGACTCAATCAATTGGGTGTTATGCTCCCCTACTCTGGAATTTTACATTTGCTGGCCAAAGAACTGGAAATTCCAATTGTGGCAACCAGTGGTAATATTCACGCTTCTCCAATTATCAGTGACGAAAAGATTGCACATAGGGAACTTTTCAATGTAGCGGATTACTTTCTGGACCATAATCTAAAAATCACCAATCCTCAAGATGACTCTGTGATAAAGTTCAGCTCTCGCAACAAAGAGAAAATCATTTTCAGAAGATCAAGGGGGCTAGCTCCTAATTTTGATATTAAAATCAAAAAAGACAAAAAGATTTTGGCCATGGGCGGGCACCTAAAAAGCACCCTTGCCTTTTTACCCAATAATTACCTATATATCAGTCAATATTTAGGAAATCTGGACCATTTTGACGTGTTTGATCGCTATATACAAACGGCTGAAAAATTTATGGAGCTGTTTGAGGAACATCCCGAAGTGGTTTTAGTTGACAAGCATCCAAGCTACAACAGTTCCCGTCACGGCATAGAACTGGCCAAAAAACTGAATTCCGAACTTTATCAAATTCAACACCATAAAGCCCACTTTGCCTCTGTTTTGGGGGAGTACCAACTTTTTAAGAAAAAATCACCAATCCTTGGTGTAGTTTGGGATGGAACGGGCTACGGAGACGATGCACAGATTTGGGGTGGCGAGTTTTTCAGTTACCAAGAGGGTACAATGGAACATGTGGGACAATTTGGATATTACGATTGGTTGGCGGGAGACAAAATGGCCAAAGAACCGAGAATATCCTTTTTCTCTCTGGCCAATGAAAAAATGCAAGATGAAATAAGTGCAAAGTTCTCCAAGCAAGAAATTGCGATTTACAATCATTTAAAGAAGAAGGAAGTCTTAAAAACCTCGTCCGTTGGTCGACTTTTTGATGCCGTTGCATCCCTTTTGGGCATTTGTGATTATAACACCTATGAAGGTGAAGCTGCCATTTTACTGGAAAATCAAATTACGGACTACAAGCTTTCACAATGCAAATCCTATTGCCCTGAAATCACAAATGGTATTGTTCCGACCAAAGAACTGTTCAACAATCTGTATGTCGATTTTAAAAATGGTAGACCAAAAGAAGAAATCATTTTGAACTTTATATTCAGCTTGGCCATGATAGTAATTAAAATGGCGAATCAAAACAAAATCAAAAAAATTGCAATGAGTGGAGGTGTATTTCAAAATACCACCTTGGTAGATATGCTAAAAGAATTGGCGGGTGCGGAATACGAGCTATATTTTAATCGTAACTTAAGTCCAAACGATGAAAATATTTCCTTCGGGCAGTTGATGTACCACCAACACATAAAAAATTGAACGATGAAGTACTTAAGTGAGTATCGAAATCTAGAAGCCACCAAAAAATATTTGGACTTGATCGCAAAGACCGCTACCAAAACATGGAACATCATGGAAATATGTGGCGGACAGACCCATGGTTTGGTGAAAAATGGCATTATCAATCTGTTACCTGAAAATGTGCGAATGATCCATGGGCCTGGGTGTCCTGTATGTGTAACTCCTCTTAACCTGATTGATAAAGCCATTGAACTGTTGGAAAATGGGGTGATTGTCTGTTCGTTTGGTGATATGGTCCGTGTTCCTGGCAGCAAAAAAAGTTTATTGGAAGCAAAAGCAAATGGCGGTGACCTTCGCATTTTGTATTCGCCCTTGGAAGCCGTGAACATTGCCAAACAAAATCCCGATAAAGAAGTGGTTTTCTTTGCTGTGGGATTTGAAACCACTGCCCCTGCAAATGCCCTTTCCGTTTTGCATGCCAAAAAGGAAAATGTTTCCAACTATTCCATTTTGGTATCCCACGTACTTGTACCTCCTGCCATGGAAGGCATTTTGGATGATGAACTCTGTACCATCGATGCTTTTTTGGGCGCAGGTCATGTCTGCGCCATAATGGGAACCGAAGAATATTATCCATTGGTTGATAAATACAAAATACCCATTGTAATTACAGGTTTTGAACCCTTAGATCTTGTTCAAGGTATTTATATGGCCATTGTACAATTGGAAAAAGGAGAATATAAATTGGAAAACCAATATTCACGAGTGGTGAAGGAAGAAGGCAATGTAGCAGCAAAGAAAATGATGGAGTCCGTTTTTGAAATTGCCGATCGCGAATGGCGTGGCATCGGAACCATACCAGAAAGTGGGTATCGCCTTAAAAAGGAGTTTCTGGCTTATGATGCTGAAACTAAATTTGGAATCAGTTCCATTGCAACACCAGAAAATTCAACTTGTATTGCGGGTCAAATTTTGAAAGGCATCAAAAAACCACATCAATGTACACAATTTGGTAAGGCTTGTACTCCTGCCAACCCGCTTGGTGCTCCTATGGTTTCTTCGGAAGGTGCCTGTGCAGCCTATTATCATTTTTCAAACAACTTAATCACTTCTTAAGCCATGAGCAGAAACGATCTTGGATTCGACACTATAAATTTAGGACATGGAAGCGGAGGATTGATGACACGTGACCTATTGGACCACATCATTTTTGAAACCTTCAACAATCCTTACCTCAACCAAAAACACGACGGTTCCATTATTACAGTTGATGGAGAATTGGCCATTTCAACAGACAGTTTTGTGGTGTCCCCTATTTTTTTCAAAGGAGGGAATATTGGTGAATTGGCCGTGAACGGGACCGTAAACGATGTTGCCATGTGTGGGGCCGATCCTAAATTTCTTTCATTGGCATTTGTGGTGGAAGAAGGTTTGCCCATGGAAGATTTTGTGAAAATCGTCGATTCCATCAAAAAAGCGGCAGATACCGCAGGTGTACAAATTATTACTGGAGACACCAAAGTTGTGGAACGTGGAAAAGGAGACAAAATCTTTATCAACACCACAGGATTTGGGAAAGTACACCCAAAGGCAAACATCTCCTCCAACAAAATTAAATCAGGGGACAAAATCATTATCAGTGGACCAGTGGCGCAGCATGGCATGGCCATTATGTCACAAAGGGATGGACTCGAATTTGAATCTACCATTGAAAGTGACACCACTAACCTCAACTTTTTGGTGAAAGATCTTTTGGATGTCTTTGGAGCTAAAATTCACCTATTCCGAGATCCTACAAGAGGTGGAGTGGCCAGTGTACTTTCAGAATTGGCGGATGACACCAATTTGGGAATTAAATTGCAAGAAACCGAAATCCCATTGGATGATCAAGTCGCCGCTGCCTGCGAAATTTTGGGCCTAGACCCACTATTTGTGGCCAACGAAGGTATTTTCATTACCGTGGTTGGTGCTGAAATAGCAGATGAAGTCGTAAAGCTTATGAAAAAGCATGAAAAAAGCCCAAGAGCTTCCTGTATTGGAGAATTTACATCGGAACATCCCAAAAAAGTAGTGATGCACAGCGTTATTGGTGGAAAACGAATGGTAACCCCATTGTTAGGTGAACAATTGCCGCGTATCTGCTAAGTACTAAAAATCCAATAAACACCAATTATGATGGCAAAAAGCCCTCCTGCCATTCGTATGCCATTGAAAAACATATCGCTGTAACCATTCTTGGCCATAGATGACACCTTCCCGATTACAAATGCGAAAGTGATCATAGCCACGAGTATTCCAGCAGCAAAACCAATTATATAGGCGATGGAATCCGTTTGCGTTTCAAACCCTAAAACAGGTAGAAATAGCAAAAAATGGGAAATGCCTGCCAAACCATGCAAAATACCAATGGAAAAAGAAGCGAAATTATTCTGCTTTAGCTTATCACTATGAACATGGTGGTGAGAGCTATCATGGGCATGCTGGTGTTCATGCGTGTGCAGAACAGGATTATGCTCGGTATGCAAGTGCAAATGCTTGTGCTTTTTGCGTTTTTTGAAAATACGGTACAAAGCCCAACAACCAATTCCTAACAAAACAAAACCCACAAGTTGTTCGCTGTATTTGGAAATCTCATCTACGGGAATAATTTCTTTGAAAATGGAAAACAACAATCCAATGGCAATCATGCCCAATAAATGCCCTATGCCCCAAAAAAGACCAATTTTCCAAGCCTTTCTTTTTGATTCAATGGCAAAGGGTGCCACCGCCGCCAAATGATCGGGACCCGCTATTACATGAAGTACCGAAGCAATTAAACCAGCGGTTAAAGGAAAGGTTGCATCCATCATATTGATCAGGAATATTTACAAAAATAAAACTTCTGATAGCAGATAAACCTGATAAAAATCAACTTAAAACACTTTAAAAATAAAAGACATTACCGCTCGTTTATGTAAATGGTAAAAAGGTAATGGCCATTTTTTTGGCATGCTTGTTGTTTTTAGCTCATTACCAAAATCTTACTATTATGAAAAACCTCAACTTTTTTATACTCACTATAATTGCAATTTCTTTGGTTTCTTGTGCCAGTTCTGGATATGTAAACTTGAACTACCCACAGGAACCTGCAATGTTATTACCAGAAGACATCAATAATATCGCTGTTGTCAATCGCTCTTTGACCAAAGAAGAAGATAAACCCAACAAAACGTTGGAATCCATTGCCACAGGTGAAGTGGCAGGTTCCGATAAATGGGCATCGGATGATGCGTTAAAAGGGATTTTTGATGGGCTTAGGAACAGCCACCATCTTACCGTAAAAATGCCCTCCACTACTCGATTGGAAGGTACAGGTACACGAGTAACGCCTGAACTTCTGGATTGGGGTCAAGTTCGTGCCATTTGTGATGAAACTGGTGCTGATGTGCTTTTAGTTTTGGAAAATTTTGATTCCAACACTGATTTCACCATAAACTCAGCGGTTGAACAAATTGCTTCGGTAATTCGAACTGGGCAACCAAGTGGTCGAATTCCCAGACGGGCTCGAGTGAACATTAAAAGTTATTGGAGGCTGTACGACCCTGTTACCAATACGATCATAGATCAATTTCAACAAAACTATTATACCGAAATAGATGTGCTTAGCAGTGCCATTCCTTTTTCCTCACTTTCAGAAGTTGCCTATTCATCAGGAATGGACTATGCCAGTAGATTTCTTCCAAGTTATTACAGAGTGCGTCGGGATATGTACAAAAAAGGAAAAGGACGGGATAAAAATGCATTTGATGCTGGTTGGAGACGCACCGAAGTGGCCAATTGGGATGATGCCATAGCTATTTGGACCGATATTGCGAATGACCGCTCCAGTAAGTCTGCAGGAAGGGCTGCGTACAATATTGCTGTTGCCCACGAAGTTTTAGGAGATACAGATATGGCCCTGCAATGGGCAAGAAAGTCTTACGAAGATTATGGCGACAAAATGGCTAGGGATTATGCCAAAGTTCTATTGAATCGCCAGCGTTTGGAATATTAATTGTTCCATCTCTTTTTCGAGAACACCTTTAACGAGTAGCCAAAATTTCTAAAGTAATCAACTTGCTTTGGAAATTGGCTAACTTCGTGTTTAAATGACTTCACCAAATCCGATTTTAACGACCATTATTTTCGTATTTGCAATCCAGGCAATCGTTTTGGGTATTTTGTTGTTCGTAAAAAAACCACGAAGTCAATCCAACATATTCTTGTCCCTCTTGATCTTCTTTTTTGCTTTGATGGCATTTAACATTGCACTCGTAAACGTGCTCAAGAGCTACGAAATGATGGATACCTTTAGGTACGTGCAGTTGGAACTGCTTTATGGGATTGGTCCTACTCTTTATTTTTATACCAAAAGCGTTACTGATAAAAACTTCGACTTTTCAAGAAAGAATTTACTCCATTTTTTACCTGTGCTGTTGGAGTTTCTTTTTTACCGCACTGCATTTTACAGGTTGGGCGCAGATGGTATGTACAAAACTCCTGTTCATCCCTACACAAAATTCTATTTGATAGAACAGTGGCTTGGCATTATATCAATCACCATCTATACAATTTTGGCATTACGGATTTTAATCAAATATCAAATTTGGTTGAAAGAGCACTATTCCAACATCGAATACAAAACATTACAATGGTTAAAAATACCGATCATTGTGTTCTCTGGATTTTGGATTGGCTGGAACCTATTGACTGAAATCGACCGATTTTTGTTTGATAAGAGTTTGAAGGAATCTTATTTTCTTCCCGCATTTGTAGGCTTGGCCGTGACAACTTACTGGATAGGATTTAAAAGCTATATGAATGCACAAACGGAAACCTCGGGCTATGCTACTAAAAGTTTAAAAACAGAAGAAAAACCACCTCAGCCTGAACTTGCCCAAAAAGTTAGGGCAGTTATGGAAGCTCAAAAGCCTTATTTGGACCCCGACCTCGATTTAACCAAACTTGCCGAACTCTTGGAGATGAATCCAAAACAACTTTCCCAAATCATTAACCGAAGCTTTTCAAAAAACTTTTACGAGTTTGTGAACGATTATCGAATTGAGGCTTTCAAAAAACGTTTGGTAGCACCCGAAAGTGAAAAACTAACCCTGCTTGGACAGGCTTTTGAATGTGGGTTCAAGTCAAAGTCAACCTTCAACGACGTATTTAAAAAATCGACAGGAAAAACACCCAGTGCCTACCTAAAGCAAATGAAAAATAGGTCCGAATAGACGCATTCGGTCGCCTCTAATTACCCTGAAACATAGTTTTGCAGCAAATTAAAATTGCTTTACTATGACCTCTAAAATTCAAAGGTTACCACAGTTTCTGTTCCTGTTTCTTTTTTCAATCACAGGGATATTTGCCCAAAATCAATTTTCAAAAAAGGAAGTACTGGATGATTTTTCATATTTAAAAAATGCACTCGAAGAAGCCCATTACAACCTTTATTTCTATACACCAAAATCCGAATTTGAATCCAATTATAACGCCGTTCGCAATCAAATTCAAAAAGACAGTTTTAACCTCTTAGAGACAATCACGCTTTTTCAAAAAGTAATTACAAAGGTAGATAACGGACATACTTTTATACCATTTCCTGGAAATTCTTATGGAAAATATGCCTATGCTGGTGGAACTCTTTTCCCCTTGGAAATAGCTTTTGAAAATGGAAAATCCTTGGTTCGAAAAAATTGGTCGAACAACCCAAGAATCAACCAAGGAAGTGAAATTATAAGCATCAACAATAATCCAATTGAAGAAATTCTGGAAAAAATGTACCCTCTTATTTCCGCCGAGCGAACTTATTTTAAAAAGGCTAAAATAGAGTTGACTTCGTTCCCTAGATTGTACTGGCAGGTATTTGGAGAGCAACAACAATTTGGTGTCGACATAAAGGAGAATGACAGTACCACATCATATACGCTATCCGCCATTAATTTGATTGATGATTATGAAATGAAGCGTGAGGAGGTTATTCAATCCCAAATGGAACTCAAAATAATAAATGATGTAGCGTACCTCAAACCTGGAGCATTTGGTGGGGATGAATCCAAGTTTCGTAAATTCATAGATTCTTCATTTGCCGTTATTAAAAATAAGCAGTTTAAAAACCTCATCATAGATTTAAGAAACAATCCAGGTGGGGATGACTCTTTTAGCGATTACTTGGTCTCTTATATTGCCGATAAACCTTTTAAATGGAACGCTAGTTTCAATCTAAAAACCAGTAAAATCCTGAAGGATCACGTTCGTAAACGGTACGACACCACACAGGTTTTTTGGAAGGAGGTACTATCACACAAAGACGGTGATATTTACGAATACCCCTTCGAAAACTATCAACCACAAAAAGAAAACCAAAGGTTTAACGGAAAAGTTTATGTGTTGGTCAATCGTCAATCTCATTCTCAGGCGACTTTAACAGCGGCACAAATTCAAGATTATGGATTTGGAACCATAGTTGGAGAAGAAACTGGGGAGTATGCATCGTTAATCGCCTCCATTTTCCAAATTGAATTACCCAACACCAAAATACCCGTTTATATTTCGAAAGGCCGCATAATAAGAGTTAACGGTAATGCAGAACCCAAGGGTGTTATTCCTGATATTTTGATCCAAGATCATTTATTGGATGAAAAAGATGAGATTATGGAAGGGCTTTTACAACGGCTGAACCGCAATCTGGAGCCCTAATAGGTTAATTTATAATTCCCTGATTTTAATATCCCTAAACCAAGTTTCAAAATACCAATATTGCAAAGCGATTTTACCTTCGGTCGCTTTTCCAAATTCGGGATATTTTTCAAAATGGGTCGCAGCAATTTGTTGTTTCCATTCTGGAGAATTAAAATCTTGCTCAGCCGTTAAAACCCCGTTCAAATAGAACTCCACTTTTCCATCTACCTGCTTAATTCTAGTTCGGTTCCATTCGCCACGTTTCATTTCTGCAGGGTTGGCTTGGGACTGAAAAACATACAAACACCCTGGATTTTTCTCCGCCACATTGATGTCCATATGGTCGGCATCCAAAATTTGATATTCTGGACCTGTCTGCCAAGCTGTCGGCACATCTTCCCGCTCTTGAACATTCATAAAAATACCGCTATTGCCTCGTGATGCAATTTTCCATTCCAAGGTCAATTCATAATTTTCATAGGGTTTATCAGTTAAAAGATCGCCAGCGGTCAAGGATTCATCATCGGCCACCGAATGGAGTTCTCCATTCTTCACTTCCCAGACCGATTCTCCATCTGGATTATTGTATACATGCCACCCATTCAAGGTTTCACCGTCAAAAAGAAGTTCCCACCCCTGTTCTTTCTCTACCTCCAACAATTGGTTATGAGTTTCATTGGCTACAGCTTCTTTCTTGGTGCGCCAAGTTTCCTCATTCTCTTTTTCTGATTTGTTTTTACAGGAAGTGACCAAAATTAGGGCACCCAATACTAGAACGAAAGTCTTTTTAAGCATGGAATGTAGTTGTTTTTATGTGCAGCGAATAAAGATAGGAAAAAGACATTGGTCGATACCCATTTCAAAATTCTATTGTAACTTTAATTACCAAGATTGCCCCACCTATTTTTTAACTTGCAGCATAAATTTTAGAATCATGAAAGGTAGTTTTTCTTCTTTAATCAATTCCGAACAATTGGTACTCGTAGATTTTTCTGCTGAATGGTGCGGGCCCTGTAAAATGTTGGCTCCCATTTTAAAACAGGTGAAAGATGAAATGGGCGAAGACTTGAAAATTGTAAAGATTGACGTTGATAAAAATCAGTCACTTGCCAATACCTTCCAAGTTAGAGGTGTGCCCACCTTAATGTTTTTTAAAGAAGGTAAACAGCTTTGGCGACAATCGGGCGTACTTCAAAAAGCCGAATTGGTGCAATTGGCTAAATCTTACCTATAATTTATTTAAAAAGGTCGATAACCAGAAACGGTACCTGTGAATTGAAAGATACTTTTTTGATGACAGGCTCGCGGGTCAACCGTTCAAAAAATCCTCTTCCGTGGTTGATCATAACCAATAAATCAATATCATGATCCCCTTCCACCATTTTCTGAATGGAATGAGTCACCGTTGAATCTTTATCAATATCCACGATTTCAAAATCAACATCCGATAAAAGATTTTTTAAAGCTTCTTGGGAAGCCTGTTGCTCTGGCGACAACCCTTCAACATCACCGACATGGGTGATATATAATTTAGAGGTAAAATGTTTCGCCAAATTTAAAATGGGCTGTAATTCGTAAGCTTCAAATAAATGGTCGTAGCCTGTCGCCAATAAAATGGATTTGATGCCATTTTCCATTTTAAAATCTGCTGGCACGGCAATAACTGGACAAAAATCAATCTCTTTAATAATTTTATAGGTGTTACTGCCCATAAATACCTCTTTAAGACCAGAGGCGCCTGTGGTGCCAATAATCACATAGTCCACCTCTTCTCGATACACCACTTTGCCAATGGCATTTACCAAACTATCAGCAATGGAAAGTGTTTTAAAAGTATGTTCAGGGTTGGTATCCAATTCTTGAACTTTCTTCAAAATAGCAGCCAATTCCCGCTCGGATTCCTCCTTTATCAAGTTGTACAACCGAGTACTATTGGCACCTGCCATTTTTGTTGATAAGCCCGAAGCACCTATTTGATAGGAGTTTAAAATAAAGAAATCACAGGATGTATCTTTAAAAATTGTCAGGGCATATTCCACGGCATTCCATGCATTCTTTGAAAAATCCGTGGGCAATATGACCCGTATCTTTTTCATGATTTTAGCGTTTTAAATTCTGCATGACCAAAAATGGCACTTTCACCTTCAAGCCCAATAAATCAACGGTGGACCTGTACAACATATCTTCAAAAAATGAATGTCTGGAATTCACCATGACCAACATGCCTGCATCCTTATCCTCTAAATGCTCCAAAATGGCTTCGGCCTTGTTTTTAACCGAAGTAGTTTCAAAATGAACAAAAGGACGCGACAAAGTTTGCTCCAAAAAGAGCCTGTTATCCTCTTGTCTTAGGCTCAAATCCTCAAAATCTGTGATATACAAACAATGGATGTTGGACTTAAACTTACCCGCCATATCACCCAACAGTTTCAATTCCCTGCGTTTGTAGGGCAACATATAATCTGTTGGAAATAAAATGGACTTAGGTTGCCTGTAATCGAAATCTTCAGGTACTGCCAACACTGGACATTTTACATATTTAAAAATTTCGATGGTATAGCTCCCAAAGGTGGTTTTATGGTCACTTGTTTCCCCTTTGGTTCCCATAATCACCAAATCAATATTCATCTCGTCCACAAAATCGTTTACACTATCAACGAGATTATCAAAACTGGCAATGGTTTCAAAGGTGTGCAATGGATTGGGCGGGGTTCCAACAACGCCATCCAACAAATCATCCAATTTTTTCTGAACTTCTTGTCGCTTTTCTTCCTTATACTTCTCAATATCATTTTGTGAAGCATTATGAAATTCCCCGTAAACATCCTCTGCATAAGCATTCAAAATAAAAAAGCAGGCCCGTTCACATTTAAAAAGCTCTTGGGCATATTGAATCGCATGCAAAGCATTCTTTGAAAAATCCGTAGGTATAAGTACTGTTCTCATAACGACTTCACTTTAATCAAAGTTAACTTCTGAACAATCCAAAAAAAATGACTTTGGTCAGACTATAAATTACTAAAATTTAACAAATTAAACCAGTCTTTTTTGATGTTTACCCCCGTTTATATGGTGTTAGCCCCAACGATAAGGCCGTTTAGGGGATTGCGGTGTTAAATATCATCGGGGCAATGGATTAACACAAGCGTTAATTTTATCTTTGAGGCAGTACTATATTTTATAGTAAAGTACCACCATCCACCAAACCAAAATGAAAGTAAAATACATTGTCTACACCCTATTGGCCGTTGGAATAGGAGCCCTTGTCATCTATCGGATAAATTCCAATGCCGAAGTTGGAAAATCAAATAATTCTGGTCCCAACATCGCCACAGTTTCAGGTATGGTCTTAAAGACCCAAACCTTTGACGACAACATTGCCATTTCGGGTACCCTAGAAGCCGATGAGGAAATTGATATTCGAAGCGAAGTTTCAGGGATTATCGAAAGCATTAATTTTAAAGAAGGAACCAAAGTTGCCGAAGGTCAAATCTTGGTTCAAGTGAATGATATTGAACTGCGTGCCCAACTATCCAAGGCGCTTACCGCAAAAAAATTGGCTTCCGAGAACGAAAGAAGAGCAAAATTACTTTTGGAGAAGCAAGCCATTAGCCAAGAAGAATACGATATTGCCAGTGCAGATTTTCAATCAGCAAATGCAGAAGCCGAACTTATTGATGCCCAAATATCCAAAACCAAGGTTAGAGCTCCTTTCGCTGGAACCATTGGTTTACGTACCATTTCCAAAGGAACTTATGTAACGCCTTCTACCGTAATTGCCAAGTTGGTAAATACGGATGAATTGAAAATTACATTCGCCATTCCTGAAAAATATGCCTCCAAAGTTCATGTGGGAACTGTACTGAACTTTACCACTTCGGATAGCAAAGAAGAATACGAAGCGAATATTTATGCAATTGATCCACAAGTGGACATCGCCACCCGTACCTTGCGGATGAGAGCCATTATGGACAATCATGAAAATAAATTGTACCCTGGCGCTTTTGCCAACATCAAATTACCGCTCGAAACTGTAAACAATGCAATTTTGGTGCCTACCGAAGCCCTTATCCCTGTACAAAACGGAAAAAGGATTTTTGTGGCCCAAAATGGGGTTGCCAAGGAAATTGATGTTGAAATTGGATCCAGAACAGGAAGCTCGGTTCGTGTGCTTTCTGGTTTGCATGAAGGGGATACCATTGTTACCTACGGAGTTATGGCTCTGCAAAATGGAACACCCATCAAAGTGAAGCTTGAAGATTCCAAACCTGCAATTACCGAGTAATGAATTTATCTACCATCAGTATAAAACGGCCTGTTCTTGCAATTGTAATGAACATCGCCATTGTCATATTTGGGGCCATTGGCTATACCTATCTCGGTATTCGGGAATTTCCATCCATTGAGCCTGCAGTGGTTTCGGTAAGAACCAACTATTCTGGCGCAAATGCCGATATTATTGAATCCCAAATAACGGAACCCCTCGAAAAAGCCATCAACTCCATTGATGGTATTCGAAATATTACCTCCTCCAGTGTTCAAGGATCCAGTTCCATAAGTATAGAGTTTAATTTGGACAAGAATTTGGAAGAGGCTGCAAACGATGTTCGTGACAAAGTTTCCCAAGCCGTTCGAAGACTGCCTGATGATTTGGATGCTCCACCAGTAGTGTCAAAATCGGATACCAATGCAGAGCGAATTCTGTCCATGACCATTCAAAGTGATACCAAAAACATTTTGGAACTTTCCGATTTTGCCGAAAATGTGGTGGCACAACGATTAGAGACCATACCTGGTGTAAGTAGTATTCAAATTTGGGGACAGCGCCGTTATGCCATGCGTTTGTGGATAGACCCAATTAAGTTGGCCGCATACGGACTTACTGTTGCTGATGTTCGCAGTGCATTGCTTTCTCAAAATATTGAATTGCCATCTGGAAAATTGACGGGTGACAATACGGAACTTACGGTTAGAACCATCGGTAACCTGAACACTGAAGAGCAGTTCAACAACATCGTAATTAAAAACGATGGAGAAAAATTGGTGCATTTAAGTGACATCGGGCGAGCTACTTTGGAAGCCGAGAACATGGAGACCAAAATGACCAATTTAGGTCAGTTGATGACGGCAACAGCCATTATTGCACAACCTGGAACTAATTACTTAGAGATTGCCGATGCTTTTTACGAAGAATACGAGCAACTTAAAAAAGATCTTCCAGACGACATTAAATTGAATATTGTTGTGGATGACACCGTTTTTGTTCGAAGAGCGGTGACCGAGGTAGCAGAAACCCTACTCATCTCCATTGTTTTGGTAATCTTGGTGATTTATTTCTTCTTCAGGAACTGGTCCATGGCCGTAAGACCATTGATCGATATTCCAGTATCCTTGATTGCCACATTCTTCATTATGTGGATGTTCGGATTCTCAATCAACGTATTAACCTTATTAGCCATTGTTTTGGCAACAGGCTTGGTGGTGGATGACGGAATCGTGGTTACTGAAAACATTTACAAAAAGGTTGAAGAGGGCATGTCACCCATTGAAGCTGCTATAAAAGGTTCACAAGAAATATTCTTTGCTGTAATTTCCATTTCGGTGACGCTGGCAGCGGTGTTTTTACCTGTTATCTTTTTGGAAGGTTTCGTTGGACGACTGTTTCGAGAATTTGGAGTAGTACTCAGTTCGGCGGTACTGGTCTCGGCTTTTGTTTCGTTGACCTTGACTCCGATGCTTAATGCATATCTGATAAAACCAGGAAAGCAAAACCAATCTAAATTTTATCAGGTTACGGAGAAGTTTTTCGTGCGGATGAATGAGTCTTATGAAAAATCATTAAAACAATTCATTGGTAAAAAATGGATCAGTTTTCCCATACTTTTTGCCTGCATTGGAGTAATTGTACTCTTCTACAACCTCTTGAAAAAAGAAACGGCTCCATACGATGATAGAAGTTATGTAAGACTTGTGGTAAAGGCTCCAGAGGGTTCATCGTATGATTACATGGAAAAATACATGAATGACATCACCGATTTGGTGATAGATTCCATTCCAGAAGCCAAAGTAGGACTTATCATGACATCTCCAGGGTTTGGCGCCCAGTCTGTAAATAGTGGTCGTGCTAGTATAATTTTGGTGGAACCCAATGAACGTGAACGCTCCCAAGCAGAAATAGCAGACAGTTTTAGTAAATGGGCAAAATCTTACGTTGGAGGAAAATCGAGTGTCTTCCAAAAACCGACGATTTCGGTGAACAAACGTGGAGGGGCTCCTTTGCAATTTATTATTCAAGCCAAAAACTTTGAAAAACTGGAAGAAAAAATTCCAGAGTTTATGGCCGAGGCTGAAAAAGACCCAACTTTTTCTTTTGTGGATGTGAACCTAAAATTCAACAAGCCCGAAATTTATGTGACAATCGATCGGGAAAAAGCGGAGAGTTTAGGAGTTTCTGTTCGCGATGTGGCACAAACACTTCAATTATCGCTCAGTGGGCAACGATTTGGGTATTTCTTAATGAACGGCAAGCAATATCAAGTTATTGGACAATTCGATAGACAAGATAGAAACGAACCCATGGATTTAACGTCCATTTTTGTAAAAAACGAACAAGGGCAATTGATTCAATTGGACAACTTGGTGAATATATCAGAACATAGTAGTCCACCTCAATTGTACCATAACAACCGATACATGTCGGCCACCGTTTCGGCCAACTTGGCCCCAGGAAAAAGTATGGGTGATGGTATAGACGCGATGGAAGCTATAAAAGAACGCATTTTAGACGATACTTTCACTACAGACCTTGGTGGTGAGTCGAGAGACTTTGTGGAAAGTAGTTCCAACACAGCATTTGCATTTGGATTGGCCTTTGTGTTGATATTCTTGATTTTGGCTGCACAGTTTGAAAGTTTTATCGATCCATTCATTATTATTCTTACTGTACCAATGGCGGTAGCTGGAGCAATGTTCTCACTTTGGTTGTTCGGTGAAAGTTGGAACATCTTTAGTCAGATCGGTACTATCATGTTGATTGGTCTGGTGACCAAAAACGGAATTCTTATTGTGGAATTTGCCAATCAGCTTCAAGAAGAAGATGAAAGTCTATCAAAAATGGATGCCATTATGAAAGCCTCCGTATCTCGACTACGCCCTATTTTAATGACAAGTTTAACTGTAGCTTTGGGTGCACTCCCCATCGCTTTGTCCTTGGGTGCTGCATCACAAAGTAGAACAGGTATGGGAGTTGTAATTATAGGAGGAACTATGTTCTCATTGGCATTGACATTATTCATAATACCCGCATTGTATTTAATGTGGTCTCGCAAAAAAGTGCAAAGACCTGAATTCAAAGCCCTAGAAACTACCTAGTATGGCCTTAAAAAAATCAACCAACCTTCTTTTTTTAATTCTTGGCGGTATCCTTTGTGGTTTTTCACAAGAGGTACTCGATGTGGAAGAGGCAATTAAAATTGCCTTGGAAAATAACTACCAAATTAAAACAGCCCGTAACGACCTTAAAATTGACTCATTGGGCTCTACTGCTGGACAAGCAGGCATGTTGCCGCAGGTTTCGGCTAGTGTGGCAGACGATAGAAGTACGCAAAACATTACGCAAGTTCGGTCCAATGGCGATGAAATCGTGATGGACAATGCCGAAAACAAGAGCTTAACTTATGGGGTTGCCTTGGAGTGGACTGTTTTTGATGGACTGCGGATGTTTGCCAATCGTGAACAGCTTAAGGAAAATGAAAAATTAGGTGCTGCAGAACTGAAACAAACCATTTTGGACAAAGTTGGCGAAGTGATGACCACCTATTACGACTTGGTACAGCAACAACAACAGTTATCAGCTCTAGACAGTACACTTACCATTTCGGAGCAACGGGTTGAATTGGCCCAAAACCGATTTACCATAGGTAAAGCTTCTAAATTAGAAGTTTTGAACGCTCAAGTGGACCTAAACACGGACCGCACTTTGATGCAGCGTCAGATGGAAACCTATACCAACACTAAAATTTTGTTGAACGAGCAATTGGCCCGTGACATCAAAATTGATTTTAAGGTGATTCCAGAGATTTTTGTGGACCAAAACCTCAACTTGGATGAATTGGAAGTTAAGGTTGCAGAAGAAAATCCCATTCTGGAAGCTGAAAAAATCAACAAGCGCATTAGTGAGTTACAATTAAAACAAACTAAGGCTGCCAGATACCCTACTGTTTATGTGGTTTCGGGATACAATGTTCGAAATACGGAGAACAGTGTGGGATTTACCACTAGTTCAGAATCGCAAGGTTTTAGTTATGGCTTTGGTGCCCGATTAAATCTATTTGATGGTTTTAACCAAAATAGAAATGAGAAAATGGGCAAGGTTGCCCTTGAAAATGCACAGATTTCCATTGCACAACAGGAGCAAGCTTTGGCGTCTTTGGTAAACACCACTTATCAAACCTATTTAACCAATATTAGTTTGATGGAGTTGGAAGCCACCAATGAGGAAATTGCGCGGGAAAACCTTGAAATCACAGTAGAAAAATATCGCATTGGTATTATTCCTACCATTGAATTTAGAACGGCACAGTTGAATTACATAAATGCCAGTGTTCGTCTCAGTAACGCAAAATACCAAGCAAAGGTTTCAGAGATTCTTTTGAAACAACTCGCAGGAAACTTAGAGATATAAAAAAAGCCCCAACTTAAGTTGGGGCTTTTTTAGTAATAAACTATCCGATTATTTACCATTAAACCATACCATTACATACACCACAATGGCGATGATAACGAGTGAAATGGTAATGTCTTTCCAGTTGTAACTGTTTTTGTTTTTCTTCTTTTCTTCTGGGTCGATGGTTGCCATCGTGAGATTTTTCAATTGCTCTTCGGATGGTGCTTTGGTAGCATAACTCACTGCCAAAATCAAAATCACACAGAACAGGAAGAACCATGATGCGAATGACAAGAAATTCATATCTCCCATCAAATACCAGAAACCATCAGGGTTCAAGGAATCTTTCACCAACTCCAATACGATTCGTACCGCACCTACCACAAAACCTGTGATCATGGTCACAAAGGCACCTTGGGCATTGATTCGCTTGTGGAATATACCTAATAAGAATACCGCCGTAATCGGAGGTGCAATGTACGATTGTACACTTTGTAGGTATTCGTAAAGTACTCCAGAAATATTGGCCATGATCGGAATCCAAATGATACCAATGATCACCACAATAATAGTCGCTATCTGTCCTGTACGCACCAATTTTTTCTCAGGCGTATTGGGCCTTAGTTTTTTATAGATATCAACCGTGAACAAGGTAGAACAAGAATTGAATACAGAAGCCAAAGAGCTCATCAATGCTGCTAAAAGTCCTGCTGCTACCAATCCACGCAATCCAGATGGCAATAAATTACTCATCAAAACAGGGAATGCTTGGTCTGGTGAATCCCACTCCAATTCTCCTCTCATTTTCAAGGTCAAGGCAATCACACCTGGAATCAAAAACAAGAATACGGGTAACAACTTCAACAAAGCACCAAAAATAGTACCTCTCCTACCCTCTTTAATATTCTTTGCTGTTAAGGCACGCTGCACAATATATTGGTCGGTACACCAATACCAAATACCTGTAATGGTACTCGCTATCAACAGGGGCGGCCATGGAAAATCAGGGTCAGATGCCGCTCTCCACATATTTAAATATTCTGGAGTCACGGTTTCTTTCATACTTTCCCAACCCCCTACGTGATCAAGACCAATAATGGTCAATGCGGCAGCACCGATCACCAAAATCACAGCTTGTAGTGTTTCAGTATACACCACAGCTCGCATTCCTCCCAGCACCGTATAAATACCCGTTAAAACCACAGTGGCGATGGCTCCTGTCCAGAAATCAATGCCAAGAAGAGCGGAAACTACTACCCCGCCCGCATAAATGGTCACAGAAATTTTGGTAAGCACATAAGCAACGATGGAGAATACGGATAAAATCCATCTAGCTCTGGCATCAAAACGTTTTTCCAAGAACTCAGGCATAGTGAATACCCCTGCTCGCGCATAAAACGGGAGGAACACCCAACCTAAAATCAATACGACCCAAGCTTGAATTTCATAGATCAACATGGGCAAACGGTTACCCGCTCCTGCTCCTGCAAGACCTACTACGTGTTCTGATCCGATATTGGAAGCAAAAATAGATGCACCGACCACAAACCAGCCAACGTTTCTACCTGCCAAAAAATAATCTTCTGTATTGTTCTCCTTTTTTCGGATAACCCAAAGGGCAATGCCCAATAGGACCAAAAAGTAGATGGATATGGTGATCCAATCAAAAGTATCCAGTGTTTTCATTAAAGTTGGTTATTTGGTTGATAGTTTGTACATGGTTCTGGTCGAATATTTTTCGCCCGGGTTTAACTGAACTGATGGAAATCCTTCTTGGTTAGGGGTATCTGGATAATGCTGGGTCTCCAAACAAAATCCTGAGCGTTTTCCGTAGGTTCCTCCAACTTTGGCCGGTAATGTGCCATCCAAAAAGTTTCCACTATAAAATTGAATACCAGGCTCATCCGTATACACCTCCATGTACCTTCCAGTTTTACCATGATAGGCAGAACCTACCAAACGGAAACCATCTTCTGCATTATTCAATACCCAACAATGATCGTAACCACCACCAAGTTTTAATTGCTCGTTTTCGGCTTCAATTTCCTTACCTATCAACTTTCCTTTGGTAAAATCAAATGGGGTGCCTGCTACTGGTTGTAATTCCCCTGTCGGAATCAATCCACCATCCACAGGAAGAAAAGCATCAGCATCCAAAACCAATTCGTGATCTAAGACCGGCTTAGTCAACATTCCTGATAGGTTGAAATAAGTGTGCTGCGTAAGGTTTACAATAGTTGGCTTGTCGGTTACTGCTTCATATTGAATATCCAATGCATTATCAGCAGTTAAGGTATAGGTAACGGTCACATCCAATTTCCCAGGGTAACCTTCCTCGCCATCTGGACTCGTGTATGTCAATACCAATTGAGCTCCATCAGCTGTTTTTTCAGCTTTGGCATCCCAAAGTACTTTATCAAACCCTTTTTCACCCCCATGTAAATGGTTTGCACCATCATTGGTTGCCAATGTATATTCCTTGCCATCCAAAGTAAACTTTCCTTTGGCAATTCGGTTTCCATATCTTCCGATCAAAGCACCAAAAAATGGATTGGGTTCAAGATATTGTTCCAAACTATCAAAGCCAATTACCACATCATCGTAAAACCCATTTTTATCTGGAGCGGTCCAACGGGTGATAATGCCTCCTAATGTGATCACATCGACCTCCATACCTGCTTCATTGGACATAGCGATTTTTTTTACCTCACGTCCATCAGGTAAAGTTCCGAAGACACTTTCCTCGATTTCAAAATTTGATTGTTCAGTTTTCACGGTTTCCATTTCTTCTGAATCGCTTTCTTTTTTTGCTTGTTTACATCCAATTACACTTGCCCCCATAATGGCAGCAAGTATAATTATTATTGGCTTGGCTTTTATGATTTTCATGTTGAACATTTTTTGTTACATCCCATGCTGAAATAGATGGTAGTACGCTTCGTTTGCATGCAATTGGTCTTTAAAAGATCTTATTTTAGTGTCTTCATCAATCACTAAAAGTTCAATTCCATAAATATCGGCAAAATCTTCTAAGTATTCTGTGGTCAAAGCTTGGGTATATACGGTATGGTGTGCCCCTCCTGCATGAATCCAAGCAGTTGCAGCGATATCCAAATTAGGTTTGGCATCCCAAAGGACACGGGCCACTGGTAATTTTGGCAAGTTGGCCATAGGCTCAACAGCTTCCACTTCGTTTACGATCAATCGGAATCTATTTCCCATATCAATCAACGAAGCATTCAATGCATCACCTGCGGGCGAATCAAAAACCAAACGAACTGGATCTTCTTTACCTCCGATACCTAAAGGATGTACTTCACAAGATGGTTTTGCACTCGCTATGGATGGACAAATTTCCAACATGTGCGATCCCAAAACGTAATCTTTTTGTGGGGTAAAGTGATAAGTGTAATCTTCCATAAATGAAGTTCCACCTTCCAAACCTTCGGCCATTACTTTCATGGTTCTGGTCAAGGCTGAAGTTTTCCAATCCCCTTCTCCTCCAAAACCATAACCATCGGCCATTAAACGCTGAACTGCCAAACCTGGCAATTGCTTTAAAGCTCCAAGGTTTTCAAAAGTATCAGTAAAGGCTTTGAATCCTCCCTCTTCTAAAAAGCTTCTTAGCGCAAGCTCGATTTTTGCTGAATCTACCAACGATTGACGTTGTGCCCCTCCCTTTTGAAGTGAAGCTGATAAGGTATAGCTGGCTTCGTATTCCTCCAACATTTGGTCAATCGCCTTTTGGTCCAAAGTATCAATAATATTAGTGATATCTGATGAATCATAACCGTTTACGGCAACACCAAATCGCATTTGAGCAGCCACTTTATCACCTTCGGTAACAGCTACTTCACGCATGTTGTCCCCAAAACGGGCCACTTTCATGTTTTTAAGCTCATCAACACCCAAAGCAACTCTTGACCAAATGGCCAATTTATTTTGAACGCGCTCATCTTTCCAGTGTCCTACAACCACTTTGCGCTTTTTACGCATTCTGGACATCATAAAACCAAACTCACGGTCACCGTGTGCAGATTGGTTCAAGTTCATGAAATCCATATCGATGGAATCCCAAGGAATTTCAGCATTGAACTGTGTATGTAAATGACAAAGCGGCTTGCTCAAAACGGTTAGTCCTGCAATCCACATTTTTGCTGGTGAAAAGGTATGCATCCAAGCCACGATTCCGATACAGTTGGGGTCGTTACTTGCTTCACGACACAAGGCAGTAATTTCTTGTGGGGTGGTTACAATGGGTTTAAAAACGAGGTTTAAAGGTAGTTTTCCTGCTCCATTTAAGCCGTCGACAATACTCTTGGAGTTGTCGGCCACTTGTTTCAACGTTTCTGGTCCATATAAATGTTGACTACCTGTTACAAACCAGATTTCTTTTGATGAAATTTTCATTGCTATTGAATTAATTATTGACCGTAGTAGGCATTTTTACCGTGCTTACGCTCGTAGTGTTTTTTTATTAGTGAATCTTTTAATCTTGGTGCTTGTGGATTTATCTGAAGCGTCAAATAGGCCATTTGGGCCACTGTTTCCAAAACTTTTGTATTGTAAACCGCTTTGGCGGCATTTTTTCCCCATGCGAATGGACCGTGGTTTCCAATCAAAACCATTTCCACTTCGTTGTAATCCAAATTTCGTTCTTTAAAACAGTCCAAAATCTGGATTCCTGTGTTGTGTTCGTAATTTCCTTCAATCAATTCATCGGCCATAGGTGGTGCACAAGGAATGTCTTGGGTAAGATGGTCGGCATGTGTAGTTCCAAAAATTGGAATATCCAGCTGTGCTTGCGCCCAAGAAACAGAATACATGGCATGGGTATGAGCCACGCCTCCAATATTGTCCCAATTTTTATAGAGATAGCTATGCGTTTTGGTGTCTGATGACGGTCGAAGTGAACCTTCAACAATGTTATTATCGTAATCCAAAATCACAATATCCTCAGGCTTCAATGTTTCGTAAGGCACACCACTGGGCTTGATGCCGAAAACCGCATTATCACGATCTACGGCACTTACATTTCCAAAAGTGTAAATCACAAGACCAAGGGCATTGAGTTCCATATTGGCCTCGTAGCACTCCTCTTTTAAAGATTTATATTTTGAACTCATTTCTTAGTTATTTTTATTGGTTTGATCCTCCACAAAACTTCCCAAATCTTTGTACTCCTGTAATAATTTGGCGTACACTTCAAGTTGGGATGCCTGTGGGAAATATTCCGCTTCAAAATCGCTGCCCATTACCTTACTGGCGTCGATTACATTTTCATAAATTCCTGATGCGACCGCAGCATAAATGGCCGCTCCCAAAGCTGGAGCTTGGTCAGATTCGGCTACTTTAATAGGCATGTTCAGGACATTGGCCAAGGTTTGCATAATAAAAGGGGATTTACGTGCAACCCCTCCAATTCCTATTACCGTTTCGATTTTTACACCCTCTTCCTCAAAACGATCTACAATCATTTTGGCGCCAAAACAAATGGCATTCACCAACGATTTGAAAATATGGGGAGCTTTTGTTCCCAAAGAAATACCTGAAATGGCACTCTTCAATTCTTGGTTGGCATCTGGGGTTCTACGTCCGTTTACCCAATCCAAGGCAACAGGAACAGTTTCAGCCAATGGAATGGATTCCGCCTGAACCGCCAATTCACGGATGAATTTGGATTCCACCTCAGCTTTTAATTCCTCTTTTTGCGCATCGGACAATACTTTGGAATTCAAAACCAAGTTATCTATAGGCCATTGCAATACATTTTTGAACCAAGCCAACACATCTCCAAAAGCAGACTGACCTGCTTCCAAACCAACCATACCCGGGATTACAGAACCATCAACCTGTCCACAAATACCTTTTACAGTTTTTTCACCTACTGCTTCGTTGGAAGACACCATAATATCACATGTGGAGGTTCCCATTACTCGAACAAGCGCATGATGGTCCACTTTGGCACCCACAGCACCTGCGTGGGCATCAAAAGTTCCTACTGCAATCACCGTTTTAGTGGTCAAGCCCAATTTAGCGGCCCATTCTTCATTCAAATGACCTGCAATTTCGTTGGAAGTAAAAGTTTCATCGTAAAGATTGTCTTTTAAATCTGCTAAATAAGGGTCCAGCTGTGATAAAAATTCCTTGCTTGGCAAACCTCCCCAGCTTTCGTGCCACATGGCTTTGTGACCAGCTGCACATCGACTTCTTTTAAAAGTTTTTAAATCCTTATTGTCAGCCAATAAATAGGTGATAAAATCGCAATGCTCCATCCAAGTATGCGTGGCATCAATAACTGGCTTATCTTGACGTGCAATGTGCAAAATTTTGGCCCAGAACCATTCGGAAGAATAAATTCCACCTTCGAACATGGTATAATCCACGCCGCCCCAACTTCTGGCCAAAGTGTTAATTTCGTTTGCTTCTTTTACTGAGGTGTGGTCTTTCCACAATACCATCATGGCATTTGGATTCTCCTCAAATCCCTCAACTAAAGCCAAAGGCGTTCCATCTGCAGCAATCGGCATGGGCGATGACCCCGTGGTATCGATGCAAATTCCCAAAACGGATTCGGGTGCCACGGCACTTTCCTCTACCACCGATTTAATGGTATGTTCCAACCCTTCAATATGGTCCAAAGGATGCTGTCTAAACTGGTTGATTCCAGGTTTACAATACATCTGTTGCTTCCATCGAGGGTACCAAAATACCTCGGAAGCCAGCTCAGCTCCATTCTGTGAATCAATCATTACAGCTCTAACCGAGTCCGAACCATAATCCAATCCTATTACATACTTTTTCATTGCTTATGCTATCTCTATTCTTAAATCTTTATTACAAATCCTCCGTTGGGATCTACTTTTATGTCCTTAATGGTATTCTCAATGTTTTCTATTCCCGGAACTTTTGTTCCATTGTCGTAGAAAAGAATTCCACTTTTGTTTGCAGTGAAAGACAAATCCAAATCCCATATTTTTTCTTGTGCTTCCCCATTGATGCCCACGATATACCAATCATTTCCTTTGCGTCTTGCCAAAATGATTTCCTTACCTGGATAACCATCTAAAAATTTCACCTCGTCCCATTGTGTTGGAATCCCTTGAAGCAGCTCAATGATGGAGTCTGGCATTTTTTCGATCCCCTCTGGAATTTCGGCGATATGCTGAATCCCAGAAGTGAATAAAATGGGTAATGCCAATTCGAAAGTCGTGGTAGTTCTTCTATTGATATTTGGAATGCTATCCAATACCATCGGAGTGAAATCCATAGGGTCGTAAACATTTCTGGTAAATGGAATCACGGCAGAATGACTCGGTTGCAAGTCTGCTATTGGCTGTTCAAAAGTGATGAACTCTTGTCCTTTTATAGACTCCATAGTCATTAAATGTGGGTAGGTTCGTTGCCAACCTCTTGGTAGGGTTGCACCATGGAAGTTGATCAATAATCCAAATTCCGCAGCATCTTTCAATATATCGTGGTAATAGGCAATCATGGATTGTCCATCACCGCCAAAAAAGTCGATTTTAAGTCCACCAACCCCCATTTTTTGAAGCCGTTCAAATTCTGCTCTACGCCCCTCTTTGGTTAATAATTTGCTTTTTGGCGTGTAGGGTGTACTATTCCAATCTCCAGAAGAATTGTACCAAAGAATCACCTTAACGTTTTTGGAAGCCGCATAATCGATAAGTTCCTGCATGCGCTCAAACCCAATTTTTTGGTCCCAGTTCACATCAATTAAGGTATAGGGCCAGTTCATAGAAGCGGCATAATCAATAAATTGATGCGAAGTTTCGTAGTCAATTCTGTCGTCTTTCAACAAAACCCAGCTCCAAGTGGCCAATCCTCCTTGTACAAATGAAGTGTCCATATCAATGGCTGGAGCGGCCAAATCGGTTCCCAATGTGCTTTCAACAATGTCGTTTAGCCCACCAACGGCAACAGTTCTCCATGGGGTACGGATTGAGGTTTGCCCTTTGGGCAACAAGCCTCCACCCGGGAAAATTTCTTCTTTTTGGGGAAAGGTGACTTGTAAGCCTTCTAGATTCTCATCATATTTTAATCGTGTTCCAGCATAGTTTTCATGCAAATCAGATTCGCTGACCAACAACCACGTGTCATTGGTATTAAATAAGGCTGGATACACATATCCCTCTCCAATTGGTGGTGATGTATTCACTGGAATTTCCATCAAATAATGCTCTTCGTAGGACGGATTGGTTTCACTCCAACCTGTTTTGGCCTTGGACATGGGTTGCATCCATGCCTTTGTCTTTTCTGGAAATCCATAGCTTGATGCTTCTTCAGAAATTGCTATAGATTGATTTTCATCTCCTGAAATAAGGTAACGATAGGCAAATCCGTTTTCAGACAAATCAAATTGACACTCCAAAGTCTGTCCGGTTTCGGTATTGAATATCACAGAGTATCGGTCCGCATTGTATATGATGTCCTTTTGCTTTCCGTGAAACAATTGATAGCTATCGGATATTTTTTGAACCGGTTTTACCTCTGAAAATTTTAGATTTTTGGATAAATCCATTCCCTCAAGTTTCAACCCCAAATAAGAGGTGTCCAACACCAATTCATTTTGATGATAAAGCAGATAGTACGGTTGCCCATTACCATCTAAATTCAATTCAGCGCGGATAGTACCTGCTACATTGGACATGGACACACCTTTGGTAAACGGTTTTTCACATCCCAAAATCAGCGATGCCATGAAAAAGATTGTAGTAATATGTCGGATGCCGAATTTCATTTACATTTTAATTTTATAGATGGTAATAGATTGTCCTGAGATTTCAGCTTCCAACAGTTCACCATCCAATTTGATTTCACTTTCCTGTGGACTAACCTTGGTAGGTTCTTCGAATGAGTTGATGGCATAAAGGTCTTCCATCGCCATACTCACTGCAACACCTTCAGTTTGAACCTTTCCTCCTTGAATTTTCACCTTGATATTTCTCGATACGTTAGAGGTATTCACTACTTTCAATATCAATTCGTTTAAATTGGTATCTTTTACTGCAGAAGCATATAAAGCCTGTTCACCGATTAAAGGTTTGCCGTCTTGTGTGATACTCAACAAATCGGTCCCAGAATTGTTGGCAAACAACTTTTGCACTTGATAATTTGTAGTTCCGTAGGATTGAAGATTATCGAACCAAATAAGATCGGGTGCCCATTGCCAACCCCCGGCATGTGCCATCAGTGGCGCATAGGATGTCATAAGGACCACATCTGCATTTCGTTCCAAACCTGTCATAAAAGCAGCTTCGGATAGTGCGGCCATCCAGTTGTTTTCTAGAGGCCCATCTTCCACGCCTGGTGTGTGGGCTGCATATTCCCCAGCGAACACTTTTGGTCCATTGCGATCATAACTATCATAACGATCGGCGTTATCCAAAAACCATTGCGGGCTTTTGTAATAATGCTCATCGGCCAATTTCACATTGAGTTTCTTCATTTGTTCCCATCCAAACTCAAACATATCACCGTCTGAAAATGGACCTGGTGTTGAAACCAAAATAATTTCGGGATATTTCTCACCTATGATCTCGGCAAAGATTTCGTAGCGCTGAAAATATTCTGGTCCCCATTGCTCGTTTCCGATACCCAAATATTTTAGATTGAAAGGTTCGGGATGCCCCATATCCTTTCTCACTTTTCCCCAAGGAGTGTTTACATCTCCATTGGCAAATTCGATAAGATCTAAGGCTTCTTGCACATATGGGTCGAGATTTTCTAAAGGAACCAATTCCCCTGTATTGAACTGACATGCCATTCCACAACCCAAAATAGGCACCGGTAATGCCCCTAAATCTTCGGAAAGTAGGAAGTATTCAAAAAATCCAAGACCAAAGCTTTGGAAATAATCGGGAGCAGGTTTGTGCGCAAATTCATCGTTCCAACGATTGATCAACAATTCCCTTTCAATAATAGGACCTACGGTGTTTTGCCATTGATAACGCTGAGCCAAGGTTCTTCCTTCAACGATACAGCCTCCAGGAAAACGTAGAAATCCGGGGTTCAACCCATCCAAAAGCTCAACCAAATCTTTTCGCAAACCATTTTTTCTGCCTTTCCAAGTATCTTTTGGAAATAGTGAAATCATGTCCATATCAATGGTTCCATTTCCTTTAAAAGTGATTTTTAATCGGGCTTTGGCCTCTGTTTTGTTTGACACAAAAACTGCTTCGTAGGTTTTCCAATCTTTTGCATCTGGAAAAATTTCGGTTGAAGCCAAGACAGTTCCAAGGGTATCGACCAAGGCAACATTCAATTGCTCGATGCCATCTGCATTGGCCAATAACAAGGATAAATTGTATTGCGCATCTTTCTTAACACCGATTCCTCGGAAGCCATTGTTGAACAGTTCATATGTTTCATCGTTATGAACAACTGTATGACTGTATCTTCTGTTCCCACCCTGGGGATCAACATAGTTGGTGATCTTGGAAAATCCTGAACCCTCGTTCAAGGAATAGCGAACACTATGCGGTTCTTCCCATCCCATTTTTGGGAGCGGAAATTCAAAGGAGCGGTTTTTGATCAACTCGGCATACAGACCTCCATCAGCTGCAAAATTGATATCCTCATAAAAAATACCGTACATAGTCGGCTGAATTTTGATTCCAGTATCGGCAAGGTCAACCACTAAATTGGAATTGGTACCATCTTCAATTTCAGCAACGGTAAAAACAGATTCATTGGATTCCGAATTGACAGTTTCCACCTGAGTCGCATCTTTACAACCAAGCACCATCAAGGCAAAAACCGAAAATGTAAGTACCGTATTTTTCATGTTATTCTGTTTTTTTCTTTTTAAAGTTTGAAGACGGGTCTTCCCTCCGCATCAAATTCCACTTTCATCATTCTGGCATGTCGATTGGAATCGTATAATGGGTCGCCTTCTATTTTCTCATAATCCCTCGCATGGTAAATACATAAGGGAGTCTCTCCATCTTCAGCAATGGTAAAACTGTTGTGTCCTGGGCCATAAATCCCCTTTTCATAATCAGTTTCCAACACTGGGTATCTTGATTTTTTCCAAGAATTTCTGTCCAACAAATCAGAATCTTCCTCAGCCTCCATCAAGCCCATGCAATAGCAAGCTCCTGTAGCACTTGCTGAAAAAGTGATATAGATTTTACCATCATTTTTAATCACTGCAGGACCTTCGTTCACCCAAAAATCCACGCGTTCCCAATCGTAATCGGGAGTGGTAAGCATAAATTGGGTAGTCTTTAGTTTGATGGGCGATTCCATTTCCGCCAAATACAAGTTAGAGGCAGCGAACTGACCGCCTGTTTTTTCTGCCCAGCAGAAATATCTTTTTCCATTGTGATCAAACACGGTTCCATCCAATGAGAAATCAATAAAAGATTTATTGTCTCCATCAGTTGCCCGCATTTGTCCCAACTCAATCCACTCATCATTCAATGGGTCTTGTCCTGTACATTTAATTACATAGGGTCTCAATTTCCAAATGTCATCCACTTCGCTCGCTGCAAAATAGACGTACCATTCTCCATCCAAATAATGAATTTCGGGCGCCCAAATATGTTGACTCATGGGACCTGATTCATGCTTGAACCATACATTGAACGCTTCTGCCTCGGCTAAACCATCTATAGTTTTTGCTCGTCTTAGTTCAATTGAATCATAAGACGGCACCGATCCTGTGAAGTAATAGTACCCATCTGTGTGTTTATAGATAAAAGGGTCTGCCCGTTGCTCTACTATTGGTGCATATGATTTTGAATCACCCATGATTATATTCCCAATTTGGCTTTTATAGTTTCGTAATATTCGTCTGTTATTTTATAGCGGAACATCATGGCTCCCATGATGGTGTGAAATACGCCTGGAATCACTGTCAACATTAATGCAATTCCATAAAGTGCGAACTCGCTTTGCTCCACAGCATTCGGTACGTATTCAAAATAATCAAGTAAGTATCCAACCGCTGCTCCAGCGATTCCCATTCCCATTTTTTGAGCTAATGAAATTCCTCCAAAAGAAAGCCCAGAAACACGTTGTCCACTTTCAGCATGTCCATAATCAACGGCCTCGGCGATGGCGGACCAGAAAATCGGTGCATGTAAATCCACCACAAAAGAGAGGATGAAATAAAGCACATAGGCTACCATCACATCGCCTGGTTTTACCACCAAAAGCATGATCAAACTGATGACACCCACAGCAATTTGGGTCCATTTGAATAATTTAACCTTGCAGTATTTTTTGGTAATCAAGGTGGAAGCTGGCATGGCCAAAATGGCTGCCACAACTCCTGTTGCCAAAAAGGTGGATTGCATACCTGCATCTCCTCCCAAGAAATATTTGGCGTAGAAAATCGCTACGGAGTTACGGATTACATATCCTACGGTTCCGAAGAAACAAACACCCAACAAAAGCGTCCACTGACCATTTTTGAGCAACAATTTGAATTGTTGAAGCAACGGTTTTTCATCAACGACATGCTCTACACGTTCTTTGGTGGTAAAAAATGAGAACAGCAACAAACCTGTTCCTACCAAGGCCATAATCCCCATAGCCAATTGGTAACCTCTGGAAATGCTACCTCCACCCAATTTATCGGCCAAGATGGGCACCACAATGGATACCATAAATGCGGCTATTTTGGCAAAAAATAAGCGATAACCATTTGCCGAAAGTCGTTCTTGCGGATCACTGGTCAAAACACTGATCAATGAAATGTATGGAATGGTCACCGAGGTGAACATGATGGTCACAAAAATGTAGGTGATATAGGCGTAGACCAATTTCCCTGCATAATCAAAGCCTGGGGTGGTAAAGGTCAAGAAAACCGAAATTCCAAATGGAACGGAAAGGAACAAAAAGTAAGGACGATACCGACCCCATTTTGTTTTGACCCTATCGGTTATTATACCCATCAAAGGGTCGGTAATCGCATCGATAAACCGTACCAACAAGAAAAGTAGGGCCATGTCCGTGGGTTTTAATCCAAAGACATCGGTGTAGAAAAAAGTAATGATCAAAAACATGGAGGAGATCACTACGTTTACCGCAGCATCGCCAGATCCATATCCTACTTTTTCAAGTATGCTTAATTTTTGGTTTTCAGTTTTCATTCAATCAATTCAATGTATTTTGACTAAAATGTTCTTAGTCCATATGTTCAATTGGCAACCATACTTTCATTTTTCCTATACCTCGATTGGACCAAGCATAGTATGGAATTGCCGTTAAATTTTCATTTGAAATCGTGTTTACGCCACCCAATAATTCAGGTTGCATTTCAACTTTGAAAGCATCATTATTTGATACATGGATGTTATCAAAGCTTCCTTTATTGTCCACTTCCTCCACAGCATACACCAATGGCCCATATTCCAAGGACATTTTGCCCTTGTCTTCTTCTACTAATGGATTGGCTTCCACTTTTCTAACAGACATTGGGAATTCCAAAGCGATTTCATCTCCATCATTCCAGTTTCTAGTGATGGTGTAATAGCCATTTTCGGCCCTTACATCCATTTTTTCACCATTAACCATTATAAGGTTTTGGTCATCAGTTTTGGTTGCATAGTGATATAGGTCTCCAGGCAACACTTCATTTCTTGCCCACCCAGGCACTCTTAATTTGATAGCAAATTCGCCCTCTTTTTCTGGACTAACAGCCATCTTCACTTTGCCATCCCATGGGTATGAAGTGCTTTGTGACACCAACACAGCTTGATCTTTAAGTTTGACCATTGCCTCGTTGGAAGCATACAGATTTACATATAATTCGTTATCTGATTTGGAGTAAATCAACCCTGGTAAAGCTGGAATAAATCGAATTACGTTGGTTGGACAACAAGAACAATCGAACCAAGATTGACGCGTACATTCCCCTCGGTTGAATTTGTACACCCCATCAGATTCCAATGCATTCGGATAGAAAAATTCTTGACCACTCAAGGACAGCCCCGAAATCAATCCGTTGTAAAGGGTTCTTTCGATTACATCAAAATATTTTACATCTCCAGTAAGGTTGTGCAATCTGTGGTTCCAGTACACATCACCAATTGAGGCACAGGTTTCGTTGTAAGCGGTAAGGTTTGGGAGCTCGTAGTTGTCTCCAAACTGCTCTCCATCATGTTTGGCACCAATTCCTCCTGTGATATACATTTTTTTGTTCACCATATTGTCCCACAGTGCATTAACGGCCTTTAAGTAGGCAGTATCTTGTTGCATGGCAGCAATATCCGTCATGGCAGCGTACATGTAAACAGCTCTCACCGAGTGACCTACCACCTCTTCTTGATCCACTACGGGAATGTGATCTTGGGAATAAGGACCGAAAAGTTCATGGTTTTCTGGATTTCCACGATTGTCCAAGAAGTATTTCGCCAATTTGATGTAATCTTCCTTTCCTGTTATTTGATACAATTTGATCAATCCTGTTTCTATGATCTGATGCCCAGGAACGGCATCAATTTTGCCTTCGCCCTCACCAAAAGTTTTCACCATTAGGTCTGCATTCTTGATTGCGATGTCCAGAAAATTTCTTTTTCCAGTAGCTTTGAAATGTACCGCAGCTGCTTCATACAAATGTCCTGCATTGTACAACTCATGACTCATGAACAGTCCGTCCCATCGTACAGGTTCTTTAACTTCAACCCAAGGTGCTGGTGGTTTCGCAGGGTTTATGGTTCTCCATGTGGTCAGATAACCATCTTCCTCTTGCCCTACTTTAATGATGGACACCAAGGAATCCACTAATTTTTCCAATTTTGGATTTGGCGCACTGATTAGAGAGTTGGAAGCTCCCTCAATAATTTTGTAAACATCGGTATCATCAAAAGGCATAGCACCTTTTACTTCACCTGTCAATTGTCCACCAGCAATCAAAAAGTTATCGAATCTACCTTCTTCCTCACATTTGGCAATGGCATATTCGATGGTTTTTTCCTGAACCCTTTTAATGATCGGCAACCAAAATTCATCGGTCACTTTCACATTTTGAATATCTACAGGTTCTAATTTATATCCCGTTTTTGGTTCTTGGTTTTCTGCTACTTCTTGCTTGGTTTCATTCTTACAGCCCAAGAACAATCCAAGAGAAATAAAAAACAGTATATACTTTACTGAACTCACTTTATTTGATTTATATATTTTTTTCAAACTGTTTTAACTTTTATGCAATACCACAGTGGAAATTGATTTACTAGACAACCTTAATTGGCTTGGAACACTGCCTTCAAACACCTTTTTCATGTTCATTTTTTCATTTTCGGTGGTTTGATAGTGTTCATAGGTGCCATAATCGGCTATTTTTGCTTTTTTGAATTCCAATTCCAGTTCTTCATCCCCATAATTGACCAATACCAACACCAATTCGTCATTTTTTGGATTTTTATACGCTGAGGCCATGAATTTTTGGGCTGCACTCTCTGATGTCAAACCAGTATTTAATTGTACCCGTTGCATTCCCGGTTTAATGAAATAGCTGTAGTGTCCCATAGCCCAAAGCGTTTTGGCTGGATAAAAATTTCCATCCGTATGTTGCTCGTTGGGTTCCAAGGCGATAAAATAATAGCGCGTATCAAAATCTGGGCTGCCAGGTTCCAAGGAATTCCAAAATTGCCAAGCACTTGCATTAGCTTCGGTCAAATCAAAATGTATAACCTTGGAAAGGAAAAGTGCGCAATCCATGGCACTGATTTTTCCTTCTTTCCCCTCGCGAAAACCATCGGCCAACATGGAGTATTCGGATTGCCAAAAATCGACATTGTACTTTTCCACTTCTTTCTTCACGTTTCGACGAATGTTGACAAGTGAAGTATCGGGCGTATCGGTAAAATAACTGTGACCCGCAATCAAGGGTTTCACATGCTTCAAATCCCCAACATAGTTGGGACTAGTTGGAGAAAATAAGGCTTCTGTCTGTTTTCTGGAGGTGGTATTCCCATCATAAAGAAAGGTCAACATTGCTGATTCTGACACTAAAATTTCGGTGTCGAGTTTTTGACGAGTAAGTTCACTATCCAACAAACGGGTCAATTTTGCAATATCTTGGTTGCTCCAAGGTGACCCCTCTTGTTTTGCCCTACCCACTTCGCCAAACCAGTCCCATTGGGGTTCGTTCACAGGGCTGATGTAGTCGAAAACCAAACCTTCTTCTTGAAAATGCTGAATGACTGTTGCTAAAAAGTCGGCAAACTCATCAAATTTATCTTCCTTTAAATTGGTTTGATAATCCTTTTCGGTCTTAAAACCATAACCGTTTTTAGTGAACTGTACCGGTGGTGAATTGGAAAAAGCAATGAGATTTTCCACCCCATATTCTTTCGCTTTTTTGGTTAACCAGAGATAGCCTTCCTGTTTGGTCCAATTGTAACTTCCATCTGGGTTTTGAAAAGACTCCACTCGTTTTCTAAAGTCACTGATACCACTTTCTTCGCCTTGTTCTTGTGTACCTGCACCAATATTGAATCTCCAAGCTGATAATCCGATTCCTTCTGGATTCCCTGAGGCATCTTTATTCTTACTGAACAATAATTTGGCTATTTCTTCTTTCTTTTCGGAAGGCCAATATTTACCGATACCTTCACCGAACCAACAAGCTGCTGCACCAAAATTATCAATTGTCTGATAGCTGATATCTGTGTCAATATCCAAAACATACTTTTCCTGTGCAGCCAGTTGTGCCACCATGAAAATCATGGTCAGGAATATCGAATATGTTGTTTTGGCAGCTTTCATCAAACTTTATATCAATTCATGGGAGCAACAACGGGCCAACCGTCTTCCCAGCTTACTTCTTTTACAATGAGTTTAGGCAGACCATTGTCACTAGCATCATACCCATGCATGAAATTGTAGTCTTTTCCATCAAAAGTGAACACGCTGTTGTGCCCCACTCCATACCAATTTTTATTGCCTTCAATCACCATAGAGCCTCCACCTTCATCCAATCGCTTTCCTTCCTTATCTAAATAGGGTCCTGTGACCGATTTTGAACGACCGACCATTAATTTATAGGTGCTTTCCTCACCTCTACAGCAAAAATCCCATGACAAAAATTGATAATAGTAGTCCCCTTTTTTAAAGATGAAGGGACCTTCCAATGCAGCATTACCAGGATCATCATCGGCCAAACCAGCATCTCTATCCCTTCTAGCAATAGTATGCCATTCTTCGGGCTGGGCCACTTCTTTGAGATTGGCATTCATTTTCACCATTTTAAGCCCACTCCAAAAAGAACCAAAGGCCATCCAAGGTGTTCCATTCTCATCAAATATTAAATTGGGGTCGATGGCATTCCATAAATCGCGGTTGGGCACGGATTGAATCACAATTCCTTGATCTTCCCACTTATAATTATCATCATCTGGATTTAAGGTTGCATTGGTAACCAATCCAATGGCAGAGGTATTTTTTCCAAATGCAGAAATGGAATAGTACAAATAATAAGTTCCATTGTACAACGTAATATCTGGAGCCCAAATATGTCCATTGAATCCCGGAGCGACTTCCAAGGCCCACTCAGGACTTTCAGGAAAAACAGGATCTTGTTGCGTCCAGTTTTTAAGGTCTTTGGAGGTAAAGCTTGTAATTCCTGGTCCAGTGCAGAACAAATAGTAGGTATCCCCTTGTTTTGCCACCACGGGGTCATGGGTAATGGGTCTTTTTTGGGCACAAGACCCGAAAGACACCATTAAAGCCAACATTACCAATATACTTGTACTCTTTCCCATTGCTCTTATTTTTGAATTCCTTCGGAGGTCATGATCACGCGTTTTAATGTTCCGTCCTCGTTGTAATGCAATCGATCGATGCTTACCGACCTTCTAAAACTTCCACCATTGGGTTGGATTCCCCCAGTATGGTAAATGAAGTAATCCAACCCTTTATACTCTAATATAGCTTGATGGTTGGTGTTGCTGTTTCCAGCCAATTCGTTTAAAATTCCTTTGTATTCCCACGGTCCCTCTATGGACTTGCTCATTGCATAAGCAGTCTTTTCTGGAAATTGGTAGGCATAAGACAGGTAATACCAATCGCCTTTTTTATGGATCCATGGAGCTTCGGTAAAATTGGGCAGGTCGATGGTTTTAATCTCTCCATCCAATTCCACCATATTATCTTTGAGTTTGGCGTAGTAGCAAGCTGTATTTCCCCAGAACAGGTACGCCTGACCATCATCGATAATCACCGACGGATCAATATCGTCCCAAGAAATATCTGCAGCCTTGGTCATATCGTTGGTGACCAAAGCTTTTCCCAACGCATCTTTAAAGGGTCCTGTTGGACTATCTGCAACAGCTACTCCAATGGATTTTCCTGGAATTGTGCCATGTTCTACGGTTACATACCAATAAAATTTGCCATTGCGTTCGATAACCTGAGCAGCCCAAGCATCGGCTTTCGCCCATTCAAAATCGGTTACCTTTAAGGGAACAGGGTGCGAAGTCCAATCTACCATGTTGGTGGATGAAAAGACCAACCACTCGTCCATTTTATAAAAATTGAAATCGTTAGGAGCTTCATCATGACCAGCATACAAATAAACAGTGTCGTTGTGAACGATGGCCGCTGGATCCGCAGTAAAAACATCCGTAATTATAGGATTATTGATGGATAATTCCTTGGTTTCGGTCAAAGATTTTGGTTCTTCAACTTGAATTGACGTTTCCTTTTCTTGCTTGCAAGAAAAAAGTAGGATTCCAGATAATATGATTAAACTTTTTTTCATTTCATCAATTCTTTTTGGCCCAAACGGGTCTGCCCAAATCGGTTAAACCTGAATAGGACAATGTCACTTTTCGAGTTGAGGCTTCCCAATCCCAAGCATCTAGCAACTTGCATTCTATACCGTTGACCATTAATGTTTTGGTCGCACTTTCCAAAGACCATGATCCGCTCATTGCACCTCCCAAAGTTCCATCAGCGTTGAACGTAACATTTTGTGCCGTTTGTTGCACCTGATATTGGTATTCCATGGTTATTTGCTGCCAAGACCCAACAATATCGGCCTCGGTAATTTCTGTTTCTGGTACTGCGGCATAGCGCTCTGGAGCTACAACGGGCCATCCATCGGAGGTCCATTCCAATTCACGAACATGCCCCATCATCACTGCGTTTGACACATTGATTCCTGGCACACCTTCGGGCAATCTTGCCTGTGATGCATAATACCATTTTCCCGATAGATCATCCTTAAAGATAGCGCAATGTGAAAAGCCCACCCAACCTGTGTGATCCTTAAATGCATAAGGGTGTGTGAGCATGGGCCAACACTCGGCTCCTTGAGAAACATTGGCGCCATTTATCCCAACATATGGCCCCAAAATGGAAGTAGATCTTGCAACTCTTGTGTTATATGCTTTTGATAATTCGTCATAAGCCAAGAAGAGGTAATAATATCCCGTGTCTTCGTTGTAAATGACCTCTGCACCCTCCAAAGCTTGCCAACGATTCACAGCAGGTGAACCACGACCCGCAATTCGGATTCCATAATCTTGTTCTGTTTCCAACTGAAATGGTTTACCTGTGGTCGGATCCAATTGAACGGCTGCGATTCCTGTCATCCAAGACCCATAAATCAGCCATTGTTCACCTTCAGGTGTTTCTATAAAACTGGGGTCTATTCCGTTGAATTTGTAATAGGAACTCCAGTCCCCGCAATCATCACGGTAATAATCTTCCACTCCATCGGGAATTGCAGTGACCACCATTCCTTTGTCTTCCCAAACATTGGAGGCCAAATCGGTCGTTTCCATCATTCCGATATAAGGCCTTTCACCCCATGAGGTGCAATCGTCATCTCCTTCAATCAACTCGTGCACCACTAGGCTGTAATACATGCGGTAAACGCCACCTACTTGTCTTACACAGGGTGCCCAATAGCCATAGCTAGGATTTTCAATCTCGGGAAGACCCATTTTTACTCGATTCGTGTTCAAGGAACCTTTTACCCAAGTTGGTGCGTTTTGCATTGTGGCACCCAAATATTCCCAATTGACCAAGTCTTTAGATCTTCTTCCGTGAAAATGCCCATTTCCTTCGTGTGCATTACCGTAGGAAGCATCAGTTTGGTACATGTAGTAGTAATTGCCTTGTTTTACTACTGTTGGATCGTGAACATTGGCCAAGTTCCATGAATCTCTGTTAGACCAAGCAGCCAATGGTGTATAATCATCCGCATAGGTTGGGCCATCAAAAGTTTCTTCTTCCTCTTCGGGTTCCGTGGGAGTTGGGTCAATAACTTCTGGTTCGGGATCAGGTGCACTTGGTTCGTCTTTGGAGCAACTTTGCATTCCTAAAACCAATAGGAGTCCAAATGCCCAAAGCAAAGCTTTACAATTTATACTATGTGAACCTGTTGTGCTCAATCTTATTTTATTCAGCCTTTAATACCAATACTGAAAATGGAGGTAATTCAATTTCCACCACTCCCTTTTTAACCTTGATGGATTTCAATTCTTTAGGAGCAATCATTTCTGGTGACTCGAATGAATTGTGATCTTGTAAATCTTTTGAAGAAAGTATTGTTCCTGTTAGGTTTTTGGCACCAAATTGCTCAACCGAAAGATTTACGGTATGACTTTTATGTGCATCAATATTAACCAAGGAAACATGCACTTCTCCATCTTTGTTTTTTGATGCTGATGCGGAAATTGCAGGCAAGCTCTCTCCTTCAAATTCGTAAGTTGGGCCATCAAAAGAAACGGGCAACAAGGTTGCATCTTGATGCACATTGTACATTTTCATTACGTGGTAGGTAGGTGTCAAGAGCATTTTTTCACCTTCTGTCAATACTACAGCTTGTAGCACGTTTACGGTCTGGGCCAAGTTGGCCATTTTTACACGATCTGCATGATTGTTGAAAATGTTCAAAGTTGTTCCTGCAATCATTGCATCGCGCATGGTGTTTTGTTGGTATAGGAAACCTGGATTGGTTCCTTCCATCACTTCGTACCATCCACCCCATTCATCAACTACCAAAGCAATTTCGTTTTCTGGATCGTATTTGTCCATGATCGCGGTGTGATTCACAATCAACTCATCCATCATCAAAGCAGTTTTCATGGTAGAAAAGTATTGCTCTTCACTATAATCGACAGAAGAACCTTTTTCATTCCATTCCACAAAAGAATAGGAATGCAAAGCAACTCCTTCAATCAAACTTTTTGGAATATCACGCATCAACACTTCGGTCCAGTGGTAATCATCCACATTGGCACCTGAGGCAATTCTAAACAAACCATCGCTATTGGTCCAATCGGTCATAAAAGTCGCATACTGGCGATATACATTTGCATAGTGCTCAGCGGTCATGTTTCCACCGCAGCCCCACATTTCGTTTCCAACTCCCCAATATTTAACGGCCCAAGGTTTTTCACGGCCATGCTCTTTGCGCCATTCTGCCATTGGACTTCCTCCTTTGTGCAATACGTACTCCACATATTCGGTAAATTCTTGAACTGAACTACTTCCCACATTGGCGGCCAAATAAGGTTCGGCACCCAAGGTTTCACATAAGTTTAAAAAGTCGTGGGTTCCAAAGCTGTTGTCTTCGGTTACCCCTCCCCACCAACGGTTCACCATGGTAGGTCTATCTTCTCTTGGTCCTACTCCATCTTTCCAGTGGTAGGTATCGGCGAAACATCCGCCTGGCCAACGAAGGTTAGGAATTTTTAGGTCGATAAGAGCATCGATAATATCGGAACGCACCCCATCTTGATTGGGAATTGCACTTTCTTGGCCTACATAAAGTCCATCATAGATACAACGTCCCAAATGTTCAGAAAAATGACCGTAAATATGTTTGCTGATGATTACTTCATCTTCGGGTTCTGAAATTTTCACCGTGGTCTGTGCTCCCACAAACATTGGAAAAGTTAAAAGTAGACCCGCTATTACTATTGATTTAATTTGTCTCATCGCTTTTTATTATTTCAATCAGATTTTGAACATTTTTTATTTAAAAATTATATCTCATCCCGTACATTTTCATTTGGGTAGATAAATGTTCCGCGCCTAGGAAGGGCGCGGAACTCTTAATTAACTAAACTAACCCATATGAGTATGCACTATTTTAATATCCTGGGTTTTGTTCCATGCCAGGGTTGTTATCCACTTCAGATTGTGGTATGGGAAAATATTCTCTTCCTGCAACGTAGGTGTCGAACTCTGCATCACGTGATTGCAACCAAGCTAATTTGGTAGGATCTTCCAACCAGCCCCAACGTCTGATATCGTCGAACCTATGACCTTCCAATGCAAACTCCAAGAATCTTTCGTGTGCAATTTGATCACGCATTTCTGCTTGCGACATTCCAGGTTTTACATCTTGAAGGTTAGGAAGGTTTACACGATCTCTCACCATTTGAATATAGGTATACGCTTCTCCTGTTGCTCCTGTTTCATTCAAGGTTTCTGCATACATCAACAAAACATCTGCATAGCGCATCAATCTTTCGTTGATTCCTGAGCGCCAATCGTATTCATCGGCTCTACTTCCATCAGAATTTTGGTATTTGTTGATGAACAAGTCGTTCAAATCAGCTTCGTTGGCAGCATAGAATTCAGAAAATTCATGCCCGTAAAGTTGATACCCATCAGGATCGTTCCAAGCTATGGTCACATTTAACCTTGGATCTTGCTCGTCATCCACTGTACGTTCTGACATAAAGTCGTTGAACAACGCCCAAGTGGGTTGCGCATCCGTCCAACCAAAATTACGTGGTGCATAGGTAATGGCACGTGCAGTAGTTCTACTCCAGCTCGCTACAGGAACACTACCCCAACTTAAGTCAACTCCACCAGCATCTCTGCTAAATTGAATTTCGAAAATGGATTCACTGTTATTTTCATTGGCAGTGGTAAAATTGTCCGCGTAGTTTGGAACCAAAGCGTAAATACCTAAATCGATTACTTGTTTGAAGGTATCTCTTGCAGCGCTAAAATCTTGATTGAACAATTGGGCTTTGCCTAAATATGCCAAGGCAGCGCCCCTAGTTGCACGACCAGTATCTCCTTGGTCTGGACCACTAACATTATCATATGAAACAGGCAATAAATCTGCAGCAGCCTGAAGATCGGCTATAACTTGTGCCCAGCCTTCTTCTTGCGTTTTTTGTTCGTGCACCAAGGTTTCATTGCTCAAAGGAACGGGAACATTTCTAAAGAAATTCACCATATGGAACATATACAAGCCTCTTAAAAAATGTGCTTGACCCAAAATTCTATTCTTTAGGGCTCCATCCTCGAACTCGATACCTTCTATATTGTCAAAAACCTGATTGGCCCTAAAAATGCCTTGATAGAAATCACGATACGTCCAACCGTAAATGGCCTCATCGGCAATACTGGAGTTGAATTTACCAACATTGGCCATAGCAGCCCATGGACTGTTACTTCGTGTTCCGTCGTCTTTAAGATCCAAAAGCATCTGTGTGCTTCGCATATAGGTTCCATCGATCATCATGCTGCTATAAATGGCATTTACACCTTTTAGCGCATCTTCATCGGTTTCCCAAAACGACTCTTCTGATTGTTCGTTAGGGTTTACCTGAACCAAGTCTTCTTCTTTCACACAGCTGGTCATCAACAGACCTGAAACTGCGATCAATCCTAGTTGTTTAAATATTTTTGTGTACATGTTTGCTTAATTTCAGATGATTAAAATTTCACTTCCATTCCTAAGGACAATGTTCTTGGATTTGGAAAAGAACCAAATTCGAATCCTCTTCTGAACAATCCGTCACTGGCAAAGTCTGGATCATAACCTCTATAATTGGTTATGGTAAGAAGGTTTTGTGCAGAAACATAAACCCTCATATGGTTAAGGAAAGCGATTTTTTCCGTTGGAATCACATAACCCAATTGAATGGTCTGTAAACGGATGTAATCTCCTTTTTCAACAAATCTATCGGAAGACCTTGCATTGGCATTGGCCTCTGTTACATCTGGTCTTGGAATGTTGGTATCGGTATTGGTAGGCGTCCAGTAATCCAACATATCTGTGTGATGGTTCAACAACCCGCCAATCATTAAAGCATTGTAGGTACCATTGTAAATTTTGTTACCCCCTTGACCTTGCCAGAACATGGAGAAATCAAAGTTTTTGTAATCGGCGCTAAAGTTTAGACCGTAGCTGTATTTTGGAATGGTAACCCCTTGGAAGCTTCTATCCTCATCATTGATAAATCCATCGTTGTTCAAATCCTTGAATTTTACATCCCCAGGCTGTGCACCAGGTTGTGATGCATGTGCATCAATTTCTTCTTGACTTTGGAACAACCCGTCAGTTTCATAAGCATAGATTTCTCCAATGGAACGACCTACTTCTGTGCGGTGTTCCCCTACTGAAATTGGGTTGTCGTTTTCACCGATTCGCAATACTTCGTTTTTCAGCGTACCTAAGTTCGCTGAAATATTGTATTTGAATTCGTGATCTTGGTTGTTGTATGACATGGTAAATTCCATACCATTGTTTTTTACATCGGCAGCATTTTTACGAACCACTACACCCCATGCAGAGTTAATGGAACCTGATGATAATGGAAGTGGAACATCTGCCAAAATATCGGTGGATTTCTTCTCAAAGTATTCTGCAGAAAACTGAAGTTTGTTATTGAACATTCCCACTTCGATGGCTGCATTCACCGTTTTTGTATCCTCCCATTTCAAGTTCGGATCGGTTGCCGTAACAACTGTGGTACCATTAACCAATTCGTTGTTAAAAACGTAATTTGCAAATGCATTTACTGTTGGTGAATAGGCATATGGCGCTACGGTATTGTTACCCAACACTCCATAACCTCCTCTAACTTTTAAAGTTTCCCACCAATCTGGAAGGTTCACCCAGCTTTCATTGTGCACTTTCCATGCTCCAGAGAAGGAATAGTAATCACCAGTATTTAATTCTTCACGGAACAAAGAGGTTTTATCCCTTCTAAAGTTGGCCGTTACCAAATACTTGTCATCATAACCATAATTTAAACGACTAATGTATGACACAGCTGTTTGTGTGGTTTGAAATTCAGCAGCACTTTGTGAAGCACCATAGTTCAATTGTGGAATGGTTTCTACATCATACCCAACGGCGCGTGAAGTGTGTCTGTAAAAATCGTCTCTTTGTTGGATCCAACCCAAAAGCGCGCTAATGTTATGTTTTCCCAAATCCACATCGTAGGCCAAAAGGTTATCTACAACGGTACGGGTTCTGTTTCCCGTGTTCACGTTCAAAGCAGCTTCATCAGGAGTGGTAATGTAATACCAACCCAAATCACTTGGCGGGTTAAAGTATCTATCATGCCAATCCAATCGGTCATAACTGGCTCTCAATGTATATTTCAAGCCTTTGATAATTTCATATTCTCCCCAAATGTTACCTGCGAAACGATTTCTCAAGTTTTCATTGGTGATCAAATTGTTGTACCCAATAACGTTCAAAGTAATGGCTCTTTGTGTTAGGTTATCGGCACCACCATATCCTCCCAAACGATTTTCATCATAAACTGGCATAGTTGGAATGGCTTGCAATAAGTTGATGATGGAAGATGTCCCTGCCAAATACTCATTGAAGTTTTCCTTATCGGAACGCGTATAGCTCAATCTAGAACCATAAGAGAATTTTCCTTTTGCACCACCAAGATTCAAAACAGTGGAATAACGCTCATAAGCCTGAGGCGTTCTCAAATAACCTGTATTTTTAAAGTAATCCACGTTCAAGTTGTAGTTGATCAAAGATGAACCTCCCGTAAATGTCAATGAATGATTCTCCAAAACTCCAGTACGATAGGCTTCATCTTGCCAATTTGTGCTCACATTATCGATGAACAATGGATTGGTTGAGTCGTTCCCTGGCAAAATTGCCTGACCTGAATTTACATAAGCCGCATTGGTTATGTTTTGATATCCCACACGGTCAGTCAATGGAATGGTTTTGGTTACATTCTGAAAACCAATGGAACTTTTATAGGTAATATCCAGTTTGCCCTCAGATCCTTTTTTGGTAGTGATGATAATTACCCCATTGGCACCCCTTACCCCATAAATGGCAGCTGAAGATGCATCTTTTAAAACCTGAATGGATTCGATTTCACCAGTAGCAAAATCAAAAGGATCATCCACCAACATACCGTCAACCACAAAAAGCGGGTTGTTGTTACTAAAAGAACTGATACCTCTAATTTTAATGTTCACAAAACCTCCAGGCTCACCTGAAGATTGTACGGTAACCCCAGGCGCCTGTCCTTGAATCATTTTGGCAACATCGTGGGTCACCAATTTTTTGGCATCCTCGGTATCAACCACGGCAACAGAACCGGTCAAATCCGATTTTTTCTGAGAACCGTAACCAATAATTACGACTTCATCCAATTCGTTGGTATCTTCAACCATCCCTACATCGATTGCGGAACTGGAACCAACAACAATTTCTTGTGATTCAAACCCTACATAAGAAAAGATAAGCACATCTCCTGTAGCAGCTTTAATAGCATAATTACCATCAAAATCGGTAACCACACCATTGGTAGTACCCTTAACTAAAATGTTGACCCCTGGAATTGGCGTACCTGTGGCAGCTTCCGATACTACCCCAGTGATAGTCAAATCTTGCGCTTGCCCTTGCAAACCAAGAAAAAGGAAGAAAATTGGGAGTAGCCAAATACGACTTAAAATACCCAACTTCTTCTTCAGTAGTTGTGTGTTTGTTAGCATGTTGTTTAGTTTACTTATTTATTAAGTGTGCATTTTACACATTCAAAATAAGGGAAGAAAAATTAGAAATGCAAACATTTCGTTAAAAAAATGTAATTTTAACACTTGTAATCTTATTTTAGACTTTCTGCGCTAGATATTTGTTTAAATATTTTAGTTTTAGGACTTTTAACTTTTATGAAAACGGTTGAAGATTTAGAGGTTAAAGAAAACTTGGGCATGCATCTTAATTATTACCAAAAGGAAGACCAGGTTTTACTGGCAGTTGACTGTATTATTTTTGGGTTTGAAAAAGAACGCCTTAAAATATTGTTGATCAAAAGGAATTTTGAACCAGAAAAAGGCAAATGGTCGCTTATTGGTGGATTCCTCAAGAAGAACGAGGACCTGGACCAAGCTGCCGATCGGGTGCTGGAAACCCTTACTGGTTTAAACGATGTTTATCTGGAGCAACTCCATACATACAGTAAAATTGACAGGGACCCTGGGCAGCGAACTATATCCGTAGCCTATTTTGCCTTGATTGATGTGGACAGCCACCGTTTTGATGGTATTCAAATTGATGCCGCACATTGGTTCGACATCAAAGATGCCCCAGATTTGATATTTGACCACAATGAAATGGTTCGAAAGGCGAAAGCGCGTTTAAGACGTCGTGCCTTGACCAAACCAATCGGATTTGAATTGTTGCCCGAGAAATTCACCATGCGTCAATTGCAAAACTTGTATGAATCCATTCTGGACAAGAAACTGGACAAGCGAAACTTCATCAACAAGATAAATTCTTTGGACATTTTGGTAAAGCTTGATGAAAAAGATATGTCAGTTTCAAGAAAAGGAGCCTACCTCTACATTTTCGACAAAGAGAAATACGAAAAGAAAGTTCAAGAAGACGGTTTTAGTTTTAAGATCTAATTCTTTTACCAACCCCACTTAATTAACCACAACCATTTTAGCATCTTAATTTGGAAGCTGAAAGGTTAATCTATAATTTCAAAACAAAATTATTTTCGGGGTTGTATACCATTATCGACATAGAAACCACTGGCAACGGAATCAAAGGGAACAAGATTACCGAGATTTCCATTTTTAAATATGATGGAAACACTATTGTGGACGAATTCACGAGTTTGGTAAATCCTTTGGCACCAATCCCGTATTTTATTACTGGGTTGACAGGAATTGATGATCAAATGGTGCAAAACGCACCTACTTTTGCTGAAATTTCCCAAAATATTTTAGAGCTCACCGAAAATTGCATTTTTGTCGCCCACTCGGTCAACTTCGATTATGGCGTGATCAAAGAAGAGTTTCGCCAAATTGGGGTGGACTTTACGCGAAAAAAATTGTGTACCGTCCGCTTATCCAGAACTTTGATTCCTGGACTACGTTCCTACAGTTTGGGAAAATTGTGTTCTGCTGTGGATATTCCACTTCAAGATCGTCACCGTGCTCGTGGGGATGCACATGCCACCGTACTTCTTTTTGAAAAATTGTTGAGCTCACCTGATGCCGATACGGTTTTTAAAAAATTCTTGAATGCACGAAGTCAAGAAGCAACACTTCCTCCTCACCTACCGAAATCCGTTTTTGATGCCATTCCCTCCAAATCTGGTATTTATTATTTCAAAAACCAAAAAGGGGAAATCATTTATGTTGGGAAAGCCATCAACCTAAAAAAAAGGGTGTTGGGTCATTTTTACGACAAGAGTAAAAAGGAAATCCAGATGTGCTCGGAAACCACCCATATCGATTTCAAACTTTCAGGAAGCGAATTGGTGGCCTTGCTCATGGAATCCGCTGAAATAAAACGATTGTTCCCGCCCTATAATCGAGCACAAAAACGTACGGTCCGTCAATACGCCATTTTTGAATATGAGGATCGAAATGGAATTTCCCATTTAGCGTTCAACACCCTAAAGGGAATTCCCAGACCACTTAAAATATTTTACAACCAAACCGATTGCAGGGCCTATTTGGAAGAATTGTGCAAGCATTTTTCGCTCTGTCCAAAATATTGCCATTTACAGCAGACGAATACGCCCTGTTCTCATCATTCCATTACCACTTGCGAGGGTATTTGCAGGGGTGAAGAATCGGTAGACGATTACAACGAAAAGGTTAGCCAAGCTGTCGAACATATGAAATTATTGGCTTCGGATGTAAAAGTAATCAAGGAAAAAGGTAGGGATGCAACAGAAAGTGCTGTTGTCCTCATTGCTGATGGATTGTACAAAGGCTATGGCTTTATTGAAAATGATGTTGATATTTCTAACCTAGAGGATATTGAAGCTTTTATAACACCCCAAAAAAACACCATTGAAACTGATGGGATTTTGGCCGCTTACCTATTGAAGCATTCCGAAAGCACCGTTATGACTTCCATAAAATAGAAATGCCCCAAAAACGGGGCATCTCTTCAGAACAAATAACTACAGGTACATATTAGGTAAATTGTGCCGTTTCGGTACTACCTTTCATGGCCATAGTACTCGCCTTACCGGCCGTTACCACATTTTGAACCAAATCAAAATAGGAAGTACCCACGAATCCTTGGTGTTTTACTGCCTTGAAGCCGTCTTTTTGCAGCGCAAATTCCCGCTCTTGCAAAGCAGAATAGCCTGCCATTCCTCTTTCTTTATATGATTTTGACAACTCAAACATGCTGGTATTGAGCGCGTGGAATCCAGCCAAGGTGATAAATTGGAATTTATAGCCAAGCGCCGCCAACTCTTCACGGAACGTTTCCATTTCCTTTTTGCTCAATTTTGCCGCCCAGTTAAAAGATGGGGAGCAATTGTAGGCCAACATTTTGTCTGGATACTTGCTGTGAATACCTTCGGCAAACTTTTTGGCCTGTTGCAAGTCAGGGGTCGAAGTCTCCAACCAAATCAAATCTGCAAAGGGAGCATAGCTCAGTCCACGGTCAATGCCCTGCTCCAATCCATTTTTCACATAAAAAAACCCTTCTGTTGAACGTTCCCCAGTTAAAAACTTATGGTCCCTTGGATCTATATCACTGGTGAGCAAATTCGCGGCGTCAGCATCAGTACGGGCAATAATCACCGTGGGAACGCCCATTACATCGCTGGCCAAACGGGCAGCAATCAATTTATTGATAGCCTCTTGGGTGGGAACCAAAACTTTACCTCCCAAATGCCCACACTTTTTAGCCGAACTCAATTGATCTTCAAAATGTACTCCAGAAGCTCCATTTTCAATCATGGATTTCATAAGCTCAAAGGCATTTAGATTCCCACCGAATCCTGCTTCGGCATCGGCCACAATCGGCACCAGATAATCCTTTTTATCTTGAATTCCATTCACGGTCTGAATTTGATCAGCGCGTAAAAGTGCATTGTTGATACGTTTTACCACCAAGGGAACACTATTGGCTGGATATAGCGACTGGTCAGGATACATTTCCCCCGCCAGATTCGCATCAGCGGCCACTTGCCATCCACTCAAGTAAATGGCATCCAAACCTGCTTCCACTTCTTGAATGGCTTGATTTCCAGTCAAAGCGCCCAGTCCCGCAACGAACTCTTGATCATTGAGCTTGTCCCACAATTTTTCAGCACCCATACGGGCAATGGAATGGTCGATTTCATAAGAACCACGAAGTTTAATCACTTCTTCGGCCGTGTATGGACGTTCTACACCCTTCCATCTAGAATTTACCGTCCAATCGGTAAACAACGCTTGAATTTTTTCCTTTTTTTCCATAATTTTATAATTCGAAATTTGACTTAAATCCCCTTATAATGTTCGCGCATTTAGGGGATTTTCTTATTGTTGTTTTTTCACTCGTTTAAATCTCATCGTAAGCTTTTAAGGTGAGGAATTCCTCAAAGTCTTCAGCCTTGACCAATTGGTCGAACAAAGCGATGGCCTCTTCAAATTTGGTGTTGTGCAAATTGCCCTCGCCTACCAAATGTCTGATCTTGGCCACTTCCTCATCCAAAATAGACTGATAGAGTTCACTGGTCAATTTTCGACCATCATCCAACATGGCATTGAATTTTAGCCATTGCCAAACCTGAGTTCGAGAAATTTCAGCAGTCGCTGCATCTTCCATTAAATTATTGATAGCCACACAACCGTTACCACGAAGCCAAGATTCGAGATACATGATGCCCACGGAAATATTTTTACGCACCCCTTTCTCAGTGATTTCACCCTTGGGCACTGCAATTAAATCAGCAGCAGAAATCCGATCATCTTCCCGAAGCACCACCACCTGATTGGCACTGGGCATATATTTATTGAAAGTTTCCATCGCAATGGGCACCAATCCAGGATGAGCCACCCAAGTGCCATCGTGACCATTCTTAGCTTCTCTTTCCTTATCCAATCGCACCTTTTCCAAAGCGGCTTCATTGGCAACAGGATCATTATTGATCGGAATTTGGGCCGCCATACCTCCAATGGCCAAAATCCCTCTTTTATGGCATCGTTGAATCACCAATTTGGAATAGGCATCCATAAAAGGCACCGTCATGGTCACCTGATCACGGTCGGGCAAAATATATTCTGGATGGTTTCTGAATTTTTTGATGTATGAAAAAATGTAATCCCATCGACCACAGTTCAGCCCAACAATATGGTTTTTGAGCTCATATATGATCTCATCCAATTGAAAACTCGCAGTAATGGTCTCGATCAAAACAGTTGCTTTGAAAGTTCCATCGGAAACATCCAACAATTCCTCAGCAAAGCTGAACACCTCGTTCCACCAACGCGCCTCGGTATAATGTTCCAATTTGGGCAAGTAGAAATACGGGGCTGATTTCCTTTCTTTCAAAATCTTAGTGTTATGAAAAACATAGAGTCCAAAATCTACCAAACTACCCGAAGCTTGCTCTCCATTAATCAGGAGATGTCTTTCATTTAAATGCAATCCCCTTGGACGCACCAAGAGCACAGCAACTTCCTTATTCAACTCGTAGTTTTTTCCCTTTTTGGAATCGAAATAGGTAATGCTACGATTATTGGCGTCGATCAGGTTTTGCTGTCCTTGCATGCAATTGTACCATGTTGGCGCATTGCTATCCTCAAAATCGGCCATAAACGTTTTGGCACCTGAATTCAAGGCGTTGATTACCATTTTCCGTTCCACAGGACCTGTAATCTCGACTCTACGGTCGCGTAAATCTTCTGGAATGTTCTTTACCTTCCATTGTGCGGTTCGTGTGTAGACCGTTTCTTCAGGAAAGTTTGGGGCAATACCCAAGTCGAACTGAGCTTGCCTTTTAGTTCTTTCTTCCAACAATTGCAGTCTAGACTTGTTGAATTTTTGATGTAATGAAACTAAAAATTCAATGGCCTCATCGGTAAGCAATTCTGGATAATAATTTGATACATCCTTTGCAAATTGCAATTCTGTACTGGTGATAACTATTTCTTCCATACCATTTTACATTTTGTTGAACAAGGTTAACGCAAACGTTTGAGAAAAACAAGCGAACGTTCGCTATTTTTATTTATTTCGCTTTTTTTATCAAATTCGCAGAAAAAACTATCTTTGGTTGAGAATATGGAAGAAGAGTACATCAAATTAATATTCGGACTCAAGCTTAAACAGCTGAGAACCAATAAAAAGCTATCCTTATTTGGGCTTTCCAAGCTTTCAGGGCTTTCCAAATCGTATTTAAACGAGATTGAAAAGGGTAAAAAATACCCTAAAACGGACAAGATTGCGCTACTGGCCGAAAAATTGGAAGTCCCTTATGACAGTATGGTATCCCTTAAACTGGATAAAAACTTGGCTCCAGTGGGCGAATTGTTACAATCCAAAGTACTCAAGGAACTACCTTTAGAGTTGTTTGGTATAAAAGAGAGCGATCTTATCGACATTGTTGCGAACGCACCCACCAAGGTGAATGCCTTTATCGCTACCATTATAGAAATTGCCAAACATTACAATTTTGGCAAGGAGAGCTTTTATTTAGCTTCCCTCCGTTCCTTTCAAGAAGCAAGCAATAACTTTTTTCCAGAACTGGAGGAAGCAGTACAAAACTTCAGCAAGGCCTATCAAGTACATTTGAAAAAGTCGCTCAGTTCCAAAGAGCTGGAAGAAATTCTAGTTGAAGAATACGGATACACCATCAACAATGAGGAATTGGGAAAATACTCTGAATTGGACAATCTGCGTTCCATTTTTATTCCCAAAACCAAAACCTTATTGATTGCCGACCATATTGACGAGGCACAACGCACCTTTATATATGCCAAAGAAATTGGGTACAATTACTTAAAAATTGAAGAGCGGCTCTACACTTTTACTTGGATAAAATTCAACAATTTTGATCAGGTACTGAATAATTTCTACGCCTCCTATTTTGCAGGTGCATTGGTAATTCCAAGAGATTTGATTACAAAAGATATTGAGGCATTTTTGGCCAAACCAACTTTTGACAAAACCTTTCTGGCCAATATAAAGAAAAGTTACAATGCTTCTCCTGAATCCATTTACCAACGCTTGACGAATATATTGCCCAACGATTACCAATTGGAGAACCTGTTCTTTTTACGGTTGAGCCACAAGGGCAGCAGCAATCGGTTTGAGATTACCAAAGAGCTCCATTTAACGCACCAACATTCCCCTCACGGAAATGAAACCAACGAAAAATACTGTAGGCGATGGGTGTCCATTCGGGTGTTGCAAGACATTGCCAAAAGCTCGGAGGAACATTTAATGGATGTTCAGATTTCCCATTACCCTTCCGATGGGCTTTCCTATTTGATTTTTTCAAGCGCTACGGCCGACCCTTTTAAAAAGGATATGTACCGAAGTGTAAGTCTTGGGTTGTTGATCAACAATGAGCTTAAAAAGAAAGTGAAATTCTTGGACGACCCTGCCATAAAAACCTATGATGTTGGGGTGACCTGTGAACGCTGTGCCATTCCCGATTGTGCGGTTAGGCAATCTGCACCAACGATCCTGGAGCGACAGAAAAAATACGCAACTACGGAGGATGTGGTTGCTAAATTGCAGGAGAAATTAAGTTAACCCGTGTCCATTATATCGATTTTTTTCTTGGTTTGAATTGAAGCTGTTTATCTTTCAAGATATAAATAATCAGACCACCTATGAAAAAACGACTATCTATTATAATACCAATTATTGCATTAAATATTTCATGTAACCAATCAGTATCAACAAACCCCGAAAAACAACAAAATAAGTCAAAAGTTGAAATACAGAAAGAATCTGAATCTCTCAACAAAATTAAGAATGAACAATTTATTCAAAATGATAGTTTGGCTTATGCATTTGAAGCAGAATTAGAAGTTTTAGCTACAACTAGTCCAAAATTTAGCTTAAAAGTGAGACCCTATCAGAATCATCATGATGAAAATGTGATTGACACTATTAAAACTTATAAATTCGATAAAACTGAATTGGAATTTTACAAAGCATCAAATTGGGAACATATCATTGGTGGAGTTATCAAGAATTCAGAAATTTATCTTGGAGATTCTATTAAAGTTGGAATTACAAAAGCGACTCTTGGAAAGAAATTAAATATCAGTATAAATTCAGATATAGTGCAACTTGGCAACCTTGAACAAACTTCATTGTTCATCTTTGAATTTAATAACGATGTTTTAAATACAATTAAATTCGAGGGCTACTTTGATTAATCAATATTTGATTTATAACTCGAAACAAGGAATTGTCAAAGTTCCAATCATAAAACCTGTGGCATTAACTTTACTTTAAAAACTGACTCCTCTCCTACTTCTTGAAATCCTTGATCTAAGTTCACTTGTTCCACTGCATAAGGGTAAAATGAAATAGGCTCGATACAGACCATATTCCGCACCGCGGTCCAACACATAAAATTCCCAAAACCTTCAGTAGTGATGGTAATTTCCTTTTCATCCTTTAGGGTAATGGAAGTGCAATCTGGCACTTGCAAGGCACGACTTCCTACCGCCAACACCTCATCCAAGGTAATTTCTTTATTGTTAGCTACGATAATTGGTGATTCCGAATACAATTTAAATGCAGGATGATAGCCCAACATAAAGGGCATATCGGTTTCTTCTGTGATTTTAAAAGTCACTTCCAGTCCAGTTTCGGTCAAATGGTATGATTTTTCAAATTGAAAATCATACGGCCAAGACATCAAAGGTTCAGTTGACTTTTCGGGATATTTTGAATTCTTGATTTCGGTACCTGCTTTGTAGTTTTTTTGAAAAACGGCTGTCGTTTCACTTTGTGAAATCAATTTGTAATCAAATTGGCGCAATAAACCATGTTGATCTTGAATGGCATCACCTTTAGGCGTACTCACCCTAAAATTCGCTTGATCTACAGGACCAATTATGGGAAACATTTCCGTGTCGGAACTTCCCCAACCTGGACTTCCCTTTTGGTGGATGAACTCATGACCGTCCACTACATAACCTACCAATTCGCCTTTATCGATGCTAACGCTGGCTTGTTTGTTTTTTAATTCAACCATTATTTGGAGTTGATTAAACGATAGATCATAATGGCCGTACGTTTGGTCAAAGCCTCAATCGTATTAAGATTTACAGTTTCTTGAGGCGTGTGTGCACCAGATCCCATGGTTCCCAAGCCATCTAATCCATCTACATATTCAGCTACAAAAGACAAATCGGCAGCGCCACGTCTTCCTGGGTCGTAGGCCAAAACTTCTCCCTGGTCCAAATCCAAACTTACTTGGTTGAATTGACTTAATAGCGCCAAATTCCCCTCAGTTGGGCCCATCGCTGGGTAGCTATCTGTAAAGCTTACAGTTGCTGAAGTCTGTGGTAAATTATTGGCCACAATTTCCCTCATTTTAGCTCTAGCACGTTCTTTTTGTTCTTCAGAAATAAATCGAAGTCCACCTTTTACAACAGCTTTTTGGGCCACCACATTGGTTTTCCCAAAGGCATCACCCTTGCTGGTCAACTCATCATAATTCACAAAAGTACCACCCAACATCACGCCAGGGTTAAAGGTCAACAAGTCTTCACCTTTTACTTCGGTATAAAATTGGTGCAGGATTCTGGACATTTCGAAAATGGCTCCCGCTCCTGTATTTTCACTAAAAATTCCCGAAGAGTGGGCACGTTTTCCCTCTACCTCAACAGACCATCCTGAAGCGCCTCTTCTGGCCACTGTGGCATAATTAAATCCAGTGGAGCTCTCAAAACCTAGGGCAATATCACTACGCTTGGCCGCGTCAATCAAATCTTTCCTACTGATTGACAACGGCTTTCCAGTACTTTCTTCATCCCCTGTGTAAGCCACAATAATTTGTGCATCTTTCAAAAGTCCATTTTCCTCAAGGGCCTTTAAGGCATACAACATGATCACATCGCCACCTTTCATATCATTACCTCCAGGCGCATGGGCGGTGCTATCGTTCACCATTTCAAAAGTTTGAAACGGACTATCTTCCTCAAAAACAGTATCCAAATGACCAATAAGCAAAAGCTTCTTTCCTTTGGTTCCTTTAGTTTCTGCAAACAAATGCCCTCCACGGTGCATTTCGGCAGGCATTTCAATCCAAGTGGTTTCAAATCCAATATTATCAAAAGCATCCTTGAACACCATTCCCACTTCTTTAACACCTTTGGCGTTTAAAGTCCCACTGTTGATGTTGACCACTTTTTCCAAAAATCCAACGGCCTCTCCACTGTTTTTCTCAATGGTGGAAACAATCTTTTTTTCGGTTCTACTTAGTTTTTGGGCTGAAACGGTTACGGCTAGCAATAGCGCGAATAGGGTTGAAATCTTCTGAAAAGTCATGTTGGTTATTTTGCTGCCCAAGTTATCAATTTATGCAGTAAATACCTCGTGGATGCTATTCAAATTGGATGGCTTTAACAGGCGTAATTTTGGTAATGATGTAGGATGGAACCAAAAGCATGAGTAAACAGAGCAGCATTACTCCAATATTCAATAAAAGGACGGTCATCACATCCATGTGCACGGGAATGTACTCGATGTAATATTCCTCAGGATTGGGAAATTTGAACATTCGGAATTTTTCCTGAAGAAAAATGAAGCCCAAACCAATAAGATTGCCCCAAAACAATCCTTTGGCGATCAGATAGGCTGCATTGTACAAAAACACTTTTCGAATACTCCAATTGGCAGAACCAAGGGCTTTTAAAATCCCGATCATTTGGGTTCGCTCCAAAATAAGAACCAGTAAAGCTGTGATCATATTGATTCCTCCCACAATGATCATGATCCCTATGATCAAGGCAATATTAAAATCAAAAAGTCCTATCCACTCAAAAATGCGGAAATATTTGTTTTTGATGTTTTGCGAATCCAAATCGGATGGAGTGTTATTGTAGATTTCATTGCTTTTCGCATCCAATTGGTCAAAATCGTCCAAAAAGACCTCAAAATTTCCAATTTCATCTTCTTCCCACTTGTTCATGCGTTGAATATGGCGAATATCCACAAACACATAGGTCTCATCAAATTCCTCGAAACCGCTATCGTAAATCCCAACAATCGTAAAACGACGATTGTTCGGCACTTGGGAGGCATCCCCATCTTTCAAGAAAAAAGAAAAGAAATCATTCTCAACCTTCAATTGCAAACGATTGGCCATGATGCTCGAAATCAAAACTTCCTCGTTCAATTTTCCAGAATAATCGGGCAATCGACCATCAACCAAATATTCTTCAAAAGTGCTCCAGTCGTAATCGGTGCCCACTCCTTTGGCGAGCATTCCCTCAAATGTATCTTCGGTGCGGATAATACCACCTTTGGTGGCCACGGCCTGCACATGGCGAACTCCCTCTACATTTTTGAACTCTGGATAAAAATCTTGGTGGATGGATATGGGCATCACCGACACCTCAGAAGTATTGTTGTCGAAACTGGAAATTTGAATATGCCCGTTGAACGCGGAGACTTTTTCCCGCACTTTGATTTTAAGGCCCACACCCGTAGCAATGGCGATGAGCATCATTACCACACCAATGGCAATTGCCGCAACCGCAATTTTTATAATAGGGGCGGAAATGCTAATTTTATGTTCCTTCCCTGTGATCAGGCGTTTGGCAATAAATAACTCTAAATTCAACGAATGCCCATTTTATCTGTTTTCAAAAGTACAGTTTTATTGTTGTTTTTGATATTTTCTTCCTGCAAAGGCCAAGAAAAGGAAGACACCTCAGCCGAATTGAATTCGAAACCTGTTCCTGAAATTAAAGTTGCCGCCAACCGAACGGAGGCTTATCTACCATTGTTGAAAGATAAAAAAGTGGGCATTGTGGCCAATCCTACCAGTGTGATTTTTAAAGAAGCGGGATATACCCATTTGGTGGATTCACTTTTGTCATTGAATGTTACGATTCAAAAAGTGTTCTCACCAGAACATGGATTTCGAGGTACTGCAGATGCTGGGGAGCATGTGAAAGATGGGGTTGATTCCCAAACAGGATTGCCCATTATTTCGCTGTATGGTAAAAACAGAAAACCATCTTCCGAACAATTGGCCGACCTCGATGTGATGGTTTTTGACATTCAAGATGTAGGAGTTCGTTTTTACACCTTTATTGCCAGTTTGCAATTAGTGATGGAAGCCTGTGCCGAGGCAGATTTACCCATTATTGTTTTGGACCGACCCAACCCAAACGGACATTACGTAGATGGACCAACCATGATGGAGGAACACACCAGTTATTTGGGCATGAATCCCATTCCTTTGGTATATGGGATGACCATTGGGGAATATGCAAATCTTTTGAACGGTGAAGGTTGGTTGGAAAATGGCATCAAAGCTAATCTGACCGTCATTGAATTAGAAAACTACACCCATGAATCATCATATCATTTACCGATAAGACCATCCCCGAATTTACCCAATGATATTTCCATAACCCTATACCCCAGTTTAGGACTTTTTGAGGGCACCAATGTGAATGCAGGACGAGGAACGGAATTTCAGTTTCAACGGTATGGTGCTTCTTTTTTGGATAGTACCCAATATGATTTCAGTTATGTTCCCGAGCCTAATTTCGGTTCAAAATATCCAAAAGAGGAGGGCAAAACCTGTTATGGAAAGGATTTATCACAAACGGAACGCATGAACGAAGTAACCATGGAATGGGTGATAGATGCCTACCAAAACTCCGTTGATAAATCGAAATTCTTTTTAACCAGCGGATTTACCAAGCATGCGGGTACGCCTTTGCTGCAACAACAAATTGAACAGGGCATGACCAATGAAGAAATCAAAGCTACGTGGCAAGACGATTTGAACAACTTCAAAAAAATACGCGCGAAGTATTTGATCTACGATTAGTTAATCATTTTCTTGACTCGAATTGCTCGAATTCAATCGAATGTTCAAGTTGTCACATCGAGCGCAGTCGAGATGTCCTAGAAAATGAAGATTTCTCAATCGAAGCAAAGCTTCTTATATCGAAATGACAGTTATCCCTCAGTGGTTGGTCTTCGGTATTTATGAAAAGGTTGCTTCAACAATCCCTTGATACTGCTATTTTCCTTTTCATCGGGGAAAGTGTCCACCCCATAAACAATGTCCTTAACATCTAAATACATGTAGGTACCAAAAAGTCTATCCCAAATGGAGAAAATATTTCCATAATTGGAATCCGTGTAGGGCAATTGGTAATGATGATGCACTTTGTGCATATCTGGGCTCACGATGAACCAACTGATGGCATTGTCCACCTTTTTGGGTAATCGAATATTGGCATGGTTAAACTGAGAAAACACCACCGAAAGACTCTGGTACAACATGATTATTCCAATAGGCGCTCCAACTAGCAAAACTCCAGTTAACGTAAAAATATAACGGATTAAGCTTTCCAAAGGATGATGTCTGTTTGCCGTTGTAGTGTCTACATTATGATCGGAATGATGCACCAAATGCACCATCCAAAGCGGTTTCACCTTATGTTCCACCCAATGCGCTGCATAGGCACCAACCAAATCGAGCAACATTACACCCAGCAAAACATATAACCATAAAGGCATTTCAGGCAACCAATTAATGATCCCAAACTGATTTTCCACCGCCCAATCGGAAGATTTCAACAGCAAAAATGCCAACGGAAAATTGACAACAATCGTAGTCATTGTAAAAAAGAAATTGGGAACGGAATGCCGCCATTTTTTATAGGGCACATTAAAAAGGGGCACTATGCCCTCCAAAATCCAAAAAAAGGTGATGCCCCCAACCAGAATAAGGCTTCGGTGCCAAGATGGGATGGTCTCGAAATAAGAAATAAGCTGTTCCATGCCCTCAAAATATGAAAAAACCTCAAATCTTGATGGATTTTTTCATCGCCTCCACAATATTGAAAGCGGCTGGACAAATGGCCACATTTTTTAAAGTGAGGTTACTGATCTGTTGGAATTTTTTACGATCCGTATGCGGAAACTCACGACAGGCTTTGGGTCGCACTTCATAAATGGAGCAGTAATTATCGGCTCCCAAAAAAGTACAGGGCACACTTTGCAACACATAATCATTTTCTTCATCGACCCGCAAATAGGTGTCGATAAATTGGGAGGGTTTCATTCTAAAATGTTTGGCGATTCGCTCCACATCGGCATTGGTAAAAAGAGGTCCTGTGGTTTTACAGCAATTGGCACATTCCAAACAATCCGTGCGCTCAAACTCCTCATGGTGCAATTCCTGCATCACATAATCCAAGTTTTTGGGCGGCTTCTTCTTCAATTTGCTGAAGAACTTTTTATTCTCCGCATGCTTCTCTTTTGCCTTATTGGGCAATTCCCTTAAAATATCCTCCATAACAGGACAAACTTATCCATTTTAAACCTTTCAAAGCAATTAAAGTCCCACCTTTGCAAAAAACAACGTCGACCATGCCAGATGTTTTTGGAAAAGCCTTGCTGGATTTTCAAGAAGGCAACTATACAGAAGATATCACCACATATTCATCTTTAGATGAAGAAGATGTTATTCCTGTTCCTTACCTGTTTAGGGATTTTAAAGACATGCCCAAAATCGAGCAAAAAGCCTTGCAAATGGCCCGAGGAAAAGTGTTGGATATTGGATGTGGTGCTGGAAGTCATTCCCTCTACTTACAAAAGAAAGGATTGGCCGTTACCGCTTTGGACAATTCTGAGGGAGCTATTAAAGTTTCCAAAGAAAGAGGGGTGAATTCTACCGTTCAATGTGATATTATGGAGTATTCCGAGGAGCAGTTCGACACCTTGCTTTTACTGATGAACGGAATCGGTTTAGCGGGCAAATTGAAGAACTTAACCTCATTTTTGACACATTTGGCCTCATTATTGATGCCCAATGGTCAAATATTGCTAGATTCCAGCGATATTATTTACATGTTCGAGGAAGATGAAGATGGAGGCTATTGGATTCCGAATGATGGGAATTATTATGGTGAAGTAGAATTCACAATGGCCTATAAAGGTTTGCAAAGCGAACCTTTTGACTGGGTCTATGTGGATTACAATACCCTACAAAATGCGGCATTCGCCAACGGATTGGATTGTGAACTGATTGTTGAGGGAGAACATTACGACTATTTGGCTATACTAACATTGAAAAAACAATAGATTCCTCTTTGGAACGTTGTATTTTATATTTGCTACAATGAAAAAGAAAATTGCTTTCACCTTACTATCAGGACTTTTGATGCTGTTCTCCTGCTCAAAAGATTCTGAAGTTACTCCGTCAGGCTCGAATGCCACTATTGATAAATCGGGCAACCGATTATCCACTGGCGCTTCCGCAAGAGATTTGTTATCCAATGCCGATTACGATAAATTGTTGATAGAAATCGATTACGTTACAGGTTTTGCACCCACTGCAGAAGCCATTGCCAACTTTGAAGAATTTTTATTGGCTCGCACATTCAAACAAACTATCGAATTCAAATACACCTCTCTTGCCTCTCCAAATGAGGAAACATTGACTTTGGAAGAGATTGTTGATTTGGAAACTGAAAACAGAGATGAGTTCAATGATGGAACTACCTTGGCCATACATTTATATTTTGCCGATGCCCCAGCCGATAGCGACAATGATGAAGAAGGCTTGGTTACTTTGGGTGCGGTTTATAGAAACACTTCCATGGTGATTTACGAATCTACCGTGCAACAAATGGGAAATAATAGCTCTGCGGTAACTGTGTCCGATGTGGAAACTGCAACTTTATTGCACGAATTTGGACACTTGTTCGGTTTAGTAAATTTGAGCACCACATCAGTGAACGAGCATGAGGACCCCGACGCTGAAAATCATTGTAATGTTGAAGGATGCTTAATGCGTGCCGAGCTGCAGTTTGGAACTTCTTTGCTCAAACAAATGGAATCACGTGCCTCCAAAGGGTTGGCTTCCATCCCTGATTTTGATGCAGAATGCCTATTGGATCTTCAGAAATACGGTGGGCGTTAATCTTTTTAGCTTAAGGAATATTCAAATATTTATGGGTCTGCAGGGATACTTTCCATTTGGGATTTTCCATTACGTAATCCACAATCATAGGAACCATTTTATCGCGAACACTCCATTCGGGTTGTAAATATAAAATGCAGTTCTCACCCACTTGGGCAGCTTGCTCTTCAGCAAAAATAAAATCGTGCTTGTTGTAAACAATGACCTTTAGCTCATCCGCTTTTTCATAAATCTCGCCAACAGGAAGTTTGTTCTTTTTGGGCGATAAACAAATCCAATCCCAAACCCCAGTTAACGGATAGGCACCAGAAGTTTCAATATGGGTCTTCATGTTTTTGGCCTTTAGACCTTCTGTTAACGGCCCCATATCCCAAGTCAAGGGTTCTCCACCCGTGATCACAATGGTATCGGAATATTTTTCGGCATTGGAAATAATGCTCTCGATAGCTGTCGGAGGATGCGTTTCCGCATTCCAGCTTTCCTTCACATCACACCAATGGCAACCCACATCGCAACCGCCCACTCTTATAAAATAAGCAGCCGTTCCTTTGTGATAGCCTTCTCCTTGAATGGTGTAAAATTCTTCCATCAAGGGCAGCATTACTCCCTTATTAACCAATTCCATCACGTTTTCTTCAACCATGATGCAAAGATAGTTGTCTTCCTTGGTTTGATGGTTATTTCACCGCAATAACATCAATCTCAATTTTGCCATTGGCCGCTACTCCAGCTGCCGCATACGTAGTTCGGGCAGGTTTTTTGGTGAAATATTTGGTATAAATCGAATTGAAAGCGGCAAAATCTTCAATATCACTCAAGATAACCGTGCACTTGACCACATTGTCCAAGGTCATCCCATGGTGCTTTAAAACATCCGCAATATTCTTGATGGTCTGCTCAGTTTCAGCTTCAATTCCCCCTTCTACCAATGTTCTGGTCTTTTGGTTCATACCCAACTGACCCGCCAAATAAAATGTATTGCCCGCTTGAACAATATCGCTATACGGTGCATTTTGTTTTGCAGGCTCATGCGATTTATGAAAAATAATGTCCGTGCTTTCTTGGGCATAGGTCGTAGCCATAATACCACTCATAAAAATGGACAAAAGGGCATAGTGAAAAGGTTTCATATACTGGTTTTTAGTTTTGCTTAAAATTACCCTATTTTTATCGGAAATTGAACGTGATGGACAACAAAGAAAAATTCTTTGAGCACATAGAAAAAGGGTACACCATGAAAGGCGACTACATTACCATGGGTGCCGCCATGCTCGAAGGAGAAACCATGACCAACGCCTTTGTAAAAGTTCCTTTGAAAACTTTGAACCGTCACGGATTGATTGCTGGAGCCACTGGCACAGGAAAAACCAAGACCCTTCAGGTGTTGGCCGAAAACCTCTCCGATAAAGGTATTCCTGTATTATTGATGGACCTTAAGGGTGATTTGAGTGGTATTGCCCAACCTAGTCCAGGGCATGCGAAAATTGATGAAAGACATGAAAAAATAGGACTTCCATTTGAAGCCAAGGGATTTCCTGTTGAAATATTATCACTTTCCGAGCAAAATGGGGTTCGACTACGAGCCACGGTTTCCGAATTTGGCCCTGTACTTTTATCACGAATTTTAGATCTTTCCGTTACCCAAGAAGGTATTGTTGCCGTAGTTTTTAAATATTGCGACGATAACAAATTGCCTCTTTTGGATTTGAAGGACTTTAAAAAAGTACTTCAATATGCAACGGGAGAAGGCAAAGAGGAATTTCAGTCAGAATATGGGAGAATTTCGACCAGCTCCACAGGTACTATTTTGCGTAAGATCATTGAGTTGGAGCAACAAGGTGCCGACCTTTTCTTTGGTGAAAAATCGTTCGATGTGGATGATTTGGTCCGAATTGATGAAAATGGTCGTGGGTATGTGAACATTATTCGCCTGACCGATATTCAGGACAAACCCAAGTTGTTCTCCACGTTTATGTTGAGCTTGTTGGCTGAAATTTATTCCACATTTCCAGAACAAGGGGATACTGAACGTCCAGAATTGGTACTTTTTATAGATGAAGCTCATTTGATTTTCGACAATGCCTCCAAAGCTTTGTTAGATCAAATAGAAAGTATTGTTAAATTGATTCGTTCCAAAGGAATAGGACTGTATTTTGTGACCCAAAACCCAACCGATGTGCCAGACGATGTACTGGCGCAATTGGGATTGAAAGTGCAGCACGCTTTGCGTGCATTTACGGCTAAGGATAGAAAAGCCATTAAATTGACGGCACAAAACTATCCCATTTCTGATTTTTATGATACAGCAGAAATATTGACTTCATTAGGAACTGGAGAAGCCTTAATTTCGGCCCTTGATGAAAAAGGAAGACCAACACCTTTGGCCGCGACTATGATGCGAGCTCCGATGAGTCGAATGGATATTTTGTCTGATTCGGAAATCAAGGATGTGCTGGATGCGTCCAAATTGATTAAAAAATACAATGAGGAAATCGATAGGGAAAGTGCCTACGAAATCCTGAATGAAAAAATTGAAAAGGCTGAAAAAGAGGCCGAGAAAGAAAAAGAAACAAAGCAACCATCCCGCAGGTCAACTTCAACGCGAAGAAGTACTCGAATGAATCCTGTTGTAAAGGTATTGACCAGCGCAACGTTTATTCGAGGCGTGTTGGGTGTTCTTAAAAAAGTGATTCGATAAAAAATCTATGAGAAAAATAATTCAAACTACTGCCCTTACATTGGGCCTAATTTTAACCCAATCTTGTCAATCAGATACCACTTTTGTAATAGCTGAGGACAGTGTGGGACCATTAAAACAATCCACCCCAGTTACCGATTTGGAAACGGTTTTCGCCCAAGATTCCATTGTTAGGGAAAGTGAGACAGCAAAAAAAATTGAGATTTTTGAAAAGGGAGGCAAACATCTATTGAGCCTTACTGCCAATACTGACAGTATTCCGACCATAGAAAATGTTCGAATTATGGATGCTCGTTACAAGTCAGAAAAAGGAATAAACTTATTGAGCACTTTTAAGGATATTGAAGATAAATACGGTATCAAAAAAATTGTGACCACTTTGAATAGCATTGTGGTTTTCCCAAAGGGAAGCAATCTTTATTTTACGATTGATAAAGCAGAATTGCCAGACAATTTACGATATAGTACTTCGACCATTGAAGCGGTTCAAGTTCCCGATAGTGCCGAATTGAAGTATTTAATGCTCGGCTGGGAATAATTTCGTTTCCAACATAAATTAGCTTCCATGAAAAAGCTTCTCACCAAGATAATGCCATTGGCTTATGGGCAATACTTCAATGTATATAGCTTGGTTGCGCCAAAAAAAATGGCTGATAAAGCGTTTCATGTGTTTTGTACCGTTCGAAAAGGCCGTGTAAAACCAGAGCAATCCGAATATTTGGATGGTGCAAAACTCACTGTGGAAGAAGTTGCTGGCCATAAGATTCAATCCTACCATTGGCCTGGAAATAAAGAAACCGTTTTGTTGGTCCACGGTTGGGAAAGCAATACCTATCGTTGGCGAAACCTCATCAAAAAATTAAGGGAAGCTGATTTTAACATCATTGCATTTGATGCACCGTCACACGGATATTCTTCAGGAAAACATTTATATGTTCCACTTTATGAAGAAGCTGTGAACCATATGGTGAAGAAGTACAATCCCCAACACCTCATTGGGCATTCTGTGGGTGGAATGACAATTATGTACAACCAGTACAAAAATCCGAGCGACCATGTACAAAAAATGGTCACCATCGGCTCACCTTCCGAATTCCATGAAATTATTCAAACGTATCAAGATATTTTAAAATTCAATAATCGGGTAATGAAACATCTCGACCATTATATCTATGATCGTTTTGGATTTAAAATCGATGAATTTTCCACTTCCAGATTTGCCCAATCCATCAGCAAAAAGGGATTGTTGTTCCATGATAAACTTGATAACATAACTCCTTACCATGCCTCGGTCAAAGTCAATAAAAATTGGCGTGGCAGTGAACTGGTAAGTACCGAAGGATTTGGTCATTCCATGCATCAGGAAGATGTCAACAATCAAATCATTACTTTTTTGGAAGCTAAATAAACTTGCGCTATTTTTCGGAAAAAATAAATCATGCAGAACATAACCCCTTTTCACGTAGCCATCCCTGTTCATAATTTGGATGAATGTAGAACTTTCTACCGCGAAGTTTTGGAATGCGAGGAAGGTAGAAGTGCCGAACATTGGGTAGACTTCAACCTATTTGGTCACCAACTTGTTATTCACTACAAACCAAAATCGGAAGAGGATCTGCATACCAATCCTGTAGATGGAAAAAATGTGCCCGTACCCCATTATGGTGTGGTATTGCCTTGGGATACTTTCCAATCATTTTCAAAAACTTTAGAGGAAAAGGGAATTGATTTTGTTATTGAGCCTTACATCCGTTTTAAAGGGGAACCAGGAGAGCAAGCAACCATGTTTTTCTTAGATCCTGCTGGAAATGCTTTAGAGTTTAAGGCCTTTAAGGATATGGGGCAGTTGTTCGCCAAATAATTACACCAGATTCAGCCCTTTTTTACGCACCCATAAATGGGCGAAGATAATATTGGGCACCCAGCACAACCAAGCCACTATTTTATAGGCAATTAAAAACTCTCCGAATAGTATCGATAAGAGAGGCAACCAGATTCTAAGGGTTACTGCTGCGAAGCATGCTGCATAACTATATACCATCATTCCTTGATGCAGGGATAAATCTTTCTTTTTAACAGCTACATAAGCTCGTAGCGTAGTAAACAGCCAAATTACTCCTAAACTGATAAAACCAATAGAAGGAATGATACCGCCCGTGGCAAAAAAACCCAAATAGACCCCACAAAGGCCACTGATCAATACGGAAACCACGTAAATTTTGCCCAGATTTCTATGTAAGTTCAATCTTTTGGCTCGTAACTTTTTACTGAATTGCGACCAGCCCATTAAAAGCGCCAAACCACCTAAACTGATATGGCCATAAAAGGCCAAGTTCCATATTTGATTGGTCAAAAGGGCATCGGATTTGCTCAAAAGCAGTCCAAAATCTTCTTCGGCGAATAAATAACTTAAGGGATATAGACCAATGCCAATGGCCAAAAGTGCGAATGCAATCCAAGCCACTTTATTCCTTACTGTTTTTGCCATATTGGTTGGTTTTCAGGAAGTAAGTTATCGAATAATTGGATATAAAAACAAGAATCTAATGCTGAAATCGTTATAAAACAACAAACAGGCATTGGATGCCTACCCAAATCCTACGAAATGAAGACAATTTTACTTTTGATTACACTTATCATGGCAAGCTTGGCAGTTTCAAGCTGTACGAATGACGAATCTGACACCGACTTTGAGTTCCTGAATCCAGATGAAGAGCAACAAGCTACTTTAAAAACGGAACAGGAAAATGTAAATTGAGTTTACGCTTTGTTATGGCGCTCACGTGCCAATAAGGTATTTTTCAACAACATGGCAATGGTCATGGGTCCTACTCCTCCAGGAACTGGGGTGATGTAAGAAGCCTTTTGGCTTACATTTTCAAAATCTACGTCTCCAGTGATGTAGTATCCCTTTTCTTTGGATTCATCGGAAACACGCGTGATCCCAACATCAATAATCACCACACCATCTTTTACCATATCCGCTTTTAGGAAATTAGGAACTCCCAATGCGGAAACTATGATATCCGCCTGAAGCGTTAAAGATTTAATGTCCTTGGTTCTACTATGAGTTAAGGTAACTGTAGAATCGGCAGCTTTCCCTTTTTGACTCATTAAAATACTAATGGGCCTTCCCACAATATGACTTCTACCAATAACCACGGTGTGCTTACCTGAGGTTTCTACATTGTATCGTCGCAAAAGTTCCATGATTCCAAATGGCGTAGCAGAGATAAATGTCTCCATATCCAATGCCATTTTTCCGAAGTTGGTCGGATGGAACCCATCCACATCCTTATCTGGATCTACGGCCATCAACACTTTTTCCTCATCAATATGTTTGGGCAATGGCAATTGCACAATATAACCGTCAATATCAGGATTTGCATTGAGTTCGGCCACTTGTTTCAACAGTTCTTCTTCGGTAGTTTCTTCGGGAAGGTGAATCAAGGTAGACTCAAAACCAATTTTTTTGCAAGAACGTACTTTACTGCCCACATACGTAAGGCTGGCTCCATCATTACCTACCAAAACTGCTGCTAAATGTGGTACTTTTTCTCCACGATCGCGCATTTGAGCCACCTCAACGGTGATTTCTTCTTTTATCTGATTGGATATTTTTTTTCCGTCAAGGATTTCCATGGGTTGTGTTGGTTTATTTTTTCTTGGTTGAATTATCGCATATTCTGCATCATCTGCATCATCTTTTTGCCGCCACCGCCTTGCATCATCTTCATCATTTTGCTCATTTGGTCGAACTGTTTCAGCAATTGATTCACTTGTTGAATTGAAGTTCCGCTACCTGCAGCAATACGTTTTTTACGGCTTGCGTTCAACAATGATGGTGTAGACCTTTCATCTGGTGTCATGGAATGAATAATAGCCTCAATATGTTTGAAGGCATCATCATCAATATCCAATCCTTTCAATGCTTTTCCAGCACCAGGAATCATTCCAATGAGGTCTTTCATATTCCCCATTTTCTTGATTTGGTGTATTTGCGTCAAGAAATCGTCGAAACCAAACTTGTTCTTGGCAATTTTCTTTTGGATTTTTCGGGCTTGTTCCTCATCAAACTGTTCTTGGGCACGTTCCACCAAAGACACCACGTCTCCCATTCCCAAAATACGATCGGCCATACGTGAGGGGTGGAACACATCGATGGCTTCCATTTTTTCACCCGTACCAATGAACTTGATGGGTTTATCTACTACCGATTTAATGGAAATGGCTGCACCACCTCGGGTATCACCATCCAATTTGGTTAAGATTACCCCGTCGAAATTAAGGACATCGTTAAAGGCTTTGGCTGTATTCACGGCATCTTGTCCAGTCATGGAATCCACAACAAACAAGGTTTCTTGCGGTTGAATGGCTTTGTGGATATTGGCAATTTCGTTCATCATCTGCTCATCCACTGCCAAACGACCTGCGGTATCGATGATCACTACGTTGCAGCCCAATGATTTTGCATGGGCAATACCTGCTTGTGCTATAGCAACTGGGTCATTGTTTTCTCGGTCCGAATATACCTCAACCCCAATTTGCTCACCAACGACATGCAACTGATCAATCGCTGCAGGACGATACACATCACAAGCGACCAAAAGTGGTTTTTTGGTTTTCTTATTTTTAAGGAAGTTCGCCAATTTACCTGAAAAAGTGGTTTTACCCGAACCTTGTAGACCAGACATCAAAATCACGGATGGATTGCCTGTTAGATCAATATCCTCAGCATCACCTCCCATTAATTGGGTCAGCTCATCCTTAACGATCTTGACCATTAACTGCCCTGGCTGGAGGGTGGTCAATACATTTTGGCCCAAAGCCTTTTCTTTTACCGTATTGGTAAATTCTTTGGCAATTTTAAAGTTAACGTCGGCATCCAACAAGGCTCTTCGTACCTCTTTTAAGGTCTCTGCTACATTGATTTCCGTAATCTGCCCATGACCTTTGAGGACGTGAAGTGCTTTATCTAACTTGTCACTTAAATTATCGAACATATGTTCTTTGTTTTAAAGAGGGACAAATTTAAGAATAAATAAAAAGAAAAAGGACGGCTTTGGGGAGAGCCGTCCTTCTTTTAAAAAAAGATTGGGGCAAAAATCTTATGGTTTTTCAAAAACCAAGGTTTTTATAGTTCCATCACCACTTTCATCTTTCAATTCGATGCGTGTTGCGGTCATGGACACGAACTTCCAGTCTTCTGTTAGTTCGGCCAAATCATCCATGGTGTCAAAGTTGATATATAGCTTCAACCCTTCTTCTGAATCACGAAGTACTCTCCATAATCCGTCTGCAACAGTATTTGTACCCATTGACACTTGCAATTGGTGAACTTCTTGGAAAGTAAAGTCCATTCCAGCATAAGAAGGGGATAAATCCACTTCTCCATATTGGTATAGTGCTACATTCCAAGCACCGCCCATTAAGGTATTTCTGATTTCCAAAACGTCTCCATCATCTGCACTATCCTCGCAAACTTTTAATAGAATCATTTCGTGGTCTGTCGTTTCATTCTTGAATTTCAACCTTGAATCCAAGAGGTCAATCAATGGCCATTCAAAACTTAATTGTGCTTCTGCCTCAATTGCAATCATCAAAGAAAGTTGCATTTGACTGTTTAATCCAATATCCCAAGTTCCTTCGGAAGCAGATACTCCATTGCCCAAAGTCACTACTCCACCAGCCATGAACTTGAATTCATAACCAAGTAGTCTTTCTATTTCTTCACCTCGGTTTTTCACCTTTTTAATGATCCACTCGCAATTTTGTAAAATGGAAATCAAAGTTTCACGATCAACTTCAGGTGAAGGCTCAGCTTCACAATTTTTTCGGAGTACAATTCGGTTGCCATTATCCTTATAGAATTTGATAACACCTTCTTCGAGTTCGTATACGTACCATTCTAGTGTGAAGTCTGCCATAGTTTCAAAATCCAAGCTCAACAACACACCGTTATCAGTTTGACTGGTACTCCATGTTCCATTAACCTCTGCGTTTAATACTCCGTGATATGTTACCGTTCCATCTTCATTGAAGATCATGAGTCTTTCTAAATATTGCTCGGTACTATCAACTTCATTTCTAATAACCTGTCTGATTTCAAAAGGACAGGATACTAAAATGGCATCCAATTCTTCTTCGGTAAAATCATCATCGTTATAATCGTTATCGTCATCTTCATCACACATATCTTTTGCCAAGGCCAAAGCTTGTGCCAACTCTGCATTATTATTTACAGTAATAACAGTACCGTCATATTTTTTAAGCGAAATAGGGTATTGAATACTCACTAGGGCATCAGATTCCAATTCTGCAAAAAAGCGTCTCAAACCAAAATCACTTTCAACAGCGACTTCTCCTGTTTGTTGATCATTGATATCAAATGTGTAAAGGGTTATGGGGTATACAAAATCAATACATTCTATATCATCATCATCTCCACCTTCCAAACAATCATCAATATAGGTTTCCAATTGTGCTTGGTTTTCGATAGTAATCTCAGTAAAATCGGAAAGTGTGATCGTAATAGGGAATAGAATATCCAAAACATGATCGGCTTCTTCCAAAGAATCGAAAATTTCTTCGACCACATCTAGATCGGCTTCAGAATCGATAGTAATATCAACACCATTTACAGAAACGGTGTATGGAAATTGAATCGCAACACAACTAGCTCCATCTACAATATTATCATAAGAACCATCGTGTGACGATGTTTGCTCAATTAAAAGAGCAGTTGAGGAACCAACTTCAATAGATTCTGGGTCTCCTCCAATATCTTCAAACTCTTCTTGGCAGGAGGTAAAACTTAATACTAAAACAACAAGGGCAAATTGCAGAATGTTGTTAACGAACTTTTTCATAACAAATGAATTTTGGGGTTATAATTCATGAGTAAAACAACACACATAAAAAAAACCCTACTTTTTCTAAATAATTTTCAAATATATTTGAGCCATAAACAAACCACTGATTATGAGCAACGTTTGTGAAGACCAAATTTTCAGCTCCATTTTCAAAGCACATTCCAAAACGGTTTTTAATTACATCTATTATAAATTCGGTAATGAGGAAAAGGCCAATGATGCTGTGCAGGAAGCTTTTGTGAAACTTTGGGAGAATTGTGCCAAGGTGAGTCCCGATAAAGCAAAATCTTTCGTGTACACCGTTGCCAACAATCTTTACCTTAATGTTATAAAAGCAGAAAAGGTTCGGTTAAAATACGCAGACCATTCCAATGACCGCTCCAATGAATCTCCAGAATTTTTGATGGAGGAACAGGAATACAAACAAAAATTGGATGATGCCCTAAATGCACTCCCTGAAAATCAGCGCACTACTTTTCTATTAAATAGGATTGATGGCAAAAAATATGCAGAAATTGCCGAAATGGAAGGTGTAAGTGTAAAAGCAATCGAAAAAAGAATGCATTTGGCACTAAAAAGTTTGCGCGAAAAAATAGATGGCATTTAACCCTACATAAAATAATATGCTAATTTTTAGAATTTTAGGTAGGGTATTTTAAAAGTTGATTGTTATAAGAACGTAAAGCATTAAACCCATGCAAGAAAATTATTTGGCAAAATGGCTTAGTGGAGAGCTCTCGGAGGAGGAACTCGCAGCATTTAAACAGTCTGCAGAGCACCAGTCCTTTGAAAGACTCAAAGAGGTTTCAAGCACGATGAAAGCCCCTAAATTTGACATGGACCAAGCTCTGGAACGCACCAAGGAAACTATTGGATCCGCTCCAAAAGTTATCACACTTAAGCCTTATAAAGCATTCTTGCGTATTGCAGCCGTAGTTGCTATACTTCTTGTTGGTTCCTATTTTTATTTAGGGACCTTGGGAGAGACCGTAAGCACGGATTTTGCCGAAAACACCAATGTTATCTTGCCAGACGATTCAGAAATTATCCTGAACGCAGCATCCCAAATTACCTACAGTAAAAAGAATTGGGATAAAGAAAGAAATATCAACCTTGAAGGTGAAGCCTTTTTTAAGGTAGCCAAAGGAAAGAAATTTACAGTGGCTACCGATCAGGGTACAGTAGCTGTTTTGGGAACCCAATTTAATGTGGAAAACAGAGAAGGCTTTTTTGAAGTCACCTGCTACGAAGGATTGGTAAGCGTTACGCACAATAATAAAGAAACCAAACTACCTGCTGGCAATTCCTTTTTGGTCATCAACGGTAAAATTATATCCGATTTGGATAAACCAACGGGAAATACTCCCTCCTGGATGCAAAACGAAAGTAGTTTTAACAGTATTCCATTGCAATTTGTATATGCAGAACTCGAAAGACAATTCAATATAAAAGTTACCACAGAAAACGTAGATACTAACCTGCTATTTACAGGTAGCTTTAACAACACTAACCTAGAAATGGCGTTAAAAAGTATTAGTACCCCGTCTCAAATCCGATTTAAAGTAGAAGACGACAACGTACTTTTTTATGCTGGAAACACATCCAAATAAATACGCTGGCCTCCTCATAGGTTTTTTGTTTTTCTTGTTTTGTTCATTTTGGATTCAAGCGCAGGAAAAACAGCAAACCTCTATTGACCTTATTTCCCATATCAAGGAACTGGAGACCACCTACAGCATTAAATTCTCTTATCTTAATAAAGATGTAGGGGGGCTTCAAATTACACTGCCAGATTCACTGAATACCCTCCAAAAACATTTGGATTTTCTGGATCTCAAGTTTCAGATCAAATCTGAAAAGCTTAGCGAACGTTTTTACACCCTTACCAAAGTCTCTTATATTGACATTTGCGGAATTGTGCTTGATAATTTCGCAGAGAATACGGTGAATGGGGCCACAGTGGAAATTTTAGGAGCAAATAATGCGCAAATTACTGGAGCTGATGGCTCATTCTACCTATCAAAAGTTGATCGGACAGCCTCAATTCGAATAAGATACCTTGGTTACAACTTAAAAATCATAAAAGCTAGTGATTTGCTAAAAGGTGAAAACTGCCCAAAAATATTGCTGTCGCCACGTTACGAGCAATTGGATGAGGTCATCGTGTACAAATTCCTTACCGCGGGGATTATAAAAGAGACAGATGCAAGTTTTACGTTAAACACCGCTGAATTTGGAATTTTGCCTGGTATGATCGAGCCCGATATTTTACAAACGGTGCAAGCACTTCCTGGTATTAAAAGTATAGATGAAACCGTTTCCGACATCAATATCCGTGGTGGAACCAACGACCAAAACCTAGTGCTTTGGAATGGAATTAAAATGTACCAATCTGGTCATTTTTTTGGTTTGATATCCGCCTTTAGCCCTTATCTAACAGACGAGGTTACCATCTATAAAAATGGCACTCCTGCAGCTTATGGGGATGGAGTTAGTGGAGTTATCCAAATGGAGACCAACAACCATATTACCCAAGATTGGTCGGGCGGTGCAGGATTTAATCTGATTAGCGGTGATGTTTATGCCGAAGTACCCCTTAGTAGAAAGTTAGGAGTTCAATTTTCAGCGCGAAGATCTACCACTGATTTTGTGAACTCTCCTACCTACAACCAATTTTTTGACAGAGCTTTTCAAAATAGTGAAATATCTGACCAAAACAACAGATCTGTAGATGATGACATTGTTCGTGACGAAGATTTTTTCTTTTATGATTTTTCAGGCAAATTACTCTACGACATTAATGACAACCATAAACTCCGAATTAGTGCCATTCACATTAAAAACGACCTGAAATATGAGGAGCAGAATCAAACCGAAAATGAGACCAGCATAAGTTTATTGCAGCAAAGCAACCTATCCTTGGGAACACAGCTAATGAGTCAATGGAACGATCATTTTTCATCCCATCTCAATGTTTATTATTCCAAGTATAATCTGGATGCGCAAAACCTCTACGGGAATCAAGTGCAACAACTTTTTCAAAACAATCAAGTCATTGAAAATGCCCTAAAGTTTGACACCAAGCTTAAATTAAAAAACACATTAAATTGGAACAATGGCTACCAATTTATTGAAACAGGTATTACCAATATCACTGTACTCAGCGAACCCACTTTTAATAGTGACATCAAGGGAGTAATACGTATCCATGCTCCTTATACCGAATTTGACTATCATTCCGAACAAAACACATTTATCGCCAAAATAGGAACACGATTCAATTTTATAGAAAATCTAAACACCTTTTCCGATTTTTTGATTGAACCTAGAGTGAACCTCAATTTTAAAATCGCCAATTATTTACGAGGTGAAGTTTTGGGGGAATTTAAAAGTCAGACCACCAACCAGATCATAGATTTGGAGCAAAACTTTTTGGGCATAGAAAAGCGAAGATGGACCTTATCCAACGGGAGTACTCTACCTGTAACCAAAAGCAAACAAGGTTCGGCAGGCATCAACTATGAGAAAAACGGGTTTTATGTTGGTTTCGAAAGCTTTTATAAAGAAGTGGATGGCATCAGTACAAAAACACAAGGATTTCAAAATTCCAACCAATTCTCAGGTGAAATTGGCAGCTATAAAGTCAAGGGCATTGAATTTTTAACCAATAAAAAAGGAGACAATTACAGCGTTTGGCTAAGCTATGCTTACAATAAAAACGACTATACTTTCGATTCGATTGCTCCACCCAATTTCCCAAACAACTTGGACATTAGGCATACGATTACTTTTGCAGGCACCTATGATTACAAAGACCTAAAATTGAGTTTGGGAATGAATTACAGAACTGGCAGACCCTATACCGAACCTTTGGATGGTCCTGAAGGATTGAACAACGATTTTTTCCCACCTCAAATTAATTACAAAGAGCCCAACAGCAGCAGATTACCTGAATATTTTAGAGTAGATGTCTCTGCCATTTATAATTTTCAACTTACGCGAAGATTAAAGGCCAATGCAGGTATTTCGGTCGTAAATATTACCAACCGCAAAAACTCCTTGAACAAATATTATCGGGTTAATTCGGACAATGAGATTGAAACTGTGGAAAACATTTCTTTGGGTATCACCCCAAATGTTAGTTTTAGGGTCAGTTTTTAACTTTCCAATTCGGGTCGCTTAAATCGAAATTGAACATGGTTCTCACTATTTCGAAGAGCTGAGGAAAATTTCTTTTGAAGGTTTCTGGTGTCTCAATAAAGCTTTCAGCCACAACGGCAAAGAACTCTACAAAATTGGTCTTGCCATAGTCCCTAAAATAAGATGTTGCCGCCAACCTACTGATAAACTCTTCTGAATGGTACATCTCATTCATTTTTAAAAGTCCCACCTTAAATCGTTTGGCTTCATAGCTCTGCTTTTTATGAGTATCTATCATTAAAGCATGGGCAACCTCATGAATCCCTAGATTGATATTGTCATTGGGGATACTGAAGCCATCTTTCAAACTTTCGGCAGAAAAAACGAGCGTTCTTAATCTTGGATTATATTCCCCAACATGGTGATTTCTGGCAATTCGAGAATAATATTTGCTAGGGTAAATAATCACACGTCGAATAGACTTTTCAAACCGATAATCGTTCAACCCTAATGTCAACAAAATGGCCGAAGCCGAAACATAAGCCTTAATATGTTCTTGGTTTTGGATATTCCCATAAAAAACAAAATGCTTTTTGGATTTAAACCAGGCAAAGCGACGCAAAAACTCCTTTCGTTGGGCAGGAGACAAATCGTGAAATGGCTTCAAAAAGTTTAAGATGAAAAGTCGTTCCTTGGCCGATATCCTCTTAACTGGATGGAACAAATTATAAAGCGTCAATCGCTCCTTCAGGACATTTTCGTAGATGGCTTTAGCAAATACAACAAATAAGCCCGCAACCAATACAATGGCAGCAATTTCTTTATCAGATTCAGAAATCTGCTGCATTACATTCGTTCTGGAACATCAATCCCTAACAAACGGAAAGCTGATTGAATTACTTCGGCCACTTTTTGGGACAATTGCACCCTAAAGTTTTTCTTTTGCTCATCGGTTTCTCCTAAAATGGACACTTGCTGATAAAAAGAATTGAACTCTTTCACCAAATCGTAAGTATAGTTGGCTACCAAAGCTGGACTAAAGTTTTCGGCTGCCAATTGGACCGTTTCGGGGAACAATTGAATCTGCTTCAATAACTCTTTCTCTTTTTCATGAAGTTCCATGGTCATGTCGAGCGCACTCGAGACATCCTCTGCCTTTCGCAAAATAGATTGGATTCGAGCGTAAGTGTACTGGATAAAAGGCCCTGTGTTTCCTTGAAAATCCACCGATTCTTCTGGGTTGAAAAGGATTCTTTTTTTAGGATCCACTTTTAAAATGTAATATTTAAGAGCACCCAAACCTATGGTTCGGTACAACTGTTTTTTCTCTTCCTCGGAATAGCCATCCAACTTGCCCAGTTCTTGGGAAATAGATGCTGCGGTATCTTCCATACTTTGAATCAGGTCGTCCGCATCCACAACAGTTCCTTCCCTACTCTTCATTTTACCACTTGGCAAATCCACCATACCATAACTTAAATGGTACAATTGCTCCGCCCAAGCATAGCCCAATTTTTTCAGAATGAGGAACAACACCTTAAAGTGGTAATCCTGCTCATTACCTACGGTATACACCATTCCATTGATATCTGGAAAATCCGTCACCCTTTGAATGGCAGTACCAATATCTTGGGTCATATAAACGGCAGTACCATCGGAACGCAACACGATTTTTTCGTCAAGTCCATCTTCAGTGAGGTCTATCCAAACACTTCCATCCTCTTTTTTAAAGAAAACACCACGTTCCAGACCATCCTTAACCACATCACGACCCAACAAATAGGTGTCACTTTCATAATACAGAGTGTCAAAATCAACCCCAAGGTTTTTGTAGGTCGTATCAAAGCCTTCATATACCCAACCGTTCATTTTTTTCCAAAGAGTCACCACCTCATCATCACCAGCTTCCCATTTACGGAGCATTTCTTGGGCTTCCAATAAAATGGGTGCTTCTTTTTCGGCCTTTTCTTTTTCAGTTCCAGCTGCAACCAATTCGGCTATCTGTTCTTTGTAGGCCTTATCAAAAGCCACATAATATTTCCCAACCAAATGATCACCCTTCAAACCTGAAGTCTCAGGAGTTTCACCCTCACCAAACTTTTGCCAGGCCAACATACTTTTACAGATGTGGATACCACGATCATTAATGATCTGGGTCTTGTATACCTTTTTTCCCGAAGCCTTTAAAATTTCAGCCACGGAATACCCTAAAAGGTTGTTTCTAATATGCCCTAAGTGCAAAGGTTTGTTGGTATTTGGGGAGGAATATTCCACCATTACCGCATCATCGGACTGGGATTTTACATAACCGAAATCCTTTTCAGAAAATATATCGTTGAAGAAATTCAGGTAGTAACTGTCCTCAATAACAATGTTCAAAAAGCCTTGAACCACATTGCATTTGGATACCTCATCAACATTTGCCGTCAAATATTCCCCAATTTGGGTTCCAATCTGCACAGGATTTCCCTTTACATGACGCAACATAGGAAACACCACCACGGTAATATCCCCTTCAAAATCCTTTCGGGTGGGTTGAAATTCTACCGAGGGCAACTCAACTTGGTACAGTTGTTTTACGGCCTCGATTACTTTTTGGGTCAAATCGTTCTGCAAACTCATTTATAAGGCTTTTCAGGGCGCAAAACTACGCATTTTTTGGGCTTTTCCCTCACCCCAAATTTAATGGTCCGCCCTAATTTGATTAATTTTAAGCATGCTTTTGAATGTTTCGTACTCCGACAAAAACATCACCAAAAAAATAGACGATGCCGTGGGCAAACCCATTCCCTTGAAAGAACGTTGGGCCATGGGCGGTATTGGGTCGCCAAAACTTCACATTACCGAAGCAAGCGTTGAGATCAATAACCTACTCATCCTCGACAATAATTTGAATACCTGCAATATTGAACTTCGACCTAAGGGCATCATTGTTGGATTCCGTTCTAGATTGGAGAGCTATGGACTGATCATCCCCTACTACAAATTAAATGTGTACAAGGGTGAGATGTCCATTCGTTCCATTTATATGGATCATTATTTTATTAAAGTGCGAACGGATACCAAGGCGATTCAAAAATTCTTTCGGAAAATGCTCGACCATCGTGCCAATAACCTTCCCACCAACATTGAAGATTTATGAAGATTCTACTAACAGGGGCAAATGGGTATATTGGAATGCGCTTGTTGCCCCAATTTTTGGAAATGGGGCATCATGTGGTCTGTGCTGTTCGTGATGAAAAAAGATTGTCGGTAGACGAAAACACCCGTTCGAAAATTGAAGTGGTGGAAATTGATTTTCTGGAAGACCCAACAAATCAAAACGTACCATCGGATATTGATGCTGCTTATTATTTGATTCATTCCATGACCTCTTCAGTCACTGATTTTGATGAAAAAGAAGCACAAGCAGCAAAAAACTTCAACACTTTATTGGCCAAAACGCAATGCGAACAAGTAATTTACCTAAGTGGCATTGTAAACGACAAAGAACTATCCAAACACCTCAGCTCACGGAAAAATGTCGAGGACATTCTCTACCAAGGCAAATTTAAACTTACCGTTCTACGTGCTGGAATTATTGTAGGATCTGGCAGCTCTTCTTTTGAAATCATTCGAGATCTCTGCGAAAAACTTCCCGTAATGATCACACCAAAATGGGTGCTTACCAAAACCCAGCCCATCGCGATTAGGGATGTGATTCAATTTCTGACGCAGGTCTTGGGCAATAAAAACACTTACAACCAATCTTTTGATATTGGTGGCCCCGATGTGCTCACTTATAAAGATATGTTGCATGGCTATGCGAAGGTACGGGGTTTTAAAAACTGGATTTTTACAGTACCAGTGATGACACCCAAACTCTCTTCCTATTGGCTCTACTTTGTGACTTCTACCTCTTATAAATTGGCGATGAACCTCGTGGATAGCATGAAAATGGAAGTGGTAGCCAAGGACAATCAACTTCAGCAAATGTTGGACATTGAAACCCACACTTATGAAGAGGCCATTGATATGGCTTTTAAAAAAATTGAGCAGAATCTGGTTATTAGCAGTTGGAAAGATAGTATTGCCAGTGGACAAATCAAGAAAGATTTAGAAAACTACATTCAAGTGCCCAAATATGGAGTTTTGCAGGACAAAAAGTCCATTCCCATCACTAATGAAAAAAAGGTGTTGAGAAATATATGGAGTATCGGAGGAGAAACAGGATGGTATTATGGCAATTGGCTCTGGAAAATCCGTGGATTTTTGGACAAGCTTGTTGGAGGGCCAGGACTTCGACGCGGCCGCACCCACCCCGATAAAATATTTCCTGGAGATGCCTTGGACTTTTGGCGGGTGTTATTGGCAGATAAAAAACGAAAACGATTACTCCTCTTCGCAGAAATGAAAACTCCTGGTGAAGCTTGGTTGGAATTCAAAATTGAAGATGGCATACTGTACCAAACCGCAACTTTTCGCCCCAAAGGTTTATTGGGTCGACTGTATTGGTATTCGGTGCTACCCTTTCACCTTTTTATTTTTGGGAACATGATCAAGAACATTGCAAAATCTTAAACTTCCCTTACAAGGAAGCTGTCACATCCGACGCCCGCCTGCGGCAGGCAGGCAGACGAGATGCAAAAATTGTTTACATTTTAAATTAAATTTCTCGACTGCGCTCGAAATGACAATTACCCCAACCCCAAGCTGTTAAAATACTATTAAGCCATATGGACGATTGCCTTTTTCTTCGCACATTGTCACAAATTCCCCTCAAGTTCGTCTAAACCACAGGCAACCTTTCACCCCCAAAAGGTGTCTTAATCATATAAACACAAACCAAGATGTCTGTAAAAAAGACCCTGTTTCTCACCTATTTTGTCACATTAATGGCATTTCCATTGGCGGCTCAAAGCATTAGTTCCCGATTGGTTGATGCCAAAACACAAAATGGGATTCCCTATGCCACCATTCAATATGGAGAACACAAAGGAGTTATCACCAACGAAGAGGGGCGATTTAGTTTTGTTCTGGAAGAAGGTGCTACCCTACCCGACTCGATTTATGTAACCTCAATGGGGTATGAGAAAAAAGGTTTCACTTTGGAACAATTGCAAGATAGTTTGGTGTTCCTAAACGCCAAAGCCATCGAATTGAGCGGAGTTTATGTGTTTGATAAGGAACTGGATGTGGAGGATATCATTGATAAAATGATAGAAAACATTCCTAATAATGTGAATAAAAGTCCTGTAAAGCAGCGATTTTTTCTTCGGAAAGCAGAACTGGCCAACATGGAAAAAGTGGATTTTGGATTTGAAAAATCATCCATTGAAGAGTTGAACAAAGAACTCATGGACAGCATTGCCAGATCCATCCCAAAAAATGCATCGCACTACACGGAAAGTTTTGGTGACCTCTATAAAAATAATACCAAGTACAAACTGAACATAATTAAAGCGGCCGATCTCTACGACAAACGAGATGTAAGTTCTTTTGAGGATTTGGCCGAACATATGGAAGAAATTTTCAAGCAAAATGTGAAACCTGGCTCCTATTTAAAAATCAAATCGGGCATTTTTAGTGAAAAGATCCAAGTGGATTCTATTTTGGATACGTTGGATGATGAACGTGTTGATCAAGTTAAAAAAGTAAAAGCACAGGTTGAAAAAGACAGTGTATCGGGATTGGTGGACAGCCAACGTTGGTCATTTCAAGAAATGCTGAGCCAGTTGTATTACAAAGAAGACACCAAATTAAACCTTATTGACAAATACAATAGGTATGAGTTTAAACTGGCTGGTTATGCCGACATTGGTGATGCAGGGGTATATGTTGTTGACTTTTGGCCCAAACGAAGCAGCGCCGATTTTAAAGGAAGACTCTATATAAATATAGAGGACTTCGCTGTAATGCGCCTTGATTTTTTCAACGTGCAACGTCTACGAAATTTCAAACTTTTGGGTATTACCTATCGGGAAACTGTGTACAAAGGCACTATGCGATTTGCCAAACTATCCAATGGAAAGTACGATCTTCAATTCATGGATTTTTCCGATGGAAAATACTTCGGAATTGACCGCCCGTTAAAAGTGGTGGAAAAAAACAAGCACGTAAAAGGTCGCCGCAAACAGAACGAACTCAAACTGAATATTGATTTTCGAATGAACATCACAAACAAATGGGAATTGGTGGTGTTCGACCAAGATCAAATTGCGGAAAACGAGTTCAAAAACTATAAAGAGGACAAAACCGTCCGCGCAACCTACATGCCTCGATACAATCCCGAATTTTGGAAAGGGTACACCATTATGGAGCCCAACCAAGCGATTCGTGGATTTACAGCCGAGGAAGAGTAGCCTGTTTTAATATTAATAAAAGCATTGTTCATTTAACTAATAAATAAATCGCTTTATCTAATTGCAAATTCATGGTTGTTTTAAAATCACAATTAATTAGTAGATTTGAAAAACAACCAATTTGAATGAATAATCTTACATTAAGAGTAATTATATTTTTATATATTTTTACTTTGATTTCTTGCTCCTCAGACCACTCCAGTGAAGAACAAAACATTGATACTACGCCCCCAGAAATTAATCTTGAAATTGCTGGTTTTGGAAAAAATTCTACTGACCCCATAATTGTTGGCCATAGCATAGATCTTAATCCAAACACGACGGACAACGAGGGTATTAAATCTGTGACTATTTTTTTAAATAATGAAGTTGTGGCGCAATCAAACACTCCTCCATTTAATTTTACAATCGATTTATCTAGTTACACTTCCAAGGTTGCTGACTTGACCAAATACAAGGAATATGTCTTAAAAGTTGTTGTAGTGGATATAAATGACAATTCCTCCGAGGTGGAGCAAATAATATATATTGATAATGATTTGCCTTCAATTTCAAATGTCACAATTGAAAATGGCACTATATTAAATGGTGATGAGAACATTGTAACCTTTAATGCTTATGATGAACAGGGAATAAAGGAGGTAAGTGCCATGGTTGACAACTCGTCTATTGTTGTTGCTGAGACAGAGACTGGATTTACCCTTGACCTCAACACATTGAATTCTGCAGATGGAGAACATTCACTTGTAATTATCGCAGAGGATTTCGCAGAAAACATTACTTCGTATCAGGTTGATTTTATTTCAGACAATACAGGGCCCGAACTTATTGTAGAAGGAATAATGGATGATATTATCCTTGGTGAGAAAACAATAATCTCAACCTCCCTTTCAGATGAATTTTCAGAAATATCAGGATTTAAAATATCAGTTGGTGATTCTCTTGTGAAAGAATTTGAAAATTTTGATGAATTAAACTTTGAATTTGATCCTGAAAGCTATGCTGTTGGAGAGTATGAATTAATTTTTGAAGCTAGTGATAGCGTTGGTAACATTTCTCAAATCAATGTTCCCATCAAAATAAAAAGATTATTGATGATAATTGATATAAAGGAAGACTATTTACCATCAAATTATCCTGCTACCCAACTTTTTTATTTAGCCTCGGACATTAACGGTAAGGTACTTGATTTTGCCAAAGGTGAAAATAATTCGATAGTGAAATTATATTCCGAAAGAGAATTTTCATTGGAAGAAGAATTCATGTTAACTCTGATGGAAATTTCTGGATACTTAAATGGTCCCCAATCGGGTGAAATGTTTACTATATCCAATCTAAAACGAAATATACATAATACATACACTTTAAAAACTAGAAAGCAAAATCCCAATTACAAAATAACAACTGACTTTAAGTTAACTGGAATGGATCCATGTGCTCAGAACTTGACTTGTTATGGTCCAGGCTATAATATATTTTACAGTCATTCCGGAGACGAAGATATTCAAATACGAACCTTTGATCACCTAGGAGACCCAACATTGTCATCAGATAAGATTTACTTGTTTTTGGAGTTTAGCTGTTTTGATCAGTATAAATATTTAGCTTTTGACAACCCACTGCCTGAGGATATAGAAACTAATATCAGTGTTTCAGATTTTATTGATGAGGGCATACAAAATTCAAGTGTAGAATTTAGCAATGTTGGATTAGTTGACATTGATATTAAGGGGTATGATTCCTTAGAAGATTATAGAACCAACAATGGATATTCAATTTTTGATGATTTAAAAAGCACCTTCTATCACCCTGGTCCAGTAAATTATTTCTGGTTAGATGTTTTTCAAGAATATAAGTTTAAAATTGTGTCTGATGACTTTGCAGTGATAGGAAGAGGACTACCTGAAACATATTATGAAGTTCCAGATTGGTCTGTGGATCATTTGCTAAATGATAAAACCATCCAATATACAATTGACTCTGGAGAGCATACCGTAGGAAAAACGATAATACAAAGGTATGCTAACCAATATGAAGGACAATTTGAATGGATTTTTGTTTTTGACAGTCAAAAAACTCAAGAAATTACAATCCCTGAAATTCCTGAAGAATTAAAAGATTATCAATTATATAATCATATGCAAAATCGAGATTTCATGTTGTATCAGTCTCAAATAACAAAATATGACGGAATTGAAACCTATGATGAATATTTGGAGAAAATTATTTTACCAAATAAATCCTATCAATCCTTTGGTGATAAAATGACTGCAAAATATAGGGTACATGAAAATGCCAGTAATGCTTTTATTATAGATGATTTTTTTATGTATCGCATTCTTTATTAATTACAAAATTGCTGTACACTGTAGTATTAAGAATTGTATATCCTTTGGTCAGTTCGTGAAAATCCTGCCTACTACAGGCAGGAGTGTCATATTAAAAACCTTCATTAGAATAAAGATTCTTCACGCTATACAGAATGGCAAAGTATTTTGTTATGCCTTTGGCAAAAACACCTCCGCCATCATACAACGGGCACTACCCCCACCACAAGTTTCAATGGTGTCCAACGGACTATGAATTATTGGACAATGCTTTTCAATCGCCTTTATTTGAGCATCAGTAAGACTATTGTATGCTTGTGTGCTCATAACCATATAACGTTGGTCGTTTGCTCCAATAACCTGAAGCATATTCCCAGCAAAATGGTACATCTGCTTTTCGGTGATGTCAATAATTTCCCTACCGTCCTTTTTAATGTGATCGACAACATTTTTGCGCTCTTTTTTGTCATCAATGGTGCTCAAGCAAATTACCACAAAGGTTTCGGCCATGGCCATCATTACATTGGTGTGGTAAATGGGCAATCGTTTGCCATCCACAGTTTGGTTGGCATGGAAAATCACAGGAAAGCAGTCGAAATCCTCACAAAACTCAATGAACAATTCTTCATGGGCACGTTCGGAAAGTGCACAATAAGCCTTTTGATTGGTACGGTCCTTTAAAATACTGCCTGTTCCTTCCAGATAAATTTCTTCATCTTCGGCCGAAGTGTAGTCCATGACATTGTTGATCACAAACCCATTTTCCTCCAAAAGCTCAAATACATCTTCGCGACGTTCCTTTCTTCGGTTTTCTGCAAACATCGGATATACGCATACGGTTCCACTTTCGTGAAATGATACCCAGTTATTGGGAAATATGGAATCAGGAGTATCTCGCTCCAACGTATCACTTATCGTAATAACATTTACACCGTGTTCCCGAAGTACCTTTACAAACTGGTCAAACTCCTCTTGTGCCTTTTTGTTGATCTCGGCATTTTTTAAGTGCGGGTCTTCTTGAAAATAATTGTTGACTGCGGTCTGTTCGTTCATCCTAAAGTTTACGGGACGAACCATTAAAATAGTGTTGGTGATCTGTGCTCTCAATCCTCTTACAAAATTAGTGCACCTGTGGCAGCAGGAATTGGGTTATAATTTATGATCTAATCAGTGGCATGGTACTGCAACGCAACAAGCCTTCTTGTTTGGCAATCTCGGCATATGGAATTTCCTCAACGGTAAATCCTTGCTCTCGCAACCAATTGTTCAAACGGGTAAAGCTTTTTTCCGAAACCACCACTTCTGGCGAAATGGAAAACACATTACTGAACATTTGATACATCTCATCTTTTGAGATTTCAAAGATATTCTCCTTTCCGAAATAATCCACCAAATATTGGTATTCCTCTTCCACCAAAAATCCGTTTTTGTGCAAAATGGCCTTGTTCTTTCCTATGGGCTGAAAGCAACAGTCCAAATGCAAAGCATTCTCCCTTGGATCGGTATTGGATTTTCTTAGTTCGAAAGATTTAACCGTTTTATTCGGAAACATTTCACGTATAAACTCTACGGCTTCAATATTGGTTCGGGCTGTAATATAACTGGCATAATCTACACCAGTATAAGTACCGATAAAAATATGATCGTTCCAAGGCATAACATCCCCGCCTTCAATATGAACTTCTTCTGGAGGACGAATAATTTTATTGGGGTCGATTATCTCCAAAACTTCATGAATGGCCTCAAACTCTCGTTCACGATCGGGCAGAATATTGGCATGAAACAATTTGTCCTCAATAACAAATGCAATATCCCGTGCAAAAATCTGATTGCAATCTTGCAAAACCTCTGGACGATACACTTCCACCCCGTATTTTTGAAAAACGGCTGCAAAGGCATCCATCTCTCTGATCATATCTTCTTCCTTTGGATAAGTGCCTGCTTTTATAAACTCAACGGATTTTGGGTCGTATGCTTCCTCAATGGTTGGTACTGGTCCATTACTTTTTGCCGTGCCTAAAATCACAGCTTTCAACGGACTCGTTTCATCCACGATGTTCAATTGCATCATATTTTAATTCTTTTAAAAGAGATTTAAGGAAATCCCACAAAAATTCTAGGGCAAATCTAGTGTTTTAAAGCAGATTTCCCACTTACAAAAAATGGAAAATATCCTATTAATCTACGGACTGCATTTCGGGCATTGCTAAAAATATAATTTTTACAACCTTTTGTTAATCAATTGTTTAAAATACACTACTTACAACGTTTTTTTGGTTCTTGATTTTGAAGTGAAAAATTTTAATAACTACATTTGTATTAAGATTTTTCTTACATATGAAAAAATTATTGTTCCCCACAATTTTAATCACCGGCGTTTTTGCCGTTGTAGGAAGTATGAAATCAATTTATGTTGAAGGCTCAGATACTATGGTGAGTACCCATGTAATTTCTCAAAATTATTCGGCCAAATACAAAGACTGTATTGATGAACAGGATTTTCCAGAAAACTATACCCCTTCTGTGGATTCGGTTGCCGTAAAAAGAGATTGGGATATTACCAAGGTCAATGCCTCAATTCAAAAATATGGTAAGTCAATGGATTCGACGGTTAAAAGCCTAAATGCCATCGATGCCCATGATTTTATACATAAAGAGTTTCAAAGATCTAAAAATATCCTTGCCGACAGTGGACTTTCGGAGATCCGAAAGCATTACCATTGTGAAATTATGCGAATTTGCTATGACAGCGATAGGTCCTTAAATGAAAGTGCCTTTGGCAGGTAGACTGTTACCCCTAAAATAAAAGGGGCAATTCTTATCGCCCCTTTTAAAATCTTTAGTCCCAAATCTTACCTTTTTTCCAAGGAAACAAATGGTCTTAAGTTTTCTCCGATATAAACCTGTCTTGGTCTTCCGATAGGTTCTTTTCTCAAACGCATTTCTCTCCATTGAGCAATCCATCCTGGCAACCTACCCAATGCAAACATTACGGTGAACATTTCGGTTGGAATACCCAATGCGCGGTAAATAATCCCTGAATAGAAATCTACGTTCGGGTACAATTTTCTATCTACAAAGTATGAATCTTCCAAAGCTTCTTTTTCCAAACCTTTGGCGATATCCAAAATTGGATCTTCAATACCTAAGTTGCCCAATACATCATCAGCTGCTTTCTTAATGATTCTAGCTCTAGGGTCGAAGTTTTTGTATACTCTGTGTCCAAAGCCCATTAATCTAAATGGATCATCTTTGTCCTTGGCCTTGGCCATATATTTTTTGGTATCTCCTCCATCAGCTTCAATAGCCTCCAACATTTCCAATACAGCTTGGTTGGCACCTCCGTGCAATGGACCCCAAAGTGCAGAAATACCTGCAGACAAGGAAGCAAACAAGCCAGCATGTGAAGAACCAACGATTCTCACGGTTGATGTAGAACAGTTTTGCTCGTGATCTGCATGAAGAATCAATAATTTATCCAAAGCATCGATAGCGATACGGTCCTTTTTGTATTCTTGGTTGGGTCTCTTGAACATCATTTTGTGAATGTTCTCCACATAGCCCAAGGTATCATCACCATAATCCAAAGGAAGTCCTTTTTTCTTGCGAAGTGTCCAAGCTACCAATACTGGGAATTTAGCCAAAATGCGCACAATTGAATTGTACATGGCACTTTCGGAAGAAACATCAACAGAAGTTGGGTTAAAGGCAACCAATGCACTGGTCAATGAAGACAATACGCCCATTGGGTGAGCTGATTTTGGAAAACCATCCAAAATTTTCTTCATTTCCTCATCCACTTGGGATTCTTCCTTAATGTCATTATGGAATTTTTCAAGTTGCTCCTTGTTTGGCAATTCACCAAAAATCAAAAGGTAGGCAACTTCCAAAAAGTCGGCTTTCTCGGCAAGGTCTTCGATGGAGTACCCACGATATCTCAAAATTCCCTTCTCACCATCGAGAAAGGTGATGGCACTTTCACAGGAACCAGTGTTTTTGTAACCTGGATCTATGGTTACCATTCCTGTTGCTGCACGCAGTGTTTTGATATCTATGGCCAATTCATCTTCAGTACCTTTAATCACAGGGAATTCATACCTTTCTCCCCCATATTCGAGTATTGCTTTATCCGACATTTTATATTTTAATAAATTAGTAAAAATAGAATGCGGAAATTACGAAAAAGCACAACCATTAACAATTTCAATTTGCTATTTGTGCAGATATTAACGCTAAAATGATATAGAAAAAATTACTTAACTCAATTTATAGAGTAGCGTGTAGTATTCATCCACAGATTTTTTCCACGTAAATCGTTTTCTCCGTGCTGCGGCTTGAATTTTTTTCCATGTTGGTTTATCATTTTCAAAGACATCGAGGGCCACATCAAACGATTCCAACATGTTCTTTATTTTCTCATCATAGGTGTCCCCATCAAAGCTAAATCCAGTCACCATATGTTCCACGGTATCTTTAAGTCCACCTGTATGGTGTACCAAACAAGGATTGCCATTTCTCATAGCCAACATCTGGCTGATACCACAAGGTTCAAAAAGGCTGGGCATAAAATAAAGGTCCGATTCCAAATAGAGGGAATCGATAAGTTTTTCGGACTGACCGTTGGTAAAAACAAAGTTCTTGTGTTTGTAGCTTAAGTCCCTAAACAGTTCTTCGTATTCAGGAGCTCCTGTTCCCAAAAGCATAAAAATGCCGTTCACTTTTTCCAATCGCTTTAAAATCTCTACGAAAGCTTCTGGCGAACGCATGAAAAAATAAAACTTCTGCTCTGTCAATCGTGCCACACTTGAAACAATAAATTTTGGTCGTTCTTCCACAAATGCCATGATTTTTTCACCTGTGTGGGCCAAAAAGTCGGCCTTATATTTTTTGGATTCTTCTTGCAACCATTGGAACAAGGCTTTTACCGTATTGCGATAAATATTCCCCTTTTTCTCTTTGTTGATGTTTTTATAGTTACAACCATTTAGAATGCCGAACAATCGTCCTTCTTCATGGGCTTGGACCAAATCATTTTCCAAACCTTCGCCACCAATAAATTCGGGAGGCGAGCTGGGTTTCATCACGTCTTCCATATAAGATGGGGAAACCGTATGCACTGCATCGGCAAAACGAATTCCCACGGCCATTAGGTTGATACAATCCTGATAACGGTAATCCATCAATCGTTGATAATTGATATCCACATCGGGGAACCAATTTTTCACAGAAGAATAATTTCCACTGAATGGGCGGATGCCTTGGATGGCCAAATTATGGATACTGTACACCACACGAATATCCTTGAGATTGGTATACTCGGGATGATATTCCCTTAGGAACAACAACAAACTTGAGTGCCAATCGTGTAAATGAACCACATCCACATCACCAAAAGCTCCCGCCTTTATAGCTTCAGCTACGGCAGTACAAAAAATAAAGTACTTGATGGCATCGGTATAAAATGGTTCTTCTGGGTCGTTGTGATAAATATGCGCAATGTCACCAGGTTCTATTTCTGGATGGTGCAATACATAATGGAATATGTTTGGAAACTCCTTTTTGGGTTTTACTTCATAAAGTTCGGCCGTGTACACCATGCCACGGAGCATAAAGTTTAAAGTGGTCTTAGGAATTCCTCCATGATGCAATCTGGAGTAAGCAGGCACAATTACGTGTACTTTATCTCCATGCTCAGAAATTTGACGTGGCACATCTCGAACCACATCACCCATTCCGCCTGCTTTGCAGTTTGCCAAAGCATCATTTTCAGCGGCAACAAAAAGAAAATTATTCATGAAGGAAATTTAAAAAAGGTGATTCTTCCACCCTTAATTTAACCAAACTTTGTTAGTGTAACAAAAAAAAGCCTTTCCAGTTTTGGAAAGGCTTCTTCTATGCTAAAAAATCATTATGCTTATTTTACCTTGAAGGCTTTTTCTTTTGGGTAATATGCGATATCTCCCAATTCTTCTTCAATTCTAAGCAATTGATTGTACTTGGCCATACGGTCACTACGAGAAGCGGAACCTGTTTTGATTTGTCCTGTGTTCAAAGCCACTGCCAAATCAGCGATGGTGTTATCTTCAGTTTCTCCAGAACGGTGAGACATTACGGAAGTGTACCCAGCATTTTTAGCCATGTTCACTGCAGCAATGGTTTCGGTCAAGGTGCCAATTTGGTTTACCTTAATCAAGATTGAGTTGGCAATTCCGTTTTCGATACCTCTAGACAAACGCTCTACGTTGGTCACGAACAAATCGTCACCTACCAATTGAACTTTATCGCCGATTTTTTCGGTCAACAATTTCCAACCGTCCCAGTCATTTTCGTCCATTCCATCCTCGATAGAGATAATTGGATATTTTTCACAAAGATCAGCCAAGTACTGTGCTTGTTCTTCGGAAGTTCTTACCATTCCTTTATCTCCTTCAAATTTAGTGTAGTCGTATTTTCCGTCTACGTAGAACTCAGCAGAAGCACAATCCAAAGCGATCATTACGTCGTCGCCCAATTTGTATCCTGCTTTTTCAACTGCTTTTCCGATGGTATCCAAAGCATCTTCGGTACCACCTTCCAAAGTTGGAGCAAAACCACCTTCGTCACCAACTGCAGTGCTCAAGTTACGGTCGTGCAATACTTTTTTAAGGTTGTGGAAGATTTCAGTTCCCATTTGCATGGCATGGCTAAAATCTTTTGCTTTAACTGGCATTACCATGAACTCCTGGAAAGCGATTGGTGCATCGGAGTGAGAACCACCGTTAATGATGTTCATCATTGGTACCGGCAATGTATTGGCACTAACACCACCTACGTAGCGATACAATGGCATTCCCAATTCGTTGGCTGCAGCTTTTGCAACGGCCAAAGACACACCTAGGATTGCGTTTGCTCCCAATTTCGATTTGTTTGGCGTACCATCCAATTCGATCATGGTTTTGTCAATATAGTTTTGCTCGAAAACAGATGTTCCGATCAATTCTTCTGCTATAACTGAATTTACGTTGTTCACGGCTTTACCAACACCTTTTCCCATAAAGGAGTCTCCACCATCTCGCAACTCAACAGCCTCATGCTCTCCTGTAGAAGCTCCTGAAGGAACTGCTGCCCTTCCCAAAATACCATTTTCGGTAACTACGTCTACCTCTACTGTTGGATTTCCTCTTGAATCCAATATTTGTCTTGCATGAATGTTGATAATAATGCTCATTTTATCTCAATATTTAGTGTTGTGATTATTCGAGTAAAGATACGAAAAGGCATGCTTTTTCCTTTATGATATCTTTCACAAATAGCTGGAAATAACTTAAAAATAAAACTACAACGTTTTAATTCTTACTGGTTTTGATCGCATCGAAAAATTGGTCGAACAAATACTCGGCATCGTGTGGTCCTGGACTTGCTTCTGGGTGGTATTGCACCGAGAAAACGTCCTTTTCCTTCATTTTGATTCCTGCCACAGTATGATCGTTCAAATGCGTATGTGTGATTTCCAATTCTGGATGCGCTTCGGTCTCTTCCCTGTTAATCGCAAAACCATGGTTTTGGGAAGTGATTTCTCCTTTACCTGTAACCAAGTTCAAAATTGGGTGGTTGATCCCGCGGTGTCCGTTGTGCATTTTATAGGTTGAAATCCCATTGGCCAACGCCAAAACTTGGTGTCCCAAACAAATTCCAAACAAAGGTTTTTCTGAATTGATCATTTCTTTGGCAGCTGCCACAGCCTCTGTTAATGGTTCTGGATCCCCAGGACCATTGGAAATGAAGTATCCATCTGGATTCCATTCTTTCATATCTTCAAAAGAGGCATTGTATGGATATACTTTGATATAGGCTCCTCTTTTGGCCAAGTTTCTTAGGATATTCTTTTTGATTCCGATATCCAAGGCTGAAATTTTAATCTCAGCATTTTCATCACCGTAGAAGTAAGGCTCCTTTGTAGATACTTTGGAAGAAAGTTCCAAACCTTCCATACTTGGCACTTGTTTCAACTCTTCTTTCAAAGCATCGATCTCATCTACTCGGGTAGAGATCAAAGCGTTCATGGCTCCATTGTCTCTAATGTAGCTAACCAATGCACGGGTATCCACATCTGAAATGGCCAATAGATTGTTTTCATTTAAAAATTCCAACAAGCTCATATTCGCGCTTGGTCTGGAATAATCGTAACTGAAGTTTTTACAGATTAAGCCCGCAATTTTAATTGAATCGGATTCTATTTCTTCCAAATGGGTACCATAATTACCAATATGGGCATTGGTAGTCACCATTAACTGTCCATAGTATGAAGGATCGGTAAAAATTTCTTGATACCCTGTCATTCCAGTATTAAAACATACTTCACCTACAGCGGTACCTTCCTTTCCTCCAACGGCCTTACCATAAAAAATGGTTCCATCGGCCAACAAAATCAACGCTTTTTTCTTTGTGTGATACTTCATTGTGTGCTCTAAAAATTCAGTTTAACAAAAAAACATAAAAAAAGGATAAGTTCTCACTTATCCTTTTTCCACTAATACAATAGTTAATAACATTCTTCTTATTCTTCAGAATCGTCAGTTTTGGTTTCAGCTGCTGCTGGAGCAGGTGCCTCAGCTTTGCTACTTCCTCCTCTTCTACTTCTTCTGGTAGATTTTTTCTTAGGTTTACCAGCGTTGTACACTTCGTTGAAGTCTACCAACTCGATCATCGCCATATCGGCGTTATCTCCCAATCGGTTTCCCAATTTAATGATTCTGGTATATCCACCTGGTCTGTCACCCACTTTTTCAGCCACTGTGCTGAACAATTCAGTGATGGCCTCTTTGCTTCTAAGGTTACTGAAAACAACTCTTCTGTTGTGCATACCTTTTTCGGTAGTCTGGTTGTTTTCGGTTTTGGCCTTAGTAATCAAAGGCTCAACAAACTGCTTCAAAGCTTTTGCTTTAGCTACAGTGGTGTTGATGCGCTTGTGCTCGATTAAGGAACAAGCCATATTGGCCAACATCGCCTTTCTGTGGGCAGATTTTCTTCCTAGGTGATTGATTTTTTTTCCGTGTCTCATGTTTCTAATTTATCATCTTGCTTCCAGACCCAATTTTAGTTGGGGAGCAAAATATGATTATTAATCTTTATCTAATTTGTATTTGCTCAAATCCATTCCAAACTGAAGACCTTTGTTGATTACCAACTCTTCCAATTCGGTCAAAGATTTTTTACCAAAGTTTCTGAACTTCATCAAATCGTTCTTGTTGAAGGAAACCAAATCTCCCAAAGTATCTACTTCAGCAGCTTTAAGACAGTTCAAAGCCCTAACGGACAAGTCCATGTCTACCAATTTGGTTTTTAACAACTGACGCATGTGCAATGATTCCTCATCGTAAGTCTCAGTTTGAGCAATTTCATCAGCCTCAAGGGTGATACGCTCATCAGAGAACAACATAAAGTGGTGAATCAAAACTTTGGCAGCTTCGGTCAAAGCATCTTTTGGGTGGATGGAACCATCAGTGATGATTTCGAAAACCAATTTCTCGTAATCGGTTTTTTGCTCTACCCTATAGTTTTCGATGCTATATTTTACGTTTTTAACTGGAGTGTAAACAGAATCAACTGAAATGCTTCCCAAGGGTGCATTTGATTTTTTGTTTTCTTCTGCTGGAACGTATCCACGTCCTTTTTCGATTACAATCTCCATGTTAATGCTCACTTTTGGATCCATGTTACAAAGCACTAAATCTGGGTTTAGTACTTGGTATCCAGAAATGAATTTTTGGAAATCTCCAGCGGTCAATTGTTCTTTTCCACTAACGGAAATAGATACAGTCTCGCTCTCAACATCATCAATCTGTCTTTTGAACCTAACTTGTTTAAGATTCAAAATGATTTCGGTCACGTCTTCTACAACGCCTGGAATAACAGAAAACTCATGTTCAACTCCATCTATGCGAACAGAAGTGATTGCAAAACCTTCCAAAGAGGAAAGTAATACTCTTCTCAGCGCATTCCCAACTGTTAATCCATAACCAGGTTCCAAAGGGCGAAATTCAAATTTCCCTTCGAAATCTGTGGAATCGATCATTATAACTTTATCGGGCTTCTGAAAATTAAGTAATGCCATAATTGGATTAATGTTGAATTCTTATTTAGAGTACAATTCGACGATCAGTTGTTCCTTGATGTTTTCAGGAATCTGAAGTCTTTCTGGAATAGTTACAAAAGTTCCTTCTTTTGTAGCTGAGTTCCAAGTAATCCATTCGTAAACACTACTATTGTTTGCCAATGAATCTTCGATAGCTTGAACAGATTTAGATTTTTCCCTTACACCAACAACATCTCCTGGCTTTAATTTGTAAGATGGAATGTTTACTAAATCACCGTTAACGGTAATGTGACGGTGTGATACCAATTGACGAGCTCCTCTTCTTGATGGAGAGATACCCATTCTGAACACTACGTTGTCCAAACGGGACTCACATAATTGAAGCAAAACCTCACCGGTTACACCTTCTTTTCTTTTCGCCTCTGCGAAAAGGTTACGGAACTGACGCTCCAAAATACCATAGGTATATTTGGCCTTTTGTTTTTCGGCCAACTGAATAGCGTATTCAGATTTTTTACCACGGCGACGGTTGTTACCGTGTTGTCCTGGAGGATAATTTTTCTTTTCAAAAGACTTGTCGTCTCCGAAAATCGCCTCTCCAAACTTTCTGGCGATTTTTGTTTTTGGTCCTGTATATCTTGCCATCTTCTAATTTTTAAAAGGTACGATTATGAATTAAGGCTTATCCTTCGATAATCTGATTGCACCTTTGATGAAGACCCTTTTTAGGGGGCCCGTTAAACAATATAATTGATAATTAAACTCTTCTTCTTTTAGGTGGTCTACACCCGTTGTGTGGTAGTGGAGTTACGTCCACGATTTCGGTTACCTCAATACCAGCATTGTGAATGGTACGGATAGCTGATTCTCTACCATTACCTGGTCCTTTAACGTACACTTTTACTTTTCTCAGACCTGCTTCGTGTGCTACTTTGGCACAATCTTCAGCGGCTACCTGAGCTGCGTAAGGTGTGTTCTTTTTAGAACCACGGAATCCCATTTTACCAGCAGAAGACCAAGAGATTACGTCTCCTTTTTTGTTGGTTAGGGAAATGATAATGTTGTTGAAGGATGCTACCACGTGCGCCTCACCAGTAGATTCTACTACTACTTTACGCTTCTTTGCTGTTTTGGTACTTGCCTTTGCCATATTTTTTAGTTTCTAGTGTTAGCTCTTAGTTATTGGAATCCTAGACTTTTACATTTCAAACAGATTCTTCTAACGTCTAAATACTAACTAATGACTGTTACTGCTTATTATTTAGTTGCTTTCTTTTTGTTGGCAACTGTTTTTCTTTTTCCTTTTCTGGTCCTAGAGTTGTTCTTGGTACGTTGACCTCTTAGTGGCAATCCAGCTCTGTGACGAATTCCACGGTAACAACCAATGTCCATCAAACGCTTGATGTTCATTTGGGTTTCTGAACGAAGCTCACCTTCAATGGTGTAAGCAGAAACTGCATCCCTGATTTTACCAATTTCTTCATCGGTCCAATCTTGAACTTTAGTATCCTCGCTTACTTGGGCGGTCTTCAAAATCTCCTGCGCCCTGCTATTACCTATACCGAAAATATAGGTAAGTGAAATAACGCCACGCTTTTGTTTAGGTATATCTACACCTGCAATTCTTGCCATAATTACCCTTGTCTTTGTTTAAATCTAGGATTCTTTTTGTTGATTACGTACAATCTGCCCTTTCTGCGTACTATTTTGCAGTCGGCACTTCTCTTCTTTATTGATGCTCTTACTTTCATGTAATTAGTATCTATAAGTAATTCTTGCTTTTGTTAAATCGTATGGACTCATCTCCAACTTTACCTTATCTCCGGGAAGCAATTTGATATAGTGCATTCTCATTTTTCCTGAGATATGTGCTGTTACCACGTGCCCATTTTCCAATTCTACCCTGAACATTGCATTAGACAATGCTTCAATAATAGTCCCGTCTTGTTCTATTGCTGGCTGCTTTGCCATATATTATGCTACTTTTCTATTTTTTCCGGTTTTCATCAAGCCATCGTAATGTCTGTTCAACAAATAAGAATTTACTTGTTGCACCGTATCGATTGCTACACCAACCATAATCAAAAGGGATGTTCCACCGTAAAATAATGCCCATGATGCTTGAACATCCATCAATTTAACCACAATTGCAGGCAATACTGCCAATAGCGCCAAGAAAACTGAACCTGGCAATGTGATCAATGACATAATTTTATCTAAATAGTCACCTGTTTCCTTTCCTGGACGAATACCTGGTATAAAACCTCCACTTCTTTTCAAATCATCGGCCATCTTATTGGTAGGCACGGTAATCGCGGTGTAAAAATAGGTGAATATTATAATTAATAGGGCAAATAGAATATTATAAGCCAATCCGAATATATCAGCGAATTGAACTTCCATCCATTGACCTGCTGCTGTATCATTAAATGTTCTACCGATTAAACTTGGCGCAAACATAATTGCTTGTGCAAAGATAATTGGCATTACACCAGATGCATTCAACTTTAAAGGAATATACTGGCGAGCTCCCATAATGTTTTTCTCATAACCACCGGAAGCAGTTCTTCTTGCGTATTGTACTGGAATCTGTCTAACTGCCATTGTTAAATAAACACTGGCCAAAATTACCAAGAACCAAACAATCACTTCAATTAGAACGAACATCAATCCACCTGCAGCTCCAGTAGTTCTTGAATCAAATTCTTGTGCAAAAGCAACAGGCATGGTAGCAATAATACCTACCATAATCAACAAAGAGATACCGTTTCCGATTCCTTTATCGGTGATTTTTTCACCCAACCACATTGCAAATACACATCCTGTTACCAAGATGATTACTGCTGGAACAATGAAATCCAAACCTTTACCCAATACAAATGCGCTATCTGGAACACCAAGTGCACCTAGACCGTACAAGTAAGCTGGTGCCTGAACTATACAGATACCAATGGTTAACCAACGTGTAATTTGGTTGATAGTCTTTCTTCCACTTTCTCCTTCTTTTTGTAGTTTTTGAAGATAAGGTATGGCAATACCCATCAACTGTACTACAATGGATGCTGAGATATAGGGCATAATACCCAAAGCGAATACCGAAGCATTCGCGAAAGCACCACCTGTAAAAGCATTAAGAATACCCAAAATTCCGCTTTCTGTTTGCGAATTCAATTGGGCCAATTGGGCAGTATCGATACCCGGAAGAACAACTTGGGCTCCAAATCGGTAAACCAATAGTAGTCCCAGTGTTAGGATGATACGTTGTCTTAGTTCATCAATCTTCCAAATATTGGATATGGTCTCAATAAATTTCTTCATGCTCTATTTCTTATAAACTTATTGCCTCACCTCCTGCAGCTTCGATAGCAGCTTTAGCGGAAGCAGTAAATTTATGTACTGATACTTTAAGAGAAGCTTTCAATTCGCCATCTCCTAAAATCTTTACCAAATCGTTTTTGTGGGCCAACCCATTTTCTACAAGGGCATCGAAAGTTACTTCGCTTTTGAAAGTACCATTGTCTACCAACTCTTGTAGTGTTCCTAGATTGATTCCTCTGTATTCCTTTCTGTTGATGTTTTTAAAACCAAACTTGGGAACACGTCTTTGCAATGGCATCTGACCACCTTCGAAACCGATCTTTTTGGAATAACCTGATCTAGATTTGGCTCCTTTGTGTCCACGGGTGGAAGTTCCTCCTTTACCAGATCCTTCTCCTCTTCCTACTCGTTTTCCTTCTTTGTGCACAGCGCCATCCGCTGGTTTTAGATTATTCAAATCCATGTGCCTTTATATTTTAAGCTTCCTCTGTGGAAACCAAGTGTTTTACCTTTTCTACCATTCCAAGGATACTAGGGGTTGCATCGTGTTCAACAACCTGCCCGATCTTGCGCAAACCAAGTGCCTCCAAAGTTCTCTTTTGGTTCTGTGGCCTTTTGATGGCGCTCTTTTCTTGTTTAACTTTAATCTTTGACATAATATCCTATGTTTATCCTTTAAAGACTTTTTCCAAAGAAACTCCTCTTTGTTTTGCTACAGTATCAGCACTTCTCAATTGCAACAAAGCATCGAAAGTAGCTTTTACTACGTTGTGAGGGTTGGAAGAACCTTGTGACTTAGACAATACGTCTTGTACACCTACTGCTTCCAATACCGCTCTCACAGCTCCACCGGCAATTACCCCGGTACCATGCGATGCAGGTTTAATGAAAACTCTAGCACCACCAAACTTACCTTTTTGCTCATGAGGAAGTGTAGCTTTTGTTAAAGGAATACGAACCAAGTTCTTTTTGGCATCCTCGATAGCTTTTGCAATTGCAGTGGCTACTTCTTTGGATTTACCCAAACCATGTCCAACAACTCCGTTTTCATCACCAACAACAACGATTGCTGAAAAACCAAAGGCTCTACCACCTTTTGTTACTTTGGTAACTCTTTGTACTCCAACCAAACGGTCTTTCAACTCCAGTCCTCCTGGCTTTACTGTTTCTACGTTTTTGTAATTCTGGTACATAGTTTCTTAAAATTTTAATCCTGCTTCCCTTGCTCCTTCGGCCAATGATTTTACTCTACCGTGATATAGGTTTCCACCTCTATCGAAGGCTACAGTCTCAATGCCGAGCTTTTGAGCTTTCTCTGCAATAGCTTTACCTACATTGGTTGCAACTTCAGACTTTGTACCTGTAGCTTCAACATCTTTATCTCTAGATGAAGCTGATGCCAAGGTAACACCGTTGTTGTCGTCAATCAACTGGGCATATATTTCTTTATTGCTTCTGAACACAGACAATCTTGGTCTTGTTTCAGTTCCGAAAGATACTTTGCGTATTCTTCTTCGGATGCGTAATTTTCTTTCAGTCTTAGATAATCCCATAGTCTTAATTATTAAGCTGATTTACCTGCTTTTCTTCTTAGTATTTCACCAACAAACTTAACTCCTTTTCCTTTGTAAGGCTCAGGCTTACGGAAAGATCTGATCTTGGCAGCTACTTGACCTACCAATTGCTTGTCGTGAGACGTTAGTTTTACAATAGGGTTTTTCCCTTTTTCGGATACGGTCTCGATTTTCACTTCTGGAGCAATATCCAAAACAATATTGTGAGAAAATCCAAGGGCAATATCCAATTTTTGTCCTTGATTGCTGGCTCTATAACCAACACCTACAAGTTCCAATTCCTTGGTCCATCCTTTGGATACACCCAAAACCATATTATTGATAAGTGCACGGTACAAACCATGCTTAGCCTTGTGCTCTTTTGATTCCGAAGGTCGTTCCAAAACAACACTTCCATCCTCAACTTTAACATCAACTCCTGAAAACTCTTGGCTAAGTTCTCCTAGACCACCTTTTACAGTAACCATGGAATCTTTCACTTCTACAGTGACTCCATCGGGAATTGCAATTGGACTATTACCTATTCTTGACATTTTTCTACTCTTTTCTCAATTAATATACGTAGCACAATACTTCACCACCTACGTTCTCTTGCTGAGCTTGCTTGCTGGTCATTACACCGTGTGACGTAGACACGATAGCAATACCCAACCCGTTCAATACTCTTGGTAAATCACCAGAACCTGTGTACTTACGCAAACCTGGTTTACTTACTCTTTGCAATTTTTTGATGATAGGTTCTTTTGTGAATTTATCGTACTTAAGGGCGATTTTAATATTACCCTGTACTTTATCTTCTTCGAACTTATAGCTCAAAATATATCCTTGGTCGAACAATATTTTGGTAATCTGTTTCTTTAGATTGGAAGCGGGAATATCCACTACTCTATGACCTGCCATGTTGGCATTTCTCAATCTGGTCAAATAATCTGAAATTGGATCTGTAAGCATTTCTTTTCTATATCTAAATTACCAACTTGCCTTTTTAACTCCTGGAATTAACCCTTGATTGGCCATTTCCCTAAAAGTAACCCTAGAGATACCGAAAGTTCTCATGTATCCTCTTGGTCTTCCGGTCAATTTGCAACGGTTGTGCATACGTACTGGAGATGCGTTTACAGGCAACTTTTGTAGCGCTTCGTAATCACCAGCTTCTTTTAAAGCTTTTCTTTTCGCAGCGTATTTTGCAACCATTTTTGCCCTTTTTCTTTCACGGGCTTTCATTGATTCCTTGGCCATACTAGTTCTTTTTAAAGGGTATTCCCAATTGAGTTAACAATGATTTTGCTTCTTTATCAGTTTCAGCAGAAGTTACAAAGGTAATATCCATACCGTTGATTCTGTTGATTCTGTCGATGTTGATCTCTGGAAAGATGATCTGCTCAGTGATACCCAAGTTGTAGTTACCTCTACCGTCGAATCCAGTAGCTCTTACTCCTTGGAAGTCACGTACCCTTGGTAGGGCAGATGTGATCAATCTATCCAAAAACTCATACATGCGTTCTCCTCTAAGGGTTACTTTTGCCCCAATAGGCATCCCTTTTCTAAGTTTGAATGTAGCAACATCCTTTTTTGATAGGGTAGCAACCGCTTTCTGACCTGTAATATTGGTCAACTCATCTACAGCGTGATCAATCAATTTCTTATCGGAAACTGCGGCACCAACACCACGGCTTACAACAATTTTCTCCAACTTAGGAACTTGCATTACGTTTTTGTAACCAAATTCGTCAGTAAGCGCTTTGATCACACGCTCTTTATATTCTGATTTTAATCTTGGAATGTAACTCATGACTAAATTACTTCATTGGATTTTTTGGAAAACCTTACTTTCTTTCCATCTCTTTCTTCATATCCAACACGTGTGGCATCGCCAGACTTAGGATCGATCAAGGATAGGTTAGAAATATGGATAGGCGCTTCCTTTTTAGTTATGCCTCCTTGAGGGTTCTGTGCACTTGGCTTCTCGTGTTTAGAAACGGTGTTCACCCCTTCTACGATAGCTTTGTTCTTTTCACGGTCTACCTTAAGTACTTTACCTTCACTGCCTTTGTGGTCTCCCGCAATGACTTTGACCGTATCCCCTGTTTTAATTTTCAACTTCATCTCTGTGATATTTCTGTTAAAGCACTTCTGGCGCCAATGAAACAATCTTCATGAACTGTCTGTCCCTCAACTCTCTCGCAACAGGTCCGAATACACGGGTACCTCTCATCTCTCCAGCTGGGTTCAACAACACACAGGCATTGTCGTCAAAACGGATGTAAGATCCATCTGGTCTTCTTACTTCCTTTTTGGTTCTAACAACAACCGCTGTAGAAACAGAACCTTTCTTTACAGTACCGTTTGGAGTAGCTTCTTTTACGGTAACTACAATTTTGTCACCCAAAGATGCGTATCTTCTTTTTGTTCCTCCTAGTACGCGGATGGTCAAAACTTCTTTTGCACCAGTGTTGTCCGCAACCTTTAATCTTGATTCTTGTTGTACCATAATTATTTAGCTCTTTCTAGGATTTCTACCAATCTCCAGCACTTCGTCTTACTCAATGGTCTTGTTTCCATTATTTTAACGGTATCGCCTTCGTTGCAATCGTTCTTTTCGTCGTGGGCAACATATTTCTTGGTCTTCAAAACGAATTTACCGTACATAGGGTGCTTCACACGCTTAACTTCTGAAACCACAATTGATTTCTCCATTTTGTTGCTGGTAACAACCCCTATTCTTTCTTTTCTTAAATTTCTGTTTTCCATAAGGCAGAACCAATTATTGTAATTCCCTTTTAGTTAATTCAGTTGCAAGTCTTGCTACCGTCCTTCTAGTCTTTCTGATCTGTAAAGGATTTTCCAATGGAGTAACGGCGTGAGCCATTTTAAGATCAGCGTGTTGCTTTTTCAACTCGGCCAATTTCTCCTTTAGCTCTTCAATTGAAAGTTCTTTTATTTCTGATTGTCTCATCTTTTCTTCTCAATTAAAAATTAAGCGGAATAATCCCTAGCTACAACAAACTTAGTCTTCACAGGTAGCTTTTGTGCCGCAAGCCTCAAGGCTTCTTTAGCAATATCCATAGGTACACCGGCAACTTCAAACATGATTCTACCTGGCTTAACTACGGCCACCCAATATTCTGGAGCACCCTTACCTTTACCCATACGTACCTCAAGAGGCTTTTTGGTGATAGGCTTGTCCGGGAATATTTTGATCCACAACTGACCTTGTCTTTTCATATATCTAGTCGCAGCGATACGCGCAGCCTCGATTTGTCGGGAGGTAATGAAGTGAGAATCCATGGACTTGATACCGAACATTCCATTGGAAAGTTGGTGCCCTCTCTGTGAGATTCCCTTCATACGCCCTTTCTGGGCTTTACGAAATTTCGTTCTTTTTGGCTGTAACATCTTACCTTAACTTTATCTTATTACTTTCTACGGCGTGGTTTTTTACCACCATCTTGTTTGCCGCCTTTTCCTTGACTCTTGCTCAATCCTACCAAAGGAGAAAGTTCTCTCTTACCGTAAACTTCACCTTTCATAATCCACACTTTAATACCCAATCTACCATAGGTAGTGTGAGCTTCGTGCAATGCATAATCAACATCTGCACGGAAAGTGGACAATGGAATTCTACCTTCTTTGTAAGATTCTGAACGCGCCATCTCAGCACCGTTCAAACGTCCGGAAATCTGAATTTTGATACCTTCTGCATTCATCCGCATTGCGGCTGCAATCGCCATTTTAATGGCTCTACGGTATGAAATTCTGCTTTCAATCTGTCTTGCTACACTAGCAGCAACCAAATTAGCATCCAATTCAGGTCTTTTGATCTCGTGAATGTTGATCTGAACTTCTTTGTTGGTGATTTTCTTAAGCTCTTCCTTAAGTTTATCAACCTCTTGTCCTCCTTTACCGATAATGATACCTGGCCTTGCGGTGGTAATGGTAATGGTGATCAACTTCAACGTTCTTTCTATAATTACTCTAGACACACTAGCTTTTGCCAAACGTGCATAGACGTACTTTCTGATCTTATCGTCTTCAGCTAGTTTATCGCCGTAATCGTTTCCTCCGTACCAGTTGGATTCCCATCCTCTGATAATTCCTAAGCGATTTCCTATTGGATTAGTCTTCTGTCCCATATTCTATATACTAGCTTTCAACGTTGTTATTGGCTTCCAAGATCATGGTTACATGGTTGGAACGCTTTCTGATTCTGTGTGCCCTTCCTTGTGGAGCTGGTCTCAATCTTTTCAACATAGTTCCTCCGTCAACACGGATTTCCTTGATGTAAAGGTCAGCATCCTCAATGCTTGCATCTTCGTTCTTAGCTTCCCAGTTAGCGATAGCAGAAAGCAAAAGCTTTTCCATCTTTCTAGAAGCCTCCTTAGGGTTGAACCTTAAAATAGCCAAAGCCATTTCGATTTGTTTCCCTCTTACCAAGTCAGCAACCAAACGCATCTTTCTTGGAGATGTTGGGCAATTGTTAAGCTTTGCAATAGCAAGTTGCTTTTTCTCTTCTTTTAACCTTTCGGCCATTTGTCTTTTACGAACTCCCATAGCTTACTTACTTTTTACCTTTGTTTTTAGCTCCAGCATGACCTCTAAACGATCTTGTTGGTGAAAATTCTCCAAGTTTGTGACCTACCATGTTTTCAGTTACATACACAGGAACAAATTGTCTTCCGTTGTGTACTGCGATGGTCTGTCCCACAAAGTCTGGGGTTATCATAGAGGCTCTAGACCACGTTTTGATAACTGATTTCTTACCTGATTCTATATTGGCTTGAACTTTTTTCTCCAAGCTAAAATGAACGTATGGTCCTTTTTTTAACGAACGTGCCATTTACTTTTCTTTTATTTCTTTCTACGTTCTATGATATATCTATTGGTGTCCTTGGTCTTAGAACGAGTTCTAAATCCTTTAGCAGGAATGCCGTTCTTAGATCTTGGGTGACCTCCTGAAGCTCTACCTTCACCACCACCCATTGGGTGATCAACAGGGTTCATAGCTACTGGTCTAGTTCTTGGTCTTCTACCCAACCATCTGCTTCTACCTGCTTTACCAGATACCAACAATTGGTGGTCAGAATTGGAAACCGCTCCAACAGTAGCCAAACAAGTGGCCAAAATCAAACGGGTTTCACCAGAAGGCAACTTAATGGTTACGAACTTACCGTCTTTTGCCATCAACTGCGCAAAAGTACCGGCACTTCTTGCCATAATTGCTCCTTGACCAGGTCTTAACTCAATACAAGAAACAATGGTACCCAATGGAATTTCACTCAATGGAAGTGCATTTCCAATTTCAGGAGCAGATCCAGTTCCAGAAACGATCTTCTGACCTACCTGCAAACCATTTTGTGCTACCACATATCTTTTCTCACCATCGGTATATTCAACCAAAGCGATAAATGCAGTTCTGTTTGGATCATACTGGATAGATGCTACAGTAGCCTCTACACCTTGTTTATCCCTTTTGAAATCGATGATACGATATCTTCTCTTATGACCTCCACCTCTGTGGCGCATGGTCATTTTTCCTTGACTGTTCCTACCACCTGACTTTTTTAACGGAGCAAGCAAGCTTTTTTCCGGCTTATCAGTAGTAATCGCGTCAAATCCGTTTACTACTCTAAAACGCTGTCCAGGGGTTATCGGTTTTAATTTTCTAACTGACATTTCTCGTCTTTATAGATTACTGTAAAAATCAATAATATCACCTTCAGCTACATCTACAATCGCTTTTTTCATTGCGTTTGTTTTACCGTGCTGAATTCCGGTTTTTGTATAACGACTCTTACGCGTTGGACCATAGTTCATGGTTCTTACCTTTTCAACAGAAACACCATAAGTTGTTTCTACCGCTTCTTTGATTTCCAACTTGTTAGCTCCAGGCTGAACGTAGAAACCGTAGCGATTGAAAAGCTCGCTATCCGCGGTCATTTTCTCCGTAATTATCGGTCTTATCAACACACTCATGATACTTCTATTTCTTTAGGTTCGATTCAATTCCCTCCAAAGCACTTTCGGTAAGAACTAAACTTTTTGCGTTAACAATTTTGTAAGTGTTTAATTCTGAACCAGTTACAACTTCGGAGCGCTCCAAATTACGCGACGACAAATATACGTTATTATTTGAATCGCCCAACACAATAAGAGACTTTTTATTTTCTATTCCCAAAGAAGTCAGGAAACTAACAAAATCTTTAGTCTTAGGAGCTTCAAAATTGAAGTCTTCCACAACTACCAAAGCTTGTTCTTTAGACTTAAGAGTCAAGGCTGATTTACGAGCCAATCTCTTAACGTTTTTGTTCAATTTTTGGGTATAATCTTTTGGTCTTGGACCAAAGATTCTACCACCACCCCTGAATACAGGAGACTTGATACTACCCGCCCTTGCGGTACCAGTACCTTTTTGTTTCTTGATCTTACGGGTACTTCCTGCAATCTCAGCTCTTTCTTTAGCCTTGTGCGTACCTTGTCTTTGATGGGCCAAATATTGCTTAACATCCAAATAGATGGCATGCTCATTAGGCTCTATTGCGAAAACATCGTCAGAAAGCTCAATGCTTCTTCCGGTTTCTTTTCCTTTAATATCTAGTACTGCAACCTTCATTACTTCTCAATTGTTACGTAAGCATTCTTGTGACCTGGAACACAACCTTTCACTACGATAAGGTTTTTATCTGCAACCACTTTCAATACTTTCAAGTTTTGAACTGTTACTCTTTCTCCACCCATTCTACCGGCCATTTTCATACCCTTAATTACTTTAGCAGGATAAGAAGCGGCACCAATGGAACCTGGAGCTCTTAATCTGTTGTGCTGACCGTGGGTCGCTTGACCTACACCGCCAAATCCGTGACGTTTTACAACCCCTTGGAAACCTTTTCCTTTGGATGTTCCGATCACATCAACAAATTCTCCTTCTGCAAAAAGGTCGGCACCAATGGTGTCTCCCAATTTGTATTCACCTTCAAAATCTTGGAATTCAACGACTTGTTTCTTTGGAGAAGTACCTGCTTTTTTAAAGTGACCTGTTTCGGCCTTGTTAGCACGCTTTTCTGCCTTGTCATCGAAACCAAGCTGAAGAGCACTGTACCCGTCAACCTCTTCGGTTCTGACTTGGGTAACCACGCATGGTCCAGCTTCGATTACGGTACATGGAATGTTCTTTCCATTCTCGTCGAAAATGCTGGTCATACCGATTTTTCTACCTATTAACCCAGACATATTTATTAATTATTAATTGTTTACTTGTTTTTAAAACTGCCAATTTCTTGGCAAAAAAATTGGGTCAAGAAAACTTTCTGCTCTGACCCAGATTTTTTTCTTTCTCCGTTTTTCTCGAACCATCGTTCGAGACATGTGCTTTTTGTTAGTTTTAAGTGTTGAGTTGAAAGTCATAAGTTAGCTACAACCTAAAACTCAACACTTAGAACTTTTATCAGACCTTAATCTCAACTTCAACACCACTAGGAAGTTCCAACTTCATTAGGGCATCGATAGTTTTTGATGAAGAACTGTAGATATCCAAAAGTCTCTTGTAAGAGCTCAATTGGAATTGCTCTCTAGATTTTTTGTTCACGTGAGGTGAACGCAAAACTGTAAATATCTTTTTGTTTGTTGGCAATGGAATTGGACCCGTTACCACCGCACCAGTAGTTTTTACTGTTTTCACGATCTTTTCAGCAGATTTGTCCACCAAATTGTGATCGTAAGATTTCAATTTAATTCTAATTTTTTGACTCATCTTGCTAAATTTAAGCGGTTACTCCTTTTGCTGCTTTGATAACTTCTTCAGCAATATTGGAAGGAGTTTCTGCATAGTGTGAAAATTCCATGGTTGAAGTTGCTCTACCAGATGACAATGTTCTCAATGCTGTAACATATCCGAACATTTCAGACAACGGCACCTCTCCCTTAACTACTTTGGAACCAGCTCTGTCGCTCATGCTACTGATAGTTCCTCTACGTCTGTTCAAGTCACCTACGATATCACCCATGTTTTCTTCAGGTGTCAACACCTCAATCTTCATGATAGGCTCCATCAATACTGATCTTGCAGATTTAGCAGCTGCTTTATATCCCATTTTGGCTGCCAATTCAAACGATAATGAATCGGAATCCACAGGGTGGAAAGAACCATCCTTAAGGGTAACTTTCATGCTATCCATTTCAAATCCAGCCAAAGGACCATTTTTCATAGCCTCTTTGAAACCTTTTTCTACTGCTGGAATATATTCTTTAGGAATGTTACCACCTTTAATCACATTTACAAATTCAAGACCTTCTTTACCTTCTTCGGCAGGCTCCATTGTAAATACGATATCAGCAAACTTACCACGACCACCTGATTGTTTCTTGTAAACTTCTCTGTGATCGGCAGATTTTGTGATAGCCTCCTTGTATTCTACTTGAGGTTGTCCTTGGTTTACTTCAACCTTGAACTCTCTTCTTAAACGGTCAACGATGATATCCAAGTGAAGCTCACCCATTCCAGAAATAATGGTCTGTCCTGAAGCTTCATCTGTTTTCACCTGGAAGGTTGGATCTTCTTCAGCCAATTTAGCCAAAGCCATACCCAATTTATCCACATCAGCCTTAGTTTTTGGCTCAACCGCGATACCGATTACTGGATCAGGGAAGTCCATACTTTCAAGAACGATAGGCGCATCCTCAGCAGACATGGTATCACCAGTCTTAATATCTTTAAATCCTACAGCCGCACCAATATCACCAGCCTCGATATAATCGATAGCATTTTGCTTATTGGAGTGCATTTGATAGATTCTGGAAATACGCTCTTTTTTACCTGAACGGTTGTTCAAGATGTAAGACCCCGCATCCAAACGACCAGAATATGCTCTAAAGAAAGCCAAACGACCTACGAAAGGATCAGTAGCAATCTTAAATGCCAAAGCAGCAAATGGTGCTTTTGGATCTGGTTTTCTAGTGATAGCCTCACCAGTATCAGGATCAGTTCCTACGATATCATCTTTATCCAATGGAGATGGCAAGTAACGACATACAGCATCCAACAAGAACTGAACTCCTTTGTTTTTAAAGGAAGATCCACAGATCATTGGGATAATCGCTCTGTCCATTACAGCAGCACGCAATGCAGCATGCACTTCTTCTTCTGTGATGGAATTTTCATCTTCGAAGAATTTTTCCATCAACTCCTCATCATATTCTGCAACAGCTTCGATAAGAGCAGCTCTATACTCTCTTACTTCGTCTTGCATTTCAGCAGGAATATCAACAACATCGAAAGTAGAACCAAAGTTCTCATCGTGCCATACGATAGCCCTGTTCTTGGCCAAATCTACAATACCTCTAAAGTCAGCTTCGTCACCGATAGGCAAAACAATCGGCACAGCATTGGAACCCAACATTTCACGAACTTGCTTACACACGTTCAAGAAGTTGGAACCTTGACGGTCCATTTTGTTTACGAAACCGATACGCGGTACTTTATAGTTATCGGCCAATCTCCAGTTTGTCTCGGATTGAGGCTCAACACCATCCACAGCACTGAACAAGAACACCAAACCATCCAACACACGCAAGGAACGGTTTACTTCTACAGTAAAGTCAACGTGTCCAGGGGTGTCAATGATGTTAAAGTGGTAATCTTTAGTGTCAGGCAATGCTTGTGCATTTTCCATGGGGAACTTCCAAGTACAGGTTGTTGCAGCAGAGGTAATGGTAATACCACGCTCTTGCTCTTGCTCCATCCAGTCCATGGTAGCCGCACCATCGTGCACCTCACCAATTTTGTGGCTCACACCAGTATAAAAAAGAATACGCTCAGTAGTTGTTGTTTTACCAGCATCAATGTGTGCCGCAATACCGATATTCCTTGTATATTTTAAATCTCTTCCCATTGTATTGATTAGAATCTAAAGTGTGAGAATGCCTTATTGGCCTCAGCCATTTTGTGTGTATCTACTCTTTTCTTCACCGCAGCACCTTCTTCTTTGGCAGCAGCCAAAATCTCAGAAGCTAATTTTTGCGCCATGGATTTCTCATTACGCTTTCTTGCGTAGCTGATCAACCACTTCATTGCAGTGGAAATCTTTCTATCTGGACGAATTTGCATTGGAATCTGAAATGTAGCACCACCTACTCTTCTACTTCTTACTTCAACGTGTGGCATTACATTGGAAAGTGCATCTTTCCACAACTCCAATCCAGTTTTTTCCTCGTCAGTGTTCTTTTCATCAACGATTGCAATTGCATCGTAGAAAATCTTGAATGCAATTGATTTCTTACCGTCCCACATCATCATGTTAACGAAACGTGTAACAAGTTGATCGTTAAATTTAGGATCTGGTAATAATGGTCTCTTTTTTGCCTGCTTTTTTCTCATCGCTTCTTCTTAAAGTTGTTTACTTTTTAGGGCGTTTTGCACCATACTTAGATCGACGTTGCGTTCTTCCCGCAACACCTGCGGTATCCAATGCACCGCGAACGATATGATATCGAACACCAGGCAAATCTTTTACTCTTCCGCCTCTAACCAATACTATCGAGTGCTCCTGGAGGTTGTGTCCTTCACCAGGGATGTATGCGTTAACTTCTTTACCATTTGTCAACCTTACCCTTGCAACTTTACGCATTGCAGAGTTTGGTTTTTTAGGTGTAGTAGTGTAAACACGCGTACAAACCCCTCTTCTTTGAGGACACGAATCCAAAGCAGCCGATTTACTCTTCTTGGTAATTGTGGCCCTTCCTTTTCGTACTAATTGTGAAATTGTTGGCATTAAATTTCTTTTAAAAACTAAATAACCCTCTTTTTGAGGGCTGCAAATGTAGTGATATTTCCCAATAATTCAAATACATGCGAATTAATTTTGACTTTAATTTTGAAAAACTTCAATGAACCTTCTGAAGCCCTCACTCAATTTCACATCAAATCACCTCAAAACAACATATCCATACCTTATAATATTAATGAATATTTGATTGTATTTAAACCCATCAAAAAGAGAAATTATTTATTGCGTATATATATTAAGGTATAAGGTACATTTCTTATTTCTTTACATCAGATTAACATTTCTTATGTTAAAAACCTTAAGAACCTACCCCACTATGAGATACGTAAGAATATTCACTCAATTTTCACAAACACCACCCCTACCCCTGCATTTTTAAGGGCCAAAGCATATAATTTACAGGAAGAATAATTCTCACCCCTTCAAATTGCATAGTTGATAATGATATTTGTAGTTATTGCACTTCTTGCATTTAAGTTCCCAGTCTTAAAGATTTTATAAAATAAGTTTGGTTTATTAACATGAAATTATGATTTTAGCCATTAGCTAATTCAAATAATTTAACAATGAGAACAAAACTTAATGGATTGTTAACGCTATTATTGGCGTTTGTTGTGCATATATCCTTTGCACAAGACAAGACGATTACAGGTACTGTTACGGATGGCGATGGCCTTCCGTTGCCTGGGGTCAACATTGTCGTTGAAGGTACCACTACGGGTACCCAAACAGATTTCGACGGAAATTACGCAATCACTGCAAGTGAAGGTCAAACTATTCTCTTCACTTACATTGGTCAAAAACCATCTACTAGAGTTGTAGGTGCTGCTAGCGTAATTAATGTACAGATGGAACCTGACACCCAAGCTTTGGAAGAGGTTGTTGTAACCGCCCAAGGTATTAAGCGTGAGAAAAAGGCTTTGGGTTATGCAGTATCCTCTGTAGGTGCTGAGGACTTGAACGACAAGACTGAAGGTGATGTTGCCAGGGTTCTTTCCGGTAAAGCTTCCGGTGTAAATATTACCTCTGCTGGTGGTATGTCCGGTTCTGCAACCAACGTGGTTATTCGTGGTTTGAGTTCCTTTAGTGGAAGTAACCAGGCCCTTTTTGTTGTGGATGGTGTGCCTTTTAGTAGTGATACCAACACAGCTGGTAACTTCTTGGATGGTAACACTGGATCCTCCCGTTTCTTGGATTTAGATCCAAACAACATTGCCAACATCGAAGTATTGAAAGGTCTTGCTGCTGCAACACTTTATGGTACTGCTGGTAAAAACGGTGTAATCTTGATTACAACTAAAGCAGGTGCTGCAACAGAAGGAAAGAAAAAATCAGAAATTACAGTAAGCCAGTCTTATTTTGTTAACGCTTTGGCTTCCTTGCCAGATTATCAAGATAAATACGGTAACGGTTTCGACCAAGCTTTCGGTTGGTTCTTCAGTAACTGGGGGCCAAGTTTCGATAGAGAAGGTGTTGCAGGATGGGGAAATCCTAACTCTTTCCCAGCTGTTTATGACATCGATTCAAACGGTACAATTCGTCACCCTTACGCAACTTCTTCACTTTCAAGTGTTAGAGATGCATTCCCAGAATTGCAAAATGCTAGATATGAGTGGAAACCTTACGATTCAGTTGAAGACTTTTTGGCTCCTGGAGGCGTAAGCAACACTTCCATCAACGTTAATGGAAGTTCTGCGGATGGAAACACCAACTACAACGTAAACTTGGGTCTATTGGATGATGAGAGTTTCGTTCCTGGTAACTCTATTCAACGTATGAACCTTTCTGTGGGTGGTAGATCAAAACTATCAAACAAATTCACAGTTAGTGCAGTTATGAACTACTCTAGAACAGATTACAAATCTCCTCCTGTAGCAGCGAGTAGAGGTAACGGTTCTTTGGGTCTTTCTTTGTTCGGTCACGTATTCTTTACACCTCGTAGTGTTGACTTGATGGGTCTTCCTTGGGAAAACCCAGTTGACAACTCTAGTGTTTACTATCGTGCAACTAACGGAATCATCAACCCAAGATGGGTACAAAACAACGTGAAGTACAGACAGCAAACCAACCGTGTATTCTGGAATGCTTCCTTGGCTTATGCTATCAACGACAACATGAACCTTACATACCGTGCAGGTCTGGATTTCTATAACGAAAGAAACACCAACTACTCCAACAAAGGTGGTGTAGGATTCAACCAAGCTATTTTTGGTTTCTTGGACACTTACGATAACAACAATACTATTTGGGATCACTATTTGGCTATTGATGGTAACTACGACTTATCCGAAAAATTGGGTATGAGCTTTACAGCTGGTGCCACAGTAAAGTCTACCATTTATGACAGACAAGGTGTTTCCAGTGCAGGACAGATTGCATATGGTATCACAAGACACTTTAACTATGAAAGTCAAACACCTATCCAATACTTGGAGAAGCAAAACATTGCTGGTATCTTAGGTCAAGCTACTTTTGATTACGACAACATGTTGTACTTGTCTTTGGCAACTAGAACTGACTGGGTTTCCAACCTTGCATCTGCCAACAACAGTATGACTTATCCTAGTGCCAGTATCTCTTTCTTGCCAACTGCTGCTTTCAGCGGAATGCAATCTGCAGGAGGTTTGAACTTCTTGAAATTAAGAGCTGGTGTTGGACAATCTGCAGCCTTCCCAGGGGCTTACCCAACCGTGAGAACAGCAAACCAAAACACAAGACAATGGGGTGACGGTGGTGAAATTACTACCAATGCCATCTCTTCATTTGCTGCTAACGAAGATCTTAAACCTGAACTTCTTACAGAATACGAACTTGGTTTCGAATCTAAATTCTTGAATAACGCAGTTTCTTTGGACTTCACTTACTTCAACAGGGTTACTAAAGACCTTATTGTAAGAGAGCCCCTTTCTCCATCCACAGGTTTTACAGTTACTCAAAGTAACGTTGGTAAAATCAAAGGTGAAGGTGTTGAAGTTGATTTAGGTGTTGACTGGTTTAGAAGTGAGACTTCTGATGGTTTCAACTGGAACTCAAGAATCAACTTCTCTACATACAAGCCTAAAGTTGTTGAACAAGAGCAGGACATTATCATCTACGGTGGTAGACAAGAATTGTTCTTGGGAGGTAACGCCGCTATCGAAGGTCAGCCTCTTGGTGTAATTGTTGGTACCGCTATCGGTAGAGACGAAGATGGAAACTTCTTGGTTGATTCTTCCGGTAACTATGTATCTGTAGAATCTGATATTAACGGTGATACACCGATCATTGGTGATCCAAACCCAGATTTCACAACAAACTTCATCAACTCTATCCGTTTCAAGAACTGGAACCTAGGTTTCCAATTCAACTGGACAAAAGGTGGAGACATGATGTCTAACACTATTGCTACATTGCTTGGTCGTGGTTTGATCACTGAAACTCAAGATAGAGAGCAAACATTTATTTTGCCTGGTGTACAACAAAGTACTGGCGAAGTAAACAACAAGCAGATCAACAACTCTTCTTTCTACTTCACCAACGTTCTTTTTGGACCTGCTGAAATGAAAATTTACGATGCTTCTGTTGTTCGTTTACAAGAGCTTTCTTTGGGTTACACATTCCCATCTAAATTCTTGGAAAAAACTCCATTTGGCTCTTTGACCATTACCGCTCAAGGTTTCAACCTTTGGTATGATGCTTACAATACTCCTGACGGTGCCAACTTTGACCCTAACGTAATGGGTGCTGGTATTGGTAACAGTCAAGGTTTTGACTATATCAACGGTCCAGCTTCTAAAAAGTATGGAATGAGTGTCAAATTGACCTTTTAAAAAAATTAACGAAAAGAAATTATGAAAAATATATTTAAATACATTTCCATAGCACTCTTGGCCCTTTTGCCTTTGAGTTCTTGCGAGACTACGGATTTGGATCTGCGCTCTAACCCGAACGCATTGTCAGAAGACCAGGCCGATCCAAACCTATTGTTGAACACGGTACAGCTGAATTACAGAAACGCCATGACCTCTTTCAACAACTTTGGCGCGCAGTTAACGCGTATCGATTATATGAGTGGTCGTATCTACTTTAACAACTTTACAGGTGCATCTTCCAATGGAATTTGGAGTAACACTTATGTAGGGATCATGTCCAACACATTGGCCATGGAACGCATTAATGCTGAGTCTGATCTTGATTACAGCTATAACGTAGCCATGGGTAAAACCATGTTGGCCCACTCCTTATTATTGTTGGTAGATTACCTTGGTGAGGCTGCTTATTCCCAAGCATTGAACCCTGCTGAGTTCCCTGCTCCACTTTTGGATGATGGACCTTCAGTTTACGCTGCAGCGCTTGATTTATTGGATGAAGCAACTGCACTATTTAATTCAACTTCTGGGCTTCCTTCAGCTGCAACAGATTTATTCTATGATGGTGATGCTTCCAAGTGGATCAAAGCTGTTAACACTATTAAAATGAAGGCGTATTTGACTACTGGAGACCTTGCTGCTTTCAACAGCATCGCTTCAGGCAGCAACTACATTACAAGTACAGAAGATGATCTTCAGTTTCAATACGGGATCAACATCCTTAACCCAGATACTCGTCACCCTGATTACCAAGGTGGATATACCGATACTGGTGTAGGACCTTACCGTTCTAACTGGATCATGTGGCAAATGTTGGAAAATGACGATCCAAGAATTCGTTACTATTTCTATCGCCAAGCCGATGGTACTCCTGGTAACGTTGATGTAAATGGTGCCGATGTTCCACCAAACGAAGAAACTCTTTCTTGTTCTTTGTTTATTGTTCCTGATCATTATGCAGGATTGCCTTACTGTAGCCTTCCAAACGGATACTGGGGTAGATCTCACGGTAACGATGAAGGTGGACCACCAGACGGATTGTTGAAAACTGCTCCTGGTGTTTACCCTGCTGCTGGTAACTTTGATGATGATAGATTTGAAGGTATCTTCCAAGGTGCTGGTGGAGCTGGTGCTGGTATTGAGCCAATTATCTTGGCCTCTTACGTAGATTTCTGGAAGGCTGAAGCTGCTTACGCTTCTGGTGCCTCAGATGCAGTTGTAACTGGTCACATCCAAGCTGGTCTTACTAAATCTATTGCTAAGACTCAATCCTTTGGAGCTTTGGATGGTGCTGCTGATTTATCTTTTGAGCCTAGTGCTGCAGAAGTTACAGCTTTCATCGACGGTATTGTTGCTGATTTCACTGCTGGTGCAACGGAAGAGGACAAAATGAATGTTTTGGGAACTCAGTTCTTTATTACAATGTACGGTGGTGGTGCTGAAGCCCACAACTTCTACAGAAGAACAGGATACCCAACCAACTTGTTGCCTAACTGGGAACCAGATCCAGGACCATATCCAAGATCTTTCCTTTACCCTTCTGATGAGGTTATCACTAACCCAAATTTGACTCAGAAGACAGATTTGACAACTCAGGTATTTTGGGATACGAATCCAGCGTCCCCTACATTCCCAGCAGCTAACTAAACCGTTTAACAAAAAATTATATACTAATGAAATCTATATATAAATTTCTCCTAGCAACACTTATCGTTGCGATTGGATGTGAAGATTCCGATCTTCCGATAGATACTATCTTGTATGATGTTGGTAGGGGTGTAGCTTTGAGACAAGTGAACTTGGTCTCAAATGAATACCCGATCGGCGATTACGATGCCGCTCTTGAAGTTCAATTGGAAGTTCAGGACAGCAAAGGAATTGTAACAGAAATGAATGTTTACGGAACTTTCGACGATGATGCCGATACATTTGATATTGATGACCAATTGATTCAAACGTTCCCAATCGGGGATTTTGAAACAAGCCAATATGGTTTACCAACTATGTTGTACATTTTGACTCAAGGTGATGCAATCAGCTTGTTGGGCCTAACAGAAGACCAAGTTGGACCTTTCGATTCATTTACATTCCGTTTTGAATTGGTAACAAGTGATGGTAGAACTTTCAGTGCAGAAGATAACACTGGTACATTAACAGGTACGTTCTACTCTTCTCCATTCAGCTACGATGTATTGATTACATGTCCTCCTAAAGCTCCTACCGCAGGTGTTTGGACAATTGAAATGCACGATTCTTATGGTGATGGATGGCAAACTACTGATGCCAATGGTGGTGATGGTGTAACCGTAACCCTAGATGACGGAACCGTTATCGAGTTTGGTATGTGTTCACCTTATTCAGCTGCTGCTGGAACATTCCTAGGTTCAGGCGACTGTATTCCTAACGATGGTTCAGATGCTACTGCTACCATTACCATTCCTGCTGGAACTGAAACAGCTACTTGGTACTTCCCTGGAGATAACTGGGGTGAAATTTCCATGGAGATCTATACTCCAAATGGAAACCTAGTAGGTAGCGTTGCTACTTCAATGCCAGCTGGTGAAATCGCTATCGATTTCTGCTATGACTAATAAATGTTAACCCTTTAGGGTAATATGTTAAATAAAAGGGTCGTTTTTAATAAACGACCCTTTTTCTTTGCTCTAAACTGTATTTTAGTCAATCTTTTGCAGACATAATTGTTTTTCTTCTTGTGTTTAAGTTAAAATTACCCTGCATCTAACAATCCCGTTGACCACACTAATTTTTATAAGTATATTCGACAAAATTCACAACCATGTTTAAAAACCAATTATTAGTACTATTTATTTCATTCTTAAGCTTTAACGGCTTTTGCCAATATGCTGGTATGGCTCCAGGAGGAACAGGAAGCATGCACGGTTCTGGAGTAACTCAAGCACTACTGAACAACTCTGTTGGAGGAATAACAGATTCCTATGAAAGATTGAAAGTAATGACCGGTATTGATCAATTTCAAGGATCTCCATATTTGGAAGATAAATTTCAAGCAACTGAAATGTTTTACGAGGATGAAGATCAAGGAAGAATTTACTACCGCTACAATGCCTATAACGAAGAAATAGAAATTAAAAATTCAACACTTGCTGACGAAGAGCCTAGAAGTTTAAACAAAGACAAGGCTATAGCAGTAATGTTGGATAACAAATACCCTTTAAGCTTTAGTACTTTTATTGATGCTAAGAACAATACACTAAATGGATATTTGGCTCTATTGAATGAAGGTGACAACTTCAAGCTTTTTAGAAGAGTAAGGGTAAAATTCACTGAAGGACAAAAAGCGCAAAATTCCTTTGTTAGTGCAATTCCCAACAGATTTACTCACTATATCGAATATTATTACCAACCCAAAGGTGCTAACCGTATCGATGAAATCCCGACAAAAAACAAAAAGTTGCTTAAAATGTTGGATGAACCTTTCAAAGCGAAACTTTCAAAATACTTGGAAGAGAACGAATTGAACATTAAAGAAGAAGCAGATTTGATTAAAGCTTTTGAGTTTTTAAACTCTTAAAATTTAAATCAACCACAATATGTAAGACCGCTTATTTATAGGCGGTCTTTTTTTTGCCCAACAAGCAATTCTAGGAATCCCTTGATTTTTTAACAAGATTTCTCCTGTGTCAATGTTAAAATACTGACAATCAACTTGACAACACTTATAATTATGAGTAACTTAGGTAAAAATCATTATTATGTCAAAAAACACACCATTAGCACTATTCATTTCATTAGTAGGTTTTTACGGATTTAGTCAGTATGCTGGCGTAACTCCAGGATCTTCAGGAGGCTTTGGGGCATCCCAAGGAGTAATTCAAAATATGAAAGGTGGAATCACCGATCAGTTTGAACGTTTAAGTAAGGAAACGGGCATTGATGAATTTCAAGGATCGCCTTATTTGGACAATTCATTTCAGGCCACTCAAATGTATTATGGCGAAGAAGCCCAAGGTAAAGTTTATTATCGGTACAACGCCTATAATGAAGAAATAGAGATCAAGAACTCTACCCTTGAAGAGGAACAGCCCAAAGCGCTCAATAAAGACAAGGCCATTACAGTAATGTTGGACAACAAATACCCGCTGAGCTTTAAAACCTTTATAGATGGAAAGGGAAATACCCTAAATGGATATTTAGCACTTTTAAACGATGGAAACAACTTTAAACTTTTTAAAAGAACCCGTGTGAATTTTAGCCAGGGACAAAAAGCGCAAAATTCATTTGTTAAGGCAGTTCCCAATAAATTTTCGCACTACATCGAATATTATTATCAACCCACAGGAGCAAAACGAATTGATGAGATTCCTACCAAGAACAAGCAATTACTTAAAATGCTCGATAAACCTTTCGAAGCCAAACTAGAAAAGTACTTGGATGAGAATGATCTGAACATAAAAGAAGAGGCCGATTTGATCAAAGCATTTCAATTTTTAAATTCTTGATCAAATCAGAACCTTAATAAGATAATTTACCGCCCATTTAGGGCGGTTTTTATTTACTTTTGCCCCATATGAAAGATAGTCAGCTCATTTACGGAATACGTGCAGTTATGGAGGCCATAAATGCCGACCAGCCCATTAATAAAGTTTTCATCCAAAAAGGCTTAAAAGGTGAGTTGATGAAGGAATTGGAATCGACCGTTCGTAAAAATGGCATCAGTGCTTCCTACGTTCCAATCGAAAAATTAAATCGATTGACACGAAATAACCATCAGGGCGCTATTGCTCAGATTTCTCCTGTTCAATTTCAAGATTTTGAAAAAATGGTGGAGCAAATAATGGAAACCGAAAAAATGCCATTATTTCTCTTATTGGATCAAGTCTCTGATGTGCGGAATTTTGGAGCCATCATTAGAACTGCGGAATGTTCTGGCGTTCATGGAATAATTGTTCCCAAAAATGGAGGAGCGCCCATTACGGATGATACGGTAAAAACTTCGGCGGGAGCCGCTTTCAATGTACCCATTGCTAAGGTCGACCATTTAAAAGATGCTATTTTCTATTTGCAAGCTTCTGGCGTTTCCATTACTGCTGCCACCGAAAAAACCGATAATGAAATTTACGATGTAGATTTTAAGAAGCCATCTGCAATAATTATGGGTTCTGAGGAAAAAGGAATTAACCCTTCTACCCTATCAGTCGTGGATAATCAAGCCAAACTACCCTTAATGGGCAATATTGGCTCGTTAAATGTTTCCGTGGCCTGTGGCATTTTTCTATACGAAGTGGTTAGACAGCGCAGATAATCAATCTTCGTTGCCAGATTCTTTATAGTGATACTTTATTTGGATTTCTTCTTCAGCTTCGTCCAAGTTTTCAATAAAGTTTCCGTCAGCATCAAAATGTCTTAAAAAAGGATCTTCGTCTTCGTTATAGTCTTCATGTTCCCAAGCATATTTTCGAACAGCAGGCAACTTCACCTTAGTGGTAAAAGCCAATAGTAGCCCCGTTAAAAATCCTGATAAATGGCCTTCCCATGAAATTTCTTCTTCAATGGGAAAAATATACCAGATCATACTGCCATAAATAAAAACAACAATCAGGGACAAAGCCACCAAACGATAATTTTTGGCCAATATCCCTTTAAAGAAAATAAAACTGGCCAAAACATAGATCAACCCACTGGCTCCAATATGATAAGAAGGCCTGGCCATAACCCAAGTGACCAATCCTGAAATCAAGACCCCAAGAATAAAGACCTTAACAGCAACACTGCGATAGAAATAGAAAAGAAAAGCAGTTAACACCGCCAATGGAATGGTGTTGTTATATAAGTGTTCCAGTGAGCCATGGATAAAAGGGCTCAATACAATGCCACGTAACCCAGTCAAGGCCCTTGGATAAACTCCAAAGTGATTCAAGTTTACATGAAACTTCACCTCGACCCAGAACACCGTCCAAATAGCCAAAACAGCTAGCATTGGAGCTACTAGAACATCGTTGGTGAATTTTAAGGTATCCTTTGATTCCATTAGCTACTAAATATCAAATTTCTGACCACGATTTTGAAATTACACAAATTGTCAGCTATAACAATAACGCCCTCAAATTTGCTTAATTTTACATCCATGAACGAACCCTTGGCAGAACGCATAAGACCTAAAACCCTTGAGGACTATATAAGCCAACAGCACTTAGTGGGACCCAATGGCGCCTTGACCACCCAGATAAAGAACGGGATAATACCTTCTTTAATATTTTGGGGGCCTCCAGGCACGGGAAAAACTACGTTGGCCAATATTATTGCGACCGAAAGCAAGCGGCCATTTTATACCTTGAGTGCCATTAGTAGCGGGGTTAAAGATGTTCGAGAGGTTATTGAAAAAGCCAAACAAAGCGGCGGACTTTTCACTTCCAAAAATCCGATTTTATTCATTGATGAAATCCATCGTTTTAGCAAATCGCAGCAAGATTCCCTTTTGGGTGCCGTTGAAAAAGGTTGGGTCACATTGGTGGGCGCTACTACGGAAAATCCAAGTTTTGAAGTCATTCCCGCCCTACTGTCGCGTTGTCAGGTCTATACCCTCAATCCTTTTGATAAAGAGGACCTGATTGCACTTTTGAAGCGTGCAATAGACACGGATAAGGAATTATCAACCAAAAAAATTGAACTAAAAGAAACGGAGGCTCTTCTTCACTTATCTGGAGGGGATGGTCGTAAATTGCTCAATATTTTTGAGTTGATTGTCAATTCAGAAAACTCGGGCAGTATTGTCATCACCAACGACTTGGTGATGAACAAAGTGCAAAAGAATACGGTGCTTTACGATAAAACTGGGGAACAACATTACGATATAATTTCAGCCTTTATAAAAAGTATACGAGGAAGTGACCCCAATGCAGCGGTTTATTGGTTGGCCCGAATGATAGAGGGCGGGGAAGATGTAAAATTCATTGCGCGTAGAATGGTAATTTTGGCTTCCGAGGATATCGGAAATGCCAACCCTACGGCTTTGGTCATGGCTAACACCACTTTTCAGGCAGTAAATACCATAGGTTATCCCGAAGCCCGCATTATTTTGAGTCAATGCGCTACCTATTTGGCAAGTTCAGCCAAAAGCAATGCCAGTTATATGGCCATTAACAGCGCTCAACAAATGGTAAAACAAACTGGCGACCTTTCGGTTCCCATGGCCATTCGCAATGCACCCACCAAATTGATGAAAGATTTGGGGTATGGGACAGGCTATGAATATGCCCATGACCATAAAAACAATTTTGCGGAGATGGAATTTCTTCCAGAAGAAATTATAGGCACAACGTTTTACCAACCGGGGAACAACCCAAGGGAAAAGGCCATGAAAGATTTTTTAAAAAACCGCTGGAAAAATAAGTACGATTACTAGAATTTGATATTCAGCTTTTTCTGCTGTTTTTTGCCATCAACTGAATACTCCAACATCCATTGCCCATCTTGCAAAAAGACCACGGCATTATTACCTTCATATTCCGTCATAAAAACATATTGCATCGAAGTTTCCTGAAGTGTAAGCACCACCTTAGGGGTATTGTCCACTAATTGGTAACCGCTTGGAATAGCTTGTGCATAAAGCACGTCCACATCGCCACTAACAATACTCGAAGGAATCGGCTCAACCGATTTATAAACTTGTTCTTCTGGAGTTGCTTTCTGCTCTATTACCTGTGCAGTAGATTTAGGCTCTACCGTTTTCACATCATTCTTATAACTAAGGGTTACCGTCTCACTGTTCTTATTTTCAGTAGCTGCATCGGGATCATAGGAATAGCCCATCCCAGCAAATGACACGAATGCATTCTGGATAGCCTCTTTATAGGCAGCCCCAAAATCTTTAATTTTACTTTTACCTTCAAGGGATCTAAACACTTCTTTGTTTTGACAATCTTTTAGTGAAATGAAAATTTTAGTTGAAAACATGCCTGATTCATCTATCACATCGGCCACTAGACCTGTGCATCGATTTCCCGCCAAATCAATAGGTAACGCATCATCATACACTACGTTAAAGCCATTTTCAGCAAAATAATACTTGATCAATGTGCTGGTCTGGTATTCGTTTACCTCTTTAAAGGCATCAAACTTTTTGGGGACAATGATGTATTTGTACTTGTTCAATTGTGCATGGGCAAAACCACTTATGCCCAGGGCAAAAACCAATATATATAGTATTCTTGTTTTCATATAATGTAGGTAATCAATTATCGTTCCAAGCTATTATTTATTCTATTCTGTAAAGATATGTAGATTCCCTCAATAGGGTTTACTTTCGTCTCAAACAGCAGTGAACAAAAGAACTAAATTCAACTAGTTTACCATAGGTAAAGGTTCACTTTTAAGATTTGTTTATGACCTAAAGAAGGTTCTTAATTTCAATAAGATCGTTAACAATTACACATTCTGAGTGATCAGGTTCTCCATTGGAGTTATAATGCACTACTTGCATACCCATTGCCTTGGCGCCAAGAATATCGGCCTCAAGATTATCACCGATCATAATGGAGTTTTTAGGGTGAACATTGGCCTCGGTTAATGCCAATTCAAAAATCTGGGGATGCGGTTTTTTCACTCCAGCCATTTCTGAATTAACTATAATTTCAAAATAATGATGGATTTGACTTCCCTTCATCTTTTTTTCTTGCACTTCCTGAAATCCATTGGTAATAATATGCAACCTATATTTTGGGGATAGGTAATCCAAAATCTCCAACGAATTGGGCAATAAATGGGTAAAAGAGGAAAGATGTTCAATATATTCGTGAGCCAACACATCTATAATCTCATCGGATACTTCAGCACCTAACTTATCGAACGTAAGTCTTAAACGTTGGTATCGCAATGCAGATTTTGTTATTTTATTTTCTCGGTATAGTGCCCACATTTGAAAGTTTATGGGTGAATACACCTCCAAAAAGACCTCAAGCTCCACCTCTACCTTGTTTTCAGTAAGAATTTTGGCAAAAGTGAGTGCTGAATTTTTTTCAAAGTCCCAAAGGGTGTGGTCCAAATCAAAAAAAACATCTGTAACAGAGTTCTTAAACATAATAGCGCTTTAATATAGATTGATAGAGCTCCATCCAATTCAAATCGTGTTCACTACCCAACAATTCATTGGAAAACACAAACGTTAAATCTCCCCTCACTTGTTTGACCACTCGATACACCTCATCCAATTTTTCAAAAACCTCATCTTTGGATTTAAAATTCACCAAAGAATAATCGTGCATAGCAAAAGGATGAATCTTTATAGGCTGCCGAATTTCGGTGTTGATATCATAAAAATAAAAAGGAGTACAAGTTCCTGCCCTGAACCCAATTTCGTGCGTGTAGCCCATGGAAAAATCATCCGTGAACTCAGTTTCCACCAAATTGCGGTATGCTGCAGGCACATTAACCCGATTATAGCGCAACCTTGAATAACTTATCGGGCGATTGATTAAGTTACCCAGTTGCCTTTTCTCCTCTCGCAACACATTGTTATCTGAAGACGACATAAATGAGGTACTTAAAGACACAATACTGTAATCCGCAATGGACTTAATCAAAAATCGAAACTTGTTGTTGTTCGTGGAAACGTTTTTATCGTGTGCCGAATGTTTCGCAAATTGAAAAAAGAACATACTCTTTATGGGAAACTTTTTATGGATTTCCACCAACTCAAAAAAGTTGTCGTAAGGATCCTTTTGGATTCCCAACAAAACTGCAAATCGCTTGATGATATTTCTAAACTTGAAATTCCCTAGATCTATAAAAAACCCACCCAAGGTTCTAGAAATACCTCTCTTAGCAAAAGCATGTGAAGTGGTCACATTGATGATTGAAGTAAACTGATAATCATTTTCCTTCGTCTCCAAATTTGGGAAACGCTCTTTAAGAGCCTCCAATAATTTATAGGCCCAAAGGTCAACAACAGGGACATTCAAAAATTTGTTTTGATAGGCGATGCTCTCTTTCACTGGAAACCTTCCCACACTATCCTTAACATGGGGCAAATACTCCTCATATCGGCTCAACAGAAAAAAACTGGCCGAAAAAATATCGAATGGCAACGTACTTTTTTCTCCTGCAGCAAAAAAGCAGGGTATTCCATCCCAATCCGAAACATTGATCTCCAAATCGTTGATCCCTTGTTCAAATAACAAATCGTTGCTCCGAATAAAGAATTCGTTTTGCAGCGGTTGTTTGGAATAGGTCATTTTAGGGCCCGAGTGCTTGATAAAATCCTCCACTTTAGTGGTAAACCCAATCTCCACCCCCAGAATCTTTTCAAAAATCTGCTTGGCAGTATACGTTAAACGATTGGTGACCTTATGGGTAAATATCAATAACATAAATACTCAATGACTATAATATTCCTTGATCTGCAAAGCTCAAATACTCGTGTTGGGCAATGATCAAATGATCCAAAACTTTTATATCTAAAGCGTCTGAAGCAATTTTCAACTTCTGTGTAATCTGTTTATCAGCATTACTTGGCATTAAAGTACCTGATGGGTGGTTATGGGCCAAAATAATACCTACAGACCCCAATTCGAGTGCCTGTTTCAACACCAACCTAACATCTACCAATGTACCCGTAATACCTCCTTTGCTCAATTGGGATTTGTGAATCACCTTGTTTGAATTATTGAGATATACAATCCAGAATTCTTCGTGTTGCAATTCACCAATTAATGGATAAAGCAGCTCAAATGCATCATGGCTACTTGCTATTTTGGTGATTTTTTTGGTATCCTCTCCCCTGCGTCTTCTTCCAATTTCCAAAGCAGCAGCAATGGTTACTGCCTTTGCCTCACCAATGCCTTTAAAACGCATTAATTGGTTAACTGATAGCTTCCCTACTTCATTCAAATTATGGTCCACTGACGCCAGAATACGCTTGGAAAGCTCCACAGCACTTTCATCCTTACTTCCCGAACCAATCAAAATTGCAATCAATTCGGCATCTGAAAGCGCAAAGCTGCCTTTCTGAACCAATTTCTCGCGTGGTCGGTCATCATCAGCCCAATTCTTAATGGAAAAGGAAGCTAGTTTTTCTTGCATGGCCTAAAGATAGGAGAATAAATTTTGTAATTTTCACTATAAATCTTTCCTTATGAAATCCCTTTTCAACACCGAAACTTACGAAGAAATAGTATCCCGATTAAATGCTTTGTCTGAAGATTCGGAACGCCAATGGGGGAAAATGGAAATAGGACAAATGCTTTATCACTGCCAATTTCCATTAAAGATTGCCTTGCGAAAACAAGGTTCAAAAACAAAGCCGAATCCTATGCTGAAAATTATGGGATTTTTTTTCAAAAGTAGTCTTTACAATGATAAACCTTGGCGACAAGGGCTACCCACAGCTAAAGGGTTAAAAGTTACCGAAGAAAAGGATTTTGCCAAAGAAAGAGAAATCTTGATAGGTTTGGTCACAGATTTCCATAAAGTAAAGACTAGGGATAGTTGGGACCCACATCCCGTTTTTGGCTCCTTCACCAATGAGCAATGGGGGCAAATGCAGTACAAGCACTTGGACCACCATCTGCGCCAATTTGGTGTTTAAAATTACTTTATTTTAAAGGTGGATATTGCGTCATAAAAATCCTCTTCGTCAACACCCATTTGTTGGCAGATCCATTTGGCACCAGCTAGGTATCCTAAATTTCCGTTTCCTGAAATTTCCAATGGCATTTCACCATCGGGCGTATCCAAATAAACAATGCCATCCTCTACAATGAACTCTGGTGTTGCGTATGGAAACTTACGAATCGGATTCTCAGTAGCCTCTACAATGTTCTTAACTTGGGCATCTTCTTCGTTAAAAGTGATACTACCTCCCTTTACAATCCCATCCACAAAAGCTTGAAATTTTTCAGTTGCATCATCGGCTTTCATATCACTCAAAAGGGCAATATTGGGGTGATAGATTTCAAATTCGGGTCTTGAATCGTTTACAGCAATCGAATCATCACTCCCTATTAGAACGATAAAATCATTTTCTTCGGAAAGTTGCATACTTTCATCCAATACAAAATCCACCGATTTATCGTTAAAATCCAGAACGTGCAATATCATTTCAGCAACCGTATTTCGCCCAGAACCAGCAATCACAACTCTAGTTTTATATTGCACTTGCTCAAACAAGAATTCAGCGTAAGAAAGTGTTTTGACTCCCAATTCTTCTGCACGCTGCAATTCCGCGTTGTCGGAAGTCATTTCAGAACCAAAAACAACTGCATTTATTCCATCGTGAATTTTTTCAGAAAAATAACCTAGTTCACTCGGAAGCAAATCTTTAGCATCCAATAAAGATTCAACCTGATTTTCCATTTCCGAAGCACTCACGGACACTTGATGACCAAAAGCTTGCATAGCAACCGCCAAATTGGCCATTCGCTTCTCTTCAACCCCTGTAAAATGTATCTGCATGAATTCTGTTTGATCTTCAAAAATAGGCAATGTACAATCCATTGCAAACTATCAAACCTCCTGATTAATCCTTAACTTGGTCATAAATAAAAAGAAATGAATTTAGCCGATATAACTCCCAAAGAAATTATGCCAGGATACCACGGAAAATTGGTGCACGGTGAACAAATGAGTTGGGTGTTTTGGGATGTGGACAAAGATGCCGAAGTACCCGAACACCATCATATCCACGAACAGATCATGCATGTGGTCGAGGGAACTTTTGAGTTTACGCTTGGAGGTAAAACAGATATCTACCACCCAGGGGATGTGGTGGTGATCCCTTCAAATGTTCCACATAGTGGAAAAGCTTTGACCCCTTGTAAATTGATGGACATTTTCACCCCAGTACGAGAAGAATATAGATAATTATGAATATTTCGCTTTTAGGAAAAAATGCTCTTGTTGGGGGCAGTAGTAAAGGAATTGGGGAAGCCATTGCTCGTCAACTGGCAGATAGCGGTGCCAATGTAACCCTTATGGCACGAAATGAAGATCGAATGCAATCCATCGTACGAGAAATGGATAGTTCCCAAGGCCAAAAACACCAATTTTTGGTAGTTGATTTTTCGGATTTTGAAGCTTTTCAAAAGACCATTTCGGACTTCTTCAAATCCAATACCGTGGATATTTTGGTGAACAACACCCAAGGCCCACAAGCTGGTGGTGCTCTCGAAAAAACCGTTGCAGATTACCAAGAAGCATTCGATTTACTTTTTAAATCGGTAGTTTTTACCACCGAATTGGCATTAAAACATATGCAAGACCAAAAATGGGGCAGGATCATAAACGTTGCATCCATTTCGGTAAAGGAGCCACTAAATTATTTAGCACTTTCAAATTCGATAAGGGCTGCTGTGGTAACTTGGGGCAAAAGTTTGGCCTATGATGTGGCAAAAGATGGCATTACCGTAAACAATACGCTAACGGGATATTTTGATACCGACCGTATTGCTCAACTCAATGTAAAAAAAGCTGAAAAATTAGGAATTTCCCCTGATGAAGTTCGCAGCAATATGGAACAACAAGTTCCCGTGAAACGAATCGGAGATCCAAAAGAATATGGCTATTTAGTGGCGTTTTTGGCTTCGGAACAAGCAGCATTTATCACGGGAACAAATATTCCCATCGATGGTGGGCTTTTGAAATCCTTTTAGGATTTACAAACTCATTTTATCCTTAAAAATATAGGATTGTCTGCGTGATACCTCCACCTCTTCCCCATTGTTCATGGCCAATTTTAATTTACCATTGAACCAGGGCACCACATTTTCAATATAATTGGTGTTTACGATTTGTTGTCGATTGGCCCTAAAAAAGGCATCTTCAGGTAGCTTTTCCTCTACTTGGTTCAAGGATTTATATAGCATTGGTTTTTTGTCCTCGAAAAATACGCGGGTATAGTTGCCCACAATCTCGAACATGGAAATATCCGATATCTTCACCAACCAACAAGCTTCCCCATCTTTAATAAATATTTGACTGTTGGGTGTAAGTCGTTTTGTCGTATCTGCAGGATTGTGAATGTTGGATAATTTGGCCCTTACCTTTTCCAAAGCCATATCAAACCGCTTTTGGCTTACAGGTTTGAGCAAATAATCCAAAGCATTGTATTCGAATGACTTAATTGCAAATTCGTCGTAGGCCGTAGTGAAAACTGTAATAGGCACCTCATCCAACATCTCCAAAAGTTCAAAACCATCTTTTTCGGGCATGTTAATGTCCAAAAACAATAGATCAGGATTCTCTGATTGAATCAGTTCAAAACCCTCATCTACATTGCTGGCTTCACCAATCAATTCCAAATCGGCGTGCTCTTTTATAAGCTGCTTCAGCTCATTACGAGCCAAACGGGAATCTTCAACAATTACAGCTTTGATTGTCATATCAATGGAATTTTAACCTGTGCCACTACCTCATCGGATATTTCCTCCAAATTAAAAGATGCACGATCAGCATACAACAATTTAAGTCGTTGTTTTATGTTGATCAATCCCAATTGGGTGGAATCTTTGGAAATTTTGAGTTTTCCTGTATTCCTAACTTCAATAATCAACTCATCATCAACTTTTTTAATGCCCAAAACAATCCGTCCCCCATTCTTAAGATTGGAAATACCGTGTTTGGCAGCATTTTCTACCAACAACTGAATAATCATAGGAGGAATCTTTAGATCCAAAGTGTCGCTATCCACTTCCTTTATAAACTCCAAACGGTCTTCAAACTGTATTTTAGACAGGTCGATATAATTATCAACTACCTCCAACTCTTCCCGAACAGGAATATCATTTACATTGTTTTTGGTAAGGGAGTAGCGCATGATCTCGGAAAGCTTGGTCAACATCTCTCTGGATTTTTCCACATCTTCCAACATCAGCCCTCGAATATTATTCAGACTATTGAACATAAAATGTGGATTGATCTGCCCTTTTAAGGTATTGAGCTGTGCTTGTTTTAAGGTGGAATTCAATTCCAGACGTTCAATGCGGTTTTGATTTAGCTTCAACAGCAATTTTATTACCAAATAGGTAATGGTCCAAGCGCCGACCAAAAACAATGAATTCAACACCTGAATCCAAAATTTATCGTAAGCCTCGAACATATGTCGTTCTGCTTCGGTGATTTCTGGACCAATTTTCACATATAAAATTCCAAAAATCACATTCATGGCGCCAAATAAAGTGGCCGCCAAAAGGGAAGAAACGAAGATTTTTACAACCTCTTTAAAACCAAAGGAATCAAAATCAACATGCCTTTTCAGATACCATCGCAATACCGATGTTGAGGAAATTCCAATGAACATTCCTGCGAAAATTGAAAAAACGATAAGCTCTGTGCTTATATTCTGGGGCACAAAAATGGATATGGAATTTATAAACCCCCAGCCTATAAACTGTAAGGCCCAAAATGCGGTATTCCTGTTTTTCTTGTTCAGTTTCATGTACTACCGTATCCTAAAGGATACTCGACAATTTAATTTGATGTTTGAGTCTGCTTCTTTTTAAAGGGATTATGGCATTTTTTTCTTGAGGGCAAAAATGCAATCCATGACATGCTTATTCCTGCATAAAAGATAGGATAATAGCTCCCATATTCCCACTGGTTGAATTTACCGAAAATTGAAATGCCCACAAGGACAACGCCAAGAACCAAAACTATTTTTTGTGATGTATTTAATTTTTTCATGATGTCTGTTTTTAAGATTGTTGAACAACTCCCTATTATAAAAGGATACTTACTAAAACTGTGATCAGAATTTTGGCCAGTGCGATCATAATGTTTGTTTTAATTGTTTGATGAAACAAATGTATATGAAGTAAACTCCCAAAAGAATTCAATTATGATGAGTGGTAATTCCGTTATCCTGAACGGTAAATCCAATCTTAAAAAAGAAAAAGGGAACGAAATTCGCCCCCTTTATAACTGAATATCAACAGTTTTATCAATCCTTTAATGGCAATGGAATTTCTTGTTGCCCTAAATGTTTGGCATAAAAGCCCATCATGGATCTATAAAGATCCAAACGATTTTCTTCTTTCCCAAAACCATGTCCTTCATCATACTTTACCATATAGGGCACATCATATCCTTTATTGCGCAATGCACTAACAATTTGATCGGATTCATCAATGTTTACCCTTGGATCATTGGCTCCTTGCACCACAAACAATGGTTTTTTGATTTTATCAATTTGATAAACGGGCGAAACCTCTTCCATTATGACCTTTTCTGCAGGGTCATCCTCATCATACCAAATCTCTTTCATGATTTTCAAATAGGGCTTCCAATACGGAGGAATCGTTTTCATAAAGGTGAACAAATTGGAAACACCAACATAATCAACTCCACAAGCATATAAGTCTGGCGTTTTTGTCAACCCTCGTAAAACGGCATACCCTCCATGACTACCGCCGTAAATGGCTGCCTTATCTGGATTCACCCAGCCTTGCTCCACAACATATTTAAGGCCATCCTCTACATCATCCATGGCTTTCCGTCCTATTTCCTTAAAGCCCGATTCCAAAAATTGGCGTCCGTAACCTCCAGAAATTCTAAAATTCACTTGCAAGGTTGCATATCCCCTGCTGGCAAATAGTTGTGCTTCTGGGTTAAAACCCCAAGAATCACGAACTCCCTGAGGCCCACCATGTGGATTTACAATTACGGGCACTTTTTCCCCTGCCAATGCAGCCTTTGGAAGTGTTATGTACCCATGCAAGGTGATTCCATCCCTGCTTGTAAAGGTGATAGGTCGCATTTCGGCCATATCCTCTGGTTTTAACTGTGGCATGGTATTGTACAGTTCTGTGAGTTCGTCTTTGTCCACATTGTATGCATAGTACATGCCATAGACCTTATCGCTGTCCACGTAAAGCATGTATAAATTTTCGTCCTCTGTGCTATCCAAAATACTGTATTGCATTCCAGGGAGTTCCTTTTTAATGGTTGCATCCATTTTCTTGAAAACGTTGCTTATTGGAACTATTACACTCTTTTCCCCTTCATAGGCGATGTAATCTATCTCATAATTTCGGGTTCTAGATAGGCTTCCATTTTCCACATCATATTGCTCATGGGAAAAAGTCTTTTCTATGACTTTGTTTTCTTTTAGATCAAATAATTGGATTTCGGATTTATCAGTATCCAAATTGGAAATCACATAGGCATCATGCGGATAATCGGTTGCATAATTAAACTCCGCTATGTAAAAATTGTCCTTCCAGCTAAGTTGCTTCAAAATTTTATATCCACCTTCACCATCTTCATAATATACATCTTGATCCACACCATCCCTAAGTCGGGCAAAACCTTTTAGTTTGCCATTTTTATCAAAATCGTAACCCAAAATGGGGTTGGATGGATCTTCATTGGTGTACAATTGGGTAATTTCCCCAGTAACCACATTCAATTTATAAGGCTCAAATACCTCTGGGTTATTTTTGTTCAATTCTACAATAATATGCTCTTTGTCATCACGTAAAAGTTCATTGAACTCTGCCCGCACGCCATCGTAGGGAGTAAGATCTTTTAAATTTCCTCCGTCGAGGTCCACCGCATAAATATGGTAGTTTTCATTCCCTCCTTTATCCATGGAGAAATATAGTCTTTCGTTGTTAAGCCAACCGTAGACCCTCACCAATTCCTCCTTCTCTTCTATCGCCATTTTTATTTCATTGGTTTCCATGTTTTTCACATAGATGTGGCGCTTTCCATTTGCATCACTTTCGCGATAGGACAAGTATTTTCCATCTGGTGAAAATCGAAACGTAAATGCTTTGGGATTGCCAAAGTAATCTTCTACGGTGTAACGGTAATCACCTTGATCTAATGCAGCAAGAGCGGATAATTCCTCATCTGAACTTGCCAAGGAAGTGTCTCCTGGTTTTTCTTGGGCATTTGTGGGACTCCAAAAAGACATCGAAAGGGATATTCCCAAAGACCAAAATAACTTTTGTGTTGTTTTCATACGTGTGTAATTAATGGTTTAGATATTATGTTGTTTAAAAGTGTGATTGACTTAACTACCGTAATAACCATTCCATGAACAATGCACTAAAACTTACATTGAACAGGATAAAACGTGGGGAACAAAATGCTGAAGATGTACAAAAAACATCAGTCAGTTTTAGGGGGAAATTTCGAAAAAACTTTCTTTACAATAGCGGATAGGTTATGCTCTCGTAAGTTTGGGGAAGAATTATTATTATAACCACTTTCTGCAAGGGCCTGCCAAACCAAAGCATCGCGTTCGGCATCTACAAGGTCGAATTGGATACTCCTTTGGGTATTGGAACCACCAACGGGAACACCTACCGATATTCCGCCGCCAACGTTTCTACCTCCACCGCCTATGCCTAAACCAACTGAACTCTTGGGTGCAGTATGGTATTCTTGGCTCATGATATTTATTAAAAACTCAGGTTCCTCGGCCAAACGATAACCGCGAACCTGCAAAGTGGAATCCAAAATTCGTAGCAATCTGTTTTCATCCAACTGACTCAAACCTGATTGCATATCGGGCATGTAATTGTAAGACCTATACGTTGAAAAATTTACGGCTTTGTCATAATCATATTTCACTTGAACGGACGAACAGCCCATCAAGAAAACTACAAACAACATTGATAAAACATATCGCATAGGAAAACAAGCCTATCTGTCTCCTCTAAATGTAACTAATATTTTAATAGAAACTACTAAGTATCAGCATTATTCGTTCATCAACACCCAAAGCTTATCCTTGAGTTGCTGAATGCCCAATCCACTTACAGAAGAAATAAAAGTGAATGGAATGCCATCAAAATCGTTTTGTATGTCTTCCTTCATCTCTTCAATGAGTTCATCGTCCAACATATCGCATTTGGAAATAGCGATCAAACGGTTTTTATCCAACAATTCAGGATTATAACGTCTCAATTCATCCAACAGAATGGCATATTCCTGACTTACATCTTTGCTATCGGCAGGAATTAGAAATAGAAGGGTGGCATTTCGTTCAATATGGCGCAAAAAGTAGTGGCCTAAACCCTTACCTTCCGCAGCACCTTCAATAATCCCAGGAATATCTGCCATCACAAAACTTTTGAAATCGCGATATTCCACAATCCCTAAATTGGGTTTTAGGGTAGTAAATTCATAATCGGCAATTTTAGGTTTGGCCGAGGTCATCGCCGAAAGTAATGTTGATTTACCCGCATTAGGAAATCCAACCAATCCGACATCGGCCAACACCTTCAACTCTAAGGTCACATGTGCTTCTTGACCTGGAATACCTGGTTGTGCATATCTTGGGGTTTGATTGGTCGGCGTTTTAAAATGCCAATTTCCTCGACCTCCCATACCACCTTCCAACAGGATTTTTTCCTCCTCGTCGGCGGTAATCTCAAATAGCACTTGGTTGGTTTCCGTATCCCTGACCACAGTACCTAGCGGAACCTCCAAATATACATCGGTACCATCGGCACCTGTACTTCGGTTTTTACTGCCATGCTCACCATGACCTGCCTTAAAATGCTTTTTAAACCTGTAATGGACCAAGGTCCAAAGGTTTTTATTTCCTTTTAAGATCACATGACCACCGCGACCACCATCTCCACCATCGGGACCTCCTTTGGCTACATATTTTTCACGGTGTAAATGCGCAGAACCTTTCCCCCCGTTTCCAGAAGCGACATGCACCTTTACATAATCCACAAAATTGCCCTCGGTCATGCTATCAAAATTTTATGTAGAAATTGATTAAAGTGAATCGATCACCTCACTCAAACGCTTGGTAATTTCATCAATCTCCCCGATTCCATTCACCGAATGAAATTTGCCTTGTTTGTCGTAGTAGGCCTTTAGGGGTGCTGTTTTTTCATTGTACTCATCAAAACGGTTGCGGATCTTGCTTTCGTCTTGATCATCGGAACGACCACTGCTTTTGCCGCGTTCCAACAAACGAGCCACCAAAATATCGTCTTCGGCTTCAAGTGCAATTGTTGCGTTAACTTTCATGTCCTTAGATTCCAAGAAATTGTCCAATGCCTCAGCCTGTGCTTCAGTTCTTGGAAAACCATCAAAAATAAAACCTGCTGCATCGGGATTTTTCTCAACCTCGGCCTTCAACATATCAATGGTTACTTCATCGGGCACCAAATCTCCTTTATCAATGTACGACTTTGCCAATTTCCCCAAGTCGGTTCCATTCTTAATGTTGTAACGGAACACATCTCCTGTTGAAATGTGTTTTAGGTCATACTTTTCTTTTAAAAACCCTGCCTGGGTACCTTTTCCTGCCCCGGGCTTGCCAAAAAGCACTAGGTTGATCATATCAGCTTTATTTAATTGGTATACTTCTCTTAGATTTCTGCCTTGTTCGTTATAATCCAGACCATACCCAACGATAAAATCGTCTGGGATTTCCAAGCCTACATAATCAATGGCATATTCGCCATTGTATATTTCGGATTTATAAAAAAGGGCACCGATTTTAAATTCCTTCGCATTGGTATTGGAAAACAAATGAACGAGTTGCTTTAAAGTGCGACCAGTATCCACTACATCTTCCAAAATGATCACGCTTTTCCCTTCCAATTCTTCCGATACATCCAATAAGGTTTCCACAATCCCAGTGGAAGTAAGCCCTTGATACGAACTCAAACGCACAAAAGACACCTCACAGGGATGTTGGTAGGCCTTTAAAAAATCGGACACAAACATAAAAGCCCCATTGAGCACTCCTACAAAAAGAGGCACCTCATCCTTATAATCCTTTGCAATTTCTTGAGCCATTTTATCTATGGCAGCAAGAATCTGCTCTTCCTTTAAATAGGGTTTAAAAGTTTTGTCGTGAAGCTTTATCAATGTGTTCCAGTTATGGTCGGTTGGCAAAGATAGCATTTTTAAGGGTGTTAAACCCAGTGTTCTTTTATAGCTTCATGGAATTCATGTATTTTTGCAATCATTCCAATTAGCAGAGCAATGCAATTTTTTTCTTCAGACTTTAAATTAGGTATTTTAGGTGGTGGTCAACTGGGCAAAATGATGCTCTATGAAACCCGAAAATGGGATATTTACACCAAGGTGATGGACGCTTCACCAGAAGCTCCGTGCAAGATAGCTTGCAATGAATTTGTAGAGGGCAGCTTGATGGATTTTGATGCCGTTTACAACTTCGGAAAAGATGTGGATGTGCTCACTATTGAAATTGAAAACGTAAACTTGGATGCCCTTGAAAAGTTGGAACACGAAGGAATAAAAGTGTATCCACCAACAAAAACATTACGCACTATTCAGAATAAGGCCACCCAAAAATTATTTTATACCGACCACGGAATTCCAACTTCACCATTTACACGGTTTGCCTACACCTCGGAAATTGAGGATAGCATTCACAATGGAGGATTGGATTTTCCTTTTGTTTGGAAAAGTGCCCAATTCGGGTACGATGGTCAAGGTGTAAAAGTGGTGCGCAAAATGGAAGACCTTGAAAATCTTCCCAATGTAGAGTGCATTGCCGAAAAATTGGTCGATTTTAAAAACGAATTGGCGGTAATCGTAGCCAGAAACACCAAAGGAGAAGTGGTTACCTACCCTGTGGTTGAAATGGAGTTTCACCCTGAAGCCAATCAAGTGGAATATGTAATCTGCCCAGCCCGAATTGATGAAAAAGTAGCCAAAAAAGCACAAGAAGTTGCCCTGAAAGTTTCGGAAGAAATGAAACAAATTGGGTTATTGGCCGTGGAAATGTTCCAAACCCAAGACGATCAGATTTTGGTGAACGAAGTTGCTCCAAGACCTCACAACAGTGGTCATTACAGTATAGAAGCCAGTTATACCAATCAATTTGAACAACATATTAGAGCCATATTGGGCTTACCTTTAGGTAAAACGGAGAGTAAAGTGGCTGGAATAATGGTAAATTTGGTTGGTGCCGAAGGACACACAGGTAATGTGGTCTATGAAAATATGGAAGAAATTTTGGGTATGGATGGGGTTACCCCTCATATTTATGGCAAGAGACAAACGCGTCCTTTCCGTAAAATGGGCCACGTAACCATTGTAGATGAAGATATGGTGAAAGCCCGTGCCATGGCACAAAAAGTAAAAGAAACCATTAACGTTGTAAGCAAATAATACTATGAGCAAAGTAGCCGTAATCATGGGAAGCACAAGTGATCTTCCCGTTATGCAAGATGCCATTGATATACTTAAAGGTTTTTCGATTCCCGTGGATGTGGATATTGTTTCTGCACACCGTACTCCCGAAAAACTGTTCGATTTTAGTAAAAACGCCCACAAAAATGGTTATGCCGTAATAATTGCAGGTGCTGGTGGGGCAGCTCATTTACCAGGTATGGTGGCCTCCATGTCTCCGCTTCCAGTTATCGGAGTGCCTGTGAAAAGCAGCAACTCCATTGATGGTTGGGATTCGGTTCTTTCTATTTTACAGATGCCTGGAGGTGTTCCAGTTGCCACCGTTGCATTGAACGGTGCAAAAAACGCAGGTATCTTGGCAGCACAGATTATCGGAAGTGCCAACTCAGAAATTCTTGAAAAAATTGAAGCTTACAAAGAGGGCCTCAAAGAAAAAGTGATCAAAGGGGCAGAAGAAGTCAAAAAAACCTTTTAAAACCCAAGGTTGCCATGAGTTATAATCAGATTGGCATCTTAATCGGAATTTGTGCCATCGCTTTTTTCGGATTTACTCTAAAAAAAGTGGTCACCCCCTATTTAAGAAGTATTTGGCGCAGCGGTATTTTGGTATTTACACTGTATGCCGCTTTATTGATTTATATTGAAATTCATTGGCAGTTTATTTCCGATTATGCTAGCAAATTTGACCTAAATGGCAATGGTTTTGTGGACATGAACGAATACTCCGAAGAAGCCATCAAAGCCATGAACAAAAAAACGTACGGTACCAATGTGAGGATTTACGCCCCGTTGACGATGGCAGCCTTGGCCTCCATTATAGGCTTTGCCTATTTGGTTTCTGATGTTGCCGTTATCCGTTTAAAAAATAAAGAACTTAATAAGTCTATATGAACAACCCATTATTGGAGCCTTTTAACCAAGCTCCATTTTCCAAAATAAAAAACGAGCATTTTAAACCTGCTTTTCTTCAAGCTATCGAAGATGCAAAACAGGAGATAGATGACATTACTTCTAATCCTGAGCATCCAACATTTGAGAACACTGTGGTTGCATTGGATTTTGCTGGACAACAATTGGATCGAATCTCCAGTGTGTTTTTTAATCTGAATTCAGCGGAAACCAATGAAGAAATTCAAAAAATAGCGCAGGAGGTCTCCCCATTGCTTTCAGAGTTTGGAAACGATATTACCCTAAATGAGGCATTGTTTCAACGTATAAAAACAGTCTACGAGAATAGAGATTCCCTTGAACTAACTCCAGAACAAGCAACTCTTTTGGACAAAAAATATAAGAGTTTCAGTAGAAATGGAGCCAATTTGAATGAAGCCGACAAAAAACGACTTCGTGAAATCGACGCTGAATTATCAAAACTAAAATTGACCTTTGGCGAAAACGTATTGGCAGAAACCAATGCCTACGAACTTTTGTTGACCAACGAAGAGGATCTTAAAGGGCTTCCCGAAGGTGAAAAAGAAGCCGCAGCTCATTTGGCAGAATCAAAAGGTAAAGAAGGTTGGTTGATCACTTTGGATTATCCCAGCTACATTCCCTTTATGAAATATGCCGAAAACAGGGAATTGCGCAAAGAACTTGCATTGGCATTTGGGAGCAAAGGATTTCACAACAACCAATTCGATAATCAGGAAAACATCCTCAAAATTGTCAATTTACGATACGAACGAGCCAATTTATTGGGCTACCCAACTCATGCACACTTTGTATTGGAAGAACGCATGGCAGAAACTCCAGAAAAGGTGCTGGAATTCTTAAACGAACTTTTGACCAAAGCCAAACCAGCAGCTGAAAAGGAATATGCAACCTTGGAGGAATTTGCCAAGGAATTGGATAGCATTGACCGTTTGGAAAAATGGGACAGTGCTTTTTATTCTGAAAAATTGAAACAGAAACTCTTCAATTTGGACGATGAAAAATTGAAGCCCTATTTCAAACTGGAAAATGTGATCAATGGGGTTTTTCAAGTTTCTGAAAAATTGTTTGGGCTAAAATTCAAAGAAGTTCAAACCATTGATAAATACCATGAAGAAGTAAAAACTTTTGAGGTGTATGATGAGCAAGACAACTTCATCTCGTTGTTCTATGCCGATTTTCACCCAAGACCAGGCAAACGTGGAGGTGCTTGGATGACCTCTTTCAAATCACAATACACCTTAAACGGTGTTAACAGCAGACCACATATTTCCAATGTTTGCAACTTTACCCGTAGCACCAGCAAAAAACCCTCTTTATTGACCTTTAACGAAGTAACAACACTTTTTCATGAGTTCGGACATGCTTTGCATGGCATGTTGGCCAATACCACCTACCCTAGCCTTTCAGGAACATCGGTATATTGGGATTTTGTGGAACTGCCAAGTCAAGTTTTGGAAAATTGGTGTTACGAAAAAGAGGCTTTGGAACTTTTTGCCTTCCACTACGAAACAGGTGAATTAATCCCGATGGAATTGGTTGAAAAAATTAAAGAATCATCCAATTTTCAAGAGGGTATGGCAACGGTTAGACAGTTGAGTTTCGGATTTCTGGATATGGCTTGGCACGGAACCGACCCAACAAATATTAAAGATGTTAAAGCATACGAAGTAGAAGCTTTTGCAAATACCAATTTGTTCCCTGAAACCCCTGAAACTTGCATGAGCACGGCTTTCTCACACATTTTCCAAGGTGGATATTCATCAGGTTATTACAGCTACAAATGGGCAGAGGTTTTAGATGCAGACGCATTCTCTTACTTTAAGGAAAATGGCATTTTTAGTAGGGAAATTGCCAATAAGTTCAAGGATAATGTACTTTCAAAAGGAGGAACTGAAAACCCCATGGAATTGTATAAAAGATTTAGAGGTTCCGAACCAAATATTGACGCTTTGCTGGAACGGGCAGGTCTTTTGGAAGTCAATGAATAAAAAAGTTTGAATCTTGTGTAAGTATTAAAATCTAGGCACGTCTAACACCTTTTTTAGGAGGAAAACACCAATTCCCTTAAAAAAATTACATTTGAGAATCACTGATTGAAAATGGCCAAACACCAACTACATCCTGAAAATTGGGTAGACCAACATGCTGATTATCTTTTCAACTATGCTGTTGGAAGAGTAAGCGATGCTGAAATTGCCAAAGATTTGGTTCAGGAAACATTCATGGCTGGCCTTAATTCTTCCAAAAATTTTAAAGGCGATGCTGCGGAACGTACTTGGTTGGTGTCGATTTTAAAACGAAAAGTGATTGACCACTACCGAAAAATCAATTCCAAAAAAGGAAAAGCAGAAGTTCGTATGAGCTACAGCTCGGATACGGATGCCGAAGGCGATTGGTTGGAACAACAAGTGGCAGACCCTTTTAGCAAGGATGGTGATAATGTGATGGAAAACGAGGAATTGGGTATGGCCATTCAAGATTGCATGTCCAAATTACCTGAAAAGCAAGCCTTGGTCTTTAAAATGAAGACCATTCAAGATATGAGCACTGAAGATGTTTGTAATGAACTGGGAATAAATCCGTCCAACCTTTGGGTAATGATCCATAGGGCCAGAACGGCTTTAATGGGTTGTTTAAATGAAAATTGGTTTTAGAAATGAAGATTACATGTGAAGAGGCATCAGGCATCTGCGATAAATCACAATACAAAGAAGCAGGCTGGTGGGAAATCTTTAAACTCCGCCTACATCTTTTGTATTGTAAAACCTGCAAGAAATACTCCAAAAAAAATACGGAGCTCAGTTCTCTTTGTGACCGTGCAGGACTTACCGTTCTTACCAAAGAAGAAAAGGAAAAAATGAAAAAGGATTTAGAAAAAAATCTTTAGAAATAATTTTCTACTCCCCAAAACAAACAAAACCAAAATATTGGAATAGCTTCCACCCAAAATGGCACAAAATACTTTGTATATAATTTCCTTTTAGCCAATAGTACCCATATTAAAGCCACACAAAGCACCAATCGAAATTCTACTTCCAAAAGATGAACCTCATCTTTCAAAAAGGTCAAAAGAAAAAATAACACGGTTAAACCCACGCCCAATTTCTGGGTATTGGGCACTCCCAAAACTTGAGGTAAAGTTCTCAATCCCTTATCATCCCACTGCATATCCCGAATCTCAAAAGGGATAATCAATACCAGAACCAGTAAAAATCGCTGTAAAAAAGACACCCAAAAGTCCCAATTTAAAGGTGATTCGGTATCAATCACTGGCAGAAGCACTGTGAATCCTGCCCAAACAAAAGCCACGATATATACTTTTAAACCTGCTAAATTCCTTAGGTTTTTAGCTCTTGGCAATAAAGGCACCGCATAAAGTGCAGATAAAATGCCCAGAATAAATGTCGCTATCCAAATTTCTTGTTTCAATTGTATCAAAAAATAGAGGGCAAAAACAAAGGAAATAAAACTAAAAATCTGTATCACTTTGTGATAAGCATTCGATACAATAATGTATTTATAGGCTTCAACTCCATACTTGATGAAATTATAGCAAACAATCACGCTAAAAAAGATAAAACCCAATAGGTTTAAATCGGAGAAAGATCCCAATAAATGGAAAGTCACCCCTGCCATGGCCAATACCGAAAATGCCACATGAATACTGGCATCCAGATAAAAATCAAAAAAAGCTTTTAGGGTTCGCATGAGAGAAATTCTTTCCTGAAACAACAAAGGTTAATTGCTGGTTAACAACTTTGGATCTCTGTAGTCCAAAATTGCCCATTTTCATCGAATTAATCCCTAATTTTGTGCACTTTATTGGATTGAACATGAACACAGAGCTTTTTGCCGCCAGACACATTGGCATCACTGAAAAAGACATGCCCCATATGTTGCAAACCATTGGGGTTGAGAATTTGGACCAACTCATTTATGAGACCATTCCAGACGATATCAAACTAAAAAAACCTTTGGACCTTCCTGCTGGAATTCCTGAACACGAATTCTTGAAACACCTTCAAGGTTTGGCCCAAAAAAATAAAATCTTTAAAACCTATATCGGGTTAGGGTACCACGAGTCGTTGACTCCTTCTGTGATCCAACGAAACATTTTGGAAAACCCAGGATGGTACACCGCCTATACCCCCTACCAAGCAGAAATTGCACAAGGTAGATTGGAGGCCCTGTTGAATTTCCAGACCATGGTAAGTGATCTTACGGGAATGGAAATTGCCAATGCTTCCCTTTTGGACGAAAGTACCGCCGCAGCAGAAGCCATGACTATGTTGTTTGAATTGCGTAGCCGTCCACAGAAAAAAGAAAATGTGTGCAAATTTTTTGTTTCTGAAGAGATATTGCCACAAACCTTAAGTCTATTGCATACTCGCGCAATACCTTTAGGTATTGAATTGGTTGTTGGCAACCACGAGACTTTTGAATTCTCTGAAGATTTCTACGGTGCCATGTTGCAATACCCAGGAAAACACGGGCAGGTTAATGACTATGCTTCCTTTGTGAAAAATGCAAAGGCCAATGAAATCAAAGTAGCTGTTGCGGCAGATATTTTGAGTTTGGTGATGCTTACCCCTCCAGGTGAATGGGGCGTTGATGCTGTAGTAGGAACTACCCAACGTTTCGGAATCCCATTAGGTTATGGTGGACCTCACGCTGCCTTTTTTGCTACCAAAGAAGAATATAAAAGAAATATCCCTGGCAGGATCATCGGAGTGACCAAGGACACTGACGGCTATCGCGCACTTCGAATGGCGCTTCAAACCAGAGAGCAGCACATTAAAAGAGACAAAGCTACTTCCAACATCTGTACAGCTCAGGTTTTATTGGCTGTTATGGCTGGAATGTATGCCGTTTACCATGGTCCTGAAGGATTGAAATTTATCGCCAATAAAGTTCACACCTCTGCCAAGTTATTGGCAAAAGGATTGGAATCCATTGGATTGAAACAGGTAAATTCTGCCTTTTTCGATACCATCAGCGTAAAAGTTGGTAACATCGACAAGCTAAAAGAAGTTTGCGAGAGCAGGGAAATCAACCTAAACTATATTGATGACGAAACGGTTTCCATTTCTTTGAATGAAGCCACTTCAGAAGAAGATTTAAAACTATTGCTTTCTTGTTTTATCGTTTCCCAAGATAACACAGATGATATTTCATTTGAAGGTGGAGTTGAAGAAGTAATCCCAACTTCACTGCAACGTACTGCACCTTATTTGGAGCACGAAGTTTTCAGTTCGTACCATTCGGAAACCGAATTGATGCGCTACATCAAAAAATTGGAGCGTAAGGATTTGGCATTGAACCAATCCATGATTTCATTGGGTAGTTGCACCATGAAATTGAATGCCGCTTCAGAAATGTTGCCTTTGAGCTGGCCACATTGGGGCAATATTCACCCCTTTGTTCCTTTGGAACAAGCAGAAGGTTACCAAGAAGTTTTAAAATCTTTGGAAGAGCAATTGAATGTGATTACAGGATTTGCTGCAACCTCATTGCAACCCAACTCTGGGGCTCAAGGAGAATACGCAGGACTTATGGTGATTCGTGCTTACCATGAATCCCGTGGTGAGGGACACAGAGACATCTGTATAATTCCAGCTTCTGCACATGGGACGAACCCTGCTTCAGCTGTTATGGCAGGAATGAAAGTGGTGGTGACCAAAACCGATGAGAACGGAAACATTGACATGGTGGATTTGGAAGATAAAGTAATCAAACATGCAGAGAACCTTTCTGCATTGATGGTAACTTATCCATCTACCCACGGCGTTTTTGAATCATCCATCAAACAAATCACCAAATTGATCCACGACAATGGAGGTCAAGTGTACATGGACGGTGCCAATATGAATGCACAGGTTGGATTAACCAACCCTGCAACCATCGGCGCAGACGTTTGTCACTTGAATTTGCACAAAACTTTTGCCATTCCTCACGGAGGAGGCGGACCAGGTGTTGGACCCATTTGTGTGGCCGAACAATTGAAACCTTTCCTACCATCCAATCCTGTTGTGCCTACTGGGGGCGAAGAAGCTATTACAGCTATTTCTGCCGCACCTTGGGGAAGCTCTTTGGTATGTTTGATTTCATACGGATACATTAAAATGTTGGGAGCTGAAGGTTTGACCAACGCAACCAAAGCTGCTATTTTGAACGCCAACTACATCAAAGACCGATTAAAAGGTAAATTCGATGTGTTATATACAGGTGAACGAGGTCGTGCAGCCCACGAAATGATCATCGACTGTAGGCCTTTCAAAGCCAACGGTATTGAGGTAACCGACATTGCAAAGCGATTGATCGATTACGGATTCCACGCACCAACGGTTTCCTTCCCAGTGGCAGGAACGTTGATGATCGAGCCTACAGAGAGTGAAAGTCAAGCAGAATTGGATCGATTCTGCGATGCTCTGATTTCAATTAGAACTGAAATTGACGAAGCTTCTGCAGACGAGCCTAATAACGTACTTAAAAATGCTCCGCACACCTTGGGCATGCTTACGAGTGACGATTGGGATATGCCATACAGTAGAGAAAAAGCAGCCTATCCATTGCCTTATGTTGCAGAAAATAAATTTTGGCCAAGTATTCGCAGAACCGATGAAGCATTTGGGGATCGTAATTTGATCTGTACCTGTGCGCCAATCGAAGATTATATTGAGGCCTAAAAACCACTATAAACACTGATAAAAAGCCCTGACCAATCCATTTGTGCAGGGCTTTTTTATGCTTTAAAAACAACAAAGTTGTTGTTGAACATTGTAACATTTATTATGCATGCATAATACTTGATTTTTGATTGTTGTATCTTGTTGAATAACATAAAAATTCCTCCTAAACATGAAAATTGGCATCACTGGAACTGGCAGTTATATTCCTTCAGTTGTTACTGATAATGATGATTTTTTAAACCACGAATTTTTGGGAGTTGACGGCTCAAGCTTTGAGCAAGAAAACACCGTTATTATTGAAAAATTTCAGGCAATCACGGGAATTGCTTCACGTAGATATGCCAAGCCAGAACTTAAAACCTCAGACATAGGGTTTTTGGCCGCAGAAGAGGCCATCTCCAATGCTGGTATTGATAAAGAAGAACTAGATTACATCATCTTCGCACATAATTTTGGAGACTTAACCCCAGGAAAAATACAGGGTGACACTTTGCCCAGTCTTGCCTCTCGGGTAAAGCATTTATTGCGTATTAAAAATCCAAAATGTGTGGCATACGATCTTATTTTTGGTTGTCCAGGTTGGATTGAAGGAGTTATTCAAGCCAAAGCATTTATTCAAAGTGGCTTGGCCAAAAAGTGTTTGGTCATCGGCGGGGAAACCCTTTCACGAGTGATTGATCGTCATGATCGTGACAGTATGATTTTTTCCGATGGAGCTGGTGCTACCATTTTGGAAGCAAACCCATCATCTGGAGAGATCTTAGCACACGCTTCGGCCACTTATGCCAATGATGAGGCCTATTATCTTTATTTCGATAAAACCAACAGTTCAAAAGGTTGTACCAACACTCGGTACATAAAAATGCAAGGCCGTAAAATTTACGAGTTTGCTTGCATTAATGTGCCAAAAGCAATGGCGGAATGTTTGGATGAAAGTGGAGTGAATATTGATGATGTAAAAAAGATATTCATTCACCAAGCCAATGAAAAAATGGATGAAGCCATCATCAAACGTTTTTATAAAATTTATGGCAAAAAAGTACCTGACCACATTATGCCCATGAGTATTCACAAACTGGGAAATAGCTCGGTTGCTACCGTACCAACTCTTTTAAATTTGGTTGAGAAAGGTGAACTTCCTGAACATAAATTAGAGAAAGGCGATGTGATCATGTTTGCTAGCGTAGGTGCAGGTATGAACATTAATGCGGTGGTTTATCGTTATTAAAACAAGTTCAAGGGTCAAGTTCAAATTCAAAGCTCCTCAAACTTACCACTAAAACCAAAAAGTAATTTGGGAATTGTGGTTTGTTTTTTGGAATTTTAACCCATGTACGAAAACAACTTTCCGAATAAGCGCTACAAACACACTTTAGAGTTTTTAAGCAAGCACATTTCAACTTCAGATTCCATTTTAGATCTAGGTGTGGAAAACCCCTTTTCTAAAATCATGAAATCCAACGGGTATAAAGTTGAGAACACCAAAGGTGAAGATCTGGATGTAGAGTTTAAAAGTGTTTCGCAATCCAATGCCGATGTTGTGACCGCATTTGAAATATTTGAGCATTTGGTAGCTCCATATAATGTTTTAAAGGAAATCAAGGCCAAAAAATTAGTGGCCAGCATTCCCATGCGATTGTGGTTTGCAGCAGCCTATCGAAGTAAAACTGACCCTTGGGACCGACATTATCACGAGTTTGAAGATTGGCAATTTGACTGGCTTCTTGAAAAAGCTGGATGGAAAATAAAGGACACCGCCAAATGGACCAATCCAACAAAAAAGATTGGATTCCGACCCCTACTCCGCTACTTCACCAATCGCTACTATATTGTTTACGCGGAACGAGCGTAAAATTGTAATTTACTTTTGAAATCAAAGTCCATGCGAATCAGCATTGTCATTCCTGCGCATAACGAAGCAAACTTTTTAAAAGATTGCTTGGATTCCTTTGTTGCTCAAACATACTTACCCAACGAACTTATTGTGGTGGATGACAATTCAACAGATGAAACCTTTGCAATTGCTCAGGAATTTGCAGATAACCATCCATGGATAAAAGTTGTGCAACGGCAATCCGCTGACACTCATATTCCAGGTAAAAAAGTAGTGGACACTTTTAATTTTGGTTTGGAACATGCTTCAGAATTTGATCTTATTGGAAAATTTGATGCTGATATTATCCTTCCCTCCAATTATTTTGAAATGATGGTTAATCAATTTCAATCAAACTGGAAATTGGGCATGTGTTCTGGGCTATTATTTATTGAAAAAAATGGGCAATGGATTTATGAAAACATTGCAGACAAAAAACATATTCGTGGTCCCATAAAACTATACCACAAAGCTTGTTTTGATCAAATTGAAGGTTTACGACCTGGGGTTGGTTGGGATACTGTGGATACCCTTTTGGCGAATTACCACGATTTTGAAACGAAAACCGTTCCAGAGCTTCATGTAAAGCACCTTCGGCCAACGGGACATGGTTATAGTTCCAAAAATTTTCAAGCAAAAGGAGAAGCCCTATATAAAATGAGGTATGGTTTGGTTCTTACTAAAATTGCATCTCTTAAAATGGCTTGGCAGGCAAAAAACCCTTTGCTTTATTCTCAAGTGATCATTGGTTTTCTTAAAGCCTTCTTTCAAAACCAACCGAAATATGTCACTAAAAAAGAAGGCGCTTTTATCCGAAACTATCGCTGGAAGGGCATTTTTTCCAAACTATAACCCAATCAACACTTCTCCTACTTTAGAGGTTTCATATTCCTACAATTTCAACAAATACTTTGTGTTTGTCAATTGATATTGGGCATTCATCAATTCACTAAGGATTTAGAATTTCCTTAGGCTAACTTTATTTGAATATTATAATTCCCAATGCCAGATGAGGGGTTGCAATAGCATACATACGAATGAAACCTTTTCTCATCATCAAAAAACCATTATTGTGGGCGGCACTTTCTTTTGTGTTCACCCAAATACTCAATGCTCAAGTGCCTGGCGAAAGTTATTTCGACAATACAGGTTTCGTTGAATATATTCAGGGAGACCACCCTGTAATCATCACTGTCCCACACAATGGGTATTTAGAACCAGACAATATTCCCGATAGGTCTTGCAACGGATGTAAATATGGGAGTGATTCGCACACCCAAGAAATGGCAAGAACACTTATCGATGCCTATTTTGAACAAACAGGACACTACCCCCATGTTATTATCAATCTACTTGCTAGAGTAAAGTTTGATGCCAACAGACCCATTGACGAGGCTGCAGATGGAAATGCAACTGTGAAAATTGCATGGCAGAATTACCAAGATTTTATCATCGCAGCGAAATCGGAAATCGAACAAGATTATGGGAGAGGTATCCTTTTCGATTTCCATGGCCACAGTCATGATGTAGAAAGAATAGAACTTGGATATACCCTCACAAAGGAAGAATTGGCCTTACCATCAGAAGTACTCAATTCTTTTGATCTAGTAGATGGTAGTGGCATTAAAACATTGATTCTGGATAATCCCTTGCAGCAAACCCATGCGCAAATGTTAACAGGTCCGTTTAGCTTGGGTGCTTTGATTCAAAATAGGGGTTATCCAACCGTACCAAGTCCAGATGATCATTACCCACTGGCAAACGAGGACTATTTTACAGGTGGATTTACCATTTTCACCCATAGTTCTAGACGGGATAATAACAGTTCTATAGACGGACTCCAAATTGAGGTGAACAGTGATATTCGGTTTGATGAAGTACTAAGAACCGATTTTTCCATTGATTTGGCAGATGCCATTTTTGAATATCTAACACTATTTTATTTATCTGAAGAGGTCCTTGATGATGTTGATCAAGATGGTGACAATTCAAATGTAGACTGTGATGACAACAACCCGAATATAGGACCAAGTCAAACAGAGATTCCCTATAACGGCATTGACGATGACTGCAATCCCGAAACCTTGGATGATGATTTGGACCAAGATGGATTTACCCAAGAAAATGATTGTGACGACTCTAATCCAAACATCAATCCCAATCAGGAAGAAATACCCTATAATGGTATTGACGATGATTGCGCCCCAGAAACCTTAGATGACGATTTGGACCAAGATGGATTTGCCCAAGAAAATGATTGTGACGATACAGACCCAAACATCAATCCAAATGCGGATGAAATCTTGGACAATTTAATTGACGAAAACTGTGATGGTGAATTGGGTACATCTACAATTGAACCTCCAAATCCAGTTGAGCCTACAGGCGAACTTATTTTTTATCCAAATCCAACTGACGAACTTTTATTAATCATCAATGCCAAAGCCTTAAACTTCTATGTAGAGTTTTTTGATACCAGTGGAAAACTCATTTATAAAGTGGCCAATCAAAAAAAAATGCACTTGGCGCATTTATCCAGCGGTCAATATATTATGGTGTACCACGATTTGACAGCTGGAAAGGCAGTCTCAAAAAAGATTTTAATAAAGTAAACTACTCTAACACCTCCCCAATAGGCTTACCTGTTGCCCCATTAGGAAATGCAATACCCAAAAGAGCCGAAATGGTAGGGGCAATATCAGGAATTTCAGTTCTATTCACCGTACTACCATGTTTTATTCCCTTTCCAAAGAACAACAAAGGCGCATGGGTATCATAAATAAAAGGTGAGCCGTGGGTAGAACCAGTAGTTCCGTATGAAATATATCCAGTGTTGGTCACTAAAAGTACATCGCCAGAACGTTTTTGGTTATAGCCGTTCTGTAAAATGTACGGAATACCTTCCGTATACTCGTTTTCCCACATTTGATGCGCGGTATATACCTTACTAATGCCATCATAAGACAAAAATTCCTTGGCAATATCCTCTTGCGCATCTTCTAAATCGATATCCAAATTGGATAATATTTTATGGTCTAAAAACACTTGGTAATTGGAAATATCCTTTACCACATCGGTGGTGCCATATTTATATTGAAGAAACTCATTGAATTTGCTTTTCATCCCATCCATATCCAAATAGCCTGCAGGAATCTTTTGATCTATTAAATAGGTTGGCACATCGATGGCAGCATGATCGGCTGTTAAAAATACAGTGTACTCTCCTTCTCCTACTTTTTCATCCAAAGTGGAAAACAAACGAGCTAAATCTTGATCCAATCGGATGTAAGTATCTTCAATTTCTTTGGAATTCACACCGAAAAAGTGTCCCACATAATCGGTACTGGAAAAACTTACTGCCAAGAAATCGGTAATATTATCTTGCCCCAATCCTTCTCCTTCCAAAGCAGCCAAAGCAAAATCGGTGGTGATGCTATTTCCAAAAGGACTTCTTCTTATCAAATCAAATTGATCATTTTGCTCCCAAATCGCAGGAAGGTCATGCGGAAATGCATTTGTTGTTTCTCCCTTTTGTAAACCTTCATAGTTATTGGCATCGGTGCCACTTTCAACATACGTTTCTATTGGCCTCAAGGTATTCCAAGGCTTTTTATAGACCTCAACCGCATCCGAAGCATTAAAATCAACCACCCATTGCGGCAAGGCATCCATGTAATAAGAACTTGTAATCCAGTTTCCATCCTTTTTTCCTTCAAACCAATAGGCCGCATTGGCAGAATGACCAGCTGGAAGGATAGCTCCTCTATCTTTTAAAGCAATTCCAATTACTTTTCCTCTTTGTTGGGTGTGTAAACGTAATTGATCTGTTACTGTAGAGGTCAACATTCGATGTGGAGACATTTGTCCAGCTTTGGAAGTAGTTCCCACAGATTTGTAACTATCATCTCCAGCGCAGTACACCTCTGCACCTATTGTTTTATCGTACCAATCGTTTCCAATGATTCCGTGCATCGCTGGGGTAGTTCCCGTGTATACCGAAGTGTGCCCAGGACCCGTGCTTGTTGGAGCGTAATTAAAATGGTTGTTTTTGGCATTAAATCCCTCATTTACCATTCGTTTAAAACCACCTTCCCCATATTGATTCCAAAAACGGGTCAAATAATCGTATCGCATCTGATCAACCACAATACCCACTACCAATTTTGGATTTTGGGCTATGGATTCTACTGGCTGAACTTCATCTACATTCTTTTTTCTACGCTGTCCGTAAGAAAAATTGATGCTGCACAATACTAAAAAAGATAAAACAAGGTTGGTCCTATTCATAATCTGGATTTATTCAAAATGACCACAAAACTATTCAATTATCCTGTTTAAAATTTTAAATCAAGGTTAAATGCTCCACAATATTCTTATTTTTATCACCTCAAGTCCATAAAGCGAATGAAATACCTAGAAGCGATTGGGAAATACTTCATCATGATCTGGGAAGTATTTAAAAAGCCTACCAAATGGCGCATCATGAAATCCTTGATTTTGAAGGAAGTCGACGACTTGGTTTTTGGCGCTATGGGTATCATAATCTTTATTTCCTTTTTTATTGGTGGTGTTGTAACCATCCAAACCGCATTGAACTTAACCAACCCTTTGCTACCAAAAAGCCTTATTGGATTTGCTGCACGACAATCGGTGATTTTGGAATTCGCACCAACGTTCACCTCAATTATTATGGCAGGTAAAGTAGGGTCGTATATCACTTCGAGCATTGGTACCATGCGGGTAACGGAGCAAATTGATGCCTTGGAAGTTATGGGAGTGAACTCTTTGAACTACTTGGTATTTCCAAAAATTATTGCTGTAATGATGTATCCTTTTGCAGTAGCTGTTTCCATGTTTGTTGGAATCACAGGCGGATGGGTGGCTGCTGTTTTTGGTGGATTTGCACCCAGTGGTGAGTTTATTAAAGGGTTACAAATGGATTTCGACGCATTTCATGTTACCTACGCCTTAATAAAATCTGTTGTTTTTGCCTTTATTATAGCAACCGTGCCTTCTTACCATGGTTTTTATATGAAAGGCGGTGCTTTGGAAGTTGGTAAAGCAAGTACCACTTCGTTTGTTTGGACCAGTGTGGTGATCATTATCACAAACTATATATTAACGCAATTGCTTTTGGGCTAATGATTGAAGTAGACAACATACATAAATCGTTTGGAGAACACCACGTTTTAAAAGGGATTTCCACTTCTTTTGAGAAGGGTAAAACCAATTTGATCATTGGTCAGAGTGGTTCGGGAAAAACAGTGTTTCTTAAATGTTTATTGGGTCTTTTTGAACCCGACGAAGGCAACATTTGCTACAACGGTCGATTCTATTCTGAATTATCGACTAAAGACCGTAGAAACCTTCGTCAAGAAATGGGTATGGTGTTTCAAGGAAGCGCTTTGTTCGATTCCATGACCGTGGAAGGCAATGTGATGTTTCCTTTGGATATGTTCACCAATCAATCCCGATCAGAAAAACAGGATCGTGTGGATTTTGTTCTGAAGCGCGTTAATTTGATTGATGCCCATAAAAAATACCCTTCCGAGATTTCTGGAGGTATGCAAAAAAGGGTGGCCATTGCAAGGGCCATTGTGATGAATCCGAAATATTTGTTTTGTGACGAACCGAACTCTGGTCTAGATCCCAAAACGGCCATTCTAATCGATAATCTGATTCATGAAATTACCACGGAGTATGATATAACCACCATTATCAACACTCACGATATGAACTCGGTAATGGAAATCGGGGAAAAGATTCTCTTTTTGAAAAATGGTTACAAAGAATGGGAAGGCACCAACAAGGAAATCTTTAAAACAGACAACCAAGCTGTAACCGATTTTGTGTATTCTTCGGAGCTTTTCAAAAAAGTAAGACAGATGTATTTGGAGGAACGGAATTAATCCGACATCTAAAAATACTTATTCCACCTCTTTTACCACCAAAGTAGAATCTTGCAGTCTTAACTTCAACCAAGCCAACATCTTTTTGGAATCTGTCTCTTTTTGATTATTACGAACCCCATCGTTCCATTTAATCTCAAAAACAGGAACCGTATCCAGCTTTTTAAAATCGGTTTTAATGAGATAAGAAAACCCCAATTCGGAGATGTTCTCATAGTTCGCTTTGGCCTCTCTACTGATTTCACTGAACGGAATCTGTTTTCCAACACTAAACTGGAGTTTAGCAACTTCAGCCTCCAACAATTTGATTTGTTCGTCTTTGTTCATGAGTTCGGCCTTGTTCTTCTCATAAAGTTCACTCACATAGTTGAACTTTTCTTCAGAATCATCCTTGCCACCTTGAATAACATGAAGTTCCACATCCTTCAAACGGGAATACTGTTCTTTTTGCGAACGCCAAGTGTTTATCACATTGTCAGGAACCAATTCATCTCCCATGAAAACCACTTCAATTACTGAAGCCTCATCATCCGAGTATTCCAATTTGGTAAGGTTGTCCACATATCTTCCTGCTCCATCAAACTGGTACACTTCAACGGTTTCCCTTAAAAATTCTTGGGCCTGTTTTTTAAACAACGACTCTTGAAAGACTTGATAAAAGGTAAAACCCGCAGGAATCATCACCAAAATTCCAGTTATCGACGCCAATCTTGCAATAAGCCTACGTCTTTGCGAATTGGCGTAACGCACCATCGGGAATCGTAAAAATTTGATGACCAAAAAGGTAGCCAAACCAATAAATATGGTGTTGATGATGAACAGGTACATAGCACCTGCTGCATACCACGGCTTGCCAATGGCCAATCCAAAACCAACAGTACACAAAGGCGGCATCAACGCAGTGGCGATGGCCACACCGAAAATAACACTGGCAATGGTGCCTTTTTTGGCCCTGGCAATTACCAATGCCAAACCACCAAAAAATGCAATAAGCACATCGCGAATATCAGGTTTGGTACGTGCCAGAAGCTCAGATGATTCATCACGAAGCGGAAATAAATAAAAGAACAAAAAGGCGGTAATCACACTCAAAACTACCATTACGGTGAAGTTTTTGAGCGATCTGCGTAAAGTATCGATATCGTTGATGGCCAAAGAAAGCCCCATCCCCAAAATTGGACCCATTAAGGGAGAAATTAACATGGCACCAATTACTACAGCTGTAGAGTTGGCATTTAAACCAATGGAAGCGATAAAAATAGAACATACCAAAATCCAAGAGGTATGCCCTTTAAAGGGAATATCTGCAATAATGGAGTCTTTGGTGGCCGCGGCATCCGTATTGGAACGTATTTCCAAAAGTTCCGAAAGAAACATACGAACACTACCCAAAAGACCTTTAAAGTCCTTTTTTACCTCATCCCCACTATCCTTTTTAGGTGGAATACCATCTTTGATTTGTTCTTCGCTCATATATTACGCGAACTGGTCGCCAAATTTATCTTTAACCTGCCCCAATACTTTTTTAATATCTTGTTGCTTATCCTTGGGATAGATCAACAACACCTCTTCTTTATCTACAATGACATAGTCTTCCAATCCGTCAACCACCACAACCTTTCCTTTGGGAGACCTGATCATATTTCCCTTGGCATTTTCCAACAATACCTGAGCGTTTACAACTGCATTTTCGTTGGCATCTTTATCCAATTTATCATACAGCGCACCCCAAGTCCCAAGATCGTTCCAATCGAAGGTTGCAGGCAAGGTGTAAATAGATTTGGATTGCTCCAAGATAGCATAATCAATGGATATGTTATCTGCCTTGGCATAATTTTCTTGAATAAAGGCTTTTTCCTCGGGCGTATTATAGCAAGACATTCCTCCACCGAACAAATCATATTGGCTCGGTTGGTAATTTTTAAATGCCTCTACTATGGTTGCTACACTCCACATAAAAATTCCAGCATTCCATAGGAAATTACCTTGTGCCAAAAACTCCTTTGCGGTTTCATAATCAGGTTTTTCTCTGAACTGAGACACCTTTTTTAAATTTTCGTCACTTCCCTTTTCAAATTCGATATATCCAAAGCCTGTGTTTGGAAACGTTGGCTGGATTCCTAAAGTACAGAGGGCATTTTCATTTTCGCATTTATCAAAACATGCAATTACATCTTTTTCAAAGGCATCCTCATCCTCGATCCAATGATCACTTGGTGCTACGATCATCACCGCATTTGGATTCATTTTTTGAATCTTTAAAGAAGCATATAAAATACAGGGGGCCGTATTTCGCATGGCTGGTTCCAACACCACTTGTTCGGGCTTTACCTTTGGTAACTGCTCCAAAACCAAATCGTTGTATCGCTCATTGGTCAGGATCAAGATGTTTTCTGTTGGAATAAACTTGTTCAACCGATCGAATGTTTTTTGAATCAAGGTTTTTCCACTCCCCAACATATCGTGAAACTGTTTTGGGTTGGATGATGTACTTACTGGCCAAAATCTGGATCCTACTCCACCTGCCATTAAAATGGCGTAATAATTTTTGTTCATTTTTATGTTTTCAAATTAAAAGGTGGTCAATTGGTTTCCTGCACTAACTCCACCTCGGCATTTGGCTGGAACAAATATAATCTGCCCGTAGCCAATTCTACACACTCGTAACGTTTTACTTTTTTATTTCCCCTTCGGTACAATTTACCATTGTACAAACGAAATACACTGCCATAGGGAAGCTCGAACACATAGCTCTGATTTCTTTCTTCGGTATCAAAAGCCTTTAGTGCTATCGACAATCTTGCATCTGTACTGCTACTAGCCTTTGGGTTCTTAAAATGGTTCGCAATAATAGGCAATAATTGGTTTGGAAAAACTTCTGGTCTGATAAATGGAACCATTAAATGTTGAAAGGTACGTTTCCATTCTGTTCCATGGGGTTTTATTCGACGACCATAGGTTTCAAAGGCCACCAAATGCGCAATTTCGTGGACGAGTGTAATTAGAAATCGGTATTTGTTGAGGGACGCATTTACCGTAATCATGTGCAGACCATTAGGCAATCTTCGATAGTCTCCATGACGCGTTACCCGATGGTTTACAATTTTAAGATGCACCCCATGCGTCTTGATCAATTCAAAGCAAGGCATCACAGCTCGTTCTGGAAGGTATTTTTGAAGGGTGGTTTCCACTAGAACAAAGTTAAGTGTTAAGGTAGAAACATCATTTTAAGGAATCAATAAATTAATCAGGGTGTACTATTACTTACTTGCAACAATTTACCATTGTACATTTTGTGTCCAGTCAAAGCAAATTCCTTGATATAGGTTGCCATTTCTATGGCAGTAACTGGAGCTTGATATCCAGGGAAAGCCTCTTCCAACATTTCGGTTTGAACGGCTCCCAAGGCCAAAACATTAAAACTTGGTCCTGACTCTTTAAATTCTTCAGCCCAAAGTTCTGTCAATGTAATCACCGCCCCTTTACTGGAACTATAGGCGGAAAGTCCTGCAAATTTCATACTGCCTTGTACGCCGCCCATAGAACTTATGGTGACCACATGTCCTTTTTTACCCATTTGAGGTAAAACGGCTTTGGTCATTTCGGCCACACCAAACACATTTACTTTGTAAACAGATTCAAATTCTTCAGCCGAAGTTTCCATAAAAGGTTTGTTAACCAAACTACCTGCATTGTTGATGAGCACATCCACCACATGCCATTGTTCGATAAACTCCTCTACTTTTTTAAAATGAGATGGATTTCCCAGATCAAAAGAAAAAGTATGCACATTGGAAAACCCCAAACTTTCCACAGGTTTTGTATTTCGTGAAAGAGCCAACACTTGATGCCCCTCTTGAGCAAAAAGCTTGACCAATTCCAATCCAATTCCTCTACTTGTTCCTGTTATGATAATGTTTGCCATGAACTTGACCTCTCGACTCCGCTCGAGGTGACATTTTATGTTATTTAGTTAATTGAACTTCCTGTGCAGGCGCATTTGCTATCCCTTCCAAAACAGGGATTGTTTTATTTACCAATTGCGCCATATGTGCAAAATCCATGATTTCTGGTTCGTCCCCAACTTTATGGTAATGGTCAAAATTGGTAAAATCGAAGGTGCAAAATGTATGCGATGGAACACCAAATTCTTGATGGAACGCATAATTATCTGAACGCTGATACAAATTCATTCGTTGTGCCGTAGGCAAAAACCCTATTAAATTCTCCTTTGCATAAGTATTACCTACGGCCGCCAAATTGGACATTTCATATCCTGTGATGTACATGAAATAATCTTTGTCCTGCATTGGTACACCTGTCATTTCAAAATTGAGCATAGTGTAAAGGTTAAGGTCTGCTTCCTTCAATTTCTTAGCTAAATGCTTGGCGCCAAGAAGCCCTTTTTCTTCCGCACTGAACAATGCGAAAATCAAAGTGCGTTTATTGGTTTTGTTTGTTCCAAAATATCTGGCAAACTCCAAAACAGAAGTCGTTCCCGATGCATTATCGTTAGCACCATTGGCTATCGCATCTCCATTTTCCATTTCAACAATTCCGATATGGTCGTAATGCGCACCTATTACAATAAACTCATTCTTTAATGTAGGGTCATTTCCCTCAACCACACCCACAACATTGTAAGATGGCTTTTTAAAATTGGAAAGGGTATCCCTATAACTTTCAAAATATGGTGTTACACCATAGGCTTTAAAATGATTTTCTATATACTGTGCTGCTTTTTCGATTCCTTCACTTCCTGAATCGCGGCCTTTTAATTCATCCGAAGCCAAATAGTTCATAATTTGACCAATACGATCCGCATTGGAAAAATCATCTTTTGAAACATTTGACTTTACTGTAGGAGGAGACGGAACAACTGCTGCTGTAGAACCCGTTTGTGTACTGGAGCAGGTTGCAAACAACAATGCACTTAAAACATATAGAAATATTTTCATCGTTTTTTGATTTTGAATTTTTTAAAGATAAAAAAAGCATCCCAAAAGGGATGCTTTAATATTATGTGTTACCTACCATCCCTTTCGACTACGCTCAAGGGACAATTAGTACTATGCCAACATGGTCACTGGATTCTCCAAGTAAGCTCTCAACGTTTGCAAGAACTGGGCACCTGTTGCTCCATCTACGGTTCTGTGATCACAAGCCAAGGTGATTTTCATAGTACTTCCCACTACAATCTCCCCGTTTTTAACCACTGGTTTTTCAACAATGGCTCCTACAGATAAAATAGCAGAGTTCGGTTGGTTAATAATGGATGTAAATTCCAAAATTCCGAACATTCCCAAGTTTGAAACAGTGAAGGTACTTCCTTCCATTTCATCGGGCTTAATTTTCTTATTACGAGCTCTACCAGCCAAATCTTTCACAGATGCACCCAATTGAGATAGGGTCATTTGGTCAGCAAATTTGATTACAGGTACTACAAGACCCTCATCTACAGCCACAGCAACACCCATATGCACGTGATGTTTATATACCGTAGTATCACCATTCCATGAAGTATTTACCTGTGGATGCTTTTTAAGGGCCATCGCACAAGCTTTCAATACCATATCGTTGAACGATACTTTAGTATCTGGTAAATTGTTGATTTGTGATCTTGAAGCTTTTGCATTTTCCATATCTACCTCGATAGTAAGGTAGTAATGTGGTGCAGAGAATTTGGATTCACCCAAACGCTTGGCAATTACCTTACGCATGGTTGAGTTTTTCACTTCCTCTATGCTTTCTTCTCCTACTGGTAAAGCAATTGGTGCTACTGGCGCTGATTCAACTGCTTTTTCAGGAGCAGGGGCAGCAGTTTGTGAAGGTTGATAGCTTTCAACATCCTTCTTTACAATTCTACCGTGATCACCTGTTCCTTTTACATCGGCCAAGTTGATGCCTTTTTCACTGGCTATCTTTTTAGCCAATGGAGAAGCCAATATACGTTGTCCATCGGATGAGGCTGAAGCCACAGGAGCGGCTGTGCTTGTTTCGGCTGCAGGCGCTTCTGTTTTAGTTGGTTCAGCAGCTGGGGCACTTGTTGCACCTCCTCCTGACTGAGCACTTAAAACGGCATCCACATCGGTTCCTGCAGGACCTATAATGGCCAATAAAGAATCAACAGGAGCACCTTCTCCTTCTTGAATTCCGATATACAATAAGGTTCCTGAGTAGAAAGACTCAAATTCCATTGTGGCTTTATCAGTCTCGATTTCAGCCAAAATATCGCCTTCTTCTACAGTATCACCTACCTTTTTCAACCAGCTGGCAACGGTACCTTCTTCCATGGTATCGCTCAACCTTGGCATGGAAACTACTTCCACACCTTCTGGAATAGATACTGGAGCACTTGCTGGTGCGGCAGCTTCCGCTGGTTTGGTTTCAGCTACTTCCTCTTTGGCTGGAGTAGCACTCGCTCCGTTCAAAAGTGCAGAAAAATCTTCTCCTTCGTCGCCGATAATGGCCAAAAGTGAATCTACAGGCGCACCTTCTCCTTCTTGAATTCCAATATGGAGCAATGTACCTTGATGGAAAGATTCAAATTCCATGGTAGCCTTATCAGTTTCGATTTCGGCCAATATATCTCCTTCTTCAACTTTGTCCCCTACTTGTTTGAGCCATTTTGCCACGGTACCTTCTTCCATGGTATCGCTCAATCTAGGCATGGTGATTACTTCTGCCATCTACTTATAATTTATGTTGTAAAAATGGATAGTCTTCTTGTTCGTAAACGGTATCGTACAATTGCTCCAATGGTGGGAAATCGGAATTTTCTGCAAATTCCTCACACTCCTTCACTAAATCTTTCACCCTTTTGTCAGCTGCTTTCAACTCCTCTTCCGTTGCGTATCCTTTTTCAAGAATCACATCTTTCACTTGGGTAATTGGATCTATCTTTTTGTACTCCTCTACTTCTTCTTTGGTTCTATAGTGCTGCGCATCGGACATAGAGTGACCTCTATATCGGTACGTTTTCATCTCTAAGAAAGTTGGACCTCCACCAGTACGAGCACGCTCAATGGCTTTGTCCATTTCTTTTGCAACTGCAGCAGGGTCCATTCCGTCTACAGGCCCACAAGGCATTTCGTATCCCAATCCCAGTTTCCAGATATCTGTACTGAATGCTGTTCTTGCTACCGAAGTACCCATTGCATAACCATTGTTCTCACAAATGAAAACAACTGGCAATTGCCACAACATGGCCAAGTTGAATGCTTCGTGCAATGATCCTTGACGCACTGCACCATCACCCATATAACAAAGGGTTACAGAATCCCTTTTGAAGTATTTATCCCCGAATGCCAAACCAGCACCCAATGGAATTTGTCCACCCACAATTCCGTGACCACCATAAAAACGATGCTCTTTGGAGAAAATGTGCATGGATCCTCCCATACCTTTTGAGGTACCAGTAACTTTACCGTAAAGTTCTGCCATTACTCTTCTTGGGTCAACCCCCATTCCAATTGGCTGAACGTGGTTTCGGTAAGCGGTGATCATTCTATCCTTGGTAAGATCCATGGCATGCAGTGCTCCAGCCAAAACGGCTTCCTGTCCGTTGTAAAGGTGCAAAAAGCCCCTTACTTTTTGTTGGATATAAACTGCTGCTAATTTGTCCTCGAATTTTCTCCAGAACAACATGTCCTCGTACCATTTTAGGTAAACTTCTTTGGTGATTTTTTTCATCAACTGTAGTATTAATTGAAATTTCCCTGTGGTTGGGAAGAGCAAAAATACATATATAAATGTTTTGTAAAAAGAATTGATTTAAGAATCGCCCAAAAATGAACTATTGAATGCTAAGGGGAGGATATCTTTCATTGAAGGACACTTATAAATTGGGCCTTTTGGAGCTTTCAATAAAATTGGAATCGAAGTGGTTTGCTTTTGCTCATATTCGATAATGGACTGTCTGCAATTTCCACAAGGGGCAGCAGGTTCGGACAGGGCATGACCATCCGACCCAGCACTGATTGCCAAACACTTAATAGCCACTCCTGGAAATCTTGCGCCAGCTTGAAAAATAGCTACACGTTCTGCACAAAGTCCTGCTGGATAAGCCGCATTTTCCTGATTGTTTCCAATCACTACCTCGCCGTTTTCCATGAGTACGGCCGCACCTACTTTAAAATTGGAATATGGAGCATAGGCATTTAAACGGGCTGTATCTGCTTGTTGTAACAATTTTTGCTCCATTTGTGACAGCTCCGAGCCATCCTCAAAAATCTGTAATTCAAAACCTATTTGCTTTTTCTTCATGCTAAGATGATGTCTTCCAAAAATAAAAAAACCCATCCAATATGGACGGGTTTAGTTATATGATTGAAAATCTTATTAGTCGTTGTAAAACTCTTCCCCAAAATTAAAGGAAAGCGAAAAACGCAAAGTGTTTTCCAATGGGTTTCTAACTTGTGAGGTTGAGAACAAGTAGGAAAGGTCTATTTGAGCGGATTTAAATTTGAACCCAGCACCTAAGGTGAAGAACTTTCTTGAACCTTTTTCTTCACTTTCATTAAAGTAACCTGTTCGCAACATAAAGGACTCTCTAAATTGGTATTCTGCTCCCAAGGCCCAAGTTACTTCTTTTAGTTCTTCACTAAATCCATCAGGAGCATCTCCGAAAGATTCAAAGATTCCGCTAAAAAAGCCAATATTCTGATACTGGTCATTATCCTCTGCATCGATATCACCATCACCGTCAAAATCTCTAGGTGTTGGCACCAATAATTTATTAAATTCAGTATTGATAGCCAACTTGTTGTCTTGATCAAAAATAAAATCGAAGCCACCTCCAAATTTTAGATTGGTAGGCAAAAAGTTTTCTTGTCCACCTTCATCATATTGCAACGAACCACCTAAATTGGAAATATTAAAACCAGCTCTCCAACGTCCATCAAAACTTGCATAGGCAATTTCTCTTGATCGATAAAAACCAGCAATATCTACTGCAAAGGCATTGGCTGCCTGAGAGTCTTGCGTTCCATCTTGGAACCTAAGGTTAGAGCTTATAAATCTACCTCCAACAGCCATAGAGAATGTTTCACTCAATTTCAATGAATATGAACCATCCAATGAAAATTCATTTGGCTTTACTATGGTAGCGCTTTGATCAAAAGTTTGTCTCAACTCAATTTCTCCCAAACCAAAATAGCGCAATCCAACAGCAAATGCGCTTCGGTCATTCAGCTTATTATAAAAATTGGCATTTAATAAGGAAACATCGTTTACAATAGTTTCCAAATAAGGAGTATAACTAACCCCAACTCCCATTTTTTGGTCTGCAAAAGCATATTTAGCAGGGTTCCATTGTTGCGAATACACATCGAACGAAGTTGCAACTCCCATATCCCCCATACCAGATGCCCTTGCATCGGCTGCAATGGTTAAAAATGGTACTGCAGTGGTGATTGCTCTTTCTTGCTGTGCACTAATTTGTGGCGCTATAACCAAGAAAGCTACCACAATTAAAAACTTTTTCATTCTAAAATTTTAGCATTTAGTAATGTCCCCGTTTCCCTAATAATTCTAAGAAACAATACAAATTAAACGGTCTTTTGGTGAAATTCTTATATCTGCATCTATAAATTTTATGGTATTTCGTTCAAAACACTACTAATCCAGTTAAAAGGTATTTATATGTCTTTTAACTTATTCCAATCCGTTAAAAACCAATATGGGCTATACTATTTTCAAAGCATCTCCGTTAGAAAGGTGTAGCAATGTAGAAAATTTGAACTTTGCCACAATTATTTGACAAACACAAAATATAATGGCAAAAACGTCGTTTTAATGCCATCGAAAGATTTTTAAAATCAAAACAAATTGAAGCGCTTAGGGAATAAACCCCTGAGTTTTAAAGTACTCAAGCCCAAATTATGAAAAAACACTTAATCAAAGTTGTACTTTCTTGCGCCGTTGTGATGGGAGGATTATCCAGTTGTAAAAATTCCTCAGGATCAAAGGACACTTCTAGAGCCACAGGATGGAAAATCAACGCCAAGGAGGGTGGATTTCAATACAATTCGGATTTCAAGGAGCAAGAAACTCCTCCTGGAACTGTTTTTGTTGAAGGTGGAACTTTCACCAAAGGTAAGGTCCAGGACGACATTATGCACGATTGGAACAATACGCCAACCCAACAACACGTGCAGTCTTTTTATATGGACGAAACCGAGGTCACCAACGTAATGTATTTGGAATATTTGGATTATTTAAAGGCGGTTTACCCACCAGACAATCCAAACTATGCCAACATTTATAAAGGTGCTCTTCCAGATACTTTGGTATGGAGAAACCGATTGGGCTATAATGAAACCATGACTAACAACTACCTAAGACACCCTGCTTTTGCAGAATATCCAGTAGTTGGTGTTAACTGGGTGCAAGCAACTCAATATGCCGAATGGAGAACCGACAGGGTTAATGAGGTAATGTTGGAAAGAGAAGGATATATTGCCGAAGATGCAAAATACAAAGTATTGAACGGTGAAATGTCTGGAACCTTCAGCACAGAAGCTTATTTGAACAATCCTGAATCTGTTTACGGTGGTGAGATTGATTCATTACAAGGAAAACAAAAGAAGGATTCCATTAGTGCTTTTGCTAAAAGAAGTAGCGGTGTTATTATGCCAGAATATAGACTTCCAACCGAAACTGAGTGGGAATATGCAGCACAAGCTCTTGTTGGAAGCCGCGAGTATAACAACTATAGAGGTAGAAAAAAATATCCTTGGGAAGGTGATTACACCAGAAATGGACAGCGCGTAGGTCGTGGAGACCAGTTGGCCAACTTTAAGCAAGGAAAAGGTGATTATGGCGGTATTGCAGGATGGTCTGACGATGGTGCCGATATCACAGGAGAAGTTAAATCTTATAAGCCAAACGATTTTGGTCTGTATGACATGGCTGGTAACGTAAGCGAGTGGGTGGCCGATGTATATCGTCCTATCGTTGACGACGAAATCAGTGACTTTAACTACTACCGTGGTAACATCTTCATGAAAAAAGCTATTGGTGAAGATGGAAAAGTTGAAATCTTGGAAGATCAAATTGTGTATGACACTTTGCCAAACGGTAAAATTGTAGCCATCAACCTTCCAGGGGAAATCAAAGAAGTTCCTGTTACCGAACAAGAAACCTATTTGAGAACCAACTTCGATAAGAGTGACAACCGTGGATTTAGAGATGGGGACGCTGGTTCCGCTAGATTCTATGACAGGTTTGCCGCAGAAGACGAAGATCAACGTAAAATGTACGACTCTCCAAATCACAAGGTAGAGCGTAACGAAGATGGAGAATTGGTTCGCCAATATGACACATCCAACTATAGAACAACCTTAATCAACGACGAAGTTCGCGTTTACAAAGGTGGTTCTTGGAGAGACAGAGCTTTCTGGTTAGACCCAGCACAACGTAGATATTTGCCACAATATATGGCAACAGACGATATCGGATTTAGATGTGCTATGTCCAGAGTTGGTTCAAAATCCAAATCCAATAAAACAGTTCGCCACAAAAAAGCGAGATAAACATACCCTTGAGTATTTAAAAAAAGCCCCGGCAATTGTCGGGGCTTTTTTTATCTTCGAACTATGAAAATGGAAGCTTTGCACGCTCTTTTTTTAGAGCATCCCACAATTTGTACGGATACAAGAAAAGTAACCGATAACTGTTTGTTTTTTGCCTTGAAAGGTCCAAACTTTAATGGCAATGCTTTTGCCCAAGAAGCATTGGACAAAGGTGCTACGTATGCCATTATTGACGAGACGGATTACAACACCTCGGATAAGTTTATCCTTTGTGAAGATGTTTTGGAGACCCTGCAACAACTGGCCACCTACCACCGAAAGCAATGCAAGGCAAAAATCATTTCGCTAACGGGTAGCAATGGCAAAACCACGACCAAGGAGCTTATCAATGCCGTTATTTCCAAAAAATACAAGACCATTGCCACAAAGGGCAATTTGAACAACCATATCGGGGTTCCGTTAACCTTGTTGTCAATACAAGAAGATACGGAAATGGCCATTGTGGAAATGGGCGCCAACCACATTGGGGAAATTGAAATGCTTTGTAACATCGCCCAGCCCGATTTTGGATACATTACCAATTTTGGAAAAGCACACTTGGAGGGGTTCGGGAGCGTTGAGGGTGTGATTCAAGGGAAAAGTGAGCTTTATAATTTTATAAGATCGAATGGTGGGCATATCTTCTTTAATGCCGATGACCCCATTCAAAAGGAAAAATTGAACAGCTGTACCAAGAAAATTGGTTTTAGTACAACGGACCACCAATTTTATAACATTGAGTTTTTAAAGGCCAATCCTTTTGTAACCTTAAAGGTTGAGGAAACCACCATTACAACCCAACTCATCGGAAAATATAATTTTCCGAATTGTTGTGCGGCTATCATCATGGGTAAATATTTTAATGTGCCTTTGGAGGAGATCAAATCGGCCATCGAGTCCTACCAACCCCAAAACAACCGTTCACAGATCTTGGAAAAAAATGGGTTCAAGATTATTTTGGATGCCTACAATGCCAACCCGACCAGCATGAAGGCCGCTTTGGAGAATTTCAGTTTGATGGATGCCGAACACAAGACCCTGATTATTGGAGATATGTTCGAGTTGGGAACAACCGCTACCGAAGAACACCAAGCCATTGCCGATTTGGCGAAAGAACTGAATTTTCAAGATGTTTATTTGGTGGGTAAGAACTTTTTCGGCACACAAACAGACCTATTGCAATTTGAAACCTTTGATGCCCTAAAAGCACATTTGGAAGACCAACCACTAAAAAAAGGAACCCTATTGATCAAAGGTTCTCGAGGAATGGCGTTGGAACGGGTTTTGGATTTGGTTTAAACCCGTTGTTTATTTGAACTCTTATCGGTCTACGCCATTAGTATTTAGATAGCAATTAATTAAGGTCAATGTTTGCAGTAGTTTTTTCTATTTTAATTTTCCCATCCTCAATTCCTAATATTTTGAATTTAGTTTTCAATCTTGGGTTAGGAATTTCCAGTTCAGGATGTGATTCTCTAAAAGTGTCCAAGATCTCTTTCTGGAAATCCTTAGGGTAAAAAACTTCTACAATTCCAGATTTCTCGTCATATGTCCAAGTTCCTTCGACCCTTTGGTAAACAATGGGGCAAAGGGCATCTTGAATTACTGCCAAAAATTCACATTTATTATAGGCTTTGAAAACAATATCTGATTGTCTTACTGATTTTCCTGTTTCGGAAATGTCACAAGTGACATATATCCATTGCTTAATTCCATTTTCTTTTGTAATTGGTTCCTTTTTCCAACAGCCATACAAATCAAATTCAGAAACTGTAAGGTTCTGTCCAAAAGATGAGTTTATAACCATCAATAAAGGAGTGAGTAAAAAGAAAAAGCTTCTCATAATGAATGATTGTTCAAAAATTGCTCCAAATTACAACCAACTTGCTTTTAGAAAAGTAAAATACATCACTATACACCCAAATTGGCATATAACCGATGTATTCGACATCATTTATTTAGTCGAAACCAAAAGCTCTCGCACATCCACATCAAGAAATTTAGCTATTTGATGGAATACCTCAATGGAAGGTTGCACATCATTGGTACACCATCTAGAAACCGTTGACTCAGTTTTATCAAGATGTTTAGCCAATTCTTTTGAGGAGACATTATTTTCCGCTAAAACCGCTTTTATTCTATTGTAATTTATTTTATCCATAGTGCAATTAAATTGCCGTCCTACGCTAATATAATTAGACTAAAAATCATCAGATAACAATCAAATTGCGGTTTCATGCAAATTTCTTTTCGCTTGACACTAATTATATTACATTAAACAATAATTTATTGTAATTTCATGAAAATTTATTTCCATCTAAATACAATTAACCTACAAAATGACAAAGCAATACACCAAATCCGACCTAGAACAGATCATCGCGCTACAACAAGAGAGTTTACAGGCCATGCAAAAGGCATTGGGCAGTTTACGGCACCAAAACGAGCGTTTGGAGCGCAACAACCAAAAACTACAACGAAAAATTTCGGGATATAAGTAGAGAAAGTGGGATATACTGGATTCGAACCAGTGACCTCTGCCCTGTCAAGGCAGCGCTCTAAACCAACTGAGCTAATATCCCATTAAAAAGCGGTGCAATATCGTAATTAATTACCAATCGCCATACTCCGCAGAGTTTTTTGAGGTTTCGTGCAAGGTAATGTGCAATTGCTGTCCAGATTGTAGCTTGGGTTTTAAAATATCGTAGATCACTTTTACAAAATACTCTGTGGTGGGCAACAGGTCTTTAAACTCAGGGCAATCCAAGTTGAGGTTCTTATGATCAAAACGCTCTTCCACCTCATCACGGATCAACACACCCAAATCGGCCAAATCCATCACAAAGCCCGTATCAGGATCCACTTCACCTCGAATTCTAACCTCAAGGTCAAAATTATGCCCATGAAAGCTTGGGCTGTTACATTTTCCAAAAACAGCAATGTTCTTTTCATCGCTCCAATTTGGGTTATGGAGGCGATGGGCGGCATTAAAATGTCCTTTTCTACAAATGGTCGCAATCATGCTGCAAATGTACTTCCTTTTTGATCAAACCATATTTTCCAAATCAAAAAAAACGGCAACACAAAGCTCAGTTCCTTTCGGGACTAAAATTGACATTTCCATCGGTTCTTTTTAAATTTATAGTGAATAGATTAATCCTATAAAAAATCGCTAAAATGAAAATTACCTTTTTAGGTCATGCTACATTGCTGTTGGAAATGAACGGCAAAACCATATTGTTCGACCCTTTTATTTCTGGGAATGAATTGGCTTCGAACATCGACATCAATTCCCTTAAAGTGGACTACATTTTTGTGACCCACGGCCACCAAGACCATGTGTTGGATGTGGAGGCCATTGCCAAAAACAATCCCGAAGCCCTATTGGTTTCCAATTTTGAAGTTGTTTCTTGGTTTGGTGAAAAAGGAGTCCAAGGACACCCCATGAACCACGGCGGAAAACTCACCTTTGATTTCGGAACTGCGAAATATGTAAACGCCGTTCACTCCAGTGCATTGCCCGATGGCAGCAACGGGGGAAACCCAGGAGGCTTTGTGATCTATGATGATTCAAAATGCATTTATATTGCTGGTGACACCGCTTTGACCAAGGACATGGAACTCATCCCCATGAGCTGCCCGAAATTGGATATTGCCGTGCTTCCAATTGGAGACAATTTCACCATGGGCTATGAAGATGCAACCATTGCAAGTGATTTTATTGCTTGCGATAAGATCATCGGATGCCACTACGATACATTTCCACCAATTATATTGAACAAAGAAAAAGCTGTTGGGTATTTTGAGCAGAAAGGAAAGCAATTGTTGTTGCCCGATATTGGGGAATCAATAACCGTATAAAAACAAAAAAGCCTTCGAGAAATCGAAGGCTTTTTTTTGTTGTGGGCGCTGAGGGATTCGAACCCCCGACCCCCTCGGTGTAAACGAGGTGCTCTGAACCAACTGAGCTAAGCGCCCATTATTTTCCGTAATGGGAGTGCAAATATAACACTGTTTTTGATTTAAAAAACAAAAAAATGAAAAAAATTACACTACTTCTGCCACAACAAAAGTACTCCCTCCCACATAAACCATATCGGTGCTTTGCGCATTTTCCAAAGCCGCTGCAAAACCCTTTTGAACGGACCCATATTTTTCTCCCACAAGCCCCTGTTCTTTAGCTAGTTCACAAAGTGTATTCACATCCATACCTCGTGGAATGGCAGGTCTCACAAAATAATAGCTAGCTTCTTTCGGAAATAATCCTAAAACAGACTTTACATCTTTATCATTTACAAATCCTAGCACGATATGCAACCGATCATAGGATTGTTTTGCCACCTGTTGCAAAACCAATTGCAAGCCCTCTTTATTATGGGCCGTATCGCAGACCACCAAAGGTGATTTTTGCAAAATTTGCCAACGACCTAAAAGCCCCGTATTGGCAACCACTTTTTTGAGGCCATCGTTTATAGCCTTTTCGGATATAGCAAAACCCTTGAGTTGTTGAATGGTGGCCACTACCCCATTCATATTTTTTTGCTGGTAATCGCCCAACAAATCGGTTTTAAAACCTTCTGCAAGATGTTCATCGGCAAAAACTATATCCGATTTAAGCTGGTGCGCGATCAGATTGAAAATCATTTTGGTTTCTGGTTGGGTTTCACTGATAACTACAGGAACCTTTGGTTTAATGATTCCTGCTTTTTCCAAAGCAATTTTCTCCAAAGTATCACCCAAAAACTGTGTATGATCTAATCCGATATTGGTAATCAAGGAAACTTCAGGGGTTATAATGTTTGTGGAATCCAAACGACCTCCAAGCCCAACCTCAATAATAGCAACATCCACTTCTTCTTGCGCAAAATATTGAAATGCCATTCCTACGGTCATTTCAAAAAATGAAAGCTTGTGGTACTCCAAAAATGGCTTGTGCTGTGCAATAAAGTCCACTACGAATTCTTCACCAACAACTTGCCCATTTATTTTAATGCGCTCCCTAAAATCCTTTAAATGGGGAGATGTGTACAATCCGACTTTATGGCCCGTTTCCTGAAGAATGGAAGCCAACATATGGCTACTGGAACCTTTTCCGTTGGTTCCCGCTACGTGGATGCTTTTAAATTTTTTTTCGGGATTTCCTAGAACAGATGCAAAATGGAGAATGTTGTCCAATTTGGCATTCATGGCCACCGCACCTTTTTGTTGGTACATGGGCAACTGAACAAACATCCAGTCCAAAGTCTCTTTATAGGTCACTACTGCCCTAGTTTAAAAACAATCACAATAAATCCAATTTGCTGTGGCTTAGCATCACCATCACTATTCCACTTGTAAGTTAATGCAGTTTTTTCTGCCGCTTCCAACAAGCACGGGGCTGCATTTAGTGTTCCTTGGATTCCTGGTTCCGCTTTAACAACTTTTCCACTCTGGTCAACATAAATCCTAACTACAACCCTACCCTCTTCGTTGCAATCTTGCCTAACAATTTTACTATCAAGTAATTTTCGTCCTTTAAGACCATATCCGACTGTTCCAACATCTCCTCCTCCAGGACCTCCCCCATAGTATGAAGTTGCATAAGGGTCACCGTCAGGTTGACCTTTGTCTCCAGCACGATCATCATCACCCTCACTTCCTGTAGTAGTGCCATCAGATTTACCAATACCTCCTATCAAGGCATCAATATTATTTTTCTTGGCTTCCTCTTCCTGCCTTTTGCGTTCTTCGGCCTCACGTTTCTCTTGCGCGATACGCTCTGCTTCGGCTTTTGCTTTTTCAGCTTCTTCTTCCGCTTTACGTTTGGCTTCTTGCTGTTGCCTTAGTTTGATAGTTTCGGTATCATCACTGGTCAACACCTTTTCAACTGGAGCTTCCTCAACCACAGCTTCTTTGGGTTGCACAGGTTCTTCCACTTGCTCTTGAGGTTCTGCTGGAGTAGGAACTTCCCTAGGCTCTGACCTCACTTTTTCTTTAGGCTGCACTTCACCACTACCAAAATCCATGGTGCCGAAATTCACGGCAATACCATTTTCAATCGGTGGATCTAAATAGGTAAGTCCAATATAAAAAAGCAATAGGAGCAGCGCGCTTAACAAAAGTGTTGTAAGCGTGAAAGATTTTTTCTTGTGTCTCGTATCTAAAAAGGACATTAATTTGGCCGCACCGCCAAGATAACCTTGTATTTGTTTCTATTGGCTATATCCATAACGTTAACTGCCTCTTTGATGGCTACGTTTTCTTCTGCCCTTAGAATGATAGTTGGCTTGTCTTGACCTTCAAGTGCCTTTTTTAATTCAATTTCAATGTATTCCTTGTTAATCTGCTCGTTGTTCACATAATACTTTAAGTTCTTGTCGATAGTAACCGAAACATTCTGTGTATTGGTAGATTTCCCTTTTGCCTTTGGCAAAAGTAAATCGAGTGCATTTGGCGCGTTGGACGTCAGCATGAAAAACACCAACAACAGAAATACAATATCTGTCATTGACGACATGCTAAACTCCGGGCTTACTTTATTTCTTCCCTTAAGTTTCATAGGAAAACTATATAGGTTCGTTCAATAAATCTAAAAACTGTACGGCGTTGGCTTCCATTTGGTGAACCACTTTGTCCGTTCTAACCACCAAGTGGTTGTACCCGATGTAGGCGATAATACCAACCACCAAACCAGCAACTGTTGTGGTCATTGCGGTATAAATACCAGATGCCAAAGATCCCATTTCAGCTTGACCGCCACTGCTTGCCATTTCGTGGAATGCCAAAATCATACCAATCACGGTTCCCAAGAAACCAATCATAGGTGCAGCACCGGCAACTGTGGCCAAAACACTCACGTTTTTCTCCAATTTGTACACCTCTAGGGTACCTGCGTTCTCGATTGCAGTATTAATATCGTCCAAAGGTTTACCAATTCGGGCAACACCTTTTTCAGTTAAACGTGCCACGGGAGAATCCGTTTGGGCACATAAAAGTTTTGCAGCCTCCAGTTTTCCGTTCATGACGTGGTCACGAATCTGGTCCATGAAGTTTTTATCTATTTTGGATGCTGCCTTAATGGCAAAAATGCGTTCAAAATAAATATACATTGCTACAAATAGAAGAACAAAAAGTATCATTATAATAATGATACTTCCTGTTCCGCCATTAACGATAAGATCTATTACGGATAAGGTCTTTTCTTCTGATATAGAGGCAGCTACCTCCGCACCTTCCGTTGCTTCTTGAAACATAATCATATAAAATCCCCAATTTAATTTGCAATTATAACGGAGATTTTTGAACTAAAGTATTTTTTAGAACAAGAATCGCATTACCATGAAACAAATTGACCCGGCCAAGAAGCCCAATAAGGCCAACCAAGATATCTTCTTAACGTACCAGAAAAAGTCAATCTTCTCCATTCCCATGGCAACAACACCTGCTGCAGAACCAATAATAAGCATACTACCACCTGTACCTGCAGAGTAAGCGATAAAGTGCCACAGTTGGTCATCCAATGGCTCGGAGAACATCCCCAAACTGGCAGCAACCAATGGTACGTTGTCAATTACAGCAGAACCTACACCCAATAGCAATACCACAAGGTCAGAAACTGTAGTTCCTTCCATCTCCGTACCCATCAATGGCATACTTTGCTTTAAGCCTTCTGCAAAGTTGAACAACAAGCCTAAGGATTCCAATGCGGCAACCGCCATCAAAATACCCAAGAAGAACAAAATACTTGGCAATTCAATTTTAGTTAAAGCACTATGAACAGGACTATGGTGAGCAGCAGCATCGCTTTCGTGATCTACTGAAGAAATTGATATTTTTTTATTGCTATAGATTTCAGCAAATGTTGCTACTACAGCCAAAGACAACATCATACCCACATATGGAGGTAAGTGCGTAATAGTTTTAAAAATTGGAACAAATACAATCGCACCCAAACCTAGGTACAACATGGTTGGTCCAAATTTAGATTTGAGAGGCTCCTCTTCTTCGGCATCAATTTCACCTTTAAAAGCAGGCAAGAATGAAGCGATAAAAGAAGGCACCAACATACACACCAAAGAAGGAATCAACAAGTGCTCGATCAACATGGCAGTGGAAACTTTATTTCCGATCCAAAGCATGGTCGTGGTAACATCCCCAATTGGAGACCAAGCACCACCAGCGTTCGCTGCGATAATGATCAAACCTGCATACCAGATTCGTGTATCTCTGTCCTTAACAATTTTCTGAAGGATGGAAATCAACACGATGGTTGCGGTTAAGTTATCGATGATTGCGGAAAGAATAAATGCCAAAAAGGAGAATATCCAAAGAATTTTCTTTTTGCTTCTTGTTTTTACAAAGGATTTAATGGTCGCAAAACCATCGAAATAGTCAATGATCTCAACAATGGTCATAGCTCCTAAAAGGAATACCAAAATCTCAGAAGTCTTTCCTAAGTGGTGAAGCAAAGTTTCCTCCAACAACTCCAATTTCTCTTCGTGCTCTAACAATCCGAAGTTTTCCATCAAATGATGGGCACCGGAATCAAACCAAGTGGAGAATCCATCCAAACCGAACGCCATTAGCGCCCAAAGAATGGCCATCATGGCCAAGGCTGGAATAAGTTTATCAATCTTTAAATTATGTTCAAGGGTGATTGCCAAATAGCCTAATACAAATATGACAATTAAAAGGGTTTCCATTATAAGTTGGTTTAATTAAGGTATTATTATTTTGAGTAGTTATCTGTGCGGCTAAAGATATTCAAAATGAGGTTTTCCACATAATCTTATCCTTATAAAATATTGTGACACCCAAAATTTAACTTCTCAATAATTCCAAAAAACTTTTCATCATTCGTATTTAAAATTCACTTTTTATGAAAATATAATATTACAAAACTATATTTGTAGGTAGTTTTTAATTATTTTTCAGTTTTATGGACTTCACACTTTCCGAAGAACAGTTAATGATACAACAGGCGGCAAAAGATTTTGCCCAAAATGAATTGCTTCCAGGCGTAATTGAGCGAGACGAAATCCAAAAATTTCCAAAAGAATTGGTGAATAAAATGGGAGAGCTTGGCTTTTTAGGCATGATGGTGAACGAAAAATATGGAGGAAGTGGTCTGGATACCCTCTCTTATGTTTTGGCCATGGAAGAATTATCCAAAATTGATGCCTCGGCATCCGTTATGGTTTCCGTAAACAATTCATTGGTTTGTTGGGGGCTCGAAACGTATGGTTCAGAAGCCCAAAAGGAAAAATACCTCACTCGCTTAGCGACTGGAGAAATTATTGGCGCTTTCTGTCTTTCGGAACCCGAAGCAGGGAGTGATGCCACTTCACAAAAAACCACTGCACTGGATAAAGGTGACCATTACCTATTAAATGGGACCAAAAACTGGATTACCAATGGGAACCAAGCCGAAGTGTATTTGGTAATTGCACAAACCGATGTAGAAAAAGGACATAGGGGCATCAACGCCCTTATTGTGGAAAAAGGAGCGGAAGGTTTTGAGATAGGTCCCAAAGAAAATAAACTGGGCATTCGAGGAAGCGATACCCACTCCTTAATGTTTAATGATGTAAAAGTTCCGAAAGAGAACCGCATTGGTGAGGATGGCTTTGGATTCAAGTTTGCCATGAAAACTTTGGCAGGAGGTAGAATCGGAATTGCAGCCCAAGCCTTGGGCATTGCTGCAGGAGCATACGAACTTGCCTTGCAATACTCCAAACAACGTAAAGCATTCGGTACAGAAATTTCGAACCATCAGGCCATTGCCTTTAAATTGGCCGATATGCATACCAAAATTCAGGCAGCTCGCCATTTGGTTTATCAAGCTGCTTGCGACAAGGACAATGGCAACGATTACACCCTTTCTGGAGCTATGGCAAAATTATATGCTTCCGAAGTTGCCATGGAAACAGCAGTGGAAGCCGTACAGATTCATGGCGGAAATGGTTTCGTAAAAGAATACCATGTAGAGCGATTAATGCGTGATGCGAAGATTACCCAGATCTATGAAGGAACATCCGAAATTCAGAAAATTGTGATTTCGAGAAGTATTCTTAAAGATTAAAAATTCAGCACCCCCTCAAAAAAGAGGGGGTTCCTTTTTTTAAACACCCTTTTATTTCCCAACCTCCCTTCTCAACTCAAAGCACCTACCCCTCAAACAGGGTGAAAATCGATGAAATAGGCTTTTCACTGTAGGGAAGCCCACAATTTTGGCTGTGGATTTGAGATAATGATAATTTAACATTCCTTTAATTCTATAATTGCGCTTTTTTTAACCTTCCAATCATTACGTTGATTATTTATCTGATAATCAGCAAAAACCTTATTATCTATTCATCTATTTTGATAAATTTGAGGAAATACGTTAATGATGGGATTGGAAAAGCAAGGTTTATATTTACCAGAATTTGAGCATGATAACTGTGGTGCAGGATTTATCTGTAGCCTTAAAGGAATAAAGTCCAACGACATAATACACAAGGCCCTCGAAATACTCGATCGTCTTGAGCATAGAGGTGCTGTTAGTTCAGATGGCAAAACTGGGGACGGAGCTGGAATATTAATTGATATTCCACATGACTTCTTTAAAGATGCTTGTCCATTTGAATTGCCAGAAGCGGGTTCTTATGCCGTAGGAAACGTATTTCTACCCCAAAAGCAAAACCAGCGTGATTTTTGCATTAGCGTACTCGAAGAAAATTTCAAAAAACAAGGCCTACAAATATTAGGTTGGAGAAAAGTACCCGTAAACAGATCTGTACCTGGTCGTATCGCAGCAGAGACAGAACCTTATGTAATGCAGGTTTTTGTTGGAAAAGGCGAATCCTTGGACGATTTTCAATTCAACCTAAAACTTTTCATTGCACGTAAAATTACGGAGCATACCATCATAGAAAGCAAACTTTCTGAAAGCAAATTTTTCTACCTGCCCAGTCTATCCACCAAAATCATCATTTTTAAAGGGCTTTTGGTACCTAAAGACATAAGCAGATTTTACGAAGATCTTTTAGACCCAAGAGTGGTAACGCGTTTAGCCTTGGTACACCAAAGATTCTCCACCAATACATTCCCAAATTGGGATTTGGCACAACCCTTTCGATATATGTGCCACAATGGTGAGATCAACACCCTAAGAGGTAACGTTTCCCGCATGCGCTCTCGCGAGGAATTGATGGAAAGCGACTGGTTCGGGGAAGATATCAAAAACATTTTACCGATAGTACTACCAGCAAAATCGGATTCAGCCAGTATGGATATGGTAGTGGAACTGTTATTGATGACAGGTCGTTCCCTACCAGAGGTGATGATGATGTTGGTACCGGAAGCATGGGAGAAAAACCCTGAAATGTCCGAATCTAAAAGAGCGTTTTACGAGTATAACTCTTGTTTAATGGAGCCTTGGGACGGTCCAGCCTCCATTCCATTTACCGATGGAAATTATATTGGTGCTGTTTTGGACCGAAACGGACTTCGTCCATCAAGATATTCTGTGACCAAACAAGGGTATGTGATTATGTCCTCCGAAACTGGGGTTGTTGAACTTGACCCAGAGGATATTGAATTCCACGGAAGATTGGAACCAGGAAAAATGTTCTTGGTAAACATGGAAGAAGGCCGCATCGTAAATGATGAAGAAATCAAAGAATCCATTGCCTCCAAGCACCCTTATAAAAAATGGTTGAAGGATAATTTGGTTCACCTTCGCGATATACCATATAATGATTGTCCAGTTTTCTTCGGTGAATTTCCATTGAAAACCAGAAGAACTGCATACGGATATACCCAAGAGGACATCAACACCATTATTATGCCGATGGCTGAAAATGGGAAAGAACCAATCGGCTCCATGGGTTCCGATACACCAATTGCGGTATTATCTGAGCGTCCGCAATTGATCTACAATTACTTTAAACAACTTTTTGCCCAGGTAACCAACCCACCTTTGGATGGTATTCGAGAAGAATTGATTACCGACATCAGTCTTACCTTGGGTAGTGATCATAATATTTTCGACTTTTCTGAACTGCACTGTCGAAAATTGAAAATCCAAAACCCAGTGATCTCCAAAGAGGATTTGGATAAAATAAAAAATTATGATGCCAGTCCAGATTACAAAGTGGTTTCCATTTCCATGCTATATGAAATTGCAAGGGGACTTAATGGTTTGGAAGAAGCATTGGACTCCATATTAAAACAAGCATCGGATGCCATTGACCAGGGCGCAAACATCATTATTCTATCCGATAGAATGGTTAGCACTGAAATGGCTCACATTCCAGCACTTTTGGCTTGTTCTTATGTAAACAGTGGACTTAGAAAACTGGGCAAACGTTCCAAATTGAGCATCATCATTGAATCTGCAGAACCAAGAGAGGTACATCATTTTGCTCTATTGTTCGGATTTGGTGCCAGTGCCATCAACCCATACTTGGTAAACGAGATCATTGGAGAACAAATCAAAGAAAACAACATCACCGATTATACTTTCGAGGAAGCCATTTACAATTATAATAAAGCGGTTGGAAAAGGAATTCTTAAGGTGATGAACAAAATTGGGATATCAACCTTGAACTCTTATCGTGGATCCCAACTTTTTGAGTGTATAGGAATCAACACCAAAGTGGTGGACAAATATTTCCCAAATACACCCACACGTATTCAAGGAATTGGCCTTTACGAAATAGAAAAAGAAGTGGCCAAACGCCATACCAAGGCCTTTAGCAAAAAGGAAATAGCAGCTGACCTCGATATTGAAGTTGGCGGAGAGTACCGATGGAGAAGAAACGGTGAAAAGCACATGTTCAATCCATTAAGTGTAGCCATGCTTCAAAAGTCGGTACGCAATAACGAGCCGGAAACCTATAAGGAGTATTCCAAAATGGTGAACGAGCAATCCAAAAACTTAATGACCATACGTGGACTGTTCGAATTTTCGAACTATGACCCCATTCCCATTGAAGAAGTAGAACCTTGGACCGAAATCGTAAAAAGGTTTAAAACTGGGGCCATGTCCTACGGAAGCATCAGTAAGGAAGCACATGAAAATCTTGCGATTGCCATGAACCGAATTGGAGGAAAGAGCAATTCAGGTGAAGGTGGTGAGGATTCGGCTCGTTTTTATAGAAGTCAAACAGGCGATTGGAAAAACAGTGCCATCAAACAGGTGGCATCGGGTAGATTTGGGGTAACCTCCAACTATTTGTCCAATGCCCAAGAAATTCAAATAAAAATGGCCCAAGGGGCAAAACCTGGAGAAGGTGGACAATTACCTGGCCCAAAAGTAAACCCAGCCATTGCCAAAACACGTAATTCAACCCCTTATGTGGGATTGATTTCACCACCACCACACCACGATATATATTCCATTGAAGATTTATCGCAGTTGATCTATGATTTAAAATCAGCCAACCGTGAAGCTCGTGTGAATGTAAAATTGGTTTCCGAAGTTGGTGTTGGAACCGTTGCTGCAGGGGTGGCAAAAGCCAAAGCTGATGTTGTTTTGATTTCTGGTTTTGATGGCGGTACTGGAGCGTCTCCATTGACTTCATTGAAACACGCAGGACTTCCTTGGGAACTTGGAATTGCTGAAGCGCAACAAACGTTAGTGCTGAATGATTTAAGAAATAGAATTGTCCTCGAATGTGATGGACAATTAAAAACAGGACGTGATGTTGCCATCGCCTGTCTTTTGGGAGCCGAAGAATTTGGTTTTGCAACCGCACCTTTGGTAGCTTCAGGCTGTATTATGATGCGTGTTTGCCACTTGAATACCTGTCCGGTAGGTATAGCAACACAAAATCCAGATCTACGTAAAAAGTTCAAAGGAAAACCAGAGCACGTGGTAAACTACATGTACTTTGTGGCCCAAGAGCTTCGTGAGATTATGGCAAAATTGGGTTTCCGTACCGTAAATGAAATGGTCGGACAAGTTCAAAAATTGGATAGAAAGAAGGCCATTAGTCATTATAAAGCAGCTGGAATTGACCTTACACCTATCCTATATCAAATTGATGTACCAGAAGGAACAAAATTCTATAACACAGAAAAACAAACTCACGATATATTCAAATCAATAGAATTTGAAATTATTGGCAAGGCTCACCCTGCACTGTTCAGAAAAGAAAAAACCTCTTTGGATTTTCCTATTCACAATACCGATAGAGCAGTTGGAGCCATCATCAGTAATGAGATTTCCAAAATTTATGGAGCAGATGGACTTCCCGAAAACACCCTTAAATTAAACTTTACTGGATCGGCTGGACAGAGCTTCGGGGCATTTGCAACCAAAGGTTTGACCATGGTAGTGAATGGAAATACCAACGATTATTTAGGCAAAGGACTTTCAGGCGCCAAATTAGTGATTAAGGTACCATTCAAATCCACCATAAAACCAGAAGAAAACGTAATTACAGGTAACGTTACCCTGTATGGAGCAACTTCTGGAGAGGCTTATATCAACGGAAAGGCTGGTGAGCGTTTCTGTGTTAGAAACTCTGGAGCAAAGGCTGTTGTAGAGGGCATCGGAGACCATGGTTGTGAATACATGACAGGAGGTACCGCAGTAATCCTCGGTGATGTTGGTAGAAATTTTGGAGCCGGTATGAGCGGTGGCATCGCTTATGTGTATGATAAAGATGGAACATTTGCGAAGAAATGTACCGGAGAAGCCTTGAATCTATTGCCTGTTGAAGAAGACAACGACATCAAGGAATTGAAAGGACTTATAGAAAACCACTACAATGCCACATTGAGTCCATTGGCACAAAAAATATTGGAAGATTGGGAAGAGTGCCTTCCAAAGTTTATTAAAGTATTCCCAGAAGAATACCGTCAGGCACTTATTCGATTGGAACAAGAAAAAATGGAAACCCTATAATTTTTGAAACATGGGAAAGACAACAGGATTTATGGAATTTGACAGGAAGGACGAAGGATACGCCCCTGTTAAAGAACGCATCAAAAATTATAAGGAATTTACGCAACCGCTTAAAGAGGCTGAGTTGAAAAACCAAGGGGCACGTTGCATGGATTGCGGCATACCTTTTTGCCATAGTGGTTGTCCACTTGGCAACTTAATCCCCGATTTTAACGATGCCGTCTATCGTGGCAAATGGGAAAAGGCAACCAAAATATTGCACTCCACCAACAACTTTCCAGAATTTACGGGAAGATTGTGTCCTGCTCCCTGTGAAGAAGCATGTGTTTTGGGTATCAACGAGGACCCAGTTTCCATAGAAAATATTGAAAAGAACATTGTTGAAACTGCCTTTAAAAATGGATGGATCCAACCTGAAATCCCATCCAAAAGAACTGGGAAATCAGTGGCCGTTATCGGTTCTGGACCTTCTGGTTTGGCAGCAGCCCAACAATTAAACCGTGCTGGACATTTGGTAACAGTGTTCGAACGTGATGAAAAAGCTGGAGGTTTACTTCGCTACGGAATTCCTGATTTTAAGATGGAAAAAAATGTCATTGACCGCCGTTTGGAGGTGATGGAAAAAGAAGGGATCATATTTAAAACTGGAGTTCATGTTGGGGTTGATGTGACCGCTACAGACCTTAAAAAAGAATTTGATTCCATTGTACTTTGTGGAGGTGCCACAGTAAGACGTCACCTTCCAATTCCAGGCTCCGATGCCAAGGGAGTTGTTCAGGCAATGGATTTTCTGCCACAGAATAACCGCAAAGTGGATGGCATCCCTTATAAAGGAGAAGAACTATCCGCTAAAGGCAAAAAAGTAATCGTAATTGGTGGAGGTGACACAGGTTCGGATTGTATTGGAACCTCTATCAGGCATGGTGCCGTATCGGTAACCAATTTTGAGATTATGCCGAAAAGCACCACTAGCCGCCCTGATGGACAGCCTTGGCCATTTTGGCCCATGCGATTGCGTACTAGCACTTCACATAAGGAAGGTGCGGAAAGAGTATTTAGTATATCGACCAAAAATTTCAATGTCGATAGCGAAGGAAATTTGAAGAGTTTAGTTACAGTAGAAGTGGAATGGGTAAAGTCCCCAGGGCAAAGACCAATAATTAAAGAGGTTGAAGGCACTGAAAAAGAATGGGAATGTGATCTAGCATTACTGGCCCTGGGCTTTACTGGTTCTGAAACTACCATTGCGGACCAACTTGGACTGGAAATGGACCCTAGAACCAACATCAAGGCTTCTGCAAGTGACTATAAAACAAATATACCCGGTGTATTTGCCGCTGGTGATCAACGAAGAGGTCAATCTTTGATTGTCTGGGCCATTTCCGAAGGAAGACAAGCTGCCCATCATGTGGATAAATTTTTAATGGGAAAATCAGAGCTGCCATTAAAAGGTGATGGTGACTTACCAAGAGTTTAGCACACATAAATATCAACTATACACACGTTACTCCTCAATACTTTTGTATTGGGGAGTTTTTTTTGAATTCCATTAAAAACTAAACGACAGATCTACCTTTTCCTTAATCCAATTATAAATCGTTATATTTCAACTACATAAACACATTAACCATCTATACATTAATCCAGTAATTGGATAATAATTTCGATATATTGAAATTGATGACCGTCCCTTAGACTTACCTCCACTTTCCTCTGTGCTGTGTTTTACCAACCAAAAACATTAGTATCATGAAAAATTATTTCTTGTTCCTTGTATTGATTCTTTTAACTGTTTCATGTAAATCAAAAGAAAAACAAAACGAAGCAATAGAACCAACTCTAGAGGAAGCTGTAGACCCTTTAAAAGATGGTCAGGTTGAAATCATTACAAAAAGTATGGAATTCTTTTCCGCAGACACCTTGTACTCGGGATGGAACACGTTGTTTTATGAAAATCAATCCCAAGAAGTCCATTTTGTACTTATGGACCTATATCCTGAAGGTAAAGACATAAACAATACCAAAAATGAACTGCTACCACCTTTTGACGAAGGTATGAAGCAGATAATGCACGGTGATATGGACAAAGCCATGGAAGTCTTTGGTGAAATTCCAGAATGGTATTTTCAAGTAAAATTCATGGGTGGTACAGGGTTAATTTCGCCAAAACATACTGCTAAGAGTACGGTATATTTAGAACCAGGTTTATATACAATGGAATGTTATGTAAAAATGTTCAATGGGGAATGGCATACCTCACATGGAATGATCAAGCAAATTATAGTGCAGGAAGAAACTACTGATTTAGATCAGCCAACTGCGAGCATATCCGTTGACATTTCGAGTACAGAAGGTATTGTTGTACATGACAGCATCACATCAGGAAATCAAATATTTCAAACCAATTTCATTGACCAAAAAATATACGAACATTTTGTGGGACATGACGTCAATTTGGTTCGCTATGAAACAGGAGCTAATTTGGACTCTTTGATACAATGGATGAATTGGATGGATCCAAAAGGGTTGATTACCCCCTCACCGGAAGGATTTACTTTCTTGGGTGGAATGAACAATTTATCTGAAGGTGAAAAAGGTTTTTTTGAAGCAGACCTCACTCCTGGCAACTACGTTCTTATTTCAGAAGTTCCTGCTGCAGATGAAAAGAAATTACTTTATTCTTTTACCATAAACTAGCAAACATCAAAAAACAAAAAAGCCCGATACTAAAGTATCGGGCTTTGAGGAAGGCGGCGACCTACTCTCCCACCTGGTGTGGCAGTACCATCGGCGCAAACGGGCTTAACTTCCCTGTTCGGAATGGAAAGGGGTGGGCCCCGTCGCCATGGCCACCTAGATCTTCAATATTTTAAAGTATGACATATTTTGGGACGGATGCGTGCATCCGTAAAGAAGAGTCAACGAAGTATGTTTTTTTATAAAGAACCTGCGAGAGGGCTGCGCAAGCTTACGGGCAATTAGTACCGCTCGGCTACATGCATCGCTGCACTTCCACCTACGGCCTATCGACGTGGTCATCTCCCACGGCCCTTTAAAGAGATCTCATCTTGTGGCGGGTTTCGCGCTTATATGCCTTCAGCGCTTATCCCATCCCGACTTAGCTACCCGGCGATGCCCCTGGCGGGACAACCGGCGCACCAGTGGTCGGTCCAACCCGGTCCTCTCGTACTAGGGTCAGGTCCACTCAAATCTCTAACGCCCGCAGTAGATAGAGAC
>NZ_FNKI01000003.1 GCF_900102925.1 Flagellimonas zhangzhouensis | reverse complement strand
CGTGAGACAGTTCGGTCTCTATCTACTGCGGGCGTTAGAGATTTGAGTGGACCTGACCCTAGTACGAGAGGACCGGGTTGGACCGACCACTGGTGCGCCGGTTGTCCCGCCAGGGGCATCGCCGGGTAGCTAAGTCGGGATGGGATAAGCGCTGAAGGCATATAAGCGCGAAACCCGCCACAAGATGAGATCTCTTTAAAGGGCCGTGGGAGATGACCACGTCGATAGGCCGTAGGTGGAAGTGCAGCGATGCATGTAGCCGAGCGGTACTAATTGCCCGTAAGCTTGCGCAGCCCTCTCGCAGGTTCTTTATAAAAAACAACATACTTCGTTGACTCTTCTTTACGGATGCACGCATCCGTCCCAAATTATGTCATACTTCGGCTACGCTCAGTAACCGTAATTAAAATATTGAAGATCTAGGTGGCCATGGCGACGGGGCCCACCCCTTTCCATTCCGAACAGGGAAGTTAAGCCCGTTTGCGCCGATGGTACTGCCACACCAGGTGGGAGAGTAGGTCGCCGCCTTCCTCAAAGCCCGATACACATCGTATCGGGCTTTTTTGTTTTTTGATGGTATCTTTGCAATGATGTTACCCAAATTGCTATAGCATTGAATACACAAACACAACCAGTACTTCTTGAGGAAAAACTAAACGCTTATTCCCATGCATTAGGAATACTTTTAGCCATAATAGGAGCATTCTTCCTTTTTCAAAATGAATTACACACTATTCCCTATTTAAAAAAAAGTGTTTTAGTTTATTCCATTTCTTTAATTGTTTTGTTTGCTGCATCTACTGTATATCACGCAGTAGAGAATCCAAGATGGAAGAAAAAGCTACGAATTTTAGATCACATCAGTATTTATTACCTTATTGCGGGCACTTATACACCTGTTTGTTTAACCGTTTTGTTACCATCAAAAGGATGGCTGTTATTTTATGCTGTTTGGGGGATTGCATTGTTTGGTACGATACTCAAGATTTTCTTTACAGGTAAGTTCGAAGCTTTTTCCTTGGTGCTCTATGGTGTAATGGGTTGGCTTATTGTAATTGATTTACCCTATTTATTGAGTCATATGTCGGCATCTGGACTATTTTATCTTTCGCTGGGCGGTGCTTTTTATACCATTGGAATATTATTCTATGCGATTAAAAAAATACCATATAATCATCTTATATGGCATTTTTTTGTGCTTGGTGGAGCAATAAGCCATTGGCTTTTGGTCCTTGAAATTTTAAATTAAATTATTTTAATAATTGTTGCTCTAATCAAATAGCCAATAATAGTAATCAAAGGATTCGCTGATAGCCAATGGATTTCTATTGTATACACTTTCTATTCTAGGGGATGCCAAATGAGGGGATTTGTTATCTTTTATCACTTTTTGTAAGTAGTCGTCATAATCAGATATTCCTTCATATTTTTTGATATCCACTTGCTGAATGAAGAGGGGTTTTTCCACAAAGTCGGAATAAAAATCCCAAGATTTTATCGTCTCAGGTAATTCTGGAAGTTTCACCGAACTTGTTTCAGCGCTGTTGAAAATTATGTTCCAATCGTAGGGAACAAAATTTTCATCTCCATGATTATCTATTCCAAGTTCAACTTTCCCTAATATATCACCTGTGCTTGATTTGTTTATAGTAATTGCTCTATCGATTTCAACCCAATCAACTGTCCAGTCTGGAACAGTGAATGACTCGATTACTGATCCAAAACTTGTAAGTTGGTAACCTTGAGTTGAGGGTTGATAATTGCGTAGTTTTATTTTGGTGCTATAGGATTCAAATTCACCATTGTAATTATATCCAATGCCATTGGGTTCAACTTCCCAATAACTTATTAAATTTTCATCCATTAGATGATAATAATCACCTGTAAATTCTTCATCATTTAAGTAACCTAATATTTGTAAATTTATTTGGTAATTACTTGATGGGAGGTTGTATGCCTGTATGAACCTTTGTTCGATGCCCTCTGTTGTAAAGTTTTGTTTTTCTAAAATGGTATTAGCATCAATCGGAGCCGGTATCCATGCATATTGATAAGATTGTGTATCAGACTCTCTTAACATAAAATAGTATTTCTCCATTTCGTATGGGGGACATGTTGAACAATCCATATTATAGAATTGGAATTTATTTGGATCATCCCAAACCAAATTACCTTGATATTTGGTACTTGCAGCCCTTACCGCATGCCTGTCATCCGTTGTAAAACCACTGGCTTCATAATATTGATAGCTGTGATCCAATATCGGTTTATAGTCTAGGTTGATTATGGGAAGAATATTGATGTTAATATCCGAAATGGAATAAAATCTTACGAAATCATTACTGGGACTAGGACTGTTCAAGGCGAAGGTTAACATCATTTTTTCCTCAGGTTCTAAATCCAAGGCAGTTCTAAAAACTATTTGTTGTTCATCCTGCGAAACCATTGCCTCATCCAAAAGGGTACCATCCAATTTAGAAAGAAAAAACAGTACTTCTAGCTCACTGTAAAAATAGTTTGCAGGAACGTTTACTTCAAGCAGTCGCCTTAGAATGGTTATTGGTATTTCAACTTCTGTTGTATTTAATAAAACATCTTTAGCTATGATTTTGAATGTGCCAGGGCCAGTAAGAAATTGTGAAGAATTAAAAACATAAGCTTCATTTTCTGGATTTTCAACCGCCAAAAGTGCTTGATCATCAATTTCTATGGAAAGCGAAAACAGTTCGGAATATTCATCTGTAAGATTAGGCGCTATGGTAATTGTCCCATCAATTATCTGGTCATCAGATAAATTTTCAATAGCTATTTCAGGACCTGTGTTGTCTGATATAAAAGCGACTTCATAAAGTGCGATGTTATCTGCTAAGTCCCTGGCAACAATCTTTAATATATTTGACCCATCTGCCAGTTCTGATGTTTGTAAATTGAAATTAAAACTGTCCGCTTCAAGTTCTTGGTACAATAGATTGTTTATATATATTTCAATGGGGTTTAAACTTTCGTTTTCTTCAATTTCAAAGGTTATCTCGTTTATGTCACCCCCAATAATATCATTCTCCGAAATGGAAACATTGGAAATAACAGGTATTTCATTATCAATATGAATTACTTGTTCTTTTGAGCTTTCATTACCAGAGGTATCGGTTACTAAAATTTTAAGAACATAATCCTTGAATTTTAATGTTTCATTTGTTTTGGAGGCAAAGTTGGAAATATCAATAGTAATTTGGTAGGGAGCTGTGGTATCCTCACCAACTTTTTCATTATTTATGAAAGCCTCTACTTTAGCAATACCTCTTTCATCCGCGGCATTGATATTAACTTGGATTTGACTGCTCACCACAACTGTTTGGGAATCGTCGGGATTGGGTATGCCTGCAATTGTAAAATCTACCGTGGGCGATAATGTATCAGGTTCTAAGTTAGGGTCTTCTGAGTCTGAAGAACAAGAAAATAAAATTAAAATAGAGAATATTGCTGGAAATAATGATCTAAATGGATTCATAATACTTATTTTGGATAGGAGAGTATAAGAGAATGATATTTAATTGATTTTGAGAAAATCATCAAAGGCCCTATTGAAAAATGAATTCTTTGTTTGGGAGATTAAAGTTACCAGTTCTTGATTCAAAGATTAGTTGGTACCAATCGGTAACATCCAATACATTTTTTTGGTCTTTGACTACTTGTTCTACATATTCGTCATAACTGAAAATGGATTCATACGAAAGCAGTTCAATTGATTCTATTTTAATATTGCCATCCTGTTGTGCTTGATTTACATAATGGTCAATAACGTCTGGAAATTCTGGCAGAACTACACTGGTTGTGGACTCACTATTAAATGTGATATACCAATCGTAGTTTAAATTGTCAAAATCAATACATTGCATTCTTCCTACAACATGATTTTCTCCTTGAATGTTCAAATCAACAATATTGTTGTTTTTTGAATACGTAAAAGATAAATCGGGTATGGAATAATTGTCAATCGGAGGACCATTTCTATAGGTGTAATATTTGCCAAATAGGAGAAAATGCTGGTAATTGTCAAAACCAGTATTTAATTGGTAGCTCACGTTAGTACCTGTATGTGCAGCGAAGGATGAATGGTAGATTTGATGTGAAAGTTTATTCTGGAAATCATTTTGAGATTGATAACCATAAATAATTAGATTGGAAATTTGGTCAAAAAGGGCTTCAGTTGAATTTACTGTAAAACTTTGTGTTTCCACGCCGTCATTTATAAAATCGTTCGCATCCAATACAAAATTGTTGTCAACAGGGTTATCAATAAACCTATAGGAATAGCCGCCATTATTTTTATAAAGGTAAAATGAATCGTACCTATTGGTTGTGCTTTCAACTGCAGAAGAGGAGATACTGAAATTACCCTCTGTTGTATTAAGATAGCTATGGTATTCAGCTGTAGAAACAAGATATTCGCCTCCAGTGCCATGCGTGCTATCCGTACTTAAAAAATTAATCGCAGGAATTTCATAACTGTTATCTGCCATCAATCTTTTTGGTGACGGTAAATTAATGACACCAGGTGTACTTCGAGTCAAGTTTTGATGTGTTGAAATACCGCTGGTGCCACTATTGTCTTGAAGAAAAAAAGTTAACATAAACTCATCGGTATCTGTAAACTCTTCAGGCGTACTTAATACTATCTCTCTGTCGTCCCTTAATATTTCCTGATAAGTTACCATAGACCCATCCATTTTTGATATAAATACGATAGGAACTACAATCGCGGGGTGTAATCTATCTTCTGGTATGTTGATTGTTATCAGTTTTCTTTCTATGCTCAGCGGGATTTCTAAAACGGATTCGTTAGACAAATTATCCAATGATTTTATAGTTAAGGTATTCACACCAGTATCAATATTATCAGGAATGAGTAAATAAGATGGATTAGCTTCATTTTCCAAAAGTGCCAAACTTTCATTTCCAATTAAGAATTCGACGGATTTTACCTCGGAAAATTGGTCAGAAACATCAGGTTCAATTGTGGTGGGGTCATAAAGTTTTTCAAAAGTTACCGCTAGGCTAATTGCAGGTCCTGTATTGTCGGAAATAAACGCAACCTCGTAATTGGCTGTATTTTCAGCCAAATCAACAGCCTCTATTTTAAAAGTGTTTTCACCATCTACAAGTGCTAATGTACTTAAGTTAACCTCGAAAATATCTTCTGTAATTTCTTCTAACAATGTCTCATTTAGATATGTTTTTATTGACATTAACCCTTCATTGTCACTTACATTAAATGTAACCTGGTTGGAATCTCCGCCGATAATTTGTCCATCGGATAGTGAAACTTCGGAAATAACAGGTATTTCGTTGTCTATATGTATTATTTGTTCTTCAGATGTTTCGTTTCCAGAAGTATCGGTAACTGTAATTCTTAGGGTGTAATCAGTAAATTTATTGGTTAGCGAGTTTTTTGAGGTGTAACCGGATACATCGATGGTAATCTGATAGGGAGCCGTAGTGTCTTCCCCAACTTTTTCATTGTTTAGAAATGCTTCAACTTTATCAATACCACCTGCATCCTCCGCATTGATTTCAACCACAAGTTGGTTGCTTACTATAGGAGTTTCTGAACCTGAAGAACCAGATGAACTACCTGGAATACTAAATTCCAATTCTGGAGCTATTGTATCAGGAGAGGGAGTTGGATCTTCGGAGTCTGAGGAGCAGGAAAATAAAATAAAAATTGAAAAAAGGAGAAGATAGTTTAGTTTGTTAGTATTCATTATTACAATTTATGTGCACTTAAATCTATTATTTTTTCCAAGAAAAATAATAAGCACCTTTTTAAAAGTAAGAAAATTCGTTAAAATGCATTTGTTGCTCTTTAACGTAAATAGGTATATTAGATGGGTATGAAAGATTATTTGCTATACCAAATAAGCAATCCCGATTCCAAGAATAATCACTACCAATTTGCGCAGGTTAAATGCATGCCCTTGGGCACTTTCAAATAGGATAATTGTAGAAATATGAAAGAATACCCCAATAGATATGGACGTAAGTAAATATCCATAATCGGTAAGTAGAGGGGTTGTAGAAAAATAACTTCCTAAAGGAGTCATCAAAGAAAATAATCCGATAAATAATAGGGTTGTGCTAAACTTTAGCGTTGAATTGATCAAAAAGATACTCAATATAATAGCTATTGGAATTTTATGAATGATGATGGCATAAAGAATAGAATCATTTTCATGAATGGGAACGCCTTCAACCAAGGCATGAATGCATAAACTTAAAAACAGCAGTGTTGGGAATTTGTTTTCCTCCAAATGAACATGCATGTGTCCGTGTTCTGCACCTTTGGAAAAGAACTCCAAAAACACCTGTAGCAAAATTCCACCTAAAATATATAGTGCAATTTTTTTTGGATCGTGTCCTTCATAAACATCGGGTAGAAGTTCGAAAAAAGTCAAGGACAATAAAAATGCACCACTAAAAGCCAATAGTAATTTTATATTATCAGTATGATTGGGTTTTGTAAACCAGACAAATGCAAAACCTGACCAAACGGCCAAAATGGGAATGATATAAATAACACTGGAAGGAAAATTCATGCTTCAAATCAAGGGAGCAAAAATAGTCTATTTTTGTCGAAAGAAATTACACCAACATGGCAGGAAATTTTAAGATGATGGCCAAAACCCTATACGGATTCGAGCCAATTTTGGCTAAAGAGCTTCGTAATTTGGGCGCTGGTCATGTGGAGGAAGGCGTTAGAAATGTATCTTTTGAAGGAGATTTGGGCTTTATGTACAAGGCAAACTTGTGCCTAAGAACTGCATTAAAGGTATTTAAGCCGATCAAAACATTTAAAGTATTTAACGAGAAGGACCTTTACAAACATATTTATGATTTGGATTGGCCTGCTATTTTTGATGTGGAGAAAACCTTTGCTATTGACAGCGTGGTGAATTCTCCTGTTTTTGATAATTCAATGTTTGTGTCTTTAAAGGCAAAAGATGCTATTGTAGACAAGTTCAGGTATGTGGTTCGCGAAAGGCCCAATGTAAAAACGCATGACCCAGATATTCGCATAAACATCCATATATATAAAAATACCTGTACAGTTTCATTGGACAGTTCTGGGAATTCGCTGCACCAAAGGGGGTATCGGATTTTAACGAATATCGCGCCGATCAATGAAGTATTGGCAGCTGGATTGTTGCTGCATAGTGGATGGGATGGTCAGACGGATTATTTGGATCCCATGTGCGGGAGTGGTACCTTTTTGGTGGAAGCAGCTATGATTGCCTGTAATATTCCAGCAAACATAAATCGTGAATCTTATGCTTTTATGCATTGGAAAGAATTTGATGCCGAGCTATACGATAAAATTGTAGACGTAAGTTTAAAAAAGGTACGTGAGTTTCATCATAAAATTATTGGATGGGATAAAGCACCTTCAGCAGTTCGGAAAACTCAAGAAAATGTGGAACATGCCAATCTTTCGGAATACATTTCGGTGGAACGTAAAGATTTCTTCAGAACTGAGAAACCTGTTGAAGGAAAGCTGCACATGGTTTTCAATCCTCCATATGGGGAACGTTTACCTATTGAGATTGAAGAATTTTATGGTAAAATTGGTGATACCCTGAAACAAAATTATCCTGGTACAGATGCGTGGATGATCACCTCAAATTTAGAGGCTTTAAAATATGTAGGTCTTAAGCCGAGTCGAAAAATTAAAACATATAATGGAAAGTTGGAAGCCAGACTCGTGTGCTATCAAATATATGAGGGGAGTAAGAAGGGGAAATACCTTAACAATTAGTTGTATGCACAACAAAAATACTAAGTTTTGTTTCCGATTGTAATTGGTAGCTATGGTATTATTGATTATTTTGGCACGTGTTTTAAAAACACAACTAACTAACTCAACCAAATTGTAAATGAAAAAGCCCCGACAATCGTTGGGGCTTTTTTTATAGATCGGACCAAACGGCCAATTCGTTGCCCGAAGGGTCTTTAAAATGGAATCGTCTTCCTCCAGGAAAAGAGAAAATGTCCTTTGTAATTTCCCCTCCAGTAGATGAAATTTTTGCTTTGATATTCAATAAATCTGAATGATAAAGCACTACAAGTACTCCGTTGGTAATTGCTTCGGCAGTAAGTTCAAATCCTCCAGCTACACCACTTTCTGAAAATGAACAATACGCTGGCCCATAATCCGTAAAATTCCAACCAAAGGCCGCATGGTAAAATGCTTTGGTTTTGGATAGGTCGGTAGACTTAAATTCAATATAATCTATTCGGGTGGGTTCCATTTTATTGCTCGCTGGTTTCAGCGGTTTTTTTGTTTCTGGATTTTTTATACAATGGTAGAAAATAGGAAATGGAGTAGTTATAGTTCACTCCAAAATTGCTTCCATCCGTAACTTTATTAAATCCAGGAATCCATAAGTTCGGAAACTGCTCGTCTTCGGTGTTGGTGACCAAGAAGCCCAAACGTGCGCTCATCCCAATAAAAATATTAGCAAATAATTCAGCTTTTACACCTACTACAAACTCCAACCAAGATGCGGTTAGTCCACTAAATTCTCGGTTAGGCTCCGTGCCTGCCAAAAAATCGGAATTAAAGAATTGCTCGGTTTCATAAATACTGTAATCGCCAAGTGTTTGGCTAAAACTTGATACTGCGTACCTCCCACCAATGGTGATGGCGTTGTTCATGCCAAACCAGTTTGTATAGGTGTTGATATCCACACCAGCTTTGATGTAGCTTCCAGAAGTCTCAAAATTATACAACAAAGTATTGCCCAAATTTTCAGACTGAGCCTTTGTTTCGTTTCCAATTTCTGCAGCCAGATAAAGTTTTCGTGTCAAACGAAAATCACCAACCAATTCCAATCCGGTATAATCTTCATCTACAAAAGTCAACACCAACTTGCTTAGATCGACCCCAACTCTTAAACCATACGGGTCTTTGTATTCCACCGTATCCTTTTGTTGAAGGTCTATGGGTTCGCTCTGTGCCTTACCCAAAATGGGTAACAGGCCCAAAAAAATACTAATGAAATATTTTGACATGGATGTTATTGGTATTTTCTACTGTTGATTCCACAACTTTTATATCTTGAATCCAGTTCTCTGAACCACTAGGAAGGGCAATATTAATTCCGTCGTAATTCATAACAAAACCACACGCCCTAGAAACAAATGCTTCACGTGTACTATAGGAAATGATCAAAGTGTCAATATTTCCAGTTTCTTGATCGGTTTCGGAATCATCTTCGGAGTCCAGTATAAATTGATAGGATGTGTTGGTATTATCAATCCTTAGTGGCACAAGTAAGGAGTCTGGAGAATCGGCTCGATCATTAAATGAATCGTTATCCAAAACACTGTCATTGTCAATAGCTTTGATTCGTAGGGAAGAAACTTCCTTGAATTCGGTGGTATCTGCAATGTCATAAAAACCTATGACCAAATATGGAGTGTCACCATCAACACAGATATCGTCCTTTTCACAAGAAGAAACATAGGATAGGATCAATGCGATTAGTAAGACGGGGATTATTTTTTTCATTTAGGCTACCTATAAATTTTGAATGTAAGCATTATAAGTGTTTTTCCAAAAGTACAACATTTTCAACGTGGTGGGTCTGCGGAAACATATCCACGGGTTGCACCTTGCTTACTTGATACTGTTCTTTCATAAGGGCCAAATCCCGAGCTTGGGTTGCACTGTTGCAGCTAACGTATACAATTTTGGGCGGCGCCACACGCAATAACTGCTCTACCACATCTTTGTGCATTCCATCCCTTGGTGGGTCGGTAATAATTATGTCTGGTTGACCGTGTTGGGCTATAAACTCCTCATTGAACACATTTTTCATATCACCCACATAAAAGTCCACATTCTCAATTTTATTGTGGATAGCATTTGCCTTTGCATCTTCAATAGCCTCGGGCACCGACTCAACACCAACTACTTTTTTTGCATTTTTAGAAATAAACTGTGCTATGGTGCCTGTTCCCGTATATAAATCGTACACCAATTCGTTGCCGGAAAGCCCTGCAAATTCTCGGGTTATCTTGTACAATTCATAGGCTTGTTCTGAATTTGTCTGGTAGAAAGATTTTGCATTGATTTTAAAATGCAATCCTTCCATTTCTTCAAAAATATGGTCACGACCTGCAAAACAAATAATGTTTTGATCGTAAATGGTATCGTTTTGTTTTGAGTTGATCACATATAATAGAGAAGTAATTTCAGGAAACTCAGCTTTCAAATGATTCAAGAGCAGTTCTCTATGCTCCATATCATCCTCAAAAAATTGAATCAAGACCATGATTTCTCCTGTTGAAGCTGTTCTGATCATCAACGTACGCAATAGCCCTTCTTGCTTTCTAGGATTGAAAAAAGATAGTCCATTGGCGTTGGCAAAATCTTTTACGGCCAAGCGAATGGCATTGGATGGATCTTGTTGTAAATGACATTTTTTAATGTCCAAAATCTTATCCCACATCCCTGGAATATGGAATCCTAGGGCATTTCTGTCGTCAATTTCGGTATCGGAATTAATCTCTTCTTGTGTAAGCCATCTGCTGCTGGAGAATGAAAATTCCATTTTATTTCTATAGAAATACTGTTTTTTGGAACCTAGTATGGGTGTGATCTCGGGCAATTCCAAATGACCTATTCGTTTTAGGTTGTTTTCAACTTCCCGTTGTTTAAAATACAGTTGATGCTCATAGCCCATATTTTGCCATTTACATCCGCCACAAGTTCCAAAATGCTCACAAACGGGTTCTGTTCTTTTATCCGAAAGCGTATGAAAATCCGTAGCCACCCCTTCAAAATATGCCTTTCTTTTTTTGGTGGTCATTACATCCACCACATCACCCGGAACTGCATTGGATAGAAAAATTACACGTCCGTCGGGTGCCTTGGCCACAGTTTTTCCTTTGGCTCCGGCATCGATTACTTCAACATTTTCAAATGTTTGTCGCCTGTTCTTTTTTCGCATGCCGCAAAAGTAAGTTCTTTTTATAATTACACAGAAACTGGGCTCTTAAATTGCCCCTAAACTTTTTGATTGTGCAACCAATAATTGGATAATTTTTACACAATAATTTGTAATTTGCAGGCTCTTCAGGGATGATTTCTCTCCCACGCTGCTTTTTCGAGTCCTCGAAAGAATAAAGGTATTGTAGGAATAGTTGTTTTAATAATTTTAAAAAAGTATTTAAATGGCTGTTTTAGAGCATTTAACATCGCAGCAAGCGATAGATTTGGAAAACAAGTACGGAGCGCACAATTATCACCCACTACCTGTGGTTTTGAGTAGGGGAGAAGGCGTTTATGTTTGGGATGTGGAAGGAAAAAAATATTACGATTTTCTTTCTGCCTATTCTGCAGTAAACCAAGGGCATTGTCACCCTAAAATTGTTGGGGCCATGGTGGAACAAGCCAAAACATTGACTTTAACTTCTAGAGCCTTTTACAATGACATGTTGGGCACCTATGAGCAATATGCCACCGAAACCTTTGGTTTTGATAAACTTTTGCCCATGAATACTGGTGCCGAGGCGGTAGAAACTGCATTAAAGATCTGCAGAAGATGGGCATACGAGAAAAAGGGTATTCCTGAAAATCAAGCACAGATCATTGTATGTGAGAACAATTTCCACGGGAGGACTACAACAATCATTTCCTTTTCCAACGACCCAGTTGCCAAGGATAATTACGGTCCTTTTACCGAAGGTTTTATCAAAATAGAATATGATAATCTGGCAGCTTTGGAAAAAGCTTTGGAAAGCAATCCACATGCAGCAGGATTTTTAGTGGAACCTATTCAAGGGGAAGCTGGAGTATATGTGCCATCCGAGGGGTATTTGAAAAAAGCGAAGGCCCTTTGTGAAAAATACAATGTGTTGTTCATTGCAGATGAAGTACAAACAGGAATTGCGCGTACCGGAAAGATGTTAGCTGTGGACCATGAGGAGGTGAAACCCGATATATTGATTTTGGGAAAAGCCATTTCAGGAGGGGTGTATCCAGTTTCTGCAGTTTTGGCCAATGATAACATTATGGAGGTGATTACTCCTGGTAGTCATGGAAGTACCTTTGGAGGTAATCCAGTGGCCGCAGCTGTTGCAATGGCTGCCTTGGAAGTGATAAAAGACGAAAACTTGGCGCAAAATGCCCAAGAATTGGGTGAAGTATTCCGAAGAGAGCTGAACAAATTTATTCCCACTAATGATTTGGTGGTTAAAGTTCGTGGTAAAGGATTGTTGAATGCCATTTTGATCAACGACACGGAAGATAGTTCCACTGCTTGGGACATTTGCATGGCCTTAAAGGAGAATGGTCTGTTGGCCAAGCCTACTCACGGAAATATTATTCGTTTTGCACCACCTTTGGTGATGAATCGAGAGCAATTGATGGATTGTGTAGGAATCATTATTAAAACCCTACAGGAATTCAAAAAATAAGTTGACTAAGAAACGGCTGGTTCCAACAATCTGAGCCGTTTTTTTGTGGCATCAAAATAAACTTCTACGCCTATGGGGAGGGTTAGGTTATTTGTAACGTGGCCAAAACTCAGTCCATAGGCGGCAGGAATGCCCAAAGGAGCTATTCGGTCCATGATCACTTCCTTAAGAATAAAATTTTCACTTACTTTTTGACGGTCACAACCTTTAAAAACCCCAAAAACAATACCTCTGGCTTTTTGGAAAGATTCATTTTGTACCAATTGGGTCAACATGCGGTCAATGCGGTACGGAGCTTCTTCCACTTCTTCCAAAAAAACGATTTTATCTGTAAAATCAATTTCGTAAGGGGTGCCGATCATAGCCGTGACCAAAGTTAAACTTCCTCCGACCATTTCGCCTTGGCAAGAACCGTAGGAAATGGTATATCGGTAATATTCACTATTGCGATATAATTTAGGGTCGTTTAAAATGGCGTTTTTTAAATGGAGGGGTTTCTCCATGTCCATCAATATTTTATGGAGGTACATTTGGCTATACTCATCATCAATGGTGCTGCCCATTGGACCGTGAAATGCTACCAATCCCGTTTTTTGATAAATGGTATTAATTATTGCGGTGATGTCACTGAACCCTATAAATGGCTTTGGATTATTTTTGATCAGTTCATAATCCAACATATCCAAAATGCGGGTTGACCCGTATCCGCCACGAGCGCAAAGTATTACATCGATATCGGGGTTGGCGAACATTTCGTTGATGTCCTTTGCGCGTTCTTCGTCAGTATTGCTGAAATACCCATAATTCCCTATTATTCTTTGGGTATGATGCGTTTTATAACCCATTTTGACCAAGGTGTCCAACGCCAGATAAAGTGATTCTGTTTTAATGGCAAAGCCAGGAGCGACCAATCCAATAGTATCCCCTTGTTTAATTTTACTGGGCTTGATTTTAGGAGGTTGCACCGATTTATTGGTTGAAGCCAAATTAATTTGCGGCAACAACGATGCGGTTCCTAGAGCAGTAACAGACTTAAGAAAACTTCTTCGTTTGGACATTATGTAGGGGTTATTTCAAAACGAAGGTAAAAATCCATAAAATTTTAAACAAAAACTAGATTTAATCGCTATTTCGCTCAGTGCGACGCAGTTGTCTTTGGATTTTTCTGATTGCTGATTCAATGGATTGTTCTGGTTCTATAATGTTGTATTCCCCCCAAAAACTAGGATCGGAAAATCCAGTGGCTTCATCACTTAAAATAATGGATCTTTTAATGCGCTCACGGTATCTTGGCAAATCTCCAGTTGCATTTAATTCCCAATCCGTAATGGCCATTTCGGCATTCATACTATAGGTGGAGTTGAACAATTTTCCTTGCCAATCCACTTTGAATTCCATAAAAACACTGCTGTATCCGTAGTACCATTTTTCATTTTTCTCGCGATAATCCACACGATATGAAACTTCAGTTGGCCAAACATCAACTCTGGCTGGTTTTCTGCGAACAAAAAGTTTTGCTGCTTTTTCACGGTCTATTATGTTAAGCGTGAAAGTGGCATTGGTGAGCGTGTTGTTTTCCACATCAATATATAATTCACCTTGATACAAAGGTTCCAAAATATGCTCCAATTGATTGAATCGGATCACATAAATCAATTTATCATTGATTCGGGTAGAACGATCAAAAGTGAATTTGTAATCGTCAATCGCCTCACTGGAAAAGATATATTCGGGATATTTCATGATATCCACATAAAGGGTGTTGTAAGGGCCGCCCTGAAGTTTTAGTGCAACGGTATCCAACTTGGTGTAATCGGTACTTTTTCGTGCTTTGTATAACTCGACCGCATCATCTTTGGTTGAAGTATAAGGTGTTTTATATATGTTGACTACAGCTTCAGCCAAAGAAACATTTTTTCTTCGCTTTTTAATGGTTTCCCTATAAAATGCGGTCATTAAGGAAGGATCGTTAAAATAATTATCGTCCCTTTTTGCCATTGTTGCTCTAACTAATGCCTTTGCATCCTTGGGTGCATTGATGTTGATTTCCGATAATTGAGTAACAGAGACCATCAAAGAAATTTTATTTCCTTCTTTCTCCAGTGATGAAATAGGGACAGAGGTTGTTTTGTAGCCCAAGAAAGAAACAATCACATTGGAACTGTTGATGTTCTTTGGGATTTTAAGCAAAAAGTTGCCTTCCGTATTGGTTATGGTGCTAATGTTGGTGCCTTCCACGGTGAGTGTGGCAAATACCAACGCTTTATTGGATTCCGCATCCACAACTTCACCTCGGTATTCATCAAAATCAACACCTGGTTGCTCTTGGAATGCCAAAGATTGATTGATTCCAAAAAATAGAAATGTCGCACAAATAAATAGTGCGTTCCGTATAATTTGAGTTTTCTTGATTGTAGGGTTACTGAGTTTCATTTCCGCAATTTTCTTTTGTTCCTTTTATTAAATATACAAAATTTTGGACACAAAAAAACCAACCAATTAAATCTTAACTGGTTGGTTTACTTTGTTTAACCTTGGTTAAAGTGCTTTTTAGTCCACCATAAATAGGGCATTGGCAAAAAACAGTTTTCCGTTTTCCCAAAATCCTCGGAACAATGGATTGTCCACCATATACACCACTTGGCCACGACCGTAGTTTTCCAGTCCGAAAACCAAGGATTCCGATATTTCTTTTTGTGCTTCGCTACCTGCAAAACCAGAAAATGGTTTGGCATCTTTCTCTAAATAAACAGCATTTCCATTAGTTAGATAGGCATAGCTGCTGCTTCCAAGTTTTAAAGAAAAATAATCTTTACCGTATCCGTAGGCAAGTGGGTTGGTGTTGTCCACCTTGGCTTTAAATATAGCTCCTGTGATGGCGCCTTTAATGCGTTCTCTTTCCCAATCTTCATAGGGTTGTGGCGTATTTTTTTCTGGCTCCTTGTCCATTTCATTTCTCTTGATGCCAAAACCTTTTTCTCCGTCAATAGCATTAATAGAACCGCCCATGGCAACAAGTTTACCACCATTTCTTACCCAATCCTTTATTTTGGAAAGTTGATCTTCATTAAAATGATTACCGTAACGACCATCAGGTAGGATTAAAACATTGTATTCGTTCAAATCCACGCGGCTGGCATAATCATCATCCAAAACTGTTAATGGATAATGCAATTGCTGCTCGAAGAAATGCCAAATTTCTCCAAAACGTAAGGTAGAAGTTGGTCCACCAGATAACACAGCAATTTTTGGCTTTTCAATCATTTGGATGGAAGAGGAACCAAAATCTTTTCCAGAATCAACAAACCCAGTGCTGGTTGGGGCAATATTCTTATCGTATTTCTTTGCAATGGCTTGAAGCGTTTGCGTAAAATCGTTCTTTAATGCATTATCACCTTTGGTGATGATCAGTGTACCTCTTGCAAAAGATTTTCCTTCGATGGAAAATGGATGGTCAGCCTTACGAACACGAATACCTTCTTTTAAAAGTTCTGCCAAGAATTTAGCATCGTTCATGCTGTTCCAATCCGTAAGATAAGCATAGCTTCCAGAAGTTATACTGGTGTTTTTTGCGCTTTTGGTAACATCTTGCCCTGCTACAGTACTTGTGGATGCAATGGCATCCAAACCATAGGCATAGGGTAGGGACCAAGCTGTAATATCATAGGTCAATGAATCTGAAAGTTTGGCACTTGGCTCAAATAAAACGGTAACCAATGTCCCTTTGGGTTGATTTACGGAAACTACCATCCCATTGTTTTGAACAGAGATGCTTCCACTTTTTCCAGAACTGTAGTCATATCCCTTGTATGAACCGTTGGAAAGATCTCCGTATTCAATTTCGTGTTTGTCCAACAAAGATTTTAGGGCATTTAATTTATCCTCATCACCTTTTAACACATAGCTTTTGTAAGCAAAGTTTTTGTTGGTGTAGAATTTTTTGAACTCACTGTTCAATTTATCCACATTTTGAGAGGACACTTCAACCGTAGAAATTCCTGTGGTGAAGTGATGGTCAATTCTATCTTTTAGGGTAAGGGTGTCTCCATTTCCAGTGATTATGCCCAAACCAGCTCTTCCGCCACCACCTTGCTCGTAGGTCATACCAATAGATCCGTTGTAAATTGGGTAGGTATCACCATAACTTGGGTACAAAAGGTCGAATACTTCTTTAGTGAAATAGAACCAACCGTTGGCATCAAAATATTTCGCGTGGTTTCTACCCAAAGTCACCTGAAAATCACGTTGGAAATCTGTGATTACTTCGTGGTAAGGCTCAGCTGCTGGAGCAAAATAATAGGGATTGTTTACCCCTTGTTCATGAAAATCAACATGCACGTGAGGCATCCACTTGTTAAATTGCTTTAAACGTTGCTGACTTTCCACTTGAGTTAACCAAGCCCAGTCACGGTTCAAATCGAACATATAGTGGTTGCTTCGTCCGCCCCACCAACCTTCGTGGTGCTCCTTACTGTTTGGGTCTACTTGATTAGGTGTGTTTTTGTATTGGTTGTACCAGTTGCTGTAACGATCACGTCCATCAGGGTTGATACAAGGATCCATAATTACTACTGTATTTTCCAAATAGGAGCTTTTTTTGGTCAAAAGCTCGTAAATAGTTTGCATGGAAGCTTCGGTACTCACACTTTCGTTCCCGTGCACATTGTAACTCAACCATACAATGGCTTTGTCGGAACTACCACCTCCTTCGGTGCTTTTTAGATGTTCTTGGCGAATGCTTTCAAGATTGGCAATGTTTTGCGCAGAAGAAACATAGGCCATAATTAGAGGTCTACGCTCATTGGTTTTTCCATACACGGTCAATTTTACCCTATCAGGCTCCTGTTCGGCCAAATATTCGTAATAATCCACAACTTCGTGGTGACGTGTAAATTGGGAGCCCAATTCGTATCCTAAAAATTCGGCTGGTGATTTAAGTTGAGCAGAAACTGAGATTGAAAATAAAAGTACTAGTGAAAATAAAAATCTGGTCATGTTTGGGTTAATTAGTAGCTCCAAATCTACTAATAAATTGAAGTAGATGCCTAATTTTATAGCTTAGCGGGAACAATAAATGCGAAAAATTCAATTAACGTATTTTTAGCAACTGAAAAAAAGAAGACCCTTATCTTTGAACACCTCATTATCAGTTTTAATGGATGTAGAATGTATACCCTTTAAGGAAACAGGTTATTTTTCCAAACTTATTTGCGATTATCTAGATCAAAATGAAGCGCTGCGGCCGTTTTATAATAGATTTCCATTGTTAGAAAACTTTGAAGATCAGATCAAAGAGAAGCAAGCGAACTTTCCAAAAACACACCGAAAGGTATTGGTCGATTCTTTAACCGCGCAATACGAAGGTTTTGAGGTTTCCGAAAGTACACAGGCCCACATCGATGCCTTGACCAATGAAAATACTTTCACGGTGGTTACAGGACATCAATTGAATCTATTTACTGGTCCCCTTTATTTTTTGTATAAAATTGTGACCACTATTAATTTGGCCAAAGAGCTGCAAGAGAAATATCCCAAACAGCACTTTGTTCCTGTGTATTGGATGGCCACGGAAGATCATGATTTTGACGAGATCAACTACTTCAACCTTCATGGTAAAAAAGTAAAGTGGAACCTAAAAGCTTCTGGAGCCGTTGGGCATTTGAGTACTGACGGATTGGATGAGGTTTTTGACATTTTTGCCGCTGAATTGGGCAATTTGGGCATTTCGGAAAGGTTGAAAGAACTTTTCAAAAAAGCTTATTTAGAGCATTCGAATTTAACTGATGCCACCCGTTTTTTGGCCAATGCTCTTTTTGCCGAACAAGGTTTGTTGATTGTAGATGGAGATGATGCTGCCCTGAAGAAATTACTGATGCCCTATGCGGAGAAAGATATTTTTGAGCATACGCCTTTCCAAACCATATCAAGATCAATCGAAGGATTGACCCAAGCTTCTGCGGATTATACCATTCAAGTGAATCCAAGAGAAATCAATTACTTCTATTTAAAAGATGGACTCCGTGAGCGTATCATCGAGAAACATGGAAAATATCATGTGGTGAATACACACATGGATTTTTCCAAAGAAGAGCTCTTAAAAGAAATACAAGAGTTCCCTGAACGATTTTCACCCAATGTGGTGGCGCGTCCGCTCTACCAAGAAGTAATTTTACCCAACCTATGTTATATTGGCGGAGGGGGTGAATTGGCCTATTGGTTGGAATTGAAAGCCTATTTTGAGGAATTGGATGTTACATTTCCGATGTTGATGCTCCGAAATTCGGCTTTGTTGATTACTAAAAAGCAGGCTGAAAAAGTTAAAAAGATGGATTTGGAAGTGCGTCATCTTTTTATGAAGCAGCATTCCTTGATCAATAAAAAGATTCGGGATATTTCGAATATTGATATTGATTTTTCACCACAGAAGAAATTGCTTGAGGAACAATTCCAACATATGTACGAGTTGGCCGAGCAAACCGACGAAAGTTTTTTGGGAGCGGTAAAAGCACAAGAAGTAAAACAGAAAAAGGGTCTGGATGCTCTTGAAAAAAGACTTTTGACAGCCCAAAAGCGAAAATTGAAAGACCACGTAATTCGATTGACCGAATTGCAAAATGAATTGTTTCCGAACCAATCCTTGCAAGAAAGACAATTGAATTTTTCTGAAATGTATTTGGAAATGGGTGAAGATCTTATCCCTGCTCTTCTGCAATATTTACACCCTTTTGAAGCAGACTTTGTGGTATTGACCCATTAATTCCGATAAGGGTTAACCAAAACTTTTTTGAAAAAAAATTAAATTGATGGTAGGGTATTCCTTTTTTGGATTGTTCTACTATTGAAAATTGCTATGAAAAAGCAAATATATTGAGTTGGTTAACTCATATGTTTAGGTTGGTTTTGATTTTATTAAAAAGCCCCGGAGTGGTTCCCGGGGCTTTTTGCTTTTATCCTCTTTTGTAAATTAATTACAGGCATCTTTTATATCCCTGGTTTCCGTTGTGGTTTCGATAATTCTATCTATGGTCGTGGTTCCTCGGACAGTTACTTCAATAAAATTAGCTTGTACATCAGTTACTACCCCTGTAAAACTGTTAAAAGCAAATTGGGTAAGGATTTCTTGCCCTGTGAGGTCATTGTTGTTTTCCTGATATTTTCCCGAAATTCTAAAACGTTGTACAAAGGGAACTTTAATATTTGTGTATTGTTGGTACACATCTGCAACAGCAATTGCAGTTCCAGGAGGTACTCCAATTTGTCTTGAAACCGAAACTTGGACCGATTTTTCGGTACTAAGGCTTCCCGATCGGGTATTGGTTTCGGTTTGGGTTTTGGTATACTCATAACTTCCAGTTATGGATCCCGATGTTTTTCCACCAGTGCCAAAAAACTTCGTCTCAGCCTCATGGGAGATTGTTACGGATATACTGCCCGAATTGGAGGTAGAAACGGACATACTTTCTTCCCAACCTGCGGATTGAGTTGTTGTTATTGTGGTGCTTTCGCCTACGGTTTGGGTTAATGTTCCGCTACTACAATTACGTAAGGTGCTATTATAAGCACTATTGGTAGTGGAAGGAGGCATTATTGGGGACATTATTTTAGAATCAATGGCCTGTATGTCCCAATCAATATCAAACAAAAGAATTCTAAAGTAAATAGGGTCATTCGGGTCTTCGCTGCTGGCCTGAATAAATTTTTGCCCCGACCTGATCAAGGGAAAATCAGCTCCATTGGGCACGATCTTAAAAAGTCCAGGCCCTTCTTTAAGGATACGGAACCAATAATTGGGATAATCTTCCACAGGTGTGTTTATGCCATTTTGTACAAGATTGGCCTTACTTTGAATGCGGAGTTCGGAGTTGATCATGTAAAAATAATGTAGGTCGTTGTTGTTATGTACTCCTATGGAATAGTAATCTTCATTTCCAGGTATTTTTTTGAAAAAGTAGGTTGTGTTGTTTTCCATGGAAAATGCGGCATTTTGAGAATAGTCCAAGTCTTCACGGAATACCACCGTAGTGGCCAAATTTGAAGTATTGGTATAATTTTGGGAACTGGGAACCCCAAAAACCGAATTGTTGTTGTTCACGATCTGCATATAATATTTAAGGTCTTCCCGTAGCGAAACGGAAGCAAATAGATCATCAAGCTGGTCAGCATTAATGGGCCTTTCTGACGGGCTTGATGCAAAGGATAGTTTCGTGAAATTTTGGGAGGCCAGTACATTGGCATCTTCATCCAAAATGGTAACTTCCACAGCCACACCTTCTTTGAGCTCACTTTCCCTATCAGAATTCAATTGTTCATTTTTAAGGGTGAGGTTCGCCAGATTGTTCAAGGCGTCAAAGCTGATTACGGTATCGTTAATGGCATTTGTGTTTTCAAAATTAAGAAGGGCGGAGAAAGGGGTATATCCTTTTTTTGCAATTTCCCTACCACTGATGCTGATGCCAATTTCACCGGCATCAGTCTCAAATTCTTCCAAGGGAATTTCTGGAGGCAACACATCCACTTCTCCTAAATCCGGGTTTTCTTCTTTACTGCACGAAAAGGCCAATAATAGAAAAGTCCATAAAAGAACCTTTTCGCATGATTTACGTATTGATTTCATCTTTCTTGTTTTGTGGTTGAACATTTTTGTTTTGTGCGACTTGCCCGGAACAGGTCTGCAGCCCTTACCGAACAAGACCACAAAACGAAAGTCGAATTCACGACTGAACAAACTTAGAGGGATGTGAAAAGCCCTTAAAATTTAAGTGGTGGACAAAAGGTGGACATCCTCAAAAAAATGAGGAGATAAAAGTCAGGTGCTTTTATGAAGTATGGTGTTTAAAGGGATACCACTATATCTTGCAAAGATTCTTCTGAGGAGATGTTCAACTTTTTACGAAGTCGGTAGCGTGCCTTTTTGATGCCTTCCTGTGAAATGTTCAGGATATTGGCAATCTCCTTGGAGGACAGATTCATCTTTAATAGCGCCAACAAACGAAGTTCATTTGAGGTCACATCTGGGAACCTCTCCTTAACATTGCTGTTGAAATCTTTATGGACTTCTTCAAAATATCGGGAAAAGTTTTTCCAATTGTTATCATCTTGAAGGTCAAAATTTATAGTACGGATGAGCTGTTGGTATCCGCCTTTGGAAGTCTCACTCTCTTTTAAATGCTCAGCTTTTTGTTTCAAATCTTCCAGGACTTCATTCTTTTTGGCCAAATGCAGGGCGTGGGTGGTTAATTCTTTCTTTTTAAAGGCCAGTTCGGCATCCACCATTTCTTTTTCAAGATTGTTGCGTTTTAATTTCTGGCGTATGCCATAAAACCCTATTAAGGACAATAACAATAACCCCGCTAAAAGTAGTTTTTGAAGGTTGCTTATTTTTGCATCTTGTTCTAAAACAGTGATTTCTTTTTCTTGTAGCGCAATTTGCTGTTCCTTTTTTTCCGTTTCGTAAATGGTTTTTAGCTCCTCTATCTGTTGTACTTTTTCTTTATTGAATACACTATCCTTTAATACTTGGAATGTTTTATGGTCTTCCAGGGCGTTTTTGTAGTTTCCTAAAATTTCCCAAGACTTGGACCTGCCTTCATAAAGATTGTGCCATTGGCTGGTCTGATTCTCTGACGCTATCATGCCAATGGCTTCATTTAGGTGGGCCATGGCATCGTTTGGTCGCTCTATGTTGTTATATGCATCAGAAGCATAGGCCAAAGACCGTATTAGCGCAATGGGCCTTTCCGACGCCCGGTGGATTTCAATGGCTTTTTCCAAAAGTGAGAGTCCTTCAGAAGTATTCCCTTCAGCCATATAGACCCTGCCAAGGTTGCGGGTTGCCGCTCCTTCCAAAACCAAGGCTTTCATTTCTTTGCTCAAGGCGATGCTATTGATCAAATAGGGTTTTGCCTCTTCTGATTTTTCCAGAGTGATATAACTCTGTCCGATGGCATTTGAAGTGAGCGCTTCAAAAAGTTTGTCATTATGCTCCTTATATATTTCCAAGGCCTGCTTTCCGTATGCAATTGAGTTTTCATGATTCTTTGAAATTGCTTCGAGCGATCCCAAGCTATTGAAGGCATCCGCTTTTCGTATAGGTTCGTCCAGTTGGTCATATAGTTTTAAAGCGGACAAAACATCTTCATATGCTAGTTTAAATCTGCCCTTATTTTCATTTATCCCACTTCTAAAAACATATTCTATGGCCAGACCAAGGGTATCCTTCAATGCTTTTCGTATTTCAATATTGGAATTGGTAATGTCCAATGCTTTGTCATAATTGCCCACTTCCATCTCCAAAATGGCATTAGAGTAGTTGATCGATACTATTTTTTTTACATTATCATGCTTTTTGTAAATCTCAAGGGCTTTGTTGAAGTAAAATCGTGCGGAATCATTTGTGAATGTATTTTTATAATAACCACCCAAATCATAATACCCTGCTGCTAGACCATCTTCAAAATTCAATTTTTTGGACAGTGAAATTCGTTCCAGCGCAAAGGTTTTTGCTTTTTCCACATCATTATAAAGTGTGGCATTGTACAAATCTCCCAATATTCGAACTTTAGTGGTATCGTTGTTTAGAGAGCGATAAACGTTCGAGAGGCTATCCAGTTTTTTATCATTTTGTGCATTTACAAATGAGGCTATAAAACAAAAAAGGATAACCAAAATTTGGCTTTGGGTCTTCATTGAGGCTGATTTATATCTTAAAAATATACATTTTGCCTCAACTTTATGAAAAAGAAGAGTTTAGGTCTGTGAAAAAGGGGTGGTAATTGATTTTAGAACAAATCTGAGAAAAAAGACTTCACTTCAAATAAGGTCGCTTCTTTCATGGTATCGAATCTAAGGTCAGCATGGCCTACACGCTCTTCAGGACCAATCCCTACGCTATAAAATCCTCCAGTCTTAGCGGCATCGATTCCTTTTTCGGCATCTTCAAACACAATACAGTTGTCCGCAGGCAATCTCATTTTTTCAGCAGCAAAAAGAAAAATATCTGGAGCAGGTTTACTTTTTTCAACGCTATTTCCGTCTCCAACAACATCAAAGTAATGGGTGGCTTTTAATTGTTGCAACACCTTTGGGGCATTCTTGCTTGCACTTCCCAGGGCAACACTAAAACCTTCCGCACGTAGATGGGTCAAAAGTTCTTTGGCCCCAGGAAGGAAATCTTCCTCAGTCATGGTATCCAAACTGTCAACGTAGATGTCGTTCTTTTTAGTCGCCAACTCTTCCACGGTAGCTTCATCCAAAGAAACTTTATTATGATCCATAATAACTTTAATGGAATCCATTCTGGAAATGCCACGAAGCTTTTCATTGAGCTCTCGGTCAAAAAACCAACCCATATCATCCGATAGTTTTTTCCACGCCTCATAATGAAGCTCAGCCGTATCGGTAATCACACCGTCCAAATCAAAAATAAATCCCTTAATCATGGTCAACGTTTATTGAAAGCGCAAAGAAATGATGAAAAGAATTAAGAAAAAAACTAGATAGTGTTATGTTTTTACTAAGGAATAGCAGGGTTTATTTTTCCTTTTCATTCTAATTGATTCTTAATTAAAGGAATTTGATTGTTAAGAAAGTTGTCATAAATAACCTTTAAAAGATACTTTTGCAACTAAAGCAAATTGCTATTTTTGCCCATGCATAACAACGTACTCATTCTAGACTTTGGTTCCCAGTATACCCAATTGATCGCGAGACGCGTGAGGGAACTTAACATTTACTCAGAAATTAAACCGTATAACAAGCTTCCCGAGGACCTTTCGGAATACAAAGCTGTGATTCTTTCAGGCTCACCTTCATCGGTGCGTTCCGAATCTGCGCCACATCCCGATTTGTCAGAAATAAAAGGCAAAAAGCCCCTTTTGGGCATTTGTTATGGCGCACAATATCTTTCCCATTTTAATGGTGGGAATGTGGCACCTTCAGCAACTAGGGAGTATGGTAGAGCCAACTTGTCTTTTGTTAAAGATGGAGAGGATTTTCTTGAAGGATTAAGCGAAGGAAGCCAAGTATGGATGAGCCATTCCGATACTATAAAGGAATTACCTGAAGGGGGGATTCGATTAGCAAGCACCCATGATGTGGCCAATGCAGCCTATAAAATTGATGGGGAGACCACTTATGGAATTCAATTTCACCCCGAAGTATATCATACCACCGATGGAGCCAAATTGTTGGAAAACTTTTTGGTGAACATAGCTGGTCTAGAACAAGATTGGACTCCTGATGCCTTTGTGGAAACTACCGTTGAGGAGTTGAAACAGGAAATCGGAGATGAAAAAGTAATCTTGGGATTATCTGGAGGTGTTGACTCCAGTGTGGCGGCCATGCTGTTGCACAAAGCCATTGGAGATCACCTGTATTGCATTTTTGTAAACAACGGATTGTTGCGTAAAAATGAGTTCGAAAGTGTGTTGGACCAATATAAACACATGGGACTTAATGTTAAGGGGGTTGATGCTTCGGCACGCTTTTTGGATGCCCTAAAAGGCGAATCTGATCCAGAAGGAAAAAGAAAAATCATTGGACGCGTGTTTATCGAGGTATTTGATGATGAATCGCACAAAGTGGAAAACGCAAAGTGGTTGGCACAAGGAACCATTTACCCAGACCGAATCGAATCGGTTTCGGCAAGTGGAGGGCCATCCGCAGTGATCAAAAGTCACCACAACGTTGGCGGTTTGCCAGATTATATGAAGTTGAAAATAGTTGAGCCCTTAAAAATGTTGTTCAAAGATGAAGTGCGAAGAGTAGGGGCCAGCATGGGAATGTCACCTGAAATTTTGGGTAGACACCCTTTTCCAGGACCTGGATTGGGTATCAGAATTTTAGGAGATATTACCGCAGAAAAAGTGGCTATTTTACAGGAGGTGGACGCCATTTTTATTGATGGATTAAAAAAATGGGGCCTTTATGATAAGGTTTGGCAGGCCGGAGCCATGCTTTTACCCGTAGATAGTGTAGGAGTTATGGGAGATGAACGTACTTATGAAAAGTGCGTGGCACTCCGAGCAGTGGAAAGTACCGATGGTATGACCGCTGATTGGGTGAATTTGCCTTATGAATTCCTGCAAAAGACATCTAACGATATAATAAACAAGGTTAAAGGCGTTAATAGAGTAGTGTATGACATTAGCTCAAAACCACCGGCAACTATAGAATGGGAATGAAAAAACATATTTTACAACTGGTTTTTGCGGTCATTTTTTTGGCTGCAATTCCAGTTTCCGCACAGAACTATGAAACTCACGCTGTAAAAGAAGGAGAAACACTTCAAAGTATCTCTCAAAAATATAGGGTGACCCCTTACAGTATTTTACAGGCCAATAAGGAAATTAAAAGTGCCGCCGATGTAAAGGTGAACACTATTTTAATTATTCCTTTGAATGGCGCTGTAATTCCAGAAAAGAAAGAAACCCAAGAAGAAAAAAAGGAAGAAATTAAACCTATAGGGTTTAGTCGTCATAGGGTAAAGAGGCGTGAAACTATGTTCGGTCTTACCAAAGAATACGGAATTACCGAAGAGCAATTAAAAAGATACAATACCCAATTGTATTCCGAATCTTTGCAAAAGGGTATGGTGTTGCAGATTCCTGAATTTCCTGAAGTAGATCCTAATGAAGATAAGGAACTCGATTTTGAAACTTACACTGTTCAGCCGAAAGAAACCCGTTGGAGTGTTGCCCATAAATATGGAATCACAATCGATAGCTTGTTGATTTTGAATCCAGAATTGGATAAAAACAACAATTATTTGGCTGCTGGACAAGAGCTAAAATTGCCCAGACCTAAAGGTGATAGTTTAAAAGAACAGCAAATAGAACTTTTCACCTCTTACACCGTACCTCAAAAAATGACCTTATATAGTTTAGGCCGCGAGTATGGCATTCCATCGGATTCGATAGTAAAATTGAATCCTGAGATCATGCAGGTTGGTGGTCTTAAGGAGGGAATGGTGATTCGTTTACCTAAGAAACGGGAAACCACAGGCGAGGTTAATACGGATAACTTCATTTTTTATGAGGTAAAACCAAAACAAAATATTTTCAGGATTACCCAAAACCTGAATATTACCCGTGATGAGCTTTTTAAACTAAATCCAGATCTTGAAAATGGATTGAAAGCAGGGATGGTATTAAAACTTCCCAAGGAAAAAGAAGAAGGTCTGGAAGTGAAAAACGCCTTGGTGATTGATAAAATTAATTTGGTGGATAGCATTAATGTAGAGAACCGACCTAAGTTGGTATTTATGTTACCCTTCCGTTTGGATCGTGTAAACCCTTCGGATGTGGAAACTGCAGAAGCCCAAATTAAAACCCGTCGCGATTTGGCTTTGAGCCTTGGGTTCTATACAGGTGCTATGGTTGCATTGGATTCCATTAAACAAATGGGAGTATCTGTAGATGTAAAGACCTACGATACCGAATTGAACCAAACCAAAGTAAAGGAAATCCTATTTAGGGATAATTTAAATGGCGTAAATGCCATTATTGGGCCTTTATCTTCTGGAGCTTTGGATGAAGTAGCCGTTCAGGCATCTGCTAAAAATATTCCTGTAGTTGCGCCCATTGCATCCGACAGCAAATTAAGCCATGGCAATGTGTATTACTCCGTACCCAAGGATGAGGTGTTAAGGGAAAAGATGTTGGCGTACATGGAGAAAATCCACAAAGATGAAAACATAATCATCATTGCAGATTCTACGCATCGTGCGGCGCACGATTCTATTTTAAGCAAGTTTCCAGCTGCTCAGATTGCAAAAATTGTAGAAAATAAATCATTGAAGTTGGATGAGTTTTTGGTCAAACTTTCCGATCAAAAAGAAAACTGGGTGTTTTTAGAAACCGAACAACCCAATATGGTGGCCAGTGTAACCTCAATTTTGAACTCTGCCAATACTCCAGTAGTAGGAGTAGGTGAGGACGTAAAACCTACCAAAGTGCGTATGTTCACAACGAGTTATAATAGCGCTTTTGAAGATGATGCTGTTTCCAATACACACTTGTCCAATCTTAAATTCACCTATCCATCTTTTTACAGATCGGCAGGTAATGATGCCTTCGCGAAATCCTATGCTAAAAAATTCAAAGGGAACCAACCCGATCGCTATGCGATTCGTGGATTTGATGTGACCATGGATGTATTGTTGAAATTAGCCCACAAAAACAATCTTTTTGAAACCTCGGCAATTATAGGACAGACTGATTATTCTGGAAATAGCTTTGATTATTTCAGGGATTGGACATCGGGGTATTTTAACCGTGCAGCGTACATTATGCAATACGAAGATCTTCAAATTAAAGAGGTAAAACAAGATGGCAACATCAAAAGTAACTTATAACGGAAACTTACGAACTACCAATGTGCATTTGCGCTCTGGTAGTGAGTTTATAACCGATGCCCCGTTGGACAACAATGGGAAAGGCGAGGCTTTTTCACCAACAGATACCGTGGCAAACGGACTGGCCAATTGTATGATGACCATGATGGGCATTAAAGCACGTGATCTTGGAGTTGATTTGGTGGGTTCCACTGCGGAAGTGACCAAACATATGGAAGCAAATCCCAGACGGATTTCCAAAATAGAAGTGAAGTTGGAAATGCCAGCCAATGTTTCAGACAAGAACCGTAAAATTTTGGAACACACCGCCAGAACTTGTCCAGTGCATTTTAGTTTGCACCCCGATATTGAAAGAATAATTGATTTTCATTGGGTAAAATAACCGCCATAACATGCTTGTTTTTTCTCAGTTTTGTTGGATTTGCACAAGAAATTGAGGAAGGTGTGGCATGGGGCGAAATGAAACGCCTTACTTGGAACGATTTTAAAGGTAAGGTACCCGTAGGTGTAGGACCTGCTGCAACAACCGCAAGTGGAATCAGTTATTCGTATTCAGCCAATTTATTACATCATGAGGTGAAGCTAGACTTTGAGGTTAATGCCTATTTCTATCCCAACGAATCTTGGTATAAACCTGAAGAATGCACCGATAACACCTTGGCGCATGAACAATTGCATTTTGATATCTCAGAACTCTTCGCCAGAAAAATGCGCAACAAATTGGAAAGAACTTCCTTTTCGGATGATGTAAAAGCAGAAATCAGAAAAATTTATAAGGACATTTTAAACGAACTCCAAGACTATCAAGAACGCTACGATTGGGAAACCAACTTCTCTAGAAATCGGGAAAAGCAATTGGAATGGAACCAGAAAATCGCAAAAGCCCTAAAAGAAGAAAGTTAGATTTGAGTTTGCACTTGAGACTTGAACTTGAATCTTGTTATTTAATTTCTTCTTCAACCCTTTCTTTCAGTTTTTGCGCATTTTTAACAACATTTTTGGCCATTCGCCTGGTTCTATAACCATACGTAAGTTCGTGATCGACCAATTGGCGAAACTTTTTCGTTTTCAACTCCTCCAAAAATTCATTAACGTCATATAGATTGACATAGCTGGGATTATCATTGTTAAAAGGTCGAATGGCATTTATATAATTACCATATTCCGTATTGTACCTTTTGGATAATTCAGCTTGTACTTTCATATCCGTATAGAACTCGGATAAATCTTTTCGTAAGCTATCATTCCTTATCAAACGTAAATTACCAGTGCTCACCAATTCTTGATATGCCTCATCATCTACCAAATAAAAACCACTAAATGATGCGGCTCCTTTAGAGATGGTGTTTATAAATTGAAGGGTGTCAACAATGGCAAAGGGTACTTCAATATATTTTTTGGCGAAAAGTAGATTTTCAATTTTTTCATCAAATTGGTCAACGTAAATTCGCTGTGTGTTTAAGCTTAAATTTTCCAAATCTGTCGATATGGAAATCAGATAATTTTTTTCGAGTTGGGTATTTTTTCGTTCCTCGTTCCAATTGTTGATTTGTAGCGCAATCAAAATCCCAATGACTACCAGAATAATTTCGCCAAAAGCATAGAGCAAATATTTACTGAATTTATTCTCGGAAAGTAATTGTTGCCTAATTCTTCTAAAAAATGCTAACATGTTGAGGTTGGTTGGTGTACAGTTATTAAAACTACGATTATTATTTTTTTAATTTACTAGAGGAGTTGAAATATGAGTTTTGAGATGGAGTAAACCTCTCGGATTTTATAATTTCTTTATAAGGGATTGCGAGATTTCTTTGGTTCCTTTGAAGTAAAGTTTACATATGAAAAAAGTAAAAATAGGGAGTACCGACTTAGAAGTGGCTCCCATTAATTTAGGAGGAAATGTTTTTGGATGGACCTTGGACAAGGATGCATCCTTTAAAATTTTGGATGCTTTTGTGGACAAAGGCTTCAATTTTATAGATACTGCCGATATGTACTCGTACTGGGTAGATGGCGGTGAGGGAGGACAGTCCGAAACCATTTTGGGGGAGTGGATGAAAGCCCGAGGTAACAGATCCGACGTGATCATGGCTACCAAAGTGGGTGGGGAAACTGGAACACATCCAGTGGACACAAGTAAAAAACACATTTTGGAGACAGTGGATAAATCATTGCAGCGATTGCAAACCGATTACATTGATTTGTATTACACCCATTTCGATGACAATAAAACGCCTATTGAAGAAACTTTGGAGGCCTATGATGAAATCATCAAGGCTGGGAAAGTAAGATATATTGCCGCATCCAATGTGTCGCCAGAACGTTTGGAAGAATCTTTTGTAGTGGCCGAGAAAAATGGATTGCCAAAATATCAAGCCTTGCAGCCCCACTACAATTTATTGGAGCGCAAGGGATACGAAACCGATTATGCCCCTTTAGCCGAAAAATACAATTTGACCGTATTCCCATATTGGTCCTTGGCGTCTGGTTTTTTAACTGGGAAATACCGTTCCGAAGACGATTTGAATAAAAGTGTACGTGGTGGCAGCGTTAAAAAATATCTGAACGATAAAGGACTCGGAGTCATCAAAGCATTGGACCAAGTGGCCGAGAAGCACAATACTACTCAGGCAACGGTTTCTTTGGCCTGGCTATTGGCTCAACCTAATTTGGGTGCTCCCATTGCTAGTGCAACAAGTGAAAGACAGTTGGAAACTCTTTTCAATGCACCCGAACTGCAGTTGGATTCGGAAGATTTGGAATTGCTGGATAAAGCCAGCTCCTATTAAAATAAAAAGGGCCAACAAATTATTTTGATGGCCCTTTTTTTATGCTGAAATATTTTAAAGCGTTTTTAAATAATCAATACTTTCCTTCAGGGCAACCTTAGGTTTTTCAACCACATCTTGTTCTACAAAAAAGTGTTCCACACCAGATTTTTGACCAGCTTCCACAATAGCGGGAATGTCCATTGCACCTTTTCCTACCGAAGTCATCAACGGAAATAATTCGATCCATTGATCCGAAGAGCCTCCATCACCCTTAAAAGTGGTAATTTCTTTCATATCTTTTAAGTGCATGGCCTTGTAACGACCTTTGTATTTTTCCAAATACGCAACTGGGTCTGCACCACCAGCAGTGGTCCAATAAATATCCATTTCAAAAAAGACCAGATCAGGGTCGGTGTTGTCCAAAATAATATGCAATGGAATCTGGCCATCCATTTCGTGAAGACCGTAACCGTGATTGTGGTAAATAAATTTGAAACCTTCCTCTTTTGCATTTTTGCCGATGGCGTTAAACGTATCCGCCATTCGTTTGTAATCGTCCAAGCTTGCTCTTAAATCTCCTGGAATTGCAGAGATACCAAAGCAATCCAATCCAAGCGTGCGAACCGCTTTTCCAATTTCGGGCATTTTGGTTTGTAGACTTACCAAGTCAACATGGCCAGATGTGGCCTTTAAACCATGATTTTTCAGCAGGCTTCCAAATTCTTCTGCTGTTTTGCCGAAAAAACCACTTCCCGTAAAACCTAAACTTGGGGTTACCGCTTTCCAGCGTTCATGAGCGGCGGCAGCACTAAAAGGGTAGGGGCCATATATTTCAATTTCTTTGTAGCCCATTTGAGACAACATTTCCAAAGCTCCTTCTAAATCATTGTCCAATAATTTAGGAAGTGAGAACAATTGGACACCGATGCTGTCCAACCCTTTTGAAGTGGGCGAACAAGACCCCAATCCCAATAACAGGGTTGCACTGGAAGCCATCGCCGTATTCTGAATAAATGCTCTTCTGTTCATTATTGTTTAGTCAAGTTGATGGGATGTGATTAAATATCACAGCGCATAAATCCGTCTTTCAACGCTTCGATTTTATCCTCCCAAGTCACAATAAATTCTTGGGCAACATACCCTTTAAATCCTGTAGCATGTATCGCTTTAATGATGGCAGGGTAATATAATTCTTGGGTTTCATCGATTTCATGTCTTCCAGGAACACCTGCCGTATGATAATGTCCAAAATAAGGGTGGTAATTCTGGATACTTCGAATAATATCCCCTTCTTGGATCTGCATGTGGTAGATGTCAAACAATAGCTTAAAGTTGTCACTGCCCAAATGTTTACAAAGCTCAACGCCCCAAATAGAACTATCGCACATATAATCTGGGTGGTTTACTTGGTTGAACAATTCCATTTGAATAACCACACCATGTTTTTCAGCCAATGGCATAATTTGGGATAATCCGTCTACGCAGTTTTGTAGCCCAACGTAATCGTTCATGCCGTTTCGGTTTCCACTAAAGCAGATAAGGTTGGTATACCCTGCCTCAGCCACCTTTGGAATCATTTCCGTATAGTTTTTTATCAGTTGCTCATGGTATTTTGGATTGTTCCAGCCCTCGGCCAGTCCAATTTCTGCCCCATTGCACATAGAGCAATGAATGTCGTACTTCTTTAGAAGTGGCCATTTATCAGGACCGACCAAATCAATTGCTTTTACCCCAAGTTCATTCAATGTTTGCAAAAACTCTTCAAAAGGAATATCGTTAAAACACCACTCACACACACTGTGGTTGATGTTGCCTTTAAGTTTAAATTCTTTGGATGGGCTTTGACTACTTGCCATTGCTGATGCGGAAGCCAACCCAGCTGAGCCAATGGCAGCTGTGGTGATAAAATTTCTACGTCTCATTTTTCGGATTTGTAATTGGAAAGATAGTATTTTAGACTTATAAATGGAAATACGACCCGATTCAAAACAATTAGTGGAACTGGCCCATTATCGCATGCCTTTTGGCAAGTTCAAGGGCCGCTATTTATTGGATTTACCGCTTCCTTATTTGGTTTGGTTCAAGCAAAAGGGATTCCCCGAGGGGAAGTTGGGCAACTACTTGGATATGATGCTCACCATTAAGGATAACAACCTGGAACCCATCATCAAAAAAATTCAAAAAGATTTTCCTCGCGAATCCTCCTGATTTATAAGCAGCAATTTGTACCTTTACGCCCCGTAATAGAGATAGCAATATGTCAGAGACAAAGTACATTTTCGTTACGGGAGGCGTAACATCATCTTTAGGTAAAGGAATTATCGCCGCATCCTTGGCCAAACTACTGCAAGCCAGGGGATACCGAACCACCATTCAAAAATTAGATCCCTATATAAATGTAGATCCAGGTACCCTGAATCCGTACGAACATGGGGAATGTTATGTGACCGATGATGGTGCCGAAACCGACTTGGATTTGGGACACTACGAGCGTTTTTTGAACGTACGAACTTCACAAGCAAACAACGTAACCACAGGACGTATTTATCAAAGCGTTATTGAAAAGGAACGTAGAGGTGAATTTTTGGGGAAAACAGTACAGGTTGTACCTCACATTACCAACGAAATAAAAGAGCGTATCCAAATTTTGGGTAAAAGTGGTGATTATGATATCGTGATTACTGAAATCGGAGGTACCGTGGGTGACATTGAGTCTCTACCATATATTGAATCTGTTCGTCAGTTACTTTGGGAATTGGGTGAGCACAACGGAATCGTTATCCACCTCACTTTGGTGCCATTTTTATCTGCCGCGGGGGAATTAAAAACCAAACCAACACAGCACTCCGTTAAAACTTTGATGGAGAGTGGAATCAAGGCAGATATTTTGGTATGTAGAACCGAGCATCAAATTTCGGAGGACATCAAACAAAAATTGGCTTTGTTCTGTAATGTGAGGAAAGAAGCCGTAATTCAATCCATCGATGCATCCACCATTTATGATGTGCCGATTTTAATGCAGGAAGAAGGTTTGGATACGGTTGCTTTGGAAAAATTGGCTTTGCCAAATACCACTGAGCCGAATCTTGACCAATGGAAAGAATTTTTGCAACGTCATAAAAATCCGAAGAACAAAGTGGTTATCGGATTGATCGGAAAATACGTAGAACTTCCAGATTCCTATAAATCCATTCAAGAAGCTTTTATCCATGCAGGTGCTGCCAATGAGGTAGAAGTTGAGGTAAGGTCCATTCATTCCGAACACTTAACGGTGAAGAATGTCGACAAAAAATTAATGGGCTTGGATGGGATCCTCGTAGCTCCAGGTTTTGGGGAACGCGGTATCGAAGGAAAAGTAAAGGCCGTGCAATATGCTAGGGAAAATGATATCCCTTTCTTGGGAATCTGTTTGGGTATGCAAATGGCCGTTATCGAATATGCACGCAACATTTTAGGTTTGGAAGGTGCCAATTCTACCGAAATGGATAAAAACACCCCTTACCCTGTCATTAGTTTGATGGAGGAACAAAAATCCATCAAGGATATGGGAGGTACCATGCGTTTGGGATCTTGGGACTGTCATTTAAAAGAAGGCAGTTTGGTGGAGCAGGTGTATGGTTCAACCGATATTGCTGAACGTCACAGACACCGTTATGAGTTCAACAATGAATACAAGCAACAACTCGAAGAAGCTGGGCTTGTGCCATCTGGCTTTAATCCAAAAACAGGATTAGTAGAAGTAGTTGAAGTACCAGCCCATCCTTGGTTCGTTGGGGTACAATACCATCCAGAATATAAGAGTACCGTAGCCAACCCGCATCCATTGTTTGTTGGTTTTGTAAAGGCAGTTTTGACCCAGAAGCAGAAACAAAACAATGCCAGTTTGGCATAAAAGGCGGATTTGGGCATATATTTGCCCACTGAATTATCGATAAAAAGAATTCGACTAAATAATTTTCATGGAAGAAAAGAAGCTGGACGTCAAATCCATAATAGGATTTGTATTGATTTTTGGAATACTTGTATTCATGTTTTTCCAAAATCAACCCACACCAGAAGAGCTAGAGGCTCAAAAAGCGGAGCAGGAGAAGATTGAGGCCATGGCTGTTCAAGCTGAGGAAGAGACTGAAAAAGCACCAATCAATGAAGTTGAAACCATCAATCTTAGCGATTCCACAGCGGTGGCCAATTATAAGAGCACCATAGGTGCCTTTGGTTTTACGCAAGCAACAGATGGAACTACCAAATTGGAAAATGAGGTACTTTACCTTGAAATTGCCAACAAAGGTGGACAGATTGTTGAGGCCAAGATGAAAGATTATGTCACCCATGACTCCATCCCAGTGTATTTGGTAAAAGATGGGAATGCCAATTTTGGGTTGACTTTTTCCACTTCGGACAATCGTGTGTTGAATACTGCCGATTTGTATTTTGAGCCATCCATGACCACCAGTGGCGACAACAAAGTGCTTTCCATGAAAGCCAAAGTGGCCAGCAATCAATTTTTGGAATACCGTTATGAAATTAAACCAGATGAATATTTGGTGGATTTTACGGTGCGTTCCCAAGGATTGAACGGCGTGATCAACAGTAGTAAGCCTATTACTTTGGAGTGGGATATGAAAGGTATCCGTCACGATAAAAGTGTGCGTTACGAAAACCGTTACACCCGTTTGACCTATAACCATGATGATGGTAGCATCAGCAAGTTGTCCGAAAGCAGCGAAACTGATGAAGAGTCAGAAGTAGATGTAAAATGGTTATCCTACCGTCAGCATTTCTTTAGTTCCATTTTGGCGACAGATGACCATTTTGAAACCGCTGAATTGAGTTCCAAAAACTTGGTTGAGGAAGAAAGCAAGGACATTTTATTTACCAAAGAATACAGTACCCGTGCTCCATTGCAATTGCAAGGAGGGGAAATTTCCCAAAATATGCACTGGTATTATGGACCTACCGATGTTAAGGTGTTGGACAATTATAAAGAACTAGGTCTAGCAGATTCCATTCCATTTGGATGGGGGATTTTCGGATGGATCAACCGTTACATTTTTACCCCGTTCTATACCTTCTTGAGTTCGTTCTTGCCTTACGGTATTGCGATTATCATCATGACGATTTTGGTACGTTTGGCCTTGTCGCCAGTGACCTACAAATCGTACTTGTCGCAAGCCAAAATGAAAGTGTTGAAGCCTGAGATCTCAGAAATCAACGAGAAGTACAAGGACAACGCCATGAAGAAGCAGCAAGAGACCATGAAAGTCTACAACAAAGCTGGAGTAAGCCCCATGAGTGGTTGTGTGCCTGCCTTGTTGCAGTTGCCCATTTTCTATTCTTTGTTCATGTTTTTCCCGACTTCATTTGCTTTGAGGCAGAAGCCATTTTTATGGGCAGAAGATTTGTCTTCTTATGACACCATTTTTGAATTACCGTTCACGATTCCATTTTATGGTGACCACGTGAGTTTGTTCCCGATTTTGGCTTCAGTTGCCATTTTCTTTTACATGCAAATGACCACAGGACAGAGCATGCAGATGCAACAACAGCCTGGAATGCCAAATATGAAATTCATTATGTACCTATCCCCTGTAATGATGTTGTTCTTCTTTAACAACTACGCGAGTGGGTTGAGTTTGTACTACTTTATCTCCAACTTGATTACCATCTTTATTATGTTGGCTATCAAAAACTATATTTTGGATGAAGATAAAATCCATGCACAGATTCAGGAGAACAAAAAGAAACCTAAAAAGGAAAATAAGTTCCAGCGTAAAATGCGCGAAATGATGGAACAGGCTGAAGAGCAAAAGAAATCAGGAAGAAGATAGATTTCTGTACAACCTTTTAAAAGCAAAAAACTCCTCCAATTGTCTTGGGGGAGTTTTTTTATAGGTTTAGTTTGATAAGATTTGGGACTCCAAAGATGCATCATTGAGGTGGGTGAAAAAATTAATAGTTGTGTAACCCGTACTTTTTGTGGGCAAAATATCTCGGTTTTGATGTGTCATCGATGAACGGTAAATGCAATCCGTTAAAAAGCCCCCAAGGTTGTTCACCAAGGAGGCTTTTGTGGTTAAAACTCAACCAATCAATCAAACAAAAACTCTGTTGTAGGTTAGTTGGTCGTATCTGGTATTAATACGCCATCCAATACATGGATTACACCATTAATGGCTTGTACATCCACGGCGTCAATTCCAATTCCTGTATTTCCAGCTCCATCGGTAACATCGGCAACATTATCACCTGTTCCTGGGAGGTTAATAGTAATGGCATCACCTTCCAAAGTTGTGGCCATAATGCCATCGGTTAAGTCTCCAGATCTTACATTGGCGCCAGCGACTACGTGGTGTTGTAAAATAGGAATCAAGTCAGCTTCTTCTGGAATACTGGCCAAAGCAGCAAAAGCATCATTGGTGGGTGCAAATACGGTGAACGGGTCACTTCCTGCTCCACCTTGTGCAGAAAGAACGCTTACGAAATCGGTACTAGGTGTCAATTCAGTCAATGCTTGAACCAAGGTAGAAAAGTTAGGGTCCGCAACAGCAAAGGTCACCACGGTCGGCAAGTCGATTACTGCATCTACAGCATGAATCACACCATTGGTTGCCACCACATCAGCGGTTACAACTGAACTTGTACCATTAAGTGTTACTCCATCGTCGGTGTTTATATATAGACTTAAGTTTTCATCAGTATCAAATTCAGCAGCTGTATTCACGTAAGAATTGGTCAAATCTGAAGAAAATGCAGTAGTCCCAACGACTACATGGTTAGATAGAATAGCATTGATGTCATTTCCATTGGGATTGGTAAATGCAGCAAATGCATCGTTACCAGGTGCAAATACCGTAAAGTCCTCTTCTTCGTTGGAAAGTAGGTCGGTAAAGGTTGTATTCCCACCATCGGTTAAAGCAGCAACTAAAGATGAGAACCCTGGGTTGGCCACAGCATGATCTACAATGTTAGGTAAATCAATCACGGCATCCACAATGTGAACTACCCCGTTCAAGGCCTTAACATCTGGAGTTGAAACGGTTGAAACTCCATTAAAACTAACATCCGAAGAAGTATCAAAATATAGGCTCATATTTCTTTCACCTGCACCAACCGCTAATGTATTAGTGTATCCTGCACCTAAACCTACCAAATCGGCAGCGTAAACTTCCCCTGATATTACATGGTTCAACAATACATTGGTCAAAACATCAGTAGGAATATCAGCTAAAGCTGCTCCATCCAAAAAGGCATCAAAAGCTTCATCAGTAGGGGCCAATACGGTAAATGGACCATCACCTCTTAATACAGTTGGTAAATCTCCATCGGCAGCAATAAGGGCGGCTAGTAGACTCTCCAAATTTTCATTGCCCATAACCAAATCGGTGATAGGCTTTAAGATAATGTCACCTATTTCATCAATAATAGCTTGTGGCAACAATACTTTGTCAATTATATGAACCACCCCATTCGAGGCTTCTACATCTGCAGTGGTTACTTGTGCATCTACTGAAGTCGCGTCACTAATAAAAACACCACCATCCGTTGAGATAGTAACATCCGAACCTTGAAGGGTTGTTATACTTTGTCCGTTACTAAGGTCAGTGGAGTAGGTCTCTGCCCCCACAACATGATAGGTTAGAATTATTGCCAGTAAGTCCTGCAACTGCTGGGTGTTGAAATCATCCAAAGAATCAAATCCATCCAGTTGTGTAAAAAGATCATCAAATGCGGCATTGGTTGGAGCAAAAACGGTAAATGATCCCTCAGCACTCAAAGCTGTAACCAGATTGTTGCTCGGGCTTTCATCCGCTTTTTGTAGCGCACTTACCAAGCTGCTGAGCTCTGCAGTGGCCTGTGCAGTTTCTACAATGTTAAGTTCAGTTTCTGGAGGCATATTTCCTCCGTTGTCGTCGTCGGAGCAAGAAGTAAATGCTACAAACAAAAACAGTAAAGTAATTCGAGTAATTGTGTTGAAAGTTTTCATGTGCTTTTTAGATTGTTTAACTAAATAAAGTTATGATTAAACAAAATGAAAACAATAGTGTTTAATATTTTATTGAAAAAGTTTAACAAAATTAAAATAGAGCTAAAGAGTTGACAGTTTGATAATTGTAATTCGACTAGAAGGAAAAATCGGTTTAATAAGACCCTTTTTGTATTTTTGTACCCTTAAATGATTGCAATGAAAAAGGTAGTTGTGGGACTTTCAGGTGGAGTGGATTCCAGTGTGGCAGCATACCTGCTCAAAGAGCAGGGTTATGAGGTGATTGGCCTGTTCATGAAGAACTGGCACGATGATTCTGTGACCATTTCCGAAGAATGCCCTTGGTTGGAGGACAGCAATGATGCGTTGATAGTTGCCGAGAAGTTGGGCATACCATTTCAAACGGTGGATTTGAGTGCGGAATACAAGGAGCGTATCGTGGATTATATGTTCAACGAATACGAAAGGGGAAGGACACCCAATCCAGATGTGCTTTGCAACCGTGAGATCAAGTTTGATGTCTTTTTAAAGATTGCCTTGCAACTCGGTGCAGATTACGTGGCCACAGGACATTATTGCCGTAAAGGAACCATCCAAAATGAAGATGGAACCGAAACCTATCAATTGTTGGCGGGAAAGGACCCGAACAAGGATCAATCCTATTTTTTATGTCAACTGTCGCAAGAACAATTGTCCAAAACCTTATTTCCCATTGGAGAATTGTTAAAGCCAGAGGTTCGAAAAATAGCAGCGGAAAACGATTTGATTACAGCCGATAAAAAAGATTCCCAAGGCTTGTGTTTTGTGGGTAAGGTGCACCTACCTGAATTTTTACAGCAGAAATTAAAACCCAAAAAAGGGGTTATTGTTGAGGTGCCCAGCACCGCTTCACAATTTGAAGTTGAGGTTCCAGAATTCCACACACCCAAGGAAAAATTGGCGTTTCAGGCGGAAAAACGGGTATATGCTTTGGAAGATGGAAAGGTGGTTGGAGAACATCAAGGGGCTCATTACTTTACCATCGGGCAACGAAAAGGACTCAATGTAGGAGGCACCAAGGAACCTTTGTTTGTTATCGATACCGATGTGGACCAAAATATCATTTATACAGGACAAGGAAAAACCCATCCTGGACTTTTGCGCAACACCTTGTTTGTAAAAGCTGATGAAGAACATTGGGTGCGACCAGATTTGGCTTTAAAAGCAGATGAGACTTTGGAAGTGATGGCACGAATCAGATACCGTCAACCTTTACAGCCTGCTACGCTCTACAAAGTAGAAAATGGTTTGTATGTGGATTTTAAAGAAAAACAATCCGCAATCACCGAGGGGCAATTTGTAGCCTGGTATATTGATGATGAGTTGGTCGGTTCTGGGGTGATTTCATAGTCTAATCCTTATTATTTTGGTTATTTTGCTGATATCTTGAATTGAATCTTCATGCAAAATAAAATCACACAACTTTTCGGAATTGAATATCCCATTGTTCAAGGCGGCATGGTCTGGGCCAGTGGATGGCGTTTGGCCTCTGCAGTTTCCAACGCAGGCGGACTTGGCCTTTTAGGGGCTGGAAGCATGTATCCCGAAGTGTTGGAGGAGCACATTATCAAATGTAAAAAGGCAACGGACAAACCTTTTGGGGTGAATGTGCCTATGTTGTACCCCGACATTGAAAAGCTGATGCAAATTATCGTAGACCAAGGGGTGAAAATCGTGTTTACATCCGCAGGAAATCCTAAAACATGGACCAAATATTTGCAAGGCAAGGGTATTACCGTGGTTCATGTGGTAAGCAGCGTAAAGTTCGCGCTTAAAGCTCAAGAGGCAGGTGTAGATGCTGTGGTGGCCGAAGGTTTTGAAGCAGGAGGTCACAATGGAAGAGATGAAACCACAACGATGGTTTTGATTCCATCTGTAAAGGAAAAAATTAACATTCCCCTAATTGCCGCTGGTGGAATTGCAACAGGAAGAGCTATGTTGGCCGCAATGGTCTTGGGTGCGGACGGCGTTCAAGTAGGGAGTCGATTTGTAGCTACCCCCGAAGCATCATCACATGATATTTTTAAAGAATGGGTGGTAAATGCTCAAGAGGGAGATACACATTTAACCTTAAAAGAATTGGCCCCTGTTCGATTGCTCAAAAATAAATTTTACCAAGAAGTACAAACAGCCTATGCAGAAGGTGCCTCAAAAGAAGATTTGATTCAACTTTTAGGTAGGGGTAGGGCCAAGTTGGGCATGTTTGAAGGTAATACCGAAGAAGGGGAGTTGGAGATAGGTCAAGTATCAGGTTTAATCCATGAAATTAAGCCTGCAGCTCAGGTTTTAGCTGATATGATGGCCGAATTCTATGTGGCTCGGGATGAAATGCAGGACTATTAGTTGAACGGCAAGGTAATTTCTGCTGATATTCAATATTTTTACCCGCAGATGAGAACACTATTAGCCACCCTAATATTTTTTGTATTGGCCTCAAGCTCCTATGGCCAATTGGAACACGATAAAACCCTTCATTTTATTGGCGGAAGTCTTTTCGGACTTGCTGGTGCTGGGATAGCCAAACAGGCTTCAAAAGGGAATCGCGTTTGGACCTTTGTGGGTGCAGTTGCAGGTAGTGCAATTGCAGGACTTGCCAAGGAAGCTGTTGATGCGTCCAATCCAAATAATAGCTGGGACAACGAAGATTTGGCAGCGACCGTTTTAGGCGGAGTGACCGTTGGTTTGGCCATTGAACTTTTTGCCAAAAAAGATAGTAATAGACGATTACGGGGTAGATATTCTGACCTCTATGAGAATCAACCATTAGATTTAAATCCGATTGAAATTGGGTCGTTCGATGCACCTCCAAGTTTAAATACGCTTAGTCTTTCTCGTAAGGTGGATCTTAAATAAGTCCGCGAGCCTTTATTTCCAAATATTTATTGATGGTATTGATGGTCAAGTTTTCGGGCTTGGTCAAAATGGTGTGGATGCCATGTTTTTGCAGTTCCTTTTGCATTAATCGCTTTTCCAAAGAAAACTTTTCTGCGATGGTTTTATGGTAAATGGCCTGAATATTCTCAGCATCGGTTGAAATCAAAGATTCCAATTCAGAATTTTCAAAGAAAATAACTACCAGTACGTGTTTTTTGGCAATCGCAGAAATGTAAGGCAATTGTCTTTTTAGGGCAGAAATGTGCTCAAAATTGGTGTAGAGCATCAATAAGCTTCTCTGATTTACTTTCCGCTTAATGTGCGCGTACAACAACCCAAAATCCGAATCCAAGAATCGGGTATTGATGTTGTACAAACTCTCTAAAATAGTGTTGAGGTGCGTAATTTTTTGAACCGCAGGTACAAAAGATTCAATGTTTTTTGAAAAAGCCAACATTCCTGTTTTGTCATTTCGTTTAAGTGCTACATTGGAAAAAGCCAAGGTTGCGTTGATGGCATAATCCAAAAGACTAAGCTCATTAAATGGCATCTTCATTACCCTTCCGGTATCGATGATGGAATAAATGGGCTGGGAACGTTCATCTTGGTATTGGTTCACCATGAGCTGACTCTTCTTTGCGGTAGCCTTCCAGTTGATGGTCCGCACATCATCCCCTTTAATGTATTCTTTGATCTGCTCAAACTCTTGGGTGTGACCGATGCGTCGTATCTTTTTAAGTCCAAATTCTGTCAATCGGTTGCTCGATGCCAAAAAATCATATTGTTGCATTTGGATGATAGAAGGGTACACTGGCACCATTTGGTCTTTTTGGAATACAAACCTTCTTTTTACGATGCCAATGGGCGAGGAAGCAAAAACATTCAAATTGCCAAAAACATATTCGCCACGTTCCACAGGTCGAACAGAATATTGGTAGATATGATCTTCGTTTTTCAATAACTCAGTTTTGTACTCAAAATCACGTTTTTGAAACTGAACGGGTAGCTCATCTATAATAACCACTTTGGTAGGAAAAGCATATTTTGACCTCAATTGCACCGATAGCACATTATCATCACTATTCGATAATTTTTGAGGCAATTCCCTTTTAGCCGAAATGGCATTTTGGGTGGCATATAAAAGATAAATATCCACAAAGAAAAAGGCCAATAGCACATACACCAAAATCCATGCTATCGGGTAAATTACAGCAACCCAATAGGAGAAAACAAAACTGGCTGCCAGTATGGCGATGTACCAGAAAAATTTAGTGTGTATGTAAAATGACCTTAAAAACTGCATGACTATCTGGGAATTTCAACAGATTCTATGATCATGGAAACGACATTTTCTGTCGTCATACCCTCCATTTCACGTTCGGGGGTTAAAATTACCCTGTGGTTGAGTACGGGAACCAAGGCTTTTTTTACATCTTCAGGAATCACAAAATCACGTCCAGCAATGGCAGCAAATGCTTTAGCGGCAGTCAAGGTAGAAATGGAAGCCCTTGGTGAGGCACCCAAATATAAATGTGGATGATTTCTAGTTTGAGAAATGATTTTGGCGATGTAATCCATGATTTTTCCTTCCACAATCACCTCATGGATGTTCTTCTTGAACTCCATTAACTTTTTAGGCGTCAAAACTGCTTTAATATGGTCTTGAGGCTTTTCTCCCTTGCGTTCATGATGGGTTTGTAGGATCTGTACTTCTTCTTCCACAGAAGGGTAATCCACTTTTATTTTAAATAAAAAGCGGTCCAATTGTGCTTCGGGTAGGGCGTAGGTTCCTTCTTGTTCAATAGGGTTTTGGGTGGCCAATACCATAAAAGGTTGTCCCATGGGGTAAGTGGTACCATCGATGGTTGCCTGACGTTCTTCCATGGTCTCGAACAAGGCTGCCTGTGTTTTGGCAGGGGCACGGTTTATTTCATCAATCAGAACAATGTTGGAAAATATAGGACCTTGCTTAAACTCAAATTCCGTGGTTTTTGAGTTGAAAACTGAGGTTCCCAAAATATCACTGGGCATTAGATCAGGTGTGAATTGGATTCGACTAAAACCTGTTTTAAGGGTTTTGGCAAATAATTTGGCTGTAACCGTTTTTGCAATGCCAGGAACACCTTCAATCAAAGCATGACCGTCGGCCAAAATCGAGACAATCAACAATTCAATAAATTGATGTTGCCCAACAATCACAGTGGCCAGTTCCTTTTTTATTTGGTCTACTGTGGTTCGCAATTCTTCCAAGGGTACCCTGTTGTCAAAGTTCAAGTCGTTATTTTCCATCAGCTTTTGCTTTAAATGCTTCTATATTTTTGTTCAATTTTTCCAATTCTTCATTGGTTATTTTTTCTTTGGACTGCAATCTTACAATCAAACTGAAAAGTGCTTTTACGTCCTCCACTTCTGCATTGCTTCGCGAAGCAAGATTATTAAAAAAGGTTTCGTCCCATTCTTGTGTGGGCAAATGCAACTTGGTTCGGATGTAGTCCAAAAAATACGCAATCTTGTGCTCTGCAATCAGTTTTTGCTCCCCATTTTCAAAATACATATCGGCAATGGTGCGAGTAAAAGCCAATGTTTGGTTTTTTACGGGCTCCACAATCGGAATGGCACGTTGTTTTCGCTTGCCCTCAAAAATCACATAGACCAATGCTCCTATTAGAATTAGATAATAGGCCCATTTTAATTCTTTGGTATTTAGAAATAGATACATAGGTGAGGTGTAGAACGATTTTCCTGACTTATGAAAATTGTCAATATAAATAGTTTCAGCTCTGTTTAGGTAGGACATAATCCCTGCCGTATACTCCCGATTGTTATCCTTTAGTATAAAGTAATTGGTAAAGGCCTTGGGAAAACTTGATAAAATGATTTCTCCATTACCAAAAGGATGTTTGATAAGGTTTACAGACTTTGAAATGGTTTCTGTACTATCCGATTCTCCATAAACTTCACCAAGTACTACAGTTTGCAATGTGTCTATTTCGCCAAAGGTTTCTGCGTAATAATCTTGTTTGAAAGCAATAGGAGTGTTGCTCAACTTGGGGTTCACCAATTGATGGTAAAAGGTTGGGTCTAGTTTGCTGGTATTGTACAGACTCTTCAAATCCAGATTCAATGTGTCTAGTAACGTTTTATCAAATGATTCGGAAGCTACAAAAAGGGTGTTTCCTAAATCTACCCAATCTAAAAGTGTATGGAGTTCTGCTTCTTCAAAAGCAACGGATTCGTTCATAAATAGGTAGGTGCCTTCAATCTCATCATTTCGCATTAAAAACTCGAAGGGAGGTTGCTGCACTTGCTGAATTGAATTTGGGAAATGTTTCTCCATCAAATCATTAAAAACAATAGTGCCGTATGGAATTTTATGATGTGAAACATAGGATGGGAACCAATTGATGTTTTTGGGTTTACCGTATTCCAAAACAAATATCCCCAATAGGGTAAAAAATGCAATCGCTATGTAAATCCAACCCTTTTTAGACATCTGCGTTGATTGATTTTTTAAGGGTTACAAATACTTGTTCTACTTGGGTGTACCGTTCTTGATCAATGGTAAATTCCCCATACCAAATGTAATCGTATAAGAAAGTGGCCTTGCCGAAGGTAATTTTTAATTCAGGGTTGGAAAGCTCTTCAATATAATCGTCGTTAGTTTTTTGTCGTTGCCAATCAATTAAATTGCGCTCCGATAATTGCTTAAGAATGAACAAATAATAATATCGGATGGCCAAACGGTAATCGTTTTGCGCCAAAGCGTCCTTAATGAGTTGTTCAATATCCTCGGTTTTGATGATGCGTTCTTCTTCGGATAGCGATACTGTATTGGGATTTTTCTTGTTCAAAAGCACAGATCGGGCATGGGTATTCACAAAAAACCGAATCACCAGATAAAGGAACAATGCCAATAGCAAATATGGCAGAATCTGAAGGAAGGTAGCCAAAAAGCTAGTTGCTTTTTCCACCCCAAAAATCCATTCAAATAGTTGTTGGAAGATATTGTAGAACCAATTTTTTACATCATCCAACCAAGTGGATTCTTGTTCCACGATTTCGTAATTGAAATCATCGTTGTTTCGGTAGGCGCTTAAATCTTCTTCACGAACCTCAAGGGGTTCAATCTCCGAAGTATCGTATTGCACAATGGAATCTTGTTGCGCAAACATGGATGTTGCACAAAAAAGTAAAATTCCAAAAAGCAGTGTTCGTAGCATTAATCCTCTGAAGATTTCCCCAAGTTGTCGATTCTTTCAAAGGTACCTGTAAAGTTTTTCTTTTCGTTAAGGTTAAAAAATATAAATGCGGTTGAAACCAACAGGATGATATTCATTAAAAATTGAATCAATGTGCTGATCACATTCAAAATCAAATACACTGGGTCATTGAACAAATTGAAAGTTTCAGCATCCATTTCCCCAGAAAATATGCCCATTTTAATCCACATATAAACAACCGAAGGTAGACTAAAGGCATAGGAGGCAACAGCGACAATAATGTAAATTATAAGTAGTGTAGCAAAGGTTATCCACCAGTTTTCCTTGATGAGCGTGAAACTATAATTGTAAGATTCCATTACATCTTTCTTTAGAAAGACCAGAATAGCAAACGAAATTGAAAGCGGCACAGCTAAATATATTCCAGGAATGAAACAAAATAGCATCCCCACAAACACAGATAATCCAACCAAAATGCCCAACCCGATCAAGGACCAAAAGGAACGATACACTTCTTTGTGCACGTCATCATAATTGGCAACACCATTATTGGCGATATAGGATTTTATGTAATGAAGCACCGTTCCCTGCGCCAAAACGTAAGCGGCAATTGAACTGAACATGAGCACTACTATGGCCAAAATCATTATAATTGGTGAAAGATCAGGTACGGTGTTATAAACGGTAGCAACATTAAAAATGTCGCCTACTGTGTACATATAAAAACCCATGGCAATCAACATTACCACAATGTACGGCCCAACTATTTTGAGGATAGTGCCGAAAAAAGGTTTGAATTGGTTGCGAATAAACCCAAAAGTGTCGGAGAGAATTTCCCCTAATTCACGTTGTTTTTTAAACTCAATATAGGTCTGTGGTGTTTGCATAAGCTGTTTTTCTTTTGATTTGGTATGGGTACAAAATGTAATAGAATACTATAAGGCTTAACGAGGCGGTTATAATTAAAATTGCCAGCCAATCGGGCATTTCGGTATGTCGGGTCACAAAACCTTCCAAAAATCCCGCAATTATGAAAAAGGGGATGGTACTTACCATAATTTTCAATCCGTTTTTAACTCCTCTTTTAAAAGATTCCAATCGGGTATAGGTGCCTGGGAAAAGAATACCATTGGCCAATACAAGTCCAGCACAACCCGCAATAATGATTACGGAAACTTCAATGGTACCATGGATCCAAATGGTGCGGGCCGATTCCCAAAGTAGTCCTTTATCGTAGAAAAAGTATTGAAAACTGCCCAACATAATCCCATTTTGGAGCAACACCATTAAAGTCCCAATCCCTAAAAATATTCCAAATGAAAAGGCATAGACCGCAACTTTGATATTGTTGATGGTGATGCCCAAAAACATATTAAATGCCCCTTGTTTTTTATAAACGGCCATTGGGTCTCCATTTTCAATATTCTCCAAAGTCATGTTCACATACCCATTGCCTAAAATGGAACGGACAAAATCCCCTTCATTGGCAGCTGAAAATGCGCCCACGGTTGTAAAAAAGGCAAAGACCAAGAATGCAATCAATAATTCGCGGTGATGTTGGGAGAACATTAAAGGGAATTCAGTTTTCCAAAAATGAACAATACGGTTCTTGGATTCTCGTTTGGTCTTATATATTTTTTGATGCGCTTGTGAGGCTAGCGAATTCAGGTATAACTGTGTGTTGCTATTGGGATAAAAGGTTTTGGCGTAACTGAGGTGATCGGTAATCTCAATGTATAAATCCGAAAGCTTGTCAGGATGAAGTCGTCCTTTATTGTTCAGGGCATTTTCAAAAGCGGCCCATTTATCCTTATTTTGCTTTACAAAAGCGGCCTCTCGCATTAACTGGTTAGTTTGTAAGTAAAGAAACTAAAATATGGAACAATTTCAAATAGAAACGGCCCAAAATATAACCATACAACAAAACACCTCCAATTTGGGTGAGCGTATGTTGGCCTATATCATCGATAGTTTTGTAATCGTGGTCTATACCATTTTGGTTTTTGTTTTTTTGGCTTCTTTGGATATTGAATTTGAAGATCAATGGGCATTTTATTTGATTCTTTCCATCCCAGCTTTTCTCTATTATTTATTGTTTGAAACCTTGATGAACGGAAAAACGATAGGCAAGGGGGCAATGTCACTTCGTGTGGTGAAACTCGATGGTTCCAAACCCAACTTTGCGAATTATTTCGTACGATGGGCACTTCGAATCATTGATGTGACAGTGACTTCTGGTGGTGGAGCTGTTTTAACAATTTTATTGAGAGGTAAAGGTCAACGTCTTGGTGATATTGCTGCAGGCACCACAGTGATCAGTGAAAAGAAACGAATTTCTCTACATGATACTTTACTTCGAGATTTGCCTGAAGACTATCAACCTACATTTTCTCAGGTTACTGTTTTTAAAGATCGAGAAATTCAGACCATTAAAGAATTATATGATGGCGCCAAGTTGAATGGCAACCACAACATAATTGTTTCTTTGGACAATCGGATCAAAGAAGTAACAGGAATCCAAACCGAAATGAAACCCATCGAATTTGTGGATGTGGTAATCAAGGATTATAACTACTATACCCAAAAGATGTAAGGATGCTATATCAAACTATAGATATATTGGGAACTGTGGCCTTTGCCATTTCTGGGGTTTTGGTCGCCATGGAAAAACGGTTGGACCTTTTTGGCGTTCTCATCATTGCATTTGTGACAGCCATTGGTGGAGGAACCTTACGGGATTTGCTCATCGGAAATACTCCAGTGGGTTGGATGCAAGACCTAACCTATGTAATTACTATTTTTATTTCGGTGGTTTTTGCCATCATCTTTGTGAACAAGCTCAAATACCTTCGAAAATCGTTGTTTTTGTTTGACACCATCGGGATTGGATTATACACCATGGTAGGAGTGGAAAAAGGTTTGGCAGCAGAACTTTTGCCCATTATGTGTATATTTTTGGGTACCATGACGGCCTGTTTTGGTGGAGTGATTCGTGATATTCTCTGCAATGAAATCCCTGTTATTTTTAGAAAGGAAATTTATGCTACCGCCTGCATTTTAGGTGGTGCCAGTTACTTTTTGCTAATTCAATTACCCATAAAGGAAACCTATGCCTATATCGCCGCAATTTTGGTGGTGATTGCCCTAAGGTTGGTTGCGGTAAAGTTTGATGTACGCTTGCCCAATATTTATAGTTCCAAGGATTAACATCCCTATCATTATGCTTTTATCACCTATGGTTAATGCTTGATTAAGGCCCTTAACCCTTTCTTAATGTTTTTTACACTTCCATTAGCTTTTCTCAGGCTTGGATAGGTCTATTTTGGCTTTGAACAAAACAAAACAATTTTGCAAATGCCCTTTTAATCAGGGTTTTGGCACAAATCAATCAACTAAGCCGAATGAAAAAAACAAAAACACTAATTATTACACTATGCATTATTGCCTCATTTTTAGGCCTCCACTCAGCTAAGGCACAGGGCTGTGTGGCTATCCGTCATTTCTCTTCATGTGTGGGGAATACGTTGGAAAACAATTTGTTGGGTCCAGGCGACATTCAAATAGGAACCAATTACCGCTATTTTAAATCGTTCCGTCATTTTAGGGGAACAGAGGAAGAACCAGATCGCGTAGCCAATGGTTCAGAAGTAATCAATCATTCACATTCATGGGATTTCTTTTTAACCTATGGAATCACGGATAGGTTTTATACCAGCATTACCATTCCGACAGTGATCAATACCCGTTCATCTTTATACGAACACGGAAGAGATGAACGTAATATAACCTTTTCCAGAGGTTTGGCCGATATCCGAGTAGGAGTGGGCTACTGGTTATTGGATCTTGAAAAAAATCAAAACGGAAATATTGCGGTAGGATTGGGTTTTAAATTACCCACTGGAAACTATAATGCTTCTGATATTTTTTACAACGTAGGACCAGAAGGAAGTCCACAAGTACGTCCCGTAGATCAAAGTATTCAACCTGGGGATGGTGGTTTTGGTGTCACTGTCGATTTTCAGTTTTATCAAAAGATTGCTGAAAAACTTTTCGCTTACGGAGGCGGTTTTTACTTGATCAACCCAAGAGAAACTAACGGAACCCGCACATTCCGTGAAACCTTGAGTCCGATTCTACAAAATGAAGCCATAATGGCCGTGCCAGACCAATTTTCGGTAAGAGCAGGTGCAAGTTTAATGTTGTCCAATACCATTTCTACATCCTTGGGAGCTCGCTATGAAGGTGTGCCTGTGAAAGATTTGATTGGGGGTAATGAAGGGTTCCGAAGACCAGGAAATGTGGTGTCCATTGATCCAGGGATAGCATTTATGAAAGATAATTTCAGTTTGAATGTGAATGTGCCTTTTGCCGTTCGAAGAGAACGTCCGCAAAGTGTTACCGACAAACAAACTGAAGAATTGACTGGTAATCCTAGAAATGGTGATGCAGCCTTTGCAGATTATTTGATCAATGTGGGGGTTTCCTATCGCTTTTCGAATAAAAAAGTAAAGGTAGATCCAGAATTAATGAACGAGTTCAAAAGTTAAAACGCGTATACAATGAAACAAAACCTCAAAAACCAACTGATTTCCATAGCTATAGGTCTTGTTTACCTATGGTTTGGGGCCTTAAAATTTATTCCACACTTAAGTCCAGCCGAAGATTTGGCCAAAAACACCATACATCAACTTACATTTGGCTTTATGGCCGATGATGTGGCCTTATTTTTATTGGCGGTTTGGGAAGTCGGTCTTGGGATTCTCTTGGTTTTGGGCCTGTTTCGAAGATATGCAATCATGGCTGCTCTGGTTCATATGGTGTTGACCTTCACACCCTTATTTTTCTTTCCAGATCAAGTATTTACACAAGTGGCATTTGGCCTGAGCTTGGTAGGTCAGTACATCTTCAAAAATCTCATAATCATAGCTGCCCTTGTTTCTATTTATGAAAGAAAAAGGGTGACAGAAGATGCTTTTGAAACGTCAAGTGACGAAAAGGAAAGTCTGCCGTTGCGAGTGTTAATCGGCAAAAACCTCTTCAAAAAAGTTTGACATTCTAAGCCATGAACGGTCGGTGGCCAATGGATTGTACATCATACCATCGTCTGGTGCATTGGCATTCGGATTGGTAAAGGCGTGGCCCGTGTGTCCAAAAACATCAATTTCCCAAATGGCATTTCGTTCGGTTAACTCATAACCTAATGCTGCTATGTCTTTTGGAAAAGCAAAAGGGTCTTCCCAACCATGGAGTACCAAAATTTTGGCTTTTATATCCACTTCTTCCTCTTGCTCCAATCCAGGTGGGTCAAAAATACCGTGGAAACATACGGAAGCTTTAATGGCTACTCCCGAGCGTGCTAGATCCAATGCGCATTTTCCACCAAAACAAAAGCCAATAATTCCGATTTTGGCAGCATCGGCAAGCTCATGTTTTTTAATGGCGTTCAAGGATAGGAGGAGACGGTTGAGCAATTCTTGACGGTCATTTTGCAATTCCATCATAAGTTCTTCGGCTTCCGTGGCATCTTTGGCTCTTTTCCCTTTTCCATATACATCAATGGCTAGGGCCAAGTAGCCTTGTTCTGCCAATGCTATGGCTTTGTCGGTTTCAAATTGTGATTGTCCCGACCAAGTGTGGGACACCATAACGGCTGGCCGTTTCTCTGTGTGGCTGTCATCAAAAGCGAGTACCCCTTGGTAGGTTTTTCCATCGCCTTCATAGATGAAATCTTGAGTTTTAATCATGTCGAGTGAGTTGTTAAATCGTGTAAACTAATTTATATTTTTTTAGTTTACCTATAGCACTTCAGCGGTAAGAATATAAACACTTTGCCACGGCCAATCTCCATCCCCCACTGGTACGTTGTTGATTTTATCCACAATGTCCATTCCTTCGATCACACGACCAAAAGGGGTATACGAACCATCCAAGTGATAGCTGCCAGGTTTGGTCACCACAATAAAGAATTCATAAGGAGAGGCGAGTTTATGCGGATTATCCCTTTCACTACTGGGCATAGAAATGGTGCCTCGATGGTGTTTATGGCCTTTTCGAGTATCTGGCGGCAATAAATAACGCCCTATTTTAGAACGTTTTTGTGCGGTTCGCTTATCATCGGAGTTACCACCTTGAATAATGAAATCTTTCACAACCCTATGAAATTGAGTGCTGTCAAAATATTTCTGACGTGCCAAATAGATAAAATTAGCTTTATGATAAGGTACATTGTCATAAAGTTCAATGGTAAAACTTCCGAGGGTGGTCGTGAGTTTTACTTTGTTTGCTTTAAGCGTTTTGGCATAATCAAAAAAGAAATCAATGGCATTTTCTTCCGTCAACTCAAAGGGTTCCTCTTCTTCAACTTCCTTTTCAATTGAGGTGGTATCAACTACACTCTCGGCAACAGTATCTGTTTTTGCAATATTTTCCTGAACTTTGTCTGTACTTTTTTTAGGAGATTCTCCGCAGGAGATAATTAGAAATAGAAATAAACTTGAGATAAAAGCCGATTGTTTCAACAGCATGGATTTTAATGAATTTTGTCAACTTGCTCTAAAATTAAAAAATCTCCCTCTTCCCGGAGAGGATTCGCATTATAAAATGTCTCCTCAACTGCGAATTGAGTGGTTGAAGCGAAATAAAGTTCGAGATGCCAACCCCAGACGTGCAGGAGTAATGGCCTTGTTTTTTCCTGATGAAGAATTGCAAACCAAGTTATTGTTGATTTTACGCAAGACCTATCCAGGGGTGCATTCGAACCAAATTGGATTTCCTGGCGGTAAGGAAGAGCGGATTGACAAAACCCTATTGGAAACTGCTTTACGGGAAACCCATGAGGAAGTTGGGGTGCCCCCTTCAGGAGTTGAGGTAATTAAAGAATTGAGCGAAGTGTATATTCCGCCCAGTAATTTTTTAGTGCAGCCTTATATCGGAATTTATCCCTCACCACAACCATTTGTACTTCAGGAAAGTGAAGTGGAACAGTTGGTAGAGGTATTTTTGAGCGATTTTTTGGACGATTCGAACCATATCGAGGAAAATTTGACCACTTCCTACGCGAAAAATATAGATGTACCTGCTTATAGATTAAATGGTTATACCGTTTGGGGCGCCACGGCAATGATGTTGAGCGAAATCAAAGAGCTTTTGCGGCAAGTGCTTTAACGGTGTTTTTGTAAATTTGCAGTATCAAACAAGCCAATTCATGGGTCTGTTCAAGAAAAATCCTTTTGGACATATTTTATTTTTAAAACGATGGTTGATTCGTATCGCAGGTATGATGACGCACCAGCGGTATAAGGGTTTTAATACTCTGGAGATTGAAGGATCGCAAATTATTCGTGATTTGCCCGATACCAATGTACTCTTTGTGAGCAATCACCAAACCTATTTTGCTGATGTTGTGGCCATGTTCCACGTATTCAATGCCAGCTTAAAAGGCAGGGATGACAACATTAAAAATTTGGGCTATCTCTGGAATCCGAAATTGAATATTTATTATGTGGCGGCCAAGGAAACCATGAAAAAGAGTTTGTTGACCAAAATTTTGGCCTATGCAGGTTCCATCAGTATTGAAAGGACATGGAGAGCAGGTGGTCAAGATGTAAATCGACAAGTAAAATTCAGTGATATTTCCAATATTGGGAGAGCCCTTAACGATGGTTGGGTAATTACCTTTCCACAAGGTACCACTACACCATGGAAACCTTTGCGAAAAGGAACGGCACACATTATTAAAAAATATAAACCTGTTGTGGTTCCTGTTGTAATAGATGGCTTTCGTCGTTCATTCGACAAAAAGGGATTACGAGTAAAAAAGAAGGGTATTCTTCAATCCATGCAGATTAAAACCCCTTTGGAAATTGATTACGATAACGAATCCATCGATGCGATTTTGGAAAAATTGGAATATGCCATTGAGCAACATCCATCTTTCCTAAAAGTGATATCCAAAGCAGATTTGATGGCTTACGAAGAAGAGAACCAAAAAAGAAGATATAGCTACAAAGGCGATTAAACTTCCAATTTTTTAAGTTCATTATAGTTTTCCCGAAGTCTTTTTAGTAGAATTCCGTAAAGTAGTTTGTAGAACAGCCAGATCAAGAAGAGGATGGCGGCTGTAAATACTATGGATATTCCGATGACCATGGCCCAAAACACAAAGGCATCACCATCTTGAGATGCAGCTTCAATAATTTTTTTGCCTTCTTCGCCGTAGATCAAAACGCCATACATGTTAATGATCAAAAAGGTGGTGAAGATGATAAGATTGAACCAAACGTATTGGGTAACGGTTCTTTTTACATCCAAAATGGTCTTCATCAGTTTTTTGGACGAGTCAGTAAAGGAAATTTTCTTGTAATTTTTGTAAAACTTATAGATAAAATATAGGATGATGATGTAGTTGATAATGTTCAACACCATGATCACTTTATGGATATGCATGGCCTTGAGCTCCGCCATGGTTTCTGGACTGTTGAATCCAATATTTATACCTGCCCAAAACACAAATTCAAGGATACTGATGTAGAATATCCATTTGATGATCGAGGAGGATTTCTTCCAAATCATCTTATATATTTGGTCGTAGGACAATTTAGGAAGATGTGCTTCCCGTTTTTGCCAGTCCTTTTTTAAGAGCTCCAATTCATCCATACCATTAAGGGTTTAAGATGGTTTTTAATTTTGTTTTTACCCTGCTCAACTTAACCCTTGCGTTTACTTCGGAAATCCCCAAAGTTTCGGCTATCTCAGAATAATCTTTGTCTTCCAGATAAAGGAATACCAATGCTTTGTCAATATCGCCCAACTGTTTTATCGCGTCGTACATCAATTTCAATTGCCGTTCTTCCGTATCATCGTAATCATTGGCCTTGATTCTGTGTACTACGGAGTCAAAATCTTGGGTCTTGACTCTTTTCTTGGATTTTCTGTACAATGTAATCGCCGTGTTCAGCGCTACGCGGTACATCCAAGTGCTAAATTTGGCATCGCCCCGAAACTTTGGGTATGCTTTCCAAAGTTGTATCGTGATTTCTTGGAACAGGTCGTTATGGGAATCCTTGTCGTTGGTGTACAGGCTGCACACCTTGTGGACAATGTTCTGATTGTCCTCAAGTTCCGTCACAAAACGATGTTCCAGTTCTTTGTTCACTAAAGGTTGGTAAGGGTTGCTTTATTTATTGATAAGTATGAATAAAGCCTTGTTTGTTACAAAACCAAGTCTTTTATTTTCTGTAATCCAATGCTGGTGGTCTGTTTCCAAGCATAGGAACATATTTAAAGTCCTTGCCGCGTCTTTCAATCAGCTCAGCCTTGGCGGCTTCAACCACTTTTGGATTTTTGAAAATATCCATAGCGGTCAAAGTCAATGTTTTTGCAGCGACCATCATCCCTTTTGTACCGATGCTCATCCCTCCAGCAGCAACAGCTTGCCAGCTATGGGCAGGCGTTCCTGGAACCCAAGTTGCAGTTCCTAAACCAGCGGTTGGCACAGTAAAGCTTACATCACCTACGTCGGTTGAACCAAACGCTTGGGCTTCTTCTTTAAAAGGTTGCACGTTTTCAGCCGTTGCAATGTCCAATGTTTCCCTACCCAGGGTCTTGGAAATTTTTTCTGCGAATGCTTTTTCTTCAGCAGTGTATTTTATCCCACCTACTTTGGTCAAGTTTTCATGCATTATGCGCTGAATGGTCAGGTTCGGCAGAAGTTCGTGGGTTCCACCGATCATTTCATAGTCCATAGTGGTGCCTGTACCCATGGCAGCACCTTCTGCAGCTTTTACCATCCTGTCAAACATGTCCGTAACCACATCTCTTGAATTGTGTCTTGCGTAATAGTACACTTCAGCAAAATCAGGAACCACGTTCGGTGCTTTACCACCATTGGTAATTACGTAGTGGATTCTTGCATCTTCTGGTACGTGTTCTCTCATCATATTTACCATGGCGTTCATGGCTTCTACACCATCAAGGGCAGAACGTCCCATTTGAGGAGCAGCGGCAGCATGGGCAGAAACCCCGTGAAATCTAAATTTTGCAGATTTATTGGCCAAAGCGGCTCCAGCACTTGCAGCATTGGCAGAACCAGCATGCCAGTGAAGGGCAACATCTACATCGTCAAAAACACCTTCGCGAACCATATATACTTTTCCAGAACCACCTTCTTCGGCTGGACAACCATAAAAACGGATAGTACCTTCAATTTTGTTATTGGCCAACCACTCTTTTACGGAAATAGCAGCAGCAGTTGAGGCAGTACCAAACAAATGGTGACCACAAGCATGACCTGCGGCACCTCCAGCAGATTGCTTTTCTGGAACGGCTTGCTGCGAAAGACCTGGAAGGGCATCATATTCCCCCAAAATACCAATTACTGGATATCCAGAACCGTATTCGGCCATAAAAGCGGTTGGAATTCCTGCAATACCCGTTTTAATGGTAAAACCAGCGTCAGCCAAAGTTTCTTGTAATAAAGCAGAACTTTTTTCTTCTAGGTATCCCATTTCTGCCAAGTTCCAAATTTCATGGGCGATTTCGCCATATTTTTCGGTTTTGGCATCCAAAGCCTTGATTACATCGGCTTCTTTTTTTTGAGCTACCAAAGTAGATGCACCAAATAACAAAAGGGCACCCAATGGGAGAATTTTTTTCATTGTTAGGAGTTTTATTGAGTTAGGCGCTAAAGATACTAAAAAACCCTACCTTACGTGTTATGCCCTGCACGGGAATACGTAAATTTGTTGGCATGTCAAGCATGAATATTCCACAGTCAAGTTATCCCCGAATTGTAATCATCGGAGGTGGCTTTGGGGGCATTGCCCTAGCTAAAAAATTAAGTAACAAAGATGCCCAAGTTGTCCTTCTGGACAAGCATAACTATCATAATTTTCAGCCTCTGCTTTATCAGGTTTCCACAGGTGGACTTGAGCCAGATTCCATTGCCTATCCAATTCGAAAAGTATTGCAGGGCTACCCTAATTTTTATTTTAGGTTGGCCAATGTGATGGAGGTAGACACCGATAAGAAAAGTATCAAAACCAATATCGGGGAGATGACTTTTGATTATCTGGTGATCGCTACGGGTTCTGAAACCAATTATTTCGGCAATAAAGGCATTGAAAACAACGGCATGGCCATGAAGACCATTCCACAGGCCTTGAATTTGCGAAGCTTGATATTGGAGAATTTTGAGCAAGCCCTCCTCACAGATAATTTACACGAAAGAGAGGCTCTCATGAATTTTGTGATTGTCGGAGGTGGCCCAACTGGAGTGGAGTTGGCAGGAGCCTTGGCAGAAATTAAAAAGGGGATTTTACCTAAAGATTACCCTGATTTGGATACCCGACGGGCACAAATAAATTTGATCCAGAGTGGAGATAGAATTTTACCTGCGATGAGTGAACAGGCATCCGAAAAGGCGGAAAGGTTTCTGGAAAAACTCGGGGTGAATGTGTGGAAAAATATTCGGGTAACCGATTACGATGGAAAAGTTGTCAGCACTGATTGCGATACCGTTTTTGAGGCAGCAACTTTGGTTTGGGCTGCGGGAGTACGTGCTGTTGGCGTTAAAGGATTGGATGCTGAAAACTTGTTGGCCAGAGGCAATCGATTAAAGGTGGATCAGTTTAACCAAGTTCAGGGTGTTGAGGGGGTGTTTGCCATTGGTGATGTAGCACAAATGGAGACGGAAGCATTTCCACATGGACATCCGATGATGGCGCAACCCGCAATTCAACAAGGAAGAAATTTAGGGGAAAACCTTGTTCGGTTGATTGATGATATTCCCATGAAACCGTTTAAATATCGGGATAAGGGTAGTATGGCAACCGTAGGAAGAAACAAAGCCGTTGTCGATATGCCGAATATTCGATTTCAAGGTGTTTTTGCTTGGTTTGTTTGGATGTTCGTTCACCTTTATTTTTTGATTGGATTTAGGAATAGGGTAGTGGTTTTTATCAATTGGGTGTACAATTATATTCGCTTCGACCGTGAAGCCCGATTGATTATCCGTCCGTTCAAAAAGCAAAATAGAGCAGAGCGGGATACGCTCAAACAAGAATAACCTAAAGGTTAAAGTTTCACTAATATAGGTGGAGGATACATTAAACATGGTAACTTCATTGTCAAACACTTACCATGTTCAAACTACACAATTATCATATAGCGCTACTAGTGCTATTGGGTCAAATTGGCTATAGCCAAGCGATACAACTTGAAGAACCCGAGAAGGATTCCTTTTTTTACATAGAAGGTTTTACTTATCCAAGTTTTAACGAAATAGATCATTACGGATGGTTCCGAATCAATGGTCGTATTTGGGAAAATACTGAAATCGGATTAGGTGGTGAACATTACCGAAGATGGGGTGCGGATCGGCTTAAATTGGCAGCTCGTTTAAAGCAACGAATCAGCGAAACCACAAGTGTTATTGGCGGTTATCAGCAAGAGTGGGATTTATACAATGAAGGTAAAGGATTTCCAAATCCAGTGCCTAGACAAGAATTGTTTTTCGGAGTTGAAAAAGATATTCGCCCCAATATGATGATGGGAATAAAGTTGGTGCAACCTCTGGGAACCTATGACTTTCATAGTTTAGGATTAGAGGATGTAAATACCCGAATTGAATTGGGAACTCGAGTAAAATTTTAATCCTCAATCTTTCTAGGATGATATTTTTCGAGAACATCTGTGAGGTGTTTTCGATTTACGTGCATGTACACTTCGGTAGTTGTAATGCTTTCATGTCCCAACATTTGTTGAATGGCCCTAAGGTCGGCACCGTTTTCCAAAAGATGGGTGGCGAATGAATGCCGAAAGGTATGCGGACTGATGTTCTTTTTGAGCCCAATTTGTTCGGCCAAGCGTTTGATAATAGTGAATATCATTGCGCGTGTTAATTGCTTTCCACGTCTGTTGAGAAAAACAAAATCTTCATGTTCCTTTTGAATGGGAAGATGAACTCTAATCTCTTTATGGTAAATATTGATGTATTTTTTATTGACATCACTTATGGGTACAAACCGTTGCTTGCTTCCTTTTCCTGTCACTTTTATGAAATCTTCTTCAAAAAATAAGTCGGATAGTTTTAAACCAACCAATTCCGAAACACGTAGCCCACATCCGTATAGGGTTTCTAAAATGGCTCTGTTGCGTTCCCCTTCAGGTTTGGAAAGATCAATGGCCTTTATCAAATCGTTGATTTCGTCTACAGAAAGTGTATCAGGAAGTTTTCGTCCAATTTTTGGCGTTTCGATCAAATCCATCGGATTGTCCTCCCGATAATCTTCAAACACCAAATAATTGAAAAATCCCTTTAATCCTGAAATAATACGTGCCTGTGTTCGGGGGTTAACTGTTTTGGCAATATCATAAATAAACTGTTGAACTATTTCACGGTCAATTTTAATGGGCTTTTCCTCTATTTCATGGTCGTTGAGGTATTGCACCAATTTTTGGAGGTCCAACGTATAATTAACGATGGAGTTCTTGGACAGGCCACGTTCAATTTTTAGGTAGTTACGGTAATCATTAATTGCCTGTTCCCAGTTCATAGGGTAAAGATAAATACAATATTGACGTAAAATTTAATTGTAAAAGGGCATTGGTCAATTCAAAACCAGTATTCGTCAAACGGAAGAATCAAAAATGGATGTAAAGAAATATTTTCACCGTCGAGTTAAAACAAACGCTCAATTTAATGGTTTTTTGTAGGATTTATAGCGCATTCTATACACTAATACCTAAGCGATTGCGTTAGGCATTAGTAAAACTTTAACAATGAAAAAACAGATTTTATTAGCAGTAGTGGCAATTATGGCCCTTGGCTTTGTGGCCACGGCACAACAAGTGGACAGAAGTAGCTTTAAAGCAGGTGTATTTGCTGGTATTCCAGTAGGGGATTATTCCGATTTCTCAAGTTTTGGCTTGGGATTGGATTTAGCACACCATTGGAGTGTTTCTGAGCTTTTCGATTTAGGCTTGGCCAGTGGTTATATTCACGCTTTTGGAGAATCGGATACCGTTGCGGGTGGTACAATTGGCTATTCTTTTGAGGATATTCAATTTATTCCTGTTGCTGGAGCTATTAGAATGTACCCGACCTATCAATTTAAATTGGGTGCTGATATCGGATATGCCGTAGGTGTAAATGAAGAAAATGACGGTGGGTTTTATTTGAGACCAAGCATTGGATATAACATAACGGGTAACACGGAATTGAACGCTTCTTACATTACTATTAGCAACAATGGAGCGAGCTTTTCAATGGTTGCCTTGGGACTTTTGTTCCTTTTTTAAAAAAAATAAAGACTGTTCATAACCCCAAATCGGACAGTTGAACCATGAATACTTAACCAATTAATACTTATAAAATGAAAAAATTACTTTTTGTTTTGGCATTTGCTATGCTGGGATCTATGGCCGTACAGGCACAAACCAATTATAAAGCTGCCTTGGGGTTGGGCATCGATATTTATGATGAAGCCACTTTTTTTGGAGCATCGGGAAAATATTTTTTCTCTGACCATCATGTGGGCCAAGCTGATTTTCTTTTTGAGGACAATGCTACCATGGTTACCTTCTTATATTCCTATCACAAAGGAATAGTAGGTGCTAGAGGACTTCGCTGGTACGCGGGTGTGGGACCGAGCATTGTGTTTTATAAGGATGTTGATAATGGATTTGCCTTGCGTCCTCACCTTGGATTGGACTTTAAAGTAAATGGGGTTCCATTTGTGGTCAACTTTGATTGGCGACCTGCTATCGTGTTAAGTGAAGGTGATAATGCCATCGGAGCCTTTGGCTTTGGGATGCAGTTTGCTTTTAATTAAAATACATAAGATTTTAAGGCTAAAAGGACGGAATTTCTCCGTCCTTTCCTTTTTATTGTATTTTTGATTGCATGAAACTAATGATCATTAATGGCCCAAATTTGAATTTGTTGGGTAAGAGAGAACCCGAAGTATACGGAAGTACCACTTTTGAGACCTATTTTGAAACTCTACAGCAAAAATTCCCTCAAGCTGAACTGGAATATTTCCAGTCCAATATTGAAGGGGAACTCATAGGTAAAATTCAAGAAGTCGGTTTCAGTTTTGATGGCATTATTTTAAACGCCGCAGCTTACACACATACTTCTGTTGGCATAGGTGATGCAGTTAAAGCAATTACAACTCCAGTAGTTGAGGTGCATATTTCCAATACCCACAAAAGAGAGGAGTATCGCCATGTTTCCTATATTTCACCAGGCGCCAAAGGTGTCATCCTTGGGTTTGGACTCCAAAGTTATGATTTGGCCATTCAGAGTTTTCTAGGCTAACTCTTTCAAATATTTTTTATCGGCATAAAATGTCCCAAAAGGTAGAAGGGACGCAACAAAGAGTACAAAAAACCTTTTAAGGCTCCATTTGCGCTCCCAGCAAAAAACTACGGCCACAACCACATAAAGGATAAACAAAATTCCATGTGCCATACCCACAACTTGGTTGGGTTCGGCAATATCTGCCCAATGTTTTAATGGCATGCTCATGCCAAACAACAGCAAATAGGAAATGCCCTCTAAAATGGCGGTGGCCCTAAAAATTTTAAGCATGTTTGCGATTAAAGGTGGATAACTTCATCGTAGGCATCCGCAACAGCTTCCATCACAGCCTCACTCATGGTAGGGTGTGGGTGAACTGCTTTTAGGATTTCGTGTCCAGTGGTTTCCAATTTTCTTGCAACAACCGCTTCTGCAATCATATCGGTAACGCCAACACCGATCATGTGGCAACCTAACCACTCACCGTATTTGGCATCGAAAATTACTTTTACAAAACCATCTGGATTTCCTGCTGCTTTGGCTTTACCACTTGCAGAGAATGGGAATTTACCAATCTTAAGTTCGTATCCTTTTTCTTTGGCCTGTTTTTCGGTCAAACCAACAGATGCTACTTCTGGGATGCAGTAGGTACAACCAGGAATATTTCCATAATCCAAGGCTTCTACGTGCATTCCAGCTATTTTTTCAACACAAAGAATTCCTTCAGCAGAGGCAACGTGCGCCAAAGCTTGTCCAGGGGTAACATCACCAATGGCATAGTATCCTGGTATGTTGGTTTGGTAGTAATCATTTACCATGATTTTATCTCTATCCGTGGCAATTCCAACATCTTCCAACCCGATGTTTTCAATATTGGTTTTGATACCTACAGCAGATAATACAATATCAGCTTCCAAAATTTCTTCACCTTTGGATGTTTTTACGGTAGCTTTTACGCCTTCACCAGAAGTGTCCACTTTAGTGACTTCAGCGGAGGTTTTGATTTTTACTCCTGTTTTTTTGAAGCTACGCTCCAATTGCTTGGAAACATCTTCATCCTCTACAGGAACAATGTTGGGCATGTATTCCACAACGGTAACTACAGTACCCATTGAATGGTAGAAATAGGCAAACTCCATTCCAATGGCGCCACTACCTACAACAATCATTTTCTTTGGCTGCTCTTTTAAGGACATGGCCTCACGGTAACCGATCACCTTTTTACCATCTTGTGGTAGGCTTGGCAATTCGCGGCTACGAGCACCAGTTGCTATAATAATGTGGTCAGCAGTATATTCAGTGGTTTCGCCACCGTCTGAAGTCACAGCCACTTTTTTTCCTGATTTTACCTTACCAAAACCATTGATCACTTCAATCTTATTTTTCTTCATCAAGAACTGAACACCTTTGCTCATTCCCTCGGCAACACCGCGGCTTCTTTTTACTACGGCATCAAAATCGTGATCAACATTTTCAGCGCTTAGACCATAATCTCCCGCATGCTTCAAATATTCAAAAACCTGAGCAGATTTTAGTAGTGCTTTTGTTGGGATACATCCCCAGTTCAAACACACACCACCTAAACTTTCTTTTTCAATAATAGCGGTTTTAAAACCCAATTGGGAGGCTCTGATAGCGGTTACATATCCACCTGGTCCACTTCCCAAAACAATTATATCGAACTTGCTCATTAGATTTTTATTTTAATAGTTAGATTCGAAGCATAGCTTTATGCTAGGCAGGTGCAAAAGTACGGAAATCATACTCCAAATCCCAAGGTGAAAAATTCAAAAATAAAGGAGTTTGTGAAATCTGTATTATTTCGATTTGAACATGCTTTTATTAAAGGCGTCGGAGCCTCCTTTGGGTATGGATAAAGAAATCCAATCATTGCCTTTTATCATCTTTCCGATATAGGCTATTTGACCCACATGATTGGGGTAGTGCGCCAATTGTCGATTGATGGCTTCCACTATGGTATGCGCTTCCCCGCGAATTTTGATTTTTGAATCAAAATTGGAGGTATTGATGCCGTCCAAAGCAGTAAATAGACAGTTCCAGCCCTTTTCCCAATAGGCCAAAATTTCTTCTTTGGAGGTTAGGGAATCAACAAATTCCGATTCTCTGTTTCGCCATGATTTTTCGCCATCCTCGGTTAAAAACTGGGTCCACCGACTCAGCATATTGCCAGCTAAATGTTTAACAATAACGGCTATGGAATTATCGGTTTCAGCATATTTCCAATGCATATCCTCCTCTGATAATTGATCAAAAGTTGCATCCCCCATGGTTTTGTACCGATGGAATTCAAATTTGACGTTGGAAAGATAGTTTTCAGGAAAGTCCATTAGGTTTCAGGATCAAAATCGATGCTCACCGAATTTATGCAATAGCGCATACCCGTGGTTTCTCGCGGACCATCGTTAAAAACATGGCCCAAATGACTACCACAATTGGCACAGACGGTTTCGGTTCTGATCATTCCGTGCGAAGTATCCCTGATGTACTCAATGGCACCCTCTACGGCTTCATCAAAGGAAGGCCAACCGCATCCACTATGGAATTTATGTTCACTTTCGAACAATTTGGCGTTACAGGCTTTACAGAAGTAGTCGCCGTTTTCAAAATGAAGGTCGAATTCACCAGTATGGGGTCTTTCAGTTCCTTTTTGACGCAATACATAATATTCTTCAGCAGAAAGTTGTTCTTTCCACTCCGCTTCTGTTTTTGCTACACCGTATTTTTTGTCCATCGAAAATTGGGATTGGTTTTTTAATTCTTGTCGGCTATAAAGTCCAGAGCTACACCATTAATACAGTGTCTTTCTCCCGTAGTGTTTCGCGGTCCATCGTTAAAAACGTGGCCCAAGTGTCCACCACATGTAGCACAATGTTCTTCGGTGCGGGCTACACCAATATCATAATCCACATCAAAAGCTACATTACCTTCAATTTCGCGATCAAAACTTGGCCAGCCACTTCCAGATTCGTATTTGTATTCACTTCTAAAAACAGGAGTACCACATGCTGCACATACGTAGGTACCTTTTTCTTTGATTTTAAGCAACTCGCTGGTAAAAGCACGTTCGGTTGCTGCTTTACGTAGCACAAGATATTCCATTTCAGAAAGTTCTGCCTTCCACTCGGCATCGGTCTTGTTTACTTTGTAAGTGGTTTCTTTTTGGGTAGTATTCTTATTTTCTTTTTTTTGAGAATTGCCCTTACAGCCTACAAAAACTACAAGTGCAATCAATAGCAATCTTTTTCCCATGTTTCGACTTTTTATAAGTAGACGATAAATTGAATGGTTCCTTTCAAAAATAAGCACAAAAAAGTCCCATTGAAAACAACGGGACTTTTCCTTTTATTTTATCTGAAATTAGTTCACGTCCAATTTCATGATCTGTCCTTCGCTAATATTCAAGGATGACATTACACTGTCAAAGTTTGCTGTGTCCAAATCATTGGCTTCAGCATATTCACTCGGCACAAAGACAATCCTGAAAATTTGGTCATCGGTAAAATCGGTACTCAAGAAAGAAAGATCGAAATTCCCATCAATGAACAATTCTAAATCTACAAAGGTGTGCTCAAACACATATTGGATGGTACCTTCCTCCAAAAAATAATTTTGTGGGATTTGACTCCATAAATCGGCTTCACTACCATCATTCAAAGTAATCGAGCCAGCCCAACGGTACACTAAAACCGCATCTGATTCAAAAACCTCAAAATCGGTGATATCGGAGAAATTGATCAATGTGCTAAAAAGGTTGGCGCCAGCATCGTATCCGAAGTTTACTCCTTCTACTTCTACAACCTGACCTTGGATGCCATCTAGACCATCCAATCCATCAAGTCCATCGTATCCTGGAGGACCTTGTGGACCTTCACAGGCGGTTAAAAATAAAACTAAGGCTGCACCTAAAATTGTACTAAATTTATTCATGATTTTGGATTTTTGATTTGTTTTTGTTTTCACTGTTTTGGATGAAAATCAAAAAGCGTTCCATTTTTTAAAATTAATGGTTTTCGTAGGGAATAACCCAATTCAAAATCGGATTCTTAATTAAAGATGTGTATTATTGTAAGAAACAAATTCCTCAGTTATGTCCAAGGTAGTTCCACATAGTTTATTCACTGATTTTGACATTGACCTTTTTAAAGGGGGGAAACATTTTCGGCTCTACAATAAATTGGGGTCGCACCTTACCGAGGTGGATGGAGTAAAGGGGACTTATTTTGCGGTCTGGGCTCCTTCGGCAAAATCGGTGAGTGTTATTGGCGATTTTAACCATTGGAACGATTCGGAACACAAATTGAATGTTCGTTGGGACAGTAGTGGAATTTGGGAAGGTTTTATTCCTGGCGTGGACAAGGGAACCAAGTACAAATACAAAATACACTCCCACAACAATAATATTTGGACGGAAAAGGCCGATCCGTTTGCACGTTATTGCGAACAACCGCCCAAAACTGCTTCTTTGGTATGGGAAGACAATCACCATTGGAAAGATGAGGCTTGGATGGAAACCCGTGAAACCATTAACGGGTTGGATAAACCTTATTCCGTTTACGAGGTGCATTTGGGGTCTTGGAAAAAGAAAAATGGTTGGGAATTTTTGACCTATTTGGAATTGGCCGACGAGTTGGCAGATTATGTGGAAGAAATGGGCTTTACCCATGTAGAGTTTATGCCCGTGATGGAATTTCCCTTCGACCCTTCTTGGGGATATCAAATAACAGGGTATTTTGCGCCAACATCCCGTTTTGGAAAACCTGAAGACTTTAAGGTTTTGGTGGATAGATTGCACCAAAAGGGAATCGGCGTAATCTTGGATTGGGTGCCTTCACACTTTCCAGAAGATGCACACGGACTTGGCTTTTTTGATGGGTCAAATTTATACGAGCATCCTGATAGAAGAAGAGGGTATCACCCCGATTGGAAAAGTCTCATTTTTAACTACGGCCGCAATGAGGTTCGTGCCTTTTTGATCAGTAATGCCATTTATTGGTTGGATCAGTTCCATGTGGATGGACTACGTGTCGATGCGGTAGCCTCAATGCTCTATTTGGATTATTCAAGGGAAGACGGCGAATGGGAACCCAATATGTATGGCAATAATGAAAACTTGGAGGCTATGTCATTCCTGCGGGAGATGAACCAAGAAGTTTATGCCAGTTTCAGAGGAGTACAGACCATTGCTGAAGAATCAACTGCTTTTGCAGGAGTTACCAAACCTGTTCATTTTGGTGGATTGGGATTTGGAATGAAATGGATGATGGGCTGGATGCACGATACCTTGGAATTCTTTAAAAAAGAACCTATTTACAGATCTTATGATCTAAGCGATATCACCTTTAGCATGACTTATGCCTTTACCGAAAACTTTATGTTGCCCTTTTCACATGATGAGGTGGTATATGGCAAAAATTCATTGTTGTATCGAATGCCAGGGGACGAATGGCAGCGTTTTGCCAATTTAAGGTTGCTATTTGGATATATGTTTACGCATCCAGGCGGCAATTTGTTGTTTATGGGAGGTGAATTTGGTCAATCTTCCGAATGGAATTTCCTAGAAAGTTTGGATTGGCACCTCACTCAGTATGATTTTCATTCAGGAATACAACAAACCATCAAGGATTTGAACAAGCTGTATAAATCCAGTCCAGCACTTTACGAAAAACAATTTAGCCAAGAAGGTTTTGAATGGATTGAATACAACGATACTGAAAATACGGTGATAAGCTACATCAGAAAAGGGAACGACCCTAAAGATGATTTGATCATTGCCTGTAACTTCACACCCGTACCCAGAGAAAATTATAGGGTTGGGGTGCCAAAAACTTCCACCTTAAAATTAATGTTCAATAGCGATGACAAAAGCTATTCTGGAAGCGGAATTGGCAAGAAAACCATGAAACCTTCAAAAACTGCTTGGAACGGGTATGATCAATCCGTAGTAATGACCCTACCTCCATTGGGCGTTGTTGTGTACAAATAACACATACGATAACGTTATAGTTGATTGCTTTTCATAACATATGTTTCATTATTCGGGCATTTGTATTTCTTTTGTGATTCTCAACTGATTAAGTATGATTACGAATACTGAAATTGAAAAAAGAGGGAATCTGTTCCCCAACCATATAGTAGATTTTAAGCAAGAGAACGAAAAGATGTATTTCACTACCGAGAACGGGGTGATTTTACAACTGACCATCTTGCGTGATAGCGTGGTACGATTTAGATATGCCACCGAATTGGTCTTTGAACCCGATTTCTCTTATGCTTTAAATGAAGATGTAAACTTAGGTTACAACAAACTTAAAGTGTATGATGAGATTCCAGAGTACGTAGTTACCACTTCCAAACTGAAAATATATGTAAACAAGTCCAATCTAAAAGTGCAGATTGCCAATTTGGACGATGTGGTTTTGAGCGAGGATGAATTGGGTTTCCATTGGGAAGAAAACTTTGATTACGGTGGGAACGTGGTAAAGATGAGCAAGGTGAGCCATTCTGGTGAAAGTTACTACGGAATGGGCGATAAGGCATCCCACACGAACCTAAAAGGAAAAAGGGTGAACAACTGGGTAACCGATTCCTATGCTTATGGAAAAGACCAAGAACCACTATACAAGGCCATTCCATTTTTTGTTGGACTGAAGGAAAGCCAAGCATACGGTATATTTTTCGATAACTCGTTCAGCACCTATTTCGATTTTGCCAACGAAAAGCGAAATGTGACCAGTTTTTGGGCCGATGGTGGAGAAATGAACTATTACTTTTTCTACGGACCTCAAATGAGCAAGGTGGTGGAAAGTTATACCGATTTAACTGGTGTTCCTGAATTGCCACCCTTATGGGCCTTAGGTTTTCATCAATCCAAATGGAGTTATTATCCCGAAAAAAAGGTAAGAGAGATTGCCGATGGCTTTAGGGAGCATAAAATTCCTTGTGATGCCATTTATTTGGATATCGATTACATGGAGGGATTTAGATGCTTTACTTGGAACAATAGATATTTTCCAAATCCTAAAAAGATGATCGAGGAAATGGGCGAGGATGGTTTCAAGGTGATTACCATGATCGATCCAGGTATTAAAATAGATCCAGATTATTGGGTGTACCAGCAGGCCATGGACAACGGTTTCTTTTGCCGAAGGGCAGATGGACCTCATTTTAAGGGAAAAGTGTGGCCGGGAGAATGTAAGTTCCCCGATTTTACCAATCCAGAAGTTAGGGAATGGTGGGCCGAACTCTACAAAGAAATGATTGCCGAATTGGGAGTAGCTGGGGTTTGGAACGATATGAATGAACCCGCTGTTATGGAAGTGCCGACCAAAACGGCCAATTTGGATGTACGCCACGATTACGACGGACACCCATGTAGCCATAGAAAAGCACACAATGTGTATGGTATGCAAATGGTGCGTGCCACATACGAAGGTTTAAAAAAGTTCACCTTCCCAAAAAGACCTTTTGTGTTAACCCGTGCAGCATATTCGGGTACGCAACGCTATTGCGCTACTTGGACAGGGGATAACGTAGCCACTTGGGAGCATTTATGGATTGCCAACGTGCAGATGCAGCGTATGTGTATGAGTGGTTATTCCTTTGTTGGTTCCGATATTGGAGGTTTTGCCGAGCAGCCCAATGGCGAACTTTTCGCCCGTTGGATTCAATTAGCGGTATTCCACCCATTCTGCAGGGTACACTCCAGTGGTGATCATGGCGAACAAGAACCATGGTCTTTTGGGGAAGAAATAACCAGCATTGTAAAAGAATTTATTGAGTTGAGGTACCAATTGTTGCCGTATCTCTACACCATGTTCTATAAATACATCAAAGACGGATTGCCAATGCTTCAATCTTTGGTATTCTACGATCAAGAAGATACCCAGACCCATTTCAGAACCGATGAATTTATATTCGGGGAGAAAATGTTGGTATGTCCGGTTCAGGAGCCAAATGCACAAGGGCGTCGCATGTATTTCCCTAAAGGGAATTGGTACAGCTATTGGACTGACGAATTGTTGACTGGAAACATTGAAAGATGGGTGCCTGCCGAAATTCACCGTGTGCCTTTATTTGTGAAAGAAGGAGCCATGATTCCAAAATATCCCGTACAACAATATGTAGGAGAAAAGGAAATAACCGAATTGAACATAGATGTTTACTTCAAAGAGGGTACCGAAAACTCCGAAGTGTACGAAGACCAACAAGACGGTTACGATTATAAAAAGGGAAGATTCAGTTTACGCAAGTTTAGATTGACCGGTAAGGAGAACGAATTGATCATTCAACAATTTAAGGATGGTAATTTCATCACACCTTACGAGAAAATAAAAATGTCATTTCACGGACTACCTTTCAAAATCGGAATGGTCGAGGTGGATAACGAAGAAGTAAATCCAAAGGATATTAAATTGAATGGCAGTAACTCTATTGAAATCAGTAAGGATTTCACTGAGTTGCACATATTCGGAAAATAATTTTTGTAATTTTCGATTACAAAAACATTGACATAACTATGAAAAGATTATTTCTTTCCGCAGCAATTTTTCTTGCGGTAGTATCCTGTAAGACCAATCCTTTTACGGGAAAAAGCACCCTAAATTTTTATTCGAACAGCCAAATGTTTCCTACGGCTTTTGCTCAGTACGATCAATTTTTGGAAGAGAATAAGGTCGTTAAAGGCACGTCGGATGCACAAATGATCACAAAAGTTGGTCAGCGAATAGCATCAGCAGCAGAACGTTGGTTGACTGCCAATGGATATCCAGGTTATTTAAAGGATTACCAATGGGAATATAATTTGGTACAAGATGAAACTGTGAATGCATGGTGTATGCCAGGTGGGAAAATCGTTTTTTATACAGGAATACTTCCCATTGCGCAAAATGAAACAGGCATTGCTGTAGTTATGGGACACGAAGTAGCCCACGCCTTGGCCGATCACGGTGCTCAGCGTATGAGTGCAGGTACAATTCAGCAAATTGGCGCTGTAGCTGGCAATGTGGCCATACAAGATGAGCAAACAAGAGGTTTGTTCAATCAAGCCTATGGTGTAGGATCCAGTGTTGGGGTAATGTTGCCATTTAGTAGAAGTCATGAAACCGAAGCGGATAAAATTGGGTTACAGATTATGGCCATTGCAGGGTATAACCCAGATGAAGCTGCTGAATTATGGAAGCGAATGAAAGCTGCTGGCGGACAGGCTCCACCTGAATTTTTGAGCACACACCCATCAAACGACACAAGAATCGCAAATTTGACTGCTTGGGCTCCAGATGCAAAGGCAGAGGCCAAAAAGTTTGGGGTTACCTCATTCAATTAAAAAATAACATAGTTGAAATGTCATTTCAAGTTTTAAGATAACCTCAAATATTCAAGAGGTTTTCTAGACTTTTGGAATGACATTTTTTTATAGCAGAAAATATGGTACAAGTATTGGCAGCCAAAGGCAGTAAAAAATTATTGAATGCATGGGCTTTTTACGATTGGGCCAATTCAGTGTACAGTTTGGTAATTTCTTCGGCCATCTTCCCCATTTTTTATGGGGCCCTTTTTCGGGCCGCTGGAGTTGAGAAGGTAGCCATGTTTGGCGGGGAAATCGCCCGTGCTCCTTTGATCAGTTATGTAACTTCTTTGGCCTTTGTTTTTATTGCCATCATCACACCATTGGTATCTGGCGTAGCCGATTATTTGGGTAACAAGCGAATGTTCCTCAAGTTTTTCTGCTATTTGGGAGCCATTTCCTGTATCGGATTGTATTGGTTCTCGTTGGAGAACATTTATTTTGGACTGCTTTGTTATTTCTTTGGATTAGTGGGGTTTTGGGTCAGTTTTGCCATTAATAACTCCTATTTGCCGGACATTGCCTATCCTGAACAACAAGATAATATCAGTGCCAAGGGTTTTTCTTTAGGTTACATTGGCAGTGTATTGTTATTGGGGATCAATCTTTGTATGATCATGTTTTTATCGCCAGTGGTGAAAGAATCCATGGGGATTGAAGAGATCAATGGTCAACCCGTTGAGGTGATGATGATGAAATACAGTTTCATTATGGTGGGCCTTTGGTGGGCTTTGTTCAGTCAATATACATTTAAACATCTTCCAAAAGGCTATAAAAGGGAAGGAGCAAGGCACCACATCATTTTAAATGGATTTAAAGAGCTGAAACTCGTATGGCATCAACTAGGAGAAAACTCTCGTTTAAAACGTTATTTAGGAGCCTTTTTTGTGTATAGTATGGCCGTGCAAACAATTATGCTAATTGCCACATTCTTTGGTGAAGAGGAAATTGACTGGGGTTCCGATGAATTCCGTCAGATTGGTTTAATTGCTAGTATTTTGATCATTCAATTGATTGCCATCGGTGGATCCTACCTTACAGCCTATCTGTCCAAAATCATTGGGAACATCACCACTTTGATTTGGGTGAATCTGTTTTGGGCGGTGCTTTGTGTGTACGCTTATTTTCTTCAAACCCCGACTGACTTTTTTATTGCAGCTGCCTTGGTAGGTGTGGTGATGGGGGGAATTCAAGCATTGTCTAGATCTACCTATTCCAAATTTTTACCTGAAACTACCGATACCACCTCCTTTTTTAGCTTTTATGATGTGGCCGAAAAAATCGGAATCATCATTGGAACTTTTTTATATGGTGTTGTCGCTCAGTTTACAGGAAGTATGCGTAACAGCACTGTTTTCTTGGCCATTTTCTTTTTAGTGGGCATCTTTTTGTTGGTTCGAGTCAACAAGGTAAACCCAGATAAGAAATAAAAAAATGCCCTGATTATCTCAGGGCATTTTTTCGTTTTTTGATTGTTGGTAAACTCCCTTAGGTTACCCTTTGGTAATATCTCCGGAACCGGAGGATTTGGTATTGATTTTAGTTGGATTGCCACGATAATGAATGTCTCCAGAACCGGAAACTCTGGCTTCAATCGATTGGTTGGCTGTTACTCTAATATCAGCAGAACCGCTAATGGATGCTTTTACATTTTCAGCTTCTAAATCATAAGCTTTTATGTCACCAGAACCAGCGATGGATACCTCAAAATCGGTAGTTTTTCCTGAAAGGTTGATGTCACCTGAACCGGCCAAGGAAGCATCGATACTTTTTGCGTCCACTTCTAAGGTAATATCTCCAGATCCAGCAAGATTTGTACTGAAGTTATTTGTTTTAATGGTTGTATGACCCACGATATCACCAGAACCTGCCAAACTAACGGCATCAATGGATTCTACAGGAACAGTGATTACAATACTGCTGTTCCAATTGGATGGTTTTAAGTTGATCCCTTTTTCGGTTTTAATGACCAATTTGCCATTTTTCACTTCGGTTTCGATGTATTCCAATAAATTGGATTCACCTTTTAGGGTCAATTCTCCTTCATTGCCCGATACGATTTCTACATCGAACCAACCAGCCAAGGACACGGCATCATAATCGCCCACAGAGCGTTCAATGGTAACCACATCGCCATTTCCTTTTACTTTTTTTCCGCCCCATTGAGCGCTGGAAATTGCAACCGTGCATAATGCCAATCCTAGTGTGATGAATTTTTTCATGTTTTTGTCTTTAAATTGTTTTTTGAATTGATGTTAATTTTGATAGAATGATATGCCTCCGTAATCACTGGTGATGCTCACCATGTTGCCAGAGTTTGGCTTTCCGTAATAGCCTTTATAATATTTTTCACTGGATTTTTCTCTACTAATGTTGATTTCAAAATCGTCTTTTCCGCTTACACCTGCATATTCGGTGTTTATTTCAAAATCAAAGTTATAACCTGGGTCGTATCCGATTTTAATGCCCGTGTAATCGGTTCTGATTTCCACATTGCCTGCATCGGGGGCCAATCGGTCTATTTTAATGGAACCATAATCGGAGTTGATGGCCACATTTCCGTGAACCGTACCCAGTTTTACACCGATATAATCCCCGTTTCCAGTTACATTTTTTACTTCTTTGGCTTCAATGGATCCATAGTCGCTGGAATAATCCAAATTCTCCATTTGATTGATAACCCCGTTGGTGTAATCCGCTCTAATGGTCAGGCTGCCTGCTTTTTCTATGGTAAAACCAGAGTAGTCAGATACAATTTCAGCACTGTTGATGTATTCAAAAGTGGAACGGGAGGTATAATCAAATCGCAATTCGTTGTTGCGTCCGTGCAATTCGCCAATGTCCATTTTACCATAATCACATTTGATTTTGGCATGACCATCGATACGATCCAAATAAATGTTTCCGTAATCGTTGTTGAGGTTTACACTGTTTTTTACAGGTAATTTGATGGTGTAGTTCACCTGCACACTTACGCTTTTACGCTTGCCCCAGCTCCAGTTCCATCCGCTGTTTTTGTTGCCAAAATCGGTTCTGGCGGAAACCATGCTGGAACTGTTTTCAAAATCTATGTTGATTTCGTTCAAACGTTCTTGAACTCTGTCTTCGTCGTTGCCATTCGTTTTAATTTGAACCTCTATTACCACGCGGTCTTCGTTCCAAGAGGTAAGGTTAAGGTTACCATAGCTATTGCTCACTTTAAGGAGCGCATCAGAATTCACATTGAACTCTTTTTTAATGGTTTTTTCTTTGGTGTACTTGCCGTTGAGCTTGTCCTTGATTGGATTTGCGTTAATGGCTATCGGAATCAAAGCCAAGGCGAAAAGGATGTACTTAAATTGTAAAGCTTTCATCATTTTGGGATTTTAAATTTTTAATATTTTCTATTTGGCTCAAAACTTCTTTTAATAATTCGATTCGGGTTTGGAAATTGGTGATCATCGCACTCATGATCATTTTGCTGTCACCGCCGTTTACCAAGTCTTCCTCCATGCCTTTATAGTCATTTTCCAAGCGGTGCAATTGTGCCAAGGTGTCATCCACCAACTTTGCGGTTTCGGGTGACTTTTCATCCTCTAACAATTTTACCTGTTGTTCAATAAGGTTGGCAAAGTAGAATTGGCTTTCGGATATTTCTGGGGCCATTTCCACTACCTGTTGCTCAATACTAGGTCGCGGTGCTAAAACCTGATATCCTAAGACGGCTACCAAGGCCACCGAAGCGGCAATGGAAAGTGATTTCCACCAATTTCTTCCTTTGTTGGGCAGGGCAATGGTGCCTTGCGACTGGTTCAATTTATCCAAGAACCGTTGTTGGTGTCCCATTTGTGGTTCTTCAACATCAAACTCGCCTTGTAACCTATCAAACAAATTTTCTAAACTATCCTTCTTCATAACTAAACATTTAAGGTCAACTTTTTTCTCAGGCTTTCTTTCGCCCTCGAAATTGTGGTTCTGCAATTAGCATAGCTAATGTTCATGATCTCACTGATCTCTTCGTAATCGTATCCTTCGATCAAATGTAAGGTCAAAGAAACTCTGTAATTGTCTTTCAAACTTTTCATGGTCTCCATTACTTTTTGAGCCTTCAGTTCTGTATAACCATTGTGGTCCGAAGCAACCGCATCATTATCTTCGACCTTGTACATTACATCATCCAGATCAACAGCATTTGTTTTCTGCTGTTTTTTGTAATGATAAATACTGTTATTGATCACAATCCGCTTTAACCAAGCTCCAAAGGCGACGTCTCCTTTGAATGTGTGCAGTTTGGTGAATGCGCTCAAGAACGATTCTTGCATCACATCCTCTGCTTCAGCTGAATGTTTTACAATCCTAAAAGCTGTGTTGTACATGGCTTTGTAATAGCGATTGTAAATCTCCAATTGTGCACTTTGTTTTCCCTGCATGCACGATTTCAGCAGCGTGTCAATATGTTCATTTTGGTGGCTCAAAAAATGAATGGTTTGTCTTATAGATGAACCAATTTACCAATTGTTACAGTTTTTTGTTAAAATTTGATTTTTAATGGCACAGGAATTGCCCAATACTAGATGACCAAAATACTTTTGCAGCTTGTAAATGCTGATTTATAAGGTGTTGAGGTCGCATGAAGAAGTATTAAAACTGAAGGTATTTTGTCAATTCTGACAAAATGACCGAAAAGATGTTATGGGAGAGATGAAAATTACCAAATTTGACAATATAGAACTACAGGGATTGGACGAGGATGCGGAATTGATTCCGTTGTTGACGCCTGAAGACGAAGAGCAGATGAACAATGAGGCGCTTCCGGAAGTGTTACCGGTGCTTCCATTGCGCAATACGGTTTTGTTTCCTGGGGTTGTTATTCCGATTACGGCAGGTAGGGATAAATCCATCAACCTGATCAAGGACGCCAATAACGGCAACAAGACCATTGGAGTGGTGTCTCAAAAAGATGAGCAGACCGAAAATCCTGGGGTTGAGGATATCAATGTTGTGGGAACCGTGGCGCGCATTCTACGTGTGCTTCAAATGCCTGATGGTAACACCACAGTGATCATTCAAGGGAAAAAACGCTTTCAGATTGAGAGTATTATCACCGAGAAGCCTTACATGACCGCTAAGGTGAGGGAAGCCAAAGAAGAGCGTCCAGCACCTAACGATGAGGAGTTTGAGGCCATTATTGATTCCATCAAGGAATTAGCTTTTAAGATTATCAAGGACAACCCGAATATTCCAAGTGAGGCAACTTTTGCCATCAAAAATATTCAGAGCAATTCGTTCCTGATTAATTTTGTGTCCTCCAATATGAACCTTTCCGTAGCGGAAAAACAAGAATTGTTGGAGATTCCGAACCTGCAGGAAAGAGCTTTGGCCACTTTGAAGTACATGAACATGGAACTTCAAAAACTGGAACTGCGCAACGATATCCAGAGCAAGGTGCGTAGCGATATGGACCAACAGCAACGCGAGTATTTCCTTCACCAGCAGATGAAGACCATCCAAGAAGAGTTGGGCGGTTTATCGTATGAGGAAGAGGTGGATGAAATGAGCGAAAAGGCCAAAAAGAAAAAATGGAACAAAAAGGTCAAGGAGCATTTTGAGAAGGAATTGGCCAAAATGCAGCGGATGAACCCACAAGTAGCTGAATATTCCATTCAACGCAACTATTTGGACCTGATGTTAGATTTGCCTTGGGAAGAGTTTTCCAAAGATAAATTCGATTTAAAAAGAGCACAACAGATTCTAGATCGTGATCATTATGGTCTGGAAGATGTAAAACGTCGCATTATTGAATATTTGGCGGTATTGAAGTTGCGTAACGATATGAAATCGCCCATCCTTTGTTTATATGGACCTCCTGGGGTTGGTAAAACATCCTTGGGTAAATCCGTGGCGGAAGCTTTGGGCAGGGAGTACGTGCGTATGTCCTTGGGTGGACTTCGAGACGAAGCGGAAATCCGTGGACATCGTAAAACCTATATTGGGGCCATGCCCGGTCGAATCATTCAAAGTTTAAAGAAAGCAGGAACATCCAATCCGGTTTTCATTTTGGATGAAATCGATAAACTTTCCAACAGTCATCAAGGAGATCCATCTTCGGCCATGTTGGAGGTATTGGATCCTGAACAAAATGCAGAATTCCACGATAATTTCTTGGAAATGGGCTACGATTTGTCCAAAGTAATGTTCATTGCTACGGCGAATAATCTGTCTACCATTCAGCCTGCATTGCGAGATCGAATGGAGATCATCAACGTTACGGGATACACTATCGAAGAAAAGGTGGAAATCGCCAAGCGTCACTTGTTACCAAAACAGTTGGAGGAACATGGACTATCCACGAAGGATTTGAAAATTGGCAAGCGTCAATTGGAAAAAATCGTGGAGGGCTATACCCGTGAATCCGGGGTGCGTGGTCTGGAAAAACAAATTGCCAAAGTGGTTCGATTTGCGGCCAAATCCATTGCGATGGAGGAGGAGTACAACCTCAAATTGACCAACGAGGATATTGAAAAGATACTTGGACCTGCCCGATTGGAGCGCGACAAATACGAGCACAACGAAGTGGCCGGTGTGGTTACCGGATTGGCTTGGACCAGCGTGGGTGGCGATATTTTGTTTATCGAATCCATTCTTTCCAAAGGAAAGGGGATGATGAATATTACCGGAAACTTAGGTAAGGTGATGAAAGAATCGGCTACCATTGCGATGGAGTACATTAAATCCAACGCAGATACTTTTGGCATCAACCCCGATATTTTTGACAAGTATAATGTGCACATTCACGTGCCCGAAGGTGCAACTCCAAAAGACGGTCCTAGTGCAGGGATCACCATGTTGACTTCTTTGGTGAGTTTGTTCACCCAGAAAAAGGTGAAGAAAAGCTTGGCCATGACGGGTGAGATTACCCTTCGTGGTAAAGTGTTACCTGTAGGCGGAATTAAGGAAAAAATCTTGGCGGCCAAAAGAGCACGCATCAAAGAAATTATTCTGTGTGAAGAGAATAGAAAGGATATTGAGGAAATTAAGGAAGATTACCTAAAAGGATTGACGTTCCATTATGTGACGGATATGAGTGAGGTAATCGACTTGGCCATCACCAAGCAAAAGGTGAAAAATGCCAAGACCCTTTAAATTTCATGACGGTTGTCATACCAAAATACCTTTAATTCTACCTATTTTTAGTACATGGAAAAAATTACAATAGCTATTGATGGGTTCTCCTCTACGGGGAAAAGTACCATTGCCAAGCGATTGGCAACAGCACTCAATTATATTTATGTGGATACCGGCGCGATGTACCGCGCCGTTACCCTTTTTGCCTTGAATGAGGCGTTAATCAACGAAAAAGGAGAACTGGATGCTGAAGCATTGATTGAAAAATTGCCGTCGCTCGAACTCAAATTTGTACCCACGGGGGAATTGGGGCGTTCCGAAATGTACTTGAACGGGGAAAATGTGGAGCGCGAAATTCGTTCCATGAAAGTATCGGGACAAGTGAGTACCGTAGCTTCATTAAAGGAAGTGCGTGAAAAGTTGGTTCAGATGCAACAGCAAATGGGCAAGGACAAGGGCATTGTTATGGATGGTCGTGACATTGGCACCGTCGTTTTCCCAGATGCGGAACTAAAATTGTTTATGACCGCTTCGCCCGAGACCCGTGCAGCACGCCGATACAAAGAATTGTTGGAAAAAGGCGAGGAGGTCTCTTATGATGAAGTACTTTTTAATGTACAGGAACGTGACCGTATTGATTCTACTCGAACTATTTCACCCTTGACCCGAGCCAAAGATGCCATTGAGTTTGACAATAGTGATATGGGCATTGAGGAGCAGTTTGAGCGCATTTACGAATTTGCGAAACGGGTGATTGCGAAGGATGCGTAGCGATAACAATTTTATATAAGAGTGTTCTCTTATTTTAGAGGTTCCTCATAAGTTCAAAACAAAGTTCGTCGATGTGTACCATGGGGTCGCCAAGGGCAGAAACATTAGATAGCACAATAACTCCATTCTTGCTTTCCGTGTTCAAAACCATACAGGAAGTATAGCCACCAGTTCCTCCATTGTGCCAAATCCAATTTTCTCCTGATGGATCTTTTCGAATATGCCACCCTAATCCAATGCTGGATTTAGTATTCATAACATGTGTCTCGCTTCTTGTCAATGTCAAAACTTTATCATCTTCCTGAAATTGCGCCAATACAAATCTGGAAAGATCTTCTGTGGTCGAAATTATATCTCCTGCACCAGATAATGAGGCTAAATTCCAATTTTGTACAGGTAGTCCTTCGGGGCTTTGACCTTGGACCAAATAAACAGAGACATTTTCACTCCCAATAGTGCTGTTTGACATTTTATATTTTGAAAATATCCTTTCATGGAATAATTGGTTCAAGGGTTTATTGCCAATTTTTGACAGGGTGTATCCCAATAATCCAGCTCCTAAATTTGAATACTCATATTTGCCATCCTCATCAAAAGATAAATCCATTTCATTGGCCAAATAGTAATTTAACTTTTCTTCGTCGTAATTGGAAAATGGGTCTTGGTTACTGATATCGAAGTTAAAATTTGAGGGCATTCTTGGAAGACCAGAGGTGTGGTTTGCCAAAGTTTTAAAGGTAATTTCTTGTTCTTCATTAAACCCAAAATCAAAGTAAGGGTTAATAGGGTCTTCTAATTTTAATTTGTCTTCAATAACGAAATCAGCGAGTAGGGTTGAAGTAAATACTTTGGTGATGGAACCAATTTCGAATGCATTATTCCGATTTTGAACGGTAAAAATGGAGTCGTTACGTTTTTCTACACCATAAAACTTGGTGGAACCATTTTCTATAAATGCCAAAGCAAGTTGAGTATTGTTTGGAAACACCTTGGTATGTTCAAAAATCAGTTTTGATTGGTCTAGAGTAATAATTTCGTTGTCAATGATTTGATTATTAACCGTTTTGTTAATCTGTGAATTCCCGCAACTCAAAAAAAATAAAAGAACTGGAAAGAATGGTAAGATCGAATTTTTCATATTTTTTGATTTAACCCTGAACTTTTTTGTTATTATTGGTGCAATATAGTTATCCACAAGGTCGATTGTAATTAGGACACCTTACATTCTTTTGTAATAACCTTTAAAAAAACAAAAAACGCCCAAAGGGCGCTTTGTTCAATTTTCAGTTTGAACGCATTTTCGATTTTACGTAACAGGTAATTTCAGATATTTATTTGTTTTTCCTTTGTTGAGTAATGTTTTACGGATGTTTCTAAAGAATTTAATCACGTTCTTCAATTTTGTGAATGAGCACTTGCAGCTTTTCCTGCCTCGATTTTATTTTTCCAATGGCATTGGATGTCCTCCCCATATCCCCAATAATGTAGTTTTCCATTCTTGGGGTCTTTAATATTATTTCATAGTCAATTGGAATGTTTCGATTGTCTTTAATGGAGGCTATTTTATTGTAAAATGTCTGTGTGTTCTCTTCGTTTATGACCAAATTCCCAGTGTTTTGGTTCATGTTCCCTTCGGGAAAGTTATACATAATGGGCTCAAATTTATTTTCCACATATCGGGTAATGGAAGCGAAATTATTCGCCATCAAGGCAAAATCACTGTAGTATTGAGATAGTTCCTTGAGAAGGTCTTTGGCTTCAATATCGTTGAATATGCCAGATGCCTTGGCCGATTCAAAAGAGGTGGAATAGCTTGTAGGTGTTGCCGTGTAATATAAGGGTTCCACATATTGCTGAAATTTGTCGATGCCCATGGTTTTTTGTGGATTCCTCAGATAAGTCAGTAGCGTATCCAGGTACTCGGCCCTTTTGGTATAAAACAATTCATAATATTCAAGCCTGTCCTGATCCTTTTTTAAATCCAGAAGAACATCCTCAAAAAAATTGGCCTCCACAATTTTAGCTTTACGCTTTTCATTCCAATTATTGATCTGTAAGGCAATCAATATTCCGATGACCACAAGTATGATTTCACCCACGGCATAGGCAAAATATTTACTGAATTTGCTTTCGGAAAGTAAGCGTTGCCGAATTTTCCTGAAGAATTTGATCATAAGAGGTTGGTTGGTGGTTTTGTTGACTAATCCATTGATAATTAGTGATACACTAAAGATAGTCAACAAAAGCTAACCGAAAACAAGTCTTAAATCTACATGGCTAACTTAAGTTTAGGTTTTAATTTTTTAAACAAAAAAGACGCCCAAAGGGCGCCTTGTATTTTTGTCACATCGAGCGCAGTCGAGATGATATCGAGTTCTCGATCAGAGTTTATCCTGAGCGAAGTCGAAGGGCTCGAACTGACATATTTCTACAAATTCGGAATCTTCAACACTTGATCAGGGTGGATCAAATCGGGATTCTTCAACTGGTCCGTATTAACCTCAAAAATTTTGGTGTACTTCATGGGGTCGCCATAATAATGTTTGGCGATTAAACTTAACGACTCCCCGCTTTTAACCGTGTGGTAGGCATAAACGGAATCATCTTCCACCGTGATATTGGCCTTGATATCCGAAGGTTTTTCACCACCAATTTCTTTGATCTTATCCCACAACAAGTTCTTTTCATATTGGGTTTTAGTCATCCCTTTTATTTTCAAGATGTCGCCTTCGACAACCACATCACCGTTTTTTACTTCCAATTTTTCGCCCAGATCCAACACAGGTTGGTACTTTGATTTTACGCTCATAATAATAAAATTTATAGTTAATGAAATGTAGCTTCAAGGTAACCATTACCCTCAAATTATACTATTAAATAATAGTTATACTTTTTTTGTGCGAAACCTAGGGTGGGATGCTTTGTGAATCAATAAATTAATTGTATTTTTGCACTCCTTTTTGGCAAGGCAGCAAGAGCGAAAAGGAAATTGAAACAAAACTAAAAACCCTTTCACGGTAATTGTTTAACTCTTGTAAAACGTGAAATACAAATTAAAATCAGCAAAATGGCTGAAGAAAAACAAAACGTTGAGGTAGAAGAAACTGCCGCAGCAACAGAAGTAAAAACAGAACAACCTAAACAAGATCCTCAAGAGTTTCTTGAAAATTTTGATTGGGAAAAGTACGAAGAAGGAATTGAGCGTGTTGACGACAACAAGCTTCAAGAATTCGAAACTCTAGTAGAGGAAAACTTTGTGGACACTGCCGATGAGGAAGTTGTGGAAGGTACTGTTGTACACATGACAGACCGTGAGGCCATCATCGACATCAACGCCAAATCTGAAGGTGTGATCTCGTTGAATGAGTTCCGTTACAACCCAGACCTTAAAGTAGGTGACAAAGTTGAGGTACTTATAGATATCCGTGAAGACAAAACAGGTCAATTGGTATTGTCTCACCGTAAAGCAAGAACCATCAAAGCATGGGATCGCGTAAACGATGCCCACGACAAAGAAGAAATCGTTCAAGGTTTCGTAAAATGTCGTACCAAAGGAGGTATGATTGTAGATGTATTCGGTATCGAAGCGTTCTTGCCAGGTTCTCAAATCGATGTGAAACCAATCCGTGACTACGATCAGTACGTAGGGAAGAACATGGAGTTCAAAGTGGTGAAAATCAACCACGAATTCAAGAACGTAGTTGTTTCACACAAAGCGTTGATCGAAGCTGACATCGAAGAGCAGAAAAAAGAGATCATCGGTCAGTTGGAAAAAGGACAAGTATTGGAAGGTGTAGTGAAAAACATCACTTCTTACGGGGTATTTATCGACCTTGGAGGTGTAGATGGTTTGATCCACATTACCGACCTTTCTTGGAGCCGTATCAACCACCCGAACGAAGTTGTAGAGCTTGATCAGAAATTGAACGTTGTTATCCTTGATTTTGATGATAACAAATCAAGAATCCAATTAGGTCTTAAGCAATTGGAGAAACACCCATGGGATGCCCTAGGTGATGAGATCAAAGTAGGTGATAAAGTAAAAGGTAAAGTAGTTGTAATCGCTGATTACGGTGCATTTATCGAAGTTGCTGAAGGTGTTGAAGGTTTGATCCACGTTTCTGAAATGTCTTGGTCTACGCACTTAAGATCAGCTCAAGATTTCGTGAAAGTAGGTGACGAAGTTGAAGCAGTTGTTTTGACTTTGGATAGAGAAGATCGTAAAATGTCTCTTGGTATCAAGCAATTGACTCCAGACCCATGGACCGATATTACTACTAAATATCCTGTTGGATCTAGACACAAAGGAATCGTTAGAAACTTTACCAACTTTGGTGTATTCGTAGAGTTGGAAGAAGGAATCGACGGTTTGATCTATATCTCCGATCTTTCTTGGACCAAGAAAATCAAGCACCCATCTGAGTTTGTTGCTGTAGGTGACACTTTGGAGGTTGAAGTATTGGAATTGGATGTTGATGGGCGTAAGTTGAGCCTTGGTCACAAGCAAACTACTGAGAACCCTTGGGATAAATATTCTGAAGAGTTCGCAGAAGGTACCGTTCACAAAGCATCTATCGCCGAGATTGTTGACAAAGGAGCTACTATCGATTTTAATGAGGACATCGTTGGATTTGTTCCATCACGTCACTTGGAAAAAGAAGATGGTAAGAAACTTGTAAAAGGTGAAGAAGCAGAATTCAAGATCATCGAGTTCAATAAAGATTTCAAAAGAGTTGTGGCCAGCCACACTGCAATCTTTAGAGAGCAAGAAGATAGAAATGTGAAAGCAGCCAAGAAAAGAGCAGCATCTTCTGATGAAGCTGCACCAACCCTTGGAGATGCTAACTCACAGTTGCAAGCCTTGAAGGATAAAATGGAAGCCGATTCCAAGAAAAAGTAATCGGACTTTTCAATGATACGAAGCCCCGCTGGAAACAGACGGGGCTTTTTTTATATATCCTCATTTTAAAGAATTGCTTACTTTTGTAATCAACAGAGTCGGTCACATCGCATATGAGTCAAAAAGTACTGCTTACTTCCAAAGAAATCAACATCATACTGCATCGTTTGGCCTGTCAATTGATGGAAAACCATCTTGATTTTAAAGACACCGCACTCATCGGAATTCAGCCCAGAGGTGTTTTTTTGGCGGAAAGGCTGGCAAAAATTCTCAAAACAGAATACAAGGTAAAAGACATCAATCTAGGCTTCCTTGATATCACCTTTTTTAGGGATGATTTTGGTCGCGGAGAGATTTTAAAAGCCAATTCAACCCAAATGAATTTTTTGGTGGAGGATAAAAAAGTGGTGTTTATTGATGATGTGCTTTACACAGGGAGAAGTATAAGAGCAGCGTTAACTGCAATTCAGTCCTTTGGAAGACCGAGCAATATAGAATTGTTGACCTTGATTGATAGAAGATTCAGTCGCCATTTGCCCATTCAACCCAATTATAGGGGTAGGCAGGTAGATGCCATCAACAACGAAAAAGTTAAGGTGATGTGGGAAGAAAATGATGGGGAAGATAAAGTATATTTAATAAGCAAATAGAATAGAATGAGCGAGTTAAGTGTAAATCACTTGTTAGGGATCAAATATCTGAACAAAAAGGATATATCGCTTATTTTTGAAACCGCCGACCATTTTAAGGAAGTTATCAACCGTTCCATTAAAAAAGTTCCAACCTTAAGGGACATTACCATTGCGAACATTTTCTTTGAGAACAGTACAAGAACCAAACTTTCTTTCGAGCTGGCCGAAAAAAGACTTTCGGCAGATGTGGTCAACTTTTCAGCAGGACAATCTTCTGTTAAAAAAGGAGAAACCCTCATCGATACCGTAAACAACATCCTATCCATGAAAGTGGATATGGTGGTGATGCGTCACCCCAATCCTGGAGCTGGAATTTTTCTTTCCAAACATGTAAAGGCTGCCATAGTAAATGCTGGGGATGGTGCTCATGAGCACCCTACACAAGCGCTTTTGGATTCCTTTTCAATTCGAGAAAAACTAGGCGATGTAGGAGGAAAAAACGTGGTGATTGTGGGTGATATTTTACACTCAAGAGTGGCTTTATCCAATATTTTTGCCCTAAAATTACAAGGCGCCAACGTAAAAGTATGTGGCCCCAAAACATTGATTCCAAAGCACATTGAATCTTTGGGAGTGACTGTGGAAACCGACTTGCGAAAAGCACTGCAATGGTGCGACGTGGCCAATATGCTTCGTGTGCAAAACGAACGCATGGACATTAGTTACTTCCCGTCTACAAGGGAGTACACCCAACAATTTGGGGTGAACAAACAGCTGTTGAACAGTTTGGACAAAGAAATTGTGATCATGCACCCAGGACCTATCAACAGAGGCGTGGAAATCACAAGTGACGTTGCCGATTCCGATCAATCCATTATACTTCACCAAGTAGAAAATGGGGTGGCGGTTCGTATGGCAGTACTATATTTATTGGCTTCTAAAATTAAGTAAGATGATTCTCGACAAAGACGGAACTACCACGATAGTTTTCCAAGAGAAAACTTCACTTTCCACATTTTTGGAAAATTTGAACAAAGCTTACCCCAAAATTAAACACGACAACATAGTTGTCAACCTATTTTCATTCAGTAACCTAAAGGCAAACGATCTTTTGGAATTTTTGGACATGTCCAACAACCACAAAGGTTCGGGAAAATCGTTTGTTTTGGTTACAGATAAAATAAGTTACGATGAAATTCCAGATGAAATAAGTTTAGTGCCTACTTTACAAGAGGCGAGTGACCTTATTGAAATGGAAGAAATAGAACGCGACCTCGGCATATGAAATTGACGATTCTCGGTTGCTACGCCGCTACACCTAGAACATTTACCAACCCGACCTCACAGGTACTTGAAGTTAAAAACCATTTGTTTTTGATCGATTGTGGAGAGGGAACACAGGTGCAGTTGCGGAAGTATAAGATCAAGTTTTCGAGAATCAACCATATTTTTATTTCGCATTTACACGGAGATCATTTTTTTGGTTTGCCAGGTCTTATTTCCACTTTTAGATTGTTGGGTAGAGATAAGGAACTACATATATATGGCCCAAAGGGCATCAAAGAAGCCATCACCCTGTTTCTAAAATTGGGTGATTCATGGACCAATTATCCTTTGCTATTTCATGAACTGGAATCCAAGTCCCCAGAATTGATTTTTGAGGACGATAAGGTCACTGTAGAAACCATTCCTTTAGAGCACCGTGTGTACACCAATGGTTTTCTTTTTAAAGAAAAGGAAGCACCTAGAACCTTGAATGTTGAGGCTGCCAAAAAATATGGGGTGGACCGAAGTCAATTTCATAACATTAAGGATGGGATGGACGGTAATGCCAAAAATGGGAATACCGTCCCTAACAAATTGCTGACCGTGGATCCACCAGACCCCAAAAGCTATGCATTTTGCAGTGATACCGTTTACAAGGAAAGCATTGTACCGCAATTAAAATCGGTCGATACCATTTATCACGAATCCACATTTCTGGATTCTGAATCCCAGTTGTGTGCCAAAACGAAACATTCTACAGCCAAACAAGCAGCACAAATTGCCAAACAGGCCAATGCCAAACAATTGATTTTAGGACATTATTCCACCCGTTACAAATCCATCGACCTATTTAAAGAAGAGGCGCAAGAAGTTTTTGCCAATGTGGAATTGGGGGATGATGGCAAGACCTTTCAACTGTAAAAAGGGTTGAAAAATTCCAAAGAGGTTCCTTTGTCCTGATTCGTTTTTTAACGAACTTCACAGTATGCAAAAAGACCTTGGCAACTACAGAAAATCGTACGAGAAAAGTGAATTGACAGAGGCCTCCATAAAGGAGAATCCGATGGAACAATTCCAAAAATGGTTCTATGAAGTGGAAGCATCCGATGGTGTGGATGAACCAAATGCCGTAACGGTTTCTACTATTGGTTTGGACGGATTTCCCAAGAGTAGGGTGGTTTTGATGAAGAAATTTACTTTTGAGGGTTTCATTTTTTATACCAATTACCACAGTGAAAAAGGCAGAGCCATTGAAGCCAATCCATCCCTTTGTTTATCCTTTTTTTGGCCCAACATGGAACGACAAATTATCATAAAGGGCAAAGCGGAAAAAATTGCAGAGAATCTATCCGACGGGTATTTCGAATCCAGACCACACGGCAGTCAGTTGGGTGCAGTGGTTTCCAGCCAAAGCGAAGTGGTTCCATCTCGGGAATACCTGGAGGCGGAATTGAAAAAACTGGAGGAAAAATACGAAAACAAAGAAGTGGAACGTCCGCCGCATTGGGGAGGTTATTTGGTGCGTCCTGTTTCAATGGAATTTTGGCAAGGGCGTCCCAACCGTTTGCATGACCGAATCCGCTACACCTTGCAGGAGGATTATGATTGGAAAATAGAACGTTTGGCCCCTTAATTTTTGGTTATGAAGCAACTCATTTTAATGCGACACGGTAAATCCTCTTGGGATTATGATGTTTCCGATAAGGATAGACCCTTGCAGGAAAGAGGCATCAACGATGCGCATTTAGTGGCCAAAACCTTCAAATTGCATGCTCCCGAAATAGACTTTGCTTTTTCAAGTCCAGCAAATCGAGCCTTACATACTAGCATGATTTTCACACGAACTCTAAACTTTGATTTTAATAATTTCAGGGTTAACGAGCAGCTGTATGATTTTTCGGGAGGTAGCGTACAGCATTTTGTGGAGCAATTGGACAATCGTTTTAACACCGTTGCCATATTTGGGCATAATTATGCGTTCACTTCACTTGCAAATACTTGGGGAGATCAGTATATTGAAAACGTTCCCACGGCTGGACTGGTTCACATTACATTTGGTGTGGATGATTGGTCAAAAATAGCCAAGGGCACCACTAAACAAATGGTCTTTCCAAAACACTTGAAATAATAGATGGTAAAAACAAAAAACGAATATATAAATCGGGAAATCAGCTGGTTACATTTTAATGCTAGGGTGCTTCAAGAAAGCAAAGATAAGCGTGTTCCACTGATTGACCGTCTACGCTTTTTAGGAATTTTCAGTAACAATTTGGATGAGTTTTTCAAAGTACGGTATGCCACTGTAAAGCGAATTGTGGAAGCTGGTAAATCTGGAAAAAGTGTTTTGGGTGGAGAAAAGGCCCAAGATCTTTTGGAAGAAATCACCAAAATTGTAATCGCACAACAAACCCGTAGTCTTGAGATTTTTAAGGAAATTGATCGTGAGCTTCGCGAAGAAAATATTTTCATCATTAAGGAAACTGAAGTAAGCGAAAGCCAAGCGGAATTTATCCGTGAGTACTTCTTCAAAAAGGTGAATCAAGAGTTGATGACCATCATCTTGAATGACCTTGCTGAATTTCCGTTATTGAAAGATACAGCAGCCTATCTCGCTGTTAAAATTGTAATGAAATATGGGGCAGCGGGCGGAAAGCACAATCGATATGCCTTGATAGAAATTCCTAAAGGAATTGACCGCTTTGTGGTGTTGCCCAAAGAGGATGGCAAGGATTACATCATCATGTTGGATGATTTGATTCGTTTTTGCTTGGACAGTGTGTTTACGATGTTCGATTTTGAATCCATTTCGGCGCACATGATCAAGATTACCCGTGATGCCGAATTGGATATTGACAACGATCTGAGTAAAAGTTTTATCGAGAAAATATCTTCCAGTGTAGAGCACAGAAAAATTAGTGATCCCGTTCGTTTTGTGTACGATAAGGGAATCCATAAAGACACGCTCCAGTTCTTGAAAGATAAAATGGATATCACCGATACTGATAGTGTGATACCTGGAGGTAGATATCATAATCGTAGGGATTATATGGGATTCCCAAGTTTGGGAAGATTCGATTTGATGTACGATAAAATTGACCCCTTACCCGTAAAAGGATTCAGCATGCAAGGGAGTTTGCTGAACATGATAGCCCACAAGGACTACATGATCTATGCGCCTTATCATACTTTTAGTTATGTGACCAAATTTTTACGGGAGGCCGCTTTAGATCCATTGGTACGTTCTATTAAAATTACGATTTACCGTTTGGCTAGTGATAGCCAAATTGCCCATGCTTTGGTGAATGCTGCAAAAAATGGGAAGCAAGTTACGGCGCAAATTGAGTTACAGGCTAGATTCGATGAGCAAAACAATATCGAATACGCCAATTATTTACAAGATGAGGGCGTAAATCTGATTTTCGGTGTGCCAGGTCTAAAGGTGCACAGTAAAATTTGTATGATTGAACGTGAAGAAGAAGAGGGATTAAAGCGCTATGGATTTATCAGTACAGGAAACTTTAATGAATCCACCGCCAAAATCTATACCGATTACACCTTGTTTACGGCCCACGAGGGTATCCTAAAGGATATGAACAAAGTATTCGGATTCTTTGAGACCAACTACAAAATCAATAAATATAAGCACCTAATTGTCTCTCCACATTATACCAAATCAACCTTTAAAAAGTTGATTGATAGGGAAATCGAAAACGCCGAGCAAGGTAAAGAGGCTTACATCAAAATTAAGATGAACAGCCTTACTTCCTACGAGATGGTGGATAAATTGTATGAGGCCAGTAGAGCAGGAGTCAAGATTCAGATGATTGTTCGTGGCATAAACTGTTTGATTCCAGGAGTTGAGGGCATGAGTGAAAATATTGAGGCCATTAGTGTGGTTGACAAGTTTTTGGAACACCCAAGATTGTTCATTTTTGGAAATGGAGGTGACCCGAAAATCTATATCTCTTCGGCGGATTGGATGACCCGTAACCTTGATTTTAGGGTAGAAGTAGGATGTCCAATTTATGATCCAGACATCAGACAAGAACTGTTGGATACATTCGATATTTCATGGAGGGACAACCTTAAGGCGAGAGTCTTTTCTGCAAAACAGGACAATGCATATAAAAAGCGACCTAAAAATGTCCCTGAATTACGCTCTCAGTTCGAAATGTACTTTTACTATCAAGATAAGTTGAAATCATAAGGGAATTACCAAGCCGTTAACCGTGCATGGTTTCCTTTTTACCCAAATTTTTCATCAATTCAGCTTCGTAATCCAAGAGGTCTTGCCATTTTTTATCCACTTCCTCCTTGTTGCCATACTTTCGGGCAAATTTTAGGAACATGGTGTAGTGGTTGGCTTCGCTCACCATCAAATTGCGGTAAAACTCGGATAGTTCTTCATCGTTGATTTCTTCAGAAAGCAAACGGAATCGTTCGCAACTGCGTGCTTCAATCAAGGCGGCATACAAAAGTTTGTGTACCAAATGTGTATCACGACTTCCACCTTTGGGAAAGAACTTCATCAATTCGATAACGTATTCATCTTTGCGTTCACGGCCCAATACCCAACCTCTTTTCAAGATTCTGTCGTGTACCATATGAAAATGCCCCATTTCTTCACGGGCTAGAGCAGTCATTTCCTTTACCAATTCCGATTTTTCTGGGAAGCCGATAATCAACGAAATGGCCGTGCTTGCCGCTTTTTGCTCGCAATACGCGTGATCGGTCAAGATTTCTTCGATATTCTTTTCTACAATGTTCACCCATCTCGGGTCGGTCGGTAATTTCAGGCCTAGCATCATTCTAAATCTTTATCGCAAAGATAATCTGATAGGATTAAATAAATTCCCCCAACCCTCGTTATATTTGTAGAACCAACAGATTCTAGTCTATTCTTATGGTCCAAACCTCTAAAGAGTATCTCTCCGATATATTACAATTAAACCTGTCAGAGTCCGAATATCAATGGTTGATAGGTGCAATGGATAAAATCCTTGAAACAAAAAGTAAAAGGGATTTATACATGACCTATAGCCTTTGTGCTTCCAAAATTCAAGATAAATCCATCACCAATTTTGGTACTGCAGATTTTGAATGGAAATCGTATTTGGAGGTGCAAAAAGCATCGACCTTGGAGATGGCCAGAATTTTTATTTTGACCGCTGCTTTGGAAGCAAGTGAAGATTTCTTGCAATCTGTGCAGCAATTGATTCAAGTAGCCGATAAAACCGAGTTGGAAACCTTTTTGAAGTTTTTGATTCTATTACCAGAACCAGAACATTTCAAGTTTGCGGCCGTTGAAGCCTTGCGGACTAATATCGCTACGGTGTTTAATGCCATTTCGCAACATAATCCCTATCCATCTCGCTATTTTTCCAACCATGAATGGAATCAGATGTACCTCAAGTCAGCATTTATGATGCAAGACTTGAAACAAATTCCTGAAATTGAAAAAATGGCCAATGCAGATTTAACCCGTATCATTTCCGATTACGCGCATGAAAGATGGGCAGCCTCAAGAGAAATTGATCCGATGTTCTGGAGACCCGTTTCCAATTTTATAAAAGGGAATTTGGTAAATGATATAGAACGGATTTTGCAAAGTGAAAATGAAAGGGAGCAAAAAGCGGGAACATTGGTTTGTTTTCACTCCAACTTGGATGAAGCTAAAGAATTACTCAAAAAACATGACACCCACCTACCCAAAGTAGAACAGGGTGATTTAACCTGGAAAAATTTATAGTATCATGAATGATAAATTAATGATCATAGATCCTCACGTTCACATGACTTCGAGAACTACGGATGATTATGAGGCCATGGCGGCAGCGGGTGTTGTTGCCGTTATAGAACCATCTTTTTGGCTGGGACAAGCTAGAACCCAGGTAGGTTCGTTTCAGGACTACTTTAGTAGTCTTGTGGGTTGGGAGCCTTTTAGGGCATCCCAGTTCGGAATCAAGCATTATTGTACCATTGGTTTGAACTCCAAAGAGGCCAACAATGTTCCTTTGGCCGAAGAAGTGATGGAACTATTACCATTATATCTTCATAAGGAAAATGTAGTGGCCATTGGTGAAATTGGTTATGATGATCAAACCAAGGCGGAAGACCGTTTCTTTAGAGAGCAGTTGGAATTGGCCAAAGCTTTTAACATGATGGTTCAAGTACACACACCACACCGTGATAAAAAGGCGGGAACTATAACCAGTATGGAAGTTTGCTTGGAGCATGGAATCGACCCTGGTATGGTGGTTATCGATCATAACAATGAAGAAACAGTAAAAGATGTTTTGGATCGTGGATTCATCGCTGCCTTTACCATCTACCCAAAAACAAAAATGGGAAATCAACGCATGGTCGAAGTCGTTCGAAAGTTCGGCAGCGACAATATTATTGTGGATAGTTCTGCCGATTGGGGTGTAAGTGATCCATTGGCCGTTCCAAAAACAGCCAATTTGATGTTGCAGAATGGTATTCCACGCGAAGATGTGGTAAAAACATGTTACCAAAATGCATTGGATTTCTTCGGTAGATCAGGAAAAATGAACGAGGAGCACTGGTTGACCCCTGAGGCCATTGACCAACGTAAACTCTATGATGACAACAGTGTTCTGAGAGGCCAAGAGCCCAAAGTAGAGGACAACAAAATCGTTTAATGGGGCCGCGTTTAAAGGCATATCTTCAGTTGTGTAGGCCTGCGAACTTGCCTACCGCCGCAGCCGATATCATTGCAGGAATGTCCATTTCAGGATTATTCTTAGGGTTGTCAACCTTTGAATTTCCGTTGGATGTCCCTTATTCAGCATTCCTTTTGATCATGGCATCTGTATTTTTATATGCAGGTGGTGTGGTGCTCAATGATGTATTTGATATCGAAATTGATAAAGTGGAACGACCAGAAAGACCCATCCCAAGTGGTGTTGTACCTTTAGGTAAAGCAAGCTTGTTCGGTTTTCTTTTATTGGTAATCGGAATTGGGTTGGCTTTTTTAGCAAATACCCTGAGTGGATATGTTGCTGTGCTATTGGCGCTTGCCATTCTTTCTTATGACAAGTATGCAAAACATCATTCCTTTTTTGGACCACTTAATATGGGGATTTGCCGTGGTTTGAACCTTTTAATGGGCATTTCGTTGTTCAATGATTTTGAAAATTGGCCTTATGTGCTGATTCCCATCGTGTTTATTTTTGCGGTGACCATGATCAGTAGAGGAGAGGTTCACGGTAAAAACAAAGGCAATATTTTGCTGGCAGGTTTGTTATATGTGATAGTATTGATTGGAATTGGAGCTTTGCATATGGTTTATGCAGCATCCAATCTAACATACTTGGTGTTTTTACTGCTTTTCGCTTTGATGGTATTTAGGCCATTGGTTATCGCATACAAGGAAAATATACCCAACAATATCAAAAAAGCAGTGAAAGCTGGAGTATTGTCCATAATTTTATTGGATGCAGCTATTGCAGTGGCCTATTCCAATATTTTGGTTGGACTTTTAATACTTTTATTATTGCCATTATCGATTTTTTTGGCAAAACAATTTGCAGTTACATAACATATGGACATAAGTACATTGCCTACGATTCAACAAGAATTTAACGTACGGTACACATATCAACTTCTTTTCACCCAGCATTTATTTGCATTGGAAAACCCTTTGTTTAAAAATGTGCTGGAAGCTTATCGCCCCAACGAGCCTATCAAATGTCAATTTGTTGTGGATCAGGGTGTTTTTGATTCCCATTCAGGTTTAGAAAAACAAATTCAAGCCTATTGCGACCATTTTAAACATCAAATACAGTTTACGGAATTGATTGTGGTGCCAGGTGGTGAAGACAGCAAAAAAGACCAAAAGAGCGTTGATAAATGCTTGGAGGGCATAAATAACAATGCCATTTGCCGACATTCATTTGTGGTGGCCATTGGTGGAGGGGCTGTGGTTGATATGGTGGGATATGCAGCAACGATCGCCCATAGAGGAGTACAGTTGATTCGAATTCCAACAACTGTATTATCTCAAAATGATGCAGCGGTCGGAGTGAAGAACAGTGTAAATGCTTTCGGAAAGAAGAATTTCCTGGGAACGTTTGCCATTCCTTATGCGATTATCAACGATTTGGAATTTTTGAAGACCCTGGAGCAACGTGATTGGGTAGCAGGAATTGCTGAGGCTGTTAAAGTGGCATTGATCAAGGACAAAACCTTTTTCGAATATATTGAAGCCAATGCAGAGGCCCTAGCCCATCGTGAATTGGAGCCAATGGCCTATTTGATTCATCGTTGTGCCGAATTGCACATGGAACATATCTCCAAAGGAGGTGATCCTTTTGAAAAAGGCTCTTCCAGACCGTTGGATTTTGGACATTGGTCGGCCCATAAATTGGAATACATGACCCAATACCAAGTGCGTCATGGAGAGGCGGTAGCTATAGGAATGGCGATGGATATGGTCTATGCCAAATTGATTGGCGTTTTTAATGGAGATTTGGATAGAATTCTGTCCGTTTTGAAAAAAGTCGGTTTTGACTTGGACTTGCCCTTGGAAACTGACTCGGAAATTCAAGAACTCCTCAAAGGAATTGAAGAATTCAGGGAGCATTTGGGAGGCGAACTTACCATAACCCTTATTCCTGAAATTGGCAAAAAAACAGACGTACATACTATAGATTACAAAGTAATGGAGGAAGCAGCCCGTAGCTTTATGTACAAACCGCAGAACTCCTTATGAGAATAAAAGATTACCACTTAACCTATTGCACCAACATTCACGCAGGAGGTGATTGGGAAGAAACCTATACAAGCCTTAAACAAAATCTCCCCTCAATTAAAAACGATGTATCCCCGAACGAACCTTTTGGGCTGGGACTGCGTTTGAGCAATGCCGCAAGTGAGGAAGTCACTGATGAGCAATTGCAGGAATTCAAGGATTGGCTTACCGAGATAAACTGTTATGTGTTTACCATGAACGGATTTCCCTATGGGAACTTCCATGGTGAACCCGTAAAAGACCAAGTACATGTTCCTGATTGGACTACCGATAAAAGATTAAAATATACTTTACGACTTTTCAAGCAACTGGACTTTTTAGCACCAAAAGATTTGGAGTGCGGAATTTCCACATCTCCAGTTTCTTATAAACATTGGTTCAATACTGATGAGGAAAAGCACAGAGCTTTCCAAATAGGGGCAGCTAATATGGTTCAGGTAGCATTAGAACTGTATCAAACCGAAAAAAAATCGGGCCGTTATATGCATTTGGACATAGAACCCGAACCCGACGGCTTTTTGGAGAACACCCAAGAGGTACTCGATTTTTATGACACCTATTTAATTCCAGAAGCCATTAAAATATTTGGGGAATTGGAATTCAACAAGGAGGAATCCGAGGCCTTACTTAAAAAATATATTACCGTTTGCTATGACGTTTGTCATTTCGCATTAGCCTACGAAGAGCCAACGTTAACTTTTAATCAGTTAAAGCATGTTGGAATAAAAGTGGGGAAAATCCAAGTGAGTGCAGCACTCAAAATTCTTTTTAACGAAGACAAAGTAGATGAGTTGTGGAGTACATTGGCTCAATTTAATGAGCCCATTTACTTGCACCAAGTGACCGAAAAAGTGAATGGAAAGGTGGTCACTTATAATGATCTTCCCATGATTTTGGAGAAAAAAGCACCATTTGATGAATTGCGTTCCCATTTTCATGTGCCTATCTTTTTAAAGGATTATGGCTTGCTGCAATCTACCCAAGATCAAATAGAAAAGGTGTTGGACTATTTGAAAGAACATTTTGTAAGCAGCCATATTGAAGTGGAAACCTATACTTGGGATGTGTTGCCCGAAAAACTAAAAGTTCCCATTACCGAATCCATTGCACGGGAGTTGAATTGGATGAAATCCAGATTGTAATGAAGAAGACCGTTGTTATCAATGTTGTAGGATTGACCCAAAGATTGATTGGGGAGTACACTCCATTTATCAAATCTTTTTTGGAAAAGGGAAAGGGTAGTGTTATTCAACCTGTGTTGCCAGCAGTGACCTGTTCGGTACAAAGTACCTATCTCACTGGGAAATGGCCCTCAGAACATGGTATCGTGGCCAATGGTTGGTATTTTAAGGATGAATTGGAGGTAAAATTCTGGAGACAGGGCAATCCTTTGGTGCAAACAGATAAAATTTGGGACGAACTCAAGCAAAAGGACCAAAACTTTACCTGTGCCAATATGTTTTGGTGGTACAATATGTACAGCACTGTGGATTTTAGTGCCACACCTAGACCGAATTATTTGGCGGATGGCAGGAAGATTCCAGATATCTATACCTATCCTTCAGACTTGCGCGACAAGCTGCAAGAGAAGTTGGGGACTTTTCCATTATTTAATTTTTGGGGCCCTAAAACCTCCATTAAATCGAGCAAATGGATTGCAGATGCCACCGTGGAAATGGATAAGGAAAACAATCCTACCTTGACCTTGGTCTATTTGCCGCATTTGGATTACAACATTCAGCGTTATGGCCTTGATTTTAATATTATACAAAAAGATTTAAACGAGATAGATGTCGTTGTAAAGGATTTGGTGGAATACTACGATACTCAATCGGCAAACGTTGTTCTATTGTCCGAATATGGCATTACAGACGTTTCAAATCCTATCCACATCAATCGATATTTACGCAAAGAAGGTTATTTGGATATACGAATTGAACGCGGTCTCGAACTTTTGGATGCTGGGGCAAGTAAGGCTTTCGCTGTTGCAGACCATCAAATTGCCCATGTGTATGTAAAAGATCCAACGGAAAGTGACAAGCTGTTTGCATACCTGAAAACGATTCCTGGGGTTGAACGAGTGATTCCAAAAAACGAACTGGATAAAGTCCATTTGGATCATGAGCGAGCAGGCGACTTTGTTTTGGTAGCTGATAAGGATAGCTGGTTCACCTACTATTTTTGGGAAGATGATGCCGTGGCACCCGATTATGCAAGAATGGTGGACATTCATAAAAAACCTGGGTATGATCCCGTTGAAATGTTGACCGACCCAGCGGATAAATTCACCATGCTGAAAGTGGTATGGAAACTCCTCAAAAAGAAATTGGGATTCAGAACCGTCTTGGACATCATCCCTTTAAAGGCTGAATTGATAAAGGGCTCTCACGGAAGAATCCCTGAAGATAAAGATGATTGGCCAATTTTGATCACTAACAATTCGGATAAACTGACTCAATCAGAATTACTTGCAACAGAAGTAAATGAAATTCTAAAAAACCATGTAACAACCTAAATTATGGAAACATTTTTCAAAATCTTCGCCATTGTTTTTACACTTTTATTTGGTTATGCCATTGCGGTACAATACAATGATCCAGATGCATTTAAGTGGATTTTAATCTATTTGGCTGCAGCCGCCGCCTCCATTTTGTTTTTGATGAGAAAACTGAAACCTATCGTTTATTTCATCTTGACCATTTTCTTTTTGGTGCTTTTTGTGGTGTATTGGCCTGAAACTTATGAGGGAGTACAATTGGACCACGGCATGAAAACCGTAAATATTGAAGAGGGGAGAGAATCTTTGGGCTCTTTAATCGCTGCCGCTGTCATGTTGATTCTTGGCATGCGCACCCGCTTTGTAAACAAATCAAAAGTCTAGGTCGAACTCTTTTCGTAGTAAATCGATATTCGGGTTTTTCTCCCGAAGCTTTTCATATTTCTCGGCAGGGGTAAAGGCAAACTTTTTGGCTACTTCTTCATTTACCGTGATAAACAAGCTGATGGAGTAGTTGTTCAGCTTTTCTTTGAGATAATCCATCATCAGACTCTGTTCCCGTTCAATTTCCTTTTTCATGGTATTGTTCGGTAGCTCAATCCAAATGGTGTGCTCATTTTTGAGTTTTGGCACATCCGTTTGAAAATTACTCGCCAAGATTTTACGTCCCTGATTTTCCAATAAATGTACTCTATCGTCCCAATGCTTTTGCATCGAAGCTTCGTCAAAAAGATCTTTGGGTAAATTCGCTTCGTCAATATCAACAGCTTTGGTGTTCACATGAGCTTTTTTCACCTTGATGCTTGACAGGGAAAGTCCAGAAACACGCTTTTCAGCTCCTTTTAACTGTATTTTTTTGGGTTCGTAACTGGATTTTGGCTCGCTCACCAATTCCTTTTCGGGTTGTGGTTCTGGAGTTGGTGTTACGGTTACTTTTGGTTCTGATGAAATGGGTGCTTCAACCTGTTTGGCAGGTGGTTCTGGTGCAGGAATTGAAGTGGTCTGTCCGTTTGTTGCTTTCGATTTATCCTTAAAATAGGAGGCTGGAATTATAAAATCAGCGTTTTTTTTTTCTCCATCGAAAGTGATGGAGGCTAATTTCATAAGGGTAAGTTCAACGAGCAACCGTTGATTTTTACTGGTCTTGTACTTTAAATCGCAGTCGTTGGCCATATCCAAGGCCTGCAATAAAAAGGTTGTAGATGCTTTTTTGGCCTGTTCCTGATAGTGTTTGGCCACATCTTCACCCACTTCCAATAAACTTAATGTATCAGGATGTTGACACACCATCAAATCCCTAAAATGCGAAGCCAATCCTGTGATAAAATGGTGTCCATCAAAACCTAATGAAAGCGTTTTGTTGAACAGCACCAAAAGTTCAGGAATGTTGTTCTCCAGAATTAAATCGGTGGCCGAAAAGTAAATATCGTAATCTAGAACATTGAGGTTTTCCGTTACAGATTTACGGGTCAACTGTTTGCCTGAAAAGCTTACTACCCGGTCAAAAATGGACAGCGCATCTCGCATGGCTCCATCTGCTTTTTGGGCAATAATGTGGAGGGCACTTTCTTCGGCTTCAATATCTTGTTGATCGGCAATATATTTTAAATATTCGGTGGCATCTTTAACCGTGATTCGCTTAAAATCAAAAATTTGGCACCTTGAAAGTATGGTGGGGATGATTTTATGCTTTTCAGTGGTTGCCAGAATAAAAATGGCATGCTTTGGTGGTTCTTCCAACGTCTTCAAAAATGCATTGAAAGCCGATTGGGAGAGCATATGCACCTCGTCGATGATGTAAACCTTATATTTTCCAACTTGAGGTGGAATTCGAACTTGATCGATCAAACTTCGGATATCGTCCACGGAATTGTTGGAAGCGGCATCCAGCTCAAAAATGTTGAACGCAAAATCTTCATCTTCCCTTTCGGAACCATCTTGGTTGATTTGCTTGGCCAAAATACGGGCACAGGTGGTTTTTCCAACCCCTCTTGGACCGCAAAAAAGCAAGGCTTGTGCTAAGTGGTTGTTATCGATGGCGTTGAGCAAGGTATTGGTAATAGCCTCCTGTCCCACAACATCTTTAAATGTTTGGGGGCGGTATTTCCTCGCCGATACTACAAAAGGTTCCAAAGTTGCTGCCATTGAATAAATACAAATATAAAAATAGGAGCGGGTAAAGCTATGGCTATCCCTCTACTAAAGTCTTTTTTTATTAACAATTAGGATTACCTTTGCCGCCAGCAGGCCACCTTATCGCTGCGAGCTTGTTTGTACAGGTTCGAAGAGGAAAGTCTGGACACCATAGTGCGGCATAGCGGGTAACGCCCGTCCGTCGAAAGGCGAGGACAAGTGCAACAGAAAGCAAGTACAGTTCGGCTGTAGTGAAATCAGGTAAACTCTATGCGGTGAAACGTCATGTAAACCAATGTTTGAGGGCTGCACGCTCGAGTTGGAGGGTAGGCGGTTCGAGCCTTTGGGTAACTAAAGGCCTAGATAAATGATAAGGGTATACAGAATCCGGCTTATGGCCTGCTTTTATTCTATTTCAAAGAAACTAAAAATACTACTTCCGTATTTTCTTTGTTCCGAAAATTTTGGGTGTTCTGATAAGTCAGTTTGGTCTGAATGTTCAATCACTAAAACGCCATCTTCCAGCAATAAATCTTGCTCAAAAACCAAATTGGCAATCTTCAAAAATTCTTCGGTCTCAAAAGCATAGGGAGGGTCTGCAAAAATAAGGTCAAACTTTTCAGAGTTTCGTTCCAAATATTTGAAAACATCCGCCTTAATGGCATCAATGGAAAACTCCAATTCTTTTGCTGTCTTGGTAATAAATTGAATGCATCCTGGAAAGGCATCCACAGCAGTAATGTCCTCAACACCTCTAGAAGCAAATTCGTAACTGATATTGCCGGTACCAGCAAAAAGGTCGAGCACTTTTAATTCGTCAAAATAAAAACGGTTATTCAATATATTGAAAAGTGACTCCTTTGCCATATCCGTCGTGGGGCGAACGGGCAATTTTTTTGGAGCGGTCAGTCGCTTTCCTTTATATGTTCCAGAAATAATCCGCATTTATAATGCACTTAAAATGGAGAAGTCAATGCTTTCGTTTTCCAATTCATCAATTGGGAAACTTGGATTGCTGGGCACAAAAACAGAAACGTGTTTTACATATGTATAGCACAGCTCGTAAATTGGATCTCCCTCGGAAACTGCTCCGAACAATTTTAATTGTACCTTCTCCAAATCCACATTCAATTGTTCCATGCTGAACAATAGGTAGTAGAGAAAATCTTCTTTAGTCTTGAACTCAAATTGATTGTAGAACAATAATTTTTTATCCGCTACCACCATCATTTCCATTTCCTTGTCAGAAACTTGAACATAACAAACAGGTTCTGTACCCATTCGATTTTGGTTCAACAAGGTTGAGATCAAAACCGTACCACTATGCTTGAATTCAAATTCCCCAAAAAGCTCAAAAATGTAATTGTTGATATTGGTGTAGGGAATGTAAACGTTCACCAATTCTTGATTGGGAATCTCGTCGTACGCGATAAGATCGTTCGCCATTATTTTGGCATTGAACTTTAAATAGTTTGGGAGTTCTTCCTCATTAAAAAGTGGTTTGGGCACCAAACTGAACATATTGTTTTTGTGGATGACCATTACTTCTGAGAAGTTTCGACCTATGTCTCCTTGATCGCTGAGTTTGGCCTTTAACTCCTTTAATAAAAGGTACGGCGTAGAGGGTGTGTTGAATCGAACTTTTTCGAACGCCAATATTTTATTGGTGATCGTATCCGACACACAAAAAGAAAGTCCATTCAAGCCAGCTTGAATGGACAGTTTCCTATAGGTAGTATTTTTTACTTTCTGTTCTATAGTTAGTTGTTTTTCCTATCGTAAATAGGAGGCCAGTTTCCATTGGTACTAACATCTGTCAACGAACCTACTTTAATTTCGGTACCGTTTACTTCTTCAACACTTTGGTGTGCTTTTTCTTTTTCCAACAAATCTGCTGGTTGATCGTAAAGCACTACTTCTTTTTTCACCTTAGCTTCAAATACAGGAGCTTTGTACCCACTCTTGTCAATAATGTCAGCTTTCATTTCAAACTTCTCATTATTTTGAGCGTAAGGCACGTCCATCATGGATTTGTAACGAGTATCGGCTCCAAAAATAGAATCTTTTACACTTACAGTACCCAATGTATCAATAATGATGGTATCCTGTTGCATATCAATTTGATAAGCTCTGTCATACCTCATGAAAGATGAATCACGTTGCGTAGTGATGGTGTAATTGCCTGTATCGATGAATTGAATAAGGCTCTGAAAATCATTTGCATACTTACCATTAACGGTCTTGTACGCTTCTTGCGAATCACGAATGTCTTTAAGTTTAGAAATTACTTGAGAAAATCTTTCTTTTCTAACTTTGTTGAATTCGATGGGGGCATTGATGGATTCATATATCATGTAACCTAGGTAAATGCTGAAAAGTCCGAAAACAATTACCAAAACTGGTTTGATTTTTTGAGGTAATAACCTGTCAATCAAGAATACTAGCCCTACGGTTACAAGGCATATTAAAACAACAATAAGAATTAAATTTAACATATCTGATACAGTCTTTCAAAGTTAATTTAGTGGTTACTGACAAATCTACAATTTTTTTTTAATCAGGAAACTTTTTGCTTTAAAAAACCGTGGTATATTTAAGGCTCATGAAGGATTTTAACACACCTGAATTTCTAAAAATTTTAACCGAAAAATTTCCCCATTCACCTACTCTAAAGCAAGGTTTGGCACTTAAAAAGTTGGCTAGCTTTGTTTTAGACGGAAAAAAGGACCAAGTATTCCTGTTAAAAGGGTTTGCAGGAACAGGGAAAACTACCTTGATAGCCACTTTGGTAAATAATTTATGGAAAATGAAAATGAGTGCCATTTTAATGGCACCCACTGGTAGAGCAGCCAAAGTGATGTCCGTTTATTCCGGTAGTAAGGCATTTACCATTCATAAAAAGATATATTTTCCCAAAAAACAATCTGGTGGAGGTATTCAATTTGTATTGGCCCCGAACAAACATCGCAATACCATATTTATAGTAGATGAGGCTTCCATGATTCCAGATACTCCTGCCGATTCCAAACTCTTCGAAAATGGTTCTTTGCTAGATGATTTAATGTTTTATGTGCACTCAGGTCACAATTGCAGGTTGATTTTGATTGGTGACACCGCGCAGTTACCTCCCGTAAAATTGGATTTAAGCCCTGCTTTGGATGAAAATCGACTCTCCTTAAATTATGATAAGGAAATTGAGTATTTGGAATTGGATGAGGTAATGCGTCAACGGGAGAATTCGGGAATATTACACAATGCAACCTTATTAAGGGAGCAACTACAATCCGAATATTTCGACGACTTCAAATTTGATTTGGCACATTATAAGGATATAATTCGGTTGATAGATGGTAATGAGATACAAGAAGCCATTGATTCATCGTATTCAGAAAATGGTAAAGAAGAAACTGCCATTATTGTCCGATCTAATAAAAGAGCGAATCTTTACAATCAAAATATTAGGGAGCGCATCCTTTTCTTGGAAAATGATATTGCCGTTGGGGATTATATGATGGTGGTAAAAAACAACTATTTTTGGTTGAAGGCCACTTCCGAAGCTGGGTTTATTGCCAATGGAGATATTATCGAAATTCTGGAACTTTTCGCTATCAAAGAATTGTATGGATTCACTTTTGCTGAAGTAAAAGTAAAGATGGTAGATTATCCAAATCAAAAACCATTTGAAACAGTTTTGCTCTTGGACACTATAAACGCCGAATCACCTTCATTATCTTACGAGGATGGAAATCGATTGTATCAAGAAGTGATGAAAGATTACGCACACGAAAAAACCAAATACCGAAAGTTTTTGGGAGTAAAGAACAACAGATTTTTTAATGCGCTTCAAGTGAAGTTTTCCTATGCAATTACCTGCCACAAATCCCAAGGAGGGCAATGGGATACCGTTTTTGTGGAGCAACCTTATTTGCCCAATGGTGTGAGCAAAGACTATTTACGGTGGTTGTACACAGCTGTAACTAGAGCCAAAAAACAGCTCTATTTAATAGGTTTTAAAGATGATTTTTTTCTTGACTAGGAAAAACTTACTTTAGACATCACCATGAACATTGAACCAGATACTATAATCAGCATATTTTTAGGAATTGGATTGGCAGCCTCTGTAGGCTTTCGTGTTTTTCTGCCTCTTTTTGCCCTGAGTTTATCGGCATATTTGGGAATTTGGGAACTTAACGATAGCTGGCAATGGATTGGCAGTTTGGCGGCTTTGGTCGCTCTTGGAGTTGCCACTTTAGTAGAGATTTTCGCCTATTTTATTCCATGGGTGGATAATGCTCTAGATAGTTTGGCGATTCCGTTGGCTGGAATTGCCGGTACTGCAGTCATGGTTTCTACCGTAGCCGATTTAGACCCCGTTGTAACCTGGTCTTTGGCCATTATTGCTGGCGGAGGAACCGCAACCGCGATAAAAGGAGCCAATGCAGCAGGTAGATTAACCTCTTCGGCCACTACGGGCGGATTGGCAAACCCGTTGGTGTCCACTGTTGAAACAGGGGCGGCTGTCGCGGTTTCCACAGCATCCATTTTGGTACCACCAATTGCCGCGATATTGGTTATCGTAATTTTGGTGTTTATCTTTAGAATATATAGAAAATTGCGACCCAAAGCATAACATAAAATCAACATCAGAAAAGTGAAAATAATTTCCATGATTCCGGCTCGATACCAAGCCTCTAGATTTCCTGCAAAACTCATGCAAGATTTAGGAGGTAAACCGGTAATTGTTAGAACCTACGAAGCAGCCGTTAATACAGGATTGTTTGATGAAGTATATGTGGTGACCGATAGTCCAATTATTTCAGATGTGATTTCTGAGATTAATGGGAAGGTGATCATGAGCAAGAACAAACATGAAAGCGGAAGTGATCGTATTGCCGAAGCCGTGGAAGATATGGAGGTGGACATTGTGATCAATGTGCAGGGCGATGAACCCTTTATTGATTCCGAAAGCCTTCAAAAGATTATTAAGGTTTTCAAAGAAGATTCAGAAAAGGAAATCGATTTGGCATCTTTGATGACCCCCATTACGGATTGGGATGAAATTTCAAACCCAAACACGGTAAAGGTGATAGTCGACAACCAAAATTTTGCCTTGTATTTTTCTCGGTCCCCGATACCATATCCCCGAGATAAAGAAGTTGAGGCTACTTATTACAAACACAAAGGAATTTACGCTTTTAGAAAAAGAGCGCTGATGGATTTTCAGCGATTGCCTATGTTAACCTTGGAAGCTAAGGAGAAAATTGAAGCGATTCGGTTTTTGGAATACGGAAAGAAAATTAAAATGGTGGAAACCCATGTAACTGGAATCGAAATTGACACACCAGAAGATTTAGATCGCGCAAGAAAGGTATGGAAGTAGATTTTTCGAACATAAAGGTAATTGGCTTTGATGCCGACGATACCCTTTGGGTAAACGAAACCTATTTTCGGGATACAGAGGAAAAATTCGCCGAACTTTTGGATGCATACGAGACCAAAAATAAGATAGATCAAGAGCTGTTTAAAATGGAAATGGCTAACCTCGATATTTATGGCTATGGCATCAAAGGTTTTATGCTTTCCATGATCGAATCGGCACTAGATCTTTCCAATAACCAAGTTTCGCAAAATACCATTTCCGAAATTTTGAATCTTGGTAAAAAGATGATTTCACATCCCGTGGAGTTGTTGGACGGCGTTGAAGAGGTGCTTTCTAATTTAATGGGAAAATACCGCTTGATCGTGCTCACCAAAGGAGATTTGTTGGATCAAGAACGAAAACTGGAAAAATCAGGACTTTCCCAATACTTTCATCATGTTGAAGTATTGAGTGATAAAAAGGAAAGCAACTACAGCAATTTGCTGGAGCATTTGGATATTGACGTAAACGAGTTTTTAATGATAGGCAATTCACTAAAATCGGATGTGTTGCCCATCCTAAATATAGGAGCCCAAGCGGTACATGTGCCTTTTCATACAACTTGGGCACATGAAATGGTTGCAGAAGATGAAATGGTGAACAATCATTTAAAACTCAACAGCCTTAAAGACATTTTGAAGTATTTGGACAACTAATGAAGCTAGATAGTAATTTGAAGAATAATAGCATAACCCAAGATATGAAGACCCAATTTCGAAATTTCCCAATGGTACCCAGAGTTATTTTTGGGTCGGGATGTTTTTCCCAATTGGGAGATATATTGTTGCCCAAACGAAAAAGCTCGGAGGCGCCATTTATCTTTTTAGTGGACGATTTTTTCGAAAATGAGGAATTTGTATCCAAGGTGCCTACCATGTTCAATGACGAGATTATTTTTATCTCTGCAGATGAAGAACCCAAAACTGCGCAAGTGGATGCCTTGGTGGCACAGATACGGGAAAAATATAGTGAACTCCCATCTGGAGTTATTGGAATAGGAGGGGGAACCCTTTTGGATTTGGCCAAGGCCGTTTCCATTTTGCTCAACAATAAAGGCTTGGCAAAAGAGTACCAAGGATGGGATTTGGTGGGAAAACCTGCCCTTTACCACGTTGGGGTGCCTACTATTAGTGGAACAGGTGCCGAGGTATCAAGAACTACGGTGTTGTTGGGACCAGAGAAAAAGTTGGGCATTAATTCCGATTATACCACTTTTGACCAAGTGCTCTTAGATCCTGATTTTACCAAAACTGTTCCCAAAGATCAATGGTTTTACACGGGCATGGATTGTTTTATTCATTGCGTGGAGTCTTTGACAGGAACTTACCTAAATGCCTTTAGCCAGAGTTACGGAGAAAAATCCATGGAACTATGCAAGGAGGTTTTTCTTGGTGATATTTCTGAAAGTGATTCTAGGGATAAATTGATGATGGCCTCTTGGCACGGGGGAATGAGCATCGCCTATTCCCAAGTGGGGATTGCCCATGCCATGAGTTACGGACTTTCCTACCAGCTGGGAATAAAACACGGCATTGGAAATTGTTTAGTTTTTCAGTATTTGGAAGAATTTTATCCAGAGGGAGTTGCGCTCTTCAACCAAATGATGGAGAAGCATGACATTCAATTGCCAAAAGGAATTTGTGCCAACCTTACCCAAGACGATTTTGATATAATGATTGGTGTTTCCCTCAGTTTGGAACCCCTTTGGGAAAATGCATTGGGGAAAGATTGGAAAGAGACCATTACTCCAGAAAAACTTCAGGAGATGTTCCAGAAAATATAAGATAATACATCCCTTTGGGGTGGCTACAGCACAAAAATGCAACGAATTGCCAGATTCATTTATTTCAAATTATTGGGATGGAAGCTCAATGGCGACTTTCCTAATTTGGATAAATGTGTTGTTATTGTGGTGCCACACACCCATTGGCTGGACTTTTTTCTTGGTCTGTTAATTCGAAAAGTCATTAAGGAAGAAATCAATTATATCGGTAAAAAGAGTTTGTTTAAACCACCATTCGGATGGTTTTTTCGATGGACAGGTGGTGCTCCCGTAGATCGCAGTAAAAACTCAAATACCGTAGATGCCATAGTTCAGATTTTTAACGAAAGAAAGGTGTTTCGGTTTGCTTTGGCACCAGAGGGCACCCGTAAAAAAGTAGACAAATTAAGAACGGGCTTTTATCATATTGCCCAAAAAGCAAACGTCCCTATTGTGATGGTAGCTTTTGATTTTGGCAAAAAGGAAATCAAAATTGGAAAACCCTTCTTTACTTCGGATGACCCAGCCAATGATTTTGAAAAAATTCATGAGTTCTATAAGGGTGTAAAAGGTAAAATTCCAGAATATAGTTTTTAAACTTCCCAATAGGAGAAAAAATAAGGGGTGCAACTGCCATTGCACCCCTTTTGGCGATTATGAAAAAAAATCAACACACACTAAAATTATGATAGAGCAATTTTCCGTTCAAGGAACGGAACTCTGCAATTTTGATATCGATAATGGTTTGAAAATTGAGGTCTCAAGACACTTGAAGCAAGGGTATTCTGGTATTCATTTTGAAGAAGGGAAAACAACTTTAATTTTGTTGCAATCTACTATTATTGCCCAAGGATAATTGTGCCTTATTTGGCATTTTCAATCTGGGAGATTAAGGCTTTACTTTTTTCAGGGAGTTAAATTCAGTTTTTGAAAAAATTTTGGTCGAAGAAATAGAAAACCAAAAATTTCAATAAACAATCAAAAAATAGGTTGGGAGATACCTAGGCCGCCCTGTAGGAAAGTGGGGTGATTCCGTATTTTTTCTTAAACGCTCGTGAGAACGAACTTGGGTTATCATATCCAGCTTCAATAAGAATCTGAGAAATGGGTAAGTTAGTGTGTTGAATTAAATCTTTGGCGAGGGATAAGCGCTCCTGAACCACAAATTGCATGGGAGTAAGTTTAAAAGCTCCTTTAAAACTGCGAATATAATGGTAGGGCGACATGGATGCTTCAGTACTTATTTCTTCCAATGAAAGCTTTTGATCCAAGTGTGATAGGATATAATCTTTGGATCTTAATAACCGTCTATAATGCTCAATTTTTGTGGATTCCTTTTTAATGGAGAGTTGCAACAATTTTTTTTCAGTGGTCAACAGATGTCGCAATGCTTTCTCCATAATGGTAAATCGCATTTCTTCATAAAACAACTCGTCCTTAACATTCATTTGAATCGCTTCTGCAAGATCGTGCATCGCAATCGACATTTCCTTGCTCATGTCGTAAGTGCTGTCGAACAATTTAATGTCCCAAATAGATGCTGTGGAAGGTATTCCGTCTAGCATATCATCAAAAGAACTGGAAAAACTATTGATTATGGCATGAAGATCTTCTTGACCATAGGACACAATGACTGCTTCGGTAGGATAGGGAGATTCTATTTTTGTGGAAAATGCTTGTTCATTTTCAAAAACCACGAACTTATGTTTACTTAACAAAAGATCTCGATTGTCCACGTAATAATGTTGATATCCATTTAGAACTCCTCGAATAGAAATACGGGATTTATGCTCTTCCGATACCAGTTGATTGGTCTTGATGTAGAAAACATTTCCAAAGATCTTATCATTGGTATGTCCATGCCTAGAACAAAAATTGTTGCTTTCAAAAGGAGTTTGCAATGCACTACAATAGGAGCAATATGATTCTTTAATTACTTTCATTGTTCAAATGGCCATTTCTATTGACCATTATAAAACGAAAACCCAAAAAGCCAGTCTTTATTGGTTCTCCGCATTTAGTTATTGAGTTTGTTGGACAACCAAATTAATAAATCCATGAATCTGTAAAATGGCAAGAGGTAGGTTTTTTGAATTTTTAATATTTATACTTTGATTAATCCCAATTTATCAATGATTATGTTAAGCCATTGCAATGTCGTCAACCCTTGGGAAACTGCTGAATACCTGATGATTCCCGCCGCTTAACATAATTGTTGATTTTGTTTTGAATAAAACCGTTAAATTGAATTCTTATTACTAAACAAACTTTTTTATGAAACTATCTATCAACCAAGTTGTAAAACAATCCTTGGCATTTGTCCTATTGTCTGGATGCTTGGTCTTTACAACAAATGCACAAGAAACCAAAAAAAGAAAACCCATTATAGATGTACACGTACATGCCATGGGAGGTAACCCAAATGGATCTCCAATGTGTCCGTGGTTCTTAAAAGATATGCCTGGAGGAGACCCCAACCAGGATCCACCAGTATTTATGAACACCGATTGTATAAATCCTTTACAACCTGCTAGGAGCGATGCCGAAATGGATGCCGCCATTCTTAGGGCCAATGAAGAATTAAATATCACCATGGTGGTGAGTGGAGATGCGAAGGTGATCCATAGATGGCACAAAGCGGCTCCAGATAAGATTATCCCATCCTTGGGCATCAGTAATGCCGACCAAATGACCGTAGAGCAATTTCGCGATTCACTTTCCACTGGTTTTTACAAAGTAATGGGAGAAGTGGCTCCACAATACCAAGGAATGTCACCTAGCGATATGTCGCTGGACGAGTACTTTGGTGTAGCTGAAGAATTGGGAATTCCAGTAGGGATTCACATGGGAACTGGTGGTAACGGAACCATCAATATTACCAGACCTGCTTATAGAGCGTCGTTGGGACAGCCATTCTTGTTGGAAGATATGTTGGCAAGACACCCTAAATTGAAAATTTGGGTAATGCATGCAGGTTATCCCATGGCCGACCAAATGATTGCATTAATGGGTGCCAATGCATATGTTTATGTGGATTTGGCTGGATTTATCTGGTCCTATCCTTTGGAAGAAATTCACGATTACCTTAAAAGATTGGTACAGGCAGGATTCGGAAAACGAATTTTATATGGAACCGATTTTATGATGTGGCCAGAATTGTTTGAAACCTCTATTCAAGTTATTGAAAGTGCAAACTACCTTTCCGAAGAGCAAAAAAGAGATATTTTCTTTAACAACGCAGTTCGATTCTTCAATTTAGATGCCTCCAAATTTGAATAGAGAGAAGATAATTTAAAGGAAATTCAATATGCGCAAAGTAAAATTGGTTAATGGGCTATTATTGGTGATAGCCCTATTTCCACTATCAATTTTGGCTCAAAATATTGTAAGCACCCAAGATGGAAAAGTAAAAGGGTATGAAAACAAGGATGTCCGAATTTTTAAAGGAATACCTTTTGCACAACCTCCCATTGGTGATTTAAGGTGGAAAGCTCCGCAACCTGCAGAGTCTTGGACGGGTGTTAAAGATTGTTTTGAATTTGGACCAAGCCCTATCCAAAATACTCCTCAGCCATTTTTCTCTTGGACGGAAGAATTTATTGCAAAGCCTGAACCTTTGAGTGAGGATTGCCTCTACTTGAATGTTTGGACGCCAGCGAAAAGCAAAAATGAAAAACTGCCTGTTTTTGTATGGATTTATGGCGGTGGTTTTAGCAGTGGGTCAGCCAATTGTGATATTTACGATGGGCAGGATATGGCCGAACAAGGAGTGGTGTTTGTCAGTTTCAACTATAGAGTCGGCGTTTTTGGCTTTATGGCCCATCCCGAGTTGAGTGAAGAATCTGGATACAATGCCTCTGGAAATTATGGTTTAATGGATCAATTGCAGGCACTAAAATGGGTCAAAAATAATATTGAAGCATTTGGTGGTGATCCAAATAACGTTACCATTGCAGGACAATCAGCAGGCTCTTTTAGTGTAAATGCGCAAATTGCCTCTCCCTTAGCCAATGGATTTTTCCATAAGGCCATCGCGCAAAGTGGAGGCATTTTATCTGGACGTTTGATGCAAAATCTTGAGGATGCGGAACAGCAAGGAGAAACGTTTATGCAATTGGCAGGAGCCCAAAATTTAGCAGAATTGAGAGATATGTCAGCTGACAGTATTTTGAAATTGGGCAATCAACCTACTGCAGGACGTTTTGGGGTAGTTTCAGACGGATACTTTTTACCAGACGATATCGCTGCACATTTTGAAAGTGGACAACAAAATCAAGTTCCCATTTTGACAGGATGGGTTACGGGCGACGGTAATTTTTTAACACCACCAAATGTAACACAAGAAAGTTTTAACCAATTGGGTCGGGATAGGTTTGCCAACCGTTTTGATGCCTTTCAAACCCTTTTTAAAGTGAACAATAATGAAGAAGCACAAAAGGAGCAGGAGAAGTTAGCGCTTTTAGATTTTGCAGGAGTTCCAGCACATAAATTAGCACAATTCAATTCAAAAAAAACTTGGATCTATGAGTTTCAGCACGTGCCAACAGACAAGCCCGATTTTCCCAATTATGGCGCATTTCATACTTCAGAGGTTCCTTTTGCCTTGCATACATTAGATCAATGGAAGCGGCCTTGGAAACCTGAAGAGCGAGTTTTTGAAGACCAAATGTCTAGCTATTGGGTCAATTTTGCCAAATCGGGTAACCCAAATGGAAAAGGTTTGCCCAATTGGAAACCATACGATGTTGAAGATGGTGAAATTTTGTTGTTGGAGGTTGAATCCATTAAAATGGAAACCAAATATTCTGATGAAATAAAATTTTTGTCCCAGAAATAAATTCGGATTATAATTTCAAACAATATTGATGACTTCAAGGGCAGGTGTAAAACTTGCCCTTGTTTATTTTAAGATGGGGCTTTCTCCTTTAATTCTAAACCTTATTACCGTTATATTTGAGGAACCAAAACTAACTCAAATTATGAAGCTTGAAAATTCAAGAAAGAATTGCTTTCGGATATTGGCCTTTGCAGGGTTGATATCAACCTCAATTGTATCTGCCCAGGAATGGAAAGGATATAGCTCTGCTTCAAAAGCAGAACAGGAAACTCTGGAATCCACCTTCCTAAAAACCGTTGATTTTCCAAAATTCAAGGAGCACCTTAAAACGTTGACTGCAAAACCACACGTTTCTGGAACCAAAGCCAATGAAGAAGTGGCTGACTATATGGTTTCCGTTATGGAAAATGCAGGAATGAAAGTGGAAAAATATCCCTATGATATTTACATGACATCCACGGGTGGTTCCTCAGTGGTGGAATTGGTAACGCCGCACCGTATGCCATTGAACCAAAGAGAAGATATTTTAAAGGAAGATAGATTTTCATCCGACCCAACTCTGGAAAAAGGGTGGAACGCTTATTCAGGTAGTGGAGATGTGACTTCAACGGTGGTGTATGCCAATTACGGAACCAAAGAAGATTTCGAAAAATTGGTGGAAATGGGAGTGGACATCAAAGGAAAAATCGTCATTGCCCGTTATGGTAAAAACTTTAGAGGTTTCAAAGCGAAGTTCGCCGAACAATTTGGCGCTGCTGGACTTATAATTTATACCGATCCTGCTGATAGTGGTTACACCAAAGGTTTGGTATACCCAGAAGGACATAACTTTAATGAAAGTGCCATTCAGCGTGGCTCTATTTTAACCACGGATTACGAGGGTGATCCCTTAACACCTTTTGAGCCATCGCTACCTTTGGATGGAAAGAAAAAAATCAAGCGCTTGGACCCATCCGAAACCACTTTGCATACCATTCCTGTTTTGCCATTATCTTATGGATCGGCAAAGGAGATTATTGGAAAAATGAAAGGTGCTGTTGTTCCTAGCGGATGGCAAGGAGGCCTTCCTTACACTTACCGATTGGATGGTGGTGATGAGTTGACCGTTCGTTTAAAAGTGGATCAACCCAAAGAATTTGTTCGTATCAATAATGTGGTGGGAACTTTTAAAGGAACAACCTATCCAGATGAGTGGATCATTTTGGGTTGTCATTATGATGCTTGGGCCTTTGGTGCAACCGACCCGAATAGTGGAACTGCTATGTTGTTGTCATTAAGTGAAACCATTGGAAAATTGGTAAAAAGTGGAAATGGGCCTAAAAGATCTATACTTATTGCCCATTGGGATGCTGAGGAGCATGGCGTGATCGGTTCTTCGGAATGGGTGGAGCAAAAGCGCGATGAACTCGATGCCAAAGCAGTGGCCTATTTAAATTTTGATGGAGGAGTTTCTGGTAAAAACTTTGGTGCTTCTTCGGCTCCAAGTTTGAAAAACTTGGTGACAGAAATGGCACAAAAAGTGGACTATCCTTACACCGAAAAAACCCTTTATGACCAATGGAGAGGGAATAAAGAAGAGCCAAGCATAGGAAACTTAGGAGGTGGTTCTGACCATATTGCTTTTTATATGCACGTAGGAGTTCCATCGTTAAGCGGGGGAGCAGGTGGCCCAACCTTGTACCACACCAACTACGATAGCTTTAATTTTTATGAAAAGTTCGTGGATCCAGAATTTCAAATGGGAGGAACCATTGAACAGTGGACTGGTTTAATGACCTTGAGAATGGCCAATGCAGAAGTGATTCCTTACGATGTGGAACGCTATGCGACTGATTTAAAGGGTCACTTTGCCAATGCGGTTGAAAAAATCAAAAAGTATGATGAAGGCTTTGGTGGATTTGACAAAGTGGAGCAATCCATTGCTGTTTTGGAAAAAAATGCAGAGGGATTGACCAGTGCAATTAAAACTGCTTTGGCCAGTGGTAAATTATCCAAAAAGGAAATCAAAGATGTCAACAAACAATTGTTGGCTTTGGAAAAGAGCTTTATTGATGAAAAAGGAATGTATTTTGGTTCATGGTACAAATCATTGTACGCATCTACCGATCCTTTTAGTGGATATGCTTCATGGATTCTTCCTGGATTGGAATACGAAATTTCCTCTAGCTCAACAGAACGATTGGAAGAGTGGGATGAAAGATACTCGGCTGCCATTGCAGATTTGGCAGACAAAATGCTAAAGTTGACACAAAGTATTTCTTAAGAAAGATTTAGATAAAAAAAGGGGCAAGATTTAATCTTGCCCCTTTTTTATTTTGGTCTCTTTAGATTATTCTTGCATGCTGTGGAAAACGTTCTGAACGTCATCGTCTTCTTCAATTTTTTCCAAAAGCTTTTCTACATCGGCAGTCTCTTCTTCATTGAGCTCTTTGGTCACCTGTGGAATTCGATCGAAGCCAGATGAGATGATTTCAATTTCTCTGGATTCCAACTCTTTCTGAAGCGCCCCAAAATTCTCAAATGGTGCATAAATATGGATTCCGTCTTCATCCACAAAAACTTCTTCAGCACCAAAGTCTATCAATTCCAGTTCCAATTCTTCTGGGTCTAGACCTTCAGCATTTATGGTAAAGTTACAGGTATGGTCAAACATGAATTCAACCGAACCTGATGTACCCAAACTACCGTTACATTTATTAAAATAACTTCTAATGTTGGCTACCGTACGGGTATTGTTGTCCGTGGCGGTTTCAATTAAAATGGCAATGCCGTGTGGTGCATAGCCTTCAAAAAGTACTTCTTTATAATCACCTTGACTTTTATCGGAGGCTCTTTTAATGGCTCTCTCGATGTTGTCTTTTGGCATGTTCACCGATTTGGCATTCTGAATTACAGCACGCAGCTTGGAATTGGCATCGGGGTCAGGGCCACCCTCCTTAACTGCCATTACAATATCTTTTCCAATTCTAGTAAACGCTTTGGACATTGCGGCCCAACGTTTCATTTTTCGTGCTTTTCTAAATTCAAATGCTCTTCCCATTTCAAGTATTAAATTATGGCTGATGGCAAATTTAGCAAAAAAAGCACCCTAGTCAAGCCCAATTATAAATGGCTATTTATTTATTCAAAAATTGGATTGTCGACTAAGCCAAAAACAAAAGTTTATTCATCCAGCGCACTGTCAATTTTAGCGATGGTGTTTTCATAATGATATTTGGTCATAGCATTGATGTTACCATTTTTGGCCCTTTTCAATGTACTTTGTAATGCTTTTAATTCGCCGTATGCCAATGCTTTTACATCAGAGGTTTCTACATTGTAGCTAGCAGAATGTTCATCCAAAAGCAGTTCCGTCAATCGTTCCAAATAGGTGTTTTGAAGGTTTCTTCGGTACAGGTCCACGCTTTTATTTTGATAGGCCTCCTTCCAAATGCCTTTTCGTAAATCGCTCAACATTTGATAGGCGCCATATTGTTCGCCATCCAAAGTTTCCGTATTGATTAATCTACCTAAGGTTTCAATACCCATCAATTGGTTTAGTTGTCGAGATTGCACCCTTCTTAAGTTTTCAAAATAGCTCGAATGATCAATATTCTGTAAAACTGAGGTATCAATTAACCATTTAGGTGTGTCGAAAACGTTTTTCTGCAGCCAGACCATGGATTCTTGTTGTTCTTTTGCGCTAATGGGGGCATAAACCGACCCCTTTTGAGAAGGCGTTTTTATAGTTTCAAAAACACCACCAATATTTCTGGCAACATGTCCAACATACCTGTTATAAACTCCAATCAATTCCCCATATAACTCATCTAGGTCGTCATAGTTATTGGTTTTGTCAGAAGTCCAAGAAGGCAGGTTCGGAAGCACATATTTTAAATTTGAAATGCCATAGGTGCTTGCTTTTATAGTGTCGTCGCCAATACATTCTGTTTGGGACTGCGGGTCAAAACGATTGGATTGCTTTCCGTACCTAAATTTGGGGTCATTTCCTTTTTCTAAAACCCAAGTATCTAGAACACCTTTTTCTTGTGTAGGATCTGTAACATTGGGTAACCAACGATACCCCCAGTTTACTGCATAATGATCATAGGGGCCCATCTGGCGCACAAAACGGATATTCTCATCACCAGGTTGGGCAACATAATTGTAACGCGCATAATCCATAATGCTGGCAGCAATGCCATTTTTTTGCGTGAATTCACCATTTCTCAAAGAATCTACCGGGTAGGCATAACTGGCGGCCATATTATGGGGAAATCCAAGGGCGTGGCCTACTTCATGGGCAATGACCATACGCATCATTTCGCCCATTTCTTCCTCAGGTGTGTCCAAGGTGCGAGCGGACGGATTGGCAGCACCTGTTTCTAAAAGGTATCTGTTGCGATAACTGCGTAGATGGTTATGATACCAAATAATATCACTTTCTATGATTTCACCGCTTCGTGGATCGGATACGCTTGGTCCAACTGCATTCCGTGTGGTACTTGCCACATATCGAACAACAGAATATCTTATATCTTCAGGACTAAACTCTGGATCCTCCTCGGGTGTTGGAGCATCTTTTGCAATGATGGCATTTTTAAACCCTGCTGTTTCAAAAGGTTTTTGCCAATCTTCTATACCTTGTTTAATATATTTTCTGAGATTCTCAGGAGTACCTGGATCTAAATAGTAAACAATCGGTTTTATGGGTTCAACCAATTCGCCCCTGGCATAGGCCTCTGCATCTTTGGGCTCCATGCGCCATCTTCGGATGTATTGCTTTTCATCCGCTTTAAGTTCTGGACTTCCATAATCAATTTGGGACACGGTGAAGAAACCAACCCTTGGGTCATTTAATCTTGGGGTCATTGGATTTTCAGGTAGAAGAATCATTGACTGATTCATTTGTAGGCTTATGGTTCCTGTAGCTGCAAAAGAGGGTGGTTCAGAAGCATCATAGGTCAAATCTTGTTTCACTTCAACATTTTCTGGAAAACTTTTGATGGAATTGATGAAACTGCGGGATTGATCCAACTTTTTCACCTTATAGCGTTTTCTTAGCCATGAGGACATGCCGCTGATGGCCACAACATCTGTGGTAAAAAGTGGGTCCACCTGAATTACGGCAGCGGTCGAATCTGGACTGAATGCCTTAATTTCGAAAGCAAAAAGGATGGGTTCAAAATTGTTGACTTTTACGGATTTGCTAATGGCTTTAGAGCTATCCGCGATATTGCTGTAAGATTTAACCCTTAATAAGATTTTATTCTTGTAGCGTTGCCATTCCACGACCTGTTCATTGCTTTTTGAACCAGCATTTACATAGCCACCTCCTAAATTATTAGGCAACTGGGAAATTCGACTTACCCAAAGCATTTCCTTCTCTAGCATTTTAAAAGGAATTTCATAATAATGGTCATCGCCTACTAAATGCACTTTGAAAAGTCCGTCATCAGTCTTGGAGCCCTCCTTAATTACATCACTATACTTTTTAATGCCGTTTTTGTCGGGTTTAGGCTTTGTATCAGAAACTTCACTTTTCGATTTGTTCTTTTTTTTGCTAAAAAGCTGTGCATGTGAGTGGTGAAATGATAAAAATGAAAAGATTACTAAAGGGAGTGTTTTTTTGAGCATAATGGTCAGTTTTTTAATTTGGGAAAGAAAAATAGGAAAAGTATTGGTAATAAATTTCTTATAAATAAAAATAATAGGTAATCTGTGGTTTAATGCAAAGTAAGAATCTCGATTTACGCCTCAAAATAGGTTTATAGAGAACTCGGATAATCTAGACAGGCAAATGGTGCTCAATAATTTCCTGACAGCTGAAATGAAGATTTTTCGGCAAGATGTTATGCTTGGGCAAGGCGGCCAAATAACGGTCTTCGTTAGTAGTGTATACTCTTTTATAAATGGGATTAAAGCTTCCCATACGATCAATGATCTCTTTGATAAATTCCTCGTGATGGATTAAATCGCTACTTCCTAAATGGAAAATTCCTGTTTTATTGCGATTGATAAGGTAGTGGATTTGTTGGGTCAATCGATCGTCATTGGTTACGTTGATGATGAGGTTCGGGAATATTTCAACAGGTTCGTTGTTTTCAATATTTTCTTTGATTTCACGAACTCTTGGTGATGCATTTCCAAAAACCATGGGCACCCTTAGAATGGCTGTTTTTTCCTTGGGCAAGCGCATCATCATATTCTCAATCTTAATTTTGAGTCGACCATAAACACTCAACGACAAGGTTTTATCGTATTCGTAGGATGGAAATTGACTGTACGCATCAAACACATTGGCCGAGGAGATAAAGTACAGTTTGGTTTCCGTCTTCATCAAGTATTCCATCAAGTGTTGATGGGCCTGAATCTGCGCAGGAAAATTGCCACGGAGCGAAGAAACAATAATATCGGGTCGCACCTTTTCCAGAACTTGAAAAATATCGTCCTCCTCAACATCATACCGCAAAAATTGCTGGTTATTGGCAAAAGAACGGTTGGAATAATAGGTGCCATAAGTATCAAAATAGGAGCATAGTTCTTTGTATATGGCATGGCCAACAAATCCACTAGCTCCTAATATCAATATCTTTTTTTTATCCAAAGGCTATCTAGCTGTTTTTATAAAATGGGAGTTTAACCACGGTTGCGGGAACCTTATTGATTCGTATCTGAATGAAAATAGGGGTGTCCACTTTGGAAAACTCGGTGGTCACATAACCCAAACCAATTCCTTTGGAAAGGGATGGAGACATAGTACCCGAGGTCACTTTTCCAATTTCGTTGCCATCCGCATCCACAATGGAATAGCCATGTCTTGGAATACCACGTTCCTCCAATTGGAATGCTACCAACTTTCTTTTTGGCCCCTCTTCTTTTTCTTTGGCGAGGGCTTCACTGTTTACAAAATCCTTGGTGAATTTGGTGATCCAGCCCAAACCTGCTTCAAAAGGGGAAGTGGTATCGTCAATATCATTTCCGTAGAGGCAATACCCCATTTCCAAACGCAGGGTATCACGGGCGGCCAATCCAATCGGCTTGATGCCGAATTCGGCACCAGCTTCAAAAACTTTGTCCCAAACTTGTTGTACTTCTGAGTTCTTGCAATAGATTTCAAATCCACCAGAACCTGTATATCCTGTTGCGGAAATAATCACGTAGTCGATTCCTGCAAAATCAGCTACAACAAAGTTGTAGAATTTAATCTCAGCAAGGTTAACGGAAGTCAAAGATTGCATAGCTTCCACAGCTTTCGGTCCTTGAATGGCCAAAAGGGAATAATCATCCGAAATATTGCGCATTTCTGCTCCAATAGCCTCGTTGTATTTGGAAATATGGTTCCAATCCTTTTCAATATTGGAGGCATTTACCACCAATAAATAGGTTTCCTCCTTTATTTGGTACACAATTAGGTCATCCACAATACCACCTGTTTCATTGGGCATGCAGCTGTATTGTGCCTTTCCAATTTCAAGTTTGGCGGCATCATTGGAAGTCACTTTTTGAATCAAAGCCAAGGAATTCGGGCCCTCTATCAAAAATTCACCCATGTGGGACACATCAAATACACCAACACCATTACGAACTGTTTCATGCTCTGCATTAACGCCTTCATAAGAAACAGGCATATTGTAACCTGCAAAAGGCACCATTTTGGCTCCTAATGCTTCGTGGGTCGGGGTAAGTGCGGTATTTTTCATTCGTTTCAATATTTGCGGTGGCTAATTTATAGAATTAATTGAGGATACCCTTGTTTTAGCCTCTTATCATTTCTATAAAATTGAATTAATTATCGTTTAATTCATTTTCATTTTTTGTATTTTGACCCAAACTATTGATATGCGCCGAATTATACTAAGCTTGCTATTGACCGCCCTTAATTATGGCCTGGTCATTTCCCAAAATACCCCGACCGATTATTTACCTGCCGATTTCCATAAAGCACGAAGAGATGCCGTTCGTGAAAAGTTGCCGCCCAACACTGCTGTGGTGCTTTTTGCCAATGCCGAACGTAATCGTGCCAATGATGTGGATTACCTTTATCACCAAGACCCGAATTTTTATTATTTAACAGGGTACAAAGAGCCTAATGCGGTTTTGGTTATTTTTTCTGAGAAACAAACTGATGCTTCTGGAAAAACTTTTGATGAAATTTTCTATGTGCAGGAAAGAGACCCAAGAGCGGAACAGTGGACTGGAAAAAGATTGGGTGTTGAAGGGGTTAAAGGGAAGCTTGGCTTTGATATGGTTTTTAATGGAAGCGAGTTTGAAAATTTCCCATTGAACTTTACCTCTTTTGATAATGTTTCATTCGTGGATTTCCAGAATGATTACCGCGATAAATCGGGAACAGCTGATTTGCTTGATTTGATAAAGACTTTCAAGATAAAAGCGAACTATCCTGCGGATTACAATCCTATTAGAAATCAATTGTACAAAAGAATTGCTGTGGCAACTGCCGATAACAGTGATGATATAGTTAAAGCTATTGAGCGTTCCCAAAACAGATATCCAGAATTAAAGGATGATGAATTGTTGAATGATTTTGTGGATGCCAACAATGATGAAATCCGTGATGACATCAAAAATAAAGTTTTGGTGGTGCAGCGTTCGTCCAATTTGGACTCTAGTATTTTGCCCAAAGTAATGGCAGAATTACGTCAGGATAAAACTCCCGAAGAAATCAAACTTTTGAAGAAAGCAGTTGAAATTTCATGCGTGGGTCAAATCGAAGTGATGAAAGCGATGCACACCAATATGTCCGAAACTGAAATTCAGGGCGTACACGAATATGTTTACAAAATTTATGGTGCCGAGTATGAGGGGTACCCATCCATCGTAGGAGGTGGAAACAATGGTTGTATCCTGCATTATGTGGAGAACAACAAAACGCAAGTTGGGGACGATTTGGTGCTGATGGATTTAGGTGCAGAATATCACGGATACACTGCTGATGTGACTCGTACCATTCCAGCAAACGGAAAATTCTCTCCCGAGCAAAAAGAGATTTACGATATTGTGTATGATGCCCAAGAAGCTGGAATCAAGGCCAGCGTAGTGGGAGCATCTTTCCGTGACCCTCACAATGCGGCATTGGAAGTGGTTTCCAAAAGATTATTGGAATTGGGTATCATCAAAGACCCTAAGGAGGCCAGAACCTATTTTCCACATGGTACTTCCCATTATTTAGGGTTGGATGTGCACGATGCAGGTACCTATCAAAATTTTAAAGCCAATCAGGTAATCACCGTAGAGCCTGGAATTTATATTCCAGAGGGTAGCGATTGTGACAAAAAATGGTGGGGTATAGCCGTCCGTATTGAGGATGATATCCTTATTACCGAAAATGGTCCTGTAAACTTATCTGGCATGGCTCCAAGGTCTGCCGAAGCGATTGAAGCCATGATGAAACAACCCAGTCCATTGGATGCATTTAAATTGCCAACGCTGGATTAATTTTCGAGTAGGTATTGTTTTAATTCCTCGTAGGTAGCAATTTGGTGTGATTTTTTTTCTTTGTCCATTACCTTTAATATTTGCGCTGGAATTTCTGGGCTTACATCTAAAGTATCTTCCACCACATCCAAGAATTTTACGGGATGCGCAGTTTCCAAGAAAATACCAAAGGTATCTGGATTCGATTTTTGATATTCTTTGAGTCCGAGATATCCAACGGCTCCGTGAGGATCCATTACATAACCTGTTTTGGCATATACCTCTTTCATGATGGCTCTGGTTGCTTCATCTGAAAAAGAATAGGAGGAAAGGTGCTCTCGAAGTCGCTCCAAATTATCTTGGTGCAAATGGCGAATTCGAACAAAATTACTTGGGTCACCCACGTCCATAGCATTGGAAATGGTTGCTTTGGATGGCACAGGTTCGTAAACGCCTTTTTCCATGAATTTCGGGACCACATCGTTCACATTGGTGGATGCCACAAAATGCTTTACGGGCATACCCAATTTTTGGGCTACCATTCCAGCACAGATGTTTCCAAAATTTCCAGACGGTACAGAGAAAACAATCTCTTTCCCTTTTGATTTAGCTTGTTGGTAGGCAAACAAAAAGTAGAACAATTGCGGCAGCCATCGAGCCACATTGATACTGTTTGCAGAGGTCAATTTTTTATGGTCCGTAATGCTGGAATCCAAAAAAGCGGTTTTTACCATGCGCTGGCAATCGTCAAAGGTACCAGCAACTTCCATAGCTTCAATATTTTGTCCGAGCGTGGTCAACTGTTTTTCTTGGATCTCGCTCACCTTGCCGCTAGGGTAGAGGATAACCACTTTAACGCCATCAACTCCTAAAAAGCCATTGGCAACGGCACCTCCAGTATCTCCAGAAGTAGCCACCAGAACAGTTACATCTTGTTTTTCTCCCTGTGAAAAATAACCTAAGCAGTTTGCCATAAATCGAGCGCCCACATCTTTAAAGGCCATAGTCGGACCGTGAAAAAGTTCCAAGGTGCCTACATTTTTTTCAATTTCCACAACAGGAAATTGAAAATCCAAGGTATTGGCAATAATGTCCTTTAAGGCTTCATCTGGAATGTCATCACTTACAAATTGATGAATGGCCTTGAATGCAATTTCATGATGGGATAACTCATCTATGTTTTCAAAGAAATCGGCAGGAAGTGGAGTAATTTCTTCAGGAAAATAAAGTCCTTTGTCAGGTGCGATTCCGGCAATGACTGCTTCTTTGAATGAAGCTTGTATATTTTGGTTATTTAAACTGTAGAATTTCATGGTTAAGCAATTTTCTTTACGCCTTGGCTATTGACTTTGGAAATGTGGATATCGAAATCCACCCCGATATTTTGATAGGTTTCTTTCATGCACTCTGCCACTTTTTTGGCTGTTTCTTCCCCTTTGCTCAAGGCAAAAATGGAGGGTCCAGAACCTGAAATGCCACTTCCGAGTGCACCTGCTTTTAGTGCATTTGCCTTGATGTCATCAAAAGCTGGAATTAGGATGGAACGGATGGGTTCCACAATATGGTCCTCCAAGGAACGTCCAATAAGTTCGTAGTCATTTTTGAAAAGTCCAGCAACCAAACCACCTAGATTGCCCCATTGTTGAATCCCTTGTTTCATGGAAATGGTGGTTTTCAAAATTTTACGGGAATCAGAGGTTTTAATTTCTATTTGAGGGTGAATAACCGTTGCGTACAATTCAGAGGGTGTTGGAATGGGAATAATATCGAGTGGCTCGTAACTTCTCACTAAAGTGAACCCGCCATAAATGGCAGGGGCTACATTATCGGCATGGGCCACATCACTGGCTAATTTTTCGCCTTGCATGGCAAATTGCACCAATTCCAGATTGGAAAAGGGATTGCCCAACAATTCGTTCATGGCCCAAACAGCTCCCGTGGAACTTGCGGCACTGCTTCCAATACCACTACCTGGTTTTATCAATTTGTTGATTTCAATTTCGAAACCACCTTCGTAATCACTTTTTTCTAAAAGGGCCAAACCTGCCACGCCAGCTACATTATTTTCCGTTTCCAAGGGTAGGTCCTGTCCGATGATTTTAATGATTCGAATACCTTTTTCCAAAGTCTTGCGAACGGTCATTTCATCACCAACCGAGTCCAAGGCCAAGCCAAGCACATCAAATCCGCAAGAGACATTGGCAATAGTCGCGGGGCAAAATACTTTGATTTCTTCCATGGCTTAAAAATTTCCGATTCGAACAATATCCGCAAAGATACCCGAAGCAGTTACATCTGCACCTGCGCCAGCGCCTTTTATAATCAACGGTTGGTTTACATATCGGTCTGTGAAAAACAATACGATGTTGTCGCTGCCCTCCAAATTGTAAAAATCGTGTCCTTTTGGAATTTGCTGAAGACCTACTTTGGCTTTTCCGTCTTCAAACTGGGCCACATATTTGAGTTTACAATCCTTATCAGCAGCATCTTTGTACATTTTTTGGAAGTCCGCTTCGTATTTTTTCAATGATTCGAAAAAGGCTTCGTTGGAGTTGGTTTCCAAGCTTTCTTCGGGTAGGAACGGTTCATTTTCAATATCCTCAATATCCAATTGGTGTCCACTTTCCCTTGCCAAAATGAGAATCTTTCGCATTACGTCAACCCCACTCAAATCAATGGTCGGGTCGGGTTCAGTGTAGCCTTGTTCCTGAGCTTGTTTCACTACATCGTGAAAAGTCACGGAGTCATTAAAAGTGTTGAACACAAAGTTGAGACTACCAGAAAGGACGGCCTGTATTTTTCTAATTTTATCGCCTGAAGCAATCAAGTGCTTTAAGGTGTCGATAATGGGCAATCCAGCGCCCACATTGGTTTCAAACAAGAAAGGTGAGTTATATTGTTTGGCCAAATGCTTCAAATTTTTGTAATGTTCAAAATCTGAAGAGCAGGCAATTTTATTGCAGGTCACCACCGAAATACTATTTTTTAGGTAGTCAGGGTAACTCTCCGAAACCTCGGCACTGGCCGTATTGTCCACAAAAATGCTGTTGCGGTAGTTTAAAGATTTGATGCGCTCGAAAAAGGCCTTTTTGTCGGCAGCTTCACCATTGCCCAAAATAGATTCCCATTCTTTTAATGAGATGCCATTTTCATCAAAGGCCATTTTTCTGGAATTACTGATTCCGACGACCCGAACATTGAGCTTAAGCTCATCCTTTAAATATTTCTTCTGCTGGCGGATTTGGTCCAAGAATTTGGAGCCTACGTTACCAACACCCATCACGAAGAGGTTCAATTGCTTGATGTTCTCCTCAAAGAAAGTTTCATGTAATGAGTTGAGCGCTTTTTTGACGTCATCTTTTTTGATGACAGCGGAAATATTTCGCTCCGAAGCACCTTGGGCAATAGCACGAATGTTCACGTTGTTTTTTCCAAGGGTACTGAACATTTTACCACTCAAACCTTGGTGACTTTTCATATTATCGCCGACCAAAGCCACAATGGTCAAATCTTTTTCAAGGATAACTGGTTTTATCTTTTTTGTCGAAATCTCGTATTCAAAAGTTTCGTTCACAGCTTCGGCAGCCAAATCCACGTCTTCATCGGCAATACCCACACAGATGGAATGTTCGGAGGATGCTTGGGTGATCAAAACAATACTGATATTCTTTACTGAAAGCGTTTCAAAAAAACGTTTGGAGATGCCTGGGATTCCGATCATACCAGGACCTTCCAAAGAAAGTAAGCTGATATTCCCAACATGACTGATGCCGCGGACAGTTTTACCATTACCATTATTGTTTTTGGCAATCAAAGTGCCTGGACTTTCTGGGTCGAATGTATTTTTAATGGCAATTGGGATTTCTTTTCCCAAAACAGGTTGAATGGTTGGTGGATACAACACCTTTGCGCCAAAGTGGGAAAGCTCCATGGCTTCCTCGTAACTGATATTGGCCACACATTTGGCTTGCTTTACCAATTTTGGATTGGCCGTGTACATCCCGCTTACATCAGTCCAAATTTCCAAAATGTCGGCATTTACCGCACCAGCAATAATGGCAGCGGTATAGTCGGAACCACCTCTACCTAAAGTAGTGGAGTTTCCAGTGCTGCTAGATGCTACAAATCCAGGAAGTATGGTTATTTGGTTTGAGTTATTGGCAAAATAAGCTTCGCAAAGGGTATTGGTCTTTTTGAAGTCTACATTGGCTTTTCCAAAATTATTATCGGTTACGATCAGTTCCCGACTATCCTTGAAAGCAACATCCAATCCCTCGGCTTTCAAAAACTCACTGATGATATAAGAGGATAACAATTCCCCGTAGCTCACTATTTTGTCGGAAAGTTTAGGAGTAAGTTCCCCAATTAAAAAAGCGCCTTCCAATAAAGTTTCCAAAGTGTTTAATTCGCTCTTGATTTTGCTCAGCACACCACTTTGTGAAGTAACGGGAATCAATTCCTTAATGGTGGAGATGTGTCTGTCTTCAATTTCTGCCAGACTGTTTTTAAAGTTTAAATCTTGCTGGGACGCCAATTTTGAGGCGGAAAGCAAAAGGTCTGTAACTCCTCCAAAAGCGGAAACCACTACTGCGATTTTTTCATTCGCTTGATTGCCAAGAATGGATTTGACCTTATTTATATTTTCTGGATTGGCTACGGAAGTGCCTCCAAATTTTAAGACTTTCATGATGAAATGTTATTGTAAGATGTAGTAATAAAATGAAAAAACGGACGGAATTATATATAGCAGAATTACCCCAAAGGGGTGGTGATGTTAATGGTGAAGATAGATGAAGCAGTGTTCACCCAACCCAATGTAATATCCGTTTGTTTTGCTTGCATTATTATCTAATGAGGGGATAAATGTAGTACTTTTGATTACTTCATCAAATCGTTGATGAGATTTTTTGCCAAATTCACACAAATCCTCAATTTTTATTGACGAATGAAAATTTTTTCCGCCCAACAAATCTATGAAGCTGATAAATCCACAATTAAAAAAGAGCAGATTACGAGCGAGGCGCTTATGGAAAGGGCTGCATCCCAGCTTTTTGAGTGGGTGCATTCGAGGTTGAGGGGCACTCAAGTCAATATTGTATTGTTTTGTGGCATAGGGAACAATGGGGGAGATGGGATGGTCTTGGCGCGCATGTTGCACGAGCATGGCTATTCCACCAAAGTTTATGTGGTAAATTATAGTGATAAGAGGTCAGAGGACTTCCTTTTGAATTTAAACCGACTTAAAGAGGCAGAGGTATGGCCAGATTTTATCAATGAATCTATCGAGATGCCCGAACTATCGCCCAACGATATTATTGTTGATGCCATTTTTGGGATTGGATTGAACAGGCCTCCCGCACCTTGGTTGGGTAAACTGATTCAACATATCAACGCATCCCAAGCTTTTGTGCTTTCTGTTGATATTCCATCTGGATTGCCCATGGATAGGGAGCCATGGGATCCATCTCATGTGATTCAATCGAGTTATGTGTTGACGTTTCAGGTGCCGAAATTGGTTTTCTTTTTGCCCAAAACAGGTATCTATGTAAATCAATGGGAGGTATTGGATATTGGTCTGGATCAAGAATATCTTTCCAAAACAGACACGGACTTTGAATTGATTGGTAGGCCAGAAGTCTTGCCACTATATCGTCCAAGACTTAAGTTTTCCCATAAAGGGACTTATGGCCATTCCTTGATTGTAGGAGGAAGTTATGGTAAAATTGGTGCTGTTCAGTTGGCCAGTAATGCTTGTTTAAGTGTAGGAAGTGGTTTGGTGACGGCTTATGTCCCCAAATGTGGATATCATTCACTTCAAACAGCAATACCAGAAGTTATGGTGTTGACGGATTCGGATGAAGAAAACATATCTCAAATTGAATTGCCTTTTGAACCTACTGTAATAGGAGTGGGAATTGGTATTGGTTTAAATGAAAAAACGGCTTCAGCTTTTGGTGCCTTATTAAAAAGTGTTGCCGCATCAATGGTGATTGATGCTGATGGGTTGAATATCTTATCCCAAAATCCTGAACTATTGAAGGATGTTCCTGAGCTGTCAGTATTGACTCCTCATCCTAAAGAATTGGAACGTTTAATAGGTAAATGGGATTCAGATTTTGAAAAACTGGAGAAAACTAAGGCGTTTTCAAGCCAATATAATGTGGCGGTGGTTATCAAAGGGGCACACAGCATAATTATTTATAAGGATAAAGGGTATGTGAACACTACAGGGAATCCTGGTATGGCAACGGCAGGAAGTGGCGATGTGCTCACAGGAATGCTTACTGGATTAATAGCACAAGGCTATCCACCTTTGGAAGCTACAATTTTTGGTGTTTATCTGCATGGTTTGGCAGGTGATTTGGCTGCATCAACGCTTGGATACGAAGCAACCAAAGCTTCAAAAATTATTGAAAATATAGGAAGTGCATATTCAGAATTGTTTCGACAACCTGAACAGAATGCGCAAGAAAATAATTAAGATTTTGACTTTTTGCTACTGCTGAGTCTTTTCTTAACCCAAGCCAAAGCATTATCATATTCTATAAAGAACTCCATGGGTTTTTTGTAGAACATTTTCTCAATTTTGAAATTGTGCATGTCAATTTCTTTCTTGGAAACAATGGCGAATGCTTTCAGATTTTTTAACCCTCTCACGTAGTTGTAGACCGTGGGATCAATGGCATAAGAGTTTTTTCTCAGGCTGATATACCCAAAATCCTTATCTCTAAAATGTATTTCTGAAATGCCGATGACCTGGTACGTTCTTTCTAATGTAACGGTGGCGCCTTCATCAAATGAAGCAACCATGTAATCATCAAAAACCTGAACAGTCCCAATGTCTAAATTGTACTCACGCACAACGACAGTCTTCTTTGTCGAAGTTGATTTCATCCCCAAGTGTAATTATAGTGTCTCGTTAACGAAAGTACTTGGATTGGTAGGTGAGCGGAAAAATAATAGATTAACTGCTAAATTATCGTGTGTACGGTACATTTATGCATAAAAAAAGCTGACTAGTGTCAGCTTTTCTTTTTCAGTGTTTTACGGTTTTATTTTTCAGCTTCGGAAGATTTTTCCGTTTTCTTAATGGCAATGGTGAGTTCCTCTTTGGCTTCATCCAAATCCATGAAAATGCTATCGCCTTCTTCCAATTTTGAATTTACAATCTCTTCGGCCAATGCATCCTCAATGTACTTTTGGATAGCTCTTTTTAATGGACGAGCACCGTATTGCTTATCAAAACCTTTATCGGCTATATAGTCTTTGGCCTTATCAGAAAGATTAAGGTCATAACCGATATCTTTAATTCTATTGAATAATTTGTTCAATTCAATATCAATGATTTTGTGGATGTCTTCTCTTTCCAACGGATTGAAGACCACTACATCATCAATTCTGTTCAAGAATTCTGGAGCAAAGGCCTTTTTCAAAGCACTTTCGATAACTCCTTTTTGATGGCTGTCGGCCTGCGCTTTTTTGGCAGCAGTTCCGAAACCAACACCTTGTCCAAAATCTTTCAACTGTCTTGCTCCGATGTTGGAAGTCATGATGATGATAGTGTTTCTAAAATCAATTTTGCGACCTAAACTATCGGTCAAGAAACCATCGTCCAAAACTTGTAACAACATGTTGAACACGTCTGGGTGCGCTTTTTCTACCTCATCCAATAAAACTACGGAATAAGGCTTGCGGCGTACTTTTTCAGTCAATTGACCACCTTCTTCATAACCTACATATCCTGGAGGTGCACCTACCAATCTTGAAATGGCGAATTTTTCCATGTATTCACTCATGTCAATTCGGATAAGCGCGTCTTCAGAATCAAAAAGTTCTTTAGCCAAAATTTTGGCCAATTGGGTTTTACCAACCCCTGTTTGCCCTAAAAATATGAAAGAACCAATGGGTTTGTTCGGGTCTTTTAATCCTGCACGGTTACGTTGAATGGCCTTGGCCACTTTGGCAACTGCTTCATCTTGTCCGATTACAAAACCTTTAATAAGATTAGGTAATTCGGCCAATTTGTTGCTTTCGGTTTGTGCAATACGATTTACTGGAATTCCACTCATCATGGAAACCACATCGGCAACGTTATCCTCAGATACCGTTTCTCTGTGCAATTTACTTTCTTCTTCCCAGCGTTCTTGAGCTACTGCCAATTCTTTTTCCAGACGCTTTTCGTCGTCGCGAAGTTTGGCAGCTTCTTCGTATTTCTGTTTTTTAACAACGCTATTTTTCAGTTCTCGAACATCTTCCAACTGACTTTCCAATTCCAAAATCTGCTTTGGAACGTCCATGTTTACAATGTGAACTCTTGAACCTGCTTCATCCAACGCATCAATGGCCTTGTCTGGTAAAAAACGGTCCGTCATGTAACGGTTGGTCAATTTTACACAGGCCACAATGGCATCGTCGGTATAATTTACGTTGTGGTGTTCTTCGTATTTGCCTTTGATGTTCATCAAAATTTCGATGGTTTCTTCCACAGTGGTTGGCTCCACCATTACTTTTTGGAAACGACGTTCCAAAGCACCATCTTTTTCAATGTACTGTCTGTATTCATCAAGGGTAGTTGCACCTATACATTGAATTTCACCTCTTGCCAATGCAGGTTTGAACATATTGGAAGCATCCAAGCTTCCTGTTGCTCCACCAGCACCCACAATAGTATGAATCTCGTCAATGAAAAGTATGATATCGTCATTCTTTTCAAGCTCGTTCATTACCGCTTTCATTCGCTCTTCAAACTGGCCACGGTATTTTGTGCCAGCTACCAAAGAAGCCAAATCTAGGGTTACAACGCGCTTGTTGTATAAGATTCGTGATACTTTTTTGTTGATGATGCGAAGCGCCAAACCTTCAGCAATGGCACTTTTACCCACACCTGGTTCACCAATCAACAATGGATTGTTCTTTTTTCTACGACTTAATATCTGGGATACCCTTTCAATCTCTTTTTCTCTACCTACTACAGGGTCCAATCTATTTTCCTCGGCCAATTTGGTCAAGTCACGGCCAAAGTTGTCCAAAACAGGAGTCTTGGATTTTTTGTTGCCTTTTTGTGCTGCACCGCTTCCACCAAAGGTACTTTCCTTGTCATCACCAGTATCGTCGGTATCACCAGGGAAAGATTCCGCTTGAGGGGAATCGATATAATCATCATCACTTGTGATCATAGATTTGAACTGCTCCTTCACATTGTCATAGTCCACTTTTAATTTGTGAAGCAACTTTGTGGTTGGATCGTTCTCGTTTCTAAGAATGCATAGCAGCAGGTGTGCAGTATTAATGGATGAGCTTTGAAAAAGCTTGGCTTCCAAAAATGTAGTTTTTAGGGCGCGCTCAGCTTGGCGGGTCAGATGCAAGTTTTTCTTGTCTTTCTGAATCGTTCCTGTATTTGGGTTTGCCGGACTTAGAATCTCTACTTTTCTTCGTAGGTGTTCCAAGTCAACGTCGAGAGCGTCCAATATATTAATGGCTTTGCCATTTCCATCTCTCAAAAGACCTAGCATCAGGTGCTCCGTACCAATAAAATCGTGGCCCAATCTTAGGGCCTCTTCCTTACTGTATGCTATAACGTCTTTTACTCTTGGGGAAAAATTATCGTCCATACGTTTCCTTTTCAGCAATTAAAATTAATAAAAGTATTGTTATGGTGGTCAAATACCGTACCCTTATTCGATAAAGTAGTGGTAAATGTCGGAAATATGGTGGTTATTTTATGGATTTAACAAAGGTTTATTATCGTAAATGGGTCCTTGTGGATAATGTTGATAATTTTTTTAATAAAACACGAGCAAACCATTATAAAGGCTGCTATTTTCTGTATATTGCCATGATAATTTAACCACAAAAAATTAATAACAAATAAGCATGGCGGAAGGAGAAAAGTTAATTCCTATCAACATAGAGGATGAGATGAAATCTGCCTACATTGATTATTCAATGTCGGTCATTGTGTCACGTGCCCTGCCAGATGTTCGTGATGGACTTAAACCTGTACACCGAAGAGTACTTTTCGGTATGCATGAACTGGGAGTAAGGTCCACCGGTTCACATAAAAAATCTGCCCGTATTGTTGGGGAAGTTTTGGGTAAATACCACCCACATGGTGATTCATCAGTGTATGATACCATGGTGCGTATGGCCCAAGAATGGAGTTTGAGGTATATGCTCATTGATGGCCAAGGTAACTTTGGTTCTGTTGATGGGGATAGCCCTGCAGCAATGCGTTATACAGAGGCGAAAATGCGCAAAATTGCCGACGAAATGTTGGCAGATATTGATAAAGATACTGTTGATCATCAATTGAACTTTGATGATACCATTGAAGAACCAACTGTGTTGCCAACACGAGTTCCCAATTTATTGGTGAATGGAGCTTCTGGTATTGCGGTAGGTATGGCAACCAATATGCCGCCTCATAATTTATCTGAAGTGGTGGATGGTACAATTGCCTACATCGACAACAACGATATTGAAATTGAGGAGCTGATTTCTCACATTAAAGCTCCCGATTTTCCAACAGGTGGAATCATTTACGGTTATGACGGTGTAAAAGAGGCGTTCCATACGGGTAGAGGTCGCGTTGTAATGCGTGCCAAAGCCTCTTTTGAAGAAGTTCAAGGTAGGGAGTGCATCATTGTAACAGAGATTCCTTACCAGGTGAACAAGGCGGATATGATCAAAAAGACTGCCGACCTTGTTAATGATAAGAAGATTGAAGGTATCGCCTCCATCCGAGACGAGTCCGATAGAAAAGGGATGCGAATCGTTTACATTTTGAAACGAGATGCCATTCCAAATATCGTTCTGAATACCCTTTATAAATACACTGCGCTACAATCATCTTTCAGTGTGAACAACATTGCGTTGGTGAATGGTAGACCTCAGTTGTTGAACCTGAAGGAAATTATCCATCATTTTGTAGAGCATAGACATGAGGTTGTGGTTCGTAGAACCAAATACGAGCTTAAAAAAGCCGAAGATCGTGCGCACATCCTTGAAGGATTGATTATTGCTTCGGACAATATTGATGAAGTAATTGCGATTATTCGTGGATCCGCCAATGTGGATGAAGCGCGTAACAGCTTGATGGAGCGATTCAAGTTGACCGAAATCCAAGCCAAGGCCATTGTGGAGATGCGTTTGCGTCAGCTTACAGGACTGGAGCAGGATAAACTTCGTGAAGAGCATGCCGAACTTTTAAAGACCATCGAAGATTTGAAAGACATTCTCGACAAGAAAGAGCGTAGAATGCAGATCATCAAAGATGAGTTGTTGGAAGTAAAAGATAAATATGGTGACGAAAGAAGATCTGAGATCAACTACGCAGGTGGTGATTTGAGCATTGAGGATATGATTCCAGATGAGCAAGTGGTGATTACCATTTCGCATGCTGGTTACATCAAAAGAACACCATTGTCCGAATACAAAACCCAAAATAGGGGAGGTGTAGGTCAAAAAGCATCTTCAACCCGAAACGAGGATTTCTTGGAGCATTTGTTTGTGGGAACCAACCACCAATACATGTTGTTCTTTACGCAAAACGGAAAATGTTTCTGGATGCGGGTTTACGAAATCCCAGAAGGTAGCCGCACATCAAAAGGTAGAGCCATTCAAAACTTGATCAATATTGAGTCAGAAGACAAGGTGAAAGCCTTTATCTGTACCCAAGATTTGAAAGATGAGGATTACGTGAACAGTCATTACGTAATTATGGCCACCAAAAAAGGTACGGTGAAGAAAACCTCTTTGGAGCAGTATTCAAGACCACGTCAAAATGGTATTAATGCCATTACTGTAAAAGATGGGGATGAACTATTGGAAGCCAAATTGACCACAGGAACAAGTCAAATTTTCCTTGGTTTAAAATCTGGTAAAGCCATCCGCTTTGAAGAATCCAAGACCAGACCAATGGGTCGTAATGCATCAGGGGTTCGAGGAATCACTTTGGCGAATGATAAAGATGAGGTAATTGGAATGGTTTCCGTGCACAATTTTGAGGATGACATTTTGGTTGTTTCAGAAAATGGGTATGGTAAAAGATCCAACTTGGATGATTATCGCGTAACTAATAGGGGAGGAAAAGGTGTAAAAACCATTTCTATCACCGACAAAACTGGAGGATTGGTAGCCATTAAAAATGTAACCGACACCGATGACCTTATGATCATCAATAAATCTGGTATTGCGATTCGAATGAGCGTGGAAGATCTTAGAGTAATGGGTAGAGCCACTCAAGGTGTTCGTTTGATCAACTTAAGGGATGGAGATTCCATTGCAGCAGTTGCCAAAGTCATGAAAGAAGATGATCCGATAGAAGAAACTGACATCATGGACATTGAAGTGAAAGGTGAAGATGGCACGGCAATTGATAATGACAAGAGCGAAGAATAATTAATAAATCGATATACACTAAATCAATAATTACTTTTTAAACATGAAAACTAAAGTTTTATTAGTACTTGCCTTAGGGGTTTCCGTGATGGGTTTCGCCCAGAAGGATGAAATCAAGGAGGCGGAAAAGGCATTGAAGAAAGGTGACGCGGCTGCAGCCAAGGCATCTTTGGAAAGTGCTTCATCCACTATTGGAAGTGCAGATGAGAGAATGCAGGCACAGTATTACGCAGTATTGGGAAATGCAAACTATGATTTGGCAAAAAAAGGTGATGCATCAGCTTTTGAGCCAGCAGTAGAAGCTTTTCAAAAAGTTGTTTCTATTGAAGAAGCAAGTGGTAAAGAAAAATACACAGGAGTAGCCAAAGAACAAATGTCTGCAATGACTGCTGACTTGGTAAATTCTGCTGTAGAGGACAACAACAATAAAAAGTTTATGGAAGCGGCTGAAAAGTTGTACATGAGCTATAAGTTGAGTCCAATGGATACAATTTATCTTTACTATGCAGCAAGTAGTGCGGTAAATGCCCAAGAGTATGAGCCAGCTTTGAAATACTACAACGAGCTAAAAGATATTAAGTACGATGGTAGTTCAGTTTCTTATACAGCTGTTGATGTTGCAACAGGAGAGACTGTTACTATGGACAAAGCCACTCGTGACCTTTACGTAAAAGCGGGTACCCACAAAGACCCAAAAGAAGAAGTAAGTCCTTCCAAAAGACCAGAAATCGTTAAGAACATCGCAATGATCTATCAGCAAATGGGCGACAATGAAAAAGCTCTTGCTGCCTACTCTGATGCTAGAGCTGTAGATCCAAACGATGTAAACTTGGTTTTGGGTGAAGCTAACCTTTACTACGCCATGGGCGACAAGGACAAGTTTGTGGAATTGATGGGACAAGCTTCTGAAATGGCTCCTGACAACCCAGATTTGTTGTACAACATCGGTGTAATCAACATGGAGCAAGGAAACTTGGAAGCTGCAAGAGATGCTTACAAAAAAGCTTTGGCTGTAGATCCAGGTTACATCAATGCCCTTTTAAACCTTTCTACCACTTATGTGAATGAAGGTAACGGACTTATCGATGAAATGAATTCTCTAGGTACCTCTAAAGCAGACATCGCTAAATACGATGAGCTAAAGAATAAAAAGGATGATTTGTTTAGAGAAGGAGCAACTGTTTTGGAAGATGCACTTAAATCTAACCCAGATAACGAAGGTGTATTGACTCAGTTGAAAAATATTTATGGAGCTTTGGGTGATACCGAAAACTTCATGAGAATTAAAAAGCTATTGGGAGAATAAGAAACTCTCAAACAAAATAAAAAGCCTCAACATTGTTGAGGCTTTTTTTATATGATCTTTTTGATGACCCGAAGTTGGTGGGTGTACAATTTTTCGTCCGTATTAAAAATACCTGTGTGATCTATTCTATCAATCCGTACATGACCGTTCACGTGGATGATATAATTGTCCTTAAGGATAATCCCCACGTGGTCTATAACTCCTTCGTTATTGTCAAAAAAAGCAAGGTCTCCAGGTTCACTTTCTTCAATAAAGCTTAAAGCTTCCCCTTGTTTGGATTGTTCCTCTGCAGTTCGACCCAAGGTATACCCATTGATCTTGTACACCATTTGCGTAAAACCTGAACAATCGATTCCAAAAGGTGTTTTTCCTCCATTTAAGAATGGAGCTTTTAAATATAATATGGCTGTATCAATTAGAGCTTCCTTTGGATTTTTTCCCTCGTATACACTTCCTTCAAAAGTATGCTCTAAAAGTTCGGGCTTATTCACCATGGAACCCAATAAAATGGGTAGCAGCATGCCATCGCTTGTATAGATATGAGAAATGATGTCGGAACAAATTTTAGAGTACTCCAAGGCATCCAAATCTTCATAAACTTGCTCAGGAACTTCCGTGATTTGATTGTTGGGCACCCAACCTTCAAACTTGTCGTAAGCTACCCGTATTCGGCTCCATTTTTTCCGACTTTCCAAAATTTTGAAATGTTCTCCATATTGGAGCTGGGAAGTCATTTCGGAACATCCATCGGGATTGGTTCGAATAGGAACAATACTTAGAGGACAAATTCCATATTGCATTTAAAGTACAGATTGAATCACTAATATCTTTCCAAAACTATTGAAGAAGCTCCACCACCACCGTTACAAATGGCAGCAGCCCCAAGTTTGGCATTATTTTGTTCCAACACGTTCAACAGGGTAATGGTGATTCTGGCACCAGAACAACCTAGAGGGTGTCCTAAAGAAACCGCTCCACCGTTTACATTCACATTGGAATCGTTTAATCCTAGAATTTTCATATTGGCCAACCCCACTACGGAGAAAGCTTCGTTAAATTCAAAATATTCAATATCGTCGATGGATACCCCTGCACGATCTAAGGCTTTTGGTAATGCTTTTGCGGGAGCCGTAGTAAACCATTCAGGTTCGTGGGCTGCATCGGCATATCCTTTAATGGTTGCAAGAGGTTTTATCCCCAACTCATTCGCTTTTTCCTCGCTCATCAACACAACTGCAGCAGCGCCATCATTTATGGTTGAAGCATTGGCAGCAGTAACAGTACCTTCTTTAGTGAATGCAGGACGAAGTGCTGGCACTTTATCCAACTTAACATTCTTGTATTCCTCGTCTTCACTTACCACAATGGGTTCTCCTCTTCGTTGAGGTACTTCAACAGGAACTATTTCATTGGCAAATTTTCCAGCTTTCCATGCATCTGCTGATCTTTGATAGGATTGGATGGCAAAAGCATCTTGATCCTCACGGCTGAATTCATATTTTGTGGCACAGGCATCGGCACAAACACCCATGGCATTTTGATCATAGGCATCAACCAGACCATCTTTTTGCATTCCATCCAACAAAGTGGTTGGTCCAAATTTGGTTCCAGTTCGCATATAAGCGTAATGTGGAATCAAGCTCATATTTTCCATTCCGCCAGCCACTACAATGGAGTTTTCTCCTAGTGCAATGGATTGCGCAGCTTGCATAATTGTTTTCATACCAGAAGAACACACTTTGTTCACAGTGGTACAGGGTACTGAATTTGGAATTCCTGCATAAATAGCAGCTTGTCTGGCTGGAGCTTGACCTGTTCCTGCCTGTACAACATTCCCCATTAAAACTTCTTCGACCAATTCGGGTTTAAGACCGATTTTATCTAAGGCGCCTTTTATGGCAACTGCCCCCAATTTTGGTGCTGGAACCGTGGATAGTGATCCCATAAAGCTACCGATGGGTGTTCTGGCAGCAGAAACAATTACGACTTTTTTCATATGTGCATTTTAACTCTTGCGAAAATACTAAATTTAAATGCAAAGCAGTAAGGGAAATCGGCAACCCGCTTCTTATATATATTTTCTATTTTTGAGGTCAATACTATAACTGTATGGGAAAAACATTGGACAACGTCTACAAACACCAATCACTGGTTTATAAATACTTCCTGTACGTGGTTACCGTGGCCCTGATTGTATTCTTCTTTCCAAAAGAAGGCAAGTTTAAATACGACTTTCAAAAAGGGAAGCCTTGGCAATACGAGAATTTATATGCTCCCATTGATTTTTCCATTAAAAAAACACCAGAAGAAATAGAGGAGGAGCAAACTTCTATCCGAACCAATAAAACGGATTACTACACCTTTGACGCTTCGGTGGTGGTGAATGTGAGAAAGGTTGTTGGAGAGGCTTTGAATACCAGTTTGCAGACAAGTGCTTATAATCCACAACAGCGTTCAGAACTTTTAAATCTAGCACAAACGGTGGTGGATGTGGTGTATACAGATGGGATTTTTCAGGAAATACCAGATTCCAAAGCTATTGCAGTGGTAAAAAACAATGAAGCGCAACCACTTTCTCCTTCCAATTTTTTGAATTTGGAAAAAGCGAAAGTCAAGATATCTGAAACATTGTCACAAGCCAATGTGTTGGGGTCCTCTGCTATAGGGACGGTGATTCAGAATAGTTTGGCACCCAATTTATTTTATAATGAAACACTCACGGAAAGTGCAATAAATGACCAACTTTCCAAAATTTCATATACCCGTGGTGAAGTTGCTCAAGGCAAACTTATTATTGCGAAAGGAAATATTGTAGAAGCCGAAGATTTTAAAATTTTGACTTCGTTGAGGGATGAGTATGAATCCGAGCTTTGGATGGGAAGCAACTACTATTTTATCCTTTTAGGGTATTTGATTTTAGTGGCATTGGTATTGATTATGTTGTTTTTGTTTTTGAAAAGATACCGTGATGAAATCTTTCTTAACAACAACAAGGTCACTTTCATATTTTTCAATATCCTTTTGATGGTGCTTGCTACCACCTTAATGGTGAAGCATTACGAAAGTTACATTTATGTGGTGCCATTATGTATCCTCCCTTTAGTGCTCAAAAACTTTTTTGATGCCCGTTTGGGATTGTTTGTACATGTACTTACGGTGTTGATTTTGGGTTTTGTGGTGCCAAACAGCTTCGAGTATATCTTTTTACAGATCATAGCAGGTATCGTAACCATTTTAACGGCATCTGAGCTGTATAAAAGGGCCAATCTTTTTATATCGGTAGGACAGATTACCTTGATCTATATTATAGGATATTTTGCTTTCCATGCCATTCACGAAGGAAATTTGGATAATATTGAATGGGAATTGTTCGGAGTATTTGTGGTCAATGGTTTATTGACGCTTTTTGCCCAACCTTTGATCTATATGTTTGAAAAGATTTTTGGGTTGGTTTCTGATGTATCCTTGTTGGAATTGTCCGATACCAATTCAAAATTACTCAAAGAGTTATCCGATAAAGCACCAGGAACGTTTCATCACTCCTTGCAAGTGGCGAACTTAGCTGAGGCGGCGGCAAACGAAATAGGGGCAAACGCTATGCTGGTTAGGGTAGGAGCACTGTACCATGATATTGGAAAAATGGAGAATCCTACCTATTTTACCGAAAACCAGATAACCAATGTTAACCCACATGATGATCTTCCGCCCAAGGAGAGCGCAAAGATTATTATTGACCACGTAATAAACGGAATTGAAATAGCACGAAAGAATAAAATTCCTGATCGTATCATTGATTTTCTTCGAACGCATCACGGAACAACTACGGTATATTACTTTTTTAAAAAACAGCAGGAGCTGGATCCAGAGGTTGATGTAGATAGTTTTAAATACCCTGGCCCAATTCCATTTTCTAGGGAAACTGCAATTCTGATGATGTCGGATGCGGTTGAGGCAGCATCCAAGAGTTTGAAGAACCCAACTTTTGCCATAATCGATGAATTTGTCGAGAAGATAGTGAAGGGGCAAATGCAGGCAAATCAGTTTTTAAATGCCAACATTACTCTAAAAGAAATCGAGATGGTGAAGAAAGTGCTCAAACTTAAACTCACCAATATCTATCACTTGAGGGTGGAATATCCTGAATAGCAAGCACATTGAAAAAATACGAGAAAAAATTCAAAAAATAGTTGCGATCTAACATCTGAAAAGGTACATTTGCATCCGCATTTTCAGAATGCACGTTCATAAAAAGAATTAGGAGAGGTGCCGGAGTGGTAACGGAGCAGATTGCTAATCTGTCAGCGCGTAAGTGCTGCCTGGGTTCGAGTCCCAGTCTCTCCGCTTTTTCCAAAATTTTCGGGGTGTAGCGTAGCCCGGTTATCGCGCCTGCTTTGGGAGCAGGAGGTCGCAGGTTCGAATCCTGCCACCCCGACGAACCACTAAATAGGTGGTATAAAAGCACTGTTAATCGACTGATTGACAGTGCTTTTTGTTTTTTATGCATTCATCTGATATCAAATAAAACCATATAAAAGGTGTAGAGTTCGGTGAATGGTTCGGTACGTTTCTTGTGCATAATTTAGCTTCAGTTTGACGCTGTTTATGGGTGTTTTGCAAACCAGTTTTGTCAAACCCAAAAATTATGTATTATGCGCAATTCCAACACTTTAAAGGTTCTCATCTTCACTAGGGACATTTCCAACAACCCTGAAAAATTGACCATTTATGCCCGTATCACTGTCAATGGAAAACGTGCCGAGATAAGTTTGAAACGTTATGTTTCGGTGAATGAATGGGATGAAAATAAGGGCAGGCTCCATGGACTTACCCACAAGGCCCGTTTGTTGAACAGCTATCTGGATGAGGTGTATGGCGAGATCATGGACACCCATAAGCAGTTATTGCGTGAGGACAAGATTATAACCTCACAAGCAATCAAAGCCCGTTATCTGGGACAGGATGAAGAGCACAAGACCCTTATGGAGCTTATCAAGTATCATTACGAATCACAAAAGAGTAAGCTTCGCCCGGGAACCATGAAAAACTATTATGGTACAGAAAAATATCTCAAAAGGTTTTTGGAGCATACCCGCAGAATTCAAGACATCAACTTAAAGCGATTGAACTATAAGTTCATCACAGATTTTGAGAACTATTTGATTAATGGGCCCGATCTGCAAAAGGGAAAGAAGTGTACCAATAATGGGGCCATGAAACATTTGGAGCGGTTAAGGAAAATGGTAAACCTTGCCGTGAGGTTGGAATGGTTGGACAAAGACCCGTTTGTAAACTATAAAAAGCATTATAAGAAGAGTGAACGCTCTTTTTTGACCGAAAGGGAACTTAGGCTCATTGAGGAAACAACATTTTCAGGAAGAGGGTACGAGAGGGTCAAGGACACCTTTCTTTTTTCATGTTACACGGGATTGGCCTATGGAGATGTAAAGGCACTGGATATTGATCATATGCGGTTCGGTATAGATGGGAACCTTTGGATCCATACGAAAAGGGAAAAAACTGATGAGGCGGTCAAGGTTCCCTTACTTCCCAAAGCAAAACAAATCTTGGATAAATATAAAAACTGCAATGAAAGATTGATACAAGGAAAGTTGTTACCTGTATTGAGCAACCAAAAGACCAACAGTTATTTAAAGGAGATTACAAAGGCTTGTGGAATTTATAAGAATATTTCTTTCCATACTGCCAGACACACTTTTGCCACAACGGTAACACTCTCCAATGGTGTTCCAATTGAAACCGTTTCCAAAATGCTAGGCCATACCAAATTGACCACTACCCAAATCTATGCCAGGGTATTGGAACATAAGATAGGGGAGGACATGCAAAACCTTATAGAACATATGCAGACCAAAAAAGCAGCCGAAGGATGATAAGTCTGTATTTATTCGGTCCCGCTTGCGGGACGAAGGAATAGCAAGAGGGTGATGCGCAGATTGCGCCATCACGGTTGTTTTCGGGTCTTCAACAAGTTGAAAACCAGTTAATTGAATGCTTTTTGGAGTCCTGTGCAAAATATGGGGCTACAGTAGACTTTTTCGAAATCTACAGTAAACCCTTTGGGAGGCCCTGTAAACACTGGAAATTTTTGACGAAAAAATTGACGCAAATTCACTAAAAAACAAAATTCGCTCCATGGAAAAGCAATCAACAAACGGCAGAACAAAGAAAGGAAGCAGTGGTTATTCCAATATCACCGTAAAGAAAGGAACGGCCACACGTTTTCGCAGCTATTCCAAAAAGTTCAACAAGTCCCATAGTGAGGTGTTGGATGGAATGATACAATACTTCAAGGAGAACAACCTTGACCCTTTTGGAGAGGGAACAAAGATCATCCTTGACAGTATTAAAAAAATGGAGCGTCAGATGATGAAAAAAATCGATAGGCTCATCGCCATTATCAAGAACATGGAGAAGACCAGTATCCGGCCCACCTATGAAATGGTGCTCATACTTTATGAGGCCTATGTAAAGGATGGAAGGAAACCAAGACGGAAACCCGTCCAGATACAGGAAGAGCAAATGGATTTTTTGGAGCCTCGGAACACTGTTCCAAAAGTGGAACATGAAAGGATACTGCAAGAATTCAAAGATTATAAAAAGCATTGCAATGAAATCCTCAACAACGTTGAAAAGGTGGAGCCAATGATGGGAAAGCCTTATTTAAAAATAAATATGGGCATCGGGGATTTTGAAAGCCTGAAATATCAATTAAGATAACGCATATGTACCTTACCATCTCAGCACAGAAAATGGGCAGTACCTATAACTCCAGTGTAGGGAACTATGTGGACTATCTGGAAAAGGAAAACGAGGATAGGTTGCCCGAACAAAGGGAAGAATTCTTTGACCAAGAGAACAACAGTGTAAGCCCTCAAACGGTCATCGATGAAATAGATGCCAATACCGCCAAACTGAGGCAGAAAGACCCAAAATTCTATTCCATAGTGGTCAGTCCCAATAAAAGGGAATTACAGGCCATAGGCAATGACCCAAATATGCTAAGGGAATACACCAGGAAACTCATGGAGGACTATGCCAAGAGTTTCCATCGTAACCAAGAGGTCAAGGCCGAGAATTTGAAATACTTTGCCAAGATAGAGCATGAGCGCACCTTTAGGGGCTTTGACAGACAGGTCCAAGAGAATGCACCCTACCGAGGGGAAATAGCAAGGCTCAGGAACGAGATACGGAAAGTGGAACGGGGCGAATCCATCGGGAATGTCAATGAGCTTGAAAAAAGGATCAAAGAGCAGGAAAGATTGGCCCCGCATAAACAGAACGGGCAGTTGGTGGCAGCCGGAATGCAAAAGGAGGGGCCACAGACCCATATCCATATCATAGTGAGCAGAAGGGACGTAACCAACACCTATACGCTTTCACCCATGGCAAAACATAAGGCATCCGAAGTGGAATTGAACGGGAAGACGGTCAAGAGAGGGTTTGATCGGGACAGTTTTTATCAAGCAGCCGAAAAGACCTTTGACCGGACAACGGGCTTCAAGAGGAACTATGTGGAATCCTATGTAGGGAGAAAGGCACATGCCAAGGAACCGGGGAAGTTCTTTGCCAAGGTCATGGCGTTGCCAACGAAGGAAAAGGATATGGCCTTTAAACTACTTAAAACAATGGGGGTAAAGGCTCCGAGTATCCCGACCAATAAAGTGCAAATGGCGGCCAAGATCATCAAAACACTTGCGAGGGTTATCGATAAGGCTAGGGGCACGGGTGAGGACATGGGTTACTGAAATCCAATAAGCGTCATAATTTTATTGTACTTCTGCACTTGGGATAATTTGTACACCCTAAAAAGTTCCCATATGGCCCTGTTCTCTTTGTCATAAAACCACTTTTGCAATCGGGACAAAGGAATTTGTCCTCTAGAATCTCTATATCGCTAAACGTCTGGCTACAGCTAGGATAATGAGAACACCCTAAAAATTGATTACCGTTTCTCTGATTTTGTCTGATAACTAATTTTCCTGTTTTGCAGTAAGGGCAATTTGTAGGATTTAATGTTCCTTCTGAATTGGATAACAAATAATTGTTATCCATCATTAATTCTTCTACAAATAAGGAAGCCTCGGACGGAATTAATAATATAACCTCATTTTTAGTTCTTGTCAATGCAACATAGAATAATCTACGTTCTTCCGCAAATCTATATCCTTCATCTTCACTGAGCAAAAGCGATAAAATAGGGTCATCCGTCATTTTGTTGGGAAAACCGAGCAAATGATTTCTAAGGTTCAATACTATAACATTCTCTGCTTCCGTACCTTTTGATTTGTGTACGGTAAGGTACTTGATATCAACATCCTCAAAGCCTCTTACTTCTAGTTTTCCTGATCTCGCAAAGTATTTCACTTTGCTGTTTGGAGTTAGTTTTATCAAATCGTTGATGTCAAAACCGTGCCTGCCCAGGACCAAAATTGATTTATTACCGTATTTGTTTACAAGTATTTGTATTTGCTTTATGAAAGCATCCTCAATTTCTTCTTGTTTATAATGAGCAAATTTAACAGGGTCATCCAAAGGTTCTTTCCGTGACTTTGGTTTTTTGGGAATCTGCTTGGTGTTTTTCTGTATGTATTTCGAAGTGATATCAATAAGCGATTGTGAATTTCTATAGGTCTGTTCAATTACCAGTTGCTCATACTTCCCGACATACTTCCCGAAATTGCTGAACAAGGAAACATCGCTTCCTGCAAAACGGTAAATCGATTGCCAGTCGTCTCCGACACAAACCAATTTTGCTCCTGACAAATCCCGAATTTCTTTGATCAAATTAAAACGTGAAAATGAAATATCCTGATATTCGTCAATGATAATATACCGATATGTGTATTGAGGTTTGTTGCTTGTTATAACATCAGTAGCTTTATTTATCATATCGTTGAAATCAATCTCATTTCTTTCTCTTAGGACATTATCATATTTTTCAAGAATTGGGATCACGAATTTTAAGAACATTTCCTGCCGTTCAAGCATAAAATCACTTTTGATTTTGTTCTTACGAGAAAATAAATTTATCAGCGATTGTTGGTTCAATTGTCTTGATTTGCTCAGGTTTATAAAGCTTTCAATTAGCTTGTTTAATTCTTCACCGAATTTTTTGCCATTATCAGATACTTTTTCATAAATGTCTTTAGCATCCCTGGGCCTTAACGTAATGTTCTCCATTTCCAACATTTCCCTAAGCTTTTCCAACAAAATGTTGTCTCTATTGTAGTAGGAATACGTTTCTAATAATTTGGTATTATGTGTTACATGCGTTTCCCTTTTTAGCTGCATATCCTCTACATACTTTTGCTCATTAAAGGAGGTAAGCCATTTTGCCCGGTTATGCTCGTCCACGCCGAAATGCTCTAAATATATATCATGGTCAGTTAGATAAAAGTCTGGACGGTACATTGTTTGTCCATAGGGATACGGTTTTTCATATTCATACTCGATACCGTTGAGGTACAAAAAATTTGCTATGGTGAGTTCCTCCACACTTTTTACCCTTTCACCTTGTAGCGTATCCAGTGTGGGGTTTTCAACTATATTCAATGGTTCACATTTTGACTTCAGTGTATGGAAATCGATTCCTTTTTCTGTGTCCAATTTTTCACCGAATGAATCGAATGCGTCATGCTCTTCTGGAATGTTCATATAACAAGCAACATATTGGATATATGATTGCAATGCTTCTGGATCATTAAAAATGTCCGATTGTAAGTATGTTCTGATTATTTCACTTAGAGTGTTTTCATTGGTCACAGCAGGAGTGTCAGGATGATATTTTTTGATTATATCGTAACCTAGTTTATGAAAGGTGGTGGCCTCGGTATCAAGTTCAATCTTTTTTAGTCGCTCATTTAATTCTTCAACTGTTTTTTTGGTAAATGACAGTAGTAAAATGTCTTTTGGGCCTATGTTTTTCTGTTCAATAAGATATTGGACTTTTCCAAGGATTGTTAAGGTTTTTCCAGAACCTGCACCTGCAATAATTAAATTTGAATATTCATCTGTAATCAATGCGTTGCGTTGTTGGTCATCCAACTTTTTTCCTTCAATATTGTCGAAATACTGTTTTAGTTTTTCTTTTTGTGTTGCGACATAGTTTCGGTTGTAGGTGGCTATGTAGTTATCAAAATTGTCAAAAACTTCATTAAAGCGTTTAACGGTTTCTTCTTTCTTGTAGAAGTTGGTTTTGTTTTCAAAGAACTGTCCTATGGCTGAATATTCTGATTTTATTTGGTCTCGTTGTACCCAAGTTATGTAGTCGTTTAATGCTTGAATGTGGGCAAGAAATTTAGTGGCCTGCTTTAGATTTCCTAAATATTCAGTGTCTTGGTATTTTTTCTTCTCTAACCATTGTTGAAAAAACAACAACAGTCCTACAATTAAAATGATACTGGCTATCAACATCGTATTCACTGTTTAGGTCTTGGAATATTTAATGCGGACTAAAATATTATGTGTTTTGAACAAACCTCTCCTGCTCTTAAATATAATTACTTTATTCAATCAAGTGGCAACCAAGATTATCAAGACACTTGCAAGTGGAGTGAAAACGGTCAGGGGAATTGTTAGCGGAATGGCTACTGAAATCCAAAAAATAGGTTGCGCCCTTTCGGGTTTTTGCTTCACGCTTATCTACCGGAACACTACAAAAACCCGATAGGATCCATGCGCAAAAGTTGGGGTAAGAATTTGGGACGCTTGCAGCGCGAAACATGGTTTCCCTCGCTTTTTTGAAAGAAACTTTTATAAGAAGATTAGGTTCAAAGTATCGGGCTATTTCTTGTCCAATAGCTTTTCCAAATAAGCGACTTTATCTTTTTCAGCTTGAACAAGACGTTCGTAGAGTTCAACTACTTTCTCCAAAGGGTTAAAGGTAGGGTATGGCCCTTGATTAAAACTATTGCCTTGCGGTGCACTGTTTTCATAAAAATTGTTGAAGTAATTAAAAACAGCTTCTTCTGAAAAATTTTCAATTCCCTCCTTCGTAACTCCCAATGCCTTTGCAACTTCTTCAAGTCTTTTATCCTCAATGGTTTCACTTTTTTCCAAGGTTGAGACACTCTGCTGACTAATTCCCAGTTCCTCCGCAAGGGTTTCTTGCTTCATTCCTCGGAGTTCTCTGATCCGGGCAATCTTCCGTCCTATATGATTGGTTTTTGTCTCTGTCGGCATAACTTAAAGATATTGATAATATTCTGTTGTCCCCTCCTTTTGGTAAAATACAAGCTACTTCGGGTAATTTACAATCAATTATGGTGGGTTACACTTTTCTACACGACTAATTTAAACGAAAATTTCAGCTTGGAAAAATTCCAAACGAAAGAATGAGGAGTTGACCAACACCAAGGAATACCAATGAACAAACGCATGGAAAACCACCATACCCTAGAAGAATGCTATGAATGCCTAAAAAAGGGTTGTTCCAACTCTTTTACAGAAATCTATACCAAATATCACAGACAGATTTTCTGGCTTGGCAAGAGCTTTCTTGATGATGGTTTTGTTGTGGAAACATTGGTACAAGATGTATTCTTGAAGTTGTGGGTAAATAGGGACAGTTTGGAGTCACCCAAGCACATTTATTTTTTCCTACGGTTTGTTATGAAAAGGGAATGTATTTCATATTATACACGCCCTAGAAACAAGTTTTTCAGGAAAGTCCACTCTTTGGAGAGTTTTGAGAATTACCAAGACTATATGGTTGGGTATGACCCTGCGGAAGACAATAACAATTTTAAACTTCAGGAAGGGGAACAAGAGAAGTTCGAGAGTGTCAAATGTGTCCTGCCCTTATTGGATGACAGCAAAAGGCATGTAATCAATCTATGTTTGAAATATGGCTTTCAGTATAAAGCCATTTCCAAAGCAATGGGAAAAGGCATCAATGAAACCTGTAGAGAAATCAAGGAGGCAATTGAAGATATTAAAACCATCCTTCATCAAGGAAATAAGCTCGATTCCAATAACAACAAGACAGATGAAATCAAGTTCACAGGTGAGATGACCGAAGAGCAGACAAAGGTGCTTAAAATGCGTTGTGAACTAAGATATTCCTTTTCCGAAATAGCAAATGAACTTAACATCTCCCAAAAGGAGGTGCATCAGGAGTTCATGATAGCATATAGGCTAATGGAAGCAAAACATCAATTGCAATCAGCCTAACATGGAAAAGTCAACGTTAAAACTTACTCGAAAAATCCAGATACTGATCGACCTCCCTACAAAAGAGGAGAAAAAAGAGGCCTTGGATAAACTTTACCAGTGGCAGAACAGATGCTTTAGGGCGGCCAACCTTATAGTGACCCATCTATACGTTCAGGAAATGATAAGGGAATTCTTATATCTATCAGAGGGTACAAAATATAAATTGGCTGACGAAAAGAAAGATGAACAAGGAATCCTCAATCGTTCCAGGATCAACACTACCTATCGGGTCGTATCAGACCGCTTTAAAGGCGAAATCCCTACAAACATATTGTCCAATTTGAACCAGGCCTTGATTTCATCTTTCAAGAAGAACAGACCGGAGTATTGGAACGGTGAACGATCTTTAAAAAACTTCAGGAGGGATATGGCCTTTCCCTTTGATTTGGAGGGATTGAGTGGATTACTCTATAATGAAGAGAAAAACGCCTTTTGCTTTCGTTTATTTCGGATTCCCTTTAGAACCTACTTGGGAAAGGATTTTACGGATAAACGGATATTGTTGGAGCGGGTAGTGGAGGGTAAGACTAAACTGTGCACATCACAGATCAAGCTAAAGGATGGCAAGATTTTCTTATTGGCGGTATTCGAAATTGAAAAAGAAAGGCATGACCTAAGACCGGAGATTATTGCAGAAGCCTCTTTGTCCCTTGAATATCCTATTGTCGTAAAGGTTGGCAAAGCAAGGCTTACCATTGGCACAAAGGAAGAGTTTCTATACAGAAGACTGGCTATACAATCGGCACATAGACGGGCAAAGATTGGGGCAACTTATTCTAAATCGGGTAAAGGCATCAAAAGAAAACTAAAGGCAGTTGACAGACTTGGTCAAACGGAACGTAAATATGTCCATAACCGTTTGCATGTCTATAGCCGAAGATTGATTGATTTTTGTGTTAAACATAGAGCAGGAACCCTCATACTTTTGAATCAAGAGGAAAAAACTGAGATTGCTAAAGAGGAGCAATTTGTATTAAGAAATTGGAGCTATTATGATTTGATGACCAAAATAGAATACAAAGCTAAGAAAGCAGGTCTTGAATTAATTATTGATTGAATAGAATGGTCGAGGGTGCTTGTACACCCGTAAGGTGAGGTCAATGACACTCGCTAAATGCTAGTGGCATATACAATGCGTGGGCTCTCTTATTTGAAAGCCTGAAAACAACAATAGGCTCTTAAGAAAGGATTATCTTAATTAAGCTTACTCTAATAAAGGACTACAAAATTTAGGAGTTACGATTATAGTTGTAAATGATTATTCGGAGATATACGGCTGATGGTAGAATATGGAAATTCCAATAATGTGCATATTTTGATGGTCAATCTTTAAAATAGGGTCAATTCATATTGCTGACACTTGAAATCACAATCAGGTCAAAGAAAATATCTTAATCATTGTCTATTTTCCAAATCTGAGGTTAACTGCCTTTTTAAATTAATTCTCACCTTTTTTAAAAACAAATTTCAGGGTTTTAAGTTTTCTTAATATTTTGGTAGTAAATTACTTAATAAATTTTCAATCCGGGAAATGGGAGAATATTCAAAAGAAATTGGAGAAAGAGGTGAAGAAATAGTTGAATACCTTTTTAAAGACTTATTAGGCTATCCGTATTACAGAACAAACCTACCCATAGACTGCTCATATGAATTAGATCATAGCATTAAAAAGGGTAAAAAGCGGAAAACCCATGGAATAGATGGTTTGGTCTCTTACAAAAATCCGCTTGAAAATACCGTCTTGGACATTGGGGTAATTTCAGTTAAATACACAAAAGATAAATACCCAAACTCTCCCCGAAGTAAGTTTAGAGATTTTTTTAAGGAACTAGCATGGACAATACAATGCTTTGGACATACCGATTTAAAATCAGGTATAGAAAGTAAAGCTTCGGATATTGACAAGACCACAATAACGGGTGTTCTATTTTGGTTGTCAGACAATGAAAATTCTAAGAATGCGGATTTATTACCAGAAATTTCAAAATCTCAATTCGAAGGCGATGAATTGCTTTTTGATAAAATCCTATTTGTAGACAATAGTCGTTTAGCATTTATTTTTAATGTTCTAGAAATTTTAAAAAATAAGTATGGCCGAGAAAGCTTAGATTTTGTATACCCAAGAACAGGTAGAAATATTTTTCCTGAGCACAATGAAGGTTTTGGTAAATATTTTCCAATGGACTTTTTTGCATATGATATACTTCCAATTCGAATTAAAACTATAAATGAAGGAGTTTTGTTTACTTTAATTTGTCGCAAACCATTTGATGAAGATGAACTTATTCAAATTATTGGTCTAGCTAAAAGTTTTAATCATCTGGAAGCAACCACAAAAACAATAATTGGCTTTCCTGATTATAACAAGCTTAGTAATTCTGATTCCGTAAATAGTATCTTAATGGAGTTTGTTGATGATAGCTTTAGGTCCCAGATTGAAATAGTTAACTATAATTTAGATTTTAGAAATATTTAAGTTTAATGGAAGAGGACAAAAGAACATTCTTGCCATATGGTGATAGTCTTAGGGTATTAATAGCTCATTCTGAGTTATCAGTTTCTAACCACAAATCCCTTTTGAAAAATAAAGGTGTTTTTTTAGGCGATTACGAAAAAAACACTACCGTGCCGACTTTGATGAAACTTATTCTCGATCCATCAGAATTTCAAGAGTTAGTTGAAATGCAATCTTCGAAGGAAGATAATGAAAAGTATAGAACGTTAAAGTTGCCTTGGAAAAAAGATGTTGATTTATTTGAAGCAATTCCAAAAGATTTTAATATCAATAAAATTATTAAAGAAAGTACTGCATATAAGCCAACCTTCAAAGTTCTTGGTTCTCCACAGTTCAAAAAAATTGATGGTAACTCTAATAGGGTTGAACTTGAATATATTATTGAGAGAGAGAATAATACCAAAGGGTGGGATGAGAGAAAGACCAGACACAAGGGAAGTCTAATATTAGAAAAAACGGCTTCAGACAACATACAGCTTGTACTGACAAAAACTCATACAGCAAAAGAAACTAATGAGTTGGGGGAGAATATATTAAAGAATCTGAAATCACACTTTAAAGACAATGGATACGTTAGAAACGAAGATGATTTTGAAAGAATTCAGTTTAACCATTTTTTGAACGAGAATCGCATACAATTCTTATTTGGATTTACAGATGCATTTCATGGTAGTATGGATTTTGTAAAGCTGACTGATTTGACAGTTGGACCGGATTTAAAGGAGGATCCACCTAAAGAAATTAAGGATTTTTTGGATGGCATCAACAAATTAAGAATTCAAGGAGAGGCATTACAAAGACATATGCTTATATCGAAGAAGGAATATCATTCTAAGATTGTTTTTAGTTCTTTAACTATCAGATATAAGTTTAAACTTTCCGAAGGAAACGGTTCTTGTGTTGTCGAATTTGTTTTTTCTGATTACGAAGACAAACAAAATGAAAAAGCAGAATTCCAATTTTATATTCAATCTATTACATTGGATAAAGGATATAGGCAACATGCAAATCAACAAAAGATCCGAAAAAAGTTGAATAAAGCAATTGAAGGGCAAAAGCTTTTTTTATACGAAAAGCACAAGATTTGATTGCAAAATGCTGAATCGAGGGTGGTTCAATTTTACTGTTTTTAGTGGTCTCAATCCTCCGACCCATCCAGTGAATCAAATTTTGAAAAGAAAGGGTTGAGTTTACCCTAATTGACACTTATTTTTTCACTGAAGAACTCGTAAATCATTACCATGGCCAAAGTATCCAGCTCGCAATATTTTAGTAATGCATTTTTTATTTCTGCCCTTTCCATAATTGTCATTTCTTCAAACTGTAGCTTAGCATAAGCTATCATTGCCGAACCACCATCACTGATTCCTTCAATATCGGAAATCAGCTTATCTAAATCAGTTTCATTCCAATTTTCAAATATATTTGGGAGCATTTTATATGGATTTATAATTTGCCCATTTTGGCTTAAATGGAGAATGCAATCATTGGATTTAAAGTTATTACTTGTTAAATCAATTCTATTTAATGGTTGTTTATATTTATTCGTTAAAAACTCACTTCTGCTGAGGATTGAAGGTAGTATATCCTTTATCGAATTGGATCCATGCGTGGATGGGTCATAGTAGTAAAGTTTTATTAATTCACATAAATCAATCATATCCCTACTACCTATCCACCCAGAATTATTTGTAGCTTGTCCTTTATTTGAATGACTAATAGTTTCTATGAAGCCTAACAATTCCGATTTGTCGTCTTCATCTGATTTTTTCAACTGTTGGTAAATTGTGTTCAGAACAGTGTTTTCATGATGAGAGTATCGAAAAATACTTCCGTTGTCTTTATCCAATGATTTTTTTAAAGCTCTTATAAAACTAAAATTTGGAAACTCTCCGGGTTTGGAATTTAAGTATTCTGATTTATGAATTATGGTTCCATTCTTCTGAACTAAATGATGTGAAAATTGAAATGCGATTAACTCATATGGCTTTCTTCCTTTGTTGAAAGGAATTGCGGTCATTGATGTTTCAAAATCTATAAAATGCAAAGGGAATTTCCATTTGGATATTTCAGCTTTTAAGTTTTTTTTATCTAAAAAAAATGATTTATCCTTTTTCTTAACTTTTTGAACTTGCAACCATTGCCTTTCTGATAATGAAAGCCCAACTTTTTTTGAGTTTATTTTTATATCGGCTAAAGTCACATCCCGCATAAAATATTTTCCTTCACTCATTAGCCTTGAAGCACCCCTGAAGCCATTTATATCATAAACTTTTGGTTCTGAAGCTATATTATTCTCTGATATACTGAGTTTCTGAGTCCAACATTCTATAAAACCGCTTTTTTTCAATTTATCAGTTGTATGGAATTCACAAGTTTTGCATTTTACGTTTAAAGGTGATACGAGTTTAGTATTTTTCTTATATGCTTTCGTAAACTTTTTTAAGCTATCCTGAAAGACCGAAGAGTTATGTTTAAGTTGACCCGAAATGATGCCCTTGATGATTGATTTAACAGCAACTTTATTAAAAATGGATTTACCAATATCAACTTTCTTTAGGCCTTCTTTGATAATTATTCCTCCATTTGGAGATATTTTGAACATTTGATTTAAGCCATCTACAGTGGAGGCTTTATTTTTATCCATCACCAACAAAAAAGGTTCAATTTCCCACTCAGGATGACATAAACTTAGAATGTAATATTGAAAAGCAATATCGAATAAGTATGGTGCCCATTCATTTTTTAACTCCCCCCTTTTACCAATTAAGGCATATTGATCATTTGAATCATAAGATTTTGATTTAACCTCAATGAGTTGGACTTGGTTGTTGTTTTTAACTAAAATGTCAATTCTGATAAAGCAGTCAATTGACGAAAAGGCAGGTTCAAAAAGCACAACATTTTCCTTAATCAGCTGCTTATTGGTTTTAATTACCAATTCGTTATAATCCAATGGCTCCCCAGTAATTTGAATACCATTTTGAAATTCAAATTTAGCAAGTTCCTCAACCTGAAAACCTCCTTGGATAATTGCCTCTAAAAAGCTACTTTCATTTTTTTTGTCAGCATATTCAGATTTATTGGCATAGAAAAGCTTCGTAGGGCACTCAAGCCCTAATTTGAATAATGACTTTGAAAGGAACCTACTCATTTTAGACAAAAGATACTTTAAATAAAAAAGTTAGCCCCAGAATAAGCTAACTTTGTTTTTGTCAAATTACTGACATACTAGAACGCTTGTGTGTGGCAATTTAAAATTGCATAATTGTATCTGGTGCGTCCTATTTTAAGAATAAGGTTCTAATGAACTCTTGGCATTCAACTCTTCTAATAGGTTAAAGTTATCCCACTTGGTGAACCAATATCGTTGTCTTTCAACGAAATTAATAAACTCTTGGTGATTGGCTTTATCAACACCAAAACAAGTTAGTATTTCTTTTTTAAACTTATTATCATTTTCTTTAAGATACGGGCAGGCAATCAAGTCAAAAAACAATAAAACCAATTCAGAATATTTTGTCCTTTGCCCCTTTTTTATTGCCCCTATTTTTTTTCGAATAGATTCTTTTATAACAACTTTCAAGCCGCGATATTCCTTGATATCTTTAAGGTAAAAAAGTAAAACTGTTATAACGAAATAGTTGATTTCGTTCTTAAATTTATATCTTTTTGGGTCATAACTTTTATTATCTGAATCCAAAATCTCATCGAGATTTAGATATTTAATTAGTTGATTTGCTGTTAATCGATAATCTTTCCCCAATTCTTTAAGGATTATTAATAAATATAGCGTCTCTATTTGTACATGCTCCCTAAGTTTATTTCGATCAAGAGTCAAAATAATCTCATCAGAAATCTTCTTGAATATTTTTTCCTGATTTATTTGGAAAAATTGGTAGTATAGAGAATATCTTGCCTCATCCGATTTAACTTTAGTTTTCTTTTTAAAGGTTTTTATAATTATAGACAACATACCTACTAGCTTAATTGTTGAATTTACCCTTGGAGAAACACCATATAAAAAGAATATGAAGTCGAGCATTTCAATTGTGTATTCAGTGAAATTAGATTCTTGTTTGGCAAGTTTTCTTTTCTCCTTTTCAGATAGGTTTCCGCTCAATTGTCTTTTTAACATTGCCCTTTTGTGTTTCTGATATTTTTTAATATTCCTCGTTAAAACAGTTTTGAAGACCGCTAACGTGAAATTCATGATGTCTTTATAAGAAACATGCGAGACAACAACAATGGTTTTGAACTCAGTAATTAATTTGTTTGAGTTGCATCTAATTTTGACATCTCCTACCTTGATTTTTTTCTCGGGCTTAAGGTCATCTTGGTTTGGAACATTGTTAGGAAATGATTTATCTTCTTTATCCTTCTCTTTTCTTATTTTAAATTCAATGTTTTCACGGACAAGATTAAGTATTTTGTTTTTTGCGATTGTTATTTCTGTAATTAATGGTTTTTCATAAGGAATTGTTTTAGAGTCATTGAAGGACATTTTATATTCTTTTAGGCTTACTTTGTAAGTCTCAAGTATGATTTCCTTAGTTTCCTCTTCATTGTAAAAAAGAAAATAATCATCCACATATCTATAGATTTCATAATCTATTTTATGTATTTTTTTCTTTCGACTTAAATCCGATTCAACTTTCTTGTCAATACCTTGTAGAATTAATTCAGCGAATATTCTTGAGAATTCCGGGCCAATTAAAATACCATTGGTTTCTCCATAATTTGCTCCACTAATAAAGGCGTCAAATTTGCCTGGAAAAGTACTGGGAATCTTATCCAAATTATCCTTTACAAATTGCTTGTCGAAAAGTGTCCATGCTAATGAATGTGTGTAAATACTATCGAAACATTTAGCCAAATCAAACTTTAATAATCTATTGAACTTTTTCTCCGCTCTATGATAGATATAATCTTCGTAGAATTTGTAGACATTTGAATATTTCTCATAGGTAAAAAAAGTTTTCAAACTCTTATATTCTTTGTTGTATTCTTCAATCATATCCTCTTCATCTCCTTTTCCATCTTTACCAGCAGAAGTGTTTGAATAAACAAACTTTGCGATACTTGCAGGTCTCCTTATCGAAAAGGAGCTTTGTTTAGAGTAGTGTAGAATTAACTCTTTAAACTCTTCGTAAAATGAAACAAGTTCAATTTGACATTTAGGGTGTGGTAATGCCAAATCTCTAAAATCATTTTCCTTATGAGCAATTTTATAATGAAAAGGTATTTTTCTTAATTCATTTGAGTTTAGCTTCTTTTTGTTAGCCTCATAAACACCATGTGCATCAAAAATTATCGAAATGATCTCTTTTATAATATTCTCATCTTTACAATTTATCCAAGTGAATTGATTCTCCTCTGCACAATATTTGATTTTGTATTTGACAAGGAATTCATAAAAGTGACGATTTGAAAAAATTATCGGTGTTTCATATGGTAATACATCACTTAAAACGGCTCTTTCAATAGAATAACTTAGGGGTATTTTTTTTCCTTTTCTCATTATTTCCAAATTGAGATTACTCTTTCAAAATTGTTCGTCAGTTTTTTGTTCTCCTTAAGCCGGATTGGCCTTAAATCGGAAATATTTTTCTTTTTCGAGTTGATGTTAAAAAAGCTTCGGTTTACAAAACCATCATTAAAACTGTATTTTTTCAATTTTTGATTCAATTTTGGAAATTGTGATACTGGTAATTTTGCATCAACAATCTTGTGCAATTCTTCATCTAGAAATAAAAGATCACCACAGTCTTGCTCTATTAAGCTATTAGAGTAATAAATTCCAACCAACCCCTTTTTTGGTTTGTGTAGACGGGTATTCTTTGTTAAGTAATTAAATCTATGAATTAATAATTTTGATGCCTTTTTAGGTGCAAATTCTAATTGTTCAAAATACTTGTCAATACTTTTATTTATTCTCTCTAAATATTTGTCAATTTTTCTTTTCGACATTGAGGTTCCTTGATATTCAGAGGTTTTAAGTTTGAAAATATAACCTAGGAATTCAATGTTGATTTCGCTTTGATCTTTTTGAATATCATGACAGTATGTTTTTGCATTATTAATATTCAATCCACTTTGTTGAATAACGTTTTCAACTTTTGAGATATAATCTGGCTCTGTCAGTTTCCAACTAGGGGTAAATAAAACAATTATGTCATCCACATATCTAGCATAATAAGTGATTCCATCAAGCCTATTTATTTTTTCATCAATATCTCTCATATATAACTCGGCTAGATATGCGCTTATTCCGATTCCTCTAGGAATACCGACTTGATCCCTTTCAGGTATTCCTTGCTGATTACTTAAGTTATTGTAACTGAATAGTAATGATTTAATTAGCCTCTTTGATTTTGGAGTTAATAATTGATTATTATTGATTATTCTTAATAACCTGAACTGTGGAACACTTTCGTAAAAATTTGCAACGTCTGTTCTTAATATAATTTTCGGGAAATTATCTTTTAGTAGATTTTGAACTTGCTTGGATATTAGGTACCTATTGGCTTGTTTAACTCCGAATGTCCTGTGAATATTAAATTGGAGTTGTTTCATCGCAAAAAAGGATGCTGGTTCTTTGGCCAAAGGATAAATATCTTTACCGCTGGGCTGGTGCAAGACTTTTGACATACTAAAGTTAAAATCATTCCTATTAACATTCGTTGAATAGCTCTCCAAGATTATTTCAAGTTCATTTTTTTTTTGCTTTTTCTATTTCTTTTTTTTCATCTATAAGTTTAGCGAGAGAGTCATCATCTTGCCCTCCCTTGCCTTTGAATGCTTTTATAATTGCCCTTTGTTTTTTTAATTCTCCAGAGAGTCTGTGGAATTGATCTGAATAAAAAGTCTTTTCGAAATTTCCTCTTCGATTTTCAATTTCAAATATCTTTTTGAAGTTTTCTTGTGAGAATGATTGATCTAACATACTTAATACAACTATTTATTCAGATTATTCTGTCATTTCTAAAAATAGCAATAAAGTAAATATTCTCAGAATTATAATTAAATCAAAAAGTATAGATAATCTGGATGGGATAAATAACGAGAATCACTAAAAGCAGCCAATCAGAGCCACTTTAAATTTTAGCATAGATGAGATAAATTTAGTCATTTATTTGGGGCTTTACCATGCTATGTCCCGGTGTGGCTGGTATACTGCCCAGTACTTTCAATACTTTGTAAAATTGTTTGAATAATCCTTTTTGAAAGTATCAGAATCTGACTTGGATAAATAAAATAAAATAAAACGCAGTTTTTTTGCAATGTTTTGGTATCAGTTGACCAATCTATATCCATAACCTGGGCCGTCACATGGAAGGTAACCTCCATTAAATATTTCCTTCTGACTTATAATTGAAATTTGCTCTTGGAGTGAGCCTGCACAATTTTGAATTAAATAACTTTCTTCTTCATACTCAAATTCATAGTACTCCGAGTCTTCTGATTGAATCAAAGTATAACTGCCTGTTGCAATACTGGTGCTATCAGGGTATACCCTTCTTTTGACAAAGTGATTGTCAGAAGAAAGCTCAATGAATTCGTTAAACTCCAAGTCCTTCTTCTCGATGATTTTTCCCGACATACCCGCATTGATGTACTGGAGTTCAAAAAGGTTGTTACCCTGAAGGTCAATTTCTTCATCCGTGCTATCACAAGACTGATTCATAATTAAAGAAGTTAATGAAAGAAATATGGCAAGCTTTTTCATGGTAAAAAGGAATTGATTTTATATCAATAAGATACATTGAACCATAAATCGTTGCTTATCAAAAAAATGCCTAAATTAGTGGTGTAAAACTCCCATAAGTTTTGCCTCTGGATGGGCCGATTTGAACACGGTTCAGGGTTCGGTTAACTGGTCTCAGTTAACGGTGTAAAACAATGAAAATCAACTATTTATATTCATAGGGATGGGCCTGCCACAATTTTCTTTCATCAGCTGTTTTAATTTCTATTTCTTAAGTTACTGAACACCCCAATTACACAGAAATTTTTTAATACCATTTAGGATTTAAGACTTTCATGGAGCATAGAGATTAGTTTGGATTTGGACAATGGTTTGACGACGTAATCCGTAACTTCGCTGATTGATTTTGCACGTTGCATATCACGAGGGTCGATTGATGAGGATACCACATAAATCACCACCTTTTTGCCGATTCTTGGTCGAAAGCGCAAGTAGTGCTCCAAGAACTGCCAACCATCCATTATGGGCATGGTTAGATCCAAAAGGATCACATCTGGAATTTTAGCAATATCATCAAGTGTCGCCTCCAAAAAATCAATGGCAGCTTTTCCATTGGAAAAAATCTTTATGGAATTTATCAGGTTCAAACTGTTCAAGGTCTTTTGGACTATAAATTGATAGGTATCATCGTCATCTATCAAATAAAGGGTGTCGATTGTTTTCATAAGGTCAGTTGGCATTAAATTTTATAAAAAAAGTGGTCCCCCTACCTTGTGTACTTTCCGCATATATCATACCACCGACAGCCTCAATTTGGGATTTGGTAATGAATAGCCCAAATCCCTTGGCATCTGGATTGTCGTGGAAGGTCTTTCGAAGACCGAACAATTTAGGGCCATGTACATCCATGTTGATTCCAAGGCCATTATCAGCAAACTCCAGCCAGGCACTCCCATCCTTTTGGTAACTTTTTACTCGTATCCGTAATTTTCTCTTAGGAGACTGATATTTTATGGCATTGCTGAGCAAGTTTTGAAAAATGCTGTCAAGGTATTTCTTGGGGTACCTTAGATTCGACACTTCATCGAAATCATGGTGAACCTCAATGTCGGGATACAGCACCTCGACGTTCAAAGCTTCCATGGTATTTTCCAAACAGTCTTTGAAATTAAGGTTCACCTTTTCTATTTCGGTATCCTGCCTAATCTGTAGGGATTCCACAAGTTCATTGAAGGTATCGTTTAAAAGATGAACCGGTTTCACAAGTCTTTCTATTAACTCTTTTTGGTCTTCTGAATCATCACTCTCCTGGATCATTGAGGTCAATAGTAATAAATTGGATAGGGGTGCGCGTAGATTGTGCGATACTATAAAACAGAAATCCTCCAATTGTTTGTTTCTGCGCATCAACTCCAGTTCTTGATTCTTTTGTTTGGTAATGTCAAAACGTATGGAGACGTATTGGTAAGGTTTGCCCGAAGCATCGAGATATGGAACAATCGTTGTGGCGACCCAGTAATAAGATCCATCTTTGGCCCGGTTCCTAATATCGTCGCTCCAAATATTACCACGGGCTATTGTCTTCCACAGATTACGGAAAAATTTGGGCTCGTGGTAACCAGAGTTGATGATGCGGTGGTTTTGGCCTAACAGTTCCTCCCGTGAATATTGTGATATTTCGCAGAACTTGTCATTGACATACGTAATATTTCCCTTGATATCCGTAAAGGCCACGATTGCAGATTTGTCCAAAGCAATCTTTTGCTGTTCCAATTCTGTGAAAATTCCTTCTAGATATTTGAACACTTGTACTTTGCCTGAATCCTCTGAAAGCATATAAAAAGGTTTTATTGAATCTAATAAGGGGAACCTCTAACTGGACAAGTTACGAATTTACTTACATAAAGACCTGTTCAAAATACATAGTTGTATACTTTTACCTATTAATAACAGTGCGCAACCCGATGTTTCAGACAAACTACATGATTCATTGAAACAGCAAAAGATTGCTTATAAAAAAATGCCTAAATTAGTGGTGTGGAACTCCCATAAGTTTTGCCTCTGAATGTGCCGATTTGAACACGGTTCAGGGTTCGGTTAACTGGTCTTAGTTAACGGTGTAAAATAATGAAAATCAACTATTTATGTTTCAAGGGATGGGCCTGCCACCCCGACAAATCTAGCAATAGATAAAAATAAAAGCACTGTTAATCAATTGATTTTCAGTGCTTTTTTCGTTTTGTGCATTTATTTGATATCATTTGAAACCAAATAGTAGGTGTGCAATTAGGTGTGCAATTCGGTGTACAACCTTTTATTTGAAATGTACTATCTTTAAAGAGCTTTTGGGCACGATTTGACTTTCGATGAACAATTGTTGTTTAACCAAAGTCATTTTAACATGAAAGCAAAAAACACTTTCGCGGTAGTCTTCTTTACCAGAAAATCAAGGAGCGTTCCAAATCAATTATCCATTTATGTCCGTATTACCGTGGACGGAAAACGCTCAGAGATCAGTCTCAAACGCAACGTGGCCTCAAAGAATTGGGACAATGCCAGAAACCGGGTCAAGGGAAGTTCCCAACCGATCAGGGAACTGAATTCTTACATGGACAGCGTGTACGGAGCATTGTTGGTGTGCCATAAGGAACTTTTGCAAGAGAACCGGGTAATTACCGCAGAGGCTATCAAGTCACATTATCTTGGTGAGGACGATACGAACAAGACGCTGAGGGATCTTGTCTCCTATCACAATGAAAGGATGTCCATTGTCTTAAAATATGGTACCATGAAAAACTACTATACCACTGCTCGGTACCTTGACAGGTTTTTATCAAAGGAAAGTAAGGTTGGCGATGTTTATCTCAAGCAATTGAACTATGCCTTTGTCACGGAATTTGAGCACTATCTTAGAAATTACAGAGGCTCGGATAAGAAATTATCCCTGGGGAACAACGGTGTCATGAAGCATCTGGAAAGGTTCAAGAAGATTTTGAACCTTGCCGTAAAATTGGAGTGGATGGAAAAGAATCCCTTCAATCAGTTCCAATTAAAGTATAACAAATATGATAGAGCGTTCTTGGATGAAGAGGAACTGCAACACTTGGAATGCTACGAACTGAAGAATGAACGTTTGGAGAAGATACGGGACTGTTTTGTCTTTGCCTGTTATACCGGGCTGTCCTATGTGGATGTAAAGGAACTTACCAAGGATAATATTGTCAAGGGTATCGATGGAAACCAATGGATAAGTACGAAACGTGAAAAAACTGATAAGCCGGTCAAGGTTCCCTTGATTCCACAGGCACGTGCGATTTTGGAAAAGTATGATCTGGATGGGCCGAATGAAGGACTATTGCCCATCAGTTCGAACCAAAAGACAAATGCCTATCTAAAGGAAATTGCCAATGCATGTGGTATTGATAAAAACCTGACCTTCCATGTGGCCAGACATACTTTTGCAACTACGGTAATGCTCTCCAATAATGTTCCCATTGAAACGGTTTCCAAACTCTTGGGACATACCAAGCTTTCCACTACACAAATTTACGCTAGGGTAGTGGAGTCCAAGATAAGTGAGGATATCGATAATCTTTTGATTCGTTTTAAGAGTAAAGAGGTCAAAAGAAATGCTGGTGGGTAAGTTTATGTTTAGATGATGTGCCAAGTTATTTATGCTATGAATGTGTCGAATTCAGGTAAAGTTTTTGGAAAATATGGGTTCAACTTTAAGGATTGGAAATTTATGGTTCTATTGAGGAACTTTCCAACAGATAGTAATGCTTGATACCATTTCAATGTAATTAATTTAGTATTTTACATTATGACAAGAAATAGCATTGAGTTACTTTTTAAAAAATGTCGCAAATATTGACAACATTTGCGACATTATTTTTTTGTAGGGTTTCGATCCAATCCATGGGATAGTGGATGAGCCGGATGGTTGATACCACCATATACGGATAATTTGAGCCACTCAATAATGGCCTTAGTGGTCTAAAAATCAGAGTTTTGTTTTCATCTAAAGGTACTCAATTTTATCCGGCTAGTGTGGTATACTTTGTCTGGCGTTTCCACTATGGTTCTAGGTTTAACTTTTTGAGCTATGTTTCCTTGATATCAAACTTTTTAGACATTTAGTCTTATTTTTTCAAATGAATCCCCTAAATTTACCAATCGTGTAACGATAGACCCTATTTTTTAGGGTTCTTTGTGTCATAAAAGGTAATGGCGAAAAGTACATACATCTCAGAAAATCTCAATGAAAGCCATATTGCTTTGGTAAAGTATTTGGAGGATCATGAAATCCTTTATTTCAAATTGAAGGAACTGGCCATCCAATTGCCCAAAAGTTTGGGGGACAATGTGAATGAATTGGTGGAGAACCTCCATCAAAAGGGGTTGTTGAACCGAATAGAAAGAGGGGTATATGCCAAACCCAATTATTCCAATGTCAATGTACTGGCTACATTCATTAGCCCTGGTAGTACCTTGGCCTATTGGTCAGCTTTGCACCATCATAACCTTACAGAACGATTTCCGTATACCCTTTTTATCAAGACCATCCACAGGAAAAGGGATACAAACATCCTGGGCTCCAAGGTAAAGTTTGTTACCGTAAAGGAAAGCAAACATATCGGTACCATGTTGGAAGGCTTTGGAGCAAATGGTTTTTTGGTGACCGATAGGGAAATGACCATAGTGGATTGTTTTGACCAGCCCCGCTATGGGGGTGATCTGGACGATTTGATCAAAGCGTTCGCCAATGAAAAATGGGACAATGAAAGATTGATTACCTATACGAAGGCCTATGGCAATATTGCCCTGACGAAAAGACTGGGCTTTTTGGCAACCCTTTTCCATGCGGATAGCTTACAGGGTTTTATCCAATATGCCAGAAAGCAGGTGAACAAAAAGTATAGTTTGATCGATGCAGGTGGGCTGGATCAAGGGGAATTTGTAAATGAATGGAAGTTGCGATTGAACATCAAAAGGGATAACCTGTTGCAAATGGCCCAAAGTGGATATTAGATGATTCTTCAAAAGGAAATCATAGAGCGATCAAAAGAATGGAAGGTGCCTCCCGATACCGTGGACAAGGACTACGTCCTGGGGCATTTTCTATCGGTCTTTTTTGAAACCTATAAGGATGACCTCATTTTCAAGGGAGGAACATGCCTGCGTAAATGCTATATCAAGAATTATCGTTTTTCAGAAGATCTGGATTTCACGGCAAGGGAGAAGGACTTCGTACTGGAAAAGGAAAAACTGGAAGGTATTGCCAAGACCACTACGGATCGGACCGGAATCCTGTTCAGTGTAGGTGAAATTTCCCGATTGGTCTTTAATGACGAGCCCAAAGGATTTCAGGTATCCATAAAATATTGGGGGGGCAATCACTCCAAAAACCAACAGCCCCCGCCACCAGATCGTTGGATGACCAAAATCAAATTGGAAGTGAGTACGGACGAGGTCATCATTTTGGAACCCGAAATATTGCCCATTATGCATCCTTATTCCGATGGATTGCAAGGTGAAAAACAATGCCCATGTTATGTCATTGACGAGGTGATCGCTGAAAAGCTAAGGGCCCTGAAGCAGCGTTCATACACGGCACCACGGGATTTTTATGATCTGTACCATCTGACCCAAAAATTTTCCAAAAAGGACTGGGAAAGGATTGTTCCTCTTTTCCTTAAAAAAATGGAGCATAAAAATCTAGCGTATACTAATCCTTCGGATTTGGTGGATGACACCAAGATTGCAAATGTGAAAAGAGCTTGGAGGACCAGTGTCGCCCATCAAATTACCGAGGATGATGCCCCAGAAGCTGATGAAATTATTGCAACTGTAGTGAAAAACATTGAAAAATTTTTTCCAAACAATACAGTTTAATTTTCAAAATGGAACTTGGGGAAATCAGTGGGAAAGACTTAACCATTAATTTGCCTTCCAAGTTGTAGTGTTTAAGATTCCATTTCTTGGATATGGTCAGGCCTTATCTTTTTTGACCAAGCTCTTTGTTTTCCCATTGCATCCGCTGCAAACGTACAGCATTCAAGATGGCCAACAAGGCTACACCGACATCGGCAAAGACGGCTTCCCACATGGTGGCCATGCCCCCAGCTCCCAAAATAAGCACTATCGCCTTGACCCCAAAGGCCAACCCAATGTTCTGCCAAACGATACGGCGAGTGGAACGGGCAATCTTAATGGCTCGTGCTATCTTACTGGGTTGGTCGGTCTGGATAATGACATCTGCCGTTTCTATGGCCACATCGCTACCAAGGCCCCCCATGGCAATGCCAACATCACTGGCCGCCAATACAGGTGCGTCATTGATACCATCGCCAATGAAGGCGATGATGTTATCCGTGACCTTTTTTAGTTTTTCGACCTCACTGAGCTTATCCTCGGGCAATAATCCGCCCTTGGCCCAATCCAAGTCCAGTTCCTTGGCAATTTTTTGGGTTATGGAATCCTTGTCACCGGATAGCATGATGAGTTTGGATATCCCTGCTTCCCTGATTTGTCGAACCCCGTGCAGGGCATCCTCCTTGAGTTCATCGGCTATGGTGACATATCCCGAAAACTTGCCATCCACACTGACCATGACCAGGGTTTCCACGATGGAATCGGTTTCAGACGGAACCGCTATTCCATTGGCTTCCATCAACGCTTTGTTGCCTGCCAAAACCACTTTTCCATTAACTGTACCCTTTAATCCTTTTCCGGCCACTTCACTCACGTCCATGGCTTTATGGGGATTGTCATTTTTGTATTGTACTATGGCCAGGGCGATGGGATGGGTGGATTGTTCTTCCAAGGCCAGAAGGAACCCCATGAATTCTGTTTCATCCATACCGGCGGACTTGATGTCCTTGATTTTGAACACACCTTTGGTTACCGTGCCCGTTTTGTCCATGACAACGGTATTCACCTTGGTCATGGCATCCAAAAAGGAGGCTCCCTTGAACAAGATCCCATTTCGGGAAGCGGCACCAAGGCCACCAAAATATCCCAACGGAATGGAGATGACCAAGGCGCAGGGACAGGAGATCACCAAGAATATCAATGCCCGGTACAACCAATCCCTAAAGTTATAATCGTCCACAAAAAAATAGGGGAGAAGGGTAAGGGCAATGGCAAGGAATACCACAATAGGGGTATAGATCCTGGCAAACTTTCGGATGAACAGTTCCGTCTTGGATTTTCGGGCGGTAGCGTTCTGAACCATATCCAGGACACGGGCAATGGAGCTGTCCTTGAATTCCTTGGTTGTTTCCACTTCGATGACCCCGTCCAGATTGATACTGCCTGCATAGACGATATCTCCCTTCTCTAAAGTCTCGGGTTTGCTTTCCCCTGTGATGGCAGCCGTGTTCATCGAGGCCCTTGCTGAAAGCAGTGCACCGTCCAACGGAACTTTCTCGCCGACCCGCACTTTGATGCGTTCCCCGATGTTGACATTCTCCGGGTTTTCGGTTATAAAATCTCCATCCCTGAAGACCGAGGCTTCATCCGGTCGTGCATCCAACAGTGCCTTGATGTTCCCTTTGGCCCTTTTTACTGCGGCATCCTGGAACAGTTCACCCACGGAATAGAACAACATCACCGCAACACCCTCAGGGTATTCCCCAATGGCGAAGGCCCCCAAGGTGGCTATCGACATCAATAGAAATTCGGTGAAGAAATCCCCTTTTTGGATGCTTTTCCAACCTTCTTTGACCACAGGAAACCCTACGGGAATATAGGCGGTGGTGTACCATAGGATACGTATCCATCCCTTGAAAAACGGGAAAGCATCAAAATAGTCCACTGCAATGCCAACAATGAGCATTGCAAAGCTGGAAATGGCCGGTAAATAAGTCTTGAATTTAGATACACCTTCAGGACCACCATGGTTATGGCCCCTCTCGTGTCCGTTTTCGCCCGGGTGTCCCTTTGACCCCAGATCACGTAGTTTTACTTTCTTCTTTTTCATAGACTGTAAGGTCGTAATTAGTTTCGTGCAACGGAAGTGCATTTATTGACCGCTACATTTGTCGCAAATTCCCTTAATGACCAAATTGGCATTTTCTGCCACAAAGCCATCGGGCAGATTGATATGGGGAATCTTATGCTCAGTGAGACAGACCGTTTCATCACAGCTATCGCAATGAAAGTGCAGGTGCAGATCTTGTTCCATTTCACAATTGCAACCTGGTTCGCACAGGGCATATTTTGAAATATTGGTGCCATCATCTATTTGGTGCACAATACGTTTTTCCTCAAAGGTCTTCAGGGTCCGGTACAATGTGGTTCTGTCCGCTTTTGAGAAAGCGTTCTCCATATCGGTCAGGGCAATGGCCACTTCCCTTTCAGCCAAATATTTATAGATCAAAATACGCATCGCCGTAGGACGAACACCATTTTCGGCAAGTCGTTTTTCTATTTCTTTCATTTTAAGATTTTCTTTATTAATGTCCGTGTTCTTCCGATTCGCCTTTTTTCATTTCAGCCATCAAATAGTAGGCGTTGTCATAGGCATATTTCGTATTCGGTTGCTGTTCCGTGAGAAAATCAATGGCAATCCAATCGCCATCCTTTGTGCTCTTCGCAACTTCTATGGGTTTAAATGACCAATCCTCACCTTCCTTTTCGGCCGAGAATACAAAGAACCGTTCGCCATCCGCGGCGATGGCAGCTTCGGGTATAGCCACTGTTTGGGTATTTTCCGTCTGGATACGACCCTGAATGTACATCCCTGGAATCAGTTGCCCTTCCTTGTTTTCGATTTCGGCGTGTACGTGAATCGCTTTAGGATTTTGTTCAAAGGTCTTTCCTACGGAATAGATTTCGGCGGTCAGTTCCTTTCCGGGGATGGACTGTACATTGAAAATTACCTTTTGCCCTTCCTTCACTTTATAGACATCCTTTTCAAAAACCATCAAATCTGCGTGTACGTGATGAGTGTCCACGATTTCCATTAGGTCGGTCTGCGGTTCTACGTACTGTCCCGTCTTGACCTTTACCTTTTCCACAAACCCTTCGATGGGACTTTTGAGTGGAACCCGCTGGTAAATGGTGCCATTCCTTACACCTGCTGAGTTGATGCCCAATTGTTGCAGTTGTGCTTCGAGACCATTGGCCTTGCTTCGGGATACCAGGTATTCCCCTTCGGCCTTTTGAAAATTGGCACCGCTGCCCACGCCTGCATCATACAATGTTTTTTGCCGTTCATACTCTTTTTTTAAAAATTGACTATTGCTATAGGCATCGAGATAATCGGTCTGTTTTTCGATGATATTGGGATGTGACAGGTAAGCGACCGTTTGCCCTTTGTTGACCTTATCTCCCTCGATAACCTCGATGGATACCACGTTGGCACCCACCACTGTTGTGACGGTGGCCTCGTTCTGTGGTGGGACTTCCAACTGACCATTGGTTTCCACGTACCCGCTCATATTCCGCATTTTTGGGGTATCGATTTCCATTTGTAAGGCATCGAATTGTTTGGCCGTCAGCATTACTTCCTTGGCTTCGCCCTCGGAATGTACTTTTTCCATTTCTGGATTGGCTTGCCTATTATCAACGGTTTCTTTTTTGGAATTGCCACAAGCGGTCAATCCCAAAAGCATCGCCAACAAACCAATAACTGCGTATTTTGAAAGATTCTTCATTTTATTGCTTAAAATATTGTAGTTCGAAAACTGATTTTAGATAATTGTCGAGTGCGTCCAGCGCATCCATTTCCGTCTGTATGGCATCCCTGATGATTTGGGTAAAAGCGACATAATCCACCGCACCTTCCTTATAAGCTAACAATGCTCCTTTTCGCTGTTCCTCTGCAAGCGGCAGGGCTTTGTTCTTATAGAACTGCCAGGATGCTTCCCATTTTTGATAGGCTTGCAACGCCTGTTGGTATTCTGATTGCAGTTGACGTTTGGTAAAGTACGCATTAGCTTTTGCGATTTCGCTTTCCAATTTCGCCGCCTTGGCCTGACTGCGTTCTGTTCCTGAGAATAACGGAAGGGAAATTCCTGCCTGATAGGTATAGAACCGGGTGCTTCCGTTCACCCGTTGCAATCCGCCCTGAAGGTTGAGACTGGGCAACAAATCGGAACGTTCAGCTTTGTAGCTGGCTTGGGCCTCATCAATCCGTTTTTGCGAAAGTTCCAGTTCTGGATGGGTTTCTATTTTCTCATATAAACGCAATACTGCCACTTCGCTTTCATTCAACCTGTCGGGAACAGTATAGAACGTATCGGAAACCAACCAAAGATTGAGTTTTTGCAGGGCAATGACATAATCATTTTCGGCCTGTTGCAGTTTGTTATTGATTTGCAACGCCTGATTGGTCGCCGATGAATATTCCAAACGCGAAATGGCCTCTACCTTAAAATTCAGTTTGATGGCCTTTTCAAATTGTGAATAGATGGAATCCAGTTCGCGATACAGTTCATATTTCTGCCGTTGCTGATAGGCCTGTGACCATGCCTTTTTCACTTCCTTTTCCACTTGCAATGCAGAGAGGTCAAGTGCTGTTTCCGCCAAGGCGATACGTTGTTTCTGCAATCGTTTTTTCGCACCAAGGCCGAACAGGTTGATGTTCTGTTGGCCTAAACCAACAATGGTATAAATGCCTTGACCTTCTGAAACTTCCTCACCGCCCGTGAACACTTGGGTATTACCCATATCATACGCCGTGCCCTTTAGGGCTTTCTGCTTTTGGATTTCCAGTTGTTTTGTTTTCAAGAGTGGATAGTTTTCCTTGGAAATTTCAACCGCTCGTTCCAATGAAACAACGGGAAATGTATCGTTCTGATGAACTTGCCGCGCTTCCGCTTTCGCGAAAGCAAAAAAGAAACAGATTACTACAGAAGCGGTTACGATTTTTGGATTGACCTTTATTTTACGTTCCGAACGTTTTTCAACCCATTGATAAAAAATGGGTAGAATAAAAAGTGTCAATAGCGTAGAAGTTATCAATCCACCAATAACGACAGTCGCCAACGGTCGTTGAACTTCCGCCCCTGCGGATGCGGAAATCGCCATGGGTAGAAACCCAAGGATATCAGTAAAGGCCGTAAGCATTATGGGACGCACCCGTCGTTTGGTGCCTTCAAGGATACGTTCTTTCAAATCGGTCACACCTTCCTCTTTCAGTTCGTTGAGTCCGCTTATCATCACCAAACCGTTCAGTACGGCAACCCCGAAAAGCACAATAAAACCGACCCCTGCGGAAATACTGAAGGGCATACCCCTAAGCCAGAGAGCGAACACGCCACCTATGGTCGCCATCGGTATGGCCAAGTAAATCATCAAGGTTTGCGGAAAGGATTTTAACGCAAAATATATCAGGATGAATATGAGAAGTAGGGCAATAGGAACCACGGTCTGCAATCGGTCGCTGGCCCTTTCCAGATTTTCAAAGGCACCACCATAGCGGATAAAATAACCTGGGGGTAAATCGAGGTTTGCATCCAGCTTGTCCCTTATCTCATTGACCAGCGATTCCACATCACGACCACGTACATTAACGCCTACATAGGTTCTGCGATTGGTATTGTCCCTGCTTATCTGCATCGGTCCCGGTGTGTATTCGATGGCTGCCAGTTCTTGAAGTGGAATCTGTGAACCGTTCGGTAGATTGATATAGAGGTTCCGGATGTCATTAATGTCGCTACGGTTCCGCTCATCGAGCCTGACCACCAAATCAAAACGCTTTTCACCTTCAAAAATGACCCCTGCATACCCGCCGGCGAAAGCAGATTGCACCATCGTATTGAGTTGGTCAATGCTCACGCCGTATTGGGCCAGTTTGTTGCGATTGTACTTAACGGTCATCTGCGGCAAGCCTGAAGTGGCTTCTGCCCGCATATCGCCTATACCTTCGGTACCTGCGATGATTTTGGTAATCTCGTCCGCTTTGGACGCAAGTACATCGATATCCTCACCGTATATTTTAATGGCAATATCCTCACGGATGCCTTCCAGTAGTTCATTGAACCGCATTTCAATGGGCTGCGTAAATTCATAATTGACACCAGGGATAATGCTTACGGCATCCTTCATCTTGTCAATAAGTTCATCTTTGGATTCGGCAGAAACCCATTCGTCCTGCGGTTTTAGGATTACGAATACATCGGCGAAGTCCATCGGCATCGGGTCGGTAGGAACTTCCGCAACACCGATACGGCTGACTATTTTTTCCACTTCGGGAAATTCAGCCTTTACGATACGTTCTATTTTTGTGGTCGTCTCAATGGTCTCACTCAATGAGCTTCCCGGTTTCAAAATTGCGTGGAAGGCAATATCACCTTCGTCCAATTGGGGTATGAACTCACCGCCCATTTTGGTAAACGTGAAGATGGCCACGGCAAAGATAGCCACCGAAATACCAACGACCCATTTTCCTTTTTCCAAAGCTCGCAACAGTAGCGGCTGATACCTGCCTTGCACCCAATAGACGAAACGGTCGCCCCAAGATTTCTTCTCCTTTTTTGACGGATTCAGCAATAGGGCGGACATCATCGGTACATAGGTCAGGCACAGTATCATTGCGCCAATCATTGCAAAGATGAACGTGAGGACCATCGGCTGGAACATCTTACCCTCGACACCTTCGAGTGCCAGAATGGGTAGGAAGACGATAAGAATTATCAATTGCCCGAAGAAAGCCGCGTTCATCATCTTTTTGGATGCATCAGCCGCAATTTCGTAACGGTCTTTCTTATCCAAAGATTTCTTTTTAAGCACATAACTGGCCATAAGAAACACACTCGCTTCCACGATAATGACCGCCCCATCCACGATAATACCAAAGTCGATTGCCCCAAGGCTCATCAAGTTGGCCCATACATCAAAAACGTTCATCAGGATAAAGGCGAACAACAGCGATAGGGGAATGGTCGATGCCACAATCAGCCCGCCACGCCAGTTCCCCAAAAGAAAAACGAGTACAAAAATCACGATGAGCGCACCTTCGAGAAGATTGTTGCGTACCGTGCCCGTGGTCTCACTGATGAGTTTACTTCTATCCAACAAGGGTTCAATGACCACGCCTTCGGGAAGTGATTTCTGGATTTCCGCCATCCTATCCTTGACGCGGACAATGACCTCGTTTGAGTTTGCCCCTTTGAGCATCATTACCAGTCCACCGACGACCTCGCCTTCGCCGTCCTGCGTCAATGCCCCATAGCGAACGGCGGAACCGAAGCGCACATCGGCCACATCGTTTACGGTGATGGGCACACCATTTTCATTTTTAATAACGATTTTCTTGATGTCATTGAGGTTGCGTACCAAACCTTCGCCACGAATGAAGTTGGCCTGGTGGTTCTTTTCGATGTAGGCACCACCCGTGTTTTTATTGTTTGCTTCCAAGGCCTTGAACACATCGGTAATGGTAAGCCCGATGGCTTTAAGTCCATTTGGGTCAACGGCCACTTCGTATTGTTTTATTTTTCCACCTATCGCATTGATTTCAACAACACCGGGCACCATCGCCATTTGTCGTTGCACAATCCAATCCTGCATCGTGCGTAGGTCGGCAAGGGTATATTTGTCCTGAAACTCAGGCTCGACCTTTAGGGTGTATTGGTACACCTCGCCCAAACCCGTCGTAGTAGGTCCCATTGAAGGTTGACCCAGTTCCTCTGGTATTTGCTCGCGTACCTCAATCAGTTTTTCGGAAACGAGCTGGCGTGGCAAAAAGGTTCCCATATCATCGTAAAAAACTACCGTTACCACCGATAGCCCGAATCGGGAAATCGAACGGATTTCCTTGACATCAGGAAGATTACTCATTGCCACTTCCACGGGATAGGTCACGAACTGCTCTATATCCTCTGTACCCAGATTGGGCGATTGCGTAATGACTTGTACCTGATTATTTGTAATATCCGGTACAGCATCAATGGGAACCTGGGTCATACTGTAAATACCTGCACCAATGAGTGCCAATGTGAGCAGACCGATTATAAACTTGTTATTGATTGAAAAATCAATGATTCTGTTAATCATTGGAAAATGGAATTGATTCGGTTAATGAATGTCCATGGCTGCAAATGATATCACTGCATCATGGATGTCAATGGTAATGGGATGTAGTTATCCCCTAAAAAAATTAGAATCAATACCTTGGAGGTTGGAAAAGGGAAGGAGTGACATCCCTGGCCGGTCCATCAAAATGGATAAAATTTTCACGGACAATGGAATGTGTAATGGGTTCAAAGGCAGTAGTGCCAAGGTACAAAGAATGTACATGGCAACAGTGGCACTTACAAAAAGGGGAACATAGCCCACAGGTCGAGTCATGGTCACCGCCGTGATCGACAATCGAAACTTTTTCTTCATCATCTCCCATGCCGCCACAATCATTACAGGGTAGCCCATTGAGTCCAAGAAAATAAAGCGATAATATGAGTGCCAAAAGTTTCACGATTCAAAGATAAGACAATCATCGTGCAACTGGATTGCAAACATCACTTTTCACTTCGTCTGGGTTTCAAGATCAAGTTTTTTTCTTGAACGCTAGGCCTTTGTAATTCCAATGGGGGCGTATAGTGTTACTTAATCTATTAATCAATCTTTATCGAAAGTTAAGCTCGCAATCTTTTCTCGGACAAGGGACGGCATAAAGCCGTTCCGTAAGTCTCTTTTTATTCCGTTTCCTTGCCGCTCCAAAATTTTGTCTTCCGCTTGGTGAACGCTCAAATATTGTTTAACCAAAATCCAAAAATCATGGAAGCACAAACAAAACAAAGAGCGGCCCAAAAGAGAAACAATGGGCAAGCAACAAAGAAAAGGCAAACCAAGAGTGCCGGAAAAGTGAAAGTTGTTCCACAAATCCAAATGTTGGAAATCCGTTCGGTTTCCCCAGATCCGACACAACCCCGAAAAACCTTTGATGAGCAAAGTCTCCATCATTTGGCACAGAGCATTGCCGAACATGGAGTGTTACAGCCAATCACGGTACGAAAAATGGATGAAGGATTTACCATCGTTATGGGTGAAAGACGGTTTCGTGCCAGTAAATTGGCAGGATTGACCACTATCCCTGCCATGGTAAGGGACTATGTCGATACCGAAGTTCTGGAAGTGCAGATCATTGAGAACCTGCAACGGAAGGATGTGGAACCCACAGAGGAGGCAGAGGCCATCCAGTTTCTCTTGGACCGCTACGATCCAGGTGAGATTGCAAAACGTCTGGGGCGTTCCGAAAACTATATTCGGCAGCGCATCAAACTGGCCGGTTTGATCGAAGGATTCAGGGCCTATGTCCGAAATGGGGAAATGACCTTGGGCCTAGCAGTGGCAGTGGCCCTTTTTGAACCTGGGGAACAACAGATGATGCTGGAAAGCCTTGAAGGAGAATACCAAGGGCATCGGATCAAACGGATGATCGAAAGCCGGACCTTTGACCTGACCAAAGCCTGCTTTGATGTAAGGGACAAAACTTTGGTGCCCAAAGCAGGGGCATGTGTTGTCTGTCCCTTCAACGCCGCCAACCAAGGGAACCTGTTCGGGGAAGGGAAAATGGTCTGTACCCGGACATCCTGTTTTGAGAACAAAAAGACCAAGACATTTATGCAACTCTTGAAAAGGGTGAAAAAGGAGGGACTGAAACTGGTACCCAACATCAGCAAATACTGGATGGAGGAGGAACGCAACCAATGGGTCATGGCCCAAATGGGAAAAGTAGGTCTTAAGGTACATTTGACAAATGAACTGGATATTTTAAAGGAACCTGTTGCGCCTACCATGGAAAGCATTAAAGAGGAGCACCGGCATTATGAATATACCGAGGAAGAGTTGACCGAATTCCTGAATGAGGCTTTAGAATACTTTACTGAGGAAAAGGAGGCATGGGACAATGCCTTGGACCATGGGTTTGAAAAGGGTATTCTTCTGGAAACGGATACCTATTTGACTCAGACCATTTTTGTTAAGGTGAGGGAGGAAACAGATGGTGGAAGCTCAGGTGCCAAATCCTTGGAGAAACGTAAGATGTCAGAATGTACCCCAGAGGAACAAATCATCAAGATCAATGCCCGGGAAATGCGGAAAAAACAAATCGAGAACAAAAACCAGTTCAAGGAGGTGGTGGACATGATCAGGGAGACGGAATATATTGATCGAAAGAAAGCGTTGACCACGGATGAAATGGTGGCCATTTCCATCTCATTGTTCGAGAACAACATCGGGTTTTATGGCCAAAGAGAACATTTTAAGGATTTCTTTGGGGATGATTCAAGGTTATCCCACGAAGAACTGGTGGCCCGGTTCAAAGATAACTTCAAGAAGGAGACTTTCCATAGACTGCTAAGGTTTCTATTGACTCGGCAGGTGCACCTTGGGGAAAGTAATCACACGAATGACCTGACCAACCGATCCTTTTATATCGCAATGCAATCCTTCTACAAGGATAAGATTTCAGGTATTGAGGATGCATATGCTGAAAGTCGGCAAAAGCGAGAAGCACGGATCAAGGAAAGGATAGTTGTCCTGGAACAGCAGGCCAAGGCATTCAAGGATTGATTTTTATCACTGGGGGTCTGAAAACAGGCCCCTATTTTTTTGGTCAATCATAGGAAATCGACACTTCCTCGTATTCCACTTTGTCAATGATGCCCGGATAGTTGGAATCCACAGTTCTGCTATATAGATCCTTGGTGACGGGATAGGCTTCCAGATCACCTTCCCATAAATCATCATCGATAAGATCTTGAACGTCGGATTCATTGTTGCCGTTATGCAACCAAGCATCCAAGTTTTCGTCATCAATGATGACGGGTCGCCTTTTCTTTTCATTGTGGATCTCTTCAAACATAGGGGTGGCGTCCTTGGTGAGCACGGCAAAGGTTCTCCGTCCATCGGCCGTGTTGGTATAGATGCCCGCTAGGTATAGTGGGTCACCGTTCTTTCGTCTGAAATAGAAAGGTACTTTAAAATCCTTTCCCTTTACTTTGACCTTGGTGTTGTGGGGCTCGAAGAAACCGTCCACGGGAATGATGCACCGCTGGTTCTCCCAACAGTACCGGTAGACGAAATGGTCAAAGAGCTTTTCGGATTTGGCATTCAGTCCCCCAAAAGTCTTCGGGTTCTTAAAATACTCCGTATAATTTTCCTGTTTTTCCTTTGGGGGCATGATGCCCCACATGGCAGGGAGCATGTTGTTGGGCTCTTCTTGGCCCAAGGTCCACATCACGGGATGGCTCCAGCCGTTGGCATGGAAATAAATGAGTTCCAGGTCGGTGTCCAAGTCACCGTACATGGCCTTTACGGAAAGGAGTTTCTCCAGCTCCTTCCGTTCCCGGGTCTGTCTGGTAGAGTAACACATGTTGAGGTTGAATTATGCTGTATTAAGATAGGCAAAATTGTTAAAGTTTTGAAACGGTTCGTCCCTTTCCGTACATTTGGATATTTTCCAAATTATAGGAATAAATCCAATAAGTTTTATGAAGCCCACCATTCTCCATCTCGATCTGGATACCTTCTTTGTCTCCTGTGAGCGGCTGCTGGACAGCCGTCTGATGAAGCGGCCCCTATTGGTCGGTGGGTTGGGGGACAGAGGTGTGGTCGCGGCCTGCAGCTATGAGACCCGGCGTTTTGGGGTGCACTCGGGGATGTCCATGAAAGTGGCCCGTAGGTTGTGTCCTGAGGCCACCGTCATCAAGGGGAATGCGGGGATCTATATGAAGTTCTCGGACAATGTGACCGAGATCATCAAGGAAAGCGTGCCTGTCTTTGAAAAGGCCAGTGTGGACGAGTTCTATGCCGACCTTTCCGGGATGGACCGCTTTTTTGGCTGCTATAAGTACGCCTCTGAAATGCGACAACGGATACTGAGGGAAACGGGGTTGCCTATTTCCTTTGGGCTTTCCCAGAATAAAGTGGTCTCCAAAGTGGCCACCGGGGAGGCCAAGCCCAACAACCAGATGAAGATCGACCTTGGACTTGAAAAGGAGTTCCTGGCGCCCCTGCACATCCGTAAACTGCCCTCGGTTGGGGAGAAGACCTATGGGATTTTGTCCAATATGGGGGTGACCACCATACAGACCGTACAGGAGCTGCCCTTGGAACTATTGGAAAGTGCCTTTGGGTTGCACGGACGGACCATCTGGATGCGGGCCCAGGGGCTGGACAATTCCCCCTTGGTCCCGTTTCATGAACGAAAGTCCATTTCCACGGAACGCACCTATGGAAAGGATACCACTGATATGGTCAAACTAGAGACCACCTTGTTCGCCATGGCGGAGAACCTGGCCTACCAACTCCGAAGGGCCAACAAGATGACGGGCTGTGTGAGCGTCAAGATTAGATATAGTGACTTCAAGACCTACACGAAGCAGAAACGGGTTCCCTATACTTCTGCGGACCATGTGTTGGTACCCTTGGTGAAGGAACTCTTTACCTCCCTCTATGACCGAAGGATGCTCATCCGACTTGTGGGGGTCAACTACAGTCATATCGTTGGGGGACACTATCAGATCGACCTTTTTGCCGATGATGAAAAGCTGCTCAACCTCTACCAGGCGATGGACAGGGTAAGGAACCGTTTTGGGGAATCCAGTTTGATGCGGGCCTCGGCCATGGGGGCACACAGTATAGGAAGGGGAGGTAATCCCTTTGACGGACAACCACCCATCTTATTGGCCCATAGACAACAATAGCATGTACCTGAACTGCCATACCTATTATTCCCTGAACTACGGGGTGCTCTCCGAAACGGAGCTTTTGGAGTTGGCCAGTTCCCATGGGGTGGAAACCTTGGCCCTGACCGACATCAACAACAGTTCGGCGGGCATGAACTTTGTGCGACTGGCCAATGAACAGGGGATACGTCCCATTTTGGGTATCGATTTTCGCAACGGGAACGTACAGGAATTTGTGGGCCTGGCCCAAAACAATGAGGGGTTTCGGGAAATCAATGCCTTTCTTTCCCAGCACCTGCACAAGGGGACGCCCATTCCCACTGTGGCTCCAATTTTTGAACATGTCCATGTGATCTACCCCTTTGAGAAGATCCAAGAGGAGGAACGGACGGACTTCCGGGCTTATGAGTACATTGGGGTATCCGTCGAAGAGCTTCGGAAATTAAGGTTCTCCCGGTATCGGGATTATACCGACAGATTGGTGTTGTTACAGCCCGTGAGCTTTCGCAGCAAAAAGGATTTCAATACCCATCGTTTGCTTCGGGCCATAGGCTTGAACACACTATTGAGCAAACTCCCACAGTCCGAAGAGGCCAGACCCACCGATACCCTTCGGCCCTTGGAGGAATTGAAAAGGGCTTTGGTCGATGTTCCGCATATTTGGGAGAATACCCAGCGGCTGATGGACTCCTGTACCATTGCCTTTGGGTTTGGAAGTGAACGGGTTTCCCAGAACCAGTCCCGTTTTTTGGCGTCCAGAGCATTCGATGTGGAACGGTTGCGGGAACTGGCATTGGATGGGTTGCCCAGACGCTATGTCCATCCAACCGAAAAGGTCAAGGAGCGCATGTTCCGGGAACTTCGGACCATCCAGGAGCTGGATTTCGTGTCCTACTTTTTGATCAACCATGATATCGTATCCTATGCCAAGTCAAAAGGTTATCCCTATGTGGGCAGGGGGAGTGGGGCCAACAGTCTAGTGGCCTACCTGATAGGAATCACCGATGTGGATCCCATCGAATTGGACCTGTATTTCGAACGGTTCATCAATCCCTTTCGGGCCTCGCCCCCGGATTTTGACATTGATTTTTCCACTTGGGACCGAGATGATGTCACGGCCTATATTTTTAAACGTTTCGAGCACGTGGCCCTATTGGGCACCTACAACACCTTTAAGTACCGGGCGGCTGTTCGGGAACTGGGTAAGGTCTTCGGCCTGCCCACCGAGGAAATCGATAAGCTCAGTTCTGGTCGGTACGAACAGGGAGCCTTGGACGAACTGGCCCGGTTGGTGCTGAAATATGCCACCTATATCCATGGGATGCCCAACTACATTAGTGTGCATTCCTCGGGGATCCTGATCCTGGACCGTTCCAAGCATTACTACTCGGCCACGACTTTGCCGCCCAAAGGGTTCCCGACGGTGCAGTTCGATATGATCATTGCCGAGGATGTGGGCTTGTTCAAATTTGATATTTTGGGGCAGCGGGGATTGGCGAAGATCAAGGAGGCGGTTGAGGTCATCAAGGGCAACCAACCCGATGCCGTTCTTTGGGACATCAAGAGCGTGGAGGCGATGAAGCAGGATGCAAATATCAACCGGCTGTTGAGCCAAGGTAGGGCCATAGGGGCCTACTATGTGGAATCCCCTGCCATGCGGGGGCTGATGAAGAAACTACGGACCCATGACTACTTGGGATTGGTAGCTGCCAGTTCCGTGATCCGTCCAGGGGTATCTTCCTCGGGAATGAAGGATGAGTACATCCGAAGGGAGCGGGAACCGGAACGCCGCAAGGAGGCCAATCCCATTTTGTTGGAGATTATGCCAGAGACCCACGGGATAATGGTCTATCAAGAGGATGTGCTCAAAGTGGCCCATCTCTTTGCAGGACTGGACCTTGGAGAGGCCGATGTGCTGAGGCGGGGGATGAGCGGAAAATTCCGTTCCCGGGAGGAGTTCCAGGCGGTGAAACTCAAGTTTTTTGAAAACTGCAAGCAAAGGGGGCATGATGCCGCCCTGACCCAAATGGTCTGGGAACAGATCGAGAGCTTTGCAGGCTATGCCTTTGCCAAGGGACATTCCGCTTCCTATGCCGTGGAAAGCTACCAGAGCCTGTATCTGAAATGCTACTTTCCTCTGGAGTTTATGGTGGCCGTGCTCAACAATGGGGGAGGGTTCTATGATACGGAGCTTTATGTGCACGAGACCAAAATGTGGGGCGGGGTCATTCATCCGCCATGCATTAACCGAAGTGACCATGTCAATGCCATCTATGGCAAGCATATTTATTTGGGACTGGGACAGCTTCGGAGTCTTGAACGCTTGGTCATCCAACGCATTTTGAACGAAAGGCAGCTCCATGGCAAGTTCAGGGATTTTGATGATTTTATCGACCGCGTCCCGATTGCCATCGAACAGTTGACCATCTTGGTGCGTATCGATGCCTTTCGTGTGTTTGGGGTGCCCAAGAAACAAGTACTTTGGCAGGCCGTGTTCAAGACCAAGGCCCATCGAAAGGATACTGTTCAGAGGCTGCTCTTTAAACCCAACCACAAACATTTTACATTGCCGAATTTGCCTTCCCATCCCATTGAGGATGCCTATGACCAAATGGAACTCTTGGGATTTCCGCTTTGTGGGTATTATGAGCTTATGGACGGCAAGGTAAGGAGCCGGTTGACTGCGGGTGATTTTGAGGCCTATGTCAACCAAAAGATATGGATCTATGGCTCCATGGTGCATACCCGGTTGAACACCACATCCAAAGGGGACACCATGCGCTTTACCACCATGCTTGATCTGGCAGGTCACTTTTTTGACTGTGTCCACTTTCCCCAAACAATGGCATCCACACCCATTCATGGAAAGGGCATCTATCTGTGCCATGGAACGGTGACCGAGGAGTTCGGACATTACAGTCTGGAGGTGATCTCGACCATCAAACAACCCTTGAAACCTGACCCAAGGCAGGTAGGTACGGGAGCACTCATGGCCAAATAAAAGGGTGTAGAGCGTATTCAGATCAATACTGTCCAAAGATAAACCCGGAAAATATTCTCGGACAAGGGACGGCATAAAGCCGTTACCGTTGTCACTGTTTATTCCGTTTCCTTCCCACTCCAAAATTTTCCCTTGCGTTTGGCGGTCTGCCACTATTGTTCAATTTAAAACGCATATCATGGAAAATCAAAACGTAGTGCAACTGGATTTTGGCTTTGAACTGGAGCCAGCGAAAACACCAATTCCAAACCTAAGACCCAAGTCTTTCAAAAAGACCAAATCCGATTTTGTCCTTGACTTAATGGACCTATTGCAAAGTCCCATCATTGTGTATCCATCCCAATGGCAGGATGCCGTGCCCAAAGACCTTTTAAACAATATCACCATGGCCCGGATGTTGACCCGGATGCGTGGGGAACACATGGCCTCCTTGACCGAGGTTGTGGCCTATATGATGCCCAGGACTTTCGAATCTCCCATGCCCAGTGAATGGGTGAACATTTACACATGGTGTGGGCTCCAGTATGCCAAGACTTTCAAGAAAACAGGTCAAATTGAGGCCATGGAGGAAGTGGCTCCCCAACAACTTTCCGAGTATGAGATGGGCCTTTTGAAAGGGTTAAGGATGTGGATCTATGAGAAACGACGAAAGGCCTTAAAGGACAGCATGAAAGCTTCAATGCCCAAGGACAATAGACCTTGCCAAGATACCCAAGGGGAACTTTTTTCCGATTGATCCTGTGTCGATGGGGCCTTTGTCGCCATAGATCTTCAAGGGAAGCGGATGGTTGTCCTTTTAATCCCGGACCGACAATGTTGCAGGGTTCCCTATTATCTCAAGAATATTGTACCTTGGATTTGAATTAAGATATTTGTTTTGCAGGCCAAACCACTGATACAACATTTTGAAACCTATTTACCTTTTGAGGTGGAGGAAAAACAGCTCATTCATGAGCGAATCTCATTCCGCAAGGTCAAGCGCAGGGAGCATTTGTTGCGGACAGTCGAAATCTGTCGTCACTATACCTTTGTGGTGAAAGGTGTCCTAAGGATGTATGGAATTGATGGAAATGGCAAGGAGCACAACATCCTGTTCGCTTCAGAAAACGAATGGTTGTCCGATATCAGCAGTTTCCATGCCACACAACCCGGTGAATCCAATATCCAGGCCCTAGAACCCACCGAGGTCATCCAGATCGAGCAACAGGACCTCTATTATTTGTACATCAATATTCCAAAGCTTGACCGTATCTTTAAGGTCATCACGGAAGAAAAGTATGTGGAACTACAGAATAGGGTATTTCAGAGCATCAGTTCCACAGCACAGGAACGGTATCTGTATTTTCTATCCAAGTATCCAAGTCTGGGTTCCCGACTTCCCAATACCCAGATCGCTTCTTACTTGGGTATAACCCCTGAATTTCTGAGTATGATCAGAAAAGAGCTGGTGGCCAAAAAATAGTTCCCTTCCAATCCCCTGATTTCTTAAACTAGTTTATGGGTCAATCCTCCTGATGTACCCCAACTTTGCATTGTAAATGATAAACAAATGCAAGATGAAAAAATCAGTTTATAATCGTATCTTATTGGTTGTTATGGTGTTGTTGGGGTACGTTGGGCATTCACAGACCAAAGATGAGGAAGCCGTACAACATACCGTTCAAGCCTATTTCAAAGCCTTGAACGAAGGCAATGTCCAACATATCGTGTCCGTATTTACCAATGATGGGGCCGTTTTCCCAACCGGTGCGCCAACAGCTATTGGGACCGAGGGGTTGACCGGGAATTACCGATATGTCTTTGATAATTTTGGATTTGACCTCAAGGTGACCATCGCGGACATAAGGATAAAAGAAGATATGGCCATGGTGCAGTCCAATTCCAAAGGGACGGTGTGGATCAAGGCCAATGACCAAAAGCTCACCGAAGCATTCAGGGAATTGTTCGTCTTGAACAAAGTGAACGGTACATGGAAAATCGACAAATACATGTACAACCAATCCAAATAAGTTAACCCCCGGAGCGATCCGGAACAAATATGATCCTATGAAAACCATCAAAAATCTAGTACCCTTAACCTTTATTGTAATTATCATGAATTCAGCGAATGCACAAAAGGTCTCTGATCTGGTAGCCGACTGGGAACGGGCCAAAGCCTATACCTTGGAATATTTGGAGACCATGCCCGCGGACAAATTTGATCTGAAACCAACCTCTGAAATCCGCTCCTTTGCACAACAGATGCTGCATTTGACCGATGCGAACTATGGGTTTACGGCAGCGGCCACAGGTGTGGAAAGCCCAGTTGGGATGGGGGAATCCGAAAAGAGTACGGACACCTCAAAGGAAAACGTTACCAAATTGGTCAGTGCCGGATATGATTTTGTAATTGCCGGAATCAAGGGTTTGAGCGATGAAGCATTGGCGGAACCCGTTACCCTATTTGGCCGTTTTGAGATGACCAAGGGACAGGCACTCGCCAAACTCTTCGAGCACCAGACCCACCATAGGGGACAGACGACCATCTATATCCGTTTGGCAGGGGTAAAACCTCCCAATGAAAAGTTGTTCTGATAACCGCTATGTGGAACAGTGGTTATCCGCCACAACGTAGAGAAGGAAACAAAAAATAATAGGTCTAGATTAATAGTACTGACTCCCAAAGAACCAATGGGATAACTTTTTTACTGCCCAATTTGATATGGTAATGATATGAAACAGTTGATTTTAAATTCAGTTTGGTTGCTATGCTGGCTGGCATTTTCCCAGGTCCAAGCACAAACCAAAACAACAGAAAAGGTTCCCTATGGGAACAACCCCAAGGCAGGCGCATATGTTAAAGCAGGGGACGCCAATATATATTATGAAGTCTATGGTAGCGGGGACCCCATACTATTATTACATGGGGGCATTATGGGCTCCATAGATGAAATGACCGGATTCATTGAAAAACTCAAAAGGGATCATCTGGTCGTGGCCATGGCCACAAGGGGTCATGGAAAGTCCGAGATCGGCACGGCACCGATCACCTATGAACTCAAGGCGAATGATGTGATGGCCGTAATCAATGCGGTGACCAAGGACAGTATAACCCTATTGGGTTTCAGTGATGGGGCCTACACGGGCTATAAGGTGGCCAGCATGTACCCCAATAGGGTAAAGAAGTTGGTGGCCATTGGAGCCGGCGAACAGATTCCCGGTTTACGCCAGGTGCCCGCCTTTTCCAAGGAACGATTCGATTTGGAGAGTGATTTTTGGAAATCCCGGTTGGCCCTGATGCCCGAACCTGAAAAATTGGAGGAGTTCTGGAAGCAGATGACCCAATTCTATAATACCATGGTAGCCAGCAAAGAGTTGTTCAACAGCATTCAATGTCCGGTGCTGGTATTGGCGGGAGAGCTTGATAAAAATGCCCCACTGGCCACGGTCATTGCCGCCTACCAGATGATTCCCGACAGTCAATTGGGGATAGTTCCCAATACCGGCCATGTGGTGTTTTTGGAAAATTTTGATGCCGTTTGGGCCAGTGTCAAACCTTTTTTAAATGCTCATGACTAGGGTAGGGAACGCTTGTTGGAATAGCCCAAAAAATCAATTCAAGTATCAAAAAGAAAATACTATGAAAAAGTATGCAGTAATAGCGTTGATGGTCACGGGAACCTTATCCCTGTCCGGTCAACACAAAAAATTGGAACTCAAAAAACAAACCTTTGAATTACACAATGTCACGGGGTCCATCATCAAATTCCAAGGGAAGAAAGTGCTGAAGATCGAAAGGGATCTCGAAGCACTTCCCTTTGATATGAACAATATCGAGGCCACCGTGGACGAACCCCATTATGCGCGCTTGGTGGGACTGGAGGATTTTGAAAACGGAACCATTGAAGTGGAAATGTACAGCCAGCTCCAAGATCCCGCTCCTTATCCTGGGATTGCTGGGTTCATCGGTGTATATTTTAGAATAGTACCTGATGATTCGGCCTTTGAGGGCATCTATGTACGTCCCAAAGTGGGAAGGGTCAACAACCAGCAGTATCGTAACCATGCGGTCCAATATATTTCCTATCCGAATGCCAAATTCGATATGCTCCGTAAATCCGATCCGGGCAAATATGAAGGTTCTGCACCGGTCGCCCTCAAGGAATGGATCAAAATGCGGATTGAGGTCAATGGGGACTTTGCAGAAATGTTCATCAACGATGCCAAATACTCCACCTTTGTGGTGGACAAAATGCTGGGGAAACATACCGTTGGTGGTGTTGGCCTTTATGTGGACATTGGTACCATCGGGTATTTCAAAAACCTCAAAGTGACCAAACGGGCCTATAGGGCACCGAAAAATGAGGGTGTAAAAGTCGATGATATTTAAGATCTTTACCATACGAAAGATCAAACTAGCTTTAAAAACCCATGGTGCGATAAGGAACCATGGGTTTTTGATTTGTTTTATACGTACTGCCAAACCGAATGATCAGTGGATATAGAGAATCAAGGACCAAGTGATGGTATGCAGTTTACAGATGACCAAATTGCTTTTCAGATCATAGGGGATTACCCCGATGCACCTACCCTAATATTTCTACACGATTCTTTGGGGTGCATTTCTTTGTGGAGGGATTTTCCAAGACGATTGGGAGCCTTGACCCAATGCAATGTTTTGGTCTATGACAGTCGCAAATTATTGATTTTCAAATGGTTGCATTTGATTTCTTTTGTTTTGAAAATCAGTATTTTATGATTTTTCACTTTTCTTTTAGCTTCCTTGGGACTACATTTAAGTACCCATTTGTTGTACCTATGTTGTACCCAAAACCAAAAAAGTATGTCTTCAATCAAAGTCGTTTTAAGAAAAAAAGCATTGGCCAATGGCTCATTTCCCATCTTTTTAAGGGTAACCAAAAATCGTAGAACCAAATATTACCGCACTCCTTTGAATACCAATTTGGAAGAGTGGAACGAAGATACAGGTTCTTTCAATGGCAAAAATGCGAACTACATCCAAAAGAATAGAGTGCTTCTGAAAATAAAAGACCGAGCCTTAAAAACCTACTATGACCTGGAGCTTGAAAAAGAAGATTTTTCTCTTGACGATTTTGATAAACATTTTCGAGTAGACACCAATCCAGCTTCTCAGGATGTATTCCGGTTTTGGGACGAGATCATACAGGAAATGCGTGACGCGGGTAGAATGGGTAACGCCAAGCTTTATCACGATGCCTCCAACTCAATCAAACGATTTATTGGTTTTAAAAGTCTACGTTTTTCGGAAATTGATGCTACCTTTTTAAACAAGTATGATACTTTTTTGCGCTCACGTGGTGGCACGGATGGCGGAATAGGTGTAAAAATGCGAACGATTCGTGCTATGTACAATAAAGCCTTAGAACGGAATATCTTCAAAGTAGAAAAGCATCCCTTCCATGTCTATAAAATATCAAGACTAAAAGGCAAAGGCATTAAGAGAGCCTTGAATTTGGAACAGATTAATAAGATTCACAATCTTGATTTAACAAAGTATCCACATCTGGTCGATCACAGAAATTATTTCATGTTCAGTTTCTATTCTAGAGGGATGAACTTCGCGGATATGATTTGTCTGAAATGGAGCGACATCCATGGAGAGCGGATTAGATATATCCGCAATAAAACGAAACGCCCATTTTCTGTAAAAATCAATCCGCCCTTGAGAGCCATTTTAGATTATTATCGAGAATATTCCCTGGGTACGAAGTATATTTTTCCAATTCTCTTATACAATGATTTGACCCCTTTGCAATTAGACCATCGCAAAAAGAAGACACTTGCCCAATATAACAAGGGTCTGAAAGAAATTGCTAAACTCTGTGGCATCAATCAGGCCTTAAGTTCCTACGTGGCTAGGCACAGTTATGCAAACTGCCTTAAACAAAAAGGGGTGGCCACGGATATTATTGGAGAATCGCTTGGGCATGCAGATATAAAGATTACCCAAGTATACCTCAAAGAATTGGGCAATGAAATTGTGGATGACGCCGTTGAAGTACTTTTTTCCTAAAAAAACAGCATAAAGGCTTCGCAATATTAAGACCTACACAAATTCCCTAAAATTGTTTCTGTGGATTACTTCAATAGTGGCATTGTAACTTTCCATAAAAGACTTTGGAAGCTTGGCTTTAGCTTTTTCACTCCACTTAAACTCGTAGCCCGTGATTTTCCCTGAGACCTCTTCAACATAATCCACTTCCTGTTGCTGTTTTGTTCGCCAAAAATAGGAATTGGACAAAGAGCCATCGTAGGCCAGTTTTTTGATGCGCTGTGCTATCAAGAAGTTCTCCCAGAGACCCCCCTTGTCACTTCGGCTGTCCAATAGATTGAAATTCCCGATAATGGCGTTTCTCACCCCTGTATCGTAGAAGTAAATCTTTTGGTTGGTCTTTATTTCGTTCCTCAGATTCCTGCTAAAGCTTGATAACCTAAAAATCACATACCCTTTTTCAAGAACATCGATGTAATTGGAAACGGTATTCTTATCAACGCCCACCAATTGGGCAAGTTCATTGTAGCTTACCTCGCTGCCCAACTGCAAGGCCAGGGCACGAAGTAATTTTTCCAACACTTGGGGCTTTCGTATTCCGCTAAATGCGAAAATATCTTTGTAGAGATAGCTGTTGGTCAATTGTTTTAAAACCTCAATTTCGTCCCCAGGATGGTTTATAACATCTGGATACATGCCGTAAAGGATTCTTAATTCGAGCTGCTGCTCAGACTTTACATAACCAATACTGTCCTCCAACTCCTGCCAAGAAATGGGATATAATTTGTATTCCCATTTTCTTCCGGTCAATGGCTCGCTGGTCTGATTGTTCAATTCAAATGCCGAAGAACCGCTTACCAATAGTTGTACTTTTTTGAACTGGTCGGTGATTATTTTTAAGGTCAACCCGATATTCTCGATACGTTGGGCCTCATCGATGAACAAGGTTTTATAGTTGCCTATAATGCTCTTTAGTTGCTCGGTGTTGGGGTTGGTCAATAGATTTCTGACGGTGGAATCATCACCATCCAAAAACAAATGGTCCCTATTTTCCAAAATGGAATTGATTAAGGTCGTTTTTCCAACTTGTCTCGGTCCAATGACTAGGATTGCCTTTCCCTTATCCAGCTTTTGAATGATTTTCTCTTCTAAGATTCGTTTAATCATAAGATTAAGTGAATTAATTCACCAAAAGTAATGTTTTTTAGTGAATATATTCCCTGAAAAGAATAAATGGAAGAACTAATTGACTTAACTCATTATTTAATTTATGCTAGTCAGTGTCCAATATGAGAGGTCAATAATGGGATTCATTCAAGGTAATCGCAATTTTTTGGGGACTCATCCATTTACAATAAATGAAGTTAAGGAGTTTTGTTTTTGGTCAATCAGTAACCAGGGGATGCGAACATTATCCTAACTAGTTATAAGGGAAATGAATTTCACATCAGTAATGGGGCGATTCACAACAAAAAGAAGAAACATTACAACAACAGGGTAGGGAAATCGTTATGATGATTGTTTAAAAGTCAACAAAACAAAAATATATTTTAAAATTACAAGAAGTAAATTATGAAAACCTCAAATCTAATCAAATCATTTATTGCGGGAGTAATGGTTCTTACCGTGATTGCCTGTAGCAAAGACGATGACCCTACCGCAAGTGTAACGGTCAATGGGACTACGTTAAGAACAAGTCCATCTGATTTTGTCGTGGATGACCAAGGCGATTTCAATGGTGACCTAGATGCCAGTTTCACGGGCAATGGTGGTTCGACCACCCGTATGTTCAGCTGGAACAACAATCTTACAACTGCGGATTACAATGCCGATATCACGGCGACCACCGTGGGAACATTTCGCATGGTCATTGAGGATTCTGCCGGAGCAGTTGTTTTGGACAGAAGTTTAAATGGTGCTGTTGAACCCGATTCATTCAGCGGGGTTACATCCACTGGCGCTTCAGGAATATGGATCGTTACAATAACCGTAGGCGATTTCAGTGGTGATGGCAGTTTCTCTTTGAGTGAGGGGAACTAGTCTCTACGCTTATAAATATATAGAAGCCCCTTTTCTGGGGCTTTTTTTGTTCTAATCATGGAGTGTACTGAAAAACAAATAATTCTCAGGAATCTTCTTTTTTCATAATCTGTATAATTAAGTCGCTGTTTTACGGCACTCGGAATTTTGATCCAGATGGAGTAATTTGGTGTTCAAGAATAATAAAAGCCGCTTTTTTAAATAGGGTTTAATGAAAAAGTCATTATTTGAAATTTCCAAGATGGACTGTCCCTCTGAGGAAAACCTTATCCGTATGAAACTGGATGGGATTTCAGATATTGCGGAACTGGACTTTGATATTCCCAACCGAAAATTGACGGTCTTTCATTATGGTGAGGTGGAGAAAATCGAAAAGTCGATTTCAGATTTGAAATTGGGAGATAGAAGAATTTCCACAGAAAAGAGCGACAGAATCGACTTTGATAAAAAATCGGATCAAAAAAGGTTGCTTTGGATCGTCCTCGCAATAAATTTTGCTTTCTTCCTTGTAGAAATGGCCACCGGGCTAATCGCTAAGTCCATGGGACTTATTGCCGATAGTTTGGACATGTTGGCGGATAGTTTCGTTTATGGCATCAGCTTGTTTGCCGTAGGTGGAACCCTAACCAGAAAGAAACGGATAGCGAAGCTTGCGGGATATTTCCAGCTCACCTTGGCCCTTATTGGATTTATTGAAGTTCTCAGACGTTTTTTTGGAGCAGAAAAACTTCCCGATTTTTCTACCATGATTCTCGTTTCGATTCTTGCGCTCATCGCCAACGGCATCTGCCTTTACCTGTTGCAAAAGTCAAAGAGCAAGGAGGAGGCCCATATGAAGGCTAGTATGATCTTCACCTCAAATGATGTGATTATTAATTTAGGGGTCATAGTCGCTGGACTACTGGTCCATTGGTTGGATTCTAACAAACCTGACCTAATCATCGGCACAATTGTGTTCTTCCTTGTGGTCCAGGGAGCGTTTAGAATACTTAAGTTGGGCAAGTAACAGTTCAAACTTCAAGTACTAAAAACTGAACGATTTTCAGGACACAGTGATTTTTCATACTTGCCCCAAATCTTACCATAACTTGACTGCGCGCGGATCCTGTTTCGATTTTATAGCGTTCCGGTAGATAAGCGTAAAGTAAAATCGGAATAGGGCGCAGCCTACTTTTTGGCCTGAATGGAATCCGTTTCTTTCCCTTTCAACCGCCATGACTCATAGGATTCAAATAGACCTGGATTTTCGTCAAAAAAGCCCCTTAACGTTGTGATGACCTCCTGCCGTCCGGACTCAAAGGACTTTTCGCGTATTGAATCCAACCGTGAGACCCTTATTCCCAAATAACAAATGGTGACAAGGGAAATCATCCAGACCGCTATCGTCAGCCAGAACAATGTCCTTGGGATTACCTTGGCGTTTATCACCGCTTTCCTGATAGTATTGGTGTTCTGGTCAATGGATTCCATGTTCCACTTTTCCTTTTCCAGATGTCTATGCAGTAATTTCTGTATGTCATCGGTAGAGGCCTCCACCTTTATGTTATCGACGTTCTCTGTAAGCTGTTTTAGCCTATCGATGGATTTGTTGAAACCGTCTAGTTCATCGGCCAACAATTCCATTACCTCGTCCAGTTTTTTATATCCCATAATTGTTTCTATTAATATCCCATTCCACTATCCATCGCCCGTTTTGCGGCCTGCTCCAATGTTTTTCTTATCAATTTGAGCGAAGCATTTGATACCAGTTCCGCTGCCTTGCCAGCCATGGCCAATCCCTTGGCAGATTCCAACTGTTTGTTGAGTTCCATGCCGTGTGAAAGTTGTTTTGTCAAGTTTCCGCCCGACATCGAACGGTGCACCTCGCTTCCCTTGAAATTGTGTCCCTTATGCTCGAACCGAAAACCTTGCAGCTTTCCCGCCTTATTGATGCTTGGGATGACCTGAACCTTTCTTTCCCCCATGGCTTTCATGTAATCAAACAAGGTTTTTGGCCGTTCCTTGTCCATGACCTGATCGTGGATGCGCTTGATGCCATGACGGATGTTAAAAGTCTCCATCTCCTTTTCAATCTGCACCATTTTTACCGTGGTAAGCCCCTTTTCCATGGCCACCTGTTCGGCCATTTGTTGGCTACGCTTTCCGATAAAACTGTCCTTGTAGGCCTTGCCATCAAAACCGATACGGTTTGCATAAAGATGTACATGCGTATGCGCCTTGTCACGGTGCACAAAGGCGATGGCCTGTCTGTCCTGGAGCTGCATCTTCTCAATAAAGCTTTTGGTCAGTTCTCCCAGCTCTTTGTTCGAAAGGTCCTTACCATCCTCTTTGGTGGGACTGAGCACAAAGCTCAGGGTGTTCTTTTGGCAACGTGGGTTCATCTCCTGTACCAATTTGAACTCCTCGGTCACCTGTTTGGCCGTTTCCCCGGCCAGGTTTTGGCTGTGGACCACCTCTGACCCCTTTTCCTGGTTCCAGCCATATCCCATGGACTGGCCCGTGTGCGCTATGGATTTTCCCTTGCCGATCATTTCCCAAAATTGTAAAGGTGCTTCCGTATCTCCTCGGCCAATAGTTCCACTTCCTTGGCCAATAGCGGATTCCTGTTTCTGAACATGTTTCCTATCCGTGTAAAGTTGTCCTTGTACTGGACCAATGTCCTGTAACATTCCAATTGTTCCTCGGTCAACCGCTCGATAACGCTATTGCCAAAAGCCGAGCTCCTGCAATATTCCGATAGGGAAATGCCCGCCCTTTTTGCCCTTTTTTTGAGCAGTTTCTTCTCGTATATGGAGCAGCGGAATTTGATGTAGTCCCTCTTCATTCCTTTTTTTCTTTGCAACCATGGGGAGCAAAGCAAGATTGTTTTTGTGGCAACAAAAACACATCTTGAATTCCCTGCCCAATACATTCCTTACTTACCCCCATCAACCATTCGTTCATATCCTTAAATCCATCATATAGTTTGGAATTGTCCTTGATGTTATGCGATTGTTCCAGTAAAAATTCTGTCTTTTCCTTTCCCGTTCCGTCATTGTCCAGAAAGAGGTCGATTTGGTCATAATCCTTAAAGTAAGCCAAAGCCTTTTCAACAAATGCCGTGGAGTTCAATATCAAAAGGTCACGGGTTTTTTGAATGTTTGGCATGAGTTCCAAAAGGGAAAGCATATCGAACATCCCCTCCATGACAATCAGTTTCTTGTGGCCGCTCTGGAAAATAGATATGGCCTTGGGCGATGTTGAGTTTTTCCAGTACTTGTTCCTTAGTTCCCAACCCCCGTCAACATTCTTCAGACAGGGATATGGGAGATCGTGCCCGTTTTCCAATCGGGAACGGGAGAACGACTATATGGAAATCGAGGCCGATCATCTGAATGACCTCATGGCCCAGTGGAAAATTTCAAAAGCAATCTTGTTTGGCCATAGTGATGGAGGTTCCATCGCCTTGATCATGGCCGCGAAATATCCTGAAAAGGTTTTGGGCATTATTTCGGAAGGGGCCCACGTCTTTGTTGAGGACCTTACCCTCAATGGTATCAGGGAAGCCATCCAACTTTATGAATCCTCCAACCTGAAGGGCCGATTGGCCAAATACCATGGGGACAAGACAGAGGCCATGTTCTGGGCATGGGCGGCTACTTGGACAACGAATGGTTTTAGGGATTGGAACATTGAAACTTTTCTTCCCATGATCCAATGTCCCGTACTGGTGGTCCAAGGCCTTGAAGATGAATATGGAACCTTGGAGCAGGTGAAAAGTATTGTGGGGAATACGAACGGGAAGGCTATAAAGCTTTTGGTGCCCAACTGTGGACATACGCCCCACAAAGAAGTCCCGGAAATTATTTTGGACCAATCTTCTCAGTTTGTGAATCAACTCCAATAGCATATCTGTTCTAAAGCGGAATTGCCGACCCTGGGATTTTAGGTGCATCCTCCCTTTACAAAACCTTCTTTGGGTTTTGCTTTAGTAGTCTGCAAATCCCCGTATCGGCAATGGTAAATTTTAAGGGGTCGGTAATAAAAGAAGCCCTGATTGTTTTTCGGGGCATCGAAAAACAGGGCAGTGCCCAAGGACTTCCAATCAGGACACCATCGCCCTCGGTCGCTTAACTTCCCGTACACTCCCTTGCCAATGGGTCTGAAGGAATTCCTAGGGCCCTCATCGAACCTGTCAAGGCCAAGACAGGTTTTGTCCATAAATAGGGTTTCCACTTCCTTGAAAATCCTAGGATTTTGCTACGTCGCGGAGCCTCCCGATTTCCGGCCAAAAGCCTTGACAGAACCCCCTTCTTTTATTGTGCTACGCACGTAAGAAGCAAACAAACGCCCCTTAAAATTTGGGAAACAATGACCAAAAAAATAGAGGGGAAATTTTTAACCCTGTTTGCTGATTTATCCAAAAAGGAAGACGGCAGGCCTTTAAAACTTTTTATCATGAGTACATTGAGAAACAAAGTGCAGTTGATCGGAAACGTGGGGCAGGATCCCACCATTACAGACCTTGACAAAGGGAAACGAGTGGCACGGTTCACCATGGCCACCAACGAACATTACAAAAACTCCGAAGGGGAAAGAGTGACCAATACCGAATGGCACACCATCATCGCATGGGGGAAACTGGCCGACATCATCGAGGGATTTGTGACCAAGGGCAAGGAAGTTGCCATTGAAGGGAAATTGACCTCCCGTTCCTATGAGGACAAAGAGGGTGCTAAAAAGTATGTGACCGAAGTGGTGGCCAGTGAGATCCTGCTTTTGGGCGGTGGTGATAACAATACCACCGAGTAAATAGGATAGGGGTGTCCAACTTTGGGCATCCCTTTCTTTTTTCATCCTTAAAACATTTGAAATGGAACACCGTGTCAATGAAATACAGATCAGTTATCGGGAAAAGCTCAGTACCCTGAAATCCCTTTCCGTGACCAACTCCAATGAAGTGGCTAATCTATTGTTCCAAAATTGGGACAACAAGACCATCGGCCTGCACGAAACCTTTAAGATCGTGCTGCTCAACCAGTCCAACAAGGTCAAGGGTATCTATCCATTATCCCATGGAGGTATAACAGGCACATTGGTAGATCTGCGCATCCTTTTTGCCATTACCCTAAAGACCCTTTCCGTTGGGATCATCTTGGCCCATAACCATCCCTCTGGTCAACTCAAGGCAAGTTATCAGGACAAACAATTGACCCAAAAGATCAAAAAAGCTGCCCAGCTTTTTGATGTCAAGGTTTTGGATCATATCATCCTTGCGCCCGATGGACGGTATTACAGTTTTGCCGATAATGGGATTCTTTAATCCAAATCCGATGAAAGTGGATCCTGAAAAGACCGAATTTGAGGAATGGTTGGAAGAACAAAACGACCCTAGGTATTATCCCGATGGTTTTGACCCTAGCCTTTATGATTTATAAACAATGAACTTTTTAAGCATTGAATTATGGTCTATTTGAATTTTACCAATCTCGATAGCGAAACCCAGGAACGTTTGCTTTCCGATTCCAAAGAAGATGTGGAAAGCCGTTCCGGAACCGAATTGCGCCAATTTGCCAAAATCATGGCATGGACCATGATATCCAATTGAGGCCTGCCCTGAGCGGAGTCGAAGGGAAGCCATGCGAAATCTATACAATTATGATTTTGTATTCAATATGTAAACCCCAAAACACACCATCAAAGCCCATCCATTATGATGGGCTTTTTTTGTGTCCTGAACCTTTGTTTTTATATCTTTAAAGGGTTGGTTTTCAACAGCAATTAAAGTGCGGAATTCATTTGATATGCCTAGCATATCGGTTTGACTTTCCTTGTTCCGTACCCATCGATTTGACTTTTACAGATTAGGCAACTGGATTCAATTCCTATTGGTTTTGACCCAGGTTGTGCGATACTTTTTGGCCCCCTGGCGCAAAAAGGAGAAGCAAGAGGATAGCGTGCTGGCGCAGCGCTACCGATCATGATTGCTCCGCAAGGCCCTGTTTACGGGGGCTAAGATGGATACAAGGAAAATGGGCAAAGGTGGTTTTCACGGAAAACAGGCTTGAGCCCAATAAAATCAAGGGATTTTTCACGGAATTATGGAAAATGTAAGCAAAAATGAACGGTTCAAGAGCTTGAGTATCAAGGAACCGGTATTGTTAAAATTTAGACGGTTTTCCAAGTTATTTGGCAAATCCCAATCCATGACCCTGTTGGCCATGATGGAGTTTTTTGAACGACATGGGATCTCCCCGGACCAACATTTTGGGGAGACCATAGCCAGTATGAAATTGTTCATAAAGCGACGCTTCAATGCCATGGTGGCCATTATGCGAAGCATCGAAAAGGAACAGACCCTGCCCACCGTCAGTATGATGCAGGCCCTCTTTCAACAGGAACTGGAACCCGAGGAGGGGGAGGAATGGGAAGGGGACTTTGAATTTTTTGAAAAGCAGTTGACCGAAATCAACACGCCCACCAATCCTGAACTCTTGGACAAGGAGACCACGGTCCCCAAAATCGTACATGAGCGCTTGAAGGAACAATTGGAAGATCTGAAGGAGGATTTTGGGCATGTGCTGAAGAATGTTTCCGTGACCAAGAACCGCTTTGGAAAGGACCACCTCAAACTGGACCTCAAACCAGGGGCCATTGAACAGTACCGCACAAAACTCAAAAATCTATAAGCATGTATATCGCCATCACAAGACAACATTTGGGAGATAACTATAACGGCAGCGCCAGTGATTTTGTCAAGTATTTGGAAAAGGAGAACGAAGGGAAGGCCCCAGAAGATCGAGAGCTTTTTTTCAACCAAACGGAGAATGATATCGATGCCCAGAGGGTCATTGCCGAGATCGATGCCAATACGGCCAAATTGTCGAAACGGGATCCCAAGTTCTATTCCATCATGGTCAGCCCCTCCCAAGCCGAGCTCAAGCATATCGGGAATGAGCCTGAAAAACTGAAACAGTATACCCGGGAACTGATGAAGACCTATGCGGCCTCTTTTTATCGGGACAAGGAAGTTTCAGTAAAGGATGTGCTGTATTTCGCGAAACTGGAAAGGGAGCGGACCTATTCCGAAAAGGACAAGAAAGTCAAGGAGAACCAAGCCTATGCCAGCAAGATTTTGGAACTGCAACACCAGGTCAGGGCCATCAAAGAGGGACGGGAGCAAGGGGATGTGCCCAAAATTCAGGAAAAAATACAGGCCTTGGAAAGGGAGGCACCCCATAAACAGAATGGGAAACGCATCGTTACGGGCATGGTCAAGGAAGGCCACCAGAGCCATATCCATATCATCGTAAGCCGAAAGGATATAACTAATTCCCATAGCCTCTCCCCAGGTTCCAAGTTCCGCACCTCGGAGACCATCCTTAATGGGGAGAAGGTCAAACAGGGGTTTGATCGGGATAGATTCTACCGGGCAGCTGAAAAGAGCTTTGACAAACAGTTCAGCTACCGTAGGAATTTTGTGGAAACCTACCATGCCCGAAACCTTCTGGATAAGGATCCCAAACAATTTTTTGCGGCCCTTTTAGGATTGCCAACCAATGAAAAACAGGCAGCAAGACAATTGTTGTTCAAGGCCGGAATCAAAGTGCCAAGTATCCCCACCAATAAAGCACAGTTGGCCTATAAAGCGATGATGCAACTCAAAAAAGGCATCGGAAAGGCCATAGAATCAGGGTCAATTGGAATATAAATAATTTAAATATGGAAAGTTTAGGATGGGTTGAAATAGTATTTGGTATTGTAATCGGGGCAGGAATCTCGGTTGTAGTAAATCGATTTCTCAAATATGGGTTTGTGATATGGTTTTTGGGCATAGTTCTTTTGGCGGTGGCCAATGGTTTTTTTTGGGGGTGGGATGACTTAATAAAAGGATCAATGTCCCTTTGGTTGCCCCTGTTTTTTGCCCATGTGGTCATCTATGGTTTGGTGGACCACTTCAAAGACGATAAGAAGCCCTCCAAGGTCTTTGAAGTGAAAATGAAGGTAAAGGGGAGGCCTCTGGTATTGGGGAACATTAGAAGGGGTGTTTCCGTGATGGCCTCTGCAGGGAGTGGAAAGACGGAGAGTGTGATCTATAATTTTTTAAAGCATTTTCAAAAGGAGCATTTCTCCGGGGTCATCCACGATTACAAGGATTTTGAGATCACTGAAATGGCTTTTCCCTTATGGGATGGTGAAGAGATTCCCTTTAAGATTGTTTCCTTTGGCCCCATCTATAATCGGGTCAATCCAATAGCTCCCCGATATTTGCCAGATGAGGAAAGTGTGCACGAGGTATCAAGGGTGCTCTTGGAGAATTTGATGGAACACCGGGACTCGGATGAGAACAGTACGTCCCGCTTTTTTAAGGATGCAGCAGAGGGTTTGATCAGTGGGTTGATATGGCGGTTGAAGATCGACTATCCACACTATTGTACCCTGCCTCATCTCATGGCCGTTTTTCAACAATTGGCCACTAAAAGTTTGATCAAGTTTTTGAAAGGGAACATTACCTCCCGTGCCATGTCGGATGCCTTTATCAGTGGTATCGGGTCGGAACGGCAAACGGCAGGAGTACTCAGTACGTTGGCTAATGGGTTCAAAAAGATCAGTACCCGGAAGATTTTTATGGTGCTCTCCGCAGATGAGATTTCCTTGGATATTAACAATGAAGATCACCTATCCGTCATTGCCTTGGTGAACAATCCCCAAAAGGACGCTTCCCTTTCCCCAGTGATCGCCACCATCATCCATACGATATCCAAACAAATGAGCCAACGAAACCGTAAGCCTTCCTTTATGTTGTTGGAAGAAGCCTCAACCTTGCGATTGTTGAACATGCATCGTATTCCAGCTACATTGCGTAGTTATGACATCGTTAGTGTCTATGTGCTGCAGGATAAGATCCAAAACGATATGATGTACGGGGAGAAGGCGAGCAAGGCGATACTTTCCAATCTCTCTTACCAGTTCTTTGGAAAGGTCAATGACCCGGATACGGCTCGATACTATGAGAGGTTCTTTGAGTTGGTCAAGATTCCGACCCGGAGCGTGAGCAAAAGTTCAGGGTTGAACCTGGAACGACGTATCACCGAAGGGGAGAAGGAAGTGTCCAAAAGGAGGGCCGAGGTGTTCTTTCGGTTGAAACAAGGGGAGTTTGTAGTGTTTGCTGATGGTAAGGATAGAAAGGTGCAATTTCAGAAACCAACAATTGAAAGGGGATTGCCCAAGCCTTTGGGGATTTCAGAGTTGGAACTGGAACAACATTATTTAAAGGTACACCATGATATTGGGACGATTTTTTGTTGAAATAATAGGATTGTTTAGTTGTTCTTGATGAAATCCAAGATAAAATCGGCTCTATCCTCAATCGTTGTTTTGGGTATTTGCACAAATTAATTTAGATGTTCCTGATTGGTTTAGATTTCTTTAAAAACCAAAATTTTTTCAAGGATTTTGAAAATGTCCATTAATCAAATGCCAAAATATTGCATTTTGCATTTTGAGATGATTAATACCATTACCAAAACTTGTAATTTCTTGAAAAGCAATGAAAATTAAATTTTAAACCTAACTTTGTTTCATGGCAAGTACTTCCACATTTTCCATTAATCAATTACGGGATTATTCCACCTTGTTTTCCAGAAATCAGGTCAAATCATGGTTCAATAATGATTTTACCTCCATTTACCATAAAATAAAAAGGTATGATGGAGATTGGTTGACCATGGACAATACCACGTTTGTAGAATATCTTAGGTACGTTTATAAAATTCTTGAAGGGCATTACCAGAACGAGTACATATTTAAGAACAGCTTCTTGAATGAATGTTTGATTGAGGAGGTCGCAGCTGGTGAGTCACAGGTTTTCTCGGAATTCAGAGTGGGAAATGCGGTCGCTGACCTTGCCATGTTCAACGGAACTTCCAAGGTCTTTGAGATAAAGACTGAGATGGACTCGGCCAAACGTTTGGACTTCCAATTGATAAATTACCAAAGAGCATTCAATGAAATTTATTTGGTGCTTTCAGAATCACGATTGGGTCAATATGAGCATTTCGGAAAGGAAATCGGGATTATTTTGTACCAGCCCGATGGCAATGAAAAATTTCAGGTTCACCGGATGGCCATTCCCAATAAGGAAGTAGACAAAAATACAATCATGAAAGTGCTGCACACACATGAATACAAAAATCTGGTCAAAAGACATTTTGGAAGCTTGCCAAAAATGACCAGTTTCAACCAATTTGAGAAATGTAGGGAGTTGATCTTACAGATTCCAAATGATGAACTCAATTCCTATTTCATTTCTATTATGAAGGCCAGGCAAAAGCCCATTGCCCTCAATAGGAAACATTATAGGGAATTCAATCAAATGAGCCTTGCCCTGAAGTTGTCCACTACGGAGAGGAAAGCATTGATGGATCATCTTAAATCACCAATCAAACCTAACCATGTATTATCCATTACTTAGAGCACGCCAATTTGAATTGATTGCATTACGGGATTTGGCCAATACAAACACTTCCCAAGGTACCATTGTTCCCATATTGGAACCGGTCAAAGAATCTTTCAACAATTTGAACATTGCACTTTCAACTTTCTCCACTACCGGACAACAAGCATTTCTCATAGTGAACCCTTTGGTCGGGGAGATGACCGGGGATCGTGACGTTTTTTTGGAATACCTCCAGCAGGGTCAGTTCTCGATAGGAAGAGCATTTTATTACAGAAACAATGCCGACTACATTTTAACGGCAATAACAGATTACGGATTGGGGGATTGTATGGTAATTTGTCAAAATGATCTTAACCCTGATGATTCTGAGTTCATGCGACTTGTGGAATTCGCTTCCGTCCAGTCCATTGTTGTGGAAGACCCAGGAAGAAACCGGGCTTTGGATCGTTATGTCAGGAGCTTGGGCAAAACCTATATCCGTTTGGATGATTTTTTCGAGAAGCAACAGCGGAACAGTGATTTTCTCGATATTCATGAGCATCGATTTTCCGAGGAACATCTTCATTATGCAAATGAAAGCTTCAGTGGTTTTTCTGATTATACGGTGCTTCCCAGTGAATTCAGTGATAGTGGGAGCACTCCTAGGGCAGTGGTTATCCACTTGACCTATATGAAAGCCGACAACCAAATTTGGATCAGGCATTTTACATCCGACACCAATGATTCCATTGCCAACGTTCAAGGGAAATTCGCCGAAGCTGCTGAAAAAGCCGTAGGGTTTTGTAGGGCTAACGGCTTCAACAACGCAGCGATTACGGAATTGGAGGATTACTACGACCGTCAACATTATCCTGGGCTGGGAACCGTAAAGAAAATCAGTATCAAGAACCACCTTCTTATCCTTCAAGACTATCTTAGCCATCATTGATCCATGGAAGTTTGCCCCAGTTGTTTTACCGATACCGAATTAAAGGCCTTTATTTCCGCCTCGAACTCTAAAGGGGATTGTGCTATTTGTAACGCCACGGATCAGCCTATCATGGACATCAACGAGCTCATGGATTTTTTTCAGGAACTCATCGATAATTATAGACCTGTAGAAGATGGGGATAGCATCAAAAACAAAATCCAGGGTAATTGGAGTTTTTTTTCGAATCATCAAGTGGCCGAAAGTATCTTGAACCATGTTTTACCAAAAATCGATACCGACATACATAATGCCAGTAGCCCTGTTGATTATATCCAAGAAATAAACAACAACCATGAATATTGGGAAATCCTTAAGGAAGAGTTGAAATGGTCCCATCGATTTTTGTCCAATCTGGACCAACTGCTTGAATTGGGTTGGGACGGATTCTTCAATACACAATATAGATTGACACCGGACACTTTTCTATATAGGGCCAGGGTCCATCACCAAAGTGGGAACCAAAGCTATCCCCGTGATAAAATGTATGCACCTACACGCGATTTTGCAAAAGGGGGTAGGGCCAATCCTATGGGAATACCCTACTTGTATTTATGTGATAATCCGAAAACGGTGCTTTATGAAGTACGGGCATCCTATTTGGATGAACTCAGCATAGCCACATTCCAACTCAAAGCGGAAAATGAATTTGTCAATATTGTGGATTTTACTGAGGACACACCGCTGTTCCAGCCAGAAATGGTACGGGAGACGATTATGGCCAAGTTATTACGGGAAAAGGTCAGTCGAGATTTGTCCAAGCCTATGAGGCGCTATGATTCTGAAATAGAATACATCCCAACACAGTATGTCTGCGAATTTATCCGAATCTATACTGGAGCCAGTGGCATACGATTTGCCAGTTCATTGCATCCCTCCGGAAAAAATGTTGTCATTTTTGATCAAGACCTTATGGATTGTACAAGTGTTGACCTTCATAAGGTAACGACCTATGATTTGAACAGCAGAGAATTATCGCCATAGACAATCTATACAATTCATGGATTTCAGATGCTTTATAGATTGCATATTGGGGACATTTTAGGTTCTGAATTTACCCGAATTAGCTAATTTTAGGTTAATGGGAATATGGATGAACATTAGGGACCTGTTTTTAAAATCAGGTAGAGAGGACCTTCGTAAACCGAGGTTTCTAGCTTATGATACTGTACCAATACAAATACCCAACACTTTTTTGTTTAAGGATAGTTCAGAATCGGATTTTAAAAAAGTTATCGAATTTTCAGAATATGAAATACTGGACTTCCTGTTTTCAAAAGTTGATTTTAAAGAAATCATTTTTGAAGAACTAGGGCTTCCAAAAAACAATATCAAAGTCCTGCAACAGGTAAAACAACCCTTAATTTCCAATTCTAGTCTCAAACCAGGCGATTTGGATTTGGTTTTATATCGAAAGGACGCCATTAAAAAGGCCATAGCCATTGAAGCTAAATGTATAAAGGCCAAAACTTTGCCCAATGGTGAGGTTGTTCTAAACAAGGAAAAGAACGTGACCAAGGGTATTAGTCAGGTCAACGAATACCTTCAATTCGGGTTTCATAGGACATTTCTGCTCATCATTCTTCTTGATGATGGTCAGTATATTAAGGGATTCAACCAGTTTTTCAGAAACACAGACTTAAGCGGATCAACTAAATTGTTCAATCAGAATATCTTGCAAAATCTGCACAGGGATGTTGGACTCTTGTATTTAAAAGTCAATCAAATTACTGGTAAATCAATTCTTCAAAGTGGGAAAATAAGTCTTCTTACTGCCAAAATGGCGAAGAAAAAAAAGCAAAAAAAGACCACCACCAATGCTATTTCTTCCCTACTATTGGATTGAAATTCTTCAATCGATTTTAGCCTTGGACATTGTATCTATTATGATTGAATCATGTGCTTTTTCGAAATCGCTGTTCGTTGTATTGTCTAAAAATTCTTTCTCAATTTGTGTTTCCATTGGTTGTTTGGCCACATTTTCATCGACTTCACTATCCATGAACAGAAGCGATGCACAGAGAAAAACTACCAGTACCGCGGTTGATACGATACCAAATTTGAAAAAATGATATCCCCTTATCAGATGGGTTGCCTTTCGGTTGTTCATTTCGATGTTATTGTTGATGCAATACAACGCATCCTTGATTTCCATCTGCATGAATTTTTTTTCACTCAAAGATTGGTGGTTCAATATGGTCATTGGGGACTTATACCCATAATTAAACTTCTTTACATTGAAGTTTTTTAACGAGTTGATTATTGCTAAAATATAGCACAGAAAGCACATGATTAACAACATTATGAAAACAACCCGAAAAATAATATGTGCATTCAGAACGGTTTCAACGATGAAGGGAACGAACAAACTCAGTAGTGCAAATACAAGGCCTGTTTGCGAAACCAATTGTGCGGTCTTATTTTCAATCATTATCAACCTTGAATTCTCCTCGGTTTCCATCTCTTTTAGATAGGATTTATGTAACTCCAATTGATCTCTCCTTAGATTCCGATAATCATTTTTATCATAATCAAAGGGTTTTTTTGATTCCAATTGCCGGGGTAAGAAAAGAAATTTGAAAAAACTCATGGGATAATTTAAGTCAGACCATTTATAATTGCCTCGGATATTTTTTGGCCTGTTTGCAATTCAATCCATGCCCATTGACCATTAGGGTTCAGTTCTAGAAAAAAGTATTCATTTTCCATTGTTTTTATCATATCTATGGCTCCAAATCCCAAATTGCATTCCTTCACTATTTGTACACACTGCTGCTCAATGGTTTTAGGTAGCCTCGTTTCCCTGAATTTCAATTTTTTCCGTCTCCAATCCACCTTGGTATCCTCGTCTTCTTGGCTATCAACAGCTGCGGCAAAAACCTTATCTTTCACTACGGTGACCCGAATTTCATACTTCTTTTCTATGTTTTTCTGAAGAATACAGGGGTTCATATCAAACGAATTAAGGTTTTTAATAACATTTTCGCCAACCACATTTGTGAAGATAAAACCTGGTTGTTCACGATAGTCAATCCGTGTTTTGGAAATTGGCTTAATAATAATATTTCCATTATACCTATCATAAAAGGATTTTACCATTTCTTTTTTGTTCGTAATCAAGGTCGGGGGGATATTAAACCCCAACTCTTTGGCCTTCCTTAACTGTACAGTTTTGTTTTCTGCAAAATAGATGTGTCTCGGTTGACTCAACCATTGACAATCGATCGATGAAACTATATTTTTAATAAGCGCATCGTACTCCCCTAATAAATACAACCTTTCTTCTTCGGTCAATCCCTGGATTTGGGGGAGCTTTGTTCTTCTAAACCAACCCGATGTGAAGGTTTTACAACCATGGAAGTAGAAATCGAAGTCCTGGTTGATTTCAAAGGCATAGTCCTGGGAAATCAAGTCCTCACAGTTCAATCTTTTGTACGGAATGTTTCTTTGGTTTAATTTATTTATTACGAAATCAGCAGTATAATCAGTTCTATGGGTTATTATAAGAATCATCCCTATTAGGCGTCAGAATCAGCGGCTTCATCATAAGTCCTTGTGGCTGTTGAAGTGTCCATCATCTGAATGAGGTAGTGAACATTGTTGTCCAAATCCGTAGACTCCATCTGTGTATTGGTACGTGTTGCTGTGTCCATGTAGGACAAATTCAGAGTGTCATCAGTATCAGATACTTCTACATAATCCTTAGTCCCTGTACTTGTATCCATAGATAATACATCAAACGCTGGCAGGCCGGAATTCTTATCGATGGAAAGATTCAATTCCTCATCATAGCTTAGAATAGGTTCATCTAGGCCAATCTCTTCTGGTTTCTCCAAAAAATTAAAGGTTATTGGTCTCATTATTTCTATAATTGGTCTTATTAATTAATGATTATCACTTCATTAATTCTTTTTAAATCATCCTTGGTCAGTTTCAGACTGTCCCTTTTTAAAAGATAGCAATAATCCATCAGTTCGTTTACGAAGAGTATCTCTGGTTTACTTGATGAACTTCCTTTCCATTCCCCTATGTTCATCTTTTCCCTAAGAATATAACCAAGATAATAATTTCCTTGCCGTTTGTGCACTTTAAGACCATGCCTTTGTGAGGTAAAGACGGTCATATTGTTGGTGTTAAGATATTTCTTTTCAAACTGAAATATCTTTATCAGCCAATCATCCGTTAAGTTCAATGGCCTATATTCATCTTTAGTCACTTTTTTGCCATCTTTCTCCTTCTCGTAAATTTCTGATAAAATGGCGGTATCGACCATGGTAATCTTCCTCTTCTTGCAATCGAATATCAATTGCCCAATCCTAAGTTTGTCATGTAATGTTATATAAGTAAGATAGGGGCTTACATAGTGTTCCACATTGTATTTTTCCATAGTTCTGTAGTTATTCTTTTGTCTCCTTTGGGTTCAATAGCTTTAACAGGGGACGCCATCTGTCTGGAAAATAGGGTGTCCCGTAGTAGTGATGGGCCAAATCACGAAGCATGGGGAAACCGACCTTGTCCGTTCTATAGTTGTAGCTGAATTCATTGACCCTTTCGCCAAGTTCTTCAAGAAACTCATCAAAATCTAAATCCCCCTCCGGAAATTTTTTTATGCGAATCTCGGATTGGTATCCATCCTTCACTGAGGTTGAGAACAACTGTTCCTCCAAATCGTTTTCTTTATCCTCGATAAGGTCCCTAGAGGTCGATTCAAGTCCTTGGTGGGGGACAAAGATTCCCAGTGTAATGTCATGCTCTTGGACAAAATCAGGCAACCAGGCATAATCTTCCTTGACATCCAAAATGGCAACATATTCCAACAATGTGGCCAAAAGCGGGGAAGTACCGTCCACATAATATATGGGCTTTTTTCCGGTTACCGTAAATTTGATAACATTCTCCAGACTATTGTTTGCATCCGGCATTCGGCCATAGAGTTCCTTGCCATTCTTGATATAGCCCAAAACCTCTCTCAGATAGGTTTTTGCATTTTCAAGTTCGCCAAACTCGATAAATAGGTGAATCACATCCATTACTGTCAAAGAATGGATATCCAAAAGCACCCGTTTTGAAACGGAATTTGCGTTGATGATTCCTATCAAGAGACTTTTGGCCTTTTCCATGTCAAAATTTGGGTCGAAGCGCTTCTCGAACCTAAGGACGTAACACAGTGTTTTTAAATATTCAAAGGTTCTATGTGTATAACCCACTTCATCATATCTTCCACCTTCGTGATGGGACAATCCATCTTTTAACAGTGCAATATCCACTGTTCTTTTTAAATATTCCCTGAGTAAAGCGTGATAGAACATAAAATGCCTGGCAAAAAAAGGTATGACTTTCGGATTGCCCTCCAGTTTGTTTTTTAGGACCCAATGCCAAAATCGAAGTAGTAGATGGGTCAGGTACCTTTTGGCTATATCGAGGTTGTTGTATCCTTTGGCTTCGTTATAAAGTACCAAGGCGATTAGATTGAGGGTGCCAAAAAGTAGGACAATCCTCCGTGGTATCTTTCTCGAATTTCCACTCCAATTCTCCTTTGCTAAAATGGTATCCACCAAATCAATAAAATCCTGGGATACCCCATCATTCACATTTAGGTTTACAATGACCCGATTGAACAATCGGGTATTGTTTTGGTCCGTGAAGAGATAGGGTCCAAACAGTTTGGCGTTGAAAAGTTCGGTCAGTTTCCATATGTTCCATTCCTCAAAGGAAATACCCTTATCAATGAATTCCTTTTGTGCAAAACCGGTCAACAATCCCCGGGCCTTGCCTGATACCAATCCATTGAAGGCCAATATCACTTTGTTGGGTAATTCCTTAAAGTCAGGATAGGTGGTGGCAAAATCATGATCTAAAGTCATCGTTAAGCTACTTCTCACACTATTCTGACCCGTGGCCCAGTTTCGACCATCAATATTTCCTGCCTTTATTTCAAAGTAATACCGATATTTTTTTCCACCCTCCTTACCAATAGCCACAATATCTTTACCATACTGAGGAAACCCCTTATATTCTTTCGGCGTAGATAATATCTCAAAATTCATGGCCTGTAGCAATAATGGAAAGAGCGCATCCAATTCCGTATCCTCCTTAAGGGATTCCAGATATTTTTGAACAATAATAGGTCTGATGTCCATGGCCGTTACATGTTTCTCAGTTCAAGTTCGAATAAATCTGGATTTAGCACCGCATTTCCATGCATCCAATGTCCGGCTGCAAATCGTCTCAAGGGAGTGATTTCTTCTTTTTCTGGGAGTTTCCAGGCATTTCCTCTGACAATGACACTTCTTTTGGCGTGGCTAAGAAATGACCCCTCACGTTGGTTGATATCCTCCATGAGTTTCGAACGGCGCTCATGTTCCAGGGAATAGAACAATTCCATAAAATTCCGTTCATTTTGCCTGGGATTCAAATCATTGACGGATTCCTTAAGCTCCTTGATCTTTTTGTATCTGTCCAAAGCCGTTGACATTTCCTTTAAGAATTTCTTATCCTTGGCAGAAGCCCCCAAGAGCTCCTTGATGGACTTGTACAACAATTCGTGGTACACTTCGACAATCAACAGGGACAATCGCTCTTTTAGATAGGCCTTTACTTTTGGGTACTTTGAGTCCTTGAGCTTCAACACTATCGGAAGTAAACTATCAAAGGAATGGGGAAAGGCACAGATACAACGAATTGCATTGACCTGTTTGGCTTCACTTTCCAATTTCATCAAGTCCACAGGCAATGGATTCATGTAACCGGACATAAGTACCTCAACAGGTAAAAGTCCCAATTGCCGTTCCGGTTCGAACATCTCGAGAATCTGTTTTTCAGAAGCCTCCTTGTTCTCCTGCCAAAAATGGACAATAGCTTCCTTAAAAAATTCAATGGATGTCCTCCCCCACGCAAGATAATAGCACTCCCTTAATAGTGCGAACATGTATCTAGGGTCTTTGAACCTGCGGAAGAAGTTCGTCAAGGCCTTAAAATTTGAGGTCTTTTGCAAATAGGCCATTAAAATCCGAAACCGTTCTTCTTCAAAATCTTTGATATACGTGGAGGACCACAATACCCCATGCACCACGTTTTCCTCTTGGCTTTCAAAGTAACTCTTGATTAAATCAAAACTTTGCTTTCTGAGTTTTTTGGTCGCTTTTGGATGGTTTATCAAATCACAAAGTACATCGGTTTTTCTTACTCTATTTTCTTCACTTTCATTGGAGGCGACAATACCAAGGATGGCCTCTAGGGTTTTTTGATTCTTCTTTTGGATTACTTGAAAGAAACGGAATGCCTCATTAGGCCTTTCTGCTATCAAGGTGCGATAATGCTCAAATAGTTCTACTTTGCCCGAATTGTATAGCCCAACAGCCAAATTGGTGACAAACCCTTTTACTTTGGCGAGTTTGTGTCCTTTGCTCAACTCATAAAGTTCTTGGGCCAATTCTTTATTTTTGTATGGAAGGGAACGAGCAAAATCCAACACATAATAGGCCTCGTCATTTTCCATGGCCAATTTGCACAATGCAAATATCCTTGGTGCCGGGTAACCGGAGTTGGGTAAAAAGCGGAAAAAGCTATCCTCAAAAAGAAAGAGTTGATTTTCCCTTTGTCCTTTGTTCTTCATTAGTCCTTCAAAAAAACTTCCTACATCCACACCCTTTTGCTCCAATTGAAAAAGTACATATCCTTTAAGCCCTCTTAAGAACGTACTGTAGGATCCAATGACATTCGGCGCAATTCCTTGTTCTTTTTTCAGGACTTCTTCGAACTCATCCAGTTTTTGAAAAGCATTGGGTATATCGATTGGCAGTTGTCCCATCTTTTGTACGAAAAGTCCATATAGTGCCTTGGTCAAAAGTGGCGCATTTGTCTCAAATTCGTATAATTCCAATTCTTTATTGATGAGTTTGGCTATACCCAGCTCTACAAGGGCGTCCACGTTCTTGAATTCCTTTCTTTGTAATTGGCTTTTTTTCGTTTTGAGTATGAATTCTAAAGCCTGTTCAATAAGTTTTTCGGGTTCATTCTCTTTTTTGGTCATTGGTGTCGTACTCCTATTATGTTTTACTTTTTGTTGGATATTAATAAAGTTAGCAATGCTTATGATTAAATCCATAAGACCTCCTACCAATCCTTTCCTGGTGTCCCTCCCAATTACTTTATTATTTCTCCAAACAATTGAGATTAGAATTAGAAAAGTGAAGTGAGTTCGTCCTAGATATATTTAATATAATATATGGCAACAGCTACTTTGGCCAACCATAGTGCTTATTCATCGCATTTTTGACTTTGGACATGTCAATTCCTTTCTTCTCAGAATATTCGATTAAATCTTGTTCAATTAAAACCTGCAAGGTTCTAGCTTTTTGCGATAAGGCTTTTATTCTTTCAAATAGATTATTAAAGTAAAGATCTGATTTTAAATCGTTTTTATTATCAGTGATACTTTTATGAATAAGCCAATTTCTTTCTGTTAAGAGTTTTGACATTTCAATCTCCAAAGGTTTGGGCAATAACGATTCATTTTTGATAATTCCTATCGCCTTACCAAGTGTAAACTTTCGATGTTCTTTTAAAAGATTGTCTGCTTTATTTTTTTCATCAGGTTCTGTTTGTTTAATAACAATTGAATGACTTAGTGCGTCTTCTAAACTTTGAACAGCACATAGAGATTCTCCTAAAAATATGTAAAGTGTTATTTCGCTTTTAGAGGCTCCTTTAAATTTTATGTTTTCAACCATTGGTATTTTTGTTGATGCACGAGTTTAGGACTGTTTTCTCTTTTATTAAATATAATTTAGAGATGCGGTCCTATTTATTAATAAGGTTCAGGGGGGGGAATTAAATGTAAGAAATTTCAGAGAAATATGTATAGGGAACGATGTCAACCAAATTTTATTTTTGGTTTTTACTCATTAACTTAAACAAATCTAGAATTCTTCCTTTTAGAGAAATATAGAATTTATTTTTGTCTTGTGTTAATTTGTCTTCAAATTGCATGGCTTCCTCCACGATGGATATTAGGGAGTCCCTATCTTTTATTTCTAGAAGATTACACAAGTTGACATCTAATTGTTTACATAGCATATAAATTTTTTCCCAACTGGTTTTTCCCTCAGCTCTTTCAATTCTGCCTATAAGTGTTGGATTTGAATCTATTTGGTGCCCTAATTCAAGTTGTGAAAGCCCTTTTCTCAACCTGGCTAATCTTAAGATACAGCCAATTTGAATGTTAATCAATTCAATTTCTGTGCTGCTGTACTTTCTCATTTAGTAAAATTTGAGAAAAGCGAGACAATTATTCGATACAAATTTGTATTGAATAAAGTAAATTGGTATCTTGCTTAAGAAATACATAATTTGCGATTCTTCGTATAGAACATATTTGAAGCTTTCGCTTAGAGTCTTGGTTTGAAAACTGGTAATTTTTATGCAACAAGGCAATAAGCTATGGCTCACGACCCGGGCGTGAGCTCTCTTATTGTTGCAAGGTATACCAGTGCCCCAAACCGATAAGTTGAGTTTCACGCCCAACTTTTTCTAAGTGTTTTGTTTCTGACTTTTATCTTTCGATGTATCGCTAACCTTTTTAGGTTATGGGAAACATTTGGCAATTTTTTCATGTAGGGTTTACACCGTGTGCTTGTCCTGTTTTTGGGACATCACATTCGGTGTTCGATATCCTATTTAAGAAAAAGCCCAAGAATCCCATTTGATTTCTTTTTTGACTATAGTTATGTGATACACGCTGCATTTTTTCGGTTTGATTTATCCATTTGTCCCATAACCGACGCATTCATTTTGGGGTATCCGGCCCCAGTACATTTTCATAGTCTTTTTCAATAAGGAATCCTATTTCCAAGCGCTTTTGTTGCTTGGACAGGGTGGCCTTTGTCCGAACCTTGATGCTCTAGGGAAGTTACGATTTTATGGTGATTTCTTGGGCAATGTGCATAAAAACCCCGGACAGGGTAGTAGATGTCTAAGGGAATCCAATTAAAACTAACGCTTTAATCAAACGAACTCAAAATTATGAAGAAATTATATTGTTATCCGGGCAGGTTGCCAATGGCCCTGCTTTTTAATCTTTTGTTGTCCTTTTTCGTTTCAGGACAGCTTTTGGCCTTAAGTCCGCCTCAAAATGTGGTTTCTGGGCTGGTGACCGATACTCATGGTTTGCCCATGGCAGGGGTTGATATTGTAGTGGAGTCCAAGAATATTGGAACCATCACCGATATGGATGGATCCTTTAGTATCCAAGCTGGTCCGACCGATGTCCTTTTGTTCTCCATGGTGGGATTTAAAACATTATCCGTTCCTGTGTCTGGAAGGGGTGAAATGATTGTCCAAATAGAGGAGGATGTTACTGCATTGGGAGAAGTGGTGGTCAATGCTGGGTATTATAAAGTTTCCGAGAAAGAGCGGACCGGAAGTATTGCCACAATCAAAGCAAGTGTAATTGACAAGCAACCAGTGGCCAATCCATTGGCAGCCATGCAAGGGCATATGTCCGGGGTGAACATCGTTCAGTCCACAGGGGTGCCAGGTGGCGGATTTACGGTAGAGGTGCGTGGTCGGAACTTTCTTTCCGGGGTGTCCGATCCATTGTTTATTGTGGATGGTGTACCCTTTGGCTCCCAGTCCCTGGGTGCATTACGGGTCTCCAATGAAATATTGGGTGCCAATGTCAGTCCCTTGAATGCTATCAATCCCAGTGATATAGAGAGTATAGAGGTGCTAAAGGATGCTGATGCCACCGCCATTTATGGGTCACGCGGGGCCAATGGAGTGGTCCTGATTACTACCAAAAAAGGAAAAGAAGGGAAGACCAAATTCGATGCCCACGTGAGTACTGCCCTGGGTAAGGTGTCCCACTTTTTGGAACTGATGAATACCCAACAATATCTTGAAGTGAGACGAGAGGGGGTCATAAATGATGGGTATGGTTCCTTTTTGGACAACCCGGCCTTGGATTATATTTGGCCAGATATAAAATCATGGGACAATAGTAGATATACCGATTGGCAAGATGAACTGATCGGCGGCACGGCCTATCGGAACAATGCCCAGCTATCCATTTCCGGCGGGAGCCAGAACACCCATTTTTTGATCAGTGGGGCCTATCAGAAGGAAACCACTGTTTTCCCAGGGGATTCCAATTATAAGAGAGGAACCCTTCGGAGCCAGTTGGATCATAGTTCAGAGAATGGCAAGTTCAAGGTGAACCTGTCGATGGGCTATTCCAATGAGAAAAACAAGATGCCGGGTTCGGACTTCACCTCCAAGGCCTATTCCTTGGAGCCCAATGCCCCAGCACTATATGACGATGATGGGAACATCAATTGGGAGAACAATACATGGGATAACCCCATTGCGTCCTTGGAGGAAAATTATGTGGCCAGATCCAATACTATGATTGCCAATGCTGTTGTTTCCTATTCCATTCTGAAAGACCTTGTATTCCGGTCCAGTATGGGATTTACCGACTACCGATTGGATAGCTACCGGACCATGCCAAGTTCTGCAAGGAACCCAAGTTTGGGCTATACATCCCAAAGCTATTCGAATCTCATCACTAATGGATCTCAAAGGCAGTCCTGGATCGTGGAGCCACAGATACAGTGGAAAAAAGGGTTGGGGGCCTTTTCTTTGGATATGCTCATGGGAGCCACCTTTCAATGGGAAACTTCGGATCAAGAGGTCATACGGGGATTGGGTTTTCCAAGTAATGAATTGATACAAAACTTGGCAGCGGCCAGAACTTTGGAGATCATCACGGATTTGGATTCCGAATATAGGTACAATGCTGTGTTTGGCCGTATCAATCTAAAGGTGTTGGATCGCTATATCCTCAACCTAACAGGCCGTAGGGATGGATCCTCCCGTTTTGGGCCAGGTAAACAGTTTGGAAACTTTGGTGCCTTGGGTGTGGCCTGGATCTTTTCTGAAGAAAACATATTTGGGGAACACTCGATATTGAGTTATGGCAAACTGCGCGCCAGTTATGGAACAACGGGAAGTGATAATATTGGGGATTACCAATACTTGGATACCTATTCGGTATCAGGTAACGATTATGATGGGGTCACTGCATTGGAACCGACCGGGATTTTTAATCCACAGTTCGGTTGGGAGGAAAACAAGAAATTGGAAACTGCCTTGGAATTGGGGTTCTTCAATGACCGACTTTTGCTGAATACGGCATGGTACCGAAACCGTTCTTCCAATCAATTGGTCGGCATTCCCTTAGCTGCTACAACAGGGTTTACTGAACTGACAGGAAATTTTGATGCCCTTGTTGAGAATTCAGGCCTTGAAGTAGATCTTCGAACTATTAACATTCAATCCTCGACGGTAAGCTGGTCCACGACCTTTAACCTGACCATCCCTAAAAATAGGTTGGTGGCATTTGATGGTCTGGAATCATCCACATTTGTAAACCAATACATCGTAGGAGAGCCCTTGACCATTGTTAAGTTGTACCACGCCATGGGTGTTGATTCGGAAACTGGTTTATATCAGTTTGAAGATTATAATGGGGATGGGGCGATTAGCAGCACTGAGGACCGCCAATGGATTGAAGACCTTGCACCAAAGTTTTATGGTGGTTTGGGAAATACACTTCGCCTTGGAAACTTTACACTGGATGCTTTTTTTCAATTCAAAAAGCAAAGGGCATTCAATACCACACGATTTAGAGCCACTCCTGGTTTTAAAGAAAATGGACCGGTGGCACTACTTGATCGTTGGCAAAATCCAGGTGATATGGTGTCCGTTCAAAGGGCATTCAGTGGTTTGGCACCTACAGGTGGATTGGACGGATTCCAAAAGGAAAGCAATGCAGCTGTATCGGATGCTTCCTTTATCCGTTTAAGAAATATTTACCTAAACTACAATGTCCCTTCCTTAAAGGATGGCCTGGATGTCAATGTCTACGTACAAGGCCAAAACCTTTGGACCATCACGGGCTACAATGGCCCCGATCCAGAACAGCCTTCTGGGCTTCGACTTCCTCCTTTAAGACAGATTTCACTAGGCCTTCAAGTAAGTTTTTAATGTAAAAAAAGCAGTATGAAAATCTTTAGAAAATATACAGATAATCAAATGAATGCAATGGGTTCCGGTTTACACCTTAAATCCGTTTTCTTCAACTTGGTCCTTCTTTGGTTGGGATTGTTAGTGTCGGCTTGTTCGGATTTTTTGGAGGTGGACCCGCCGAGGAACACTTTGATTTCGGAGACAGTTTTTAGAGACCCCGCTACGGTGGAGTCCGCTTTGGCCAACCTTTATTATAGCATGAGGGAAGAACAGGGTTTGGTATCTGGAATAACAGGCTTGACACCTGCAATGGGCATCTATGGCGATGGGTTGGATTATTATGGGTTCAGTGCCGATTACCTCCAAATGTACAATCATAACCTGATGGCAGAAAATGACGTCGTTCTTGCGTGGTGGAGACAGGCATATAATGTGATATACAGTGCCAATGCCATTATTGAAGGTGTTGAAAAATCATCCGACCTGACGACAGTGGAAATAAACAGTGCCAAGGGGCAGGCCTTATTTGTCCGGGCCTATTTCCATAGTTTATTGGTTTTGCTTTATGGGGATGTCCCATTTATTGCAGACACTGATTATTTGGAGAATAATAAGGTATCGCGCATGCCCGAAGCGGAGGTATACAGCAGGATCATAGCTGACCTTGAGGAGGCCATTATATTATTGGAGGGTTTTGAGCCTTCCTCCAATGAAAGGGTAGTGCCGGATCTGCATGCGGCGATGGCTCTATTATCCCGAATGTACCTGTATGTTGAAAATTGGGAGATGGCGGATGAAATGGCCACAGAACTTATCGCTGTCTTCCCTTTGGATACTGATCTGGACCAAGTTTTCCTGAAGGATTCCCCTGAAACCATTTGGCAACTAAAGCCAGAGGAAGGCAGAAACACTTATGAAGCTACTCAGTTGATCATTCCATCGGTTCCAGGCCAAACTTATGCTTTGACGGATGACTTATTGGATTCTTTTGAGGTTGGGGATTTAAGACTGGATCAATGGGTTGGAAGTGTGTCCGATGCGGATGAAACCATCACATTGCATTATGCCAACAAGTATAGGGCCGATGCCAATGAAACCACTTCCGTGGAATATTCCATTCTGTTTCGTTGCTCGGAACAATACTTGATCCGGGCAGAGGCCAGGGTGCATTTGGAGAATAATGTTGGCGCACGGACCGATCTTAATTCCATTAGAAACCGTGCTGGTTTACAGGACATAGTTGCAAATACACAAAGTGAACTTTTGGAGGCTATACTGCAGGAGCGAAGAGTCGAACTCTTTACGGAACAAGGGCACCGATGGTTTGATCTAAAGCGGACGGGAAGAGTAAATGAAGTAATGGGCGCCAAAAAGGACAATTGGAGGTCTACCGATGTTTTACTTCCCATTCCGGAAACTGAACTGGATACAAACCCGAACCTTTTACCTCAAAATCCAGGCTATTAGTTTCTTATAAAAAACACTTTTTGAATTTGAATCAATAGAGAATTATGAGGAATTTCTTGTTATTTATATTGCTATCCCTACATCTGTCGGCAAAATCTTTTGCCACCGTATCGGATATGCCGAAGTATGAACCAATCAATGTCATTGGAAACAAGACTTCTTTTTTGAATGCTTTTATGGAGGGTGATCAATTGTACCTTAACATTCCAAGAGAAGTATTGGACCAACCCATGTTGTTTGTATGCTATGATACCATGAGACGCAGTTATATGCAGGTGGTCTGGTCATTGCACAAGGACAAAATGCTCTTAAAACAACAGCGCATTTCATCTTCGGCAGGAATAAACCTTCCCATTGTTGACCGACTTCCCCTAAAGGAGAATGTCTTGGCCATTCTTCCCTTGCAGAAGTCCTGTGGGGAAGCTGATTGGTTTTGTGTCAATATTACGGATGTTATATTGCAACAGGATATCGAATGGCCTCAAGCTTTTGGGGTTTCCATAGGAAATGCCATATCCCACATGTCGTTGGTTCTGGATTCGAAAAGTGGGGATGATGAAGTCCTCTTCAAGGTCTTAAGGGGGATGGTAAAATCAAAATCCAAGGTGTCGGTTCCCTTGTTCTATGGCTTTTGCGCTTTGGGAAAACCTATGGAGGGAAGACGGTTCGATTATCGGATGGGTTTTTTTAATGAGCAGCAGGACGGGGGCTTCCATTTTGGATTGAAGAATCGGCCAGCCAATATCCTTCGTTGGAACCTTAAAAAGAAATTCAAGAACCAGAAGATAAGTGTTCCTGTAAAGCCCATTGGTTTTTTGATTTCATCAGAGGTGCCCAAGAAATGGCGACCCTATATCAAGGCAGGGATAGAGGAGTGGTTACCCGCTTTTGAATCTGCAGGTTTTAAGGATGCTTTGGTGGTCAAGGAGATGGATAGCTTGGACGAATGGCAGGCCCATAGTATCCATTCCAATATAGTGTATTGGTCCCAGAAGAAATATACAAGAGGAATGGAAGATGAGGATTTTGGAGCTGCGATTGGGTATATCGTTGATGAGCGTTCAGGGGAGATTTTACGTGGGGACATCTTTATGGGTGCTTCGGTGCAGACCGTATCTGAAAAGTACTTTGTACGGGCCGCGCCATTGGATAAACGGGCACAACGCTTCCCTTTCCCTGATGATCTGGTAGGGGCTTTGTACCAACAGATTGCTTCCCATGAAGTAGGACATATCTTCGGAATGTTGGATGGTAATTTTGGGGAAGGTGCCTATCCTTGGGACAAGATGAATGACAGTCTTTGGTTGCGGACCATGGGGCATACCCCCAGTGTGATGAACTATACAAGGGCCAACAATCTACCACAGCCTGAAGACAGCATACCCCCATCCCTGTTGATACAAGGTGTGGGCCCGACAGATATATATAATATCAAATGGGCCTATACAGAGTTTCCAGTAGGGGAATCAAAGGCAATGAGGCAAGCTGAGTTGGAACAGATGATTCTGTGGCAGGATGCAATCCCTTGGTATCGGTTCAATGTTAATCAATTGGAGGATTTGGGACCTTCATTTACCAATGAAGTAGTGGAGACCAATAATCCAGTTCGCAGTACAGCAATGGCCTTGAAAAATATGAAACGGGTCATTGCACTCATACCCAATGCGACAGAAGACCAAACCGATAATGCAAGGTTGTTGAGGCTTTACCAAAGAACGGTTGAGTTGTGGAGCAATCATATGAAACAGGTTATGACCCTTATCGGGGGATATGAGGTTCAGTACCAATCCATGCAACAAATCGGAGAACCCTATGTGCCCATTCCGTGGGAGGACCAGTTGGAAGGATTGGATTTTCTATTGACCAATGCTTTTGATACTCCGGAATGGTTGACCCGCCCCGTATTTTTTAATGGTTTGAAGTACACCACCCATTCTGATGAGGTACTCCGGTACCAGCAGTACTTGGTGATGGATTTAATCATTGCCAATAGGTTAAAACGAATGGAGCATATGGAAATCCGTATGGGTCAAGAAGGATTGGTCGAGGAGTTTCTGATTAGGTTGCAATCAGGCCTTTTCAAGGAAATCCATGAGGATGTTGCCCATGTGGACCAAAGGAGGCAAGAGCTTCAGATGACGTATATAGATGGGGTGGTCGGTCAATTGGGAAAAAAGAATACGGGATTCAATGCAAATGAAAAGTTTACATCCCAATCGGACTATTCAAAGGGGATTTTCATCCAACTACTGTTGGATTTGAAAGCAGATATTGAAATGGGTTTAAAAAAGAAGGGAAATATGACGGCTATAGGCCATTGGAAATTGTGCTTGAAAAAAATTAATGGAGCGCTTGAGTGGTATTGAAAATATTTCATGGATATAGAGTCTTTTATTTCATGGAAGTTGTTTGAATTAGTCAAAAAGGTGCCTTTTTGAAAGGCACCTTTTTTTAAAATGGACAAATATCAATTGCTTAATTTTTGTAAAGCGCTTGACTGGACTCTGATTCCTCGGCATACAACTGGTAAATGTCATACTTACAAGCCATATTGCTTCCAGTAAAACATGCATCTTCAACGTTGACAGTTTGCCAACCATTGATTGGATGTAAATAATGGGCTTGTTGCACAACTGGTTTTTCATCAGTGGCAAAGGCAAGGCCAACCGCCAACAAAATGGCGAAGGCCGGTAAAACAAGTTTTAAAAATTTAGATTTCATAATACATCATATTAATTCTTGAATGCCTACTCTTTTCTAGGTTTTCGGCTTCCCCTTTCCCTACGTAGTTTTTTGATGTGCTTGTATATTGTAGTGTTTGTTTGACCAAATGATTCCTAACAAACTCATGAGCATAAAAGCAGTATTGAATAGTATATGGTCCCTCCATCCCAAGGTCGAAATGATCCCGCCACAAGTGCAAGGAACGGAATCACTGTAGGTAAGTATTATAATAATATAGGAAGTGAATACACCTAAAAGGACCAGGCTGGAATAAAGAGCTAGGAGTCGATACTTAGGGAACCACAATAGGCCTGAGATCACCAACTCCAAAAAGGGTACACTCCATGAGATTAAAGTGGCGTAGGATGAAACGTAGGGCATCCGTTCCAATCGTGTTTGGAAGGTGTCCAAGTGAATCAATTTGCTTGCAGCTGTATATACGAACAGCAAAGTCAACAAAAGGTTGAATAGGTTAATGAGCTTCGGGTATATTCCTTGGTTTGACATATCTTTTGGATTGATATGACAAAGTTCGGGAGTCGGATTTACTTGAAACGGAGCATTTCTTGACGCAAACGGAGTAATTTGCCCATTTTGAGGGTGTTACCCCCTCAAATCACTGGGTGATTTGCCATACTTGTCCCTAAATGCCCTGGAGAAATGGGCCGCACTCTTGAAGCCGGTCAAATGGGCGATTTCTTTCAAGGATAAGTTGCTATGTTGGATCAAGGTTTTGGTCTTTCTTAAACGTTCATGGGTAAGGAACCGAAATATGGTAGTGCCATAGAGTTGTTTGAACCCATATTTCAATTTGTATTCGTTCGTGCCCATTTGTAGGGCAAGATCTTTTAGCAAGGGCAGATCCTTGTCCAAGTTATTGATGATCATATCATGGACATCCCGGATCATTTCAATATCCTCAGGTGTCAGCGTGACTTTGGCCTCTTTTATGCCTTTGGTCACTTTGAGCGTCTTTTTGGGCAACTCCGTCCCAAAGGGCTCTCCTTTGGAGAAGAAGACCGTGTCCAATAGTATTTTCTGCCCACTCCCATCAAAGGATTGGAATACGGATATATGGCAATCCTTGCCCAACAAGAGCCCTTCTTTGGTAATGAACTCCAAAAACTGGACAGTTTCAGAACGTTCCCTTTTCAAATGTTTGACCATCTTCTTTGCCCATACCTTTTGGGAACCCTCGGTCATAAAATCGGTAATTGGTTTTCCAATGATCTCTTTTGGCAATGCTGATAATAGCGAGCAGGTACTGTTGGTGACCAATTCGATAGTGCCATCGGGATCCATCAGGAATGAAAGTTGGATGATGCATTGTGGGGTGTTGTGGGCATTGGCAAACCCTTGATGGATAAAGGAGGCCCTGATCTCCTCGTTTACCATATTGAGCATTACGACCAAGGATGCGACATTATCATTTTTATTCGTGGGTTCCAAGCTGTAGAAGAAATTGCCTCGGGCCATTTCCAGAAGCATCCTTTGGATGCGCTTTACCCTAAAATCGTCATTGTTCGGCATGGTTGTCAAGTTTAGTAGTTAATAGCTGGAGTCTCTTTATATGATTAGAAGCATCGTTTATTTTATGGATTTTAAAAATGCCAAGGCCTCTGATTTTTTGACAAAGGAACGGGTGGGGACCGACTGGGCATGGGTCCAGAGATAAATGGAGCTGATCACATCGGTTACCGGGGGATCTATCAAGAAGGCCAAGGCCTTAACCCATTGTGAACCCTCCAAGGCCAAATAGTCCCGGGCTGGTTTATTGACCCTTCTTACTTCACGAATATCACAGAGCACGGGCATTTCCCGGCCATTTTGGAGCATCATTCGGTCCCTGACGATAAGTTGCGCTGCCTTTAGGTCGATACAATGGTCTTTTTTGTAAATGATGTGCAGCAACTCATCGGTTAGTAAATAAATGGCGTATTTGTTTTCATGTGATTTTTTCATGTGGTGAAAACTGGTAAAACCTTGAATTTACAAAATTAATGGAACTCGATTCGGTCATTTGATACATTACCCTTAAATAAAGGTATTTGACTTGACTTAAACGGAATAATGCTTGATTGAAACGGAGTATATCATTATTGGATAGCATCTAATCTTACAAATGCCATTACTTTTTAGTACAATTTAAATCAAACAAAATGGCAAAGATCAAACACCACAATTTTTTAAATACCGTACATGAGGTATTTACCGATGCCAAGAACGCCGGGGTACTGCACCTCTATGCAGGGGGAACATCCTTTTCGGGCAGGACCATTGAGGTAGAGGGGAAGGAACTGTACCACTTTGGTACTACTGGTTACTTGGGATTGGAACAGGATCCCAGATTAAAAAAGGCCGCCAAGGAGGCCATTGATAGCTATGGGACACAATTTCCCTTATCCAAATCCTATATCTCCAATCCGTTGTATGAGCAACTGGAAGGCGCCATTTCCGAAATGTATGGCTATCCCATTGTCATTACCAAAAACAGTACCCTTGGGCACCTAGGAGTCATCCCCAGTGCAGTGGACGATGATGATGTAGTCATTCTGGACCATCAGGTCCATTGGAGTGTACAGAATGCGGCCAAAATGCTAAAGACTCGCAGTGTGCCCATCGAGATGATTCGACACAACCATTTGGAAATGTTGGAGGACAAGATCAAAAAATACCGGCATTCCAAAGGCAGGATTTGGTACATGGCCGATGGCATTTATTCCATGTATGGGGACTATGCACCAGTCAAAGAACTGATGGGGTTGGCAAAGGAATATCCACAGTTACATTTTTATTTTGATGACGTACATGGTATGAGTTGGGTGGGAAGGAATGGTACCGGATATGTTTTGGACCAATTGGGAGAATTGCCTGAAAATGTATTGTTGTTCGGGACACTGAGCAAGACCTTCGGGGCCAGCGGGGCTGTTCTGGCCTGTTCCAATGCTTCCATGTACGATAAGATCAAGACCTTTGGTGGGCCCTTGACCTTCTCCGCCCAATTGGAACCTGCTTCGGTGGCCGCCGCCATGGCCTCGGCACAGATTCACATTTCTCCAGAAATCTATGGGCTACAACAAGAATTGAGGGAACGCATCGATTATTTCAATGATTGCCTTTCGATAACGGATCTTCCCTTGATCGATCGGAATGAATCCCCGGTGTTCTATATCGGGACCGGTATGCCCAAAACCGGGTACAATTTTGTGAACCGTTTGATGGGGGAGGGCTTCTTTGTCAACCTCGGTATCTTTCCTGCAGTACCTGTAAAGAATACAGGTGTAAGGATAACGATTTCAAGGCATAACCAAAAAGAGGAAATCAAAGCATTGGTGGAAGCCATGGAATATCATTTTCCAAAGGCATTGGAAGATACCCAGACAGATGCCCAAAGGGTATTCCACGCCTTTAAAATGGAACCAAAGACCCTAAGTGGACCGAAAGTATCCTCTGAACTTACCGTTGAAGTATTCGATACCATTGATCAAGTTGAAAAGGAAGAATGGAACCAAAGTTTAGGTGGGCAAGGGGTCTATGATTGGGATGGCCTGAAGTTTTTGGAGGAAGTGTTTCATGGCAATCCTGGGAAAGAACACAATTGGTTGTTTCGATATGTGGTCATCAAGGATGCTGATGGTATACCTGTATTGATGACTTTTGTGACCCTTTCCCTTTGGAAGGATGATATGTTGGCACAAACACAAATTTCTGCTGCCATTGAGGAGGAAAGGAAAACCGATCCCTACCATTTGTCATCCACGGTCCTGTCCCTAGGCTGTTTGTTCACGGAAGGAGATCACATGTATTGGAATGCATCACATGCCTTGGGCATGGAGGCAAGGAACAAGCTATTGGAAACCTTGGAAAAACTGGAACTCCAGTCAGGGTCCAAGATGACCGTGTTACGGGACTTTGGTGAACAAACGTCATGGAATGAACCGCTTTACGGTCAGGGATTTTTAAGGGTACAGATGCCCAATTCCTGTTCTGTTGACTTGAGGGAGGTGGATTCGATGGAAGATTATTTGCAAAGATTGTCCTCCAGAAACAGAAGACATTTCCGAAAGGATGTCCAACCCTATCTCGATAGGGCAAAGACCATAGTTCTTCCTAAGCTATCCAAATCTGAACTTGAACAGGTCAAATCCTTATTTGGGGAAGTACAGTCAAGAAATTTGGGGCTCAATACCTTTTCCTTTCCGGACTCCCTATTTGAAAAGATGAACGAAAACCATTTGTGGGAGTTTATTGTCCTTTGTTCATTGGATAAACCTGAAAAGATATTGGGTGTAATGTTCTGCTATACCAATTTGAACCAGGTCTATGTGCCTGCCTTTGTGGGTATGGATTATGACGGTCTGGAAGAGTTTGCCATTTATCGCCAGTTGCTCTACCGGACCATTGAACGGGCCATTGGATTGGGCATTCCCAAAATCGATTTTGGGTTGACCGCAGCCTTTGAGAAACGGAAACTCGGTGCAACGGTAGAGAAAAAATATGCCTATCTCCAGACCAATGACAATTTCATTTTGGAATTGCTCGGAATCATGGAAGGCCAGCATTAATGGGAAACCGTCATGAAATACCAAAAGCTGCTATCGGAATTTGAAGGCCAATTGGATGCCTTGGAAAGCGGGAACGGGGATATCCTTTTCAAAGCTGAAAAGGGTATCGTTCTCGTGGAGAAAAGTATCCGTAAACTCCAAAAACAGATTACAGGTAAGACCTTCGAGACCCAAGCGGACGAAATCTACTTTTTTAAGCACGTCAAGCCCCAAATCTTTAGCAAGCTGATCTATTATGTCAAATTGTTCAATATCGAGAGCAAGCGGCCAAGGGGAATCAATGCAGCGCAGATAAAATACCTTCAGCACCAAATCGATAAGTTCCAGACCTTCTTCAATGATAACTTGGAGTTTTATAATTATTACCGTCGTGGGGCAATGTCCCTGGATGAACAATATTTTGTCAGGGGGAACCGAGACCTCAGGCTACCCCTTGAATCCTTCCACTTTTTGATCGATGACCAGTTCTCCACCTGTCAGGATGGTACCGTGGCAACGATCATGGCCTATGACATGCTCATCGTATACCTCAGAAAGGAGGTTGATGACCTACAAAACAATTTAGAACCCCAAAAGACCATGACTATGGAAAAACCTTCAAAACTGTTCTGGACCGGTAACAAAACCGATTTGATAGAACTTTTATATGCACTTCAATCCAGCAAATGCATCAATAGCGGTACCACGGACATCAAGGAGATGGCCTCGCATTTTGAACATTTTTACAATGTGGACCTTGGTAACTACTACCATACGTTTATTGATATCAGGTCCCGAAAGGGAAGTAGGACCCGGTTCTTGGACAAACTTATTGAAATGCTCCAACAGCGCATGGAATCCCTGGATGAATGAGCCTTTGTTTTTCCCAAGTTGGTACCAACTTGGGAATTTTGGTATTCGGAGGTTCTGGCTTCCTATTTTTCCAATTTTCACGAAGTTTGTTGAGCTCCCAAAGTCCATTCGAAAACAAACGGCACCATATTTTATGAAATAAAAATCGTTCCCAAGTTGGTACCAACTTGGGAAGTTTTTCCAAAAAGCTTTTTCAGTTTTGCCCTGAAAGTCAAATCAGTGGATGGGCCACCAAATGACCTAAAAATCAAGCAGTGGCCCTTCCTTTTAAAACAAAAACACATGGGAGCTACCATCATTACCACCGAAGATCTCATGGAGTTCAAAGTGGAACTCTTGGAGGACATCAAAGCATTATTGAAAGATCAAAATGGACAACAGGGCAAAAAATGGCTGAAATCCAATGAGGTCCGGGAACTGCTTGGCATCTCGCCTGGCACCTTGCAGAATCTTCGCATCAATGGCACCCTGCCCTATACAAAAATTGGAGGGGTGCTTTACTACGAATACCACGAAATCATGGGAGTGTTGGAACAGAACAAGGTCCATAACCGAATTTAGGGTGGAAGACGTCAATTATATCAAACACTTGAACGGGGTGTTTGCCCAGTTTGCCAAGGACAACCGTTTGAACCCGACCCATATCAGTTTGTATATCGGGCTCTTCCAATTGTGGAACCAAAATTATTTCGTGGCCGATTTCTACATCAGTAGGGAAGAGGCCATGGCCTATGCTAAAATCGGGTCCAAATCGACCTATCACCGCTGCATCCGAGAGCTCAGCCATTGGAACTATATTCTGTATTCCCCATCCCACAATCCCTATAAGGGCAGCCGGATCAAGATGTTCGATTTTGGGACAAGTACTGGACAAGCAGTGGACCAGCACCGTACCGAAATTGGGACAAGCATTGGACAAGCATTGGTACCTATAAACAAACAAATACAAACAATAAAAAACAATACAAACGGGCAGAAACGGAAAAAAATAAAAATGGAAGAGTTACAGGTTGATGAAAACAAATCCAAGCACCCCCCCGCCGTCCCATATCGGGACAACTTACGGACCAGCAAGGACAAGGACTACAACGAACCGCTATGAATTTTAAGGCCCCACATATCATCACCGAAGGTGCCATAAGTTATGAACTGGGCTCCTTGAAGGGCAGGGAAATCAAATACGATTTTGATAAGATACTGGTCTATCTTGATGCCAAGGGTAAGCTCCTGTTTGGCAAAAAGTTCAGGATATATAGGGAGGATAGGGAAATCCTTTATAAACTCAGCCTCTACTTCATCCAGGACAAGGAACGGTGTAAACAGCTCGATATCGATGTGGATAAAGGCCTTCTTCTCTCAGGTCCTGTAGGCTGTGGGAAGACCAGTCTGATGAAACTGTTCAAGTTCATGGTGCCCCACCAAAGACCTTATGAGGTAATACCCTCAAGGAACATTGTCTTCGGTTTCAACCATTTGGGCTTTAAGATCATTGGGGATTATGGAAACAACCAATCCTTTTGTTTTGACGATATGGGTGTCGAGCCCGATGGGGTCCATTTTGGAAAGGAGTGCAATGTCATGGGGGAGATTCTGTTGTCTCGATACGAACTGTTCACGGACCATAGGTTGAAGACCCATGCCACTACCAATCTCAATGCGCAGGAGCTAGAGGCAAGATATGGGAACCGGGTAAGATCAAGAATGAGGGAACTCTTCAATCTTGTAGGTTTCGATAAGGACTGCAGAGACAAAAGATAATAAGGTTTTACCATTGTCGTCAAATGAAAGTTGGAAATGGGTGATACTATGACATATTTTGATGTCCTGATCGGTACCATTTGACGTTTTTAGGCTTTTGTGATGGGACCCAGATGGCACTTATGAACAAGGACTGGTCATTGACACATAAATTCTGCATGGATTCCAGACCAATTGAGGCTATTTGAACGTAGTTTTAATGATATTCACAAATAACTGATTATCAGTTATTTGTAGTATAATTTCATATACTTTTCACATATCAATAATCGTCTAACCCTTAAACGTTTACGATATGCGAAAATCTTTATTCATCACCTTATTATTGCTTTTTACCTCCAGTGCCGTTTTGGCCCAGATCGGAGGAATCGAGGATTCGGTCAATGATATTTCCGATACCATTCGGGCCATCTTTCCCATAATCCTGGGAGTTATCTTTTTAGTGGGTTTCCTTTTCAATGCCGGACATTTCTTTGGGGAGAATGCTGACCTAAAAAGGGGCATTACCCGAGTCTTGGTATTCGTGTTGATCGCCGGTGCCGTTGTCGGCATCTTTACCTATCTCATCGGAATCGTGGTCTGATGAAACAGTTCGAGGTCTATAGAAATATTCGAAAGCGGGCCATGATCATGGGACTGTCCATTTCCTTGTTTGCCCTGATGATGGTGTCTATCATCTGTTCGCTCTTGATCATCATTTTTTCGTTTCATTTTGGTGTCATCGTGGGCCTACTGCTCTTCAATGCCCTGCTCTATGGGGCATTGTTGCAGTGGGTGAAGAAACCTTTCCAATGGAAGGTAGTGCAAACCTTTCACAAGACCATAAGCCTAAAACAGTTAAACCTCCTTGACTATGTCTAAGCTCAATTTCAATGCATTTCACCCGATCCTGGATATCCAAAACCATGTGGTCTTTGGGAGCAATGGCAATGTGGTATTGTGTTATCAGGTGGAACTGCCAGAGATTTATTCCCTTTCTGAAGCGGATTTTGAAGAATTGCACGGGATGTGGTTCCAAGCCTTTAAATCCTTGCCCGTGGGTACGGTTATCCATAAACAGGATGTATACCAAAAGAAAGGTTACGATGCCGAAGGTTTGCCCAAGGATACTTTTCTTGCCACGGCCACCCATGATTATTTTGCGGGTAGGGAGCATTTGGACCATCAGAGTTTTCTCTTCTTTGTACTTCCGCTTGACAAGGCATTCAATGCCACCAAATATGTCAATCCCTTTCGAAAAGTGGAAAAAGGATTGCATCGCAAATTGGATGTGCAGGTAGCTGAATTTGTGATCGCCGTGAATGATGCGGTATCCTATGTCAACAACTCCAAAAGCGTGTCCATGGTTCCCATGGATCCTGAAGCAATATTACAGCATACCCATGATTATTTCAATGGGTTCAATCAAGGTTTAGATACGGATATCCAGCTAGGTAAAGGCCCCATAGAAATTGGTGACCATTATTTCGATGTGATGGCCATCAACAATGAAGGTTGTTTCGGAGAAACGGTTCAGAGCAGTGTGCCCAACGGCAAATTCAGTTCGGACGGGTTCAGCTTTCACAAGGGTTTTTTGGACGGTCTGGGATTGGAGTTGGGGGAAAACCATATCATCAACCAAATCCTTTATCTGGACGATACCCATCAATGGCGTAAACTTTTGGACAAAAAAATTGAGGAACTCTCCAAGAGCTCCAATTTTGGTTCACAGAACAAAGTGGTTCGCAACAAGGTCCAACATATCTTGGACAGGATCAATGGGGATGATACCACGCGGATTGTTCGTGGCCATGTGAACATTGCTTTTTGGCATACGGAAGTTGGGGTGTTGAAGCGCATTGCCTCCAACATCAAGGCGCAATTGAAGGAATTGGATATTCGCCCTTATCATCCCCGCGGAGAGGAACGAACTCATTATTTCTTGAACTCCTGTCCCAGCCATACTTCCAACTTTTTCAATGAAGATCTCTTTGTGATGGACCTGAAGGCAGCCCTATGCCTCTATATCAATAACACGAATTACCGCTCGGATGAAACAGGAATCGTTTTTAACGATAGACAGTACAATATTCCTGTGGTCAAGGATATATGGGATAAGGGGAAACGGCGTATCAAGGCCCGAAACTTTGCCATTTTTGCTCCGACAGGGGAGGGTAAATCCTTCTTGGCCAATAATATCCTACGTCAATACTTTGAGGCCGATGTACGACTGGTCATTATCGATCTAGGGGGTTCCTATGCCAAATTTGCCCAATTGTATCCCGATGATCATATCATCCTGCGATACGAACAGGGGAAGAATCTGGGCATCAATCCCTTTTACATTTCAGAACAGTCCGATTTGACCCCGGAACGCTTGGAAGATCTCGCCCTGTTTCTTTTGGAGCTCATGGCTGAAAGCCAGGTGACCAAATCCAAGGAAGTGGCCTTGAAAAAAGTGTTGTTGCACTATTATGAAAAGATCGGGGAGGGGCATTCGTTGGCTTCCCTATATCAATTCATTGATAAGCACAAGGATACCTTGATCGAAGAGACCCGGGTGCAGGAATCCGATTTCAATGTCTATGGATTTTTGCACATCCTTTCCGAATATGTGGACGGGGGACTGTACAGTTTTCTGTTCCATATGGCAGAAGATCAGACCTATAAAATTGAGGACAAACGTTTAATTGTCTTTGAGTTGGATGAGGTGCGCGACAATAAGGAAATCCTGTCCGTAATGCTCAAATTGATCAAGTCGGCCATTCAACGCACCATTTGGCGAAACCGTTCGGAAAGGGGCATTATCATGTTCGATGAGTTTGCCAAGCAGCTCAAGTTTCCCAATGTCCTAGAGAGTGTGGAATTCTATTACCAGGCCATCCGAAAACAGAACGGGGCCATTGGGATCATCCTCCAATCCATCAACCAGTTACCTGAAAATGCCACTTCGGCAAGTATTCTGGAGAATACTCAAGTCGTGTACAGTTTACGGAACGAAAAGGGCTATGATCAACTGGCAAGGCGATTGAACCTCTCCAACCATGATCTAAATCAATTGAAGTCCCTTAGAAATAATCTGACAGGGGAACGCAAATACACCGAAATCTTTATCAAGATCGGGAAGGAGAGCAATGTCTTTCGTTTGGAGGTACCCGCAGAGGTCTATGCAGCCTATCTCACCGATGGGGTGGAACATGGTCAGATCATGGAACTCTTTGAACAGTTTGGGAATATGGAACGGGCCATTACTGAATTTTTAAATCAACAAAAGAAAATATTATGAGAATAGCTATAAAACAAACCCTTTGGAAGAATCCTCGATTATGGATCTTGGCATTGTCCTTGGCCCTCTTATTGCCTGCAGGCGGTGCCTGCCAGGGAATGCCGGTGTATGACAATACGAACTTTATCAGTATGACCAAATCCTTGTTGGAATCGGCCAAGCAGACCTCTGAACTCTTGAAGACTGTGGAGTTTTTGAAGGAACAGAAGGACAATATTGTCAAGGTGAACAATACCATCAAGCAATTGAAGGCGGTTCGTGAATTGGCACGGAACAATGAAATCCTTTTCAATACCGTGCAAAATGAACTGAGGGATATTTTGAACTCCCCCTATATCAAAGCCGGGGAGGTGGAACAGGTATCCAAAGCCTTTGAACAGATCATGGATACGGCCATTGATGATCTGGATTTTGTAAACCAGATCTTGTCCAGTGATTTTTTGAAGATGACAGATGCGGAGCGTACCGCCATTTTGATGGAAAAAAAAGTGCAGTCCCAGGAAATGGTGGCCGAATTGGAGGTCAAGACCCGACGCTATCGCGAGATCATTTCCTTTCGGAGGATGCAGGATATCATCAATAACCGGGAATCCAACTACTGATGGCAGGAATTTTTTTGGGCATAGGATTGGAATATGTGGATGCGGTCTTCCAGACCATCAAGGACAGTGATTTCTCCCAATATACCATTGTGGGGATGAAGACCCTGGCCGTCCTGTTTTTTTTGGTCAACATATTGAAGAAATACAATGAGGGAATAGCTTCCACCGATGGCCATACCTGGGGCCTTACCCCAACCGAACTGGCCAAGAATTTTTTGGTGGTGCTCCTGGTCATCTTTTCAACTGAGGTATTGGGAGTTTTTGATGGGATCCTGGTGGCCATTGAGGCCCAATACCGGGACACGGCTCCGGCACTCCTCCCTTTACAGCTGCAGGATGTGGACCTGGAACGGGATGTGGGTGCTTTGGAAGCCGCCAAGAAAGCCATGGCATTGTTGTACGATGCCTTGGTTACTCCTTTGTACGGATTAAAGGTCTTGGCCTTTATCATCGGGGTCATTCTTTGGTTGATGGATTTGTTCATCTATCCTTTGTTCCTTGCAGAACGGTATTTCCTGTTGGGGATCCTACAGGCCTTTTTTCCCTTGGTCATCAGCTTGGCCGTCTTTGAAAAGTTCCGTCCCCTGGCCTATCAGTTTTTTAAGTTGTACGCAGCGGTGTACATGTTGGTGCCCGCTTTCTTTTTGGTCAATGTGTTCGTCAATAACCTCTACACGGAGATCAGTACCAATTTCTGGGGAAACCTCTTTGGTTTTGATTTTGGGAGTGAATTCTTTGCCTCCATCATTGAACTCGGGACCATTGGCTTTATCGTGTTGCTCAAATTTAAATTGTATCGAAGGGCCACGAGCTTTACCCTTCGATTGTTCACCGGTTAAATTGAAGTCTATGAAAACGCCTTTTAAAAATATAGTGCAGGTATTGCGGTTGAACCGCTGGGTGGTCCTTTCCGTGGTCATCGTCTCGGGGTTGGTATGTTCGGTCTCCATTATGGTGGTAGCCAAAATACACCAGAATGGTTTGGACCATGCCTTTGTGGTCAATGGGGAAGGGGAGGTCATCCCGTTGCAATGGGTAGATCAACGTCAACACTTGGAAGTAGAGGCAATGGCCCATTTGGAACGGTTCCATAGATGGTTTTATGGGTTGGATGCCGGAAGTTTTGAAACCCATATGGAAAAGGCCCTTTGGCTCGGAAACAACTCCGTGGCCGAGGTATATCAACAAAAGAAAGCAGATGGTTTCTATAATCGGTTGTTGCAATATTCCCTCGTTCAAAAAGTGGAGCATATCGAGTCGAAGATCAAGATGGAAGGAGCGAACATGACCTTTCAAACTCGCATTGTATTACAGATCCACAGAGGTGCCGTAACCGATACCTACGAACTGGTCACTTCGGGCCATTTGTTGCAGGTCGAACGGAACTTTCCGCACAATCCGCATGGATTGTTGATCACTGATTTTTTTGAAAACTCACTTCGTAAACTGGAAGCCTATGAAAGCCCAAAAGAATAAAATTGTATTTGTCCTGGTCATGGTATGTGTGGTACTGTTCATTACCATCTATGGCATCATGACCTTTGGAAAGGACAAGGAACCGGAATTGGATCCCGAGCGGATCCCCATTCCCGATCTGGAAGAGAACCAGGTCGAGTACGATAGTAAACTAAGGGCCTTGGAAGCCCTTAAAGAGGAACGTGAGATTACCGCTCCTCCCATATATCCGGAACACATGATCGATGACAAGGGCTATTTCAACCCGGACTATATGGAGTATGAAAAGCAACGTGTCATCGATAGTGTGTATGCCTCCAATTCCTTTTCAATAAATAGGGTGGAACCACCAGGGCCGATGGAGGTCATCGTGAGAACTCCGAGTCATGACGATATATTGGAAGCTGTGGGACCTGAACCGATTTCGGCCCCGACCGTTGCGGACCTGTCCTTGTCCCATCAACTTTTTTATGCATCAAGTCCCCTTGATCCTGCCTTGTACCATTTTGAGATCATGGCCTATGTGGATGGCGATCAAACCCTAAGGGATGGACAACGTCTGGACCTGCGGTTGTCCGAATCTGTTGATCTCGATGGGATAAAGGTTCCGAGGGGAACCCGGCTCTATGGGTTTGTAAAGATCAGGCCCAACCGTGTCATGGTGGAGCTTACAATTTCTGGAGAACTTCCATTGAATCTGAAGGCCCATGATGCCCAGGACGGAAGGGAGGGTATCTATGTGAGGAACCGACTCAAGGGCGAAGTGCTGGACCGGACCTTGGATGAAGGCCTGGATGAAATCAATGTACCCGGCCTTCCCCGGCTCAATGGGATCAAACACATCTTTCAACGTGACCATCGGGCCGTTAAGGTGAAGATTACAGACCATTATCAATTCTTATTAAAATCGTGAACATGAAAATCAGGAGTTTATTTATTAGTCTTATTGCCTTTGGTTTTGGCCCATTCGTATGGGGCCAACAAGCCTTGGATACCCTTTACGCCAATGACCGGATGAATGTCGCCCTTTTTTTTCCCAGCCCTATAAAGCAGGCCATAACCGGTAATGAAAATGCGGTCTTCTCCTATGATCGGGAAGAAGCACACTATTTTGGCCTGTTGCAGGCCATCGATGGGACAACGACCAATCTATGGGTGGTGACCATGGATGGCTATGCCTATGAGTTTAAAGTTGCCTATAAAGATCGGTTACCCCGGACGCATCTATTTCTCAATAAACAAAACAGTTTGGGAAAGGTACGTCCTATACCGACCAGGAAATTGGATACCTTGGTCAAAGATGGCACACGCTCGGCCCTATTGGAACAACTGCTCCAGGAACAAAACGAAGAAAACTTGGGGACGGTTAGACGCAAGGGTATGCAATTGCGACTTGAAAAAAGGGTATATCAAGGTGGAGAAATGTTCTTGGTTTTCGAGCTGCAAAACAAATCAGGAATCGATTATGACCTTGAAACCTTGGATATCCTTCGCATCAATGGCAGTCCAAAAAGCAAGACATCGTATCAAGAGACCCCATTGGACCCACTGCTTAGGTTCCAACAACCAGAAACAATTAAAAGCGGTGCCACGTATCGGTTTGTCCATGTATATCCCAAATATGTGACCGGTGCCCACGAACGGCTAAAAATAGTGCTCCTGGAATGGCAGGGAAGTAGGCGACTAGAGCTTTTGATTAAATGAAAAAATAAATGGAGAAAGGTTCAGTATAACCATAAAATGGGATAGTATGGAATCGTTTGTTTGAACTTTGGTTCATTTGCTAAGTTTCAAAATCCTGAATGCTCCTTGAATCACCAAAACAAAAACAATAGTTCCAATTATTAAATCAGGTTTGTTAGAACTTAACCAATTTACCAATAGTCCCGCAATTATTACTCCCATATTGATGATTACATCGTTAGAGGTGAAAATCATACTTGCTTTCATATGTGCCTCATCCTTGCTTTTTGATTTTTGTAATATGTAAAGACAAATTCCATTTGCAATAAGTGCCAAAATTGAAATGACTATCATAGTTGAAAAATCGGGAAGTTGTTCTGCCCCAAAGAATCTTCTCAAAACTTCTATAAAACCAATTACAGCAAGAGTTATTTGAAAATACCCAGCAAGTTTGGCAATCTGTTTTTTTCTGGACATAGTTCCTCCAACAGCAATCAAACTTATTCCATAAACGAATGAATCAGCAAGCATATCCAAGCTGTCCGCAACCAACCCCATTGATTTTGAGATTATTCCTGTAGCCATTTCGATTACGAAAAAGGCGAAATTTATTCCCAGGACAGTCCAAAGTAGTTTTCTTTGGTTTGTATGCTCATTAAAGTCGATTTGGTCCGTTTGCTCAGTCGATATTTTCTGTCCACCTAAATTCAGTTCAAGAACTGATTTTTCTATTTGGTCAATTTGTCCTTTATGAAAAACGGTCAATTTTCTGTTGGGAATGTCAAAGTCCATATTTGTAATACTTGAAATTCCGTCCAGTTTCATACGGATCAGATTTTCCTCTGAGGGACAATCCATTTTAGTTATCTCAAATATTGTTTTTTCCATTACAATCG
>NZ_FNKI01000009.1:0-2500 GCF_900102925.1 Flagellimonas zhangzhouensis | reverse complement strand
GAGTACGAGCTATTTCCGAGCTTGATTGGCCTTTCACCCCTACCCACAGGTCATCCCAAGACTTTTCAACGTCAACGGGTTCGGTCCTCCACTATGTGTTACCACAGCTTCAACCTGCCCATGGGTAGATCGCACGGTTTCGCGTCTACTACTACCGACTATGGCGCCCTGTTCAGACTCGCTTTCGCTGCGGCTGCGCACCTGAGGTGCTTAACCTTGCCGGTAAAAGTAACTCGTAGGCTCATTATGCAAAAGGCACGCCGTCACCAGTAAACTGGCTCCGACCGCTTGTAGGCGTATGGTTTCAGGGTCTATTTCACTCCCTTGTTCAGGGTTCTTTTCACCTTTCCCTCACGGTACTGGTTCACTATCGGTCTCTCAGGAGTATTTAGCCTTGGCGGATGGTCCCGCCAGATTCACACAGGGTTTCACGTGCCCCGCGCTACTCAGGATACCACTATCTTTAACGCTCCTTGCCTGTACCGGGCTATCACCGTCTACGGCCCCTCTTTCCAAAGGGTTCCAGTTCGTCGCGCAAAGAACATTGTGGTCCTACAACCCCAACATTGCCGGAACAACATTGGTTTGGGCTAATCCGATTTCGCTCGCCACTACTCTCGGAATCACTTTTGTTTTCTCTTCCTCCGCCTACTTAGATGTTTCAGTTCAGCGGGTTCGCCCACCTTGCGGTGTGACTGGCCTTCAACCAGCCGGGTTGCCCCATTCGGACACCCACGGATCAATGCTCATGTGCAGCTCCCCGTGGATTTTCGCAGCTTATCACGTCCTTCTTCGCCTCTGAGAGCCCAGGCATCCCCCATACGCCCTTCTTTTGCTTGTCGCATCTGCACATAAGTGCAAATGCCCTCTCGTAATCCTTTATATATTCTATTCTACTTCGTGTTTCTTCTTTGACTTCGCATAGACCGATATAAAATCAATCTTGCTCCGTCCCAATATGTCAATGAACTTTCTGGCTCATCGCCACCGGCAATATAAATTACCGTGGACGACACTTGCCGTGGTGGAGAATATCGGAGTCGAACCGATGACCTCCTGCGTGCAAGGCAGGCGCTCTAGCCAGCTGAGCTAATCCCCCATATACCAGTAGTTGGTACATAGTAGTTAGTAGTCAGAAATCACTGAACTACCTTCTCAACTCCTAGAATTTCCTTTCAATTTGTAATGAACTTACGTTACCTGTGAACTTTTAACTTTTCACTTATAACTTGCGGCTCCGCCGCTTTCGTAGTCTCAGGCAGACTCGAACTGCCGACCTCTACATTATCAGTGTAGCGCTCTAACCAGCTGAGCTATGAGACTGTCTTGGCCTATTTTGCCTTATATCAAAAAACATATCATAAACGACAGCACAAAGATCTTAAAGACCACCTCGTGCGGGACCCCAAGGCTCCGGACATCTCTTTCTCTAGAAAGGAGGTGTTCCAGCCGCACCTTCCGGTACGGCTACCTTGTTACGACTTAGCCCTAGTTACCGATTTTGCCCTAGGCCGCTCCTTGCGGTGACGGACTTCAGGCACTCCCGGCTTCCATGGCTTGACGGGCGGTGTGTACAAGGCCCGGGAACGTATTCACCGGATCATGGCTGATATCCGATTACTAGCGATTCCAGCTTCACGGGGTCGAGTTGCAGACCCCGATCCGAACTGTGACCGGTTTTATAGATCCGCGCCCCCTTGCGGGGTGGCTTCCCTCTGTACCGGCCATTGTAGCACGTGTGTAGCCCAGGACGTAAGGGCCGTGATGATTTGACGTCGTCCCCACCTTCCTCACGGTTTGCACCGGCAGTCCCGTTAGAGTCCCCATCTTGACATGCTGGCAACTAACGGTAGGGGTTGCGCTCGTTATAGGACTTAACCTGACACCTCACGGCACGAGCTGACGACAACCATGCAGCACCTTGTAAGTGGTCCGAAGAAATAGCTGTCTCCAACTAATGCAACTTACATTTAAGCCCTGGTAAGGTTCCTCGCGTATCATCGAATTAAACCACATGCTCCACCGCTTGTGCGGGCCCCCGTCAATTCCTTTGAGTTTCATTCTTGCGAACGTACTCCCCAGGTGGGATACTTATCACTTTCGCTTGGCCACGGAGACAAAGTCCCCACAGCTAGTATCCATCGTTTACGGCGTGGACTACCGGGGTATCTAATCCCGTTCGCTACCCACGCTTTCGTCCATCAGCGTCAGTACATGGTTGGTCACCTGCCTTCGCGATCGGTGTTCTATGTGATATCTATGCATTTCACCGCTACACCACATGTTCCGGCAACCCCACCATGACTCAAGACCTGCAGTATCAAAGGCAATTTTATGGTTGAGCCACAAACTTTCACCCCTGACTTACAGGCCCGCCTACGGACCCTTTAAACCCAATGATTCCGGATAACGCTCGGACCCTCCGTATTACCGCGGCTGCTGGCACGGAGTTAGCCGGTCCTTATTCTTACGGTACCGTCAGACACCTACACGTAGGTGC
>NZ_FNKI01000004.1 GCF_900102925.1 Flagellimonas zhangzhouensis | reverse complement strand
ACAAATTCCATTTGCAATAAGTGCCAAAATTGAAATGACTATCATAGTTGAAAAATCGGGAAGTTGTTCTGCCCCAAAGAATCTTCTCAAAACTTCTATAAAACCAATTACAGCAAGAGTTATTTGAAAATACCCAGCAAGTTTGGCAATCTGTTTTTTTCTGGACATAGTTCCTCCAACAGCAATCAAACTTATTCCATAAACGAATGAATCAGCAAGCATATCCAAGCTGTCCGCAACCAACCCCATTGATTTTGAGATTATTCCTGTAGCCATTTCGATTACGAAAAAGGCGAAATTTATTCCCAGGACAGTCCAAAGTAGTTTTCTTTGGTTTGAATGCTCATTAAAGTCGATTTGGTCCGTTTGCTCAGTCGATATTTTCTGTCCACCTAAATTCAGTTCAAGAACTGATTTTTCTATTTGGTCAATTTGTCCTTTATGAAAAACGGTCAATTTTCTGTTGGGAATGTCAAAGTCCATATTTGCAATACTTGAAATTCCGTCCAGTTTCATACGGATCAGATTTTCCTCTGAGGGACAATCCATTTTAGTTATCTCAAATATTGTTTTTTCCATTACAATCGTTTATTTGAACTTTATTTGGAAAATACCATTGCAATCGTAAATAAAACACAAAAGACCCAGAAGAAGCCCTGAAACAAATTTTTAATTACCACGTGTTTACGTGATAACCAGTCACTATTAGGATTCATCTTAACCACTTTTGCAACCACTCTTTTCACTACATATTTATTCCAGGCCGATACCGAAATCCAAACCAAAATCACTAATAGGATTTTCCAATAAATGCTCATAGTTTATTTGAACTTATTGTTGGTTGATCATTTCTTGATTCATTAATTTAAATTGCTCATCCATTTTCCAGATATAAATTGGACAAGTGATAACATTAAATGTAATCAACAAGAAAGTCCATTCTGATTTTTGCCCCATTTTAATGTTTTTGTAGCGCCATAACCGATATATTAAATATGCCAGTTGACTTATGACTAAAACATTTACAATTGCTCCTTGATACTCATAGGATACAATATTGTTTGAAATCCAAACAATCGATTTAGGTTCAATGAAAGTCCACATGTATGCTAGTCCAATAATGGAAGGTATGCTTAAAAGTATTTTAAGTGGATTCTTCATCGTTTATTTGAACTTTGTGATAGTTATCTACTATTTATTCTCCTTACGGCAATACAACTTTAACTTCAGTTGACACATTAATTTCCTTCTTAAAACAGACAATATCACCTTTTATTACTATATTCATATCTAACCACCACAAACTATAAAAAACTAGATTGCTAACAAAGTAATTTATTTGCTGCTTGTTTGATTTCAATTTAAAAACACTAACAGTATTCCAATGAAAAATTCGATTATAGTATTGGTAATCCTATTCCTTTTTTCATGTAATTCAAAAAGCAAAGAGGATAAGGCAAATGAAGACGAAATTGTTTCCTCAAACGAACTGTACACCTATAAAGGGAAAAGCTACGAGGTGGCTGAAAACCCGCTTAAAGAGGCCTATTTTGGAGAACAGCACTTACATACCGCCGCATCTATGGATGCCTTTATAGCGGGAACCCGACTCACCCCTGATGATGCATATCGTTTTGCACAAGGCGAAGAAGTACTTGTAAATGGAAAACCACATACAATAAACAGGCCATTGGATTGGGCAGCCGTTACCGATCATGGGGAATTTTTGGGTGAAACTTATACCTTGATGAACGAAGGGACTCCTGGATACGATAGTGAAGCTGCAGTCTCAATGCGGGAAGCACAAGATTTACAAACGGCTTTGACAGTTTACAAAAAATATGTTCTAGATGCTTTGGCGGGTGGGAATGCCCACCCTGATTTCTGGCAAGGATATGATGCCGTTAAATCGCAATGGCAAAAAAATATAGAGGCAACCGAAAAGAACTATAAACCAGGAACATTCACCACCATTCATGCTTATGAATGGAGTTCTGCACCAAATACGGCGAATTTGCACCGAAACGTATTCTTTCGAGACACCAACTTGCCAGATATGCCCTTTTCTTCAAATGAAGGACCATCTCCACAAGAACTTTGGGATTGGATGATTGCACAAGAAAAAAATGGTGTCAAGGTATTTTGTAACCCCCATAACTCGAACGAAAGCAAGGGCATGCTGTTTCCAGAAGTTGCCATGAACGACAAGCCGATAGATAAATCATACGCTGAAACCCGTCAACATTTTGAAAGAAATCTTGAAATGATGCAAACCAAGGGAAATAGCGAAGTAGTTCCCGATTTTTGGCCCAACGATGAATTTGCAGACTTTGAAAATGCAGTATCCCTGCAGAAATACAATGGTCGTGTTTTTGAAAGACACAATTTTGTTCGCTACGGGCTTACAAGGGGAGTAAAATACTACGAAGAATTGGGGACCAATCCTTTTAAATATGGTTTTGTAGGCGGTACCGATAGCCACAATGCAGTGATGTCCAATGTGGAAGAGTGGAATTATGTTGGGCATCATGGAATGGCAGATGAAACTGCGGATGGACGATCTAAAAATGAGCAGGATGGCGAAATGTACAATAGAGATATGAACCCTGGTGGGTTAACAGGGGTTTGGGCCATTACAAATACCCGAGAAGCAATTTGGGATGGTATGCACAAGCGTGAATCCTTTGCCACCTCAGGTCCAAGGATAAAAGTTCGCTTCTTTGCGGGGAAAGGATACAAATCTTCTTACGGTTCTTACGAAGAAATGGTACAGGATGGCTATGATAAGGGTGTGCCCATGGGACAAAATTATGTTGGGCAAGAATCACCTGATTTTATGGTTTGGGCCATAAAAGACCCAATCGCTCCGAATTTGGGCCGTGTTCAAATAATAAAGGGATGGGTCGAAAATGGTGAAATGAAAGACACCATTTATAATGTGGCCGCTTCTGATGGCCGATTGCAAGCGGATGGTTCTGTACCTCCCATTGACGCACCAGTCGATTTAAAAACAGGTGATTTCAATAAAGAAAAAGGTGATCCAGAATTAATGGCCATCTGGAAAGATCCGAATTTTGACCCGAACCAAAATGCATATTATTACGTTCGTGTGATTCAGCTTCCCACTGCACGCTATAGCTTATGGGACGAAATAAGAAATCCTGATGTACATTATCCAGAGGACACAAAAAGAGTTATACAAGAACGTGCTTGGGCTTCACCTATCTGGATTGAACCTTCAAAATAGACATATTTATGAAGAATTTTTGGAAAGAACCCTTGTTGCATTTTTTGCTCATAGGGCTCTTGATTTTTGGTTACTATTCCTATGTAAATAAAGATATTGCACCAGAAAATGCCATTGTAATTGACGATTCTGAATACGATTACTTGCTAGGTTTATGGAAAAAACAATGGCAACGTGAACCCAATAATGATGATATAAAAGCTTTTATTGACCAATACCTGCGTCAAGAGGTGTTTTATAAAGAAGCATTGGCCATGAACTTGGACCATAACGATATAATTGTTAAACGACGCCTTTCACAAAAAATGGAGGCAGTTTCCAATGATTTAAATGCAATGATCAAAGCACCCTCTGATGAGGATCTACTTTTGTTCTATCAGCAAAATGAAGATTTGTTTCAGCTTCCACCAACCTACACATTTCAACAAGTACTATTTTTAGAGGACGAACCAGATTTGGAGCAAGAACTAAAAGCCCATAAGTTATCACTAACCCAAACTATGGAAATTCCAATGAAAAGAAAAAGGAAACTTTCCCTTTCAAATTCATGGAATGGCGCAACCGCTCTGGACATTAACAAGTCATTTGGCAAAGATTTCACCTTGGCCTTGGATTCCTTACCTCTTGACCAATGGATTGGGCCCATAGAATCTGGGTATGGACAACATTTGGTTTTTATTTCTGATAAAATCCAATCCAAGACTGCGGATTTCAAGGAAATAAAGCCTTATGTCGAAAAAGAATATGAATACCAAACCGAACTTGAAACGCAAGAACAGATGTACAGGGATTTGTTGGATAAATATCAAGTGAAAATCATTTCGGAAAAAATACCTGAAGCTATCAAAAACAGCTATAGCAAATCATGAACAAGGTATTAAGGGCCCTACTTTTTTTAATTCTCGCATTGCCATTCAATACTTTGGCTCATGAGGTACGCCCAGCTTATTTGCAGATAAACGAAGTATCTTCCAACACCTACAATGTACTATGGAAGGTTCCAAGAACTGCGGACAAGGTATTGGACATTCAACCCTTGTTCAACAATAGCTTCACTTTAAATGAAACCATTGCACCACGAATTCTGGAGGCCTTTGTACTGTACACCTATCAACTAAAAGGCCCTATAAGCTTATCCAACACCACTTTAACCATCAACAATCTCAACAAAACAGGAGTCGATGTTTTGGTTGACATCCGATTGCTGAATGGTGAACACCACAGTTTTTTACTACAACCCTCCAAAAATATCATTGTGGTTCCTGAAAAACCAAACAAATGGATGGTAGCAAAGACCTATATCGTATTGGGAATCGAACATATCCTTTTGGGTTTTGACCATTTGTTATTTGTACTTGCGCTTCTATTGATTACAAAAGGATTCAAAAAACTATTGAAGACGATTACCGCTTTCACCCTTGCACACAGTATTACTCTTAGTTTTTCAGTATTGGGCATAGCCAGTTTACCAGGCCCACCAGTAGAGGCAGTTATCGCCTTGAGTATTGTATTCTTAGCGATGGAAATTTTAAAGATTCAAAAAGGTGTACCCTCGTTAACAAGTCAAAAACCTTGGTTGGTTGCCTTCAGTTTTGGATTGCTTCATGGATTTGGATTTGCTGGTGCCTTGCAAGAGATTGGTCTTCCACAACAGGAAATTCCTTTGGCCTTGGCAACTTTTAATTTAGGTGTGGAACTGGGACAAATTTTATTTGTGATTTTGGTATTTACATTATTAAAACTGCCGAAATCGTTTATGCCCAAACATGTTTGGATGCAAAAAATAATACCTTATGCTATTGGATCTGTAGCATCCTTTTGGTTGATAGAACGGATTATTGGGTTTTAATTAGTTTTTTATATGGTCTCAACTTTCCCTAAAGCCCTCTAAGCCGTAAATACTTGTAATAGGTGGCTCTCGAAATGTTCATCCGTTCACATATTTCAGTTACGGTCAACACCCCATCATTGAAATACTCCTCACAAAGTACAGCTTTTTGTTGATTTTTCTTACTTAATCCCTTTGGGGCTCCCAAGATCTTTCCTCTTCGCCTTGCAGATTCCAACCCTGCCTTGGTCCGTTCAATTATGATGTCCCTTTCCAATTGTGCCAAGGCAGCAAATATGTTAATGATAAATTCCGAATGGGAAGACTTCTCGGTTGTATCTATGAAAGGTTCAGTAATGCTCCTAAAACGTACGCCCTTTTCCTTCAATTTGGTCATTAGATTGGTAAAATGGATCAAGCTCCTTGCCAACCGATCAAGTTTCCAGACCACAATGGTGTCTCCGTCCCTCACATATTTTAAAAGTTTGCTCAAGCTCTTCCGCACTTCCTTGGTGCTCGATACTTTGTCCGTGTAAATGTTCTTTTGTGGGATTCCTTCTTTGAGGAGTGCATCCAATTGAAGGTCCAAACTTTGTTCCATAGTACTCACCCGTGCATATCCAAAAACCATAACCTGAAAGTTTAAATAAACGTCAGAATGTAAACTAATTATTTAGTACGGGGAAATGAACTTTAACAAACCAATAGACTCGTTTTACATTGAAAGTTCAATAAAACGGTAACCTTTTTACCCCCCCCCCTCTTAAAATTTGTCTTGAGCTGTAATGTAACTGGTGAAATACGTTAAATAAAAAAAGCCCCTTTTTTAAGGGGCTTTTTTTGTGATCGCGGAAGGATTTAATATCATTTGCTTTACATGCTGAAAATACTCCAAACAAAAAAACGCTTAAGCAAGCTTAGCGTTTTTTTGTTTGGAGTATTTATTTGTGATCGCGGAAGGATTCGAACCTTCGACCGTCTGCTTAGAAGGCAGATGCTCTATCCAGCTGAGCTACGCGACCCCGACTTTGCGGGTGCAAAGATACTAATGTATGTGATTGTAAAAAATATTTTTTTGAATTCTTGCCACTTTTATTACAACTGGCTCAAATTCAATGCTGAAATTTTATTTAAATCCTATCTCTTCCAAGCCTTTGTGGCTGATTTTGATTACATCCAATGGTTTTTGGTCCCAAGTCATGTCTTGTTCCACAAAATACTTTACCATTCCAGAAGCATCTTTTTTGGCCAAAATGGACTTAAAATCAATAGTTCCCTCACCTACTGGAGCAAACTTACCTTCTTCATCCATATCCTTAACATGCCATAACTTAAATCTACCTGGGTATTTTTCAAAATAAGCAGTTGGACTGGCCCCTGCTCTGGTCACCCAATATAAATCCATTTGGAAGTTCACATATTTTGGATCGGTGTTATCCAATAAATATTCAATTGGCACTACTCCATCTTCATTTTTCTTGTATTCAAAATCGTGGTTATGGTACAATAATTTCAAACCTGCAGCCTCACATTTCTTTCCAATCGTAGTCAAGATATTGGCAAATTCTTCCATAGTACCTTTCATACCCATAGATCTGGTTTCACGATCAAAAGTGAACATACCCATTGGTGGTACAGGAATCGTAAAATACTCAAAACCTGCCGCTTTGGTATCGGCAATCAATTGATCCGCATTGTCCAAAGTTACCATACCCATATGTGTACTAACTGGCTTTAATCCTTGACTTTCCAAATACGCCTTAAAGTCTGCTGGTGCCATACCATAAAACTGACCATCTTCGTATCCTGCTGCCTCCACATATGCATAACCAGCCTCTGCAACTTTGGTTAAAGTAGCTTTGGCATCCGTTCCCATATCATCCCTAACAGTATAAAGAGCTAGTCCTCCAAAATGGTCTTGAGCACTAAGGTTGATGGAAAATAAAGCTATAAATAAGGTAAAAAATATAGCTTTCACATTTTTAAATGAATATTGTTTCATTGTGTTTGTTTGTAATTAATCTTTATTTTAAAGTGCCTCACAAGATACTGCTTTATTGTCAATAATTGAATCAATAAAGGTCATCAAACAAAAAATCCGTTGGATGTTCGCATCACAACGGATTTTATATTTATAAAATTTAAATGTTGTTTTAAACCTCGTTCATTTTAATGGCCAGGCGAACTACAATTTCATCATCAACTTTAATCATGCCCAACATTTTTTTGGGAGCTTCAAGATTAAAATCACTCAGTTTTAGCTCCAAATCGCCATTCACTGTTATTTTGTTGTCTACACTACAGTTTAAAACTGCATTGTATCTACGGGCAACCCCAGCAATTTTTATTTCCATCCCTACCCCAACTTGTGAAGTTTCTTCTTGTGGAGGGTCAACATAGAGGAGTTTCATTTCTACTTGAGGGTATGCCTCTGTTCGTAGCAACTCCTTAAAATCTTTGTTTATGGCCCTTCCGCCACAATCAAAACAATCGTTGGCCAACTGTAAGCTGGCATTGTTAAACAGAATATGTTCCTTTTTATCATCGTACACCAACCGAATGGGCAATTCCATCTCCTCAAGATTGTACTTACAGGTAAACTGGTTCACGTTGGTAGTTCCAGAAATTACCACTTCGCTATCTCCCGCCACCCTAACCTTGGTGCGCCTTTCTGGGTCTGAAACACCATAGGACATCAACATAAATATACCGATGACACCTATTAATCTAGTGATATGTGGAATTGTGGTTAGCATGAATTTAAAGATAACTTTTTTACGTTTTAAAACCTAGGGCTTTAGGCCCTAGGTTTCGTTATTTAACCCTATTGTGTTGGTTAGAAGCTGATGATAGCTTCCAATAAAACCCCATTAAATTTACCTTCGTTAAAGATACTTGTGGTATCATATCCATCATGGGATTGATTCACGTATTCTATTTTTGTCAAAATGTTTTTGGTCAAGAATACACCACCTCCCAATTGGAATCTGTCAATAGTAACTTCAGAACCAGATGGATCATCAGATTTTACAGTGTTGTAACGAGTTCCTAAGTAGAAGTTTTCATTTCCACCAAATCTGTAGATCAACTCACCTGCCAACTGAGTGGCATTTCTTGTATCAGTCTCTGCATCGGTTTTACCAGAAGCCAATTCAACGGTACCAAAGAACTCCAATCCTTTATATTTTACAAAAGGGTTGAACATGAAGGCTGTTAGCTCATTGTTGAATCCAGGATTATATCTACCGGAACGGAAATTCCCTGAAGTAGATGCATCTGCTGGTTCCAAAACCAAGTAATATCTAGATCCAGAACGGTCAGCTGCATAAAGGTAAGTTCTTGCAGATTTACTGGTGCTGTACATAGATCCAGTAAGTCTAAGTCTTAAGTCATCACTAACTTGACCATCGTAACCCAATTTTGCCATAATAGAAGCTCCAGTTGTACCAGGGTTGTTTACTGCTTGATTCAATTTACCATTGGTAAGACCAAACATTGCAATGAAGCCATTCTTTCTGAAATACACCTCACCACCAACTTCGGTAGTAAACGCATCCATAATCAAGTTACCAACAAATGGGTTGTGCATGGCTTGCGCGTTGTCTGTTCTTCTAAAGTGGGCATCACCATAGTTGTTTTCCATGTGACCTACTTTAATGGTCAAATATTTCATCGCTTCTTCCAAGAATCCAGGGCTGATGAAATCCAAGTTGTCCACTTGAAAATAACCACCTTTTACATAAGGTTCTGGGTGGTGACGTGAAGAAAGATAAGTTCTTAAGTGCATACGAACACCTTTTGCCAAGGCAACATCCAAATCTAAGTTAGCAGTAGCCAAGTTAAAGTTGTCACCAATTTCGATCAACTCTACAGCACCAGAGTTTTCATGATCTACTGCTTGAAATTGCAAGGTAGAAGAACCACCTACTCTTACTTTAACACCATCAAAAGTTGAAACGGTATCTTTTGGTGCTTCAAAAACATTTACACCATTTTTGTCGGGTTCGCGATAATTATCCAGTTTACGGGTTTGGGAATATCCCACCAGGCCAGCAAAGAAAACAAGCGCCATTACTCCGTATTTCACAGTATTTCTCATTGTTATTGAATTTTAGTTGAGTTATATTTATTAATTGATTGTTCTTATTTCCAAATAGTAGTGTAGTGAATCTCAATTTCATCACCAGTTTTGATGGTGCCCATCAAGGCTTTTGGAGGTTCAATACCAAAAGAGGTCATTTTCATTCCATACTTTCCATCAAGGGTAACTTTACTTCCGTTAACGGTTAAGTTAAAAGGAAGGTCTACCTTATTGGTATGCCCCGCAATGGTCAAGTTGCCAGTAGCGATTACCTTATAAGTATTGGCAGAAGAAGCCTTTGAGATACTTTTTACGGAGGTCATTTGATAAACTATTTCTTTATGTTTATCAGAATCCAACGCTTTATAGGTGTTTTTGTCCATCCCACTTTTACCACTTTTTAAGCTTTCAGATTCAACAGCAAATTTTAAAGTGGTGATTTTTGGAAGCTCTCCGCTAACATCAAGCCCAATGGAACCAGATTTTTTTTCAGCGATTTCTTCCCAATCATGAAGGGTGGAAGTTCCTGTTACCATAACTTCTCCTTCACTGCCGCTTAGCTTATAGGTTTGTGATGAAAGTGCAAATGGTATCAGAAGAAATGTCATCCAGAAAATTGTTCTCCAAATGAACATTGGTCGAGGTTGTGTGTGATTGTGCATAATTCTAAAATTTTGATAGGTCAAAGTTCTTTCAGCGAATTTTATCAAAAGATGATAAATGTCATGATCTATGTATTTATTTGATTATTAGATACTTAAAATTATAAAAAAATAATTTTTGTCAGAATTTTATGATTTGTAAATGTTCCCACTTAAGAATTTTATAAAAAGGGATGTCAATTTTTCATCATCTGAGACCATACTTTCCCAAGTTTCATTCACAAAACCGTTAACACTTTGGAACTGAGATTTCCACCTGACTTTTATCATGTTTTGAGCTGGGCATACCCACTAATTTTACATAGAAATTTTAGCACAAGTCAATTTCTTTAATCAATATAAAGATGGAAACACTCACAGAAAATCAGTTAAGCGTGTATTCCTTCGGCAACAAAAAAGCTGATGGAAGTCGCGAAATGAAAAACTTACTTGGAGGTAAGGGCGCCAACTTGGCCGAGATGAGCCGAATTGGTATTCCAGTGCCGCCAGGATTTACCATAACTACAGAAGTATGTACCCAATACAATAATGAAGGTAAGGATGTGGTCATTAAAAAAATTGAACCTGAAGTACGCGAAGCGATCAACCGCATCGAAAAAACCATGGGTTCCATTTTTGGAGATGACGAAAACCCGCTCCTTATTTCAGTGCGTTCAGGTGCAAGGGTATCCATGCCCGGTATGATGGACACCGTATTAAATTTGGGATTGAATGACGAATCCGTAAAAGGAGTTATTAAAATGACAGGCAACGAACGTTTTGCTTGGGACTCTTACCGTCGTTTTATCCAAATGTACAGTAGTGTGGTTATGGGTCTAAAACCAGAATCTAAAGACGATTTAGATCCTTTTGAAGAAATCATAGACCATTTGAAAGATAAACGAAGAATTGAGCACGATACCCAATTCACCGTTCAAGATCTTCAAGATTTGGTGTACGACTTTAAGGACATCGTTGAAAAAAGAACAGGACAACCTTTCCCTACCAATCCTTGGGACCAACTTTGGGGAGCAATAATGGCTGTTTTTGATAGCTGGAACGGTGATCGTGCCATTTACTACAGAAAAATGCACGGCTATCCAGAAGATTGGGGAACCGCGGTTAACGTTCAGGCCATGGTGTTCGGTAATATGGGAGAAGATTCTGGAACAGGAGTTTGCTTTACAAGGGATGCAGGTACTGGAGAAAACAAATTCAACGGGGAATACTTGATCAATGCCCAAGGTGAAGATGTGGTGGCCGGTGTACGCACCCCACAACAAATTACTTTATTGGGGTCTCAACGTTGGGCAGAATTAGCTCAAATTGATGAAGAAGAACGTAAAGAATCCTATCCTTCCTTAGAAGAATTGATGCCTGACATTTACAAGGAACTGTTTGAATACCAAAATAAATTGGAGACCCATTATCACGATATGCAAGATATGGAGTTCACCATTCAACAAGGTAAACTATGGATCTTACAAACACGTAATGGTAAACGAACTGGTGCTGCCATGGTGAAAATTGCCATGGATCTGCTCAAAGAAGGATCAATAGATGAAAAAATGGCCCTAATGCGCATAGAGCCGATCAAGCTAGACGAACTATTGCACCCGATCTTTGATCCAAAAGCTTTGAAAGAAGCCGAAGTTATTGCACAAGGGTTACCAGCATCCCCAGGTGCTGCCACAGGTCAAATTGTGTTCTTTGCCGATGAGGCCGTGAAATACAAAAACAGCATCTTGGTACGTATAGAAACCTCTCCAGAAGATGTGGAAGGGATGAATATTGCCAAAGGTATTGTAACCGCAAGAGGTGGTATGACCTCCCACGCTGCGGTAGTAGCAAGAGGTATCGGTAAATGCTGCGTTTCAGGTGCAGGTGCATTAAAAATCAACTACAAGGAAAGAATCCTAAGAGTCGATGGACATGAATACCATGAAGGCGATTGGATTTCCATCAACGGTTCAACAGGTAACATTTTGGAAGGCAAAGTAGCCACCAAAGAACCTGAATTAAGTGGAGAGTTCGCCGAATTGATGAACTTGGCCGATACGTATGCTAGATTGGATGTTCGTACCAATGCAGATACTCCAAAAGATGCTGAAGTTGCAAGAAGCTTTGGAGCCAAAGGTATAGGACTTACCCGTACCGAGCATATGTTCTTTGAAGTAGATCGTATAAAAGCCATGCGTGAAATGATCCTGGCCGATACCGTTAAAGGACGTAAACAAGCTCTTAAGGAACTACTACCCATGCAACGTGGCGATTTTGAAGGCATCTTTAGAGCTATGAACGGACTTCCTGTTACCGTGAGATTATTGGATCCACCATTGCACGAGTTCGTACCCCATCAATTGGCTACCCAAAAAGAATTGGCAGATGACTTACATATTTCCTTGTCTTCTGTGAAAAACAAAGTAGCAGAATTGGAAGAGTTCAACCCAATGTTGGGTCACCGTGGTTGCCGTTTAGGAAATACCTATCCCGAAATCACCGAAATGCAAACGCAAGCCATTTTGGAAGCTGCATTGAACTTGAAAAAAGAAGGCATCATTACCAAACCTGAGATTATGGTACCCTTGGTAGGAACCGTCGAAGAATTCAAACAACAAAAAGAAATCATCGACAATACCGCCGAACAGTTGTTCAAAAAACGTAAAGATTCGGTGGAGTATTCCGTAGGTACCATGATAGAAACTCCAAGAGCAACCTTGGTTGCTGGTGAGATTGCCAAAATTGCAGACTTCTTCAGTTTCGGTACAAACGACCTAACCCAAATGACCTTTGGTTACTCTAGGGACGATTCTGGTAAGTTTTTACCAATCTATATTGAAAAAGGTATCCTAAAAGCGGACCCATTCGAAGTTTTGGACCAAGAAGGTGTTGGCCAATTGGTAAAATTGGGTACCGATAGTGGACGCGCTACCAAACCTGGACTTAAAGTAGGAATCTGTGGAGAACACGGTGGAGAACCAAGTTCCGTAGGATTCTGCCATAAAACAGGAATGGACTATGTTAGCTGCTCCCCATATAGAGTGCCGATTGCAAGAGTAGCCGCTGCCCAAGCCGTGGTAGCCGAAAGTTAATTGCTAACGTAATTGTTTTGTTTTTTTCAATCCCCGGTAGTTACAGCCTTTAACTACCGGGGATATTTTTATCCTAGTTTTCATTTGTAATCCCGATCTTCGTAAAACCTATTCCAGGCAACTATGAGCAACGAAAAAACCGCAATACGAACCACTTATTTTAGTCTTTTGGGCAATATTGCACTGGCTTTGATAAAAGGATTGGCAGGTTTTTTTGGCAACTCCTACGCCCTAATTGCCGATGCCATTGAGTCTACCACAGATATATTTTCCTCATTTTTGGTGCTTTTAGGCTTTAAATATGCCGAGAAACCGCCAGATGACAACCATCCCTACGGCCACGGCAAAATAGAGCCGTTGATTACTTTTATTGTAGTAGCCTTTTTGGTCACTTCGGCCACCATAATTGCCTACGAAAGCATTCAACACATTCAAACACCCCATAAAGTTCCCGAATCTTGGACGCTTTTTGTTTTGGGCGGTATTATCCTTTGGAAAGAAATCTCCTTTCAAATCGTGATCAGAAAAAGTAAACAAACCAACAGTTCCAGCTTACGAGCGGATGCTTGGCACCATAGAAGCGACGCGATTACGTCTGTGATGGCTTTTATCGGAATTTCAATCGCCTTGATTTTTGGTGATGGATACGAAACTGCAGATGATTGGGCCGCCCTATTGGCTTCTGCATTTATCCTTTACAACAGCTTTTTGATTTTCCGTCCCGCATTGGGTGAAATTATGGACGAGCACCAATATGATGACCTTATTGACGAAATCCGAATAAAATCCTTAGAAGTTGAAGGAGTTTTGGGTACCGAAAAATGTTTTATCAGAAAATCAGGCATGCAATTCCATGTTGATCTTCATGCCATTGTTGATGGGAATAATTCGGTGGAAAAAGGACACTGGATTGCCCATGAACTAAAAGATCATTTACGGAAAGAAATCCCGAACTTGGGACATGTACTCATCCACATTGAGCCCAACGAATACACTTACAATTAATAAGTTACCACTTGGTTTATGGGGTAAAATGAAGTATCTTTTTCATCTAAAACCTAACCAACATGACCAAGTACCTTCTCCTTTTTCTAAGTTGTTCCCTTTTTTTGATTTCCTGTCAACCAAAAAGTAATTCAACCTATAGCATCAACGTAAGTTTTGATGAATCTGTTAGTGCCGAAAATATTGATGGCCGTTTACTACTGATGCTTTCCACAGATGATAGCAAAGAACCCCGATTTCAAATCAATGATGGACTAAGCTCCCAACTTATTTTTGGAATGAATGTGGACGAAATGGCTCCAGGATCACCCATAACTTTTGATGAAACTGTTTTTGGCTATCCCTACCCTAGTCTTTCAGACATTCCGCCTGGAGAATACAACGTGCAAGCACTCTTGCATGTGTACGAAAACTTTAACCTGAGCACGGGACATACTGTAAAATTGCCCATGGATAATGGCGAAGGACAGCAATGGAATAGATCCCCTGGTAACTTGTATAGCCAGCCTTTTAAAATTACGGTAGGTGAAAACGGAGTGGAAAATGTTTCCCTAGTTATGAACCAAGAAATCCCGCCTATTGAAGAACCAGAAGACTCGGAATGGATCAAGCACATTAAATTAAAATCGGAAAAACTCTCCGAATTTTATGGACGCGATATGTATTTGGGCGCCCATATTTTATTGCCCAAAGGGTTTGAAGAACATCCCGAAGCCAAATATCCCTTAATGGTTTTTCAAGGTCATTTTCCAAGTGATTTTGGCGGATTTAGAACCACGCCACCAGACCCGAACCTAGAACCGACTTATTCCGCACGTTTTGACTTGGATGGCTACAACATCATTCAACAACAAGAAGCTTACGATTTTTACAAACGTTGGAACGAACCCGATTTTCCTCGCTTCCTTATTATAGAAATTCAACACCCCACACCTTATTACGACGATTCCTATGCTGTGAATTCAGCCAGTCAAGGACCATGGGGCGATGCTATTACCTACGAACTTATTCCCCATATCGAAAAAGAATTTCGGGGTATGGGCGAAGGTTGGTCTAGATTCCTCTACGGTGGTTCCACTGGTGGTTGGGAAGCTTTGGCAGTCCAAGTAAAATATCCAGATGAGTACAATGGCTGCTTTGCAGCCTGCCCAGATCCCATTGATTTTAGGGCCTACTGTCTTACCAATATTTATGAGGATGATAATGCTTATTACTACGATTCAGAACATAAAAAATTGGAGGTTCCCTCCCACAGAAACTATTTGGGACAAATTCAGTCCACTTTGCGACAGGGCAACCATTTGGAGTTGGTGCTGGGCGATAAATCAAGATCGGGTCAGCAATGGGATATTTGGGAGGCTACGTATTCCCCTCAAGGCGAGGATGGATACCCTGTTCGACTTTGGGATAAAATGACAGGGGATATTGACCATGAAGTGGCCGAATACTGGAAAGAAAACTACGACCTCAAGCATATCATGGAACGGGATTGGGACAAATTAGGACCCAAACTCCAAGGTAAAATTCACATCTATTGCGGGGATATGGACAATTATTATTTGAACAATGCCGTGTATTTAATGGAGGATTTTTTGGAGAGTACCACCGAACCGTATTACGACGGGGAAGTATTGTATGGCGACCGTGCAGAACATTGTTGGAACGGCGACCCAGATCAACCCAATGCCATCAGCAGGTTAAGGTACAACTCCATGTATGTGCCCAAAATCATGAAACGAATTGCCGAAAGTGCCCCTCAAGGTGCTGATTTGACCAGTTGGAGATATCAATAAATTAGAGTTTAGGCTCCAACCACAACCATCCCATACTCAACAAAAAGGGTACAAAAAACCATAGTGGTGAAATGGGTTCCATTTTTTTTGATGTGGCACTTACTTGAGCATTCGAACTTTTGCCTTGTCCAAAATAACGCTGATTTTGCTCGTAAACATTTTGTTGAGAAACTGTTGTTCGTTCGTTTTTTCCAAAGACGAAATACGAAAATTGGGATGTGGAATCTGCTGGAATTTGAAGTTGGTTCCAACCCTTTTTTCTAGGATATTGAACACCTTTCCAACGTGATGGAATAGGCACATCTTGAAGCAAGGGTAATTTGCTGCTCGCTTCTATCTCTACTTCTAATGGATTGGTACTTGAATGTACCCAAAAGTTTGCAGGTTCATCCACTCTTGGAATATCGGTAACCATTTCCCAAGAAGCACTTTTCTCAAATTGAGGCACCAAAGCATCCAAGATTTCAGTCCAAATAGCTGCGTAGGAATCTGGTTTGCCATCCAAAACCAATTGATAGGTGTTTTGTAAAAGCGAGGTTCCCATTTTGCCTTTTCCTTGTGGTAAATAAGCTGCAATGGTTGTTGAATCCATTTTGATGGGTTGTAGCGGAAATTCCTGTTGAAACGCAAAAGGATATTTCTGCAAACTCTGTGGTGGATTCCCTAAGGAAATATCTGTGTTGAAATCCGCATCAAAACCAATGGGCAATTGATTTTTTGATAAGGTAAACAAATTACCACTAGGTTGGATAAAAACACCCAAACCATTTTCCGCCATACTCTCTTTTAAAACCGTTGATGCAGATCTGCCTAAATTCTGATATGATTCCACATCAAAAACAAGCAGGTCAAAAGCCTCCAATGCTTGTTTCGATAATTGATAAATAGGTTGGGTATCCCGATTAAAATATTCGAACTTGTATTTGTTCTTGGTCAACTGGGAACGCACCAAAACTTGATGTCCTTTTTCAGCGAGATAATTTTTAAGGTACTTGCTTTCAAAGGTGGGGAAAGTGTTCAGGATTAAAATATGGAGAGGTTCTCTATCCTCAACAATAAAAGGAATGGGTTCAGAAGAAACCAGCGCTCCCTCTGCATTTTTTTCTTCCAACTGATATACAAAATGCCCACTCGCTTTAGGTTGGACCGTAAATTGAACCAATTGCTCCTCCCCTTCTTCAAATTGAACAGAATCTAAAGGATTTCCTCCATTATCTTTTAACACGGCCCAATACTCTTTTTGGGGATTTTGATATTGTGCTTGAACTTTAAGTTCCTCTCCCAATTCCAATTCATCAGTATGGTGAATTTGCGTCCAACCTGAAATTGCTTCGCCTCCTAAAAATTGAACGGATTTACCCTCCAACTGCCAAAAATCATACAGTGGAACCCCATGACCAAGTAGAAAAAGTGAATCCACATCTTCAATAATGGAAAGCGATTTCCCTGAAACATATTCCTCAGATTTAATACGCTTGAACACTTTTTTTAAACTATCCAATTGTTCCGCCCTGTATCCTTCGGTAAGTACAATTGCCTTTCCTGTTGTGGTGTCTTTTGGGGTAGCAGGTTTTAAAATTAGGAGGAACAAGGAGGTTAATCCGATACAGGCAACTGCAATTTTAATCCAAAATCGAGATTGTCCCTTTTGATGCCATTCCTTCCAAACAAAAAAGCCCAACAATACCAAACATCCAATCAGTAAGGGCCAAAATAAGTTGTGGTTCAACAGCATAAATCCATCACTCATAATCACCCAATTCTTTTAGATACAACAAATTGATTTCATCCAATGACCTTGCCCCTTTTCCAGGATTTGATTCCACCTTAGGCAAAACCGACAAGATATTTTTTTGAACTTGCACATACATTTCCTTGGTTCTGTTAGTCGTTTTTTCCAAGTCGCGTAGTCCTTGTAGCACTTTTAGATATTTTACAGGTTCGGAAACTGCTTTTTGGGCCAACTCATTGCCAGCTTCCAAAACCAATGTATTATCGCTTTTAGTAAATTGGGAATTTCCATTAATTAAAGTCTCAAGCCTTGCAACCATTTTTCGTGTGGCAGCAAAAGTCATCTCATATTCAAAGGACTCGTTCTTGTCCACATTTTTAATGTTTTCGATATCACCAGTAAGTCTTGTTTCCTCTTTAATTGGCGGTGGGTCAAAACCAATACGGTGCACATAAATACGGGCACTGTTTTTTATTTCTTGAATAATTTCCAACGCTTGATATTGGTACGGTAATGACTTTTCGGGTTGATACAATCTTAAATACAGCTCCGCATCCCACATAATATTGAGGGCATCCCGCAGTTGGGCTTTCAACGACTTTTCAAACAAAGTGGATTCCTCAGGATCTGAGTGATTGTGCAAATATTCATGCAAAGGATCTTCCTCTTCCTCCTCATCCTTTTCAGGGTGCTCAACCACCAAATTGTGCTCGTTTTCACTATCGTGTTTATGGCTATACCCATCCAAAATGTCCTTTTCCTCCCCATCCTCATCGGTGTGGGTTTCCTCTTCAACTGCTGAAACTTGCCCTGGAGCATCTTGTAGTTCAGTTTCATCCCCCATAAATTGGCCATATTTCAAACGGAGGGATTTTTGGTCAAAGCCTAATTCGTTGCTTCGGAATTTAAAATCATATTCTGAAATATCAGGTTGCTCTTGAATCAGTTTTTCGGTATCAATGATCAATTGCCGCTGACTCCTAAAATAATCGGGCATTAGATCCACACCAAGATTCCCCTCCACGGCAAATTCATCGGTCACCGTATCCCGAATCACTGCAAAATAGGTTTCACTTCTGGCTATATTAGGGGTCGGCGTTTTGTTATCTTGGGCCTCCACATAAAAATACAGCTCATCCCCTGGATCCATTTTCAACTGGGACAAATCCAATAATTTTTTGAGACGCTGCTGTTTATTTCCTTTGGAAATACTTCCATCAAATTGCAATGTTTCTTCCCTAAACTTTACCGATTCTCCAGAACCTTTGCTCACCGTAGCCACGATAAAGGCATCGTTTACCCCATAATCATCAAAAATTTGGGTGTTCAACGGAATGGTCTTGTCATCATTGTACTCAAAATAACTATACTGATTCAAATCGGTGATTTCAATCATGGGCGGATTATCGGGAGTCACCTCCAATGAGTATAAATCGGTAAGATACGCATTGTCCTCAAGGTCTTTGAACGTAAAACTGTAAAACCCTGATGATTGCAAAGGCTGACTCAATTGGTATTGTTCACCATTTTTGGAAAACGGAATCAATTCGCCCATGCGGTCCATGATTACTTCTTGCACCTCGCCATCAAAAGTCAAATTCCAAGTGATTTGTGTCCCTTCAACCGCTTTGATATTGGGGTTGGAGGTATTCAAACTTGGTATTCCAGTATAACTTGGATAAGCAACTGTAATTTTAGTTTCCGTCAATTCAGGGATTTCAATACCCTCTTGGATGCTGTCCAAAGGCGCAAATTGAATCTGCTCTTTATTATTTCCTTTTTTTGATGACAAACTGCTAAAATCACCTAACACATATCGCCCTAATACGCCAATCAAAATGAACCCGAACATGACCAAGGCTGCTTTTTGCAGATGGTGTGGCGGCATCAACTTGGGCATCAAATCCTTTAATCGGCTTGCTACACGATGTCTTTGTAATAAGGAAAGATTAGAGAGTTGGTCAGTGGGCAAAGTCAACAAGCCACTACTAAAACCTGCTTCGGGCACATGGGCATCCACAAAGGCAATAACACTTTCCGTTTTGATTTTCCATGGTTTGTTTAAAACAAGAGCAATCCCGAAAGCTACCATAAATCCAACTAATCCAAAGCCCAGGTTTTTGGTCAACAAATACACCAAACCACCAAAACCAACAGCATATAGTACGCATTCCACATATTGGAATCGCTGCCATCGACTTTTAAAATGTTGTAATTGTTCCATTGCCTTATTGTTTTTTCACAAATGAAATGATACGTTCCGCCATCATCAAAACCGTCAAAATCAAAAACACCCAAAGGGTGATATCTTTTAAAGTGGCCAATTCCTTCCTTGTTTTGGGTTCTTGATAAGTGGGTTTAAATTCCGCTACCACCATTTGCCTATCATCAGCTTTTGCCAATAGCTGTTTCAATTCCGCATCCAAATCCAAAACTTGGAGCAGTTGTTCAGCATAGCGTTGCTCTACCGTATTTTTTGAAGTCAATCTTGAGGTTAACACAAACTGACCTTGTTGACCTCCTTCTTCAATAAGAGTTTTTGCCAATGGACTTTCTTGAAAAATCAGCCATGTTCCTTTCGATTCATTGGGTCTATTCTCTTTCAACCAGATATTGAGGTTGGCATTAGCTTCAGAGTCATCCAATTCCTCTTTTATGTGGATATCAATTTCAATCTCCAAATATTTCAACAATGCCCGTAAAGCAGCCTCCGTATATTTTTGGTCTGTCTCAAAACCGTCTTCCACAAACAGATTTACTAAAATGCTGTCTTGGTTGACCAACGGAACTGTTATTAAACCACTTTCCATATTGATTTGCAGACTATCCCCATCCGTGGTTTTGGAATAATTTTCGGTTAGCACTTCCGATTTTAAAAAGGTTTGTGAACCATTGCCCGATTTGGCATACAATTGCATTCCTGAAGCTTTCTCGATGGCCATTAAAGGTTCATCGGTTATTTCATCAGATTCCATCACCACCCAATGCACCTTTTTTTGTGTGATGGGTCTTTTGGAAAACACGCCCTGAACATAAGCTTTAGTAAAAACTACGATACTGTCCGTAGTCAAAGAATCCAATTTTTGCGACAATTGCCAATAATTGGGTGTGGTTTGGTCCGTTTCCAAATCCAAATCGGCCTCCCAAGTGGGGAAACTTTCATCCAATAAGAGCACGGGGGAATCTTCGGCCAAACTATCCAAAATCGTACTCAACCCCTTTTCTTGGGCGAGCGAGGGTTCCACCAAATAAGTAACCACGTTTTTGTTTCCTTTGATGCGCCATTGCGGACCTGCCATGAGCAAGACTACCAAGGCTACAATAGCCATTCGAAGCAATAACAACAGCCATTCGTTCAATTGAATGTTGCTCGATTGCCTTGAATTGGACTCGTCCAACAACTGGATGCTTCCAATTTTAATGGTCTTGGCCTCCTTTTTACTCCAAAAGTGAATGGCCAAGGGAACCAAAAGTCCCAAAAGTGCCCACAGATATGTTGGATTCGCAAATACCATTTAGTTGAGTCGTATTCTTTCTTTTAAAAATAATTGCAGGGCGTCTCCCAAATGCGCATCCATTCGGAACAAATGGTAATTGACCCCTTGGGAATGCAATTGTTCACGGGTCTGTTCTATTTTTTGATTCAGTGCTTTTAAATACTGTGCTTTGGCTTTGTTCACATCCACTTTTAAACGTGCGCCTGTTTCCAAATCTTCAAAGGTTACCGAGCGTTTATAATCGAACTCCATTTCGTTTTTGGCCATAATTTGAAGTACCACCACTTCATTTTTGGCCGTTTTCAAGTTTTTTACAAAATCGGAGAGTTCGGAAACGTCCTCGTACATATCGGTGATGAAAAACACCAATTCCTTGGCACCTCTGGTGTGAATTCTTTTAGAGGAAATAGCCAAATCGGGCCATTTTCCTTTGGTGGAAATGTTGAGCAACTCCAACAGCAAGCGGTTGTAATGCTTTTGGTCGGCTTTGGGATAAATGCTGACAAAATCATCCTCATTAAGGGCAAAAAGTCCTACGGAATCGCCTTGTTTTTGGGCCATATGCGATAAACAGGCCACCAAGACCCGAGCAAATTCCAATTTGGAAATGCCGTTTTCGGCATGCTCCATAGAGGCACTGGCATCCACAATAAATTTAACGGTAACATGGCTCTCAACTTCGGATTGTTTGATGTAGTAGCGCCCCGAACGGGCCAACATTTTCCAATCGAGCAACCGAAGATCATCGCCTGGCTCGTACCCTCTATATTGACTGAACTCCATACCAGGACCAACGCTTTTACTTCGGTGCAAGCCCGAAATAAAGCCCTCGACCACAATACGCGAAATCAGGGAAAGCCCAGAAACGGTATTGATCACCTCAGGTTGCAACAGGTCGTGGTAGTCTCTATCGGCCATTATTTATCTTTTACCTGAATGGTCTGTAAGATGTGCCTAGTCACCTCATCTGAAGTGATGCCCTCGGCCTCTGCCCTAAAGTTCACCAAAACACGGTGACGCAACACAGGAATGGCCACGGCTTTTAAATCGTCAGGAGTTACGGCTAGTCTGCCCTCCAACAAGGCATTGGCCTTTGCTGTCAAAATCATGGCTTGTCCAGCTCGTGGACCTGCGCCCCAATCCGCCCATTTTTTTACGTAGTCCACCGAAGTGGTATCGGGTCGGGTGGCACGGATAATATCACTCACATATTGAATAAGCCCATCACTAATGGAAACCTCACGCACCAATTGCTGTAAGCGCACAATATCTTCTCCTGAAAGTACTTTGTTCAGGGTGGCTTTTTTGGTGCCCGTAGTGGCTTTTAAAATTTTGATTTCCTCTTCATCGGTCGGGTATCCAATTTTGATATAGAGCAAAAAACGGTCTTGTTGCGCTTCGGGCAACACAAAAGTTCCCGATTGTTCAATGGGGTTTTGGGTCGCCAAAATAAAGAAAGGCTTATCCAAAGGATAGGTTTTATCCCCATAGGTCACTTCAAATTCCTGCATGGCCTCCAACAAAGCTGCCTGGGTTTTGGGTGGCGTACGGTTGATCTCATCCGCCAAAATAATATTGGAGAATATAGGCCCTTTATTGAACTTGAAGAATTTCTTGCCCGTGGTATGGTCCTCTTCCAAGATTTCCGTTCCGATAATGTCCGAGGGCATTAGATCGGGGGTAAACTGAATCCGTTTGAATTTGAGTTCAATGGCATTGGCCAAAGTTCGAATCATTAAGGTTTTGGCAAGTCCAGGAACACCTTCAAGTAAGGCATGACCTCCAGCCAAAAAGGTAATCAACAGTTGGGAAACGGTTTCTTCCTGACCTATGATCACTTTGCCAATTTCTTGTTTGAGTGCTTTTAGTTTTACCGAAAGCCCCTCTACTTCATTTGCTATTTTTTGTAGTTCTTTATCCAAGTTAGTTCTGTTATGAGGTTAGCGCATAGAGGACAATATTCACCGCAAATCGGGTATTGTCTATTTTATACCATCGTTTGTTTCTAAAGTCATAATCCCATTCGCAGCCGTAGTCTTTATTGCTGTAGAGTACGCCTATTCTTCCATTGATCACAATGGCCTTTAGGTAATCGTGCACCAAATCGTCGCCCCAACCATTGAGTTCTTGGGATGTTGTGGGCGGACCGTCTTCAAATTCAAAGAAAATGGTATAAATTTCATGATCGTTCGGGATTTTTTTGAGCTCACCTGTCCCAAAAATCTCCTCCATTTGACGTTCAAAGGATTTGGCAAACAAACCATCAATATCGTGATTGCAATCGTCGGCAAATACAAAACCACCATTGCGTACATATTTTTCAAAATTCTCCCGTTCCTTTTTGGTGAACTGTACCAATTTATGACCCGAGATATAGCAAAAGGGACTTTTAAAAATATCGTCACTTCCCAACGAAATGATCTTCTCTTGGGTATCCACTTTAAGTGTGGTGTACTCCACCAAGGAGTTGAGCATATTGGAGGGCATACGTTGGTCTACGTCCCAGTCACCTGATTCGTATTGCAAACGGGTAAAAAAGAATTCGTTATCCAAAGCCATGGAGGAAGTAGGCTAAATAATTTCAAAATAAAAACTGGCGGTCAAGAAAGCTGACCACCAGTTTGTTTTATTTCAGTCTGTTATACCGCATCGGAGAGACTCGTAAAGGTAAAGTCACGAACCTTCATATAGGGTATAAGGTTTCCGTTCACACGAACTTGTTTGCCCAGAGATTCCAAGTTATTCAACATGATAATCGGACTCTCGTTGAACCTGAAGTTCTTCACTGGAAACTTGATTTGTCCGTTTTCAATATAGAACGTTCCGTCTCGGGTCAAACCTGTGTAGAGTAACGTTTGTGGATCTACACTTCGGATATACCAAAAACGCGTTACCAAAATTCCTTTTCTGGTGCCTTTGATCATATCTTCCAAGCTTTCATCGCCACCTGCCATAATTGCATTGCTTGGGAAAGGAACTGGATCTACGCCTTTTTCCTGAGCCCAATAGCGATCGTATGCCAAGTTTTTCACTACTCCGTTCTCAATCCAACTGGTTTTCTTAAGAGGTTGACCTGCACCGTTCCATGTAGAGGTTGGTACATCGGGATGCAAGGGATCGGACCAAATGTTCACACGCTCGTCAACAATTTTTTGACCCAATTTGTTTCCTCCGTCTTTTGCAGACATAAAGCTACGACCTTCATCTGCAGATCTTGCATTGAGGGAACCGAACATACGTCCCAAAAGACCAATAGAGGCGGCTGGTTCCAAAATCACCGTATATTTTCCAGGTTCGATAGCGCGAGCTTCTCTGGACAAAACCGCCTTATCGATGGCAGTGTTTGCTGCTTCCGCAGGATCAAATTTGGAAATATCGTTAAAATCGCGAGTTACCCAACCAGAACCTGTACCGTCGTTGGTACGCATTGTCACGGTAAAATCAACATCGGTAGATTTATTGTATGCGAACAGTCCATTGGAATTGATCATCGCAGAAAATCCTGCTGAATCATCCAAAAATCCTGCAGCGGTCACATCTTTTTCTGATGCTGGAACAATACTCTTGCTGGCAACTTCTGTTCTAAACTCTGGAGTTACATTTGCCGTCGCTTCACTAAAAGTGATGGCCTCATCGTACTGTTGTGGCCCCAAAGGAGGCATAAATTCTGGATTTTCTGGTGATAACTGAGCCAATTCTTCTGCTCTACGCACCACTTTTTCCAAGGAGGCATCGTCGAACTCGTCGATGGTTGCCGTCCCTACTTTTTTACCAAAGCTGGATTGTACCACCAAACTTTGACTTGATCTATATCCTGCTGTGGACACCGTATTTCTTGCATATCGGATGTTACCACTATTACTTCCACTAAGGTTTATTTCGCAGGCATCGGCCTTGGAAAAGCTCAATGCTTTTTCCAAAATCTTTTTTGCTTCTTCTTCTGTATAAATAGCCATTGTCTAATTTTTAATATTGAACAAACCTTAAATGGTCCTACCTGTATTGATTACATTGATTCCGTTAAATCTCGCTGTGGAACTTCCGTGGGAAACGGCGCTCACCTGTGAGGGCTGCCCTTTTCCGTCGAAGAAAGAACCAAACATTCTGTAATCGTCCTTATCACAGATCTTAGAACAAGAATTCCAGAATTCCTGTGTGTTGGATTGATATGCTACGTCTTCTAACATACCAACGATTTCACCATCCTTGATCTCATAAAACAATGTGCCTCCAAATTGGAAGTTGTATCGCTGTTGGTCAATGGAATAAGACCCTCTACCCAAAATGTAGATACCCTTTTCCACGTCCTTGATCATATCTTGCAATGAATATTTTTCGGTTCCCGGCTCCAATGAAACATTGGGCATACGCTGGAACTGAACATCTTCCCAACTTTGAGCGTAGCAGCATCCGTGTGATTCGTTTTGGCCGATCATTTGAACTTGATCACGGATGGCTTGATAATTCACCAAGACACCGTTTCTGATCAAATCCCATTTTTTGGTTTTCACACCCTCATCATCATAACCAACAGCGCCCAATGAACCTACCTGTGTTTTATCGGCCACAATGTTTACGATATCGCTACCATAATTAAAGTTTTTAGACTCCCATTTGTCCAAAGTGGCGAAACTGGTTCCTGCGTAGTTGGCTTCGTAACCCAATACCCTATCCAATTCTGTTGGGTGACCCACAGATTCGTGAATGGTCAAACCAAGATGATTTGGCTCGAGTACCAAATCGTATTTGCCTGGTTCAACAGACTTGGCCGAAAGTTTTTGCTTGGCCTGCTTTGCTGCCATAGCAGCATCTTCAACAATATCGTAACTCTTGTTATATAGTTTGATACCCTCTGGACCTTGTAATTTTTCAGACTCAAGGCCATCCATATATTCATAGCCCATTCCCATTGGTGCACTTAAAGCTTGACGGGTTTTAAATTTGCCCGCTGCTCTATCTACAGCCGTTACGTTAAACGTTGGCCAGATTCTATGCACATCTTGATCGATATAAGATCCCTCAGTGGATGCAAAATATTTTTGCTCGTTCACCATGAAAAGGGAAGAATTTACAAAGTTGGCTCCGTTTTCAACGGCAGCGGCATTTGCGCTCAACAAAAGGTCCACTTTTTCGGAAATTGGAACTTCTTTAAAGTCTTTTTGGATGGGAGTTTTCCAAGATACTTCTCCGTGAGATTCAACTGGTGCCAATTGTACTGGCTCCTTTTGAATTTTGGAATTTGCCTTTGCAATGGCAACGGCATGTTGGGTCGCCTTTTTGATTCCGTCTTCGGTAACATCGTTGGTAGAGGAGAATCCCCAAGTACCATTTGCAATTACTCGAATACCAATACCAAAAGATTCGGTGTTCACCACATTCTGAACCTTATCTTCTCTTGTAAATACATACTGGTTCAAATATCTACCTATCCTTGCATCGGCATAGGTTGCTCCCATTGATTTGGCCGTGTTCAAAGCCACGTCGGCCATTTGCTTTTTAAGTACGGTATCCATGCCTGGCTCCAGTAATGCCTCTGTGGGAATTTCGTTCCCCATCAGAAGTGACGGCATCAACATAGTAGCGCCTGCACCCATACCTGCGTACTGTACAAAACTTCTTCTTTTCATGATTGATTTATTATCTGATTATATTGAGTTGGTTCTTCTTGAAGTCATTCGAATTCCTTAAAAATAAGTAGAGCTCATTTAGCATTATGTTAATTTTAACCTAAAATCCGAATTGGGAATTTTCAATTTGAGGATACCTCTTTTAAAAGTCCACATTTTAGGTTTATGTTAGATTTTAATCTGTTTTGTTGAAAAAATCACAAACTGTTGTTCTTTTTGTATCCTTTTTCAAGCATTTGTTACAGATTTCTTGAATTTTTTTGAGAAAAATTAAAATGAGTTGATGACAGTTACCCCCCTATTTTTGAATTGATTCATCAATGGTAACTCTTTGGCCGCTTGCTCCAATGAAATGGTTTTTTCAATGAGTTTTTCGGGATTTAGTTTGCCATTTTTTATCATTTCCAACATAGCTGGATATCGAAATGCTTGCATACCATGACTGCCCAAAATTTCCAGTTCGTTGGCCAACACTTGGTCCATCGGAATGTTCGGATGTTTGTGATCGTCCGTCATCAATCCCACTTGAATGTGCTTGCCTCTTTTCCTCAAATTGGCAATGGAATTGAAACAGGTAGTTTGACTTCCCAATCCATCAATGGAAACATGAACACCACCATGGGTCAAGGATTTTATCTCATCCACCACATTTTTATGGTTTGATGCATTTATAATTTTGGATGCTCCCAAATCTTTTGCCAATTTGAGGGTATCCTCATTAATATCCACAGCGATAACCTCTGCACCTAGCGCATTGGCAATCATAATGGCCGAAAGACCAACGCCCCCACAACCGTGCACCGCCACAAATTGACCGCCTTGTACCTTACCTTGATCTACTACGGCTCTAAAAGAGGTGATGAACCGACATCCCAAAATGGCTGCGGTGATATCGCTTATTTCATCTGGAATCTTAACTAGGTTGATATCCGCATGATCCAGCGCCACATATTCTGCAAAGGAACCCCAATGCGTGAACCCTGGTTGAGTCTGGTGGTCACAAACCTGATGGTTTCCAGAATGGCATTCGTAACAGGTACCACATCCACAAACAAATGGTACGGTGACCCTATCCCCTACCTTAAAATTTTTGACTTGCTTCCCAACCTCAGCAATGGTTCCTGCCAACTCATGACCAGGCACATGAGGAAGTTCAATATCTGAGTCGTGCCCCATCCATCCATGCCAATCACTTCTGCAAAGTCCCGTAGCGGTAACTTTTACCACAACACCATGGTCTTTTGGGGTTGGATCATCAACAATTTGGAGGGTTATCGGCCCCTGAAATTTCTCGTAAACAATTGCTCGCATGCTAAAAAAGCTAGTTAGTTGGTTTTGCCTATAAATTTAGTGAAAACCAAAGTTAAACTGAGTTAAATGAATACTTTCAAAATGGATGTCAGCAACCTATTTTAAAGGGATGAGCATTGTCATATCCTATTGCCCTCATTTTGCGTAAATTGATGGGTAATATGATAAACAACCTAAGTTATGACCGAAAACATGCAAACCTTGGGGATGATTGGTGGTACATCCTGGCATTCCACCATTGAATATTATAAACTCATCAATCAAATGGCTGGAAAAGTTATTGGGGAACAAGCCAACCCGCCTTTGATCATCCACAGCATTAATATTGAGTTGATGCGGGAACAGAACAAGGAGAAAATTAATGCGAAATATTTAGCCGTTTCCGAACAGTTACAAAACGCGGGGGCAAAAGCCATTGTAATTTGTGCCAATACTCCACATATGGTCTACGATTTTGTACAGCCCAAAATCCAAATTCCCATTTTACATATTGCCGATGCCACGGGCAAGGAGGCTGAAAAACTTGGGTTGAAAAAATTGGGGTTGCTCGGTAACAGACCCACCATGACTGGAAATTTCATTCCAAAAGTGTTGAAAGAGAACTATGGGATTGAAACCATAATCCCCTCTGAAGAATTTATTCCACAAGCACATGAATATGTTTCCAAGGAGTTGACACAAGGTATTTTTTCAGATGCTGCCAAATCCTTTTTCAGAGAGCAAATTGGATTGTTAAAAGCCCGTGGAGCGGATGGCATTATTTTAGGATGTACGGAACTGCCCTTACTCATTAAAGAAAATGAAGTGGACATTCCAACCTTGGCCACCACCAACCTACATGCGCAAATGGCGGTAGATTTTATTTTAAACTGATCCATTCATGCTGACCGAATCCATGCTTATTCCCATCCTCATTGCACTTTATGTATTGATTGCAGCAATCATGGTGGTCAGTTTATTGTTGAATGGGGTTCGACCAAGCAAAACATTGGCGTGGCTTTTGGCGATTTTCACTATTCCTGTGGGTGGGGTTTTACTCTATATTTTATTTGGACGAAACAGACGGAAAAGCAAAATGTTCACGCTAAAAAATGAGTTCAGCATTCGGGATGAGGTGCAATATCCACAATGCACACCTCCCATTTCTGGTAACAAGGAAAAAATCATTAAGCTAATCCACAATGCCGCCCAATGCCCCATTTCCTGTAAAAACGAGGTTGAATTATTAAAGGATGGCCGTAATACATTCGAAAGCATCTTTGAGGCACTTGAAAAAGCCGAAGAACATATTCATTTGCAGTATTACATTTTTGAAGATGGGGTGCTGGCGGATAAACTCTTGGAAATCTTTGAGCGTAAAATTGCTCAAAATGTTACCGTTCGGTTGCTATATGATGGGATTGGAAGTTATTCCTTGAGTAAAAAATACTTGAAACGGCTTCATTCCATTGGTGTTCAAACTGCCCAATTTTTGCCCTTTCGCTTCGGACGATTTTTGAGTGCCCTCAATTATAGAAACCACCGAAAAATTATTGTCATCGACAATAAAATTGGATTTACGGGCGGTATCAATATTTCAGATAAATACTTAAAAGGTGACCCCTCTTTGGGCAAATGGCACGATACCCATTTAAAAGTTGAGGGTGAAGCGGTTGATTTTTTAAACCGAACTTTTGTTATCGATTGGTTCTTGGCCAGTGGCGAACAGGTAGATATTTCCAGTTTTCAACTTCATCCGAAAATTAATGGAGAGCACTTTTTACAAATTGTAGCGAGTGGTCCCGATGATGATTTTGATGTGATGGAGCAAGTCTATTTTTCCATCATCAATAGTGCAGAAAAATACCTTTATATTGTAAATCCGTACATTATTCCCAACCATGCCATTCTGCAGGGACTTTCCACAGCTGCTTTAAGCGGGGTCGATGTTAGACTCTTAATGTCGGATACTACCGATATAAAATTGGTGGATTGGTGCGTACGGGCCTATTTTGACACCTACCTTAAATCTGGTATAAAAATCTACCTGTACCCTGATGGTTTTTTGCATAGCAAAGTAATGCTGTGCGATGATGAAATCGCCAGTATAGGAACGGCCAATCTCGATAACCGAAGTCTACAACAGAATTATGAGGCCCAAGCCTTTGTATATGATACTGACCTTTGCGCCCAAATGAAAGCCGATTTTTTAAAGGATTGCGACAAATCCATTGCACTTTTGGATTATAAAGAGCATCGAGAACGGCCCATGATTAAAAAAATACTGGAGGGCTTCGCCAAACTGCTGAGCCCCTTACTTTAATTGAGCAACCTTTTTTGCTTTTTATGCTTCATCACTTGAGAAATGATCTCGAACATTTGGGTCTTGTAATCTTTGTATTTCTCAAAATAATCATCCAACAGCATCGCCAAATCGTTGTGGGATTCCAAATAGGAACTTTCCAATTTGTCGGTGATTTTTTCTTCGATCAACGTTGATAATTGATTTTCATGTACTCTTACGGAATCCATCAATTCTTGCAAATGGTTTTCAAGTCGATTTAAACCTTCCACAACGGGCTGCACGGTGTTGAACATTTCAGTGTCAATAATGTCCAAGGTGTAATCTTTCACCATGTGGTTTAAAAACAATTGTTCATCCTTTGCAAATTGAAGTTCGGACATCCATTTTTTGGATTCCTCGTGAAGTTCTTCCACACTGAACCACTCCCTAAAGGTTCTTTTTCTGGGTTTTGTTTTCATGACGTTAATTTTTGAGCGGCAGATGGAAAGTCATCTGCCGCTGATTTTGTTTACGATACCTCAATCACTTTTTTGTTGTCTTTTGGGGCACCTTCCATTTTGGGTACGTTAAGGGTAAGAATTCCTTTTTTGTACACAGCGGCAACTTCTTTGGTTGTGTCCGCTGTGTTAGGCAATTTTAAATTTCGGGTAAAGGAATTATAGTTGAATTCTCTTCGTGTAAAATTTTCTTCCTCTTCGGTTTCCTCATGGCTTTTTTCTGCGGATACCTCCAAGACATCATCTTTCATGGTGATCTTAAAGTCCTTTTTGTCAAAACCTGGAGCTGCAAATTCAATTTCAAAATCTTTGTCGTGCTCCTTAATGTTCATTGATGGATGAAATTTTTCCAAATTGAAAAACTCGTCATCCACAAAAGCATCGCGATTGAAAAAATCAATCAAGCTGTCGTTCCACGGAAATCTCTTCCGATCCATTTTTACCAGTGGCATAGCTACTTGTTTTATAGATTAATTAGATTGCAATCCAACATGAAGTGTAAATCCACACTACACATTAGTTATAGGCTTCTTCTTTTTAAGTACCAGTCCAGCATAATCGTAAATACCTGTTTTCAGGTCTTGGTAAGTTTCTACAAATTGAAGTATTTCAGTCTTGAGGACTTCATACTTTTCACTGTAATGATTATCGTGTTTGTCGGAGGCACATTCTAGAACACCTCCCAAACATTTTTCATTTTCCATTATCTTTTGCACCAAAGTATCCTTGTGACCCCTACATTTTTCAAAATCGATATTGAACTGTTCCCAACGTTTAAATTGCTTCGGGGTTCTTGGTTCGAAAAGGTAGGAATGAAGTAATTTTTCAATAAACTTCATTTCATCCGAGACAAATAACAAGTGGGATCTCCAAGCCTGCAGATTTTCGTGCAATTTTTCTATGTTGCCCTGATTCGTCATGACCATGCGTTATTACTACAATTTAGTTTGTATGCAATGCTTGGTCTGGTCGGTTAGTTAAATTGATAATTACCCCTAGGAAATCTAAACGGTTTCTGGAAACCGATCATCTATTCCAAAGGATTGTTTTACCAACGCTTTAAATTGGTTCTGTGTTATACTGTCAGCTTTTTGTACAGTTAGTACCCTGTTTGCTATTTCGGGGTAGTTATTCTCTAGTTCGGCCATCAATTTTTCGGGTGCCTCAGCTGGACCAAAAATGTTAATCTGGTCTGCATTCTCCAATGCCTTGGCTATTTTTTCGAAGTATTTTCTAAATTGATGCTTCTCTCTCTCTAAATATTTGCTGTCCTGCACCACATCTTGGGGACCCCATTTGGTTTTGGAACGCGATCCTCCTTTTGGGTTAAAAAATTCAATTTCTGAAGCTATATGGAAAAAACTTTCCATATCCTTCTCTAGTATTACACCATTGGCCTCTAATTTATCAAGCCATATTCCAACCTGTCTCATCACTTCATTTTTTTCAATTATCATTTAATTCCAAAATGGGCACTTGTGGGTCGTACCCAATTTCCTTCACCAAGGGATTCGATAAAATGCTTCCGAAGAATAGGTGTTTTCTGTTGATAAAAACCACCATATCACCTCCATTATCGATTACATAATCTTCTATGCCCTTGGCCACGTTGCTGGCAGGCGTAAAATGGATTTCAAAATCCACACCCTGCAATATGTCTTCCAATAATTGTTTATTGGACTCTTGCTTTTTATTCAGGATTGGCTGGTCATGCTTTGTGAGATACAGCACATTAATTTTTGCATCATACAATGTGGCAACTTCTCTTAAATGATTGATTTCCTTTTCCTTGAAAGTTGTTTTAAAATCAGTCGGAAAAACAATCTCTTTGGGTGGCTCAAATCTATAATAATTGGGTACGGCAATCACTGGACAATCCTTAATGTGCTCCATAATGTGAACCGTATGTGTCCCAAAAATTCGAGCTTTGGATTCGGTAACACCTTTAGTACCCATTACAATTAGGTCGATATCCTTCTGGTCGACCAGATGCCGAACCGCTTCCGTCAAACTATTAAATGTAATTATAGAATGGAAGCTATGCTTATCGTTTTCTGGATGAAGCTTTATCATTTCCATCAACTTTGTCATACCCTGTTCTGCTTTTAATTTGGCAGCTTCAAAATAGGGTTCACCAGCTTCTGGAACTCGCATACTTTCCAACGTATACCCAGACACCTGAAAAACGTGCAGAATGTAAAAATCGCAGTGCACATGTTGAAAAAGGTCCATGGCATACCTAATGGCATTCAGCGCATTTTCGGAATAATCGGACGGAAGTAAAACTCTCTTATCCATGACATTAGCCTTTTCATGGAATTTACCTCAATTTACAAATTTATACTATGATAATTGTCAGGTTTAACCTTTTGGTAAGATTAAAAAAGGAACCCTTAATTTGGTATTCAACTCCTTCACCATTCCATTGCCTATGAACTCCAAAAAGAAATGGTGTGGGTAATAGACCATGCTTAAAATACCAATGTTCCAAAGCTCAACAAATTCCAAAATGGTCTTTACTTTATTCTCAAAAACGGGCAAAACCACTTCTTTGGATCGGTTCTTAGAGATGCCATCAAAAAATATGGACTTATTCTTTTGTTTAGCTGGAGGTTCTTTTCCCTCTTCAATACTCATGGGAACAATGGTTGCATCAACTGTTTTGGAAAAAAAGTGTAGTGTTTCAACATTAGTATCCGAAATGGGATGCACATAACTAGAGGCAAAAGCTATTTTATCCACAGGCCTGTAATCTATTTCATGGGGCACAATTAAAATGGGACATTGATCCACTTCACGAACCAATTGCATGGCATTATTACCAAACAATATATTGGTCATCTCTTCTTTGCCTTTGTTCCCAATTACCATTAAATCCACACCATGGTCTTTGGCATAAGTGGCAACTCCCTTACGCATATTGGAACACAAAGATGATTTTACAATCGTATGCTTGCCATTGACTCCAATGTCCAGAATCAAACGGTGCTCCATGGCCTCCAATTCAGCATTTGAAGCTTCTTTTATTTCTTCCTGCTTTGAATCTTGACCAGGCTCACAAACATGAATCAAATGAATCAGACATTTTTGGTCTTTCAACAACTTGGATACATAAAATAGTGCATTGTACGAATCGTTTGAAAAATCGGTAGGGACTAATACTTGTAACATAGCAACTATGATTATTGGTTATATGGGAGAACCAAAAAAGGAATTTCACTATGAAAACCAATGTGTTTGATCACGGGTTCCGTAAAAAGTTTCTCGATAAACGAGTGCTTGTTTTTCACCATGACCAACATTTCCATTGGATTTTCTTTTTGAAAATTGTTAATGGCGTCGATGATTTCTTGATCGGGCAAATTGTAAAACGCTGTGTTGCGTTCCAACAGTTTTCCTTCCAAAACCGTTTTGTTATCTGATTGCACTGCGGTTAAGCCATCTGGGTGTGCCACATGTAAAATGTGCAATTTAGAATGCCAGAGTTTGGATAAATTGAGCAAAAAATCAATTTCGGACTTGTTGTAATCCACCTCAAAATCTGTTGGGAACAACATATTATGTGGCGTTGTGTATCGGTAACCTGAGGGAATTGCCAAAACAGGAACATTCAACTTATCAATGGTTCGAACTGTATTGGACCCGAAAAGAATTTCTTTGGCCCCAGTAGCACCTTGTGTTCCCATTACAACAAAATCGATATTCTCTTTGATGGACATGGATTCTATTTCATCACCCAGAGCATTAAAGGCGGCGTGCGTAACAAAATTGTGCTTGGCATTTGGGAATTCGGATTCAATTCGTTTTCTGGTATTTTCCAATTCTTCCTCTACTTGGTATCGTTGGTCATCGGGCAACCCAAATTGCCCTGGACTGCCAAACGTATAATCCATTCGATAAATAGGCGGCGTATAGGCATGCATTATATAAAATACAGCTGTTGAATGCTCCAAAAGTTTTACCGCATAGGTAATGGCATTGTACGCATTCACTGAAAAATCGGTGGGCAAAATAACTCGTAACATTTTACTGAACTTTTACACCTTATCATTTCAAAAGTACTACGATTAACAACCAAAAGTTATGACTTATATCACTTCTTACGTTTTGAAAATCAAACTTTTAAAGATACAGCTCTACAATCTCGTTTAATTTGGGAATATGGCATTTCCAACCGAACTTTTCTACGATTTTGTGTTGGTAGGTCTCCATTGCAGGTGGTTCACCATGAATTAAAAACACCTTTTCAGGAATGTTTTTTATGGTACCCATCCACTCTAAAAGTTCTTTTTGGTCTGCATGGGCAGAAAGGCTCTCCAAATGGTGAATCTCTGCTTTTATAGGGATGAGTTTTCCAAATATTTTTAACTCCGAAGCACCCTCTAGTAGTTTTCTTCCTCGGGTTTCTTCAGCTTGGTAGCCCACCAAAAGAATGGTGGTCGATTCCAAATCTCCCAATTGTTGAATGTAGGTCAGCACCCTACCCCCAGTAACCATACCACTACCTGCTATCACAATTTTTGGTCGTGGGTCATCAATGGTCTCCCAAGTTTCCCCATATGAACCCACTAAAGTGATACGATTTTGCATATTACGATATTCGGTTGAAGGTAATTTGTGCCATTCGGGAAAATGCTCAAACACCTTAAGCACATTGATGCCCATAGGACTATCCACAAAAATGGGAATGTTGGGAATGGTGTTTCTCTTGTACAATTTCCACAATTGATACATGAGCGACTGTAATCTTTCAACGGCAAAGGATGGTATGATCAACACACCTCTTTCTTCTATGGCCCTGTCCACCAAATTGTCCAAAATGGCTTCCACATCTTCTTCTGGATGCAATCGATCACCATAAGTACTTTCCACAAACAAATAATCGGCCCATTCGGGTTGTTTGGGTGGCCTGAGCAATTCGTCCTCTTGCCTGCCTACGTCACCTGAAAAGACAAATACTTTGTCAAATAGGTTGATTTCAATATAGGTTGATCCAATGATGTGACCGTTATAGTGATACCTTGCCGTGCAGTTTTCAGATAATGTATTGATTTCTCCCTCTTCGATAGATTCAAATAAACGAAGACAAAATGCAACATCTTTTTGGGTGTAAAGTGGCAATGCAGGATGATGTTTACTGTAGCCCTCCGTGTTCGCCCGTTCAGCTTCCTCTTCCTGAATTTTGGCACTGTCTTCCAAAATAATTCTTGCTATTTCCAAAGTTGGCTCTGTCCCCAATATTTTACCCCGAAATCCTTGCTTGACCAAAAGTGGCAAATACCCGCAATGATCTAAATGCCCATGGGTCAGCAACACCACATCAATTTCAGAAACTTGAATGGGCAAAGACTCCCAGTTCTGTTTGCGCAGCTCTTTGGCACCTTGAAAAAAACCACAGTCCACCAAAATTTTGATCTCGTCGGTATGCAAGTAGAATTTAGAACCTGTAACGGTACCCGAACCACCCAAAAAATGAATTTGAAGCTTTTGCATGACCTTTAATTTTTACACAACGACCTCATCTCTTTTAAAATCCGATCTTTCCGACCTTTGGAGACTCCTATTTCATCTAATTGCTTTTGATGCTTCTCCAAATTTCTAAAAAGCACCACCCCTTTGTCCAACAAAAGATTTTTTTCTCTTTTGGACAAAAGCAAGGAAACCGTAATAGGGTACAATCCCAATCGATCAATTCTATCTTTCAATCCATCTTCCAAAGGAAAATCCCAACTCAATAAGTATAAACCAGCACATTTGCCATATTGCAGGGCATCCCCTGTAAAACGGGTATTGGTCACCAACCAGCCTTGGGTGTCTTGACTTTGATGGAGCAGCACATCCTTTACATCCAAATATCTGGAATTGATGTAGAGCGGTACTTTTACATCACATTTTAGGCTTTGATCGCCATGAAATTTGCATTCAATCACATGCAAAGTGCCATTTTTACTAGCCAGTACATCAATCTCGTGGGAAACACAGTTGCCTTGGACCATTTGTCCTACTTTAACCTCATACCCCGAAAAATGTAAAATGCCCGCCACAAAACGTTCAAATGGAAATCCTGTTGGACCAAGCTCGTAAATGGCCTTTTTAAGTTTGTATTTGGAAGCGTAAACGGACTTCTTCTTTTTTAAAAGGGCAAAGGCACGGTTGTGGATTTCACGAGTAGAAATTCCAGGGTACAGTTCATCTTGAACTCGTTCCAAAATTTCGTTGACCATGGCTTCGCTCGCCCCACTGTATTGAAGTGATTTTCTCAACTTATGAATAGAGAAATGAACCATTTCCCCTGTTGATTTGGTAATATGAAGCTGGTCCTCAGTCATATTACTAATTTACAGATCCTTTTAATGGCAATCCATGATTTTGTTCATGTAGTTGAACAAACCTGAAATTTAAAAGGAGTTTTTGTCGATGTATTCTTGAAATTTGGCCTTGTGCTGTTCGGAAACGGTGATCTGATTATTGTTGATCAAAATAAGGTTCCGTTCCACTTCCTCAATATACGGCAGCGCTACAATAAATGAACGGTTCACCCGCATAAAGCGCTCCGGGGGCAACTCATTTTCCAATGATTTAAGGGTCAATAAACTTAAAATGGGACTCGGGTTGTCCTTGATCCAAATTTTCACATAATCCTTTAATCCTTCAAAATAGAGTACTTGATCCAAAGCAATTTTTAATTGCTTGTAGCCCGATTTCACAAATAGAAATTCCTTTTCTACGCTATCCATAGCTTTAGCTGTTTCTGTTTGTGATGGGTGGATGCGGTCATGGGCCTTTTGCACAGCGGATAAAAACTCCGCATAGTCAAAAGGCTTTAGGAGATAATCCACGGCATCTACTTTATAACCCTCCAGCGCATAATGATCAAAAGCGGTGGTGAAAATGACCTTGGTTTTGTCCTTTACAATTTTGGAGAGTTCCATGCCACTGAGATCGGGCATTTGAATATCCAAAAAAAGGAGGTCTATAGGATTTTCATTGAAATTGTCCAAGGCATCAATGGCGTTGGAAAAAGTACCCTTTAACTCTAAGGAAGGGGTTTTGGTGATATAGCCTTCAATCAATTTTAGGGCCATCGGCTCATCATCAACGGCAATACAGCTCAAGGTAGTTTTGTTCATAGATCAAATTCAAAGTGGAATTTCTACTGTAACGTGAAAATGTCCAGATTCAACTTCCGTATGAAAATAATGTTTATTGGGATATAAAAGCTCCAATCTGTCCTTGAGATTGCGCAATCCGATTCCCGAACCACTCTCGTCGGTGTGAGTTTTTGGAAAGTCGGTATTCTCCCCTTTGAAGACTATTTTTGCATCATCAAAAGTGATTTCAAACATGATCTTGCTTTCTTCTTGGGCTGAAACTCCATGTTTGAACGCATTTTCTATCAATGAAATAAAAAGCAATGGCGGCACTTTCACTGATGCATCGGGTTTAGGGAAATGATATTCCACCGTCGTCTTGTCCGTCAAACGCAACTTGCTCAATTCAATATACTTAACCAAAAATTCAATCTCCATTGCCAATGGCACCAGTTCGGTCCGTGTATCATACAACAAGTACCGCATCAATTTGCTCAAACTATGAATGGTACTTTTTGCTTTTTCAGGAGATATATCCACCAAAGCGTAAATATTGTTCAAGGAATTGAAGAAAAAATGCGGTTGCAACTGGTATTGTAAGTGCTGCAAATCCGATTTCAACTGTTGATTCGCCGCTTCTTTCTTTTCTACTTCCGATCTTATCAAGCGTTCCATGGTCCGTAAGGCAACCGCCCAAACAATAGGCACCAAAAAAGATAGGGTTTGCACATAATACACCATGGTTCTTGGCGGACCGGAACCACCTTCCCTTTCAGGTCTTGGGAAAAAGTACTCGGTTAAACCCTCCCTTATGCCGATCATTAGAATCACCAAAACCACATTGGAGATGATAAAAACCACCTTTTGGTTTGAAAAGAAGAGTTTGTCCGCTAAATACAGATAGTTCAAGTAAAAAACGACCATGTACAAAAACAAGGGTATCCATGAAAATGCCAATACATGCTTAAAGGCCTGATCCGTATCGTAACTTAAAATATAAGGGAAACTGAACAAGACTACCCATACCATCACATGGAAGAAAATCGTACGCCATTTGTTTTTGTATGCTTCCATGTCTTATTTGCTTATTCGTAACGTAATGCGGTTATGGGGTCCAATGCTGATGCCTTACGGGCAGGGTACCATCCAAAGAAAATACCTGTGACCGCACATACCAAGAAGGAAACAATCACGGAATATGAAGTAATGATCGTTGGCCAACCCAATACCCCTTTGATGAACAAAGTGGCGGTAAAGCCAAGGATCACACCTATCAATCCTCCTGTTACACTGATCAAAATCGCTTCTATTAAAAATTGCAATAAAATATCGGCTCCCTTGGCCCCTACTGACATTCTTAGACCAATTTCACGGGTACGTTCCTTTACCGATACATACATAATATTCATAATCCCGATACCACCGATCAATAATGAAATACTGGCGATAGCCACCAATAAAACGGTCAACATTTCACTGGTAGAGCTAAATGTAGAAATCAATTCATCCATAGAAAACACATTGAAATCATCATCCTCGTTACCGCTTATATCGTGTTGTTTGCGCAATATAGTGGATATTTCGTCAACCGCACCTTGGGCATCTTCCTCACTTATGGCAGAGGCCACAATGGTTTGAATGTAGTCAATGGCCAAAATACGTTTTTGAACCGTGGTGTAGGGTGCCAAAATCACATCATCTTGATCTTGGCCAAAATTACTCTCGCCTTTTTCAGAAAGCACCCCAATAATTTTGAATGGAATGCTGTTGAATCGTATCATTTTTCCAATTGGATCTTCTCCATTGGTAAACAGATTTTCCGCAACAGTTTGCCCAATTACTGCCACCTTGGCTGCAGAACGCACCTCAGCGTTGGTGAACATACTCCCATCCTGCAAATCCCAAATTTTGATATCCAAATATTCAGGGTTCACCCCATAAATGGAAGTTGGCCAGTTGTTGGCCCCATTAATGGATTGGCCACTACCGCTCACTTGAGGGGTTACGTAGGCCAAAAGAGACGCTTCCTCCTTTAAAGCTTCGTAATCTTTTAATTTCAAAGATTGCATTTCACTGGGGTTCATTCGTACCCCGCCACGCATATCGGCACCTGGTCTAATATTGATCATATTTGATCCCATACTCGAAATTTCGTCCCGAATGCTCTGTTTGGAACCCTCACCGATAGCTAGCATGGCAATTACCGAGGCCACACCGATGATGATACCCAACATGGTGAGCAATGTTCGCATTTTGTTCAGCACAATAGCCTTTAATGCGATTTTGATAAGATTTAATATCCTTGTTTTCATTCGTGGTCTTCTTTAGGTAATGCTGCCAATTCTCTTGCAGCATCGTTAATGTCGGTATTGATTTCATCCTTGATGATATGTCCATCTTTCAAAATCACCGTCCTGCCACTGAATTCGGCAATATCGGGTTCGTGGGTCACAAAGGCGATGGTTTTCCCTTTTCTGTTCAGTTCCTGGAACAGCGACATAATTTCATAGGAGGTTCGGGTATCCAAGTTTCCCGTTGCCTCATCAGCTAATATGATGACTGGATCGTTCACTAAGGAACGCGCAATGGCCACCCTTTGCTGTTGTCCACCCGAAAGCTGGGCAGGGGTATGATTTAGTCTTTCACCCAAACCCACCATTTCCAAAGCCGCAACGGCTCTACGATGTCTTTCTTCGGAAGAAATTTTATTGTTATAGATCAAGGGTAATTCAACATTTTCTATGGCCGTGGTTCTAGGCAATAAGTTATATGATTGAAATATGAATCCTATTTTTTCATTGCGGATAGTGGCCAGTTCATTTCTATTAAGGCTATCTACCGAGACACCATCAATATGATATGATCCTGAGGTAGGACTGTCCAAACATCCCAAAATATTGAGCATGGTACTTTTTCCTGAACCACTGGACCCCATAATGGTCACAAATTCTCCTTCGTAAATATCCAAGGACACTCCTTTAAGGGCATGCACAATCTCATCCCCCATTCGGAATTCCCGTTTTAGGTCGTCTATTTTAATGATTGTTTTTGCCATGATATTCTAATTCTCCTTTTTCTTGTCGTTGTTACGTCCTGGTGGTTTTGGCATAAACGGACTTCCTGTACTTGCCTCCTCAGCTACTTCTGCATTGCTGATTTCTTTTAAGCTGTACACCAATTCATCGCCTTCGGACAGACCTTCCACAACTTGCACATTAACGCCGTCACTGGCACCTAATTTAATTTCTTTAGGCTGAATGCCCGATGAAGTCTTGCTCCACACAACGGTTATATTTTCACTTGGTGGTTTTGGTCTATCAGATGGTGGACTCATGGCAATATCTTGCTGCTCATAATATTTCATCAACAGATCCATATTGGGTTGAAAATTGACCGCCTTGGCCTCAATGGTCAACACATCTTTCAATTCCAAGGTATAAATGGAAATGGTTGCCGTAAGTCCTGGTTTTAATTTCAATTCTGGGTTTTCCGCCTCAATAACCACGGTATAGGTTACTACGTTCGATTCCACAGTTGGGTCCAAACGTACTTGGGTCACCGTTCCTGCAAATGTTTCACCTTGATAAGCATCTACTGTAAATCCAACGCGCTGACCTTCAATCACGCCACCTATATCAGCTTCATCCACATCGGCTTCAACCTGCATTTTTTTCAAATCTTTGGCGATGGTGAACAATGTTGGTGTCTCAAAACTTGCAGCAACGGTCTGTCCTTCATCAATTTCGCGGGAAAGCACTACTCCATCAATGGGGGAATAAATATCTGCGTATCCCAAATTGGTCTTGGCTTCGGTCAAGTTGGAACTGGACTGTACTACCGTGCTTTTGGATTTGTTTAAATTGTACAAGGCTTCATCATAATCAGCGGTACTGATCACTTTATTTTCAAAAAGTACTTTCTGACGGTCGTAAATCTTTTGGTAATAATCCTTTTCGTTTACGGCATTGTTGTAGGTTGCCTGCGCTTGAAGTAGGGCTGCCTTTAAATTGGTCTTATCCAATTCGGCCAAAAGTTGTCCTTTTTTCACTTCGCTGTTAAAGTCCACATAGATTTTTTCTACCTCACCAGAAACTTGGGTACCCACTTCCACTTCATTCAATGGTTCAACGGTTCCCGTAGCGGTGACCATGGTAGTTACTTCTCCTTTTTGGGCCTTAAGGGTTTCAGCTTTTACTTCGGACTGTGCTTTGCCCGACAATATGCTATACCCTATCACTGCTACCAAAATAACTCCAGCGATTATGGCTATGAATTTAAATTTTTTGTTTTTCATCTTGTTAAAGTTTTAATTCGTTTCCTTGGTAAAAATCGAGAAGTTCGTTGTACAGTATGCCCAAGTATTTTGCTTGTAAATAATTCAATTGTGCGTTGGTGAAGGTATTTTGGCTAATAACCAAATCCGTGGTGCTCAATGCATTGAGTTCATATTTTCGTTGTGCCAATTTGTATGATTCTTCGGCGGCATCACTGGCTGCTTTGGATGCTTCAATTTGTTCTTGTGCCGATTGGGCATTTTGCCAGGCGGTCTCTATTTTTTGATAGAGTTCTTTTTTAGCCGACTGCAATTGTAGTTTGGATTGTTCAATTCCGATTTTGGCTGTCGCCACCTGAGCCTTGTTCTGGTATCTTGAAAAAATGGGAACGGTAAGGGACATCCCCACTCGTTGATTAAAGTTGACATCCAACTGATCGGTAAACCCAAGATCATTGGTGCTTGTGTACCCTGAACCCACACTACCTGTTAAGGATAAAGTGGGAAGAAATCCTCCTTTGGCGATATCCAAATCTTTTTCATTGATGGTAGTATTCAACTCGGATGCTTTTATTTCGGGCATTTTACCAATGGCATTTTGGTACACCAACATTTTATTGGGAACCGATTGTCCCTCCAATAATGGATTTTCCAAGGGTTCTATCTCCAAATCGACCATTGGATCCAACTCCAACAATTGCTTGAGCACAATAATTTGTTGGGCGTAGCTATTTCTTGCGGTTATTAAATTGGTTTTGTTGGTGGCGGCCTGTGAAAGTGCATCGGTATAATCGATCATGGCGATGGTTCCTGCATCCAAACGGGCTTTGGCCCTTTCCACTTCTTGCTCGGATGCGGCCAAGTTGTTCTGGGCTACTTCAATACTTTCTTTGTTGTACAGAATTTGCAGGTAGGCCTCCAAAATACTGAGCGTAATATTGTTTTTGGCCTCTTCCACGTATAGCTCGTTTTGCTCCACCATCAAACGGTTTTGTTTTACGGCGTTGTTCAATTGGTTTCCGTTGTAAAGGGTTACCGAAGTGTTCAACCCTAAATTGGTGGATTTTATTTGTTGGGAAACAAAATCACTGGTAATGGGATCGATCGAGGAACCCCAAGAAAAATTTTGAGATGCACTACTGCTTAAATTTGGGAGTTTTGCGTATTTGGATTGGGTTAGGTTCACCTCTGCCCCATCTTTATCCAAAGCCACTTGTTTTACATCTATACTGTTCTCCAAGGCATAGGAAATACAATCTTGCAACGACCAAACTTGTTTGGTAGCCAAAGAATCCGTTTCCTGTGCATTAATTTGAAAGCCCAGTAAGAGAATAGCTGCTATTGCCTGAATCTTCATTGTTTTACATTTTGAAACAAAATTCCAATAAAGATGTAGGCGATTCGGGAGCGATAGACGTTTACCGAAATCTAATCTACGAAACAGGGATTCCTGTCGATTTGATTTTTCGAGAAATCAGAACAGAAAGAAAAATTGATTACAAACCAAGCATTGGGAAGAAACTGGCCCTATAACTTTCGCCAATAGGAATGCGAACATCATTGATCACAATTCTGTTTCGCTGTACAGTTTTTATACAGGCAACATTCACAGCAAACGATTTGTGTACGCGCAAGAATTGGTTGGGTGGAAGCTTACTCAAAATTTCTTTAAAGCTCATTAAGGTCAGAATAGCCTTGTTCGTGCCTGCAATGTGAATTTTTAGATAATCCTTTAATCCTTGGATGTACTCGATATCGTCCAAGTTGATTTTTACGCTTTCGTATTCCGCCTTAACAAAAATGTATCCAGGAGATTGTGCCGATGTATCTCCGTAAGAAGGGAACACATTACTTTCCTGTATGTTGGTAGAAGGATTTTTTCGGTAACCCAAAATCTCCTTGGCGCGGGAAATGGATTTTATAAAACGATTATAGGGAATGGGTTTCACCAAATAATCAATGGCATTTAGATTAAAACCTTCCACTGCGTATTGCGAATAGGCCGTTGTGAAGATAAAAAGTGGCGTATTGTCCAATGAATTTATGAAATCGATCCCGTTGATCTGTGGCATTTCGATGTCACAGAAAATAAGATCGATGTTTTTTTCCTTAATCACTGCAATGGCCTCCAAGGGGTTAGTAAAAGTGCCCTCCAAGGATATAAAATCCATTTTTTGGCAATAATCTACCAATACATCAATGGCCAATGGCTCGTCGTCAATAATAATGCACTTCATGGTTCACTTGGTTTTGTTAAAGGTTGAGTGTAAGGTCAACCGAATATGTTTCGCCGTTATCTGTAATGTTCAGTTCGTGGGAATTAGGATAGAGCAATCGCAATCGGTTTTTTATGTTTTCCAATCCAACTCCAGAATTTTTACTGTGCGTACGCTGAACGCCAATCTTGTTTTCCACCTTAAAACGAAGGTTCAAAGGTTCAATCAAAAGATTGATGTTCACATAGGTTTTACCCGTATAATCTGTTCCGTATTTAAATGCATTTTCTATAAATGAAATGAAAAGTAAGGGAGGAACTTCCTTACTTTGCTCATTTCCAGATATTTTTAACTTAACATTGGCAGAATCCGACAATCTGAGCCTTTGTAATTGCACATAATTGTGAATGTACTCCATTTCTTTGCCCAAGGGCACTTTATCCTTATCGGCTTCATAAAGCATGTAACGCATCAATTCTGAAAGTGAAATAATAGTTTCAGATGTTTGGGAAGAATTTTTTACGGACAGGGAATAAATCGCATTCAAAGAGTTGAACAAAAAATGGGGGTTCAACTGCGTTTTTAAGAACTGGAGTTCTGCACTTACTTTTTCTTTTTCAACAACTTGTCTAAGGTCTTCATTTTTTCGCCACTCCACATACATTCTCAATAACCCACTGATAAAGATGGGGGCACTTAAATTGAGCATGGAAAATAGTTCCCTTACGAATCGTCCCAAATTGTGGTTTTCGTCTCTAGGTCTGAACAATCGTTCTTCGGGTTGAAAAGGGAATGCGATATTTATAACAATTCCCGAAACCAATATAATGGCCAAACAAGTCGCGATATAAACAACGGTACTTTTACCCAATAACAATTTGGGCACCAAGACAAAGTAATTGAAATAAAAAAGGACTATGATCCATGCCAAACGAATGGGAAGATCTGGCGGAATTCGTCGAAACTCAAAAAAGAAAGGGTACAAAAAGAAGCCATAAAACAGCGCCCAAATAAAAAAATGGATGAAAAAGATGCGTATATGCCTTCGATCTAGGGTCATGGTTGCGATTTAAGGCACCAAAATTACAATATCCATATCCATGAGTTCCTGCATAGTCACTTTAGGGCTGGTCTTTTTTTCAATTTTAGAAATAACCAAGTCGGCAACTTGCTCCGCATCTTCGGGTGTGGCAAAAGTTTGCATACCATTTACGGCTGGAATAAATTCTTGTTGCACCAACAATTCATCCCCATAAAAAATTTGATAGCCATATCCTTGATCTACAGCTATTACCACCTTTTCCAATCTTGATTCTTCTGTTTTTTGGGGTGATGAAAATTGTTTTACCCCAAAAAACACTAGACCAATTATACAAACCAATACGATTATTTTAATGGACTTTTTCATACTTCTTTTTTAACTGGAATTGGGACCAAAGGTTTAATCCTCCAGCCCCAATTAACACAAACTAAAACTGACTAGTTAAAAATTAATCTTCATCATCATATTCATCAAAAGGAAAGAACTCATCTATATCATCCAGATAAAGTGTTCCTGTGCGACCCAAACCTATAAAGGCCCTTGAAGAATTTGAAAAAGCTATTGCGTCTTGTCTGGTAGAACCTTCGAAGCCTGTACGTTCTTCCCAAGTATCGGAAGATGGATCGTATTCCCAAACGGAGTTGGTGGCGCCATTTCTTTCACCGCAAGCAATGTATCCGTAGCCGTTCAATTCAAAACCAACAGCATTGCTTCGCTCCACTTCGTAATCGTCCTCTTCATCAATATCGGTCAGTTTGCTCCAACTTTCGGTAGAAGGATCAAATGCCCAAAAATCTTCTATATAAACTCCATTGGAAACCCCAGTTCCCATATAAACCGTTCCATTGATCGCAAAAGTGGTGGCCGCTCTTCTTTTACTGCCTCCAAAACCTTCCAACTCGACCCAAATATCCGTTGATGGATTGTATTTCCAGAAGTCCTTTTTATCATTTTCCCCATCATATCCAGTGCCAAAATAACCGTAACCATTGATTCCAAAGGCCAAGGCACTTCTACGAACAGTCCCATCAGGTAAAGAAGCTATTTGCGTCCAAGTGTTGGTAGAAGGATCGTATCCATAAAAATCACCCAACTCATCTACTCCATCATAACCTGAACCTATGTAGCCAGTACCATCAACCTGAAAACCTACTGCAGCGTTTCTGGCCGCTCCTGGGAAATCCGCCTTTTGAGACCAATAATCCCCTTCGATATCATACGACCAAAAAGAATTTAAGTAATCATCACCATCATAACCCACACCCATGTAACCAATATTATCAATCACAAATCCTGAGATACCACTTCTTGGAGTGCCATCAAATTCAGATCGATCTACCCAGTTTCCAATATCTTCATCCTCATCATTGGAACAACTGGATAATAAAAGCACTGAAAGTGCAAAAACAAATGTTGGTTTAAAGTATAGTACTGCTTTTCTCATGCCTATCATTAATAATTTTCGACAAAGTTAGATTGGAAGTCAAAGGAGCAGTAAGGGAATATATGAAGTCCCAGATTTAACATATGAACTCCCCTATTTAATCTACGAACAAGCATCGATGCTTCGTCGTTAAAAATCCTGAATTGGTCTTAAAAGAAACTGGATTGGTCTATTGCCATTTTAGGGACCTGCGAGTGCTTATACATTTGCTTCAAATTAAAAATATGAGACCAATTTTTGGGCTTTTATGCCTTCTTGCTGTAGTGCTTTCCTGTACTACCGAAAACTATAATTCTTCAGATTTTATTGCTGGTGAATCATTTACCGACAGCAATCTAAGGGTTGTTTTGATAGACACCCTGACCATAAACACCTCAACCATGAAATTTGATAGCATCATCTCCAGTGAAGCCAGTAGAATTTTGGTAGGCAAATACACGGATCCCGTTTTTGGAACAGTGCAAACCTCCAGTTATTTTGGAATGCTACCCAATGAATACACCATTGATGACGAAGCTGTGTACGATAGTATCGCCTTAATTTTGGTTCCTGATAACTACTATTATAATGACACCCTCCAAACCAATACCATTCATGTAAAAAGGCTCAATAAAATCTTAGATACTGGAGAGGACGATTATTTTTACAATACGAGTGAAGCCTCTTATGATGACGAAGACCTTGGGGTTTTAAGTTATGTGCCAAGACCTTTTACTGCAGATACCTTGGAGATAAAATTGTCTGACGAACTAGGAAAAACCTTCTTTACCAATTTTCAGGAAAAATTAATTACTACCTCCGATCAATTTAAGGACTACTTCAAGGGCGTAGCTCTTTTGCCTGGGGATACAGATAATGGTTCGATCATCGGTTTTTCAAAAGGAACGGACAATTGCCTAATTCGAGTGTACTATAGCACCGAAGAAGAATTGGAAAGAGTTGATGATTACCTCGAGATTGCCTTAGATCAGACAACAAGTCCAATCCCCTTTTACAATCAAATTAAAGCGGAAGACCCCTCTGAAAATTTACAGGAGCTGGACGACCAAGAGTTTAATTTAAGTAGCACAGAAACAGACAATCTAAGTTTTATTCAATCGGGAACGGGAATCGCATCTAGAATACAATTTCCGCACCTTAAAACCTTGTACGACCTTAATGGACAAGGCACCATTTTGGACGCGGTTCTCAAAATCCGTCCAGCACTTAACTCCTTTGATGACAATCTTATTTTACGCGATACCCTTGCCGTTTTTGTTGTTGATCAAAACAACGACCTCACCTCACAATTATTGATTCAAGATGTAAGCCCAGTTTTAGGTGTTTTAAATCGCGATAACGAAGAGTTCAACGATATCTATTATGAGTTTTCCATTGGTGGATATTTAGATCAACTACTAACCACCGAATTGGAAACAGAAGACGCACTGATTTTACTCCCAGATAATTACATATCCACCGTAGACCGATTTATCCTTAATGGAATGGATGATTCGGAGTACAGTGCCATCCTAGAACTAACCTATGCTATTTATGATGATGAAGATGAATAAAATTATATTACTTGCTGCTTTTACGCTTTTCTTTCAATTTTCGATGAAGGCACAATCGGAAGGCCTCACCAGTTCCCCCTACTCCTTGTATGGACTTGGAATTATTAATCAAACAAGTATAGGCAGATCCAATGCCATGGGGTATACAGGTATTGGTCTAAAAACCGAAACGGAAATCAACAACCTGAACCCTTCCAACTTTGCATTGATACCACAAAATTCCTTTTTTTATGATATTGGAGTGGTCGGTGAATTTAATAGCTATAGCAACACGGGAAACAACGAGTCCAAAACGACGCTCAATTTTTCCAACTTGGCGTTTGCCTTTCGAATTACCAATCGTTTGGGTGCTGGGGTAAGTATGGTTCCTTATTCTGATGTTGGGTATACGCTTTTAGGATTGGTGAGCAATATTGAAGGTTCCAATGAGACTTTTGAAAGTAATGTTACTGGTCTAGGAGGATTAAATGATCTAAGTTTTAATATCGGGTATGGTCTTTCAGACGCCTTTAGGGTTGGAGTCAAAGCCTCCCTACTTTTTGGGAAAATTGAAGAAAATGAAACCTTTAGTATCAGCGACAGTTATTTTGCTCTCAATGAAATCACCAATTATAGCGGGTTTCGATTTGGGTTAGGTATGCAATATGACATCACTGATAAAATAACCGTTGGTAGCACCGTTCAATTGCCCGTATCCCTATCTGGAAGTTTAACACGCTCCGTAAACAAAACTTTGGACGGAGAAGAAATCAATGTTGAGGATGAGGAAACCGACGATGTTTCAGGGTTTAAACTGCCCTTGGAAGTCGGGTTTGGGATGAGTACCCGAATTTTAGAATCCTTTACCCTATCTGCAGACTACAAAAAGAATTTCTGGGACAATACCAATCAATCTGAAAATATTGGAACGTATGCCGACCAAGATATTTATGCATTTGGATTGGAATACCTAAAAAACCCGAGAGGTTTTAAATACTGGGAACGTATGCGATTTAGGGCTGGATTTAACTACGATAATGGCTATTTGGCCCTGAACGATACCAAAATAGATGGATACACCCTTACTGCCGGTATAGGACTTCCTATGGGCAGAGCCTCAAATTCCATTCTGAACCTCTCATATGCCTATGGATCAAAAGGTCAAGTACAGAACATTTTGGTCAAAGAAAATTTCCATACCCTAACCCTAAATTTCAGCTTGGAGGACCTATGGTTTAAAGAACGAAGAATCAACTAGTTCTTTCTGCTTGTTATCCAATCATTACTTCATTAATAACCAACCAATTACCATTTAAATTCATTTTGGGGCAAAATTATAATTGTCCCAAAATGATTATCCCCTCTTTTTTCATTAACTTGTTGTAAGAATAATGGGTATTTATAGAATGCCCATTTAACTTTTTGATCTTTACCTATTTCAGCTATGCTGAATTTCTTCCCCCGTTAAGATCAAAGAATAAATCCATTATTGGTTCAATTCAAATTGGGAGGCGCCTAAATGGCCGAAATCGCCAAAATTTTAACCTTCTAGATTGTGCAAACCTATTGAATAGTGGATATAGATACCGACCAAAAGATTTACAGCTTTGAACTGATGGGGCCGATTGTAAATGTTTTTGAGTTACGGTGAAGGATTTCGAAATAAACAATTTAAGATAAGTATCATGAAACGATTAAAATCCTCATTGTTGACCTTGAAAAAATATTTGCCCTTCTTGCTTGCCATGTCCCTTTTTGGATTATATGGCTGCGGCAGTGGTTATTTGACCAAGTCCAAAAACTACAGCAATGTAAAAAGAGAATACAAAAACATTGTGGTTATCGGAAAATCGAATAGTGAAATTTCCAGAAGATCGTTTGAAGACCGACTGGTCGCCCAACTTTATGAACGAGGTGTAGATGCCACAGCCTCATACAACATTCCTTATTTTGATGCCAAACCTTTACAAAGTGCGGAAGACATTAATGGGCTTAAAGAGCGTTTGGTGGGCGATGGATATGATGGCGTAGTAGTAACGCATATGGTCGACTCCCAACAATTTGTGACTCAAACACCATCGAGTGCAATATATTATCCTGGTCCGAGGTATCGTAGGTTCGGTGCGTATTACTCTTATTATCCATCGTACAATTGGAATTCCACTTATGTAGAAACTGGGATAAAATATTTCTTTGAAAGTGCACTATATAGTTTAGACAACTCGGATGCAGATAATTTACAATGGGTGGGGCAATTTAGAATCGTTGACCCTGTTGACATTGACAAGACTATTGAAAAATATAGTATTGAACTTGCAGGATTGTTGGTTAATAATAGTGTAATGGGAATTGAATAATAGTTTCGATGTACTTAAGTACTATTTATCATTGTCCTATCCTATTACCCAACACTTATGTTCCTTTAGTCCTCAAAAGCTAATCCAAATACAAATAGGAAGATCTAATTTGCAGCTATCTGAATTTTCAACTTTAATAAAATGAATATTAAACAACCTCTTTTCCTAGTATTTGCATTGTTCATGGCAATAGGATCAATTCAAACTTATGCCCAAAGCATAGAAGTATCTGCAAGTTATGGTTACCAATTTGGCACAAAACTAAACTACGGAAGAAATTATCTAAAAATCAAAGATAGCGACCAGTACCACATTACGGCTGGCTATGATATGGGATATGTTGGTGCCGAAATATCCTATACACGAATGGGTAGTGAATTAAGAATGCGAGATATCAATTACACAAATGGTGAGGAACGCTTATCTGATATAGCTGTTGATATTATACAAGTAACTGGTTTGAAATATTTTGGCAACGATAATATTAAACCATTTTTAGGCGGTGGTTTGGGCTTGGCCATATTAAGTCCTTCCAATGAAAACCAAGACCTTACCAGTCGTGATTTAAGCTCATCGACGAAATTCGCATTTTCCGCTAAGGGTGGGGTTAAAATGTTATTGGCCCCACGGTTTGGTATTGTTTTACAAGGTCATTTGTTTTTTCCTGTGGAATGGGGAGGTTTATATGTGGGTGTTGGACCAGGAGGGCCTAGTACTGGCGTAAATGTTGGTACAACTACCATTATCGGAGCCTTATCAGGAGGTTTCTTTCTTAAACTAAACTAGATTTATGAATAATCATTTTGCAAAGTTTCGGTTGACCACTATTTGCTTCTTTGGTTTAAGCATTTTGCTTTGTCAGCAGATTTTGGGCCAAAAAGAAACTTCAAATGAAGACAAAAAAATAACCGCAAAAGTATTTCCCTACATCAATTATAGTCGAACCTTGGAACTTCAAATGGGTGTAGTTGGGAGTATGATGTATCGGTTATCAGAGAAGGACACTATATCTCCAAAGTCCATGTCGGGCGTAATGGGAATTTACACCACCAATGATTCCTATTTGGTTGGAACCTTTCATAGATGGTTTTTAAAGGAAAACGATTGGAGACTTACCTTCTACTTAGTGAACGGTACACAAAGAGCACAAATTTATGTTTCTGAAGTGGAACAACCTGGCTTTGCCGATTACGCCTCCAATATCACAGTTATCAACCTGACTGCACTTAAAAGAATCAAAAATAAATGGTACGGTGGTCTTGGTTTTATTTACAACATTACCAACACAGAATTCGAGGATAGCGAAGAAACCAATGAAAACAATTACCTCGGTTTTTTGGTACAATCCTCTTTTGATAAACGCAATCAAATTTATTATCCTACAAAAGGTTCTTTGACCAATATCCAGTGGAATTCCTTTCCTACGGCTTTGGGCAATGATGAAGACCTCAACATCATTTCCTTAAGTTATAACAAGTACATTGGCTTTCCGAACAATAAAAACATATTGGCATTTCGAGGACATGCCGAGTTTGGACTTGGTGCCTTGAATTTTGAACGGCAAGTAGTAATCGGCGGAAAAGATATCCGTGGTTATTCAGATGGGAAATATCGAGGAGATTCGATTTTTGCCCTTCAAGGGGAATATCGACTAAACTTCAACAACAATATGGGCCTTGTTGGTTTTTTGGGAGCTGCTACTATTTTTGGTTCCATAAATGAAGAATTCAATGGAAAACTATATCCTGGTATTGGCGCAGGATATCGCTACACGGTTTTTAAAGAAGATAATTTCAATATTGGACTGGATGGCGCTGTTGGGAAAGACGATTGGGGCATCTATTTTAGGATCGGGGAGTCCTTTTAATTTCATTTGGGAATACATGTAAGTTCTTTTGTATAAATTCACCTTTTTTAAAGCTCAATTGAAAAATTCGCACCCAAACTAAATGAGATTATTCGTTTTTCTGCTATGCTTGGTCGTAGTTTCCTGTGGAAAATCCAAACAAGAACAAGGAGAGCAATTATATGCAATGCATTGTGCACGTTGCCATACCCTACCAAAAACTGAATATCTTACCAAAGAGCTTTGGGCAGCATATATTCTTCCAGAAATGGGAGCTCGAATGGGTATTAGAGACCCCAAATTCAATCCATTTAAGGGTTATTCCTATGAAGAACAATACGAATTGATCGAGCAAGGCATTTATAGTTCAGTCCCAACCATTGCCGAAAATGACTGGGAATTACTAAAAGCCTATATCCTACAAAATGCGCCCGATGTACTTCCACAAATTCCTAAAAGACAGACCCAACCCATTAAAAACTTTGACTTTAATTTGGTAGCATTGGATAGTATTTCTGGGACAACTATTTCATTTTTAGATTTTGATAAAAGCTCCCAAACAATTTTGACTGGTGATTTAAATGGAAGTATCAAGGAATATCAATTCAAAACAGATAAAACCGAACAACTTTTTAACGCTCCCAGTCCTGTGACAGCAACCATTGATACTGAATCTGGGACATATATTACTGCAGTTGGGATTTTGGATCCCTCCCAAGAAAAGGAAGGCGAAATTCTATTAAAACAAGGAGATTCGATAACTACTTTAGCTACAGAGCTGCACCGACCTGTACATACTTTGATTCATGATTTTAATACTGATGGCAAATCAGAAATTGTTGTAAGTGAATTTGGTAACCTTACTGGTTCCCTATCCCTTTTAAAGCAAAATGACCAGGGTGAATATGAGAAAAGCATTTTAATTCAAAATCCAGGTGCCATGAAGTCCATTGTTCGGGATATGAACAATGATGGAAAAGATGATATTGTTTTTTTAAAGGCACAGGGAGATGAATCCATTATGGTATTATATCAAAAGGAAGATCTAACCTTTTCTCGGGATTACCTAGTTCGTTTTAGCCCCATTTATGGCACCAGTTGGTTCGAAATGGTAGATATAGACCACGATGGGGATGAAGACATCATTACCGTTCATGGCGATAATGCGGACAAAACCCAAATATTAAAACCTTACCACGGTATGCGTATTTACCTTAATGATGGGAACAATGAATTTGAGGAATCCTTCTTTTATCCGATGTACGGCGCAACACGCAGCGAAACTGCCGATTTTGACCAAGATGGAGATATGGACATTGCATTGATTTCCACCTTCCCAAATTATGATGACCGTCCTGTTAATTCCTTTATTTATTTGGAAAATACGGGGAGATCTGAATTTGAGTTTATCACTAGAACCTTACCAGAAGAAGCTGACGGGAAATGGTTTCTTATGAAAGCTGCCGATATTGATGCTGACGGCGACCAAGATATTGTTTTGAGTGCTTTCACCTATTTTTTCAGTACAATCCCAAAGGACTTGGCAGAAAAATGGAGCGCATCTTCAGCAGATCTTTTGATCTTGGAAAACACCCTCCATTAACCTTTTATAAATAGAAAACTAGCTCTTGGAGTACACCAAAAGTTTGCCTTTATTTTGGGAAACTACAATATAAGGCTCACCGCCACCTGCACGCTCCACCAAAATCATATCCTTTCCATCTCCCGATACTTTGAAGCCACTTTCTTCTGCATTTTTAAACTCAAACCCTCCATTGTCATCGCTCACCAAAATGCCTCCATTGAAGGCATCATATCTTCCAAAGAAAGCTTCATTACCATAATCGTTACCGATCATTAGTACATCACCATTAGTTCCACCTGCCATTATCATACATTTTATGGGTGCAGATTGGGTTTGCCACGGCAATGCGGCCATGGTGAAATTACCGTTTCCATCGTTTTGAAAATAACTTGTTTGATCATGATTGGCCACTAGTTCCATTACTCCATCAAGTTCTTCTGGCGTAAACAATTCATCCTTAGTGGTTCTGGCAAATTCCTTGAAATAGTCAAACTTTTTCCTAAACATAGGACTTTGAGACATTAAATCACCCCAATAATTAACTGGATAAGATTCGTAAGTTCCTTTTTCAAAATCGCCTTTGATATATGCGAACATTATAGGATCGATTGCACCATTATTATCAAAATCTTTGGCCAACATGGTCACGGGTCTTTCCTGCGAAGGTTGGTAAAAGTTATTGGAGCCCAGATTACCCGCCATCAGGTCAATGTCTCCATCATTATCAAAATCATCCGCCAAAACACATTCCCACCAGCCAGATAGTTGTTGTAATCCAGATGTAGCCATGGATTGGAAAGAATCCTTTTTATTTAGGAAAACAGTTACGGGCATAAATTCCCCAACCAATATGAGGTCTTTTAAATTATCATTGTCCACATCGGCCCATTTGGCATCAGTGATCATCCCCAGGTTCCTAAGCTCTTTATTGTATTTATCGGTGACATCTACCAATGTTCCATTTTCATTTTTCAGCAAATAGGAATCATCTGCCTTTGGATATTGTGCATAAGGAGTACGACCTCCAACAAACAGATCTACATAGCCATCACCATCAAAATCAGTGGCCTCAACTACAGAACCACTTGAATTAATTTCGGGCAATTTATCCGTAGATCGGGTAAACTTTCCGTTGCCCTCATTGATCACCAAATAATCGCGATATAAGGGAGAACCCAAATCAAATTCGTTACTTCCTGAAACCATGTACATATCCAGATCACCATCGTTGTCCAAATCGAAAAGGGCAATACCTGTTTCTTCATGAGACTTACTTTGGTCATCATCAAATAATGCGGTGCTTGTGAAATTACCATCGGCATCTTGCCAGAATATCAAAGGAGAATGTCCAGCCGAACTACCAATAACAAAATCCTCAAATCCGTCACCATTGATATCTCCCTTAGCCAATTTTGGCCCATTTTGGGTCAACTTATGGGGAATTGTTGGTTGCACATAAAAATCAGCTTTGTCCTCTTCCTTATGCAAGAAACTAACCCCTATTTGATCGGATATTTCATGATACATTGGGTCGGTTTTCTTAGGTTTTAGTGGAAATGTCAAAGCATCGTTTGAAGCCAAACTCGCATCTCCATAGCTAACTTTTAGTGTTTGATTGCTTGCAACATTTTGTAAAACCTGTGATTTTCCATCGGGCCATACCACTTCCAAGGAAGCGATATTTTGTTCATCCCCAATTCCAAAATGGGCCACACTCTGCACCGTTGACAAATATCCACGATTCAATTGGTGCTCATAGTACTGGAAACTACCATCCTGAAACCTTACGGCCACCTTGGTTCCCAATCCTGATTTATTGTTTTCAGGACCTTCCAAATTTAATTGTAGGTAATTTTTATTGGTACGGGCATCTTTTTCTAGGTTGTTTCTAAAAATAAATGCCTCGTCATTAATGTTGCTCACTACATAATCTAAATCACCATCACCATCCAAATCGGCAAAAACGGCACCATTGGAAAATGATGGAATATTTAAGCCCCATTCTTTTCCTACATCCTTAAATTGTCCGTTGCCCTCATTTTTATACGCGTAGTTTGGAATCTTTACAACTGGGATGGAATCCAATATCTGTGCAGTACTCAAATATCTCTGGACATTGAAGTTAAATTCACCAAAATCAAGGTCTGTAATATCACGGGGGAATCCGTTGGTGATCAATAAATCTTTTTGACCATCATTATCTGCATCCACAAACAATGGAGACCAGCTCCAATCTGTTTTGGACACACCTGCCATCAATCCAATTTCACTGTACGGCACTCCAGGGCCTTGGCCCATTTGAAGCATGTTTCGCATATATTGATATTCAAAGCCATACCTGTCGTTCATCTGGTAATCGTTATAATTGGTGGCTTTTATGGTCGTTTTTATTCTATGGTTGGTTTCACCGAGCATATCGAGGGTCACAATATCCAGATAGCCATCATTATTGAAATCGGCAATATCGTTACCCATGGAGAATTTACTCTGGTGCTTTACATAATCGCCTATTTTATTGGAAAATGTACCGTCACCATTGTTGATGTACAGAATATCGTTGCTCAAATAATCGTTGCTCACATAAATATCGGGCCAACCATCATAATTTAAATCTGAAATAGCGATTCCAAGCCCATAACCCTCTATGGTAATGCCCGCTTCCATGGTAACATCGGTAAAGGTATTGTCCCCATTATTTTTATATAGGCGGTCGTTACTCAAAGCTGATCCGTCAGTAATTTTTTCCCTATAATTGGATGGAAGCACATGAATATCAACGTTGTTAAGCACGTACAAATCCATTAATCCATCTTTATTATAGTCCAAAAAGGCGGCATTCATGCTATTATAATTTCCAGCAATACCATATTCTTGGGCCATTTCTTTAAATATCGGAACACCATTGGCATCGACTCCTTGATTTACGAAAAGGATATTTGCCTTTTCTTCATCGGATTCGTACATGGCCGTACAAACATAAATGTCCAAAAGCCCATCGTTATTGATGTCGATTACGGCTGTTCCTGTTTTCCATTGATCACTAGCGGCCACTCCAGCAGTTTCAGTGACATCTTTAAATTTAAAATCACCTTGATTGAGATATAATTTATTGGTAACCTGATTACCTGTAAAGAACAAATCGGGTTTTTCATCATTATTAAAATCACCCACGGCAACACCACCACCATTAAAAATGTATTCACTGGTTAGAATATTAAAGCTATCGGTCTCTACAATTTTGTTATTAAAAGTAACCCCTGAACTACTGGATGAAATTTGAGAAAATAGAGTGTCCTCCTTTTTTTCGGAACAAGAAATTACCGATGCGAAAACTAGTGCTGTTGCTATATATTTTTTAATCACTGTTGCTGTGGATTTATTGGTTTTGATTGAAAAATAAAAAGTAATAAGAGTTTTTTTGACTACAAAGCACTAAGCTTTTATTAGTCAAAAATTAACCGATTATTTATTAAAAAAATACTGTAAAAAACATGACACACCTAAATAATTTACTGAATAGCAATACAATACAAAATAATTGTAATAAAAATAGGTTGCCAAAAAAGATTGGCAACCTATCCAACTAAATTAAAATTTAACTAACTCAGACTCTATTCTTAATAGCCAGGGTTTTGGGTTAAAACACCACCACTCTGGTCAATTGCGTTAACTGGGATTGGATACAAATCGTGTTTTGCTTGATAAGTACTAAACTTGGAATCATATCCAGAAAGGTATAAATCCTCTCCTTCGTTTTGGATGTAAGTATTAATAGTTTCCATGGCAATACCCCATCTTCTCAAATCGAACAATCTGTGACCTTCCATACCTAACTCCAAACGACGCTCAAAACGAACTGCTTTTCTAGCTTCGGTTTGGTTGGCAAATGATCCATAAGGCTCAATTTCATAATTGGCAGCATCACCTGTACCGTCTACAGTTTGTACGTAAGTCATATTTTTAGCTCTGTTACGAACTTGATTTACATAATTTAAAGCTGTACCCAAATCGTTGGTTTCAACTGCTGCTTCTGCGGCCATCAACAATACATCTGCATAACGCAAAATGTTGTAGTTGATACCTGACCAGTCGGAGCCCCATCCACCAGTACCACGGTTGGCGTCCACCTCATCTGCTTGATACACGTTCTTTTTAGGAAGGTAAGGTCCAGAAATATCTTGGAACGTTGCTCTAATCCATTCTTTACCAGGATTCAAACCAAAACCGTTGTAATCGATTCCTCTACGAGAAACTGTATAATCCAATCTTGGATCCAATGGTCCAGCATGTGGTGTAAATGGATCTGCACTGTTGATACCATAATCACTAGCTACATCAGTATCAGCGTAGGTATCCAATAATGGCAATCCTCCACTAGTTTGGTAAGCGTTCACCAAATCTTGTGTTGGCTGATAGAACCCACAACAAGTACCTAATGGTCCTCCACCAGGATAGTTCAACGTACCAGCACCATTACCGTTGAAAGAACGACCTGTATCTGCTGAAAACTGAATAGCGAACAAAGATTCTGGTCCATTCTCTCCTGCAAAATTGAAGTTATCTACAAATTCTGCATTTAGTGAGTATGGTCCGTTGTTGATTACATCGTTCAATTGAGTCAATGCTGCAGCATATTTCCCTTGATATAACAATGCTTTACCTAAGTAAGCCTTAGCTACCCAAGAATTTGCTCTACCAACAACAACATCTGAACCTAGCATTCCGATAGCCTCTGTTAAATCGGCCTCGATCTGTGCCCAAATTGGACCAGGGTTTGGTTGGTTAAACTCTTGGTTTACCAAGTTCTCAACAGAAAGGAAAGGAACGTTTCCATAAAACTTCTGAAGCTCAAAATTATAGTATGCTCTTAGGAAAAGTGCTTCACCTGCTTGTTGTGTGAAATCACCATCTGGAATTTGGCTGATCAAATCCAAAACAGCATTACAACGGTTTACACCACCGAAAATGGCACTCCATCTTCCTAGAAACCAGTTATTACCAGTTTGCCAGTCCAAAGTTTCTACTTGGAACAATGCAGTGTTATCACCATCGGTACTACCTCTGTGTGCATCATCGGATACCACATCAGACCACCAGTTATCTCCACCTGCGGCAACACCTTCTCCTTGACGGTTGATACGCTCACCATCCATGGCAGAGTAAGCAGCCGTCAATTTAAGATCTACACCCAGTGCATTCTGCAAGGCCTCATCTGAAAGGGCACCTGTTGCTGCCTTTTCCGTAAAGTCTTCACTACAGCCCCATAGCAAGAGACCTGCTAGTATAGTTGAATATATTACTTTCTTTTTCATTTTTTAAAATTTTAGATTAACCCCGAAGGAATAAATTGAAGCTAATGGATAGTTGTTATCGGATACCCCTATAGTAAGGTTGTCAATTGATCCATTGTTGTTAAACCTTGGTTGTAATTCTGGATCAACACCATCATAACCTGTAATTGTGAACAGGTTTGTACCTTGAACGTAGAAACGTACGCTGTCCATACCTATATAACTTGCAACATCATCACTGAAAGTATATCCAATTTGAAGGTTTTTCAATCTCATATAAGATCCGTCTTCCACGAAGAATGAGTTGGCCTGACCTTCGTTATTGGTGATACTCTGGCTCAATGCTGGCAATGAAGCATCTTGGTTATCTGGAGTCCAAGAATCTAAAACTCTTGTACTTCTGTTTGCGTTAAAGAAAGATGGGAAATCTGTGTACACTTTTTCGTTGTTAAAGATTTCGTTTCCTTGAGAACCTTGGAAGAATGCTGACATATCAAATCCTTTGTAGCCCAATGAAATATTAACACCGTAAGTGAAATCAGGGTGAGGAGAACCAATATAAGTTCTATCATCATCGTTGATCACACCATCATTGTTTAAATCTGCATATCTAAATCTACCAACACCATCAGCAGCTGTTGCAAATCCTTGATCGGCAGCACCAGATACTTCAGATTCTGAAGAGAAAATACCTTCTACAACTCTACCGTAGAAAGATGATAGAGGATGTCCTTCTTCTGTTCTTGTAACGGTACCTGTTGTTCTAAAGCCTCCAAATCCAGTTTGGAAAGCACTGATCAAATCAACCACCTCATTTTTGTAGCTGGAAAAATTCACATCAATACCATAGCTAAAGCCAGAATCTGTTTGGTCAGAATAACTTAAAGTAGCATCCACACCTTTGTTTTCAATAGAACCAAGGTTCACATATGGAGGTGTAGCATCGATAGCAGTTGAACTGAACAAGCTACCATCTTGGTTGATCAAATCTTTGGTTTTAATAGTAAAGTATTCAGCAGAAAGGTTCAATCTATTATCGAAGAAACCTAATTCTACACCAAAGTTGGTTGTTTCAGAAGTTTCCCATTTCAAGTTAGGGTTACCTGCTGCAGAAAGTAGTGCTCCTTGAGTTGCTCCACCGCTACCACTGTAAACGTAGTTAGCATATTGCTCACTCAAAGCAGAAATGTTGATAGTTGGGTTGTTCACAGGTAATGTTTGGTTACCCATTTGTCCCCAAGAACCTTTTAGTTTGAATCGACTCACAAAAGAGTCCATTGGCCAAAAGTCTTCATTACTCACTACCCAACCTGCACTAACAGACGGGAAGATATCGCTTTTGTTATCTCCAGAGAATCTTGAAGACTCATCACGACGCACTGTAGCAGTCAATAAGTAACGACCATCATAATCGTAGTTTACTGTACCGAACAAAGAGAACAAAGAAGATGCGTTATCATAAGAATAAGCTACGTTAGGAGCTCCACCACCGTTGCTCAACAAATAGTAATCAGGAGTTTCGAAGAAATAATCTGTTCTGGAAATTTCTTTTCCTTTTCCGTGCACATCCAACGCTTCGATACCAACCAAAGCGTTAATGCTGTGGTCTCCGAAAGATTTGTTGTAGCTCAATGTATTGGTCCAAACCCACTCATAAGTATCCTGATCGGCTTCAGTAAGTGTGTTTGTTGAAATTGGCTCAGAAGATTCTGGAATCAAAGCTCTAAAACGTCTGTCGTTGTAAGCTCTGATGGAACCACCCAAAGATGTTTTGAACTGCAATCCATCAAGAATATCAAGGGTTGCATAAACGTCACCAAATACTCTGAAAGTTTTAGCAAAGTTGTCTTTTTGACGATATGCTTCTGCCACAGGGTTGTTAGGGTTGGAAAGACCAGTATCGTTACTGTAGTTTCCACCAAAGTTTCCATCTGTATCATACACAGGCACCAATGGAGACATTCTTAAAGCAAAGTTGTTCCAAGATCCTCCACCACTTCTTCTGTCGAAGGAAATATTGGTGTGTTGTCCGATACGGATTCTATCCCCTACTTTAAACTCAGAGTTCAAACGAACAGAACCTCTCTTAAATCCTGTGTGAATCTGAATACCTTGACGGTTCAAATAACTTGCAGAAAATAAGAATTTAGATTTTTCATTACCGTTTTCCATGGTTAGGGAAACGTTTTGCGTTACTGCAGATCTGTAAATTTCATCCAACCAGTTTGTACCACCATTAGGAACGATCATGGTAACGGGTACACCTTGAATTGTTTCAGGAATTACAGGAGAAGCTCCAGTACCGTATTGTGGGTGCTGAGGAGTTCCACCATCATTCAAGATACTTTGCCAGATCATTTCACCATGTTGTTGTGTATTCAACATGTCTGGTAATTTGGCTGGTGTAGAGAAACCAGTGTACATATCCAAAGATACTTTTGCATTATCCAAGTTGTATCCACCACTCTTTGTGGTTACGATAACAACACCATTGGATGCACGAGCACCATAAATCGCTGCTGCACCATCCTTAAGTACGTTCATCTGTTGGATGTCCGCTGGGTTAATGGAGTTTAGGATACCTGGGTCATCAGTTTGTACCCCATCGATAATGTACAATGGATCGTTACTGTTACCTGTACCATACCCTCTAATACGTACAACAGGAGTAGCACCTGGAGAACCGTTGTTGGTAATGGTAACACCTGAAACCCTACCTTGCAATGCTTCCGCAGCATTTACAACTGGAGTTTTTGTGGCCTCAGCAACATCAACAGAGGCAACGGAACCTGTAAGTTCCCCTCTAGTCTGAGTACCATAACCTGTTACAACCACCTCATCTAAAGCAGCTGCATCTTCTTCCATGGTCACATCTACAGTAGCATTTCCGTTTACAGGAATTTCTACTGTCTTAAACCCTACATAAGAGAAGATTAAGGTTGCATCGGAAGCAGCAGTAATGGAATAATTTCCATCAAAATCCGCTTGCGTACCGTTTGTGGTACCCTTCACAATAACATTGGTACCTGGCAGGGGCGCGCCCATTGCATCTACAACTGTACCTGTAATAGTGATTTGAAAAGGTACAGGAGTCTCATCCGAGTCCGGGGTCGCCGCCAATGCAGACCCTCCGACCAACATCATTGTCATCGACAAAATGAATGCTTGAAACGTTTTGAACGAATCAGCCCATCTCGCCAAAATCTGAATTTTGTTTTGATTCATAGATAGTTTATTTAGTTTGTTATTTTGGATTGACCGAGACCGTGCATATTGTCTCAATCGGGAACAATAATAGGTAAAATTTTACAATTAGCAATATTTTAACATTAAATATTGCAAAATTTAAATTAGAACCCTTTCAAATGTCAAATTGATAATTCAGAAATTTAAAAGCCCAATGTTTATTTGGGTTTAACCCACATTGCACTATTCTCCTATTACTGATTTCTTTGTTATAAAAAAGCAACAACTCCACTTAGAATTGTTAAAAAAACACATCACTTATTTTTTAGATACTGCGAATCCAGGAAAATATAACGATCGTCATTGTCTGATTCAATCGATTTACTTTCCACATCGATCACCATTACAGGAGGGGTTTTATCCTTGGCTTCTGCATTGGGCCAATCAGGTAAATTTTCACCATTTGGATTGCCGTATTTGATAAAATTGGCAAAATACTCCTGCATGGTATTGGAAACCTTGTAGTCCTCTTTGGTCCATGCATAATCGTGTACCAAATGAAGGTTCCCCATAGCATATTCAATTTCACAAGCATGCGGAGCTCCCACCGCTGGAGGCATTTGAGGCGCATCCTCACCCCTTTCCACAGTTCCTCCCGCCAATCCAGAAGCCAAAGTGGCATCTTTTAATGGTGGTCTTAATTTGGAATACAAATACCTATAAACTGGTTGACTGCTGTTCTTTCTATGTAAATCGAACCATTTCCAAGTACTGTAGGATATAAATCGATCGGAAGCCAATTCAGTGGCAGAATATTAAAGCTCCTTTTCCGAACCATAAGGATAAAGCTCCAAAACCTCTTTCGAATCTTTGGGATACAACTCTTTGATTTTGGCTTCATAGTTTTCGGTCGTCAACGGCATACCTTGCATTAATCCCATCGCTGGAATCTCTGCCGAATTCCAACCTAATAATAAAGGAACCTGAGCCTGCTCTTTGGCTTCAAATATTTCAGGTAACGATTTTGGTAGAAAATAACCATCCATTACAACAGGAAATCCAAAACGTTGAGAAGCATTGTACACCTCATAAATTTCACGTGTACTCATTTTACGCAATTCAGCAATGGAAGGAATACCTGCTTTTTCCATAAATGCCACTCCCATTTGTTCACCTTCCTGCAAACTTACAGGGGCCATGGTCGGATTAATGGCCGCACCACTCTCACCAATGGCACCCGCAATCAAATCTTTGGACATTGGTGAAGCCATTTGTAAACTTGTACCAATAGAACCGGCAGACTCTCCTGCAATCGTAACCTTCTTGGGATCACCTCCAAAAGCAGCAATGTTTTTATGCACCCACTGCAAGGCCATGTTTTGATCCAACGCCCCATAATTACCGGAAGCTTTATAAGATGCTTCAGCAGAAAGTTCCGGATGGGCCAAATAGCCGAATATATTCAACCTGTAGTTGGTGGTCACCACGACCATCCCTTTTTTGGCCATACTCTCACCATCGTATCGAGGTTCGGAGGCATCACCTGCCACATTTCCCCCACCGTAGAAATAAACAAGTACAGGTAAATCTTTGGTATCAGTTTTAGCTGGTGTCCAAACATTCAGATATAAACAATCTTCACTTACTCCGTCCGATCTGGAATTCATATCTCCAAAAACCATTGTTTGCATCGGTCTTGGTCCAAATTTCTTGGTTTCTTTTACCCCACTCCAATCGTCAAGTGGTTGCGGAGCTTTCCATCGAAGTTCACCAACTGGAGGTTTAGCGAATGGAACTCCAAAATAAGTTTGGATCCCGGTATGGGTATTGTAATTTCCTTCAATAATGCCATTTTCCACCTTTGTTTGAACTGGAAATGCATTCGTATTTTGAGCATACGTTGCTGTTGTGGCCAAAAAAGCCAGTAAAATCAAATAATAGATTCTCATTTTAGCACTTGTTATTGTATCAAATTGATACAATAATACTTTCTTTTTTTTATTATTATATTTTTTTACCGTATTTTTTGCGATGTTTACAACATGTTACCTTTAGAAAAAGAACATATAACCAACATTGCATACGACACTGTAATCTTTGGTTTTACAGGGGATAAGCTGAAAATTTTAATCTTGGAATACCAAAATTCCGGACTATTTGCACTCCCTGGAGGGTTTATTAGAAGAGATGAAAACTTATACGATGCTGTAAAACGTGGTGTAAGGGAAAGAACAGGATTGGATAAAATTCACCTGGAACAATTTCACACTTTTGGCAAGAAAAATAGAGATAGTGCCTATCCCTTTAAAAAGATTGCCGCAGGTAAAGGATATCCTATAACTTCAGACCATTGGGTCTTGGACCGTTTTATTACAGTGGGCTATTATGCACTTATAGATTACAATCAAGTAAAGCCTACACCTGATAAATTTTCGGATTCCATTGCCTGGCATTCCATCGACAAATTGCCCCCCCTAATGATCGATCATGAGGAAATTGTTGAAAAAGCGATTGAAGCCATTCGAAACGATTTGGGCAAAAAACCAATTGGCACCAATCTTTTGCCCAAAAAATTCACCATGAAAGAATTACAAAAGGTCTACGAGATCATTTTGAACAAAGAATTCCGAAGAACAACATTCCAACGTAAAATGCTCAGCTTGGATTTCTTAAAACGACACGAAAAACTCTACACCGGAGCGGCCAATAAAGCACCTTATCTGTACAGTTTTGATGAGAGCAAAGTGGAAAAAGAATAAAAAATCACAAATCGAAAGCTTAAAGTTGCTGAAATTTTGCAAACTTTAATACCTAAACCTATACCAAAAATGCCAAATTATAATATCGATGCCGACCCAAAACACACTTATGATGCCATTGTAATTGGCTCTGGAATTAGTGGTGGATGGGCAGCCAAGGAACTCTGTGAGAAAGGATTAAAAACCTTGGTTTTGGAACGAGGACCTGTGGTGGAACATTTAGTAGACTATAAAACCGCCAATCTAGACCCTTGGGACATGGAGCTCCGCGGAGCATTGACCCCTGAGGAACAAAAAAAACATTACAAAGCAATTCGTTCAGGTTTTATTGGTAAGGATACCGAACTTTTTTTTGCCAACGATGAAGAAAATCCATACACTGAGGAAAAACCATTTCTTTGGATTCGAGGCCATCAAATGGGTGGTCGTTCCCTGTTGTGGGGTAAGCAAACCTATCGTTGGAGTGAAATGGATTTTGAAGCCAATGCTAAGGACGGACATGGTGTGGATTGGCCCATTCGTTATAAAGACCTAGAGCCTTGGTACACTTATGTAGAGAAATTCGCAGGGATTAGTGGTGAGGCATTGGGCTTGCCGCAACTGCCAGACAGCCATTTTCTCCCACCGATGGAATTGAATTGTGTTGAAAAGGACATCAAAAAACGTATAGAACGAGATTTCCCAGGAAGACATATGATCATTGGTCGCGTAGCACATTTGACCGAACCATTGAATGGCAGAGGTCAATGCCAATACCGAAACCGATGCAGTAGAGGATGTCCCTACGGTGCTTATTTTAGTAGTAATGCCGTAACACTTCCAGCTGCAAACGCCACAGGAAACCTAACTTTTAGGCCCTACTCCATTGTACAATCCATTATGTATGATGAAAGTACTGGCAAAGCCTCTGGAGTTCGCATTATTGATGCAGAGACCAATGAAGATATCGAATACAAAGCAAAAATTATTTTCTGTAATGCTTCCACTTTAAGCACTACACAAATCCTGTTAAATTCCACTTCCAACCGATTCCCCGAAGGAATGGGTAACGATAGCGGTGAATTGGGCCACAACTTAATGGACCACACCTATCGTGTTGGAGCCATCGGAAAAGTAGAAGGATTTGACGATAAATATTACAGCGGACGAAGACCAAATGGAATTTACATTCCTCGCTATTGGAACATCGACGAAAACTCAAAATCCGATAAATTTTTACGCGGCTTTGGTTATCAAGGTGGTGCATATCGAATGGGCAATAGTGAAGCGGCGAACCGACAAGAGTTTGGCGGCGATTACAAGGACAGCATTATGAAACCAGGCCCATGGGAATTCTTTATTACTGGTTTTGCTGAATGTTTACCTTATCACGATAACAAAGTTTACCTGAACAAAGAGGTAACCGATAAATGGGGGCAACCGACCCTTACCATCGATTGTGAGTACAAGGAAAACGAATTGGCTCAAAACAAACAAATTCAAGAAGATGCCGTAGAAATGTTGGAAAAAGCAGGAGTTAAAAATGTTTTAGGTTTCGACAACAAACACGAACCAGGATATGGCGTGCACGAAATGGGAACAGCTCGAATGGGCCGTGATCCAAAAACTTCCGTTTTGAATGGTACCAACCAAGTTCATGGGGCAAAAAACGTATTTGTGACCGATGGCGCGTGTATGACCTCAAACTCTTGTGTAAATCCATCTTTAACCTATATGGCAATAACGGCTAGAGCAGCAAATCATGCTGTAGAAGAACTTAAAAAAATGAACATCTAATGGACCGTAGAAAAGCATTAAAATTTACAGGAAGCATGGCCACCGCAGCCGTTGTGGGTCCATCATTATTATCCCTTTTACAATCCTGCAAAAATGAGACCCGTATTGATTGGACGCCTCAATTTTTAACCTTGGACGAAGCAGTTTTTGTTGCTAAAGTGGTGGATATGATTTTACCAAGAACCGAAACTCCAGGAGCCTTGGATGTTAAAGTTGATATGTTCATTGACAAGGTCTACGCCCAATTGTACAATGAAGAGGGTCAAAACCATGTTCGAAACGAAATAGCTAAGTTCAATACCGATTGTCAAAGTGATTTTGGAGCTGATTTTGTGAATCTATCGGAATCAGATCAAATAAAAGCACTTCAAAAAGCAGAAGAAACTTCAGGTCAATTTGGTAGTGGTGTTTGGGGAACTACCGTAGGCAATCCAGAACCCGTAGGCTTCTATCGTTCCTTAAAATCGACTGCACTTTGGGGCTATTTTACCTCCGAGGAAATTGGAGAAAATGTGCTTAATTACGACCCTGTTCCAGGTGCATATCGCGGATGCCTTTCTTTGGACGAAGTAGGTAATAAATGGAGTCTGTAGCCCATGGCTTCCGACAGTTTTTATATCAACCGTAGAAACTTTTTAAAAAGTTCCACCGCCGTACTGGCCCTGTCTTCCTTTGGCGCCTATGGTTTGGATTTAGTCTACTCACAAAAAAAATGGCGCGTTGGACTTATTGGTTGTGGATGGTACGGAACCAGCGACCTTTTCAAACTGATTCAAGTAGCCAATGTAGAAGTAGTCTCACTTTGTGATGTGGACCGCAACCATTTGGAAAATGCCGCCAATCTAGTTGCACAACGTCAGCAATCAGGTAAAAAACCAAGATTATATAGCGATTTCCGTAAAATGCTGTCCGAAAAGGATTTGGATATCGTGTTGATCGGTTCACCAGACCATTGGCATGCACTGCAAGCCATCGAAGCAATGGAATCTGGCGCCCATTTATATCTTCAAAAACCTATTAGTTTAGATGTTTTGGAGGGTGAGTCCATATTGGCTACAGCACGAAAACTAGGTAAAAAAGTCCAGATTGGCACCCAAAGAAGAAGTACCCCCCATTTAATTGAAGGAAAGAAAAACATCATAGATGCAGGTCTGCTGGGGAAAATATCCCATGTAGAAATGTGCTGCTATTACCACATGCGTTGGAATGCCAATCCTCCAGTTCAAGAAATTCCTGATCATTTGGATTATGATTTCTGGTCAGGACCTGCACCTCTTCGCCCGTATGTTGGTTCGCCACATAGACGATGGCGAGCATTTACAGAATACGGAAATGGCATTGTTGGCGATATGTGCGTACACATGTTGGATGCCGTTAGGTGGATATTGGACCTTGGTTGGCCTAAAAAAATAAGTTCCACTGGCGGCATTTATGTTCAAAAAGACTCTATAGCCAATATTTCGGACACGCAAAATGCTGTTTTTGAATTTGATGAACTCAATTGTATTTGGCAGCATCGCAGTTGGGGTACTCCTCCCGACCCAGAATATCCATGGGCGTTTTTCATTTATGGGGAAAAGGGAACCTTTAAGGGAAGTGTCTATCAATATGAATTTATCCCAGTTGGTGATGGCGAAACCATTAAAAAAGAAGTGGTCTACGAACGGGAAAAATACCCCGAAGATTTAAAGGAAAAAGACATCGAATTGCATACAGCCCCCGCTACTAGAGGGCATATGCTGGATTTATTGGCTGCTATCGACCAGGATACATTGCCTGTAGCTGATGTGGAGCAAGGTCATATTTCAACTGCCAGTTGCATAATGGCCAACTTGGCCATGGATTTGGAGCGCCCATTAATATATCATCCACAACAAAAAATTATAGTAGATGATAACGAAGCAACTGCACTTTTAAAACGAAATTATAGAGGGCCTTGGAAACATCCATCAGAAAGTTATTTATAGAAGCATCCAGAGAAAGCACCTAAAACCACAACAACAAACTATGAAAAAAATCAGCCTAATTCTTCCTCTCCTATTTCTATTTACGGCAGGATTTGCGCAACAAATCAACAAACGCACGATTGTGACCACCGATGGGGAAATAGATGATGTAGATACCTTTATCCGATTCTTAATGTACACTAATGAATTTGATACGGAAGGACTGATCTATTCTAGCTCCATGTGGCATTGGAAAGGTGATGGCAAGGGAACTACCATGGTTTCAGAAATGGAAATGTCACGCAATATGTATGGTGAACGAAGTGAATTGCGGTGGCCAGGCACTACTTGGATGGAAGAATTATTGGCGGAATACAAAAAAGTTCATCCTAATTTAATACTGCACGACAAAAATTATCCCTCGGCGGAGGCTCTTTTAGAATTGGTGAAGGTGGGCAATATAGATTTTGAGGGGGAAATGGACCAAAGAACGGATGGTTCCGAATGGATTGCCGAAAAACTATTGGACGATGACCCTCGAGAAATCTTTCTTCAAGCTTGGGGAGGCACAAACACTATTGCCCGTGCTTTAAAATCCATCGAAGAAGATTATTCCAATAGCAAAGACTGGAAATCCATCAAAGAAAAAGTATCCAAAAAGGCCATTATTTATACCATAATGGATCAAGATGCCACCTATAAAAAATACATCGGCCCCAATTGGCCAGAGATCCGAGTTTTTTATAATGCGAATCAATTTTGGTGTTTCGCCTACCCTTGGAAAATAGTGGTTCCAAAAAGTCAACAACCCTATTTGGAAGGCGGTTTTATGGGGCCCAACATCATTACCAATCATGGGCCATTATTTGAAAAATATTACTCCTACGGAGATGGACAAAAGCAGGAAGGAGATCCCAACCATTTTGAAGGAGACATTTCTAAAATTGTAAATACGGAACGGGGCAGTTTTTCCAAGTACGATTTTATTTCCGAAGGGGATTCCCCAGCATTTTTACATCTAGTGGATGTTGGTTTGGACAATTACGAAGATCCATCGCGAGGGGGTTGGAGCGGTAGATTTGTACAATCCAAGGAAAATAATTTTCGGTTTGAGGATGGAGAAATGGCCTCGGATTTAAATCCAGAAACGGGAGAAATGGATAAAAGCTATCCACAAACCCGATGGATCAAGCCCATGCAGCTCGATTTTGCCGCTCGTGCCGATTGGTGTGTAAAATCCTTTGAAGAAGCGAATCATCCTCCAAAAATCATTGTAAAAGAGGGCAATACTATCAAGGTAAATGCTGGGGAAACCGTTACACTCAATTTATCAAGTGCAGATGTAGATGGAGACCCCGTTTACTTTAAGGTTTGGACGTATGCTGAAGCAGGAGATGGAACTGCCACAATTGAATTAAAAACAGATTCTGCTACAGTTCAAATTCCAGATAGTGCTAAATCAGGAGAGGAATACCATGTGATCGTTGAAGGCACCGATGCAGGGTTCCCAGCATTGACTAGATATCAAAGGGTTATATTTACCATTAAGTAACCAATTTAACCCGACCAAAAACCAACCACATTGCTCCTAACTAGTTTACTTATCATTTTAATTTTATTGGTGCTCATTCTCAGTAAAAAGATGAGTGCCATGGGAGCCTTAATTTTGGTTCCCGTCGTAGGTGCCCTATTGGCAGGTTTTGGATGGGAGACTTTTGATTTTGCCCTTAAGGGCATTAAGGATATCGCGCCTGTAGTGGCCATGTTTGTTTTTGCCATTCTATTCTTTGGTATACTTACCGATGCAGGCATGTTCAACCCAATTATAAATACCATTTTAAAATGGGTCGGTACCAACCCTACTCTAATTGCTGTGGGTACGGCCTTATTGGCCATGACAGTTCATTTTGATGGTTCTGGCGCTACCACATTTCTTATTGTGATACCTGCAATTTTGCCCCTATATGAAAAATTACAAATGGACAGACGGGTAATGGCCTGTGTAGTTTCTTTGGCCGCAGGGACCATGAATTTACTGCCTTGGGGTGGTCCCACCATCCGCGCGGCCTCAGCACTCAACCTGAGCGTTACGGAAATCTATTCCCCTGTAATGATTCCACAGCTTGTTGGTCTCCTATTTGTGATTTTTATCGCTTGGCATCTTGGAAAAAAAGAATCAAAACGGCTAAATATTTCTAATATAACTTATGCCGACAAAACCGTCGAAACTGACGATTCGACTAACACTTCAAAATCTAAATTCTTTTGGCTGAATGTGGGCATCACCCTGATAGCCCTTTATTTTTTGATATCAGGCCTGGTACCCCCTGCCCTAGTATTTATGATCGGAACCGTTTTGGTGTTGATGTTGAACTTCCCCAATTTGGAAAAGCAGAAAGATTTGATTTTTAATCACTCGAGAGCTGCCATTTTAATGGCATCCATCTTATTGGCTGCAGGAGTTTTTACAGGCATTATGAAAGAATCAGGAATGATTGCGCAAATGGCAGAAAGTGCAGTAGACGTTATTCCAACCACAGCTGGAAAAAAATTACCGCTCATTCTTGCAGTTTTGAGTATGCCCCTGAGCTTTTTGTTTGATCCCAATTCGTTTTACTTTGGATTCTTGCCTATTTTGGCACAAACAGGGGCTGAATTTGGCATTGCACCTGCAACTATGGGACAAGCGGCCATATTGGGGCAAATGACTACAGGATTTCCGCTAAGTCCATTAACCGCAGCTACTTTTTTATTGATTGGTTTGGCAAAAGTTGATTTGGCGGACCATCAAAAGTTTACTTTTAAATATGCTTTTTTGACCACTTTGGTAATGACCTCTATTTCAGTGATCATGGGTGTGATTCCAATTTAAAATGAAAAATAAAATTCGCATAGGATCAGGAGCAGGTTATTCGGGTGATCGAATAGACCCTGCTGTGGAACTCATTAAAAAAGGTAATCTCGATTATATTGTTTTTGAATGCTTGGCCGAAAGGACCATTGCTTTGGCCCAATTGCAAAAAATGCAAAATTCAACATTGGGCTACGACCCTTTATTGGAGGAACGCATGAAAGCTTGTTTACCTGATTGTGTTTCAAACAATGTGAAGTTGATTAGCAATATGGGGGCGGCCAATCCCATTGCTGCAGCAAAAAAAACTGTTGAGATTGCCCAAAATCTTGGTCTTTCCAATCTAAAAATTGCAGCTGTTTTTGGTGATGATGTAAAATCTATGTTAGATTTTGAATCCCAAACCTTTTTGGAAAGCGGAGATTCCATTGCAGTTGTCGAGGAACAAATAATTTCCGCCAATGCCTATGTAGGTGTAGAGGGAATTTTAACCGCTTTAAAGGAAGGTGCAGATATAATTTTAACGGGAAGAGTGGCCGACCCTGCCCTATTTTTGGCGCCTATTATCCATGAATTTGGTTGGACGTTGGACGACTACCCACTTTTAGGCAAAGGAACCGCATTGGGCCATTTAATGGAATGTGCAGCTCAGGTTTGTGGAGGGTATTTTGCGGATGGCGCATTAAAACAGGTTCCCAACTTAGGAAATCTTGGGTTTCCTATTGCGGAAATAAATGAAGATGGTTCATTTTTTATTACCAAATTGGATGATGCGGGAGGTATGGTCACCCAAGCAACCTGTAAAGAACAGCTGTTATATGAGGTACACGATCCAACAACCTATTTGACTCCAAATGTGGTGGCAGATTTTTCAAATATCAGTCTAAAAGAATTGGAAAAGGATAAAATTGAAGTTTTAGGTGCCAGTGGCCAATCATTGACTGGAAAATTAAAAGTATCTGTAGGCTATCATGATGGTTTTATGGCAGATGCCCAAATAAGTTATGGTGGTAGTTATGCCGTTGAACGAGGTAAACTGGCCATAGAAATCATTAAAGAGCGAATTAAAATCAATAAAATTGAAATTGAAGATATTCTTTTCGACCTGATTGGGGTTAATAGCCTTTTCAAATCGAATGGCGAGCAAACAAATCCCGCCGAGGTTCGAGTACGGGTAGCGGCCAAAACAGCCACTAAGGAAGAAGCAACACGACTGGTCAATGAGGTGGAAACATTGTATACGAATGGACCAGCGGCAGGTGGTGGAGTATCCAAATCGGTTACGGAAATTATTGCCATCCAATCCATTTTATTGGATAAAAACAAGGTTATCCCCCAAGTTGAAATCTTTAAAAGCAACCTATGAAACTTAAAGATCTAGCACATTCAAGAACTGGCGATAAAGGTGATATCATCAACATCTCTGTTATTGCTTATAACGAAAAGGATTATCCTACTTTAGAAAAATTGGTGACCGTAGAAGCAGTAAAAAAATTTCTAGGTGAAACTGTTCAAGGTGAAGTTATCCGATATGAAGTTCCCAATTTAGGGGCTATGAATTTTGTGATGCAAAAAGCACTCAGAGGTGGTGTTACCCGATCATTGCGATTGGACAAACATGGTAAATCCCTGTCCTCCATTTTATTGGAAATGCCACTCGAAATAAACAACTAAACTACACTAAATGAAAGCACTACTAAAATTAACCTTGGTCATTTTTACCTTACAATTGACCTATGCCCAAAACACAAAGGGAACTGTAGTTATTGACTCAATTTATTCGGAAAATTTGGTGAACAATTTTGGTGAAAATCCCACTCGGGAAGTTGCAGTGTATCTTCCTCCCAACTATGACAAGGAGTCCCAAAAATATCCTGTGATCTATTTTCTTCATGGTTTTTTTGGAGACCATACCCTCATGGATTACATGAAAGAAATCTTGGATTTCGGTATCGAGACCAAACGTATTCGACCTTTTATTTTGGTCATTCCCAACCAAAAAACTACTTATGATGGGAGTTTTTATTCCAATTCAGGTGTTTTTGGAAATTGGGAAAATTTTACGGTGCAAGACCTAGTGAAATATATGGACAAGAATTACCGAACGCTAGCCAAAAAAGAAAGTAGAGGTATAACAGGGCACAGTATGGGTGGTTATGGTGCCTTAAATATAGCGATGAAACATCCAGATGTTTTCAATACCGTGTATGCCATAAGTCCAGGGGCATTGGCCATTGTTCGCGAATATGGTCCGAACAGTGAAACCTTCAAGGAATTATCGGGAATAAATACTTATGAAGCTTTGGAAAAAACTTATTTTGGAAAAGTAATGGTCGCCTTTGCGCGGTCTTGGTCCCCCAACCCCAATAACCCTCCATTTTATTGTGATTTTCCATTTAGTTATGAAAATGATGAATTGGTCATTCACCAAGAAACACTAAAAAAGTGGCAAGACCATATGACTTTCTACAACCTAGAAAAATACATCGACAACTTAAAAAGTTTAAAGGCCATTAAAATGGATTGGGGCAGAAATGCTGGTGAACGTTTTACCCAACAATGCAAAATGTTCAGCATTAAACTCGAAAATCTGGGGATTAATCATATGGCCGAGGAATATATCGGAACCCATACAAGCAATATTTACACCAAAGATGGACGTATACCTCAGCAGGTATTGCCGTTTTTTGAGTACTATTTAGAATTTGATTAACCTCTTATTTAGGAAACAAAAGCACAAAAACAGCCCTAAAACCCCAGGAAGAACTATTTCCGTTTCCATATGGAATTCTGGGACCTACAGCTACTTGAGCTAGTTGACTCCCCATTGAAATCACTTTGGAGCCTACAAAGTTTATGGTTCCTGATGTGGCATGAGCATCCCAACTTTGGGTTATTTCCGTATTCAAGGTCAAAGCATATCCCCCAGAGAAATTCTTGGCGATAAAAGGTTGGAAAAACGTGGCATTCACATCTGCCCTATCATCGTCACCTGCAATGGACCAAATATGGTTGATCAAAGTACCTACGGTAACATCTCCAATTTGCTTTAATCCTACCGCCGTGGGACCAACACCAAATTTTCCTGTTCCCAAAAGATCATCGGTTGCCGTTGGAATCAACAAAGCGGGTCCAACACCCCAAATCAAGCCGCCAGAAGTTGGTTCTTTGGGAGAAAAGAAGGCACTAACCGTGGCATCTGCCAAACCCGTTTGTCTTCCGCTGGGACCAAAGACATCATTTTGCGAAGTGATGGGCAATATTACACGGGCGATTAAATTCCAATCTTCATTTAGACTCATTGGAATTACGGGTTGCACATTTAGTGTGAATCGACTACCATCGGATGGCCCAATTCCGAAATCAAAATTACCCTGAAAAGGCACACTGATTAGACTTGCTACAGGATTTTGAAGCTTTTTGGCCAATTCATCAGCACTTGAGGCACTACCTTGGTCTTGTGCAGATACGTTTAGAGCTACTGCTGAAAAAACAAGGCAAAGAACAAAAGTTCTTGCGATTTTTAAGAGGTTGATGTTTTTCATGGTGTGTGTTTTATGGTTTTAATGATGTAATCAATTTAATTTGGATGGAGCTTGCTTTCCAAATGAGCTCAAAGCTTGCATGGCGTCTTTCATTGAAATCTCCTCAAATTCGCATTCTGTACTTTGGATAAATCGGACTTGCCCTGCATCCATTTTTGGTGCATCAGGAATATAAATGCTCAAGAAGCCATTTTCATGTTCTTTGGTGATAAAGGCAACATCATAAAAAGATTCTTCTTTTAGAAGTATGGGCTTCCAGTTGCTTAGGTTTTTGTGCGATGAAGTATCCCCCATGATTTTATACCTAAACATTTGCAGGCTGGGCAATACCAGAAAAAGTTGATCTTGCATATTCTCCCCCCAATCCTTTATAAAACCCTTCCTCAACAACAAGCCACCGAGGTAACATATCAATAAAAAAACAAGAATGGTGAATACCGTTATGGTAGCTGTACCGAAAATAGAATGAATCCCAAAAAAATCAACAAATCCACTTACTATGGGGTTAAGTATTGCCCATGCTTTACCAAGCAGAATCAAAATAAGCAGTAGGGGAATAATTAAAAAGAGCCCTCCTACCACCATGGCTTTTGTAGAACGGTTAAAAAAACTCATTTTAAATGGGATTTAAAGTTATTTGTTTAAAACGCTTATTTATTTCATTAAAATCACCCAGACTTAAATGAGCACCTACAACACTTCCCTGACCAATCTAAAACCAACGTGTTGCATTCCAGAGTCAGGGCTCAGTCGCATTCTTCTTGAGTTTCTGAATCCTGAACACCAATCATCGTTACATAAAAAGGAACCTCCGCGTACCACTTTGTTTGTGGCTTGTTGATTATACACCTCTCTGGTTTCATCTGGTCCCTGAGGGTTTATTGCTGTACCTCCTTGGCTTTTGAGAACATCGTAATAATCTGCTCCATACCAATCCAATGTCCATTCCCAAACGTTTCCTGAAATATCGTACAAACCATATGCATTTGGTGGGAATGACTTTACGGGAGCAACGGACTCAAATCCATCTTCCACCGTATTTTCATAAGGAAAATCACCTTGTAAAAAGTTTCCTCGCTCGTCTGTATTGTTCACCATTTCATTGCCCCAAGGGTACATGGTGTTATTGGATCCAGCTCGCATGGCATATTCATATTCCGCTTCTGTTGGTAATCTTTTATTGGCCCATTTTGCATAGGCCATGGCATCGTACCAAGACACTTGGGTTACGGGTAGGTCCAAAATAGCATCCAAATCAGGATTGCTGCCATCAGGATTTTTCCAATTCACTCCAGTTTCAAAGGACCACCAATTGGCCAAATTATCCTTAGGTGTTCCTTTAGGCACATAATGAAACACCAGTGCTCCCGCCTTCAACATTTCTTCATCTGGCTTTGGCGTTCCTGGAGGCACTTGCTTTTTCAGTTCTTCCCAATCCACATCGTATTCAGCAATGGTTTTGTAACCAGTAGCTTCCACAAATTCCAGAAACTGGCGAACGGTTACTTCATGCTCGTCCATGTAAAAATCAGAAACCTGAACGCTATGTTTTGGAAATTCATCAGGCTGAGGCAAAGCAGTGGAGGGCATTCCTTCTGAATTCATGGGAACATCCCCTCCCATATCAAAAGTGCCTCCTTTAATTAGCACCATTCCTGATGTATCGTTCATCTTGTTTTCGTCGGTTGTGATGCTGCCGATTCCAGCCAAGGCACTTACATCTAAAAATTGCTTACCAATAAGTGAATCTGAGGGCACATAACAGTACTGATTGGCAGAAACCAATGCTGCTTCGGCTTCCTTTTTTTCGGTTTTGCACATGGTCAAGATACTGGCCAAAGCGATTAAGCCAATAAATAGAGAACTTTTAATTTGTTGTTTGTTGAAATCCAAAAAGCGAAATTTTAAGTTTTAATTTTTCAAAAGATAAAGGTGACCGAAAAGGTATTCCCCTTGGTGGCATCGGACAATACAACCTCGTTGAACCTTTCTCTGGTATAATTGAAATTTAAGGTAAATTTTTCCATTTTCTTGTTAAATCCCAGGTTCCATTCCCTCGAGTTTATAAAACGGGCCCCTAAATCCGTATTTGGCTGTATATACCATTCGTAACTAGTATACAACGACCAATTGTTACCTAAATCGTACATGGGCATGATTTTGTACCGCGTTCTGGTGGTAATTTGATTTTCTGAGTCGCCAGCAAAAAGCAGATTACGCCATTCGAGTTTAAAGAATTGTTGGAACTTCAATTTTGTTGAAATATCATTACTAAGGGTCAACCCTGCCCACGGTCTAATTTCCCAGTAGTTGTCTATGCTATCGTCAAAGGTGCGTTCGGTGAGCAATCCTGCTTGAATGCCCCAATTCTTAACATTTCGGGTCAAGGTATAACTAGCGCCAAAGCGGTACCATCCATCTTCTGAAAAAAAGTGTTTGAAGTGACCATTAACGGATTGATTCCACTCCGTTGAACTAGTTAGATTTTTTGTAACGCCTATATCCCCAAAAAAATTCTCTTGGGCAAATACCCCTATTGAAATACTCAAAAACAGGGTCGCCAAAAGCAACTTAATTTTCTTTGATTTTTTCATAGTGTTCATTTTGTACGGTGAATTTGCTATTCCACAAAGACTTCTTTCCAGTCCTTTTTCATGTCAATAATCGTCCATCCTTTGCGTTGAGCAACTTCCCATCCTTTTTCCAATCGTCCCATAGGCGTTTTCTCACTATATAAAAATTCTCTTTCCCCGTCTGAATGAAGCACATATACCATTAATGTGGGATGGGGATTATCGGTATCTGAATATTCCATCATTTCTAAATCCCCATCGGAATTGCCTACCACCATTATGGGTTTTTTACCAATTTCTTTTTGAATGCTTATTACCTTACCCATATGATCATCGTAAAAATCAAATTCTGAAGTGGGTAGCACCGCTATGGAATCTTCCTGATGAACCGCTTCTGTTTTAAAAGTGGAACCAACAATGTAGTTTTTATCAATGTTGTACAACTCAGGCTGCCATGCGCGCATAAAATTTGTTCCACCGCCTGAAACAATATAGATGGAAAATTCATTTTCCCGTAAATAGTCCAACAACTCCATCATGGGCTGGTAGACTGTTTTATCATATGTGCGTTTTAAAATGGGATGTTTGGCACTTTTAAGCCAACTATTAACAGTTGAGTCATAATCGGTATGATATAATGAATCCACTTCACCGATTATTGCGATGGTTTTTGCTTTATCCACTTTTAAAATGCCTTCAATATCATTGGCCAAAACTTCTTTGTACGGACTTTCTGTTGTGTATTTTGGATTGGTTTTTGCCAATTCCTTCACCTTATCGAACACAAAAAAGATTTGGGATGGCAACGGTTGTTCTGCCCATAAGGTCCCATCGTTGTCAAAACAAACTATTCTGTCCTTGGGCTCCACAAAATTGGGATTTGAAGGGTCCGTAACCGATGAAACAAAAGCAATAATTTCGCTTTTAGACTTTGCCTTATTAAAAGTAGGCAAAGGGTCAACTGTTTTTTCCGTGTTACTCTGTTTGCAAGAAAGCATTAAAACTCCCAATACAAGGCACGAAAGTGTAATTTTTAGATTCATAGGATTAAAATCTTTTGGACACGCCAAGACCCAATTGAAATGAATCATAGGCATCTATTCGAATATCGTAACCCAAGGCAACAATAAACTCCCATTCGTTTCGCAGTTCCAAACCATATTCGGAATCGATTCGAATGAGTCCCAGAGTTTCTTCAGGGTCTATATCTGCACCCCCACCGATCAAAAACGTAAAATGCTCTCCAGGTTTGAACCCTACCATTAGGGCTGGTGCGATAGGGCGTTCTCTTTCAATGGATTTTCCACCTCCCAAAGATTGGGCAACAAATTGCTCCACCACAAAATCGGTATGCAAACCAACGGACCATTTAGGATCAAAATGATAGTTGTAAAAAATTGAAAATGAGGGCAACGACAACCTTTTTTTTGATTCGCCTTCCAGTTCACCTGCACGCATATGGGTATGAGAAAGCAATGCACCAATTTCATGGTGTTTAAAGGCTTCCATCCCTTCGTTTTCGTTTTCTTCTTGCCCAAAGACAAAAGAAGTCATCAAAACAAGAACCAAAAATGGGACAATGATCTTTTTTCCAATAGCTGTAAGCATCGTAATAGGATTATTGCAACTTAGAACATAAAATTTACCTATGTAAAACTTTAAAAAATGGCTTTTAGCAAGTTTGCTAAAAGCCATTCGAAATTTTTATTTTACTGCTTACCAGCTTGCAACTGTTTTACCAACTCCGAAAAGTCGAGTGTAGCTGCTTTTTGAACTGGTGGATAGTCTTGCAAGGATTGAATATGTTCCCCCAATATTTCCTGTACCGGCTCATTCAGGAATTGTTTTTTTTGTACTATATCCGAACGATCCGTTAGATTATCAAAACTTTCATATGGATCAAAATGGATGTTGTACATGATTGGAAACTTTTGTTTTTCGTAAGGGGCGTAATAGTTTTCACTTGTTTCAAAGTGCAATTTCCATTGATTAATTCTAATTGCCCTTACAGTGGATTCGTGATAATAAATAAAATTATTACGATTACTCTGTTCACTTTCGCCCAACCAATAGTCTAAATTATTAACACCATCAATATATTGTTTTCTTTCCTTCATCATTTTGTCGGCAACATCAGTGACCCCAGCAGCTGCAGCCAAGGTGGTGAAAATATCCATGTGGGATTGTATACCAGTAAGTGTTTTACCTGCTGGAATCTTGTCTTTCCACATGACCATCATAGGAACACGCACTCCACCTTCATAAGTTGTCATTTTTTCACCTCTAAATGGTGTGGTGCCACCATGCAAACGGGCACTGTGTTCTGGACCGTTGTCGGTAGAATAGATAACTATGGTATTTTCTAAAGCCCCCATCTTTTCCAATTCATCCAACATTTCTCCAATCATCATGTCATGTTCTATTAAGCCACTACCATAAAAATCGTGTTCTGTGGTATAGGGCAACGCCAAATAACGATTCTCAGGTTTTAAATGGGTATACATGTGCATTCTACTAGGGTTAAACCATACAAAGTATGGTTTATCATCATCCTGTGCTCTTTTGATAAAATCGATGGATGCCGCCATAAATTCTTCATCAACGGTTTCCATTCTCTCTTTTGAAAGTTGACCAGTGTCCTCAATTCTTTGTTTGCCCACTTTACCAAAACGTGGATCTACAGTGGTATCATCTGTATTGGTGGCATAGGTATGCAAAACACCACGGGTTCCATACTTTTTAAAGAATTCTGGGTCTTGGGGGTAATCCTTTTGTTGATATTCTTCTTGGGTGTTCAAGTGATAAAGGTTCCCAAAAAACTCATCGAAACCATGTACTGTTGGAAGGTGTGAATTAAGGTCTCCCAAATGGTTTTTTCCAAACTGACCTGTAGCATACCCTTGCTCTTTGAGCACCTCAGCCAAGGTTGGGCTTTCCTTTTTTAAGCCTAACGGGCCTCCAGGTCTACCTACAGTTGTCATCCCACTTCTAATGGGATATTGACCCGTAATCAAAGCAGCGCGCCCTGCAGTACAACTTGGTTGTGCATAATGCTCCGTAAACTTAACCCCTTGTTCAGCAATGCGGTCTATATTCGGAGTAGTATATCCCATAACCCCATTACCATAAGCACTAAGATTGCTCCACCCTACATCATCAGGGAAAATTATTAGAATGTTGGGCTTGTCTTTGTTTTGGGCAAAGGAAATACCCATTGACACGATGGCCAAAAAGGCTAAAATCATCTTTTTCATACGATTAAATTATAGTTAATTAGAATTCTAAGTGTTTACTTTCTCGTATCCGATTGCAATATGGCCTCAATAGCTTTATTGATATCCAAGGATGCAGATGCCTGTCTTGGCGGAAACTCTTTAAAAGTGGATAGGTGCTCGTTCAACAAACCAATGGCGGGTTGAAACACCCATGATTTTTCCATGATCAAATGAAAGCCCGTAATGTCATCGTAATGTTCGAAGGGATCTTTACGTAAATTGAACAACTGCGGCATGGTCAGTGGCACCATGTTATCAAAATAGCGTTCTTTAATGGCAAAGTGCATTTTCCAAGGCCCAACTCGCATGGCCGTTAACCCAGATTCGTAATAATAGAAGTAATAATTTCGGGCAGATTCCTCTGTTTTGCCTGTCCAGTAATCTAAATTTTCAAAGCCATCCACATAAACTTTATAAGTCATGTCCCCGATTTTTTTGCCTTTTTTCAACTCATCTTTAATGCTTGAATTACCTACTGCGGCCATTAGGGTAGGTAGCACATCTTCGTGGGCCGAAATACCGTTTCTAATCAATCCAGCTGGTATTTTACCAGGCCATCTCACCAAAAAAGGAGAACGAACCCCTCCTTCATAAGTGGTCATTTTTTCACCTCGGAACATGGTCACCCCAGCATGAGGGAAGGTACTTTGTTCAGGACCGTTGTCTGTGGTATAGATTACAATGGTATTATCATCCACTCCTAATTCTTCCAAATAATCCAACAACTCACCTACATGTCCATCATGTTCCATTAAACCAGACCCAAAAAGGTCCATATCGGTACTAATCGGAGTCGCCAAGTTTCTGGATTCTTCCTTTAGGTGGGTATACACATGCATACGGCTAGTGGCATGCCAGATAAAAAAGGGCTTTTTGGCATCCTTGGCCCGTTTCATGAAATCTTTTGATAAGGCGACCAATTCCTCATCGAAGGTTTCCATTCGTTTGGAAGTCAACTTACCAATATCAGTCACTTTTTGTTTTCCAATAACACCAAACCGTGGATCTTCGGTTGCATCATAAGTATCCATTGCATAGGATTGAATAATGCCGCGTGGCCCATACTTTTCTTAAAACTCTTTGCTTTTTGGGTAATCGGCCTGCTCTTCCTCTTCCGAAACATTTAAGTGGTATAGATTCCCGAAAAATTCGTCAAAACCATGAACTGTGGGCAAGTGCTCATTTCGGTCGCCCAAGTGGTTTTTTCCAAATTGCCCCGTCATGTATCCTAGCGGTTTTAACAATTCAGCCAAAGTTGGATCTTCCTTTTTCAATCCGAGTGGATTACCTGGCTGACCCACCGTGGTCAATCCCGTTCTTACTGGCTTCTGTCCCGTAATAAATGCTGCCCTTCCCGCTGTACAACTGGGTTGGGAATAGTGATCGGTGAACAAAGCCCCTTCTTTTGCAATACGATCAATGTTGGGTGTGGGATACTGCATTCCCATTGTGTAAGCCCCAAGTGAATTGGGTGCTACATCATCGACCATTATTACTAAAATGTTGGGCTTGTCTTGGGCGGCTGAAAATAAAATCCCCCCCATTAAAATCATTAAAAAGGTAATCTTTGACTTCATGATAGTGTATTAAATATTAAGGTTTCTATATGGAGACCAATCAATTGGTCCTATAAAACACAGCTATCGGGGGAAATATAATTGTTATGAATGTAGGAATTTATTGCGATTAATAAAAGCCCAAATGTTAAATAACCAGCATATTTTTATTAAAAATTGACGAGCCCTAACAATTGTCCCAAAATGACAATTGGGGTTTTCTTGAAGTCATACTTTGAAATCACCAAGATTATTTAATTAAGAAAAATAGCTTAAAAGACTTCCACATTCGAAATCAAGGGGCAACCTAACGCATCGGTGATCTCAACCTTTAATTTTGATGTTGAAATGCCTTCCAGTGGCAAAATTCGTTTATTCCCAATGGTAGTTTCTGAAGCTACTTTTTCCCATTGACCATCTTGCCAAGCATACACTTCAAAGGCAGCTACGCGTTGCCCGAGTGCAATAAATTCTTGAAGCACCAAATAATTAATTTCCTTTTCCTCATCCCATTCCAATTCAAAAGAAGCTTGGGTAATTGCATCATCTGTTGCCCAAAAAGTTTGATCATTTTTATCAATCAGGTTGGAAGGAGCATAGTCGGCATCATTCCCTCGAAAAGAACTAGCCTTAACCCTTGCATTTTTGGTCAAATCAATTTTAAAAACACTATCCAAAATCTTTTTGAACCCCTGCAAAGTCTTCACATCGTTCTCATGAAAAAGCCCGCGCTTGTCTGGTGGAATATTAAGCAACCAAGTAGAACCTCTTCCAACAGAAGTCAAATACCGTTCAAACAAATTTTCGGGTGTTCTCACCAAACTATCCTGCGATTCATGATAAAACCATCCTGGACGTATCGAAACATTTACTTCCGCGGGAATCCAATCGGTTCCTTCTGGAGTTCCATGCTGCAACAAGTTTTCGATTCCGAATTTACCTGCAAACAAAGTATCAGGAGTTATGGTATTCCAATGGGTAGTTCCTCCGATTCCTTTTTCATTCCCAACCCAACGCAGATCAGGTCCTGCATCACTAAAAAACAAAACAGGGGGCTGCATGGAATCGACCATTTTTAAAGTAGACGGCCAATCATAATAGGTTTGCCGATCGATGGTTCGCTCTTCATTGGCTCCTCCATAGTACCCATCACCACCATTGGCACCATCAAACCACATTTCAAAAATGGGTCCGTAACCCGTAAACAATTCCTTGAGCTGATTTCTATAATAAGTGATATAGGAAGGTTCACCATAATCCGCTCGGTTTCTATCCCAAGGTGAGAGATAAACACCAAATTTTAATCCGTGTTCAGCCGCTGCTTCGGAAACAGATTTCACTATATCTCCCTTCCCTGATTCAAACGGGCTATTTTTAATGGAATGTTCCGTGTAAGCCGATGGCCAAAGTGCAAATCCATCATGGTGTTTAGCGGTTAACACCACTCCTTTAAAGCCCGCTTCCTTTAAAGTTTGCATCCATTGGTTGGCATCAAAAGCGGTGGGATTAAACAATTCGGGTGATTCATCGCCATACCCCCATTCCTTGTCTGTAAATGTGTTGATGGTAAAATGGATAAAGGCGTTCATTTCCATTTTGTACCAATCCAATTGATCTTGAGAAGGTAGTGCCCCCAAAGGTTCAGGTGGGCTTACATTCTCTTTTTTTTGACAGGAAAATGCGATTAAAATCGCTAAAATGGCTAGGGTTCTGTTAAAATTTCGAATCACTTTTAATCGAGTTATAATGGGATGAAGATAAAAATAATCCTAGCACTACATTCTTAGTGGATTAAAAATTAAGTTTTTAAACCTCCCCATTCTCTTTGCTTCAACTCAAAATTCATCAAAAAGGATAATGTTAATGGATTCAAGAATTGAAAAAAACCGTTGAGAAATTGATATATTACAGCTTTAATAACTGAACAAATGAGTAAATTTTATTACAACCAAGAACAAGAATCCTATGATGCCATTGTGGTAGGTACAGGAATCAGTGGTGGTTGGGCAGCAAAAGAACTCTGCGAAAATGGTCTTAAGACCTTGGTTCTGGAGCGTGGCCCCATGGTAAGACACCGCGAAGATTACCCTACCGCCAACATGGACAATTGGGATTTTCCACATGCTGGTAGCACTACCAGAGAAGATATTAAACAACAAGAAAAACAATCCCGAACAGGATACACTACCAGTGCTGCCTCCAAACACTGGTTTGTGAACGATTTGGAACACCCTTACAACGAAACAAAGCGTTTTGATTGGATGCGTGGATACCACGTAGGAGGTCGATCCATTATGTGGGGACGTCAAAGTTACCGTTGGAGCGATATTGATTTTGGAGCCAATAAAAATGATGGTATTGCCGTAGATTGGCCCGTTCGTTACAAAGATATTGCCCCTTGGTATGATAAAGTGGAAAGCTTTATTGGAGTTTCAGGAGAAAATTTAGGACTTGCACAGCTTCCAGATGGGATTTTCGAGCCCATGATGGAGTTGAATTGTGTGGAGCAACATTTCCGTGAACAAGTTGCGGATAAATTCAATGGTCGTGTGGTAACCGCAGGTAGAACTGCCCACATTACCAGTGACAAAAAATTTGAAGGTGACGGCCGTGTGCGATGCCAATTTAGAAATAGATGTATTAGAGGATGTCCTTTTGGAGGCTACTTTAGTAGTGTTTCCTCTACCCTACCCACTGCAGAAAGAACTGGGAACTTGACTTTACGACCAGACTCCATTGTTCATGAAGTAATTTATGATCCAGACACCAAATTGGCTACTGGCGTTAAAGTAATCGATAGGGAAACCAAGGAGGCATTTGAATTCAAGGCCAAAGTGATTTTCCTTTGTGCATCATCCATGGCTTCCACTGCCATTTTAATGCAGTCAAAATCCGATAGATTCGAAAATGGACTGGGTAACGATTCTGACCAGTTAGGGAGAAACATCATGGACCACCATTTAGGCGTGGGCGCATCAGGAAAATTTGATGGATTTGATGACAAATACTACAAAGGAAGAAAACCAAGTGGTGTTTATGTACCTAGATTCAGAAACTTGGGTGGTGATTCCAACATGAAGGATTTTATCCGAGGATATGGATATCAAGGTGGAGCCAGTAGAGGTAATTGGGAAGAAAGTGTTTCCGAATTATCCTTTGGTAAAGACTACAAGGATGCCATGTTAAAACCAGGTGGCTGGACTTTCGGAATGGGAGGATTTGGAGAAGTACTTCCGTATGAAGACAACCGAATGACCTTGGATTATGACAAAAAAGATAAGTGGGGATTACCTACCGTTACTTTTGATGCGGAATTCAAAGAAAACGAGTGGAAAATGCGCGAAGACATGAAGCAGCAAGCTGTTGAAATGTTGGAAAAAGCTGGATTAAGAGATGTACAACCATATGACAACCCTGGTGCTCTTGGATTGGGCATTCACGAAATGGGAACTGCCCGTATGGGTCGTGATCCCAAGACCTCCGTGGTGAATGGTAACAACCAAGTGCACGCTTGTAAGAACGTTTATGTGACCGATGGGGCCTTTATGACCTCTGCCAGTTGTGTGAACCCTTCGTTGACCTATATGGCATTCACAGCCAGAGCTGCCAACCATGCCGTTCAAGAACTTAAAAAAGGAAACATATAATGGAAAGAAGATCAGCACTCAAAAATATGGGGATGGCCTTCGGGTACGCCGTGGCCACTCCAACGCTATTGTCACTGCTCAACAGCTGTAAGGACAAACCTGCCTTTGCGGAATGGACCCCTAGTTTCCTTGATAAGGAAAAAGGGGACGCCCTGGCACAGACCGTGGACGTGATCCTTCCAAAGACCGATACACCTTCTGCCACAGAAATGAACGTGCACACTTTTATAGATGCCTATCTGGACGAGGTGATGCCGTTGGAGCAAAGAGAATTTGTTATGATGAAAATGGATGCCTTCTATGACAAGGTACTTGCCGATTCTGGCAAGTCATCGTTAATGGACATCGAAGCTGCGGATATTGAGCCTGCTTTGCAGACATATCTTAAAAAGCGTTCCGATGAGGAAGAGAAACTGCACTTTGAGGCCATTATGAATTACATGGAAGCCATCAAAGAAGGTGGAGCTGCTACCCTTGACGAGGAAATCTCCCGTTTTTCCTTTGCGACCGAATTGAGAGATCTGGCTACTTGGGCCTACAAATCATCGGAATATGTTGGTGAAGAGGTTTTGGCCTATTTGCCAGTACCTGGTGAGTACATCGGTTGTGGAGACCTTCAGACATTGACAGGCGGAAAGGCTTGGTCTATATAGGTCTTCAACCAAAAATAATTTCATTAAAAAGCCCCTTTAAAAGGGGCTTTTATTATCATAAATTATCAACTAGAAGGACTTCTCACAAATCACTACTCTTTCTCCTTCTTCAATACAGAAAGCGGTGAATTCTTAACAATACTTATGCTATTTCCAACACCTAAGGCAAAGACCAAAAAAGTAATCGCTGGTAGAATAATAGCAAATGGTATCCAAGATGGGACAAAAGTGGTTTCAAAAAGCATGTAAGCCAATAATGAGCTTCCTAAAACGGCAAGAACAACACCCATAAAAGCTCCCAAGAATCCTAATACTGAATATTCAATCGCAATCATTTTTAAGATTTGAGAACCTTGCGCGCCTAATGTCCTCAACAAAGCACCTTGCTTTACCCGTTGATGTTTGCTGCTATAAATAGCACCCATAAGAACAGCTACTCCCACAAAAATGCTGAAGAATGCCATAAAATTGATAACCCAACTGATTTTACCCAATATGTCCTCTAACAAACTTAAGATTCGTTTTAAGTCCAGAATGGACACGTTAGGAAATTTGCTCACCAACTGCTGTTGCAACTTTGCAGAACCTAAATCATCATTTGTTCTTGTGGTCATAACACCAAATTGAGGGGCCTTTTCGAGCACCCCAGCGGGAAACACCACTGAAAAATTGGGTTGCAACCTACTCCAATCCACTTCGCGGACACTTTGCACCACGGTACTCATTATTTTGCCCTGCACATTAAAGGACACTGGGTCACCAACAGAAACCTTAGCCATTTTGGAAAAATCACTGCTTACGGAAATAGGGACATCTTTATCCGAATCAACTTTGCTTACCCAATTCCCAAAAAGCAATCTTTCGGAACCAATCAAACTATCGCGATAGGTAACCCTAAATTCATGGTTCAATATCCAACGACCTACCTGTGACGTGGTATCTTTTCGAATCTCATCGACTGGTCTACCGTTCAAAGCATCAACACGCATGGTCACGATTGGAATTTTGTCAATTACTGGCATTTCTGCAGCTTGAATGGTCTGTGCGATCGACTCCACTTGTTGACTTTGAATATCCATCAAAATCATGTTGGCACTATTGGCTCTATCTTCAATAGCAGCCTTTTCCAAGAGCATATCTTTGGTAAAATATAGCGTGCTTATTAAAAAGGTTCCTATTCCAATGGCCAATACCAAAACCAAGGTTTGGTTTTGTGGTCGAAATAAATTTTTAAGACTTTGACGTGCTATAAAGCCCCAAGAATGAGGGAAGAACTTTTGTAAGGCGGTCATAAATAATTTGGCAATTCCAGTCAGAATTAAAAACACAACCAACAGCCCTATTACAAAAAATAATGCTCTCATCACATCATCCAACAGCCACAAGGAAAAGCTAAAGACAAACAAAACTATGCCCAAACCAACGGCTGTTGTTGCCCATTTAGATCTGGATTCTGGTTCTTGAACCACCCGTAAGGTTTGCAAAGGAGACACATAAAGTGTTTTCATCAATGGATATAGGGCAAACAAAACAGACATCGCCAACCCTAAGGTCAGTCCCAGCAAAATACTTTGGAACGACATAGTGACATCAACATCTACTGGTAATAAATCGCCCAATAATACTGGGAATAATTGCTGAAGCAAATATCCAATTGCTGCACCCAATAATCCTCCCACGATTCCCATATAGGCTATTTGAATGAAAAATATGAGATAGCTTTGGCGTTTGGATGCGCCCAAACATTTGAGCACTGCAATGGATTTTATCTTCATTTGAACATAAATTCCCATTCCACTGGCTATTCCAACACACCCCAACAACAATGCAATAAATCCAACCAGATTCAAGAATTTACCAAAATTCTCATAGCGTCTGCCCAAACGTCTCGCTTCAGATAAATGGGTATCCAAATCAGCATCGTTTTCATCCATTACACGCCATAACGACTCGTTCAACAAAGCCATATCCTGACCTTCATCCGCCTCGAAATAGTATTTATACCCAACTCGACTTCCTGTTTGTACCAATCCAGTGGCCTCTATAAATTCAAAAGGAATAAGTACGGGGGGTGCAATGGCTCCAAAAACGGAGCTACTTCCTGGAACATTTTCCAAAGTACCTATAATGGGCAAGGTGACAGCACCCAATTTTATACTATCGCCCTGCTTTAAATTAAGTTGAAGCATGGTAGTTGCATCGACCAAGGCTGACCCATTTCTAAAACCAGTAGCGGCAGTTGTGGGTTCTGTTTCCAAATCTCCATAAAATGGAAAACCACCTTCCACTCCCCTTACCTCAACCAATTTGGTTCCTCCCTTATCAGGAAAAGCAGCCATGGATGTAAAATTGATTTCACGGGCATCGAATCCACCTAAGGAATCCATAATGCCCATCACTTTTTCATTGACTGGTTTATCGCTTTCAATAACGTAATCTGCACCCAAGAGTGCTTTGGACTGGGAGGCTATATTTTCTTTTAGCAATCCACTAAACGAATGCACACTGACCACAGCGGAAACTCCTAATGTGATGGAAAAAACAAACAATAAAAGTTTGCCGTAGCTTGCTTTTCCATCGCGCCACGCCATTTTTAATAACCATGAAAATCCTGCTTTGTTTGCGTTGCCCATAATCAACCTACAGTTTCTTCAATTTTACCAGACCTTAACCTGATACTTTTATCTGTTTTTTGGGCCAACTCCAAATCGTGGGTCACAATGACCAATGCGGTACCTTGTTCTTTATTGAGTTCAAAAAGCAAGGATTCTATTTTGGTCCCCGTTTCATCGTCCAGATTTCCTGTTGGCTCATCGGCAAAAAGAATGGATGGTTTATTGGCAAATGCACGGGCCAGAGCCACACGTTGTTGTTCCCCTCCCGATAATTGGGATGGATAATGCCCAGCTCTCTCCAAAAGACCAACTTTGGCCAAGAGCTCCTTACCTTGCTCCGATGCTTTTTTTACACCTCTCAATTCCAATGGAACGATAACATTTTCCAAAGCCGTTAAGGTGGGCAACAATTGAAAATCTTGAAACACAAAACCTACATTTTCATTACGCAAGCGTGCTCTTCCATCTTCATCCAAGGCATACAAATTCTTATCGCACAGCCATATTTCACCAGAATCTGTGGTATCCAATCCTGCGCAAAGTCCCAATAAGGTTGTTTTTCCGCTTCCTGATGGACCAACAATGGCAAAAGTTTCACCTCCTGCTACTTCAAAAGAAACATCATTGAGAACATGGAGGTCATGCTCGCCACTCCGATAAGTTTTAGAGAGGTTTTGAACTTTTAATATCTTTGACATAACTAGTTTTTGGTTGAAACACTCAAAATACTAAAATTGCTCATGACCAAGATAACTCCAAGCTTTTTCAAGTCGTTAATGTTTTGTTATTTTTTATCCTTACCCCTAATTGGATGCGGTGAAAAGAAGGTTGAAAATCAAAATAAGGAACAGGTTTCCGAAACCGAACCAGCGGTAAAAGAAACTTCTAAATCCTCTAAAAAAATTCTCTTTTTCGGGGATAGCCTTACTGCAGGGTATGGACTCGAAGTAAGTCAGGCCTTTCCAGCTTTGATTCAAGAACGATTGGATTCCCTTGGTTTGGATTTTTTTGTTATCAATGCAGGTTTGAGTGGGGAAACCACGGCCAGTGGAAAAAACCGTTTGGATTGGGTATTGGAAGACGGAATTGAGATTGTTATTATAGAATTGGGTGCCAATGATGGTCTACGGGGCATTCCTTTAACCGAAACAGAATCCAATCTTCAAAGTATGGTAGATAAAGTGCAAAGTGAGCTGCCCAACGCCAAAATTATTTTGGCAGGCATGCAAATCCCACCAAACATGGGGCCTGAATACACCTCAACATTTAAGCAAATATTCCCAAAATTGGCGGAATCGGAAAACATCTCCTTGATTCCCTTTTTATTGGAAAATGTAGCTGGAATTCCTGAACTCAATCAAGGGGACGGTATTCATCCAACGGTAGAAGGTCAACAAATAGTAGCTGAAAATGTATGGGAGGTTTTGGAGCCTGTACTTTAAGTAATTTTAATTATCCCAATTCACTTTTGATCTGATTTTCCTCTACCTCTTTTCCCAATCGGGTAGCCTGAAAACTGATGATCAAAATCTGCGAAGCATGAAAAAGTATTAGTGGTAGCAGAATAATCCCTGTTGGCATGGAAGCTGGAAATAGAATCTTGGAAAATACCGTTCCATGTACCAAAGACTTTTTAGTTCCACAAAATCGGGCCGTAATCTTATCTTCCCTACTGAATCCCAGCTTGTTCGATAAAAATCCTATCACAGCGTACACGAAGAAAAAGATGGCAAGAACCCCGATATAAATTAAAACCATAGTTTTGAAGTTAACCGATTCAAAAACCTCATCCTCAAAAGAATGCACAAAGCTTTTGTATATAATGAGCAGGATAACCGATTTATCGAACAAGGTTAAATAAGAACTGTATCGAGCAGCGTATTTACCTAGGAACCTGTTCAAAAGTAACCCCAGAATTACAGGCAACAATATTTCCGTCAGCAGTTTTACGTACACATCCATCAAACTGAAATCACCTGCCTTTTGTTCTAAAAAGACTCCCAACCAAAGAGGAGTCATCACAATTCCTATTAGTCCAGAAATACTAGCATTAAAAATAGCTGCAGGAACATTTCCTTTGGCCAAGGACACCATCACCACAGAAGAAGAAACTGTTGATGGCAGTGCGGCCATAAAAAGGAAACCCAGCCAAATATTCTCAGTACTACCGCTGCCCATTAAAGGATAAAATGCCAATACGATCAATGGAAAAAATAAAAAAACGGAAACCTGCACCAAAACATGGAGTTTCCAATTTTTAAGCCCAGTACGTATTTTTTCTGGGCTGAGTTTTAACCCATAAAAGAAAAAGATGAGCGATATGCCCACACTCGATATTGTTCCCAATGGGACCTGACTATCTCTACTTCCCAGTCCTGGAAAAAAATAGGCCAGTACAACCACTAAAATGATTGCCAGTACAAAACGGTCCAATTTAATTTTGGATAATAAATTTTTCACCATAAAGGTTAAAAGATGTAATTCGGTTGATTAGGCATTACACTAATATGCTATTGATTTCATTCATTATCTCTCCAAATAATTCCACCGATTTGACTCGTTCATCAATATTATAAATTGTGGAAACAATCATGAGTTCATCAATTGGGGTTTCTTCCAAAAAGACCTCTAGTTGTTCCTTCACTGTCTGCTTACTTCCAATAAATGTATGTTTCACCATTTGTTGCACTCTAGGGTGCTGCATTACATCTTTAAGTTCAGAGGTCATTTCAAAGGGTTCATCGATATACTCCGTTGTTGTCCCAGACAAAATATTGATTACCAACCTTAAATTGGAGGTATAAAGTAGTTCTGCCTCTTCATCCGTATCGGCCACAAAAACATTCACACCTGCCAGCATGTAAGGTTTTTGCAAAAATTCGGAGGGTGTAAATTGCTTTTTATAAATATTTAAGGCATCATAAAATTGGCCTGTTGCAAAATGACTTGCAAATGCATAGGGCAATCCTTTTTGGGCAGCCAAGTGCGCACTGCTGATACTGGAACCTAAAATATAAATGGGCACATTGACCCCTTCGGCTACTGTAACCCTAACCTTGGCGGATTTATTTTCTTCGGAAAAATACCGCTGAATGGTTTCTATATCATTTGGAAACGAATGAGTGGCCTCAACAAATCCTGATTTAATAGCCTGCGTAGTCGCTGGGTCTGTTCCTGGCGCTCTACCAAGACCTAGATCAATTCTATCGGGAAACAAGTTTCCCAAAGTCCCAAATTGTTCAGCAATTATAAATGGTGAATGATTTGGAAGCATAATTCCTCCAGAGCCAACCCTAATTTTAGAAGTTGCTTGAGCCACGTAACCAATCAATATCTGGGGAGCACTGCTTGCAATTGCAGGCATATTGTGGTGCTCGGCAAACCAAATACGATTATACCCTGCATTTTCTGCTGCTTTTGCTAAAGCAACGGCATTTTGGTACACCGAATGCAGACTATTTCCTTTAGGTACGGTTGCCAATTCTAAAATGGAATAGGCAATATTCTTTTCATTCATAAAAGTGAAGGTGTCTATATGTTTTACAAATAAATATTAAGAGGATTGCAATGCATTAAAGTAATCCTCCATTACATCTTTATTTAAAGAATAGTAATAGAAGCGCCCTTCCTTTTGTGGCAACAACAATTCGGCGTCGACCAATTTTTTAATGTGATGGCTGATGGAAGGCTGTGAAAGATCTAAAAGGGAAACAATTGTAGTGCACTCCAATCGGGATTCATTCGCTTGGACCGCCTTTAAAATCTTTAATCGATTCATATCGCCCAAAGCCTTCGATATCCTTTCAATTTTCTTTAAATCCAAACTTAATATATTGATAAATGCAAATGTATGGATATATCACTTGAAAAGCTAAATTGATCTACTGAAAGCATAATCTACACACCATCAACAAAAAGCATTATTGAAGAATTTGTACAGATCCTCTATTTTTTCAACCAGAACAACTTGATTTTTGTCAATTTCCAGCATAAAAATGATAATTTTAGGGCTTTTTTAGAATTTCGATTAAACCATGACCAACAAGCCAAACTCTAGAATGAATCAGTATATTCTTCAATATCTGAATTCAATTTATCCGTTAAGTCCTGAATTGGAATCCTTTTTAGTAGATAAAATCAAAAGCTGCTCCTTCGAGAAAAACGAGATTATCAGTAAATCAGGTGAAATTTGCAATCGCCTTTATTTAATTAAAAAAGGCATGGTTCGTGGATATTTCATCAGTGATTCCACAGAAATCACTACTTGGATAGACACAGAGAATGAACTTTTCACATCTATAACAGGTTTTTTTAGAAACCAGAAAACTGAAGAATACATTCAAAGTTTGGAAATTACGCTATGTGATTATCTAGAAAATGATGATTACAAATATTGCTTGGAGCATTTTCCCGAGATGCAACAAATTAACCGCATTATGATGGAAGAATATTACATTATGGCGGAACATCGTGTGTATTTGGCAAGGATTCCGAATGCAAGCAAGCGATTGGAATTTTTTATTCAACATATGAAACCTCAAATTTTGGACAGGATTCCCAAAAAACACCTCGCTTCTTATTTGGCCATTAGGCCAGAAACCCTATCAAGGCTTACCAAGGACATGAATTGATTGAAAAAATAGATTTAGTTTAATTCACTACCCATGCAGCCAATAGTATCTACAATAAATTAGGATAAATATTTTTGACTAGTCCCCTAGTTTATAAAATTCTTCCAATTCAGAATTGCTGTTGAAGTTCACGTTCAAGTCTTTTACGATACCTGTACCTACCCCATAAACCCATCCGTGGAGATAAAGTTCATGACCCCTTGTCCAAGCATCTTGAACAATGGATGTTTTGGCCAAATCATAGACCTGTTCCTTCGTATTTAGTTCCACAAAACTATCGAACCGCATCTTTTCATCCTGAATTTTATCCAGTTCTTTATGATGGTGCCGATAAACATCTCTGATGTGTCTGATCCAATTGTCCACCAAACCATAGGATTGATTTCCCATGGCTGCCTTTACACCTCCACAACCATAGTGGCCACAAACTATAATGTGTTTTATTTTAAGGATATTAACGGCATAATCCAATACGCTGAGCATGTTCATATCGGAATGCACAACCATATTGGCAATGTTTCTATGTACAAATACTTCTCCTGGATTTGCACCAATAATTTCATTGGCGGGCACGCGGCTGTCGGAACATCCAATCCATAAAAGAGGTGGCTGTTGGCCCTTCTCCAATTTTTTAAAAAAATCGGCATCCTCATCCAACTTGGACTGCACCCACTTTTTATTGTTCTCGATCAAGCTTTTATAAAAATCCGACGACATATATTTTTTCTTAGTTATCTAATTTACTTTAAACTCTGCACTAACTCATGCTTTTGTCTTCACAAAAGAATTTAGCACCAGAGAAATTACAATCATGGCCAACCCAACAAAACTCCAGAATCCATAAAAATCATTGAACCAAGTGATTCCGATTATTACGGTAAATACCACTTCTAAATATTTAAATGGGGCTACTTGATTGGTTCGAGCAATTTGAAATGCCTTGGTCATGAACAATTGACCAAAAAAACCAAAAACTCCCAAGCTCGACAACAAAAGCCATTCTATTCCTTGAGGCATTTCCCAATTGGGGAGTGCCAAAATCAACCCCAAAATTGCAGCGAGCACCATAAAATAATTTACAATGACCAAGGGGTGTTCGGATTTTCCAATTTTACGAATGACAATATAAACTGCGCCACTAAAAACAGCAGCAATCATTACCAGGGCAAGGCCCTTTATACTCAAATTGGCATCAAAGCCTTTCAAAATCAACACTCCTGAAAAAGCAATGGCAAACAATAGTAGTTGTACTCCCCTCAAAGATTCTTTTAAAAGAAAAATTGCCAGAATTGAAGCTATAATCGGAGAAAGGTATCGAAGGGATACAGCAGTACCCACGGGAAGTTCCTTCAAACTCATAAAAAACAAACTCATTGCCGTCAATCCCAAAATGGCCCTTAAAGTGAGAAGTTTTCTTCTATTCCCCAATAAAGGGATGTCCTTAGACAATAGTAAACATGTGGCCAAAACGGCAGACCCTAATGAGCGAAAAAATACTATTTCAAAAGTTGGTAGATGTACAAGGTGCTTGACCAAGGAATTCATTCCCGTAAAGGAAAGTGTACTGATCAACATAAATAAAATAGCCTTTTTCAACAGGGGTAAGGTTTTGCTAGGCTAAGGTATTAAACTTGAAAAGGCCAACTCCTATTTTTTCATTTGTATTTAGTAGAAAAATTGGGGTTGACCCTTTCTTTAATTCTTAAAGAAGAATCGAAACGATATTCGTATTCCTAAAAGAGTTTTTCATTCGGAGGTTTTACCCCTGCCATTCGGATGTAAATTGTACTCTGTCCCCTGTGATGGGTTTGGTGCTCGAAGGTTTTTGCCAATGCTTGGGCTTTGGACATTTCAAACTGCCCAAATAAGGTAATGTTCTCTGAAAGTTCAGCGTCGCTCATTCCTTTGATTCCTTCGATTACAAAATCGTAACCAGCACTCACTAATTTGGTCACATTCTCTTTAGAGGTATCGGTGCTTTTTTCAGACTCCCCCATCCCTACTGGACTTTCGATACCTGCAATTGCAGCTATAAACCCATAATTGGCATCGGTGATATGCAACATTTGCTCCGCAAAAGATCTTATTTCAGGGGTTGGTTTAAAATCAAATTTATCTGCGGGCATAGCATCTAAATACTCCAAAGTGTAGGCTTTGGCTCGTTCCCAATCCTTTGTCATTTCGGAAACGTTTTGAGAATAGCCTGCATGGAACATTAAGGTAAATAATGCCAATGATAATAGCGTTTTGATAGTTTTCATTTGTTTGTTTTTTGTCCGCATATTGCGGGATTAATTTATGTGATTGAAGTTTAGAAAACTAAATATAACTCTATATCAATAAATTAGGGAATTTTGATAAAAAATAGACATGACCCTCGTTGGAAAGTATAAGTATTCTTAAGAACTGAGGAGCCAATTGGTATATAAACAAAAAAACCACTGATTTCTCAGTGGTTTTTTTTGTCGGGGTGGCAGACCTATGATAGGAAAGCCAATACACTGTATATTAATTATTTACATCACTTTTTAACGCTTGTACACCTATTTGCACAACAAACCCAAAAACGAGCTCTGGAGGATACAATTTGACCTCCAATGATTTGTTTAAAGTACTAAAAAAATGTTGAATTGATGTTATAGTAAAATCTACCCTTAATTGGTTAAGATTTTGCATTTATCCTTGGCACAAAAAAAATTTAGTACCAAACCAAAAACAGATAGGTGAGATCTCTCTTTCTAAATTGTAGTAACAGAATGGTAAACATTATACCTATTCGATTGTTTGCAGCAAAAAATTACTGTCAACTTGAGAATTAAGTTTATTGAAAGGTGAACCGCTACTCTAAATTCACCACTATATTTTTTAATGTATTACTAAGAGACCCTCCCAGAACTATCCTTAAAATTTTCCAGAAAATATCCTTCTTGTTATTTGTATTAAATCTAATTAAAATTAAATTTGCCAAAATTATCTTAACTAAGTCTAAATAAATACAAAAATTGAAACTACAAAAACTCCTCATAGCTGCTGCAATATTAATAGTACAGGTAGCCATTTCACAGGAAACAGATTCCATTACAATCCAAGAACTAAAGGCGCAACTCAAAAAGGAAATCCTGGAAGAACTTAAAAGTGACGAAGGAGAGGCAAAGGAGGATCAGCTATTGCGATGGAGCAACTTTACTTTAAAAGGGTATAGTGTTGTGAACTACTATAACAACGATTATGACACCGACCCCAACTACAAAAGCAAATTTGACCCTGAAAGGCTAAACCTGTATTTATACTACCATTTTACAGATAAAATCAGTTTTAAATCCGAGATCGAGTTTGAGCATGGGGGCACTGGCGCTACAATCGAATACGATACGCAGGAGGAATTCGGAGAATTTGAACAAGAGATCGAAAAGGGTGGTGAAGTCAAATTGGAACAAGCCCATATCAATTTCCAGATGGTTCCCTATTTCAATATGAGGGTAGGAAGGATGAAGATGTATTTCGGCCTACACCAGAGCTTGGATGAACCTACCTCCTATTTCACCACTTATCGGCAAGAAATGGAAAATGAGATCTTACCCTTGGGTTGGTATGAAAATGGTTTGGAATTCTATGGGACATTTGCCAAGCGGTTCAATTACCGTGCCTATATAGTAAGCGGTTTGGACGCCAGTGGGTTCTCGTCAAGGAGATGGATCAAGAATGGTTACCAGACCAAATTTGATTTGGTCAATGCCGGATCCTTGGCCTTTGCCGGAAGGATAGACTATAAATTTGGGACCCATGAGGATACCTATGTGGGCATAGCAGGATATTTGAACGATGCCGCTGCCAACCGACCAAAAAACGACATGGAGGAAAGTGCCTATGTCAGTATCGTAGAGGCCCATATCACCTATAACGAGAACAATCTACGTTTCAATGCGATTGCCTTATATGGCAATCTGGAAAATTCGAACATCGTTTCCCAAAAGAATGCAAACCTATCCAACAAGCTGGGTGCCAAACGGACCCCGGTCGGAAAAAATGCCTTGGGCTTCTCGGTGGAAGCGGGGTACAACATCCTGTCCATGCTTGCACCAAAATCCAAACAACTGCTTTATCCCTTCATGAGATACGATTTTTATGATACCATGTACGATGTGGAAGGCAGTATAGTGGACAATCCAAGATGGGAACGAAATACCATAACAGGGGGATTCAACTGGTTTGTACACAAAAACATAGTCCTCAAGGCCCATTATGTCGATAGACGATTGGGTTCTGAAAACTATGATCGAACAACTTTGGAATATACTGGCAAAAAGCAACATGAACGCATTTTTGCCACTGGAATCGGATATAAATTTTAATGTAACAGAAAACACCAATAATTATGAAACTTAACAAGACAATTGCTATTCTTAGCACTTTTGGCCTTATGGGATTGGCATCCTGCAGTGACAATTCCGCTGATACCGAAACCATCGATACCTCAGCAGAACTCTATACCGAAGTTTTGACCGACCTTTCCGTGGATGTCATCACCCAAACGTATTTTGACCTATCGACCAATGCCTCTGCCATGAACGATCTTTCGGCTACCATCACCATTGGGGATGAAACGACCTTTTCGGCCCTTAAGGAGGCCTGGCAAGATACCCGTGCACCTTGGGAAAAAACCGAAGGCTTTTTATATGGACCGGTGGACACGGAAGGCATTGACCCTGCCATCGACTCCTGGCCCGTTGATGTCAATGCTATCAACAATATTCTAAATAGTGGCAACCCCATCACCTCAAGTCTTTTGGAGAGCAATAATGAAGCACGAGGTTTCCATACGATCGAATATTTCATTTGGGGACTTGACGGGGACAAAACAGCTGCCGAACTTACAGATAGGGAAATTGAATACCTACAGGCGGTCACACAGAACCTAAAGGAAAAAACAGCACAACTTTACGACGGTTGGACATCGTCAGGGGACAACTTTGCGGCCAATTTTATCCTGGCCGGGGAAAGTGGCTCCATCTATACATCCCAGAAGGACGCTTTGCAGGAAATCGTGGAAGGGCTTGCCATCATTGCAGATGAAGTGGCCAATGGAAAGATAGAAGAGCCATTGAACGGAAATAACGGGAGTGCCAAACCAGAGGCAGAGGAGTCCCGGTTCAGCAACAATTCCAAATTGGATTTTGCCAACAATATCAGAAGTATCCAGAACATTTATCTGGGAGATTATGACGGTAATTCCGGAAAGGGCATCACGGATGTCATAGTTACCGTGGATGCCGGCCTGGATGCCGAGGTAAAGGCTGCCATTACCGCAGGAATTACATCCATTGAAGCTATCCCAGGGACCTTTACAGACGCCATTGTCGACAATAGGTCCGAAGTTGAAAACGCACAGGAAAAGGTCTTGGAACTTCTCACGCTATTGGAAAGCAGGATTCTGCCCGCTATTTCAAATCTTTAAAAAAAAGGAATTCAAAATGCAGTACGGGTCGGATAAGAAACGGCAAGTGATGTACAGGTTACTCGTTATGGTAGCCTGTACATTTCTTTCAATTGGGTGTTCAAAAGAGGGCGACAACGGATATGTGGCCATCGAAACGGATCCCGGACGAATCAATGCAGGAGGCGAGACAACCGTCTTTTTGACTTCCAGTAATGCTTTCAGTACGCCCTCCCCGGCCTTGTCCGGAACAGAATTGGATCAACATCTGGATGGTGACTTTCAATTCGAGGCTGCATTCGTGACCGCCCCTGCACAGGTCAACGGGGGTATCGGACCCATTTTCAACAATTCCTCCTGCGTATCCTGTCATCCCCGTGACGGAAGATCACGCTTTCCCGCTGACATCAATGGTCTCAGTGGGTTTTTCCTTAGGGCAAGTGTGCCCGGACAAGATGGATTCGGGGGTGCAGTTCCCCTTCCAGGCTTTGGCACACAGATCCAGAACCAAGCCATATTTGGTTATGAGGCGGAAGCTCGATTTGAGGTAACTTATACCCCATTGGTCGAAACATTGGCCGATGGTTCCAGTGTAACGCTGCAACAGCCCATATACACCATCATCGATAGCTATATCGAGATACCGTCCAATGTGCTTTTCTCCCCACGGTTAGCCCCTCCTGTTTTTGGATTGGGTCTCTTGGAAGCCATCCCGGAAGCGACTCTTTTGACCCATGAGGACATTAACGATTCGGATGGGGACGGCATTTCGGGCAAAGCGAACTATGTCTATGACATTGAAACGCAAACCATGCAGATCGGTCGGTTTGGATGGAAGGCCAATACCTCTTCCATATTGGAACAATGTGTGGCCGCCTACAACCATGATATGGGTATCACCACCTCCTTTTTCCCAAAGGAAACCGGTCATGGACAGGCCAACGGTGATGATGGTTTAGGGGACGACCCTGAATTGAGTGATGAGATAGTGGAACAAGTCGTTTTCTATTGCAAAACATTAGGGGTGCCTGCGGCCCGCGGCATCGACCAAGCAACGGTCCAAAAAGGGGAACAATTGTTCAGTTCCATTGCCTGTGCCAGTTGTCACATTCCCAAAATGCAAACAGGACCCAGTAGCATTCCTGGTCTGGGCAACCAGACCATCTATCCCTATACCGATTTACTTTTGCACGACATGGGTGAGGGACTTGCGGACCATCGGCCTGATTATCTGGCCGATGGGAACGAATGGAAAACCAGACCCTTATGGGGCATAGGTTTGACCCAGGTCGTTAATGGCCATATGGACCTTTTGCACGATGGCCGGGCCAAGAACATTACCGAAGCCATTTTGTGGCACGGTGGGGAAGCAGAAGCCTCCAAACAAGCCTTTAAGGAGCTTTCGGCTACGGACCGCAATGCCCTTCTGGCCTTTATCAACTCCCTTTAAAAACAAACGGCATCCCTATTCCTTTAGATACTTGAGGATAATCGGTAATACGACCAATAGCAGGGGCAAGGCAAAAAGCAACCCACCGATCACCGCAATGGCAAGGGGTTGGTGCAACTGTGCACCTGCCCCTATTCCCAAGGCCAAGGGGATCAAGGCCATGATGGCGGCACTCGCCGTCATCAATTTGGGCCGCAGGCGCATGGCAATGGAATACTCGATCCGTTCCAAATGGGACATGGTAGCATCAAATTCCTGATACTGTCTATAGGTAAAGATGGCATTCTCCCCTATGATGTGGATAAGCCGGGTAAAGTGACCCACCTTCGCCGGATGAAACTGACCAGGGTAAACGAACTGCGTAGATTTGATCTATCCTTGGGTTAAACTTAGTTTTTATTTTTCAATTTTCTTCTCATTGATTCTCCTTTTATGTCGATTCTGTGTGCCGTGTGCACCAAACGGTCGAGGATGGCATCGGCCAGTGTTTTTTCACCTATGATGTCATGCCATACTTCGACTGGTAGTTGTGATGCTATAATAGTGGACCTTTTGCCGTGACGGTCCTCGATGATCTCCATAAGCGCATGCCTGTTGATGTTGTCCAATGGTTTAAGGCCGAAGTCGTCCAAGATGAGCAAGTCCTGTTTTTCAAGTTTGTTTATCTGTTTTGGATAGGAACCGTCGGCCTTTGATGTCTTGAGCAGGGTAAAGAGCTTGGCGGTGTTGAAGTACATGACCTTTCGCCCCAAGGAGCAGGCCTGGTGGCCGATGGCCGAGGCCAGATAACTTTTTCCCACACCGGTACTACCGGTAATAAGTATGTTCTCCCATTTTGGGATGAAGTCGCAAGAGCCTAGTCGCCGGACCAGGTTCTTGTCCAGTTGGCGTGACGGTCGGTAGTCGATAGCTTCCATGACGGCCGCATACCTGAACCTTGCGGACTTGGTCAATCGCTCTATCCTACGGTTGTGCCGGTCGTCCCATTCGCTCTGGATGAGATAGGCGATCAGTTCATCGTTGGTGTAACCGGTGGACGGAGCGCCGGTCTCCATTGTTGTGGTAAAGGCCCTGTGCATTCCATAGAGCCTCATTTCTTTCATCAATTGCATTGTTTTTTCGTTCATATGTCCAGTTTTAAGTGTTTTTATTCATAGTATTTTCCGCCCCTTATGTTCTTGTGTTCGGGCATTTTCGTTCCTTCATCATTACGGTCATCGATCTGGTCCCACCCCTTTTTCAGGATGCGCTCGACCATATTGTAATTGTACGCACCATATTCCGAGGCACGTTTGCACGCACTGTCAAGACGTTCCCTTCCGTACTTTTTGGCAAGGTGGAGTACGCCCAGGCAGGACTTATAGGATTGTTCCGGGTGCTGCTTCTTCTCCAGGATGGCAATGATGTACCCTTTACAGTGTCCGCCGATATTGCCCGCCCAATCGATGAACCTTTCACTGCTCCATTCGCTTACGAACCTGTGGTGCGAGGGCATATGGTCGGCCAAGGTGGTATAGCCGTATTTTTTCCTGTCCCTTGTATGTACGGCGAACCTTTCGTGCTTATGGTAGATCTCGACGATATTGTCGGTATAGACCAGCTTGACCTGTTTGCCGATATGTCTGTATGGCACGCTGTAATAATGCTTGTCCTTCCCAAAATAGATATGGCTGTTCTTGTGCACGGTGGCCTGGGCATAACGTTTTACCTCATAGCGCTTCACCGGCAGGGGCATCAGTTCGCCCTTCTCGATTTCCATGAAAAGCGAACACCTGGAATATTCCCTTCCCCTGAACGGCATTGCGTTGTGTTTTTCCAACAGTTCCCTTATCGCGATGTTGATATCGGCCATGCTATGGAAGACCTGGTTCCGTAAAGGGGCGAACACCCTGGTGTAGATTATCTTCACGGCGTTCTCCACTATGGCCTTGTCCCTTGGCCTGTAGGTACGTGTGGGCAGTATTGCCGTTTCGTAGTGTTCGGCAAAGTCGGCGAAGACCTCGTTGACCTTGGGCTCGTAACGGCTGCTCTTGGTAACCGCCGACTTCAGGTTGTCGGGCACCAGGGCCTTTGGTACGCCGCCATAGAACCATAGGGAGTTCTCGGTGCAGCGGATGAAGTCCTCCAGTTTTTGGCTTGCACAGGCCTCTACATAAGTGTATTGGCTGCTGCGGAGTATACACACGAACACCTCCAGTTCCTTCAGTTCACCGGTGTCCCTGTCAACGATGTGGAGTTTCTTTCCCGTGAAGTCTATAAAGAGCTTGTCGCCGGCCTTGTGCTCCATGTGCATTACCGGCGAGGTCTCCTTGCGCATTCGGCGTACCAGTACTTGAACTGTGAGAGTTTGAAGCCATCGGGATGCTTGGCATAATATTCCTCCCAGAGCAACTGTCGGGTAACCCCGGTCTTTCTTATTTCCTTGTCAAAATAGGGAAAGTACTGCCTTAAGGTCAGCAAACGTTGGCTCTTGCGCTTTTGCCCGTCCTTAAAAAGGTTGTGGAGTTCCTCCAAGGTCATCTTCTCCACTTCGTAGGCCGTAAAACGGTACCGCTTGAAGAATTCTATGTACTTCCTGACCGTGACACGGGATATGCCCAATTGTTGGCTTATCCCCCGTTTGCTCGTGCCGGAGGTGTAAAGTTTGTAAATCAGTTTTGTTTTTCGCATGTCTATCTGCTTGTTCGCCATGGTGCTTTTTAACAAAAAAAGCACTTAGACTTCTTACAGATAGATCTAATCTAAAAGGTGGTCCACTTTCACCCGGCGAGGGTGGGTCACTTTCGTCCGGCCAGCTATGGTCACTTTAACCCGGCGTGGGTGGTATACTATGTCCGGCGTTTCCAGCAAGGCATAGCTTTGGTGATATTTCGGGCGATAAAATACCCATACAAATGCATCAAAAACTATTTCGGCATTCCTCTGTTACTACGACAATAAATTACCAAGCAAACTTCATCCATAAAGAGGCAGATGATGCCCTAGACAGGGTCATCAACTTTTAGATTCAGATCAAGATTCTTAATTGCTACTTCTTCTAGAATCGGGTCAAAAGACTTGATTTTTGTTGTTAACACAGACTTAATAGGTGGTTAACCCAAACATAATATTGACTTTCTAATCTAATTTTTGAAGCTATTATTTTCATTATGAAATTCATTTAAACCTCTGTTTTTATTGACATTTGCTCCTTTATATTTTCAAATTTGATAAGTCAGTTTTTATATATCAATATCGTTTAAAATACCCAAATCTCTTCAAAATAATCCCTCGCACTTTCCATTTAAGATTTCCTTAAAAGTTGCTTACAATTTGCCCGATAGTTTCGAACCATAATTTAAAAATAGGCAAAGTTGAAGCGATTTTTCACACTCACTTATAACACTTTTCAGGCATCTTTCGCTTGGAAAAATTTCTCATTTTCAAAGTACTCTTTACTTATACTTTTTGTCTGCATAAGTTCTATCGGTTTTGCCCAGCAATCTAAAGGTTCTATAGTTGGTTTAATACAAGACAAAGAAGTAAATGAAGAGCCTCTTCCCTTCGCAAACATCCTGATTAAAGGAACTTCTAAAGGAACCACTTCAGATTATGATGGCTTGTACTCTTTAGATAATCTTGAACCTGGCTCTTATACATTGGTTTTTAGTTTTCTGGGCTACGAATCATTGGAGGTTCCAAATGTCAATGTAATAGCTAACAAGGTAACAGAAATAAATGTAGCACTGGGCGCAAGTGCTGCGGCCCTGGATGAAGTCGTTATAAGCACTGTGTCTCGAAAAGATTCTGAAGTTGCCTTGTTATTAGAACAAAAGAAAGCCGTCGCTATCAAGACAGCTATAGGATCAGCAGAACTGGCCCGTAAGGGAGTGGGCAATGCAGAATCTGCCGTTACCAAAGTATCTGGGGTAAGCAAACAGGAAGGGGTCAAAAACGTTTTTGTTCGAGGTTTAGGGGATCGGTATAATTCATCAACACTCAATGGACTTCCGCTGCCGTCGGAAGATCCTGAATACAAGAATATTGCCCTTGATTTTTTCAGTTCAGATATCATTAATAGTGTTGGTATCAGCAAGACATTTGATACGGAAATTTACGGTGATGTGGCTGGAGCCAATATTGATATTGTGTCCAAAGAACTATATGGGAAAGATGATTTAAGGATTAAAATTGGGAGCGGTTTCAACACCCGTGCCGTAAATCAGCAGTTTTTGACTGTAGATGGCGCTAAACCTCTTGGGTTCGGAATTGACAAAAATGTACCGATTACCAGTTTGGGTACGTACGATTTCAAAAATTCTTATGGTCCAAATTCTCAAAACCTTCAATTAAACAATTCTGTTTCCCTCCAATTGGGCAAAAAGTTTGCTTTTAACAATAATGATTCCTTTAGTGCCCTCATCATTGGCAGTTTAGATAATCGCTATGTCTATCAAAATGGCAATACCAAAGTTATAAATGCTCAAGGCCTACCACTACGGGACTTGAAATTTTCCAAATACAACTACAATGTTTCTCAAATACTTATGGGGAATTTTGTATATCGATTTGACGAAAAAGGATCTGTTACCTACAACTCATTATATATTCACAACAATACGCAAGCGGTTGGCGATTACACCGGCCAGTCTGCTAATATTTCAGAAGAAGAAGGCGATTCAGCTTTTATTAGAAGGCAACAGGTCAACAATAACAACCTATTCGTAAACCAGTTATTGTTTGATTTTAAGATTTCCAAAAGATTAGGATTGAACGTTGATGCAGGCTATAATCTTACTCGTGGGAATGAACCCGACAGAAGGCAGAACACCTATGTCTTTGACGGCAATAATTATGAAGTTGCCACAGGTACACCCAGTTATAATCATCGCTTCTTTTCCGATCTTTCTGAAGATGAAGTAACTGGGAAAGCCTATTTGGACTATAAAATTGGAGAGGATTCAGATAACATTCCTAAAAAAGGGAATCTTCGAATTGGTTATAATTTCAGAAAAACCGACCGCAATTTTAACTTTCTACAATTCAATCACGACTTCCCATCGCCTACCGTTGTGGATATTGATAATCCAGACGGCCTCTTCAATCAGGAAAACCTGTCAAATGGTACTTTTCGTTTAGTAACAAACAATGGTTTTAGTTCTGATTTTGACCCTTTAACCCCATTCTTTTATGAGGGCCAAAAAACGGTTCACGCAGGCTTTGCCCAATTTTTGTATTCTTTTACCGATAAATTGTCAGCGATTGCGGGAATCAGATATGAGAATGTGAACCAATATGTAAATTGGAACACCAACCTATCTTCAAGTGAGTTTGATTTAAACGTAGATCCTTCCACTTTGAAAAAAAATTACTTCCTACCCTCCATTAACCTTAAATACAGCATAACAGAGAGCAGTATATTTAGGCTAGCGGGAAGCAAAACCTATACCTTCCCTCAATTTAAGGAGGTTGCCCCATTTTTATATGAGGATGTGAACTTCGCAAGTTTTGGTAATCCCGGTTTAAAACCTTCAGATAACTACAATGTCGATATTAAATATGAATACTATTTGAGTTCTGATGAAATCATTTCATTAACAGGATTCTATAAGCGCATAATAAATCCTATCAACAGGATACAGGTAAATTCAGCGGCTAACCAATTATCCTATATAAACTCGGGTAATAAAGCAGATGTAGCGGGTGCAGAGCTGGAAATCAGAAAAAATATATTCGATAAGGAAAGTGATAACGGAGAAACCCAAAATAATCTTTCCGCTGGACTAAACGCATCTTACCTATACTCAAAACAGGATCTATCTGATCCATCCACAAATTTTACAAATCAGCACGATCAGTTAGAGGGAGCTTCTCCACTTCTTTTGAATTCCGACCTTACTTACAGATTAAAAAAATCCAATTCAGATATAATGGCTTCCGCGGTTCTTAACTATTTCAGCGATAGAATATATTCCATCGGCGTTCGGCAAAAGGGAAATATTGTTGAGACTGGTATCCCAACATTGGATTTTGTAGTGAGATCAGAATTGGGAACCCATTTAGGGGTCAATTTTGCTGCAAAAAACATTCTTGACCCAGAACTTCAACTAACCCAGAAAGACATAAATGGAAACAAAACTATCATTAACAACTTCAAAAAAGGGATAGTCTTATCCCTAGGTATTAACTATAAATTTTAAATCAATAATTAAAACAAAAAAAGATGAAAAAAAAGAGAATTTTTTTAATGAGTTTGGTATCAGCCGCCTTAATTGCTACTTCCTGTTCCTCGGATAGCACAACCGATCCGCAACCACCAGTTGCTCAAAAGGATGGTCAGATTACCGCACAGGATGACCCTGATCTAGACCCGACAGACCTTAAGGGCGATGTCACATCAAATGTAACCTTAACTGCCGACCAAACGTGGTCCTTATCAGGTTCTTTGATAGTAAAACCAGGAGCAACTTTAACTATTGAACCTGGCACGAAAGTAGAAGCGCAAGCGGGTGGTACTAATGTATTTATTGCAGTGGAGCAAGATGGAAAAATCGATGCTTCGGGAACAGCTTCAAATCCAATCACATTGACATCTGGAGCATCAAATCCAAGACCGGGAGACTGGGGCGGTTTGATTATAGCAGGTAGAGCCCCAATAAATTTAGGGGAGACTGCAACCGCAGAAGTTGTTGGCTTAACCTACGGAGGTACGGTTTCGGATGACTCTTCAGGAACTATTAAATATGTTATTGTGGAATATTCAGGAGCAAGAATAAATGGAGAGCAAGAATTCAATGGGTTTACGTTCTATGGTGTTGGAAGCGGTACTGTAGTAGATAATATCGCCGCTTATAATGGTGATGACGACGGTGTGGAGTTTTTTGGAGGAACTGTGAATGCTACCAATATTCTCATAGTAAACGCAAAAGATGATATGTTCGACTGGACGGATGGTTGGACGGGTACTGCTAGCAATCTTTACGGCATACGTGAGTATGGATATAATGATGTTACTTCTGATCCACGAGGTATTGAAGCAGATAGCAATGCTGACAACAATGATGCTACTCCAAGGGCAAACCCAACCATTTCGGATATTACTCTCATCCATCAATCCACCGTTGAACTTTCGGATATGATTAAAATAAGAAGGGGAAGCGCAGGAACTATTACCAATGCCTTGGTAGGTATCCAGGCGGCACCTGGCGAAAGTGCTGGGACTGCTGCTGACTTTATAGACCTTACCGACAGTGCAGGTCCTGGTTCTCCTTTATTTACTATTGATGTGACGGTCTTTGGTGTATTGGATGCTACGGACATTAAAAATGAAGTTGGTGCAACTATCAATGTTGTAGCTGGGAATACCGGAGCTGACGTTTCGGCATTTGCTTGGACAGGATATACATTTCCTACCATCAATTAATTAGTAGGTTATAAAATTGAGAACCCGTTTAAACGCTTTATTTTTTATAATGATGGCAAAACGAAAATCCATTTTGTGCATATCACTTGTTTTCATAATTAGCCTAAAAAATAGATTTTCAACCGAAGGCGCTATGTTTAAACGGGTTCTTTTTTTAAAAAATCAAATATCGCATAATCAACCTGAAATACACGAAAATGAAAATAATCTTTACTTTGATTTTGACTTGCTTTATGATAAGTCTTGGAATCTGCCAAAATGGGAGTATTCAAGGAACTATTGTTGACGAAAATGGGATTTACGTTCCAGGTGCAACAGTAGTGATAAAAGAACTGAATAAAGGTACAGTATCTGATGTTGACGGAAAATTTACCTTCCTTTCCGTTCCTTCTGGCAATCATACTTTAACGGTAAAATACCTTGGCTTTTCTGATGTCAACAAGGATATTGTTGTTACCGAAGATGAAACTACCACCGTGGGAATATCACTTACCTCCGAAAGTATGCTTTTGGATGGTGTAGAAATATATGGTTATGGAATTAGCGGTCAAGCAAGGGCCCTTAACACTCAAAAAAATAATCTGAATATTACCAATGTTGTTTCCACAGACCAAATAGGAAAATTTCCCGATGCAAATATAGGTGACGCCGTAAAGCGAATCCCAGGTATTACAATGCAAGTTGATCAAGGAGAGGCTCGAAATATTATTATTCGTGGCCTTGCCCCACAACTGAATTCTGTTACTTTAAATGGAAGCAGAATACCATCAGCAGAAGGAGATAACAGAAATGTACAGATGGATTTGATACCTTCGGATATGATACAAACAATAGAAGTTAACAAGGCAGTTACGCCGGATATGGATGCAGACGCATTGGGAGGGTCCGTGAATTTAATAACTAAATCAAGCCCCAGGAACTTTAGGCTATCTACTACTTTAGGTTCTGGAATAAATTTTATAAATAATAAAAGGATACTCAATGGTTCCCTATTAGTTGGAGACAAATTGGGTAAGTTTGGTTGGATGGTGTCGACTACAATTTATGACACACAATTTGGTTCTGATAATGTTGAAGCGGTTTGGCAGAATAAGGCAACAAGTCCTGTCTCCGGAGAGGAAATAGAAGTGCGTCCCTTTGTAGAAGAATCTGATTTAAGAACGTATCTAATCCAACGTATAAGACGTAGTTTTTCAGCCAATTTGGACTACAAATTCAATGAAAATAACACTATTTATCTAAAGACCATTTACAACTGGCGCGACGACAGGGAAAATAGATTAAGACTTAGATTTGCCAATATCAAACCCACTTTTGCTGATGGAACTGAAACCGTTTCTGGATATGAAGGGCAATTGAGAAGGCAGACCAAAGGCGGAATAGATGGCGGTAGAATAAAAAACACCCGTTTGGAAGATCAACGGGTTCAAAATTACGCCTTAAGTGGAGAACATCTATTAAACAACGTGAAAATTGACTGGTTGGCATCTTATGCAAAGGCCTCCGAAGAACGACCAAATGAGCGCTACACCGAGTACAGGACTGGAAGTGTAAATCTAAATACTGATTTATCTAATCCCAGATATCCGTCATTTTCTGCTGCCACTCCCAGCGATGCTAGTTTAGACCAGTTTAGGCTTAAGGTTATTTCAGAACAATATGGTCTTACTCAAGAGGAGGATTATAACGTCTTTGCCAATGTAACACTACCATTAAAAATGTTAGATAATGAATCAGGAACATTAAAATTTGGTGGTCGTCTACGTTTCAAAGATAAATCTAGGGGAAACAATTTTTTCGAATACAGTCCAACAGATGCAAATCCTCAGAATTTTTCAACCTTGGCCGATGTTCCCACAAGAGACTATACCAAGTCAGATTTTCTTGCGGGGGATCAATATAACGCAGGTTTATTTGTAATCCCAACATTTTTAGGTAGCCTGGATTTGAATAATCCAAATTTATTTACACAAGAGAATATCCCTTCGGAATATTTGCGGGCGAATTATAAGGTAAATGAAAACGTATATGCCGGATACATTATGACAAACCAACAACTATCTGAATCTCTGAATGTATTGGTAGGAATAAGGGTTGAGAATACAAATATTGAAGCGACGGGAAACCAAATTCTTGGAGAAGAGGACTTAGTGGGTGAAGTGACCAATAAAAGCTCCTATACCAATATTATGCCGGGTATACATTTTAAATATGACCTTAGTTCAAAGACAGTATTGAGATTTGCCTGGACAAACACATTGGCAAGGCCTAATTATGTAGATGTGGTGCCTTTTGAAGATGTTTTGATTGAAGATGAAGAGATTGTCCGAGGTAATGCCGAGCTCAATCCTTCAACATCTATGAATTTTGATTTGATGGGAGAGTACTACTTTAACAGTGTTGGTATTTTATCAGGCGGTGTATTCTATAAAAAGATTCAAGACTTCATATATACGAAAATTGGAAATCAGGTAGGCGGAATCTATGACGGCTTTAAAACCTTTCGCCCATTAAACGGAGATAATGCGAATATTTTGGGTGCTGAAATTGCTTTGCAAAGGCAACTTGACTTTTTACCGGGTTTCGCCAAAAATTTTGGACTCTACTTAAATTACACTTATGTACATTCAAAGGCGAACGGAGTTACCAATAGTGATGGAGATTTGAGAGGAAATATTGAGCTTCCGGGATCTGCACCTAATCTTTTCAACAGTTCCTTATCCTATACCGGCAACAAATTTACTACTAGGTTATCTGCCAATTTCTCGGATTCATATATAGATGTTCTGGGAGGTAACGAATTTGAAGACCGGTATTACGATAGTCAATTCTTTTTAGATTTTAATGCCACTTATGCCATCAATAAGAATTTACGTGTATATGCTGATCTGAACAATATCACGAACCAACCACTTAGATATTTTCAAGGCGTCAAAGAACGCACGCAACAAGTGGAATTTTACAACACACGTTTAACCTTCGGAATCAAATACGATGTTTTTTAGAGCCTGTTAAAAACATAATGCTTGGCTATCCTAAGACGGCGGTATGGCTGAATGAAAGTTAACAACATAATGAAAAAGAATGAAACGAAAATCTTATTAGTTGACGATGATGCCGAAATACTCGATTTACTCAGTGATATTTTGGCTTCAGAAGGCTATATTGTATATACAGCTAAAAATGGCAGAGAAGGCCTCATCAATGCAAAATTATTGAGGCCACACCTCATTATATTGGATGTAATGATGCCCGAAATGGACGGTATCGAGACGTGTTATGAAATAAGAAATTCAAAAATACTTAAAAATACACTTGTCGCCTTTTTAACTGCAAGGGGGGAAAACTATTCTGAGGCAGCTGGACTAGATGTTGGAGCAGATGATTATATAACAAAACCGATTAAGCCAAAGGTTCTTATATCCCGTATAAATGCACTTCTTAGAAGGCTTCAAAATGGAAGTAAAACAGTAATGCTACCTCCCCAAAAAATAATTACCTGTGGTAATATTGTAATAAATAGGGAAAAGTTCTTAGTCTATAAAGATGAAGAAGAAATTGACCTGCCACATAAAGAATTTGAGCTTCTTTTCCTTTTAGCTTCTGAACCTGAAAAGGTATTTAGTAGAGAAGAAATATTAAAAAAAGTTTGGGAAAATGACTTGACACTAAAGGGTAGAACAATTGATGTACACATAACAAAATTACGTCAAAAAATCGGCGAGAACCATTTCAAGACTCGTAAAGGGGTGGGTTACAAATTTGTTGAGTAGTAAATCGGGTATCACTTATAATTCAAATCGCTGATGGACTGCTGCTTTCATTTGTCTTAAGATTTTATCTCTACATTTATTAAATAAAATTGATCGGTAAAAAGTCCTGAAAGGGAAAGGAATATAGAATGTCCTTTTAATCTTCCTTTCCCTCGTCAGGCACAATTAAACAAAATAGATATGAAATTTCTAATTGCGGAAGATGAAATAGAACTTCAACAAACCATTGCCCGATACTTAAAACAAGACGGGAATGTATGCGAAGTAGCATCGGACTATTATGAAGCCCTTGAAAAATTAGAGATATATGATTATGACGTTATTATTCTCGATATAAACCTTGTTACCGGTAGCGGTCTAGATTTATTGAGAAAGATTAAGAGGGAACACAAGAAAACAGCGATCATTATCGTCTCGGCAAACAATTCACTGGAAGACAAACTTGCGGGACTCGATCTAGGTGCAGATGATTATATTACCAAACCTTTTGATTTGGCCGAATTGAACTCCAGAGTAAAGGCTGTACTAAGAAGGGGCAAATTCGGAGGTGATGATACACTTATTTTCAATGAAATTAAGATCAATACAATAACAAGGCTTATTTATATTAATGACAAATCAGTTACTCTAACGAGAAAAGAATATGATTTGCTATTATTTTTTATAACCAATCAAGCTCGTGTGCTTTCCAGAGAGATAATCGCAGAACATTTATGGGGCGATGATAGTGAACTTTTAAATAATTTTGACTTTGTTTACGTTCACATTACCAATCTAAGAAAAAAATTGGGTGTCAATGGACCAAAATACATCAAGTCTGTGTATGGCAGCGGTTATAGATTTATGGATGAATAATTGAAAAAAAATAAAAGAAAAATAAGGCTTCTCAGAAAGGCTTCCAAGTCTTTCCTGCTTACCAGTTCAATTTTATTGTTGGCGAGTGCCTTTGTGCTGTTTTTTTTGACGAAATATCTTTTGAAAAATGAGGTCGAAGAAGAACTCTTATCTGACCAAGAAAATATTGAGAATATAATATCAAATACTGACTCATTAGTCACAGTACCCCCTATCATTGAAAGCAAAAAAGTAGATTTTCCACAATCATCTAAATTTAGTGATACCTTAATCTACGATTCAAAAAAACAGCAATCGGCACTTTTCAGGCAATTGTCTGAAACTAAACTCATCAATGGTCAATATTACAAAATAACCGTGCGGGATATGCTCATCGATACGGAGGAAATTATAATGACCATCGTATTCACATTCCTACTTATCATTTTATTGGTGTTCATCTTTTTGTTTTATCTAAACAAATCACATAATGCGAAATTATGGATGCCCTTTTTTTCAAGCCTCGAAAAATTGAAGAAATTTTCATTGACGAGTAACGAAACTATGGTGTTTGAAGAATCTGAAATTGTTGAATTTGAAGAGCTTAACAAAGAAGTACTTATCCTTACTAAAAAGGTTCAGGCCGATTATCAAAACTTGAAGCAGTTTACAGAGGATGTTTCCCACGAGATGCAGACGCCGCTTGCCATAATAGGTACTAAAATTGAAAGTTTTTTAAACGAAGCTACTATCAAGAATAAAGAGTTCTTGCAACTCTCTTCCCTCAAAAACGATATCAATAGATTAAAACAGCTCAACAAAAAGCTCGTTTTACTGACAAAGCTAGACAATGAGCAATTCTCAAATATTGAAACAATAGATGTTAATGAGGAATTGGATGAATTGGTCTTAAATTTTCGTGAGCTTTCGCTGACGCAAATATGTTATGAACCTGTAGATAAAATCGTTATTGAAGCGGATAGGCACCTAATCCATATTCTTTTAAATAATTTGATGACCAATGCCATCAAATATTGTATTGAAGAAGGTAGCATATCTTTAATAACCAAAACCAATAGCCTCATCGTCTCCAATACAGGAAAACAGGCCATTGTAAACCCTGAAAAATTATTCAATAGATTTTATCGGGAAAACAAACAATTCAAGTCTACTGGATTGGGTCTAGCGATCGTAAAAAAAATCTGCGAGCGCTACGACTATGACCTTACCTATTATTTTGAAAGTAACTCCCACCACTTCAAAATCGGCTTTCTGAAAACCTTCTGATTTTCAACTTAAAACTTCCTTACAATTCTGTTTATATGTTTGTCTAAGAAAATTAAAACGAACGGTGGAGGATTTTGCCTTATATGAAATTCTCTGGTCGTAGCAAATAAATCATAAATAGGATGATTACAGATTTAGACAAAGTATATAGCCACTGTGAATTCTTATTCAGTCAATCTACAAAACGAAACCTGCCGTTTCACAACTTTCAACATACCATTGAAGTTTTGAACTATTCGAAAATTATAGCAATAAAAGAAAATGTGACACCCGAAGAGTTTAATCTGGTTTCCATTGCAGCTTTGTACCACGATACTGGTATAGCAGATGGTTATCAAAACCACGAAGCAATGAGTGCACTCTATGCAAAACTCTACTTACAGAAATTGGGCTTTTTAGAAACAGACATAACTGTAGTAACCGATTGCATTCACGCCACTAAAATGCCACAAAACCCACAAACCAAATTACAACAGATTATTTGTGATGCAGATTTATCTCACTTATCAGCGAAAAATTACCTCTCAAAAAATAAACTTTTGAGAGAAGAATGGGAAATTGAATTGGGCAAAACATACTCTGATAAAGAATGGATAGAAATGAATATAGATTTTTTAAAAAACCATAACTATTTCACTTCGTATGGGAAAAACATTTTAAGCAAGGGAAAAGAAAGAAATATTGAATTATTAAAAAAAAAGTCTTTTACAGCAGGTTCCGTTAGACAATGAGAAAAATCGTGGAGAAGTAAGTTTCCACTTCATTCCATATTCTTTAAAGCTAAATATCCTAAACCCGAAATAAGATCGTTTTTCGAAAATTTAAGCCAACAATAATTATTTATGATTGATAAAATTATTTCATTTTCCGTAAAGAACAAACTCATTGTAGGTCTGTTCACTCTTGTATTATTGGGCTGGGGCGTGTATTCCGTCACTCAAATTTCCATTAACGCCGTACCCGATATTACCAACAACCAAGTACAGGTAATAACCGTTTCACAAAATCTGGCCGCTCAGGAAGTTGAATTATTCATAACGCAGCCTATAGAATTATCCTTGAATAATTTACCGGGCGTTGTAGAAATCCGTTCAATTTCCCGTTTCGGACTATCCGTAATAACAGTAGTGTTTGAAGAGAATATGGGTGTCTATAAGCCTAGGCAACTGGTTTCCGAAAAGCTTAAGGAAGCACAGGAAGAAATTGGTTCCAATCTGGGAACCCCCCAAATGGTTCCAATTACAACGGGATTGGGTGAAATATACCAATATACCGTAGAAGCCAAACCCGGTTATGAAGACAAATATGATGCAACAGAACTTAGAACTATACAAGATTGGTTGATAAAACGACAATTATCGGGAATACAGGGCATAGTGGAAATCAATTCCATAGGTGGCTATTTAAAACAATACGAAATTGCCGTCGATCCCAATAAACTGAACGGTTACGACCTTACCATAGCGGATGTGTTCAATGCCGTAGAAGGAAACAACCAGAATACAGGTGGCAGCTATATTGAAAAAGGACCTGACCTATATTATGTAAGGGGTCGCGGACTGGTAACTTCACTTGATGACATACGCAAGACAGTGGTAACCAACAGAAACAATATCCCGATAACCATCGGGGATATTGCAAAAGTTCAAATAGGACACGCAACGAGATATGGAGCGGCTACCATAAACGGTACGGGCGAAACCGTAGTTGGTGTTGTGATGATGTTGCGAGGTGCAAATTCCAACAATGTTATCGCCGATGTGAAAACCAGAATTTCGGAAATCCAAAATAATCTTCCTGAAGGAGTGGTTATCAAACCATTTTTAGACCGTACCCGGTTAATTGCCAAAACTACCAGTACCATTGAGGAGAACCTTTTAATAGGCGGATTGATCGTCATTTTTGCCTTGGTCTTCCTTTTGGGTACGTGGAGGGCAGGATTGATCGTGGCTTCAATTATTCCTTTGTCCTTATTGTTCGCCTTATCGATGATGAACGCTTTCGGGGTTTCCGCAAACTTAATGAGCCTTGGCGCATTGGATTTTGGGATTATTGTAGACGGTGCTGTAATCATCGTTGAATTTATGGCCGTAAGTCTTGCAAAAAACAATGATAAACTAAAAGAACTCACAGGGGTTAAGCGAAGGCAAAAACTGGATGAAATCGCCATAAAATCATCCGAAAGAATGATGAATGCCGCAACATTTGGACAGATTATTATCCTTATCGTTTTCATCCCCATACTCACATTACAAGGTGTGGAAGGGAAAATGTTCATCCCAATGGCACTTGCCTTCGGCTTTGCAATTCTTGGCGCAATGATTTTGTGCCTTACTTATGTACCTATGGTCTGTGCCCTTTTTCTTTATGGTAAATCCGCTGGAAAAAGAAATGTTGGCGACAAGTTTATGGAATGGTTGGATAGAACCTCATATCAGCCTTTGATAAAGGGTGCTTTGAAATTTAAAGCGATTGTAATTACAGGTGCGTTGTTACTACTCGTCCTTGCCGTAATCGTCTTTAATAATATGGGAGGGGAATTTATACCAAAACTACAGGAAGGGGATTTCGCTTTGGAAGTTCGTATGGCTCCCGGAACTTCGTTGGAAGCAATGAAAAAGAATATGGGAAAACTGGAAACAATCCTTCTCGACAACTTCCCGGAAGTAGAAAAGGTCATTACAAAAATTGGTGCCGCGGAAGTCCCTACAGATCCAGCTCCTATAGAGGGAGCCGATATTATGGTAGCCCTAAAACCGCCTGGCGACTGGAAACAGGATCAAACCTATGAAGAATTGGCCACTAAAATGAATGAGGCTTTAGCGGTACTCCCCGGAATGTCCGTGGAAATTTCACAACCCATCGAGATGCGATTCAATGAACTTTTGACTGGGGTAAAATCAGATTTGGCCGTAAAAATTTATGGAGAAGATTTAAAGATACTTCAGGAAAAAGGAAACGCAGCTGCATCTATCATTAGGAACATCAACGGTGCCGCAGATGTTAGGGTCGAACAGGTGTCCGGATTACCGCAAATCGTAGTGGATTATAATCGGGACCGGATGGCGCAATATGGATTGCAGATAGTCGATATCAACACCTTGATCAGTTCTGCGCTGGCAGGAGCTACGGCAGGACAGTTTTACGATGGCGAGAAACGATTCGATATTGTAGTTCGGCTGAAAGAAAATTTTAGGGAAGATATTGAATCGATACAAAATCTATATGTGCCATTGCCATCGGGGGCAAAAGTTCCGTTAAAGGAAATTGCCAATGTTCATTTTGAAGAAGGCCCCAATCAAATTTCAAGGGATAATACCTATCGCCGCATTGTTATTGGGGTCAATGTCCGCAACCGTGATGTACAGACCCTTGTTGAGGAAATCAAACAAAAATTGGATAAAAACCTAGGACTTCCTCCCGGCTACTATGTTACTTACGGAGGGGAATTTGAAAATCTGCAACGTGCCTCTAAGAGATTGTCAATTGTTGTGCCAGTTGCCTTGGCAATGATTTTCATTATCCTTTTCATCAGCCTTCGCTCTTTTAAACAAACCGTGCTTATCTATACAGCCATTCCATTTGCTGCCATCGGTGGGGTTTTTGCCCTATGGATTAGGGGAATGCCCTTTAGCATTTCGGCTGGGATAGGATTTATTGCCCTCTTTGGTGTAGCCGTTTTAAACGGTTTGGTATTGATTTCCTACTTGAACGATTTAAAGGCCGATGGGGTAACCGATATTAAGGAACGGATATTAAAAGCTACCCGATCCCGCTTACGGCCCATTTTTTTAACGGCCACGGTAGATATCCTAGGCTTTTTACCGATGGCTATATCCACCGGTGCGGGAGCAGAAGTACAACGGCCGCTCGCTACGGTCGTTATTGGAGGTCTGGTTACCGCCACTTTACTTACGCTGGTGTTGCTTCCTATTTTTTATTCATTCTCTGAAAAACCTTTTAAAATGCCCAAACTGTTCATTATACCCTTATTACTGTTGCTTGGATTTAGCTATCCAAATTCTGCAAATGCACAAACGACAGATCCTCAATTACAAATCCTAACCTTGGATGAAGCTATAGATGGTGCCTTAAATAAAAATCCCGGTCTTGAAGCATCCTCGCTTACTATTGAACAAAAGGAAAAACTTGAAAAAACAGCTTTCAACATTCCTAAAACATCTGTTTATACTGGCGAAGAAGAGGTAAATCCAAATACTTCCGAAGCGGTTCAATCTGTTATCGGAATATCCCAATCCATTGAGTTTCCCACCACTTATTTTAATAGAAGGAAGTTGTATGAAAAAGAAACTGATGTGGCCAAAGCAAATTATACCGTGGACAAATACCAGTTAAAAAAAGATGTGTCCAGCGCCTATTACAACTGGGGTGTTGCCCTTGAGAAACGGCAGTTCTACAGCTATCTGGACAGCGTCTATAACCGGTTTTATGAGGCAGCTGTTTTGCGCTTTGAAACCGGGGAAGCTTCAAGTTTGGAAAAACTTACCGCAAAAGGGAAGCAGGAACAGGTAAGGCTACAACTTGAAAAAGCGCAGGCCGATTATACGTCCTACAAGAATAACTTGGAGCGTTGGATGAACCGTAAAATTTCAGACCAAACCGTTCCGGAAGAGATAAAGAGCGGGGCATTGCCTATTTATTCCCTTTCAGACTCATTGCCGGAATCAAATCCACTTCTAAAGATACAGAAGTCACAAATTGAATTATCCGAAAGAGAAATTAAACTACAACGTTCCCAATTTTTACCAGATTTTAATGCTCAATATGCCAAGCAACAAGTGAACGGAACAAGTGGTTTTTATGCCTGGCAAGTAGGTATTGATATTCCTATCTTCTTTGGATCGCACCGAGGTAAGATTCAGGGTGCCAAGTTAAACAAGGATATTCAGGAAAGAAAGTATCAAGATCTACAATTACAAGTGACCTCTTCTTACAATAATTTATTACTTCAAATAAGGCAACTGCAAAAGCAACTGGAATATTATGAGAATGAAGGTCTTCCATTAAGTGAACAACTATTGAAAAATGCAGACCTCTTATTCTACACAGGTGAGATAGGGTATGTGGAGTATATTCAGAATATTGATAGTGCCGTAGCGATAAAAATTGCTTGGATGGATACTTTATTGAGCTACAACGAAACCATTTTAGAGTTAAACTATTTAACAGGTAAATAATATGAAAGCGATTATACAAAAATTTATGGGCATCCTACTTTTTCTCTTGATTGTAGCCTGTAACCAACAAAAAAATAGGGGTGCCGATAGTTCTTCTGATTCAACTAGTGCAGACTCTACAGCGGTCAAAGGTGATCAAGTAGAACTTTCAGAAGACCAAATAAAAACCGCCGAAATTGAATTGGGCGCTTTGATTGAAAAGCAAATGGGTACGGAAATTTCGGTCAACGGTTCTACGGAATTAAAACCGAATTATTTCGCATCGGTTTCCCCGCCGGCAAATGGATATGTCTATCAAATCAATGTCCAGGAGGGAGATCAGGTAAATAAGGGGGCTGTTTTAGCCATTTTGGAACATCCCGATTATATACAGCTGCAACAGGATTTTTTGGAAGCCTCGGGACAATACGATTATCTGAAAAAAGAACTGGAACGTCAAAAAACACTCAGCGATGCCAATGTAAGTGCAAAGAAGAATTATCAGCAGACCCAATCTGATTATGAAATGGCAAGGGCCAAATACTTCGCCACCAGGGAACGGTTAAAATTCATAGGGATCCAGCCCGGAAGTGTGGAAGCTGGGAATATACAGAGCCGAATAAGCCTTCGTGCCCCGATAAAGGGCATTGTTTCCCAAATAAATGTAAACAAGGGGGAATTGGTCAATATGCAGCAAAGCCTATTCAAAATCATAGATAACAGCCATCTTTTTGTGAAGCTGAGCATTTTTGAAAAGAACATCAATCAGATAAAACAGGGAGAGGAATTTACTTTCACAGTACCCTCTTTTGAATCTTCCAAAAAATATAAAGGTGTAATTACAGGCATCAGCAGAACTATGGACCAACAGTCCAAAATGATGGAGGCAACCGGAAGCATCAATGAATATATGGAGCTGGTGCCCGGACTTTATGTCGAGGCTAAAATACAGGGCGAAGAAGTGGCAGTATTTGCCCTACCCAATGACGCGATAGTGAAAGACAAAAGTGAAGAGTTCATTTTTGTTTCTCAAGGAACCCAGACAGAATCGACAGGGGAAAAAACCATCGCTTTCAAAAAAATAAAGGTAGTAACGGGCATCAAAGAAGATGGTTTCACACAGATAACAAATATAGAGAGTTTTAAAGATTCCCAAGGTATAGTTATATCCGGTGCCTATTATCTGAAATCAGAGTTGAACAAAGGCGAGGGCGATGACGATTAATAATCCAGAAAATAATAATGAAAAATATACCTGCTAAATCAAGGCTTGAAATTGCCAATAACGAGGGCAATGAACACCAAAAGAGTAAATGGCCTCTTTATATTTCGTTAGGGATCATTGCATCACTATTGGGCTGCTATTTTCTGTGGCCATCTTTTAAGGATTTTGTAAATGAAGCCTATCAAATACTCACAAGCGACAACAAGGCAAAAATCTCCGATTGGGTGTCCCAATTTGGATTTTGGGGGCCATTATTAATTTTTGCGATTATGATCGTACAAATGTTCCTATTTGTGATTCCCAGTACTTTGGTTATGATTATTTCCATACTAGCCTACGGCCCAATTTGGGGAAGTTTATTGGCCTTGACCGGACTTCTAATTTCTTCTTCGGTGGCATATGCAATCGGGGCTTATTTAGGTCCTGTTACTGTTGACAAACTTATAGGTCCAGACACCAAGAAAAATGTGGAGAAAAATGTAGAGAAATACGGGGTATGGACGGTAATTATTGTGAGGATCGCTCCCATTTTATCCGATGATGCTACCAGTTTGGTTGCTGGTCTGGTACGTATGGGATATTGGCGATTTATATGGTCATCAATAGTCGGTATTGTCCCTTTATTAATTGCGTTGGCCTATTTAGGTGGAGATTTTGAAAGATTGGAAAGTGGTCTGCTATGGACTACTGTTATCAGTTTGGCAGCCCTAGGCGGATATATTGTCTACGACAAGATGAAAAAGAAATAATATGAAAAAATTAAAAGAATGGGCAAAAAAATTAAAAAAGCAATTGGTTATGCTGCACTTGGCCTATAAAGACAATCGAACGCCTTGGTTTGCCAAAGTCCTGATTTTTATAATCATTGCTTACGCCCTTAGCCCAATTGATCTTATCCCAGATTTCATTCCAATAATTGGCTATTTGGACGACCTAATCCTATTACCTATAGGAATCTATTTTGCCTTAAAACTTATACCAGAGGAAGTAAAACGGGAAGCCCTTCAAAAAGCTGAAGATTACAAATGGGATAAGAAAAACAGCTGGATAATTGGCGGTATTGTTATTCTGGTCTGGTTTGTTGTCGGGTATTGGATTGTAACGAATTTTTTAATGGATAAAGAATAGCAAATATGAAAAGATCTCTCTGTTTTATACTGATTTTAATTGCCTTTTCTAAAGCGACAGTTGCTCAAGACACTATTCCTAGGCCTACTCCTTTCGACGAAGGGTACCTATTTATTGGTTCTGATGATCTTTTAAAATTTAAAGGTTATGGACAAACGGATTTTTATACGCCAATTGGCGAAAGCCCTGCTATTTCCGAATTTTCAGTTCGAAGGGCGAGGTTGGCGGCAACAGGTTATTTTCAGGGAAAATTCCGTTATATGCTCTATGCCAGGTTCGATAAAGGAAAAGCAGAGCTTAACGAAGCATTTATCGAATCCCGACATCTACCTTATGCAAAAATACGTGTAGGTCAATTTTTTGCTCCATTTAGCCTATCGAACCTTACCTCCAGTTCTCAACTGGATTTAATGACCAGGCCCTTAATTATAGATAATTTTTCTTCTGGTAGGGATGTTGGGGCAATGTTGTTTGGTTCAATCTGGAGGGGACATATAGATTATGCAGCAGGAGTTTTTAACGGAGTCCCCCGAAATACTCCGGAAAACAATAAATCGAAGGATGTAGTTGCCCGCATAATCCTTAAACCGTTCAAAACTTGGGAATCTTCTGTACTATCTAATATTTCATTTGGGGTCTCCAGTTCTTCCGGTATACATCAAGAAGACTTTTCGAACAAAGAATACAAAAATGTGTTGGGAACCCCATTACTAAAATTCGGGGATAGTATTCAACAAAACGGGAGTGTAAAAAGATTAGGGGGCGATATAGAGTGGTTTGTTGGTTGTGCTTCTATTAAAGCGGAATATCTAACAGCCAAATTTGAAGGTTTTACTAAAAATAGTAGCTTCAATGTGTTTGATGCAAGTGGCTTCTATACCACCATTACCTATTTTCTTACAGGTGAGGAAAATAATGGCAAAACGGTAAAACCAACGAACGAGTTTAATCCATCGCTAGGGCATTGGGGTGCATTTGAAATAGCAGGCCGCTACGAGAACCTTTCCATATCGCCATCAGCTCTTGGCCTTGGGGCTATAGAAGGCACAAATGACACAAGTGCCTTATCCTTCGGCATCAATTGGTACCCCAATGACGACGTTAAAATTGTGGCCAATTATCAAGCCTTTCACTATTCCGATAACTTATCAATAGAAAATAAAACTTTTAACCGGGAAAAGGCATTCTTGATGCGTTTTCAATATCAATTTTGAACCAAATGGCATTATATAACGAATTCAAAAAACAAGGAGATTTCCTTTTCAAAAATCGCAGCTACCTCCCACTCATTTTTCTTCTTATTGGTTTAAGTGTGCATATTTACAGCAAGTTTCAAAACCCCGCAATAGAATCGGCAATAGATGAATATTATGAATTCATATGCCTGGGTGTAAGTTTGATGGGATTGCTTATAAGAGTATTGACCGTTGGTTTTACACCAAAAAACACTTCAGGCCGAAATACAAAAATGGGACAGGTAGCAGATGAGCTCAACACAACTGGAATGTATTCGGTTATTAGGCACCCGTTGTATCTTGGAAATTTTTTAATGTGGCTCGGTGTAGCGATGCTTACAGCAAATTTATGGTTTATAATCTCCTTTATATTTCTCTTTTGGCTCTATTACGAACGGATAATGTATGCGGAAGAAAGTTTTCTCATTGAGAAATTCGGCAATGAATACCTAAAATGGTCATCCCATACACCTCCATTTATTCCCGCATTTAAAAAAGTCATTAGGCCAAATTATCCATTTAGTGTGATGAAAGTCTTAAAAAAGGAAAAAAATGGTCTGGCTGCAATCTTTTTACTGTTTTGGTTATTTGAATGGTTCGAATGCATTATTGCATATACCAGCTCCCTACTAATAATCGATTTTTGGTTCTATGCAGCAATTTCAAGCTCAGTACTATATCTCATTTTGAAAATACTTAAAAAGAAAAAACGTTTAGATGAAATTGGTAGATGAGAGCATCTGGAATTGCAAAAAGTTTGCAGCCAGACCATTTTGTTATCTTTGCAACGTGAAATTATTAACATTCATATTTGGTCTATATATTTTAACGCTCAACGCGTTGCCTTGTACTGATGTTAGTGCCGATGTGGTTTCCGATAATTCTCAGACCGTGGTCGTAGCCGCTTCAAATTTGGATCATAACCATAGCGTTTCAGATACTTGCTCTCGGCACTTTTTGGCTCGTCCGTTTTGTGCAAGAAAACGTACAGTCCCGTATTGATTAGCATCAGGGGGCAAATTAGAACCAATGAAATCAAGATTAGGTCATTGCTGCTCGATAGGTAGAACGCCAAAATCCCTAGCAAAATCCCATTTAAAATAAAGGCATAACGGGTCAATCGGTACAGCATATAAAATAGCGCACTAGCTAAGCCAAGAATTAAGAGTACCGTTGTAAGGTTGTCCAGTTGCATAAACTAAGATTTAGCTTCCGATGGAACTTGATTTGATGGCCACGTCCAAACCTTTGCGAAGCTGATTGAAAACCTTTAGGGCAAGCTGCGCCTGATTGGTTGGGATGCTCGGCATAATCGGGATGCCCGTTTCCCGCATCAGTTTAAAAGCGATTGCCTTTTCGTTGGTGGGCAATTTCATCAACGAAGCAAAATAGATTTTGGGATTCTTAATAAAGTCTTTCCGTGCCTGGTAGGTTTCAGCAAAGTTGCGCTGATAGCCAAAAGTCCTGTCAAAGTGGAAACGCCGGACATAGTATACCACCTTCGCCGGACAAAATTGAGCACCCTCAAAACTAACTCAAAAATCTAATTTTCAACGCACTAAAACCAAATATTGGGTGACTCAAATTTTCTATTTTTGGTGGCCCCAACCATCCAACTCATCCAATTAAGGCCCATGTTTGCGATGTTATTTTAAATGCAGTCAGGACTTAATGATTTTTTGAAGTCTTCCAAAAAGACCTTTGAAGATTGCTACATTCAACTTTTTACAACAATCTAAGTAAATAAAAGATTATATTAATCTCTACGGATTGGTGAAATTTCAAGTGTCCATGATTAAAATGCTATTTACAGAATTCAGGACATTGACATTGATTGTAATTATCATACTTCTCACTATTACAATTGCTTTAGTCTTTAACTGGTTCCTAAACCGTTTCATTAAAAAATCCTTGTTGAACCATCACAAGGATTTGACCGGGTTTCTCTTTATCAAACATATTTCTACCGCACTGATCTATGTGGTGGGCATTGCATGTGCCTTAGTACAGATTCCTGAATTCAAAATTGTCGGTCATTCCCTTTTGGCAGGTGCCGGTGTTGTTTCCCTGATTGCAGGTCTTGCATCCCAACAAGCGCTTAGCAATATCATGAGCGGCATCTTGATTGTCATATTTAAACCTTTCCGCGTGAATGACAAGATTACCATCCGTGAAAGTTTTACTGGAATTGTTGAAGACATAAACCTACGTCAAGTCGTGATTCGTGATTTTGAGAACAATAGAATCATTGTCCCCAATTCAGTGATAAGTTCCGATTTGATCATCAACGCCCACTTGGGGGATACCAAGTGTTGCAAAATGATTGACATTGGCATAGGATATTCCTCAAATGTGGAAAAAGCCTTGGATATCATGAAGGAAGAAGTAGCGAAACACCCACTGCATATCGATTCCAGAAACAAGGAGGGTTTGGAGAACAAAGTTCCTCCTGTGATTGCAAGGGTAACGGCCCTTAACGATTCATCCGTGAACCTACGGGTTTGGGCGTGGGCGGCCAATTCGGCCGATGGGTTTGTCCTTCAATGCGACCTTTTACAGAGTATCAAGAAAAGGTTTGATGATGCAGGTATCGAAATCCCATTCCCCCAACGAACTGTTACATTCCCCAATACCATGGACAAAAATGAAATCTAATGGAAATCAAGAACACCAACCACGTCTATAAAAACAATTTAAAACCATCGGAACGTTTCGCCATATGGATCACGGAACGCATCGGGACCATCGGTTTTTTCATCCTTATTTTGGTATGGACCATATTTTGGCTAGGTTGGAACATGTTCGCACCCGTCAACTTCCGGTTCGACCCCTACCCCGCCTTTGTACTATGGTTGTTCATTTCCAATATGATCCAGATATTCCTGATGCCCTTATTGATGGTGGGTCAAAACCTTCAGGCCAAAAGAGCGGAGATCAGGGCTGAAAACGACTATAATGTCAACATCAAGGCCGAAAAGGAAATTGCGCTTTTGATGCAGGAAATCAAGGAATTGAAAAAAATGCTTTCGGAAAAATCATCAAAGTAAACCCTACTTTTTTTCTTCTAGGATTTCCATAAGCTTTGGTATTTTCTTTAAGGTGGACTCGTAACCGATTTCAAAAAGTGTTTTGGATTCCTTGATGTCAAACATATTGAAACGATAGCTGTCCTCAATTTCCAAGGCCAAATCGCATTCCTTGAGGCGGGGATAGATAGTGTTCCAAATGGCCAATTGAAAACAACGTGAACCAACATTCCGTCTTCCCTGGATATCATACCTTTCTTCATGGGGACAGACACTGGAACCGATAACAGTATCACAGCTGGCCATCAGGGGCTCAATGGGCAAATTATTCAACAAACCCCCATCGACATAGGTATATCCATTGTGAACAATAGGTTTGAACAGTAATGGTAAGGCGCATGATGCCAACAAGGGAACGATGAAATTACCCTCTGAGGCTATTTCAAACTTTCCTGAATTGATATTGGACATACAGACATGAAGTCTGTTCCTAGGATTCTCGTGCCCAGGTATATGAATATGGGCTTCTAGAAATCTCTTCAAAAAGGTAAGCTCGGTAACTCCCTTATTGAAGATTCCCAATTTAAAGATCTTTAAAAACTCTTTTTCATGTGAAAGGTCAAGAATCTCCAACGGGGTATATCCAAAACAGTACAATGCCGCGATGATGCTTCCCGCACTGGATCCGGAAACATCCTCTGGAAATACTCCGTGCTCGTTCAGGGCCTGAAGGACCCCTATATGGGCAGCTCCCCTTGCACCTCCTCCTGACAAAGCAATTCCAATCAATGGCATCTTTTAAATTGTTTCTACTCCTTCAACAATTTAAGTATAATTGGAAGTACCACCAATAGCAATGGCAATGCAAAGACCAACCCTCCGATGACGGCAATCGCCAAGGGCTGGTGCAACTGGGCCCCTGCTCCGATACCCAGGGCCAAGGGGATCAAGGCCATGATTGCGGCAGTGGCTGTCATTAATTTGGGCCGCAATCGTTGCGCTATGGAATATTCGATCTTTTGAAGATGTGATAACGAAACATCACACTCTTGGTACTGTCGATAGGTAAAAATGGCATTCTCCCCGATAATCCCAACTATCATAATGATACCTGTGTAACTTCCTACGTTCAAAGGTGTTCCTGTCAATAATAGACTCAACAGACAACCTGCAACCCCTAAAATGGCAATGAATATGATGGCAAGAGCAATCTTGATCTTTCTGAACAGAAACAATATGACGGTAAAGACCAACAGTACCGCGGCAATCAAAATGAGCATCAATTCCTTAAAAGCCTGTTGTTGTTGCTGGTATTCCCCTCCATATTCAATATGATACCCCGAGGGAAGGCTGATCTTCGTGGACAGATTGTTTCGGATATCGGTCAAGGTCGACCCCAGGTCCCTGTTGTTCAAGCGAGCCGTAACGACCCCCATGGATTTTTGGTTTTCCCGATTGATCTCTGCCACTCCCTTCCCTATTTCGATTTTCGCCACCTTTTGTAAGGGTACGATATCCCCACTGGGCAATTGCAGGGTCATTTGTTGGATATCCGAAACCGAATTGGTGTTGGTGCCGGGAAACACCAACCGGATGTTCACGGCCTGTTCCCTTTCAATGATACTACTGATGACCACCCCTTGTATCTGGGTTTCCAATTGCGTTTGAAAATCGGCAGGGGTCAATCCCAATTGTGCCAAAATGGGTACGTTGGGCTGTATGAGTACCTCGGGGCCCGCCACAATGATTCCGTCGCTCACATCGGCCGTACCATTAACCTGCTCCACCAAAGATGCAATCTGCCTGGAAAAATCCTCCAATTTGCCAATATCATCACCAAATACTTTAATCTCGATAGGTTGTACGGAACTCATAAGGTCTCCCAACATATCACCGATCACCTGACCAAAATCTACCGTAAGAGGTGGCACCGCCGCCTCAATTCGTCCCCTGATCTCATCGGAGACCTCGGTTGTGGTCTTTTTCCGTTTGTCGTTTAGTTTTATTAAATAATCCCCTCGGTTCTGCTCCGTTATGAAAAACCCCATTTGTGTACCCAAGCGTGCAGAATAGGCCTCCACTTCCGGTTGCTCGTCCAAAATCCGGTTGACCACCTGTAGCATCCGATCCGTCTCCTCCAAAGTGGTTCCCGCAGGACTGTAATAGTCCAAAACAATGCTACCTTCATCCATTTCCGGTAAAAATCCGGACGCCAATTTCGAGGGAACCAGCCAAATGATGACCAAACATCCCAGGGCAAAAAGAACCCCAATCACTGGTCTGGTGAGAACCATATGGATCCATTGGGTATTCGTATGATGTTTTTTCGTGATCTTCTTTTTCGAAGAGAATAGCATTGAAAGTACGGGTACCACAAGCCATGTCACCAAAAAGGAACAGGCCAACGCAATGATCATACTAAACGCCATCACCTTGAAATAGGCCCCTGCCACCCCTGTCATCAGCACAAAGGGAATAAAAATCACCAATGTGCTCAAGGACGACCCTACCATGGCCGGAAATAAATGGGCAATGGCCTCCTTGGACCACCATGCAGCGTTCTGGTCCGGATGCTCCTCTTTGATCTTATGCACCTGTTCCACGATGATGACCACGTCGTCTATCATCAGGCCAATGGCAGCAGCTATGGCACCAAGGGTCATGATATTGAAAGTGTAACCAATGGCATCCAAAACAATAAGGGTCAAGGAAAGGGAAAGGGGAATGGTAAACAGTACCACCATACTGGCCGAAAAAGACCGTAGGAACAGGATAACTACCAATAGGGCCAGGACCAGACCTATCCAAAGTACATCCTTGATACTGCTGATACTGGTATTGACAAAATCCGCTTGTTTGTAATAGGGTAAGAGTTTTACACCCTTTGGGAGAATGGACTCCAGTTCCTTTACCTTTTTTTCAATAGTGTTGTTGACCTCCACAAGGTTGGCATTGGGCTGTTTGATGACAGCGATCAGGGGAACATTTTTACCATTGGCCAGAATCTTGGTATAGGATTTGGCCTCGGTCACTTTGACCTCGGCAATATCTTTCAACCGGATCAAACGATTCGGGGAGTTGATGATGACCAGGTTGCGAAGATCATCCAGATCATCGATGGCATTGTCGGTCAGGGTTAGGTACAATCGATTGTAATCCGAGGCATATCCATTGGATTGGAGGATATTGGAATTGACCACGGCACTGGTAACCGCAGCAATCGAAATACCAAGGGTATGGATGACATACGGTTTCAACTCGATTTGGTATTCCTTGTCCTTGCCCCCTATCACCGCAATGTCCGACACACCCGGCGTGGCGGCCAAATAGGGCTTTATCTGATATTTCGCTATTTTTTTCAAATCCACTTGGGAGAGCCCCTCCCCTTCCAGGGAATACCCCATTACCGGCAGAATGGAGGGGTTCATTTTCTCTACGGATGTGGTCGTATTGGGCAAAATATCCCCTTGGGACTGGTTGATAAAGGATTCAATCTGCGATTTGGCCGTATTGATATCGGTACTCCAATCCAAAAAGACCGAAATCTCACAACTGCCCCTTGAGGTGGTACTACGGATATATTGCAACCCTTCCGTTCTTCGGATAATATTTTCCAAGGGGATGGTCACCGTGGTCATCATTTTGTCCACAGGTTGCTGACCCGCATCCGCGATCACTTTGATCTTCGGAAAGGTGATATCGGGAAACAGTCCCGTCTTCAGTCCCCTATAGGAAAAAACACCCCCAATCAATAACATCAGGGCTATGGCCAAAAGTGGGTATTTGTATTTGGAGTAGGATAGCTTCATTATTTTTCGATACTGACTTTGGTGGAATCCTGCATTTGATAACTGCCCTCGGTCACCACCTTGTCATGGATTCCCAGGTTTTTTGACATCACCTCGATCAAGGAATCGTTTTTGAGGCCCGTCTCGACATCTTGTCTGACCGCCAGGGTGTCACCCAAGACCTTTATGACCCAAAAATCGGTCAACAATTCATTGGATTGTAGGGCGGAGTGTGGCACGGCCATGGCATTCTTTTTTTCCTTGTAGACGGTCTTGACCTGCACGTTCAGGTTTTCGGGAAGTTCTTGGTCGGGGAGTTGGATCAAAAATTGTTGGGATTGGGGAACAGGGTCGATCACTGGAAGGATGGCCGATATCTTGGCCTGTATGACCGTTCCGTTCTGCAACATGATCTCGCAAAGGGTCCCGATATCGATATGGTCCCCATATTCATAGGGCACGTTGACTTGGACCACGAGGGACCTTGGTTCTGAAATTATGGCCAGCACATCCCCTTCCGCCACATAATCATTACGCTGCACATTGAGTTGGGCTATGACCCCAGTACCATTGCTAATGACTGAAATAGGCCCTGAAAGCTTGGCCAAGGTACTATCTATCCTTACGGCTTCGGCCAGCGCATCCTGTTCCTTGGTCCTGACCGTGGCAAAGGTTTGTCCAGCACGGATATGGGACCCCAATTTATGGGGCAACCAAGAGACATATCCCGTAACATTGGAACGCACATTCTCCTTTTTCTGGTACAGGGTCACTCCATTGAAGGTAATATATTCCTTGATGTCACCCTGTTGAACCGCAGCGGTCTTTACCTGAATGGGCACTTCCGATGTGGTTGTGTTTTGGGGGTCGCTTTTACAGGAACCCGCGGAGGTCAAGACCCATATGCAAAGAAAGGTGTACCCTAATTTTTTCATCATATCACCAGTTTGTATAGTTATATTGGTTACGCAACAACCAGAGGTTGGTCTGGGCCTGCAGTTTGGCATAGGCCGTCAATTTATAGGTTTGGACCAGGTTCAAATAATCGATTACGGAAGCAAGTCCCTGAACCATTTTTTGTTTGTAGATTTCCAGGATGTTCGACTGCAGTTGCAGTTGTTCTTCCATCTGTTTCAAATATGCCGTTTGTCCCTCCATCTGCATCCGAAGGCTTTCAAAGGTATTTTGGGCCTGGGTCTCATTGTACTTCTTATAATAATCCAGGTTGTCCAATTTCAGCTTATTTTGGAGCTCGTTGTATTTTTTCTGATGCCCATCGTAGATCGGTATGGTCAACCGTAGGCCTGCACTGAGTCCGAACCTGCGTTGAAGGTTGTTCAGGTCCACTGCATTCAATCCAGAGTTGCCATACACTGAAACCTGTGGCCGATATTGGTTCTCAAATACATTTTGATCGGCGGATATCTGAAGGCTATCCAGGGCAAATCTTTTTTCGAAGAGCAGGGTATCCTTTTGGGACGTTGTTTCTATTTGGGGATCGGCCAAGGGATCGAAGTTTGAAAGGGTCACCCCTGACAAGTTACCCATTTGGGTATAGAGGTTCTTGAAGTTGATATCGATCTGATCCAATTCCAATTGTTTCGTCCCTATATCCGATTGGATGGCCAAATAATCACTTTCGGCCAAAATGCCCCGCTTTACCAACAACTCCATGACATTTAACCGATTATTGAGATCTTCAATGATACCAAGGGTAAAGTCCTTTTGGAGTTGCAATTGGTAAGTGAAGATATAGAGGTCCGTGATGTTCTTGACCAAATTTCTGGTCATTTCCTCCTGTCCCAAGGCCAGGGAGGCATTGGACAATTGGTTTTGGAGCAACAGATTGTCCACGATCGTCTTATTGAAAATGTTTTTGGTAATGTTCACTTGGGCGGAATAGAGTCCCCCATTGGTAATGCCCACATCATACCCCAGTGCATTGACGGAAGGGTTTGTGGTCACATCCAAAAACTTGCCATTACTGTTGAAATAAGGGGCCACCAAAACTTCGGAGGTGGCATTGATTTGAAAGGCATTGTTCTGGGCCCTGATGATTTCGTTCTGTAGTTCCCCTACCTTTTGAAGGTTGGCATTTTCCAAAAGTCCCGGGGCATTTTCTTCGGCATTGGTCACAAAGAATCCAAGGGATCTTTCCTGTGCACAGCTGTGATGTACCAATCCGAACAAAAAAATCATACCCACAAAATACCTCATAACCAAACTATTACAGTTTTTCAAATATATCATTCTATTTCAAAATCCATGGATAACACCACATCGCAAAAACCCCGATCCAAGATGCTTACCCTTTTAGAACTTATAGACCACCCCAAGGGCATAGGAACCGTCCCCACTTTGGAAGCTCACATCAAAATGTTCCTTCATGTAGGGGGTGGTGAACAGATAGGTCGAGGCAATTCCTGTCAAGGCCCCACCCAAAATATCCCATCCATCGTGTCTATCGTTCACCCCCTCGATCCTACTATAGGCCACGTAGGCAGCTACGGCATAGGCAGGGATTCCATATTTCCAACCGTACCTCCTTTGTAAAAAGGAAGCACCCTGAAAGGCAAAGGAGGTGTGTCCGGAGGGAAATGCATGCCCATCGAGCCTACCCTCCGGCCTTGGTTTGTTGATGGCGTATTTCAAGATCCATGTGGCCGCCAAATTGGTGCCCACGGATTTGCTCAACTGCCAAAACCCTTGCTTGTCCCCTTTGGCCAAAACGGTCACCAGGGAAAAGGCCGTGGGCACGAACTGCGCATAGTCCCCCACCTTTTCAATGGTGGTTTCGGTGGCAATTTCTTTGGGAGATTCCGTTTGTTGTCCCTTAATTTCCCAAAGGGACAACAACAATAACATAAAAATCGAATATTTCATCATGATCGAATGTTTACTTTTTAAAATGGATCGAGCCACCCGAGACGGTCCTTGAGTTGTGCCAGGTTTTCCTGTTTGACGGGTTCCAAAACCCGCTGTCCATAGGTGGTGAAAAACGAATGCCCTTCAAGAAAGGTGATATTGAGCTGGGTCCAGTCCCGATCCGAATACTGCATGTTTCGGTGCTGGGCCCATTCTTTTCGCAGCAGTGCGTTCTTATTAAAAAAGGAAAGGGTCCCCAAATGGAACAGATCGGCATCGCAGAGTACCTTTTCCATTAGATTTTTGGGCTCCTGTGGCATTCGCGTGGCCAAGATACAGTCCTGCACAACGGCCAATCCCTCAGATGGGTAATCCCAGTCCTCCAAAAACGCTTTCGCCAAATCGCAACTTTGGGTCTCATGTCCCTCAAAACCCGATACATGTCCCACATCATGGAATAGGGCGGCCAATAGAACACGCTCCAGTTCCGTTGGATCCAATCCAACATGGTTCCCGACCTTTAGGACTTGAACATATACCTCCAAAGTGTGCTGTACATTGTGGAAAGGCAGGGACCCGCAGGCACCATTCTGCAACAGGGCCACCACGTGGAGCTCGGCCTTTGCAAATATGCCACCACTTTTGTGGGCAGTGAAATCATCCATAATCGAGTTTCTTTTTCTTTACCTGCAAGTTCATTTCAGCGATCAAAACGTATAATTGAATCCCACGAGCAGGCCTTGTCCATCGCTTGAAAAAGTGAGCTCCATAGGATATTCTATATAGGGACTTGTAAATAAATAGGAACTTCCGATGCCCACCAAAGCACCCGCGAGGACATCCCAACCATCGTGTTTATGGGCCTTGATACGGGTATACCCCGTAAATGCGGCCAGAACATAACCCGGCACCCCAAATTTCCAACCATACCTTTTTTGTAAAAAGGCCGCACTTTGAAAGGTCGTGGAGGTATGCCCCGAGGGAAAGGCACGAAATCCGTTGTCATAGGGCCTTGGCTTGTTGATGGCATATTTCATCCCAAGGGTCACGGCCTGGTTCACTACAAACCCTTTGACAAACTGCCAACTCCCCTCCCGGTCCCCAATGAGCAATGTCCCGGTAAGACTGGCCACAGGCAGGGAAACCAGCAATACGTCCCCTGCGCTCTGGAGGGTCCTGTCCTGGGCATTGGTGTCCCAAACCGTACCGATCAAAAGCAGGAACAACCCTAAGGCCGATATGTTTTTCCTGATTCCAGTGGCTCCAATAAACCGTGTTCCCATACCGCAAAATTTCGTTTTTAGGATCTGGTTTTGAAGTGCCCGACCCATCCTTGGAGAGCCAAAGTAGAATTGAAATCTAAAGACAATTTTAAGTTGTGGCCGAAGTACCATCCATCATCCTTTTGGTCTGGGCACGATGACGGTCAAGGCTTTCTTCTCAATACCGATGGAAATGGTATTGTCCCCCATGGGATGGAACTCCCCGTCGATCTGGGAATCGAAATGGGCACCGGGCAGACCTGAGAGATCAAGGCCAGTGGTTTGAAAATGCGTTGCCTCCTTGAGCAAATGGGGCCTGTTCATCAAGAGCAGAGCGCCCAATACCAACATTTTGAACCTGTTGATCCTGCAAATGACCAATACATCCAAAAGCCCGTCCTGCAAGGATGCATGGGGCGTAAGGCTCAGGTGGTACCCCATTACATTGGTGTTGGATACAAACACCAAAAAGGGTTCGGTACTCCACTCCTTACCGTTGGATTTGATCTTAATTGCCTGGGATTTCTTCAATTCCTTGAAGGAGGTCATGCAGGCACCTAGGTACCCGGATAGGGTCCGTCTATTGGACGATTCATAGTTCTTGATGACACTGGCATCAAAACCGACCCCCGTATTGCTGAAAAAATAATGATCGTTGATCCGACCGGCATCAATGCGGATGGTATGGGCATTGCGCAAAAGCCCCAAGGCCTTACGCAGATTCTTCGGGATATGTAGGTTGGAGGCCAAGCCATTTCCGGAACCGAAGGGAATGATGCCCAAGGGGATGTTGGTTCCCAACAGACAGGAGGCCACTTCATTGATGGTACCATCCCCACCACAGGCCACTATGATGTCCGCACCCTCGGCAATTGATTCCTTGGTCAAGGTACTGGCGTGGGTCTTGTATTGGGAATATTTTACGGTCAACCGATGAAAGCTCTTGATAAAAAACTGCTCCAGATGACCTTCATTGAGCACCCTTTCCCCCTTGCCCGCAATGGGATTGACAATAAAATGTATTCTCTGATGCCCCATCAATCCCGAAGTTTAAGTCCTCCGTTGGAATAGAGGAAATCAGCCACCTGGTACCACGAAATGGCCTCATCGAGAAAAGCCCGGTCCGTGGGGATACTTTTCAGACTGTTGTCGGAAGGATCCCAATCATAGAAATTGGCATTCTTTTGATCTCCAAGCACCATGACCTGGTTCCCTTTCAACAACCCTAACTTTCTGTAGTTACCGATGAAGGCCCTTTCTACTTCTGGCCTCATCTTTAGTACATCCTTTCCAAAAAGGTTGGAGGTATAGTCCCAACCCAATAAGCCGAACAGGGTCGGAAACATATCGATCTGTGAACAGAGGTTATTGATCTTTCCTGTATTTTTTTGGGGCAGGTTATAGATCAGTGCAGGTATCTGGTAATTCTGCACATCCAATTCCCACCTGCCGGCACTACTGGCACAATGATCGGCCATGATCACAAAGACCGTATTGGCAAACCATGGTTTCCCCTTGGCCTTGCGCAGGAACTCCCCGATGGCATAATCCGTATATTTTACCGCCCCGTTCCGTCCCGTACCGGAGGGAATGTCTATTTTCCCTTCAGGGTAGGTATAGGGTTTGTGATTGGAAGTGGTCATCACAAAATCAAAAAAAGGCTGCCCTGCACCGTAGGCCCGGTCCCCTTCTTTCAAAACTTTGTTGTAGATGTCCTCGTCACAGACACCCCATGCATTTTCAAAGGTGACCTCGTCATCATCGATATTGGTCCTTTTGGTCAGGATGCTCTTATCCATTAGAAATCCACGGCCACGGTCCACAATGTTGAAACCATTGCCCCCAAAAAAGGAGTTCATATTATCAAAATAACCGTCCCCTCCATAGAAAAAGTTCCGTTCATACCCTTTTTGTTCGAACACCTCCCCGATGGTGAACAACCCTGCATTGTCCACCCGTTTGACAATACTTCTCCCCGGTGTGGGGGGAATGCTCAAGGTAATGGCCTCCATGCCCCTTACGGTGCGTGTACCCGTGGCATACAGCTGGGTAAAGAAGAGGCTTTCCTCTGCCAAGGAATCCAGATTTGGGGTCAGATCCAGTTCGTTCCCGAACGATTTCAGGAACTTACCACTAAGACTTTCCACACAGATAAAGACCACATTAGGCCTGGCGTCCAACACAATACTGTCCGTGGTTGTTACGGTCCGAAGGATTTCATCCGCATCAGGGTGCACAAAAGTTGCCCCATCCATGGCCAGTTCATTTTTCACACGGGCAAAGGCCTCTTTATGTTCGACGGTCATATAGAAATCCGGGAACGAAAGTTCATTGTTCCGAAAAGCGGCAAAAAAGGAAAAGATACCCGCTTTGGAAATTTCGTTGTTATAGCGATTACTTGACCATTCCGCCTGTTCATTGGTCAATAAAAATACCGAGAGCACCATGACCACCAACCATGGTACAGCTGATAAGGACCGTTGCGCGAAATGGGTACCAGTGGAAAAGGTCCTTTGAAAGACCCCAAACCTGAACAACAACCAAAAGGTCACCGCTACCAGTCCCAGAAGGGTCCCGATCAACAAGGGCAAGGGATAGGATTCATTGATGTTCTGCACTACCTCATAGGTATAGATCAAATAATCCACTGCTATAAAATTGTACCTTCTATGGAACTCATCCCAAAAGGTAAATTCCCCCAGAAACGAAAAATATAGGATAAAGATGCCCAAAAAGAACCCAAAGAAGGTCAGGACGCGATCCAACAGGGAACCGGACCATTTGGAGGGCACCAACACAAGATAGACCAGATAGGGGATCACAAAAAAGGAAAGTGTCGCCAAGTCGAACACAAAACCGACCACAAACGTCCAAACAAGGGACAAGGGACCGGTATCGGTCTCCTGAAAGTCCCAAACCAACAATATGCCCCGAACCACAAGGGAAATGGACAAAAAGATAAGAACGAAAGCCCTCAACAATGCATACCGGGCCGGAAAGATTTTGGTCAACATGGTACTTTTTGAAAATCGAAGGTAGGATCCAATTCTTAAGGAAATTTAAAGTTACCCCTTTGTAAATTTTAGGTTAATCCCCTACCAAAATCCTAGAAGTAAAGCGATAGTCATCGGAGGGAATGATCTGGCTGTGGCCATCCTCAAAAAAATCGACCCCAAAAAGGCTTCCGTGGTCCACAAGTTCAAAGATGTACTCTGCCGAATTTCCCCGGTTCCGCTCATAGACCTCGTATACGTCACCTTCAGGATAGGCCTTCTTGACCCTATCCATAAGCTGCTTGGGAACTTCTTCCCCATGCAGCTCAAGCTCAAAATATTCCAACAGGCCATCCAAGGTATAGCTCGCGGTCATATAGTCGAATTTTTCCATATAGAAGTTTACCAGCCAATGGCCATCAGGAGTATAGTGCCATTCGACATCCCTTGCATTCAAGAACTTGGAGGTAAAGGCCCTATCGATGGCATCAGGTACTTTTCTGGTACAGGCCACTGCCAGCAGCAGCAAACATCCCAGAAGCCTTCCCGAACCCAAATTCACTTGGTCAAGCCAACGCTTACCTCTTGCCCCTGTAATCCATAAAATCCCCATTCCTTACATTTTATAAAATTGAATCTTCCACTGCATGGTCTTCAAGGTATTTTATGAAAACCGACTGTATCCATGGAATCCCATGGGATTCCCCAAGATGAAAAAGGTCGGGAAGCATGAACTCCCGACCTCCATCAAAAACCAACTCAAACTCAAACCTAAACTTTAGTCTTTATCCTTTTCCCCTTCTTCATCGACGACCTGTTTATGGATCAATTTTCCATGGACATCGATACTTACTTCCAGTTCTTGTTCGCCATTTTCCATTTCAAATTCATAGGTCAGGCCATCAACGGTCTCGGAAATTTCCGCCTCTTCGATTTCATACCCGGACAACTCACTGTCCAAGGTAGCCCTGACGGCGTCGGGAATATCCTTTTGTTCAATTTCATGTTCCGTCTCCTTCCAAGTCCCATCTTCCAGGAAATTCGCGGAATATTCCATACCGTCCATTTTGAATTCAGCTTCCCATTCAGCATCCGATTCCTTGTCCCATTTCACTTTCTTCACTTGGGGAAACTTTTTGACAAAGGCTGCCTTTACCCGAAGGGGCACGGAACGGTTACTTGCAAAGGCAAAGAGTGCAAGTCCCAAAAGGACAGCGAGGGGTAATCCGATAATAATTTTTTTGTTCTTCATGGTTCCAATTTTTATATCTGACCTAAAACTACAATCCAATTCTAAAGATGGTTTAAAGCAAATCTAAAGATGGCCCCATCGCCATTCATTTACCTCACTATATCTTATACCGAAGCCCCAACCTAAAAATCTGGGTCTCGAAATAGTTTTGGTACATTGCCGTAAACCCTTGGTCCGTTACTTCTTGGCGGATTCCTAACCGATTGAAGATATCGGTGGCGGAGAAGGTCAGTTCCGCCTTTTTGTCCCAAAAACTCTTTTTGAGCCCAAGGTCCACTGAAGATCTTGAGAGTTCCTTGCCTTGAGGGATGTTCTTATCCGAATAGTAGATGCCTGTCAATTGGATGGCCAGATCATGTTCCAATTGAAGCTCCGCATTCAACTTGGCATTCCAGGCATCCGCTGTGGATTCCTCCACCGTAAAAGTCCTTTCATAAGGGAATAGCAAAGTCCCCTGATAGGCATCAATGGCATTGGAGTACCAATTAAAAGTGCCCGATACCTTTACCTTGTCGGAAATATCCTGGGCCAACAACAGCTCGACCCCTGTGTTGGTGGCCCTTCCCGTGTTCTGGTAAATGCGGTTGACTATGTCATAGTCCGGATTGGAAGCATCGATGCTGTAGACCCTCATATACTGGTCCTTGATCATCCTGTGGTACACTGCCGTAAAAATGAATCCTGTGGACCAGCTATATTTATGGGCCAACTCAAGGGCATTGGTGAACTGTGGCCGCAAATAGGGATTGCCCACTTTGAGCAGTTCGGGATCGTCGTACTTTGGAAAAATTCGGAGTTCCGGTTCCCCCGGACGGTCGATCCTGCGGTTGTAGAACACCGACAATTTGTTGTGCCCCCCCAATTTATAGGTAAACCGTGCACTGGGGAACAGTTCGAAATAATCGTACTTGTCATTGTTGGGATAATAACTATTGACTGGGTCCAGGTCGTAGAAAACATTGGTCTGTTCGGCACGGAGCCCCGCCTCGATATCGAACGTTTCCTTTTCAAGGACATAGTTGGCGTACCCGGCATAAAGGTTCTCCCCCCAATCCGAAAAACTGCCCAGACCGGGATAGATGATGGACTGGTTCCCCGGTGTAATGGTATAGTCCACGGGCAATCGCCTTATTCTCAGTTTGGCCCCCAGTTCCATACGGCCTGACCGCAAGGGCCTCACATAGTCCGTGGATATACTGGTGGTGTTCTCAATGGCCCTGATATTGGTTTTGTCCGTACCGATGCGCACCGCAGAACTATCGTTCAGGGAATAGGTCTCATCCTCCAACCCCTGGGTATATTGGGCGCTGGCACTGAGGGTATGTCCCGGTTGTGCAAAGGAATGCCTATAGTTCACCGTGGCGTTGATGAAGCGGGTGACCTCCTCTTCCTGCCAACTATAAAATCGGTTCCGTTGGTTGGCATCCATATCCATAAAGGCCACTTGGGCGGTATCAATATGTTTTTCGCGATCATATAGACCGGAAAAGGTAAAACTGTTGTGGTCATCCAAATCATAATCGATCCCTCCGTTGATGATGGACCGGAACTGTCTCCGGTTTTCGGGCACCTGGGAAAGTATATTACGGCCGTCATCATAATTCCTCGTGGTGAATTCATTGTTCGGCAGGGCTTCCTGAAGGATAAATTCCGATTGCAGGAAATAATTCAGTTTTCCTTTTTTATAGTTGAGATTTAGGCTCGGGATCAATTTGGGATTGACCGAGTAGCTGCCCAGATCCGTTGGGGTATCGGCCCGTCGTTTGCCCAGGGCACCGAGACCAAACGATAGCCCCACGTCCCCGTTGAGCCCGGCCTGTCGTTCCTTTTTATAGATAATGTTCACGATACCCGCAAACCCATTGGCATCGTATTTTGCCGAAGGGTTGTTGATGATCTCGATCTTTTCAATGTTGGACGCGGGGATATTTGCCAACCCTTTTTGGTTCCCAAACCCCGTAAGGCTGCTCTGTTTCCCATCGATAAGGACCACCACCTTGTCACTGCCCCTGAGGACGACCTTCCCCTCTTGGTCAAAGGTGACCCCTGGCAGGGTTTTCATGGCATCCATGACCGACCCTCCTGATTGGGCTATATTATCCTCAAGGCTAAAGGTCTTTGTGTTGAGATCGGAATTGGTGGTGGCCTGTTGGCCCACTACCTCTACTTCTCCCAAACTTTGGGCACTGGGCAGCAATTCCACTTTACCGAGGTCGAACACGTTGTTCAATCCCCCTGCCACCAGGGTCCGCTCCAAGGTGGCAAATCCGATAAAGGAAAAATAGAGTGCATATTCCCCCAATGCCACGCCATCGATGGTAAACCTCCCCTGTTCATCACTGATAGTCCCGGTCACCAGGGCATTGGTATCCAACTCATGCACGGCCACATTGGCAAAGGCCAAGGGTTCCTTGGATTCTGCATCCAAGATCTGACCAGAAATGGTAATGGTCTCTTGGGAAAACAAGGGGCAAGAAAAGATAAAGGAAAATAACAGGGCATATAGGCTTCGCATGGAAAACGTTTTAAGTTAAATGTCAAATCTAGGATCGAAACCTTAAGGGAATTTAAAGTTTTACATTTTCCCTGATTTATTTCTTCCCAAAATGAATGGTGAACACGTGCCTGTCCCCTGAAAATCGATAATCAATCCCAAAACCATAAAGGTCACAGATCCGTTTTACAATGGCCAGGCCGAGCCCCGTTGCCTTGACCCCATCGGACTCCCTATAAAATCGGTTATAAAGACTGTCGGGGTGTTTCAGGGGTGTTGTACCCGCATTTGAAATGGAAATATCATCCACCGTCGAACCCACGACAATATCTTGTTGGGCAATATTATATTTGATGGCATTGGAGACCAAATTGTTACAGAGCACCGTTGCCAGATAGGGATCCATGTCCACCTTAATGGGATACTCGAAATCGACCTTGATCGCATTGTTGGAAATCTCACAAAAGTCCTGGACCGTTACCGCCATGAGTCTCGTGATATCCAATTGCTCGACGTTGGCGAACTGGTTGTTCTCGATCTTGGTCAACAAGGTCAAGCGCTTGGTCATTTGGGAGAGTCGTTGTATATCCCTTTGGATGGAGGTGAGTTGTTCGAACTGCTGGTCGTCCAATGGTTCCTCGATATTGATCATATTCTCGATCTTCGCCTGTATAATGGCCAAGGGGGTCTGCATCTCATGGGATACATCCTCCGTATATTGTTTCAGGTTCCGATAATCCGAACGGACCTTATTGGTCAATAGCTTGATCTCTGTATTCAATTCGGAGAACTCCAGGATTTCACTGTCCATCAGGGCAATGGGAGCATCGGAGCTGAGCGAAAACCGTTTCATTTGCTCCAGGTTGTGGAAAAAAGGGGTCCACAGTTTTTGGTTCTTCGAACGATTCACATAAAACAGGAACAGGAACACTAAAAGAATGATCACCAAATAGGAAATGACCACGGCGATCAGGATGTTCTCCGATTCCACCACGAGTGCGCGGACCGTGATCCTATAATTTTCACCATTGATGGCGGAGAAGGTGGACAGTTCCCTGAACTCCTCCATTTCATCTTGTGAGGGATCATAGATGATGGTATCCTTTAGCACCTCATTGCCCAACCGGGATACCTTTTGGATCTCGACGACCGGGGACAATTGAAAAGGCTCCGGATTTTCGACCAGGGAACTTTCAATCCGTGCCTCTGTCGAACGGAGCTCTTCCTCCACTTCAGACTGGAGCAGGTTCCTCAAATAAAAATAAAGGGCCACCGTACTGACCAACATCAACAGGGCACTGATCCCCAAAAAAGTTTTGGAGGTCTTTCGGATCAATCGTATTTTTTTCAAGGTATCCCCCATAGATCACTCTTCCACGAACTTATACCCACTTCCGTAGGCCGTTTTGATATACTTTGCCCCGGCTTCGGTCAATTTTTTGCGCAGGTTGTTGATATGGACATAAATAAAATCAAAATTATCCGCAAGATCGCTATGGTCCCCCCATAAATGTTCGGCGATGATCTCTTTGGAAAGCACCCGTCCCTTATTGGTAACAAAAAAAAGCAAGAGATCGAATTCCTTACGGGTCAAGGAAAGGGCTTGCTCATTGACATAAGCGGTCCTTGAGCGGGTATCAATGGAAATCTCGTGGAACTCCAAACGGTCATTGCCCCCAAACTTGCCCCTTCGCAAAACGGCTTTGATCCTCGAATTGAGTTCGGCCAAATGAAAAGGTTTGGTCAAATAGTCATCGGCACCCAGATCCAATCCTTCCAGTTTATCGTCCAAGGAATTGTTGGCGGAGATGATGATGGTCGGGGTCTCAGAACGGTTGCGCTTCAATAATTTTAGGATATCCAATCCACTACCGGTGATCAGGTTGATGTCCAGGACCAACAGATCGTATTCATAGAGGTCGATCTTGTAGAGGGCCTCGTGGTAGTCTGAAGCCATTTCACAGACATTGCCATCCCTTTCCAAATAGGTGGCAATGGATTTCTGGAGTTCTGTCTCGTCTTCTGCAATAAGGATCTTCATACCTTAAAGTTAAGGCTTAAAAATAGGTTTCAAATCTTTAGAAATTCTAAAGCTCTATATTTAAGGATTTAAAAATGGCCAGTAGAATTTTCCCAATAAAAGGAAAGTTCAAATAAACGATACACTCCTCAAAAAACAAATCTCCATTTAAACGATGTAAATTGATTTATTCTAAAAATTGAATATCTTGAGATTCTTATGTTTTGATTAGATTTACTTAATCCTGAATCTCCTCTTACCATGGAAATAACTTTGATAGAGCTAAAAAGAAAAATTGGCACCACGGATCAAAAGTTTTTGAACAAAGTTTATCTTCTTGCCAATGGTATGGTAAAAGTTCATGGATATGATAAGGAGAAGGCAGTTTCGCTTGCAATTGATATGGCAACTGATTGGTTCAATAACGGCGGAAAATATTCCATGAACAAATTGTGATTCCTTATATTTTTTGTTGGGCAAAAGAGTTTTTTGAATTTAGGTATCCACGAGGTTCAACATGTTGCCCAACAACATAAAAGCAAAAGAGGCAGATTTGGGCAACCAAGCTTTCATTTAATCACATAAATGCGTGTAATATGGTCCTCGAAAAGTGCCTTTTGCTCCAACACCAATTCAAATCCCTCAAGAAGTTTTAGGTCCTCTTCGCTTCTTGTATTGGTTATAATAAAGGTTTCTGGGTTTTCCTCGGCATATTTCATTATTCCTTCCAAAGATTGGAATACAGTAAAAGTACGTTTGAAATTTATTGGAAAGGCACTGTCAAAACGTTTAAAGACAACAATATTGTCTTTTTCATTAATATGTTTAAGGGCCAAGCTTACCGGGCTCTTTTCTGTAAGCTCTGGATAGATGATGCCAGAAAGTAGCATTCCAGTCAATAGCCAACCCCCTGCTATCGATAAAAATGAGATTTTCAGTTTACCCCTGCCATAAAAATGAAATCCGAGTATCGAGGCCAAGGCCGATAAGGCCAGCAATAAGCTCAAGAATCTTATTGCAAAGAATTGTTTTTCGATTGAAAGTGCCACATAGCCAGCAATTGGAAGTAAAATGGATAGGATAGTCAGAACAAGCAAACTCCAGGACACCCCCTTTTTATGTGTTTTTTCATGGTACACTTTTTTAAAATAGTGGGCAATTAAAATTCCAACAAAAGGATAACAGGGCATTGGATAGTTGGGGAGTTTCGTCTTTGAAATACTGAAAAAAAGTATGGTTACAACAGACACCGTCAAGGCAAAGAGTACCATATCGTTTCCCTTTCTTTTCCTCCATGCGTATACAAAGGATTGGATACCAAAAAGTGAAAATGGCAGCATGCCTAAAATCACATAGAGGGGAGTCATCAAAAAAAGCCCACCATGCCCTTCTTTTTCAGAACCAAACCTGGAAAGGTTATGATCCAAAAAGAAGCCCCTGGTCCATTCCCCATCAGTTTCCAAATGTACCAAATAATACCAAGGTGCTGCAATTAAGAGTACCACCAACAAACCCAAAATTGGTCTAAGTTGTAGTAGGGTTTTCCAATTAAAGTCTTTTTTTAATAGCAGAAATATCGGTATCACCAATCCCGGTAAAACAATTGCAATGGGTCCCTTGGTCAATACTCCCAAGGCGATTCCACCATACATTGCAAAGAACCACACCCATTTACCCTCCTTATAAAGGAAGTAAAACGAAAAAAAGGAAACCGAAACAAAGAATATAAGATAGGGGTCGGGTACGGCCAAGTGAAATTCATTGATAAAAAATAAGGAGGAACCCAAAACCATTACGGTTGTCCATGCAACAAAGGAATCCAAATGCCTTTTAATGGCCCAATAAGTCGCCAATAGGGTCAACGCACCAAAAAAACCCGAAAAAAAACGGGCCCCGAAGCTATTTACTCCGAACCATTTATAACCTAAGACCATGAAGAAATAGTGCAGAGGGGGTTTATCGGTTCGAAGTTCCCCATTGAAGAATGGGGACAAAAAATTCCCAGATGCCAACATTTCCCTTGCCGCCTCAGAGTTTCTGGCTTCGTCAAGGATATAAATGGGATACTGGCCAATGGATGAAGTACAAATTGCAAGCCCAACTATAAATAGAATGAGATAATCATACTGATTGATCAATCTCCCACCCAAGCTATAATATTGCCATTTATCCATTTAAAAGCTGGTTGATAGCATCCTGGGTTTTTCTGTGTACCCGATGTAAATCGATATGGAATTGTTGGGAATGCCACTTTTTGGGATGTGCCCGGACAATCAGATATGCAAATACAGATGAGAGCAATCCAAATAACATACCAAAATAAACGTCAACAAAAAAATGCTGAACAAGGTATATTCTCGAAAGACCCACAATGAATCCTAAAACCACCAAAACCCAACTCGCAGTTCTGTTCCGTGAAAACAAAGCAAAAAAAGAGGTCAAATAAAAAATCGTTGCCGTGTGTCCAGAAGGAAAGGTGTTGACATATCTAATTTTCACCCCCTCGACCAAGTGCAGCAAGTCAACGAGACCAGCATTTTTAAAGTAAAGATAGGGTCTCAATTCACCGGAATAGATCCCTTTTTTAAACAACAAGACAAGAACAATTTGAAAAGCAAATGCCAAAAGAAATATGGCCAACCATTTTAATTTGAATTTTAGGACCAAAAGAACTGCAAAAATAACGGTTATCGCGTTACCCAATGCGCTGGCCTTACTGAAGAATACATCAAAAAAAGGGGTTCTGGACGAATTGACAGCCAATACAACGGTGCCTTTTGGAAGGAATATTATGGGGAAAAATATGACTATGACAAGAAAAAAGGGGAAAAGTCTCTTTACTACAATCTGCATACTATTTGTTTTCTAAACAAAGTTATTTAAAGCCTAAGTCCAGAAGGTTATGGATTAATTATATGTTTTTTACCAATATCTTTAGGGATTGTAAATAAATTCTTTACTTGAATTATCTGAAGTGTTACCAGGCACGGTATCCAGAGAAAAAATACCATCACACTTGGATTGTTGACCAAAAGAAACCTCAGAATTCATAATGACCTTAAAACCAAAGCCACAAAATTTTTGAAGGATGCAATAAACGCTCCATCAGAAATGAGGGATGGAAACAGGTATCAAAGCGAAAGCTTATTTTTTTCTTAAAAATCCTCTATCAAATGGGAAATGGGTAGTTGTAAGAGATCGATCAATTAGATAATTGGTTGAGGAAAACAATTTTTAAACATTTGGCTACTTATAACCAAAACACGAATTTATCGCCTTGGTTTGACCCTATCATTGGAAATCGATTACCCATTATCTGTCAATCACTTAATTACGATTCCAATAATTTTATCAATTTGGAGTAACCTTATTAAAAAAAACCAAAATTCAAAGTGGGGTTTTTAATTACCGATTTGTTCTACAACAAACTAAACACGCTATTATGAAAAAGTTTTTCCTCCTACTTCTTGCCCCACTATTGATGTCTTCCCAATGTGAATCTGATGACAGTCCTGTTTTCAGAACGGAGTACTACATCCAAAACAGCACTAGCATTGATTTAATATTGATAACCAAAGATGCCGGAGAGATTTCGATTGAAAGCCGATCCAGTCAATTTATGGCCGTATCCACGGATTTGAATTCCTTTGTTCCCCCTTCCAAAAATATAGCATTTGATGAAGTGAGGCTTTACAAAGAGGAGACCGGAGGAAATAAGACCATATCCTATGAGCAAATGCCAATTGTGGATCAATTGTGGTCGTTTGATGAGATATCATCATACGATGCTGAATATAGATTGGTCATCACAAATGAATTATTGAAATAAAACAAAGCTTTTCTCCTTAGGACTTGTGAATTTGTTTGCCTATTCTTCCCAGGACAAAAGTTGAAGTAAGATTGGGACTTGCTGCGCTAAACAAATGTTTTGCTCACTTTCTAAAAAAGCCTCTTGATAGAACCAAGTGGACTGACTTTTTAAAAATGGCTTTTTTAGTTCACTTCAATAGGTTTAATAACATCATAATTGGCAGGTGGGTCAAAGTCCCCTAGTTCCGAAGAAGAACTTGAACTGGACATCGGCCTCTTGCAAATCTTCAACTAAAAGTAGACCGGACTTTGATTAGGGGAGTATATGCCATCAGTTTTTTGGTAAGTCAAGGAGAAAACCTAAAAATGATTCAAAGTGACAATAGTTTGATAGATAACCCTACTTAAGGCAGACCATTGGATGGGAACCAAATTTAAAAGGTGATTGGAAAATGTTGTAAGTAACATATGCTACAGTGTTTCCAATTCTAATATTGATTATTTTTAAAGTTCAAACAAACGATTGTAATGGAAAAAACAATATTTGAGATAACTAAAATGGATTGTCCCTCAGAGGAAAATCTGATCCGTATGAAACTGGACGGAATTTCAAGTATTACAAATATGGACTTTGACATTCCCAACAGAAAATTGACCGTTTTTCATAAAGGACAAATTGACCAAATAGAAAAATCAGTTCTTGAACTGAATTTAGGTGGACAGAAAATATCGACTGAGGAAACGGACCAAATCGACTTTAATGAGCATACAAACCAAAGAAAACTACTTTGGACTGTCCTGGGAATAAATTTCGCCTTTTTCGTAATCGAAATGGCTACAGGAATAATCTCAAAATCAATGGGGTTGGTTGCGGACAGCTTGGATATGCTTGCTGATTCATTCGTTTATGGAATAAGTTTGATTGCTGTTGGAGGAACTATGTCCAGAAAAAAACAGATTGCCAAACTTGCTGGGTATTTTCAAATAACTCTTGCTGTAATTGGTTTTATAGAAGTTTTGAGAAGATTCTTTGGGGCAGAACAACTTCCCGATTTTTCAACTATGATAGTCATTTCAATTTTGGCACTTATTGCAAATGGAATTTGTCTTTACATATTACAAAAATCAAAAAGCAAGGATGAGGCACATATGAAAGCAAGTATGATTTTCACCTCTAACGATGTAATCATCAATATGGGAGTAATAATTGCGGGACTATTGGTAAATTGGTTAAGTTCTAACAAACCTGATTTAATAATTGGAACTATTGTTTTTGTTTTGGTGATTCAAGGAGCATTCAGGATTTTGAAACTTAGCAAATGAACCAAAGTTCAAA
>NZ_FNKI01000005.1 GCF_900102925.1 Flagellimonas zhangzhouensis | reverse complement strand
CGATTGTAATGGAAAAAACAATATTTGAGATAACTAAAATGGATTGTCCCTCAGAGGAAAATCTGATCCGTATGAAACTGGACGGAATTTCAAGTATTGCAAATATGGACTTTGACATTCCCAACAGAAAATTGACCGTTTTTCATAAAGGACAAATTGACCAAATAGAAAAATCAGTTCTTGAACTGAATTTAGGTGGACAGAAAATATCGACTGAGGAAACGGACCAAATCGACTTTAATGAGCATTCAAACCAAAGAAAACTACTTTGGACTGTCCTGGGAATAAATTTCGCCTTTTTCGTAATCGAAATGGCTACAGGAATAATCTCAAAATCAATGGGGTTGGTTGCGGACAGCTTGGATATGCTTGCTGATTCATTCGTTTATGGAATAAGTTTGATTGCTGTTGGAGGAACTATGTCCAGAAAAAAACAGATTGCCAAACTTGCTGGGTATTTTCAAATAACTCTTGCTGTAATTGGTTTTATAGAAGTTTTGAGAAGATTCTTTGGGGCAGAACAACTTCCCGATTTTTCAACTATGATAGTCATTTCAATTTTGGCACTTATTGCAAATGGAATTTGTCTTTACATATTACAAAAATCAAAAAGCAAGGATGAGGCACATATGAAAGCAAGTATGATTTTCACCTCTAACGATGTAATCATCAATATGGGAGTAATAATTGCGGGACTATTGGTAAATTGGTTAAGTTCTAACAAACCTGATTTAATAATTGGAACTATTGTTTTTGTTTTGGTGATTCAAGGAGCATTCAGGATTTTGAAACTTAGCAAATGAACCAAAGTTCAAATAAACGATATTGAATCTTTCCGTAATCACAAAAATACAGCCCCTTTTAAGGGTGCTGTATTTTATTCCTTTATTTAATCAATCTAACAAACATCCCCGACCTTTGGATTCGGGTAATTGTCCGATTGGTCTTCGGTGGTATTGTCCAAACATGCAAAATCCTTTTCTAAGAGTAAGGATAGCTCTTTGCTATTTTTTAATGACATCATATTTTGATAGCCTACCTTATCTGAAGTGGCCCAATTCGAACATTCATATTTTGGAACAAATAGGGTAATGGTATTGTTGGAGAACTCAGCTTCCATAGAAGTAATCCCATCCTTTGCTTGCAATTTATAAGTGAATTCAGAGTTTCCAAAGTGGGTTGTTTCCGAAAATACACCAGTTGAACAGAACGTTTCCACTTCTGTTTTGGTCAATCGGAATCGAATGGAATCGCCTTTTATCCTAATTTTCATTTTTTAAGCTTTTTAAATTCTTTTTCTCGCTTTGTTTTAAGCTATAATTGATGGTTACCCTTGTGCCCTCACCAGGCGTGGAACTAATGAACAATCTACCATTTATGTAGCTTATCCGCTCTTTCATAAAAAATACGCCCATTCCGCCCTCACTATTGTTTTTAGGTGGACGTTTTAAAATGGCGGGATCAAATCCTTTTCCATCATCATCGATGACCACGCTTAATAAGTTGTCCGTAAAGTTGATGGTCACCAAAATATAGCTGGCATTTGCATATTTAATGGCATTGTTTACCGCTTCTTGCGTAACGCGGTATATATTGGTTTCCGCCAAAGAATCAAATCGGATGTTTTCTTCTGCCTTGTTTTCGAACAATATGTTTTTGCCTGTCAATTTGCTCAGTTCTTGCGTCATTTTTTGCAGGGCAGGGAAAATACCATGATCGCTCAGTTCAGGCGGTGTTAAATTAAAGGTGGCAGTTCTAACTCCTTTGATCAAATCAGAGGTCAAATTTTTGAGGTAGTCGATTTTCTCCTTGGTTTTTTCCATGTTGGAAAGGTTAATGGACTCAATATTGAATCGCAAGGCTGTAAGCATTTGACCAATACCATCGTGAATGTCCTTGGCAATTCGCTTTCTTTCCTCTTCTTGACTTTCGACGATCAAACTGGCCTGAACTTGCTTTTGACGCATACGTTCCTCGTAATTTTCAAGCCTGAGCTGCTCCACTTTTATTTGATTTTGCATTCGTTCGGTGATATCGGAACAAAGTAAGAGCACATTGTGTTTTTTGCTTGCCTGATGTATCGGGATGATGGAAATATCCAACCATAATTTTTTGCCCGTCTTGGTTTTGATCTCAATTTCCTCCGAGCGGATATCCCGTCTCGGTTTGGTCATGATTTCGCGTAGGTATTGCTGTTGACCACTATCTTCCGTCAAAATTTCTGAAAGTTGTGCATTGGGAGGGAGGTCTTTCTTTTCTAAAAGGGCCAAGAATTTTTTACTCATAAAAACTACTGATCCATCGGAACGTGTACTTGCAAAAAGCGCAGCGTTATCTATTACAAAATTGAGTTCCCGTAGTTCTTGCAATGATTTTTCTTTCTCTTGAACCACTTTTTTGATTTCCAAGGCATCCTTTTCGGATTTTATCTGGCTTTTGACTAAATCCCGTATGGTTTCTCGAATTTGAATGGAGAGCGGGCGGAAGATAAAAAGCACCTCCAAAAATAAAATACCTAAGGAAAAGGCCAAGAGCATGTATTCCTTAAATTTCAGGTTTTCCAGTTGGTCCTTACTGATGCTATCGTATTCGTTTACGATCTCGTCCATTTTGGACAAAAAATCGGATTCGTTGGCGAGTAAAATTTCAACTTGAGCATTGGATTTGATGGAGTCAACACTTGAAAGAATAGCTTCAACCGCACTCACTATGGCATTGTGGTGTACGGAAACTTCATCAAACAAGGCTAAAATGGTTTTATTTTTTTCTTTGGGTAATCCAATGCTGTCATTCCCATTTTGAAGTCCGTCATGGGAAACTTTCCAAACCCATAACGTTTGATCAAGTTTTGACAACAGTTCTTCCCTTTCATTTTCGGAAAGGGTGGAGTTCTGCAAAAGCAAAGCTTCCTTGACCAATTTTTGACTGTAGGCGCGTTGTCTTCCTGCTACGTTGATTACCCTCGAATCGTACAATTGACCATCCAAATGCCGTTGAATCAATATTTGGGCAATTATAATGGTCAGGGCAATGGCGGCAAGGGCTAGGAGGTACCATTTTCGTATCCGTACAAATGTGGATACGTCCAATGCCTGTTGTTGGTTGTTTTTATCCATTGCCTTTTAAAATTCTTTTATGGGGTGGATAATGCTTTTGTCACCAATGCCAATCCGTCTTCTGAAAGGGTTAGTTTAAGAGCGGTTTCATGACCTTTGTCCGACATTTTTTTCCAAGTCTTTTGAAGAATGGAAATCATTTTGGCCTCATCGTGCTTATGCAAAAACGGTTCGTAATAATATTTCAAAAAGACCAAACAGATTACATCTTCCAAAGTTTGGGTGTCCTCGTCCTTTTTCAACTGTTTTTTGAGCAATAAAAATTCGACACGATCAATGGTTTCTTGATCATACCCCACCTTGGTCAAAATTTCCGCAGCTTTTTCCGCATGGAATTTTTTTAAATCCTGTCGCCATTTCAAGTACCCCACACGGTTCATTTCATAGGAATCACGAGGGATTTCCCAACGGCAAATATGCTGACAACGAGCCGTTAACTTTAAGGCTTCAGGGGCATCGGGAGCAAACTCATCTAAAATTTGGGTCATCCGTTTGGCATAGAGCAGTTCTTTGGGCTGTTCCACGCCATTTGCGACCTCCGTATTGGGGTCTTGGGAATTGGCCTCGTCAAATAACCGAAATGCCTCTTGAAGTTTGCTGGGACTGCCCATTTAAATTGATTTTTCTAAAGCTATTCAGAAAAACCAATATACACAAAGCCATCCTCAATTTTAATGGGATAAATGGCTATTGCGGGTAGATCACCGTTCAAATTTTCTCCAGATTCCAGCGAGAACGTTTTTTTGTGCATTGGGCAGGCTACTTTTGCAATGCCATCGGCATCACCAAGCATTCCTCTACTCAAAACCATTTCCATTTTATGTGGACAAAGGTTTTGGCAAGCGTACCAAGTTTGTTTGCGTTTGTAATGGTACACCGCAATTTGTTTGTTTTTGTATTTCACGCACGCCCCGCCGTTTTCTGGAATATCGTTAACGTTGCAGGCTTTGAACCAAACGGAAACTGTTGTTGGGTCTACTGAGGTGTATTCAGATAAAATTGAATCCATAGTTATTGGTTTTAGTTGGTCCAAGGTTCTGGCATTTTTTGATCGCGCATAGGTACGAAGACCATGTTGTCATCTCTTTCTTCGGTATTGACAAAATGGGAGAAACGCTTTTTCATTTCTTCGCATTCAACAGCTTGTTTCCATTCGCATTCGTATTTATCAACCAAAGATTGCATCTCTATTTCCAACTCTTCGGCCAGGTTCAAACTATCATCAACCACAATTCTTTTAAGTTGCTCAATTCCACCCTCCAATTTATCCAACCAGGCAGCGGTGCGCATAAGTGGGGCAGCGGTTCGGATGTAGTACATTAAAAACCGATCCAAATATTTAATTACGGTTTCATTGTCTATTTGTTCGGCCAATAGTATGGCATGTTTTGGGGTGGCGCCACCGTTTCCACATACGTAGAGGTTCCAACCACCATCCACGGCGATAACTCCAAAATCTTTTCCTCTGGCTTCGGCACACTCTCTGATACAGCCTGAAACGCCTCCTTTAAGTTTATGGGGAGAACGCAATCCTTTATAGCGGTCTTCCAGTTCTATCGCAAAACTTACACTTTCATCCATTCCGTAGCGACACCATGTAGAACCTACGCAGCTTTTTACCGTACGCAATGACTTTCCATAGGCGTGACCACTTTCAAAACCTGCATCAATCAATTTTTTCCAGATGGCAGGAAGATCATTAAGTTCGGCACCAAATAGGTCGATACGCTGTCCGCCTGTTATTTTGGTGTATAAGTTGTACTCCTTGGCCACTTCACCGATCACGATTAATTTTTCTGGGGTGATTTCACCTCCAGGGATTCTAGGAACTACGGAATACGAACCGTTGCGTTGGATATTGGCCAAAAAGCGATCGTTGGAATCCTGAATTACCGCTTCCTTATTGGCGGTGTCATTATAAATGGTCGCAAAAATGGAGGCCAAGGCAGGCTTGCAAACTTCGCAACCGTCTCCTTTTCCACACTTATCCAAGGCCTCATCGAAAGTTTGAATGTTTTTCACTTTTACAATCCCATACAATTCTTGACGGGTATATTCAAAATGCTCGCAGATAACATCTTTTACCTCTTTACCCATGGATTTTAAGGTCTCATTGACCAAATCCACGACCATGGGCTTGCAACCTCCACATCCAGTAGTGGCCTTGGTCAATCCGATAACATCTTTCAAGGAATTACACGCACCCTCTTTTATAGAACCACAGATTTTTCCTTTGGAAATACTTTCACAAGAACATATTTGAGCCGTATCGGGCAGATCCATAGCGCTTCCAAAAGCTGAACCACCATCGCCACGGGCACCCACGATCAATTCTTCCGCATTTTCAGGAAGACTCATATTGTTAAGGTACATCTGGTGCAAAATGTTGTAATCATTGGCATCACCTACCAAAATTCCACCTAACAAGGTTTTACCATCATGGCTTACGTTAATCCGCTTATATAGGTGCTTGGTTTTATTTTCGTAGATAATTGACAAGCCTTTTTCAGCAGGCATATAAGGTGTGCCAAAACTGGCAACGTCAACTCTCATCAATTTTAATTTGGTTGACATATCTATGTCAGCGGGCATCAATACTTCAGGATTTCCTAAGATTTGATTTGCTGCCACATTGGCCATATCGTACCCGGGGGCCACTAGACCATAAATCATTTGATTGTAAAGAGCAACCTCTCCAATGGCATAAATATTAGGAATAGAAGTTTCCATTTTGTTGTTCACTACAATTCCTCCGCGGGTGCCCATATCCAAACCACAAGTTTTTCCGAGCTCATCCCTTGGACGAATACCAGCAGAAATGATCAACATATCCACATCCAATTGATCGTCCTCGCCAAAATCCATTCCCTCGATGACACTTTCACCCAATATTTGGTTGGTGGCCTTGCCCAAATGAATTTGAATGCCCATGGATTCCAATTTTAATTGAAGCACATTGCTACTACGTGTATCCAATTGTCTAGGCATCAATTTAGGGGCAAACTCCACTACATGAGGTTCCAATCCCATATCCAAAACAGCTTTTCCTGCTTCAAGACCCAATAAACCCCCGCCAAGGATTGCCGCGCGTCCATCTGGTTTAATGGCCTTTATTTGGGCGGCGTAGGACAACATTTCCTCAAGATCTTCAATGGTGCGGTATACGAACACCCCTTCCTTTTCAACGCCTTTAATCGGGGGGACAAAGGGGGCGGAACCCGTGGCCAGTACCAAATAATCATAGGAAAAGGATTTCCCTGATATGGTACGTACTTCCTGGGTCTCGTTCAGAATGTCCGTTACCCGTTCATTGGTAATAAGATCTATATTATTGTCACTGTACCAGGAGGCGGGGGCCAATTCCAAGGCTTTTGCATCTTGGTTTCCGAAATATTCACTTAAGTGAACCCTGTCGTAAGCGGGTCTTGGCTCTTCACCAAAGACTATTAGTTTGAATGCCGCGTTGGCAGGATGCGCTCTGAACTTCTCACAGAACTTATAACCAACCATTCCATTTCCTACTACAATTACTGTTTTCATATGCCAAAGATTTGAAATACGATTCAAAACTAAGTATAATTACTTAAATAAATACTGATTTTTCAAAAATAATTACGTATTCTTGTTGAGGAAATGATAAAAAGTACTTGAAATAACCTTAATAATACGGTATAACTATGAAAGCAAGAGTAAGTTTGGTAGGAGCTGGGCCTGGAAGTTCAGACCTAATAACAGTAAGGGGTTTACGAGTTTTGCAGTCGGCCGATGTTGTTTTATACGATGCTTTGGTCGATGAAGCATTATTGCTTGAAATACCCAATCATGTTCCTAAAATATACGTAGGCAAAAGATGTGCTAAGCATAGTTATACGCAGGACGAAATCAACACCTTATTAGTAGAAAGTGCATTTACTTACGGCCATGCGGTGCGTTTAAAAGGGGGAGACCCGTTTGTGTTTGGTAGGGCTTCTGAAGAGATTGATTATGCTCAATCCTTTGGATTACCCGTTGAGGTGGTTCCTGGAATCACAAGTGCTATTGCCGTTCCTGCAAGTCAAGGTATTCCTGTAACCAAAAGAGGGGTAAGTAGTAGTTTTTGGGTGCTTACGGCCACTACAAAGGAACAAAGTTTCTCAAAGGATTTTGAATTGGCTGCCCAATCCTCTGCAACCTTGGTTATATTGATGGGAGTTCGCAAACTAAAGGATATAGCGCAATCTGTAATGAAATATAGAGGCGGCAATACACCCTTTGCTGTAATCCAAAATGGCACTTTGTCTTCAGAAAGTTGCATGGTGGGAACTTTATCGGATGCAACCTATATATATAAGGAATTGGATTGTAACAAGCCTGGTATCATAGTTATAGGTGAAGTGGTGGCCGATCATAACTTCTTTTACGAAGATGAGATACAACGTGTGCTTCAATCCACTTTTTGATTTTAATCCTGATCGAGGATATCTAGATCAGAGCCTAGAAATTTTAAGTATTCCTCAATTTGACCTTTTTCAAAAATTCAATTTCACAAATCTCATTGAAAATCAGTATAAATACGTAAATATACCTAGGTAAATAAAAAACAATACGTAGTTTTACCCTGTAATTGATGATAACCATTATAAAAGTACCGCTTTATGAAAACAAACATTACAAAATTTTCTAGTCTTCTATTATTAGCAGCTTTGGTTGCTTGTGGAGGAAAGAAAGAAAAAACAGCGGGGGATGTTGCCCAGGCAATGGATACAGCCCCAGCATTGGAAATTGAGAAACCACAATTGACTTTTGGTTTTATCAAATTGACGGATATGGCACCTTTGGCCATTGCTAAGGAAAAAGGATTCTTTGAAGATGAGGGTCTTTTTGTTTCGGTAGAGGCACAGTCCAACTGGAAAAATGTGTTGGATAGGGTAATCGATGGACAATTGGATGGTTCACACATGTTGGCGGGTCAACCCATCGCGGCTGGAGCAGGTTTTGGACGTCAAGCAGAATTGGTAACCCCTTTCTCCATGGATTTAAATGGAAATGGAATCACGGTTTCCAACGATGTTTGGTCAAAAATGAAACCCAATGTACCTACTGGGGATGATGGAAAACCAGTTCATCCTATTAAAGCGGATGCTTTAAAACCTGTGATCTCTGAATACAAAAACAGTGGAAAACCCTTTAAAATGGGCATGGTGTTCCCTGTATCTACCCATAACTATGAAATTCGTTATTGGTTGGCTGCAGCAGGAATCCACCCAGGATTGTATACCGCTGATAATGTGCAAGGGCAAATTGATGCAGAAGTATTGCTTTCTGTAACTCCACCGCCACAAATGCCAGCCACTTTGGAAGCAGGTACCATTTATGGGTACTGTGTGGGCGAGCCATGGAACCAGCAAGCGGTTTTCAAAGGAATCGGTGTACCTGTAACCACCAATTATGATATCTGGAAAAACAATCCTGAAAAGGTATTTGTGATGACCAAGAAGTTTGTGGAGGAAAATCCAAATACGGCAATTGCAGTAACAAAAGCATTAATAAGAGCAGGAAAATGGTTGGATGAGCCTGGAAATAGAGCAGAAGCAGTTAAAATATTATCCATGCCTCAATATGTGGGTGCTGATGAAGTGGTACTTGCCAACTCCATGACAGGAACCTTTGAATTTGAAAAAGGGGACAAGCGTTCCATGCCAGACTTTAATGTATTCTTTAAATACAATGCAACCTATCCTTTCTATTCCGATGGTATTTGGTTCTTGACCCAAATGAGAAGATGGGGTCAAATTCCAGAATCAAAACCTGCTGCATGGTACGATGAGACCATAAAGGATATTTACCGTCCTGACATCTGGAAAAAGGCTGCGGATGCTTTAGTGACCGAGGGGCATCTTTCTGCGGGGGATATTCCAGCTACTGACGGATACAAGCCAGCAACAACCGATTTTATCGATGGTAAAACGTATGATGCAAAAGACCCAATTGGGTATATCAACAGTTTTAAAATTGGAAACAAAGAGGATGACTCATCCTTGTAAATCTTAAAAATGATGAAGCAAAGCGTTACAGTAGTGCAGGATGAAAAGGGGAATTTTGGAACCATGGTCAAGGATTTTGTGATCAAATTGATCCCTGCCATGCCTAAATGGAATGGCAAGACCTTGGTGAGAAAAGTGTTGATTCCATTGGCTTCGATCATATTGTTTGTTGGTTTGTGGCATGTTGGTGCAAAAGCCCTTTACAATATCGAGGCGGATTATAAAATTCAAAAAGCCCTTACAGATCAAGGTCAGGAGGCCGCCGATCAAATGGCTGCTTGTATCGCTTCGGGAGATGTGAGTTGTCAGCCCAATACATTGCCATCGCCAGCACAGGTGTGGACATCGTTCAATACGTTGATTGCCGATCACAAAGCAATTAGTGCGGATAAAGCTGAATTTAAAGCAAAAACAGCCGCATTGAATGCAAAACGTGAAGCTGAGGGAAAAGCTCCCATTGTGTATACGGGAAGACCTTCTTTTGTGGATCAGATATTCACCAGTTTAAAAACTGTTTTTGCAGGATTTCTATTGGCATTGATTATTGCGGTTCCTGTGGGGGTAATTATCGGATTGAGCACTACGTTGCGCAACTCTTTCAATTGGTTGATTCAGATTTTCAAGCCCGTTTCCCCAGTGGTTTGGTTGCTTTTGGTTTTCATGATCGTGAAGACGATGACCAAGGATTCAGAATCTGATAGTGCTTTTATCATCTCCTTTATCAGTGTGGGACTGTGTGCCATGTGGGCCACTTTGGTCAACACGGCCATGGGGGTTGCCACAGTGGACAAAGACTATATAAACGTGGCTAAAGTGCTCAAATTAGGACCTATTCAAAAAGTGTTTAAGGTGATTTTGCCATCTTCATTACCACTAATTTTTACAGGATTGCGCATTACCCTTTCCGTGGCCTGGATGGTTTTGATCGCCATTGAACTCTTGGCGCAAAGCCCAGGATTGGGATCCTTTGTTTGGGAAGAATTCCAGAATGGAGCCAACGATTCCAACTCCAAGATTATTGTGGCCATGTTCGTGATTGGTATCATCGGATTCTTATTGGACAGAATCATGTTGACTGTTCAAAATATGGTGTCTTTCAATAAAAATGCAACCGCTTAAATCAGTAGCTATGGCCTATTTGGAACTTAAAAATGTAAGCATGACCTATGGTCGAGGAGCTAATGCCACTGAGGTACTGTCAAACATTAACTTGACCATTGAAGAGGGGGAGTTTGTAGCAATTGTTGGTTTTACAGGAAGTGGAAAAACCACCTTGGTGAACTTGATCAATGGACTTTTAAAACCGACCAGTGGTGAAGTGCTTTTTAAAGGTGAGCCCGTTGTGGATACCAGTCATGAGAGAGGGGTAATCTTTCAAAATTATTCCTTGTTGCCGTGGTTGACCGTGGGGCAAAATGTGCACATGGCCGTGAAAGAAGCTTTTCCCAAAGCAAGTAAAAAGGAAATAAATGCAAGAGTCGAGGAATATGTAGCGATGGTGAATCTTTCTCCAGCCATTAACAAAAGACCAAAGGAATTGTCTGGTGGAATGCGCCAACGGGTATCCGTAGCTCGGGCATTGGCCATGAATCCCGAAATGATCATCATGGATGAACCACTTGGTGCTTTGGATGCATTGACCCGTGGAAATTTGCAGGATGAAATCCTAAAAATTTGGAGCAAGGATAAACGCACCGCATTGTTGATCACCAATGATGTGGATGAGGGAATTTATATGGCAGACCGTATTATTCCACTCAAACCAGGTCCAAATGCGACCTTGGGACCAGAGTTCAACATCAATATTGAACGACCTAGGGATAAGACCGAGCTTAACGATAACTTGGAGTACAAAAAGACCAGAAACGCCATCATCGAATATTTGATGGGCATTGGGGAAGAGCGAAAATCAGCCTCTAAGAAAATATACGAATTACCAGAATTGACACCTAAAAGCTTTGTTGCCTAATTGTTAAAACCTATGGAAATGGTAGTAGAAGTATCAAAACAGGCCCAAGGGCACGAAAATGGGGTAGTGTACCCATCGGACAACATTATGTTGGATTTGCACGACTTGAAAAAAGTGTACCCAACGCCAAAGGGAGATTACGTGGTATTGGAGCACTTGAATCTTCAAATTTTAAAGGAGGAATTTGTGACTATTATTGGACATTCAGGTTGCGGAAAAACCACCATGCTTTCCATGATTGCTGGTTTAAATCCCATTTCTGACGGAAGAATTTCCGTTTTGGGAAACCCGATCAAAGGACCAGGACCAGACCGTGGCGTAATTTTTCAAGCCCCGAGTTTAATGCCATGGATGACGGCTTTACAAAATGTAAAGTTGGGAGTGAACCAAGTATTTCCCCATGCTAGCAAGTCGCAACGAAAAGATATAGCCATGTACTATTTGGACAAAGTGGGTTTAGAGGGTGCATTTCACAAAAAAGCCAATGAACTTTCCCAAGGAATGCAACAAAGGGTTGGTATTGCCCGCGCTTTCGCCATAAAACCCAAAGTGTTACTATTGGACGAACCTTTTGGAATGTTGGATTCACTTACAAGAGGGGAGCTTCAGGATATATTGATTGAAATCTGGAACAAGGAAAAAATCACTGCGGTAATGATAACCCATGATGTGGACGAAGCAATTTTTTTGGCAGATAGAGTGGTGATGATGACCAGTGGACCCAGAGCAAAAATTGGCGATGTGCTATCCATAGATTTTGAACGGCCACGAACTCGAAAATCGGTTTTGGAACACGACGATTATTACAAATACAGAAAACACCTTATTGACTTTTTGGAGCATTGATAGTTCCTTTTTTCTAAATAACCTATTAACAAATCTCAAAAAATGAAAAAGCTAATATTAACCGTTGGCATGCTATTGCTATGCCTTATTGGAGCGCAAGCCCAATTTACTTTGGATGGTCAGTTTAGACCAAGAACTGAATATAGAAATGGATTCGGAAGCCTTATTCCTGATGCAGCAGATCCAGGTTTTGCAATCTCTACGAGAGCTCGTTTGAACGCTGCCTATCAAACTGAAAAATACAAGTTCTATTTAAGCATTCAAGATGTGATGGTCTGGGGGGAGAACCGTCAGATTTTACCAGATGATCAAAATGATTCCTTTGCCGTTTTTGAAGCTTGGGCACAATTGAATTTGGGTTCAGGGTGGTCCACCAAATTGGGAAGACAAGTACTTTCTTATGATGATCAACGTATTCTTGGTGGCTTGGATTGGGCGCAACAAGGAAGAAACCACGATGCCGCATTGATTAAATACGCAAAAGATAATTTCATTTTGGATTTTGCTTTTGCCTACAATCAAGATTTTGACAATCCAACAGGATTTCAGTCGGTGGGCAATGCATACAATACCACTGGATTTTTCAGCTACAAGACCATGCAAATGCTGTATTTAAAACAGAAATGGGAAAGTTTTGGGGCAAGTGTGGTGTTGATGAACAATGGATTCCAAAATTTTGATGACCAAAGCAATGCTGATGGGTTGAGCAATTTACAAACCTTGGGAACCCACTTAACCTTTAACAAAGGAAGTTTTGGGCTAGCTGCCAATGCATTTCTTCAAACAGGGGAGCGACAAGGCGAATTGGATGTAAAAGGTGCTTATTTGGTTGGATTGGACGCTACTTATAAAGCTTCAAATGCGATTGGATTGGGTGCTGGAATTGAAATCATCAGTGGAAATGATGGTCAGACAGCAGGGGAGACTGGTGCATTTTTCCCATTGTACGGAACCAACCATAAGTTCAATGGTTTTATGGATTATTTCTACGTGGGCAACCATGCCAATTCAATCGGATTGTTCGATATCCATGCCAGTGCCAATTTCAAATTGGGAGAGAAATCCAGCCTATTGGCCAAGGTGTTGAACTTTAAAGGGGAGCAAGATTTGCCAAGTGGTGAAAATGCATTGGGCACCGAAGTTGATTTGGTCTTTACCCAAGGGTTTAATGGGTATTCCCTTAAAATTGGATATTCCCACATGTTTGCCGCAGATGGAATGTACGAACTCAAAGGAGTTGCAGAAGATGTTGCAGCAGGTACCCAAAACTGGGCATGGGCCATGTTGATCATCAAACCTAAATTTTTTAGCACGGCAAAGGCGGATTAAGATATTAAGTTGGTTAGTGTTTAAGGGGCTGTTCCATTTTAGTTTGGATACAGCCCTTTTTGTTGTAGTAAAGTGATTTCATATTTAGATAATTCATTTATTTTTGTTTCATGCACGATTCGAAGCTAAACAAAACGATAACCATTGTCTTGGCAGATGACCATTCCTTGGTGAGGGATGGGATTCGGGCTTTGTTGGAAGAAGAAGAGGACCTAGACGTAATCGGTGAGGTTTCCAATGGTCTCGAGGCCATTGAAATGGTCGGTGAAAAATCCCCAAACATTTTGATTATTGATATCCGTATGCCCGAATTAGGTGGTATTGAAACGGTTGAACGTTTAAATGCCAAGGGGGGGCTAAAGACCAAATGCATTATTCTTTCCATGCACGACTCCGAGGAATATATTCTAAAATCGGTGCAGGCTGGCGCCAATGGTTATTTGTTGAAAGATACGGGCAAGTCAGAATTTGTAAAAGCGATTCACGTGGTGCATGAAGGTGGTAAATATTTTAGCGGAGATATTTCCGATGTTTTGGTGAATAATCTTTTCAAATCCACAACAACTACGGAAAATGCTTCCGAATCCAAAGCCAAAGAAAATCCATTTGATTTGACCAATCGTGAACTTCAGGTGTTGGAATTGATTTTGGCAGGATATACAAGTAAGGAAATCTCCGAAAAACTAAACAATAGCAAGCGAACGATAGACACCCATCGCTTCAATTTAATGAAGAAAATGGAGGTCAAAAATCTTATAGATCTTTCCAAAAAAGCACAGCAGTTTAACCTGGTTTAGGCATTTCTTCGGCATTCGCCAGTAATTATTACCAAAACTTCAATTTTTTGACACACTTTTGCCAAATTTATACTACGTATTTATACGTATTTTTATATTTTTAATTATTGGAAAATCAGGAATATAAAAATCTCCTTTCATGCAAAAGAAGGATACATTCGATTCTATTTGTTCCTATTGTGGAGTAGGTTGTGGCATTACCGTAAAAAAGGATGCCAAAGGAGTGCTTTCAGTTACGGGTAACGAGTTATATCCTGTAAACAAAGGCATGCTATGTACCAAGGGAAAAACCTTGAATTATGTTGCTCAGGACACATCAGATAGGATTCTTTATCCAGAAATGCGGTGGAGTAGAAATCACCCCATGCAGCGCGTTACTTGGGATATAGCCTTTAAGCGGGCAGCAGCAGTCTTTAAAAGTATAATTGAAAAACATGGACCTAATAGTGTTGGTTTTTATGTTTCTGGGCAATGTCTTACTGAAGAATATTATTTGGCCAATAAATTGACCAAAGGCTTTTTGGGCACAAATAATATAGATACCAACTCTCGTTTGTGCATGAGTTCGGCTGTGGTAGGATATAAAAAAACAGTTGGTAATGACGCAGTTCCTATTTCGTATGCTGATATTGAGTTGGCAGATTGTTTTTTGATAGCAGGAGCCAATCCAGCTTGGTGTCATCCTATTTTGTTTAGAAGAATTGAAAAGCATAAAGAGGAAAATCCAAATGTAAAGATCATTGTGGTGGATCCTCGAAAAACGCAGTCTTGTGCCTTGGCAGACCTACACTTACAGATTTTACCAGGTACGGATGTGATTCTTTTCAATGCCATGGCCAGATGGTTGATTGAAAAGAAGAAAATAGATAAATCCTTTATTCAAAAACATACTTCCAATTTTGAGGCTGTTAAGCAAACTGCGTTTGAACTCACCATTCGTCAAGCTGCAGAAAAGTGCGGGATTTCTGCAGATGAAATTCGATTGGCCGCCAAAATGATTTCAGATGCCAAGGGGTTCATCAGTATGTGGACCATGGGGCTCAACCAGAGTGTAATTGGGGTAGACAAAAATGTTTCGCTTTTAAACCTTTCCTTGCTAACTGGACAAATTGGAAAACCAGGGTCAGGACCTTTTTCACTCACAGGACAACCTAATGCCATGGGGGGTAGGGAAGTAGGGGGAATGGCCAGTTTGCTGGCTGCGCATCGTGATTTGGGCAATCCCAAACATCGAAAGGAAGTTCAGGAATTTTGGGGAAGTACAGAAATTCATGGGGAACCTGGATACACGGCCACCGAAATGTTCGACGCGCTGGAATCGGGAAAAATGAAAGCGGTTTGGATCGTTTGTACCAACCCTATTGTGAGCATGCCCAACGCCAAACAAATCGAAAAAGCGCTTGAAAAGGCGAATTTTGTTATTGTACAGGATATTTCCCATAATTCGGAGACCACTAAATATGCAGATTTGTTGCTTCCAGCAGCAGGTTGGTTGGAGAAAGAGGGAACCATGACGAATTCGGAGCGAAGAATCAGTTATTTGCCCAAAGTTATTGACGCCCCAGGTGAGGCGTTGCCCGATGTGGAAATTTTATGGCGTTTTGCCCAAGAAATGGGTTTCCATGGCTTTGATTATACCAATGCTTCCCAAGTGTATGATGAGTATTGTTTGATGACCAAAGGAACAACTATTGACATTTCGGGACTTTCCTATGAAAGATTGAAGACGGAAGGGAGCTTTCAATGGCCTGTTCCATCACCAGACCATAAAGGGACACCCAGATTGTTCCAAGATCAAAATTATTTTACTTCTGATGGAAAAGCACATTTCAACGCGCCAAGAAATCTTTACAACAAATCCGAAACAACCAGCCCAGAGTTTCCTTTAATTCTGAACACAGGTAGGGTGCGTGATCAATGGCACACCCGAACAAAAACAGGAAAAGTAAAACGCTTGACTACCCATATTCCCGCACCTTTTTTGGAAATGAACAAAATAGATGCCTATATAAGGGGCTTTAAGGAAGGGGATGTGGTGACCGTAAAAAGTAGACGTGGAAGTGTTAGGGTCAAGCTTAAAATCAATTATGATATTCGGGAGGGCGTTGTGTTTTTGCCTATGCATTGGGGTAAAATCCTCAATAATGACTTCAGTAGGGCCAACAACTTGACCAATAATATTGTAGATCCAATTTCCAAGGAGCCCGATTTTAAGTATTGTGCAGTTCAAGTAGAAAAATATCGAAAACCTTTTGAGAAAATTGTAGTCGTAGGTGCTGGTGCAGCAGCCTATCGTTTTGTGCAATCCTACCGAGAAAAGAATTGGGGCGATACGATCAAAGTATTCTCTAAAGAAGAACATCCATTTTACAATCGTGTTTTGTTGCCTGAATATGTCAATAATGACCTTGGTTGGGAAGCTCTACAAAAATTAAAGGAGGGTGAATTGGAAAAACTCAAAGTGGAGCTTTTCGCCAATAATGGGATTCAAAAAATTGATAAAGAAGCCAAACAGGTAATTGATGATAATGGTGTTTCACATGATTATGATTTGTTGATTCTGGCAACTGGCAGTCGTGCTTTTGTACCGCCTGATGTTCGCATGGACCTACCTGGTAGATTTACCATGCGGGAACGTGGCGATGCCGACCGACTCAAAGAATATTTGACCAAGACCAATCTTCCAGTAAATGAGCAACATGTGGTGATTATTGGTGGGGGATTATTGGGATTGGAATTGGCCGCTGCATTAAAAAAGATAGATATAAATATCAGCATCATTCAACGTTCACCACGACTGATGGAGCGCCAGTTAGACCCTATTTCGAGTCGTTTGTTGGCTGAGGATGTTTTGGAACGGGGAATTCAATTGTACTTTGATAACGAGGTGAGTACCGTTTTTGAAGATAAGGATTCACCCCATAATTTATTGGTGAACCTAAAAACGGGAAGAACGCTCAATTGCAACGCCATTGTGTATGCCATTGGCACACGCCCTAATATTAATTTGGCCATTGATGCTGGACTAAAAACTAAGCGAGGTGTTTTGGTAGATCCTTATTTAAAAACGAGTGATGCATCCATTTTTGCCTTGGGTGAGATTGCTGAATTTGATAATTCACTTTTCGGAATTACTTCAGCAGCAGAACAACAGGCCGATATTGCAGCCAACTATATTTTAGGCGATTTGGGAAGTACATATTCAGGATCGGTACTCATGAATATTTTAAAGTTTGAGAATCTGGATCTGTGCAGTATCGGAATGGTCAATGCACCTCAAAATGATTCTACTTACGAGGAGATTATTTTGATGGATGTGAGCCAGCGTTTCTATAAAAAATGCATCGTTAAAGATGATACCTTAAAGGGTGCCATTTTAATGGGGGATAAAAATGAGTTTGCGGAATTCAAGCGATTGATTGAAGAGGGTGTTGAACTTTCTGAAAAACGAAATGAATTGTTGCGTGGCGCATCGAACAGAGAACCATTAAAGGGAAAAATGGTCTGTACGTGTAGTCAAGTGGGAGATGGGAATCTTAAAGATGCCATTGCAGGCGGATGTTCAGACTTTAAGAACCTTTGTACCCAAACTGGGGCAGGATTAGGTTGTGGAAGTTGCAAACCAGAGGTAAAGGGGATATTGGATGCCCAATTAAAAACGGCCGCTGTTTAATTCGAGGATTATGAATGACGATTTAAATAGAATTTTTGTCAAAGGTGGGGTGACATCGCCAGGGGAACTTATGGAAAGTATTGCCTTGTTAGAGTCCGCAGGGTTAACTGAAGTTTATTTTGGGTCCAGACAAGATATTTTATGTCCAACAAACAATTCTAATGAACAAAATCCCATAGATATTGTTGCCGACAGGTCTTTTCAAAATATAGTATGTTCCTATGTCTGTGCCGATATATTTGATGCCACCCATTGGTTAAAAGGGTCCACCTATTTGTATTTATTGGAGCAGTTTGACTTTTTGCCCAAATTAAAGATCAATATAACTGATCCAAAACAACGATTGGTTCCCATATTTGGTGGAAACTTAAACTTTATTGCTTCTGAGCATGAAGATTACTGGTATTTGGACATTTTGTTACCGCAGTGGGAAACTAGCGCCTATTATCCCGTCCTTGTGTACAGTTGGGACATCGCAGACATTAGTCGCGAGATTGAAAAGATATACAAGGAAATTCAAGATGTAGAAGAGTTGTTTGCTGCCGTAAACAGTGTGCTAGCTACCCCCAACAATAAAGCTGTGGATAAGGAGCTTTTTATTCCCTATCAAACTTTTCCCTATTATGAGGGACTAAATCGAATGGGAATTGATCAGTACTGGTTAGGACTGTATTGGAGAAACAATCGATACAACCTGAAATTTTTAAAGGACTTCTGTAGTTTTTGCTTGGATCAAAGTTTTGGTAAAATTTGCATCACCCCATGGAAATCTTTAATTGTAAAAGGGATTCCGAAAGAGTGCAGAACCTCTCTCGAATTATTTTTAGGAGAAAGAGGAATCAATGTAAGACATTCGCAATTGGAGATGAATTGGCATTTGCCTGTTGATGATTCTGATGCTCTCGATTTAAAAAGATATTTGGTTCAGAGTTTTGATCAAAAGGATATTAGTACGTACGGCCTAACTTTTGGGATCAGCAATCAAGTGGGCAAACGTACCCATATGTCTTCCGTGGTAATTGAAAAGAACCCTATTTCCAAAGCTGTTGAGCAAATAAATCCGAATACTAGACCAACCTATAATATTCGACATTTCAAAAATTTTAATCCCAATACCCAAAACTTACAAACATTTGCGCAGGATATTGACCAAAGAGAACTACCTGACTTATTAATAGAACTCAGTAAATTGTATTTTCAGGAATTGGGCAAGGAAAAAGATGTGGCATCGGATAAATCAACAAAAACAGAAGTGATAAAAAATGAGGTCTATCAATGCCAAAATTGTTTTACAGTTTATGATGATGTAATTGGAGATCCCAAATCAAATATTGCTTCCAATACAAGATTTGAGGAATTACCAGAAACCTATGAATGTAATGTTTGTGGAGCTGGAAAAAGCATTTTTGTAGTGGTTGAATTGATGGTGGAAAGATAAATTAGGTATTTTAATTACTATATAATTTCCGACTTATTCCCGACTTGTTATTAATAAAAATCATGTAAAATAAATGATATTCAAATACTTGTAATAAAAAGAATACTGCCTTCTAAGCAGACGGTCGAAGGTTCGAATCCTTCCGCGATCACAAATAAAAAAAGCCCCTTTAAAAGGGGCTTTTTTTATTTGATGTACTTCACCAGTAACATTTCCGCTCAGTAGAAACCTTACTCAATACAAACTTTAAGAGGGGGTAATTCGATTGTATATCATCTGAACATATCTTTTCTATATTTCAATCCAATTGCATATAAATCATATCTTTAGAGAAACCAACCTCCAATGATCAAGTTCTTCAGGAAAATCCGCCAAAACTTACTTTCAGAAGGCAAAACTGGAAAGTATTTGAAATATGCTATTGGAGAGATAATTCTTGTTGTAATCGGGATTTTGATAGCCCTTCAGATCAATAATTGGAACGAAAACCGTAAGAACAATCTACTTGAACAACAGCTGCTCAAGGCATTGCTTACCGAATTTGAAACCAATTTGACCAACTTGGATCGGGTTATAAATTTCAACGATTCCAATATAAAGAACAGTGTTAGTTTAGGTAAATATACAGGACCATCACTTTCAGATTTCAATGAAAAGGAACTCTCCGAACTAATGGTGGGCATCTTTAAAATTGAACCCAGATTTACACCCTCACAAGGCACAGTGATGGAAGTCATTAATTCAGGTAAACTTTCTGTATTGTCGGATGCAAAATTGCGTAATGCCTTATCGGATTGGCAATCTACGCTGGCAAGCGTGAAAAGACAGGAAGACTATGTTGTGGAAAGAAGAGATTTGGGGCATGAATTCTTTTTAAAGGAGGGGAATTTCAGAAGGCACCTCAATATCATCAACGACCCTTTACTAAATGCCAAACCAAGTCGTTTTAAAAATAATGACTTTAAATTCCTTGAAAATGAAGAATTTGAAAGCCAACTCTATTTGTTCATTGTGGCATCAGAAAATTTAAAGCAGTCTTTTTATTTGCCCTTAAGATTCAAAATAGTAGATATAATTAAAACGATTGAATCTCAGATTAATTAATTAAAATGAACAGTTGACTTTGTCAAGGGTTCAAATTAATGATTGTAGTTACTCATTCAAATTGTAGTTTCACTCATTTTCAATTTCAATAAATTCATGCAAGCCATATTTTAGAATAGCAATTTATTCGATTACTTATAATCATATGAAACGTTAACAAAAATATGAGCAAGCTAAAATCCTTAATATTCATTTCAAGTATTCTATTCATTTTTGGTTGTGTAGAAAAAAATGGGTTAAATCCTATTGCCCCTCTAGCTTCTGACTTCATTATTGGAAGAGATTACAAAAACTTCACTTCAAAAATGGAAAATAGCGATACCCTAAAATTAACCGTCAATCTATCAATGTGTGGCTGGATGGAGTTTGACGAAATTGTGATAACGAAGAATGAAAGTCAAATTTATATTCAAGTAAAGGAGAAAAGAATCTATAACGACACTACAATCTTCTTTCCAAAAGTACCATACGAATTGAAAAACGATACATTAGACTTGGAAAAAATGATTAATGAATTTGATGCAAATTACATTAAAACAACAAGTAGCCCATTTTTCATAATTACGCATCCTAAACAAAAGGACACGATTGTTTTGAGAACCACGGGACTTTTTAATAGAGGATTCAATATTCAACGTTATAATCGAATCATGTTTGAATTGTATCCTAAAGAAATGGACGAATACTATCTAGACTTTTTTGGTCAAACTTATAATGAATACAATCGTGGGATTTAATCCTTTAATATCAATCAATCCAAAAGTTCAAATAAAGAATGAAGAAATTAGACTTCTATACATCACATCATCAATTTTATATAGTTGACGAGAATCATTTTAGTCCTGATAATGGTGATCTTTGGACTGATAGGGCATTTTTAGAGAGAATGCCCGTAAGTGATGAAATAATAGGGATTTCAACTGCGTCATATGGTCCTATAAAAGGAAGTTTTCAATTTTTCAATTCACCACAAGCACTTGATGACACTAATAATTTTGATCACATTGTAGATGGTTGTCTGAAGGTAAATTCAGAAAAAATACAAATACTTGATTGTCCAGATTTGAATGTGATATATGAAGTAAGTGTGAACAATGGTGATTATTGTGTGAGGTTGTATTCTTCAAACCTGAATATTCAAGATGAAGATGAAGGGGGTGATTTTCATAGAATTGAGATATGGCCGATAGAGAATCCATTTAACAGAAAGGTTATCAAACAATTTAATCCTCAGCAATAGTTTAATAAAACGATTCAAACTAGAACCTTAGAATAGCTTTATTATTTACGATACTTCTGAAACATAAATATATTGGGATTCAATTCGGCTAACTTCAATTGAACTTTTTAATTAACCTATAGAATCTATTGCTTAAAATAACTGGTTTTGTACCCTAACCCAATATTCTTTTCCATAAGCAATATTTCAGGTTTATCTTTTCTTAAACCAACTTGCCAATCATTAAAAATTTCCCATTCATCAGTAACAAAAATGGGGTTCCCAAACTCTGCTATCAAGGCTTTTCTAATTCTGTCTTCTTCACCTTTGCCAGTTAATATCCATACTACGTTCAAAATATTATTTCCAAAACGAGCTTCAATTTTTCTAGGAAACCCAAAGTATTCAACACCAAAACAATTTATTTGTAACTGAGCATTTGGATCCGTTCCATCCAACACTTCACTACTTGTAAAATCACTATTAGCTTCTAAAATGGGTTTTAATTCATCGAGTGACGCGCCCATTTTAATAAAATTTGGAATTTCCTCAGAAAATTTAGGATGTATTTCCTCATCAATTTCTGAAATCAGATAGGGATTTTGCCAAGTGAACATATTGTTATGCATTGCTTCCTCAGTCAATATCCAACCAGCGTCTTCTTCTTTTTTCAAGAATAATTTTTCTGCAACATAAACATCATAATTCAGATAAGTTCTTGCTGTATCACTCAGCTTATGTGTTAAAACCTGAATTGCGTTTCCTCTTGCCTCAATATATTTTAGTTTATCATCAGCAAAAGTGAACACCACCTTATTTATTGTACCATTGGCTGTAACTACTTGAGAACACACCAAATGCTCTTCCTTTATATTGGCCAGAGGAAAATTTGGTTGATCAATTGAAATGATATTTGTACTTTTTGCAATATCGGATAACTTTTCACTTACCATTTGAAATGATTGGTTCAATTCAACACCATTAAATATTGATTCAATCTGAGCAGAAACCAAAAACGGAAAGATTAAACAAAGCAGGGTTAAAAGGTTTTTATCTAGTTTCATAATTCTTTTAGGTTGTATTTCTCTAAAGATTATGTAAGAACCCGATTGTTACATTTATTGCCCTCCATTTCCATTTTAAAAATGATAACCCTATGGAGGAGTGGTCCACTTTGCCTTCCAAATGAACAACCATGGCTAACTCTAATTTTTTTAGACTTCTACTTGACCCATTAAAGTCATGGTGGTTTTAAAGTAAACTTCAAGGATGTAACATATTATATTTTTTTAAAAACAAATAATCTGATATATTCTCGGTGATAAGAATACTTTTTTAACGCCCTAAATGTTAAGGTAAATATAAAGTATTGGAAATCAGAAAAATCAATGGGAGTTAACCTGTAAAATTGGTACAAACATCAGTAATTTAGGTATTACGGTTGGGGTTGACTACTGTTATTTTTGCTAAGCACATCAAACTAAACAATCAAAAAAGAGTTAATGAAGAACTACTTCAAGAGTGTCTTTACAATCTTACTTTTCATTTTTGTGGGCCATGTTTGGGGTCAGGATAACCCAAAAAAGATTACCGCAAAATTTATCGACAGCGAAATTAAATTGGATGGCGTTTTAGATGAACCTGAATGGGAACTGGCTGAAAATGCAGGAGATTTTATGCAGTTTTTTCCAACCGATTCTAAATTGGCCGACTACCAAACAGCGTTTAAAATACTCTACACCGAAACCACTCTTTATATTGGTATTCGCGCGGAAGCTGATAATGGAAATTATGTGGTTTCTTCCTTAAAAAGAGATTTTGGTGCTCGAACCAATGATAATATCACCTTACTTTTTGACACCTTCAGCGATGGAACCACAGCCTACTTTTTTGGGGTTACACCTTATGGGGTACGTCGTGAAGGTTTGGTATCGGATGGGGCCGATTTTAATAATACTTGGGATGTAAAATGGAAAGCCGAAGCCAAAAGATTTGATGATCATTTTGTAATTGAAATGGCCATTCCGTTTACCTCCATAAAATATGTGGAAGGTAGTACCAAATGGCGCTTTAGAGGTTTTCGCTGGAACAATCAATCCAATGAGCAATCCACATGGGTTAGGGTACCGCAACAGCAGCGATTGTCCAGTTTGGCCTACATGGGTGAATTGCATTTTGAAAAACCTTTGGGTAGGTCTCGGACTCCGTTTACACTAATTCCATATGTAAATGCACTCACGGATCATGATTTTGAAACTGATGAGTCCACCACCAAATTTAAAGTTGGGGGCGACGCTAAAGTTGCCATTGGAAATGGAATGAACTTGGATATTACTCTGAATCCCGACTTTTCCAATGTGGAAGTAGATGATATTTTCACCAACCTTACCCGATTTGAGCTTCGTTTGCCTGAAAAGCGTCAGTTTTTTATAGACAACAGCGATTTGTTTGAAAACTTTGGAAACACCTTTAATGAAGCAAAACCCTTTTTCTCAAGAAGAATTGGCTTAGCACGGGATACAGCAGGTAATCTTGTTCAAAACGATATTATCGGAGGTGTTCGGTTGAGCGGTAAATTGAACAAAGACTGGCGACTTGGGGTATTGAACATTCAAACAGCGGAAGACCAAGAAAATGGAATTGCATCCAATAACAATATGATGCTTGCTTTGCAACGCAAAATTGGAAGTCGATCTAATATTGGAGTGTTTTGGGTAAACCGTCAAGCGATGGGAGAAAAGGAATTTATAGATCCATCTGACGAATACAATCGGGTGATCGGTGCGGATTATAATTTAGCTTCATCCGATAACATTTGGAGAGGACGATTTTATCTGCATAAATCTTTTCAACCTAACGATAACGAAGGTAATTTTTCATCTCAAGCTACTTTGACCTATAATCCCCGTCGATGGGAAATTACCCAAGATTTAGTCTATGTTAATGAGGATTTTAGGGCGGACCTTGGTTTTGTTCCAAGAAGTGATATTGTTAAATGGGGAAGTGGTATTCAACATAATTTTTATCCAAATACAGGAATTTTCAATACGCATTCGGTACGAGTACTAACCATAAATTATTGGCGCCCTTCGTTGGATTATAAAAAAACAGACCATAGGTATCGTTTTTCATGGGAAACAGCTTTTAGAAATCAAGCCACAGCAGAGGTAAGGTACACCAATAATTATATTTATCTCCTTGATCCTTTCGACCCAACAAGGACAACCGATGGTAACCCTTTGCCAGGAGAGCAAGGTTATTATTTTGATCAAGTCGAATACAATTATCGTTCAAACAACGCCAACTTGTTTACTTATCAAGTTGAAGGAAGAGTAGGGGGATTTTTTAATGGCGATATATTTTCCTTAGGCGGACAAGTGGCTTATCGGGTTCAACCATGGGCACAGTTTACCCTTGGGGTCAATTACGATAAAATTACATTGCCAGAACCTTACGAAAGTGCTGACTTTTGGTTGGTCACACCCAGGGTTGATGTAACCTTCAGTAAAAAACTGTTTTGGTCCACCTTGGTACAATATTCCAATCAAAGAGACAATTTGGGAATCAATTCTAGGTTGCAATGGCGTTTTGCGCAATTGTCCGACCTGTATTTGGTGTATAACGACAACTATTTTACAGAAACCTTTGCACCGCGTTTTAGGTCCATTAACCTTAAGCTTACCTATTGGTTAAATTTGTAATGAAAGAGAAAGTAAAATAATTTAAATAAAGCATTAGATAGGTACAACATGTTGAAAATCAAAAATAAGTGGTATCTTTTTAACACTCTAAATTTATCAGTTTGAATAATGTAAGTAACATTTGAAACAAGATTGATAAGTTTATAACAACAACTAACATTATGGCAAATTTCAATTTAAACATCAACGGAGAGGTTAAACAAGTGGATGTAGATCCGTCAACTCCTATCCTCTGGGTTTTACGAGACCACCTACAATTGGTAGGTACAAAATACGGATGCGGAATTGCGCAATGTGGTGCATGTACAGTTCATTTGGATGGAACCGCTACAAGATCATGCATGCTCACGGTTTCTATGGTAGGTAATTCGGAAATAACCACTATCGAAGGATTGTCCGAAGAAGGCGACCATCCAGTACAAAAAGCGTGGTTGGAAGTAGATGTGCCACAATGTGGATATTGCCAAGCAGGCCAGATAATGACCGCAGCAGCTTTGTTGGATAAAAATCCCAATCCAACAGACGAAGAAATTGAGATGGCCATGAACGGTAACATATGTCGCTGCGGAACCTATACACGCATTAAAAAAGCTGTAAAACTTGCCGCTAATTCTTAATTGGAATCGGTCTTAAACTTAAAAAACTACCAAGAACATGTCACAACATCACAATACAATAGGACGTAGAGCATTTATCCGAAATTCTGGTTTGGCCAGTGGTGGCCTTATTTTAGGGTTTAGTTGGTTAAATTCTTGCAAACCAAAACAAGTTACAGAAGCAGCTGTTTTGGAAATGCCCAAAGAGTGGTTCGAAATCAACTCCTATTTAAAAATTGGCGAGAATGGTTTGGCTACCATTTATTGTCCGAATCCTGAATTTGGACAAGGAGTTATGACCTCTATGCCGATGATGGTTGCTGAAGAACTGGATATTGCTTGGGACAATGTTTTGGTAGAGATTGCGCCCTATGATGCCGAAGTTTATGGTAGACAATTTACAGGAGGAAGTCAAGGGATAAGAACCCGATGGGAAGGATTGAGGACCGTAGGGGCATCGGCCAAACAAATGTTGAAAGAAGCTGCGGCCAAGCAATGGGGTGTACCTGTTTCAGAAATTACAACCGCAGATGGGGTTTTGACCCATGAAGCTACAGGAAATACTTTGGGATATGGGGAAGTGGCATCAGCAGCAATGGAAATTGCTGTTCCCGAGGAAGTCACCTTAAAATCTCCGAAAGAATTTAAAATCATCAGCAATTCCAAAAAGAATGTAGAAGGAAAGAAAATAGTAACGGGTAAGCCCATGTTCGGTATTGATTACCAATACGAAGGTGCTTTGGTGGCCATGGCAACCCATCCACCAGCCTTTGGTCTCAAATTAAAATCATTCGATGCTACAAAGGCCAAATCCATGCCTGGTATTGTTGATGTATTTGAGATCAACACCTATGCCGACGATTACAAACGTAATTTTTTCGATACCAATGCTTTTACTGAGTTGGTAGTTGTGGTTGGAAAGTCAACATGGGAGGTGATGAATGCCAAAAAATCGTTGGACGTACAATGGGAACCAATTTCCGATTATGAGTACACCGCCGATCGTTTTGGAATGGAGGCCAAAATTAAAGTACCCAGTGGATTGGAAAGTTCAGATGCCCATTATGCAAAAATGGAAGAATTGGCTTCACAACCAGGTCAGGTAGTCAGAAAGGATGGAGATCCAGAAGAAGTCTTTAAAACTGCTGCCAAAATAATCGAGCGTAGCTACACCTGTCCATTTTTGGCGCACAACTGTATGGAGCCTATGAATTTCTTTGCCCACGTAACCGAAGAAGGGGCAAAATTGGCTGGTCCATTACAGGCCCCCATGTTAATTGAAGGGGCAATTGCAGCAAGTTTGGGATTGACCCCAGATAAAGTGGATATTGAAATGACCCGAATGGGAGGTGGTTTTGGTAGGAGGGCCTATGCCCACTATGCCGTGGAAGCAGGTCTTATTTCCAAAAAAGTGAATGCACCCGTAAAATTGGTGTACACTCGGGAAGATGACATGACTTTCGGAATTTATCGACCCTCATACCAAGCAACCTATCGCGCCGCGTTGGACGAAAACAATAATTTAGTGGCCTTTCACGTAAAAGCAGGTGGAATTCCTGAAACTCCAGTTTTTGCCGATCGTTTTCCAGCTGGGGCCGTAGAGAATTACATGGCCGAACAATGGGAGCACAACTCCAACATTACCATTGGGGCATTCCGTGCTCCGAGGTCTAATTTTATGGCAGGAGTGGAGCAAGCCTTTTTGGATGAAGTTGCAGAATTGGCAGGCAAAGACCCTATTGAATTCCGACTGGAATTATTGGATAGAGCCATGAAAAATCCTGTAGGCGAAAAGAACGATTATGAAGCAGATAGATTGGCAGGGGTATTGGAACTAGTGCGTGATAAATCTGATTGGGGAGCGGAGAAACCCGGAGTATTTAGAGGGGTTGCAGCTTATTTCTGTCATAACACCTATGCCGCCCACGTTTTGGATGTGGTAAAAGGAACCGACGGAACACCACGAGTTGAAAACGCAGTCTGTGCCATGGATTGTGGTATTGTGGTGAATCCAGATGCTGCGGCCAATATGTGCGAAGGTGGAATAGTGGATGGAGTAGGTAATGCCATGTTTGGTGGCTTAACCTTCAGGGATGGAGCAACACAACAAACCAATTTTGATAAATACCGTATAATTCGTCATAGTGAAGCACCCAAAAATATTGAAGTGTATTTTGTTCAGAACGAAATAGACCCAACTGGATTGGGAGAGCCTCCATTTCCACCTGTAATGGGAGCCTTGGCCAATGCATTGTACAAAGCGGAGGGAAGACGGATGTACAACCAACCCTTTATTTCAGATAAACCAGATTTGGTGGGGTAACCCCTTAATTCATCATTCGGTATTCATTAGGTGAATAACCTACTTTGTTTTTGAACAAGCGGGAAAAATGCTGCGGATGTTTAAATCCAAGTTCGTAAGCAATTTCACTAACCGTTTTGGATGGATCAAAAATTCGTTCCTTGGCCACTTCAATCAATTTGGTTTGGATAATTTCCAATGCGCTTTTACCTGTTTCTTTTTTCACAAGATCACCAAAATAGTTGGCCGATAAAAACTGCTCTTGGGCAAAATAACCAACAGACGGACAGCCAAATTCACTCGCTTTACCAGAGTTAAGGTATTGGTGCAACGATTTTTTAAATTGATGTACAACTCCTTCGTTCACCACATCACGAGTAATGAATTGACGGTCATAAAATCGGGAACAATACCTAAGAAATAGTTCAATATTCGATACAATAAGTTCTTTACTGTGCTTATCAATATCCCGCTCCAGTTCAAACCTTATCTTCTCAATACAATCAATTATGATCTGACGTTCTTTTTCTGATAAGTGCAATGCTTCACTCAATTCATAGGAAAAGAAAGAATATTTGGTAATCAGTTGACCAAGATTTGTGTTCGGCAATAAATCTGGATGAAACAAAAGTGCATATCCCGTTGGCACATAATCATCTCCGTTTTCAATTTGTACCACTTGTTCAGGTCCAATAAACACTAACGTGCCTTCCTGATAATCGTAATTTTTTCGACCGTACTTTAAAATACAGTCTGCATTTTGCTTTAAAAATATCCCGTAAAAGTTAAATCGAAGCGCTTCAATTCCTTTTTGAGAGTTTCTTTTAAGTTGATGAAGGTCCATGACACTCACCAAGGGGTGTTGGGATTTTTGATTGAATCGATTGCAATAATCGTTCACCGTTTCCAAGTTGATGACTTTGCTCATAGCTTCCCAAGGTACTCAAATCTAGAAATGGAAACAATAAGGAGGTGTAAAATGGCTTAAATCACCTGTAAAAAAGGTACGGGTTTAAGTAAAATGGGTAAGTAAGTAATAGTGTTAACAATTATCTTTGAGAGAATTAACCAACCAAACTACATGAAAAACTATCAACCTCATGGAAAACGGAAGTTACTGTTGGCCTTAAAAATTCTATTTCGCTTTTCAAGCAAAGGTGAACTCTGTTTTTTTATGCTTTTGACCTCGCTCTTGGTTACTTTTTCAAGCTTTGCACAAGAGGAGAAGAAACCTTTTCTGGACGATTTTTCAGGTACAGCTACGGTAACCAATAATGGTATTTCACTGATTCCATCCTTTTCTTTGGGCGATCCTGCTCTGATTTTCGATCTAAAATTTAAAAAGGGAAGGTTGAGCTTTGAGCCCGATATGCGTTTTGCTTTGGTAGGGAAACCTTGGACCTTTATTTTTTGGTGGCGCTATAAATTGTTGGAAAAGGAAAAATTTTCTTTAAAAGTTGGGGCACATCCCGCGATTAATTTTAGAACCATAACCATTGTGAGAAACGGGCAATCCGAAGAAATTTTGGAGTCAAGAAGGTATTTGGCCGCTGAAGTTGTCCCCACCTATAAAATTTCAAAAAATATTGATGTAGGGCTCTATTATCTGCATGGTCGGGGATTTGATGATGGTGTAAAACAGACCAATTTCTTTGTCCTGACTTCTTCATTCAATAATTTGTATTTTACTGATAAATACTACTTTAACATTACTCCTCAGGCCTATTTTTTGGCTACGGATGATCTACAAGGGTACTACGCTGCTGCATTTTTGTCTTTAAAACGTAAAGATTTTCCATTGTACTTTGCTTCAACTTTGAACAAAGCTTTGGACACTGAAATTTCGCCAGAGGATGATTTTACATGGAATATTTCCCTAGTGTACAGTTTTCCATAAAGCTTTAATTTTAGGGCACAGAATTACTATTGCTATGAACATATTTGAACGATTGACAAGTGGGGAGGAGATTCCAATGAACGATCCCGAATACAGTCAAATTGGAAAGGAAGTCAACAAGACCATTGCTCTTTCTACTAAATTGAATTCTTCTGAAAATGTGGACGAAATCAGGGAAGTATTGAGTCAAATTATTGGAAAGCCTGTTGATGCAAGTACCACGCTGTTTACTCCATTTTATACCAATTACGGTAAAAACATCTCCTTAGGAAAGAACGTATTTATCAACCATGCTTGTAGTTTTTTGGATTTAGGAGGTATTACTATTGAGGATGATGTGATGATAGGCCCAAGGGTAAGCATTACCTCAGAAAATCATCCAACAGAAATTGCGACCAGAAAAAGCATGAGGCCCAGTTCCGTTGTTATTAAAAGGAATGCATGGATTGGCGCCAGTGCAACCATTTTACCTGGAGTAACTGTGGGTGAGAACTCAGTTGTGGCCGCAGGAGCATTGGTGAATAAAGATGTGCCAGCCAATACAGTGGCGGGAGGAGTACCAGCAAAAATTTTAAAGCATTTGGATGCATAGCATTAAAATGAATAACAATTGATTGGTTTGAATTTCTTAATTTTGTCCCATGCAAACAAAAACAGAAAGATCGGTATCTCCCTTCAATAGTGAATTAAAACTGAAAGGCTTTAATGTTTTTAAGGTAGAGGAGGATAGTAGTGCAACCAAAATATACAGTCGAAAGGATTTTTATAAGATATGCTTGACCACTGGGAAGAGCATCATTAATTATTCCGATAGAAGTTTTGAGCACGATGGGACCATTCTGTTTTTTGGCAATCCGCATATTCCGTATTCTTGGGAAACCCTTTCCACCACCTATGTGGGATATACCTGTTTGTTTTCCGAGGATTTTTTGAACATGTCCGAGCGTACCGATAGTATTTTAAAATCCCCTTTATTCAGTTTAGGGGGTACACCAGTATTAAAGATAAGTGAGGACCAGCGCTTGTTCTTGAATGCCATTTTTGATAAAATGATGCAGGAACAGCAAACGGACTATTCCTTTAAGGATGACTTGATTAGGAACTACATTCATTTGATTCTGCACGAAGCCTTGAAGATGCAGCCCTCAGAAAATATTACCCAACACCAGAGTGCGGCTTCCCGATTGACCAACGTATTTTTGGAGTTGCTGGAAAGACAATTTCCTATTGAAACTGCCGACAATCCTTTACAGTTAAGAAGCCCACAAGACTATGCCGATAATCTTTCGGTACACGTAAATTACCTGAACAAATCCATAAAGGAGGTAACTGGGAAATCGACTTCTACCCATATTTCTGAACGTATCGTGACAGAGGCCAAAGCACTTTTACAGCACACCAATTGGAACGTTAGCGAAATTGCATATGCTTTGGGATTCGATTATCCTACCTATTTTAACAACTACTTTAAAAGGTTAACTGGCACCACTCCAAAGGCAATTCGATCCTAATATTTGATTTTCTTACTTTTTGATGTGATTATCGTTATCTAGAGGCTTTACTCTGGCCATACCTTTGTATCGTAATTTTTTTACAACAAAGAAATGGGCAACGAGATCACAGATAATACAAACGACATCTTTCAGCGATTAAGGAATGGTGAGACACTTTCCTTTGATGAGCCAGACTTTTATAAGTTGGCCGAAGTGGCTGAGCGTGCCATGGATATTTTGGTGGACTTGAACTCATCAAGAACCATTAAGGATATTAGAAGGCACTTGAGCAACTTGGTCGGGTATCAAGTGGATGAGAGTACTACCCTTTATACACCATTAAGCTCCAACTATGGTAAAAACATCAAGCTGGGCAAAAACATTTTCATCAATCAAAACTGTCAAATTCTCGATTTGGGAGGAGTGACCATTGATGATCATGTGATGATCGGCCCAAGGGTAAATCTATTGTCCGAATCCCATCCCGTTGATCCTGAATCTAGAAAAATCCTGATTGCTAAACCCATTCACATTAAAGAAAATGCCTGGATTGGTGCAGGTGCCACCATTCTTCCAGGAGTTACGATAGGAGCACATGCAGTGGTTGCAGCAGGCGCCGTGGTATCCAAAGATGTTCCAGCACGCACCGTTGTGGCGGGAATACCTGCCAAAGAAGTAAAATCAATTTAAAAAATGAGAAAAGTGAAAAACAGAATAAGTATTTCAATGGCTGCAATGCTGGTATTTGGTATAGCATTCAGTCAAACAAATTCAAATCAAAAAGTTAGTAAAATGAGTAGAACAGCAGAACAATATACCTTCGATTTAAGTGATCAGGTATCTAGACAAAGTGTAACATTTACCAACCGCTACGGGATTACCCTAGCAGGAGATTTATATGCTCCAAAAAATGCAGAAACTGCAAAATTACCAGCCTTGGCCATTAGTGGACCATTTGGTGCGGTAAAAGAACAAGCATCAGGATTGTATGCCAATCAAATGGCACAAAGAGGATTTGTGGTTTTGGCATTCGACCCTTCATACACGGGTGAAAGCGGTGGCGAACCAAGACACGTAGCTTCTCCAGACATCAATACCGAAGATTTTAGTGCAGCCATCGACTTTTTGGGCCTTCAGGAAAATGTGGACCGTGAAAAAGTGGGAATCATCGGAATCTGTGGTTTCGGAGGTTTCGCCTTGAACGCAACTGCAGTGGACAAAAGAGTAAAAGCCGTTGCCACAACAAGTATGTACGATATGTCCAGAGTTAATGCCAAAGGTTATTTTGATTCGACCACACCAGAACAACGTACCCAAATGTTGGAACAAATGAGTCAACAACGATGGGTAGATGCTGAAAATGGAACAGCTGCATTATCTGGAGTTGGGTTGCCATCTGAAATCACAGGCGATGAGCCAGAATTTGTACAAGGGTATTTTGACTACTATAAAACCGATAGAGGTTTTCACCCAAGATCAATCAACTCCAACAGTTCTTGGACGGTTACCACACCAATTTCATTAATGAATATGCCAATTATGTCGTATATTAATGAGATTTCTCCAAGACCTGTATTGATCATTGCAGGAGAGAATGCCCATTCCAAATACTTTAGTGAAGATGCCTACGAAGCAGCGAACGAACCTAAGGAATTAATAATCATTCCAGGCAAAGTACACACCGATCTTTATGATCGTTTGGATGTAATTCCTTTTGATAAGTTGGAAACTTTCTTTTCAGAAAACCTTTCAGCAAATCTGTAAGGAAAATAGATAGCTAGTGCCATGGTCAAATTTAGACTGTGGCACTTTTTAGTTGTTTAAAACCTCAAAAATTCAATCTAAAGTGCATGAAAGCAATTTTTATAACCGCGGTATTGATCGTATTTGGACTGCTATTTTGGTTTTCAAACAACAAAAAGCAAGCACAACAAGAACAAAAAACCATTACTGATATGAAACTTAAAATCTCATTTGGTGATACGGAACTGACCGCCACCTTGTACGACAATCCAACTTCAAGGGATTTGATCTCCATGCTTCCGATCACAACCGAATTGGAGGATTATGCCAGCAATGAAAAAATATTCTATCCCGAAAGAAAGTTGACCAAGGATGGTGCACCAGGAGGGTACGACCCAAGTAAAGGGGATATTACCTATTACGCTCCCTGGGGTGATGTGGCTATTTTTTATAAGGATTTTAGCTACTCATCGGGACTGATCAGTTTAGGTAGAATTGAAAACAATGGCATTGAACAATTACGATTGGTAGGAAGTCAACCTGTGACCTTTGAGCTGATTGAAGATTAATTTTTTTAACCGATTAAATAATATAAAATGAAAGTTATAATAATAGGGGCTAACGGAAAAGTAGGAAGATTGATCGCTCAAAAAATGAGCACATCCCATGATTTTGAGCCAACAGCACTTATTAGAAAAGAAGAACAAAAGGAATATTTCGATTCCATAGGAGTGCCCTCTATTGTGGAAAGCATAGAAAGTCAACAGGAAACAATTGCGAAAGCTATTAAAGGTTTTGATGCGGTGATTTTTTCTGCAGGCTCAGGCGGGGCTACTGGTGCAGACAAAACCATAGAAGTTGATTTGTTTGGAGCCGTAAAATCCATTGAGGCAGCAAAAGCTAATGGAATTTCTCGTTTTGTAATGGTAGGTGCAGCCCTATCCGATAACCCAGAAAGTTGGCAGCCCGCAAGCATGAAACCCTACTACATCGCCAAACATTTGGCGGATAAGGAATTGAAACGAAGTGGACTGGATTATACTATTTTAAGGCCTGTATTGCTTACCGATGATGAGAAGGCTGGTAAAATTAGGATTGAATCCGATCCAAACTTGCTGAACAATGAAATTCCAAGGGCTGCGGTGGCTGAAACCATTTTAGAGGTACTTCCAAATGAAAAAACATTCGGCAAGGTCATGGAAATGAGTGCTGGTAATCTTGAAATTAAAGAAGCCATTGCACAATTTGTTGGTTAACCTATTTAAGACCAACCTAAAATGGTGCTCATATGCGTCAAATTGTAACGCTATCAAATCAAGGTTTGATTCTCTTAATTTTAGATTTGATTTTCATTATCCCCCGCTCTTACCATAGTCGTAACTTGCTGATGTGTTGATTGTTAATGTGATGTTAAAGCAATTTTAAGTTAATTTAAATTGTTGGTAGACATCAGTTTTCATAAGCCTAAATGGCTTGCACAAACTAAAATCACTAATCTCAAAAGACTTACAAATGAAAAAAACAACATTGGTATTACTTTCATCACTTGTTTTCCTTTTTCTAAGCTGTAAAGAAGCTAAGAAAGAAGTTGAAAAAACAACCGCTATGGTTGAAGAGACCACTACCCAGGAAGTGGATGCCATCTTTCCAAAAGGACAAAAAGGTCCAGCACAGTTTTTTACGGGCGATGCCTACAATTACGGATTGGTACCCATGGATTCCACCTACACCATGCTAGTGGGCAACGTGTATTTTGAGCCAGGGGCAAGAAGTAATTGGCATACACATGGAGCAGGTCAGATTTTGATCATTACCGACGGGGAAGGATTTCACCAGATTGAAGGACAACCAAAAGAATTCCTTAAAAAAGGAAGTGTGGTAAAATGTCCACCAAATGCAAAGCATTGGCATGGGGCAAGCCCAGGTAAAGCCATGCAGCAATTGTACATAGTGCCCAACACCGAAAAAGGTGTTGTAAACTGGATGGAGGCCGTTACCGATGAACAATACAATGGAAACTAACCATGAAAGCTAACAACAAAAACAACAAATCCAGACGCGAGTTCCTGCAAAAATCAGCTATGGTTGGGGCAGGCGTTACATTGGTGAATCCAATGCAGCTATTTTCACAAGACACAAACAATAATACAATAAACATGGACCAGAATATTAAAACCAAAGGATACGCAGCAACAGATGATTCGGGAAAATTGAGCCCATTCGAATTTGAGCGTAGACCCGTGGGCGACGACGACATATTAATCGATGTAAAATTTGCCAGTATTTGTCACTCCGACATTCACCAAGAAAAGGGCCACTGGGGACCACAACAATATCCGCAGGTTCCTGGGCACGAAATTGTAGGGGTTGTAGCCGCTGTGGGTAAAAACGTGACCAAATTTAAAGTGGGTGACCGCGCGGGGGTTGGTTGTATGGTGGATAGCTGCATGGAATGCGATAACTGTACCCACGGCGAAGAACATTATTGCGAAAGGGGAGAGACCTTGTTCACCTACGGTTATCCTACCGAAGCAGAACCTACGGGAATTTCTCAAGGAGGGTATTCCAATAAAATTGTGGTACGTGATCACTTTGCAGTACATATCCCAGAACATATCAGTTTTGAAGAAGCCGCACCATTGCTTTGTGCAGGAATCACCACCTATTCCCCATTGATGAAAGCCAATTTTAAAATTGGGGATAAAGTAGGAGTTGCTGGTATCGGTGGATTGGGTCACATGGCCATTAAATTGGCAGTGGCCAAAGGTGCTGAGGTGTACGGCTTCACTACATCCGCAGATAAGGCAAAGGATATTTTGTCTTGGGGAGCCAAAGAAGCTATTGTTGTGGATTCCTTGGATAAACTTCAAGCCTACAGAGGGCAGATGGATTATATGATTTCCACCATACCGTATGCTTACGAAATGTCATCTTACATGGATTGTGTAAAGCCGAACGGATTCTTTACCCAAGTTGGGGTGCCCGTTGGAGGTGAATACACCGTGAACAATTTTAATATGATGTTCAACAGGGTCAACTACAACAGTTCGTTGATTGGAGGTATTCCCGAAACCCAAGAAGTGGTGCATTTCTGCGCTGATAACGGAGTTGTTCCTCAAATTGAAGTCATCAATGCCAGTCAAATCAATGAAGCTTGGGAAAAAGTGGTGAACAAAGAAGCTCGTTATCGTTATGTGATTGACGCAGCTACATTTTAATCAAATTATTAACTATAAAAACACGCTATGATAGTACAAGAAACATATACACTTAATAATAAAGTTCAAATTCCAAAATTGGGTCTGGGTACCTGGTTCATCGATAACGATGCCGTGGTGCAGGCCGTAAAAGATGCCATAGACCTTGGGTACAGACATATTGATACTGCCCAAGCCTATCAAAATGAAGAAGGCGTAGGTAAAGGCATCAAAGAGAGTGGGGTAAATAGAAGCGAATTGTTCGTGACCACCAAATTGGCTGCAGAAGTAAAATCCTATGATGAAGCCGTTGCTGCTATTGATAAATCATTGGAAGTAATGGGATTGGATTACATTGATTTAATGATCATCCACAGTCCAAAACCATGGCAAGATTTTCAAGGAGAAGAACGATTTTTTAAAGGAAACTTAGCAGCATGGAAAGCTTTGGAAGAAGCCTACGAAGCTGGTAAGCTAAAAGCCATTGGATTGTCCAACTTCGAAATCGAAGATATTCAAAATATTTTGGATAATGGTACGGTAAAACCAGCTGTGAACCAAGTATTGGCACATATTTCCAACGTGCCCGAAAAGACCATCAAATTCTGTGAAGACAATGATATTTTGGTGGAAGCCTATTCCCCGATCGGTCACGGAGAATTGTTCAAAAATGATGATGTGGCTGAAATGGCCGAGAAATATGGCGTATCCATTCCGCAATTGGCAATCCGTTTCGATTTGCAGTTGGGGTTGCTTCCCATACCAAAAACTGCCAATCCAGATCATATGAAGGGTAATGCCCAATTGGATTTTGAAATCTCGGATGGTGATATGAAAACACTTCAAGAAATGGAAAAAATAAAGGATTACGGCGAAGCCAGTAAGTTCCCTGTATTTGCCTAGGAACTAAGTCAAGCGTAGAATGGGATGCTGCGGGCCCGATGAAAAGGGTTCGTGGCTCTCATAATCAATTGTTTTAAAAATTTTAGAGAAGAAGAACAATAAAAAATACCATATATGAAAATCTTTAAAAACGGGGAAATCCCATCCATGAAAGGACCTGAAGATTGGTTCACAGGAGATGTGATTGTAGACCCATTGTATCAAAATGTTGAAAATGTAACCAAAGGGGCAGCAGCCTTGGTAACCTTTGCTCCTGGCGCAAGAACCGCATGGCATACGCACCCAGCAGGTCAAACTTTAATCGTGCAATCAGGATTGGGTTGGATTCAAAAAGAAGGTGGACCCATTGAAGAAATTCGTCCTGGGGACATCGTGTATTTCGAACCGAACGAAAAACACTGGCATGGAGCTTCTGCCAATAAAGCCATGAGTCATATCGCTGTTCAAGAAGAAGTAAATGGTGAGGTGGTGACTTGGATGGAAAAAGTGTCTGACGAACAATATTCAAAATAAGAAGATGCCACATTTTCAAATTAACCTGCTTGAGGGAAAATCCGAAGAGCAGAAAAAGGAGCTGGTTGCCGAAGTAATCAAGGCAGCCCAAAAAGTTGTGGGTATGGGAGACGATTCTTATTCCGTTGCACTTGAGGAGTACAGTACAGAGGAATGGAAAAACGAAGTATACCCCAATAAAATTATGGCAAACGAGGAAATCTTGGTTAAAAAGCTAGGGTATACTATGTAGATTTAACTTGTTGCAAATACTTTGGAGACAAGCCAAAAATAAAATTGAAAAAGAAAATTAGACTTTGGGCAACGGGGAAACTCGATTGCCCAAAGTTTTTAAAAGAAGAAAATGATGAGCACAATATCAAAAACCCTAACAACTGAAGAGATTGAACAAATCGGAAAGAACGATGATTTTCATATTTCCGTTTTGCATGAAGATGGGGAAACTTATGGAACTTTAACTTGGATTTGGTCTGTGGAGGTAGAGGGTAACCTCTATGTGCGTGCCTACAACGGAGTAAACTCCAGGTGGTACAAATCAGCCTTAAAGCAAAAACAAGGTAAAATTAAAGCTGCTGGAATGGAACGAAAAGTACGCTTTGAACCTGTTGATGGACCCTTGAATGAGAAAATAGACCAAGCCTACCGTGATAAATACAGTTCTAGTCCATATTTGGGATCCATGATCAGCGATAGGGCCAAAGCGGCAACCATGAATGTATTTGGACTTAACTAAATTCATGTTGAAAGAAAGACAACAAGGGCTTGTAGCCATATTAACGGCCAATATAATTTTTGGACTGAACACTCCAGTGACCAAAGAACTCATGGACCATTGGATGTCGCCAATTGGTTACACCATTACCCGAATGTTTTTTGGTGCAGCTTTGTTCTGGTTGGTAGGTCTTTTTTTGAAGTCTGAAAAGGTGGATAAAAAGGACATGTGGACCATGATCATAGGTGGACTCATGGGATTTATTGGTACGCAGTTACTCTTTTCACAAGCCCTCGAATACACTACCCCAGTCATCTATTCTTTGCTGATGGCCTTGACACCCGTAGTGGTGTTGATATTATCCGCTATTTTTTTAAAAGAGGGGATACCATCTCGGAAAATATTGGGCATCATCATAAGTATTTCGGGAGCAGGATTGATCATCTATCTAAGTGGGAGTGGAGGACCTACTGGAAGCAATAACGGATTGGGCATTTTGTTGGCAATTTTGTGTGTGTTCTGCTATGCAGGGTATCTGACTTTGACCCGCAAAATTTCCATGAAATACAACCCGATTACCATTGCCAAATGGATGTTTTTGGTTTCGGCCATTGCGGCATTACCACTAACTTTTAATGGTGGATTGGAGCATCAAGAAATCTATTCCGAAAGTGGAACAGTTTGGGCCTATTCTTTGTTACTGTTCTCCCTATTATTCTCCACGACTTTGGCATTTTTTCTGATGCCCTATGCCCTAAAACGGTTGGAAGCAAGTACCGCAAGCATCTTTATGAACCTACAACCGATAGTTGCCTCAGTGGTCGCGATTGCAGTAGGTCAAGATAGATTGACATGGGACAAACCTTTAGCGGCATTTTTGGTGATTTTAGGGGTTTATTTAGTAACTTATAAGAAGCGAAAGGAAGTTGCCCCAGCTTAAAGAAAAATCAAATTTTAAAAATAAAAAGCGAGAAATTATGGAAACAACTTTAGCAAAAGCCTATGGAACAGAATCGGCCGAAGCGCCGATTAAATCCATGGATATTAAACGAAGAGACACATTGGCCAACGATGTGGAAATTGAAATTTTATATTGCGGTATTTGCCATTCCGATTTGCATGCCGTCCATAACGATTGGGGAGCTACGGCCTATCCTATCGTACCAGGACATGAAATTGTCGGTCGAGTAACTAAAATTGGAGACGAAGTCACCAAATTTAAAGTAGGTGACCTAGCAGCCATCGGATGTATTGTGGACAGTTGCGGGCATTGTACCCAATGCAGCCATGGAGAGGAACAATTCTGTGAAGAGGGTTGGACCTTGGTTTTCAACGCACCCGATAAACATATTGGAGGGGTAACCTATGGTGGTTTTTCCGGGAAGATTGTAGCGGATGCCGATTACGTGTTAAAAATGCCCGAATTTGATGATTTAGCTGCTGCCGCACCACTTTTATGTGCAGGGATTACAACCTATTCCCCATTAAAACATTGGAAAGCAGGTCCAGGAAAAAAAGTAGGTATTGTAGGGATTGGTGGTCTTGGACATATGGCCATTAAAATTGCCAAAGCGATGGGCGCAGAGGTTACCGTATTCACCACCTCACCATCCAAAGTGGAAGATGCCAAAAGATTGGGAGCGGATCATTCCGTTTTGTCTAAAGATGCAGAACAAATGAAAGCTCAATCTGGTTTTGATATGATTTTGGATACGGTTTCCGCCAAGCACGATGTAAATCCGTATTTAAATAGTTTGGCTGTGGATGGTAGCATGGTGTTGGTTGGATTGCCCAATGAGCCTTTGGAAATTGGTGCCTTTAGCGTGGTGAACGGCAGAAGAAGTTTTGCAGGATCTAATATTGGAGGGATTGCCGAGACGCAAGAGATGTTGGAGTTTTGTAAAGAACACAACATTACCGCTGATATCGAAGTCATTGCACCAAACCAAATCAACGAAGGTTTTGAACGTTTGGAAAAAGGTGATATCAAATACCGATTTGTAATTGATATGAAAGCTTAGCATTCAAACTATATCCATTTCAACAATTTAGAACGGCACCCTGATTATCTAGGTGCCGTTTTTTTGTGGGAAATAAAATTGAAGTATACTTGTTTCATTTAAAAGTGTTATATTGACACTTTAAATTGATTAATCAAACTATTGCACATGCTAAACCGCAAATCCACCTTTGTTTTGTTTGGCCTCTTTTTGATGGCTACTTCCATTTTTGGTCAAGATGTATTCATTTCCAATACCGAGAATAGAAATTTCACCAGTTTAAATGGGAAATGGAAATTTGTTTTAGATCCTTTTCAAACTGGGGGAATGGGTGGAATGCCCGTTTATAAAAATTACCAGCCCAAGGATAAATCCGATAGGGTAGAATATGGTTTTGATAATGGAAAGAACCTTTGGGTGCCTGGAAGCTGGAACATTCAATATCCAGAGCTTACCTATTTTGAAGGAAATGTGTGGTACCGAAAAACATTTGATAAACCAGATAGGACTGAGGGCAAACGTTACTTTGTGCATATAGGGGCTGCAAACTATAAAACCACGGTTTCTTTTAATGGCGAAATTCTAGGTCATCATGAAGGTGGATTTACCCCATTTTCTTTCGAGGTAACGGATTTATTAAAAGAGAAGGACAACTTTTTAATTGTTGGGGTGGACAATGCCCGTGCTGCAGATAATATTCCATCAAAAGTTTCGGATTGGTTTAATCATGGGGGAATCACCCGCGATGTTAAGTTGATTGAGGTGCCTTCAACCTTTATCAATAATTATTTTCTTTCGCTAGATAAATCAACACTAAAGCAGCGCAGCAAAACAATCCAAGGCAAATTGGAGCTCGTTGGTGAAAATAGACCCAAAACTGCTCGAATTCTTATTCCTGAACTAAAATTGAATCAGGAGTTCGAGGTAAATGCAGATGGTCCAACAGAATTTTCTATCAACACAAAAGGTTTGGAATTATGGTCGCCGAAAAATCCTAAACTATACGAAGTCACTTTAGTGGCAGGTAATGACACCATCGGTGATCAAATTGGTTTTAGAACCATTGAAGCGATTGGAAAACAAATTGTATTGAACGGTGAACCTATATTTTTAAAAGGTATCTGCTTGCACGATGAAAACCCACTTCGAAAAGACCGCGCAAACTCTATTGAAGATGCTGAGTTGGTTTTGGGATGGGCGCAAGAATTGGGCTGTAACTTTTTAAGATTGGCACATTACCCGCATCAAGAAAAAATTGTGAGGTTGGCTGATAAGTTGGGGATTCTACTTTGGGAAGAATTGCCTTTGTATTGGGGAATTCAATGGGATAACCCAGAAGTATTGGAAAAAGCCAAGAAACAGTATGCCGAAATGATCAACCGCGATTATAACCGCGCGAGCACCATTATTTGGTCCATTGCCAACGAAACGGCATCTATTCCAGACCGAAATGCCTTTTTGGGAGAATTGGCCGATTATATAAGATCCATGGATGATACCCGATTGTTATCCGCAGCAATCAAAAAGGACCAAGAATTGGATGGGCACCCCGATAGTGTGTACACCTACAATGACCCTTTGATTGAAAAACTGGACATCATCAGTTTAAACGAATATTTGGGATGGTATGGTGGAGCCCCCGAGGAGACTCGTGGTAAATCATTTGAATTTGGTTTTGAAAAACCTGTAATCGTGAGTGAATTTGGGGGTGGAGCCTTGCAGGGTTATTATGCGGATAAGCAAACCAGATGGAGTGAGGAATTTCAAGAGCACCTATACAAAGAGAGTTTAGCCATGTTCGATAAAATTGACGGACTTTCAGGAATGGCTCCTTGGATACTTGTGGATTTTATGTCACCATTACGCCAATTACCCGATGTACAGGATGGTTGGAACCGAAAGGGGCTCATTTCAGAAAAAGGCCAGAAGAAGAAAGCCTTTTTTGTGCTACAGGATTATTACAAGAAGAAATAACCACTTTTAAAGTGGTCGAAAACAAAAAATGGCAATTGAAAAATTGCCATTTTTTTATTCAAAGTTGAGTTAGTTATTATTTGAAAAGTCGTTGGGCGAATATGGTTAAATAGTCTCTCCAGTTGTTCCAAGTATGTCCACCTTTGGTTCCCACAAATTCGTATTTCATGCCCAAGTTGTCCATTTTGGTTCTAAAATCCTGATTTCCTTTAAGGATCATATCCATGTCATCTTCCCCAATGGCCATCCAGTACAATTTGTAACCGTTGTCCATTTGTTGTTTTAGTTTTTCATCTTGGTTTTCATACATGGTTGAGGTTACATTTCCCATGCGAACACCTAAAGCAGAAGAGAAAAGTCCGATATAATCAAAAGTATCAGGATAGTTCAATGCAATATTGGCCGTATGAAATCCACCCATGGACAGTCCTGCAATCGCACGACCTGCTTTAGAATCTTTAGTTCGATAGTTATTTTTGATGAAAGTCATCACATCGCCAAAGGTTTCCTCGAACTTACCATCCATGGTATTGGGTAACATAAAAGTGATTTTAGGGAATCCTCTACTACCATTCCCAGGTGACGCTTGTTGAAATACATTTCCATTGGTCATCACCACGATCATAGGTTCTGCTTTTCCTTGCGCAATTAAGTTGTCCATTATTTGAGCCGCTCTACCAGAACCCAACCAGGCTTCTTCATCACCTCCCACACCATGCAATAAGTAAAGTACTGGATAATCTTCTGTACTATTTTCATATCCGTTAGGCGTATAGACAGCCATTCTACGTTTTTTATCATTTCCAGGAGAATCGTACCATCGATAGGCCACAGTACCATGGGGCACATCTTGTACCTTGTACATATCGGCCTTACCACCTTCAACCAAGAAAATATTGGAAAGGTTGCTCACATCTCGAATCGCGTAGGAGTTGGATGGGTCCAATGTACGAACACTATCCACAGAGAAATTGTAGCGATAAAGTTCCGAAGGCAGCAAAGGGGTTGTATAAGTCCAAAGACCTCCTTCGCCTTTTTCCATTTGATAGGTAATGGGGGCAAAGGCATTGTCACCATCCAAACTACCTGATACACTTACGGATTGTGCCAATGGTGCCTTAATTCGAAAGGTTACGGTTTTGTCAGGGTTGATTTCAGGAGAAACTAATGAAGGTTCATTAAAAAGATCTTGCTGTGCATAGGATGTAAATGCCATAAGGCCCAATCCCAAGATCATCAGTGCATTTTTCATGTGTATGGTGTTTTTAAGTTTTTACCTCAAACTGAGGGTTATTTAAGTAATGTTTTACGGAATAAGGTTAGGTAAAGCCGTGAACCTAACTGTATCTCATTATTTCCAACGTTTTCGTTAAAAGTAAATGGATATTACTGCTAATGTCGTGAAGTATGAGATTAATCATCTACCCATATTACTGAATTGCCTACCTGTTTTACGGATATAATCTTTTTACGGAATGGAACAGAACAGTACAGAACAGAATAGTTCCACTCTAACATTAACTTAACATTGTAATCGAACATTTGTCTTTTTGGCAATAATTAGGGGCTCGAATTCTGATTTTGCCATTTATATCAATTCGATTTTGATTATTAATTAACTAAAACAAACTATGAAGACTAAACAAACACTTTGGTTAATGGTTCTTCTTTGCACAGTTCTCTGTGGCTTTACGGCCAATGCACAACAGAGGATTACTGTAAGGGGAACTGTTAGTGATGCCGAAACTGGTCAGCCCTTGCCGGGGGTTACCGTTCTTGAACAAGGCACGACAAACGGTACAAGTGCGGATTTTGATGGAAATTATTCCATTGAGGTCAATTCGAATGCAGTATTGACATTTTCTTCTGTTGGTTATGCTGCCCAAAACATTTCAGTAAACGGAAGGTCACAAATCAATATTAGTATGGCTATAGATAGCCAACAATTGGATGAGGTTGTGATCGTTGGTTATGGTACCCAGACCAGTAGAAAGGTTACAGGTGCTGTTCAACAGATTGATTCTGAGGAACTTGCAGATATTCCTGTACCGCAGGTTACCCAAAAACTTCAGGGTAGATTGGTAGGGGTTCAGATCAATCAAACAACTGGTAAACCTGGACAAGGAATTCAGGTAAGAGTTCGTGGTCAGGCTTCCATTTTGGCGGGCAGTGATCCACTTTATGTGGTGGATGGTTTCCCAATTGTTGGGGACATCAGCTCTATTAACCCTGATGAAATTGAAAGCATTTCTGTTTTAAAGGATGCGGCGTCTACCTCTCTTTATGGTTCTAGAGCTGCTAATGGTGTGGTTTTGATCACTACCAAATCAGGTAAAACAGAACAAGGAGGATTTTCCATCAGTTATTATGGAGGTGTTCAGGCAGTTCCACAAAAAGGACGTCCTGACTTAATGAACGGTACTGAGTTCGCCCAGTTTAAAAAGGAATCTTTTGAAGATTTGGGACTTCCAGTTCCTGAGCCATTCCAAAACCCAGAACAGTATGGTGAAGGTTACAACTGGTACGATGCCATGTTTAGAACCGCTCCAATCCAAAGTTTGAACATTAACTGGAATGCAAGAGGAGAGCGTTCTTCAGTTGCTATCGTGGCAGGGGTGTTCAATCAAGAAGGGGTAATGGTTAATTCAGACTTTAAAAGGTACTCTTTAAGAGCTAATTCTTCCTTTAAATTGAATGATCAATTGAACTTGGGAGTTTCTGTTGCACCAACGTACTCAATCGATAACTTGCCGAGTTCCGATGGTGCTTTTTACGCAACAAACGTTAATGCAGGTATTCCTGGTGGATTGGTGACCAATGCAATGCAAACCTGGCCAATCCTTCCTTATCAAAATGAGGATGGTTCTTTACCCTTGACGGCTTGGATTCCAGGTATCAGTGCGTTTCCAACACCAAACTGGTATCGCGCGGCAAAGGAAATCACCAATGAGACCAAATCGCTCAGAGTATTGGGTAATGTTTTCTTGGAATATCAACCTATCGAAGGTTTGCGCTTAAAAACTTCCATTAATGGAGATTTCGGGAATTCATCTTTCTTCAATTTTAGTCCGTCAACATCATCAACAACATTTGCGGCATTGCCTCCAGCAATTCCTACTTCCATCAGAAGAGAAAGCAAATATTTAAGCTGGTTGAACGAGAACACTGTAACCTATGCCAAATCATTTGGGGATCATAATTTCGAATTGCTGGGTGGTATGTCTTTCCAGAAATATGAAGCAGATAATTCTCAGTTGTTTCTTTCCAATTTCCCAGATGATAGGGTAAGAACTATTCAATCTGCACTAAACATTGATCGTACAAGATCGTTCAACAACATTAACGAGTGGAGTTTAACTTCCTTCTTCTCAAGATTGAACTACGATTACAAAGGAAAATATTTGGTGACTTTTGCTTTGAGACGTGATGGTTCTTCACGATTTGGATCTAACAATCGTTGGGGTAATTTCCCATCTGTATCTGCAGGTTGGGTATTCTCCGATGAGTCTTTCTTGGAAAACACGGATTGGTTGACTTTTGGTAAAGTAAGAGCCAGTTATGGTATTATTGGTAACAACAATATTGGTAATTATACTCAGTACGCTTTAGTAGACAACTCTTTGAACGCTGTTTTCGGAAACTCCATATCGAGTGGTGCTGCGGTAACCACCTTGGGTAACTCCAACTTGGGCTGGGAAAAAACCAAACAAATTGACCTTGGTCTTGATTTAAGATTCTTCGATGACCGTGTAGAGTTCATTTATGATTACTACAAAAAGAACACAACCGATTTATTGTTTAACGTAAACATTCCTCAAGAATCAGGTTTTACCAACTTTAATGATAACGTGGGTGAACTTGAATTCTGGGGACATGAATTTGCGATAGTAAGTAGAAACATTGCCAAGGAGAACTTTACCTGGAATACCAACTTCAACATTGCTTTTAACCGGAACAAGGTAGTTTCCTTAGCTGAAGGTGTTGATAGAATTTTTGCAGGTGGTGGTTATGCTGCTATTACCCGTCCAGGCGAGCCTTTAGGCCAGTTCTGGGGATTGATTCACGATGGAGTGTATGACAACCAACAAGAATTTGATAGCTCACCAAAAGCTGTTGAATCTCAAGTAGGTACCATAAAATTCCAGGATGTGAACGGTGATGGTGTGATTACTTATGGTAATGAAAATGATGATAGAACCGTAATAGGTAATCCATTTCCTGATTACATCTTTGGTCTGACAAACGATTTTAGGTTTGGAAATTGGGATGCGAGTGTTGTAATCTCTGGTTCTGTTGGAAACGATATTGCGGTAACAAACGATCAGGGTACAACCAACTTGGATGGGGTGTTCAACGTATTGAGAGATGTAAAAGACCGTTGGAGATCTCCAGAAAATCCTGGTAGTGGACGATATGGTAAAACTACTGGAGCTACTTTCATGGAAAGAGACTGGTTCAGTTCAAGATTTATTGAAGATGGTAGTTATTTGACCGTTAAGAACATTTCTTTAGGGTATAGCTTCCCTGTGAAGGAAACATCCTTCTTAAAAAAGGCAAGACTTTATGCTTCAGTTCAGCAAGCATTTGTCTTAACCGGTTATAGAGGGGTTAACCCAGAGATTAGTACTACAACCCAAGGACAGCAATCAAATGCATTGGCGTTGGGTTATGATTGGGGTGCATATCCTGTTCCGAGAACATACACTTTAGGCTTCAATCTTTCATTCTAAAAATATTGTCATGAGAAAAATAATAGGAATAATAACACTAATAGCGGCGGGGACATTTACCTCATGTTCCGAGGACTTTTTGCAGCTCCCGCCCGAGGATTCGTTGAGTCAAACGATATTCTTTCAAACGCAAAGCGATTTTGAGCAAGCCATAAATGCCACTTATGGCCCCTTGCGTGATCTATATAATACAGGAGGAAATAGTCAAGGTGCTTGGGGCATGGGTGAGCTAACCTCAGATAACACCTACTACAAATACAACCCAAACTATAGGGCGGTACAAGATGGTGAATCCATTGCAGATTTTTATGTAAACGATGGTAATGGAACAATCAGTATTAAATACACCAACAATTATTTGATCATTGCCCGAGCCAATCAAATTTTGGCCTTGATAGACGAAGTTGAGTTCGATGACAATGCTGTAAAGGATAACGTCAAAGGTCAAGCCTTATATCTGAGAGCATTAGCATATTTTGATTTGGTGCAATTTTACGGTGATGTTCCTTTGCATTTGGTACCAACAACAGGTCGTGAAGATGCAGCTTTACCACTTACGCCGGCAACTGAAGTTTATACCCAAATAATGAATGATGTTGGTGAAGCAATTAGCTTGTTACCTGTAAAGTCAGCACAAGAAGCGGGAAGAGCAACACGTGGTTCTGCCCAAATGTTGCTGGCCAATGTGTACATGGTTCAGGAAAACTGGGCCAGTGCAGAATCAACGTTAACAAGTTTGGTAGGTTCAGGAGAGTACGATCTATTAGGTGATTACGCTAATGTTTTTGATTTGAACAACAAGAATAGCGTTGAATCTATTTTCGAAGTCCAATTCTTGGAAGGAACCGAAGGATTTGCCAGTACATTCCCTTATAATTGGATGCCTGAGCCGGTAACTGCAGAGCAGGTAGCCCAGATTACAGGAGTACCAAATTCACAAGCATCAAACCAACAAGGTTTTAACATTCCAACTCCAGATTTATTGGAAAGCTATGAAGATGGTGATTTAAGAGAAACAGTTTCCATTGATAGTATTGATACTGATGGAACCTATTACCCATATATCAAAAAATTCTGGACACCACATTCAACTCCTGGTATTACAGGGGTTAACTGGCCAGTGTACCGTTATGCAGAAGCATTGTTGTTCATGGCTGAGGCGGTGAACGAACAGGGTAGACCAGGTGATGCAGAGCAATATATTAATGCGGTGCGCACACGTGCTGGACTTCCAGGAATTACAGGAGTGGACCAAGCAACTATGCGACAAGCCATTATGGATGAGCGTAGAGTTGAATTGGCATTTGAAAATAAGCGATGGTTAGATTTGGTTCGTACAGGTACTGCGCAGGCAGTAATGAGCGCTTTTGGGGATCGAGTAAAAGCAAATCCTACGGATTATTATTTCCCAGAAGGATTTGGACCACCCGCAGCGGCATTTACAAACATTTACGAACTCTTCCCATTGCCTGCTGGTGAGGCATTGTTGAACCCTAACTTTTAAAATGCCCAAAGTTTGAGTTTCGAGTTAGTTTTGATTCATCTTTCCCGGTATGCGTGCAATACCGGGAAAGTGTTTTTTAGATACTTACCCTTTTAATTGAACAAACACAAATCCTAGGGACCCCTTAATATGAAAACACAAACCATTTTAAATAAAGTATTTCTGTTTCTGTTGACGTCCGTAGTGATTTTGGGATGTAACTCAGAACCAGCACAAGAGCAGATAGATGTAGCAGCCTTACAAGAAGGCTTTGAAAATCCCCCGAATGAAGCAAAACCGAGAGTTTGGTGGCATTGGATGAACGGAAACGTTACCCAAGAAGGAATTAAAAAAGATTTGGAATGGATGGAACGCACGGGTATTGGTGGGTTCCACAATTTCGATGCAGGTTTGGCAACACCAGAGGTCACGGAGAAGAAACTTGTGTTCATGACCTCCGACTGGAAAGAGGCCTTTAAACTTACCACAGACCTTGCCATAGAAAAAGGCATGGAAATGACCATCGCAGGATCTCCAGGGTGGAGCGAAACAGGAGGCCCATGGGTTCCTGTGGAAGATGGCATGAAAAAATATGTTTGGACCGAAACACGGGTCCAAGGCGGACAAACCTTTAACGGGGAACTATCCCGACCCGCCGATAATATTGGAAACTTTCAGGATGTACCAACCGAATCTGGTGGTGTACTGGGAGGGTTTATTGGGGAACAACCAAAATATTACAACGACGCTCGGGTATTTGCATATAAAATACCAGAAAACGAAAAAACACTACAACAACTTCAACCTAAAGTCACTTCTTCGGGCGGACAATTTTCATTGGACCAATTAACGGATGGGAATCTACATCAATCCACCTATTTACCACCTAAAAAAGTAGGCGAAAAAGCTTGGATTCAATATGAGTTCAATGAACCAGTAAGTTTTAGGGCTTTGTCCATCGTTGGGGCATCCCCAGCCGCGATGAGTGAATTTCAAGGAAATCCCAACAATAGAATATTACAAAACAGCACTAATGGAGTTGATTTTAATGACGTTTTGATTGTTCCTGGTTCAACGGTACCCCAAAACACAGTGGGTTTTGCACCAGCAACAGCAAAATATTGGAGATTGACTTGGGAAACATTGCCACCCACTATAAACCCATTTTTAGCCATGATCGGAATACCTGCTTCCGCAGAACCTGTAGGAGTGGAAGTCGCCGAATTTCAATTGTACACCAGTGACCGCATCGACAAGTTTGAAGATAAAGCTGGATTTAGTCCATGGAGGGAAGATTCACCTTCTTTTATGGCGAGTAACGCAACGGTTACCGATTCTGAAAATGTTATTGATCTAACGGGTCAAATGGATGCAGAGGGGAATCTAACTTGGAATGCCCCCGAAGGTGAATGGGTTGTCGTTCGAATGGGATATTCTCCAACGGGACGTCAAAATCACCCTGCCTCACCAGAAGCAACTGGTCTCGAGGTGGATAAATTGGATGAAGAAGCCGTTAGAAAATACATTAATTACTATTTAGATTTATATCAGGATGCCACAGGCGGGCAAATGGGAACAACAGGGTTGGGTTCCATTATTTTAGACAGCTACGAAGCAGGTTTAATGACTTGGACCCATGACTTCCCCGAAGAATTTGAGGCAAGAAGAGGTTATTCTATTTTAAAATGGTTGCCTGTACTAACTGGTCGTGTGGTAAATAGTGTTGATGAAAGCGAAGCATTTCTATGGGATTTCCGTAAAACGATTGGCGAAATGATCGTGGAAAACCACTATGAAATCATAGGCGAAGAATTGCACAAAAGGGGCATGAAACGCTACACCGAATCGCATGAAGGAAGGCGAATCTTCTTGGCAGATGGAATGGACGTAAAACGCAAATCAGATATTCCAATGAGTGCCATGTGGACACCAGGCAGTTTTGGTGGTGGAAATGATGAGGAAGTGCGCAGCGAAGCAGATATCAGGGAATCAGCATCTGTGGCCCATATTTATGGGCAACCCTATGTGGCAGCGGAATCCATGACTTCCATTGGCAAATCATTTGTACATACCCCAGAAAAATTGAAGCGCACGGCCGATCTTGAAATGGCCTCTGGCTTAAACCGATTTGTAATCCATACTTCGGTACATCAACCATTGGACGATAAAATGCCAGGATTCTCCTTGGGGCCATTTGGTCAGTATTTCACACGACAAGAAACTTGGTCTGGAGCAGGAGCAAAGGCTTGGATTACTTATTTGGCTCGTAGCTGCTATATGTTGCAACAAGGTACTGCAGTAGCAGATGCATTGGTTTATTATGGTGAAAATTCAAACCTAACTTGGGAGTTTCGGGATGAATTACCGAACATTCCTGGGTATTCCTACGATTTTGTAAATGCTTCTGCCTTAAAAGATGCCTTTTCAGTTGAAGATGGGAAATTGGTTTCTCAAGGAGGAACTTCGTATCAACTTTTGGTTTTGCATAAAAGTGCCAAAGAAATGACCCTTTCAACCCTTAAAAAATTAAATGAATTGGTTCAGGCTGGTGCAAAAGTTACGGGAACCAAACCAGAAAGGTCACCAAGCTTGGCAGACGACCCTGAAGAATTCAAGGCTTTGGTAGACCAACTTTGGTCCAGTGAAAATGTAAAGGATGGAAGGCCTGCTGAGGTTTTAAATGGAATGGGTATTGTTCCAGATATGAAAGTTGAAAAATCCCAACAGGAAGTACTATTTGTCCATCGCAATTTGGGCAATTTGGATATGTATTGGGTGGACAGCCGTAGCGAAGAAAACAATGCGGCACAGCTTAGTTTTAGGATTACTGGAAAGGCACCAAAAGTTTGGCACCCACAAACAGGTGAAGTGCTCGATATTTCATGGAGGGTAGAAGATGGCAGAACCATCATACCTGTTGATTTTGCCCCTTGGGAAGCATTTTTCATAGTCTTTGAAGAGGAGACCAGCGAAACAGAACACGTGGTTCCAGATTTAAAACATAATGAATTGTTGACTGTTTCAGGGCCTTGGCAAGTCAATTTTCAAGAAAACCGAGGAGCTCCAGCATCAGCAACCTTTGAAACTTTGACATCATGGACCGAAGATGAGGATTCGGGCATTAAATATTTCTCAGGTACAGCAACCTATACCAATACTTTCGAAATAAGTGAAATACCAGCATCGGGCAAAATGGTTTTGGATTTGGGAGAAGTAAAGGATGTGGCTGAAATCACATTGAATGGCAAAGATTTGGGAACACTTTGGAAAATGCCTTTTGTGGTTGATGTTTCTGAAGCAATTGAAACAGGAAAAAACAATCTAGAAATAAAAGTAACCAATGTTTGGGCCAACAGATTGATTGGTGATGCCCAGCCCAATGTTGAAGAAAAAATAACCTATACCACCATGCCCTTTTATCGGGGTGAGGAACCACTTTTACCGTCAGGTTTGTTAAGTGAGGTCAAAATCTTGCATCAAGATTAGGTATGGCGTAAATTGATTATCGAAATACATTATAATCATGAAAAAGTCATTATTAATAGTTCCGTTGGCGATGGTAGTACTGTCGTGCAACACCAAAAAGGAAGAAGAAACAGCCAAAACGGATTCCCAACAAGTGGAAGAATGGCTGTCGCAAATGACCTTGGAAGAAAAGGCCAGTATTGTAGTGGGGAATGGGATGAACATGCCAGGGGGAGATGCCCCCATTGGCCAGTCCAAAGACAAAGTAGAAGGCGCTGCAGGAAGCACTTTTGCAGTGAAACATCTCGGAATTCCGTCCTTGACCTTGGCAGATGGACCAGCAGGGCTGCGCATTAGCCCAACCCGTGAAGGTACGGATGAAACTTTTTATGCAACCGCATTCCCGATTGCCACCTTATTGGCATCTTCATGGGATACCGAATTGGTGAAAGAAGTAGGAAATGCAATGGGCGAGGAAGTTAAGGAATACGGTGTGGATATTTTATTGGCACCTGGAATGAACATCCATAGAAACCCGTTGGCAGGTAGAAATTTTGAATACTATTCCGAAGATCCTTTGGTAACGGGTAAAATGGCAGCTGCCATGGTCAATGGAATCGAATCCAATGGTGTGGGAACCTCGATCAAGCACTTTGTTGCCAATAACCAAGAAACCAATCGTATGCAGGTTAATGCTGTGGTCGGAGAACGAGCGTTGCGGGAAATTTATCTGAGAGGTTTTGAAATAGCGGTAAAAGAATCACAACCGTGGACCGTGATGAGTTCCTACAACAAATTGAATGGAAAATATACTTCCCAGAATAGGGAGCTTTTGGAGACTATTCTTCGTGATGAATGGGGATTTGAAGGACTGGTAGTGACCGATTGGTTTGCAGGCGACGATGCTGTGGAACAAATGAAAGCAGGAAATGATTTGATCATGCCAGGTAGTCAAGCTAATAGGGAAACTATAATGAAGGCAGTTGAAGAAGGTAATCTGAGTATGGAGCAATTGGATGAAAATGTTAAACGCATTCTCAATATTGTTCACCGTTCACCAGTAAACGAGGATTACGCCTATTCCAATAAGCCAGACCTTAAACAACATGCAGAAGTGGCCAGAAGAGCCGCATCTGAGGGTACTATTCTTTTAAAGAATGATGACGGTGTACTTCCATTACAAACCGATGGTTTAAAAATCGCAGCCTTTGGAAATGGTTCCTATGAGTTTGTAGCTGGTGGTACAGGAAGTGGTGATGTAAACGAAGCCTATGTGGTTTCATTAGTCGAAGGTTTATCCAATGCTGGAATTCCTGTAGAACCATCATTGCAAGAGGTATATGAAGCTTTCATCGCTGAAGAAAAAGCAAAACTTCCCGAAAAGGAATTTTTCTTTTCGTTGTTACCTCCAATAAACGAACGTCCACTTCAAACCAGCGAAGTAACGGATATTGCTAGTAAAACCGATATTGCTTTGGTCACGTTGGGAAGAAATTCTGGTGAATTTCAAGACAGACAAGCTCCAGGAGATTATTACTTGACAGATGCAGAATTGGATATGATCGATAAAGTTTCCAAAACCTATCATGCCCAAGGTAAAAAAGTGGTAATGCTTTTGAACATTGGAAATGTGGTGGAAACGGCGAGTTGGAGCGATAAAGTGGATGCCTTGGTATTGGCATGGCAAGGTGGTCAAGAAGCTGGAAATGCCTTGACCGATGTGTTGACAGGAAAAGTAAATCCTTCAGGGAAATTAACTACGACTTTTGGCATCAAATACGAGGACAATTTTAGCGCAACCGACTTTCCAGGAGTTGAGGTGCCAGGTGCTGAAGAGGTACGTATGGGCCCTATTTCCATGGGTAAACCTTCCGAAGCAGAATATAACGACGGCATTTTTGTGGGGTATCGTTATTATCAATCCAACGATTTGCCTGTAGCCTATCCATTTGGATATGGTCTTTCCTATACAACTTTCGGATACAGTGATTTCTCTTTGGATAAAACTGAATTTCAAGAAAATATTTCAGCAACCATTACTGTGACCAACACAGGTGATGTTGCAGGAAAAGAAGTTGTGCAATTATATGTTTCCGCACCTGGGGAAAGCATGGAAAAACCTAAAATGGAACTAAAAGGATTTGCCAAGACCAAAGTTTTGGCGCCAGGGGAGTCACAAACAATAACCATTTCCTTAAATGGAAAAGACTTAGCCTCTTTTGATGCGGATAAAAATGCATGGATGGTTGAAGCTGGGGATTATACCGTAAAAATTGGAGCATCTATCTTGAATATAAAAGATGAAAAAGGGTTTGCCGTTCCTTCCGAAATAGAAGTTGAAAAAGTGAACGACGTTCTTCATCCAGAAAGTATAATGCCAGAAAGCTAATTAAATATTTGGTCAACAAAATATGAAAATAAATAGATTCACTCAAATAACATCCATTGTAATGTTGTGCACTTTTTTGGGCATTTCAACTAGCAACGCACAACAGATAATTGAGTTAAAAAGTACTCCAGCGCCAGACGATATGGTTTGGGAAAAATCCGAGCAAATTATCGCTACGCCGAATGGTGACGAAAATATTGTAGCCAATGTTTCGGTACCAACCCTAACGGTCTATTTACCTTCCAAGGAAAAAGCCAATGGTACCGCCATGGTCATTGCTCCTGGTGGAGGATTTCATATGTTGGCCATCGACAATGAAGGGACCGAAGTCGCCAAATGGTGCGTGGAGCATGGCATTGCCGCCTTTGTGTTAAAATACAGATTGGTGCCTACATCGGGGGACCCCGTTGCGGAATTCAGACAAAAAATAAGTACCATGGGCAGTGCAGAAATGGACAAGCTAATTACGCCATTGGTAACATTGTCTAAAGCAGATGGATTGGCAGCTATCAAATATGTTCGAGAAAATGCTACGGATTATGGCGTACAGTCCAACAAAATTGGAATTATTGGATTTTCGGCGGGCGGAAGCGTTGCAGGGGCAGCAGCTTATGAATACACCTCTGCAGCTGACCGTCCAGATTTTGCAGCACCTATTTATCCTGCTTTGCAAGTAGTAGACACTTCAAGCTTACCAGAGAATCCCATGCCCATGTTTATAGCTGTAACTGGGGATGACTTTTTTGGGTTTCAATCCCTGAGTATTGAAGCTTTTCAGCAATGGAATACTGCGAAGCAGCCAGTGGAACTTCATATGTATGAAAAAGGGGGACACGGTTTTGGCATGAGAAAACAAGGACTGCCGTCTGACCAATGGATCAATGCATTTGGTGCTTGGTTGGATCAACATGATTTTATCGAATTCAAAATATAAAACAGACAAACCATTTAAATGAACACAAGAAGAAATTTTATTAGAACAGTTGGGGCATCATCGGCATTGATGTTTCTTCCAGGTACCATGTTGCCTTTTGGATATAACCGATGGGATATTCCCGAAGAATGGGTAGAAGCCGAAATCTCAAAAGGAAAAATAAAGGGAATGCGCTCCGCAGGCGTTAATATTTTTAAAGGTATTCCGTATGCAGGAAAAGTATCTGGTGACCGAAGATTTCGTCGACCAGGTCCTTTAGTAGCATGGACAGGAGTTCGCGATACTTACGAATTGGGACCACCAGCCATTCAAGGACCACGAAGAGGAGAGCCTGCCCCAGCCGAAGACTGTTTGTTTTTGAATGTCTGGACCCCTGCCAATGATGGTAAAAAACGTCCGGTGATGTTTTATAGCCATGGTGGAGGATTTGTAATCGGTTCAGGAGGTTCAGGAGGTCAAGATGGCGCCAATTTGGCCCGTAATTTTGATGTGGTGGTGGTGCAGACCAATCACCGTTTGGGAATGCTCGGCTTTATGTATTTGGATGAATTGGGAGGTGCTGAGTATGCCGGTTCAGGAAACATGGGACTTTTGGACATTACCGAGGGTTTAAAATGGGTGAATGAAAATATTCATGTATTTGGTGGTGACCCGAATAATGTGATGATCTTCGGTGAATCGGGTGGGGGAGCAAAAACTTCTTGCTTGTATGCTATGCCAGAGGCGTCACCGTTTTTTAATAAAGCATCAATTGAAAGTGGCCCAGGAGTTCGCATGATGACCAAGGATATGGCCGCCAAAAACACCGAATTGGTGCTCAACGAATTTGGTTTCACAAAAAACAATTGGAAAAAATTGTTGGAAGTGCCGACCGATGAAATTTTAAGGGTTCAAGCAAAAATTCCATTTGTTCCACCATTTCAAGAAAAGAAAAATACTGGTGGTTTAACCGAACCTGCTGTAGGTGGGTTTGGCCCAGTGGTGGATGGAATCGTTTTGCCCAACCATCCTTTTGACCCAACCGCTCCAAATATTTCCAAGGACAAACCTTTGATGGTAGGCTGGAATGAGGATGAATATACCTTTTTCGCTTGGGAAAGAAAGGACACGGAATTTGCTACCCTCGATTTTGATGGGTTAAAATCCAGATTGGAACCTCAGTTTGGAGCCGATACGCCAAAAGTGATTGAAGCTTACAAAAAGGCAAGACCTGAGGCTTCTCCTGCTGATATTTTTGTAGCGGTTTCATCCATTGTGATGATGGGCTTGGGTTCCGTTGAAATTGCTCAACGAAAAGCCAAAGAAGATGGAGCACCCGTATACTTGTACAATTTCGGGTACAAATCTGAAAAGTTGATTCCAGGTACGGATTATCCGATGGGAACTCCGCACGCGATGGATATTTCGTTCAAGTTCAATAACGAACAACCACCAAAAGATGGTGAGCCGGACCGTCCAAGCTTTTTTGGAGGAGGAAGACCTGAACGCTTTACGGCTTCGCACAATATGGCTGCCTATTGGACAGGGTTCGCCAAAACAGGTACACCTCATGCAGAAGATTTACCAAAATGGCCTGAGTATAATTTAAATTCTAGACCTACCATGCGTATTGATACGAAATGTGAGGTGATTGATGATAGATTTTCACAAGAACTTGCCATGTGGAGGGAAATTGGAAGATTACCATAGAAACAAGGATTGAACATAACACTAAAACAAGCTAATTATAACATGAGAAACTTTCTAACACTACTAATTTTAATGTCCACGCTGGCCTTGACCGCTCAGCGTAGGCCCAACGCAGAACCTGAATGGACGGCAACTTGGATTACCTTAGGGGATTCAGATGCCGAGGCGGCAGGAATGTATTTGTTCCGTAAATCCTTCAATTTGGATGCGGCACCAACATCGTTTCCGATTCGGATTTCTGCGGATAACCGATATAAATTGTTCGTGAATGGAAACCTTGTTTCTGTTGGTCCCAACTGGGGAGACATCAAACATTGGAACTACCAATCCATGGATATCGCTTCCAACTTAAAACAAGGGCAAAACACCATTGCTGTTAAAGTTTGGAACGAAGCGGATTTGCGTGCCGTGGCACAATTTTCCTTTAAAACGGCTTTGATTCTACAAGGACAAACCGAGCAGGCTAAAATAGTGGACACCAATAAAAGTTGGAAGGTTACAGAAGACAAATCCTATACCCCTTTAAAACAATATATCCGCGGATATTATGCTGCTGGAGCAGGGGATTTTATCGATATGAACAAGGCTGTTGGCAATTGGAATGCACAAAATTTTGATGATAGTTCTTGGGATGCTGCAGATACCGTTTTTGAAGCCGTGCAGCAAGGATTTGGATTTAGACAACAAGAAGGTTGGAATTTAGTACCATCCATCTTACCAGAAATGGAATTGACTAACGAGCGTTTGGCTACCGTTAGAAAAGCTGAAGGAGTAAAAGTTCCATCCTCTTTTCCAGCAAAGCCAACGGATATTAAAATCGATGCGAATTCCAACATCAAAATCTTATTGGATCAAGAGCATTTGACCAACGCCTATTTGAGCTTGTTGTTCAGTGGTGGAAAGAATAGTGTGATCACCGTTCAATATGCTGAGGGGCTTTACGATAGCGAAGGTGCCAAAGGCAATCGTAATGATATTGAAGGCAAGACCATGACAGGAAGAAGGGACAGTATTATTTCCAACGGTAAAGCCAATCAAGAATATACATCACTTACGTATAGAACCTATCGATATGTAGAATTGGGTGTTGAGACGAAAGATGAGCCATTGGTGATCAACGATATCTACGGAACTTTTACGGGATACCCTTTCCAAATGAAGGCCAACCTTTTCTCTGAGAGTGAAGAGTTATCCGAAATGATGGAAATAGGATGGAGAACTGCCCGTCTTTGTGCTGTTGATACTTATATGGACTGTCCATATTACGAAAGATTGCAGTATGTAGGGGATACCAGAATCCAACATTTTGTGTCGTTTTATAACTCAGGTGATGACCGTTTGATTAAAAACGCCATCAATTTAATTGATTACTCAAGACAACCCAATGGGCATACTTTAAGTAGATACCCTGATAGACAAGATCAGGTGATTCCGACCTATTCGTTGTGGTATGTGAGTATGCTTTATGATTATATGATGTACGGTAGCGATGCTGATTTTGTAGCTGAAAAGTTGATGGGATCTCGTCAAGTACTGAACTATTTTATCACCTATTTGGATGACGATGGGTCGCTGAAAAATGTTCCTGGATGGAACTATACCGATTGGGTTCCTGAGTGGAATTTCGGTATGGCTCCAATGGCCGAAGATGGTTCTTCTGCAGCTTTGGATCTTCAAATGTTGCATGCATTACAATCTGGAATCGCTTTGGAAGAAGAATTGGGAAAACCAGAATTTGTGACCCTATACAAAACCATGGCCGATCAATTGACCGAAACTATCAAGAGTAAATATTGGGACGAATCCAAGCAATTGTTTGCTGACACTCCTGCCAAAGACAAATTTTCCCAACATGCCAATACTTTGGCGATTTTGGCCAACATAGTGGATGAAGACACTAAAAAAGCCATCGGAAAATCGTTGTTGGAAGACAAAACTTTGGCACCTACGTCCATTTATTTTAGCTACTATTTGCACTTGGCTTTGAACGAAGCTGGTTATGGAGATCAGTATTTGGAATGGTTGGATGTTTGGAGAAAGAATATGGAATTGGGATTGACCACTTGGGGAGAAACTTCACAAGTTGAAACGACACGTTCCGATTGCCATGCTTGGGGATCTAGCCCGAACATTGAATTTTTCAGAATTCTTTTGGGGATAGAAAGTGCTTCACCAAACTTTAAAACCGTGCGTATCGCTCCAAATTTAGGAGACATCAAAAAGATCGGGGGAGAAATGCCACACCCAGCAGGAATGATTTCCGTGGACTATAAAATGTCTGGTAAAAAGCTACAAGCGACCATCAACCTGCCAAGTGGAGTCGATGGGGAGTTTGTGTGGAACGGTCAGGTGAATGCCTTAAGTGCAGGGGAAAACAAAATTAACCTGTAACTTTAATTCATTAACAAACTAAACAAACTGATATGATCCGCATTCCCTTTATTAAAAAAGGCTGGCTATTTTTTCTGGCCTTAGTCTTTACATTTTGTACAGTACAGGCCCAACAAAATTTTGGAGGATTAGCACTGTACACGTTGCGAGATAATATGAATTCCGATGTGGAAAGCACACTTCAGGAAGTAGCGGATACGGGTTATGGGTATGTAGAGGCTGCAGGATATGCCGAGGGTAAATTCTATGGCATGGCCCCTGCAGATTTTAACGCATTGCTTAAATCCAAAGGATTAGAACCCATGAGTACGCATCAAAGGGTAGTGGATATGGATGAAACCGATGCAATGGTCACTGCCGTAAAAGAAGCAGGTTTCAAGTACTTTGTAGTGCCATCACCACCAAGAAGTTTGGTGGAGGTAGACCGTGAAACCCGAACCATGAAAATGAAAGGGTCCTTGGATGATTTTGTTGAGTTTTTGACTGAACTGGGCAAGAAATGCGAAAAAGAGGGCATCCAGTTGCTGTATCATAATCACGACATGGAACTTAAAGTAGATGAAAATGGCGACAAACCATTGGATTATCTTTTGGAGCATACCGACCCAAAATATGTGAATTTTCAAATGGACCTATTTTGGATGACCCGAGCCAATGCCGATCCAGTTGCTTATTTTGAAAAATATCCAGGGCGCTTTAAAAGTTGGCATGTAAAGGATATGGACCAACAAGATAGATTCGCACCAGTAGGCCAAGGTAAAATAGATTTCAAAAGAATTTTAGACCACAAGGAAGCATCGGGAATGCAACACTTTTTTGTGGAGCAAGACCGTGTTTTTGACGGTTTGGAACCTTTGGAAGCCATTAAAATCAGTCACAAAGGGTTAAAGGAGTTCGGATTCGATAAAGCCTCGGAGTAGGCTTTACTTGAGGAATAGCGGAACAAATCCAATAGTACAAAAAGGAAAAAGGTCATGTCCATTTGGTCATGACCTTTTTACCAACCAACCACAATATAGTTTTATCATTATGAAGATGGGATTCGCTCAAATCCCGTCAACTATATTGTCCAAAACAAATTTTAGGCTGTCAAAGCTTCTTTAAGTGCTTTTGCAGCTGCTGCAGGGTCTTCAGCACCATAAATGGCACCTCCAGCTACGGCAACAACAGCACCTGAATTTTTCACACCATCAATACTATCTAGAGAAACACCACCAGCAATGGAAACAGGAACACCAGCACTTGTTGCTTCATCGATCAATACTTGAATAGAGTAACCAGGTTTTGCCTGTTCATCCAATCCAGCGTGCAATTCCACAAATTCCACACCTAGTTTAGAAACTTCTTGAGCACGTTTCACACGATCAGCTACACCAATGGTATCAACCACAACACCTCTGTTGTATTCTTTAGCTTTGCTAACCGCACCAGCAATGGTAGCATCATCAACAGCACCCAAAATGGTGATGTAATCAGCTCCAGCCTTAAAGGCCATTTCAGCTTCCAATGCGCCAGCATCGGCAGTTTTAAAATCAGCAAATACTTTTTTATCAGGGAAAGCCTCTTTCATTGCAGTGATAACGCTTAGTCCTTCACTTTTAATAAGGGGAGTTCCCAATTCAATAATATCAATATAAGGTGCCACTTTGGTTGCCAAAGCAATAGCGTCTTCTGTGGTCAATAAATCGATTGCTACTTGTAGTTTAGCCATAATCTATAAAATTTAAAATGTAATTTTTGTTGTTTGTTTTTACTCCATGTTCGCGTGTCGCTTCCAAAGCTCATCGTGGGTTACCCCTGAACGTTTCCATAAATGTTGAATGATTGCATCGAACACCAATAAAAAAGATTGTTCGAACAAGCTACCCGCATATTGTTGCGATGCTGTACTGTTTTTATCCTGTTTACCAGCAGCAGGAATGGTCATAGTGTAATTGGAAATTTGGGCCAAAGGAGCATTTGAATTTGTAGTAAAACATGCAATTTGTGCTCCGCTATCTTGTGCAGTCTGGGCTGCTTTTACAATGTTTCCCGTTGTGCCCGAACCTGAAGCAGCGATAAGCAAATCACCCTCTCCAATAGCAGGTGCAATGGTTTCGCCCACCACATACACCGAATAGCTAAGGTGCATTAAACGCATGGCAGCTGCTTTGATCATAAATCCAGTTCTACCAGCTCCCAACAAGAAAATATGTTGTGCCTCATCAATAGCGTTCACAATTTCTGGTAATTGATCATAAGGAAGATGTTGGGCAACCTGTTGGTGCTCTTCCAAAATCATTTGCAGTGCCTCATGAATGGCTGCAGCCTTGGTCGAAACTTCTAAATAATCCATAAGCTTTAGATCTAATCTTCTTTTTCGTAGTCAGGGTACAAAATTAGAGGGCGTTAGAGGAGTGGTTTGTACACAATTGGATAGATGTGTGGTATTATTTGCCCATTCTTATGGTAGTTATGGTGGTATTTGCCACTTTTGTGGTACATTTTGGAAACAGGGTGTTTTTTAATAGATGAAATGATGTTAAGCAACAAAGTGATTTATATTCGAGATTTGGCCAATTGTCCACCTGCTTATTTGGATGACCCAGCTCGAAAGGAATTTTTTGAAATTGTTTGGTTGCATAATGAAGAAGCATTGCATGTGCCCCAACATGCTTTTCAAACGTTGAAAGGAGATTGGATTTATTTGATACCTCCTTACCGTGTGCACCAATTAAACAAAGCTGGTAAAAAAGGGGTGCTTATCTCATTTAAACGAGAATTGTTGGAGGGAGATTTAAAGGAATTTCTTTTGGATGTTTTTCGTATGTTCAACATTCAAGGTGAATTCTCGTGTTTGCAAGTGAACGAACAGACTTCCCAAGGATTAACTTCCGTTTTTGACCTTTTGGTTGAGGAATATGAAAAGGAGGGGGAACAGTTGATCATGTTAAAGGCACTTCTCAAGGTGTTTTTGCTCAAATTGATTGAGCTTAAAGAGGAACATTTTACCAAACAGGACATCAACGAAAAGCGAATCTATGAGTTTATGCTATTGTTGGAAATGAACTATTTGGAAGAACGTGCAGCAGAATTTTATGCAAGCAACTTGGGAATCAGTGCTAAACGACTCAATCAAATATTAAAGGATAAACTGAACAAAACGGCCATGCAGTTGATTCATGATCGTATTTTGTTGGAAGCCAAAAGACAAATAATCCACAGTGAGAATACCATTAAGGAAATCGCTTTTAATCTTGGGTTTAAAGACCGTTCCTACTTCAGCAGGTTCTTTAAACAACATTCAGGGCAAACTGCTCAGGAATTCCAAAAAGATGTAAAAAACCATGTTCGCGAATACGACAATACCTTGATTAATTAGGGTTCCGAAGAGGACTATCAGAACAGTCAAGAACAGTTTTTTGAGAAGTATGGCATAATATTGGTAATTGAGACGGCAAAACAATTCGAAAACTCACGAAAGGTTTTAACGAAAATTAAATTACACAATCACTATTAAACAATTACATCGTATGAGAAAACTGTCATTTTTTCTAGCATTGGTTCTAGTAGGAGCCACAGTTCAAGCACAATCTACTTGGAAATCGGATGGAGCGCACTCCAAGGTAGGATTCAGCATTACCCACTTAATGATTTCGGAAGTTGAGGGTAGCTTCGGCGAATTTGATATTACTGCGACTGCAGGAGACGATTTTGATAATGCTTCTTTTGAAGTGGATATTAAAGTTGCCAGTATCGATACCGATAATGGGAACAGGGACAATCACCTAAAAAGCCCAGACTTTTTTGATGCAGAGAAATATCCATCCATCACATTTAAAAGCAGCAAATTTGAAAAAACTGGAGATAAAACCTTTAAGGTAACTGGAGATCTTTCCATGCACGGTGTAACCAAAACTGTGACCTTGGATGGTAAGGTAAATGGAATTATTACCGATCAGCGTAGTCAAAAATTAAAGGCTGGTTTAAAGTTGACTGGTACGGTGAACCGTTTGGAGTTCGGTGTTGGAGGAGACACCCCGACATTGGGTGACGATGTTGAATTAACTGTAAATCTTGAGATGGCTCAACAATAGGTTGGTGGAGCTATTTTTTTAAAAGGCTAGGCAATTGGTTGAGTTACTGTTTTGTCTAGCTTTTTTATTTTTCCTGAATTAAATAGGCACAACGTCGTGCACCCGCCAAAATATGGTCTACCCTTTCCACCTTTGTATTGGGACCTAAAATAGCTTGAAAGGTGTTGAGTTCTGTACTGCAAAAACCTTGACATAAGGTTGCAGCCGCACAAATAGGGCAGTGGTTTTCAATTAAAAGGTAATCCCCATCTTCATTTTCTTCAAATTGCGCCATATAACCTTCGCTTTTTCGAAGCTCGGCCAATTTCTTGACCTTTTCCTTTAAGGAATCGGTTTCGGTAATGGTTTTGCGATAATTCTGTAAATTATCCTTCCCCGTGGAGCTAATGATTTGAGTTAAGGTATCTTCCCCTAAATTCTCCTTTATCTTATTGATCAAGCGCAACGTCAATTCCGAATGGGAATCTGGGAACTTTGCGTGTCCTTTTTGGGTCAATGTCCAAAATTGTTGTGGACGACCCCTTCCTAAAGCCCTACTTTCTGATTTTACCAGACCATCGTTGGAGAGTTTCAACAATTGAAAACGGGCACCTTCAGTTGTTATACCAAGTTCAAGAGCCAATTCTTTCAAGGTCTTTTCCCCCTCGTGTTTTAGAATCCAAATAGCCCTTTCATTTTCTGGAATAATATTATTCATAATAAACAAAGTAATTATTTGGTTTATTATACAAATGTAATATCTTTGTACTGTATTTAAAAAATATTTAATTCAAATCTACATATTATGAGTTACAAATTACCAGAATTACCGTACGCGTATGATGCACTAACCCCTTATATTGATGCTGCTACCATGGAGATCCACCATACCAAGCATCACCAAGGATACGTAACCAAACTAAACGCCGCTTTGGAAGAAGCAAAGCTGGAAGACTCTGATTTGGAAAGCCTTTTTGCAAAAATCTCAAAATTATCTAGCGGGATCAGAAATAATGGAGGTGGACATTACAACCACAGTATGTTCTGGAGCATTCTTACGCCAAATGGAACCGAAATCCCTGCAACACTTTCAGAAGCTATCGATGGCGCATTTGGTTCATTAGAGGAATTTAAAACAAGTTTTTCCAATGCTGCAGCAACAAGATTCGGTTCAGGTTGGGCTTGGTTGATCGTTGATGCTGATGGAAACTTAAAAGTTACTTCTACCCCAAACCAAGATAACCCTCTTATGGATGCAGCTCCTGACCAAGGAACCCCAATTTTGGGCTTGGATGTTTGGGAACACGCGTATTACCTAAATTATCAAAACAAAAGGCCAGAATACATTGATGCATTCTGGAATATTGTAAACTGGAAAGAGGTAGAGAAACGTTACATAGCGGCTAAATCATAACGATTTCTATACCTAAAGTGAATCCGGAATGGTGAATGCTGTTCCGGATTTAATTTTTCACTGAATTTATCGAACTACCAACGATACTATAGAACAAATGAGGGTATTGGTTTTTAACGGGACTATGTCCAACAAACGGAATACGGCCAACCACATTACAGATTACTTTCAATCCACTTTAACTGGAATGGGAATAGAAGTGGAGGTTTTTAATATTTCGGAGCATGCGATTCCCTTTTTTTCAGAGGATTGTGATATTGTTCCGGATGCCGTTTTAAAAATGGTGGAGTTATTTCGCAGTTGCGATAAACATATTTGGTTGAGTCCACTTTACCACGGAGGTATGGTAGGAGCCATGAAAAATTGTTTGGATTGGTTGATTATTAGTGCCAAAGAGATACATCCTTACCTCTCACACAATAGGGTAGGTTTGGTTTCTTGGGCGTACGGTGGAAATGCTTCTACAGGAATTGACAATATGCGCGCTATTGCAAATACGTTGCGAGCTTGGACCTTGCCTTATAGTATCCCAGTAGTAATGCAGGGTTTATATGAAGAGAATGGGAAACAAATTGCTATTGAATATCAAGAAAAGTTTGAACGGATGATTGCTCAATTGGTAGCACCTATTTAAACATTTGATATAAGAAAAATAAAAGCCCCTTAAAAAGGGGCTTTTTTATTTAGTAGTAACAGATTAATTATTTGTATTTCTGGGTTCTTTCGTCATCAATAACACCACTCCAGTTAAGTCCGTAAGCAAAATCATAACTGTTTCCTGCGGAATCGGTATAAGGTTCCATATCTCTTGGAACATCTTCAAATTGTGATTCTACGGTCAACATACTATTGGGCATTTGAAAAGGCAATAGGGCAGAGGGTTCTGTTTTTCCTGAAATGATATCCAAAATAGCCTGATCCTGTACCCCCATTTGTACTAAAATAGCATCAGCTGAAGATTCTATTTCGGCAAAAACCATAGGTTTGGATACTTTAACAACTACTACTACTGGTTTATCTCCCATTTTATGTTTGGTTTCGGTCACCAAAGCCATATCTGAAATATTGGATGCCGTTGTAGTTTTATCTTTATAAGAACGGTTGGTAAAGTCTTCAAAAGGACTTCCTCCTGCTAAACTGGTTTCCCTTGCAGTGGTTGCGGTATAAGTTCCGTACTGCAAACTGATCGGAACATAGCCGTTACCACCTTTTTCAGTGTCGGCAACGTCATATCCGACTCCGCCATCAGGGTTTGTGATACCTACTAGCGCAAAATCTGCGTCCTCAGGATTTTCCACAACCTCATAATATTTTTCAACCATATCCATATTAAATGGATATTCAGTACGCTCTGGAGTTTGAATGCCAAACCAGTTGGTTGTTGAGGCCACATAACGTTGAGGAACATATACTTTTTTCTTGGCTTCCATTGGTAAACTTTTGGCTTGGTTTTTCAACATCACAATGGATTTTAATTGTGCATTGTAACCCGCAGCCATGAATTCCGCTTTTCCAACAGTTTCCTCTGTTTCAGCCACATCTAAATAAGGGTTTTCGAACAAACCTGTATTGAAAATGTTTCTCAACAAACGCACTGCTGAGGTTTCAAAACGCTCACGCATGTACTCTTCGCCATGTTCTGCTACACCCATTTGATACGCTTCAATCACAGGGCCCATATCGTTGTTTCCTCCAAATTGGTCGCATCCCGCTTCTATAATTTTATAGTGGCGCTCTGCTACGCTTAAATTTTCAACGCCCCATGGTTTACCCCTAAATTCATACACATTGGGAGCATCACTGGTAATTCCCCAATCGGTACAGATAACGCCATCGTAACCGTATTCTCCTCGTAACAAATCGGTGATGAGGTATTTGTTGTATGAATTACCAACATTTTCCTCATTTTTTGTATCTATATCAGTGGAAATGGTGTAATATGGCATTACAGCAGTGGCCATTTTTGTTGGTCCATTCAATTTAAAGGCACCTTCGGTAAAAGGAATCAAATGGTCTTTAAGATTGTTTCCAGGGTAAGCAGCATAAGAGCCGTAACCAAAATGTGCATCACGACCACCTTCTTCTGGACCACCACCAGGCCAGTGTTTTACCATGGCGTTTACACTTTGATTGCCCCAACCATTTCCATCTGTGGATTGAAAGCCATCCACATATGCTCTAGCCATATCTGCGGCCAATTGTGGGTCTTCTCCCATGGTACCATCAAATCGGGACCAACGAGGCTCAGTTGCCAAGTCAATTTGAGGGGATAAGGCAGTCGCTATACCCAAAGCACGATATTCTTGTGAAGCTACATCTCCGAATTGTTTCATTATAGCAGGGTCAAAACTGGCAGCGACACCTAAAGTGCTCGGCCACATGGAAATTTTTCCTCCTGCACCAGCATTGAATTCAGCATAAGAATCACTTCCGTGTCGAGGGTCACTACTGGTATTTACAGGAATTCCCATGCCAATGCCTTCCACCAAGGCTTGGGCGTTGTTGTTCCATTGTGCTGAAATACCTGGCGTCTCAACGCTGGTAATCAAAACATGTCTTAAGTTATCTTCTTGAAGAAATTTTTTCTGGGCATCGGAAAGGTCACTGGCTTCAGCACCACTTTCAGCATAAGGTTTTCCACCATAGGTGACTGGCCCAAAAAAGCTATTGCCTCCTCCTGGAATGGATTGATGGGCACTGTAGAGCATTAATCCAGCAATTTGTTCCACTGTCATTTTGGAAGCAAGGTCAGCGGCACGTTCAATGGTGCTCAATCGCCAATCTTCATAAGGGTCCAAAGTGCCATTTTGATTTAGATCCTTAAAGGCATATTGGTCCACTGTTAAGAGTGAAACTTTGGAGGTTGGACTATACCCTAAAGTTTTGCCATCTTCATTATGAACAAGATTGAAACCATCCTTGGTTTCTTCGGTAAACTTGGGCGAACATCCCACTACTAAAGCGGTCAAAAGGATACTCCCCAATTGAAATTGTTGTTTGATAGTTTGCATATGTTGTTGTTTAGTTGCTATGTGCGAACACCTTGCAATTTAGCTACTAGAAGATTAAAAATGGAAATAATACCCAATACTTTTCGATGAAACCCAACATCAGAGAGGGTTTTTCATAAAAGCAGGCCAGAATGATAATTAACTAAGCTTTCTTTTGAAGTAGAAGCCTATTGCATTTCAAAAATCTCAGCTGCTTTTTGGGCGACCTTCAATCGTACATCGGACGAATTGCTTCTTCGGTATGCAGCCTTGGTTTTAAACGCCAACACAGTTTCGATGGCTGGATAAACCGTAATATTCTGTCCCATGGCGCCTTTGGCGGAATAAGCGCCCTCGTAGCGTTTGTCGCTCACATCTTGCCACAACCACCACATATAACCATACCCATAATTGATTCCTGTTCCTAGGAAAACAGGCACATTTTTGTTGAGTTCTACATGTGAGGTGCGGGATTTCAACATTTCATTCACCCACGATTCGCTGATGACTTGGGTGTCTTTCCATTTTCCTTTGTTGAGCATCATTAAACCTAAACGGGCCATATCTCGGGTTGAGAACCACATAGGGTAGGCCAAATATTTTGAAATGGCAGGATTTCCCTGTTTTTGTTGCAAGGAACGGTCCCAATCTTGCATATGCAATGGATTCGCCAATTGCCGTTCTACTTCGTCGTAGATGTTTTTACCCGTCTCCTGTTCAAATATGTACCCCGCTACGTTAAAATCCCAGTTGGAATACAACCAATACGAACCTGGTTCAACAGAACCTCTTTTGGGTGCATATTCCTGCATTCCTCCAGGATATCCTTCAGGGTGATACACTCCTGACCTTGCTGAAATAATATCTTGAACCGTTGCTTTTTGTTCGATAGGTAAAATGCCCTCCACATCATCAATTCCAAGCTCTTTAATGGTTTTGTCCAGTTTAATGGTACCATCTTCGACATACTGCCCATACATCATGGAAAGTACACTTTTTCTAATGGATGCGATATAACTGAGTTCTTCCACATCCCCATAATCAAAAACCACTTTGCCTTTATGGACAATCATCAAGCCCGTGATTTTTGTACTGTCGATGAGATACTCCCGAAAGGCTTTTGACTTTTCATTTTGCCAAGGTTGTACCTCGGCATCAGATGCACGGTGCCAAATCCTATCTGGAAAAGTTTGTGCACATAGTTGAATGGCAAATAAACATACAATTGCAAAACACAATTTTTGAAGTGGTTGGAATGTGGATTTCATATTAATTCGTTTTTTCGAACCAAAGGTTTCTTGCCCTGCCATCGGAAATAAATACGCCAGTAATTTTCCCATTTTCACGCTTGAATTTCAAAGCTCTTAGCGGATAATCACCCTCCAACATATCTTTGAATTTTTGCTCTAGTTTCATTTCTCCGTGACGGATATGATAGGCAAATAATTCCCCGTTTTTACTGAAAATGGCGTAGGATGTATGGATTTCTGGACTGTAATAGGCCCCTTCGTATTCTTTGGCCAATGATTCGGTAAATGGTTCCTCTTGAAATTTCTTGAAAACTTGGGGCTTGCCACTAAAAGGTGTGTAAGTAAATTGATTCTCTTCAAAAGTAAGGGTAGTTCCACTCCAAATGGCTTCAAATTTGTTTTTACCAATGGGAATAAATGCTGCTTTGGAATTGCCAAGAAAAAGTGTGTCACCACTAAATTCCACCTTATTTTCTTCATACAGATCATGATCATAATAGGTGCCTTTAAAAGATTCCAGACTGGTTTTTGAAATTTTAGCAGCCGTTAATGTTTTCGGGGTCAATTTCTGGTCAAAAAGAATCTCGGCAATATCATTTGATTTTCCTCCAGGATTTGAAGATGAAAAATTGGTAATGATGGCAATACTGGTTTGATCATTCGGAAATACTGCAATATTGGAACGGAACCCACCAATGGAGCCTCCATGACTTACCCGCTTTTTGCCCAAAATTTCCTCTACATTTACCCCAAAAGCATATTGGTTAAAACTTCCATCGTTCAAAGGGTCCAGCGTTTGCATCATATCAAAAGCTGATTTCCAACCCGATGTCGGATTGTAATAGTTTTTCAGGTATTTCAACAAATCTATCGTAGTAGTGTGCATATTTCCTGAACCCACATAGCCCCAATATTCCACAGCGCGAACAAAACCGTCTCTTTGGGTATAGTAGGAGGTAGCGTTATTGGGTACAATTCGATCATATCTATCTTCCACATAGGTCTCATACATCCCTAAAGGGATGAACACTTCCTGCTCCATGTAATCCACGAAAGACTTGTTAGTGACCTTTTCAATGATGTTGGCCAAAAACATATAGCCCGTATTGCAATACAAGTATTCTGAACCTGGTTCAAAATTGAGGTCCGTTTGTAGCAACATCAATCTATCCAAATCGGCATTGGTTCTGGAATCATCATTTCTCCAACCTGCCAAGGCAAAAAGAGCGTGCAAACTACGTAGGCCACTGGTGTGATGCATCATCTGACGGATGGTGATCTTGCTGCCAAATGAAGCCAGTCCATCAATATACTTATCAATGGTGTCGTCAATGGAAAGTTTGCCCTCCAAGTGCAATTTTACAATACCCAAAGAGCTGAACTGCTTGGATACCGAAGCCACATTAAATCTAGTTCCCGTGGCATTTGGAACCATGTACTCCATACTCGCCAGACCAAAAGCCTTTGAATACACCACTTGATCCCCTTGCATCACCGCAATGGCGCCACCAGGGTGATTGGGTTTGTTCCAATTCAAAAATAATTGGTCAATCTTGCTTTCTTGGTCCTGGCTAAGTTGGCTATAAATGGATGTTGTACAAACTAAAAGAGTGCAGACTATAAGTTTGAGTAGGGTTTTATTCATAATTTATTTCAACTTTTTCAAACAATTAAATACTTGACCAAAATATTATTGTGCGTTACCTTAAAAATTTCACCAAATCCCTGCCGCCATATAAAACCCTTACAATGCGTACATATCCTTTCAATTTTCGATAAAAGATAGTGTGAGCGCAATAGGGAAAACTAAATAAACCATCTTTGATTTCTGTTCTAGCTTTTCCTATATCAGGGTTTTGGGCCAAGGCTATGAAATGGTTGTTCAATCCAATGAGATACTCTATGGCTTGAGAATTCCCAAAGCGATATTCACCATATTCAAAAATAGCCTCAATATCATAATCGGCTTCTTGTGAAAGCACATAGCCGTCTATCATCTGTTCTTTTTTGAAGCAATGATTTCGTCCATGGACCTTGGACTATCTGGACCACTCCAGCCTTTTTCAATCTCTCTTCTAAGGTCCTCAATAACTTTGTCCCTATAAACACTATGTAAGCGCAATGCGTCGCGGATGACCTCACTGTTGTTTTGGTATTCCCCTGTTGCAACTTGTTTGGCTATGTATTCTTCTTGCTTTTTTGTAAAACTGATATTCATGGCATTTTTATTTGATGATTATCAAATTTACAATATTATATCCATATTTATCAAATATGGATATATTGAATATCTATGATTTTACAATTATTTTTCTAGACCTGCTTGAGCAAGGGTAATCAATAAGGCCAATTTGATGGACTCTTCGGCTTCTTCATCGTTCACATACCATTCGTGAAGTGAGTGGGCGCCTCCGCCTTTTCCACCTCGTCCAATACAAATGGCAGGGATTCCTTTGGAAACGGGAATGTTGATGTTGGTTGAACCTCTTCCCAAGGAGGGTTGTACGCCAAAAAATTCTGTAGCCGCCATACCTCTTTGAACCAATGGTACTTCGGGAGCCAATTCGCCAGAGGGTCTATCACCAATTTTGATGAGTTCGTAGGTTACTTCTCCTTTAACGCCACTGGCATTGTACTCAGCAATCGCTTTTTCTACGGATGATTTGAAAATTGCTTCGATTTCATCCAAGTTTTTTGGGCTGATGGCACGCATATCCACTTCCATCCAAGATTCAAATGGGATGGAATTTACAGAAGTTCCTCCACCAATTCTACCTACGTTGAAGCTGGTTCTTTCCACATCACCTTGCGTGAATTCCCAAGCGGCTTTAGAAAAAATATCGATGGCTTTACCCAAAGCGTGATGCGGATTGGCAAGTCCGAATGCGCCCCAAGAGTGACCTCCTTTTCCTTTAACCAATAGTTTGTAGCGTTTGGATCCCAATCCAGCATTGCTGATACGTCCCATAGCACCACCATCGATAGCGATCCAGGAATCAATGTCCAACCCAGATTCGTTGAACATATATTTCATACCGCGTAGGTCGCCAAGACCTTCTTCACCTACAGAACCAACAATTAGCACATCTTTTTCTGTTTGGATCTCAGCTTTGTTCATGGCTTTCAACATTGAAATCAAATTGGACAAAGCACGGGTATCATCTCCAATTCCAGGAGCTTTAAGGGTATCACCCACTTTTTCAACAGTAACATCAGTACCTTCTGGGAAAACTACATCCAAGTGGGCATCAATACCTACGTAGCCAGATTCACCTGAAGTTCCTTTTCGAAGTCCTATAACATTTCCAACTTCATCGGTCCAAAGACTATCCACACCAGCTTCTTCCAACATTTTTGCAAAGGCAACACCTCTTGCATCTTCTTTGAAAGGTGCAGCCAAAATCTCGGTTAGGGTAATATGGTCTTTTTCGGTTTGTTCTTTATATCCTTCGATAAGGGTAAATGCAGATTTCACTTGTTTGGCCTTGGCCAATTTTTCAATTTCCTTGGTATATTTTTTATCTACAGATGCTTCTTGAGCTTGGGTAGCCATGGATATAACTCCGAATGCCATGGCTAGTGTTAATGTTGCTTTTTTCATGTTAGGTTGGTTGTTATTGCTTTTTGATTACTATTCCTGATTTGATGTCTTTAAATTCTCCATTGTCTACTGCTAGACCTCCATTGACCAAAACATATTCGATACCTACCGAATATTGGTGTGGTTTTTCAAATGTGGCTTTGTCAATTACAGTTTCAGGGTTGAAAATGGTAATATCAGCTTTCATTCCTTCTTGAATCAAACCTCGATCGGTCAATTCCAAACTTTCAGCAGGCATAGAGGTCATTTTACGAATGGCTTCCGATAAAGTCAAGATTTTCTTTTCACGCACAAAATGACCTAAAACTCTTGGAAATGTACCATATCCACGTGGATGAGGGTGTCCAATGCCTGGTTTTGTCAAACGACCATCTGAACCGATCATGGTGAATGGGTGTTGCATAATGTTTTCGACATCTTCTTCAGCCATAGCATGGAAAACGCATCCTGCTCCACCGTTCAATTGTGCTTTAATTACCATATCGGCGCCATTTTCAACCGAGGGTTCCAATCCATTTTCTTCGCACCAGTACTTTAAAGTTTTACCCTCAAGCTCAGGAGCCCATTCTACTTTTCCAAATTGAACCCTGTCCAAATCGGAACCACCACGGTCGTTCAAAATATTGAAAACGATGCCATTTTTAATGCTATCTCTAAGCACAGGATTGTTGATGCGCTCCACAAAGGCTTCTTGACCTCCAGCTCTGGCCCAACTAGGAATCAAAACAGAAATACTGGTGTAACTCGCTGCATAGGGATATTGGTCCATTTTAATGTTGAGTCCTTTTGCTCTCGCGGAATCTACCATGGCCAAGGTTCTGGAACTTTTTCCCCACATGGGTTTTCCAATGGCTTTATGATGGGTAAGCACCACAGGAATACTGGCATCTTCTGAAATTTGAATGGCTTCGGCAACGGCATCAAATAGTCCAAGCCCCTCTTCTCTTAGGTGAGAGGTATAAATTCCGCCATAGGAAGAGGCTACTTTGGATAAAGCTATCACTTCATCCACTTTGGAAAAGGCTCCTGGTAAATATTTTAACCCTGTTGAAATACCAAAAGCCCCATCTTTCATGGCACTATCAATTTCAGCTTCCATGGCTTTGAGTTCTTCCTCCGTGGGAGCACGATTCTCCAATCCCATGATATTGCGACGAACTGTATTGTGTCCAACCAAATAGCCCACATTCATCCCGATTCCTTTTTGCATTAAGCTATCCATATAAGGTTTTAAAGGGTAGGGGGAACTTCCGTCTGGGCCACCGAGTGCAGTGGTCACCCCTTGGGTTACATGACTTTTGCAGTCGTTCAACTCCATGATTGGCTCAATATGGGTATGCATATCAATAAAACCTGGAGAAACCGCAAGTCCAGAAGCGTCAATTATTTTGAGGGCTTTTTCGCTAGATAGGTCGCCAAGGGCCACAATCATGGAATCTTTTACGGCGATATCGGTTAGAATAGGTTCACCACCCTTACCGTCGTAAACGGTACCATTTAAAATGAGCACATCGTATTCCTCACTGCTTTTGCAGGAGAAAACGAGGAGCACCATTAAAAAGAGAAACGGTTTTTGAAATTGTTTGAGGTTGGTCATCATAATTTGAGTCACTTATAAAGTTATGTCAGCTGTGTCTATGTCTTTGAGTTTTGCAAAGGCTTCTCGGAGTTGTTTTGTGATTGGCCCAATGTCGTTCCCGTCGTAATAAGTATGTTCTCCCAACTGAGCTATGGAAGCTATTTGCGTGGTTGTTCCCGTGAAAAAGGCTTCATCTGTATTGGGAATTTCATCAAAGGAAATTGCTTTTTCAATCAATGGTAAATCCAATTCTTTGCATAATTGCACCAATACTTTTCGGGTAATGCCATCCAAAATATGTTCGTTGGCAGGATGGGTAACCACTTTGCTGTCTTTCACAAAAAATATATTGGTGTGGGACCCCTCGGTTACTTTGCCATCACGAATCAGGACAGCTTCGTCACAGTCGGCAATCATGGCGGCTTCGTTGGTCATGATATTCCCCAATAAGGAAATGGATTTGATATCGCATCGGTGCCATCTGAAGTCATTAGCGGTAATGGCTTTCATATTTTTTGTGTTGATATAGGGCAATTCAAAAGGAAGTGCATACATCATCACACTTGCAGCTATCCCTTTGGGATAGGAATGCTTTCTAGGGGCTGTTCCACGAGTTATTTGCATGTAAATCAAACAAGATGCATCTGAAAGTCCGGAGGCTTCAATGAGGGCATCAATTTCTGGGTAGAGGGTGTCCACGTCAAAATCAATTCCAATTTTATCCAAGTTTTCTTGCAGGCGATCCAAATGCGCTTTTTTGTAGAAGATGCCGTTTTCCAACTGCACCATCACTTCGTAAATGCCATCACCAAATAAAAATCCACGGTCAAAAACCGAAATATTGGCATCTTCACTCGCTATTATTTCACCATTTAAATAGACCTTTTGGGGGAAGTTTCCTTTTGGCAACATAAATAAGGGTTGATTTATCACGAAGAACGTAATCAAACGCTTTCGGATCTTAATGTGTGAAGGTAACTGTTATTTGTCGAAATTAAAACTGGGTCTCGAGGGATTGATAGTTGTAAATCAAGAATTAAAGAATTCTTTAAAACACTTCACTTTTATTAAAATTTTTGAGGATAGATGGTTAGGATATAGCAATTTATGTATAGTGCTGTTTGGTGAAATTTGGACAGGCCTGTCTGTTAACCTTGATTATTCAGCAAGTTTTTGCGTACTTCACGTAACTAAAAATTAAGTATGATCATTTTTGTGGATATGGACGAGGTGATGGCTGATGCCTACATGGCCCATATCGAAATCTACAACCAAGAATTTAATGCCCAATTATGTGTAGAAGAATGCTTCGGAAGGGAAGTTTGGCAATGTGTGCCGAAGGAACATCAAAAAAACATAAAAGATCATACCCGAAGAATTGGTTTTTTTAGGGATTTGAGGGTTATTCCAGATAGTCAAGAGGTGTTGTTGGAATTGAGTAAAAAATATAAGGTCTACATTGCTTCTGCTGCCATGGAATTTCCTGATTCCTTAAAGGAAAAATCGGATTGGTTGGATTTACACTTTCCTTTTATCCCTTGGCAAAATCGTATTTTGTGTGGGGATAAACACATTTTAAAAGGTGATGTTTTGATAGATGATCGTAGTAAAAACTTGGAGCCATTTAATGGGAGATCCATTATGTTCTCTTCACCGCACAATGCCAATGAAAATTCATTTGAGCGTGCCCATAATTGGCAAGAAATCGCCGATAAACTTTTGTAACTTGTACGGGTAATGGGCAATCAATTTTTACGTTTTTTTATTTTGATAGGGCTTTTGGTGCTCCAAGCGTGCTCCGCACAATCCCATTTGGTGTTGGATGAATTGGAAACCGTCACCAAAGAATCCCTAAAATACTACCTCTACTACCCAAAGGATTATTTCAGTTCAGAAAATGAAGAATTTGGCTTGCTATTATTTCTTCATGGGGGCGGTGAATCTGGTCAAAAAATGGAATACATCAAACACAATGGTCCTCCAAAATTGTTGGCTGAGGGAATGCAATTTCCATTTTTGATTTTGGCGCCACAGAACCCACATGCACAAAAATGGTGGAATACAGAAGCCGTTGCCCAATTGTTGGATTCTGTTGTGGATGCCAATCGTGTGGACAAAAAACGAATTTACTTAACGGGATTGAGCAGGGGAGGAAGTGCAGCTTGGGAAATGGCTACTCAATACCCTGATAAGTTTGCAGCTATGGCAGTGGTTTGTGGAATGGCCCCATTGCCCTATGCCCATTGGATCAATAAAAAAATGCCCATTTGGGTTTTTCACGGAGATCAAGATGATAAAATTAGGGTGGAAGAATCCGATGGTATGGTGGCTAGGCTCAAAGAAATGGGATATGATGTGCAATACACTAGATATAAAGGGGTAGGCCACAATGCATGGGACAGGGCCTATACTACAGATTCTTTATATACTTGGTTTGCCAAGCAAAAACAAATCGACTAACATGAAGCATAGCCTACTCATTTTTATTGTCGCTTTGACGATAAGTTGCGGTCAGAAAAACAAAAAAACGGAAACATCTAAACAAGTTGAAACTGTTGAAGTAAAAGATTCTGTTGCAGTGGATTCAGTTCCAAAAACAGTAGAACCAAAACTTAAAACTTTCGATGGTTTGGCCGATACCACTTTTGTGCGATTGGAGGATTTCAGCAGGGATTTTGCTTATGACCTGCGTTATGCTACGGAAAACAACTTTTTAAAGGCTAAAGTGTACGATTGCGCCGAATGCTACACCCGAGTTAAAACCGCCAAAGCCTTGATTAAAGCCAATAAGGATTTTCTGAAAGAGGGAGTTAAAATCAAGTTTTTTGATTGTTATCGCCCCAATTCGGTGCAGTACAAAATGTGGGAGATAGTGCCCAATCCTCAATATGTAGCCAATCCAGATAAAGGTTCCATTCACAATAAAGGTGGTGCAGTGGACATTACCTTAGTTGATCTGGAGGGTAATGAACTCGATATGGGAACCGATTTTGATTTTTTTGGAAAAAGGGCCTATCACGATAATATGGACTTGCCCCAAAATATACTCGACAATAGAAAATTACTGAAAGAAACAATGGAATCTCACGGATTTTGGTCGATTAGAACGGAATGGTGGCATTACAATTTATCCGCAGGCTCCAACGATAAGGTGGCCAATTTTAAATGGGATTGTCCCGAATAATAGCACAAACCAAGCACATGAAAAGCATCAAACTAACCGCACTGATTTTCCTACTAACCACGATTGGAATGTCAGCACAAAATACTATTATCCCACTTTGGCCAAACAGAATTCCAAACCAAGAGGCTTCCAACGAGGCCGAGAAAATTGAATATACCGAAGACGGAATCATTTGGATCACCAATGTGCAAGAACCAACTGTTGAAGTGTTTTTGCCATCAAAGAGAATGTCCAATGGCAAGGCAGTTGTTATTTTTCCAGGTGGAGGGTATTACGGTCTGGCCTACGATTGGGAGGGTACCGATATTGCCAAAACATTAACTGCAAAAGGTATAGCAGGCATCGTGGTGAAATATCGTTTGCCTTGGTCCAAATCCATTATAAAGGATAAACATTTGGTTCCCTTGCAAGATGCGCAAAGAGCCATGCGTTTGGTACGATCTAAGGTCAAAGAGTGGAATCTGGATGAAAACCAAATAGGAATCATGGGCTTTTCTGCAGGAGGACATTTGGCCTCCACCTTGGGCACCCATTACGATGAAAAGGTCTATCCCACACAGAAGGGAGAGGATGGCATTTCAGCCCGCCCTGATTTTATGGCCTTGATTTATCCTGTAATCACTTTAGGTGAACCAAGCACGCATACAGGTTCTAGAGCTTCTTTGGTAGGAGAAAATCCGACACAGGCTGAATTGGATTATCTTTCTAATGAAAAGCAGGTAGATGAAAACACGCCGCCCACTTTCTTATTACATGCTGCAGATGATGGAGCCGTTCCTGTTGAGAACAGTTTGATGTTCTTTTCTGCTTTGAAAGAAAACAAAGTACCTGCAACCATGCATGTGTATCCGACAGGAGGGCATGGGTTTTCTTTGGGATTGGAACATGAAAGATTAAAAAATTGGATCAACCTCTTTTTTGATTGGATGGATAACTTGGATTAGGCCTAAACTTTTTTACAGGATAAGATCAAAAGGGAATCGTCAATGTTTTTGGTGAAGAACAAATAGTGGTCACCACCATCCTTTATTTTGAATTTTTTACGGATATCTGCCACGGTCATCGGAAAGTTTCTTGTGGTGATATTTGCTTTGGTCAACCCCAATGATTTGATAGTCTTTTTGGAATAGGGGAGAACTTGTTCAATTTTGAAGGTTCTTCCAGGAAAATCAATTTTCTCGACGGAAGTGTATAAATGCGAATGCGGATGAAGCTTATTTACTTTGTAAAATGCTGCTACAGATTTAAACCCTCCTGACTTTAAAATGGCGGCATTGGGTTCATATAAAAAGTCTTCTGGTGAATCGTAATTAATTTCGCAAGTGGGTTCATCTGCTAATTTGAAATTGAAATGGTCTTCTTGGTTGGGCAAAAGATTCACCGTCTTAATTTGAATGTCACCTTCAAAACCTTTCTCCACTACAAACAATAATTCTTTCACCTCATTGTTCACTGCGACGACATGAACCTCTTTGGTAAATTGAAGTTCATTGATGCCTTGGGCAATGTCAAAAATAGGAGAGGCTTTGATCAAAACCTTTTCCGTTTTCTCAAAAATAAAGGATAGGTTATTAGGTAAATTTGGGAGGCAATCTTCAAGTAAAAACACCTTGCCTTTTTTATCATTTCTTCGGGAGGGGTCCACAAAAACCCAATCGAAATGTTGGTTGGAATTTTTCAGAAATTCAATGCCATCTTCAGCAAAACACTGGATGTTTTTTCGACCTAAAATCTCAAAATTATGTTGGGCAATTTCACTTAATTCTGGGTTGATTTCACAGTGCCAAACCTGTTCCATTTTGGAGGCGAAAAAATAGCTGTCTACACCAAATCCGCCAGTTAGATCTATCAGCGACTTTCCCCCTATAATTTGTGCTTTATAAAGAGCAGTTTGCTCCGAACTGGTTTGCTCAATATTTAGCTTGTTCGGGTAGTAAATATTTTTGTGTTCAAACCAAGTGGGGAGTTTGTCCTCACATTTTTTTCGAGCTTCAAGTTGTTCGGCTAGTTCTTTTTGTGAAATGCCATCAAAAATGGGCTTTTGAAGCAAAACAGACATAATGTCAGTATTTATATTTTTAAATATAAAATCCTGTACACCAGTATTTAATAATCGTTTATTCAAAGAGATGCTATAAGTTTTTGGTCAACTTTTGCACAACGGAATATTCAGCTAAAAATTCTTTTAAAATCACCTTAATTGCGGTGTATCCAGGCACGGCAACCACCATTCCGACCACACCAAAAAGAAGTCCAGCAATGATGATCACCAAGAAAATTTCAAGGGGATGGGACTTAACGCTATTGGAAAAAATAAAGGGTTGCGAAAAGAAATTATCAATCAATTGACCAATGGCCAAACCTATCAAAACATACATAGTTTTAGGTATGATTACACTGCTGAAATCAGCCCCTAAAAAGCTGGTCATTGTTAATGTAATCATGATCACTCCACCGATAATAGGACCTATGTATGGAATGATGTTAAATAGGGCACATAGGAAAGCAATCACAATTGCATTTTCCACTCCAACAATTAGTAATGCAATCGTGTAAATCACGAACAAAATAAAAAGTTGAAGTAGGATTCCAGCAAAATATCTGGAGAGTAAATTATTTATTTTTTCAATGGATTTTACCATGTTACTTTCCTTGTTGTCTGGAACAAAAGTGAGCAGTCCATTTTGCAATAAATTCCGATCTTTTAAGAAGAAAAATGAGATGAAAAGCACAGAAAAGAATCCGATGCTAAAACTACTCAAAGCGTTCATAAAGGTGTTTAAAAAGTCTGGTATAAAACCTAAATCCAAATCGGACAACATACTTTCTTCTATGTGGGATTCACTGATAATTTCATTCACACTACCAGTAGATGCTCCAAAATATTGCAAGGTTTCAAGGTAAAGCGAGTTGATTTTTTCAGTTAGCATGTCAATATCAAGAAGCGATAGATTTTGGCTCTGTTTGGTGATCAGTGGAATAAATAGGGCCAAGATTCCCAAAAAAATAGAAACCATAAACAACATGGTTGCAATTACTGCCAGGGTGTTTGGAAACTTTAATTTCTTTCTTAGAAACAAAACAATCGGTCTTCCCAAAAGAGCAATTACCGCCGCAATGGCCAAATACACTATAACAGATTGAATCTTATAAAAGAACCACCCTAAAATTACGATACCAGCTAATATGGCAATGGCTCTAAGAATTCCGTTGGCGATAGTTTTGGCACTCATAATTAACTTTTAAAGGCGTATTCCACAATATTGGCTCCCATTTGCAAAGCTTTGAGCCGTACATCTTCTGGGTCGTTATGTACTTCAGGGTCTTCCCAACCATCACCTAGATCGCATTCAAAGGTGTACAAAAGCACCAATCTGCCTTGTTCAAAAATTCCGAAAGCTTGTGGCCGTTTACCATCATGTTCATGTATTTTAGGTAAACCATCGGGGAAGGCATATTTTTGATTGAAAATAGGATGGTCAGCTCCCAATTCTTCTAATGCCTTATCGGGAAAAATTTTGTTCAGCTCCCTTCTTAAGTAAGGTTCCATGCCATAATTGTCATCAATGTGTAAAAAACCTCCTGATAAAAGATAAGTTCTTAAATTCTCACTTTCCTCATCAGTAAAAAACACATTGCCATGTCCCGTCATGTGCAAAAAAGGATATTTAAAGATGGAGACACTCCCTGCTTCGACAGTTTCGAAGTCAGGATTTATTTTGGTCCCGATATTGGAATTACAAAATGCAATTAGATTGGGAAGTGCAGTAGGGTTGGAATACCAATCTCCACCACCTCCGTACTTAAGTACGGCAATGTCTTGGGCATTCATGCTGGATAAAGCCAATACAAAACAGAGTAAGCTATAAAAGAGGTGTTTCATGGAAATTTGAATACCAATACTTCAAATGTAAGGCATTCCTTTTTAAATAAGATGTGTCTTGGTTTAGTTGTTGATCATGGCCACGGTGGCACAGGCAACAATGGCAGCGGTTTCTGTCCGAAGTCGCGTGTTTCCCAAAGAAACGGGAACATACCCTTTTTCCTTGGCCAAATCCACTTCATTTTTGGAGAAATCTCCTTCAGGGCCAATCATAATGGTCAAGTCTTGATCTGGAATCACTTTTCTTTTGAGTTCCATTTTTTCGCCTTCCATGCAATGTGCTATAAATTTTTGTCCTTCTACATCAGAATTCAAAAACTCGGTAGCGGTAATTGGTGGGTTGATTTGTGGTAAAACCGTTTGAAGGGATTGTTTCATGGCGCTCTGTAAAACACGCTCCAAACGATCCAACTTGATCACTTTTCGTTCTGAATGGTCGCAAATAATAGGCGTGATTTCGTCTACTCCGATTTCCGTAGCTTTTTCCAAAAACCATTCATAGCGGTCGTTCATTTTGGTAGGGGCCACCACCATATGCAGTTTGAAACGTTTAGGGATGGCTTTGGTTTCTGAAATAATTCGTGCTTTGCACCTTTTTTGGTCGGGAACCATGATTTCGGCCTCAAACAAATAACCTTTTCCATTGGTAATATGCAACACATCGCCTTCGGTTTTGCGAAGGACTCGAACGATGTGTTTGCTTTCATCTGGAGGGAAAACAAACTGTTTGGCACTAAAATCGATATTGGGGTTGTAAAAAAGCTGCATGGACTAAAGATATGATTTGTTTAGCTTCCGATGGCATATCGTGCCTTGGCAGCAATACTTTGGTCAGTGAATTCACTACGTTTAAATTTCAGGTAGCCCACAATCCCGATCATACCCGCATTGTCCGTGCAGTATTCGAATTTAGGCACATAGGTTTCCCAACCCATTTGTGTTTCGGCCTCTGCCAATCTGCCTCTTATTCCTGAATTTGCAGCTACCCCGCCACCAATAGCAATCTGTTTTATCCCAGTTTGTTCAACGGCCAATTGTAGTTTTTCCATTAAAATCTCCAAAATGGTGTATTGAACCGATGCACAGATATCGTTCATGTTTTCAGATACAAAATCAGGATTTTTTTGAGTCTCGCGTTGTAAGAAATAAAGAATGCTCGTTTTAAGTCCACTAAAACTAAAATTGAGCCCATCCACTTTGGGTTTCGGGAATTGAAATGCGTTTTCATTCCCCAGCTTAGCATATTTATCGATCAATGGTCCACCAGGGTAAGGTAATCCCATTAATTTAGCACTTTTATCGAAAGCCTCACCAACGGCATCATCCAAGGTTTCGCCTAAAACTTCCATGGAAAAGTAATCGCTCACCTTTACAATTTGAGTATGTCCACCACTGATTGTCATTCCTATAAAAGGAAATGTGGGTGGAGTTCGCTCCTCATCATCAATAAAATGGGCCAAAATATGGGCCTCCATGTGGTTGACTTCAATCAAAGGAATATCAAGTCCCAATGCCAACGACTTGGCAAAAGAGGTTCCAACAAGCAAAGAACCCATAAGGCCAGGGCCACGGGTAAAAGCTATGGCGGAGAGTTCTTTTTTATCGATATTTGCTTTGGCCAAGGCTTGATGCACCACGGGAACAATGTTTTGCTGATGTGCCCTCGAAGCCAGCTCGGGAACAACACCACCATATTGCTTGTGAATTTCTTGTGTTGCTACTACATTGCTCAGTACTTTTGTATTGCAAAGCACGGCAGCAGAAGTATCATCACAGGACGATTCGATTGCTAGAATATAATTTTTTGTATTCGACACAGGTTTTGGAACAAAAATTGGTCATCAAAGGTAAAACATAAAGCCCTATCAAAAAACTTCGTAAAATATTGTTGCGTCTCCTTTTGACCATTTTGATCATAATGGTATTGGGTTCTTTGGTGTTATCCATGCCAGTAGTGCAGACCAGTTTGGCGAAATACGCAACGGATTCCATTAATGAGGAGTTTGGGACGAACATCAATATTGACAGAGTTAGCCTTTCCCTTTTTAATTTAAATGCAGGAATAAAAGGTGTTTATGTTGAGGATTATAAAAAGGATACACTTTTTTACATTCATAAATTAACCACTTCCATTTTGAACCTTCGGAACATGGCCAACAATAAAATGGAGTTTGGTGATATTGAGGTGGATGGATTGATCTTTAATTTAAAGACCTACGAAGGCGAAACTCAAACCAATTTGGATGTGTTTGTGGACAAGTTGGATGATGGAAAACCAAGAGACCCAGGCACACCGCCCTTTTATCTGGCTTCGGATGATATACAAATCAACAATGGAAGATTTCGATTGATCGATGAAAATTTGGAAGCTCCTGAAACGCTCAATTTTTCAGAGATTGATGTACAAGCCAGTAACTTTCAAATTTTAGGGCCAGAAGTTTCTCTAAAAATTGAAAATCTTTCCACTTTGGCGAAAAGAGGTATTCGACTTGAAAAGTTGTCTACTGAATTTAAATATACCAAAGAGCAAATGCGATTTGATTCGCTTTTGATCGATACTGAACAGTCGGAACTTAAAGGTAATTTGGTGTTTAATTACCAAAGGGAGGATTTGGCCCAGTTTATCGACAAGGTAAATATTGATGCCACGTTTACAGAATCGACCGTTGCCTTAAATGAAATCAATGCTTTTTATAATGAGTTTGGGGCTGATAAAATAGTGAACTTTACTGGGGATTTTAGTGGGGTGCTGAATCAACTTCAGGTAGATAATCTGTTTTTGTTTACAGACAATACAGGTATCCGCGGAGATTTTAGGTTCGATAATATGTTTAGTGATTATGCACCTTTTGTGGTTCGGGGCGATATTGACAATTTAACGTCGAGCTATTACCAGTTAAGAGGGTTGTTGCCTGAAATATTGGGCAGAAACATTCCTGAATCGGTGAAAAAATTAGGACAGTTTACGGTAAGGGGAGATGCCGAGGTAACCGAAAGCTCTATCAACGTTACGGTAAACCTTAATACAGCTGTTGGGGATAGTTTTGTGGATTTCCAGATGACCAATATCCAAGAAATAGAGGATGCCTCCTATATCGGTTTTATTTCTTTGATTGATTTTAATCTAGGGGAGTTCATCAACAATAAAAGTCTTGGATACGCCTCCATGGATATGAATGTGGAAGGGAAGGGGTTTGTAGCTGAGAGTTTAAATACTGAAGTTTCTGGTGAGGTTTACAAACTGGATTACAACAACTACGAGTACAACAAAATCAAAGTCTCAGGAATTTTAAGAGACCAATTATTTGATGGGACGCTGTTGTGCAATGATGATAACTTTAGGTTTGATTTTCAAGGGTTGGCCGATTTTGCCGATCAGCGTAACAAGTTCAACTTTGTGGCCGCGGTGGATTATGCAGATTTGAAGGCCTTGAACATTATCAACGATTCCATTTCTATTTTTAAAGGGCATATTGATATGGATATTGAAGGCAATACCATTGATAATATGGCTGGTCAACTTCAGTTTTCCAATACCACCTATCAAAATATAAACGATACCTATTTCTTTGAGGACTTTACGGTGACTTCCACCTATGCAAATGACACCGTGCGCACCATTGAAATTAACTCTCCAGATATTATCACGGGTTATATGAGTGGTTATTTTAAGGTGGATGAGTTGGGTAGGCTTGTACAGAACTCCATCGGTAGTATTTATACCAACTATGAGCCTTTTCAAATTTCGGAGGGGCAGTATGTGGATTTCAATTTTAGAATCTACAACAAGATCATTGATGTGTTTGTACCCGAAATAACATTCGATCCCAATACTTTTATTCGAGGTTCTATTAAAGCAGACCAGCGTGATTTTAAGCTCACCTTTAAATCACCAAGTATAGCCGCCTTCGAAAATATTTTTGATAATATTGAAGTGGTTATAGACAATAAAAATCCCCTTTTCAACACCTTCGTTTCAGTTGAGGATATGTCCACGGTGTTTTATGATATCAAAGACTTTAGTCTCATCAACACCACCTTAAAAGACACCCTTTTCTTTAGAACAGAGTTTAAAGGAGGTAGCGAATATGATGACAGCTACAACCTAAATTTCTATCACACCTTTAACGATAATAACGAGTCGGTAATTGGCCTTAAAAAGTCCGATATGAGCTTTAAGGGTAATACTTGGGTGCTTAACAAAGACGGGAACAGTAAAAACAAGGTGATTTTCGACAGTTCGCTAGATAGCATTCGAATTGAAGATGTGGTGATGGATAATGGGAATAATGAGCAGATTCGCTTGCGCGGACAGTTGGCCGATTCAACCTACAAAGATCTTGACCTGCAATTTAAATTGGTGTCCCTTGAAAAAATAACACCTTCCATTGATAGCCTAAAAATGAATGGTGAAGTGGATGGTTTTCTGAATATTCTTCAGAAAGACGGTAATTATCTCCCAACTTCCAGTTTGAAAATTCAAAATTTCAGCGTCAACAATATGCATTTAGGTGATTTGGAACTGGGAATATTTGGCAACAACGACCTTACAGAGTTTGGTGTTAGCACATGGTTGAATGATAACGGTAAGGAATTGTTGAACGTGAACGGAAAGGTTACCAATTACAATGATGTGCAAGAATTGGATTTGTCGGCAGATCTCAAGGATTTTGATTTGGAGCCCTTTAGACCTTTGGGCGAGGATATTATATCCAACATTCGGGGGAAGGCTACGGGTAGTGTTCAAATTTCAGGCAATGTTGGGAACCCATCCATTAATGGGTTGTTGAACTTAAATAATGCTGGAATTGGAATTCCGTATTTGAATGTGGATTATGATTTTGCTCCGATGTCCAAGGTGCGTTTGTTCGACCAAACGTTCTATTTTGAAAGAATAGGATTGTCTGATGTCGCTGAGGGTACTACTGCCGTTTTGGATGGAACCATTAGCCACACAGGTTTTGATGATTGGCAATTTGGTTTGGACATAGATACCCAAAACGATCGTTTCATGATTCTGAACACTGAATACGACGAGGAAAACCTGTATTATGGTACAGGATTTATGAGAGGTACAGGGAGCATTTATGGTTCTGTGGATGCCTTAAACATATCAGTGGTGGCTGCTACGGCAAAAGGAACTTCATTAAAAATTCCGTTGAGCGATGTAACTAGTGTTGGGGATTATTCTTTCATCAATTTTATAGAAAAAGATAAAGCAAATTCATTTGATGATGAACGTGTGATAGAAGAGTATCAAGGTTTGGAAATGGACTTTGATTTGGATATTACGCCCGATGCGGAAGTAGAGATTGTAGTGGATCAGGATACAGGCAGTTCCCTTAAAGGAACGGGAGCAGGACTTATGCTGATGGAAATCAATACCAATGGTAAATTCAATATGTATGGTGAATTTGCCGTGGTTACAGGAGAGTATCAGTTTAAATATGGAGGTATTATTGATAAACGTTTTAGTGTGCGGCCAGGAGGAACCATTCTTTGGGAAGGTGACCCTTTAGCGGCCCAATTGAATCTGGAAGCTGTCTATCAACTGAATGCCAATCCAGCTCCCTTATTGGATAACGCAGGTTATACAGGTCGTGTACCCACCGAAGTGGTTGTGCGATTGGATGGAGAACTGGAAAGCCCCAACGTAAACTTTGATATCGACTTCCCAGGAACTACCTCGGTTGTGCAGTCTGAGTTGGAATATCGCCTTCAAGATCCAACAGTGAAAGAACGAAATGCCTTTTTCCTTCTAGCGCAGGGCACTTTTGTAAACGATCAAACAGGTATCAACCAACAGGCCGTTACTGGGAATTTGATTCAATCTGCTTCAGGATTGTTCAACCAAATATTATCGGGCAACAATGACAAATTAAACTTGGGACTTTCTTACGAGCAGGGTTATACAGATCCAAATGCAGATATTGCCACCGAAGATAGAATTGGGGTTACCGTATCCACACAAATTTCCGATCGTATTTTAGTTAATGGTAGAGTAGGAGTTCCAGTTGGCGGTAGCGGCGTATCAGAAACCGTTGTGGCAGGTGATGTTGAGGTACAGGTACTTTTAAATGAAGAAGGCACCTTAAGCGCAAAAATATTCAACAGGGAAAACCAAATTCAACAATTTTTGGCAGAACGACAAGGCTACACACAAGGGGTTGGTTTATCCTATCAGGTCGACTTTGATACCTTTCGGGAGTTAATTCGAAAAGTATTCAAACCAAATGCCGAAGAACCCGAACCAGAGCCCCAAAATACTACCACCGAAATTATGGGGCGGGATAGTTTAATTCGTTTCTCCCCAAAACCTGCAAATTTGCCAAATCCAAAGCGCTAGGCTTTTATATTTTTCATGAATTTGATATTAATTTATTACGAAAACGTTTGAGTATTTCACCGAATATAAATAAATTATTAAGCGAGTAGAAATTTGGATAAAGTTTCCTAGTTTTGAGGTCTTAAAATTTTTAATGGCTTCAGAAATTAAAAAAATCGCAGTTTTTACATCAGGAGGGGACTCACCTGGAATGAATGCAGCACTTCGTTCCGTTGTTCGTACCTGTGCATATTTGGGTAAGGAATGTGTTGGTATCTATAGAGGGTATCAAGGAATGATAGAGGGCGACTTTAAGCCCATGGATGCCCGTAGCGTAAACAATATAATAAACAAAGGGGGAACCATACTAAAATCGGCCCGTTGTGAGGAATTTAGAACTCCAGAGGGACGTAAAAAGGCCCACGAACAATTATTGAAGGAAGGTGTGGATGCCTTTGTGGTAATTGGTGGTAACGGTAGTTTTACAGGAGCCTTGAATTTCAATAGGGAATATAATTTTCCAGTGATAGGAATTCCAGGTACTATCGACAATGATATTATCGGTTCATCTTACACCATTGGTTTTGATACTGCCATTAATACGGTCGTGGATGCCATCGATAAAATTAGAGATACGGCAAGTTCGCACAATCGTTTGTTCTTTGTTGAGGTGATGGGTAGAGATGTAGGTCATATCGCCCTAAATGCAGGAGTTGGAGCGGGAGCAGAAGAGATTTTGATTCCAGAGCAAAACTTGGGACTTGAGCGATTGTTGGATTCCCTAAAAAGAAGTAAGGCTTCAGGGAAATCTTCCAGTATTGTAATTGTTGCCGAAGGTGACAAAACAGGGAAGAACGTCTTCCAATTAAAGGAATATGTTGAGGAGCATTTGCCAATTTACGATGTGCGTGTATCCGTATTGGGGCACATGCAACGTGGGGGTAACCCAACCTGTTTTGATAGGGTTTTAGCCAGTAGGATGGGAGTAAAGGCCGTAGAAAGTCTTCTTGAAGGAAAGTCAAACTTAATGGTGGGTGTAAGAGATACCAAATTGGTACTTGTACCGCTAGAAGAAGCTATAAAAGCACACACAGAAATTGACGAGGAACTCATAAGAGTTTCGGACATAATGACAACTTAATTGTTAACACTAAAAAAGTAAAAATGTCAAATTTGAAAATCGGAATCAACGGATTCGGTAGAATTGGAAGGTTGGTATTTAGAGCAACCGTAAAAAGAGGTGATGTAGATGTTGTGGCAATCAACGATTTGTTGGATGTGGAACACCTTGCATATCTATTAAAGTATGATTCGGTACACGGTAATTTTGAAGGTACTGTTGAAGTTAAGGATGGCCACTTGGTGGTAAATGGGAAAACCATCAGAATTACTGCTGAGCGTGACCCAAAAAGCTTGAAATGGGATGAAGTTGGTGCTGAAATCGTAGCCGAATGTACTGGTATTTTCACCACATTGGACATGGCACAATCACACATCGATGGTGGAGCCAAAAAAGTAGTTATCTCTGCACCATCTAAAGATGCTCCTATGTTTGTAATGGGAGTGAACCACAAAGATGTTAAGCCTAGCGATACAATTATTTCCAATGCATCTTGCACTACCAACTGTTTGGCACCTATTGCCAAAGTTCTTAACGATGAGTTCGGTATTGCAGAAGCTTTGATGACCACTGTTCACGCTACAACTGCTACTCAGTTGACTGTTGATGGTCCATCTAGAAAAGATTACAGAGGTGGTAGAAGTGCCCTTTTGAACATTATTCCAGCGGCTACAGGTGCTGCAAAAGCAGTAACCAAAGTAATTCCATCTTTGGAAGGTAAACTTACAGGTATGGCCTTTAGAGTACCAACTGCTGATGTTTCTGTAGTGGATTTGACCGTTAAATTGGAAAAAGAAACTTCTTACGAAGGAATTAAAGCTGCTATGAAAGCTGCTTCAGAAGGAGAGCTTGCAGGAGTTTTGGGATATACCGAAGAGTTGGTAGTTTCCCAAGATTTTGTAGGTGATGTTAGAACTTCCATCTTTGATGCCGATGCAGGTATCGAGTTGAACTCTAAATTCTTCAAAGTAGTATCTTGGTACGATAACGAAACAGGATACTCCAACAAATTGATTGAATTGGCTTTGCACGCAGCAAGCTTATAATTTAATTCTTACACATAATTTTTTCCTGAAGAGGGTTTGCGCCCTCTTCAGGTTTCTATACTAAACTCTCGACGTATGATTTTGATTGTGGATAGTGGCGCTACAAAATCCGATTGGATTGCCCTTGACGATAAAGGAAAGCAACTGTTTGTAACCCAAACTTTAGGCTTGAGCCCAGAAGTTTTGACCAAAGAAGTAATTGAAGACCGATTGGCCAACAACTTTGAACTTTCCAAAAACAAAGAACAAGTACGTCAACTTTATTTCTACGGGGCTGGTTGTGGCACCGATAGAATGAAAAAATTCTTAAAGGCTATTTTCAAGGATTTCTTTCCCAATGCCAAGGCAGAAGTTAGGGAAGATACCTACGCGGCCATTTATGCCACTACCAAAATTGGTAGACAGGGTATCGTTTGTATTTTGGGAACTGGTTCCAACTGTAGCTATTACGATGGCAACCAATTGATTCAAAAAGTAACTTCCTTGGGTTATATTTTGATGGATGATGGTAGTGGAAACTTCTTCGGTAGAAAACTGATACGGGATTACTACTTCCACAAAATGCCACAAGATCTTGGAATAAAATTTGCCAAGGAATACGACCTTGATGCAGATGTGATCAAAGATCATTTATACAAGCAACCCAACCCGAACACCTATTTGGCAACCTTTGCTCGTTTTATCATCGAGAACAAAGAGCACCCTTATTGCAAAGGTGTAATTGAAAAAGGGCTACAGCAGTTCGTGAACAACTACATTATGCAGTACGAACTCGCTACTAAAGTGCCGATCAGTTTTGTGGGAAGTATTGCCCATTTCCTTCAAGATGAATTGACCGCTTGTTTGGAGCGCAACGATTTAATCTTGGGTGTTATCCGTCGTAGACCTATTGAAGGTTTGGTGGAGTTTCACCAGGAAACTATTTAACGGCAATCATAGAAATTTCCACGTTCACAAATTTGGGAAGATTCGCAACCTCTACGGTTTCGCGAGCTGGAGCTGTTTTGGCATCAAAATAAGTGCCGTATACTTCATTGATTTGTGAAAACTGATGCATATCCGCAATAAAAATTGAGGTCTTGATGACATTTTCAAAGGTCATCCCAGCTTCATCCAAAATGGCTTTTAAATTTTCCATGGATTGTTGGGTTTCCTTTTTGATATCGCCCTCAACCAATTCCCCAGTTGCAGGATCAATTGGAATTTGACCAGAAATATATAAAGTGTCTTTTACCAATACTGCTTGGTTATACGGTCCAATAGGAGCAGGGGCATTTGGGGTATTGATTATTTTTTTCATTTGAATGAATTTAGCAGGTTTGAAGGTATAAAATTAAGACTAAAACCTTAACGCTGGGATCTACTTTCCCACTTAATATCGCTAAGAATGGAACTCTTGATCCCAATGAAGAAATACCAACGTTCGTAACGTCCAAAAGGTGTCCAATCGAAACTTAATCTAAAACTTCCCAAATCACGTTTAAAAGCAAAACGGGTATCGGCAAAACCTTTGTTCTTTAAGTCGTAACCAGAGTTAAAACCTACTTCCCATTTGGGGGATAATTGGATATTCCCAGAAAACATCAAAGAGTGATTGGTGATTTCTTGCTGACGATTGGTATTGTTATAAGTTGCGACATAGGTAAAACGCGCATCCCAGGGCAAGGAAGTTTTATAAATGGGGTTGTCCCGTTCCTCTTCATCATCTCCACCGCGACCTCCTTGACTTTGTCCACGAGTTGGAGTTCTAATATCGTCCATGGCAAACACATTGGTGCCATAGTCTGTATTTTGTTGGTCGTCTTTATCACCACCCTTTTTCTTTTCGCCACCTTTTTGGAACATTTCACTGTTCAAACTAAAACCTGTATTGATTCGAGCAGCGGTCAAACGGGCCAATCCACCACCATTGTTAACGTTTAGTGTATTAATTCGTCTGCCATTGTTGTCTACGGCATATGGGTCGAACGTCGCCGAAAAGTTGATGGGCACATTTTTAATGATTTGAGTGGCACCGCTCATGCTGATAGGACTCAATTTTAAGGAATCAGCTTCCAGGTTATAGCTGGCAGAAAAGGTAAGGTTGCTCAAAATACTCACCTTTTTAGGTTCGGTGGCAGTGGAATCCTTGTCCCTAACCTTGGCCTCCAAAGTGTTTTGGATAGAGAAGCTAAGGGAACTCCCCTTATTTAAAGAAGGACGTCCATAAATACTTGTTTCGTAGGGCGTGTATTGAACTTCTTCTCCATCAGCATCTAAATAACTGTCGTAAAACTGTTCAAACGAAGGAGTATACCCATAGCTAACGGATGGGCGAATCACGTGTCGCAGTGCTTGGATTTTTTTATCCTCACCGAAATTAAAAGTACCATACAAAGTGGTACCTATACTTGCTCCTAAATTGTAACGATTAAATCGGTCGAAGCCCGCAATCGTATCCGTTACCACTTCAGCCAAATCAGCATCATATTGCCTACGGATGGTCTCCAAAGTCCAAATATCTTCATAGCTACCACTTAAACTCACGCTTAAGTATTTGGCCATTTTAAAGTTGGTGGCAATGGGCAAGCGGTGTCTGGCTCCAATTCGGGCATCATCGAACATTCCGCTTTTAAAAAACTCTTCCTCTGTTGTGGTGATGCTGTTTTGGGCATTAACATCATATTGGAAGTTGATGTTGTCTATGATTCCTTTTTTAACCTCGTCACGCTTCACAAAAGGATAAATGCGTTCCATGCTGGCCTGAAAAGTAGGCAATGACATATTTATGGTCTGTGTCCTTGAGTTTTGGGTATGGCTTAAGGTTAAGCTTGCATTTACCGAAGGATATTCTGGAAAGGTCTTCGAATAACTTATAGATGATGCGAAGGTGTTGGTTTGCGCATTATTACGGTTCACTTGATTTAGCGAGTTGGTGTAATACTGGCTACTACCCAAGTTTACTGAGGCCGAGAAACGTGAATTGGGACTGGCTTTTGCATCTTGCGAATGGGAAATCCGTATGTTGTAATTACTGGTTCTGGAGTAGTCGTCAAACCCTTTTTGACTGGTCACCAAATTTTCGTAACTGAAATTAATATTCCCTTGAAATTTATAACGTTTGGAATACACGGATCTACCCTGAAAACCGTAACTACCGTTGGTGTAATAATCTCCCGTTAAACTTACATCTACATATTCACTGATGGGTAGATAGTATCCTCCATTTTGGATAAAATATCCTCTACGCGGGTCGTTACCAAAGGTGGGGAACAATATACCTGCCACCCTTCCCGTGGTAAGCGGAAAATAAGCAAAGGGGAGTGCTACTGGAGTGGGCACATCCACAATATACATGTTACTGTACCCTGCAATGATCTTCTTTTTAGGAACAAATTTCGCTTTCCGAACCCTGATGTAATAATCAGGATCAACGGTGTCTTTTGAGGTGGTCAGTTTACCTTCATAAAGGAAATAAACTGAGTCATTTTCCTTTTTCGTGATGTTGGCATACACCTTCATGGCATCACTGCCCAATTGCCCTAGCCCTGCTTGTTGTTCCGTTCTCGAATTCCAAATAAGGGCTTTTTGCGTATCAAAATTAAATCGGATGGAATCGGGTCTAACTTCGTTTTCACCTTGCTTAAAAAATGGTAATTGGGAATAGTTGCCCAACGAATCTTTGAGTCGCCCAGCGTACACCTCATTTTTAACATAATCCAAGATAATAACCCCTGCTTTAAGCTCTGTATCTTGGTAATAGATCTCAGCCTCATCGTACAAATAAATTTTGTTGTCTTTTTGGCTAAGTTTTACGTACTCCTTTGCTTTATATTGGATTTTATCCAACAACATCGCCTGTTTTTTGGGTACAGTGTCCGTTTCAACAGTATCGGTTTCTACCTGTTTGTTTAGGATGTTCGCTGGCATTATCGGAGCAACAAGGGTGTCGCCTACAGCTTTTATAGGTAAAGGTGTAATTGGATCTTCCTGAGCACTTAAGGTTGCTATGCCACAAAGAAGAACAAATAGGAAAAGTAAAAGATGTTTGTTTGCTTGCAACGTGATAAATCCTATTTTTGTGCTAGTCGGCCCAGTTTTTGAGGCCAAACTTACATATATTTTTTTGTTCTTTTAATTCGGTTACGATTATTTTAACCTATGTGGAACATATTAATTAATTAGTTCTTATGATCAAAAGTCCGTTAGTATTAGTAGTCCTCAACCTCACTCTTTTTATGATGACTTCTTACGGTGGCCCATTAAAGCATGAGCCTCCTAAAGACAAATTTGTAGTGGTTTTGGATGCCGGACACGGTGGTCATGACCCTGGAAACATTGGAAACGGTTATTTGGAAAAACAAATTTCCTTGGCCATTGTACTTAAAATTGGAGAAGAGTTAAAAAAGTATCCAGATATTAAAGTGGTGTACACCCGTGATGATGACACTTTTGTGGATTTATTCGCTAGGGGAGATATTGCCAATCAGGCTGATGCAGATTTGTTTGTTTCTGTGCATTGTAATGCCCATAACTCTGATGCGTACGGAACTGAGACCTACGTTTTGGGGCTTCATGCCAATCGTCAAAACTTTGAAGTGGCGAAAAAAGAGAACTCTGTAATTTATTTGGAAGATGATTACGAGCAGCGTTATGCTGAATACGATATCAATTCGCCCGAATCGGTTATTGGATTGACCATTATGCAAGAAGAGTTTTTGGACCAGAGTATTCAATTGGGAAAAAAGCTTCAGGATAATTTTACTTCTGGATTAAAAAGAAAAGATAGAAAGGTAAAGCAAGCAGGTTTTATTGTGCTTCATCAAACCTTCATGCCCAGTGTTTTGATAGAAGCTGGTTTTTTGACCAATAAAAATGAAGGCAGCTATCTAAACTCCAAAAAAGGTCAGAACGAAATGGGAAAGGCCATTGCGGATGCTGTTTTGGCCTATAAGGAAGAAATGGGATTTGTTTCTACACCAGTAGCAAATCAACCTAAACCAGAGGCGCCTAAACCAGTAGAAAAGGAAACCCCAAAACTTGAGGACACCCAAGTAGCGGTAAATATCCCGAAAGCCACTCCGAAAGAAGTTAAAACACCTGAAACTACTCCCGTAAAAGAGGAGCCAAAGGCGGCAGAGCCTATTAAACCAGAACCTAAGAATACAGGTGTGGTATTTAAAGTTCAGCTCTTGGCTACTGTAAAAACTATTCCTTTAAAAGGTGAGAACTTTAAAGGATTGGATGTGTTGTCCAAAGAGCCTTATAAAAATATGTACGGGTATATGTATGGTAACGCAGGTACATATGCTGAAGCTAAAGCTTTAAAAAAACAAGCAGATGCCGCAGGATATCCAACTTCCTATATTGTTGCCTACAAAAATGGAGTTAGGGTTCCTATAAAGGAAGCATTAAAGTAGTAGGGTGTGGTGTTGAAAATATTCCTAATTTTGTTTAAACCGTAAACCGAATCTTTTGAAACTATCCAGGGAAATTAAAACCGGGATTATCGTAGTCGCAGGTATTGCTGCCTTGATATTTGGCTTGAGCTACTTAAAATCCACTCCGCTTTTTGAAAATAACAAAACGTTTTACGCTGTTTATGACAATGTAGGAGGTCTACAACCTGGCACCCAGGTATCCATTAATGGATATAATGTGGGCAATGTAATGAGCATCAATTTTAAGGATAGTTCAGGAAAATTATTGGTCACTTTTACCGTAAGCAATGAATTTGAATTTTCTGGCAACAGTGTGGCGGAACTTTTTGATACAGGAATTATAGGAGGAAAAGGAATTCAAATTGTTCCAGTATTTGATGAGGCGCCTTTGGCCAAGTCAGGGGATACATTGCCTTCCAAAATAAAACCAGGGATTACCGAGTTGGTACAACAAAAGTTAACGCCTTTGCAAATAAAGGTTGAAGGAGCTGTATCTCAAGCGGATACCCTTTTGATGAACGTGAACCAAATCTTGGACGACCCTACCAAAAAGGAGTTGAAAGAGACCATTGTTTCTTTAAATGAGGTAGTAAAATCTTTTAAAGGAAGTGCAGATAATATTAGTTCGCTATTGGAGAATAATAAGGAACAATTGGATAGTTCATTGAAAAATGTGAACACCATTACTTCAAATTTCTCCAGATTGTCCGATTCCTTGGCTAATTCAGACCTATCAGGTACACTTGCCAATTTCCAAACCACGGTTAACCGTTTGAACGGAATTCTTGAAGCCATTGAAAATGGAGAGGGCTCTTTGGGTAAATTGCATAAGGATGATGCGCTTTACAATAATTTGGCCGAAGCTTCACGCGAATTGGATTTGTTGTTACAAGACTTTAGGTTGAATCCAAAGCGATACGTGAATGTATCCGTTTTCGGCAAAAAGCAAAAGGATTATACACTTCCTGAAAACGATCCTGCAGAAAACAATCCCGAGCAACAGGAAAATCCTACCGAACAAAAAGAAAATCAATAAATGGAATACGTACCCAATATCCTATTTGCCATAGCCCTTGTTTTGGGAATAGGTTTCTTCACCCGCAATGTGAAAAAACTGTCACGTAACATTAAATTGGGGAAAGATGTCGATGTTTCCGATAACAAATCCCAACGTTGGAAAAACATGGCAAAAATTGCTTTGGGTCAGACCAAAATGGTGGTGCGCCCAGTAGCAGGGATCCTACATATTTTAGTGTATGTTGGTTTTATCATCATCAATATAGAGGTGTTTGAAATCATCTTGGATGGACTTTTCGGTACCCATAGATTGTTTGCTTCCTTAGGTGGATTATACGACTTTTTAATAGGTTCATTTGAAATCTTGGCGCTTTTGGTGATTGTAGCCGTAGTGGTATTTTGGATCAGAAGAAACATTATTCGGATCCAAAGGTTCATCAAACCAGAAATGAAAGGGTGGCCCAAACAGGACGGGAACATGATTTTGTACATCGAATTTGTATTGATGACCTTGTTCTTGACCATGAACGCGGCCGATTTTCAATTACAGCAATTGGGAGCCGAGCATTATGCACAAGCAGGTGCTTTTCCCGTGAGTCAATTTATTGTTCCCTTGCTGGAAGGACTATCTGAGTCTTCGTTGATTTTGGTAGAACGTACGGCATGGTGGTTACACATTTTGGGCATTTTAGCCTTTTTGAACTACCTCTATTATTCCAAGCACTTACATATCCTATTAGCTTTCCCAAATACCTATTACGGAAAAATAAAGCCTCAGGGACAATTCAATAATTTGGCCGCTGTCACCAAGGAAGTGAAGTTAATGATGGACCCAGGTGCTGACCCTTTTGCGGCCCCTGCAGAGAATGAAGCAGAGGGAGAGCCAGAAAAATTCGGAGCTTCGGATGTGATGGATTTAAATTGGGTACAACTGCTCAATGCTTACACCTGCACCGAATGTGGTAGATGTACTTCGGAATGTCCTGCGAACCAAACAGGGAAAAAGCTGTCACCAAGAAAAATTATGATGGATACCCGCGACCGTTTGGAAGAAGTGGGTAAAAATATGGATGCCAATAAAGGGGAATTTGTTCCCGATGGCAAACAATTGTTGGACGATTACATCAGCAGAGAAGAACTTTGGGCCTGTACTACTTGTAACGCCTGTGTGCAAGCTTGTCCAGTAAGCATAGATCCATTGTCCATTATTGTTGAAATGCGCAGGTATTTGGTGATGGAGCAATCCGCCGCACCAACCGAATTGAACAATATGATGTCCAATATAGAAAACAACGGTGCCCCTTGGCCTTACAACCAAATGGACCGTTTAAATTGGGTAAACGAATAATTCTACAAGTATGAGTGAGCAATTGATAGTAAAGACCATGGAGGAATTTATGGCCGAAGGCAAACAGCCAGAAATATTGTTCTGGGTGGGCTCTGCTGGTAGTTATGATGATCGTGCCAAAAAGATTTCAAGAGCATTTGTAAAGTTGTTGAACAAAGCCAATGTAGATTTCGCGGTTTTGGGACCTGAAGAAAGCTCAACGGGCGATGTGGCCAAAAGGGCGGGGAACGAGTTTTTGTTTCAAATGCAGGCCATGATGAACATTGAACTGTTGAATGGCTATGAAATAAAACGAATTGTTACCTGCGACCCACATTCTTTCAATACCCTGAAAAATGAATACCCAGAGTTGGGAGGTAATTACGAAGTACTCCATCATACCCAATACTTAAAAGAATTGTTGGACAACGGACGCTTGACCATCGAGGGAAAGGAATACAAAGGTAAGCGCATTACTTTCCATGATCCTTGTTATTTAGGAAGAGCCAATTCCGTTTTTGAAGCGCCGAGAGAGGTATTGTCCAAAACCAATGCAGAATTGGTGGAAATGAAACGCCACAAGAAAACAGCCTTGTGCTGTGGAGCTGGTGGCGCCCAAATGTTCAAAGAGCCTGAAAAAGGGGATATGGACATAAATGTATTACGAACGAAAGATGCTTTGGAAACCCAACCCAACATCATTGCAACAGGGTGTCCTTATTGCAATACCATGATGACGGATGGCATCAAAGCCCATGAAAAAGAAGAAAGTGTTTCGGTTATGGATTTAGCCGAACTTTTAGCAAACTCTATTTAGTATGTTATCAGATTTTAAAGACCTACCAGGTCACTCAAGAATATGGATTTACCAATCCAACCGCAGTTTTACGGATGCCGAATTGGCGGAAATTGAAGCAAGCGTTACCGAATTTTTAAAACAATGGACTGCCCATGGAAGTGATCTGCAGGCAGGATTCGAAATTCGATACAAAAGATTTATTGTGATCGGACTTGATCAGACCAACGCCAGTGCCTCAGGTTGCTCCATTGATGCTTCTGTTCATTTTATCCAAAGTTTGGAACAACATTTTGGTGTTGAATTATTGGACCGCATGAACGTTTCCTATAAGCAGGGTGAGTATATCGCCTACAAACCGCTCAAAGATTTTAAGAAAATGGGAAAAGACAAAGCGGTTTCAGGAAATACCATTGTGTTCAACAATTTGGTGGCTACTAAACAAGAGTATTTGGAAAGCTGGGAAGTTCCCGCCAGTGAAAGTTGGCATTCCCGATTTGTATAGCCCAGAGCTTATTTAACTTAAAATCTGTGCATTCCTCGATGAAATGCAATATTTTTATGCGTATAAAGTTCATGTCTTAGGCAAGATATTTATGCAAAAACACCTCTACTTTCCCTTATTACTTTTATTCTGTTTACAAACCTTTGGTCAGCAAAACCCGTTGATAACCAATGATTCATTGGCTCAAATGGCTTGGGTTGAAACTCAGTACAACAACATGTCGTTGGAAGAACGGGTAGGTCAATTGTTTATGGTTATGGTTGCCTCCAGTCAGGAGAAATCAGCTACCGATAAGATCAAAGACTTAATAAGTGAAGAACAAATTGGAGGGGTGATATTTTCCACAGGAGGTCCAGTTCGTCAAGCTCAACTTACGAATGCATACCAATCCCAGTCCAAAGTGCCTTTGTTAATAGGAATTGATGGGGAATGGGGCATGGCCATGCGCTTGGATTCTACTTACGCTTTTCCTTGGAATATGACCTTAGGGGCAATTCAGGATAGTTCTTTGGTTGAAAAAGTAGGCTTCCAAATTGGAAAACATGCTAAAAGATTGGGGGTGCATATCAATTTTGCACCAGATTTGGATGTAAACAACAATCCCAGAAACCCGATTATTGGGAACCGTTCCTTTGGCGAAGACCCCAATAATGTTGCTCAAAAAGGAATCGCATTTCTGCAGGGAATGGAAAAAGCTGGGGTACTTTCAAGTGGCAAGCACTTTCCAGGACATGGAGATACGGCAACAGATTCCCATCATTCATTACCAGTTATAGAAGGTTTTCGAGAGGAATTGGATTCCATTGAATTGTATCCATTTAAACAAGCAGTTCAAAAAGGATTGAGCTCTGTGATGGTAGCTCATTTATCCGTGCCAGAGTTAGAATCGAGAGAGGGACATCCGTCCAGTCTTTCCAAAAATATCATTACCAATTTGCTTCAAAATGAATTGAGCTTCGAAGGATTGGTAATTACCGATGCATTAAATATGAAGGCAGTTTCTGAGTTTGCTCCCGAAGGTGAAGTGGAACTGGAGGCTTTTTTAGCTGGAAATGATTTGTTGTTGATGCCTGTGAATGTGGTTAAGGCCAAGGAAAAAATGATGGAAGCCTACAATTCGGGAAGAGTTACCGAAGAACGCCTTTCCTACTCCGTGAAGAAAATACTGATGGCAAAATACAAGGCAGGTTTGTATAATTATCAGCCTGTGAAGTTGGAAAATCTGTATGAAGATTTAAACAGCATCGAAAACGATGTGCTTTACGAGCAGGCCATTGAGGGGGCGATTACCGTTGCTAAGAACAATTTTTCGTTAATGCCCATCAGAAAGTTGGAAAACAAGAAAATTGCCTATGTGGAGTTTGGGGATGACTCTGGAGCTGAATTTTTAGCGACACTTAATAAATACAATAAGGTAACGCATATTAAAGCCAAGGATATTGCTGAATACCGTCAAATTTTGGCGGATTACAATTTGGTTATTATTGGTTTTCATAAAAATAATGACAGCCCGTGGAAAGGCTATAAATTTTCCAAACAGGAACTTTTTTGGATAGAGGAAATTTCTCGTTTACGCACCAGTAATACCATTCTAACCGTTTTTGCAAAGCCTTACGCGCTTTTGGATATGGTCAATTTTGATACCATGGATGGCGTGGTGGTTGCCTATCAAAATAGTAAAATAGCCCAAGAAAAAGCTGCTGAAGTTATTTTTGGAGCCATTGGCACCAGTGGTAAATTGCCAGTTTCTGCTCATCCTGAATTTCCTGTTGGAACTGGAATGGACCTTGAACCCATTCAGCGGTTAGGTTATAGTATTCCAGAAAGGGTTGGGATGGACTCAGGAATGTTGGCCGAAGTGGATACTTTGGTGCAAGATGGATTGGATTCACTCATGTATCCTGGTGCACAAGTGTTGATCGCTCGAAAAGGAAAGGTGATCTACAATAAAAGTTTTGGAAAGCCCACTTACGAATCTGATGAATTTATCAATGATGAGTCCATTTATGATTTAGCATCGTTGACGAAAATACTTTCCACCTTGCCAATGCTTATGAAAATGGAAGAGGAGGGCAAAATAGCCTTGAATGATACTTTTAAAGACCTCATTCCTGCCTATGCAGAAACGGACTTGAAGGATGTGACAGTTCTTAAAGCGTTATCACATTATGGTCGTTTACCCTCGTGGATTGCGTTTTATATTGATACCTTGACCAAGGATAGAAAACCTTCGCCAGAGTTTTATCGAAACAATCCATCTGAGGCATTTCCGTATAAGGTGGCTGAACAATTGTATCTGACTCGATCCTATAAGGATTCTATTTACAACAGGATAGGTAGACAGAGTTTAAAGTCAAATCGGTACCGATACAGTGATGTGGGATACTATGTATTCAAAGAATATATTGAAAAAACATACCAGCGACCTATTGATGAGTTGGTAGATGAATTTTTCTACAAACCCATGGGGCTTCAACGGACTACATTCAACCCCTTGAAAAAATTTCCAAAGGAGGCGATAGTTCCAACAGAAGAGGACGACTATTATCGATATCAAACCGTGCAAGGTTATGTTCACGATATGGGAGCGGCCATGCAAGGTGGAGTAGGTGGCCATGCAGGACTTTTTAGTACTGCCAATGAGGTCGCAAAGATTATGCAGATGTATTTACAGGATGGGTATTATGGGGGCGAACGCTTTTTGGAAGAGCGAACTGTTCGCAAGTTCAATACCTGTTATTTCTGTAATAAGAATGTGCGAAGGGGAGTGGGTTTTGATAAACCGCAATTGGAAGACAGCGGTCCAACATGTGGTTGTGTATCCCGAAAGAGTTTTGGACATAGTGGTTTTACAGGAACTTATACTTGGGCAGACCCAGATTCAGAGATTGTGTATGTGTTTATATCCAATAGAACCTATCCTTCGGCAACCAATAATTTGCTGATTAAGTCTGGATTGCGAACACGCATCCAGCAGGCTATTTATGATTCTATTATAAATTAGGCATAAAATAATGCCTTAGATTTGCTTTATGAAAATTGCAATTGTATGTTACCCTACCTTTGGCGGTAGTGGAGTTGTAGCCACCGAATTGGGCATTGCCCTTGCAGAACGTGGGCACGAAGTTCATTTTGTAACCTATCGCCAACCCGTTCGATTGGAGTTATTGGGGAACAATATTCATTTTCATGAGGTTCACGTACCAGAGTATCCATTGTTCCATTACCAGCCTTATGAATTGGCGTTGTCCAGTAAGTTGGTGGATACCATTAAAATGTACGACATTGAACTTTTGCATGTACATTATGCCATTCCTCATGCCTATGCAGGTTATATGGCGAAGAAGATGTTGCAAGAATCGGGAATTTTTATTCCTATGATCACTACACTTCACGGAACCGATATCACTTTAGTAGGGAAGCACCCTTTTTACAAACCTGCAGTTACGTTTAGTATCAATAAATCGGATGTTGTTACTTCGGTTTCCCAAGCATTGAAAGAAAGTACCTTGGAACTTTTCGATATTGAAAAGGAAATTGAAGTGATTCCAAACTTTATCGAGACCAAAAAATACAGTCCAACTTACACGGATTGCCAAAGGTCTTTGATGGCCAATGAAAATGAACGTATCATTACGCACATCAGTAATTTTAGAAAGGTAAAACGAATTCCAGATGTGGTGAAAATATTTTATCGAATTCAAAAAGAAGTGCCTGCTAAACTTATTATGGTGGGTGAGGGGCCCGAAAAGGAGAAGGCCGAAGATTTATGCGATTCTTTAGGGTTGAAGAATAAGGTGCTCTTCTTGGGTAACAGTAATGAGATTGATAGAATCCTTTGCTTCTCTGATATGTTCTTGTTGCCCTCTGAAACTGAAAGTTTTGGTTTGGCCGCATTGGAAGCTATGGTAAACAAAGTCGCAGTAATTTCCAGTAATACAGGGGGTATTCCAGAGGTTAACATTGATGGGGTATCAGGTTATTTGGCCGATGTGGGTGATGTAGATACCATGGCGGCAAAGGCAATCGAAATTTTAAAAGATGATACTGTACTAGAGAAGTTTAAGGAGAATGCCTATAAAATTGCCTCTAAGTTCGATATTGTGAACATTCTGCCACTCTACGAGGAAATTTACGAGAAGGCCTATAAATCACGATTCAAAAACACTTATTAGCATGAGGTCTTTTGGGTTTCTTCTTATGATTTTAGTGTTTTCTTGCAAAGCACAAAAGGAACCCCAAAATAAAACTGGCGATGAAATCGAAAATTTCGCTTTATTGGCACACGATGACTACAGTAATATAAGTGAGTACCAAACACAAATTATTCGAGACCAAAAATCACTACAAAAATTCTACTCTCAAGTCAACAAAACCCGAAAACCTGGGCTTCCAGTCCCGATGGTGGACTTTTCTAAAGACATGTTGATTTTGGTTTGTTTGGGTGAGCAACATTCGCATAAAAATGTAGTTATCTCAAAAGCCAAGGAATCGAATGAAGAGATAGTTCTCAAAGTAAAAGTTCTTGAAGAGACAGCTCAGGGCGACATCTCAATCCAACCCATGTATTATCCCTTTTACCTGTATAAAATGCCTTTGGTCGATAAGAACTTTACTCTCCAAAATATTGAATAATCTCTCCCTTAGAGCTATTTTTGCATCTTGTCGAAAATAAACGCACTTGAAAGCTCTATGTATTGTTTTTAATACGGTTAACATAGCTTTGAAGTCGATAAACCTCAAATCGATTAAAATGAATTTCTCAAAACCCACCATGTTGGTCATTGCGCTGTGTTCTATGGCGTTGACCTTTGCTCAAGACATTGAATTAACTAAAAAAGACAGTATCGTTCAAAGCTACTGGCTTGTATCACTTGGAATGAATGCCGTAGATGACTCTGGTCATGAATTCGATAGACTTTTTGATTTGGACGGCGCTTGGAATATAGTTCCATACCCCTCTAGAGTTAGCGTTGGACGATATTTTAATAACGGTCTTGGTTTGGAGGCCATTGGTAGTTACAACCAATACCAAGAAGGTAAAATAGTGGACAAGGTAGAAATGACTGAAGATGTTGACTATTATGCAATGGATTTGAGAGTTAGTTATGATTTGAATAAGATACTTGGGGAAACTGGTTTTTTTGATCCCTATATTGGAATAGGAGCAGGTTATACCGATGCCAATAACCAGGGTAGGGGAACATATAATGCCACAATCGGTTTTAGGACTTGGTTTTCTGACCATTGGGGATTGGATTTTAACTCCACAGGGAAATGGGCCATGAATACAGAAAAAGCCAACAATCACATTCAACATGCATTAGCAGTTGCTTATCGTTTTGATGTTGAAAAAGGTTTGTCCAGAAAAGGAATGGAGAAATTGGCCTTGATGGAGGAAATGGAAAAAGAACAGCAAAGAATCAATGATTCCATTGCCGATGCCAAGGAAGCTGAAAGATTGGCGGAACAACTTAAAAAAGAACAGGAAGCTGCAGCATTGGCTGCTGCGGAAAAGGCCAAGAAGGAAGCCGAGGAGGCTAGGAGAGCTGTGCTTCAAAATAAGATAAACAATTTGGGGAACGTATACTTCAAATTAAACTCTTCCTATTTAACATCCCAAGATAAAGAATTGTTAGATCAGTTGGTTTATATACTTAAGGATGAACCTAACTTAAAAATAAAAATTACCGCTCATACCGATTCTCGTGGTACAGAAAAATATAACCAATGGCTTTCGGAAAGAAGGGCAGAACGTACTTTGGAATATCTAATATCCAAAGGTATTTCAGAGGATAGGATTGCCCACGAAGCATATGGAGAGACCCAATTGGTGAATGAATGTACAGACGGCGTTCGCTGTTCAGAAGAGGAGCATTCTAAAAACAGAAGGTCTGAATTTAAGATAATTGCTTTTGATTAAACAGGTAGATAAAAAATATCAAAAACTGATTGTGAATAAAAGGTACAATCTGAAAGACTAGTTAACTTGGAAATTAACATCAACTTTTTAAAATGATACGAGTACATAAAATAGTATGCCGTTTATTTTATAAAAAAAGTGCAAGAAGTAATGTTTTATTACTCCTTGCACTTTTTTTATCCACCTTTTCTTTTGGCCAGTATGATAAGGTGGTAGTTATAGGTGCCTCAATAATGGAGCAAGTATATGGGAGGGATTTGGTTACCCCTGATCCAATTAGAACTGCAGAATGGCAAGCCAATGGGGTAGCAGTGGATGTTTATGGATATGGTTTTTCAGGTTATACTATCAACCAGATTATCAACGAGGTACAAACAGCAATGGCTGTTTTTCCAACGAATACGCTGTTCATGATTCATATAGGGGGCAATGATGTGAGCGCAACCAGACCATATGATACGGCAACTCAGCCAGAGTTGGATGCAATTAGCCAAGCTTATGATGACTTGTATGCGGCTATTGGTCCTACTCGTTTAAATGATGTTATTGTGATGCCCGTCACGTTTAGGGAATATAACACAGATGATGTATATAACAATCAGGAGTTGGGAAGTTTGCCTTATAATCAACATATTTTGATCCCAAAAATATTGGCCAATACCCCATCTCAAATTAATTCTGATGGTAATCCTATTGTCGATTTATACAATTTTTTTAGGAATAATAGTGATACTTATTCGGGTGATGGTATACACCCAACAGCTCCGGATGGGGAAATCTTGATTTCTGAATATATGAGCCTGAGGGCTTCCTATTTTATAAATAGTGAGACAACCCTTCCAGATCCTGTTGCACCAGCGGATGACAATGATGGAGATTTTGTAGTGGACAGTCAAGATATTGATGATGATAATGACGGTATAATAGATGTAGACGAGGGCGGGGTTTGTTCTTCTGGTGGTTCGATACTTGATTGGGGTACACCAACTTGGACGGGTGGTGATCCCGATGATGATTTTGCCTCTACCGCTACTACTACAATTGATGGTATTGTAATAACTGCAGATAATTCGGAAACTGATTTTCCTGAACTTGAAAATCCAAGCTTTGGGAGTGAAATTGGAACTTTTAATGGTGTTGCAGGGCTTACCTTACAAGCTCCTACAGCGCAATTTTTGGATAGTGTAAATATTTTGAGGTACCGGGTCAGTTTTGATAAGCCTGTTACCGATTTGTCTTTTAGGATTGTGGATATTGATATGAGGGAATTGGCAGATGGTGATCCTTATATTGGTCAAGTAAAAGTAACCATCTCAAGCCAAGGACAAATAATTACTCCAACTGCAGGTACGGATTATACCGTTGGTTCAGCAGTTACAGATTTAGGAGGAGGCTTTTTTAGGGGAAATTCTTGGGTTCCTGGAACTGCCGATATTGGTGATGTAGTGTATTCCTTGAATTATCCAGTAGATGATGTATTTATAGAGTTTGCCAACGTAGACCCAACAACCACTGCAACGACTCCAGGCTATATGGCACTTCTTATTTCTGATATGACTTGGAATTGTGCAGTAATCGATACCGATGGCGATGGTATTCCAGACCACTTGGACAATGATAGTGATGGCGATGGTTGTCCCGATGCACTTGAAGGTACTGGTGGTTATACTTTGGCCGATATTGATGAAAATGGAAGACTTGTAGGAGGTGTTGACGCTAATGGGTTGCCAGATTTAGCACCTGGAGGCCAAGGCCACGCTACTGATAAAGATGATACAGTTACTAGCGGCGCTTGCGATGATGACGGTGATGGTTTAACTAATGATGAAGAAAATAATAATTGGAATACGGACCCGAACAATCCAGATACAGATGGAGATGGTGTAGAAGATGGTCAAGAAGTCGCTGATACAAGCGATCCCTTAGATCCATGTGACCCTGTACAAGTAGCAGGCTATACAGGCTATGATGCCACCAATGCGATTTGGGCCGCTACCGACTGTGACGGAGATACCGTATTGAACGGTGATGAGGCCGCTGCAGGCACTAACCCATATCATGTGGATACCGATGGTGATGGCGTCAATGATGATCAAGAAGCCTCATTGGCGGAAGCGCAGGACCCATGTTTGCCAGCTCAGTCAACCGGTTATGCGGGCTATGATGCCACCAATGCGATTTGGGCCGCAGCCGACTGTGACGGAGATACCGTATTGAACGGTGATGAGGCCACTGCAGGAACGGACCCATATCATGTGGATACCGATGGTGATGGCGTCAATGATGATCAAGAAGCCTCATTGGTGGAAGCGCAGGACCCATGTTTGCCAGCTCAGTCAGCCGGTTATTCGGGCTATGATGCCACCAATACGATTTGGATGGCCGCAGACTGTGATGGTGATGGAGTGACCAACGGGGAAGAGTTTACCAATGGAACGGACCCTTACGCAGTTTCCACAGACGCGGATGGCGACGGAATCGATGACGACAACGAGATCAATAACGGTACAGATGAAAACGACCCATGTTCTCCAGCTCAGTCAGCCGGTTATATGGGTTATGATGCCAGCAATGCCATTTGGTTGGCGGCAGATTGCGATGGTGATGGTGTGACCAATGGGGAAGAGTTCACCAATGGTACAGATCCTTATGCAGTTTCTACGGACACCGATGGTGATGGTTTCGATGACGACAACGAGATCAATAACGGTACAGATGAGAACGACCCATGTTCCCCAGCTCAGTCACCCGGTTATGTAGGCTATGATGCCAGCAATGCCATTTGGATGGCCGCAGATTGCGACAGTGATGGTGTGACCAATGGGGAGGAGTCCACCAACGGTACAGATCCTTATGCAATTTCTTCGGACACTGATGGCGATGGTATCGATGACGACAACGAGATCAATAACGGTACAGATGAGAACGACCCATGTTCCCCAGCTCAGTCAGCCGGTTATGTAGGCTATGATGCCAGCAATGCCATTTGGATGGCCGCAGATTGCGACAGTGATGGTGTGACCAATGGGGAGGAGTCCACCAACGGTACAGATCCTTATGCAATTTCTTCGGACACTGATGGCGATGGTATCGATGACGACAACGAGATCAATAACGGTACAGATGAGAACGACCCATGTTCCCCAGCTCAGTCAGCCGGTTATGTAGGCTATGATGCCAGCAATGCCATTTGGATGGCCGCAGATTGCGACAGTGATGGTGTGACCAATGGGGAGGAGTCCACCAACGGTACAGATCCTTATGCAATTTCTTCGGACACTGATGGCGATGGTATCGATGACGACAATGAGATCAATAACGGTACAGATGGAAACGACCCATGTTCTCCAGCTCAGTCAGCTGGGTATACGGGCTATGATAGCTCCAATGCTATTTGGATGGCCGCAGACTGTGATGGTGATGGTGTGACCAATGGCGAAGAATTCACCAACGGTACGGATCCTTACCTAGCAGATATTGATTCGGATGGGGATGGTATAGATGATGATATTGAGATTACCAATGGTACTGATCCCAATGATCCATGTGATCCTGCACAAGCAGTAGATTATACAGGTTATGATTCCAGTAATTCAATTTGGGCATCAGCGGACTGTGATGGTGATGGCCTAACAAACGGTGAGGAGCTTAGTTTGGGAACTGATGTTTACAATGCCGATACCGATGGAGATTCCATCAATGATGGACAAGAGGTATCGGATGGCACCAATCCATTTGATGATTGTGATTCGGTTGGCGGAACTCCACTACCAGGTACTTTTTGTGATAGCGACAATGATGGCTTGAGTGATGATAATGAGTTGGAATTGGGAACCGATCCTGAAAATGCCGATTCTGATGATGATACTATTGAAGATGGCCAAGAAGTAGCGGATGGCACTGATCCTTTGGATCCATGTGATTCCAATGGAGGAACACCACCACAAGGTACTGTTTGTGGGGTTGAAATTGGGAATTCGATTGTAACACCAGATGGCGATGGTGTTAACGACAGGTTTGTATTGACCAATATTGAATTGTATCCCAACAATAGTGTGGAAATCTTCAATCGTTGGGGAGCTGCAGTGTTTAAAACTGAAAACTATAATAATAATTCCAATGCTTTTGAAGGTATTGCCAATACAGGAACTTCATTAAACAAAGGGAATGTACTTCCCGCGGGAGTTTATTTCTACATTATTAAATATGTAGAAGAAGGAGTATCTAGAAATGCATCAGGTTATTTATACATCAACCAATAAGAAACTTAAGATATACTAAAAATGAAAAAGTATTTTATAACAACATTAGTGGTTGCTCTGGGGATAACAACCATGGTCTCAGCCCAACAAGATCCACAGTATACCCATTACATGTTGAATACTATTGTTATAAATCCTGCTTATGCAGGAGCGGGTAATGTTTTCAGTATTTCTGCTTTGCACAGATCCCAATGGATAGGTCTTGACGGTGCTCCAGAAACTCAAACTTTGAGTGTGGAAAGTCCTTTAGGCGAAAGGCTAGGGGTTGGATTTTCCTTGGTTAACGATAATATTGGGGCAGGAACGGTTCAACAAACCTATATGGATTTGGCTGTTTCCTATACTATTCCTGTTTCTCAATATGGAAGTTTGGCCTTTGGTCTAAACGTAGGAGGTGATTTTTTAAATGTGGATTTTTCTAAATTGGTGAATTACGGTGCGGAAACCAATTTACCCAATATAGACAGTAAGTTTTCGCCAAACGTTGGTTTAGGTGTTTACTTCCGTCAAGAAAAGTTTTATGCTGGTCTTTCCGTACCAAATCTTTTGGAAACCGAACATTTTGACAATTCTTCTACCGGGACATCATATTTGGCAAAGGAAAGAATGAATTTTTATTTTCTTTCCGGGTATCAATTCGATTTGAACCCTGACTTGGCATTAAAACCTGGTTTTATGGTTAAAGCCGTTAGTGGAGGACCTTTGCAGGTTGATTTGACAACAAATTTGACCTTTAACAATAAATTTTCCGTAGGTGCGGCATATCGTTTAGATTCAGCTGTTAGTGCGTTGTTTAGCGTGAAGTTTGCTGAGAAGTTTCTTGTTGGACTAGCGTATGATGTTGAAACATCTGAATTGGGAAGTACTGTGTTTAACGACGGTTCTTTTGAGGTTTTCTTACGGTTCGATTTTATAAACCGAATCAATAGGAGAGATGTAATGGGTAGGTTTTATTAAGCTATTTTCAATGGCAAAATTGAGTCTTACTTCTCGATCATGATCCTACAGTCTTAAATAACCAACAAAATATAAAATAAAAGGCGCAGCATTTAAAGCTGCGCCTTTTATTTTGCGTTATTAGATTTATATTATAAAAAATCAATTTACTACGAATGGATACCCTGCTTTTTCCTAGGGTAGGGGAAGAATGAAAAAGCTACAACATTGTTAAACCAAAAATCCTTAAAAATATTAGGGCATAATCTTCATCAAACCCATGCCCAAATAAAGACAAGACTTGTTGTTAAAAATTGGAACGAAGGTCATGTTATAGAATTGGGCTGTTTTACCCTGACCAACTCCTCCAATTTTAGGGTCTATGGGATATGCACCCAATGTCTTCAACTTCATCAAAATTTCTTTTAGTTCATCGAAACTAAGAAGTCGAAATTTCAAGGTCCTAATTATTAGAGCAAAAACCAGTGCCTGCTGCCTACCTTTAAGGTTTTTCACCACTTTTGTGTAATCTGAATGCGAAGTATCCAGATTTTCAATCAATCCATGAAAATGTTCAATGGCATTGATCATACCTTTTATAAACTTAAGGTTGTGTGCACGATCTTTACTGGTCACGATAGAGTTTTCTACAACAATATATCGATGAATGTCCATATTGACCTTTGCCATTCGATCCGCATTCAAAAAAAGACTTGCCGTGAAAATGGCATCTTCATATAAGGTTCCCTCGATAAACTTGATATCTTTGGTTAATAGAAGATTGCGCTTAACAATATACCGCCAAGCTTCATTTCTAAAACTGTAATCTGCCACATACGAGATACCATCCTTAACCTTAACTACTAAATCCTTGGTGTTTTTAGTAGAAGATTCTTCTATAAGCTCAGAACCTTCCGGAATTTGTTTGGTATTGAATTCCAATATTTCAAGCTTATTTTGTTCCGCTAGTCCAATAAGGGATTTCAGGACGTTTATGGCTAAGTAATCATCTGCATCAAGAAAATAAACATAGTCGCCCGTAGCAGCGGCAAGACACTTGTTTCTAGCGGCACTGGGTCCTTGATTCTTTTGTTTTATTAATTGAATGTTGGTATTTTTTTCTGAATACTCCTGAACAATTGCCGCTCCAGCATCTTTTGAACCATCATCAACAACTATGACCTCATATTCATCTGGCGATAAATCTTGAGTCAATAGACTTTTAAAACATCGCTCAATATATTTTTCCTTGTTATATAGTGGAATAAGTATACTTAATTTCATTGTTGACTGATTTAACTTTTACTTTTTAAAAGATGATAATGTAAAATATTTGGCAACCTAGGATTTGTCAAATCCAAGTCAAAACTATGGCATCCCAATCGGTCAGCAAATAAAATTGATTTAATACAAATTAATCGGGACAAAATACTGGTCTTCATTTACTTTGGGATAATGCTGATACCTAATAAACCACCTTGTTAAAATATTCTAGCTTTTAGTAATCCTTTGGGTTGAAGGGTTTCAACCATTCCAAGATCATATCTTCCCCATGGGTGTCGGTAATTTGTAAATAGCTTTTAAATTCATTGATCTTTTGATTCACTTCCTCAATTGTATCTACCGATAGATAAATTCTTGAATACACTTGTCTTTCCGTACCCAGCCAATCTTTTTTAACAGTATCTCCTTCTTTAAACCGTTCCAGGACAAAAGTTACATCCTTATCTTCCTTTATCTTTTGTATACCTTTTATAGAACCTATTTCACCTCCGGTCAAAAGTACCCAAATGGTGCAGGCCACTTTCCCTTTATACCTGAAATCGTTCTTTTCGGCAAAATCGTCTTCACCAAAAACGCCGGTCAATGCAAAATTGACCAACATTTTCCTATGATCAAATCCATTTATTTTTTCAATATGGATATGAGGTGCCTCACCCTGTAACCTGAACCCTGGGTCGTAGGCGTAAACCACTCCGTTTTCAACAAAAAACTGGATGTTTAGAACCCCATTTTTTATTTTTAACCCTTTGAAAAGCTCACCTAATTTTGGGTGTACCTGTTCTATGAACAAATCTGAATGTTTAGAAGGATACACAGCGCCAATGCAAACAGGACTGGCATCGCCTTGTTTTTTTGTGGTGATTCTATCTGATATTGCCGAAATATATGCTACACCATCTTTAAATGTATAATAAGCGGCCATATCATCACAGTCCATATATTTTTCAACCAAAACCACACCTTTTTTTGAAAACTTCAATGCTGTTTTGACCGAATCATTGTAGTCTTTATCGTCCCTACAAATTTTCATTCCTACCCCGCCACCACTATCAACAGGCTTAATCATCAACGGGTAATCAAGGTTATCAGGTTTATCAATGCTAGATTCATCCAAATAAATTCCTGGGATATCCTGAATGTTGTAATCATCGCAATATTTCTTAAATCCATCCTTACTGCAGAACGCCTCTACCGCTTCTTGGGTAGCATAACAAGGGAAATTGAGCTTTTCACATATTTCCCAATATGGTTTTACCAAGATATCAGCAACACCGACCAATACTCCATCTACATTGAGGACCTTTGCCAGTTTCACGATTTCATCAACATCAAAACCATCAATATCGTAAGACTCGTTGGCATTTTTTTTGGCAGGAGCATTAGGGTTTGGATCAACAACAATAGTGTAAACTCCCATGGAGACTGCTACATCCACCAAAACACCTGTTTCTGGATTCCCCCCTAATATTATCAGTTTTTTCATAAGTCAATATATTTCAACACCTACTTTATTTGATGTTTCTATTGTTTGTGTTAGTAAGACTTTATATTAATTTTTTTGAAATTCAAATTGTGCATCAAACCCCAATGTTTTTAGAAATGGATTGATACTGGTAATGTCCGTATTTATTTCTACGATCTTGTTCTTATCAATGCCCATTAGTCCCAATTCCTTTTTTATTGCATCATAATTGGTTGGGTTTATTGTGGCAATGACCAAATAATCAAATTCATCATTATTTACAGCACTAATAGGTTGCACATAGTTGCCTCCAACATTCATGGGGTGATAGTCCAGATCGATCCATTTAACTATTTGGAAAAAGTCCGTTTTGGTATTGGTTGACAACATATGCTGACCAAAAGAACCTGAGCTATAAACGACCACTTTAGCGTTTCGCTTAACATTTACAAATGGATTAAAAATTAATTCACCATTTGTATCCAGGATCACCCCCCCTGAGCGAACCAAAATTTGTGAATATAAATAGTAGGTAAGCTGTTTATTCAAATTATCGGAGTCAAGTACATTGCTTAGTTTTGATTTTAAAAAACTCATTAATAGACCAAGCCTATAATATTCCATTTGTGGATTTTCAATGGATTTAACGATAGAATCGTGTCGCTGTCTATAATAATATGTTGGTATTCTACTTACCGTAACCTTTTTTGAAATTGCTAGATAAGCATACGTTATAGCGGCATCCTCTCCCATGATAATTTCATTGGGAACATCATATAAAACTTTGCTCAACAATGATTTTTTGAACAACTTGTTCCATACATAGGTAGAAATACCATGTTCGCAAAAGCGGCCATTAAAAATTGCAGTGGGAAGTATCGATGATTGTAATTGTTCTAGGCTAAAGTTACCGGCAGTTTTTGGTTTTATGGTCTCTATTTTACCATCGAACTCTCTAAAATGGCCCGTGACAACTAAATCGGAGCTGTTTGCCTCTACAAGTTTGTATAAAATATCCAGATAAAACTTATCCACCCAATCATCTCCATCTACATACGATATATATTTTCCGGATGCATTCTTAAGTCCCGCTTTTCTTGCACTCAAAAGCCCTCCATTTTCTTTATGGATTACCTTTATTCTAGCATCTTTTTTTGCGTAGTCATCACATATTTTTGGACAGTTATCTGGACTACCGTCATCAACTAGAATCAATTCAAAATTGGTGAAGGATTGGTCCAATAGACTTTCAATACACTTTGGTAAATATTTTTCAATTCGAAAAATTGGTACGATAACACTTATTTCAACAGTATCCAATTGATTCATTTTTAATTCAATTCAATATAGAACAAACCTCCGCTATAATTTTTGTTTTCAGCCTCCGATTTTGCAGTGGTTACATATAAATTGGCTTTATCATCAAAACAACAGGAAGTTACATTGGTACAAGGTAATTTTAGCTCGTTTAATTTTTTTCCGTTCGCTGGATTCCATCTCGATACACATGCACCGCCCCATTCGGCTATCCACAACATTCCCTCGAAGTCCATACACATACCATCTGGACTTCCCTCACCCAAAAATTCAATCACGTAAGAATCAAAAATAACATCTCCGGTATTTATATCATATAAATACTTGGCTACTTTATTTGTCGGCGTATCGATAAAGTACAGTACATCATCATTTTTTGAAAATGCCAGTCCATTAGAGATGGTAGTGTTTTCAATAATTTTTTTATGATGTCCGTTATCATATGAAAAAACATTACCTGCTTTTTCCATTACTTTAGGATACCCCATTGTACCAATAATAAACCTTCCCTTGGCATCTTTGATCCCATCGTTATATCGAACGGTATCCTCAACATCCAATTGAAATGCAAATTTATTTTCCAAAGTTTTAAAATTGATCTCGTAAAATCCATTTTTTGACGAGGCCATTACCTTATTATCCCCCAAAATAAAAACACAACTTACTGGAGACTCTAATTTTACACTGAGAATCTCTTTGGTGGTTGGATTATAACAATAAACCAAACAATCAAAAATGGACACAAAATATAGTAGCTTGTTCTCAATATCAAAAATGGGTCCCTCCAAAAGTTCGGCATTGGAATGAAATAGTAAAGTTGGGGCCATAATCGGTTAAATAAATTCTCCTCCTGTTATTCTGATCAACGATCCGGTAGTCATTGCCGAATCATCCGAAATAAAGTACATGACCGCAGGAATAGGGTCTTTAGTGTTCAGCATTCTCCCCATTGGGATAATGGTAGAAGCCTTTTCCTTTAAGGATTCTTCACTCACGCCTTCTTTTGTTCTAAGCTCTAGTTCCCCTTCGGTGTTTGTCCACCCCATTACCAAATAATTGGAACGAACACCATATTTTGCATAATGATGGGCAATATGGTTAGAAAGGGTATAAAGGGTACTTTTTGTAAGTGCATAGGGGGCTCTATCAATCTGACCATAATCCATATGGGCCGATCCAAAAAAGAGAATAGAACCTGATCTTTGCTCCACCATTCCCTTTAATACATGTTTTAATAAAAAATAGGGTGCCTTTAGATTAATGTTGAATACACTGTCATATATATCCTCCGTAGTATCAATTATGGAAGCAACAGGCGTAATTCCAGCATATAAGATCAATGCATCAATTTTATTGAAACGTTTTATGGTCTGATTGTAAAAATTTTCAATTTCATCTATACTGTTCAGGTCAAGCTTATGGAAATACAGCTGGTTTTCAGCTTGGGTAGATCTAATGATTTCTTCACCTTCTTTCGAACTTCGGCCACAAAATGATACGTTGTAGCCCTTATTCAAACAGGACTTCAGGATTTCTTTTCCCACGCCCTTAGAACCTCCCATGATCATTACTGTTTTCATGAATTTATTCGCTTACCTTGATTTATAAATTTTCTCTTGTTCAAATCTAACAATATTTTAAGTTGGTAATAATTTATACCTACAAAGAGAACGTATATTCGTTTAAAAGATTTTTGAATACACTTAACGGATTTTTTATAAAAAAGTTCTATTAATATATATTTTAACGGTGTATTTAAATAAAATGGTTTAGTACATGCCATCAACCTATATTGAACATCATTGCTCTAAGAATCTTTCAACACCGAGCAATCTTTTTTACGAAGGTTGTGTAAAATAATCAGACTACTCATTATGTTAATCCAAGTGAAACAATTACCCTATCCTTTTATAAATCCAACCTACAATGATTAAAAAAATCAAGAAGTTTATCATTAGTACCCCTCTTCATAAAACCATACTAAAAATCAAGGCAGCTCGAATTTCCAATAGTTGGGTAAGAGAAAACAATAAAATATTAGGGCACAAGACGATATATTGCATTTCTCCCTATAAAACAGGTACAACGTATTTGGCCAGTAGTTTTGATGATTCTATTTCCCAGCATGAGTCATTGCACTACACATCTATGAAAAAATTAAACGAAGATTTTGAACGTTATTTTATTAGGAGGCTCAATACCCTTAATTTAAAACTGGAATGCTCAGGATTTTTATCTAGTTATGTTGATGATTTGGCCCAAAATAAAATCTCAAAGGACCTAACCTATATTTGTGTCCTAAGAAAACCCTCTGCGTGGGTAACCTCTGCAGTAAACCACCATCAAATTGTCAAAGGAGCCAATCAACATTATTTTTGGGGTAATGAGCTATATTGGAAAGAACATGTTGGGGTTGATTTGGGTAACTTTTTATTGTTGAATGATGATGAAAAGTTGGCTGCAGCTAAAAAAATGACAGAATTCTACATGTCATTTACTAAGAAAACGAAACAACTAAAAAATGTAAAATACGTTTGGATCAAGGACCTTCAAGAGTTTTTGCCAAAGCTGGAAAAAATGATAGATGAAGAGGCCAAACCAGAAAAATCCGAAAAAAACAAAGCTTCGCTTAAAAAGTATACCTACAAAAACGATGAAATTGATCTAGCCTACGAAAAACTGGTCGATGAACTGTTGACAAACAACTAAACGTTGTCGAGTTTGGTTACCTGGTAAAAATGGAAGCCCTAAATTAAATCAGGTTCAATTTTTATTTGAACTTCCCATAAATCTGGGCATAGTATCACTTTCGCTAGCGGAAATGCCCTCTCGTTTAAAAACTTTTTTCACTGTTTGAAACAAAATTTTCATATCTGTGGCAAAGCTTAAATTATTGACATACCACACATCCAATGAAAATTTTTGCTCCCAACTTATTGCATTTCGCCCATTTACCTGAGCCCATCCTGTAATTCCAGGTTTTACTAAATGGCGTTTTGCTTGTTCTTGGTTATAAAGTGGAAGGTAATCCACCAACAATGGTCGTGGACCAATAAGGGACATATCGCCTTTTACAACATTTATCAGTTGCATTAGCTCATCCAATGAAGCACCACGAACGAATTTTCCAACTTTGGTAATGCGTTCTACATCCGACAAAAGATTACCTTGATCATCTTTTTTATCGTTCATGGTCTTGAACTTGATGATTGTAAAGATTTTTTCATTTTGACCGGGTCTTTTTTGAAAGAAAAATGGTTTTCCATTATTGGCCAATGCCAAAAGGACCGTCAATATTAAAATAATGGGAGAAAGCACAATTACCGCGATTGACGATATTATAAAATCCATTCCCCTTTTTAAGAATTTCGAGTACATTAAGCTGTATTTTGTTTGATTATATTTAATAAATCAGCATTCACCAAACGAACATCAAACTTCTGTTCGGCAAGTTTTCTACTTTCTCTTCCCATGACTTCAATTTTATCCGGGTTTTCCAGAAAATAAGAGGCTGCCTCAATGAGTGGAGGTAGTTGTTTGGGCGGAATTATAAAACCATTTTTTGATTCAATTACAGTTTCTCTGCAACCAGGAGTTTTTGTTGTGATAATGGGCATGCCAACGGATAGGGCCTCCAAAATAGACCTTGGCACACCTTCTCGATAAAAGGTTGGTAGAACAAATATATCGGCTGCTTTCAGATAAGGTCTTACATCCATTTGAACACCGTGATATACAATTACGCCTTTATGATTAAGGTTTTTTAATCTAGCTTCCAATTCGGTAAGATGCTCTGGAGGGTTTCCTACCACATGGAATATTGCATTCCCCTTTTTTTCATGGATAGCTTCAGCCGTATCTAGATACAGTTCTATACCTTTTTCAATCATCAAACGTCCAATTAAAATAAAGTTGAGGGGACGATCTCCCTTATTGAATTCATCAGGCTCCTTAAACTCAAATCGGTCCAAATTGATTCCGGAACCGTTCACTACATAGGATTTTTGTCCTTTAGGCAATATCCCTTGATCGGAAAAAAGAGTTTGGTCATCCACATTTTGAAAAATGGCCACGTTGTTCTTTCTAAGGGCAAGTTTATACAGTAATTTGGATACTTGTCCTAGCAGTTTTGCTTTTAGGGAAACTCCACTAAATGTAAACCCAAGACCTGTGATTAGTGAAAATATCTTAAGATTCAACTGTTGAGCAGCAAAGGCTCCATAGATGACTGGTTTTATGGTATAGGCAAAAACAAAATCCACTTCTATGTCCTTCAGGATTTTTTTTAGCTCACCTACACTTTTGAAGTCCTTCAATGGGTTGAGTCCCTTGCGTTGTAGGTTGAAATCTACTGGATGTGCCCCCATGGCCTTTACTTTATCGGAGATATCCTTACTGAAATCAGGACCCGCACACCATACCTCATAGCCCGATTGCACCAGCTCTTCAATAAAATCTTTCCTAAAGTTTATCAAGGAATATGAAACGGAACAGATAATTAAAACTTTTAGTTTTGCCATTGGTTTGGTGTTTATTCGGTATATTTTATTATTTGCTGATAAAAGTTTCCCTTAGAACGGTTTCTAAGAAAATCATCGAACAATTGCCTTTTATTTGGGTTGATTTCGTTTAATGTGAACATCATTGCCTGTTCCAAGGCCTTTAAATTTCCAGGCTCACATATGGTAATTCCAGGAATGTTTTCAATATCACCTGCACTTGTAGTTGACACCACTCTTTCATTTTGTGACATCATTTGTAATAAAACATTGGGAAATCCCTCTAAATGAGACGATATTACACACATTTCAGCTTGGTTAAAATACCTGTAAACATTGTTTACATATCCAGGAAGGTGCACGGAATTATCCAATCCAAATGAATTTTTAAGCTGTTCTAAGTTTTTTCTCTCATTTCCTTCACCCAGTATCACTAAATTTAATTCAGGATATTCTTTCACCACCTCTTTAAAAGCCTTAATTAATAGGTCAAAACCTTTTACAGGTGCTAACCTTCCAGCAGCTACAATAAACTTTTTATCTTGTAAGAACAGCGGAATATCTTCAAACTGTTCATGAATTTTGTCGAAATCAAATGGATTTAAAATAGTTTTTATATTCCATGAACTACTAATTTTCGGCATTTCACTTACAAGTTGACTTTTCATTAATTCCGTTTGGCAAATAACTAGTGCAGTCTTTGAATAAAATCTATAAAAGAACTTATAGATTCTCAACTTAGTACCTTTAAGTAAAATAAAAATTGAGTTTGATTCTCTAACAATAATTTTTGTTTCTTTTAAAAGCCCCATTTTTTTTACAAATCCAAGGGAACCATTAATCAGAGTTTGAGATGAAAATGTATAATCAAAATTTATCTTTCGGATTGAAAGGAAATAAATAGGGAGGTAGAATAAACCAAAAAAATATTTTGGAAATGGCAAATATTCTACTTTTATCTTGTCTTCCATATCTTCCCAGCCCTTGCCACTTTTTTTGCTTAAAATCAGCACATAACATTCACCTAAATTATGATCAATTACATACGTACATAATGTTCTTACAATATGTTCAGAGCCTTGAAGACTATCAGTAGGTAGAATAAACAGCCAATTTTTTTTAACGGACATCCTTAAATAGGTATTTGAATTTTTTGGAATTTCATTTTATGGTTCGAGTTGGATTCAGCCTAATTTATTCAATAGATATTTTTAAGAGTTTTAGAAATAAATTCTCATATTCTAATATAATTTTCTTTTCAGAATATCTAGAATTCACTGATTCTCTAATTGCTGCTGGGTCCCAATCTTGACAAACCGACAATTCCAATTTTTCTAAAAATTCAGAAGGGTCTTGAGCAATATAACCATTTAAACCAGGGATTATAATTTCATTGATACCTCCTGGTGCGTCATATACTACGGCTGGAGTTCCAGTTGCACAACTTTCCAATAACGCATTGGGAAACCCTTCAACATAAGATCCCTGTAAATAAAGATCGTTCTGCGCCAAATAATCATTGATTTTATCAGTATGGGAAACAAATGTGATTTTTTCGGGAATGCCAAGTTCATCTATCAAATTAACAAGTGTATCTTTGTAATCTCCAGACCCAATAATGGTATAATGAAAAGGTTTGTCGAACTCGGCCAAAACTTTTAAAACCCTTTGAAAACCTTTTTTTTCAGTCAATCTTCCAATGGTGATGAAATGTAAAACCTTGTCTTTTGCAAACGGACGTTCTTTTAGTTTAAATTTTGAGGTAACCGGATTATTGATGACCACCATCTTTGAAACTGGTAAGTTATGAGTTTTTATCAAGGAATTTTTCATGTCGTTGGATTGACAAATAATGTTATCCACAGCACGTAGGGCCAATCGATACAAGATGGGAGGTTTTTTATTTCTTGTGTCTTCATTTTTTAAGTTAAAACCTGATATTGAGGTTTCTCTTGCCACAAATATGATGTTAGGAAAAATGCGTCCAATTAGTCCCATGGTAACGTTCAGGTGAGCAATAGCACTGATTACGATCTTTGGCTTCTTTTTAAGCAAGAATTTAATTATTGCTGGAACCGCATGCTTAACCCGACTTTTATTTAGAAAGGTGACTGGAATATCCTCGACTTGGTATTTCTGATCTTCATTAGATCCTGTAATAAGTAGATGGGTATCAAATTTATCAGGATTAATGTTTTGGGCCAAGAACGACATGACCCTCTCAGCACCCCCTGAACGTAATGATGGTAGGATAAAAAGAACTTTAATTTTCAATATTTAAGATGTTTTATTATTGTTGAAATATCAAATTCTTTAATCCTTTTTGCAGGTGAACCAGCTATTAAAATGTTATTTTCTTCAAATGATTTATTTACTGAAGAATTTGCTGCAATGGCAATATTATTTCCTAAAATAATATTGCCATATATTTTTGCCCCAGGCCCAATGTAAACATTGTCACCAATTATAGGGGCTTCAGGCTTGCCGGCAGAGGCTCCAATATTAACACATACCTCTATCCTACAGTTTTTACCTATTTTACTTTTACTATTAACAACAATAGTTCCATAATGTAATATGCATAGGCCTGGGCCAAATACATTTGGAGGTATTGTATAATTTAGTTTTTGAGAAATTTTCCTAAAACTACGGTTAATAAAAAATAAACGTATTTTTGAAATTGGTCCTTTTTTTACATTAAGAAAATATTCATACTTTCTGAGTTTTTTTTGGAATACCCAAGTTGGTGTGGGTGATAAATACTTCTTGATTTTTGCTTTTAAGGACTGGTTAGATTCACCTCTAGCGACCATATCTTCCTTAAGATACCTTAAATAATCTTCTCTAGATTTAATCATCATTTAAATGTTTTATTATTCTCTTAATGTCGAATTTTTTAACTTTTTTAGACATTATCCTTTTGACAGGATTTGGCATTTATTTTTATCGAATTTATAGTCCTACTCCGGTAAAAAAAAATGAGTTTATTTCCTACGTTGTGATGAAAAAATATTTCTCCAGTGAAGATCAAATAAATTTTTCTTGTGAAATCATAACTTGATACTTGGTTTTTCCAAATTTCAATCATTATTTCCTGTAAAAAGAAGATGTTCGTTAAAAACCTTGTAATAAACGTTTTGTGCTAAAAACGACATCAACCGATCAGCACCTCTTGAACGCAATGGGGGTATTATAAAAAGTACTTTAGTTGGAGGTAAGTACATTATTTGGACATATAAGGTTTAAAAGAGCTATCTAATACTTCTTCAACTCTAGTTCTATAACTTTTCTTAAAATCAATTTCTGAATTGGATATGTAATTTTCCAGAACTTTTTTCTTATAATTATCGAAGTCACCAATAATTCTGGCAGGATTTCCTCCTACAATAACATTATTTGGAACTGATTTTGTTACCACACTCCCAGCTGCAATAATAACATTATCATCAATTTTTACGCCTGGCATAATAATTGAATTAATACCAATAAACACATTATTTCCTACAATAATCCTTCTGAATAATTGCCTTCTTCCTTTTTCATCTCTAATTAGCCAAGTTGAGCCATCGTGTGTTATAAATCTTACCCCAGAGGTAACCGTTACCCAATTTCCTATTTCGATTAGCCAAGGTTCAGAACCTACGGTGCTCGTTAAAAAACGACAATTGTCACCAATTTTGACACCTTTATATTTGGCATATTCCACCCCGGATAATTTTAGGATCCTATATCTATCCAATAATATATGCAGTATTTTTTTCATTTTAAGGTTGATTGATTTATATTATAATTGTTTAAAAAGTTTTTCCCACTGATTCCCAATGGATTCAATTGAAAAATTTTCTAGACTTTTGATTCCTTCATTGGATAATTTTTTCCTTAAAGATTCATTCATCATTAATAAGGATAATTTCTCGATCATTTCCTCGATGTTCTGATCTTCAATTAAAAATCCATTTACTTTATCGACTATAATACTAGAGGGGCCAGTTTTACAATCAAAAGCAATACAAGCCATACCTTGGGACATTGCTTCCAACAAAACCATAGGTAATCCCTCAAGTCTAGAAGGCAGAATAAAAATGGAGGATTTATACATATAATCAGAAACGTTCTTTTTATATCCCAGAAACTCCACTTTTTCCTTTAACTCATGTTTTTCCACCAATTTTGTTAGAAAATCCAATCCGTTATCTCCATTTCCAATTATTTGTAGTTTCCAATCTTCTTCTAATTTTTGTACTTCCTTGAAAATTGAAATTAAGCTGTCAAACCCTTTGTTCCAATATCTATCCAGTCCTCCAACAGCTAAAATTATTTTATCTCTGGTATGATTGTTTTCAGTAATGGGTAGAAAAGTACTTGGATTGGGCATTACAACCACGTTGACTTTCTTTTTTTTAAAAAAAGGGATGTCAAAAGGAGTAAGAACGGTTACAAAATTGCTTTTTGGATATATAAACTTCCAAGTAAAATTAGTCAACCAAATAGGGGTCTGTTTTCTTAGGTGGCTATTATGCTCAGAAGCAATTACCGGAAACCCATAAATTTTTGCAACCAAAATTCCTAAAAGGTTCACTTGGGTTATAAAAGGTATGATAACATCAGGTCTATTTTCCTTTTTTTTGTAATGGATTAACAGATTAACTAAAGATTGTAATTTTTTAATTTTAAAATTTACATGGTTAAGATCAATTAAATTTATTCCTTCATCCAGTTCATAGTCAACACCATCATTTAACATTACAATGTTGACCTGGTGTTTTTTTGTGAAATGATTGGCAAGGAGAATCATAACTCTTTCTGCCCCACCAACACTTAGGTTACTGGTTAAAAAATCTATCCTCATTTTTAATTGGGTAATAAACTACTAATAATAAACTTTACTTCCTTTAACGGTAAATTCAAGAAAAGATTTTGAAGATTAATAAAAAAGGGATCTGAATGCTAATATGCTACAATTCACTCTCAATTTTTGAATCCAATACATAGCCTATAAGTACGAATACTGTAATTAAGTAGCCTTGGTTAATAATGGATTGCAAACTCACCATAAAAATTGTAAGAGTGATTAAAATAGGAAGGATGAAAATTCGATTATTGCCATCGGTAAATAATGCCTGTTTGAAGTGGAGGGATAATAGGGCCAAAAATAAAATAAACGTAAAAATACCAGCATCAGCCCACACACCGAAAATCGTATTATGCCCCCTAATCGATACAGAATAATTAACACCATTTCCAATTATGGGGTTTTCATAAATTTTGTTGAGCATATTTTTAAAAAGGACATCTCTTTCGGAATAACTAATTTTGTCAGTTTGCAATGTCAATATATTCCCGATATTTTCTATTCTTTCTTTTTGGACCTCATTAAGTTTATCGGTCGTTTTTCCCCAATTAAATAGTAAAATAAATGTAACTGGAATAAATAATATGGAAGCTACAATTCTTTTGGCAGTAAACATTTTTTGATATGTTATGGCAAGAACCATTAAAAAAACAACTATGCCAGTTTTGGAAAATGTAAGTAAAATTGCATAAGTAGAAATCAGTAAACCTAAAACTTTGATGAATGTTTGAAACTTAGTTTTAGGATTAAAAACATTTTTTATAAAGATAAAAGATAAAATAGCCGAAACTGCAGAATTGTTGGCATCTCCATAAACTCCTCCCGCACGGCTCAGTGTATATTCATAAACGCCTTCATGATCTAACGAAAAATTGAAGTAATTAAATAGTATAAGAAAAATACAAGAAACAAAAAATGCACCTGCAAAAATTTTAGCAATTGTAGACCTTTCTCTCGGAATACTTAAAAGTATCGAGTAACCAAAAAGATAAATAACTGGAATTATAGATTTTAGAATTGATGGGGTACCCCCATGAATACCAACAGCAAGAAAACCAAAAACAAAATAACACAAAAAAAATAAAAACCATAGCTGCACTAGTTTTGGAAAATGTTTGTTTTGTTTTAACAGGAGAAATGCTCCAAAACCTATTAGCCCAACATTTAAATAGGCAATCATTTGCGATAGGGAAACCGAAACAAATTTAGCCACAAAAGCCTGAATATTCAATAAGTTTATTACTAGAGGGATATAAAAAAAACACACTTTAATCCACTTCATGGGCTAAAAATTTGAAATTTTATAGAATGCGTTGAATAAGAAGAAATGGATTCACTATTTTTTTCTTATTTGATATGGTTATTCATTTTTTAAATGTAATCGATATTGTCCTATGGTGAATCCAACATAAATAAAACTGTTTAGAATATATACACACGTGGTACTTAACATTAAGCCATATAGCCCATATAATTTGATGAAGATATAGTTTAAAACTAAATTCAAAATTAAGTTCCAAAGTGATGCCCAAGCCATAAAAACATTTTTGTTGATGGCCGTCAAAAACTTTACGGTTACCAATGTACAAAGATAAAATGGAACATAAATAAGAGCTATTTTTTGAATATCAGCTACAATTAGAGTGTCTTCAGAGGTAAACTCGTTTCTTTCAAAAAGTAATGCGATAATTTCATAAGACCCAAGAATAAGAAAAATAGCGGCAAACAACGTGACAATGAATAGCACTTTTAAAATTTTAAAAAGTTGCTTAAAAGCTTTGACCATATTTTGATTGGTCAATTTAGAAAAGTGGGGAAGCAGTACATTACCTAATGCCAAAATTAGTATGCCTACCAAAAATGCAGGTATTTTTTTTCCATAATTTAAAGCAGCTATCGATCCAACCACCAGTTGAGCGGCGAAAAATTGATCAACGAAGTTATTTAGACCAGAAAGTAACCCAGAAGATACTTTTGGAGGAAATTGCTTGATCATCATTCTTGAATTTTCGCTGAATTTGGGTTTGCCCAGGTGTAAGACCTTGTATTTTAATGCAAAAAATAAAATAAACAGGAAGCTTAAAATACAACCTGATAATAGACCAACTGAAAGCACTTTTTCTTTTAATACATCACTAAAAAATTTAAGACAAAAGATAGTAGTGATTGCTGGGAAAATTGCTGATATTGAGGTAACTAAAAACTTATTGGCTATTTCAATCAATCCCGCCATAAAATTGGTGAGTCCCCAAAAAAACAGACATGGAAGCACATAATAAAATTGCATTTTTATCAAATCATAATAGGTTTCTTCATGATTTGGAAAAACATAGTACAGGAAAAATTCTATAAACACCAATGAAAGTATTGATAGTGCTATAGCAAGCCCAATAACCAAAAGAAATGCAAGTGATTGGAACGATTTAATATTTTCGCCATTGGTTTGCTCGGTTATATAGTTGGGTACGAATAGATTCTTTAGTGAATTAATGAATACTTGTTGAACAAAAGTGGGAACAATTAACGCTAAAAAAAAAGTGTCGAGCAATTCTGACAAACCTATTTCTGAAGCGATAACAGTCTCCTTATAAAAAGAAGCGATTTTCACCAAAAATGCGATACCCCCCACTAACACAATATTCCTAATCAGGCCTATATTCGAAGGGCCTGAATATTTTTTGATGAGCCCGCTTATTTTTTTAATTACCATAATATCTGTTGAGATTATCCAATGGATAATGGAGAAATGAAATACTATTTGAATGAAAGTAAATTAAAGTAAAAACGAAGTTGGATCAAGTCCTTTTATTTTTTAAAATATAAAAAACGCTTGAACCCCTGTTTTAATTGTACCAATTCTCAAAATTAAATAATAAATCTAGAAAAAAAATGAAAGAACATTGCAACGCAGATTGGATTGTGAATTACAATTTTAGCTATTGTGTTTAAACGTTAAGGGGATGCTAAAATCATGTTAAAGGTGGTGAAGTAATAATCTAATAATTAGGAAGCTCCCGTATCTGGGAAGATGAAAAATCAATAATTAGTCATTTTGAAAAAAAATGTTGAATTGGGTTTTTTGCTCGATGAAATACAAAGATTTTGATATTCAGTGCATTTCGTCGAAAAAAAATTACTTGTCATCGATTTTTTGCGTTTTTGATTTATTATTGCACACTGAGTCTTGAATTTACATTTTTAACTTACTTATGAAGCGTAACCCCACCTCTACGTTTATGTTATCTTTTATTGTTTCAATTTTATTGCTTTTCGGTTCTTGTCAGAAAGATTCCGATTTGTTCGCTGAAGCAATTTTGGATGAACCGGATACCATTGTAGATGATACAAATGGTGCAAATGATGATGAAAATGCTGAAGTTGTAGTGTCTACCGAAAACTTCAATGCAGTTGATGATGCCTATATCCAAGACGGTAAAGGCTATGATGAAAGTATTGTACGTGTTGAGGCCAATGTGCGTACTACCTACTTGAAATTCGATTTATCCTCCATAGAAGGCACCATAACTAGTGCACATCTCGAATTTACTACAGATTCCGATCAAGGCTATGGCCAACTGGAAGCTTACGAAGGCTTGGGAACGGATTGGACGGAAGAAGACCTGACACTTGACAATGCCCCGGAGATGGGCGCACTTTTAGGTGAAATGGATAGTGAGTACACTGCAGGTGCCGTACAGACTATGCCATTGGACAGCGACTTACTGACCACTTCAATGACCTCGATTGTCTTGAATATTAAATCAGGAAACGATATTTCAATCGCATCTAAGGAGAGTGCGAACAATCCTGGTCCTAAACTCGTTGTTGAGTTCACTGGCAAAGCTAATGGTACTACGCAAGGGGATACAACAACTGATGACACCAATATAGTATATGATAATGTTCTTACACTCAATACATTAAAGGCCTTTCCGTCTGCTTTTGGTGCTGCGGCAGAGATAACGGGAGGTCGAGGTGGAACCATTTATGAAGTGACCAATTTGAACGATGGTGGTCCTGGTTCTTTTAAGGAAGCTTTTCAAGCATCTGGAAAAAGAATAATAATCATCAAAGTGGAAGGTTTAGCTAATAAATCTGGATTAGGTAGCACTTCTGGTGATGTTACCATATGGGGGCAATTTGCTCCAGGACAGGGAATTACGTTGAACGGAGGTGGATGGACCATGACCGGGGGAGGGAACGTGATTATACGACATATAACAGCGCAAAATGGTTATACAGATTGTACGGTTAATCAGAATTGTTTTGATGCAATCAACTTTTATGGTCCAGAGGCAGGAACAGGAATTTATACCGACCATTGTTCCTTACGTTATGGAGCTGACCAAACTTGGGGAATAAATTTGTACAATGAGAATATTAAGACTACACTTTCGTATAATCTTCTTGCTGAGGCAATTCCTGAACACAGTACGGCTGTAATATTTACAAACAAACTTAATCCAGGTGAAAATTCAGGAAACCATTCTTTTGCCAGAAATATGACATATAATATATCTCACAGGTTTCCAAATATGGAGGGGTTTATTGGCGCTTATGAAGTTTATAACAACTATTATGTGAACTGGAGTGCTAGGATGAGTAGAGGTAAAGGTGCAATAACGGTTGATTGGCATGATAATTATGCTGCAGCAGGCAACAGGTCAAAAAGCTCAGTACCTGTCAATAAATGGACTCCTAGTGATAGGGAATGGAATGGTAATCAGCCAAGCATTTATTCAGCGAACAACTTTATTGAAAACATCGATGAAAATCCTGATGTTAATCAAGAACATTTATGGACATGGTTCACGGATAGTTCTGATGTCCTTTCTGGTGTAGCAGACGTGATAATACAAGATGAGCAATTACCTGCTACTTTGTTTTCTTCTTTTAAACAATCAAATTTTGAACAACCTACAGACGGTTTTTGGAGTTGGGATGAAATCCCACAAAAAATGAATGCCAGTGTAGGGCATAATAGAGGAATTAATGCCGATGGTAGTCCTGGATTTTTTAGGGACGACCTTGATGCTGATTACCTTACACGTTCTTTAAATGGTACCACGCCGTCACGCTATCGCGAGCCTTCAGAATGGACTAATTCCACATTTACAAATACGGAAATGTATGTGGATTCCGATGGTGACCATATGCCAGATTGGTTCGAAGCACGTCATGCACATTTAGACCCTAATGACCCTAGTGATATGCTAAAAACAAATACCAATTGGAATTTTGATAACTATAGTGTTGTCAACAATGCAGGCTATACCAATTTGGAGATTTGTGCTGAGTATTATGCAGGTGGATTTGAGATTATGTTGGATGGTACAAACGACATGAGTTTTTAACCTTAATGAGTTAGGTGTATATTATTAAACAAAAAAAGTATCCTTTGGGATACTTTTTTTGTTTAAGGTGCCATTTTTTCAAGAAGTTTATTTATTTCTCACCTGTTGAATCTGCTAGAATTTTATTTTAGAAGTATTTTTAATATTTGAAAGCAAGTACATTTAAGCAAAAGCTGACGTACTAATTGATTTCATAGTATTTCCCATACCAACCCACAAACGATTGAATTCCTTCCTTTACGGGAGTATTTGGACGGTAGTTGTAATCAGCTATTAAATCATCCACGTTGGCCCAGGTTCTGGTGACATCCCCAGGTTGCATTGGCATCATATTCTTTTCGGCGATTGTTCCCAAACTCTGTTCTATGGCCTCAATAAAGTCCATTAACTTTACTGAGCTATTGTTGCCAATATTGTAGAGTTTATACAATTCCTTTCTGTCATCCACGGGTTTTTCCATGATGCGCTCAACACCCTCAACGATATCATCGATATAAGTAAAGTCACGCTCCATTTCACCATTATTGAACACATTAATAGGTTTACCATCAGTAATCGCTTTGGTGAACAAATATATGGCCATGTCAGGTCTTCCCCATGGTCCATAAACCGTGAAAAAGCGTAATCCGGTGGTAGGTATCCGGTATAAATGACTATAGGTATGAGCCATCAGCTCATTACTTTTCTTACTTGCAGCATATAGACTAATGGGGTGATCTACATTATCTTGTACTGAAAAAGGAATCTTTTCATTTAACCCATATACGCTACTACTACTGGCATATACTAAATGTTTGATTTTGTTATGGCGACAACACTCCAAAATGTTCAAAAAACCAACAATGTTACTATCAACATACGAATTAGGATTTTCCAAACTATAACGAACACCGGCCTGTGCAGCCAAATTGCAAACTACCTCAAAGTTCTGTTCCTTAAACAGTTGGGGGAGGGATTCCCTATCTTCAAGGTTCATCTTAATAAAGGTCATCTGCTCTCCATGTATACTACTGGAACATAATACCTTTTCCTTTGATGCTTCGATAGGGTCAATTCCTAATTCTTTTAGACGATCATATTTTAGTTTAACTTTATAATAATCGTTGATATTATCTAGGCCAACAACGGTATGTCCGTTTTTTAATAAAGATTCACAAAGATGGTAGCCAATGAAACCAGCTGCTCCGGTTACTAGTATCTTCATGATTGTCCAATTTTGTAATATTTGAATCCTATGGAATCCATTTTGTCCTTATCCAATATTCTTCTTCCATCGAACACAAAGGCAGGTTTTAGCATATTTTCAAAAATGGCTTTCCAATCATACGCTCTAAACTCATCCCATTCTGTCATAATGGCGATGGCATGGGCATCTTTATTGGCATCCATAGGATCTTTAACCACCTTGATCAATTTTCGGTTTTCCTCTGGACTTCTGGTTCCCAAATAATCCAAATCAGAATATATGGTTTCCTCCGATACTTTTGGATCATATATAACAATTTGTGCTTGTTCATCCAATAGGGCATCAGCTACATAAATAGCCGCTGATTCACGTGTGTCGTTCGTATCTTTTTTGAAGGCCCAGCCGTAGAAACAAATCTTTTTACCAGAAACTGTGTTATATAGGGTTGAGATTATGTTGTCTGCAAATCTCCTCTTTTGATAATCATTCATAATAATTACTTGCTCCCAATAATCCGCAACTTCGGTAAGTCCGTAACTTTTGGCAATGTATACCAAGTTTAATATATCCTTCTGAAAACAAGAACCACCAAAACCAACTGAGGAATTCAAAAATTTAGATCCAATTCTACTATCATGACCTATTGCTTTAGAAACTTCGGCAACATTGGCGTCTGTTTTTTCACATAATGCAGATACGGCATTGATGGAAGAAACACGTTGAGCCAAAAATGCATTGGCCACTAATTTTGACAATTCTGATGACCAAACGTTGGTTTGCAAAATTCTTTCTTTGGGCAACCAATGTTCATATATCCAACTAAGAGTATCCTTTGCTTTTTGACCTGATTCGGTTTCATCTCCCCCAATCAATATCCTATCCGCATTCATCAAGTCATCAACAGCTGTACCTTCAGCTAAAAATTCGGGATTTGAAAGAATTTCAAAGTTGACACCGTTACCAGTATTATCTAGTATACTTTTTATGGCACCAGCCGTTCTTACAGGAAGTGTGGATTTTTCAACTACAATTTTATCTGTTTTAGCAACTTTGGCAATATTTCGTGCACAAAGCTCAATATACTTAAGGTCTGCAGCTTGACCTTTTCCTTTACCATATGTTTTTGTAGGTGTGTTTACCGAAATAAATATCATTTCAGCTTCTTCAATCGCCTTATCTACTTCAGTTGAGAAGAATAAGTTCTTTCCTCTTGTTTCACCAACTATTTCTTTAAGACCAGGTTCGTAAATCGGCAATAAATCCAAATTTTCGTGGTTCCAAAGATCAATTCTTTTCTGATTGATATCTACAACTTCAACTTGTATTTCTGGGCAATTCTTTGCTATTACTGCCATAGTAGGTCCACCAACATAACCGGCGCCAATACAGCAAATTTTATTGATTTTTCTCATTAGTGATTTAGGTTTCTTTCCTACAAAGGTTATAATAACTTTAAAAAATGTGCATTATTATAATTGAAAAAAGATATATGACCCACTTTTTCGTTTATCGGCAGTATTTAAATAAAGGATACTGTATTGATTTCCTTTAATCGATAATATCAATCCTTGAACGAATTATAACCTGACCTGTCAAGCATATAGCTAAATTTGATTACTAAATAACCTTAAATCGAACCTCAACTTGATCACAAAAACTAAAATATGGCTGTCTTCTCCCCACATGGGTGGTACAGAGCAACAGTATATCCAAGAAGCTTTTGATACAAACTGGGTGGCTCCATTGGGGCCTAATGTTGATGCATTTGAGGATTCCATTTCTAATTACTATCAAAATAATCTTACTGCAGCTGTATTAAGTTCTGGTACTGCTGCAATTCATTTGGCACTTAAAATCTTAGGTGTTGGCACAGGAGATGATGTTCTTTGTCAGAGTTTCACATTTTCAGCGTCTGCAAACCCAATTACTTATTTGGGGGCAAATCCTGTTTTTGTTGATAGTGAGAAGGAGACGTGGAATATGTCTCCCGAACTATTGGAGCACGCCATTTTGGATATGATGACAAAAGGTAAAAAGCCCAAAGCTATTGTTTCGGTACATTTGTATGGTATGCCGTATAAAACTATAGATGTGGCAGAAATTTCCAAAAAATATGGAATACCTGTAGTTGAAGATAGTGCAGAGGCCTTGGGTAGCTCGGTTAATGGAGTAAAATGTGGTGAATTTGGAGATATCGCTATACTTTCCTTCAATGGAAACAAAATAATTACTACCTCTGGTGGTGGCGCTCTTTTAACAAAGGATAACGAGATTAAGAAAAAGGCCATTTTTTTAGCCACTCAAGCAAGAGACAATACCCCACATTATGAACATTCGTCCATAGGTCATAATTATCGAATGAGTAATATTTTAGCAGGTATCGGTAGAGGGCAAATGGAAGTTTTAAATGATAGGGTTGAGGCTAGAAGAGCAAATTATAGCTTTTATAAGGAGCATTTGGGCAATATTGAAGGAATTTCATTTTTAGAAGAGCCGGAAGGCTATTATTGCAATCGTTGGCTTACCTGTATACTGACGCCTTCGTATGATATAAGAGAAAAAATTCGACTAGCACTACAAGCTGAGGATATCGAAAGTAGACCTTTATGGAAGCCTATGCACGAACAGCCTATATTTAAAAATTGTACAAGTTATACCGATGGAACCAGTTCTGATTTGTTTGATAGAGGACTTTGCTTGCCAAGCGGTTCTAACTTAAATAAAGGAGATTTACTTAGAATTACCTCCCTAATCTTAAAAACACTAACTGATGTTTAAAAAATACTTTTTAAAACACTCAAATAGGTACGCATCAAAATGGTTGGTTTTAGCCATTGACACCATGGTTGTTGCATTTGCTTTTGTGTTGTCTTACATTATCAGATTCAATCTATCATTCAATTTTGATGTTTCAAAACTGATGATTCAATTGCCATTTGTTATGGTGGTTGCGGCCATAGCTTTAATAATTACAGGATCGCACAAAGGGTTTATCCGACATACGGGCGTACAAGACATTTACAATATTTTTAATGCTGTTTGTATTATGAGTATTGTGGTGATTTTCGTTGTTATGATGAATCGTTACTATGATTATTTAGATGGTTTTACCATACCATTGTCAATCATAATTATTCACAGTCTTTTAAGTTTGGTCGGCCTTACTACAGCTAGATATATCTTCAAGGCATTGTACCATAATATGGTTACTAAGTTTAAGGTGTATAAAAACATTTTCATCTACGGTGCAGGGGAGTCTGGTATTTTAACCTATAATGTGCTCACTAATCATAGTGGTACAAATTCCAAGGTCCTAGGGTTTTTGGATGACGACAAGAAAAAAACGGGAAAACGAATCAACGGACTTCCGGTATTTTCAAGAAAAGATTTAACAGAGTACCACATTGACAAATACAATATTTCTGAAATTATTGTTGCAATACACAAGATTGACAATAACAAATTAAGGAGTCTTGTGGAAGGCTTGGTAGATTTACCTGTTCAGGTAAAGATTGTACCACCTGTCAATGATTGGATCAATGGACAATTCAAAGCATCCCAAATTAGAACGGTACAAATAGAGGACTTGCTCAATAGGGTTCCAATTAGTATTAGAAAATCAAAGGTTTGTGACGAATTGAAGGGGAAGAATATCATGGTAACCGGAGGAGCCGGATCAATTGGTAGTGAAATAGTAAGGCAAATAGCAAATTACGATTATAATTCTTTAATAATCATTGATCAAGCAGAATCTGCGCTTTACGACCTTCAGCAGGAATTAAAGCAATCTGGGCACCATAATTTTGTACCTATTGTTGCAGACATTAGGGATAAAAATAGAATGAACCATTTTTTTGGTGAACATAAACCAGACATTCTGTTTCATGCTGCGGCTTATAAGCATGTGCCTTTAATGGAATACAATTCCTATGAAGCAGTTAAAATTAATGTTGGAGGAACTAAGGTTATCGCAGATCTAGCCATAAGCCACAATGTAGAAAAGTTTGTCTTTGTTTCTACGGATAAAGCAGTGAACCCTACAAATGTTATGGGGGCTACAAAACGTATTGCCGAAATTTATATTAGCTGCATGCAGCAAGAACATAAAACTAAATTTATAACCACTAGGTTTGGTAACGTTTTAGGTTCTAACGGTTCGGTTATTCCATTATTTAAAAAGCAAATTGAAAAAGGAGGACCGCTTACGCTAACCCACAAGGATATTACGCGTTACTTTATGACCATTCCAGAGGCATCCCAGTTGGTTTTGGAAGCTGGAGCAATGGGTAAAGGAGGAGAGATTTTCATTTTTGATATGGGGGAGTCGGTTAAAATATTTGACTTGGCCAAAAACATGATAAAACTATCCGGACTAAAATATCCGGAAGATATTGATATTACAATTACAGGATTAAGGCCAGGTGAAAAACTTTATGAAGAATTATTGGCTAATGGTGAAAATACGTTGCCAACCTATCATAAAAAAATAATGATAAGTAAAAGTCGGGAACTCAATTACCAATTTTCAAGGTCTAAAATAGATGAGTTGGTTGTATCCAATATGTTTTTCAATACCAATACGGTTCAGTTGATGAAGGAAATTGTGCCTGAGTTCATCTCAAACAACTCGGATCTTTGTAGATTTGATAAATCCAATAAAGCTTCGACTGTCAACTTGGAAAATAAAAAAGTTAAACAAATACAATCAACCTAAACCAAATAGTTTTTATGGGTAATTTAAATATAGTTAGACCTTGTATATTAGGATTGGTAACAATTCTTTTACTAGGAAGTTCTTGTGCTTCACCAAAAGATGTGGTTTATTTTCAAAATTCAAACAATTTTGAAACTTTAGTGGATGAAAACACTTTCTCACCTAAATTTAAGGTAGATGATTTGGTAGGAATTCACATTTCTACCCTAAATCCAGAAGCCAGTGTACCGTTCAACCTTTTCCGTGGTGCACAAGAGAATGGTATGCGACCAGAACAGGTGGATTATTTGGTGGATAAGGATGGTGAAATAGACTTTCCTGTAATTGGTAAAATTAAAATCGCGGGTCTATCTCCAGAGGAAGTAAGGGTACTTTTGCGTGAAGAGTTGAGCGATTATTTAAAGGACCCCATTATTAACATCAGATTAAAAAACTTTACAACTACTGTACTAGGTGCTGTTAATCGTCCTGGCACATACTATGTACAAGGAGAGCGTATTACTATTTTAGAGGCAATAGGACTCGCTGGTGATCTATCTATAAAAGGTAGACGCGATAATGTAATGGTCATTCGCGATTTTGATGGCACCAAGGTGTATACAAAAGTTGATTTAACCGATAAGGAGGTTTTAAGTTCCCCAGTATATTATTTAACCCAAAATGATGTGGTTTATGTTGAACCTAACAAGTCTGGGATCACAGCTTCAAGCTTGGACAATAGGGCGGGGCTATATGTTTCAATTGCTTCAATTCTCATCACATCCACACTGATTCTTATTAGGAACTAGACAAATAATTTAACTTTACGAATTTAATAATGAGTCAAAGAAACAGTAATGACTTTAGTTTAAGCGATGAAATAAGAAAGTATACAAAACACTGGAAGTGGTTTGTTTTGTCAGTAATTATTGGGGTTGGTTTTGCTTATTTATTTGTTCGCTATTCTACACCCAAATATGTTGCTAAGGGAAAAATTAAAATTGTTGAAGAAAAGTCCGCAGCTCCTGGAGCCAATTTATTACAGGATATAGGTGTTTTTTCCGACATGGAGAACAATGTTGAGGATGAGATTGAAATAATTACATCTCGTTCGAACTTGATTGAAGTAACCAAGAAATTGGGCCTCAATACCAAAGTATTTTCTCTAGGCAGTATTCGGAATACTGAATTGTATAATAATTCCCCAATAACCTTAAATATTATTGCTCCTGATTCTACAATTTTTAAAGCGAACTTCACCTTTTATTTGGAACTTAACACTTCTACCTTAAATTTTAGTTTTTCTATAAAAGAAGATGATGTTCCAAAAAGTTATGATTTTGGGAAGAATATAACAACTCCAATTGGTGAAATTGTAATTACACCCAACACGGATTATATAGACAATTATTTAGGAAAAAGACTTAAGGTACAGGTTTTACCCCTTTCTAAAATAGCTACCACCTACCAAAATGCAATTATTGTCTCAAAGCCAAATAATTTTTCAAATATTCTTGATCTTAATTTAGAGGATCCTGTTAAAGAAAAAGCTAGGGATATTATTAACGAATTGGTTAGAATATATAACAAGAATGCTATTGAGGATAAGCAACAGATTGCGGATAGGACTTCAAGTTTTATTGACGGACGCATAGCAGATATTTCATCGAGTCTGTCCTCTGTAGACCAAACGGCCGAAGATTTTAAAACAGGTAGGGGTGTAACTGATATCGCATCTGAAGCTAACTTAAACCTTAATGTAGGTGTGGCTAATCGACAAGATTTGGCCAATGCGGAAACTCAATTGAATATAACCTCTTCCATGCGGGATATGGTGGATCAACAAGAGGGTTTTGAGGTGCTTCCCGCTAATTTAGGATTGTCTGACCCCACAATTGCCAACACCACACAGCAATATAACCAGTTGGTTCAAGAAAGAAATAGATTATTGGAAAGTTCCAACGAGAAAAACCCTGTTATTGTAAATCTAGACCAGCAATTAAATGGCCTTAAAAAGACAATGCAGGCTAGTTTGAACAGTACAGTAAACAATTTGGAACTGCAGGTAAATACTTTAAGTGGTCAACAAGCCATTATCAATTCAAAAATTTACTCAGCTCCAAAGAATGAAAGAGCTTTGCGGGATATTACAAGACGTCAACAAACTACCGAGTCTTTATATCTCTATTTGTTGCAAAAAAGAGAGGAAGCCCAGATAACAGTGGCTTCAACTGCACCTAAGTCCCAAGTAATTGATAGTGCATATTTTGAAGAGCTTCCCGTATCTCCTAGGAAGAAAATAATCTATTTGGCATTTGGTATTTTGGGGCTATTTATACCATTTATTATCCTTTATGGCAAAGATTTACTAGATAATAAAGTGCATAATATGCACACTTTAGAAAATCTGGTTAAAAACATACCAATTTTGGGTGAATTACCTCGATTAACTAAAAAAGAAGGTAAGATAATTACAAAAGACGATCGTTCTGTATTGGCAGAGGCGTTACGAATAATAAGGGCGAATATGGATTATTTGCTGAAAATTAAAACAGGAACTAACAATATTGTTTATGTTACCTCAAGTGTGCCTGGAGAAGGAAAAACTTTCTTGTCCGTTAACTTATCTATGATTTTGGCAAGTACCAAAAAGAAGGTTTTATTGATTGGAGGAGATGTAAGAAACCCAAAATTCAAGAGTTTCTTTACTGGTCCTAACAGTGAAATGAAGTCAATCGAAAAATCCCAAACAACATTTGGTTTAACTGATTTTCTACACGATGAAAGTCTAACAATAAAAGATATTGTGAATAATCTACAAATTCATGATAATAGATTGGATGTGATATATTCAGGAAAGATACCGCCAAACCCTTCTGAACTTTTGATGAGTGACAGGTTAAAGGAGCTTCTTGATAAGATGTCTGGCCTATATGATTATGTTATTGTAGATACAGCTCCAATGATGATGGTTTCGGACACCATGTTGATTAGTGAGTATGCCAACTTGTTAATTTATGTGACGCGAGCCGATGTTACTGAATTAAAAGCAGTTAATTTTCCTTTGAAATTAAAGGAAGAAGGAAAAATAAAAAGCCTGTCCTTTGTGGTAAACGATGTTAAACAATCAAATTTAGGTTATGGAGGAAAATATGGCTACGGATATGGCAAAGTGGCTAAGAAATGGTGGAAATTTTAAAGTAGTAAACTTTAGAAAAATATTAAACACATAATTTATCAACTCATTTAATCGAGGAAAAACGTAGGTCGAACCTACGTTTTTTTTTGCTCTTACTTGTAGAATGAGGGGGATTGCTTTTTATCGATAAAGAACCCTAATTGAACGAATAATAGTTGCTTTACAATAGTACCTCCTGTTCATTAAAGTATCTTTAATCCTTATGTAACTAAGATTCAGTTTATAAAAAATTGCAGATACTATTCTGATTATTATGAAAAAAAATTACCCCAATCTGTTAATTTCATTAATGCTTGTAATGGCATGTTTGTTTTCCACGAAAACAATTGCACAAAACTTTGCACAAAGTCAACTCAACCTGAACGGATTGAGCAATATTTCAGCTGATGCTGGAGTCACCTCCTTAATGTACGGTCCTGATGATCGATTGTATGTGGCGCAATACCCAGGTACAATCGAAATACTATCAATCGAACGTAACGGTTTGAATGATTATGTGGTTACCAGTGTCGAGACCTTGACCGGTGTTAAGGACATAGTTAACCATGATGATGATGGTAGTCCTTGTAGTGGTATAGGTGGAGTGTGTTCAAGTCGTGAAACTACAGGGCTTACTGTAGCCGGTACAGCATCCAACCCTATTATATATGTTACTTCAAGTGATTTCCGTATAGGTGCTGGAGCACAGGGTAATGGAGATGTTGACCTAGATACTAATTCTGGAGTGATCACTCGTTTTTCATGGACCGGAACAGAATGGGAGGTTGTGGATTTAGTGAGAGGGCTTCCACGATCAGAGGAAAACCACGCTACTAATGGTTTGGAAGTTACTACTATTAATGGAAAAGAGTATTTGGTTGTCGCTTCAGGTGGTATTACCAATGCAGGAAGTCCATCTGCTAATTTTGTATACACCAATGAATATGCACTTTCAGGTGCAATTCTATCTGTAGACCTGGATGCTATAAATGCACTTCCGGTTCAAACAGATAGTAATGGTCGCGATTATATATATGATCTACCTACTTTGGATGATCCTACGAGACCAAATGTCAATGGTATTACAGATCCTGATACACCAGGATATGATGGTATTGATGTAAACGACCCTTGGGGGGGGAATGACGGACTTAATCAGGCTATGGTAGTGCCAGATGGCCCTGTCCAAGTTTTATCTCCAGGTTATAGAAATGCATATGATCTAGTGGTGACGGAAAGTGGTGCCTTATATGTTACAGATAATGGGGCAAACCTAGGTTGGGGAGGTTTTCCAGTTAATGAAGGAACTGCTTCAGTCAACAACGACTATGATCCAAACGAACCTGGTAGTCAATCAGTAGATGAAGATGGCGAGAAAATAGGAAATCATGACCATTTGGAAATGGTAACTACGGACTTGCAATCCTATACCTTTGGAAGTTATTACGCTGGACACCCAAACCCGACTAGAGCAAACCCCACTGGGGCAGGTCTATTTACAGCACCAGCGCAAATTGGTACAGATGGGGCAGTGTTTCGTACTCAAGTATATGACCCTGATCTTTCTACTCCAGGATCTACCGACGACCCTAGTATAGCTTTGCCGGCGAACTGGCCACCTGTGCCAATTGCAAATGCAAATATTGTGGAAGGAGATTGGAGGGGACCAGACTCTTCCTCTAACCCGGATGGTCCAGATGATACACCCGTTTTGGTATGGCAAAACAATACCAACGGTATTGATGAATATACTGCAAGTAATTTTGGCGGAGCCATGCAAGGTGATTTGATTGCAGGTAGTAATAAAGATGCCATACGTAGGGTACAATTGCTAGGAGATGGAACCGTGGACACGTATACCCAAAGTTTTTTCTCTGGTATAGGTGGTAATTCTCTGGGCATAACATGTAACAGTGATACAGATGTTTTCCCAGGAACAATATGGGCAGGTACGCTTAATGGCTTAATCGTTGTTTTTGAACCACAGGATTTTGTACAATGTGACAATCCTGAGGCAGAACCATTGGCCGATTATGACAATGATGGCTATACGAATCAAGATGAATTGGACAATGGAACGGACCCTTGTAATGGAGGTTCACAACCCAGTGATTTTGATAAGTCTGCTGGGGCACCATTGATTTCAGACTTTAATGATGATGATGATGATAACGATGGGATTTTGGATAAGGATGACCCATTCCAACTAGGGGATCCAACAGTGGGGGGCAGTGATGCCTTTACCATTCCCATTAGAAATGACCTTTTTAACGATCAACAAGGTCTAGGAGGTATATATGGACTGGGTATGACTGGCTTGATGAATAATGGAGACACCGGAGCTAACTGGTTAAATTGGTTGGACGTAGTAGGTGAAGGACCAAATCAAAATGATGTTTTAGGTGGGGCTCCTGGAATCATGACATCCCATATGACCGATGGGACTGCTCTAGGTAGTTCAAACAATCAGGATAAAGGGTATCAATATGGAGTTCAGGTCGACAATACCACAGGGCCGTTTACGGTAATAGGTGGAATGAATGGCTTTACTGGTCCTTTGCGTTTATATGAGAATACGGATGGAGTAACTGGAGGTGAACTCGGGTTTTTTATCGGTGATGGAACCCAAAGCAACTATATTAAGTTTGTGGTGACCACGGATGGATTCACCGCACTTCAAGAGGTTGATGATGTGCCTGACACTCCAATATCGGTGACTATTCCTATTATTGATAGACCAGATGCGGCCGAAGGTAAAATTCTGTTCTATTTTAGAGTAGATCCTGTTGCAGAAACTGTTGATTTAGAATATCAAATTGATGATAATCCAAAAATTTTACTTGGACAGATTACAGCACTTGGAAATGTTTTACAAGCTATTCAGAGCAGTGGTACTGATCTAGCTGTTGGATTTATTGGAACCTCAAATACTCCAGGTAAGGAATTGGAGGGGTCGTGGGATATTCTTAGTGTTTTGGGGCAAGAACCTATTGTAATAGAAGAAATTCCTAATATAGATCGGATTATCGGCTCAGCAGATGAAGATATCAATCTCAACAATTACTATAATGATGATGACGGTACTGCTAACTTAATATATACCGTTTCAAACAATTCGGACCCAAACGTAGGAACTGCCATCAATAGTAACATTTTAACCTTATCATATCCTTCTGTTGCAACAACTTCAGATCTTACTATTAGGGCTACAGATGGGGAAGGCAATTTTGTTGAAGATACTTTTACCATTAATGTGCTTGAAGGAAATATTGTTTTATATCGTGTAAATTCAGGTGGCGCACAAATTGCAGCTATTGACGGTGATATTGACTGGGAGGAGGATACAACGGGCAATAACTCGCAGTATCTTTCATCAGCTGCAAGTAATGACTCATATCCAGGAAGTATTACCACTACTGATGGTTCGGTTGATAATGGTGCCACTCCAATAGGAATTTTTGCACGTGACCGTTATGACGATACTCCAGGAGCACCAAACTTAAAGTATTCATTCCCTGTACCGGAATCAGGAAATTATGAAGTTCGACTATATATGGGTGATGGGTTTTCTGGGACTGCTGAGGCTGGTTCTCGAATTTTTGATGTGACCTTGGAAGGACTTGCGTATCCACTATTGACTGATATTGATTTGTCTGGGACATATGGTTCAAATATCGGAACAATGATTACCCATACTATAGCGGTAAATGATGGTACATTGGATATCGAATTTTTACATGGAGAAATACAAAATCCCTTGGTAAACGGCATTGAGATATTGGATGCTACAGATGCAGATACTCCAATTTATGTATACTCTATTGCAGATAGACTTAGTTATACAGATGAAGTATTGGATGGTAGTTTTACTGTCCAAGCTGTTGGAGGAGATGGTAATTTCCAATATTCAGCTATTGGGCTTCCCCCAGGAGTCACTTTAGAACCAACCAATGGACAGATTGGTGGAACCATTGACACAAATGCTTTTACAAATAGTCCATACAATGTAACTATTACTGTTGATGACAGTGATGGCTTCACCAACGACGAAGTTGAAATAAGCTTCACATGGGGGGTGGTAGAACCTTATTTGTATCGTATTAATGCTGGAGGAGACCAGATAGCTGCTTCGGGCTCAGGTGTTACTTGGGAAGATGATTTGGGTAATGGAGGACACACTGGAAATAGTTATAGTGTAAATACAGGCTTAACACAAGATTATAACCTTATTCTGTCTGATAATAGAGATAGCTCTATTCCGGCATATATGAATGATGCCATCTTTGAAAGTATTTTCAATGATGAACGATATGATGAATCTACCGCTCCTGAAATGGAATATACATTACCTGTGGAAAACGGGGATTACGTAGTCAATCTTTATTTAGGAAACAGTTGGGATGGTTCTAGTGGTATTGGAGAACGTGTTTTTGATATTTTACTGGAAGGAGTAGTTGTGGAAAATGATTTGGACTTAGTGGAAAGATTTGGTCACCAGATTGGAGGTATGGTTTCGTATCCGGTAACTGTTTCAGATAGTGAATTGAATATTTCTTTTGGTCATGAAGTTCAAAATCCATTGGTGAACGCTATAGAGGTGTATTTGGTAGATTCGGCCAATCCAACCTTTGCATTGACCAATATTGCAGATCAAACGAATTCAATTCTTGATAATGTCGACTTTACGGCTTCAACTACAGGAGGGGACGATACACAAAATGTGACCTATTATATTTCTGGCCAACCAGATGGTTTGTCAATAGATTCCTCTACAGGTCAAATATTTGGAACAATAGGTGTTACGGCAGCAACGGGAGGTCCTAATTCAGATGGGAACCATTCCGTTATGGTTACTGCCGTCAAGCCATTATCTGCTCCTTCTAATCTAACATTTAAATGGACTGTGGAAGCTGAATTTTATTGGACAGATAAGGACGAGGATGAAAATTATACCGCCCGTCATGAAAACTCCTTTGTGCAGGCCGGAGACAAATTTTATTTAATGGGTGGACGAGAAAATGCACCGACCGTTGATATTTATGATTATAATGCTGACTCTTGGACTTCTGTTGTAAATAGTACATCGGTTGATCCAACCGATTCTGAAGGAGATCGTTATGAATTCAACCATTTTCAGGCAACAGAATACAAGGGCTTGATCTGGGTCATCGGTGCGTTCAAGAACAATGACTATCCCAACGAAGTACCGGCGGAGTACATATGGATGTTCGACCCTGCCACCCAAGAGTGGATAAAAGGTCCACAGATACCTGAGGGTAGAAGACGGGGTTCCGCTGGCCTGGCCTTGTACAACGACAAGTTTTATGTAGCTGGAGGGAACAACGATGGTCACGATGGAGGCTATGTGGCCCAATTTGATGAGTACGATCCAGCAACGGGAACATGGACCCCATTGACCGATATGCCACGAGCACGAGACCATTTTTCCACAGTAATTATAGGAGATAAACTGTATGCTGCGGGAGGTAGGCTTACTGGAGGTACTGGAGGTGCATTTAAACCCCTGGTATCCGAAGTGGATGTCTATGATTTTACTTCTGGCACCTGGAGTACTCTGCCAAGCGATCAAAACATCCCGACACCACGTGCAGGTGCAGCAGCGGTAAATTTCAACGACAAATTGATTGTGATAGGTGGAGAAGTCCAAAATGAACTGGTCTATGGGGTCAGTACGGATGATGCACTGTCCATAACCGAAGAATACGATCCAGTTACCCAAACATGGGACCGATTGCCCGACATGAATTATGAGAGACAGGGCATCCAGGCGATAGTTTCCGGTCCAGGGGTGCATGTATTGGGAGGCTCGCCCAATAGAGGAGGCGGGAACCAGAAAAACTTGGAATACCTGGGCGAGGATGCCCCTGTTGGGACACCTATTGTAGGCAGTGCATTATCGGCACCCACAACTGTTGTGTTCAACGATGGGGAGACCTTGGAGATAGATCTAGATGTCATAGATGGCAACACAGGGCTTTTCATCAGTTCAATGGAGGTCACCGGCGC
>NZ_FNKI01000007.1 GCF_900102925.1 Flagellimonas zhangzhouensis | reverse complement strand
AGCTATGACAATACAACAGGAGTGGTGACCTTTACCTCGGATGATGGACTTGGTTTTTCCACCACTGATTTGAGAGGGGCAGACGGCGCAACAGGCCCAGCAGGTCCTACGGGACCGCAAGGTATCCAAGGTCCAGCGGGAGCAGATGGTGCTGACGGGATAGATGGAGCAGATGGTGCAACAGGACCACAGGGTCCAGCAGGTGCTGACGGAATCAATGGAACAAACGGATTGGGCTTCACTGGTGGAAGCTATGACAATACAACAGGAGTGGTGACCTTTACCTCGGATGACGGTCTTGGTTTTTCCACTACCGATTTGAGAGGAGCGAATGGCGCTGATGGAGCAGACGGAGCAATAGGAGCAATAGGCCCAGCAGGAGCCGATGGTCTTAAAAGTTTAGTGGTAACTACCACAGAACCTGCAGGTGCAAACTGTTCAGCAGGTGGTATAAAGGTAGAATCTGGTATCGATGATAACGGAAATGGTACTTTGGATTTGGCTGAGGTAGATTCCACCGAATATGTATGTAATGGTGACCCTTCTACTGATAATCAAACAGCATCAGAAGTAAATTCGGATACACCTGCGGATGTTGACGGAGACGGAGCTAACGAGTCAACTGTAGAAGACGTGATTCAAGCTATTGCGCCAATTACATCAAAAGCAGCAAGAGTGTTTTATCCACCATCCATTGCTGTCGATGCATCAACAAATGGGACATTCAGTATCGACCTCTATCAAGAATATATTGATCAATTTGGTTCGCCAACCGTAGCGAGTGCAGGAGCACCTGCAGCTGTTCCGACCTATGCAAGAACAGATCTGTATTACTATGTTACTTATGCAGATGCAACGGTTTTCAATACGGCGACCATGGCAATTGATGCAAACGGAAACCTTTCATATACTGTGATAGGTCAACCAGCCGATTACAACGCCTTGATCAATGTGGTATTTGTAGTAAAATAATAATGATAAAGACGACCTCAGATTTGAAATCATTCAACCCATATAAGTCTTTACTCATTGCATGTTTAACCCTGTTTACTGGTATAAACTTTGTGAATGCACAGTTTTTGCTTCAAGCACCAAATACAGGGGACGAAAACAATTATAAATGGTATGAAGCTTCTGATTTGGGAACCGTTTTGGGTACCAATTCATTTTACGAAGCAACACAACCTGGGATCTATTTTGCGACCTATGATGGTACACTTTGTGGTTCCAATGCAACGGGATATTTTATTCTTACGGATTGCGAATCGCCCAATAATGAGGTGACTTTGGATATTTCTGCCAGTGTACCTTCAGGAGCAACTGTAAGTTGGAGTCCTGCATTGAGTGGAGATCAAAATCGACCTATGGTTTTGGCCACCCAAACAGTGGAACGATATACGGCAACTATAACCAAGGCAGGAAACACAAGTGAACTACCTCGATTTACAGTGGTTTGTATGAGTCAAGCTGCTAATTTAATGGATGATGCCATTGTGGTGAATGAGGATGGATTTATTGTTGCCCCAATTTTTGATAATGATACCGATCTTCCAAATTCAGGAACATTGACTATTACAGGTCCTTCCAATGGGGCCGTAACGGTTGATGATAACGGTACAGCCAATGATCCATCCGATGATGTGTTGACCTATACGCCCAATCCAGATTACAATGGAGCTGATAGTTTCGATTATACAGTCTGTAACTCATTAGGAGATTGTAGTACAGCAACGGTTACTGTAAACGTATTGCCGATTGTGGATACGGCGGATGATTCAGCATCAACAGATCAAGATTCAGAGGTTACTATTTCTTGGAGAGGGAATGATAACGATATTCCAACTTCAGGTAGTTTAACGGCTACCAATCCATCCAACGGAACCATAGTTCTGAATGAGAATGGCACTCCGAACAACCCAACTGATGATGATATCACTTACATTCCAAATTCAGGTTTTACTGGAACGGATACTTTCGATTATACGGTTTGTGATAACAGTGGCAATTGCAGTACAGCGACCATTACAATCATTGTAAACACGCTTGGTGCAGACTTGGACAGTGACAATGATGGTATTGTTGACAGTTTTGAAGATTTAAATGCCGATGGTGATGATGACCCATCAACAGATCCTACAGATACGGACGGAGACGGCATACCTGATTATTTGGATATCGACAGTGATAATGATGGTATTCCAGATAACGTGGAGGCACAACTTGCCCTAGGCTACATTCCACCAAGTTTGGTAGATGCCAATAACAATGGATTGGATGATGCATATGAAAATGATGGAAACATTGGTTTAATTCCTGTGGATTCTGACGGAGATGGCATTCCAGATTACGTAGATGACGATAGTGACAACGACAACGTTCCTGATGCCATTGAAGGCCATGATTATGACCATAATGGAATTGCGGATGTAGTACTGATTGGTTCAGACAAGGATAACGATGGTTTGGACGATGGCTATGAAGGTTCAACGGTCATTGATATTGATGTAAATGATGAAATCGATGATCCAAGTATTCATCTACCCGATACAGATTCAGATGGCATTCCAGATTTTAGGGATTCCGATGACGATGATGATGGTATAGAAACCATTGATGAGGACCTCAATATGGATGGTGATTATTCCAATGACGATTCCAATGAGAATGGTATACCAAATTATCTAGATCCAGACTTAGGTGAGCTTACAACCGATGAAGAAGTGGTCGATGTAATCAATGTGATTACACCGAACGGGGATGGCGTTCACGATGTATTGGAAATCAAGGGACTTGAAAATTACCCAATAAACACGGTTAAAATCTATAATCGTTGGGGTGTGATGGTTTTCCAAACAAAATCGTACAATACTAGCGGAAATGTATTCGACGGTACATCCCAAGCAAGGGTAACTGTTGAAGCTGATAATAAGCTGCCTGTAGGAACGTATTTCTATATCATCGATTACCAAGATAATGGCGGAAGCATGAAACAGCTAACAGGATACATTTATATCAATAGATAAACCTTAACCAACTGTGAAAAAACATATAGCGAATACCAAAAAAGGTCTATTACTCACTCTCATCTTAATGGGAATGCTTACTTCGGTGAGTGCCCAGCAAGATGCGCAGTACACGCAATATATGTACAATACGGTGAGTGTAAATCCAGCCTATGCGGGTTCGCGGGGTCATTTGAGTATTGCGGCCCTCTATCGTAACCAATGGTTGGGTTTGGATGGTGCTCCAGAAACCCAAACCTTGAATGTACATACACCAGTAGGCTACCGAGGGGTTGGATTGGGACTTTCCATTGTAAATGATAAGATTGGTCCCACTTCGGAAACCAATTTTGATGTAGATTTTTCCTATACCATTTACACCTCGCGAGAAGGTAGGTTAAGTTTTGGCCTAAAGGCCAGCGCCAATATGTTGGACATTCGTTATTCCGAATTGGATGAGTTCGAAGTGGACCCACAATTGCAATCGCAACAAGATATTCAGAATAAGTTTTCGCCCAATATTGGAGCAGGCGTGTACTATCACACAGATAAATTCTATGCAGGAATCTCCGTGCCCCGAATTTTAGAGACCGAACATTTCCAATCCTCATCCGTGTCCACAGCAGTGGAACAAATGAATTTATATCTGATCACAGGGTATGTTTGGGATTTAAATCCAGTATTAAAATTTAAGCCCACCTTGCTCACCAAAATGGTGCAAGGAGCACCCTTGCAAGTAGATTTGTCCGCCAACTTTATGTTCAACGAAAAATTCATTGCGGGAGCAGCCTATAGATGGGATGCCGCTTTTAGTGGGTTGTTTGGTTTTATGATTTCCGACCAGATTATGGTGGGATTGGCCTATGATCGTGAAATTACCGATTTGGGAGCCACCAGGTTCAATGACGGTTCTTTTGAAGTAATCCTGCGCTACGACTTTATCAAGAACGTAGCCAACATGAAATCTCCACGCTTCTTTTAGGAAGAATTTAAATTCGCTTCACCTTATTCTCAAACAAAGGTCATATTTTTACCCCATGAGAGAGGAAAATGTGATTTTGGTAAACGAATTGGATGAACCTATTGGTTTAATGCCCAAAATGGAAGCCCATGAAAAGGCACTTTTGCATAGGGCATTTTCTGTTTTTGTAATGAACGACAAAGGCGAGACCATGCTGCAACAACGAGCAGCGCATAAGTACCATTCCCCCCTTTTATGGACCAATACCTGTTGTAGTCATCAAAGAGACGGAGAAAGCAATATTGAGGCAGGAAAGCGCCGATTGATGGAAGAAATGGGATTCACTACAGAGCTTAAAGAACTGTTTTCCTTTATTTATAAAGCTCCTTTTGACAATGGACTTACCGAACATGAATTTGACCATGTAATGATTGGGAAGTTCACCGAAGAACCAAAAATCAACCCAGATGAGGTGGCTGATTGGAAATGGATGTTACCTTCGGATGTGAAGAAAGATATGGAGGAAAACCCGCAAAGCTATACAGCGTGGTTCAAAATAATCTTTGAACGATTTTATGACCATTTAATGGAAAATACTCCAGCATAATGAAAGTGAAAGTAAGCAGAAAAGCCAGCTTTAATGCAGCGCATAGATTGCACAGAGACGATTGGAGCGATGAAAAGAACCAAACGATTTTTGGTAAGTGCAATAATCCTAGGTATCACGGTCATAATTATGATTTAATAGTAAGTGTGACAGGTGAAATAGATCAAGAAACAGGTTTTGTTATGGATCTTAAAGTGCTCAAAGAACTCATCCAAGAGCATGTGGAAGAAGCCTTGGACCACAAAAACCTCAATTTGGATGTTCCCGAGTTTAAAAACTTAAATCCTACCGCAGAAAATATTGCTGTGGTAATCTGGAACAAATTAAGACCTCACATTAGTGATAAAAAAGAGCTGGAAGTAATGCTCTATGAAACCCCACGAAATTTTGTAACCTATTCAGGATAAAAATGAATTTATACCCACTACAATTTACCCCTATTCTTAAAGAAAGACTTTGGGGTGGAACCAAATTAAAAGACGTTTTAGGAAAACCCATCGAGAGTGACATCACAGGTGAAAGCTGGGAGCTTTCAGGAGTTAAAGGTGATATTTCGGTAGTTTCCAATGGCGAATTGTATGGAACATCCCTACAAGAGTTGATGGATGAAAGGGGAGAAGAGCTTTTGGGGAAAAGTGTAGTGGAACGATTTGGATCTGAATTTCCTATTCTGATTAAATTTATTGATGCCAAACAAGATCTTTCCATCCAATTGCACCCCAATGATGCATTGGCGAAAGAACGACATGATTCTTTTGGGAAAACCGAAATGTGGTACATTATGGATGCTGATCCAGGTGCCCAATTGATTGTAGGTTTCAATAAAGAAGTGGAAAAAGAAGAGTATGTAAAAAGTATTGAAGCGGGAACATTGACCAATTTGATGAACTATGAGGAAGTGACCGAAGGTGATACTTTTTTCATCAATACTGGAAAAATACATGCTATTGGAGCAGGCGTGCTTTTGGCAGAAATTCAACAGACCTCCGATATTACCTACCGCGTATTTGATTTCAACAGAAAGGATAAAGAAGGAAACCTACGTGAGTTGCATACCGAATTGGCAATAGATGCCATTGATTATGAAAAGAAGGATGATTTTAAGGTGAATTATCCCCATGAAATGGATACGGTAAACAGCATGGTGGATTGCCCTTATTTTAGAACCAATTTTTTGGAATTGACCCAACCTTTACATCAAGATTTGTCTAAAAGAGACTCCTTCACCATTTATATGTGTGTTGGGGGAGAGGCAAAAATCACCAACGATTGGGGTACCACGAACATAGAAAAAGGTCAAACGCTATTGATTTCGGCATCAAGCACTTATGTTGATGTTGACACCAATGGTGCAAAGCTTTTAGAAGTCAGTATTTAATAGTATCTTTAAAGAAATAGACACAAAATGCCAAGTATTCGCGATTTAAAAAAAGACATCAATTTTGTTTTGGGAGACATAATTGAGGCCGTGTACATCTGGGAAGCAGGATCAGGGAACAAAGAATCCGAAGAGGGTTCGGTAATCATCGATAAGGCCATTGATGCCTTTGATGAGCTCATGAACAAACTTCATCAGAAAGATGTGGAAAACAACAAGGCGCATTTCACCGAAATCCGCAAAGATTTGGAAGTTAAGGCTACCGAACTTGTTGAGCAACTCAACAGTTTGGCTTAGTCGTTACCGTCTAAAAAAGCTTTTAAAGATTTTCCGTATTTGGACGCCGCAATCTCAGGGTCCAAATTGTTGTAAATGGAATCCAAATATTTTGGATTTGCCTCGCTAGCCTCTGTAATCATCAAATATGGTGTAGCGAATGAACTTCCATTGGTCAATCCAAAGTTAAGTGCATAACGATACCTGTTAATGGTATTCTGGTCCATTAAGGTCACAATAGAATCCATGGCAATGGAATCATTTTGGTATTCTGGCAAGGAAGCCTGTTGTGCCAATTGAAGTTCCTTAATGTTGAATTTGGATGCCATCTCATAAAACTCCACCATTTTATCATTGGATTTGGATCCACTGATTTCCACATTGGTGTCAAATGTGTTCCAACTGGTGTTGATGGTTATGTTTCCAGCTTCACCAAAAAAAGTGATGCGGTCGTTGATATCGTTATTGTCCTCCTTTTGAAGGTATAGGTAAAAAATCTCTGGTTCTTCCACTTCTTCCGAAAAACTGAAATTTCCATCTCCCTTAATTTCCAAAGAATCCAAATTCACTAAGGTAGAATCTTGAAACTGTTGCAAATACAAAGTACCTTTTTTAAGTCCTTTAATATTTCCAGTCAAGGTCATCGTGTTTTCAGTGCTCTTTTCACAGGAAACAGCAACTAGACCAACAATCAATACAAACAATATCCGCTTCATCATTAAATTTTTTGCAGCGCAAATATGCATAATCTTCTCAAATAAATTAAACATTGGAGGCGACTTCCATCAACAAAGCGCATAAATAAGCTCCAGCGGTACCCACCACATATCCAAAAACAGCTAAAAGAATGCCGACGGAGGTCAAGGAAGGGTGAAATTCGGCAGCAACCACAGGTGCCGAAGCTGCTCCTCCTACATTTGCTTGACTACCCACGGCCAAAAAGAAGAAAGGAGCCTTTATCAATTTAGCTACTAAAATTAAAAGTCCAGCGTGAATGGAAATCCAAATAAGTCCAATAACAATTAAACCTGGATTCTCAAGGACTTTGCCCAGATCCATTTTCATTCCAATAGTGGCCACCAAAATATAAATGAAAACGCCGCCAATTTTACTGGCACCTGCTCCTTCGTAATTTTTAGCTTTTGTAAAGGAAAGACCAATTCCGATAACCGTGGCAAAAACTACCATCCAGAGAAATTCAGAACCTAATGAGGATAATATTTTTTGTGGGTTACGCACCACTTCAAAATTGTTTTGAAGGAAATCGGCAAAGTGAAAACCTAATAAATGGGCAATTCCAACACCAGTAAACGCATAAAAAAGCATCATGATAAAATCTTGAAGGGTTGTGACCCGAGCGATTTTTTCGGTATAGGTGGACACTTTTACTTTTAGTTCTTCAATGGATGAGGTATCGGCTTTTAACCATCGGTCTATTTTTTGGGTTTTTCCTACCCCAAGCAGAATTATGGCCATCCAAAGGTTGGCAACCACAATATCAATAAGAACCATGCCGCCATAATTTTCTTGGTTGTATTGGAACACTTCCAACATGGCTGCTTGATTGGCGCCACCGCCGATCCAACTCCCTGCAATCGTGGCCAAGCCCCTCCAAACAGCATCAAATCCAACTCCACCAACAGTTTCAGGCGAAATAATAGAAACTATTAAAATGGCCAATGGCCCTCCAATGATAATTCCCGCCGTTCCCGTTAAAAACATGATAAGTGCCTTACTTCCCAAATTGAGGATTGCCTTTAAGTCTATACTCAACGTCATTAAAATCAATGCCGCGGGCAACAAATACCTACTCGCTATATAATAAGTTTGCGATGACGCTTCATCCACAATACCTACACTGGCCAAAATTGCTGGTAATAAATAACACATGAGCACTGTTGGAACAATGCTGTAAAATTTGCTCCAAAAACCAGTTTTAATGGAAGAGGTATAAAAAACGAATCCTAAACAAAGGCAGAGTAACCCAAAAATAATCGTGTCTTGGGTAAAGGGTAGTTGGTCCATATATTTTTAAGCTAGTTGCCCAAATATAGGAAAATACTACCCCGAATAAAGTGAAAGTGTGGTTTTGAAATGAATTGCCAGCCCTAAAACAGAGCATAGTTTTAAGATGGATTATTGAAAGTTTTCATTTATCCTTAAAAAAAAATTAATCTGTTTTGAGTTAACAATTCCATCTATTGAAACAAGAGTTGACTGCCAACGATCTTAATTTTATGGTATAGAAACACTAAAACCAAGAAGTTATGAGAAGTTTACTTTGGCTTGTAGCCGTAATTTGTATAATAATTTGGGTATTGGGATTTTTTGGAATTGTAGCTGGAATAGGCACAGGAAGCCTGATACATATATTATTGGTAATCGCTGTAATTGCTGTATTATATAATATAATCTCTGGACGTAAACCCCTATAAATTGGGGTAATAGGAATTACCAATTGCATTGAAAAAGAAAGAAAAAAAGGTTGCCAATATTTGGCAACCTTTTTTTATAAGCCATCATAATTTATAATACGTTCATTAAATATTCAACCAATAAGTCAACTTTAGGTTGATTGAACGGTTTCGGGGCATAAAGGAATTCACAAAGTAGTTATCGTTATACACCAAAAATAGGTCGGACAAAGGGGCAAAACGCCATTGCAAACGTGAATTGAAGCCTAAATTATCCAGCTGATTGCTGTACTGCACCAAAGTGGACCAGAAAATGGATTTAGAAAAAGTCAAGTCGATTTTAGGGCTTAACAACCAAATATCTCCAGTTTCATAGGGTTCAGGAAGTTCAATATGGTTATAGTTGAATGCCAAGGAGAAATTCATTTTGGGTTGTACCCTAAGATTCAACTGTCCTTCAAAAACCAAACGGGTACCGTTAAAAAAGTTACCGTAGCCTGGTTCAAGGGAATAATAGAACATTTTTCTTTTATCACTGGTAAATTCTAATTCTCCACTGGTGTAATAGTATCCTGTTTCGCCTGGTAATGGCGTTCCCCCATCGGTTCGAGTAGGGTCAAAAGGATTGGTCAAATAGGTATATCGGTTAAATAATCTAACCGAAATTTCTTCTTGACTCTTAAATTGTGCTTGCCAACCTGTAAAAATAAAATAGTCGGTGTTTTTGTAATCCAAGGTCGGTCTCCAAACAAATTCAGGTCGGGTAAAAAAACCATGGGAGTTTAATTTTCCTTTTCTTGGATAAAATATCACCTCTGCGGAAGGATTGACATATAAAATATCGGTTCTAGGCACAAAACCAAGGTCGGAACGGAAGTTGTCGCCCACAAAATTCCCGTTGATTCCAAGATTTAAAAACCTTGAATTGTATTTCAGGCTAATACCACCTGCATCATCTCGGTCTTCAATACCATGTGTAAAGGATTTGTGGTAAAAGAATTTGCCTGTCCACGTATTATCGGCACTCGCCAAATTATAATCCAATCCAACCACACGGTTGTAGCGATCTTCGTCCAGTAAAAAATCGTAATCCTCGAAAGTTTCACGGTTTACGAAAATAAAGCTGAGGTTGGAGCGTGAGAACATTTTTTTCTGAAGGGCAAACACGGTATTGTTGTTACTTGCAATCTCGTTGGCTTCATCCTTTTCTGTTTGAAGGTTCATCAAGCCCAATCTCCAATTTTCGTTCAATTTTCCACTGAGGCGAACCCCTCCGATAATACCGTTTTCAATGGTTTGTCCTTCGGCGTTTTGTGCCAATCCGATTCTTCTGGAGAAAAACGGATTGTAATCGCTTTCGGTACCAAAAGAGCCAAAAAGGTCGCTATTGTCAATAAAAAACTGTCTTTTTTCTGGCAAGGAAACTTCAAATCGGGTGACGTTTGTAATCACATTGTCAACTTCCACATTCGAAAAATCTGGGTTAACGGTAATATCCAAGTTCATCCCATTTCCAATGGAAACTTTGGCATCACCACCTACATTGAAGGTTTCGAAGCTGTCGTTGTTTTCATAGTCTTTGGCGGCCAATCCATTTACATAGGGGATAAGTGCCAATGGGGTTCTTGATTTACCCAAGGGTCTTTCAAAGATCATATCGCCCATAAAGGCCAGATTGTAGATCTTCTGGTTCTGAGGAATTTGTACCCAAGTACTTTGCTCATTGGTTTGCATATCAAACCTATAGGCATTGAAACGCCATTTGGTTTCTCCTTGTCTAAATTTGAAAGATGTAAGTGGAATGGCAATTTCAGAAGTGTAGTACCCATCAAAAATTTGGGTCTCACCTTTCCATTTTACATCCCAAGACATGGTGAATCCGCTGGAACCTTGTCCACCTCCAGAAATTAAGGCTTCCCTTCGAACACCATAGGGGTTGATTCCAAATAAGAAAGCGTTGGTCCCATCATTAAAGGTGTCGAATACAATACTAATATTATCATTACCTCCTGCACCATAATCCCTTTTAAGGGATGGAATTACATAATCTTCTCCATCAGCATACATTTTTATACCTATATATAAGGTTGTACTGCTGTAAAGTAATCGAACTTCGGTTTGCTTTACGGCCTGAATGGTATCTGCTGGGAAAAATTGGTAAAAACTATCGGTGGGTTCGGCATTTTCCCAAATGGGTTCATCCAACGCGCCATCGATGGTGAAGGGGGAATCGGTAAATTTTACATGGATTTCTTTGGAACTGGTTTGTGAATAAATGGTAAGCGGCAATACTATTGTAACAAGTACAATATAAAGTTTGGTCATGATTTTAAGTTTAGTTGGTGGCGCAAATTTAATGTTATCGTTAAATAAATCCTAAGAATGCAAGCAAGATGCTTTTTTGATAGATTCTTTTTAATTCACATAAATAGTGCGGAACATTTGTGTACTTCAAACGGGTAGCCCTATTTTTGTTGAACAGCATAAACACCCATGAAAAAAAGCTTATTTCTACTAATCTTATTTCCAGTTATCGCCTTGGGAAATATCATCTGGGGCAAAACAGGACACCGTATCACAGGACAAATTGCACAGGAACATTTAACAGGTAAGGCCCGTAGGGCACTTAACGATTTGTTGGATGGTCATAGTTTAGCGTTCGTATCTACTTTTGGAGATGATATTAAAGCTGAACGTTCCTATTCTAAATACTCGGCTTGGCACTATGCCAATTATCCTTTGAATTCAAAATATATTGATTCAGAAAAAAGCAAATATGGCGATATCATCACGGGTATTGAAGATTGTATTGCCGAGGTTAAGGATGAGAACAACAGTAGGGAGGAGCGTGTTTTTTATTTAAAAATGCTCGTTCATTTTATCGGAGACCTGCACCAACCCATGCATGCCAGTAGGGGGGAGGACAAAGGAGGTAACGATATCCAAGTGCAATGGTTTGGTCAAGGAAGTAATCTTCACCGTGTTTGGGATACCAACTTGATCAATTCGTACGGGATGACCTACTCTGAATTGGCCAATGAACTTACCGATGTTTCAAAAAAGGAACGCAAAAGCATCCAAGAAGGCACCATTTACGATTGGATAGACGAATCCCATGTAATTTGTGGTGAGCTTTATGAGTCTGTTGAAGTTGGTGAAAAACTGGGCTATCGTTATACGTACGACTACAACGACCTTCTGTTCCAACAACTCCAACGTGGAGGGTTACGTTTGGCCAAGGTACTCAACGACTTGTTTGCCTAATACTATTTAATGTAGAACAGTTTTTAACTGATTTCTGTATTCCGAAGGATTCTGGCCCGTAAACGCTTTGAACGATTTGTTGAAGTGAGAGAAATTATTAAATCCACTATCGTAACACACCTGAGTAATACTTATAGGTTGTTCCGCCAATAATTTGGAGGCGTGCACCAAACGATATTCGTTTACAAACTGCGTAAAGGTTTTGTTGGTAATCTTTTTAAAGTATCTACAAAACGAAGGAACCGTCATGCTCACCATGTCCGAAATTTGCTCTAGACTGATGTCTTCCTTAAAATTGGTCTTCACGTGGTTGAACACAATATTGATACGGTCGTTGTCCTTAACCTCGGTTTCCATGGAGAAGCCTTCAGCATTCAGCACGTTCATTTCTTTTGAGGTGGCCAAGATGTTCAATATATTAAGGATAGATAACAAACGCTGAAAATCGGTCTGGTATTCCAAAATTTCCATTTTTTCACCCACCTTGGTTTTTGTTTTTCCTGAAAATGCAATACCACTCTTGGCAACTTCAAACAATTTCTGAATATTCTTCATTTCTGGAATATTGAAGAAGTCGCTTCCAAGAAAATCCATTTTCATTTGTACCAAGGTCTCACTTTTATTACCAGTAAGCTTGTCGGTGAATCCGCAATGCGGCAAATTGGAACCTATTAATATAAGGTCACCATTCCTAAAGTAGGAAACATGGCTACCTATTTGTCTTTTTCCTGAACCCCCGTTAACATATACCAGCTCCAATTCGGGGTGGTAATGCCAACCAGCGTTTTTATTCTCGTTATTCTCATTAAACTTCATAAAAGTAAATGAGTGTCCAAAACTGGGGGCGATGGCTTCAAAAGCAGGTTTTTGAATCATAAGTGAAATTTTTATTGGACTTTATAAAGATTTAAAAGTGTATAAAATACAAATATCAACAATTTTACCATAAAGGTATGCTATTTTATCATTAAGAGTATGTTAATACTTGCACCATGTTAATATAGCATAGAAAGTGGAAAAGATGGTGGTATTTCTGTGCTATATGCTGCCATACATTTGTACTGTAATCTTAAAAAAGCGAAATGTTATGAAAGTAGTAAAGAATCTAACAGTAGCAGCAGCCCTTTTGATCAGTGCAATTGCGGCAGCTAACGTAAACTCTGCAGAATTTGGTAAAAAAGTAGTAGCCAAATACGAGGTAGAAAAGAATTTGGTAAAAGTTAACCTTGATCCAGTATTCGTAAAGAAAGGTCAAAAAGTAATGATGAACCTTTTGAACGTATCTCAAGGAAAGGTGCTTTTAAAAGTATACGATGCCGACAAAAGATTGGTTTTTGATGAGGCTATCGAAGGAGATATCGTAGTTGAGAAAGCTTTCAACTTCGAAAAAGCATTTAAAGGTAAATACACCATCGTTGTAGTGGACAAGTTTGGAACTTACACAGACGAGGTTGTAGTAAGATAGTTTGTTTAGTTAATTTTTATGTGCATTGGGGGTCGGGAGGCCCCCTTTTTTTATGCCCATTTTTTTAGCTTCTCTCTTTTACTGGATGGTAAAGCATCATTCTCAATCGCCATTTGTATCAATTCGCTGTTCTTTTCCTTAGAAAAAAGTAAATTATAGAATTGCTGGGTGGTCAACGAGGATTTAGATTCATCCACCAATTCCAAGGTGTCGCCAACCGAAACACTTCCTTCCCTTAAAATTCGGATGTAGGTACCTGGAAATTCATGGTCGATAAACTCCTTTAAAATATTTTGGTCGTTAAACCGAATGCCCAACTTAAAACAAGGTTCTCTTGGTTGGGTAACTTGAACCAATGCCGTACCCAGTTGGTACACATTTCCGATACGAATCTTGGATTCATCCAAGCCTTCAACGGTTAAATTCTCGCCGAACATGCCCCAATCCCATTCCAAATCGGGATATTTTACCTTCCAATATGGATATTGGTCGGCTGAAAATAAATAACAAGCCTTGAAAATCCCGCCATGAACCCTGCGGTCTGCAATGGTATCGTGAGAAACGTCTTCTTTATTTAAATAAATGGGCTCATCCACAGGATATTTAAAGATTCCCGTGGTGGTTTCCTCCCCGTTCCATTCAATTTTGGTAGACTTGCCGATGTTGGTCGATATCACTTTCATACAGACAAGATATAAAAAAACCACCGCGGTTGCGGTGGTCTTTCAAAGTGTTTCATTTTTTAGGATTAATCCTCTTTGTCCAATTTTTTGGTCATGTTAAAACCGACCATAAGTCCAACACCTGCCATTAAAAAGATGGCTCCTGGATAGGCAACTTCCTCATCCACCCCTAAGCTATAGTGTAAAATGGAGGCTACAAATATGGCTGCTCCAATACCCATGAGCAATAAGGCTAGATTTAGGATAATAATTTTCCAAATCGGAGCTGCCTTGCCGCTCTTGCCTCTAACAAAAATACTGGCGTCGGCGCCTTTTTCAATCAATGCTAGGCGTTCCTTGTTCCTTGTTGAAAAATAAAGGTAGGCAATGGCAAAAATTACCCCCATGATGATTGGCATGATAATTACTTCTGATCCCATAACTATTCGTTTTTAAATGATTATTTATACATTTTGTTCATAGCCTATGACGACATTTTATTTCAACAGGTTACATAACTTTATAAAAAAAGTGTTTTGGTGTAACCCAATTGTCACTTTTGGCGTCCAATGAACAATGCTGACCAACAAAGAACAAAAGCTGTTATCCGAAATCCGAGGTGGAAACACCCATGCATTCGGTGTTTTTGTGGATCAATATAAGGATTTGGTGTTCACGCTAACGTTGCGCATGTTGGGCAATAGGGAGGAAGCCGAAGAGGTTTCCCAAGACACGTTCATAAAGATTTTTAATTCCTTGGATAGTTTTAAAGGGGATTCCAAGATATCCACATGGATCTATCGAATTGCCTATAACACCAGTTTGGATCGCATCAAAAAAAATAAAAAAAGGAGGCTTGAGGTCGATTTTGAATATACCAAGGCCATAGCTTTTGCCGATGTGGACAATGCCATGGAGAAAATGGTAAAACAAGAGAAAAGTGAGTTGATCCAAGCATGCATGGGCAAATTATCTGCAGAAGATGCTGCGATAGTCACCTTGTTTTATTTTGAGGAGAAGAATCTTGTGGAAATGGAGAAAATTTTAAACCTTTCGGTAAATACCTTAAAGGTTCGATTGTTTAGGGCCAGAAAAAAACTGGCAGATATCATGCAAAACAGTTTGTTGGGCGAAATTTTAGAAAGCAATGGATAAGGAAAAGGATAAAAAATGGGAAGAATTGGTGGATCAGCTAATGAATGAGGCTCCTTTGGAGCAACCTTCAGTAGATTTCACCAAAAATTTAATGCAAAAAATTGAAGCTGAAACCGCACAGCCTATATTTGAATATCAACCTATATTGTCGCGAACTACCTTGGTTTCCATTGGGGTTTCGTTCTTGGCCTTGGTGGTGTTTTTGATTTCTAAATTTGGATTCAATTCCAATGAGGGATGGTTTGCCAAATTGAATTTCAATGCTGCTTTTGATAATGTTTGGGGTGGATTTGAACATTATACATCTTCCAAAGTGTTGCTGTATTCCGTATTGTTATTCGGATTGTTGTTTTTTGCCCAAGTCACCCGACTTAAAAAGTACTTTGATAAGACACACTTTTAAATATTAACATACGAAAAGGCCCAATACATCAACACAAATTGGAGGGGCACACGTAAAATAAGAAGCCATAAAGGTATTCCTGCACCTGCTTTTTCGCTGCTGAGCATATAAAAATGTACAGGCAAAAAACTCAACAACATTAAAATAATGCCATAAACGGACCATTCGCGTGTAAACGAAAACAATAAAGCAACGCCAAATGCCACTTCGAAAATACCGCTCAACAAAACCAATAATTTATGGTCTGGGAGGTATTGGGGCATTATGCGCAAATACATTTTAGGTTTTATAAAATGCATAACCCCTGCAAAAATGTAGAGCAACGCCATTAAATATAAATGCCAAGGAGCCATATTTCTATTCTTTAAAGTTCCAGAAGGGAATTGCCGCATCGGAATATCGGGCAACGGTATCTTTTTCCTTTCGCAGTCGAATCAATTTGAGGAGGTGTTTGCCCTCCTCCAAATCTTTGATGTTCAAATAGGTTTCAAAACCTAAAATGTTGTGCTTTCCAGTGGTAATAATAAAATCCTCATCCAATTTAAGCGTGTCAATTTTAAAGGAATAAATGGTGTTGAAAGTTTTTAAATAAGCTTTTCGAATACTGTCTTTTTGACGGGCAGAAGTAATCTCATCACTCCAATTGGTATTAATTTTCATACTGGAGGAGAGTCCTCTACGATCATTTTTTGGTTTGAGGGAATCATTAAAAGCGAAAATGCGGTTTTCAATGTTTTCAGAAAAGGGGACAAATACTTTTAGGTAGGGTTCAGTGATTACTTTGGAGGGAATTACCAATCTACCAGGAAAATCCTCTTCATCCGTCAACATATCAAAATAATTTTCCTTGTTGGCAAAAATGCTTGAAGAATTCTGATCCTTTTCCAAATAATTGGAGGTGCGATATTCTACGGTGGTAATGAGCAGAATCACCAGATAAATGGGTGTGAGCAATAAAATGAGGCGCTTCCCAAATCGATTGTCCAAAAAATTATAGACCAAAGGTCGATACAAAAAGGAGAGGGTTATAAAACTAAATATCCAATAGATAGGGAAATAAAGCCGTGAGATCCATTTTTTCTTTTTGAGCCAACCTTGTGTAATAAAATCTATAAAGGTCAAAATCATTCCAATGATGATAAAAATCATCAAAAAGGCCCCAAAAATACTGGCAAATTGTTCTGGAAGCACTTCACTTTCAATCACAAATTGAGCCACCAATACTATACAGATGATGATCATGGTAAATGCCAAAACGTAAAATATCAACAAGAACGAAATGGCAAAAAGTACACTACAATAGTTCTCTAAATTGGCAATGTAACGGTCAAAGGATACAATTCGTTTTTTTAGGTAATTGGTAAATTTCTCCGAATACTTGAGCTTATCGAATTCAATATCCCCAGATACATATCTGAGCCCCAAAGATCCAATCCACAATCCCCGAAGAATCACATGGAGCAATAGATTAAATAGTAGGATGGAGGCCGCAATCGTGAGTACAAAATAGACCACGAAATTGTAGACTTGATCCTCGTTTTGTGCATTGATCATTTCAATGCGCAAAGGGTCGTAGGCGGTAAAGAGACCGAAAATGGCGAAACCCGAAATAATGAGTTCGAGTTCCCAACTTTGTTGCTGCAGGGAGTCCAGCAACTTTTTAAACGACGGGCTGTTGTAATCGTTGTTGTTCAAGGGTGGTTTGGCTATTTGATTGATACACCCAAGATAGTTAAAAAAAGAAAACCGCTCATAATGAGCGGTTTTGCAAATTTATTTTTGTGAGAAACCCAATTATTTGATCATCTCGTAGCTTCGGGAGATAAATTTGGTCAATTCCTCTCCTTTGAGCAATCCTTTGGAAAGGCGGGCCAAATCCAAAGATTGATTGATCAATCGAGTTCGTTTTTTCTCCGTTTTGGTATTCAAGATCTCACCGATCAACTCGTGGTTGGTGTTCACGATCAAGTTGTACATATCGGGTATGTTGCCCATTCCGAACATACCACCGCCACCAGTTTGCTGCATTTCTTTCATTCTGCGCATAAATTCTGGTTCGGTAATAATAAACGGAGATGCACTGCTGTCCATTGCCTCCAATTGAATGGTAAAGCCCTTATCAGTGGTTACTTTTTCCAATTCCGATTTCAATTGGTCTTTTTCTTCATCGGAAAGTTTGGAAATAGCTTCCTCATCTTTTTTGATGATGTTGTCGATATGGTCGGCATCCACACGGGCAAACGTTAGATTTTCCTTAGTGGTTTCCAATTTTTGCATCAAATGGGAAACAATTGGGGAATCCATCAATAGCACTTCGTAACCTTTGGCCACAGCTGCATCAATATAACTGTGTTGTGCTTCTTTGTCGGAAGCATACAAAACCACCAATTTGTCGTTTTTGTCCGTTTGGTTGTCCTTGATTTTCGCTTCCAACTCTTCAAAAGTGTAGAACTTGCCATCCACGGTTGGGTACAAGGCAAATTTGTCCGCCTTTTCAAAGAATTTATCTTCGGAAAGCATTCCATACTCAATCACAACCTTGATATCGTTCCATTTTTGCTCAAAGTCCTCACGGTTGTTTTTGAACAGGGAACTCAATTTATCGGCAACTTTACGGGTGATGTAAGAAGAAATTTTCTTCACTGCACCATCCGCCTGAAGATAAGAACGGGAAACGTTCAATGGAATATCTGGAGAATCGATAACACCGCGAAGCATGGTCAAGAACTCAGGAACAATACCCTCTACATTATCGGTAACGAATACCTGGTTCTGGTATAATTGAATCCTGTCTTTTTGAATGTTGAGGTCGTTCGTCAACTTCGGGAAATATAAAATCCCTGTTAAGTTGAACGGATAATCCACATTTAGGTGGATGTGGAACAAAGGCTCCTCAAATTGCATCGGATACAACTCTCTGTAAAAGCTTTTGTAATCCTCATCCTCCAAATCGGTAGGCTGCTTGGTCCAAGCTGGATTGGGATTGTTGATGATGTTATCCACCTCTTGGGTTGGCGCAGGATCCTCTTCTTTGGCATCCTCTGGTTTTGGAAGTGTCTCAGTTTTTGTACCAAACTTGATTGGAATGGGCATAAACTTGTTGTACTTCACCAACAACTCACGAATCTTGGCATCTTCCAAAAACTCGGTGGAATCTTCCGCAACGTGCAGTACAATCTCGGTACCTCGCTCTGTTTTGTCATGTGGCTCAATGGAAAATTCTGGAGAACCATCACAGGTCCAATGAACGGCAGGTTCATTCTTAAAACTTTTGGAAATAATCTCTACTTTTTCAGCAACCATAAAGGCAGAGTAAAAACCTAAGCCAAAGTGACCGATAATTCCTGAATCTTTGCCAGCGTCTTTGTATTTGTCCAAAAACTCTTCGGCTCCAGAAAAGGCCACTTCGTTAATGTATTTTTTTACCTCGTCCTCGGTCATACCGATTCCTTGGTCGATAATGTGGATGCGTTTGTTCTCTTTGTCCACTTTTACCTCGATCATAGGGTTGCCATATTCTACTTTGGCTTCACCGATGGAGGTAAGGTGTTTAAGTTTTAATGTTGCATCTGTTGCGTTGGATATCAACTCCCTTAAAAAAATCTCGTGATCACTGTAAAGGAATTTTTTGATCAAGGGAAAAATGTTCTCTACTGAAACATTGATTTTACCTGTTGTCATCTTAAAATAGTTTTCTTTTTCAGCTTTAAGTCAAAAAAAATACCAGAGTATAAAATCTGACAAACTGACATTTTTAAAAGGCAAATCCATTGAAAATTAAATTTTAACATTTTTTTGTTTAAAAAAAATGGAAAAAGTTTAAACAAAAATTATATCTTTATGGTGTTATAGAAAAAATTGCTATGAAATGGTAAAAGTCTATAACAGTTTGTTTATTTATTGGTTAGGTTGTGGAAATGCACTTTCGCTAGGAGGTGCATTTTCTTTAGATACTTATGTCACCTGCCAATTATCTATTGATTCTTACAATTATTAAATAGTTACGATATGGCAACTACTTCAAAAACTAAATTAACCGAGGACAAACTGATTGGCTTTTTTATGGAGTCTGTTTTGGAACATGAAAAAATGCCAAGTTCCGTATTCAAGTTTTGCAAGGAGAACAAGTTGACCGAAGAAGAATTTTATAGCTTTTTTGGTTCTTTTGAAGCCTTGCAGCAAACCATCTGGAATAAGTTTTACGACAATACGATTGCCCTGACCAAAAAGAACAAGTCTTACGCCGCTATGACCCACGAAGAAAAGATGTTGACCTTTTTCTTCACCTTTTTTGAAAATCTGGCACTCAACCGAAGTTATGTATTGTTTGTGATGGATGAGCATAAATATTCTTTGGAGGGGCTAAAACAATTGAAAGGCCTTAGATCTCGTGTTAAGGATTTTGCTGCTGAAATGATTCAGGAGAAAAATGAAGAAAAGCAGCTTAAAATTCTAAAACATGGTTCTCATTTGTTTACAGAGGGGGCTTGGTTACAATTTCTCTTCATTTTAAAATTTTGGTTGGAAGATGGTTCGCCTGGATTTGAAAAAACAGACATCGCCATTGAAAAATCGGTGACCACTATATTTCAAATATTTGAGCATACCCCTTTGGAAAAGGTGTTAGATTTTGGAAAATTCCTCTACAAAGAAAAATTCGCCTAGTAAACTCTTATGAAGACATTGGACAGCATACCCACCAGTAAAATTGAGCGGGCCAGCAAATTGGTGAAGACGGGAGTGAAGATTGGGGGCAACTACGTAAAATATTACGGTAAAAAGTTAGTCGACAATCCCAATGCCAAAGAGGATTTGGATAAGGACAATGCAGAAGATATTTATGATGGGCTCAAAAGTTTAAAGGGAAGTGCACTAAAAGTGGCTCAAATGCTGAGCATGGAGAAAAACTTGTTGCCTAGTGCCTATGTGGAAAAATTTTCATTGTCACAATTCTCAGTGCCGCCTTTGTCAGCTCCATTGGTTCGTAAAACGTTCAAAAAGTATTTAGGAAAATATCCCGAAGAGATTTTCGATGCCTTTGAAAAGGATTCGGTAAATGCTGCTAGTATTGGGCAGGTGCACCGTGCAGAGAAAGATGGAAAAGAAATTGCCGTTAAAATCCAATACCCAGGAGTAGCTGATAGTATAAGCAGCGATTTGGCTTTGGTAAAACCTGTGGCCATTAAAATGTTCAACCTAAAAGGAAAGGATTCTGAAAAATATTTTAAAGAGGTAGAGCATAAATTGATCGAGGAGACCGATTATATTTTGGAATTGGAGCAGAGCCAAGAAATTACCGAAGCCTGTGCCGTGATTCCCAATATGCAGTTTCCAAGCTATTATAAGGAACTTTCCAGTGAACGTATTTTGACGATGGACTGGATGAAAGGCGTTCACTTGGGAGAATTTACCAAAACCGATTTTGATTCCGATTTGGGCAATACCTTGGGGCAAGCACTTTGGGATTTTTATATGTTCCAAATTCATAAACTTCGTAGGGTACATGCTGATCCACACCCTGGGAATTTTTTGGTGAGTGACGAGGGAACTTTGATTGCCATAGATTTTGGTTGCATCAAACAGATTCCAGAAGAATTTTATGTGCCTTATTTTGAATTGGCCAAGGAGGAGAACATCAACAATGAAAAGGTGTTCATGGAAAAATTGTACGAATTGGAAATTCTGACGCCTACGGATTCCCAGCAAGAACTTGAATTTTTTACTGCGCTATTTAAAGAAATGCTTACCATATTTACATCACCATTTCATAAGGAGACTTTTGATTTTGGAGATGAGCAGTTTTGGTCTAAAATCGCCAACCTCAGCGAACGCTATTCCAATGACGAACAAATTCGTAAAATGAACGGGAATCGAGGTTCCAAACACTTCTTATATATAAATCGCACATTTTTTGGACTTTATAATCTGCTTCACGACCTAAAAGCACAGGTAGAGGTGAATCATTTTAAGCAGTTTATGGATTAAAACTGTTAATAAATATCCAGTCTTTGCGATATATTTTTTACTTTTTCGTTTATTAGCCCTGAATTTTTTAAATATTCAACATTTAAGCACTTCAAAATGTATAATTCAAGAATTTCTGGATTAGGGTTTTACGTCCCTGATAATGTGGTTACTAACGATGATTTGTCCAAGGTTATGGACACCAATGATGAATGGATTCAGGAGCGAACTGGAATCAAGGAGCGCAGACATGTGGTAAAAGGGGAGGACACGACCACTTCAATGGGAGTGAAAGCTGCCGAAAGAGCCATAGAGCGTGCTGGAATCGATAAGGATGAAATTGACTTTATCGTATTTGCCACCTTGAGTCCCGACTACTATTTCCCTGGTCCTGGAGTATTGGTACAACGTGATTTGGGATTAAAAACCGTTGGTGCCCTTGATATCCGCAACCAATGTTCGGGATTTGTTTACGGGATTTCCGTTGCAGATCAATACATTAAAAGTGGTATGTACAAAAACGTATTGGTGATTGGATCTGAACTGCATTCACACGGATTGGACATGACGACCCGAGGTAGGGGAGTTTCTGTGATTTTTGGTGACGGTGCTGGAGCGGCAGTTGTAACTCGGGAGGAGGATACTTCCAAAGGAATTTTATCCACCCATTTGCATTCTGAGGGTCAACATGCCGAAGAATTGTCACTGATTGCACCAGGGATGGGTAAGCGTTGGGTAACAGACATTATTGAAGATGCCGATGCAGAGGATACTTCTTATTTTCCTTACATGAATGGACAATTTGTATTTAAAAATGCAGTGGTTCGATTCAGTGAGGTGATCATGGAGGGCTTGCAGAAAAACAATTTAGGCCCACAGGATATTGATATGTTAATTCCCCATCAGGCGAACTTGAGAATTTCCCAATTCATTCAGAAAAAATTCGGCTTATCGGATGATCAAGTGTTCAACAACATTATGAAATATGGGAATACCACAGCTGCATCCATTCCAATTGCTTTGACCGAAGCATGGGAAGCTGGAAAAATTAAGGAGGGCGACCTAGTGGTTTTAGCTGCTTTTGGTAGTGGCTTTACTTGGGGTAGTGTTATTATTAGATGGTAGTAAAATATAAGTAAATTAGGAATTGAGTCAGTTCGAGTTTTTTCCATTGGAAAAAGTATCGAGAACTGGATTCTTAAAATTGAAATTCTAATTCTCGATAAAATTTTTTCGCTATGTTTCAAAATCACTCGAATTGACGAATTTCTATCTAAACATTAATAAAATAAAACCCCGAACCTAAAGGTTCGGGGTTTTTTGATTGTGCCCCCTACAAAATAACCAACCAACACTCCTGCAGGGACAATCAATTATTTTAAAGGATACCGCCTCCTCCTTGCTTGGTGTTGCTGTCTCTTCTTTTACGTTGTTTGGCGCGGTTTTTTCCACTTCCGAATCGGTAAGATGCCCCAACATAAATATTGTTACTTTCCCAATTAAATGCACCTTCTTGTTCGTATGGATAATCCCCTTCAAAGGCAAATCGCATGGTGTTAAAAATATCGTTGTAATTAAGACTTAACGTTCCTTTGCCCTCTGCAAAGCTGTATCTGGCTCCCAAGTTTACAAAGTACATGGGTTGGGCATCAAATTGAATGCTTTTGTTTCTTCCTCGATAGAATCCGAAAGCTTGTAATGAAAGTTTTTTAGTCACCGTAAAACTGTTGTTCATACGTAAGTTCCAAGCGGTGTTGTCCACTTCTACGTTTTCTTGAACAATGTCATCTTCCGTAGGATTAGGGTCCGTGGTGTTCAAGGTTTCGGTTATACCTCTTTGGGTTTGCGAAAACAGGTCGAAACTACCATTGATGCTCCACCATTTAATGGGTTTGTAGTTATAGGAAACTTCAATGCCATAAGCAGAGGTCTTGTCAAAGTTATCGTAGGTGAGAATGGTTTTGTTCAAGTCCAATCGGTCCACATAAATGGCACGGTTAATTTCATCCGAAATGCTTCTATAGAAAACTCCACCCGTAACACTACCATTTTTAATGCGCTTGGTATAGTTGGCCTCATAAGAACTTGTAAACTGAGGTACTAGTTCCGGATTCCCAAAAGACGAGATCAAAGGCGTAGCAAATTCCCTGATCGGATTAACCTGACCTAATCCTGGTCTGTCCACTCGGCGGCTGTAGCTCACTTGTAATTGGTCTTTTTCATTTGGACTAAACGTTACAAATGCCGATGGATAAATTTCAGTGTATTTATCGGTAAAGGAACGTACGGCATTGGTATCGGCCTGCACTTCCACATTTTCGATACGTGCTCCCACCTGGTACGACCATTTTTTATACGTCTGTCCAAAAGTGGCGTAGGCCGAATAAATATCCATGGCATACACAAACTTGGTGGATGGGGTGGATACCAAATTCCCACTTGAATTAAAGGTTTGTCCAGTGGAAGCGTAATCTACTTTGGTTTCAAAGTTTCTGGATTCCACACCAATTTCCAATTTAGAAATGCTATCCAACGGATTTACATAATCCAAGTTGGCAATGGTCTGGGTGCGTTCCGTGTCCACAAAATCCATGTAGTCAGGATAGGTTGAGGCTCCTGTGGATCTAAAATTCGCATCCTGTCCGCTATTAAAAATGTTGTGGTCCACTTCCAACTCGATATTGTGTCCTTCTTTATTGAAGTCCATTTTGTAATCAAAGTTGTATTGTTGACTGTGGTTGTCGCTCTCGTCATACAAATACTGGGTAACATTACGTGAGGGGTCATTAAAATAGGAAACTTGTGTTGTTCCATCTCCCTTGCCATCATATAGGTTTTGATTCGTGAAAAAGGAAATCGTGTTTTTGTCGTTCAGATAAAAATCCACTCCTAGTTTGTAAAGATTTGATTTGTTGTTGTTGAAGAAATCAAATTTTTGTCTGGAGTTTTCATCCACACGCAAAATGCTTCCGTCGTTTACCCACTTCCCAACATTGTTGCCGTAGTTCCCATAGAAATTGAATTTTCCATTGCGGTAATTCAAATCCAAAGAAGTATTGAATTTGGCCTCTTCACCTTTGGTGAGCCCTAGATTAATGTTGCCATTGAATCCGATATTGGCATTTTTGTGCAATACAATATTGATGATTCCACTCATTCCTTCTGGATTGTACTTTGCAGATGGATTCGTGATCAATTCAATAGATTTTATGGATGTTGATGGAATTTGTTTCAACAATTGAGCAACAGGAATATTGGACAGTTTGCCATCCACCATAACCCTAACATTCGAATTTCCGCGAAGAGTAAGGTCGCCAGTTTGTGCATCTACATTCACTGAAGGAATGTTGTTCATGATTTCGGATGCTGTGGCTCCAGAAGTTGTTAGGTCTTTCCCAACATTGATAACTTTTCTGTCAACCCGTTGTTCAATGGTGGTACGTTCGGCGACCACTTCAACCCCTTCCAATTGTTGACTTTGTTCTTCCAAGGTAATGGTACCCAAATCCAATTTGCGTTTACCTTTGGTGATCACCAGTTTTTTGGAATAGGTCTTGTAACCGATGTATTGTACTTCAACCAGATAAGTGCCATCGGCCAGTTTGCCAACTTCAAATTTTCCATCATCGGTGGTTATTCCACCAGTAATGGTCTGTGTTCCATCTTCCGATTTAATAACTACGGAAGCATAAGCAACGGGCTCTTTTAGGGTATTATCGATAACTGTTCCATTGATGGAACCAATGTCGTCGGGACCGTTTGCGTTAATTGTGTTCGTGAAAATTGTGCACAATAAGAGTGCAAAAAGTAAGCTCATTCGTCTCATGAGTAGTTCGTTTTTTGATTGATGATGATTGATTGATTGATGATGTAATTAAGACGCCCTGGCTCGGGTTATGTTACAAGCAATATTTATTTTAACATTTATTGGGAAATTAAGTTGCTTGTTTTCAGGGAATGTAAGGTATACTTGTGGAAGAACACAAAGGGTATAAAAAGAAGAAACCCCGGTAAAATACCGGGGTTGATACATTGATAAGCTATACTAAACACTAACCATTAACTATAAAAAAATACAGTCTTACCAATGACAATATTATTTTTGCAAATAGACGTATTTTAAGGTAAAACCTTATCGTCTATATACGAGTTTAACACAATAATTAACACACCAATTGTGTGTTTTAACATAAAATTTAACAAATGAGTAAAACACTTGTCTTTGGGGCATCTACTAACCCGGTAAGATACAGTAACCTAGCAATTCGTAGGTTGGTTGACAAAAATATTGAAACAACCGCATTTGGGATACGTGGGGGAACTGTATCAAGTATACAAATTAAAGACAACTTAGTTGATTTTCAAAATATTGATACGGTAACTTTGTATTTAAGCTCAAAAAATCAAAAAGAATACTATCAATCTATTGTGGATTTACGACCAAAACGAGTGATTTTTAACCCTGGTACCGAAAACCCTGAATTCTATCAAATACTTGAAGAAGAAGGTATTGAGGTTGAGGTTGCCTGTACTTTGGTTATGTTGGCTACTGATCAATACTAGGAACGACTTCCTTTTTACGAATCAACCAAAGTCCTATAAAAGTGAGTAAACCATTCAAAGGAAGCAATTCATAGCCTACTTGGTAACCGCCTAAATAATCTGCTGGTATATTGGCCACAAAAATAATGGTGACCACAGAAATTACAGCAACGATCCAAACGTAGCTGTCCTTTATTTTGTGTTTGGTGAAAATTCCAAAGGCAAAAAGTCCCAATAAAGGTCCATAGGTGTATCCTGCAACAGTCAATAGGCTGTCAATCACGTTGCTGCTCAAAATATATTTAAAGGCAATAATCACAATGATTAATAAAATGCTCATAACGATATGAGTTTGTTTCCTTACCTTTTTCTGAGCTTTTTCATCCCTTTTTTGCACATTTAAAAAGTCTACACAGAATGATGTGGTCAAAGAAGTGAGTGCACTGTCAGCACTACTGTAGGCCGCAGCAATCAATCCTAGCATAAAGGTCACAGAAAGTGCAAGGCCAAGTCCGCCATTCAATGCAATTTCAGGGAACAATAAATCTGTTTTTGGCGAACCATCCATTAGTGGCATGCCAATATTGTTTCGTTGTGCAAAAATGTAAAGAAGGGCTCCTAAAAGCATAAACAAAAAGGTAACGCCAACCAATACAAAACTAAACCAGACCATATTCTTTTGCGCATCTTTCAACGATTTACAAGTAAGGTTCTTTTGCATCATATCTTGATCCAAACCTGTCATGCAAATGGTCACGAACATACCGCCGACAAATGATTTTATAAAATAATTTCTCGCCAAGAAATCATCATTCACCAAAAAGGCATTGTAATTTTTAAATTCATCGGAAGCCATAAACTCGCCAAAACTCCAACCCAATTCTTGATTGATCAATACAATGGATAAAATCACGGCCAAAATCATAAATAATGTCTGTAGCGTATCTGTCCAAACAATGGTTTTTATACCACCACGGTTGGTGTAGATCCATATCAGTAAAATGGAAATAACCACAGTAATTTCAAATCGAACCCCTAAATCGTCGAACACAAACTGCTGTAAAACTATGGCTACCAAATACAATCGAAAGGCTGCACCTAACACACGAGAAATGAAAAAGAAAAAGGCTCCCGTTTTATGACTGACCACTCCAAAACGTTCATTCAAGTATTCATAAATCGAAGTCAAATTCAAACGGTAATATAAAGGTAACAACACAAAAGCCACCACAAAATAGCCGAACAAGTAGCCTATAACCACCTGCATATAGGTAAGTTGACTATCACCGACCCAACCTGGTACCGAAATAAAGGTCACGCCCGATAAGGAGGCTCCGACCATACCAAAAGCCACCACGTACCAAGGGGATTGTTTGCCCGCTTTAAAGAAATCGGCGTTCGAATCGTTTTTTCCAGTGAAGTAAGAAATTAATATCAACACCAAGAAATAGGCGCCAATGAGCAATAGAATTTGTGTTGCGGACATATGTCAAATTTGAATTGCAAAATAAGAAAGTAAATTGGTAAAGCTAAAATCGTAATTTTGTAGGAGATTTGATGCTATGGAATTTTCATCGAAACTTTTAGAAAATGCAGTGTACGAAGTGTCCCAATTGCCAGGCATAGGTAAACGGACGGCTTTGCGTTTGGTGCTTCACTTGCTCAAGCAGCCCGAAGAACAAACAGAATTGCTGGCCAATGCCTTGTTGAAGCTTCGAACCGAAGTGAATTTTTGTAAAAATTGTTTCAATATTTCGGATACCGAGCTGTGTGAAATTTGCGCCAACCCCAAAAGGGATGAAACTTTGGTTTGTGTGGTAGAAGATATCCGCGATGTAATGGCCATTGAAAACACCTCACAATACAATGGATTGTACCATGTGTTGGGAGGGAAGATTTCACCCATGGAAGGTGTTGGTCCACAAGATTTGAATATCATTCCCTTGATCAGTAAAGTAAGGGAAGGCCATATAAAAGAGTTGATTTTTGCGTTGAGTTCCACGATGGAAGGGGATACCACTAATTTCTATATTTTTAGGCAGTTGGAAGGAATGAATGTCGCCACTTCTACCATTGCAAGAGGAATTGCTGTGGGTGATGAATTGGAATATGCTGATGAGGTCACTTTGGGAAGAAGTATCTTGAACAGGGTGCCTTTTGAAAATTCCATCAAAGCTAATTAGTGAATAAAAAACAAAATAAAGTCAATTTCTTTAGTATTTTTGTAAAATACAACTCAAAAACACTTTGATAAATACGAATATGTCAAAATTTGAATTGAAATTACCGCAAATGGGAGAGAGTGTTGCCGAAGCAACTTTAACCACCTGGTTAAAAGAAGTAGGGGACACTATTGAAATGGACGAGGCCGTTTTTGAAATTGCCACGGACAAAGTAGATTCCGAAGTGCCCAGTGAAGTGGAAGGCGTCCTTTTGGAAAAGCGCTTTGATGTGGACGATGTGGTAAAGGTAGGTCAAGTAGTTGCCGTTATTCAAGTGGACGGGGATATAGAAACAACTGCTGGTGGAGGAGATACTGTTGAAGTTTCAGAACCAGAACCAGTAGCTGTGGCGGAACTGGAAACCCAAATGGCAGGCGTGAAAGAAGTGGTTTCCGTTGCGACACCAGATTTTTCAAGTTCAGAACGTTTTTATTCCCCATTGGTTAAAAATATTGCCAAGGAAGAGGGGGTTTCCATGGATGAATTGGAAGCCATTGCAGGAACAGGCAAAGAAGGTCGAGTGACCAAAAATGATATCATGGCGTATCTCGAAAGCCGTTCATCCAACGGAAGTCATGCTAAGGTTGAGACACCTGCTGTGCAAGAGGTCAAAACTGAAAAAGTGGAGACGGCTGCTCCCAAAGAAACGCCTCAACCCAAAGCAACTCCAATTAAGCTTGGAGAGGGAGATGAGATTATTCCTTTGAGCCGAATGGGTAAATTAATTGCCCACCACATGATGGAAAGTATCACGACTTCTGCCCATGTGCAAAGTTTTGTGGAGGTGGATGTGACCAATGTGGTGAACTGGCGAAACAAGGTGAAAAACGCTTTCGAAAAACGTGAGGGTGAAAAATTAACCTTCACGCCCATTTTTATGGAAGCGGTGGCACATGCTCTAAAAAAATATCCTTTGATGAACATTTCCTTGGAAGGGGATAATGTAATCAAAAAGAAACATATTAATTTGGGAATGGCAGCAGCCTTGCCCGATGGAAACTTGATTGTTCCCGTAATTAAAAATGCTGACCAATTGAATTTGGTAGGTATGGCAAAAACGGTGAACGATTTGGCCAACAGAGCCCGAAACAACCAATTAAAACCCGACGAAATCAAAGAGGGTACCTATACCGTGACCAACGTAGGTTCGTTTGGCAGTGTTTTTGGAACGCCCATCATCAACCAGCCACAAGTTGGGATCTTGGCCTTGGGAGCTATTCGAAAAATCCCATCCGTTATTGAAACCGATCAAGGAGAGTATATCGGCATCCGAAGCAAAATGTACCTATCCCACAGTTACGACCATAGAGTGGTGAATGGTGCTTTAGGTGGAATGTTCGTGAAAACAGTGGCCGATTATCTCGAAGCTTGGGATGTTAACAGGGAAATCTAGGAAAACGTTCGTAATTCATTTTACTATTCTTAATTTAGGAGCCCAAACTCCTATTTGGAGCTAAAAATCCCACATGCAATTACAACTAACAAAACCAATTTGTTTTTTTGATTTGGAGACCACGGGTACCAATGTGGCAACGGATCGAATCGTGGAAATTTCCATTTTAAAGGTATATCCCAACGGAAATAAGGAAAGCAGAACTTGGTTGGTGAATCCAGAAATGCCCATTCCTGCAGAATCGGAGGCCATTCATGGAATTTCCGATGAGAAAGTGGCGAACGAGCCAACATTTAAACAGCTTTCCAAGGAAATTTATGCCATGATTCGCGATAGCGATTTGGGTGGATTTAATTCCGATAGGTTCGATATTCCACTTTTGGCAGAGGAAATGTTGCGTGCCGATGTGGATTTTGATATGAAAAGCATGGTGTCCGTAGATGTGCAAACCATTTTTCATAAAATGGAAAAACGCACCTTGGAAGCAGCCTATAAATTTTATTGTGACAAGAGTTTGGAAGATGCCCACAGCGCCGAAGCAGATACCTTGGCTACGTATGAGGTGTTATTGGCGCAATTGGATCGTTATCCAGAGTTGGAAAACAATATTAAAAAGCTTTCAGAGTTTACCACACGAAAACAAAGTTTGGACTTTGCAGGTTTTATTGGGATTGATGAAAATGAAAATCCCATTTTTGCTTTTGGAAAGCACAAAGGGAAAACAGTGGACGAGGTGATGGAAAAAGAACCAGGTTATTTTGGTTGGATATTGAATGCCGATTTTCCGCTTTACACCAAAAAAGTGCTTACCCAGATTAAATTGAGTAAACTCAACAACAAGTTTTAACTAGAACAACATAACCCCCGAAATAGTATGAAGCTGATTTGTATAGGTCGCAATTATGTAGACCATATTAATGAGTTAAACAATGAGCGCCCAAGTGAACCTGTGGTGTTCATAAAACCAGACTCTGCCATATTGCCCAAGGAACAGGACTTTTATATCCCTGAATTTTCTAACGATGTGCATTATGAAGTTGAGGTATTGGTGAAAATCAAAAAAGTAGGCAAGCACATTGCCCAAGAATTTGCCCATAAATATTATGATGAAATTGGTTTGGGTATCGATTTCACAGCTAGAGATCTTCAATCCAAATTAAAAGAAAAAGGACTTCCTTGGGAAAAAGCGAAGGGATTCGATGGTGCTGCGGTTGTGGGTAATTGGTTGCCCAAAACGAAGTTTGAAGATTTGAATAATATCAACTTTTCCCTTTCAAAAAATGGAGAAGTGGTACAAGATGGGAATACGTCTTTGATGTTGTGGAAGATAGATGAAATCATTGCGTATGTTTCCACTTATTTCATGTTGAAGAAGGGCGATATTATCTTTACGGGAACCCCTGCTGGTGTTGGTAAAGTAAGCCCAAATGACTACCTTGTAGGTGTGTTGGAAGGAGAGAAGATTTTTGAAATTAATGTACGATAATGATTTACAACCTCGATAAAATCAATGAAATGGCAGAAGGAGATGATGATTTCATCGTTTCCGTAATTTCTGTTTTTTTGGAAGAAGTTCCCGAAGATATGGAAGGACTTGAAAAAGCCATCAACGGGAAAGATTACGAGAATATATATAAGTTGGCCCACAAAATAAAACCCAATGTAGATATCCTTGGAATGGAACAAACACGTGCCATGGCTTTGGATATTGAAACTTTGGGTAAATCGGAAGGGAGTTTAGGTGAAATTGAACAAAAGTTCCCAGAACTGAAAAAAGACATCCTTCAAGTGGTCGCCGAGCTAAAAAAAGACTTTGATTTATAGCATGCAAGCCGAAATCATCACCATTGGGGATGAAATTCTCATTGGGCAGATTATAGACTCCAACTCGGCCTTTATTTCCAAAGCCTTGAATGAAATTGGGGTTGCCGTGTATCAAATTACTTCGGTACAAGATAATCGCGAACATATTCTTCAGGCATTGGAGGAGGCGAATAGCCGATCTTCGGTGGTCATTATTACAGGTGGGCTTGGTCCAACCAAAGATGACATCACCAAAAAAACCCTTTGTCAATTTTTGGATGATGAACTGGTTTCGGATAAAGCTGTTTGGGACCATATTCAAGAGCTGTTTAAAAAGCACATTAAAACTCCGATATCGGACTTAAATAAGGAACAGGCCATGGTGCCCTCAAGGGCTACGGTCTTGCACAATGCTTATGGAACGGCGCCCGGCATGTGGATGAAAAAGGGCAATACAGCCTTTATTTCATTGCCAGGAGTGCCCTACGAGATGAAAAACTTGATGAATGATCTTGTGCTACCTAAAATTGTGGAAGAGTTTGATCGTCCGCATATCGTACATAGAACCGTTCTCACTTATGGAATGGGAGAAAGTGCTCTTGCAGAAAAGCTCGAAGATTGGGAAAATAATTTGCCATCACATATCAAATTGGCCTATTTGCCTAACTTTTCTAGGGTTCGTTTACGACTTTCGTCAACAGGAAAAGATAAACAAGCTCTAGAAGATGATATTGCCTCAGAAATAAAAAAACTATATCAATATATAGGTGATATAATATATGGTGAAGAAGAGGATGGCGAAATCGAGATGCAGATTGGGAATATGTTGGCTCAAAAGAACCTGACTTTGGCTACGGCCGAAAGTTTTACAGGAGGAAGCATAGCTCAAGCGGTAACTTCGGTCCCGGGTGCATCCCAATATTTTAAAGGGGGTGTGGTGTGTTATGCAACCGAGGTAAAGATCAATATGTTGGATGTGCCTGCGGAACTCATTGAAAAGCATTCTGTGGTTAGTGAGGAAGTCGCGATTGCCATGGCTGAAAATGTAAAATCAAAACTAGGTTCTGATTTTGGAATTGCCACAACAGGTAACGCTGGTCCCACGAAAGGAGACTCAGATGCCGATGTTGGAACTGTATATATAGGTATAAGTACGCCAAATGGCACTTATGCCCAAAAATTCAGTATGGGAAGGTCTCGCGAAAGGGTGGTGAGAAAGTCTGTGAACAAGGCTTTTGAGTTATTGTACAAAGAAATTTTAAATTTCTGAAAAAGAATTTTGTACAACCATTAAAAAGATATAAATTTGCAGCCTCAATAAAATCACTCAAAAGTTAGGGAGATGTCTAAAGTTTGTGAAGTTACAGGAAAAAAGGTGATGTTTGGAAATAACGTTTCCTTTTCTATCAATAAGACCAAGAGAAGGTTCGATTCGAACATTTCTAAAAAGAAGTTTTACATCCAAGAAGAAGATCGTTGGGTAACCTTGAACGTTTCTTCAAAAGGATTGAAAATCATCAACAAGAAAGGAATCTCTGCTGTCTTGAAGGAAATCAACTCCAAAAAGTAAGTTGTAAAAGCATTTTAAGTACAATACAATGGCAAAGAAAGGAAATAGGATTCAGGTAATTTTAGAGTGTACAGAACACAAAGAGTCTGGTATGCCAGGTACTTCTAGGTATATTACCACCAAGAACAAGAAAAACACGCCAGATAGGATGGAAATCAAAAAATTCAATCCGATTCTAAAGCGTATGACCGTTCATAAAGAAATTAAGTAATTCGTCTTTTTAAGAAAGGCAGAAAAATATAAGCCATGGCAAAGAAAACAGTAGCAACACTTCAGTCGTCATCCAAAAGATTGACCAAAGCCATCAAAATGGTGAAGTCTCCAAAAACTGGTGCATATACCTTCGTTGAGTCGGTAATGGCCCCAGAAATGGTAAACGACTGGTTGAACAAGAAATAAGGATTTATCCTAGACCATATAGAAAAGCCGCTTTTTAAGCGGCTTTTTTTTATGTCCAATTTTTTGGTTGGAAATACTTGATGCAATTAAAAAACTTCCCAATTGCAACACAAGGAACATATTGTATTAACAAAACTCCCCTTACTTTCCTATCTTTGACCATTAGCAAAGAACACAAGATGAGCTTATTCAAAAATATATTTTCCAAGGAGAAAAAAGAGACCTTGGACAAAGGTCTTGAAAAGTCAAAAAGTAGCTTTTTTGGTAAGTTGGGCAAGGCCGTTGCAGGGAAATCCAAGGTAGATGATGAGGTATTGGATAACTTGGAAGAGGTATTGGTGACTTCCGATGTTGGGGTAAATACGACCTTAAAAATCATTGAACGAATTGAAGAACGTGTCTCCCGTGATAAATATATGGGGACTGATGAGCTTAACGGAATACTTCGGGAAGAGATTGCAGGTTTACTTTCCGAAACAAATTCTGGCGATGCTTCCGAAATCACAGTGCCTACAGACAAAAAACCATACGTGATCATGGTGGTAGGTGTTAATGGAGTGGGTAAGACCACGACCATTGGAAAGTTGGCCCATCAATTCAAGAATAAAGGCTTTAAAGTGGTGTTGGGTGCTGCAGATACGTTCCGTGCGGCGGCCATAGATCAATTGGAAGTTTGGGCCAAGCGCGTGGACGTGCCCATCGTAAAGCAAAAAATGGGAAGCGACCCTGCCTCCGTAGCCTTTGACACTTTGAATTCTGCCGTTGCTGAAAATGCAGATGTGGTGTTGGTAGATACTGCGGGACGTTTGCATAATAAAGTCAACCTAATGAACGAGCTTTCCAAAGTAAAGCGGGTTATGCAAAAGGTTGTGCCTGATGCCCCGCACGAAGTATTGTTGGTGTTGGATGGTTCCACAGGACAAAATGCCTTTGAACAAGCCAAACAATTCACCAAAGCAACCGAAGTAACCAGTTTAGCTGTGACCAAATTGGACGGTACCGCCAAAGGGGGTGTGGTAATCGGAATTTCCGATCAATTCCAAATTCCCGTAAAATACATTGGTGTAGGTGAGGGGATAGAAGACTTGCAAGTGTTCAATAAGTTCGAATTTGTTGATTCGTTTTTTAAACTATAAATAACCTTATGACCAGATTTTTTTTGTGCTCCTTGGCGTTGATAGCTTTTGTTTCCTGTAAACAAAAGGACGTAACACCCAAGGAAGAAGTTACGCTTTGGACACCCTATAACGATTCTTCGGAGGTAGCTGCAAATGCAGAGAACGAAAGCAGAAGAATGCGATACAAGTTCATTCAAAGTAAGGTGTTGGACAAGAATGAGGTGTTTTTGCCTTTGTATGAAGAAGTATCCAAATTCTCCAAAGAGCAGTACGAAAAAATGAAACCTTTGGTGTTGGAGCAGGATATTCCCTCCATTCAAAGCCAAATTGAAGCAGGAACTTTTACCTATGAAGATTTGGTGTTGTTTTATTTGCACCGAATCTACGAATACGAACTGCCTAATAATACTACTTTGAACACGGTAATCGCTTTAAATCCAAATGTATTGGAAGAAGCTAGGGCGTTGGACAAAAACCAAGGAACGAACCATCCTATTTATGGCATGCCGATTTTGTTGAAAGACAATGTGGGAACAGCAGAAATGCACACCACTGCTGGAGCTATTGCTTTAAAGGAAAGTCAAACCGATGATGCCTTTATTGTGGAGCGTTTGAAAGAAAAAGGCGCTTTGATTTTAGGGAAAGTAAACCTAAGTGAATGGGCCAATTTTATTTGTCAAGGCTGCCCCAACGGTCAGAGTGCTGTTGGCGGACAAACCTTGAATCCTTACGGAAGACGCGTTTTTGATACAGGTGGATCCAGCGCAGGAAGCGGAACTTCAACCGCTGCCAACTATGCAGTCGGTGCTGTAGGTACCGAAACTTCGGGCAGTATTTTATCGCCATCAAGTAGCAGTTCCATTGTGGGATTGAAACCGACTATCGGATTGTTGAGTAGAACGGGCATTGTTCCGATTTCAAGTACGTTGGATACACCTGGCCCCATGACCAAAAACGTGACCGATAATGCCATTTTGTTGGATGCCATGTTGGGCAAGGACGAAGCCGATTTTAAATCGGTAGCTCCAGAAACTGATGTTAAAGCGACTTGGGAAAATCCAGCTGAACTAAGTCAAATCCGATTGGGTGTAATGAAGAACCTTTTGGAACGAGATTCGTTATATGCTGCCAATGTGGAAATTTTACGCAATGCAGGAGCCCAAATCATCGAGTTTGAACCCGCAGATGTGCAATTGGATGGATTTACTACCTTATTGAATTTGGATATGAGAGCAGATTTACCTGCTTACATTGAATCACAAGTGAAAAATAAAGATGTGGTAAAAGTGGCATCTGTAGCAGATGTGGTGGAATTCAACAAACAAGATTCTTTGGTTCGAATTCCTTATGGTCAAGGTAGTTTTGATGGAATTTTAGCCGATACAACCACGGCAGAACAATTTGAAATCATCAAGAAAAATTTAATGGCATCGGGGAGAGCATACTTCAAAATTATGGAAGATAAGCAACTGGATGCTGTGTTGAGTATTAATAATTACCATGCAGGTTACGCCGCCGTTGCCGAATATCCTGCACTTACCATTCCGATGGGTTATATGCCTACAGGACAACCCAAGGGGTTGACGTTTATTGGAAAGCCGTTTTCAGAAGTACATTTGTTGAAAATTGGAAAAGCCTTTGAAGATTTGACGCATGCCCGCAAGATTCCAGAGGGGTATAGGGATTAAGTAGGTGGTTAGGGAATTACAAATAGCCATTTTGCAACCAGCTATATTTTATTTAATTGTTGTTTAAATTCTATTACTTCAGAAAGATATATTTCGTTTAAAAACTCATTGTAAATATCATCTCTTTTGTAATGAATAGTTTTTTCAGCTTTTAAAATGGTTTCTTTGGCTTTTTCGATTTGTCCAAGTTTTTGATAGGCTTTTGCCATTCCAAAATAGGCTTCTGGAATATTTTCGGTCTGTTTTAAGGCTCGTTGGTATTCAGTATTGGCTTTTTGGTAATTACCTAGTTTGTATTCGCAATGTCCTAGATATATAAAATTGTGAATGTCAACCCAATCCTCTTTTTGATTCTCTATATTTCGATTAAATAATTCAATAGCTTTTTGATAATTCTTTTTTCCAAAATAGCATTCTCCTCGCAAAAAGTCGATGTCTTCTCCCCAAGGGGCATCAATGAATTTAGGTGTTAAACTGTCAAGACGGTTGAAATCCTCAAGAGCTTTATCATAATCACGCAATTTTCTTAATCTTATCCAACCTCTATATCCTAAATGTAACTTTGGGTCAAGTTCTACAGCTTTGTTTAAAAATTTGAATCCTCTTTCAAAATCTCCAGCTTTATTAAAAGCAACAGAGTATTCCATGTATTCGTCGCTGTCTTCCGATTCAAAATTTTCTATGCGGAGAGATAATTCTTTAGATTTTTCAATCCTATTTTCATTCCAAAAGTAGATGTAGATTCCAAAACCTATTATGAGGACTAAAATGAAACCAATTATAAAGCCAATTATTTTAAAAAATTTCTTCAATTTTCCCGTTTTGAATTTTTAGTCTGATTAGGTTGTACGTTTTGTAATTTTTATCTTTTTTCCAATCATTTAATCCAAGTGCAATTTTCTCTAATTCTAGTGCCAATTGTCCGTTGTTAAATTCAGTCTTTTTATAATTTTTATCAATTTGAAATGTTTGGATGTCACAAAGCTTGCTAGTTTTAGAGATATTCAATCTCATAGTGATAAACCCATTTTTTGGTTCAATTTCGGTTTCGGATTGCTGAATTTTTCCAAAAGTCTTTTTTAACGTAGGGACTTCTCCCGCAATTCTGCTGTTTGTGCCATTCCACCAATAAGCAACAGTTCGATCGTCACAATCATCACTTTTCTGTGAAAAAAAATTAATTGTTAAAAAGATTATGGATGCAAATAGAATTTTTTTCATAATTGGTCGCATACAACTTGTTAATATAAAGACAGGACACATCCTTATAAACCCAATTTGGTTCAAATGTAAATTAAGTAAAAGATAACCTTTTATAGACTTTCAATCTAAACGAATGGAACAAAAGCTTCTAATTGTTGAAATAAGCATTCAATTTTTCCCAAAGTTGGTTGTCAAAACTAGAAGATGCCAATTGACTTTCACCCGCATCATCGCCCAACCGAACAACGACTAAATTCTCACTGGGAACCAAATACAGTTTTTGGTCAAATGCGCCAAGTCCTGCAATCAATTCGCTTGGAGCATTGGGAATTAACTCCCCTTGAAAATTGGCTTCTGAACCTGGAGCTTTAAATCCACTTTTTCCATTCAGCCACCATAAATAACCGTAGGAGGAGTTGAGGTTTTGGGAGGTGTTGGTCATTTCGGTAAAATAACTCTTGTCAGCTAAAACTTCAACAGTGTCCCAAGTGCCTTGGTTCAAACAGAGCAGTCCAAAACGGGCCATGCTTCGGGTATTGCTGAAAAACAGGTTGTTGTACCCCACTTTTATCCAATTGCCCTGCATACCAATTTTGTCCCGTATTTTTTGATAGGAATATTGTTTGAAGTCTGTTGCAGTCGCATTGGTGATGATTTGGTCCAAAATGGTATAAGCGGCATTGTGATAGTACCAATAGGTGCCAGGTTCGTTTTTATATAAAAGGCATTCTTGATCATAACAAAAAGGATCATCCACCGTATAATCCAATCCCGTGGTCATGGTCAAATGATGGCGAATTTTAATATTGGCTTCCTGTTTTGGAGTAAGCATAGACCAACCTTCGCCCAAATAAATTTGGGAGGAATCTTCAATGGATAAGAACCCTTCTGTTTGGGCAATACCAACAGTCATGGCTGTCAAAGTTTTGCCAGCAGAATTCCATGAATGGTTGTCACTGGCTATAAAATCGCCAAAATACCATTCCACCACAATTTTTCCATCTTTCAAAATGATAAAGCCATCAGTGCCTTTTTCGTTCAAGAAATCATAGAGTTCCGATTCAGCTGAAGAATTCCAACTTAAATCCGAAGCAGAAACCGTTTCCCATTCGGAACCACCGATTGGAGGGAAATACAATGCACTTGCTTCTGGTCCTGGGTCAATGTCAGCCACTTCGTTGTCGCTACTACAACTCATAAAAAAGAACAAACTGGCAAAAAATAAGAATGGTAAGTGTTTCATTATGCTGTGTTTTAGCTTTTTGACTCCACTTTGAGCTATAAGTTTAACGATCAGGTATGAAAAATATGCATGCAAATCGACGTAATGCGCTGTGTTGTTGTATTTTTGCACCCCAATTATAGCAGCTATGCGGACAAAATCCTTAAAGAAGAACAAGATCAATGTGGTAACCTTGGGTTGCAGCAAGAATGTCTACGATTCCGAAGTGTTGATGGGGCAATTGCGTGCCAACAACAAAGAGGTGGTACATGAAGAGGAAGGCAATGTTGTGGTCATCAACACCTGTGGATTTATTGCCAATGCTAAAGAGGAAAGCGTCAATACTATTTTGGAGTATGTTCAGAAAAAGGAATCTGGTGATGTGGACAAGGTTTTTGTCACTGGATGTTTGAGTGAGCGCTATAAACCAGATTTGGAAAAGGAGATTCCGAATGTAGACGAATATTTCGGAACCAGCGACTTGCCCAATTTATTGAAAGCACTCGGTGCGGATTATAAGCATGAGTTAATTGGGGAACGTTTGACCACAACTCCAAAAAACTATGCCTATTTAAAAATCGCCGAAGGTTGTGATCGCCCTTGTTCATTTTGTGCCATCCCATTGATGCGCGGAAAACACAAGAGTACACCTATTGAGGATTTGGTGGCAGAAGCTGAAAAATTGGCTGCCAAAGGGGTGAAAGAATTGATCTTGATAGCACAGGACCTTACCTATTATGGTCTTGATCTGTATAAAAAACGAAACTTGGCCGAATTGCTACAAGCATTGGTTAAAGTGGGGGGAATTGAATGGATTCGATTGCACTACGCATTCCCAACAGGATTCCCGATGGATGTGTTGGATGTGATGCGCAATGAGCCTAAAATTTGCAACTATATCGACATTCCGTTGCAGCATATTTCAGATGCCATACTTAAAAGTATGCGTCGTGGAACTACCCAAGCAAAAACCACCAAGTTGTTGCAAGAATTTAGAGCGGCTGTTCCCGAAATGGCCATCCGTACCACTTTAATTGTGGGGTATCCTGGGGAGACCGAAGAAGATTTCCAGATTTTGAAAGATTGGGTAAAAGAAATGCGTTTTGAGCGTTTGGGCTGTTTTACCTATAGTCACGAGGAGAATACCCATGCCTATAATCTCGAAGATGATGTTCCCGAAGAGGTGAAACAAGAACGCGCCAATGCCATTATGGAAATTCAATCACAGATTTCTTGGGAATTGAACCAAGAAAAAATTGGCGAGACGTTCAGTTGTATCATCGATAGAAAAGAGGGCAATCATTTTGTGGGGCGTACCGAGTACGATTCACCTGATGTGGATAATGAGGTTTTGATAGATGCCACAAAACACTATGTGAAGATCGGTGATTTCGTCAACATTAAAATTGTGGATGCCACCGATTACGATTTGTACGGGGAGCCTGCCTAACGGTCTTGTAAAAGATTGATACTTTCTTGTTCTACTGGATTTTCCACCGAGAGCAATGCAGTTTTGATCACTTCGCTCCAAATGGCGTACCCTTTTTTATTCAAGTGTAATCCGTCGGACATGTAGAGTTCGGGTTTGGGTCGGTTGTCCGCTGTGATCATTTGTCCAAACACATTAATAAATTGCGCATTTAATTCCCCGATTACATATTTGGAAAGTAAAAGATTGGTTTCAATGATCAATGGAATCATGGCCTCTCGCTCAATACTTGGTTTTAAACTCACAAAAGCTAAAGGAATTTCAGGGTATTTGTTTTGAATAAGGCCGACCAATTTGTTGCAATCGTTCAAGACCTCTTGAGGCGTTTTTCCTTGATGAAGGTCATTCTCTCCCGCGTAGAGTACAATTTTGCTAGGTGCTGCACCATCAAAAATTTCATCGAAATAATGGATGCACCATGCAAAAGTGGAACCACCAAATCCAAGGTTCATCACATTAAAAGGTTCCAAATCTTTTTTCATGCTTACCCAAAGTCGCACGGAAGAACTACCATAAAAAATAATAAGGTCTTCTTTTTCCTTTAAAGTGGCTACGCGACGCTTTAATCGCTTGATTTCGTTGCGCCAAATTTCTGGCGGTTCTTCCGATATGGTAGAAACTGGAGCCATTAAAAGTTCTTCGGCACGCTTTCGGGCTTGGTCCACGTAATTTTTATAGGACTCTTGGTAGTATCTCACAAACTTAGCAAGCGAATCCATATCCTTGTTGGGCAGGGTTTCGCTCAATTTAAAAGGCGGAAGTATTTTGCAATACAATGGTCCATCGGATATTCTTTTATCAAAATTCGCCAATACCAACGGAACAATATAGGGCTCAGGTTCTGCCGTAATGGCCAATTTAAACACGCCCATTTTAAATGGCCCTGGAGATTCTTCGGTAGAATACGAAGTGCCCTCTGGACTTATGACCAAATTCTGCCCACTTTTTAAACAGTCAGAGGCCGTTTTATAAAATATACTTCGGGTCTCTTTTTTACTTTGTTTGTCAACCGTTTCCGATTCTTTGGTGTACACATTAATGTATCCCAATTTATTGTAATAATTCTGATGACCGTATTCCTGACCACGACCTATTCGAACCGTTCGAATACCTGGGGAACCGTATTTATCATTCAAAATCTTGGCGCTGATAAAGTGGGAGTCCAAGGTAATTTGAAATTTATTGTTCAGCGTATAATAGGAATGGTTGTATAGGTGATTGTATATAAATATACATCCGCTCTTATCGGGCAGGTTTTCCCAACCTTCAATGTGATATGGAGTATGGTCGAAAACTTCACTGGTAGCATTGGCACAGGCCTTTCGGATGGCTTCGGGGTCTTTGCTGTGTTTCTCGGCAACGGTTTCATAAATATGTTGAAGTCCTTTCGCAAACTTTAGCTCTTGCATGTCCTCTTGAAGGAGCTCCAAACTTAAGGAGGCAATATGTCGTTCCAAATGCGAGCCTTTGCTGATCAAATCAGAAAGAGCATCGTAGGCCAATTGTTTGGTGTTGGTGTTGGAAAGTAAATGGGCAACCTGATGCAGGGGGGATGAAAGTGCTAATCGGGATTTATTGTTCTCTATCAATTGAAAAACCGCTTGCAAATTGTGTTTTCCTAAAAGTCCGACGTAGCGCACAAAAGCTGCATTGATTTGATTGCCCATTAACCATAGCAACCGCATAAAAAAGCTTTGGGCAAATAGTTTGTCCTTATGTAAAAGGGACAATAAATCTTTTTGATGGATGAAATAGAGGGATGTTTTCTGGGTGGTGACAGCAGAGCAAATATCTTTTTCGCCCAAAGTGCACGACCAACCAAAGATAAATCCAGGATTGTTGATGGCCCTTTGGTGGATTTCAATATTACCCTCTATGCGTTTGATATCCACTTCACCGTGGATGAGAATAAACAAGCCATTGGTCAATCGATCTTGAATGTATAGGACTTCGTCGGGTTCGTATTCCCTTCGTTCCGCAATGGCAGCAATTTGGGATAAATGCTTTTCCTCAAAATGATCTAAAAACGGAGAACGACGCATCAAGGATACCACTTCCGATTTTTCGGCTTCTGGGCTCACAAAAAATTCACGGTCTTTACGCAATGGTTTGTATCTGGCGGCTTGCAGCAGATCCGTTTGCTTTAATAAGGCATGGCGTAGCTGGTGATAAAGGGAGCTGGAAATTTTGCTTAAAACATCATTTTCAACATCAGCATGTAAAAAGTCCAAAACATCTTCAATGGGCGCTTCAAAAAAGAGGGCCTCATCCGAAGCAACCACAATTTTATAGGTATAGCGTTTCCGTTCGTTGAGCCCATTTAGACCCAAAGTGCTCATGGGCTCCGAAATTTGACAGACCAGTACTTCGTTTTCTGGTGCTTCCATGGCAGTGAAATAGTCGAAAGTACCCTGCAAAAGCCATCTGAAGGTTTGGACTTTGGAGTGGATATTGCAAATTACATGACCTTTATGGTATGTGCTAACGACACCGTTGGGGAAACGTTGCTGAAGGTATTCGATGTCTAGTTCAATCTGCCTCACTGGCCTTGATAAAAGTATGGTTTGGTATGGCGAACATCATAAAAAAAAAGCGAGTACCGAAAGTCTTAAGAAATAAAAATCATATTCAAAAAAAGACTACTGGGCGGTCGAGAATTTGGTAAAATTTGGTGTGCTCCTTGGTAAATCCCTAATTTCAAAAGAGGAGGAATTGCTTATTTAAGTCTTTGATGTGGTGCTTCTTATTTCGTAGGAATAAACTGAATACATGACATTGGTCATGGTTTCCGAATGTGCCTTTTGATACTTTTAATCTGAATTTTAAGAACTCTTGACCTTTGTTTGTTTCACGGATTATTGTCGTGCTGCAAAAGGGGTATTGGAATACAACAAATAATCTGCAATTATGGAACAAAATCTAAAAAAGTTAAACATAAGTGTTACCCTGCTCCGTATTCTTATTGGGTGGCATTTTTTATTTGAGGGCGTTGTGAAAATGTACAACCCCGACTGGACCTCTTTTGGGTACCTCGCTACGGCACAGGGTCCATTTGATTGGTTCTTCACCTTTTTACTGGGCAATGTAAACATAGGTCTCGTAAATACCTTGAACATTGTGGCCCTTATGGTGGTGGGAATCACCTTTACCTTGGGCATTTTCGAACGCTTGGGTGCCATTGTTGGTATTGGCCTATTGGCACTTTACTTTATGGCGCACCCGCCTTTTCCAGGGTTGACCCAAATGAATGTGGAAGGAAGTTACTGGCTGGTCAATAAAAACTTGATTGAGCTTGTTGCCTGTCTTGTGATCTATCAATTACCCACTGGAAGGTATTTTGGACTCGACTACTTAAGAAAAAATAAACTCAAAATTCAAGAAACATGAAGTGGACAAGAAGAGACCTTTTAATAGGATTGGGCGGACTTCCTATACTTGGGGCAGTTTGGTGGGCCGGAGCCGCAAAGGTTACCGGGTCCAGAAGTAGTCGTGATGAAATATTGGAACAACTTAATATTACACCTTCTTTGCCTCTGGCAGTTCCTGGGATTGGTGGAGAACCGGTAAGAATTGGGGTGATCGGTTTTGGTATTCGTGGTGAACAATTGACCCGTGCTTTGGGTTACGCTACACCACAATGGATGGAAGAGCAGCGTTTGGCCAATTTGGAAAACCCAGATCATAAAGCTTTGGAAGATTTTAAACGTCAAGAAAAGCTGAATGTGAAGTTGGTCGGTATCTGTGATGTTTTTGATGTGAGGGCAGAGAACTTTATCAATTCATTTTCCACAGAAGATAATAAGATCAAAAGATACCTTACCCATCAAGAAATGATTCAAAGTGGGGATGTGGATGCCGTTGTGATTGCAACGCCTGATCATTGGCACGCGCCAATGTCCATAGAAGCTTTAAACAATGGGGTGCATGTATATGTGGAAAAACCCATGACACACACCGTGAGTGAAACCTATTTATTGCGCGAAGCTGCTGCAAAATCGAATGCAGTATTTGCGGTAGGGCACCAGCACAGACAAACCTTAAGTTTTAGTACGGCTAGGGATATTGTGGAAAAAGGAACCCTGGGTCATGTGTCGCTTATCCAAACCAATACCAACCGAAACGATGATAATGGTGCTTGGAACTACGATATTCATGAAAAAGCAAGTCCTGAAACCATTGATTGGGAGCAATTTTTAGGTTCAGCACCAAAGGTGCCGTTCAATAAAAACCACTTTTTTAGATGGCGTAAATGGTGGGCCTATGGCTCTGGACTTTCTGGAGATTTGTTGACCCATGATTACGATAGATTGAATTGTGTGCTCAACATGGGAATTCCATCCTCGGTAAGTGCATCAGGTGGCGTGTATACCCACAACGATGGTAGAAATGTGCCCGATGTGATTCAGGTAAATATGGAATTTCCGAATTTCAGCACAGGCAGTAGTCAAACCAATGGCAAAGAAAAAGGGATGACTTTTTGCTATAGTGCTACCTTGGGCAACGGGTTTAACCGACCTACCATTATAATGGGACACGATGCCACTATGGAACTCGGTAATCGATTGACCGTGTGGCCCGATGGTGCATCAACCCGCTATGCGGATATGTTGGAAGCTGAAAAAATGAGACCCAATGTGCCCATTTATCAATACGATCCAGCGGCGAGCTCTACAGATGCAGTGTCTTCAGCAACATCACAATATTTTGCCGATAAAGGTTTGATGTGGACGTACATCGATGGAGTTCGGGTAGATTCAACCTTTTTACACATGCGTGAATGGTTGAGCGTCATTAAAAACGGTGGAAAAGTTAGTTGTGGAATCAATGAAGGTTTTGATGAAGCCATTTCGGCCCACATGGCAGGCTTGTCATGGAAATTGGGTCGAAGAATAGAATGGGATGCTGCAAGTGAACAACTTGTACCCGTTGAAGGAGTAGATTTTGACCAAGTCCTCTTGGCCAATGAAAATTGGAATGAACAACCAGAAATGGTTGGTTGAGGTTTCTTGATTTATATGGACCATAGGTCCGGAAAGTGGGATGTTACCTAGGGTTGGTTTCCAGAGGTAATGTCCCATTTTTTATGGGCTATATATTTCCAGTGTAGACCTGTCCGCGATGAGGTTTTAATATTTCCCTTATTTCTTTCAGTTCGAATTCGGCCACTACTAAATAGGCGATGCTGTGTGTTGGGCCAAAATGTTCCACACCGGATAAGTCAAATTTCAATTCTTCAATGACCACAAATTCTTCCAAATGTATCTTGTAGTGTTCTGCCGTTTTAGCTGCCCCAGGACCTCTAAAGTCCCAAATGATTTTAATTTTTCTGTCCAATACCTTTTCCATGCTTTATGAATTGATTACGGAAATTCCATCCTCCGCGAAGGCCTTAAAATCCTCCATATATTTCAAACTCTGTTTTTTGAATGCACCGGGCATCAAAAATCCCATTAATTTCATTCCAAAACCCGAAAACTCAAATTCCGATTCGGAAATCCAACGGGTCTTTCCATCCTCATCCTTAAAATAGTTTTTCTGAATGTTCTGCACACCTTTAGTGTCATAGCTAGAATGCATTTCGTTGGGCAAGTTACTCTTAAAAATAGTTTCCACCATGGTAATTTCTCGACTGCCCATTTTGTATTGTAACTTTAGTTGTGCACCCTCTTGCCCAGGGTTTTTGGAAAGTATCTCATAAGAAATCAACCCGCGTTGCCAATGTTTAAAATTTTCAGGGTCCCCCATTTTTTTTACGAATTCTTCCCTGGGAACATCAACAACAATTTCTGTGGAATACTTCATTGGTTTGGGTTTGGCACTAATGTAACAATTTCTACGCAGCTACTTTCGATAAAAAATCTGTTAATGAAATTGAAACCTTCTTGTTGGGGAATTTCTAATTGTTATTTTTGCGAAATGCTTAAGCTCCAAAAAAATAGCCTGACTTTTCTCTTTGCGCTAAGTGGCTTGTTACTTTCCTCCTGTGGGGAGTTTTTCAATAAAGAGGAAGAGGGCCAACCAGTGGCCAGGGTCGGGGAAAAATACCTCTATAAAGAGGATATAGCACGATTGGTGCAGGATGACATGTCGGCTCAAGACAGTACCTTGTTCATTACCAACTATATCAACAATTGGGCGTCAAAACAATTGTTGTTATCCAAATCCAAAATCAATTTACCAGAGGAAAAACTGGCCGAGTTCGATCGATTGGTTTCCGATTATCGGGCCGATTTGTACACTAGAGCCTATATAGAAGCCCTTGTAATGCAAGCGCAAGACACTGCTGTGACCAAAAGCCAACTTCGTGATTTTTATGAACGCGAAATGGAAAACTTTAAGTTAAGTGAAAAGTTGGTGCAATTGCGATTTGTGGGCATGTCCAATCAATTTTTGGATTTAGAAGGGGTGAAGGATAAAATCAGGGATTGGAACGATTCCGATAAAACCTATTTGGACTCCATTGCGGTACAGTTCAAAAAAATACATTTCAACGATTCAATTTGGGTGAGTGCCTCAAGGGTAATTGAAGAGATTCCTCCATTGACCACCTTAAATGAAGAAGCGAACTTAAAAAAATCACAATTTTTTGAGTTGCAAGACTCCTTAGAGGTATATTTGGGCATGGTGACCAATGTGTTGGAAGTCAACGATACAGCACCTTTTGAATATGTAGAGCCAGATATCAAGCAATTAATATTGAACCGTAGACGATTGAACTACGTTAAAAAATTGGAAACCGAAATAATAGATGAAGCTATTAAGAAGAAAGAATTTGAGGTTTATGAAAATAACAACTAACGGATTTTTAGTCCTTGCATTTATGGGATTGGCCCTGACCGCCCAAGCACAAGAAACAGATGAGGCCTTGGCGTCCAAAGACACAACTGCCAGTGCAAACAGAGTAAAATTGGATGGTATCGCCGCCGTAATTGGGGACTACGTGATTTTGGAATCCGATATTGATAAGACCTTGATCGATTTGCAAAACCAGGGAGCATCTACTGAAGATGTTACCCGTTGCGGATTGTTGGGCAAGTTGATGGAAGATCGATTATATGCCCACCAAGCAGTACAGGATAGTTTGTTGGTAAGTGATGATCAAGTGAACGCACAAAGTGATGCACAGATTCAGCAGTTATCCCAACAAATTGGTAGTGTGGAAAAAATGCTACGCTATTACAAAAAGCCCGATATGGAAAGCTTCCGTGAAGAGCTTTTTGAGATCAATAAACTGCGTATGCTTTCTGAACAAATGCAGAGCAAAATTGTAAAAGAAATTGAGGTGACTCCTGAAGAAGTGCGTCAGTTCTTTTATAGAATCCCAGAGGATGAAAGACCTGTTTTTGGTGCGGAGTTGGAAATCGCCCAAATCGTAAAACAACCAGAAGCACCTGAAGAGGAAAAGCAAAAAGTGATTAATACTTTAAAGGAGATTAGACAGGATGTTGTTGAGAATGATGGAAATTTCCGTGTAAAGGCGATTCTGCATTCCCAAGATCCAGCTTCAAGACCAAACGGTGGTTTTTATAGCATTACAAAGGAAACTGGTTTTGTAAAGGAATTTAAAGATGTTGCTTTCAGTTTAAGAGAAGGCGAGGTTTCGGAACCTTTTGAAACCATTTTTGGATACCACATTATTTTTGTGGAAAAAATCAGAGGGCAGGAAAGAGATATTCGTCACATTTTAATGATTCCTGAAATTCCTCAAAGTGCCATTGATAAGGCGATGGCCGAATTGGATAGTATTCGTCAGCAAGTATTGGATGGAAAATACACATTTGCTGATGCGGCATTGAACTTTTCCGATGAAAAAGAAACAAAGTTTGATGGTGGATTATTGAGAAATCCTGTAAACTTCGATTCTCGTTTTGAATTGACCAAGATGGACCCATCCCTGTACAATCAAGTACGAAATTTAAAGGATGAGGAAATTTCCCGACCAATTCGCGAAGATGATCCAAGAGGTGGAGCTCCAAAGTTGAAAATCATGAAAATCTCCAATCGTTATGACGAGCACAAGGCAGATTTTGCAAAAGATTACCTTAAAATCCAAGAATTGGCCTTGCGTGAAAAGCAATTTAAGGCCATCAAAGAATGGATGAATGAGCATATCGAGGACACCTATATTCATGTGAACGAGTATAACAGAAGTTGCGATTTTGCAAACAACTGGGTAAAAGAATAATTGCATGTCGGACGTAACAGCTGTTGAAAATCTAGTAAAAAAACACCAAGAACTTAAAAAGGAAATTGCCAAGGTCATTGTAGGCCAAGAACAGGTGATTGAACAAATTCTACTGTCCATTTATACAGGTGGACACTCCCTTTTAATTGGTGTTCCTGGTTTGGCAAAGACCTTAATGGTCAACACAATTGCACAAACCTTAGGGCTAGATTTTAAACGCATTCAGTTTACACCCGATTTAATGCCCAGTGATATTTTAGGAAGTGAGGTTTTGGACAAAGACCGCAACTTCAAATTTATCATGGGACCTGTTTTTGGTAATATCATTCTTGCCGATGAGATTAACCGAACACCTCCCAAAACGCAGGCAGCCCTCTTGGAGGCTATGCAAGAAAGAGCAGTGACCATAGCTGGAAAACAGCACAAACTCAACAAGCCATACTTTGTATTGGCTACTCAAAACCCAATTGAGCAGGAAGGAACCTATCCGCTTCCAGAAGCGCAATTGGATAGGTTTATGTTTGCGATTGAGTTAAAATACCCATCTATCGCGGAAGAAATTCAAGTTGTGAAATCCACCACCACCGATGATGAGGTGAAGATCAATACCTTGTTCAATGCAGAGGAGATTATCGAAGTACAACATTTGGTACGTAGAATTCCTGTTGCGGACAATGTTGTCGACTATACGGTTAGATTGGTTCACAGTACCAGACCGGGTATGGAGGGTTCTTCAGATTACGTAAATAATTATGTTGATTGGGGAGCAGGCCCACGGGCTTCTCAAAATTTGGTATTGGCCGCCAAGGCACATGCAGCCATTCATGGTAAGTTCTCTCCCGACATCGAGGATGTAAAAGCAGTGGCTGTTGGCATACTTCGCCATCGAATCCTAAAAAACTACAAAGCAGAAGCCGAAGGTATCTCAGAAGAAACCCTAATTTCCCATTTGTTATAGATATCAAACTTTTGCCAATTATTTAGGTTGATTCTAATTCCAAAATACTTAGCATTTTAGTAAATTTACCGAATTACTAAAATCTTAAAATTCATTTAATAGAATGGCATTTGATATAGACATGATTAAGGGTGTCTACGCTTCCATGGGGGAGCGTGTGGACAAAGCCCGGGAATTGGTTGGAAAACCGTTGACTTTAGCTGAAAAAATATTGTATTCCCACCTATGGGATGGTACACCCACTACCAAGTTTACCCGTGGTAAAGATTATGTTGATTTTGCTCCAGATAGAATCGCTTGTCAAGATGCAACAGCCCAAATGGCATTGCTTCAGTTTATGCAAGCAGGTAAAGATAAAGTAGCTGTTCCAACAACGGTTCACTGTGACCACTTGATCCAAGCGAAACAAGGTGCTGCGGTGGATTTGAAACACGCTAACGAAACCAGTAAGGAAGTTTTTGATTTCTTGGGTTCAGTTTCCAACAAATACGGAATCGGATTCTGGGAGCCAGGAGCTGGTATTATTCACCAAGTAGTGCTTGAAAATTATGCTTTCCCAGGAGGTATGATGATCGGTACGGATTCCCACACCGTTAACGCAGGTGGATTGGGAATGGTAGCCATCGGTGTTGGTGGTGCTGATGCTGTTGATGTAATGGCAGGTATGGCTTGGGAGTTGAAATTCCCAAAACTGATCGGTGTAAAATTAACTGGAAAGCTTTCTGGTTGGACTGCACCAAAAGATGTAATCCTAAAAGTTGCTGAAATCCTTACCGTAAAAGGGGGAACAGGAGCTATCGTAGAATATTTTGGCCCAGGGGCCACTTCCATGTCTTGTACAGGAAAAGGAACCATTTGTAACATGGGTGCTGAAATTGGAGCTACAACCTCCACTTTCGGTTACGATGAGTCAATGGAGCGCTACTTGAGAGCTACTGATAGAGCGGATGTTGCCGATGCTGCAAATGCAGTAAAAGAGCATTTAACTGCTGATCCAGAAGTGTATGCTAATCCAGAGCTATATTTTGATCAAGTAATCGAAATCAACTTGACAGAATTGATGCCATTGTTGAACGGACCTTTTACTCCAGATTTGGCTACCGAAGTAGGTACCATGACCGAAAAAGCGCAAGCTAACGATTGGCCATTGGCAGTAGAGTGGGGATTGATCGGTTCTTGTACCAACTCTTCTTACGAGGATTTGTCCAGAGCATCATCCATTGCGCAACAGGCCTTGGACAAAAAACTGAAAACTAAAGCCGAATTTGGAATCAACCCAGGTTCTGAGCAGGTAAGATATACAACAGAGCGTGACGGTATTCTTGAAATCTTTGAAAAATTGGATGCCAAGATTTTCACCAACGCCTGTGGACCATGTATCGGTCAGTGGGGTCGTTACGAAGATCCTAAGAATGCACCTAAGAACAGTATTGTGCATTCCTTCAACCGTAACTTCGCCAAGCGTGCCGATGGTAACCCGAACACACACGCATTTGTTGCTTCTCCAGAAATGACCGCTGCGATTGCGATTGCGGGTCGTTTGGACTTCAACCCATTAACTGATAAATTGATCAATGAGGATGGTGAAGAAGTTATGTTGGATGAGCCAACAGGCTGGGAATTGCCACCAAAAGGATTTGAAGTAAAGGAAAATGGATATGTTGATCCATTGGAAGATGGTAGCGGTGTAAATGTAATCGTTGCTCCAGATTCTGAGCGTTTACAACTTTTGGAGCCGTTCGTGCCTATTACTCCAGCAAGCCTTCAAGGGATGAAGTTGTTGATTAAAGCATTTGGAAAATGTACAACGGATCATATTTCTATGGCTGGACCATGGTTGCGTTACAGAGGACATTTGGACAATATTGCCAACAACACTTTGATTGGTGCTGTGAATGCCTTCAACCAAAAGACCAACTTTGTTAAAAATCAGTTGACAGGCGAGTACGGAGGTGTGCCAGATACGCAACGTGAATACAAAAAAGCGGGAATCAAAACTATTGTTGTGGGTGATCATAACTACGGAGAAGGTTCTTCAAGAGAGCACGCTGCCATGCAGCCTCGTCACTTGGGCGTTGCCGCTGTTTTGGTGAAGTCTTTCGCAAGGATTCACGAAACCAATTTGAAAAAACAAGGAATGTTGGCCTTGACCTTCGCAAATGAAAGCGATTACGATTTGATTCAAGAGGATGACACTTTCAACTTCTTGGACATCGACCAGTTCGCTCCGGATAAACCATTGACCATTGAGGTTGTACATGGCGATGGAAGCAAGGACACTGTCATTGCAAATCATTCGTACAACAATGCTCAAATTGCATGGTTTAATGAAGGTTCAGCATTGAACTTGATCAAAAAGCAGAATGCTTAATTGTATCTAAATAATTTGTAGGAACTCCTGATAGGGTAAAAGCTGTCAGGAGTTTTTAATTTTTACGAAACCCCCAATAGATGAAAATCAGTAAAAAGTCAGTACTCAATATTTTATTGATGCTCTTTGTGCTTTCCTTTTTTGTAACCCCTTTAGGGTATTACGGAAAGTTGTTGTTGAATCGAATTTTTTCATTCTCCCCACCTGTGATTGAAGCATCGGAACGCCAGAAAATCACCGATTACGATTGGAAGTTGAAAGATGCCGATTGGAACTTTTTCAATTTTGAAAAATCTAAGGGAAATGTGGTTTTTGTAAACTTTTGGGCCTCTTGGCGACTACCTTCAGAGGCCGAGTTGGTGAGCATTCAAGAGCTTTATGATGCCTATAAGGACAAGATTGACTTTTATATCATCACCAACGAAGAACAAGCTCCTGTAGAAGCTTTTATGGCGGAGCACGAGTTTACTTTTCCAGTGACCTATTTAATTATAGGTGAAAAAATGCCGTTGGATGCCAGTGAGGTACCAGCTTCCTATTTGATTGATAAATCGGGGAATGTGGTCATTCATAAAGAGGGAATTTCAGATTGGAGCTCGAACAAGGTCTACAAATTACTGGATGAATTAATCGCTGAAAAAATCGAATGAAAATCACCAAAGAACAAATAAGCAATGGCATTTGGATATTGGCCATTCTGTTGATTTTATTTACTCCCGTAGGATTTCATGCGCGGGTAATTGTAAACAAGATCAAAATGTTTGTGATGAGTGCCGATGAGGTGGATACAGATGAACAAATCACTTTGGAAAACTACAATTGGGATTTGGTGGATTTGGAGGGCAATCGTTTTTCTTTTGCGTCGACCAAAAGAAAAGTAGTAGTAGTCAATATTTGGGCTACGTGGTGTCCCCCTTGTGTAGCTGAACTCCCTAGTTTTGCCGATTTGCATGCAGATTATCAGGATAAAGTAGTTTTTGCATTCGTGACCAACGATGAAAGGGATAAGGTAGAAGCTTTTATAGATAAAAAAGGCTATACACTCCCTGTTTATTTTCAAGCATCTCCAATCCCAGCAGAAATGGAAAGTTCTTCAATTCCTGCTTCCTATGTGATCAGTAAAGACGGAAAAATAGTAGTGGATGAAAAAGGAGCTGTTAATTGGAACTCCGCCGAAACCCGTGAATTGCTGGATGAACTTTTAGCTGAATAAGTTAGCTGTTCTTAAAATATTTGAACGGAACCACCAACATTCCAAAACACTCTCCATCTTCTTTTCCCAAATGCTTGTGATGCATTTTATGGGCTCTTCGTACAGCTTTAGCGTAGCGGTTATTGGCATTTCTAAATATCTTAAACCGCTGATGGATAAAAATATCGTGGACCATAAAATAGGCAATTCCGTAAGCCAAAATGCCAAACCCTAAGGGCCATCCATACCAAAAAGTAGTGTAGCTGCCCAAATAAAAGAGCACCATACTCACAATAGCGTAGAAAATAAAAAAGGCGTCGTTGCGCTCGAACCAAGAATCATGGTCTTTTTTATGATGATCACGATGTAGTGTCCACAAAAAACCGTGCATCACATATTTGTGTGTAAACCACGCCATAAATTCCATAAAGCAAAAAGTGGCTAAAAAAATCAGTATCCAAATTGCTATGTTCATTGTACCATTTGTAGTTTATAGTTCACATAAGATTGAGCCAATAACCCAATTTTTTGGTAGTTGGGTACTCGAATCCTAGCATTTTTAATTTCTAAGGGAGGAGTGGCCTGTAATTTGTGCAATAACTTTTTGTAATAGCGATAGGCCGTGTACACTCCAAATTTGGCTTGTTCGGGCAATTTAATAATACCAGAATAACCCAAGGCAAAATCAGCTTTTATTTCGTCAACAATTCGTTTTTTGGAGACCTCGTCCAGTTCCAAAAGGTTGGTGTTTGGGAAATAGGTGCGATTCAAATCTTCAAAATCTGCTTTTAGGTCACGTAAAAAATTCACTTTTTGAAAAGCCGATCCTAAAGCCATGGCAGATTCCTTCAATTCCTCATATTTTTCTTTGTCGCCTTTTACAAAAACACAAAGGCACATAAGTCCCACAACATCTGCAGAACCGTAAATATATTCTCGATATTCCTCAAAAGTGAGGTATTTCTTTTTCGTAAGGTCCATGCGCATACTCTTCATAAAGGCTTCCACTAAATGGTGTGGAATATCGTATTTATGATAGGTATGTTGAAAGGCATTTAAGATTGGATTCAAACTTATTTTATTTTGAATCGCCAAATTCATGTCCTTTTCAAAATCATCAAAAAGGGTGGATTTGTCGTAATCATGGAAGGTGTCCACAATCTCATCCGCAAAACGGACAAACCCATAAATGTTGTAAATATCCGCCCTAATGGAAGAAGCCAGCATTTTGGTGGCCAATGAAAATGAAGTACTGTAAGATTGGGTTACAATTTTGCTGCAATTGTAAGAGACATCATCAAAAATAGTTTTCATTTGTTAGTGGTTTTGGTGATTAAATCAGCTACCAATTTCCCTGAAATTAGCGATGGAGGCACACCTGGCCCCGGAACTGTTAACTGACCGGTAAAAAACAAGTTTTTTACCTTACTACTTTTGAGGTTAGGTCGTAAAAAGGCAGTCTGTTTCAACGTGTTGGCCATGCCATACGCATTTCCTTTGTAGGAATTGTACTGTTCAACAAAGTCGTTTACACAGAAACTTTCCTTGAATATAATGGATTTTTTGATTTGTTGGTTGGTCAATCGCTCAAATCTATCTAGCACAATATCAAAATATTGCTCGCGTAATTCGGGTGTATCCTCCAATCCTGGTGCAATGGGAACCAAGAAAAATCCTGTCTCTTGCCCATCTGGTGCCATGCTGGCGTCGGTTTTGGATGGAAAGTTTACATAGAACAATGGGTTGCTTGGCCATTGAGGGTTATCATAAATTTCTTGGGCATGAACCTCAAAATCTGTGTCAAAAAATAGATTGTGATGTTCTATGTTTTGTAATTTTTTATCGAAGCCGATGTAAAATAACAAAGAAGAAGGAGCATAGGTTCTTTTTTCCCAGTAAGATTCGGAGTATTGTCTGTATTTTTTATCCAATAATGTTTCCGAGTGATGGTAATCTGCTCCACTGATCACATAATTAGCAATATGGTTTTTACCTTTTGACCGAATTCCCAAAACTTGTCCGTCAGAAACTAAAATATTGCTTACAGGGCTGGCCGTATGAATCTTGACTCCAAGTTCCTCAGCCAAACTTTTCATGGCCTTTATGATTTCGTACATACCTCCTTTTGGGTGCCAAGTACCCAAACCGAAATCCGCAAAGTTCATAAAATTGTAAAAGGAAGGTGTATTGCTCGGTTTAGCACCTAGAAAAAGTACAGGAAACTCCAAAGTTGAAACCAATTTTGGGTTTTTAAACCGTTTACGCACCTCTTGACTTATGGTTTTAAAAAACTGGTCAACTTTTAAAATGGTTTCTTTGGTCACAAGTTCCAAAGGGGAAAGTCCAGGACGCAACACCACTTTATTAATGGCTATGTCGTAGTTTTCCTGTGCTTGTCCAATAAAGTTCCTTAGATGTTCACTGCTGCCCGATTCAATCCGTTCGAATTCATCACAAATGGCTTCCATACAATCTCCAATTGTGATGGTATCATCATCAAAAAAGATTTTGTAGGCTGGATTCAACTTGTCCAACTGGTAATAATCCGAGGTCTTTTTACCAAAATCGGCAAAGAATTTATCAAAAATATCAGGCATCCAATACCAACTTGGCCCAATATCAAAAGTAAAACCATCTTTTACCAATTGTCTGGCCCGACCGCCAACGGTTGAATTCTTTTCGAAAATTTCTACCTCAAATCCTGATTTTGCCAAATAACAGGCAGCAGAAAGTGAAGAGAATCCAGAACCGACGACAATAGCTTTTTTCATAGTAATGGTTAGATAGAGCTTATGAATTGCTCAATGCTTTTGAATGTTTCTATATGTTCTGGCAATTTTTGATCTCCAATATCTTGTATTTGATACCCCAAGGCGTAAAGCTTCGAATTGGGCGATTTATCCAATAAGTCCTTAAATCTGGTAAAGTACTCGTCTAAGTCATTTTTATTGGGCGAAACCGTGAAATAGGATACAAATCGGATGTTATTATAGTATTTGATGAGGTCCTCCAAACTATCAATTGGCATTGTCTGCCCGAGATAAATGGTCTTGTAACCCATGGCGGCCAATTGATAGTTGACATACAACAATCCCAATTCATGAATTTCATTTTCAGGAAGAAAGAGTACGAATACTTTATCTGAATTCGTAGGCTCCTCCATTTGAAGCTGCTCGGTATGGATATATATTTTTTGTTTGATCAAGTTTGAAATGAAATGCTCGTGCGCTGGACTTATAGTATTGGTTTGCCACAAAAGCCCCAGCTCATTTAATAACGGTATAAATACTTGATTGAAAATTTCGGTGAAATTTTTATCTGCAAGCAAGCCATTATAGGTTTTGAGGAAAAGCGATTGGTCAAAATTGATCATGGCCAACTTTAATGAATTCAAAATATGGCTCTTTTCAGATTTTTGAGCTACAATGTCCTTGACCAAAGCAGGAATCTTTCCTTCTTCCAGCTTAGCAATTTTGGAGATTTTATACCCGTTGTGGTATAGTAGAGTAACGTTCAACAGTTTTTGTAGACTGGTGAGGTTATATGTTCTAATATTGGTGTCAGTTCTTTCGGGACTGAATAGATTGTACCTCTTTTCCCAAATACGAATGGTATGGGCCTTTATCCCAGAAAGGTTCTCCATATCCCTAATGCTGAACGATGTCTTTACGTTGTTCATTCTTTTGAAGTAAACGTTAAACAAATTTACAATTTAAAAAATAGTGACCTAGTTTTTTATCATAAATTTTAGAAGGATGTTTGTGATTCAGCAACTTAGAGTTTTTGTTTGTGAGATATTGAGAAAGTTTCTGTGTATTCTATCGATTTTATCATGTTTTGTGCTCAAATCGATGTATTTTACTACAGAATTTGAACCTGCGCATGATTAATAAAATTACCTCCCTCCTTGTATTTTTCTTATTTGTTTCGTTTTGCCATGGCCAAAATACTGATCAAGAATCCCTTAGATTGTTGATCATGGGGAATGAAGATTATGGACTTAATAAAGCCGTGGAATTTGTTGCCGAAGAGATGGATATCGATTTAGTCCGAATGGATATATCGCTGAGCAGGAAGACCTTGGACAGCATTGAAGCACAAAATGCCCAAATGTGGGAAAAACTAGATGACAAATTGCAATTAAACTCCAAGCAAGTTTTTAGAACAAGGTTAACCGAGGAGAATGAGAAGATTGCATCTGCGGAAGATATTTATCGAACCGATGCTAAGGCAAAAAGGCTGCGTAAAAAACTTGAAAAAGATGGCATTGAAACGCATGCTGAATTAGAAAAAAAGCGAGCTCCCTTTATATATATTTATACGGTTTACAGCCTGGATAAAAGTATTTCTGAATCCGCTAAAAAACCTGAATTTCATGTGGTTGTGGATATAAAAGATATATCTTCGAAAGTAGAAGAATTGTAATCTTAAATCCCATTTTATGAAAAGAAGACTCACCTTAGGATTATTGGGGTTAGGTCCATTGTCGTTTATGGCTTCAAAAATCCCATCCCTAGATAATCCAATAGTTGATAATTTAATAAAAAGGTGGAAAAGATCTAAGGAATATACCTTGGCGGTATTGGATACCATGCCAGCCGAGGAACTGGAGTTCAAACCTTCACAGGAACAAATGAGTTTTGCCCAACATTTTATGCATATAGGGTTCACAAACAATTCCTTTATCGGCATTTTGATGGACCAAAAAACTTACCCAGACTTTAATGCTATGATGCAAGCCGATTTTTTCTTGGAACTTCCTGATCCAATCAATTTGTTTCAACCCGATTTTTTACAAGAAAGAGCTCCTGAGGATAACAAGACCTTAGTGTCAGGTTACGTTTCAAAAACATTCGACTATGTAATTGAAAGTTTGGAAAGTGTACGTGATCAAAGTTTAACCCAAGGGTTGGATAAGATAAAACCTTGGTATTTGGAGGGACACACCAATTTGGATTTGATTTTAAGGGCAGAGAGTCATACTGCACATCATAGGGCTCAAGCCGTCTCCTATTTGCGAGTTAAGGGTATTCGGCCACCAGGATATTCCAAATACAATACACTATAAACTTTGTGGAAATAAAAAACGCAACCTAAAAAGATTGCGTTTTACAAGTGCCCACGACTGGAGTCGAACCAGCACGTCCTTACGAACACTACCCCCTCAAGGTAGCGTGTCTACCAATTCCACCACGTGGGCATTGGAATTTTGAGTGTGCAAAGATAATTTTTTTCCTCTAAAATGCTAGGTCACAATTTTTATTTTGACTTTTAAACTTTACCGAAAGTTAATATGGGAGCCAGTTATTTTTGGTCAAATTTGTTGTATTAACAATAATAATTAAACCTCAATGAGTTTATTAACACAAACGCTAAGGAAATCTTCATTCCTATCTTGGAGACATGTTTTGAGTTTAATAGTTTTCTTAGTTATCCTTCAAGGGGTTTATGCGCAATCCACATATAAAATTCATTCCCACAACGATTACGCTCAAGAATTACCCTTTTGGTTTGCTTATAGCAATGGGGCATCTTCAATTGAAGCTGATTTGTTCTTAAAAGACAACGTACTTTATGTGACTCATGCCGAAGATGAAATCAATCCAAAACATACATTCAAAAAATTGTATTTGGATAGGTTGCAGGGTTTGGAAGCTGATGGGGAGTTAGGAGAAATTCAATTGCTCATTGACCTAAAATCGGAAGCCTATACCACCCTTGCAAAATTGGTTAAGCTATTAGGAGATTACCCAACTTTGATTGAAAGTGGAAAAGTGAAGTTTGTGATTTCGGGCAATAGACCTGAACCTGGGCATTATAAAAATTATCCTGATTTTATCTGGTTCGATCATCAAAACTTGGAGGAGTTGAACAGGAATGATCTAACTAAAGTAGCCTTGGTCAGTGTTAGCTTTAAAAATTATTCTGTTTGGAATGGTTATGGTAGAATGACGGCCCCAGATCTTGAAGCAGTTACAAATGCCATCGAAAAGGCAAAATCAGCAGGAAAGCCTTTTCGTTTTTGGGCTACTCCCGACACCAAAACAGCTTGGGCACGATTGGCCAAAATGGGTGTGGATTACATCAACACCGATCATCCAGCCTTGGCCAAACAATACTTGGACAAATTAGATGCAAACACCTTTCATATGGAGCAGAAAAATGAGGTCTACGCACCTAAGTTTTTATATGACGAGAAATCAACTCCAAAGAATATCATTTTAATGATAGGAGATGGGAACGGTTTAGCACAAATTTCATCAGCTATGATTGCGAATCGTGGAAATCTTACGGTTACAGGTTTAAAAAACATTGGTCTGGTAAAAATAGCTTCAGCGGATGATTTGATCACGGACTCTGCTGCGGGAGCTTCGGCGATGGCCACAGGTACTAAAACGAACAATCGGGCTATTGGGGTTGATCCTAAAGCAAAGGCGATGACCAATTTGGTGGATGTACTTGGAGGTAGGGGTTATAACACAGCAATTGTAACCACCGATGCTATATTTGGCGCTACGCCATCCTCATTTTATGCGCATCGTATTGAAAGAGATGATACGCCTGGATTGATTGAGGATCTGAACAAAAGCCAGTTGGATTTTTTCATTGCGGGAGGTAAAAACGAAAAAGGAACCATTGATAAAGTCTTTACTGAAAAAACTTTGGAAATTTTCGAGGACTTTAAGAAACCGACTGCCATTTATTTGGGGGATAACAAAGCCCCCACCATGGAAAATGATAGAGGAGGTGTTTTTCCATCTGCCATTCGGAAAAGTTTGGAGGTATTGGAAAGTTCAGAAGCACCATTTTTATTGATGGTCGAAGGTGCGCAAATTGACAACGGTGGGCATTCGAACAGTACAAAGGATATTGTTCAAGAAATGTTGGATTTTGATCTAGCCATTGCCGAGGCATTAAAGTTTGCCGATGCAAATAAAAATACTTTGGTAGTCATTACTGCTGATCACGAAACTTCAGGATTCGGCATTGTGGGTGGAAGTTTGGAATTGGGTACAGTTCAAGGTGATTTTTTAACGGTAGATCATACAGGAATTATGGTGCCATTGTTTGCCTATGGTCCACAGGCTGATAATTTCAGTGGGGTGTATGAAAACACAGAGATCTTTGAAAAGATTTTAGAAGCTTTAGATAAAAAATGATAAAAGGGAGGCAACCAAATGGTGCCGCCCTTTTTTTTCGATTGAACTATCGAATGAAATCAAAATTTGAGCAAAAATTTTAAATCAAATTTCTTTCGGACATAAAGTTTTTCTTCATGTTCTTTCGGTCAATTTTACCTGTATCTCCTTTAGGCACGGAATCGATAAAATGTATTTCGGAAGGCACTTTGAATTTGGCCAAATTTTCCAAGCAGTAAGCTTTTATTTCCTCTTCTGATATTTCTGATCCTTTCACAATCAAGGCGGCTCCACATTCACCCCATTTTTCATGTGGAATTCCGAATACAACAGCTTCGTTGATGGACTTGTGTTGTAAAAGTACACGCTCTACTTCCACAGGGTACACATTTTCCCCACCACTAATGTACATATGCTTTTTGCGATCAACTATAAAAATAAAGCCCTCTTCATCCATGATGGCCACATCACCCGTTTTAAACCACCCATTTTCAATACTGTTTTTAGTGGCTTTAGTATTTTGCCAATACCCAGGGGTGACCATCGGGCCTGTAATCCAAAGTTCTCCAGGTTCGTTTCGCGGTAGTTCATTGCCCTCGTCGTCCATCACGCGTACTTGAACATAAAAGTTAGGCTTGCCGATGGATCCTTGCTTTTTTTCAGCCATGCTTTGGTGCAAAGAAGTCAGGTTTGGGCCTACTTCGGTTAGACCATAACCTTGCCGAATGGGTACCTCTTTATCATGGTATTTGCGAATCAAGGGTACGGGCATACTTTCGCCACCCACAATAATGTAGTTGAGAAAACTTATGTCGGTGGCATCAAATTGTGGGAGTTCGGCAATCATTTTAAGCATGGTGGGAACGCCCATAAAAAGGTCCAGTTTTTCCGTGACAATGGAATTCAATATTTTTTCAGCATCAAACTTTTTGAACATGATGATGGTGCCTCCATGATGGAGCACTGGTGCCAAAAGCACGTTCCATCCACCCGTATGGAAAAGTGGCATGCAGTTCAATGTTTTGGTAGCACTGCTTATTACCAAACTAAGGGCGGTATTGATGCTGTTCCAAAACAACATTTTGTGAGTGTACAAGGTTCCTTTTGGGAATCCAGTTGTCCCACTTGTGTATAAAATAAAGATAGGATCCTCTTCATGAAATTGTACGGCATAATCAGGTCCTTCATCCTCAACAAAATGAATAAAAGGAGCAATAGGTTCGTATTCGGCCTTATGTTTTAAGGCATGGACGTCATAACAATTTTCATCAAAGAGCACCAAGGTAGATGCAGAATCGTTCAATAAATATTCTACCTCTGCAGGAGCCAACCTATAATTGATGGGGACCAATATGATTCCCATTTTTTGTGCCGCTCCAAATAGTAAAACCTGGGTTAATTCGTTTTCGGCAATTATGGCAATTCTATCCCCTTTCCCGAGCTGATGTTTATCTTTTAGATAATGTGCAATGCTATTTGCAGCATTGTTGATTTGTGCATAGGTAAGGGTCTTACCCGTTTCGGCATCCTTTAAGGCTACTTTATTCGGGGTGTAGCCCGACCATTTATTAAACCAATCAAAGGTGTTGATCATAATACTTTAAAGTTACAGTATAAAAGCATTTGCAGCAAAGGCCAATCCACCACCTGAGCCAATAAAAAATAAGGTGTCGCCTTCTTTGATTTTTTGATTTTCCCAAGCCTTGTGCAACGCCATCGGAATACAGGCGGATCCTGTATAACCATAATTGTGCATTACCGTATAAGCTTTGTCTTCTGGAACGCCAAGAAGTTTTAAGGTTTCTCGAATGGCATTGATGTTGATTTGCGTAATGAGAAACTGGTCAACTTCTGAAACCCCAATTCCCATGTTTTCTGCCAGTTGATTGGCCAACATGCTCCACATTTGAGGATTGAGTTCGGGCGGAAACTTCTTTACAAATTTGAGTTGATGGTCTTTGTGGTCTATCACATTGTGTGTAGAAGGATGTTTGGTTCCTCCTGCATAAATTCCCATCCAGTCGGCATATTCCCCTTTGGAAATTAATTTCCCTGTTTGGTGCCCCTTGTTTTTTTCTTCGGTGGAAGTCATGATGACAGCTCCAGCGCCATCAGCAAATAGGGTTACGGTTTTTTTATCCGTTTTGTCCAAATATTTACTCATGCCATAGGCACCTATTACCATGATTTTATTCAGTCCACCACTTTTAATGTAGTGCGCTGCAGTTTCGGTAGCGGTCACAAATCCAGCGCAGGCCGAATTGAGGTCGAAAGTACCTGCATTTACCGCTCCGATTCGATGTTGCACCACTGCTGCAGTGGAAGGGGAGATGTATTCGGGCGTATCGGTCGCAATGATGAGCAAATCCAGCTCGGAAGCTTTCATTCCTGCATTTTTAAGTGCGGAGTTGGCTGCTTTTTCACATAAATCGGCAGTTGACTCTCCTTCCTTGCACCATCTGCGCTCATAAATTTCCACATTTTCCCGTAGCCATGTGTCTACATCTTCACCCAGAATCTCGTTAAAATAGGCATTGGTGTATATGTCCTCGGGAACATACATTCCCGAGGCTATAATCTTTGCATTTTTCATCTATGCTATTTGACTGTTTTATTAATCCAAGTTCAATTTTGCTTCTAGTACGTACAGACCACCAGTTGGGGGAGCTGCTGTGAACTCTCTCATTTCTGTGTTGAAAAGGTTGGTAGCCGCAAACGAAAGCGTAAAGTTTTTATTAAAGTGGTATCCAAAGTTGAGGTCGAAGGTTACAAAACCTCCCAATGGACCATAGTTGAATGAATCAGTGCTTCTTGCATTTTCAACAATCGGGGTTCCTCTATAGGTGTACCCTGGCAAAGTCTCAGAGGCAATTTGATAGCTGGAGAAATAATTGTATTCCTCAACCCATCTTCCAAACATTCCTCCAAAGAATTTATCTCCACTATAATTGATTCCTGCTCCAATTTTATTGGTAGGTGAATTGATCAAGAAGTCTAAAAAGTCAACATTGCCATCATTGTTAAAATCATTGTCCGAATCATTTTCATCAAATGAATAATCGAAATAAGAATAGTTTGCTGTTGCACTCCATTTTGGTGAAATGCTATAGGTCAAAGACAAATCGGCACCATAAGTGTTTACGCGTCCAAAGTTGATGTACGTAGCCACCAAACCATTGTAGAAGGCATATCCAGATTGAACTTCCTCGATTGGGGTGTCACCTCGGTGCGTAGCCACTCCAATTACTGTGACAGGACTCAAGAAATCCTTGTTAATATTGTAATAGGCATTGAAGTCCCCGTATAATTTAGGAGTCAATGAGCCTCGGTAACCTATTTCATAAGTGTCTACTTTTTCAACACCTTGTGCAGGGATAACCGTGCCATCGGTAAGGGTGAAACCATCAGAGTTACCCAGGATCAACCCAGAGAATAGGTTTCCGTACATGTTAAGAATGGTCGGTGCTGCAATACCTTGACCGTAGGTGAAACGAAGCGTTCCTTTGTCAAACTCTTTAAGTACTCCAAATTTTGGAATCACATTGGTGCCGTAAATTTCGTGGTTATCGATACGGGTTGCTGCAATACCTCGGAACCCGCTTCCAAAGTCGTAATCCAAGTGAAGGTATCCTCCCAATTGGTTTACTTCTATATCGCCTCCTTCATCCAATAGATAGGAGCCTTTACTGTTGGCCATATCCAATTGCCATTGAAGCCCTGTTACAAATTCCAATTTATCATCAAAAAGGGTGTTTGAATATTGAACTTCTGCATTCCAACGCTTGGAATCATCTACAAATTTAGCAGCACTGGCATAGGAAAAATCGCCCGATGCCTCTTCTTCTGAAAGTCCAGCGTCGATACCACGATAGTATTGCTTGGTTCTTTCGTCGATGGAATAAGTGTCATCCGTTTTACTGGTGGTATAATAGGCCTGAGCAAAGAAATTACGGGTTTTAAAACGTAATTGATAGAAGCTGATTCTCCAATCAATAATTTGGTTTCTTCCCACATTGGTCGGGGAAAGATAAGTGCTGTTACTGTGTCCGTAAGTTGCGATAAGGTCTGTACCTTCTGTAGGTGAATAATAGGCGCTGGCTTCCGTTTTGAAAAACTTTACGTCGTTGTCCAAATCGTATTCTGGATATCCTTCTTTGATGCCATCCAAATCTCTATCTATATAAACAGAATCGGCATAGATAAATTCTGTAGCCTTGGTGTATTCTCCAGTAGCTTTGAAAGCCCACTTGTCACTCAATTTTTTGGCAAAACGAAGTCTTCCTGAATAATACCCATTTCCATCACTGTTTACACCTAAATTGGTAGCGATGGTGGTGCCTTCGTATCTTCTTGGGTCTTTGGTGATTGTATTTAGCAATCCATTATGGGCATTGGGTCCATAAAGCGTTGCATTGGGTCCCAAAACCACCTCAATTTGTTCAATATCTTCTTTAACAGTGGTTGTCAATGGCCCCATTGGAAGACCTGTGGCAATTAGACTGGAAATTCTTCCATCAGCAACTTGAAGGTTTTTTGAATTAAAGTTGGAGTTAAAACCTCTAATGTTGAACGCTGGGGTCGCAATACCAGCTCTGAAGTAGTCTATCCCTTTTTTTCTGGCCAACAATTCAGCTGGATTACCAGCATATTCATTGATCTGTCTTGGTGAAATGGTCACAACTGTTGCAGGTGAGCTAGTAATTTTTTCAGCTTTTTTGGATCCTGATACGATGACTACTTCATCCAAGCTCATGCTGGCCTGTAAACTCACATCAATGGTCATGCCCGATGCCCCTAAGGTAATGGGTCTCGCAACGGGGGAAAACCCGATGTATGAGAATTGGACGATGTGTTTTCCTTGTTTTAATAGTAATTCGTAGTGTCCACTGGCATCTGTTGTGGTACCAACACTGATCTCCGCTACATATACGCTTGCGCCTTCAAGAGGATTTCCATCCTCATCGGTAACGGTACCGCTTACAGCAACATCTTGGGCAAATAGTCCAGTAACGCCCATGAACAATACTAATAGTGTCTGTAAAAGTTTCATTGTTTGTTTAGTTTAGTTATTAATTATTTGTGTGCATCTGTGAAATTTTGAATTTCTTCCACAACCTTTTCCGACTGGTCCCAGATGATAAAATGTCCCGCTTCGTCTAGTAGTTTGTTTGTTGTTGTTGGATAGTCGTTTTGAAGCGTTTCCATTAATTGGGCAATGGTTAGATCAGGATGTAGAATTTTATTGGGAATCAAAAGATCATTCTTTCCAAAAAGCACCAGGGTGGGCACTTTAATTTGACCAATTTGGTCGTAAACAGGACCCGAAAGCATAGCTTTTATGCTCGCAACCGTGGTGGAGCAGTAGGTTTTATAACCCTCAGAATCCTTTTTGATTTTTATACGGTCTTGGTACATGAACTCTGCATCTTGTGGGAGTTGCATGCCGTAGAAATTCACATTGAAATTTTGACGGATTTGTTCGTCGGTCAAATTCAGATATAATGATTCTGTGGCAACGGCCTCGAACCATGCATGGTCTTTTGCTGTAAACTGTTCGATACCTGCTGGAGCAAAAAGAATTAGGCTTTTTAACCATTTGGGTTGATTTATGGCAGCCGTCATGGCAACTTGACCACCCATGGAATGCCCTGCCAAAACCACATGTTGTAAATCAAGTTCTTTAATGAATTCATCTACCACCGAAGCATAATTTTCCATGGAAATGGTTGTCCCATTCAGTGCTGTTTCTCCAAATCCAGGGAGGTCCAAAGCATAAGCTTCCACATGTTCAGGTAGGTTGGACAATATTTTGTTATAGGCTTTGGAATAGCTGCCCAATCCATGAATCAAAACCCATTTGGTTTTTCCTTGACCTGCTTGCAGGTAATGGATTTCCAATTTTTGATCTGGAAGATGTATTTTCTTGGATGCAATATCTTGTCCCATACTATTTTGTGTAAAAGTCAATGCGAGGATGGCACTAAGGGTCCACTTCAATGACTTCTGAATGAATTTAAGCGCTGGCATACTCCTGTACTTTTTTGTTCATGGGTTTTATGGCGTAAATGGCCAATCCCGTAATGGTTGATGAAATCAGTGCAAGCGCAGAGGCAATGGCTGGGTTTTTTACTGCCATACCTTCCATATAAGGTGTCAGTTCCAAATAATACACACTAAAGTGTGTGGTAATGGCTACCAAAGAAGCTGCAATAGGTATCCATTTGTTTTGGGTTTTGGTGAATATGCCAAAGAAAACGGGAACAAAGGCTGCCGAGAAAAAGGCATACACCCCGTTTTGGGCAAAAATTCCCACGCTCAAACTTGGGTTCACCAATTGATCATACGACAAAAGGATCGCTATCACTCCTACAATTACGGTCAACACTTTGTTGATCTTCATCGGAGCTGCTTTTAACTTCGCCATTTTGGTCAACGGCATTACAAAATCGTTGGTAATTGTGGTGGGTATCGATTGAATCAATCCTTCCAAAGTGGAAAGGCCAGCGGCCAAAAGTCCCAAAATCACCACAATGCCCACATAAACAGGGAATCGGTACAGTACATAAGCTGAAACAATTCCATCCATGTTCAGCTTGGCACCATTGTACATTAAATCAGGGAAGCTTATTCGGGCATAAATGCCCACAAAAACCACGGAGAAGAACAGCAATAGAACTAGTACAGTATATAAAAGGAACTTATTGACCTGTGAATCTTTTTTAATCAAAAGGGATTTGGTCAAAATATGTGGTTGACAAACTATGGCAATACCTACTATGGTGTTGCAGACCACTACTTCAAAGAAATCCCGAAACAACGGACTTTGTTTATTGAATGTTTGCGTTAGTGAAGGGTCTATTTCGTTCAAACGGTTGATAAAACCATCATCCCCAGTTTTAAAAAGTAGGTAAGCTCCAGAACCCAAAAGGAGCACTGCAACAACAATCATTAAAATAGCTTGCACCGAATTGGTGTAGACCATGGTGTTGGCTCCGCCAATCATCATATAAGTGAATACAACCGCCACTATAATAATAAGTATGGAAAGCTCATTGGCGTTCAATGCCTTCGATACCACCTTGGTCATCCCAACGCAAATCAAAACAATAAAAGTGATCAATAACATACTTAAAAACCCGAATAGGATTTTAAGAAAACGAGAGTCGTATCGCTTACCTACCCAATCTGCAATGGATATGGACTTTACATCCATGCCATATTTTCGAAAACGCTTTATAAAAATGATCAGGGCCGCATAAATGGCAAAGGGCATTACTACCCCAAATGCTATAAAGGCACTTAATCCATAAAGCGCAATAAAACCTGGATTTATAATAAAGGTGGCTGCACTGGTAATGGATGCGGCCAATGATAAGGCAACCGATATGGATGAAAAGGATTTATTCCCCAAAGCGTACACCTCTAAACTATCTGAGGATGCTCTTGACTTGTATACCAAATAAAATAGTAGGGACATAAATCCAATAAGGACAATTAAGGTGGTAATTTGGTAAGCTTCGGTCATAATTTAAGAATGGTATCTTAGGTTGCTATAAAATGAGTAATCATTAAATCATAAGACGATATAATGTGAATATCGCATTTAAATATGATTGATTTTGTTGAGAAAGAGTCAAGGGATAATTAAATAGTAGGTATGGACTTTTTTAAGGTAATATTCAATATTTATGGTAATTTGGATAAAATTTAGAACTTTTTCACCTAATATTCTATCTTATAGGCAAATTTTTTGAATGAAAAATTAATAAGTCAATATATTTAAAAAATTATATAAATAATTAAAAATCAATTATATATAATATATAAAAGATGGAAGTCAATATTTTAAAAAGTAATTTATCTAACTTTGCAGTTACCCAATAACCTTAGCTTTATCCAAAATTTAAAACATGGAACGACTAAAAAATAAAGTAGCCATCGTAACAGGTGGTGCCAAAGGAATTGGTAAGGCAACGGTTAAACGGTTTTTGGAAGAAGGAGCAACCGTGATTTGTTGGGATATTGATGCCAAAGCAGCTGGAGATTTATTTAATACCTATAAAGGTATGCCTTTTCATTTTCAAGAGGTGAACACTGTGGATCGTGAATCTGTAGACGCTGCCGTTAAGGAAATCATGGACAACCATGGTCGTATTGATATATTAATCAATAATGCAGGAATCACTAGGGATGCTACTTTAAAGAAAATGACTCCAGAGCAATGGAAAATGGTTATCGATGTAAACCTGACTGGAGTATTTAATTGTACGCAAGCTGTATCGGAACATATGGTAGAGCAGGGTAGTGGCAAAATAGTAAGTGCGGCATCTATTGTGGGTCTGTACGGCAATTTTGGCCAGACCAATTATGTGGCTACAAAATCGGGTGTTATTGGTATGACCAAGGTTTGGGCTCGTGAGCTGGGGAGAAAAGGTATTTGTGTAAATGCCGTTGCTCCTGGTTTTATTGCTACCGAAATGGTAGGCACTATTCCAGAAAAGGTAATTCAAGGTCTTGAGGAAAAAACACCGCTGGGCCGAATGGGAACTCCCGAAGATATTGCCAATGCCTATGTGTTCCTTTCTTCCGAAGAAGCAAGTTTTATAAACGGAATTGTCCTTAGTGTGGATGGTGGGTTGGTCATGTAAAACCCTCTTTTTAAAGAATCCGCATTCAGGCCATTGAACAAATAAAGCGATTGAAATATGAAGCTTAAAAAATTTCAGACCTATGCGGATTCTTTATTGCCACATGAAGTTATTTTGCTCAATAGTGTAAAGCAATTTCAAGATGAAGAGCGAGCTGGTATTTTTGTAACGCTTTACCAAAATGTCTGTAGTAAGGACACGCAACTGGAATACGATCCCAAAATAGATAAGCGGAAGTATTCCCATTTAATGAACTGGATGCAAAGCCGATTGGATGGTTTTTGCACCGATCAATACTACGAGCGACTCAACTACATCGATATTCGTATTAAAACCGACACTATTTCTTCTGATGAGGAAAAGGAACTGTTGCAACTCATCAAACAATACGAACCACATCATTTTCATTTTATCCGTTTTTATGAGGTCGTAAAAAACTACCTGATGTTTCTTTTGGTTCGGGTACGCTTGAACGATTACGAGCTCATTCACAAATTTGTGCACGACTACCACGATGATTATGCCCGTTGCAAAGAGGTGAGCAACCGAATGACGCAAGCCACGGTGGATATCGTGACCGATTACCACAATTTAAAGATTTCCCAAAACTCCATAAAATGGATTTCTTGGCTCACACGACTTTGGACGGATCAAAGCTTGGATGGCTATAACAAATATCAAACGCTGATTTTGATGAGCTATGTGGCCTTATTGAAAAATGATTCCTTGGAAGAGGTCTTGGGTTATTACAAAGAATTGGAACCCAAATTGGAAGATGGCTCTTATTATTCTAAGAAATTACTGCTCAATTATTACGGGAACAAGCAGCTCATTCTTATGAAAATGCATCAGTATGATTTGGCATTGTATTATGGCAAATTGTCCATTACCGAACAAGGTAACGATTACATTATGTACCTGAACAACTATTCGTTTAACCTGCTCAAATTGGGAAGATCTAAAGAGGCCCTGAAATTGTTGATTGAAGCTCGTCCCTTTGCCCGTCAAATGTCCAATAAATACAACCGAACCTTGTTTATTTCATCTTTGATGAAATGCTATAATGATAATGATCAATACCAAAATTCGAAGCAATATGCCGAGAATCGATTGGAAATGTATGAAAAGGATATCTTGGAGCATAACTGGAACAAATTCTTCAGAACGTATGTTGAGACTTTGATTCACCTTGGAGAATACCAAAAAGTAAAGAAAGTCATTCGTAGGTTCAACCTTATTGACCGAGAAGCCCAGTTCGTGAAAAATTTCGTTTCTTTTTCTTATTTCAAATGGTATTTGGCCCTTGCCAACCACAAAGAGGGTAACATTACCGAAGCTAAATTTTTGAATGGTATCCGAAGGGAAATAGATCGTTTACAAGCTACCTACGAGGTGGAGCCATCGGAGCGGGCCATCAACTTATTGCAAGATTCCATAAAGCGGGCAATCTAATCCGATTTTAGTTTTAAGCTTCATTATAAACTGTAATTTTGCACCCATGTTTACAGTGTTGAATTTTATGGATAAGGAGTTGGGAAGATTACTGTACAACCGACTCTTGGAAGCAGGAATGGGAGAGGAATGGGCCTCATACCTCAACTTACTGATTTTGCTTGCAGGAATGTTGGTGTTGGTGATTTTGTTGGATTTTCTACTCTGGAAAATCCTACGAGCAGTTTCCATTAAATTAGCAAGAAGCTCCAGAAACAACTTCGATAATTTTTTGGTGATGTACCGAGTGCCACGCTATTTGGCGCATGTACTTCCCATGTTGATTTTTTTAAAATTCATTCCTGTCGCATTTACCGATTTCGAGTATGCCGAAGGAGTGGCCATAAAAATCATGAGCATTCTATTTGTGCTTTTAGTTTTGGTCATTTTCCGAAAGGTATTCCAAAGCATTAATGGGTATTTAAAAACGCTCCCCCGATTTAAAGACAAGCCCATTGATAGCTATGTTCAGGTATTTATGATATTCGCTTGGGTCATCGGAATCTTTACCATTTTTGCCATTATTACAGAGACTACGGTCTGGAAGTTTGTCACCGCATTGGGTGCGGCTTCGGCAGTTGTGCTGTTGATATTCAAGGATACCATTTTAGGTTTGGTGGCCAGTATTCAAGTCACTATCAACGATATGGTTCGTATTGGGGACTGGATCACTTTTGATAAATATGGTGCCGATGGTGATGTAATTGAAATCTCATTGGCCACGGTTAAGGTTCAGAATTTTGATAAGACCATTACCACCATTCCAACCTACGCTCTTATTTCAGATTCGTTCAAAAACTGGAGGGGGATGCAGGATTCGGGTGGTCGACGCATTAAAAGGGCATTGATTATTCGTCAACAGAGCATCAAATTCTTGACGCCCGATGACATTAAAGCTTTGAACAAAATCCAACTGATCCAATCGTATATGGATTCGAGGTCTGAGCAGATCAAAACCTATAACCAGGATCATCAAATTGACAAGTCTTTACTGATCAACGGTAGAAACCTGACCAACTTTGGTGTCTTCAGAAAATATGTGACTAATTATTTGGAAAGCCATTCAGCAATCAATAAAAAGATGACCTTAATGGTGCGCCAATTGGAACCTACCACACAAGGAATTCCTTTGGAAATTTATGCGTTCAGCTCCGATAAGCGTTGGGAAAACTATGAGTACGTAATGGCTGATATTTTCGACCATTTGTTGGCTGCCTTACCCTACTTTTCTTTAGAGGTTTTTGAATTGCCCACTTCATTAGTTACAGAAACTAAAGTTTAATCCAAAGCCGCAGCCAAAGCAATTTTAACCATATCCCTAAAAGTTGTTTCTCGGGCATGTGCCGATAAACTTTCACGTGTTACCAAAGAATCTGAAATGGTCAAAATGGTGAGCGCACGCACATTGTATTTGGCAGCGATGGTGTAGAGACCTGCCGTTTCCATTTCTACGCAGAGCACTCCATATTGTGCCCAAAGTTTGTATTCTTCTGGATCATCACTGTAAAACTCATCTGAAGAGAGCACATTTCCAGCCTTGAGTGGAATGTTGTGTTTTTGGGCGTAGTTTACTGCCTTGATGAAAAGTCCGAAATCCGCAGTAGGAGAGTAATCGGAATTTATGAATCTGGAATTATTGATTCCCGAAGTGGTAGAGGCGGACATGGCCAAAACTACGTCATTTAACCCCACATCCTTTTGATAGGAACCTGCGGAGCCGACCCGAATAATGTTTTTCACATCATACTCATTAATCAACTCATGAAAATAGATCATGGCCGAGGGCATGCCCATTCCACTGCCTTGTACAGAAACCCGTTGCCCTTTATAGGTTCCAGTGTATCCGAGCATACCTCGAATTTTATTGTAGCAAACGGGGTTTTCCAAAAAGGTCTCGGCAATCCATTTGGCACGCAAAGGGTCACCTGGCATTAAGACGGTTTCTGCGATTTCTCCTTTTTTGGCTTCAATATGTGTGCTCATGGTTTTGTTTAAAGTAGGGTTGGACCTGATGAGGTGCCAATGCGACTCACCCCAAGTTCAATATATTGAAGTGCTGTTGCTTTGTCTTTTATGCCACCAGAGGCTTTTATTTTTGCCTTATCGCCTACAACCCGTTTCATGAGTTGTACATCTTCCAAAGTGGCACCACCAGTGCCAAAACCCGTTGAGGTTTTTACAAAATCAGCATTGGCTTCCATCGAAAGTGTGCAAGCGATCTCTTTTTCTGCATCGGTTAGGTAACAGGTTTCAATGATCACTTTCAAAATGGTACCCCCAATAGCTTTTTTAAGAGCTTTAATTTCATCTCGGACAGCATCATTTTTTTTTGCTTTCAACCATCCTATATTAATGACCATATCAATTTCATCTGCTCCGTTTTTTACACAATCCTTGGCTTCAAAAATTTTAGCCTCGGTAGACATAGCTCCTAAAGGAAATCCGATTACCGCGGCTACTTTTACATTGCTGTTTTGCAATGCCTCTTTGGCCAAGGAAACGTAACAACCATTTACACAGACCGCATAAAAATGATACTCCATAGCTTCCTGGCATAATTTTTTAATATCGCTAGGAGTTGCGGTGGCCTTTAAATTGGTGTGATCTATATAAGGGGCTATGGTCATCTTAGTGATTGAAAAGTTGTTTTAATTTGAAAATGGCCAACATTTCAGCCCTGTTTGTTCCAGCGAAAGAACTAGCAATGGATTCGGCGGTTTCAAGAATCAAAGCTTTTAATTTGTCCGTGAATTTATCAGCATGTTCCGTGTAGAATTCCTTGAACTCTTCAAAATAGTGATCGGCACCTTTCTCTTCATCATCCAACCAATCAAATACAATTTCTATTTGATAAGCGGCATCGGTATGAAATTCATCCTCAAAACCATCAACATCCAACCAATATTTGCGAACGTATTTTCGCAATCGGGTAACTTCTGCGGGTCTAACTTCATCATCGGCCATGGCCACTGCATAGAATAATTTTCCTAGGCTTTGATAAAATTCGTTGGCCGTTTTTTCTGAGTTCAACATGATTCATGATTTAATCTTATAAATTTAAGACTATTCCAACTGGATTTAACTGATTTTTCTCAACTGTTCACCAGATGGTTCATGATGATGCCATCTTCCATTTGAATGATGCGGTCCGTGCGATTGGCAAAATCTTCATCATGGGTAACCACCAAAAGCGAAAGTCCTTGTTCTTCTTTTAAATTTTTGAAAATATTGAAGACGTTTTCCGAATTGTGACTGTCCAAATTACCCGTAGGTTCATCACCCATTAAAATGGTGGGGTCGTTAATGAGTGCGCGTGCTATGGCGACACGTTGTTTTTCACCTCCTGAAATTCTTGATGCCTTTTGATGCGCCAAATGGCCAATGTTGAGCATTTCCAATTTTTGATTCGCATTTCGTTCAATTTCAGCATAGGGTTTCTCAGCCAGTTTTTTGGCAGGTAGCATCACATTTTCAATCACACTAAATTCAGAAAGCAGGTAATGAAACTGAAATACAAACCCGATGTTCTTGTTTCTGATGCGTGACAATTCTCGATGTGATTTTCCCGTTACCAATTGGTTGTTGAGGTACAGTTCCCCCGTATAATCGGTATCCATTGTAGATAGGATATAGAGCAAAGTGGATTTTCCAGAACCTGATTTTCCCATAATGGAAGCGAATTCTCCTTTTTTAACGTCAAAGGAAATATCCTTGAGCACATGAAAATCCTTGGGCTTATGAAAGTGCTTGTTGATATGTTTGGCTTCTAAAACTAAATTCATGGTCTAATTAAGTGCCCCTAATAATTTTAACGGGGTCTATTTTTTTGGCTTTGTTGGAGGGTAAATACCCAGCAATAAAGGTGGAAATCAATGCAAAGGCTATCCCAATCACATAAAAATTAGGATTAAAGTTGACAGGATAAGTGGTAATAGTGGGAAGCGCTTCAGTTTCAAATGGCGTATTGTCGATGAGGTGTGATAATCCAAATCCTATTAATAACCCCATGAGTCCACCAAAGAGTCCAATAATAATGGCTTGGGCCATAAAAATGTACTGCACGTCCTTTCCTGAGAAACCTGTGGCCTTTAAAATGGCAATGTCCTTCATTTTTTCATAGATCAACATATTTAAGATGTTGTAAATGCCAAAACCTGCCACGATCAACAACGTTATGGAAACGGCATAGGTAATTAAGTTTCGAATGTTGGAGCCCGTTTCAAATTGGGCATTGGCCTCATTGATGTCTACCGCCTTTATATTGAACTGCTTTTCCAGACTGCGAGCCATAGGCTCTGCTTCGGCAATATCCAACAACTTAATATTGATATCGGTCACATAGTTTTCAGCTTCACCCAGAATGCGTTGCACAGTATTTAGATTGGCAAAACTTTGGATATTATCAATCTCCGCGATCCCACTTTGGTAAATGCCCACAATTTTTAAGGGAAATATATTTCCCTCAACCGTACTGATCTGTACTCGATCACCAATCGATAGTGACATCTTTTCGGCGAGACCAGCGCCCAATAAAATACCGTTGGTGTTATTTTTTAGGGCTTGGGGTGAACCTTCGACGATATTATCTTGAATATTGGACAATCGGGCCTCTTCCATTATATCGACTCCGATCAAGTTGCCGCCCAATTCTATAGATCCAGATAAATAAAAAATTTGAGCCCGAAGTTGCGGGGTTGCGCCCCGTACATTGGTATGTTTTTTAAGATAGCTCAAAATGGGTAAGGCATTATGAATTTTTTGTTGGTTTTGCTTGGGCTTGATGGAGTGCACCACATTAAAAGCATCAGAAAATCCCTGATATTGGGAAATGGGTTGGGTAGGGGATGGCCTAATTTCGTTGTACATATGAATATGGGGAGTTTGGTTCAAGACCAAATCATCCAACATGGCATTCAGCCCCGTCATAAAACTCACCAAAGTAATATAGGCCCCAATACCGAAAGTCACCCCTAAAGTTGCGGTAACCGTAGATTTCATTTTGGTCAGCAAATGGGTTTTGGCAATGCCCAATATCACACTCCAATTGATCATGGCTCAGGTTTATAGATCGCTGTTGTTTCATCCAATCCGTCAACAACCTCTACCATATCCAAATTTTGAAGTCCGAGGGTAATCGTTGTTTCTCCATCGTCGGTCAACACTTTGGAATCTCCAATAAGATATTCCTTTGGAATGGTTAGCGCTTCTTCTTTTTTGGAGACCACAATATTTCCCTCGCCAGATAATCCAGGGTACAAAATATTTGGAGGGTCATTAAATAATGCTTCTACTAAAAAAGTCTGGGAGCGCTCATCTTTTCTCGGATAAATTTTATCTAAAGTGGCTTCAAAAACTTGTGAGTTGTAGGAGTCCAGCGTTAAGAATACTTGTTGTCCTATTTTGAGTTTCACAATGTCCACTTCATCTACCAACAGCTCAATAATAAATTTATCGGTTTTGCCCAATGCAGCTACGGGTTCTTGGGTGTTCACAATTTCCCCTGGATTTTTATAAATGGCATACACCGTTCCGTTGATTTTACTGGTAATGGTAAAGTCGCCCGAGTTGGTCAAAGAGGATTTATAATTGTTTTCGGATTGTTTGAGCTGGGTTTCCAGTTCGTTTTTGGTTTGGGTGTATTTGCTTTGGAGGAGGTTCAAATTGCTTCGCGACAATTCATAGGCCAGTTGTTTGGAATCGTATTCCACTTTGGAGCCAATATTTTGGTCCCAAAGGTTCTTCTGGCGGAAGTAATTGATAGAGTCATTGCTCAATTTCAGTTTTGCAGCGTTAATTTCATCTTGGATGCTGGTTAGGACCGCAGCTCGACCTTGATAGTTTTCTTGAGCCAGTTTTAGCGCCAATTGCGCATTTTGCACATTGAGCTCAGGAGAAGTATTCGTAATTTGGAGAATAGGATCACCTCGATTAACGGTATCTCCTTCTTCTACCCAAATTTTGTCCAGAATGCCCAATACTTTGGAATACGCTTGGTATAAACTATCAGGTTGAATAGTCGCCGAAGCATATACCGATTCAGTCAAGGGCATTTTTTTAGGGTAAGTTTTCTCTTTTTCGTCCTTGCATGAAAAAAGCAGGGCGCAAACACAAACGATTACTACGGAATATTTCATCGGATTCGTAAATAGTGACTTCAAATTACCAATAAAAACTGATTTGTAACATGAGTTCCGTCATTATCTGTGCCATGGATGAAAAGTTATTAACTTTTTGCTATTTAAGTGGTTATGCTGACGGATGTCATTGTTTATTTGGATTTCGGCACTTTCCTTTGCAATAAAAAGCTAATGATACTTTCTGCCGTAATATTGTTAGTTGTACTCCTGGTCCTTTGGCTACTTTTTATTCCAATACAGGTTTTTATCGATACCGATGCAAACACCTATTTTGCGCGGTTGAAGGGCTTGGCAAAGGCGAGTTTTGAACCCGACGAGAAAGAACTTTTAAGGGTGCGTTTAAAGGTCCTTTTTTATGAACGCTGTTTTTACCCCTTAACAAGATCCATCAATCAAAAAAAACAATCCGAAAAAAACAAAGCCAAACGAAAACGGAAAGTGAGTTTTAAAAAAATGCTTCAGCTTTTGAAGTCGTTCGAGGTAAGACAATTTGATTTGGATATGGACACGGGGGATTATGTGGCCAACGCAAAAATGTATCCTGTTTTTGTGTTGCTCAATCAGTTTGTGGCTTCCTTTCATATAAATTTTGAAGACAGAAATAGACTGGTGCTGGATATTCGAAACAGACCTTATAGGATGTTGAAATCATTGTTTAACTAGTAAAAATTAAGGTCATGGATTTACATTTTGAAGAATTAATGAACAAGGTGACTGACTTTATCAAGTCTGAGACCAAAACGGAAACGATTGTTGGAGAACCCTTTGATTTGGGTGAATTTAAGTGTGTGCCAGTGATTAAAGTTGGTATGGGCTTTGGTTCTGGAGGTGGCGAAGGTATTGAAGGTAAAAACCGAAAAGGTGAAGGCGCAGGTGCTGGAGCTGGTGTTGGTATTGAACCTATCGGATTTTTGGTGACCAAAGGAGAAGAAATCTCATTCTTGGAAGCTGGCAAAACCCACGGATTGGCGGCAGCTTTCGAAAAAGTACCCGATTTGATCGAAAAATTGGTTAAAGAACGTAACCGACACGAAGAAGCAGTAGCTTAATACGGCTCGAAAAATAATCCCTAAAAAACAAAACCCTTCAAAATTGCTTTTGAAGGGTTTTTTAATGTGACCTGGCTGGGGCTCGAACCCAGGACCCTCTCCTTAAAAGGGAGATGCTCTACCAACTGAGCTACCAGGTCAAAATTTCAGCGCCTAGCTGTTTGGCTAAGCGGGTGCAAATATAACATCAATAATTTATTTTCCAAGGTGAATTAATGATAAATTTGTGTTTTTTTGAAAACGATTAAAGTTCGGGTAAATGAAAATAGTTTTAATGGGATATATGGCGAGTGGAAAGTCAACTGTTGGGAGGTTGTTGGCCAGTCAATTAGGAGTTCAGTTTATTGATCTGGACGATTATATTGAAGCTTCAGAAAAAAAATCCATTAAAACCATTTTTTCTGAAAAAGGCGAAATCTTTTTTAGAAAATTGGAGCATAAAATGCTTTTGGAGGTTCTCGAAAAAGAAGAATCTTTGGTCTTATCGACTGGGGGAGGCACACCTTGCTATGCAAATAATATTGAAATGATTCTGGAAAAATCGGATTGCTCCGTGTATTTAGGTATGACAATTCCACAATTGGTCAACCGAATTTCTAAAGAAAAAGAAGACCGCCCTTTGGTAAAAAATATTCCTGATGAAGATTTACCTGAATTTATAGGGAAGCATTTGTTTGAACGAATTCCTTTCTATTCTCAAGCGAAATATACTTTGAATGGGAGTGGTTCTCCCGAAGATGTAGTAACAGAGATAAGAAGCCTACTCTAAATACACTGCATTGTTCTTGTTTTCAAAAACCACTTTAATGTGCTCATTGAGCGAAGTAGAAAGCGAAATGCCTTTAAAGTCGGCTTTTATCGGGTACCTTTTGTGGTTGCGATTCACCAAAACAGCCGTTTTCAATTGTTTTATTGGAGTTTTTAAGAAATGATGGGTTCCATAGATTAATGTTGTGCCAGAGTTAAGCACATCGTCTATCAACACTATGGATTTGTTTTTGTAGTCCTCAATACCAATGGAAGTTTTAACACCACTCTCCAGCGGATTGCTTTTATCCATATCCACCCTGCACAAAATTATTTCGGCATCCGTGATTTTCTTAAGGATGTCCATTATTTTTTTGGCAAAATCCACACCACCCCCATTAATGCCCGCTACCACAATTTCTTTCTCCTCTACATTGGTTTCGTAGATTTGATAAGCGATGCGCTTTGCAATATGTTGGATCTGGTCGTGGTTTAGAATACGGTTCATCATGTTACGGAAATTATTTCAAAGATATAAAACAGATTATTCAGGGTCATCCAAAAAATCGTCAATATCCCTTCGGTCTTTTTTTGTGGGGCGCCCAAGTCCTTTTTTTCTGTAGTGTTTTTTTGCGTATTGAAGCAGATCGTTGTGTTCGAACGCCTCTTTTGGTGTGGTGTCCTTGCGGTAAATATCTACCAATTTAGCCCCAACACGACTTTCAGGCAAATCCAAAACGGTGAGTTGATAGTCGATTTGATTTTTGCGCAGCACAATTTTATCCATCGGGTAAACCTCCCTGGATGGCTTTACAACACTATCGTTTACCCTTACCTGACCTTTTTTTACTGCATTTGAGGCCAGATTACGTGTTTTGAAATATCGAGTACACCAAAGGTATTTGTCTATTCGCATGCTCTTCGCAAATCTTTGTTAACGGACAAAGCAAAAATAATGGAAAATTGTATCTTGCGCGCCTAAATAACACACTGGATGAAGTACAGATTGATTGTATTATTGGTATTTGGAATTACTTTTTTTTCCTGTAAGAAGGATGATGATGGAATAATAACGGTGCCACCTAGCTTATTGGCAGAAGTGGAGCCCGAAGATGATGAAACCATCAAGGAGTTTTTAAACACCCACTTTTACAATTACGAAGATTTTGATGAAGTTACCATGCCAGAAGGATTCGATTATAAAATTGTAATCGATACCATTGCTGGTGCAAATGCAGACAAAACTCCAATGATGGATTTTGCCCAAGCGATAACTTTAAACGTTTCCAATACTCATTTAGGTTTAAGTGCCGAAGAAGAAGATATTCCTCATACCTACTACTATATTGAAGTGCAAAAAGGGGGCGGAGGAAGCCCAACCTATGCTGATTCTACCCTAGTGCGTTACCAAGGTTCTGCTTTGGACGGTACCTTGTTTGATGAAAGTCAAGATTTTCTTTGGCAAGAATTACCATCTACATATCGTGGTTATGGGGATGGTATTTCACAAATGTATGCAGGAACATCAGAAAACATTGTAGATAATCCTGATGGATCTTATGAGATTACAGATAGAGGTATTGCCATTATTGTGATGCCTTCTGGATTGGCTGCTTTTAACAGAACTGTTGGAGCTGCTGGTACGTATGCTCCTGTACTTTTTAAAGTGGAATTAGGGTTGTATGTGGAAGATACGGATAGTGATAATGATGGAATTCCTTCTATCATGGAAGATTTGAACAATAACAGATATTTGTTGGATGATAACACTGATGAAGATACTGAACCATTAAATCTTCCAGCTTTGCCTAACTATAGGGATGCAGATGATGATGGTGATGGGGTATCAACAAGAAGTGAAATATCCGATGAGAATGGGGATATTATTTTCCCTTATCCAGATTCTAATGGTGATGGAGTTCCAGATTATTTAGATCCGACAGTGAACTAAAGGAAAAGAAACATATATAAACAAAAAAGCCCCGACTTAAGTCGGGGCTTTTTTTATGGAACTACTTTTTGATTAAAGCATAAGCGATAATGCAAAAATTACTTGTGATGGTCTTGAATCTACACGACCTGAAACATCGGTAATATTCTCGCCAATAAATTCAGCTTCGTTTTTGGAAAAACCTCTTTCGTAGCGTACATCCAAACCAAGTCGGCCTAAATTAACGCCAGCACCGATATTTAATCCAACCGTGAAGTCATTTTCCACGTCGTCAATTTCCAAATCCCCTAATTCATTTTTTAAGGTATATTGAAAAGCAGGACCTGCAAATACGTGCAATGGACCTATTACTTTCAATCCCAGTAAAACGGGCATATCCAATTTGGATACATCATAATCTTGGGAATCTCCATCTACTTCGTACTCACTTTTGGTTTTGGAATACACCAATTCTGGTCTTAAGTAAATAGTGGTGAAGTCAAGCTTACCGAATACTCCAATGTGGTATCCAGCTTTACCTTTGGCACCTTCAATAATATCAGCACCACCATCTCCGACGGAATTGATAAGGTCTCCATTCTTGTTGTAGGATAATCCAGCCTTTAAACCAAAGCCTGAACCGCTTTGTGCAAATGCAGTGGCGCCAAAAAAGGCAAAAGCCACCACGAGAAGCGTTTTTTTCATAAGTGTTGTTTTAGGGTTAAAATATCTCCGAAGAGATACTGAAACTATTTACGTTTCAACACTTTTAAAACGGCTGCTTCTATGGCTTTATTGTTTAATCCGTACTTCTCCATCAATTGTTCTGGGGTACCACTTTCTCCGAAAGTATCTTTGGTGGCCACAAATTCTTGAGGGGCAGGGTAGTGAGATGATAATACACCTGAAACACTTTCTCCAAGTCCACCTAAATAATTGTGCTCTTCTGCAGTTACCACACATCCAGTTTTCTTCACAGAGGCCAAAATGGCTTCTTCATCCAAAGGTTTAATGGTGTGAATATTGATCACTTCAGCAGAAATACCTTGGTTTTCCAAACTTTCGGCAGCAATCAAAGCTTCCCATACCAAATGTCCTGTTGCAATAATGGTCACATCAGTACCTTCACTCAACATTACTGCTTTACCAATTTCGAATTTTTGGTCAACAGGTGTGAAGTTGGCCACTTTTGGTCTACCAAAACGAAGGTAAACAGGACCGTGGTGCTCAGCAATCGCAATGGTAGCCGCTTTGGTCTGGTTAAAATCACATGGATTGATTACCGTCATGCCAGGTAGCATTTTCATCAAACCGATATCTTCCAGAATCTGGTGGGTTGCACCATCTTCACCAAGCGTTAAACCTGCGTGGGAAGCACATATTTTTACGTTCTTGTCGGAATAAGCAATGGACTGACGAATCTGATCGTACACACGGCCTGTTGCAAAGTTGGCAAAGGTAGAAGCAAAAGGAATCTTTCCACCAATGGTCAAACCAGCGGCAATACCCATCATATTCGCTTCAGCGATTCCTGTTTGAAAGAAACGCTCTGGGCTTTCCTCGATAAAAGTTTCGATTTTAAGAGATCCTACCAAGTCGGCACATAATGCAACAACGTTTGGGTTGGTTCTCCCTAGTTCAGTCATTCCCGCACCATATCCACTGCGGGTATCTTGTTTTCCTTGATCTGTATATTTGGTCATTGTTTCTGTTTCTGAATTAATAATCGCCTAAAGTCTCTGGGTTTTGGGCCAATGCGGTGGCCAATTGCTCATCACTTGGCGCTTTTCCGTGCCATGCGTGGGTGTGCATCATAAAATCAACACCGTTACCCATTTCGGTGGTCATCACCACACAAACAGGTTTTCCTTTTCCAGTTCTGCTCTTGGCTTCATTTAAACCAGCAATCACTTGCTCAAGGTCGTTTCCGTTTTCTATTTCAAGAACGTCCCATCCGAACACTTTGAATTTTTCAGAAACATCCCCTAAAGGAAGTACTTTTTCGGTAGGACCATCAATTTGTTGTCCGTTACGGTCAACCGTTGCGATTAGGTTGTCCACTTTATTACCAGCAGCATACATAATAGCTTCCCAGTTTTGACCTTCCTGCAATTCACCATCACCATGAAGACTGAACACCAAATGGTCATCTCCGTTTAATTTTTTGGCTAAGGCAGCTCCAATGGCTACGGACATACCCTGTCCTAATGAACCAGATGCCACACGAACACCTGGAAGTCCTTCGTGGGTGGTTGGGTGACCTTGTAATCTGGAATCGATCAATCTAAACGTATTTAGTTCCTCTACTGGAAAATACCCTCTACGGGCCAATACGCTGTAAAAGACTGGAGAGATGTGACCGTTGGAAAGGAAGAAAAGATCTTCTCCGATTCCGTCCATATCAAAACCATCTTTCAAATCCATGATTTCATTGTAAAGCGTCACTAAAAATTCTGTACATCCCAAAGACCCCCCTGGGTGACCAGAACTTACCTTGTGGACCATTCTTAAAATGTCCCTTCTCACCTGAAAAACCAGGTCTTGTAATTCTTGTGTGTTCGGCATCTTTTTTAAATTAGATTTCAAAGGTAATCGCAATAAAGTTCCTAAACAAGTGTATATAATACATTTATTAATCGTTTTATACTCAGAAACTTTATTTTTTTGTTAAGGGTTACAGAAAAGGAGTTGGTTATATTTGCGGACTTAAAACACTCTTTTGGATTTTACATTAGTACAAAAAGACAAGCAAAGTAAGGCGCGGGCTGGAATCATGACCACGGATCATGGTGAAATTCAGACGCCAATATTTATGCCCGTGGGCACCGTAGCCTCTGTAAAAGGGGTGCACCAGCGTGAGTTGAAAGATGAAATAAATCCTGATATTATTTTAGGAAACACCTATCATTTGTACCTGAGACCAAGTACAGGTATTCTTGAAGAAGCTGGTGGTCTGCACAAATTTATGGGGTGGGACCGTAATATTTTGACCGATAGTGGGGGCTACCAAGTGTATTCTTTGTCGGATAATAGAAAGATCAAGGAAGAGGGAGTTAAGTTCAAATCCCATATTGATGGATCACATCATGTGTTCACACCTGAAAACGTAATGGAAATCCAAAGGACCATCGGGGCCGACATTATTATGGCTTTTGATGAATGTACGCCTTACCCTTGCGATTACCAATATGCCAAACGCTCCATGCATCTTACACACAGATGGTTGGATAGGTGTATCAATCATTTGGAGACGCTTCCTTTTAAATATGGCTATTCCCAAAGCTTTTTTCCGATTGTCCAAGGATCCACCTATAAAGATTTAAGAAAGCAGTCTGCAGAATATATTGCATCGGTTGGAGCTGAAGGAAATGCCATTGGTGGACTTTCCGTTGGGGAACCAGCAGAGGAGATGTATGAAATGACAGAGATTGTTTGTGATATTCTTCCAGAAGACAAGCCAAGATATTTGATGGGGGTGGGAACTCCGATCAACATTTTGGAGAACATTGCTTTGGGAATTGATATGTTCGATTGTGTGATGCCGACCCGAAATGCCAGAAACGGAATGTTGTTTACGGCACACGGTACCATCAACATTAAAAATAAAAAATGGGAAAACGATTTTTCACCCATTGACGAAATGGGTATCACTTTTGTGGATACCGAATACTCCAAAGCGTATTTACGCCATTTGTTCGCCGCAAACGAATATTTGGGCAAGCAAATCGCGACCATTCACAACCTCGGTTTTTATTTATGGTTGACGCGTACGGCTAGAGAACGTATTTTAGCGGGAGATTTTTACGAGTGGAAAAACAAGATGGTTCAACAAATGGATAAAAGGCTATAATGCTCACCATACTGGATAGATACATTTTAAAGCGTTACCTAGTTACCTTTTTGGGGATGCTTATGCTATTTGTTCCCATCGGAATTATGGCCAACTTGGCCGAAAAAATCGGGAAGATCATAGACAACGAAGCTCCTTTATCCGAGGTGATTGTGTTCTACGGAAACTTTACTTTGGTGATTGGAAACCTGTTGTTGCCCATCTTTTTGTTCCTATCCATTATTTTCTTTACCTCAAAACTGGCCAGTAACACCGAAGTGGTGGCTATTCTGAGTTCAGGGGTGTCCTATTCACGATTTTTACGTCCTTATTTTATAGGCGCGACCTTGGTGGCCATCCTTATATTTATGATGGGGATGTTTATAGTGCCCCATGCCAGTATCGGTTTCAATGAGTTTGAATACAAGTACTTTAAAAAAGGAAAGCGGGACAGAATCACTGAGAACATTTTCAACCAATTAAATGAGACCGATTACATTTATGTAAGCAGTTTTGACCCTAACCGCCAGATTGGATATAATTTCACTTACGAACATTTTGATTCCATTGGGCAGTTGGAGTATAAAATATCGGCCAACAATATTCGCTGGATACCCGCTGACAGTATTTATCGATTGACCCGTTACGAAAAAAGAGAGGTGAGAGACACCACAGAATATATTGAAACAAAAAGTAGGTTGGACACCATTTTCTCATTTGAAATAGATGATCTAACCCCAGTTTCCTATGTGGCCGAAACCAAAAACCTTTTCGAATTGAACGATTTTATCGAAGACCAAAAAAGAAAAGGTGCCTCTAACATCAACGCCTACATATTGGTTAAGTATAAGCGTTGGGCCTTGCCTATTGCGGCTTTCATTCTTACCGTTATTGCTGTAGCGGTTTCATCCGTAAAGCGTAGAGGAGGAATGGGGCTCAATTTAGCCTTTGGAATCGGTGTGGCTTTCGTCTATATTTTCTTTGATAAGGTATTTGGAACCTTGGCAGAACAATCTGGGTTCTCCCCACTTTTGGCCGTGGTAATTCCAAACCTTATTTTTGGTGTTTTTGCGGTATATATGCTGATGAAAGCCAAGCGATAAATCGCAAAAAACAACGTATATTGTTGAAGTTAAACGTATTGTACAATTAGCAATGGTTGCCCATAAAGTTTTATATTTGTCCCCATTGTTTTTCAAGAAAATTTAAATTTCCCATGGAATATCTAGAATTTGAACTCCCCATCAAAGAACTTGAAGATCAACTTCAAAAATGTATGGTGATTGGGGAAGAAAGTGATGTAGACGTTAGCGAGACCTGCACGCAGATTGAAAAGAAACTTGACGAAACCCGAAAGGATATCTATAAAAATTTAACCGCATGGCAGCGGGTGCAATTGTCCAGGCATCCCAACCGTCCATACACCATGGATTACATCAATGCCATTTGCGGTGACACATTTTTGGAGCTACACGGCGATAGAAATGTAAAGGACGACAAGGCCATGGTAGGTGGTCTTGGAAAAATTGGAGACCAAAGCTATATGTTCATTGGTCAACAAAAAGGGTACAATACCAAAACCCGCCAGTACCGTAACTTCGGTATGGCCAACCCAGAAGGCTATCGCAAAGCCCTAAGGTTGATGAAATCTGCCGAGAAGTTCGGAATTCCAGTTGTTTGCTTTATCGATACTCCAGGTGCATATCCAGGTATCGAGGCCGAAGAAAGAGGCCAAGGTGAAGCCATTGCACGTAATATTTTGGAAATGACCCGTCTTCAAGTACCAATTATAGTGGTGATCATTGGAGAGGGAGCTTCTGGAGGTGCATTGGGGATAGGTGTAGGAGATAAGGTGCTGATGTTGGAAAACACGTGGTACTCTGTTATTTCACCAGAATCCTGTTCATCTATTCTTTGGAGAAGCTGGGAATACAAAGAACAAGCAGCAGATGCGCTTAAATTAACCGCCACCGATATGAAGAAACAAAAATTGGTGGACGAAATCGTAAAAGAACCCCTTGGTGGTGCTCATGCCAACCGCGAGAAAACTTTTGAAACGGTAAAAAACAAAATTTCTTCGCATTTTGAAGAACTTAAAAAGTTATCACCAAAAGAATTGGTGAAATCCCGTATGGAAAAGTACTCGAATATGGGTGTTTTCAACGAATAATTCCTGTTTTTCAAGGGCTGACCATTTTTATTAGGTTGGATCCATTATTTTTTTTAAGTTATTAACTGGATTTTTTAGTTATCAACAATTAAATTGTTGAGTACCTGTTGAAATCCGATACATCAATCGTTAAGTTAACTAAAGGTTAATTAGCTACATTCGCAACCATGGATAAACCTAGCCCCATTGTCGGACATCGTATAGATAAATCCGCCCTCATCAATCTTGAGAGAGGGAAAATACCTCCACAAGCCGTTGATTTAGAGGAAGTTGTGTTGGGTGCGATGATGATTGACAAAAAAGGTGTCGATGAGGTAATTGACATTCTCCATGCCGATGTTTTCTATAAAGAAGGCCATAAGTATATTTATGAAGCCATCTTTAAATTGTTTGAAACTTCGGAACCTGTGGATTTATTAACGGTTTCCTCCCAATTAAAGAAAGATGGCCACCTAGAAGCGGTAGGTGGCGACTTTTACCTAATTAAATTGACTCAAAAAGTGGCTTCTTCGGCCCATATTGAGTTTCACGCAAGAATCATTCTCCAGAAATTTATCCAGCGAAGCCTTATTAAAATTTCAAGTGAGATAATCGAGGAAGCTTACGGAGATGCTACAGATGTTTTTGACCTTTTGGACAATGCGGAAGCAAAATTATACGAGGTTACCCAAGGGAACTTAAAACGTTCTGCCGAAACTGCCCAAAATTTGGTGATTCAAGCCAAGAAAAGAATTGAGGAAATTTCCAATAAAGAGGGATTGAGTGGTATCCCATCTGGATTTGATAAACTAGACAAACTTACTTCTGGTTGGCAACCCAGTGATTTGATCATTGTGGCAGCAAGACCTGGTATGGGTAAAACGGCCTTAACGCTTTCTATGGCGAGGAACATTGCCGTGAATTCCAATACAGCGGTGGCTTTCTTTTCTTTGGAAATGTCATCGGTGCAGCTGATTACTCGTTTGATTTCTTCGGAAACTGGGCTTTCTTCGGAAAAATTAAGAACAGGCAAACTGGAAAAACACGAATGGGAGCAATTGAATGTAAAGGTGAAAGCCTTGGAAAAAGCCCCTTTGTTTATAGATGATACGCCATCCTTGTCCATTTTTGACCTTAGAGCAAAAGCTAGACGTTTGGCTTCGCAGCACAATATTAGGCTTATCATTATTGACTACTTGCAGTTGATGACAGCTGGAGGTAGCCAAAAAGGAGGGAACCGTGAACAAGAAATTTCGACCATTTCCCGTAACCTAAAAGCGTTGGCCAAGGAATTGGATGTTCCTGTAATTGCACTTTCGCAGTTATCAAGGGCAGTGGAAACCCGTGGAGGAAGTAAACGACCTATTCTTTCCGACCTTAGGGAATCTGGAGCGATTGAGCAGGATGCGGATATTGTTTCCTTTATTTATAGACCTGAATATTATAAAATTGACGAGTGGGACGATGAGGAACGCACCCCGACCCAAGGTCAAGCAGAGTTTATTGTAGCTAAGCACAGAAACGGTGGTTTAGAAAATATTAGGTTAAAATTTGTGGGTGCTCTGGGTAAATTTGATAACTTGGATGACTTTGATTCCCCATTCGAATTCCAATCGAAAATGAATGCGGACGAAGAAAATCCCTTTGCAACGCCAAAATTCCCAAGTACGGATGAAGCATTTGGTAGCGCAATGAACAGTGACGATGGCCCAGATGATAACGACGTACCGTTTTAAAAAAAGCACCTACCTGTCACCTCGAGCGAAGTCGAGAGGTCTCCTTTTTATAGTGCTCTTACTTTCATTACAATCTTTCGCCTCCGTCATCCTAATTCCTATGGATGCCGACGGACAAAAAAACCATTTAAAAGCTTACGGAATCACTTATTGGGTACTGACCAAACAGCAAAAAGTGCAATGGTTGCTCAATTATCGTGGAGGTTCGTTTATGTTGCCCGATGGTGATGCTATTCGCAAAGAATGCCAAATTCGAGGAGTTTCTTTTGAAGTGCTTTCGGACGGACAGGCGGAACAAATATTGGATGATATCAGCAGTCCATCGCAAAACCAAGATGCGGTTGTATTAGAAAAAGCTCCCAAAATTGCGGTGTACTCACCTAAAGGAAACCAACCTTGGGATGATGCTGTGACCATGGTGCTCACTTATGCCGAAATTCCCTATACCACAGTTTATGATGAAGAAGTATTGGGTGATAAATTGGCATTGTACGACTGGTTGCACTTGCACCATGAAGATTTTACGGGACAATACGGACGTTTTTATGGGCATTACCGCGCCGCACCTTGGTACATTGAGGCCAAAGCGGAAGCAGAAGCCTTGGCACAAAAGTTAGGTTACTCCAAAGTATCTGAGGAAAAACGCGATGTAGCCTTAAAAATTAGAAATTATGTTGTGGGTGGTGGCTTTATGTTCGCCATGTGCTCGGCCACCGATAGTTTTGATATCGCCTTGGCAGCAGAAAACGTTGATATCTGCGAACCTATGTTCGACGGTGATCCATCCGAACCCAATTATCAATCCAAGTTGGATTACAGCAACACCTTTGCGTTTACCAATTTTATGTTGGAAAGAAATCCATTGCGCTATGAGTTTTCTTCCATCGACATGACCAACAAACGATTTAATGTGCAAAAGGAGTCCGATTATTTTTCCTTAATGGAATTTTCGGCCAAATGGGATCCAGTGCCTACCATGTTGACCCAAAACCATACCAGTTTGGTAAAAGGTTTTATGGGACAGACTACATCTTTCACCAGAGAAGAAATAAAACCCACCGTTATGGTCATGGGTGAAAACAAAATCAATGGCGAAGCCCGTTACATTCACGGCATAAAAGGAAAAGGTTTCTTTACATTTTATGGTGGTCACGATCCAGAAGATTACCAACACAGGGTAGGGGACCCCAAAACAGAATTGGACCTACACCCAACCTCTCCAGGGTATCGTCTGATTTTGAACAATGTTCTATTTCCAGCAGCTCGCAAGAAAAAACAAAAAACCTAACTCAAATTATCCTTGAAAAATTGAACCGTACGCTCCCAAGCTAAATCTGCTGAAGCTTTGTCGTAACGGGGTGTTGTGTTGTTATGGAACCCGTGATTTACTTCAGGATAAATATGAGCTTCATACTTTTTATCCAATTCCTTTAATTTGGCTTCGTAAGCCGGCCAACCCGCATTCACTCTTTCATCCAATCCAGCATAATGTAGTAGGAGGCGCGCATTGATTTGAGCTACTTCCTCATCCGCAGGTTGTCCGCCATAAAAAGGAACAGCAGCGGCGAGATCAGGTACTTTTACGGCCATCATATTAGAAATCCATCCCCCAAAACAAAATCCGACCACACCGATTTTACCATTGCAGTCTTCGTGGTTTTTCAAATATTCGTATGCTGCTATAAAATCTTCAAGCATCTCATTTCGGTCCCGTTGTCTTTGCAAAGTCCTGCCCTCATCATCATTACCAGGATACCCTCCGAGTGGAGTTAGCGCATCGGGAGCCAAAGAAATGAAACCCGCCAAAGCAGCTCTCCGACCCACATCCTCTATATAAGGATTTAGCCCTCGATTTTCATGAACAACGACGACGCCGCCCAATTTTCCTGTATTTTCTTTGGGTTTGGATAACAATCCTTTGATTTCTCCACCTCCTTTAGGAGAATTATAGGTGATGAATTTGGTATCTAGACTTGGGTCATTTGGGGAAACCTCAAGGGTGGTTTTGTAATCGGGCATCATAAAACTAAGGAGGGAGGCTATTGTAATTCCGCCTACGGCATACACCGAAAGCTTTTCCATAAATTCCCTTCGATCAATTTTATTGTGTGCATAATCATCATAAAGGTCAAAGACCTCCTGCTTAATGTCGTCTTTTTTTAAAGGTGCCATGTTGTAGTTGTTTAGTGAATTTGCCCTCTTAAGGTACAAATTTTGAACAAGCAACAATCGCGAAGTTTGTTAAATGAAAATCTTAAAGCAATTTCTCCAAGATACGCTCTACACCAAAATCGTTATTGCTACTGGTGCTATATTTTGCAGTTTTTAGCACATTGGGATGGGCATTGGCCATAGCAAAACTAAAGTCTGAAAGTTCCAACATTTCCAAATCGTTGTTGTAATCCCCGAATACCATAATTTCGTGTGATGCTAATTGATATTCGTCCATCACCTTTTTTAGCGCGTAACCTTTATGGGCATTCAAGTCCGAAACATCTACCCAATTGGCTCCAGAAACTTTTACTTTTAATCCATCTTCCAGATGTTTAACTGAGGGATAAATATATTGTTCGGAGCTTTCAAAATGGTAAATAGCGATTTTTAAAACTTCCGCATCCACTTGCTTTTGGTCGCTTACAATCTCAAACTCTGAATAATATTCCCGTAGCATTTCAATAAACTCATCCGAATCGCCCCCCACAAAAGCATTGTTTTCACAGCAAAGTACGGGATGCACATGTTCTAGAGGTTTCACGGTATCCAAAATACGACCAACCTCATTTTTATTGATGGGAGTGGTCAATAAGGTTTCTCCTTGTTTCTTGATCAAAGCGCCATTCTCGGCAATGACCAAAATTTCATTCTTAATGGACTCCAATTTGTCGACCATGCTGTGGTATTGTCTTCCACTGGCAGCAACAAAAGCAATATTCTTTTTTTTGAGTTCTTCGTAGATTTCGAAAAAGCGAGGGCTTACTTCGTGGTTGGAGTTGAGTAGCGTACCATCCATATCGGTCACCACCATTTTAATCTGCGATAGGTCCATATAAAAAAATTAAGCTGCAAAGTTACCGTAATTCAATCAACTGGGAATGTGCAATGGGTAAAGTTTGCATTAATTTAGCAGCTTAAGCAAAATAGGAGGGATGCAGTTTTATCAGGAAGAATTACAATTACGATCGTATTCAAGAGGATTTCATTTGATCACGGATACCATATTAGAAGCCATTCCAAGTCTAAAACAAATCAAAGTCGGATTTCTTCAGGTTTTCATCAAGCATACTTCTGCAAGTTTAACCATCAATGAAAATGCCGACCCTACCGTTCGGAACGATTTTGAAAGTCATATAAATAAAATGGTACCTGAGAATATGCCGTACTACGTTCATAATTATGAAGGTCCAGATGATATGCCTGCACACATTAAAGCTTCGTTAATGGGAGCTTCTGTTCAAATTCCAATATCAAACGGAAGATTGAATATGGGTATTTGGCAGGGTATTTATTTGTGTGAGCACCGAAATTATGCCTCTGGTAGAAAATTGGTCATTACTGCCTATGGACAATAAATTGGAATTTGTCAGTTCGAGCGCAGTCGAGAACTTATTTGAAACAAAAGATCCCGCACAAGGCGCGGGATCTTAATAAGCGGGGTAAGTTTATATTGATTTTTTATTTTACTCTTTCAACGATGGCTTTAAAGGCATCTGGGTGGTTCATGGCCAAATCGGCAAGAACTTTTCTGTTCAATTCGATTCCGTTGGCTTTTACTTTACCCATAAATTGAGAGTAAGACATTCCGTGTAATCTGGCACCTGCATTGATACGGGTAATCCACAAAGCGCGGAAAGTACGTTTTTTGTTACGTCTATCGCGGTAAGCATAAAGCATTGCTTTTTCAACCGCATTTTTGGCTACTGTCCAAACGTTTTTACGTCTTCCAAAGTAACCTTTGGCTTGCTTCATCACTTTTTTTCTTCTAGCTCTTGAAGCAACTGAATTTACTGATCTTGGCATAATGATTCATTTTTTTGTAGCAGGCGCCCCGTTTGGGAACTTTTTTGGCCCGACTCCATGGTTATTAAATAATGTACCTGTTGAACAATTATTTTAAACGTAATTGTTCTTTGATGCTATTCACATCGGACTCGTGTACCAATGTGGAATGCGTCAACTTAAGCTTACGCTTTTTAGATTTCTTGGTCAAAATGTGACTCTTGAAAGCGTGCTTTCTTTTAATTTTACCAGAACCTGTAAGCTTAAAACGCTTCTTGGCACTGGATTTTGTTTTCATCTTAGGCATTTTCCTAGTATTTAACTCCGCTTATTATATGCTGAACTTGGTTCAGTATTTTTTATTTCTTATTGGTTTTTGGCGCAATGAACATGGTCATACGCTTACCTTCCAATTTCGGCATTTGTTCCACTTTACCAAGTTCTTCTAGTTCTTGGGCAAGCTTCAACAATAATATTTCACCTTGGTCTTTGTAAACGATTGAACGTCCTTTAAAGAACACATAGGCTTTTAATTTGGCACCGTCTTTCAAGAATTTTTCCGCGTGACGCTTTTTAAATTCGTAATCGTGGTCATCTGTTTGAGGGCCAAAACGTATTTCTTTTACAACAACTTTCGTTGCTTTTGCCTTTAGGGCCTTGTCTCGTTTCTTTTGCTCATAAAGAAACTTTTTGTAATCGATGATCTTACAAACTGGTGGTTCAGCATTGGGTGAAATTTCAACCAAATCCAATTCCAATTCTGTTGCAAGTTCACGTGCTTTAGAAATTGGATAAACTCCCATTTCTACATTATCGCCGACAAGACGTACTTCTCGGGCTTTAATATTTTCATTGATGTTGTGAGGGTTTTTATTTTCCCTCCTAGGCTGGGGCCTAAATCTTCTTCTTATTGCTATGACTTAAACTTTTTAATTAAACTTAATTTTTAGAACGACTTTAAGGTACTATTTATTTCAGTAGATACCAAGTCTGAAAACGCTTCAATGCTCAATCCGCCTAAATCGTCTCCCCCGTGTCTCCTTACAGAAAGGGTTCCGGACTCCTCTTCTTGTTCCCCTACGATGATCATAAAAGGGATTTTCTTGAGTTCGGCCTCGCGGATTTTCTTTCCTACGGTTTCATTCCTATTATCAATGAGCGCGCGAATTTCGTGATTTTCCAGCGAATTCAAAACTTTTTCCGCATATTTTTCATGTTTCTCGCTGACGGGCAGTACAATAGCTTGCGTTGGAATCAGCCATAATGGGAAGTTTCCACCTGTGTGCTCTAGCAATAGTGCCACAAATCGCTCCATACTTCCAAAGGGCGCACGGTGAATCATTACAGGTCTGTGCAACTCATTATCACTTCCTTTATACGAAAGGTCAAAACGTTTAGGTAGGTTGTAATCCACCTGAATGGTACCTAACTGCCAATTTCTACCCAAAGCATCTTTTACCATAAAGTCCAGCTTAGGGCCATAAAAAGCAGCTTCACCACTTTCAACCACATAGTTCAATCCTTTTTCCTCTGCTGCATTGATGATGGCTTGTTCAGCTTTTTCCCAATCGTCGGTATTACCTATATATTTTTCAGGGTTGTCAAGGTCTCTTACTGATACTTGTGCGGTAAAATTATTGAAACCTAAAGAATTTAATACATATAAGGTAAGGTCGATCACATTTTTGAACTCATCGTTCAGCTGTTCCGTAGTACAGAAAATGTGTGCATCATCTTGAGTGAACCCTCGAACACGGGTCAAGCCATGAAGCTCACCACTTTGTTCATATCTATAAACGGTACCAAATTCAGCATATCGTTTCGGTAAATCTTTATAGCTGAAAGGTTGGCTATTGTATATCTCACAGTGGTGCGGACAGTTCATAGGTTTCAACAAAAACTCCTCATCTTCTTTTGGGGTGCGTATTGGTTGAAAGCTATCTTCACCATATTTGGCATAGTGGCCAGAAGTAACATATAATTCCTTTTGACCTATATGAGGTGTTACCACCATTTCGTAGCCAGCTTTCTTTTGTGCTTTCTTTAAAAACTGCTCCAATCGCTCACGAAGTGCAGCACCATTAGGTAGCCATAATGGTAAACCTTGTCCAACTTTTTGGCTAAAAGTAAAAAGCTCCAATTCTTTACCCAATTTTCGGTGGTCACGTTTTTTGGCTTCCTCCAATAAATGCAAGTATTCGGTAAGCTCCTTTTGTTTCGGGAATGAAATACCATAAACACGGGTCAACTGAGGATTCTTTTCATCACCTCTCCAATAAGCACCGGCTACACTTAATAATTTAATTGCTTTAATGATGCCTGTATTAGGAATATGACCTCCACGACATAGATCGGTAAAGGTGCTGTGGTCACAAAATGTGATAGTGCCATCTTCAAGGTTTTCAATTAGCTCAACCTTAAATTCGTTGCCTTGGTCCTTATAATATTGTAAAGCCTCCGCTTTGGATACACTTCGCATTTTGTAATCGTGCTTGCCTCTGGCAATTTCCAAAGCCTTCTGTTCAATTTTTGGAAAGTCCTTTTCAGAAATACTTTGATCTCCAAAATCAACATCATAATAAAAACCATTTTCAATGGCAGGACCGATGGTTAGTTTTATACCAGGATATAATTCCTCCAAAGCTTGGGCTACCACGTGTGAGGTAGAGTGCCAAAATGCCTTTTTGCCTTCATCATTGTTCCAAGTATATAAGGTAAGGGTGCCATCACTGGTCAAAGGGGTCACTGTTTCCACAACAGTGTCATTGAATTTGGCAGAAATAACGTTTCTAGCCAAGCCTTCACTAATACCTTTAGCCACTTCCATGGGGGTAGTTCCCTTTTCAACTTCTTTTACAGCACCATCTGGCAGTGTGATTTTTATCATGTTGTTTAAACTTCTAAGTTTATTATTGGAGGACAAAGATAATATCTTGTGTAGATGCTACAATACCTACATTATATATATGGACTAATTTTCTTCCTTTATAAGGTTGATATGATTGGTTTTTTGGATGGATGTAATATGTATTAAAAGGGGGTTTTGATATTTTAAAAAAAGTTGTATTTTTATCTGCTTTGTTTTCAGTGAGTTGAAAATAAATCTATCCTAAAAGCAAAGAACCCTCTTGTTTATATTATAAATGGTGTTACATTTGCAGCCCCAAAAACAACAAAGGGTTTGTTTTTTGGCGAGTTCAAAAGCTCATTGACATACTGTTTTGATAAGTCGGAAAGGCTTGAAAAAAATATCAAAAAAAGCATTGTGTAATCAAAAAAAGCGTTTTACATTTGCAGCCCGAAAAACACTAAGGTGTATCAGGAAAAAGTTCATGTAAAAGGATTGTTTTGAGGTCAAGAAAATGTTTTGAATTTTTTTTCAAAAAAAAGCTTGCCGGTTAAAAAAACAGTTGTACATTTGCACCCGCTTAACCAACGAGGTTGTGCGGTCAAAGCCGAGAGAGAATTGATTTAATGAGATTGAAACTCGGTTTTAGAACAAAGAAGTTCATATACATATTGTAACGACAGCGTAAAGAGAATTAAGAACCATTTTGATGCGGGGACTCTGAGGTTTCCGGATGTCGGAAGA
>NZ_FNKI01000006.1 GCF_900102925.1 Flagellimonas zhangzhouensis | reverse complement strand
CAATAGCTGTTGTATTTGATCCTATTGCGGTGGCATTTGCAGAAATGTTGTTGGTGTTTGCGGTGATGTCTGCGCTCTCTTCGAGGCTTGAAAGGTCAGCACTAAAATTGGTTGCTCCCTCCTCGACCGTGATTAGGTTGGTTCCCGTATTGAAGGTCACATTCGTAATGTCGTCATCGGCATTAGCGGCAACGAGGTTGTCCACATAGGATTTAACGGCATTTTGAGATGGGTATAGCACATCTGAAGTACCTAATGCTACATTTGTGGATTTGTTCGCGAGGTCTTCTTTAAGTGCAATGGCCGATGTGTTGTTCCCGATGGCTGTTGTATTTGATCCTATTGCGGTAGCATTTGCAGAAATGTTGTTGGTGTTGGCCGTGATGTTGTTCTGAAGAGTGGTGTCGTCATAAAGGGCTCCTCCGTCTAAACCTATTGAAATAGAATTTGGATTGTCACCACTAACTATCGTTTGATTAGAGGCAGCAATTGCAGCATTTAAAGTTTGTAAATTAACTGCATCTGTATCGATGGTTGGATCTTGAAGATTGTTAATCTGAAAATTACCCATTGAAACATTGGTCAAGGGGTCTCCAAACCCACTCAATGGAATATTGGTCTTGTCTAATTTGTTATTGGTAACTGCAGCATCAGCAATATCCTCCGCTAGTATGGTTCCATTTAAAATTTCAAAATCTGTGATACCCCCTTCAGGAACATCCAAAGTGTAAGGGTCCGCATCTGTTCCATTTCCGTTTAAAAGTAAAGTGGCATCCGTTGGCCCCACCACTTCATTTCCAATAATACTGTCTTTTTCTGTAATCCCAAGAGTAGATTCGTTTACCAAAGTCCATTGCGTGCCGTTCCATTGAAACATATCACCTGGATTACCTGATGTAGCATCGGCCAATTTGTTTATGGTTACAGAGCGTGGTGCCAAAACCCTTGTGGTCACCGATGAGGTTTGTAATTTGGAATCCCCATTAATGGATTGGTCAATAATATTGGCACCTGTAATTTGTCCTACCTCAAAGTTGTAATTTACGCTATCATCAAGATTTGTGCTGGATGTAATCACCACTGTACTATCCCTGGCATTTGGATTCAACGCGCCTAAAAAATCTGCCCGAGTACTTACGGTAAATGAATTATCGAGCTCTTCGCAGATATTTACCCAAGAAGTGCCGTTAAAATAATGGATACATTCTTCATCTGTATTAAAAACCAAAGCACCACGTAATGGATTTATGGAATTCATCTGGGCATTGGTCACCCTCGTGATTACCAAAACCCGATTCGTGCTTTCCAGCTCTAGGATTGAAGCTGGGTCCAAAAGTTGGGGGTTATTGCCAATTTTAACCTGAGCGCTAAGAACATTGATCATGAACAAGCCGATGATCGTTGTGATTATAGAGGTTTTCAAGATTTTTCGTATTTGAGGATTTTCAAACGTAATCAACAAAGCTAAACTTCTATTTTAATTTTTATCATAAATACCGTCAAAACACGAAATTCAAAGGTGAATGGAAATGGGATTCGGTATATTTGTAGAAGTATAATTAACAAAAGTTTACGGCACTGAACTTTTATAATTCGGAGCCATAGGTTTACTTTATCCCACACTAAACACTTTAAAATGAAAAATACATTCTTGATATTGTTTGCATTGTTGGTTTCAGGTTGGTCTTTGGCCCAAGACTCACGACGTATGCTTAGGGGTAAGGTGATGTACATGAGTTCCAATGTGCCCAATGAGAATGTTATCAACTCCACAAGTGGAGAGGCCACTATTACTGATGATAATGGAGAGTTTATTATTGCCGTACAAGAGGGTGATCAATTGGTTTTTACCGCGGTAAATTACCAACTGGAAATAGTGAAAATTACTCCTGAAATATTGACGAATAATCGTTTGGTGGTAGAAGTGAATGAGAAGGTTCGGGAGCTTGACGAGGTGGTGGTGACACCTGATAACCAAGAACGGTTTCTTCAGGTTCAGAATGAAGAGTTTAAAGAATTTACATACGATATTGATAGAGGTACCGAAGTTGAAAACGTGGCTGAATCCAGAACGGTAAGGGGCATGCAAGATGGACTGAATTTCGTGAACATCTTCAAGGCCTTGTTCCAATCCAATACAAAAGCTGATGGACAAGAAAGACCTCCTTTAAAGGTAAGTGAAGTGTTGCGCCATGTGTACGATGACGAATTTTTTGTTGCTGACCTTCGATTGCCACAAGATAAAATAGATGCATTTTTGTTGTACTGCGATGATAAAATCCCTTCACAGACTATTTTAAGAAAGGAAAATGAGTTTCAACTTATTGATTTTCTAGTGACGCAAAGCAAGGAGTATTTGGCAACCTTGGAGGAGTAATGAAAAAATTAATCCTTCCTTTTTTTCTTTTTTTGGCCCATTGTGCTTTGGCCCAAAATGGAGAAAAGTTACTGCAGGGAAGGGTAACAAGCATCGATAAGGATGTGGTCGGGGTAGTGGTACAAAACATCACTACAGAACAAGCTGTTATTACCGATTTGGATGGGAATTTTAATATTAATGTTCGAGTAAATGACACCTTGGTGTTTTCTGCAGTTCATTTCCTAAAAAAGGTACTCCCCGTTACTGAAGTTCTGTACAATACCAGTTTTGTTGAGGTTCCACTTCAAGAATTTGTAAACCAATTACAGGAGGTAGTGGTGAGGCCTTATAATTTATCGGGTGACTTATCACAAGATGTGAACCGTGTGGAATCTGGAGGAGTGGTTACCGCCGAATCGTTGGGCTTGCCCAATGCCAAACAACGAATCATAACCCAAAGTGAACGAAAATTGCAAACTGCAACAGGAGGGAAATTTAATGTAGGTATGATTTTAAGTCCACCTATTGATCCCATTATCAATGCCATAACTGGGCGAACCAAAATGCTCAAGAATAGGGTGAAGGTAGATAAAACCTATGCTGACACCCAAAGGGTGCAAGGTTATTATGCTGATTCACTTTTTGTGTCCACTTTGAAGATACCTGCCAATAAAATTGATGATTTTATGTATTTCTGTGAGGTAGATGAGGGTTTTCAGGCAGCCATAAGTTCCCAGGACAAATTGAGAATTTGGGGTGTTATGGTAGAGAAGAGTAGGGCCTATCGAGAAAATAATGGAATAGAGTAGTAGTTAGTAATCAGTAATCAGTAATCAGTAATCAGTATTGAGTATTGAGTAGTGAGAGGTCAGTTATCTAGTATCTCATATCTCAATACTAATATCTAAAAATAACTTTGGCAGGTAAATTGCAGAAACATGTTTAAAACAGTAACATTGTAGAACCTATAAAGTCTTATGGCATATGTTGAAAAGAAAAAATGCAAAATGGCTCTTGTTGCCTATGGCAATGCTATTATTTCTATCCTTTACCAATCTCCATAAATTTTATGTAAGTGTTACCAATATGGTATACTCCGAAAAGGACGAAGCCTTTCAAATCACCAGTCGTATTTTTATCGATGATTTAGATGATCTTTTGGAAGAACGATATGGCATAAAATCCAATTTGGCCACCGCAGATGAATCTAAGATTGCCGATGATTATATCAAAAAATATTTCAATACAAAATTTATCATCGAGATTAACGGTCAGCCAGTTGCGTACAATTTTTTGGGCAAAAAATATGATGCCGATGTAGTGATTTGCTATTTGGAAATCCCAAACATTAAACTACCCGAAGTCAAGACCTTAACAATTCAAAATGAAATTCTAACCGATATGTTCGATGAACAGAAGAATTTGGTGCACGTGAAATGGAATGGGAACAAAAAAAGCTTCGTATTGATCAAGAGCGACAATAAAGGAATGTTAAACTTATAACCCTCTTTTAACATTTAGTTTAAATATAGTATTTTACACCCTTATATAAATCAGATAAAAAAATGAACAAAGTCAAGTATTATGTTGCTTCCGTTTTGTTTCTTTTCGGTGCCATGCTTATGGCGCAAGAAGAGGGCGAAGTAAAGGAGCGGGAGCCGGGTCATTACAACCAAAGTAAGTTCAAACAATTGTACGAGGAATTCTCAACTCCAAATACCTATAGGTCAGCTTCTGGTGCTCCTGGACCAGATTATTACCAACAGCAGGCCGACTATGTAATGGATATTCAGTTGGATGATAAAAATGCCAAAATCAACGGTGAGGAAACCATCACCTATCACAATAATTCACCTGACGATTTAGAGTTTTTGTGGGTGCAGTTGGACCAAAACGTGCGTGCCAAGGATTCTAAATCTCCTTTGAGAAATGGAGACGGGGTGAACATGGCATATACTGCGGGAAATTTTGCAGAGACTTATATCAATGAGCCTTTCGATGGAGGTTTCAATATTGAAGCTGTGACCGATGCCAGTGGAAAGCCGTTGTCTTACACCATCAACCAAACAATGATGCGTGTAAACATTCCTGAGCCATTAAAAAGTGGGGAAAAACTATCTTTTTCAGTTAAGTGGTGGTACAATATTCCTGATCACACGGTAAATAGAGCGCGTTCAGGATATGAGTATTTCCCTGAGGACGGAAACCGTGCTTATGTAATTGCACAGTTTTTTCCAAGAATGGCAGTTTACAGCGATGTAGAAGGATGGCAAAACCACCAGTTCTGGGGTAGCGGTGAGTTCGCCCTTACCTTTGGTAACTATGATGTAAGCATTACAGTACCTGCCGATCACATTTTGGATGGTACAGGAGAATTGCAAAACCGCGATGAGGTTTTCTCCAAAGAAATGATGAAGCGTTACAAGGCTGCCAAAAAGTCGTATGACAAGCCAGTGATCATTGTATCACAAGAAGAAGCAGAAGCTGCTGAAAAAGGTTTCTCAACCGATACCAAGACTTGGAAGTTAAAAGCTACAAACGTTCGTGACTTTGCATTTGCATCTTCAAGAAAATTTATTTGGGACATGCAGGCCGTTAAACTCGGAAATAGAGATGTAATGGCGGTTTCCCTTTATCCAAAAGAAGGTAACCCACTTTGGGAAGAAATGTCTACCAAAGCAGTTGCCCAGACCTTGGTAACTTATTCAGAGCACACTTTTGATTACCCATACCACAAAGCGATTTCCGTTCATGCGAAAAACCAAGGGATGGAGTATCCAATGATCTGCTGGAACTATGGCCGTCCAAACGAGGATGGAACTTATTCCGATAGAGTAAAATATGGAATGATCAGTGTGATCATCCACGAAGTAGGGCACAACTTCTTCCCAATGATCGTAAACTCAGACGAGCGTCAGTGGGGATGGATGGATGAAGGTTTGGATACTTTTATGCAATATTTGGCAGAGCAGGCTTTCGGAGAGAACAATCCTTCAGTAATTGCTCCAAATGAAAAATATCCTTCAAGAAGGGGAGACCCAGCCAAGATCGTTCCTTATATGGCAGGTGATCAAAGTTATATTTCACCAATTATGTCCAACCCAGAAAACGTGTATCAATTGGGACCAAATGCATACGCTAAACCTGCAACTGCATTGAACATTTTGAGAGAAACTGTGATGGGCAAGGAATTGTTCGACCATGCATTTAAAACCTATGCGCAACGTTGGATGTTCAAGCACCCAACCCCAGAAGATTTCTTCCGTACCATGGAAGACGCTTCCGCTGTGGATTTGGATTGGTACTGGAGAGGATGGTTCTACACCACAGATTATGTTGATATAGGCGTTAAAGATGTTAAAAAATACTACGTAACCAATAAACCTACTGCCGAAATGAAAAAATACATGGCAGATAGAAACCTTACGGAAGCGGATCTTGTACCATTGGTATACTTGGCCGAAGAAGATAGTGAAGATTTTGAGCCTGAATTGAAAGGAAAGTCTCCATCAGAAACATCACAAAACTTGAAAGAGTTTATGATGGACAACATGACCGAAGCTGAAAGAGCTCAGGTTAAGGAGCCAAAATTCTTCTACGAAATCACTTTTGACAAACCAGGAGGAATTCCAATGCCATTGATTGTTGAATATACGTACGCCGATGGAACTACCCAGAGCATTACCTATCCACCAGAGATTTGGAGAAAGAATGACACCGAGGTTAAAAGAGTTATTTCTTCAGAAAAAGAATTGGTTGGAATCGTAGTGGATCCTAAGTTGGAAACAGCCGATATCGACACGACAAACAATTCTTGGCCTAAGAAAGAAGAGAAATCAGACTTTGATCAGTTTAAAGAAAACATCAAAGGAGAATAATAACAAAAACAGTGTTAAAGAGCCTCGTGATTTCACGGGGCTTTTTTTATTTTGCTACCAAGTTCTGATTATATTTGTTCTATGTATTTTCTATTCATTAGCGGAGCGGAGATTTTTTTCATCCTATTTATAGTGGTGATGGTGTTTGGTGCGGATAAGATTCCGGGAATAGCCAAAGGATTGGGTAAAGGTATGCGTCAACTTAAGGACGCAACGGACGATATTAAGCGCGAAATCCAAAATAGTGCTGATATCGATACTGATTTCACCAAAGATATCCGAAAGGAGATCAGTGACGTGAAAAAGAACATGGACGAAGTAACCGGCTCCATCAAGCGAGATCTTAATAAATAATTCCAATGTTGGAAAAATTGCTCAAATGGGATAGGGATACGTTTGTGTACCTAAACGGTTTGGGCATTGAAAAATACGACGGCTTTTGGGCTACCGTGACCAATATAACCACTTGGATTCCCCTTTTTATTCTTTTTCTGGTTCTATTTTATCTAAAATTTTCAAGAAAGGAAGCTTTATATAAATTTTTGATGGTTTTGGGTTTGATAGTATTTATTACAGCCATCACCCATTGGACCAAGGTTTCTGTGGCCCGATTACGCCCTAACAATACCGAAGAGATAAACACCCTGATCAGAATCTTAAAAAGCCCGACAGATTACAGCTTTTTCTCTGGACATGCTTCCAGCTCATTTTCTATTACGGTGATCGTTTTTCTTTTCCTTAAGGAAAAAGTAAAGTGGAGTATCCTGTTTTTTATTTGGCCCATACTATTTGCCATGAGCCGCATTTATGTGGGCGTACATTTTCCTATAGATATTATTGTGGGAGCTATCGTCGGAATTTTATCAGGATTGTTGTTCTATTGGCTTTATCGAAAGTTTATAGCACCCGACTTAGCGTTAAGCCATCCCTAATCGGAAGGAGCACCGTTTCTGCACGAGGGTCTCTACTTAATTTTTCATTGTAGGCGAGCAAAGCAGCTGTAGCTTTATCTGATTTGTCCAAAGGTTCTACCACTTTTCCAGACCAAAGCACATTATCGGAAAGAATTACACTGCCTGGTTTTGTTTTTTGGATCACCGCCTCAAAATAAGCATCGTAATTGACTTTTTGCGCATCAATAAAAACCAAGTCAAAAGTAAAATCCAAAGAAGGGATTACCTCCAAAGCATCACCTGTATGTTGCACGATTTGATTTCCGTAAGCACTTTTGTCAAAATATTTACGCTGCAATTGATGAAGTTCCTCGTTTACTTCAATGGTGTGTAGTTCTCCATCCTTCTGAAGCCCTTCTGCCAAACAAAGCGCAGAATAGCCAGTGTAGGTGCCTATTTCCAAAATATATTTGGGAGAAATCAGCTTGGAAAGCATGCTCAAAACCCGACCTTGAAAATGCCCTGTGATCATTCTGGGCTGTACCACCTTTAGGTGGGTTTCCCGTGTGAGTTCCGTGAGCAAAGTTGGCTCTGCTTGGGAATTATTGGCGATGTAATTTTCCAATAAGTTAGAAAGGAAATGCATGCGTAAATTTTCGCAAAAATATAGAAAAGAACTACATTGTCTTGCTCATTAACCAACTGAATCTTATGGAAACTCCCAAAATCCAAGTTCGAAGCGCCAATTTGAAAGACCTACCCATTCTATTGCAATACGAACAAGGTGTGGTCACTGCAGAACGCCCTTTTGATCCGACCATCCAAAAAGGACCTGTAAACTATTACGATCTGGAGGCCTTGATTCAAGATGAGGAATCTTGTGTGGCAGTTGCAGAAGTCGATGGCAAAGTGGTGGCTTCAGGTTTTGCCTTGGTAAAAAAGGCTCGTCATTATTTAGATCACGAAGATTATGCTTACTTCGGATTTATGTATACCGATGAAGCGTTTCGGGGTCAAGGCCTCAATGCCTTGATTATCGACTTTCTAAAAGATTGGGCATATGATAAAGGCCTTAAAGAAATCCGATTGACCGTGTATTGTGATAATATACCAGCCATTAAGGCCTACGAAAAAGTAGGTTTTAAAAAGCATATGGTCGAGATGCGATTGACATAATTTGGTACTTAGGATTACAGGTACAAGTTGTATTTTTGAAGATAAATAAAATTCTATGTCATTTAAAAATACGCTCGAGTTTGCAAAGCAACTAGATGCCCAAGATAAACTTTCCCAATACCGAAACGAATTTCACTTTCCGCAAGTCAATGGAAAAGATGTGATTTACTTTACGGGCAATTCACTCGGACTTCAACCCAAACGCTCCCAAAAATATGTGGATGAGGTAATGAAGGATTGGCGGGAACTGGCTGTAGAAGGACATTTTTATGCCGATAAACCTTGGTGGGATTACCATGAGCGATTGGCCGAAGGTCTCGGTAAGGTTGTAGGTGCAAAACCTGAAGAGGTTACAGTGATGAATACCTTAACGGTTAATCTTCATTTGTTGATGGTTTCCTTTTATCGCCCTTCCGAAAAACGATTCAAGATCATTTGTGAAGAAAAGGCTTTTCCTTCCGATCAATATATGTTGCAAAGTCAGGCCCGTTTTCATGGATTTGACCCATCCAAAGCCATTGTTGAGGTGAAAAAACGAGACGGTGAACATGCATGGTATACCGAAGACATTTTACAAACCATTGAAGAAGTTGGTGATGAATTGGCTTTGGTACTCATGGGAGGTGTAAACTATTACAATGGTCAAGTGTTGGATATGGAAGCAATCACCAAAGCAGGAAAAGCCCAAGGTGCTTTTGTGGGGTGGGATTTGGCTCATGGAGCAGGAAATATTGAATTAAAACTTCACGATTGGGATGCAGATTTTGGCGCATGGTGCAGCTATAAATATATGAACAGTGGCCCTGGAAACGCATCGGGTGTTTTTGTGCACGAAAGACATTTGGGAAAAGAGGATATTCCTCGTTTTGAAGGATGGTGGGGCACCAAGAAGGAAACCCGATTTTTAATGAAACCTGAGTTCGACCCGACCGAAACAGCAGATGCTTGGCAACTGAGCAATCCACCTATACTTTCGTTAGCGCCGTATTTGGCCTCATTGGAAATTTTTGATGAAGTGGGCATGGGGACCTTGATTGAAAAACGGGATAAAATTGTAGCTTATTTGGAATTTGTACTTCATGAAATTGACAAAGAGGTGGACAGTACCTTCGAAATTATAACTCCAGAAGCAAGAGGATGTCAACTTTCGGTGTTTTTACACGGGGAAGGGCGCTCTTTGTTCGATTATTTAATGAAGAACGGAGTGATTACCGATTGGAGGGAGCCCAACGTAATTCGTTTGGCACCAGCTCCACTGTATTGCTCATATGAGGATATGTATAACTTTGGACAAATTTTAAAACAGGGTATACTTACTAAATAACCTCACCTAAACTTTAAATGAAATCACTCCTGCTCATTCTGTCCAACCCGAGGTATTTTGCACCTTCTTGGATTTTTACCAGCGTAAATATTTGGTTTGGAACATGGGCCATTTATATTCCCACAGTTAAGGAAAAACTAGGGATAGATAAGGCAGATTTGGGCATTGCCCTATTTTGTCTGTCGTTGGGTGTTTTTACCATTTTTCCAATGGCTTCGAAGATCATCAACAAGATAGGTGTCGGAAGAGCATCGTGGATAAGTGTAATTGCGGTTTCATTCGCTGCTATGTTGCCATTGATGGCACCCAACTATTATATGTTGATGTTGGGTTTGTACCTCTTTGGTGCTGGAACAGGTTTTACGGATATTGCCATCAATACCTTGGTCACTGAAATTGAAAAGGAAGATAAGGTCAACTTTATGTCTGCAGCCCATGGCTTTTTTAGCTTAGGAGGTATTTTGGTAGGACTTGGAAGTTTTTTGATTCCTATTATTGGAAGCCCAGTATTACACATGGGTATTACGGTGGTTTTGGTGTTTTTGATCAACCTGTATTTTAGGAAACACTACATAAATGTAGTGGCTGCTCCTGTTGAAAAGGAACCTTTTAGTTTTAAATTATTCAAACCCTTGTTGTTATTGGGGATTATTGGTTTTGTTTCTTATGGCAGCGAAGGTGCAATCATTGACTGGAGTGCCCTTTATCTCAAAGAAATGACCATGGCTCCAGAAATGTTGATAGGAGCTGGTTTTTTGGCATTTTCAACCACTATGACTTTGGGAAGATTTTTAGGTGATGGCATAAGTGCCAAGATAGGTCCTATTAAAATTGTGGGATTGGGAGCACTTATAGCTACTGTGGGTTATGTTTTGGTACTGTCCCAGCACACTTTGGTAACCATTGCAGGATTTGCCTTGAATGGTCTTGGGTTTTCGGTAATCGTACCTGAATTGTTTCGCATTGGTGGCAATGTAAAGGGCGTTGATTCATCCCAAGGGGTAGCCTTTATTGCGGGATCAGGGTATATCGGCTTTTTAATGGGCCCCGTGATTCTTGGTTTTATTGCGGAAAGTGCTTCCTTGAATTATAGCTTTATTCTGTTGCTAATTTTGGCCCTATTAATATTTGGGATTACTTTTTTCTTGAATCGAAGGGGGAGGTAGATTATGCTGTTCTCAAAATCTTGTCCATCTTTCTGCCTTTGGCCAACTCGTCTACTAATTTATCTAAATAACGCACTTGTTGTGTTAATGGCGTTTCAATGTCTTCTATGCGATAACCGCAGATAACACCTTTTATAAGGTTTGCATTTGAGTTAAGGTCAGCTTGGGAAAAAAAATCTTTGAAAGTTACTTTTTGATTAATTAAATCCTGAAGTTTTTTCTCGTCAAACCCTGTTAACCATTCAATCACCTGAAGCAACTCTTCTTTGGTTCTACCTTTTTTCTCCACTTTAGTGATGTAATGCGGGTAGACAGAGGAAAAAGTCATTTCTGCAATTCTTTTATCGTGTTCAGGTGTTGTAGTCATTGTATTTTTAATAAACAGATTAATTAATCCATTCTACATTTAATTTTTCCAATGCTGTGTTTAAATCAACCAACGAATCTGGGTCGATTATTTGTGTGTTGATTGTCAATTCCTCCTTATCTGATTTTAGGATGTAATCACCTGCAAATTTTTTGATGCGTTTTATTTCGGTCAGACTCATTTTCTTTCCGAATGGACCATTAACCTTAATAATTCCATTTTCAATATTTATGTATTTATAGTTCTTTTGGTAGAAATAAAGTCCTAAATACATGAGAGAAATAAAAATCCAACCATAATCCATCCAACTGGGCTCCTCCTTGGTGAAGATGCCAATAAAGAACCAGATTAACCATACAAGACCTAGGATTAGGTTAACATTCAACTGTCTTTTTTTGTAAGCAATTTTCATGTAAACTTAGTTTTATTGGGTTTCAGCATTCAAGTATTTTAGCCCATCATAGATAGCCTTTAAAGGAACAGATCTGTGATTTTCGTTTTCATAATACTGTATGGAAACAGCAGTATCTCCTTCCATTCTTTCATTTAATAGCGAATAAAAGATGTCGTGTCGTTTTTTATTGCGCTCGTAATTTGCTTCACCTTGGTTGGCTGTGGCAATAAATAATTTTTTCTTTAATGATGTTACAGGAATCGAGTCCACTTTGTTTTTTATCATTCTCTCATCCCACCAAAGGCTTGGGTCTATTGCGATGTAGGCGTCAAAAATGCTGTTTTCATCTATGTAAGCGTTTAATGTCAACAGCCCTCCCAACGAGTGCCCTATGAGCGTTTTGGACTGGCTGATTCTATAATTTTCATTAAGATAAGGTAGTAATTCTTTTTGTATGAAATCTAAAAACTTTTTCCCTCCTCCCATAGTGTTTGGACGTTTGGTCTTCAGTTTGGTGACTGTAAAATCCCGTTCTCGGTCCACATTTTCAATGGCAACAATAATGCTTTTTGGCATTAAATAATTTCTATTCGTATTTGAACTCATAAATTGAACCACTCCAGTAGTTGTTTCAAAAAAGACATTGCCATCCAATACAATGATTAAGGGATAGTTTTCCTCTTTTTCGGACTCATCAAAGTATCCATCAGGCAGGCTGATTAGACAGGAACGGTTTTCACCCAAGATATCAGAAGCTATTATAAAGGTGTCTTTTTCCTCCTCTTTTTCTTCGGGGCTTTCAGGTTTAGATGGATTGCATGAAATGTACAGGCACCCTAAAAAAATAAAGAGTAAAGTGAAAAGTGATTTTTTCATTAAAGGGGTTCGATTGGAAATGAGAGGAGCTTTTATCTGTACTTTAAGTTCTATTCGTTTATTTCAACTTCAATTAATTGCATTACAGAAATATGGCCCTCAGAATAACATAAAATAGGGAAGGGCATAAAAGACATCCCAATCCTGTATAAAAGGTAGAGGTCAATGCGCCATAGGGCACTAATTCTTCATCAGTGGCGGCAAGTCCTGCTACAACACCACTAGTGGTTCCCAACAACCCGCCAAAAACGATGGCGGCATGCGGGTTGTCCAATTGAATTTTTTTGGCGACCAAGGGAGTGCAAATGGTTGTGAAAATGGTCTTGACTACTCCTGTTGCCACACTAATGGCAATTACATCGGAACTTGCTCCAAGGGCCGTACCCGTAACTGGTCCCACAATATAGGTGCAGGCTCCAGCACCTATGGTGGTAAGGCTTTCAATATTGGTATAGCCCATACTTAACCCAATTAAAACGCCAATGATGAATGAAATGGAAACCCCCATCACCAATGCGACCAATCCTGCCAAACCTGCCTGTCTTATTTTTGATAGATCGGCGCTCATCGCAGTGGCCACAACAGCAAAATCGCGTAGCATGGGTCCACCAAGTATTGCCATCCCAGCAAAAAGGGGAATGTTTGAAATTCCTTTTTCATCACCCAAAAATGCAAGGGAAAGTCCAATAATGATTGCAATGGCCACACCTGGAATCTTTTTATTGGTAACATATTTTGAAACCCAAGTGGAAAACAGCATGATAATCCCAACACAAAGGAAGGCAAATACCAATCCGTTTTTTCCAATAACCGTGTTAATGATTTCCATAGGCTATTTATTTTGGGAATCAATGCTTTTTTCTCTTCCAATCTTGGAAATTACAGGAACCATGAACATGCAAATAGCTGTGGCGGCTATACCCAGAACAACCGCCAAAACACCTCCAGAAAGCGCAGCCTTAACATTCAATGTGGAGGTCATTGCTACAATAATTGGAATGTACATTGCGCTCCAAAACCAAATCCCTTTTTCTGTTTCTAAAACCAGCCACTTCTTTTTTCGGAGATAAATGCTGGAGGTCATCAACAAAAACATGGCAAATCCGACTCCACCTATGTCACTGTTAATATTCAACAAGTGCCCCAAAAGGCGCCCCAAAAGTTTTCCCAGCAGAAAACATGCTGCCAAAAGTGCGACTCCGTAAATTTTCATTAGTTCTGTTGGTTGTTGGTAAATAACTCCTTGATATTGTTCTTGGTGACCTTGCCCATTACATTTCTGGGCAAATCGGACATGATCAAATATTTTCTTGGTGTTTTGTAACCAGGCAGTTTATCGTTCAACCACGATTTTAACTCCTCAACATCAAAGTCATCTGTTTCGGAAACTATGGCGGCACCAATTATTTCTCCCCATTCCAAATCAGGAATTCCGACAACTCCACAATCTTTAATATTGGAGTGTTTTCGAAGGACTTCTTCTATTTCCAAGGCAGAGATTTTATAACCTCCAGACTTTATAATGTCCACAGAATTTCTACCGAGAATTTTTATGCTGTCACCATCCCAAATGGCAATATCACCCGATTTAAACCACCCATCTGGAGTGAAGGCCTCCTCGGTTGCCTTGGGTTTGTTCCAATATTCTTTGAATACATTGGGACCCTTGATTAGGATTTCACCTGGTTCTCCATTTTGTACAGGTTGATGGTCTGAGTCACCCAAAAGTATTTCTACTCCTGGTAAAGGTTGTCCAATATGACCAGGCTTACGAGTGCCGTTGTATGGGTTGCTAATGGCCATGCCCATCTCGGTCATTCCATATCTTTCCAATAAAGTATGCCCACTTATTTCTTTCCATTGTTCCAAAACACTGATGGGAAGGGCGGCGGACCCAGATACCATAAGTCTAAACTTTTTAAGGTGTTTTGAAATCGATTCCTGCACGGCAGGAGCTAATTCATTATAGTAAGCTATCAATTTGAAATAAATGGTAGGTACTGCCATAAAAACGTTTACTTCACCTTTGGTGAACGCCTGATATACCTCTTCTGGATTGAATTTGGGAAGGAATTCGCAGCAGGCTCCACTCCAAAGTGCGCAACTCAGCATATTGATGATACCGTGTACATGGTGCAACGGGAGTACATTGAGTACATGGTCATCTTTGTTCCATTGCCAAGATTCCACCAATGTGGTGATTTGAGCTTCTATATTATCGTGGGTCGTCACCACTCCTTTTGGTGCTCCAGTTGTTCCACTGGTGTATAGGATCAGGGCACTACGGTCTGTTTGAACATCGGGCAATTCTCCTTTTTTGGCTGTTATTTCAGAAAACCGAATAAAACGAATTTCAGTTTTATCAAAAAGTGGCGCCAGCAAGGATTCAAATTCCTCTGATAAAATAAGGGTGGATGCTTGAGTATCGTTTAGGATATATTCTATGGAAGGCAAAGGGTGTTTTTCGCAAAGCGGAACTGCAATGCCCCCAGCTCTCCAAATGCCCCATTGGGTCGCAGCGTATGTAAAACTTGCGGGAACAAGAAAGGCTATTCGTGCCCCATTGAGGTCTATTTGTCCATCAAGTATACTAAGTGCTACGTCTTTGGATTTGTCCAAAAGTGTTTGGTAGGTGTAACTATGCCCTCCACTTTTGATTGCCGTACGTTTAGGGAAAGTAGCGGCTCTTTCAATTAATGTTATCATTGATTATTTGGTTGGTAAAATTCAATTGTGAAACTACGCAAGAAACAAGATGTATATTCCAACATCTGGTTATCTCACATTTCATTGCCTTGAAAATTCGAATGTTCAATATACAAGATATGAATGTTTTACAAGCTTTCAAATTGAACTTAAGCAAGCTATAAAAGTGAAACCCCTTTCTGCTTATATAGTCCAAGCAGAAAGGGGTTTGTATATTTTAATAGTTGGTTCTAAAATAAACCGTGATTTATTATTCCATGGTTACAGAAAGTCCTGTAAAGTATAAATTAGTGCCACCTTCAGGTCGGTTGTGTTGCTTGGCGATTTGCAAGCCGTCCATATCCTCATAGTCTTCCCAAGTGGAAACTAAGTTGGGTTCTTCTTGGTTTGATTTTCGGTAGGCCCACTCACGGATAATGTTATCATCTTTAAAGTAAAAATCGTAAGCATCACCAGGAGTATAACCGCCTTCATTGGCATATACAATGGTAAGTTTTTGCATAGATTCACCGCTTATGGGTGCTTGTACATCCACAGTATGCTCAAAACTATAGCTTTTGGAATCCCACATCAAATTAAAAGGGGCCATCAACCAATACCTGTCATTAATAAAGCCGCCATTGGTTTTTAGGGCTATGCTATCCATAGAATTTCTATTGTACACTAAAGTGTCAGGTCCTGAAATGGCAGTGACCACATTGGCTTTCGGTTCCCATTTCCAGCTGCGTTCAAAATGCATGGAATCTCTGTCCACGTTAAAGGTAAAGGTGATTTCCTTAACATTTTTCCAATTATCGAAGCCGTGTGCAGCTGCAATCTTTTCGGGAATAGTTTTTTCGGGGGTCACTGTTTTTTCCTCCTTTTTTGGTTCCGTTTTACAGGCTGAAAAAAATAAAAGGGCACAGATGGCGGTAAAATATAGGGTCTTCATGTCTGGTTTTTAACCAAATATACCATGAATTACATTACTTTTGCGCCCCATTTTGTGAAAAGCGAAATAAAAATAACCCAACCGAGTGACTTTTTTAAAACATCTGTTTCTAATACTTATAAGTAACCCCGACAAAAAGTTTTTGGAAACGGAAGATCTTTATGCCCATCTGTCCGATGAGGAATTAGTGAAACAGATTGTTGCGACCAACGATCCTTTGCTATTCGGTAAATTATACGATCGCTATGCCAAAATGGTATATAACAAGTGTTACGGGTTTGCAAAATCCGACGACGAAGCAGAAGATTTAACACAAGATGTATTCTTACAGCTCTTTATTAAACTTCGAACATTCAAGGGAAAGTCCAAGTTCTCTACTTGGCTATATTCCTTTACTTATAATTTCTGTGTTAACTATGTCAACCGCAATAAACAACGCAAAATGAACGATCAATCCGTTCAGGTTGATGATTCGGAACATAAACTGACCGAGGAAATTCCAGATCAAAGCTTGTATCAGATGAAAACAGACAAGCTTCAGAAATCTTTGGAACTGATATCGGCAGAGGACAAGTCCATTTTATTGCTGAAATACCAAGATGGGGCCAGCATTAAAGATTTGGTACACTTGATGGATATAGGCGAAAGTGCTGCAAAAATGAGGTTGAAACGCGCTAAGGAAAGATTAGTGGAAATCTATAACACCCTGGATTAGATGGCAGAGCAACACAAAAACCCGTTCAAAGAGTTGGAAGCCTCCCTGAAGGAAGTGCCTCCACACATGAAGAAAAAGGTGATGAACGACATTGCGGCCGCAAAGTTGATCATGGATATGGCTTCGTTGTTCTCCACCAATCTCGGTAGTGCCCTTCGTAAACTTTTCAGGACCATGGGCGACAACTAAAATCAAACAGAACACTATAAATAAACAACAACTATGGAAACAATCAACAATTGGAAAGATGTTACCCTCGAATCGCTTTCCAGCATGGGTAAGGAGATCGCAAAGGTTTTTCCGAAAATTCTAGGAGCCATTGTGGTACTCATTGTTGGATGGCTATTCATTAAACTGGTACTATTTTTATTGGGAAAGATTTTGAAATTGGCCAAAGTGGATATGCTCAACGACAAGATCAATGGCATGGAAATGGCAGGAAAAGGCGATTTTAGCATCGATGTCATTAAAATCATATTGGGCTTTGTAAAATGGCTTTTGGTACTGGCCTTTTTAATTGTGGCCGCCGATATTTTGAATTGGACCATAATTTCGGTGGAAATAGGTAACCTTTTACATTATTTGCCACGTTTCTTTAGCGCTTTGGTATTGTTAATGATTGGTTTTTACATTGGGAACTTTGTGAAGAGTACCGTAAAAAGGGTGTTCGATTCCTTTGAGTTCGGTGGCTCCAATATTGTGAGCAATCTGTTGTTCTATGTAATTGTCATTTTTATGTCCATTACGGCATTGAACCAAGCAGGTGTGGACACTACCATAATCACAAACAACATTACCATGGTGTTGGGCTCTTTCCTATTGGCCTTTTCATTGGGAATTGGTTTGGGAAGTAGAGATGTGGTATCCGATATATTAAAATCCTTTTATACCCGTAAGAACTATGCCGTGGGCGATAAAATTGTGATCGGGGAAAACGAAGGGGTCATTGAGGCCATTGAAAATAACAGTCTTACCCTTTTGACCGAAACGGGCAAATTTGTGATTCCAATCAAGGATGTGGTATCGCAAAAAGTGGAGATAAAATCGCAATCAAGGTAATGTGATGATCATGTGGTTAAATTTCCTTGGAATTTGATTATTTTTGAAGCTTACAACAAGTACGATAATGAGTTCAAAAAAAGGAAAAGTTCAGGAATTGATCCAAGAAAGGTTACTGGAAGAACGTAAAGTGTTTTTATGGGGGCAGGTAGATGACGATTCTGCCAAGCACGTTATAGATAGATTACTTTATCTAGATCTTCAGAACCACAAAGAAATTCAATTGATCATCAATAGCCCAGGGGGTTATGTAACCTCTGGCTTTGCGATTTACGATACCATCAAACAAATAAAAAGCCCTGTTTCTACCGTATGTTCTGGTTTGGCGGCCTCTATGGGTTCCATTCTTTTATCTGTGGGAGAAAAGGGGAGAAGGTTTATTCAACCCCATGCCCGAGTTATGATTCACCAACCGAGTGGTGGAGCAAGGGGACAAGCTTCGAATATTGAGATCCAGGCAAAGGAAATTATCAAGACCAAGGAATTGGGTGCCAAAATTTTGGCCGATAACTGTGGTCAATCCTTTGAAAAAATCATGAAAGATTTTGATCGTGATTATTGGATGGGAGCTGAGGAATCCTTGGAATACGGAATCGTGGACGGCATTTTGGAATAAACCAAATAACGATTAAAAAGTGAAAAGTCCTTCGCAACTTGTTGTGAAGGACTTTTTATATATAGGCGCCGAAGCGGAATATTTATATTATATACGACAACTTGGGTGCCATAAGATTTTAAGGAATTGTTAAAATTAAAAAGCGTCAGGATTTTTAATGATTTTCTCAGCTCTTTCGGAAAGGGCATTTAATTCTTCAGGGTCTTTTTTATCCAATAAACGAAGCATCATTCCCATCCTGGGGTTTTCTTCAAAGAAGGGACGTTTTTCATGCAAGAAATTCCAATACAGCGCATTCAACGGGCAGGCCTTTTTTCCTATTTTTTTGGAATGACTGTAATAACAATTTTTACAATAGTTCCCCATCTTATTAATATAGTTGGCACTGCTCACGTAGGGTTTGGTGGCCACAAGTCCACCATCCGCATATTGACTCATGCCTCTGGTATTGGTGATTTCCACCCATTCCAAGGCGTCGATATACACTCCTAAATACCATGCATCCACTTCGTCTGGATTGGTTTGGGTGAGGAGGGCAAAATTACCTATCACCATCAATCTTTGAATATGGTGTGCATAGGCATCGTCCAAGCTTTGTCCAATGGCTTTCTTAAGACAGTTCATTTTGGTATTGCCGTCCCAGAAGAATTTAGGAAGCGGGTTATGGTTTTCTAAATGGTTCAATTTGGAATAGTTGGGCATTTTTTTCCAATAAACACCTCGCATGTATTCCCGCCAACCTAATATTTGACGCACAAAGCCTTCAACTTGGGAGATGTTAATTTCACCTTTGTGCGCATAATAATGATCCAGAACAGTATCAATAACTTCTTTTGGAGAAAGTAATTTACTGTTCATGGCAAACGATAACCTCGAATGAAACAGGTATTTTTCCTCCGTATGCAAAGCATCTTGATAGTCGCCAAAATGTTTCACTAATTTTTCACAAAAGAAGCTGAGTAATTCTTGACATTCTTTCCGAGTAGTGGGCCAATTGAAATTTTTAGGGTCAATATTGCCAAAGGTGGTGACTTCTGCTTTTTCAATTTCAGTGATAAGCTCAGTAACATCTTTTTTAAAATTCAATTCCTTGGGAATTTTTGGTTCGCCATCCCATTTTTTTCGATTGCTTTGGTCAAAATTCCATTTGCCACCTTCAGGTTGGTCGCCAACCATCATGATGTTGTGTTTTTTCCGCATCATGCGATAAAAACTTTCCATTAATAGCTGTTTTTTGGCTTTAAAGAATTGGCCCAATTCGTCTCGAGAAGTATAAAAATGTTCCGAGTCATATGCCTCTGTTGGTATTGAAAGCTGTTGGGAGATAGATTTCAGTTGTTGATCCAAACGATATTCATCGGGAAGTTGATATTCAAATTTTTCAAGGTCATGCTTTTGGATGAGCTGCTGAATGATTTCTTGAAGGTTTTGAGGATTCTTACCATCAGAAATTTTAAAGTACTCGACCCTGTGTCCTTTTTTCTTCAAAGATTCCGAAAAGTTTCGCATCGCCAAGAAAAACCCGACCACTTTTTGAATGTGGTGTTTGACATTGTCTGTTTCTTGACGCATTTCAGCCATCACATAAATAACTTCCTCATCCACATTTTTGAACCAACTATGGTTGCTATTGAGCTGATCACCCAAAATCAATCTTAAAATTTTCATGTGATTAGAATAAAGTAGGTTGTAGCCAAATTTTCTGGAATCTCTTGTTTGGATCGTACATGTTGGCTTGTCTTTGAGTATTGAAGGTTCTGTTTCTGGGGTCGTTGCCAACACCACTGTTGTACATCCAGTTGCCCCAATTGCTGTGCACATCGTAATCCATTAGCATAGATTCAAAATAGGAGGCACCAATCCTCCAATCTTGCTGTAAATACTTACTCCAATAACTGGCCACATTTTGTCGCCCTCTATTGCTCATCCACCCTGTATGTTTTAGTTCGAGCATATTGGCGTTCACAAAGTCATCAGGAGTATTCCCATGGATCCATTCCAGAGTTTTAGCATTGTCGGTTTTCCATTTGTATTCGCGATTCAAAATACCGCCCAATTGAAAAATTTGGTTTCCAAATTTCAGAGAAACATATTTAAAATAATCTCGCCAGATCAGTTCAAAAATTAGCCAATAGGTATCTTGGTTTTTGGTGACTTCTTTCTCAAATTGTTTTACCTCCCAATAAATGGTGCGAGCAGAAATAGAACCGTTGGCCAACCATGCAGAAAGTTTGGAACTGTAATCTTTGCCCACCAATCCATTTCTGGTTCGTTTGTAAAAAACTAGTTGCTCGGTTTCCCAAAAGTATTCCTGAATCCGTTTTTCTGCTGCTGACTCCCCTCCATGAAAAGGAAAAGCAGATCTATAATCTGGAGAGAACTCTTTCAAACCTAAATCTTTCAAACTGGGAAGAGAGGTAGGGTCATCAACCAAATTCTGTTTTGCTTTAGGCGCTGGAATCGAAATTATAGGTCGAACTTGTACTTTCGCTTCACACTTTTTTCTAAATGTTGTGAATACATTCGGTATATCTGTAAATGAAGTGTAAGGAATATCTTCTGGATGAAATAAAAATTGGTCGAAAAAGGAAACAAAGGAACATGCTTTGGGAGCTCGAGCTTTTACCTCATTTATTACTGTCATTTCTTCCGAGGTCCATTCTTCTTGATAAAAGACACCGTCTATATGGAACGTTTCAATTAGTTCGGGGATTTTGTCCTCTGGTTTTGCAGTAAAGGTCAATAATGAGATGTTGAGGTTGGCCAAGTTCTCTTTTAAAGCCAACACACTTTCAATCAGAAATTTGGCTCTAAATCGCTCGGTTTTTTTAAATCCGAAGTCATTTTTTTCAAAATGTCTTGGGTCAAAAAAGTAAACGGCAATTACCCTTTCTGCTTTACATGCTTCTCGTAAAATTTGATTGTCTTTTACGCGTAAATTATTTCCAAACCAAACTAAATGGGTGGCCATAGTATTATTTGTTTCTTCTGCAGCGTTCACTACAGTATTTTACTTCATCCCAGTTTTTAGCCCATTTTTTACGCCAAACCATAGGTTTTTGGCAAACCAAACATGTTTTAATAGGGAGCATTTCCTTTTTATGGGGCATCTTAATGTTGTTTAATAAAAATACAAAATAATTAAACAAAATAATTCTAAGATGGTATTGGAATCAGATAGACAGTCAAAATCCGTATTTTTACATTCAATTAAAATAGGCCCGTAAGGGTGCATATGGCACAGACTTCAAAAAATATAGCCATCATCGGTTCTGGATTGGTGGGATCGCTTTTAGCAATTTATCTTCGTAAAAAAGGCCACAGCGTAACCGTTTTTGATAGGAGGCCTGATATTAGGACCATAAAGTTTTCTGGACGTTCCATCAATTTGGCGATGAGTAATAGGGGATGGACGGCTTTGCGCAAGGTGGGTTTAGAAGACCCTATCAAGCAAATAGCCATTCCGTTGGATAAACGTGCCATGCACGTGAATGATAAACCTGTTTACTATCAAAAATATGGAAAGGAAGGCGAGGCGATTTGGTCCATTTCTCGCGGAATCTTGAATAAAAGAATGATTGATTTGGCCGAAGAGGCTGGAACTGTTTTCAAATTCAATGAGAAGGTTTGGGATGTTGATTTACCTGGCGCCAAAATTTACACAGGTGAATCTGAAAAAGGAGAATGGCAAGAATATCAGTTCGATGTTATATTTGGATGTGACGGTGCTTTTTCTAGGGTTCGTCATAAAATGCAGCGCCGTAGTCGTTTTAATTATTCCCAGAATTTTATCGATGTAGGATATAAGGAGTTGACCATTCCTGCCAATGCTGACGGTACCCATAAATTGGATAAAAATTCATTTCATATTTGGCCCAGGGGTGAGTTTATGCTTATTGCCATGCCAAATATTGACGGGAGTTTTACATGTACACTCTTTTTACCTTTTGAAGGCAAAGTGTCTTTTGAGAGCATCAAGACAGAACAAGAGGCCAAGGACTTTTTTAAAGAGTATTTTCCCAACGTTCGAATGGAAATTGAAGATCTGACAAAAGATTTCTTCAACCACCCAACCAGTGCAATGGTAACTATGAAGTGTTACCCTTGGACGTATTGGAACAAAGTGGCATTGGTAGGCGATTCTGCCCATGCGATTGTACCTTTTTATGGCCAAGGTATGAATGCAGGGTTTGAAGATATTTTTGTGCTTGACCAGCTCATGGATAAATATGGAGACGATTGGGATGCCATTTTTGATACCTACCAAAAAGTAAGAAAACCCAATGCAGATGCGATTGCGGAATTGAGTTATCGAAACTTTGTAGAAATGAGCAGTAAAACAGCTGATCCAAAGTTTTTGCTCCAAAAGAAAATTGAAAAGCATTTTGCATCGACCCATCCAGAGAAATGGGTGCCCGTTTATAGTCGTGTTACTTTTTCTGATAAACCGTATGCAGATGCTTTGGCCATTGGTGACCAGCAGGAAGCTATCATGCAAAAAGTGATGCAAACACCAAACATTGAGGATAAGTGGGACTCCAAGGAAGTTGAGGAAATGATTCTTGGATTATTGGGCGATCAATAAATATGTCATGTCGATCAATCTCAACTATTGAGAAAGTGAGTCCTTAAATTGTTTGACACAAATTTTTACCAATTATCTCGAAATATAGAATTTTAAAAGGTCGCTGAGCGGAGTCGAAGCGACCTACCTTTTATGGGAATTATTTTCAATAACGTCACTTCGACTGCAATCAGTGACCAGTAATGTTTTTAGATTTCTCAATCGGTAGACTCCTTTCGAAATGACAAAGTATAAAAGCAAAAAAGCCACCTAAAAGGTGGCTTTTTTATATCTATCAAATGGAATTAAAGCTTAGAAAAAAGTTTTTCCATTTTATCTTGTTCTTCTTCGGCCAATAGTGGATCAACCAAGATTCGTCCACTGTGCTCATCGGTGATGATTTTTTTGCGGGAAGCAATCTCTACCTGAACCTGTGGTGGAATAGTAAAGAAAGAACCTCCAGAAGCACCACGCTCAACAGGAACAACAGCCAAACCGTTTTTCACATTGTGACGGATTCTTTTGTACGCCTTGATCAAGCGCTCTTCGATTTGATCTTCGTATTCCTCAGATTTTTTCAAAAGAGCTTTTTCTTCTTTTTCAGTTTCGGCCAAGATGGCATCCAATTCCCCTTTTTTGTGTTTAAGGTGACCTTCACGCTCAGACAATTTTTCTTTGGTCTGGGAGATCACTTCTTTTTTCTGCTCGATTTGAGCCTTAAACTCTTTAATGTTCTTTTCGGCCAACTGGATTTCCAATTCTTGGAACTCAACTTCCTTGGTCAATGAGTTGAATTCACGACTGTTCCTTACATTTTTTTGCTGCTCACTATATTTTTTAATGAGTGCTTTGGATTCGTCGATTAGGTTTTTCTTGGCAGAAATTTCGAAGTTGACAGTCTCAACATCTGTTTTTAATTTATCGATTCTAGTCTTAAGACCAAGAACCTCATCTTCCAAGTCCTGTACTTCCAAAGGCAATTCGCCTCTAACGTTGCGGATTTCATCTACCCTGGAATCGATTAGTTGTAGATCGTACAATGCTCTCAACTTTTCTTCTACAGTGCTTTCTTTCTTGTTCGCCATATATGTTATAAATACTTGATGGGATTCGTTATACTCTCCGATAAACGGACTGCAAAATTAGGAATTTTTTTCGTAAGATAATCAACCAATAAATCTTTTGTAAACTGCTCAGTTTCAAAGTGCCCAATATCGGCAATTACCATTTGGTTTTCGGCTTGGTAAAATTCGTGGTATTTAATGTCAGAAGTCACAAAAACATCTGCTCCAGCTTTCATGGCAGCGCCTATGGCAAAAGCGCCACTCCCGCCTAAAACAGCTACCTTTTTTACTTTTTTGCCCAATAATTTGGAATGTCGAACTACACTGGCATTCATCCGTTTTTTTACCAAAAGCAAAAAGTCAATTTCATCCATTTCGGAAGGTAAGTTCCCAATCATCCCCATACCAATATCTTGATTGGTGTTTTCGATAGTGAAAATCTCATAGGCTACTTCTTCGTAAGGATGTGCTTCCAAAAGGGCTTTCAACACTTGCTTTTCTTTTTCAAATGATAAAATCACATTGATTTGGGTCTCTTTTTCAAAATGAACTTCCCCAACATTTCCAACTGCTGGGTTGGCACCATTTTCAGGTTTAAAACTTCCAACACCCTCTAAACTATAGCTGCAATGGCTGTACTTTCCAATTTCTCCTGCTCCTGCATTAAAAAGAGCCTCTTTTATCTTGTCCACCTCAGCTAGTGGAGCATATGTGGTCAGTTTTTTTATGGTACTGGATTTTGGAATTAGGATTTGAGGGTTTTCCAGTCCTAAAACCTCACAAATTTTCGCATTTACCCCCATTTTACTGTTATCCAAGGCGGTATGCATGCTATAGATAGCAATGTTGTTTGCAATGGCCTTGATGACAACACGTTCCACATAATTGCTGCCCGTTAGTTTCTTTAAACCTTTAAAAATAATAGGATGAAAGCTGACTATGAGGTTGCAGTTTTTTTCAATGGCTTCGTCCACAACATTTTCCAACGTATCCAGAGTGACCAGAACACCGTTTACTTCCATATTTGGGTTGCCCACCAAGAGTCCTACATTGTCAAAATCTTCTGCATGGGCCAAAGGCGCCAATTCTTCCAGTACTTTTGTGATGTCGTTAACGGTCATTTTATTTTTGTTAAGTCCGCTAAAGATAAAATATTATATTTTCGTTCAATGCTTCAAGTGCTTCGCAAAATAGCCTTTCCGATTTCCTTGATTTATGCCTTGGTGGTGTATGTGAGGAATTTTTTGTTCGATATAGGTGTTTTCAAATCCAAATCATTTTCTACTCCAACCATTTGCGTGGGGAATATTAGTGTGGGGGGAACAGGTAAAACCCCGATGACCGAATTTCTACTGCGCATGTTGAAGGATAAAAAAGTTGCTGTTTTGAGTAGGGGATATAAACGACAATCCAAAGGATTTGTATTGGCCAATGAAGGTAGTTCGGTATTGGATTTGGGCGATGAACCCTTCCAAATTCATAAAAAGTTTCCTGATGTGGCCATCGCTGTTGATGGGGATAGACCAAATGGTATTGCTCAATTGGAAAATGGGGTAAAACCTGAAGTGATTGTTTTGGATGATGCCATGCAGCATCGATGGGTGAAGCCAACCAAGACGATTTTGCTCACAGCCTATTCCAAATTATATGTGAATGATTGGTATTTGCCCACTGGTGATTTGCGGGATGCGAAAGTGGCATCAAAACGAGCGGATGTAATTGTTGTGACCAAATGTCCAGCGTCTATATCTGAAGCGGAAAAAAAGAATATTGCCATCAAACTTAAGCCCGAATCAAATCAAAAAGTATTGTTTGCCAGTCTGGCCTATGCAGATTTTGTTTCTGATGGAAATCAGAACAAACCACTATCTGAATTAATAAACAAATCTTTTGCTTTGGTCACGGGAATTGCTTCTCCTGAACCTTTGGTTCAATATTTAAGTGCAATGGGATTGGAATTTGAACATTTTGAGTTTGGAGACCATCATCATTTTACAGATGAAGAAATAGGGACATTTAGTGGGTTTGATCAAATACTTACCACAGAAAAAGATTTTGTTCGTTTAGAGGGTAGGGTTGATGGGGTATTTTATTTGGAAGTGGCACATCAATTTAATGCTACCGATACTGCAGCTTTAGAAGAATCGCTTAAGCAGATTTTTTAGACTGAGCCTTGCATGCGGCTTCTGAAAATATTTTCTCCAATTTTTTGGTAAAATATCTCTGGTTTAAAGGGTTTGGTAACTACATCATTACAACCAGCTTCGTAGAAACTATCCAAACTGTCGTCCAAAGAAATAGCGGTCAACGCAATAATTGGAATTTCTAGGTTGAACTTTCTAATTTGGCGAGTAGCTTCTTCACCGCTGATGCCTGGCATGTGAATATCCATTAGAATGGCATCGTAGTGGTTTTCTTTGGCTAAATCAATGGCTTCGTTACCATTGTTGGCAATGTCGCAGGTAATTTCCTTTTTGGTCAACATTTTTTTGGTGATCACCTGATTGATTTTGTTGTCTTCTACAATCAGAATATGAAGTCCTTTAAACTGGAATTCGCCTTCGTCCAACTCAAAATTGATAGTTTCACTGATTTTGGTTTCATATTCCAAATCCAACTCAAAGAAGAATGAACTACCGTGTCCCAATTCACTTTCTAAATGAATGGTGCTACCAAACAATCCCAATAAGCTTTTTACAATGGTTAAACCAAGTCCAGTTCCTCCATATTCACGGTTGATTTGTACCGATCCTTGTTCAAAACTGTCGAAAATTGAAAGCTGTTGATCTTCGGAAATTCCGATACCATTATCTCTAACCTCAAAATACAATTTTACTTGATTGTCCTCTTTGGTCAACATTTTTGCAATGACCTCTACTTTACCATTTTTAGTGAACTTAAGGGCGTTGCCTACAAGGTTCATGAAAATCTGGGATAGTTTTATGGGGTCGCCCAATAATTGATTCGGGATTTTTGAATCGTAATCCAAAACAAGTTTGGTCTGTCTTTCGTGTGCGTTTTGTTGAAGCGATTCCACTACATCTTCAAGTACTTTGTGCAATTTGAACTCAATGTTCAATGGCTCCAGTTTATCTGCATCAATTTTATTGATTTGGAGAATGTCATTAATGAAGTTGAGCAAGTATTCTCCTGAAAATTTCAGCGATTTTAGGTGTTCCTTTTGGTGGTCGGCTGGATTTTCCTCCAAAAGTAAATGTGTTAATCCTGTAACGGCGTAAAGCGGCGTTCGCAGTTCGTGGGTTACAGTGGACAAAAAGTTGGTTTTGGCTTCCATGGCACTAACTGCCGCATCCCTTGCCAACTCCAATTCTTTGTTTTTGGTGTACAACAGATCATTGGTTTTTAGCTTGATTTGGTTGTTTCGAAATAAAGAAACTGCCAAAAGTGAAATGATAGTCAAGAATGCAGAGGTTAGAATTGCGGTAATCTCTGAACGGTTCTTCGATTCGCTCAATTCTTCATTTTGAGCTTGAAGTTTGTTCATTTCGGATTGAAGGTGCTCTAACTGCGTTTTGTCCGCAATATTTGACTCCAACATCAATTTCTCTAGATTGAAAATGGAATCCTTAATACTTCCCAGTTTTTGGGTATAGAACAAGGATTCACTGTAATTCTCTTGATCGGCATATATTTCGGACAATTGCTCATATGCGATTTTGGTTTCTTTGGCAAATCCATATTTTAATGCCAATTCCAAAGCGGCTTTGGAATGAATTATACCTTCTTCGTAATCATTTAAGGTTACACTTATGCGTGAAAGTTGCAAGTTTGCTTTGGTAGCCAAAAATGCTCGTTCTTTATCGTCTGCATTAACAATTAAGGCATGCAGATTTTTAATGGCATCGTCGTAATTGGTGATGTTAGTATAAATATAGGCCTCCAACAAAAGAATGTTGTTCCCTAAATTTCGGTTGTTGCTTATTTTCCTAGCCTCTTGAAGTGATTTTAACGCTTGGAAATTGTTCCCTTCTTGAAATCGAAATGCAGCATCCAAGTATAGTTGGAAAGCCTCTGCATAGGGATAGGACATTTCTTTTAGGTATTGACCAGATTGAGCATAATAACCAAGAGCGCCTTCTATATCACCTTCTTCAATAAATAATCTAGCTAATTGGTGGTAGGTATCCACCAATAATTTGGTGTCTTCATTTTTTTCAGCAATGTTGGTGGCCTCATCCATTGCCTCTATGGCTTTGTCTACCTTATTTTGATGTCTATATTGGGAAAAACGGTCAAAAATGGCCTTCACTTCGGAAGTGGAACTTTCATCACTTTGGGCAATAACTGCTTGGGTGCAACATAAAATGCACAAGAGGAATAAAACTTTCCTGAGGTATATGTTTAATGAAAAACCTGAGATCAAACGTACTTTTTCTTTATAAGCAATGCTATTAAATCCACTATCCTGGAACAATATCCAGTTTCATTATCGTACCACCCGATAATTTTCACCATTTTACCAATTACCGAGGTCATCAATGAATCAAACGTACAAGAATGATAACTATTGTTTATGTCGATAGAAACAATAGGATCCTCAGTATAATGTAAAATACCCTTTAAATCGCCTTCCGAATGTTTTTTAAAGGTACTATTTATTTCCTCAATCGATGTTTCGTTAACTACGTTGAAGGTAATATCTGTTAAGGAACCATTGGGGACAGGAACTCTAATTCCACATCCACCAATAACATCTGAAAGATCTGGAAATATACTTGTTAATGCTTTTGCAGCACCTGTGGTTGTAGGTATTATGGATTGCCCTGCGGCCCGAGACCTTCTTAAATCCCTATGAGGGGCATCGTGTAAATTTTGATCGGAGGTATAAGAATGTATTGTGGTAATATATGCCTGCTCAATACCACATAATTCTTTGACAATTTTGATCATGGGAGCGGCATTGTTCGTTGTGCATGAGGCATTGGAAATAATTTGGTCCTCCGCTTCAATTATATCTTCATTTACGCCTAAAACCACCATTTTAATGTTTTCATCTTCTGGTGGTACGGATAGAATCACTTTTTTTGCTCCGTTGGTAAGGTGGTACTTTAATTGTTCTTCTTTTTTGAATTTCCCTGTTGATTCAACTACAATATCTATCTGATGGGCGGCCCAATTTATATCCTTAGGATGGTTGTGGTTTAAAACAGGAATCTTTCTTCCATTAACCACAATATTTTCACCTTCAGAATATATCTCAGCTTGTATTCCACCATGAATGCTATCGTATTTTAGCAAATGCGCTAAAGTTTTGGCGTCTGCCAAATCGTTAATGGCAACCACTGTTATATTCGGGTGGTTCAACAGTAGCCTGAATAGGGTTCTCCCGATACGTCCAAAGCCATTTATTCCAAGGGTTATGTTTTTCATTGGAGGGGGAGGTGTTGGGGAGTCAGTTTACTGAATGTGCTTGTGTGCTTTGTAGGATGAACGTACCAATGCGCCACTTTCTACATGTCTGAAGCCCATTTCCAATCCAAGTTCCTCGTATTTTTTAAATTGCTCTGGCAAGATAAATTGCTTTACGGGCAAATGTTTTTTGGACGGCTGAAGATATTGACCAATAGTCACCACATCTACATTGGCTTTGCGAAGGTCTTCCATGGTTTCGATAACTTCACGTTCTTCTTCACCCAAACCAAGCATAATACCAGATTTGGTTCTGTTGGCACCATTTTTCTTTAAATAATCCAACACTTCCAAGCTTCTTTCGTATTTGGCTTGAATTCGCACTTCACGGGTCAACCTTTTTACAGTTTCCATGTTGTGTGAAATAACCTCTGGTGAAACCTCAATAAGTCTATCCAAGTGAGTGGAGATACCTTGAAAATCGGGAATCAAAGTTTCCATGGTGGTTTCGGGATTCATTCGGCGCACCGCTTTTACGGTTTCGGCCCAAATAATGGACCCCATATCTTTTAAATCATCCCTGTCTACAGAAGTAAGTACGGCATGTTTAATTTTCATGATTTTGATGGAGCGAGCCACTTTTTCAGGTTCAGCCCAATCCACACTTTCAGGTCTTCCCGTTTTTACACCGCAAAAACCGCAGGATCGTGTACAGATATTTCCCAAAATCATAAAGGTTGCAGTTCCCTCACCCCAGCATTCGCCCATATTGGGGCAACTGCCCGAAGTGCAAATGGTGTGTAGGTCGTACTTATCTACAAGCCCTCTAAGTTGGGTGTATTTTTTTCCTGTTGGAAGTTTTACACGTAACCATTTCGGTTTTCCTTTTGGGGGGAGAACATTTTCTGCCACACTTGTGCTCATACAAACAAATTTGGATGTACAAAGATACTAAACTGGAAACGAAAGTTAGTGCCTAGAACGGCATCACTTTTTCTTGATGATTTCTGCCAAAAGTTTTTTGGCACGAAGCAATTTTACCTTGACGTTATTCACGGGTTCGTTGAGTTCCTTGGCTATGTCGGCATAGCTCATTTCGTTAAAATAACGGAGGTTGATGACCTTTTGGTAATGTGGTTTCAATTTTTTGATGTCTTGCAACAAATTGGCAAGGTTTTGTTCGATGATCAATTGATCTTCTACGGACGGAGTTTCGTCCAAGACCCGTTTTACTTCATCGCCACGCGCTTCCATTTCATCCAAAAAACTTTTTTTTCGCTTTCGGAGTAAATCCACATGTAAATTTTTGGAAATAGTGATGAGCCAAGTCTTGAACTCATAGGCTTCATCATAGGTCTCTATTCGGTCGAAAGCTCTGGAAAATGTTCGGATGGTGATATCCTCAGCATCGTTTTCATTCTTGGTGCGAAGCATCTGAAAACCGTAAACATCGTTCCAAAAAGTGTCCAAAAGTGTGCTAAAGGCAATCTGATTTCCCTTTTTTGCCTTTTGAATAATGTCTTTAATGGAATCTTCGGTTTTCTCCAAAAATGGGTTTTAGCCTAAATATAAAGATTTATTACTGGGTAACTGAGTCTTTTTTGCAATCTTGCTCACTTGGTAGTTTCCCACAGAATCCACAGGCTTCTCCTTCTTTATTTAAAAATGGGCTTTGACTTGCGCAGGTTCCTGCGAATTCTCCATCTTTTTTACCCCAAATTTTAATTGCAATTCCTGCGAATGCGAGTAACAAAAGGCCTATGGTCAATAATGCTAACTTCATAATCCAACTTTTGCACAAAGGTACAAAATACCCAGTGAAAGGCTATGCAACTTTAAGGTTTCTTTGGTAGTTGCTTAATAGGCGATATTGGCCACAATATTGTCAACCGAAGGAGATGTGTTTCCGCCTTCTGGCTCAATGGTAATGTATCCAACAGCTTTATCGGAATAAGGAAGTGCAAGCAGTTTATCTTTTTCATCAAACTGTTTGATAACACCCAAATTCACCAATTCCCCATTTACTTCGGCCCACATTTGGAAACATTTATTCTCTGGAAGATCAGGAACATTGCTCACATTGATGTAGGAAAGTTTTTTAACAGGGTTGATATATGCAACAGCTTTCAACTCTTTGGCCTCGCGCTTTCCGTTAACTTGAAGCTTTTTGGTATCTGGGTTGTTCAAAACGATGAATTGGTTTCTCATATCGGCCAATTGATCCTTCATATTGTTTTCCAAATACTTGATTTTGTTGTTGACCAAGTTGTTTTCTTCCTGTAGACTTTGGTTCTGGTTCCAAAAGAATAGGGAAGAACCTGCAAAAATCATAATGGCCACACTTGCCGCAACCGCATATCGAAGTACTCTTCGGGTTACCATGGTCTCCTTCTTGGCACTTGCTATAATTATTTCCTTAAGGCCTTCTGGAGTTTTTCTGGCGTAGATATTGGCGAAAGTCTCCAAATTCTTTTGAAGCTCATCGTAGGTCTCTCTTACTTCGGGATACATGGCAATGTATCTTTCAGCTTGTTGGGATTCTTCCTTAGTGGTATCTCCAACGAGATATTTTTCAAGGATATCCGACTCTAAAAATATTTTAACTTTTTCTTTCATGGCAGTATGTTTAATAAGAGGAGCAAAGTCATGGTTGTGCCGTAAATCTTTCCAAGTTCTCGGAGTCCGATTTTTAATCTGGATTTTATAGTTCCCAAGGGAATGTCCAGTTCCTCACTTGCCTCCTGCTGTGTCATTCCTTCAAAAAATAAGGCTTCTAGAACAATTCTATACTTGTCTTCTATTTTATCCAGGTTTTCTTGGATGTCTAGATGTTCTGGGTTTAACCCCTTCACTCCAACATTATATACGTCTGAAACATCGATTTGGATTTCCTTGTCCGCTTTATTTTTAACACTTCTTAACTTATCTATGGCAGTATTTCGTGTAATTCGGAACAACCAAGTAAAAAGTTTGGCCTTGGAAGCATCATAGGAATCTGCTTTTTTCCAAATTTTAATAAAACTTTCCTGTAAAACATCTTGTGCCAATTCTTCATCTTTTACTACTTTATAGGCTACACCAAAAAGTGTATCTCCGTAGTTTTCATAGAGTAAGGATATAGCCTTATCATCTCGATCGGCAAGAAGCGACACAATATGTCTTTCAATTAAAGTGCTCATTAATGTTTTTTTGGTAAAATTTTCATGGGGCCAAAATCTAAAATAGGATTTATATCGTATATAAGACAAAGCTACGGCAGAAAAAGCATTTCGAGTCGAGCTCTATGAAAAAGAAAAAAGGGTTAAGGAAACCCAAAAGCATACATAAATTTGGTTAGTTTGGTTTGGTATAACCCCCGCAGTTGACTTTAACGTGGGGGTTATCTTATTTTATAAGGTTTACTTCGGGCTGAATTTTTATTCCAAACTTTTTCTTTACCTCTTCTTGAATGTTCTTGGCGAGATATAAAATTTCCTTTCCAGTAGCATTGCCATGGTTTACCAAAACAAGGGCTTGTTTTTCGTGAACCCCAGCATCTGCAAATCTTTTTCCTTTGAATCCACATTGTTCTATAAGCCAACCAGCAGGAATTTTGTATTCATTTTCATCCACCTCATAAAAAGGAGCCTCTGGATTTGCTTTCCTGAATTTGTCAAATTTCTTTTTGGAAACTATTGGATTTTTGAAAAAACTGCCACTGTTCCCGATTTTTTTTGGGTCTGGCAACTTACTTTGGCGAATGGCAATTACAGCATTCGAAATATCTTGAATGGTAGGATAAACTATGTTGTTTTCCTTTAATTGAGCTTCAATGGCACCATAACCTGTTTGCAGATTATGGTTTTTCTTGGTGAGACGTAGATTAACCGAAGTAATAATGTATTTGCCTTTGGCATCATTTTTAAAAATGGAGTCACGGTATCCGAATTGACAATCTTCTTTTTCAAATCCGACCAATTCGCCCGTTTTCATATCCATGGCGGCACAACTCACAAACACATCTTTCAATTCAACACCATAGGCGCCAATATTTTGAATCGGAGCCGTGCCCACATTACCAGGAATTAGAGAAAGGTTTTCAAGCCCGCCAAAGTCATGTTCTAGAGTCCAAAGTACGAGTTGATGCCAGTTTTCACCAGCCATTACTTTTATTTCAACTGTTTCATCATTCTCTTCAACAATGCTGATGCCTTTCAACTTTAAATTCATAACAAGGGCATCGATATCTTTGGTGAGCAAAATGTTACTCCCACCGCTAAGGATAAATTTTTCGGGATATGCTTTTAGTTCCAACACTTTTTGAAGTTGTGCCAAGCCAGTTATTTCGACAAAAAATCGGGCTTTTGCATCAATACCAAAGGTATTGTACTCCTTTAAAGATATGTTCTCCTGAATGTTCACTAAGCGTTGTACTGCTTTAAAGCTGCGCCCAATATTTGAACGGCCTTTACAAGTTGCTCTTTTTCGAGCACATAGGCAATTCTAATTTGGTTTTTTCCCAATCCTGGGGTAGCGTAGAAACCAGCGGCAGGAGCCACCATAACGGTGCTTCCTTCCATTTCGAAGTTTTCCAGTAGCCATTGGGCAAAATCATCGGCATCGGCAATGGGTAATTCCACTACACAATAAAATGCACCTTGCGGAACGGCAACCTTTACACCTTCCAGTTTTTTTAGTTCGGAAACCAAAGTATTTCTTCGTGCCACATATTCATGGATCACATCATCAAAATATTCTTGAGGCGTTTCCAAAGCAGCTTCACTCGCGATTTGAGCAAAAGTTGGTGGGGACAAACGGGCTTGGGCAAATTTCAACGCCGTTTGAATTGCCTCTTTGTTTTTGGAGACCAAACACCCAATTCGAGCACCACACATGCTATATCTTTTGGAAACCGAATCAACCACAATGGCATAATCATCCAATCCGCCCAACTGTAAAATCGAAAAATGCTCGCGTCCGTCATAGGTGAATTCGCGATATACTTCGTCAGCAATCAAAAACAGATTATGCTTTTTTACCAAAGCTGCCAATTGTTCAATTTCTTCTTTACTATAAAGGTAACCTGTTGGATTCCCAGGGTTACATATTAAAATAGCTTTTGTTTTTGGACTGATTAATCTCTCAAAATCGGAAATAGGGGGCAAAGCAAAGTTTTCATCAATGCTTGAGGCAATCGGAACCACATTCACACCCATAGCCGTGGCAAACCCATTGTAATTGGCATAAAATGGTTCAGGTATAATAATTTCATCTCCAGCATCCATAATGGTGCCCATGGCAAATGATAACGCCTCTGAACCTCCTGTTGTAACTATGATCTCTTGAGCAGAAACATGAATATCCTTTTTAGCGTAGTAAGCTGCGATTTTTTGGCGGTACTCCTCCGAACCCTCTGTCATACTGTAAGATAGTACCTCGATGTTATGGTTTCTGACCGCGTCCAACGCCACCTTTGGTGTCTTTATATCTGGCTGGCCTATGTTGAGGTGGATAACGTTTACACCTCTCTTTTTAGCGGCCTCCGCATAAGGAACCAATTTACGAATGGGCGAAGCGGGCATTTGTTGCCCTTTGTTTGAGATACTTGGCATGACGAAATTTTTGGCAAAAATGATGAAAACAGCTGTTGAAAACAACAACTTTCAGGAATAATTATGCGGTTAGCGAAATGTTAAATTAAAGGAGTTGAATAGCTTTATTTTATATATTTAGTAACAATGTATGGTTGAAATTAGGCATGATGAGTAAAAAATTAACATTTTTTGCGCTTTTAATAATGATTCCCCTCTTTATGTTGGGGCAGGGATATCATTTGCCCAAAGACCAGAAAGTTCAAAAAATCAAGTTCGAACTCATCAACAACTTGATTATTATTCCAGTTGAAATCAATGGAACCGAACTTACCTTTATTTTGGATTCTGGGGTAAGTAAACCTATTCTCTTCAATTTATCCGAATCCGATTCTGTGGCCATCAATAATGTTTCCGAAGTTACCATACGTGGGCTTGGTGATGGCGAACCTATGAAAGCTTTGAGTTCTAGGGTGAATGCCTTTTCACTGGGTAAGGCTAAGAATTTTGCACAAGATTTATATGTGGTATTGGATCGAGATATCAATTTTTCCACATCCCTGGGTATTCCCGTACATGGAATAATGGGTTATGATTTGTTTCGCGATTTTATTGTTGAGGTAAATTATTCGGCCAAAACATTAAAGTTGCATAATCCTACCCATTATAAATACAAGGAGAAAAAGAATGCTCAAACCATCCCTTTGGTGGTATCAAACAGAAAAGCTTATGTAGCAGGAACTGTTTTGATGCGGGATACGACAAATGTTCCAGTAAAATTATTGGTGGATACGGGCAGTAGTGATGCACTTTGGTTGTTTCATTCCCCAGAAAAGGGATTGGAAATACCTGAAAAAAATTATGAGGACCACCTTGGAAGAGGATTGAGCGGTGATATTTTTGGAAAGCGTAGCAAGGTCAACGGTATAAGAATCGGTGGTTTTGAGCTGAAAGAAGCCAAAGTGGCCTTTCCCTATCGTGAATCGTTCCAAGGAATGGATAGTTTGGGTGATAGAAATGGAAGTGTTGGAGGAGAGGTACTGAAACGTTTCAATATGATTTTTGACTATTCCCGTGGATTGGTCACCCTTAAAAAGAACGGAAACTTTAAAGATCCGTTTCAATATAATTTAGCGGGTATTGAATTACAGCACAACGGACTAAGATACATTGCAGAAAGTATAGCTGATGCCAATGGCGTAGTATCTGATGATGGCAGTGATACCTTTGGTAACGTTCAAATTTTATTGGAAAACAAAACAAGGTTAAGTTTGGTACCTGAAATTGTGGTGTCAGGTATTCGTGCAGGAAGTCCAGCTGAAGAGGCAGGCCTAAGGGAAGGTGATGTGATTTTGGCTGTGAACGGAAAACGAATCCATCGCTATAAACTTCAAGAAATATTGAAAATGCTCAATGAGCGTGAAGGCAAACGCATCAAGGTTTTGATTGAAAGATACAATAGAGATCTATTGTTCACCTTCGTTCTTAAAAAAGTATTCGACGACTAATAAAAAAGCCCCCGATTCAATCGAGGGCTTTCTTTATATAATTTCCCTTTTCCTTATTTGGCTCCAGGACTTTTCACCGTTCCTTTTATTTTAAGGATTGTGGTAGGTGTGTCCGCATTGGAGGTTACCGTAATGGCTTTTCTGATAGGGCCAACTCTATTGGTGTCATATTTTACCTCGATCACACCAGTTTTACCTGGTAAAATTGGCTCTTCAGGTTTTTTAGGAATTGTACATCCGCAACTAGATCTTACTCCTGTAATCACCAATGGAGCATCTCCAGTGTTGGTAAATTCAAATGCACGTACACCATCGCTACCTCTTTCAATTTCACCATAATCAATGGTATCACTCTTAAATTCGATTTTAGCTGTAGCCTGGGCAAAAGCTCCTACAGATAGAAGCCCAATAAACAGCATGAGTACAGTTTTTTTCATCATTTTTGGTTTTTGGGTGAACTTCAAAATTAGATGTTTTAACACCTGCATCCAAAATTCTTTTGTTATAGAATAACGTTACTTATTTTTGTTTCGTATTTCTGGATTGGGATCTATTCGAAGAATAGCGTAAAATTAACATTGAGCTTCCCTTCAAAAAAAATCAATCCAATATCCTTTTAAACAAAAACTGTACCGAAAAATGGAAATTCCATCAAAATATGAGCCCAAAAGGGTAGAAGAGCACTGGTATTCGTACTGGACACAGCACGATTATTTCAGTAGCAAGCCAGATGAAAGAGAGCCCTATACCATTGTAATTCCGCCACCAAACGTAACAGGGGTGCTGCACATGGGCCATATGCTCAACAATACCATTCAAGATGTTTTGATTCGAAGAGCACGTCTTTTGGGTAAAAATGCCTGTTGGGTACCTGGTATGGACCACGCTTCCATTGCTACCGAAGCCAAAGTAGTGGCCAGACTAAAGGAACAAGGAATCAACAAAGCAGATTTGTCTCGTGAGGATTTCTTGAAACATGCTTGGGACTGGACTAACGAATATGGAGGAGTTATTCTTCAACAGTTAAAGAAATTGGGTTGTTCTTGTGATTGGGACCGCACCAAGTTCACCATGGACGACGATATGTCAGCTTCAGTGATAAAGGTTTTTGTTGACCTTTATAATAAAGGTTTGATTTACCGTGGATTTCGCATGGTTAATTGGGATCCAGAAGCCAAGACCACTTTATCTGATGAAGAAGTAATTTACGAAGAAAGACAAGGGAATTTGTATTATCTGTCTTATGCCATTGAGGGTTCCGATGAAAAAGTAACCATTGCAACCACACGTCCTGAAACTATCTTGGGTGATACCGCAATTTGTATCAACCCAAATGATGAGCGTTATCACCATTTGCGTGGCAAAAAAGCCATAGTTCCCATTTGCGGAAGGGTTATTCCGATTATCGAGGATGAATATGTGGATGTAGAATTTGGTACAGGTTGCTTAAAAGTAACCCCTGCCCACGATGAAAACGATAAAAACCTTGGGGAAAAACACAATCTTGAGGTTATCGATATATTTAACGAGGACGCTACCCTAAATTCCTTTGGAATGCACTACGAGGGCAAAGACCGCTTCGTAGTTCGAAAGGAAATCTCCAAAGAATTGGAAGAAAAGGGCTTTTTGGTAAAAACCGAACAGCACACCAATAAAGTGGGAACTTCCGAAAGAACCAAAGCCGTAATAGAACCTCGTTTATCAGACCAATGGTTCCTGAAAATGGAGGATTTGTCCAAGCCCGCTTTGGAAAGTGTTTTAAAAACCAAAGATGTAAAACTATACCCATCCAAGTTTGATAATACCTATCGCCATTGGATGGAAAATATTCGCGATTGGAACATTTCCCGTCAGTTGTGGTGGGGGCAGCAGATACCAGCCTATTATTATGGTGATGGCAAAGAAGATTTCGTGGTGGCAGAAACTCCAGAAGAAGCCTTAAAATTGGCGCAAGCTAAAAATCCAAATATCCAAGCATCCGACCTACGTCAAGATGCAGACGTTTTGGATACCTGGTTTTCCTCTTGGTTGTGGCCAATCAGTGTATTCGGTGGAATTTTGGAACCCGAAAATGATGAGGTAAACTACTATTACCCGACCAGTGATTTGGTAACAGGTCCAGATATTTTGTTTTTCTGGGTGGCCCGTATGATCATTGCTGGGTACGAATATCGAGGCAAAAGACCATTCGAAAATGTATACTTGACTGGTTTGGTACGCGATAAACAACGTAGAAAAATGTCCAAATCGTTGGGCAACTCTCCAGATGCCTTAAAATTGATTGAGGATTTTGGAGCTGATGGTGTTCGTGTAGGTTTATTGTTGAGTTCCGCGGCAGGAAACGATTTGTTGTTCGATGAAGCCCTATGTCAGCAAGGTTCCAACTTCGCCAATAAAATTTGGAATGCTTTCCGATTGGTAAAAGGTTGGGAAGTAGCAGATTTGCCTCAACCCGAAGCTGCAAATGTTGGAATTGAATGGTACAAAGCCAAATTCAACCAAACGTTGGTGGAAATTGAAGACCATTTTTCAAAATATAGAATTTCGGATGCGTTGATGGCCATTTATAAATTGGTGTGGGATGATTTCTGTTCATGGTTGTTGGAGATTGTAAAACCTGACTATCAAAAACCAATTGATCAGACTACATATAATGAGGTATTGCGACTTTTTGAAGAGAACTTGAAGTTGTTGCACCCTTTCATGCCATTTTTAACCGAAGAGGTTTGGCAACATATTGCTGAAAGAACCCCTGAAGAAGCTTTGATTATTTCCCAGTGGCCGAAAGAAGAAAAGGTAGATGCCGAATTGATTGCCAATTTTGAGTTTGCATCTGAAGTGATATCAGGAATAAGAACCATCAGAAAAGAAAAGAATATCCCACAAAAGGATAGTCTTGAACTTTTTATGATGAATGCTGAAGGTGTGAACTCTCAAATGGATGCTGTCATTCAAAAATTGGGGAACCTTTCCAAATTGGAAACGGTGGATGCCAGTTTGGATGGTGCATTGACCTTTAGGGTAAAGAGTAACGAATACTTTATTCCGATCAGTGGAGCCATTGATGTGGAAGCAGAAATTGCAAAGATTACCGAAGAGTTGAACTACACCAAAGGATTTTTAAAATCTGTGGAAAAGAAGTTGAGCAACGAACGCTTTGTGAACAATGCTCCTGAACAGGTGGTTGCCATTGAACGTAAAAAAGCAGCCGATGCGGAAGCTAAAATTGAAACATTGGAAAAGAGTTTGGCCAGTTTGAAGTAGGCTGTAACTTTTTGTACTTTGAAACCCAAAACAGAAACAACCACACATGAAAAACCTTGACAGACGGAACTTCCTTAAGAAGACATCCTTGGGTGCGGCCGCCGTATCCATTGCTCCCAATTATTTAAGTGCTGCCCCCGAAAGACCATTTGCATCTACCTATATGGGTGGGTTTTCAGCACCGAAACTTGAAACCGTACGAGCTGCGTTTATTGGAGTCGGGGCAAGAGGAGGAACACATGCCAAGTTTTTTGCCGCTTTGGAAGGAACCGAAGTGGTTGCCATTTGTGATCTGTACGAAGATTTGGTCAAGGAAAAAGTACAATGGGTCAAAGATGCAGCTGGGAAAAATAGACATAAAAATATAGCTGAATATTGGGGCGATGAAAACCAATGGCGGACCATGTTGAAAGAAGTTCGTCCAGATGTGGTTTTTATTGCGACCAATTGGGTTAATCACGCTCCAATGGCAATAGGTGCTATGGAAAGTGGTGCCCATGCTTTTGTAGAAGTTCCCATCGCAACAACCATTCAGGATATGTGGGATATTGTGGACGCCAGTGAACGTACCCAAAAGCACTGCATGATGCTGGAAAATGTGAACTACAGCCGAGATGAGCTGATGTTCCTCAACATGTGCAGACAAGGGGTAATTGGTGAAATTTTACATGGCGAAGCTGCCTACATTCACGAATTGCGTTGGCAAATGGAAGAGCAGGAGCGCGGAACAGGCTCTTGGAGAACTCATCACTACGCTAACCGAAACGGAAATCTATATCCAACCCACGGTTTGGGTCCTGTGGCCCAATATATGAATTTAGGCAGGGGAGAGGATACCTTCGGAAGTTTGGTGTCATTCTCAACTCCATCCCGAGGACGTGAATTGTATGCAGAAAAAAATTATCCATCCGACCATAAGTGGAATCAACTGGATTTTAAAGGAGGAGATTTAAATACATCTATCATAAAAACCACCATGGGCAAAACCATTATGGTGCAATGGGATGAAACCAGTCCAAGACCCTATTCAAGACATAATTTGATACAGGGTACGAAAGGAACCATGGCTGGATTTCCTACCCGTGTAGCATTAGAGGGTGGTGTTGAAGGCATTACCAAAGACCACCATTCTTGGGTGCAAGGCGAAAAATTGGAAATGCTCTACGAAAAATACGACCACCCCTTATACAAACGATTGAACGAAGCTGCCAAAGGCAGTGGTCACGGTGGTATGGATGGCATCATGGTGTATCGTATTGTGGAATGTCTGCAAAAAGGCCTGCCTTTGGACCAAAATGTTTATGAAGGTTGTTTGTGGAGTGCGGTTGGACCATTGAGTGAACGCTCGGTGGCTAGTGGAGGAGCACCACAGCCTTTTCCAGATTTCACCAGAGGCAATTACAAGGAAACTGCACCTTTGGCCATAATTTCTTAGCATGATTCAAATTAAAGTTCCCGCCCGTATCTGTTTTTACGGGGATCATCAGGACTATTTAGGTCTTCCTGTGATTGCTGGTGCAATTGATAGATACATCAATCTAACCGCCAAACCAATTGTTGAGGATGCGTTTGTACTGCATTTAAAGGACTTGGAGGAAGTGGTCGCTATTTCCATAAATGATGACTTGGAAGAGGTGGGAATGGATGACTATTTCAGGTCGTGCATGGCTGTCTTGAAACAAAATGACTTCCAGTTTTATCAAGGGTATTCCATTGAAATCTCAGGAAATATTCCAGTGAATGCAGGGTTGTCAAGTTCGTCAGCTTTGACTGTTGCATGGTTGCGATTCTTGATCGAATCCCAAGAAGAGCCTGTTTTGGTGAGCGATCATCAAATCGGTCGATGGGCCTATGAGGCAGAGGTTTTGTTTTTTGACCAACCAGGAGGTCTAATGGATCAATATACCATTGCGCAACGCGGATTGATTTACATCGATACTAAATCTGGAGAAAGCACACGATTAAGTGCTGATATGGGAACATTGTTGGTGGCAGAATCTGGCTTGGCAAAGAAAACCTTGGAAGTGTTAAAAAATGCAAGGGTCTATGCACAAAATGCAGTCGAAGCTGTTCAAGAGGTACATCCAGAGTTTGAATTGGAAAATGCTCAATTGACCGACTATGAAAAATATGTGGATTTGGTACCCGAAGATTTGAAAGGGTATTGGTATGCGGCCATTCATAATTATCATATCACCTTGTCAGCTAAAGAAGAGCTTTTAAAGAATTCGCCGAATCTAAAAGTTTTGGGCGATTTAATGAACCAACACCAAACCATACTTCAACATCAAATCAAAAATACTCCAAAAGAAATGGTGCAAATGATGGATGCGGCTGAGAAAGCAGGAGCCATTGGAGCAAAAACCATTGGTTCTGGAGGTGGTGGTTGTATGGTGGCCATGGTAGAAAATGAAAATAAGGATGAGGTAAAACAGGCTTTTCTAAATGCTGGTGCAAAAGCCGTTTATGAAGTGGAAATCACAACATAGTTTATGGAAAACAAGAGTTTGGTAATTATGGTGGGAGGAGCTTCTTCCCGTATGAAACGGAGTTTGCAAACCTCTTCATCCCATAAAGGGATTATGGATAATATTCCCCATAAAAGCTTGATTCCAGTGGGTGAAAACGGGAAACCTTTCCTCTATTATTTGACAAAAAATGCGGTGGAAGCAGGCTACAAAAATTTGTATTTAATCACTAGTCCAGAAAATGGAGCTTTTCAAGATTTAATGGAATCTGGAGGTTTGGCAGAACAATTAAATGTTTTCATTGCAAAGCAATATGTGCCCGAAGGAAGGGAAAAGCCTTTGGGTACTGCGGATGCGCTTCAACAATGTTTAGACCAATTCCCAGAATTAAAGCAATCAACATTTACGGTCTGCAATGGTGATAATTTATATTCAGTCGGAGCATTGAAAGACCTTCGGAGTGAACGTAAAGCTGCCAATGCTTTAATAAGCTATGCCAGTTCGGGCTTCGATTTTACCGAAGATCGTATTGCCAAATTTGCATTGATGGATATTTCGGAGGATGGTTTTTTACAACAGATCGTAGAAAAACCCGAAATGAATGAAATTCCAAATTACAAAGATGCCCAAGGAGAATTAAGGGTGAGCATGAACATTTTCAGTTTCTATGGTGAAGAAATTTACCCTTACTTGGAAAATTGCCCAATCGACCCTGTTCGAAACGAGAAGGAGCTACCAAAAGCAGTTGGAGTTTTGGTAATTGAGAAGCCCAAAAGTGTGCTTTGTATTCCTAGGTCGGAACACATTCCAGATTTAACCGATGCAAATGATATTCAGTTATTTAAAAATTTAGAGTAAATTCATAGGGCATAATCCAATGCTTGCACAGAATTAACTTTAAACTTTTACAATGGAATCATATGCAACAGCCTTGTTATATGCTACTCCATTTTTTATTGGTTTGGTTTTGGTCGAAATTCTCTATGGACGATTTGTGAAAAACCAAAAGCACAATGTAATGGATACGGTGAGTAGCCTAAGCTCTGGACTCACCAATGTGGTCAAGGATTCTTTGGGGCTCGTATTAATTCTCGTGAGTTATCCCTTTTTATTGGAGCATTTAGCCTTATTGGAAATCAAATCGACTTGGTTGGTTTGGGTAGTGGCTTTTATTGCTTTGGATTTTGCAGGATATTGGAACCATCGTTTGAGTCATCACATTAACTTTTTCTGGAACCAACATGTAATTCATCATAGCAGTGAGGAATTTAATTTGGCCTGCGCGCTTCGTCAACCCATTTCAAATTTATTGGGGTATTATGCCTTATTGTTGATTCCTGCTGCGGTTTTGGGAGTGCCCGAAAAAGTGATTGCTATTTTGGCACCCATACATTTGTTTGCCCAGTTTTGGTACCATACTCAACATATTGGTAAAATGGGGTGGTTGGAATATGTCATCGTAACACCTTCGCAACATCGGGTCCATCATGCCATCAACAAAGAATATATTGATAAAAATTTAGGTCAGATATTTTGTGTTTGGGATCGTATGTTCGGCACTTTTCAAGAGGAATTGGATGAGGTGCCACCACAATATGGAGTATTAAAACCAGCTGAGACTTGGAATCCCATTATCATCAACTTTCAACATTTATGGCGATTGATGCAGGATGCTTGGCGAACAAGAAATTATTTGGACAAAATGCGAATTTGGTTTATGCCGACAGGCTGGAGACCAAAAGATGTCAAAATAAAATATCCTGTAAAGATTATAGAGAATGTATATAATTTTAAAAAGTACCAGCCCGAAACATCAACAGTATTTAAAGGCTACGCGCTCTTTCAGTTGATTATGACAACTATGCTCATGTTGTTTATGTTCTACAATTACTCCGAAATTGGGTTTGATGGATTGTTGCTTTTTGGAGCTTATATTTTTGTTGGAATCTATGGTTATACCACTTTAATGGATCGAAAATCGTATGCGGTTTGGATTGAGGTGATTAGGGGAGTGGCAGGTTTGGCCTTAATTTATTTGACTAGCGATTGGTTTGGTCTGGATGGTTTTTTACCCCTTGGGAGTTACTGGGTGGCCGTGTATTTTCTGATAACCATTTTCGGAGGGATTTACTTTACTTTCTTTGAAAAGTCTCTTATTTCTCCTGATTTGGTTTCTTAAAGTTTTTTCAACTCTTTATTTACTAGGGCGGTATATTTTTCCATGGCTTCCTTGATTCCAATGTTTTTGGCCTGAAATAATGCATTGGCTTTAAAAGCATTGATCAAAGGAGTTCTACTGCCAGGGTTGTCAGAATTCTTTTTAGCGATTTTATAGTAGGCATATAGTTTTAAAAGTAAATCAGCAGGAATGGGATCCGTGTAACTGTTTACAAAGTCTACAGCATCGTTAAATCGATTATGTAAGTCTTTACTGATCATCTTCTGGCCTAAAAGAAGCAATACAGGTTTTTGCTCCAACAACTTTCTGATTAAGTTTTACGGTAATGTTGCAGTTTAATGGCAACAACAAATCCACTCTTGATCCAAATTTAATGAACCCAGCATCTTCCCCTTGGGCTACTTGTTCCCCTTCTTCGGCATAATTTACGATGCGTCTTGCCATGGCTCCAGCAATTTGGCGATAACCTATTTCACCAAATTTTGGGGTATGCAGAATCACTGTGGTTCTTTCGTTTTCAGTGCTTGATTTAGGGTGCCAAGCTACCAAATATTTTCCTGGGTGGTATTTTGAATAGGTTATGGTTCCGCTTGCGGGATATCTTGTTACGTGCACGTTTACGGGCGACATAAATATGGAAACCTGTCTGCGCTTTTCCTTAAAATATTCAGGTTCGTACACTTCTTCAATAACCACTACTTTACCATCAACGGGGGCCAAAATGTCATCAAAATTAGGAGTGACAAGCCTTTTTGGGTTTCTAAAGAATTGAAGGATGGCAATCAATATAAACAATGCCGCCAATTGAACGGTGTATCGGGCCCATTCCAAATCAATATAATATTGTGCCGCAAGAACTGCTGCAACCACTAAGAAAAAAGTGAAAATGATTATTTTTTGACCCTCTTTATGAAACATAGGGGAAAATAGTTAAAATCAAATACGCAAAAGGTGCGGCAAACACCAAACTGTCTAATCGGTCCCAAATACCGCCGTGGCCTGGTAAAATAGCTCCACTATCCTTAACCCCTGCCATACGTTTGAATTTGGATTCCAAAAGATCGCCCAAACTTCCAGCTACAACTATTGCCCCTGCCATGATCATCCATTCCATAATGGAAAGTCTAGTTTCGTACCAAGACAAAAAGTATGCTGCAACCAATGCAAAAATAAGTCCTCCTACAGAACCTTCAATGGTTTTTTTAGGGGAAACTGAAGGAAATAATTTTGTACGCCCAAATAATCGTCCAACCAAGTAGGCAAAAGTGTCATTTACCCATATCAAAATAAAGATACCCATGATCAAAAATTGGGCAAATTGATCTGATTTATAAGGAATCATGGTCAAGAAAATGCATCCGCCACCAACATAAAACAATCCAATCACAAATTTTTGGACATCGGTAAATGTTCTTGGTTTTTTGGAAAACAAAAACATGAGCAAGGCAACATCCACCGTAATGGTCAACAACATTAAAATGGTAATTGCGGTTGAATCATTGGTCAAATAGATGAAAACCCACCAAAGGGCCAAATAGGCTGCAAAAAGATAATAACCTTTAAGGTGAACAATGCGCTTGTATTCATAAAGACAGGCCAAACCGAATGCCATAAACAAAAAGTCGAAGGCATCCGAACTTAAAAATACGGTGCCCAATAGCAATACTACATAAATTACCCCTGTAATGGAGCGGCGCAAGAGTTCTCTCATGTATTTAGAAATCTTCTAATAGTAAAAGATATACATTTTTTGATGCGCTGCCATAAGAAAGAAAATCGTCTTTGTTTTCTGGCGTAGGTTGAAAGTGCTTCAACGTGGTAATATTGTTGGGAATATTTTTCTGATAGCGTTCTTTGATGGTTTTTAATGCTTCGCTAATGGAGTCGACCAATTGACTGGTTGTAGCAAAAACAATGAGGTTGGAGGGGAGTTCGTTCAATTTCTTTTCCTTGATCTGATTGGAACAAACCAAAATGGAACCATTGTGCGCCACTAAATGCTCACAAGTGGTAAAAAAGATATTGCTTTCACCCCGATTATCCGTGAATTTTAGGTTTTCCGATGCAAAACGTGTCTCTAACCGAGGATCTAAAGAATAGAGCAGTTGGTTTTGCCAGTCGTTTTCTGAAATAATACTTTTCAGTGCTTCGGAAACTTCTGAGAAGTCTTCGCAGTAAATAAACTTTCCACCATTTTTCTTGAAATAAATAGTAAACTTTTCATCTACGGGGATTTTTAGGTCGGGCATATGGTCGCCACGGGTTTCCGCGGTTTCCTTGGAAACCTTTTTTCCTCCTCCAAAAAGTTTTTTAAAAACTCCCATTTATGGTGTCTGTTCTATTTTTTACTCAATAAAATTACGAATTGATTTTGGTTCGACTTTACAATTACTTAGCTGGTTCTGGTTCCAGCTCCTCTTCCTCTTTTTCAAAAGGTCTTCTTCCAAAAATCTTTTCCAAATCGTCTTTAAAGATAACTTCTTTATCCAAAAGTCTTTCAGCTAATTCTGTGAGCTTGTCTCTGTTCTCATCCAACAATTTAATGGCTCGCTGATATTGCTTTTCAATTATTTTGGATATTTCTTGGTCAATCTTTTGTGCCGTTTCCTCACTATATGGTTTGGTAAACCCGTATTCATTCTGGCCAGAGGAGTCGTAGTAGGTGATGTTGCCCAACTCATCGTTAAGACCATAAATGGTAACCATGGCTCTAGCTTGTTTGGTCACTTTTTCCAAATCGCTTAAAGCACCAGTGGATATTTTATTGAAAATTACTTTTTCCGCGGCTCTACCTCCCATGGTGGCACACATTTCGTCCATCATTTGCTCAGGACGAACAATCAAGCGTTCTTCAGGTAAGTACCATGCTGCACCCAAAGATTGTCCACGGGGAACAATAGTAACTTTTACTAGTGGAGCAGCGTGTTCCAACATCCAGCTTACCGTGGCATGACCAGCTTCGTGGAAAGCAATGGTTTTCTTTTCTTCTGGAGTGATGATTTTGTTTTTCTTTTCAAGACCACCAACAATTCTATCTACCGCATCCAAGAAATCTTGCTTTGTCACCGCTTTCTTCTCTTTACGAGCAGCGATAAGGGCAGCTTCGTTACACACATTGGCGATATCTGCACCAGAGAAACCTGGCGTTTGCTTGGCCAAAAAGTCCAAATCCAAAGTTTCTGCGGTTTTGATCGGACGAAGGTGAACTTCAAAGATTTCCTTTCTTTCATTTAAGTCAGGAAGATCTACATAAATCTGCCTGTCAAAACGACCTGCACGCATTAAGGCCTTGTCCAATACATCGGCACGGTTGGTGGCGGCCAATACAATAACGTTGGTATTGGTTCCAAAACCATCCATTTCGGTCAACAATTGATTCAATGTGTTCTCGCGTTCATCATTGGAACCTGTAAAGTTATTTTTGCCCCTAGCTCTACCAATGGCATCAATTTCATCGATAAAAATGATGGCTGGGGATTTATCTTTTGCTTGTTTGAACAAATCACGTACCCTAGATGCACCTACACCCACGAACATTTCCACAAAATCGGAACCTGAAAGTGAAAAGAAAGGCACTTTAGCTTCGCCTGCAACGGCTTTTGCCAAAAGGGTTTTACCTGTACCTGGAGGGCCAACCAAAAGGGCTCCTTTTGGAATTTTACCACCAAGAGAGGTGTATTTATCGGGGTTCTTTAAGAACTCCACAATTTCTTGAACTTCTTCTTTGGCACCTTCCAATCCAGCAACATCCTTGAAAGAGGTTCTTGTATCTGTTTTTTCATCGAACAATTTAGCCTTGGACTTTCCAATATTGAAAATTTGTCCACCAGCACCACCGCCTGCACCACCTGACATTCTTCGCATCAAGTAGATCCAAATACCTATAATAAGGGCAAAAGGTAGTAGGGTTAGGAAGATTTCGCCTATTACATTGGATTCGGTGTCGAATTCTACAATGGTATCTAGGTTATTTTCCTTTTTTATTTCGGTGATTTCGTTCTGAAAAATCTGTAAATCCCCGTAATCCAACACATATTGAGGCACTAAACTGGTAGATGGCAGCAATGGTTTTTGAGCCACTCCTTTGTGCACATCCTTGTTTAAGGCTTCTTCTGTAAGATAAACTTTTGCCTGTCGTGTATTTGTGATGATAACAATTTTGGATATATCTCCATTGCGCAAAAATTCTTGCAATTCGGATGTAGTCGTCTTTTCAGTGCTTGAAAAACTGCTTCCACCAAAAAATTGGAAACCAATGATTAAAGCGATAACCACACCATATATCCACCACGAGCTAAAACGTGGTTTTTTAGGGGTATTATTTGTATTGTTCTCTTTTGCCATTATTTTTTATGAATTGTAGCTGCTTTCCACCATGGTTACTTTGGCATCTCCCCAAAGACCTTCGATGTCGTAGAATTCCCTAACATGTTTTTGAAATACATGGACCACAACATTTACATAATCCATTAAAACCCATTCAGCATTCTCTGAACCTTCTATATGCCAAGGTTTATCGTGAATTGCTTTACTAACGGTTTTTTGGATGGAGGATACAATTGCGTTTACATGCGTATTGGAAGTACCGTTGCAGATAATAAAGTAGTCGCACACAGTATTTTCGATTTCCCTAAGGTCCAATAGATTTATATCAACTCCTTTAACTTCCTCTATCCCTTCTAAAATCAAGGCAATCAATTCATCTGCGCTAGCTTTCGTTTTCTGCATTCAAAAATTTTAGTTTCTACAAAGTTATATTTTTTTTGTTTTCTTAGCCTTAGTTTTTAACAAATCAATAAGGCTTACCACTTTGGGCGAACTATCTCGAATAATCAAACTTGATGCCACGGACTCTACAAATCTGTATTTGCGGGCTTTAAATAAGTCGGAAAACCTGCCTGATTATTCCGTTGTTGTGGCAAAAAAACAACTGAAGGGTAGGGGGCAAATAGGAACGGTTTGGCTATCTGAAGGCGGTAAAAATCTAACATTCAGTATTTTAAAAAAGTTTGATGCATTTAGGGCCGACCAACAATTTATATTGAATATTAGCGTATCCATGGCACTTTATGATGTGCTGACAAGCTTAAATATTCCAAATGTAAAGGTGAAATGGCCCAACGACATTATGTCAGGTGTCACCAAAATATGTGGCATTTTGATTGAAAATATGTTAAAAGGGAATCAAGTGGATCAATCCATTATCGGAATTGGATTGAATGTGAACCAAACCCAATTTGAAAATTTGGACAAAGCATCATCGCTTTCATCCATTACGGGTCAAATATATGATTTGGATGAGCTTTTGAATATGATTATCGGGCGGATAAAGTTTTACACGGAAAATATGGAAGGTAAAACCGTGAAGCAGTTGTTGCCAGCCTACGAGAACATATTGTTCCGAAAAGACAAGCCTTCAACATTTAAGGATGAAAACGGAGAAATGTTTCCAGGATTTATCCGAAAAGTGACTTCAACAGGAAAGTTGGTACTCGAATTAGAGGACCATATTTTAAAAGAATTCGATCTAAAGGAAGTTACCTTGCTCTACTGACCTATTTTGTCCATGTTAGTGGACAAAGTTTCCATAAAATTGGTAATCGGAGATTTGATCATCATGGCCATCATGGCATTGAATTGCCCTTCAAAACTCAATGCTACTTCACTTTCATTTTCACCCAATGAAGTAATGTTTGCGGTTAGTGTAAAAGGTAGTTTATCACTGGCTGCACCCAAAACTACTTTGTCGTTCGGATTTTGCTCTTTTAAACGCAACACAATTTCTGGCATTCCCTTTAGGGCAAACTTAAAAGTGTTCTCATCCAGCACTTCAAATTTGTCAATGTTATCGGGCATTAAGGTTTCAAAGTTTTTGATGTCGGTCAAAAATTCAAAAACTTCTTTATCGCTTTTGGCGACTTGTTTTTTAGTTGCTTCTATGTGCATGATGCGTTTGTTATTTTTTCCATTCTTGTGGATTGGAGCGCCATTCCAACAAGGTTTTTAATTGGGATTCTTTAATGTAATGGGTTTCGGAAGCTTGCTCAATCAAATGTTCGTAATCTGAAAGGGTATGTAGTTCAATGTCCTCAGCTTCAAAATTGGTTGTGGAAACAGGAAAGCCGTAAGTGAAAATAGCAAGCATTCCTTTTATATTGGCTTGCTGATCTTTTAAAGCTCTAACGGCATTAAGGCTACTTTTTCCTGTGCTGATCAAATCTTCAATCACCACCACACTTTGTCCAGGTTCAAAATACCCTTCAATCTGATTTTGTCTACCGTGCGATTTAGGTTCAGGTCTCACATATACAAAAGGAAGACCTAATGCTTCAGCTACCAATATACCAATACCAATGGCACCAGTGGCCACACCCGCAATCACATCGGGCTTGCCATAAAGGCTTTCGACTTGTTTGGCCATCTCTTCCCGAACAAAATTTCGAATTTCTGGGTAAGACAGCATAATTCTGTTGTCACAATAGATTGGAGATTTCCATCCCGAAGCCCATGTAAAAGGATTTTCGGGTTCCAACTTTATTGCATTAATTTGTAAAAGCAGCTCAGCTGTTTTTTTGGCAATTTCTTTATCTAAAACCATTGCGCAAATGTATGAAGTTTTTGTGAATGAGTCTCCAATGATTTTGACGAACAAACGTCCAAAGGATGCTAATGGAAACTTGTTTTCTTTGGAAGGTGACAGCATAATGGAAGCTATCTCCCTTTTGTCCAAGAAGAAAATAAAGGAGGCTTATTTTTATCATCCCGACGAAGATAAAACCTTGAGTCTTTTCAAGCATAAGATTCCTGTGGTTGTAGCTGGCGGTGGCTTTGTTATAAATAAAAAGGGCAAAGTGCTTTTTATCTATCGTAACAATAAATGGGATTTGCCCAAAGGTAAAGTGGATAAAGGCGAGTCCATTGAAAATGCCGCTATTCGTGAGGTGGAAGAAGAAACAGGGGTTAAAAACCTGAAAATTGAACGTTTTTTAAAAACCACTTATCATATTTTTAAAAGAAACGGAGAGTTTCGATTAAAAGAGACCCATTGGTTTGTAATGACCACGGAATATACGGGAAAGTTGATTGCTGAAAAATCTGAAGGAATTAAAAAAGTAAAGTGGAAAGGACGTAGAAAAACCAAAAAGGCACTTAAAAAGTCATACCACAACATTAAAATTCTATTCGAAGATTGGCCTTAGCGATTAAGAATTCCTGAAGCGTCGCTATCCTTAGAGATTCTATAAATAGGGTAGGATAGGTAAGCTTCTTCCAAATGCTCCGAGCGCTCAAAAATCCAATTCAATTGCGCATACCAGTTATTGGCAAAATTGAGGTCCAGTTCCTTTTGGGCTTCAAAATTTTGTAGTAAAGTTGAATCTTTTTGCAACATATCCAGTGCGATGTCTTCAAAAACATAGGGTGAAAAACCTTCCTTGCGCTGCAGCATGGTATCAAAAAAGTTCCAGTTGAAAAAGGAATCCACACCTTGAGGTTCCAAAGTCTCCAAAAGGTATCGAATACCTGGTTGTTTTGTTGGAATTACAATGTCTCCAGCCCTAAAATGGATTTGCTTGTTGCTTTTTGAAACCTTTGTGTCGGAATGCAAATAGTGTCCTTCGTACGGATTGTTCCTCGTATCGTAATCCACAATACTATAGGCTTCCACGGTTAATGTGGTATCCTTTTCCAATTTAAAAAATTGGATTTTATTGGTCGTTAAGCGGTCAATTACGCGTAGCCAACTTTGTTTAACAATGTAAGCATCAGGAACACTGATAGTATCTTTTGGAATAAAATAATCTTGGTAAATCGTTTCTTTGGTGAAGGGCTTTTCCCTGTTGTATTTTAATCTGGGCAATCCAGTGACCTCACTTGTCATGATTTCAGCTTCAAAACCTTTAAAGTTTAGGGCGCTACTTTGGGTGGTATCCACCTCATAATTGAAGTAGTATTCGGAGAGCTCCAAATTGTTCTCCAAGGTTTCTTTTCTGAGCTTCTTTATGTTATCGTGCTCTTTTTCTGTTACCTCAATCAGGCTTTCCATTAGTGTATAGGTACCTTCAACCCTTTGCTTGTACGGTTTTAGCATATGGGTTTCCACCATTAAGCCTAATGTGCTCCAAAGTGTAGTGTAACCTGTGGAGTATCTTGGGTGGTCCATAAATTGACTAAACCCTTGCTCTGGCGGCATATTGAATACGTTTACATAAGGAGTGATGTCCCATTCTTTGTTGGCCAACGCCCCTACAATGTCGGGCATAAAACTGTCATGCAGATAGGCTCCCATTTCTCCTCCCAATTTATTGTGTTGGGTGAACAGGTGTGTTAGCACATATTGGTAATCGGCACCGTTGCTTACATGGTTGTCGATAAATACATCGGGCTTAACCGTATGAAATATCTGTGCAAACGTTTTTGCGTTCTGCGTATCCATTTTAATGAAATCCCGATTTAGATCATAATTCAGGGCATTTCCTCTAAAACCATATTCTTCAGGTCCATTTTGGTTGGCCCTAGTAGCTGAATTTCGATTGAGGGAACCACCCACATTGTAAATAGGAATGGTTACAAGAACCGTTTTTTCAGGTGCTTTGATTTTTTCTGTGGCCAAATCACGATAGAGCATCATGGTGGCATCTATTCCATCACTTTCCCCTGGATGAATTCCATTATTGATGAGTATGATGGTTTTTTCCTTTCGGATATTTTCATAATTAAAATCCCCATCAGGATTGTAGGTGACCATGTGCAACGGATAACCGCTATCGGTTTTGCCAATGGTATGAATGTTGATTTCTGGAAAATCCCTTGCAAGGGTTATGTAGTAATCAATGGTTGCTTGGTAGGTAGGAGTTTCCATTCCTTCCGAGGCCTCAAAAAAGGTTTGATATGATGGTTTTTCATCCTGCGTTTTATTTTCACAGGAGATAAAAAATAGGGCTAGTGAGGTTAAAAAAACTAAATACTTCAAATTAACTAAGGGAACTTTGGTTGGCACAATAATGTTTTTCTTGCAAACCAAAAATACAATATAATATGTTTATGAAGCCACATTAATGTACCCAAGGTCAGCCAATTCTATCTTAAAAATGGGCTTGTTCTTAAAATTTAGAGTATGTGGGCAACGGGCTTTGTAATAATACCATTTCTCCAAATCCAACGGATCAATGGAGGATGTTATCACATTTATAGTAATAGGTTGTTGAATGTTCATGGAGATTAATTCTTCCAAAAAGCCCCATCCATCCAAAATGGGCATATTAATATCCAAAAAAATCACTTCGGGCAATAAACTACCTCCAACTCGTTCTTGTATTTCGTTCAATGCCTCCTTGCCGTTTTGAAAAATTTGGATATCGGCACAACCAGCAACAGGTTTCAACATTTTTTTGATTCCGAATACCGTGATCGGATCATCGTCTACAATAAAAATACTATTCATTTTCTTCATTAAAATACACATTAAAGGACGAGCCTTTATCAACTTCACTTTCTATGGTTATGGTTCCGCCCATGGCCTCAATTTGATTTCGTACCAAATACAGGCCAAAACCTTTGGCATCTTCTCGCTGATGGAAAGTTTTGTACATGCCAAACACTTTATCCCCATTCTTTTCTAGGTCAATACCAAGTCCATTGTCGGATACGCGTAAACACACTTGATTGTTTTCGAGAAATGCATCTATGGTGATCACAGGGTCCAAGTCGGGTTTTTTGTATTTGATCGCATTGGTAATCAGGTTAAGAATAATACTGTCCAAATAGGCAGGCACAGACGAAACAGTTATTTGTTTTGGGATGTTGTTTATGATCCGTGCCTTGTTTTTCTCGCTAAATGCAACAATGTTCTGTTGTGCCTTAACAATGCTATCGTGTAGGTTAAGTTGTTTTTTTAACTGCGGCGTTTTGGTGTTGACATCTACTACTTGATTTAGGTTTTCAAGGGTCTCCAACAAATTGTCCGACGCGTGGTTTAACATTTTTAATATTTTTCCTCTTTCCTCCTGATTTTCTTCATAGTTCAAAAACTCCAAAAGCATGGAGAAGTTGGCTGAATGTGATCTAAGGTTATGGGAGACAATATGTGCGAAGTTTACTAGCTTCTTGTTTTGAATAGTGGTAATACTGATCAAATTTTGAAGCTGTTCTTCTTTCTTTTTAATGGCCGAAATATCCATGCTAATTCCAATAAGGCCATTTACGCGGCCGTCAAGGTCAAAACGTGGAATTTTTGAGGTTAGGAAATAGGTGGTTTTTCCATCTTTCTTGGCACTTTCGGTCTCCTTCCCCAAAATGGGTTTAAGGTGTTTCATTACCAGTAAGTCTTCCTCACGTGAAATTTGCGCCATCTTTTCATCATAAAGGTCAAAATCCGATTTGCCCAAAATTTCTGCAGCGCTTTTACCTAGATAATCGCATTCTGCCTTGTTGACCAAAACTTTTTTGGATTCCAAATCCTTGACATAGACGTTCAAGGGTAAGCTATCGATTAAAGTGGTGAGCAACTGTTGGTTTTCCTTGATTTTGGTTTCGGCCATCACTTGTTCATGAATGTCCTTTAAGGTTCCAAAGAGTTTTACCACCTTACCATTTTTTAAAATGGGTTTTCCAGTAGCACGTACCCATCGCTCTTCTCCTTTAAAAGTAAGGATGATCAAATCAACTTCATACGAATCGCCTTTGGTCATCGCATTGTGGAAGAGCATGGAAATTCTATTTTGACTAAAGCCTGACTTGTAAAAGTTTATGGCTTCATTTATATCGGGTCGGTAAGAATCGGGGGCTTTATGTATTCTTTTAGTTTCGTCGCACCAAAATATTTCTTCATTTAAGACATCATATTCCCACCATCCAATTTTGGCTGCTTCAGATTTGTATTTAAGAATATTCTTAAGGCGTTCAATCTCCAATTCCTTCTCTACTTCGGATGTAATATCCTTTGTTTGAATAATGGAACCCAAAACATTCTCATTGTCATCAAACCACGGGGTAAAGGAACTTTCAAAATGACTAATGTTGTCATTTATAATATTCTTGTGTTTGAGGGAAAAGGCGTTGTTGTTTTGAAAGTCTTTAGCTTCTGGAAAAAAATCAAGAATTTTAAGCTTGCGCTTTTTCTTTGTCGGTACTAAACCAAAAATCTCCAACCAGGAGTCGGATGCATCCATCACAACTCCATTTTTACCAACAAATGCGGTAGGGGTGGGGAGCTGTTTGATTAAATAATTTTGGTCTATGTTCTCGACTGCTTTCAAATTTCGGGGGTATTATGAAATTGTATGCCGTTAATTATGAGACCAATGTAAAATTATCCCGATGTATTGGAGAGTTAATGTTGTGAAAGAAGTAAAAAATGTGGTTTTTACATCAATTTGCAATGTTTGACATTTGTCAAGTTTGAAGAAATCACCTACATCAAAATTTATCGGTTGATCAGAAGCTTTAAAATTATTTCTTTACAATGACGGTTTCGGGAACAAGTCCAGTGTAATCGCCTCCATTTCTAATGACATCTCGAACAATGGAAGAACTAATAAACGATTTACCCGAAGAGGTAAGCAAGAACACAGTTTCAATTTCTGATAGTTTACGGTTAGTGTGCGCAATGGCCTTTTCAAACTCAAAATCCGCAGGGTTGCGAAGTCCCCTTAAAATAAAATTGGCATCTATTTTTTTGCAGAAATCTACCGTCATGCCTTGGTAAGTAGTTACTTTTATTTTGGGCTCATCTTTAAAGGCTTCTTTGATAAATTGAACCCTTTCCTCCAAAGAGAACATGTATTTTTTGTCAGCATTGATCCCTATAGCAATAACGAGTTCATCAAAAAGGGTAACACCTCTTTGAATAATGTCAGAATGACCTAAGGTTAGCGGGTCAAAAGAACCAGGGAACAATGCGCGTCTCATGTGGTTTGGTAATTGGTTTCTTAAAAATACGGATTTCTATCGTAAAGCTTCTTCTATGGCACTGTCAAAAAGTGCTTCTAAAGAAATTCCAGCCTCTCGAGCTTGTTGCGGTAACAAACTTTCTTCGGTAAGTCCTGGAGTGGTATTGATCTCCAATAAATAAGGTTCGGCCCCGATAAAAATAAACTCACTTCGGGTGTAGCCTTTTAGGCCGAGCACTTTATAAATAAATTCTGCCCTTTCTTTTACATTGGTTGCCTGAGTTTCTGAAATTCGAGCAGGAGTGATCTCTTGGGATTTACCCATGTATTTCGCTTCAAAATCGAAAAAATCGTTTTCTGAAATAATCTCGGTGGCGGGTAACACTTTCACTTCATTATTATAGGTGATTACCCCAATCGAAACTTCGGTGCCATCCAAAAAAGATTCAATAATAACTTGGTGGTCCTCTTTAAAGGCATTCTCGATGGCGGTCTCCAATTCTTCTTTTTTGTACACTTTGGAAACGCCGTAGCTACTTCCCGCTCTGTTCGCTTTCACAAAACAAGGGAGTCCTACCTTTTCAGCAATGGCATCCTCATCAATAGATTGACCCTTATTAATAAAATAGGAAGTGGCACAAGGTATTCCGTAGGGTTTCAAGGCGCTCAATAAATCCCTTTTGTTGAAAGTTAGAGCGGCTTCGTAATGGTTGCAAGAGGTATGTGGAATCCCCAACAACTCAAAATAAGCCTGCATTAATCCATCTTCACCTGGGGTGCCATGAATGGCATTGAAAACACAATCAAACTTGATTTTATTTCCATCCAATGGCAAACTAAAATCGGAACGTTCCAATAAAAACTCATTGTTTTCTTCATCCAAATAGTACCATTTTTCTTTGGTAATAATTATTCGATAAGGATTGTATTTGCTTCTATCCAAATACTTAAAGACCACATTTCCACTCTTTATGGAAATATTGTATTCACTGGAGTAGCCCCCTATGATGATGGCAACGTTCTTTTTCATTGGTTCAAAATATCGCAAAGCCAAAGTAAAGAAAAAAGGGTTGGCTTTCCTATATTTGTCCCGATAAGGTAATCCACATGAAAAATTTTTTAAACTTTTTAAAAAGTAAGACATTTTTGATTCAATTGGGCTTGGCGGTCGTGGCTGTGCTTGTTTTGGTGATGCTGTCTTTGCGATGGCTTAACAGTACTACCAACCATGGTGAATTTGTAGAAGTGCCCGATTTTTCCAAAATGTCTGTATCCGAAATGCGAAAAGCTGTTGAGGATGCAGGTTTGCGATACCAAGTTTTGGACTCTTCCGAATATAATCCCGATTACCCACGTTTTTCCATTTTGGACCAAAATCCACCTGCGGGAAACAAGGTGAAATCCAACCGTAAAATATATTTTACCGTTAACCCATCAGGGTATAAAAAGGTGACCGTGCCAGATATTATTCAGGTAACCCAACGAAATGCTGCTTCTATGCTTAAGGCAGTAGGATTGGATGTGCAACGTGTTACTTACATTGATGAGTTGGGTAAGGATATGGTGTACAACATGAAGTTTAAAGGGAAATACATTAAGCCTGGAGATAAATTGCCCAAGACCTCCAAAGTTGAACTGATCTGTGGTAACGGGACTGTTCCAGGAAGTGCAAGGGTTCAGGCAGAGTCCAATTAAGCATGGATATTTCGGATAACGATAACCAAGAGTTGTCGCAAGACGAGCTCTACGAGCATTTTAAGTTCATGGCCTCAAAAGGTCAGGAGCCTTTGCGCGTTGATAAATTCTTGATGAATTTTATCGAAAATGCTACTCGAAACAAGATCCAACAAGCGGCCAAACGAGGTCATATTTGGGTAAATGGCGAGGTTGTAAAACAAAACTATAAGGTAAAAGCAGGTGATGAGGTTAAAGTGATGTTCGAGCACCCACCTTATGAGTTTTTACTGACTCCTGAGGACATTCCGTTGGATATAGTGTACGAGGATGATTCTCTTTTGGTGGTGAACAAACCCGCAGGGATGGTAGTGCACCCAGGTCATGGAAATTATTCGGGAACCTTGATCAATGCTTTGGTCTACCATTTTGAGAATTTACCCAACAATAGTTCAGAACGCCCAGGTTTGGTACACCGAATTGATAAAGACACTACGGGCTTGTTGGTGATTGCCAAAACGGAAACCGCGATGACGCATTTGGCCCAACAGTTTTTTGAAAAAACCAGTGAGCGTGAATATATTGCCTTGGTTTGGGGTAATGTGGAAGAGGATGAAGGAACCATTGAAGGTCATATAGGTCGAAACCCTAAGAACAGACTTCAAATGGTGGTTTTTCCGAATGGGGAAGATGGGAAAGAAGCGGTGACCCACTATAAAGTGCTGGAACGTTTGGGCTATGTGACTTTGGTCTCCTGCAAATTGGAAACAGGAAGAACCCATCAGATTCGGGTGCACATGAAATACATTGGGCATACACTGTTCAATGATGAGCGCTACGGTGGGGATAAAATTTTAAAAGGCACCACATTTACCAAATACAAGCAATTTGTAGAAAACACCTTTAAGGTTTTGCCCAGACAAGCTTTGCATGCCAAAACTTTAGGGTTTGAACATCCAGTGACAGGAGAGTTCATGCGTTTTGATTCAGAATTGCCAGAAGATATGGTGAACGGTATTGAAAAATGGCGTGGCTATTCTAAACATCATGAATCATAGTTTTCATTAATATTAAGATTGAAAACACCATTGGAAAATGCTTTTTGAAGCCCAAATTCCTACTTATTTTTACTGAAATTTAAATGCATATGAAAATTGTGATCTCTCCAGCCAAGTCGTTGGATTTTGAAACAGCCTTACCAACATCAAAATTTACACAGCCCGAATTTTTGGAGCAATCCGAAAAGCTGAATGCGGTGCTGAAAAAGAAGAAACCAAAGGCATTGAGTGAGCTGATGTCCATTTCCGATAAGTTGGCTGAACTGAACTGGGAGCGCAATCAACAATTTGAGCCACCTTTCACTCCAGAAAATGCTAGGCCAGCAGTTTATGCTTTTAATGGTGATGTGTACCAAGGTTTGGATGCCTACACCATTCCAGAGGAAAAACTAGATCAACTTCAGGAAACCCTCAGAATTTTATCAGGATTGTATGGTGTGTTAAAGCCTTTGGATTTAATTCAGCCCTACCGCTTGGAAATGGGAACACAATTGAAAATAGGAAGAAAAAAGAACTTGTACGACTTCTGGAAAACACAATTGACCGCCCATTTAAACAATGAATTGGAAGATGGTGAGTTGTTTGTGAACTTGGCCAGTAATGAATACTTCAACGCAATCGATACCAAGAAATTGAAAGTTCCTGTGATCACCCCAATCTTTAAAGATTGGAAAAACGACAAGTTGAAGATCATCAGCTTCTTTGCCAAAAAAGCACGTGGATCTATGGTGCGCTACATCTTGGATTCTGACGCTAAGACCTTGGACGATATTAAAAACTTCAATTACGACGGTTACCTTTTTAGTGAAGAGCACACCCTAAAGGAAAACCAGCCCGTTTTCGTCCGATAAATCTTTGGTAAAATCCAAAGTAATCTTTAAGTTGTTAGTGACAATTGGGTTTGGGTGTTAAGATAGAAACGCCTTATACCTAAAATTGTGATACCCTTAAATTTAACCCATTGGTTACACATTAATCACGACCTTTGGGTGTTCGTCTGTTTTTAACACTAACACAAACAATACATGCAACAGTCTAAACGGTTAGAAGAGTTTAAAAAATCGGTAACCAATAAATTCAATATCTACAACAGTCTTTTCTTGAGTTTACCCTACAAGAACATTGAAAATGTGGGGATTTTGATTCCACTTTTGTTGGATCAATGCGAAAAGGGATTGAAAGATGGTAAGGAGCCCCAAGAAATTTTGGATGTGTTCTTTTCCAACTTTGCCAATATTCAAGATGAGCGTGAGCGATTGGATTTTATGTTCCGCATTGTGCAATATGTGGAACGTCAGGTGGTGTTGTATGATAGTGTTGAAGATTCGGCATTTCCGAAACTTCAGGAGTACAGCACTTCGTTGACCATTCCTGATTATTTTGAATTGGTGAATCGCACCAAAAACTGGGACAAGGTATCCAAGAAACTGTCCACATTCAGCGCACGAATTGTTCTTACAGCGCACCCTACGCAGTTTTATACCCCTGCTGTTTTAGATATTATTGCTGAATTGCGAAGCCTTATTGACGAAGATAGGCTTCACGATATTGATGTAACGCTTCAACAATTGGGATTGACCTCTTTGGTGAATGCCAAAAAGCCTACTCCGTTGGATGAGGCCAAAAACATCATCTATATTTTGAGGAATACCTATTATGATGCAGTTGGGGATTTGTACCAATATGTAAAGAACAACATCAAAGATGAAAAGTTTGAGAATTACAATCTCATGAAACTTGGATTCTGGCCAGGTGGTGACCGAGATGGAAACCCCTTTGTGACCGCTGATATCACCAAACAAGTAGCCGATGAACTTCGATTGACCTTGATGAAGTGCTACTACAATGAATTAAAGGAACTTCGTAAAAAGCTTACGTTCAAAAGCATGCAAGAAGACCTTAATGCTCTGAGCGATAAACTATACCTCGCCATGTTCGACCCGAATGCACCAATTTCCTACGCTGGAATTATAGAACATTTAAATGCAGTTCGTGAGCAATTGATAGAGCATTACCACGAATTGTATCTGGATGAGTTGGACCAATTTATTGATAAGGTTCACATCTTTAAAACGCACTTCGCTACCTTGGATATTCGTCAAGATCATAGCAAACATTTCTTGGTAGTTGAAACTGTACTGAAAAAACAGGGCGTTATCAAGGAATCTTTGGCTGAGTTGAAAGAAAAGGATTTGGTGCAGCAATTATTGCAAAAGGACTATAAACTCAACCCAAAAGATTTTGATGAGGAAATTGTACAGGATACCATTGCCAACATTCAAAATTTAAAGGCCATTCAAGAAAAGAATGGGGAAGATGGTTGTAACCGCTATATCATCAGTAACTCCGAAGATATTTTTGCCGTTCTCTTTGTTTATGGATTGTTCAGATGGTGCGGATGGGACGAAAAGGACATCACTTTCGATATTGTTCCTTTATTCGAAACCATGAAAGGAATGGATGCTTCCGAAGAAGTGATGCAAACCTTGTTTGATATTCCAAAATACAGAAAACACTTGGAGCGCAGAAATGATGTGCACACCATTATGCTTGGTTTCTCCGATGGGACCAAAGATGGCGGATATTTAAAAGCCAACTGGTCTATTTTAAAAACAAAGGAAACCTTGAGTAAAGTCTGCAAGAAAAATGGAATCGCTGCCATATTTTTTGACGGTAGGGGAGGACCACCTGCAAGGGGTGGTGGTAAAACCCATAGATTCTACGCTGCACAAACAAAAGATGTGGCGAATCACGAAATTCAACTCACCATTCAAGGGCAAACCATTACCAGTACCTATGGTACAAAAGAGCAATTCATCCATAACTCGGAACAATTGCTGACTGCAGGTTTGAGCAATAATCTTTTTGGTAAGGAATTGGTGATTTCTTCAGCCCAACGTAAATTGATAGAAGAGCTTTCTGAATTGAGTTTCGATAAATACGATGGGCTAAAACAGCATGATAAGTTTATCCCGTACTTAGAAAACCGAAGTACTTTAAAATATTACACGAAGGCCAATATTGGAAGTAGACCAGGAAAGCGTGGCAATAAAGCAAAATTGACCTTGTCCGATTTAAGGGCAATTTCCTTTGTGGGATCTTGGAGCCAATTGAAACAAAATGTGCCAGGTTATTTTGGTTTGGGTACAGCTATCCAACAATTGAAAGAGGAGGGTCGACTGAGCGAAGTGAAAAAATTGTACAAAGAAGTGCCATTTTTCAAAGCTTTGATGTTGAACAGTATGATGTCTTTGGCGAAAACCAATTTCCAATTGACAAGCTACATGAAAGACGATCCTGAATTTGGAGATTTCTGGAATATACTTCACGACGAATTCGAACTTTCTAAAAAGATGTTGTTACAGATTTCTGGTCTTAAGATTTTAATGGAAGATGAGGCCATTTCAAGGGAGTCCGTAAAAATCCGTGAGAAGATTGTGTTGCCTTTGTTGGTGATTCAGCAAAACGCCTTGTACCATATCACCCAGAATTCTGAGTTTAAGGAATTGTATGAAAAGATTGTAACGCGTTCGCTTTACGGAAACATTAATGCAAGTAGAAACTCTGCTTAACCATAATATAGTATAAGGTCACCCCGAACTTGTTTCGGGGTCTCATAAAATTTTATTTATGTGATGCTGAAACGAGTTCAGCATGACGTGGATTCTCTCTTTTTAATAGTTTGTTCTTTTGAACTTGATACTTAAAACTCTCCACTTTAAACTTGAAACTCTTTCAACACATTCATCCATACGAGCCATTTTTATTGGAAGAGGCCACCAAGTTGATTGTGGGTACGCTACCACCACCTCGTTTTACCACAGGAGAATTAAAGGATGAGGATGTTGATTTTTGCTACGGCAGTTGCAATGGCATGTTATGGCCCATTTTGGACCGAATCTTTGATTTGGGACTCAAATATGAAAACACCCATGAGGCCATTCAACAACGAAAACACTTTTTAATAAAAAATAAAATTGGTGTTTGCGACATTGTGCAAAGTGCCGAACGCGAAAAAATCGATGCTTCCGATTTGGGAATGCAAAATGTAGAACTGCGCGATTTGGTGGGATATCTTCAAAAACATCCAAATATTGAAACATTGTTGTTCACAGGTGGCAATAGTAAAAACGGTCCAGAATATTTCTTTAGAAGACAACTCAAAGAACATGGTTTAAAATTGGATGTGATTTCTGATGAAGTGCCACGAATTCATCAGTTGGAGTTACCTGTCACTTCTAATTCTTTGTCAGTTCGAGCGCCCGCCTGCGGCATGGGCAGGCAGTCGAGAACAATTACAACAGTCTCTTTAACTGGACCCTCGGGAGCAGCCAATAGAGCCGTGGGAAGTTTGCAAGCGTATAAAGATTTGAAAAAAGTCAATCCCAAATTCAACACCTTGGATTTTAGGGTAATGCAGTACCGAGAGTTTTTCTAGTTTGATGGAAATATGAATTATTTAGCATTATTCATCAAATGATATGGGGTTTAGGTCAATTTTAACGTGATTTTTTCGTTGTTATAACTACATTCAACCAAATCCCTAAATCAAAAACATGAGAAATTTACTTAAGATTACTATTGTATTATGTTCTATTGCGATGTTTACATCTTGTAAAGTGAACCATGGTACGGTAAAAAGAAGTACTGCACCAGGTCAGGTTAAAAAAGCAACAGGAGCTAAAAGTGCCAAAGCGTATGCCCCTGGCCAACAGAAAAAGAAAAGCAATAACGAATAGTCTAAATAATTTATCAAAAAAAGCCCCGACAGTTCGGGGCTTTTTTAGTTAGAAGTTCTTTTATTCCATCGGAGTTGATAGCACCCCGTAAAACATTTTAATTCCATACGCTAGTTGCCCAATTTTCACATTTTCATTGGGACTGTGTTGGTTGTTATCTGGATTTACAGTAGGAACAATAAATGCAGGGATTTTCAATTCGTTGATGAATGGTGCAATGGGAACGGTTCCGCCCATGGTTCGAATTTGAATTACATCCTCTCCAAAGGTTTCTTTCATGGTTTTTGTGATGAAAACACCATAAGGGTTGCCCATTGAAGTTCTAAAAGCATCGGTAACACTTCCTTCCCTTACATGAACGATTTTATCGAATTGCATGCGCTCTTCCTTGCTCGGCTCGTGGTCCAATACTTTGTATCCTTGTTTTGCGATGTGGTCCTTTACCAATTTTTTCAATCTAGTACCATCGCTTTCCACTACCAAACGCAAATCCAATTCAGCAGTTGCACTTTCGGGAACAATGGTTCTAGCTTTTGCACCTACCCATCCAGAGCCCAATCCTCTAATATTCAAAGAGGGATATTGTAGCGCTTCTTGATAAAAACTCCCTACTTTTTCCGAGGTTTTGAATTGTAATTTTTCTGCAATGGCTTCATCACTGTCAGGAACACTTTTTAAAATGTTTAAAGTGGACTCGTCTATATTGATGCCATCATAATAGCCTGGAATCAATACCTTTCCATCTTTATCTTTCATGGTTGCCAATAACTGGGCCAATTGGAAACCAGGGTTTGGCGCATAATTACCATAATGGCCGCTGTGTTGAGGTTTGATTGGACCATAAGTAGTCAATGAAAGCGTAGTGATTCCTCTACAACCATACACAACCGTTGGTTTTTCCGAAGCATGAACGGGACCATCCACAATCATTAAAAAGTCAGCTTCCAATAAATCACGGTACTCTTTTACTGCTTTAGGTAAAGGTTTACTACTTTTTTCTTCCTCACTATCCAAAATCACCTTTACATTAAATGGGATTTCTTTACCCTCATTTTTAAAAAGGTCGATAGTGTTCAACAACATCACAATGGGCGATTTGTCATCTGAAGTGGAACGACCAAAAAGGCGCCAATCATAATTGATGTCATCATTGAGTTCTTCCCAAGAAATAGTTTTAAAACCATCACCCTCAGGAGCTTTTAAAACCACCTCATAAGGGTCAGGTTGATCCCATTTTGTTGGGTCAATAGATTGACCATCCAAATGCATATAGATCAATACCGTTGGTTTTTCGGTATTCATCGGTAATGCAGCAAAAAACAAGGGTAGATTTTCTGTTTCCAAAACAGCTGTATTGAAACCACGTTCTCCAAATTTGCGCTTTAGCCAATTAATGTTTCTGTCGATATCATCAGGATTGAGGGCATCGTTTGGTATGGAAATAAAATCCCGAAGCTCGTTGATGGCATCGGCGACTTGCGACTTTATGGCTACATCATCTTGGGCATAAAATGAAAATGCAGAAAATAATGAAGCTAGCAGTATGGCTTTTTTCATGAATCGGCTTGAGTTAGTTTTAAACTCGAAATTTAACGAATTTGACTCACAAACCCACCAATACTGTCTACACCATTTTCTGTTAAATGTTTGATGAAAGCAGAACCAATAATGGCACCCTTTGTTTTTTCTGTAGCTTGATTAAAAGTTTCTGCATTGCTGATACCGAACCCAACAATTTGAGGGTTCTTTAATTGCATATTTGAAATGCGTTGAAAATAAGAAGATTGCTCTTCTCCAAATCCAGATTTTGCTCCAGTGGTGCTTGCTGAACTCACCATATAAATAAACCCTTCCGAAGCATCATCGATGGCTTTGATACGTTCATCACTAGTTTGTGGTGTAATCAAAAACACATTGATGAGTCTATGTTTTTTGAACAAAGCTTCGTACTCTTCTTGGTACACATCAAGGGGTAAATCGGGTAGAATTAACCCATCGATGCCAATTTCCTCACATTTTTGGCAAAACTTTTCCACTCCATATTGAAGCACTGGGTTAAAATAGCCCATCAATATCAATGGAATGGAAACCGATTTTCTTATGTCTTTGATTTGTTCAAAAAGCAATTCAGTGTGCATCCCATTTTTAAGGGCAGCCGTAGAACTTTCCTGAATGGTTGGTCCGTCAGCCAAAGGATCACTAAAAGGAAGACCAATTTCAATAAGATCCACTCCGCTTTTTTCCAGATCTTGGATGATTTGAACCGTGTCGTCCAATTTAGGATAACCAGCGGTGAAGTATATAGAGAGGATTTTTTTATCCTCGCTCAGTTTTTGTTTGATTCTGTTCATTCTAAATCTCGTATTTAAAAATCATTTTGTCATTCCGCACTTGATGCGGAATCCTTAGGGTTATAGATTCCTGCTTTCGCAGGAATGACAGAAATTATAATTTGAAATAATCGATATAATTCTGTAAATCTTTGTCGCCACGGCCTGATAAATTCACTACGACCACATCATCTTCTTTGAATTTTCTATCCTCAAAAATGGCCAAAGCGTGTGATGATTCTATCGCTGGGATTATTCCTTCTAGTTTGCAAAGTTCCAATCCAGCTTGCATGGCCTCATCATCGGTAATAGAAATAAATTCCCCACGACCAGACTTGTACAAATGAGCATGCATCGGACCAACTCCTGGGTAATCCAAGCCAGCTGAAATGGAATAGGGTTCAGTAATCTGCCCGTCAGCCGTTTGCATCAACAAAGTCTTACTTCCATGGATGATGCCCACTTTGCCCAAGGCAGAGGTTGCCGCACTTTCACCTGAATGAATTCCTTTTCCAGCTGCTTCGACGGCAATAATGCCCACTTCTGGTGTATCCAAATAATGGTAAAAAGCACCAGCTGCATTACTTCCTCCACCCACACATGCTACAACGTAATCTGGATTTTCTCGGTCCTCTTTTTCCAACAATTGACTTTTAATTTCCTCGGAAATTACCGATTGGAAACGAGCGACCATATCAGGGTAGGGATGTGGCCCAACTACAGAACCAATAATATAATGGGTGTCCACTGGATTGTTGATCCAATCACGAATGGCTTCGTTGGTGGCATCCTTTAGGGTTTTACTTCCTGATTTAGCCGCTCTCACCTCGGCACCCAACATTTTCATTCGGGCTACGTTCGGAGCTTGGCGAGCAATATCAATTTCACCCATATACACTACACATTCAATGCCCATAAGAGCACAAACTGTTGCAGTGGCCACACCATGTTGACCTGCACCAGTTTCAGCAATGATTCGATGTTTGCCCAATTTTTTGGCCATCAAAATCTGCCCGATCGTGTTGTTCACCTTATGTGCACCTGTATGGCAAAGGTCTTCACGCTTCAGATAGATTTTGGTGTTGAATTTTTCTGAAAGTCGTTTAGCAAAATAGAGTGGGGTGGGTCTGCCCACATAATCTTTTAATAATTGTTGGAACTCTTGCTTAAAGGAGGGTTCCTCCATGATTTGGATATAGTTTTGCCGAAGTTCCTCGCAATTGGGATACAGCATTTCGGGAATAAAGGCTCCGCCGAACTCCCCGTAATACCCTTTTTCATCTGCATGATAACTCATAATCAGTTGTCAGTTTTAAGTTGTAATTCGTCATTGAGTTCATTGATGAATGTTTTCAATGACGTTATGTTTTTTAATCCAGGTTGGGTCTCAAATTTACTGTTCACATCAATCGCAAAACAATATTTTGATGCTGGACTGTTCTTGAATTTTTTCAATTTTTCAATGGATTCCAAACCAATGCCCCCACTTAAAAAGAAAGGTTTGTTGGATGGGTAATTCTCTAAAATAGACCAATCAAACGTATAGCCATTTCCACCTGGTAATTTTCCTTTGGTATCGAAAAGAAAGTAATCACAAATGGTTTCATAATCTTTCAAAATGGAAAAATCAAAATCATCTTTGATGGAAAAAACTTTGATGATATCCGTATTTGTCATGTCGAGTACAGTCGAGACCTCTTTCTTATCATCAACTTTCTGGTTTCTCGACTGTGCTCGAAATGACAGAAAGTTGGATTTTAAATCAGAGCAATACTGAACACTTTCCTTACCATGTAATTGCACGGCATCCAATTGGAATTCGGCAACTTTTTCCAAAACCTCTTCTAAAGGTGCATCTACAAAAACCCCCACTTTTTTAATGGATTTGGGCAAATCGGGCATTTCTCCCTCAAAAAAACGAGAGGAGGGTTCCCAGAAAATAAAACCCAAATAATTGGGTTGCAATTGTGCGACCTCGGTGGGATTATGGTTCATGCCGCAGACCTTTAGTTTCATAATCTTTATTTCGTCAGGTCGAGTATTTTGAAACTTGTTTCAAAATGTATCGAGACCATTTCACTTCTCGATACAATTTACCTTTGGTAAATCACTCGAAGTGACGTTAATTTTCTAATTCGTTAATAAATGCTTTTGCACTCGCTCCAGGATTATCTGTTTTCATAAAATTCTCTCCAATCAAAAATCCTTGGTAACCGTATTCTTTTAAATCTCTGATTGCTTCAATGGAACTGATACCGCTTTCGGAAACCTTTACAAATTCATCAGGAATTAGCTGAGAAAGAGTTTTACTGGTTTCCAAACTCACCTTAAAAGTTTTTAGGTTACGATTGTTCACGCCCAACATGTCCAAATTGGGCATCAAGGATTTTTCCAATTCTTCTTCATTGTGCACTTCCAACAACACATCCAAGCCCAAACTTTTGGCCAATTCGGAGTACGCTTTGATTTCTTCTCGGGTCAATATGGCGGCAATCAATAAAATCACATCGGCACCATAGGCTTTGGCTTCCACAATTTGATATTCATCTATAATGAATTCTTTTCGTAGCAATGGGTTGTTCACGGCTGCTCTGGCCAGCACCAAATCATCCAAGGAACCTCCGAAATATTTTCCATCCGTTAAAACCGACATGCCACAAACTCCTGCCTCTGCATAGCCTTTTACCACATTCTGTACATTCAGGCTTTGATTGATTACGGATTTTGATGGGCTACGTCTTTTGTGTTCTGCAATAATTCCTGAATTGCTTTTGCGTAGCACTGCAGCCAATGAAACCGATGTGCGTTCCATAAGCAATGCACTTTCCAATTGGGGAAGTGTAATCAGCTTTTTCTTTAAATCGACTTCCTTGCGTTTGTCGGCTACTATTTTGTCTAGTATGTTCATTTTATTCTTTAGTCATCCCGCACGGATGCTGAGCGAAGTCGAAGCATTATGCGTAATTTTTTATTCTGTTTCTGTTTTCGATTCCTGCTTTCGCAGGAATGGCAATGATCTTGATTCATTGTTAATTGTCATCCCGCACTTGATGCGGGATCCATTAGGAATACCAACCACTAGCTAAATCCTTCCATTTGGGATTTTCTTTTTCAACCAATTCAATTTTCCATTGTCTTTTCCATTTCTTCAGTTGTTTCTCCCTTAGGATTGCCTCATTCACATTTTGATGAACTTCAAAATAAATTGATGTTTTGAGTCCGTACTTTTTTGTGAAACCCTCTACACTACCAGTTTTATGTTCTAGTATTCTACGTTCTAAATCGTTTGTCATGCCAATATATAAGGTGCCATTTGGTATATTGGTTAAGATGTAAACATAATATTCATGAACGTTTTTAATCATTTGTTTTATGGATTCCTGCTTTCGCAGGAATGACACTTATCTTGTTTTTATTTAATTTGTCATTCCGAACTTGATGCGGAATCATTTATTCAATTAGGTTATTGGATTCCTGCTTTCCCATCGGCTACGCTCAGGGTACAACAGGAATGACATTTCATCTCTTTAATTTCTACTCAATTCCTGTAATTTTTTTAATGCTGCCAAACCTTTGCCACTCATCAACGATTCTTGGGCTTTCTCAAAACCTTGTTTTGGCGTCAATCCTTGAACCGTGGCTATGGCTACTCCTGCATTGGCGCATACCACATTGTTTTGTGCTTGGGTACCTTTTCCTTGCAGCACATTCATGAAAATTTGTGCGGATTCAGCAATATCCTCACCACCCACAATTTCTGCTTGAGTTACTTTTTCTACTCCAAAATCGGCAGGTTTCAACATGCTCTCGGTATGGTTAGAAATGGTCTTGGTGTCACCCGTCAACGAAATTTCATCGTAGCCATCCAAGGCATTTAAAATGGTGAATTTCTTATCGGTATTCTGATATAAGTAGCCGTACATTCTGGCCAATTCCAAATTATACACCCCTACCATTTGGTTCTTTGGAAAGGCAGGGTTCACCATAGGTCCCAGCATATTGAAAAAGGTCTTTACCGCCAATTCTCTTCGGATGGGAGCTACATTTTTCATGGCAGGGTGAAAAAGTGGCGCATGCAAAACACAAATGCCAGCTTCTTCAATGGTTTTCTTTAGAAAATCGGCATCATTACTGAATTTGATGCCCAGAAATTCCATCACGTTGCTACTTCCACATTTCGAGGAAACCCCATAGTTACCGTGTTTGGTCACATGGATTCCAGCTCCAGCCGTAACAAAAGATGCCAAGGTGGAAATATTAAAGGTGTCCTTGCCATCCCCGCCCGTTCCGCAAAGATCAATAGGATTGTAATCGGATAGGTCTACCGCCAAACAAAGCTCCAATAGGGCATCGCGGAAGCCTTCCAACTCCTCAATGGTGATACTTCGCATCATGTACACCGTTAAGAATGATGCAATTTGGGAGGTGTTGTAATCTCCCTTGGCAATGTTCACCAATATTTGCTTGGCCTCTTCCTTGGGGAGAATTTCGTGATTGATAAGTTTATTTAAAGTCTCTTTCATTTTTCTTAGATGTGAGAGATTAGATGTTAGATTTTAGAGAACTCTCAATTCTCATATCTCGTTTCTATTTTCTATTGAGCCAATTCTTAAGCATTTGTTTTCCTTCTGGAGTCAATACCGATTCTGGGTGAAACTGCACGGCTGTTACATCATAGGTTTTGTGGCGAAGTGACATTACCTGTCCGTTTTCATCCACGGCAGTAGTTTCCAATTCTTCAGGTAGATTTGGATCAACAACCCAAGAGTGGTAACGCCCCACTTGAATGGTCTTGGGCATGCCCTCATAGATTTGGTCGTCTTTGGTGATTGTTATCTTGGTGTCCACTCCGTGGTACACTTTATCCAGATTCACCAAAGTGCCACCAAATACTTCACCAATCGCCTGCAATCCCAAACAAACCCCAAAAATCCGTTTGGTAGGGGCGTAGGTTTTGATGATTTCTTTCAGCAAGCCTGCTTCATCAGGAATACCTGGCCCAGGGGAAAGCACGATATAATCGAACAGTTCCACTTCATCCAAAGAGAGTTGGTCGTTTCGTTTTACGGTTACTTCACAATCCAAATCTTCCAAATAGTGCACCAAATTGTAGGTGAAACTATCGTAGTTGTCTATCATTAAAATCTTTCTTCCCATGGTCTAGATTGTTTCGGCAATTTCCAATGCCTTGGTCAATGCTCCCAGCTTGTTATAAGTTTCTTGTAATTCGTCTTCAGGGTTGGAGGCGGCCACCAAACCAGCTCCTGCTTGGTAATACAGTTCGTGGTTTTTGCTCAAAAAGGTTCGGATCATAATGGCATGGTTAAAGTTGCCTTCAAAATCCATAAAGCCTATGGCGCCGCCATAATAAGAGCGGCTTGTTTTCTCATATTTTTCAATGAGTTGCATGGCCATGTGTTTTGGCGCTCCGCTCAATGTTCCTGCAGGGAATGTGTCGGCTACCACTTTCATGGTGCTGATGTCTTTCTTTTTTTGTCCTGTTACTTTGGAAACCAAATGAATCACATGGGAGAAATATTGCACTTCACGATAAGTGTCCACATGCACAGTGTTTCCGTTTCGGCTTAGGTCGTTTCGGGCCAAGTCCACCAACATCACATGTTCGCTGTTTTCTTTGTCGTCCTGAGCCAATTTTTTAGCGAGCTCAGCATCTTTTTCATCATTCCCAGTACGTTTGTAAGTGCCTGCGATAGGGTGAATTTCTGCTTTTCCGTCCTTTACGATCAATTGTGCTTCTGGTGAACTTCCGAAAATTTTAAAGTTGCCGTAATCGAAATAGAAAAGGTAAGGGGAGGGGTTGATGGAACGAAGTGCTCGGTACACATTAAATTCGTCCCCTTTAAATTTTTGTTTGAATCTTTTCGAGAGCACCAATTGAAATACATCACCACGTTGACAATGCTTTTTGGCCAACTCTACGTGCTCTTTATACTCTTCATCTTTAAGGTTGGATTCTGGTTCCCCCTCTTTATGGAAATTGTAGGATGAAAATGTACGCACATTGAACAATTGTTCAATTTCATCCACATTACTTTCCGAATCGTAGCAATGAGCAAACAAATAGGCCTCATTTTTAAAATGGTTGATGGCAATAATGTTTTTGTACACCGCATAATAAATATCAGGAATCCTAACGGAATCTTCCTTTTTGGAAATCTCCACATCTTCAAAATAACGAACCGCGTCATAGGCCATGTAACCGAACAGTCCATTGTTGATGAACTTGAAATCGTTTTGGGCAACAGAAAACTTTTGTGAGAAGCTATGGATGACTTCGGTGACATCTATTTCTGGGGTGATTTCAGTGGTTTCTTTGGAACCGTCGGGAAATCGTTGGGTAATAATTTCATCTTCTACCTTAATATAAGCGATGGGATTGCAGCAGATGTACGAAAAACTGTTGTCGTTGGCATGGTAGTCGCTACTTTCCAATAGAATACTGTTCGGGAACTTATCTCGAATTTTAAGATAGACACTCACGGGCGTAATGGTGTCCGCAAGGATTTTTTTGAAGTGGGTCTGTAATTGGTATTTCATAATAGTTCTTAAAAACAAAAAAGGCTTGTCGTGATGACAAGCCTCTTGTATGATTATAATGGGGACTTAGCTCACGACGTTTGACGTAAGTTGTTCCACCACCAGTTATTTGCTGTAAATAATTTCATTGCTTCAAATATAGGGAGGAATTTTTAACTCAGCAATACCCTTTTGTTTTAAAATAAAAAATCCCGCCCAATTTAATTGGGCGGGATTTTTACACACTAAACATGAGTTGCCTACATCTGTAGATCAACTACCAAATCAAATTCGTCATAGATCAATTTGTCCTTGGCAGTACCAATAATCCCCGATCCGTATTTTACGTCGTACTTTGTTCTGTCTACTTTCAAAGAAGCAGTTGCTTTGTCTCCGTAAACGGAAACATCGAAAGTTACAGGCTCGGTAGTTCCTTTAATAGTAAGGTCACCTGTTACGGCATACGAATTTTTACCAGTAGCTTTCACTTTAGTGAAAACCAATTTGGCTGTTGGGTGGTTGGCAGTTCCGAAGAAATCATCAGATTTCAAGTGACCGTCCAACTGACCTTTGTAATCACCTTCCAAATCGGTAGTGTTGATGCTGGTCATATCCACAACAAATTCACCACCTACCAATTTTTCACCGTCAAATTGCAAAGCACCAGATTTTAGGGAGATAGTTCCATTGTGAGAACCACCAACTTTGTAACCTTTCCAGGTAACAGTGCTTTCAGAAGTTTTTACTTCTTTGGTTTCTTTAACGATTGGATTTGCGATTGCAGAAGCTCCAAAAAGGGTGATCAAGGCTAAACTTAAAATTCTCTTTTTCATGATTGTTTAAATATCTGTTTTAATTGTAATTGTTTAATACTTATATAAGGGTAAATAATTCTTCTTCTGATCTGCGTACTTTGGCGTAATGCTGGGTATCATCTTCTTCAGAACGGTAACCTACGGCCAATACCACTGCGGCTTTAAGATTTTTGTCAGTTAGGCCAAGAATCTCATTGTATTGCTCAGCTTCAAAACCTTCCATAGGACAAGTATCGATTTTTAACTCAGCTGCCGCTTGCATAGCATTACCAAAAGCGATGTATGCTTGTCTTGCTGTCCAGTTGTTTTTGGTTTCGGTTGGAAGATTGACCAATTTGGATTTCATAAAATCTGCATATCCATTCAAGTTTTCAGCAGGAATACCACGAGTTTCACTCACATTGGTGATATAATCGTCTACCAACTCATCACCAAAATCTGCGAAATTGGCAAAAACGATGATGTGAGATGCATCAGTAAGTTGTGACTGTCCCCAAGAAGCTGCTTTAAGTTGCTCTTTTACCTCTGGATTGGAAATCACCAATACATGATACGGTTGAAGCCCATAGGAAGAAGCGCTCAAACGGGTTGCTTCCAATAAGGTGTTCAAATCCTCTTCCGATACTTTTTTAGAGGTATCAAATTTTTTGGTGGCATAGCGCCAGGTTCTATTTTCTAGTACAGTACTCACTTTATCTTCTATTGCTGTGCTCATGCTATTTAAAATTTATCTAGTAATTCGTTTAATTTTTCTAAATCTTCTGTGTTGAAATTCTGATAGATTTCCTCGTGGGCTTTTTCTAAGGAAGCATCCATTTGCTCCAAAGCTTTAAGTCCAGATTCAGTAATCACAATCTCAACTTTTCTTCTGTTGGAGGGACATACGGCACGATCCACAAACCCTTTGATCAAAAGTTTGTCGACCAAGCGTGTGGTATTGCTCATTTTGGTCACCATCCGTTCATTTAAGGTGGATAAGTTCGCGGGTTGGCCCTTTTGTCCTCTCAATATGCGTAGCACATTAAATTGTTGCAGGGAAACTTCAAAGGGTTTTAGGGCACTGTTCATGGTTTCGTTGATTTTATTGTGTACCAACTGCATATGAATCAATGTTCTGGGTTCCAGTGGAATTTCCTTCGAGGTTTTTATAATCTCTTCAACATTCATGTCTAAACAATATTTGTATATACAAATGTATGTGATTATTTCATTTCCAACCAAATTTTTATTCGATAAATTTTTGTTAAAGAGTGGATTGGGAAGCTTTTGCTTTGTATTTTTAAGAGTGTAAAATACAGATAATGAATAGGTTATTTATCCTTTTGACGGTTTTGGTATTGATTTTCAGCTGTAAAGACCAAAAAGCAAAAAATAACGAGGTAGCGGATTCCAGTTTAGTTGAAAGTAGTACAAATAATACCAAGGATGAAGCCGATGTCAAATTCCCCGTATATGATTTCAATGCATTTGAACCGTTGTTACATAAAGATGACGGCATCACTTACATTGTTAATTTCTGGGCTACTTGGTGCCAACCCTGTATTGAAGAAATGCCGCATTTTGAAAGAGTAAATGCAGAACAAAAAGAAAATAATGTAAAAGTAATTCTAGTCAGTTTGGACATGCCCAACATGTGGAAATCTCGATTGGAGCCTTATGTGGAAAAAAAAGATATCCAATCCGAGGTGGTGATTTTGGACGACCCGAAACAAAATGTGTGGATTCCAAAGGTATCCGAGGAGTGGGGCGGAGCCATTCCTGCTACCTTAATATATAATAAGGATAAACGAAGTTTTTATGAAAGGGGCTTCACCTATGAAGAACTGAACGAAGAATTAAGCAAATTCACCAAATAAAAAGAGCTATGAAATCAAACAAAATACTTGGAATAGTGGCCTTGTTGCTGCTTGTTGGAGCATCACTGGCCATGGGAGTTATAAGTTCGGAGGAAATTTCTCCTTTGGAAGCAGGATATGAAGTGGGCGATATTGCTACGGATTTTTCTTTGAAAAACGTGGACGGAAAAATGGTTTCGCTTTCAGATTACAAAAGTGCAAAGGGCTATTTAGTAATTTTTACCTGTAATACGTGCCCTTATGCCCAAGCCTACGAGGATAGAATCATTGCTTTAGATGCCAAATATAAATCTAAAGGAGTTCCTGTTGTGGCCATTATGCCAAACAACCCATCCAAGAAACCAGGCGATAGCTTTGATAAAATGAAGGAACGAGCATCGGACAAAGGTTTTTCTTTTCCTTATTTAATTGATGCAGGTCAAAAAGTGTATCCACAATACGGTGCTACACGAACACCCCATGTATTTTTATTGGAGAAGACATCAAAAGGGAATGAGGTAAAGTACATTGGTGCCATTGACGATAATTACCAAGATGCCGCCAGTGTTGATGAAAAATTTGTGGAGAATGCAGTGGATGCTATGTTGGCTGGGAAAGAAGTTCCGTTAAAGACAACCAAGGCTATTGGATGCGGGATAAAAGCTTGATTTGAAAAATAAAATAGATGAAAATCCGGGGTAATGCTCCGGATTTTTTGTTTCGCTGAATTAGAATCCACTGAAATTCGTCAACCTGAACTAGTTTCAGGTTCCCATCTTCATATATTTTAAAAGTTCATGAGATTCCGAAATAAATTCGGAATGACGCACAAAAGCAATTATTTTATCTAAAAGATATTCGTTTATTTTGTTGCCATATAAATAAAATAAAATGTCAGATTTATCACAAGAAGAGTGGGAAGAACAATTGCAAAATGATGAAAACGCCATCATTTTGGACGTAAGAACTCCTGAAGAAGTTGAAGAAGGATATATTCCAGGTGCCATTAATATAGATATTTATTTGGGGCAGGAATTTTTGGCGGAAGTGGACAAGTTGGACAAGTCCAAGAATTTTTACGTGTACTGCAGGTCTGGTAACCGTAGCGGTCAGGCATGTGCCATTATGAACAGTATTGGAATAGCGAATGCATATAATTTGGAAGGTGGCTTTATGAACTGGGAAGGAGATAGGGAAGAGTAAACGGGCACCCTCCATCAATCCCAAATCGATGCGAGAAGACCTACTATATTTTATGTGGAAGCACAACAAGCTTCCAACAAAACAATTGTGCACAGGCAATAAGGAATCGGTGACCATAAAGTCACCTGGGTTCCAAAACAAATTGGCTGGCCCCGATTTTTTCAATGCACAAGTTGAAATAAACGGACAGTTATGGGCTGGTAATGTAGAGATGCACCTTAAATCTTCGGATTGGTATGCTCACCATCACGAAACTGATGAAAATTACAACAATGTCATCCTCCATGTAGTTTGGGAAGATGACATTGCTGTTTTTAGGAAAGACGGCACCCGAATTCCCGCTTTAGAGGTGCAACACTTTGTTTCGCACGAGTTGTTGAAAAGTTATCAGAATCTTTTCGAAAAGTCTAAAGTCACTTTTATTAATTGTGAAAGGGATTTAGGAGGCGTAGACAATTTCTTGTTCGAAAATTGGTTGCACCGCCTGTACATTGAAAGAATGGAAGAAAAGTCAAAATTAGTTTTTGAATTACTGGAAGCATCAAAAAATGATTGGGAGGCTGTTCTATTTATAATGCTAGCTAAGAATTTTGGATCCAAAGTAAATGGCTCCTATTTTTTGGAACGAGCAAAACAGCTGGATTTTTCCATTATTCGGAAAGTATCGAACTCACCACAACAATTGGAAGCTTTGCTTTTTGGTCATTTTGGACTTTTGGAGGTTGAATGCAATGACACCTATTTTATTCAGCTTAAAAAGGAGTATGATTATTTAACACGAAAATTTGGATTATCGGCTCCTTCCTCAAAACCCAACTTCTTTGGATTGAGGCCTCATAATTTCCCAACGATCAGAATTTCGCAATTGGTTAATATATATAAAGGTAAACATCAGTTTTTTGCCCATTTGATGACCTTGAAGACCAAGGAGCAGGTGTTCGATGCTTTTCAGGTGGAAGCTGGAACGTATTGGGAAGACCATTTTACCTTTGGTAAGATATCCAAGAAAAGCAAAAAGCGTATTTCAAAGTCGTTTATCGATTTGATCATCCTCAATACTTTGGTGCCATTGCGGTTTTGTTATGCCAAACACTTGGGCAATGAAGACCATGAAGATTTGATTGCCCTTATGGCTCAAGTTGAAAGTGAGCAGAATTCCATCATCAAAAATTTTGATAAACTGGGACATGAAACTAAAAATGCAATGGAAAGCCAAGCCAAATTGACCCTGTACCAATCGTATTGCGCAAAAAATAAATGCCTGCAATGTGCCGTGGGTACCCAATTATTGAATAGAAATATATAATTTTAGGTATGTCTTTATTTTATAATACCCTTTATTATTTTCAAAAGCGAGGTTTTGAGGTGTGCAGGCGCATCGCGGAGCGACTTGGTATTCGGGCTAGGGTAGTGCGAACCAGCTTTATTTATCTCACTTTTGTAACCTTGGGTTTTGGCTTTGCCCTATACCTATTTATCGCATTTTGGCTTCGCATAAAAGATTTGATCTACACCAAACGAACTTCCGTTTTTGACCTCTAATTTATGATTCGATTACTTCGCTCCAAAATAGTATTGGCACTTTCCTTAATGGCTACAGTGCTTGTATTTGGTGTGGTGGGGTATAAATTAATTTCTGATTTTACTTGGATAGAGGCATTGTACATGACCATTATCACGGTGACCACCGTTGGTTTTTCCGAAGTACGCCCCTTAGATGCGGATGCAAAGATTTTTACCGTATTTTTAATCGTAACCAGTGTTTTTATTTTTGGTTTTGCCATTTCGGTGGTTTCGGAATATATCTTGGGTCGAAATCAACTCGAACTCTTAAAAAAGAAAAAAGTGAAAAAGCAAATAGATAGTCTCTCAAACCATGTGGTCGTTTGCGGATTTGGTAGAAATGGCATGCAGGCCGCGGAAAAGCTAATGGCCTATAAAAAACCCTTTGTGGTTATTGAAAAGGATAAGGAGATTATTGAGAGACATGAAGAGGAAATATTGTTTGTTGAGGGAGATGCCAATGAGGATGAGGTGCTGATGGAGGCAGGTATCGATCGTGCCCAATATTTGATCACGGCCGTACCTGATGATGCCGCCAACCTTTTTATAGTGCTCTCCGCACGACAATTAAACAAAAAACTATTCATTATAAGTAGAGCTTCACAAGTAACCTCCCTTAAAAAACTACAATTTGCTGGAGCGGACAAAGTGATTATGCCCGATAAAATTGGGGGGGACCACATGGCTTCCTTAGTGGTAATGCCCGACTTGATCACCTTTATGGACAAGTTGTCCATAGAAGGGGAGCATACCACCAATTTAGAGGAGGTAGAAATAGAGGATTTTACCAATCAAATGGATTGTCATTCGCTACGGGATTTAGATCTTCGAAGAAAAACGGGATGTACTATTATAGGTTATATAGATCCAGAAGGTAAGTACATAATCAACCCAGAAGCAGATATGGTTTTGCAACCCAAAAGCAAGGTGATTGTGTTGGGTAGGCCAGAACAAATAAGAAAACTCAACGAAATGTTTCAGATTGGATAGGTTTAACAATCATTAATTTTTTTCCGTTGAAATTTTTTAGGATATTGGGGCCTTTACAAAAAACTAACATAACCAAAACATTATTATGAAGTATAAGCTTCTATCTATTTGCTCAATTTTTTTACCCTTAATGTCCATGGCCCAAGAGGCGCAGGAAGTGGGAATCGACGAAAAAATTGATAAAGTTTTTGGAGACCTCACAGGTTGGTTCGTAAACTTCATTTTTTACCAAATCCCCTTTTCAGAGAACATTAAAATTTATTGGGTGCTGTTCCCATTGATCTTAGGAGCAGGTTTCTTTACTTTCTATTTTAAATTTATCAATTTCACTGGTGTTGTTACTGCTATTAAGGTGGTAATGGGCAAGTATGAGGATATTGAAAAGTACGGTGCAAAGGAGTTGTATGGTGAAGACGGAATTGCTGCTGGGGTTGATATGAACAAGGTTGAAAGTCTAGACAAGCATTTGGCCGATAACCAAGATGAAATTGTAGTTGACGGAGATATTATTGACACTATTAGGGATGAAAGTTCCAATGGAGAAGTGTCACACTTCCAGGCATTGACAGCGGCTTTATCTGCCACTGTAGGTTTGGGTAATATTGCTGGTGTTGCGGTAGCAGTTTCCATTGGTGGAGCTGGTGCAACTTTTTGGATGATTGTAGCTGGTCTTTTGGGAATGGCTTCAAAATTTGTTGAATGCACGTTGGGTGTAAAATATCGTGATGTTGGTCCTGATGGAACCATATTTGGTGGTCCTATGTATTACCTTAATAAAGGTTTAAAAAATAAGACGCTAGGAAAAGTATTGGCCGGTGCATTTGCAATAATGTGTATTGGAGGATCCTTTGGTGGTGGTAACATGTTTCAAGTAAACCAAGCTGTTCAGCTTTTTGAAAATATGACCGGAGGTACCGAATCCTTTCTTTACGGATATCGTTGGGCCTTTGGTGTGGTGATGGCCATTTTGGTCGGTATCGTAATTATTGGTGGAATTAAATCCATTGCCAAGGTTACCGATAAGATTGTTCCATTTATGGTAGTAATCTATGTGGGTGCTTCCTTATTTGTATTGGTTGCCAGATATGATATGATTGGTTGGGCCTTTGGACAAATATTTGAAGGTGCTTTTGCTCCAGTTGGAATTGTTGGTGGTGCCGTGGGTGTAATGATCCAAGGTTTCCGAAGAGCAGCATTCTCCAATGAGGCAGGTGTAGGTTCGGCTTCCATTGCCCACTCTGCGGTACGTACAAAATATCCTGCTTCGGAAGGATTGGTAGCATTGTTGGAACCATTTATTGATACTGTTGTGGTTTGTACCATGACAGCGTTGGTATTGATCATCACTGGAAATGTGGATCCAAGCAACGCAAGTTTGAATGATGCTGATGCAATTTTGTTGACATCTGGTGCATTTGAATCCGTTATTAGCTGGTTCCCTTATGTGCTAACTGTTGCTGTGGTATTGTTTGCTTTCAGTACTCAGATTTCATGGTCTTACTATGGATATCAAGCTTGGGCATATCTGTTTGGTCGAACCAAAAGAACCGAATACACCTATAAAATTATATTCTGTTTGTTTGTAATTGTTGGTGCTTCTGCAAGTTTAGGATCTGTGATTGGATTCTCTGATGCCATGATATTTGGTATGATGGTGCCGAACATGGTGGGTATTGTTATACTTGCCCCAAAAGTAAAAGCCGAACTCAAGAAATATATGGGTGCTATTAAATTGAAAGCTAAGGCGATTACCGAAGATTAAAATTTAATTCGATGATTTATAAATCCCACTTCAGGTTCAATAAACAAGAACGAAGTGGGATTTTCTTTTTATTGCTGATTCTGGTCGGATTTCAAATTGGCTATTTCTACTTAAAATCAAAACCCTTTTCTGGGCCGACCCATTTTGCACTTAATGAAGTTGAGCAGGGACAATTGGATAGTCTACGAGCACAATTAATAGTTGAGGAGGAAAAAATATTCCCATTCAACCCAAATTACATTTTAGATTATAAAGGATATACTTTGGGTATGTCTCCTGAAGAATTAGATAGGCTTCATACTTATCGTGAACAAGGTAAGTTTGTGAATTCGGTTGAAGAATTTCAGCAAATCACACACATCTCGGATTCACTGCTGGAATTGATCTCACCATCTTTTAAATTTCCTCAATGGAAGAACAGTCAGGCATCTTCTCAAAAAAAATCTGCACCAAACAAAACCACAGTTATAATTAAGGATTTGAACAAAGCCACTGCAGAGGAATTGGAAAGTGTTTATGGCATCGGAGCAACCCTCTCCAAACGAATTATAAAATTTAGAGATCGACTGGGCGGCTTCTTGGTGAACGAACAATTGTACGATGTGTATGGATTGCAACCTGAAGTGGTAGAAAAAACTTTGCGTAATTTTCAGGTTAAGATGGTGCCTAATGTTAATAAGATCAATCTGAACAAGGCGGATGTCTCTCAATTGTCCCAATTAATATATATCCCCAAATCACTTGCTTATACTATTATTGAATATCGCAACCTCAAAGGAGCATTTACATCATTTCAAGAATTAGGAAATGTGGATGGGTTTCCAGCCGAAAAATTGGATAGAATAGCTTTATATTTGTCTCTTTAAAATAGGAGGTATGATCGATATGTACTTCACGGAAGAGCATAACTTGTTCCGGGAAAGTTTGAAGGATTTTTTACAGAAAGATGTTGTTCCCCACATTGAAAAATGGGAAGAATCTGGTCAGATAGACCGATTTATTTGGAACAAGTTTGGGGAGATGGGCTACTTTGGCCTTATGACCCCCGAGGAATATTCTGGATTGGGACTGGACCTATTTTATACCGTTATTTTTCTTGAAGAGCTTCAAAAAATAAATTCTGGTGGTTTTGCTGCGGCCATGTGGGCGCATCAATATTTGGCAATGACCTATTTGAACAAGCTAGCCAATGAAGATCAAAAGAGGGCTTATCTAGAGCCTAGTGTTCTTGGTGATAAAATTGGTGCTTTAGGAGTTTCTGAGCCATTTGGGGGTAGCGATGTGGCGGCCATGCGCACCACTGCTGAGAAAAAAGGAGATGTATATATTGTAAATGGTTCTAAGACCTTCATTACCAATGGAGTTTATGGGGACTATATTGTTCTTGCAGCAAAAACAGATAAAGATGCTGGCCATAAAGGCATCAGTATGTTTATTGTTGATAAAAATGCAAAAGGTGTTTCCGCAAGTAAATTAAATAAATTAGGTTGGCGAGCTTCCGATACCGCTGAGTTGGCTTTTGATAATGTTGAGGTCCCTGTAGCAAACTTGTTGGGGAGAGAGAATGCTGGCTTTAATTATATTATGGAGGCCTTTGCATTGGAACGCTTGGTCATGGGTATCAATGCTCATGCAAGAGCGGAATATGCGTTGGATTATGCTTTGCAATATATGTCTGAACGTGCAGCATTTGGCAAAACCATTGATCAGTTTCAGGCATTGCGTCACAAATTGGTAGACCTGCATTCCGATATGTTGTTATGCAAACAGTTTAATTATGCAACAGTGGCCCAAATGGAAAAAGGAGCTTATGTTGTGAAGGAAGCAACTATTTCCAAATTGAAATCCACACAAATGGCCGATGAGGTCATGTATAATTGCCTCCAGTTTTTAGGCGGGTATGGGTATATCGAAGATTACCCGATGGCGCGCTTAAGCCGAGATAGTAGATTGGGCCCAATTGGTGGAGGTACTTCTGAAATTTTGAAGGAAATATTGGCTAAAATTATCATAGATAAAAAGGAATACAAAAAGCCAACTATTTAGGTAATATTGAAAAAAATAAAATATTTCTTTTCAGGTTGAAGAACCTTTGTATATTTGCAAACCAAAATTTTAAAGAAAGGAGGTTGTAGCCCATGTTAATTATACCAGTAAAAGAAGGAGAAAACATCGATAGAGCATTAAAGCGTTTTAAGCGTAAGTTCGACAGAACAGGAACAATGCGTCAGTTGAGAAGCAGACAGCAGTTCACTAAGCCTTCTGTGGAGCGTAGAGCTCAGATACAAAAAGCTCAATACATTCAAGGTCTTAGAGATCAAGAAGAAGTATAGGGTATAGCCTACAGAAAATATATTTTAATCCCGTTCCAATTTTGGAGCGGGATTTTTCGTTCTATACCTATAGTGTATTCTAATTGCTACCTTTGGTATATGTCCGTAAGTGCTTTTATCTCTTATTTACGTTTAGAAAAGAATTATTCCGAACACACCATAAAGGCGTATCAAAAGGATATCGATGCATTTTCCAGTTTTTGCGAAACGCAATACGAAGCATCTTCCATTACGCACATAGGTTATCCGCTTATCCGAAATTGGATTGTGGAGCTTTCCCAAAGTGGAGTATCCAACCGAACCATCAATAGGAAAATATCGTCGCTTCAGGCCTATTATAAGTTCTTATTGAAGATAGACGAGATTAAAGTTTCGCCTTTGATAAAACACAAGGCACTTAAAACTGAAAAAAAAGTAGAAATCCCTTTTTCGGAAAAGGAAATGGATGCACTTCTGGGAGAAAATCCGTTCAACGATGATTTCGAGGGTTTACGTGATAAACTAATCATTGATTTGTTGTATGCCACAGGAATGCGAAGAGCGGAACTGGTGAATCTTAAATTGGTAGATGTTGATTTGGCCAATCAAACCCTCAAAGTGTTGGGTAAACGCAATAAAGAACGGATAATTCCCATTTTACCCGCTACCCAACAATGTATAGAACAGTATATGGTAGTACGCTCCAGTCTTAAAAAAGTACAGGATAATTCGTATTTAATATTAACAAAAGAAGGTCTTAAAATTTATGAAACACTTGTTTATCGAACTATAAATAAGTATTTTAGTTTAGTATCCCCCAAGGTAAAAAAGAGCCCGCATATACTCAGGCACACCTTCGCAACACATTTGCTGAACAGGGGGGCAGATTTAAATTCCGTAAAGGAATTATTGGGTCATTCAAGTTTGGCATCTACTCAAGTGTACACGCACAACAGTATCGCTGAACTCAAAAAAGTTCATCAAAAGGCCCATCCAAGAAGCAAGAAATAATATTTCTTGTAATGTTTAACTTCACTGTCTTTGACAGTATAAAAACTACATCTTATGAAAGTAAATGCACAATCGGTAAATTTTGTAGCTGATGGTAAACTCCTAGACTTCGTTCAAAAGCGAATGGACAAGTTGGATTTGTTCTATGACAAGGTCGTAGATTCGGAGGTCTTTTTAAAAGTGGAAAACACTAGTGCAAAGGAGAATAAGATCGTGGAAATCATGGTGTCCGTGCCCAGAGATAGATTGGTGGCAAAAAAACAATGCAAGACCTTTGAAGAGGCTGTTGATTCAGCTTGCAGCTCTTTGGAAAGGCAACTTGTGAAACGAAAAGAAAAATTAAGAGCAAAAGCATAGAAAATTTTTCAAAAATTATTTTGAAACAAAAAAAATATATATACATTTGCAGTCCGTTAGAAATAGCGGGCTTTTTTTGTGAAAAACAAGCGGTAAATTGCCGATGTAGCTCAGCTGGCTAGAGCAGCTGATTTGTAATCAGCAGGTCGTGGGTTCGAGTCCCTCCATCGGCTCGTAAGTTACTGAAAATAAGGCGGGGAGATACTCAAGCGGCCAACGAGGACAGACTGTAAATCTGTTGGTTTTCACCTTCGCAGGTTCGAATCCTGCTCTCCCCACAAAGTTGTTCAGCGGAACAACACAAAAAGGGAAGTTTTTTGAAATAATGGAATCTTTTTTTGGGCTTGTCCCAAAAAAATATGCGGGAGTAGCTCAGTTGGTAGAGCGTCAGCCTTCCAAGCTGAATGTCGCCGGTTCGAACCCGGTCTCCCGCTCTAAGACTTGAAAAATGAATTTCAAGTAAAGGTTGAAGTTTTGGCGAGCTTGACTTGTAACTTTAAACTCTGAACCTGTAAACCAAATAAGCCGGTGTAGCTCAGGGGTAGAGCGTTTCCTTGGTAAGGAAGAGGTCACGGGTTCAATTCCCGTCATTGGCTCAAAACGATTTGTACACTAATATAAACTAAGAATTAAATCATTTTAAAATGGCAAAGGAAACTTTTGATCGTTCCAAACCCCACTTAAATATTGGTACCATTGGACACGTAGATCACGGTAAAACCACATTGACCGCTGCTATCACAACGGTATTGGCAAACGCTGGATTGTCTGAGCTTAGAAGCTTTGACTCCATTGATAACGCTCCTGAGGAGAAAGAGAGAGGTATTACTATCAACACTTCTCACGTTGAGTATCAAACTGCTAACCGTCACTACGCTCACGTTGACTGTCCTGGTCACGCGGATTACGTAAAGAACATGGTTACTGGTGCTGCTCAGATGGACGGTGCTATCTTGGTTGTTGCTGCAACTGATGGTCCAATGCCACAAACTCGTGAGCACATCCTATTGGGGCGTCAGGTAGGTATTCCACGTATCGTTGTTTTCTTGAACAAAGTTGACATGGTGGATGATGAAGAGCTTTTGGAGCTTGTTGAAATGGAAGTAAGAGAGTTGCTTTCTTTCTACGAGTATGATGGTGACAATGGTCCTGTAATCTCTGGTTCTGCACTTGGTGCTTTGAACGGAGAACAAAAATGGGTTGACACTGTAATGGAATTGATGGATGCAGTTGATAACTGGATCGAACTTCCTGCTAGAGATGTTGATAAAGACTTCTTGATGCCAATCGAAGATGTATTCACAATTACTGGTCGTGGTACTGTAGCTACAGGACGTATCGAAACTGGTGTTGCCAACACAGGTGACCCTGTTGAAATCATCGGTATGGGAGCTGAGAAATTGACTTCTACTATCACTGGTGTTGAGATGTTCCGTAAAATTCTTGATAGAGGTGAAGCTGGTGATAACGTAGGTCTTTTGTTGAGAGGTATTGAAAAATCCGACATCAAAAGAGGTATGGTAATCTGTAAGCCAGGTTCTGTTAAGCCACACGCTAAATTCAAAGCTGAGGTTTATATCCTTAAAAAAGAAGAAGGTGGTCGTCACACTCCATTCCACAACAACTACCGTCCACAGTTCTACGTTCGTACAACTGACGTGACAGGTAACATCAACCTTCCTGAAGGAGTTGAAATGGTAATGCCTGGTGATAACTTGACAATCACTGTTGATTTGATTCAGCCAATCGCATTGAGCGTAGGTCTACGATTCGCTATCCGTGAAGGTGGTAGAACAGTAGGTGCTGGTCAGGTTACTGAGATTTTAGATTAATCATTTTACAATAAATAGTACACTAAAGGGTGTCCCGGATTTCTCGGGATACCTTTCAGTGTAATTATAAACGGGTGTAGCTCAGTTGGTAGAGCACTGGTCTCCAAAACCAGGTGTCGGGAGTTCGAGTCTCTCCTCCCGTGCAAAAGGAAAATCGTGGCATAGTGAAGTGAGACAAGAAGTTTATCCCGAGCGTAGTCGAGGGAAGTCTCTCCTCCCGTGCAAGCTAAATACAAGAAATTATGGTCACTTATATAAAGGAATCATTAGAAGAACTAAAGAACAATGTAACATGGTTGGAGCGTTCAAAAGCGTCAAACCTTATGATAATTGTAGCTGTGTTCTCCATTCTGTTTGCATTGGCAACTTGGGGTGTCGATTCTTTGTTCAGTAAGTTGATCACATTGTATTTTGATAAAATAATAGGATAAAGATCGATCGTATGTCTGAGGTACTAGAGAAGAAATGGTATGTAGTAAGAGCGGTCAGTGGTCAGGAGAACAAGATCAAGGGCTATATTGAAAGCGAAGTTGAGAGAGCTGGCTTTGGTGATTACCTTGAAGAAGTACTTGTGCCTACCGAAAAGGTAGTGCAGATTAGAAATGGAAAGAAAATCAACAAAGAGAGAGTTTACTTTCCAGGTTATATTATGATCAAAGCCAATTTAGGTGGTGAAATGGTGCACATTATCCGTTCCATTACCAATGTAATTGGATTTTTAGGTGAAGTAAAAGGTGGTGACCCCGTACCTTTAAGAAAATCGGAGGTAAACCGTATGTTGGGGAAAGTGGACGAGTTGGCTGTCAATACAGACAACGTGGCCATTCCTTTTGTGTTGGGAGAAACGGTTAAGGTAATTGATGGACCTTTCAATGGATTCAATGGAACTGTTGAAAAAATCAATGAAGAAAAGCGTAAGCTTGAGGTGATGGTGAAGATCTTTGGAAGAAAAACACCGTTGGAATTGAGCTATATGCAAGTAGAAAAAGTATAACAAGAGCTGTTACATATATAAAGCTGTGTTGCTTCCAATTGACACAACTTTAAATTTAATTAGAAACAATGGCAAAAGAAGTAGATAAGGTAGTTAAATTACAAGTTAGGGGAGGTGCAGCGAACCCATCGCCACCGGTTGGACCCGCCTTAGGTGCTGCTGGTGTTAACATCATGGAGTTCTGTAAGCAGTTTAATGCTCGTACACAGGACAAGCCAGGTAAAGTATTACCTGTTGTTATCACCGTTTACAAAGACAAATCTTTCGAGTTTGTTGTAAAGACACCACCTGCGGCAGTTCAATTGATGGAAGCGGCTAAGATTAAAAAAGGATCTGGCGAACCTAACAGGGTAAAAAATGGATCAGTAACATGGGATCAAGTAAAGGTAATCGCCGAAGAAAAAATGGTTGATTTAAATGCCTTTACCGTAGAATCTGCAATGAGTATGGTTGCGGGTACTGCAAGATCAATGGGATTGAAAATCGCTGGACAAAGACCCTTTTAAAATCTTAAAGCAATTAAGAAATGGCAAGATTGACTAAAAAGCAAAAAGAGGCCCAATCCAAAATAGACAAGAATAAATTGTATTCTTTGGATGAGGCATCCGCTTTAGTAAAAGAAATTACCAACGTAAAATTTGATGCTTCCATTGATATCGCTGTTCGTTTGGGTGTAGATCCAAGAAAAGCAAATCAAATGGTGCGTGGCGTTGTTACACTTCCTCACGGAACAGGTAAAGACGTTAAAGTTTTAGCATTGGTGACTCCAGACAAAGAAGCAGAAGCTAAAGAAGCTGGTGCAGACTTTGTTGGTTTAGATGAATATTTGGATAAAATTAAAGGCGGTTGGACTGATGTTGATGTAATCATCACCATGCCAAGCGTTATGGGTAAACTAGGTCCATTAGGTAGAATTTTGGGTCCAAGAGGTTTAATGCCCAATCCAAAAACCGGTACAGTAACTATGGATGTTGCAAAAGCAGTATCTGATGTTAAAGCTGGTAAAATCGACTTTAAAGTTGACAAAACAGGTATTGTACACGCTGCAATCGGAAAAGCTTCATTTTCTGCTGATAAAATCGCAGGAAACGCTAAAGAGCTTATCGAGACTTTGGTAAAAATGAAACCATCCGCTGCAAAAGGTGTTTACATGAAGAGTATCTATTTGTCTAGTACCATGAGTCCTAGTGTTCAATTAGATCCAAAAGCAGTTTAATCTAACTGGTAGTTCAATTTTATAACTATGACAAGAGAAGAAAAAGCAACAGTAATAGAAGACTTGACTGCACAGTTGGCCGAAACCCCAAATATTTATTTGGCGGATATATCTGGATTGAATGCCGTGGATACCTCTAACTTAAGAAGAGCGTGTTTTAAGGCAAACATTAAACTTGCGGTAGTAAAGAACACATTGCTTGCAAAGGCAATGGAAGCTTCTGATAAGGAATTTGGTGAACTTCCTGAGGTTTTGAAAGGCAATACATCTATGATGTTGTCCGAAACAGGAAACGCACCTGCGAAACTTATCAAGAACTTTAGAAAAAAATCAGAAAGACCTGTATTGAAAGGAGCTTTTATTGAAGAAGCTGTTTACATCGGGGACGAAAACCTTGACGCACTTGTTAACATCAAGTCTAAAGAAGAGGTTATCGGAGATATTATCGGATTGTTGCAATCACCGGCCAAGAATGTTATTTCTGGTCTTAAATCAGGTGGTGGTAAATTAGCTGGTATTCTTAAAACCCTTTCTGAGAAAGAATAATTCGCGCACAATAAACTAAGTATATTTTTAAAAATTTTTATTAAACGATAGAAAAATGGCAGATTTAAAAGATTTTGCAGAACAGTTGGTAAACCTTACAGTAAAAGAGGTAAATGAGTTGGCCGACATATTGAAAGAAGAATACGGTATTGAGCCTGCAGCTGCTGCAGTAGCTGTTGCCGCTGGTGGTGGAGCCGCAGATGGTGGTGAGGCTGCTGAAGAAAAATCAGAATTTGATGTAATCCTTACCGCTGCCGGTGGTTCTAAATTGGCAGTTGTTAAATTGGTAAAAGAATTGACAGGTCTTGGTCTTAAAGAGGCTAAAGATATCGTTGATAGCGCACCTAAAGCTGTTAAGGAAGCTGTTTCTAAAGACGAAGCAGAAGGTATCAAAAAATCTTTGGAAGAAGCAGGAGCTGAAGTTGAGCTTAAGTAATAGCTTTTCCCATAAAAATTTGGTTAAGGTCTACCCAGTTATTGGTTAGACCTTAGCCTATTTAAATAAGGAGTGTATAAAGTCATACACAAACCCACAAAGTATTCACGTTCAAAATTTGTCCATAGATGTTCACAAACACTATTGAAAGAGTTAATTTCGCATCGGCTAAGAACATACCGGAATACCCGGATTTCTTGGACATTCAGATTAAATCGTTTCAGGATTTCTTCCAATTAGAAACTAAATCTGACGAAAGAGGGAACGAAGGTCTCTACAACACCTTCATGGAGAATTTTCCAATCACTGACACCAGAAACCAGTTTGTACTGGAATTTTTGGATTACTTTATAGATCCACCAAGATATTCCATCCAAGAATGTATAGAGCGTGGACTTACCTATAGCGTACCTTTAAAGGCGCGTCTTAAATTATACTGTACCGATCCAGAGCACGAAGATTTCGAAACCATCGTTCAAGATGTGTATTTGGGAACCATTCCTTACATGACCCCAAGTGGAACATTCGTAATCAATGGAGCTGAAAGAGTTGTGGTTTCTCAGTTGCACAGATCACCAGGTGTGTTCTTTGGGCAATCTTTCCACGCTAACGGTACAAAATTATATTCAGCCAGAGTTATACCTTTCAAAGGTTCTTGGATTGAATTCGCTACCGACATCAACTCGGTAATGTATGCCTACATTGATAGGAAGAAAAAATTACCAGTAACCACTTTGTTCCGTGCCATTGGCTTCGAAAGGGATAAAGATATTTTGGAAATCTTCGACCTTTCAGAAGAAATCAAAGTTTCCAAAGCTGGACTTAAAAAAGTATTGGGCCGTAAATTGGCTGCAAGGGTTTTGAACACTTGGCATGAGGATTTCGTGGATGAAGATACAGGTGAAGTGGTATCCATCGAGCGTAACGAAATCGTTTTGGACCGTGATACAATTTTGGAAAAAGAGCATATCGATGAGATCATTGATGCCGATGTGAAGACAATCTTGCTTCACAAAGAAAACAATGCGCAGTCGGATTATGCCATTATCCACAATACCTTACAAAAAGATCCTACCAACTCTGAAAAAGAAGCGGTAGAACACATTTATAGACAATTGCGTAATGCCGAGCCGCCAGATGAAGAAACTGCGCGTGGTATTATCGATAAATTGTTCTTCTCCGACCAACGTTACAACTTAGGTGAAGTAGGTCGTTATAGAATGAACAAGAAATTGGGCTTGGATATTGGAATGGACAAACAAGTTTTGACCAAGGAAGATATCATTACCATTATCAAGTATTTGATTGAGTTGATCAACTCCAAAGCGGAGATTGATGATATCGATCACTTGTCCAACCGTCGTGTAAGAACCGTTGGTGAGCAATTGTCCTCTCAATTTGGTGTAGGTTTAGCGCGTATGGCTCGTACCATCCGTGAGCGTATGAACGTTCGTGACAATGAAGTGTTTACTCCGATTGATTTGATCAACGCCAAGACTTTGTCTTCCGTGATCAACTCTTTCTTTGGTACCAACCAGTTGTCTCAGTTCATGGATCAGACCAACCCATTGGCAGAGATTACACACAAAAGAAGATTATCCGCACTTGGGCCAGGTGGTCTTTCCCGTGAAAGAGCAGGTTTCGAGGTGCGTGACGTTCACTATACCCACTACGGAAGATTGTGTCCGATTGAGACACCTGAAGGACCGAACATTGGTTTGATCTCTTCACTTTCTGTATTTGCAAAAGTGAACAGCATGGGCTTCTTGGAAACCCCTTACCGCAAAGTTGAAGATGGAAAAGTAGATACGAAAAACCATATCTACCTTAGTGCAGAGGAAGAAGAGGGAATGAAGATTGCCCAGGCCAACATCCCATTAAAGGATGATGGTGAAATTGATACAGATAAGGTAATTGCAAGGGAAGAAGGTGATTTCCCAGTGGTTGATCCAGCTGAAATCCAATATACTGACGTTGCTCCTAACCAGATTGCATCCATCTCTGCATCCTTGATTCCTTTCTTGGAGCACGATGATGCGAACCGTGCACTGATGGGATCAAACATGATGCGTCAGGCCGTACCATTATTGCGTCCTGATTCTCCAATCGTTGGTACTGGTCTTGAAAGACAAGTTGCTACCGATTCTAGAGTATTGATCAATGCTGAAGGAAATGGAGTTGTTGAGTATGTAGATTCTCAGAAAATTACCATTAAATACGACAGAACCGAGGAAGAGCGTTTGGTGAGCTTTGAAGAAGACTCCAAAACGTACACATTGGTGAAGTTTAGAAAAACAAACCAAGGAACCTCCATCAACTTGAAACCTATCGTTAGAAAAGGTGACAAGGTGAAAAAAGGACAGGTACTTTGTGAAGGTTACGCTACAGAAAAAGGTGAATTGGCCTTGGGTAGAAACATGAAAGTGGCCTTTATGCCTTGGAAAGGATACAACTTCGAGGATGCAATCGTAATCTCCGAAAAAGTGGTGCGTGAAGATATCTTTACCTCTATCCACATTGACGAGTACGCATTGGAAGTAAGGGATACCAAATTGGGAGCTGAAGAGTTGACCAACGATATTCCTAACGTATCTGAAGAAGCAACCAAAGATTTGGACGAGTACGGTATGATCCGTATTGGTGCAGAAGTAAAACCTGGTGACATTTTGATCGGTAAGATTACTCCAAAAGGAGAGTCTGATCCAACACCTGAAGAAAAGCTATTGCGTGCCATCTTTGGTGATAAAGCAGGAGATGTGAAAGATGCTTCATTGAAAGCGTCACCATCTTTGAGAGGTGTGGTTATCGATAAGAAATTGTTCTCTCGTTCTATTAAAGATAAGAGAAAACGTTCCGAAGATAAAGAGGCTATCTCAAGATTGGAGATGGACTACGAAGTGAAGTTCCAACAATTGAAAGATGTATTGATCGAGAAATTGTTCGGATTGATCAATGGTAAAACATCTCAAGGTGTAATGAACGATTTGGGTGAAGAAGTACTTCCAAAAGGAAAGAAATACACCATCAAAATGTTGAACGCCGTTGATGATTTTGCTCACTTGGTAGGTGGAAGCTGGACAACTGATGAAGATACCAATCACTTGGTAGCTGATTTGTTGCACAACTACAAAATCAAGTTGAACGACATTCAAGGTAACTTGAGAAGAGATAAGTTTACCATCTCTGTTGGAGATGAACTTCCTGCAGGTATCATGAAGTTGGCTAAAGTTTACATTGCTAAAAAACGTAAACTTAAAGTAGGTGATAAGATGGCAGGTCGTCACGGTAACAAAGGTATTGTGGCCCGTATCGTACGTCAAGAAGATATGCCGTTTTTGGAAGATGGAACCCCAGTGGATATCGTATTGAACCCACTTGGTGTACCTTCAAGGATGAACATTGGTCAGATTTATGAAACTGTTCTTGGTTGGGCAGGTCTTAAATTGGGTCAGAAATATGGAACTCCAATTTTTGATGGTGCTACTTTGGACGAGATCAATGCATTGACCGATAAAGCAGGTGTACCAAGATTTGGACATACCTACCTTTACGACGGTGGAACTGGTCAGCGTTTCGACCAACGTGCAACAGTAGGTGTAATCTACATGTTGAAACTAGGTCACATGGTAGACGATAAGATGCACGCAAGATCTATTGGACCATACTCATTGATCACGCAGCAACCATTGGGTGGTAAAGCCCAGTTTGGTGGTCAGCGTTTTGGAGAAATGGAAGTATGGGCATTGGAAGCTTACGGTGCTTCATCTACCCTAAGGGAAATTTTGACTGTGAAGTCCGATGATGTTATCGGTAGGGCTAAGACCTATGAATCCATCGTGAAAGGCGAAACAATGCCAGAACCTGGATTACCAGAATCTTTCAACGTATTGATGCACGAACTTAAAGGTTTGGGCTTGGATATTAGATTGGAAGAATAGAACACTATACATTAATTATATCACCACCATATTATTATGGCTAGAATTAAAGATAACAACGCACAAAAAAGGTTCAATAAAATTTCCATCGGATTGGCTTCTCCAGAGTCTATCTTGGCTGAGTCCCGTGGAGAGGTTTTGAAGCCTGAAACCATAAACTATAGAACGCACAAGCCTGAGCGTGATGGATTGTTCTGCGAGCGTATTTTTGGTCCTGTAAAGGATTACGAATGTGCCTGTGGTAAATATAAGCGTATCCGTTACCGTGGTATCGTTTGTGACCGTTGTGGTGTTGAAGTAACAGAGAAAAAAGTACGTAGAGACCGTGTGGGACACATCAACTTGGTGGTTCCCGTGGCGCACATCTGGTACTTCCGTTCGTTACCAAACAAAATAGGATACCTTTTGGGATTGCCTTCCAAAAAGTTGGATATGATCATTTACTACGAAAGGTATGTGGTTATCCAACCAGGTATTGCAAAAGGTCCAGAAGGTGAAGAGATCCACAAAATGGATTTCTTGACCGAAGAAGAGTATTTGAACATTTTGGAAACCCTTCCAAGTGAAAACCAATATTTGGAAGATACGGACCCTAACAAGTTCATCGCCAAAATGGGTGCCGAATGTTTGATCGATATTTTGTCCAGAATCGATTTGGAGCAATTGTCTTACGAACTACGTCACAAAGCAAATACAGAAACTTCAAAACAACGTAAAACTGAAGCCTTGAAGCGTCTTCAAGTTGTGGAAGCTTTGCGTGAGTCTCAAGGAAACCGCGAGAACAACCCAGAATGGATGATCATGAAGGTGATTCCGGTGATTCCACCAGAATTGCGTCCGTTGGTGCCATTGGATGGTGGTCGTTTCGCAACTTCCGATTTGAACGATCTGTACCGTAGAGTAATTATCCGTAACAACCGTTTGAAGCGTTTGATGGAGATCAAGGCACCAGAGGTGATCTTGAGAAACGAAAAACGTATGCTTCAAGAGGCTGTGGATTCCCTTTTCGATAACACAAGAAAAGCATCTGCGGTAAAAACAGAATCTAACAGACCATTAAAATCCCTTTCTGATTCCTTGAAAGGTAAGCAAGGTCGTTTCCGTCAAAACCTTTTGGGTAAACGTGTGGATTATTCTGCTCGTTCTGTAATTGTTGTTGGACCGGAATTGAAATTGTACGAATGTGGTCTTCCTAAAGATATGGCAGCCGAGCTATACAAGCCGTTCATCATCCGTAAGTTGATTGAAAGAGGTATTGTAAAGACCGTTAAATCTGCCAAGAAGATTATCGACAAAAAGGAGCCTGTTGTATGGGATATCCTAGAAAATGTCCTTAAAGGGCACCCAGTATTGTTGAACCGTGCCCCCACATTGCACCGTTTGGGTATTCAAGCGTTCCAGCCTAAACTTATCGAAGGTAAGGCGATTCGTTTGCACCCATTGGCATGTACCGCATTTAACGCGGATTTTGATGGGGATCAGATGGCAGTTCACTTGCCATTGGGGCCAGAGGCAATTTTGGAAGCGCAATTATTGATGTTGGCTTCACAAAACATCCTTAACCCAGCAAACGGTTCTCCGATTACCGTACCTTCCCAAGATATGGTTTTGGGTCTATACTATATGACCAAGCATAAGAAATCTACTCCGGAAGAGCCTGTATTGGGTGAAGGATTAACGTTCTACTCTCCAGAAGAAGTTGAGATTGCTTTCAATGAGAAGAAAGTAAACTTGAACGCTGGAATCAAGGTAAGAACCAAAGACTTCAATGAAGATGGAGAATTGGTCAATCAAATTATTGAAACCACTGTAGGTCGTGTATTGTTCAACCAAGAAGTGCCAGAACAAGCAGGATTCATCAACCAAGTATTGAACAAGAAAGCCCTAAGAAATATTATTGGGGATATTCTTGCCGTTACCGATGTGCCTACCACTGCTGAATTCTTGGATAAGATCAAGGCCATGGGATATGATTTCGCCTTTAAAGGTGGATTGTCCTTCAGTTTGGGAGATATTATCATCCCAGCCGAAAAATTGGAAATGATCGGTGAAGCCAATGAGCAGGTAGATGGTATTATGATGAACTATAACATGGGTCTTATCACCAACAATGAACGATATAACCAGGTTATTGATGTTTGGACTTCTACCAATGCTATGTTGACTGAATTGGCGATGAAGCGAATTCGTGAGGACAAACAAGGATTCAACTCCGTATATATGATGTTGGATTCTGGTGCGAGGGGTTCCAAAGAGCAGATTCGTCAGTTGACCGGTATGCGTGGTTTGATGGCCAAGCCTAAAAAATCTACCGCTGGTGGTGGTGAAATTATCGAAAACCCGATTCTTTCCAACTTTAAGGAAGGTCTATCGATTTTGGAATACTTTATCTCTACTCACGGTGCGCGTAAAGGTCTTGCGGATACCGCTTTGAAAACTGCAGATGCAGGATACTTAACTCGTCGTTTGGTAGATGTATCTCAAGATGTGATCATCAATATTGAAGATTGTGAGACATTAAGAGGTATCGAGGTTGAGGCATTGAAGAAAAACGAAGAGATTGTTGAGACCCTTGGAGAAAGAATCCTTGGAAGGGTATCTCTACATGATGTATACAACCCATTAACAGAGGAATTGATCCTTAAAGCTGGCCAAGATATTACCGAGGCCGATGTGAAAAGGGTAGAAGCCGCTCCAATCGAGAAAATCGAAGTAAGGTCTCCATTGACCTGTGAGGCACCTCAAGGAATCTGTGCTAAATGTTACGGTAGAAACTTGGCGACCAATAAAATGGTTCAACGAGGTGAAGCTGTAGGTGTTGTTGCTGCACAATCCATTGGAGAACCTGGTACACAGTTAACGCTACGTACCTTCCACGTGGGTGGTATTGCAGGTAACATCTCTGAAGATAACAAACTAGAAGCCAAATTTGATGGTGTTGCTGAGATTGAAGATCTTAGAGTTGTTGAAGGTGAAAATGCTGAAGGAGGTAAAACAGATATCGTAATTTCCAGAACATCTGAAATTAAGATCATCGATGCCAAAACAGGAATCACTTTAAGTACCAACAACATTCCTTACGGTTCTCAATTGTTTGTGAAAGATGGTGCCAAAATTTCCAAAGGCGATACAATTTGTCAGTGGGATCCATATAACGGTGTTATCGTTTCTGAGTTTACAGGACAGATTGCATACGAGAATATTGAGCAAGGGGTTACTTACCAAGTTGAAATCGATGAACAAACCGGTTTCCAAGAAAAAGTAATTTCTGAATCCAGAAACAAGAAGTTAATCCCAACCTTGTTGATCAAGGACGGAAAAGGAGAAACTTTGCGTTCATACAACTTGCCAGTAGGTTCACACCTTATGATAGATGATGGTGAGAAAATCAAAGAAGGTAAAATCTTGGTGAAAATACCACGTAAGTCTGCCAAGGCAGGGGATATTACCGGTGGTCTTCCAAGGGTAACCGAGTTGTTCGAAGCCCGTAACCCATCTAACCCAGCAGTTGTATCAGAAATTGATGGTGTAGTATCATTTGGTAAGATCAAACGTGGTAACCGTGAGATCATCATCGAATCCAAGACGGAAGAGGTGAAAAAGTACTTGGTAAAACTTTCCAACCAGATTTTGGTTCAGGAGAACGACTACGTACGTGCCGGTATGCCGTTGTCTGATGGATCAATTACTCCAGAAGATATCTTGGCCATTAAAGGACCATCTGCAGTACAGCAATACTTGGTGAATGAAGTACAGGAAGTATATCGTTTACAAGGGGTGAAAATCAACGATAAGCACTTCGAGGTTGTGGTAAGACAGATGATGCGTAAAGTAAGAATCCAAGATCCAGGAGATACCATCTTCTTGGAGAACCAATTGGCGCACAAAGACGACTTTATCAACGAGAATGATGAAATTTTCGGTAAGAAAGTTGTTGAGGATGCCGGTGATTCTGAAAGATTGAAGCCAGGTCAGATTATAACCGTACGTGAACTAAGGGATGAAAACTCTATCTTGAGAAGAGAGGACAAAACTTTAGTTTCCGCTAGGGATGCAGTTGCTGCGACAGCTACACCGATTTTGCAGGGTATTACAAGAGCTTCGCTACAAACGAAGTCCTTTATATCTGCTGCATCGTTCCAGGAAACAACCAAAGTATTGAACGAAGCCGCTGTAAACGGTAAGGTTGATTCTTTGGAAGGTTTGAAGGAGAATGTAATTGTAGGACATAAGATTCCAGCCGGTACCGGTATGAGGGATTATGACAGTATCATTGTAGGTTCCAAAGAGGAGTACGATGAAATCATGGCCCGAAAAGAGGAATTCAAATTCTAAATACTAACAAACCCTGGCCTTTAGGTCAGGGTTTTCTTTTTTATAGTTTATGGCAGACGAAAACCAGAAACAAAAACAAATCAACATTGAGTTGGATGAAAAAATGGCAGAAGGGACTTATTCCAACTTGGCCATTATCAACCATTCAGTTTCAGAATTTGTGGTAGATTTTATCAGCTTGATGCCTGGTGCTCCCAAAGCAAAGGTGAAGAGCCGAATTATTTTAACGCCACAGCATGCTAAGAAGTTTTTAAAAGCGTTGAACGATAACGTAACTCGTTTTGAAAAAGCCCACGGTCCAATAAAAGATTATGAGCAACCTCCAATTCCATTGAATTTTGGACCCACGGGAGAAGCATAAAAAAAGCCCTAATCTAATGATTAGGGCTTTTTTTTAGGTGCTTAATATCAGCCTAACCAACCTTTCTGAATTCCTTTTTTAGAAAAAGAAATAAGGTACAACCCTATCACCAATACAAAAGCTGGCATAATATAAGAGGTAGACCCATAGGCCTCAACCGCATTTGAAATAAATAACCAATGGATAAATTGTGCTGCTGCCGTAACAAATGAGATAATAAATAGGGTTTTGGCCCATTTTTTCTTCATCAAAAGACCAATACAGGCGATGGTGCCCGAAAAAACCGCAATAGCAAATGCTGCGGTGGCCCAAGCTGGAATGCCTTCAAAAACTTCTCGTTGTGCTTGATCCAAAGTTTCCGCAATGGCTACTTGGTTAAAAGCTTGATTTAGGTAGTTCACAACTCCCATTAAATTCCATAATAGGGCGATTACGCTTACTACCCAGAACCAGGTAGGTGGTTTTACTTTAGTTGTTATAATAGTCTGTTTAAATGGTTGTTATATACAATGTACTAAAAATTAGCATATTAAAGCTCAAATTTGATATGTTGCATATTAGGTTGTCCTGATTTATTTGTTTTGGATAATTCGGGACTAGGTACCTATTAATCTAAAGTAGTTTCACAAAAACAAAATCCAGAATTATGAAATGGAATGTGAAATATCTAATAATTAGTTTGGTGTATCTCCTATTGGGTGAATTTATGTATGCACAAGAAAAGGACACAAAGCATGCACTGGGAGCCTCCGTTGGGATTACTTTTGGAGGTCCAATGTCTAAAATGGTTACACATTTAGAAAACAACAATTTTGATTATTATTCAAATGGTGGGTGGTTTGGTCCAATTTCTTATCCAGTAAAATCGGGTCCTAGGGGTGAATTTTCTTTATCCTATATTTTGATGGGATCTAACAGTAAGGATATTGAATTCTCATTTACGTATGCTGAGTTGGGCGAAGTTGCAGGTTCTACTGGTCAAGGACATCGAATAGAACTTGGATTTAGGAATTATGCACTGGGTGTATTTTATCAATTTGGTCCAAGGTTGACGAAATTTAGTGTAGGGCCAACGTTAATGTTGAATCAAGTTTATGCTGTTGAGTTTATGGATTATAAAGAATCCAATAAGATTATTGACGATAAAATTACTGCTGGATTAAAGGGGACGGCCTTAATATATTTTTGGAATCGCCGTGTTACCTATGGTAATATTGGAATTTCTTATTTGCTAACGTTGCCAACTGAACATGGTCCATTTCCAGTGAATGATAGTGAAAATGAGTTGGCAGAACTCGAAAAAACCAAGTTGAACTTTGGCTATGGTACGGTATTCTTTGCCTTTGGGGTTAAGTTCTAAAAGGGTTTATTCAAATTCTGATGTGTAGTGCAATTTTACAGTAGGGTATTTTTGTTGGGTCATTTGCAATGAGAAAGGAGAGTCCGCTAAAAACACCAATTGACCCTTTTTATCAGTAGCCAAAAACTTCTGTTTCACCCGTTTGAATTCTTGGAATTCTTCATTTTTTTCATCCTTTGGCTCCACCCAACACGCTTTATGCACAGGGAAGTTTTCGTAGGTACATTTAGCGCCATATTCGTGTTCCAAACGATATTGGATAACCTCGTACTGAAGTGCTCCAACGGTTCCAATTACTTTTCTACCGTTTAATTCCAAGGTAAACAACTGGGCAACCCCTTCGTCCATAAGTTGGTCTATACCTTTATACAATTGCTTGGCTTTCATGGGGTCCGCATTGTTGATGTAGCGGAAATGTTCTGGTGAAAAACTAGGAATTCCTTTGTAATGCAACTCTTCTCCGCTGGTTAAGGTATCCCCGATCTTAAAGTTTCCAGTATCGTGAAGCCCGACAATATCACCAGGGTATGAAATATCCACAATCTCTTTTTTCTCAGCAAAAAAAGCATTTGGACTGGAGAATTTTAATTTTTTATTCTGTCGTACATGCAGGTAAGGCGTATTACGCTCAAACGTTCCAGAAACCACCTTGATAAAAGCCAAACGGTCTCTATGTTTTGGATCCATATTCGCATGAATCTTGAACACAAACCCAGAAAATTCTTTTTCATTGGCATTCACTAATCGCTCTTCGGCCTTTTTAGGTCGAGGTGCAGGTGCAATATTTATAAAACAATCCAAAAGTTCACGTACCCCGAAATTGTTCAAAGCCGAACCAAAAAATACGGGTTGTTGTTCTCCTTTTAAGTAAGCCTCTTTGTCAAAAGCAGGGTAAACCCCTTCCGTCAACTCAAGATTATCACGCAATTCATCCGCAGCTTCGGCACCAATAATTTTCTCCAATTCGGGGCTATCTAAATTGTCGAAAGCAATAGTTTCCTCGATGTTTTTCTTGCTGCTCCCACTAAACAGATTGATGTTCTTCTCATAGATGTTATAGATTCCTTTAAAATCATATCCCATCCCAATTGGAAAACTTAGTGGAGTAACCTTTAAGCCCAATTTTTGTTCTACTTCATCCAAAAGATCAAAGGCATCTTTACCTTCGCGGTCCAATTTATTGATGAAAACGATCATTGGAATGTTTCGCATTCGACATACTTCCACCAATTTTTCCGTTTGCTCTTCTACACCTTTTGCAACGTCGATAACCACAATTACACTGTCAACAGCTGTTAGGGTTCTAAAAGTATCTTCCGCAAAGTCCTTGTGGCCAGGAGTATCCAGAATGTTGATTTTTTTGTCTTTGTAAATAAAGGCCAAAACAGAAGTAGCAACAGAGATTCCCCTTTGGCGCTCAATCTCCATAAAGTCACTCGTAGCCGATTTCTTGATTTTATTGCTCTTTACGGCTCCCGCTTCTTGGATGGCACCACCAAACAAAAGCAATTTTTCGGTCAAAGTGGTTTTCCCGGCATCGGGGTGAGAGATAATTCCAAAAGTTCTTCGTCTCGCTATTTCCTTTACAAATTCCATCAACAAAAATTTCGGCAAAAATAAGGGAATTAAATGTTTTCCCTGTCATTTTAGACAGGATTGACTATTGTTAATATCATTGGATAAAATTACCTCCAAGTAATTCACTGGTTGGAAAAAGTAGAGTATTTTCCGCCCGTTTTTATGATTCTCTTTGGGAATGGCCTTCTCATCTGTTGGTGAAATAGTTAGATGTAGTAGATGGGGTTGTTGAAATCGCTTTTTATCGATTAAAATAGGTGGTGCAGGTCAAATCATGTAACTATGTGACCAATTGGAGTACTTAGGTTTCCAATAAAGAGAGATAAAAACAATAAGGAGCCCCAATTTCTTACACGTTTGAATTCTACTGTAGCCATGGTGATTAGTTGACCAAAACTTATCATTTATGGAAAAAATTACTTTCTTGAATTTCAGGAAGGGCATTATAGTGCTTGTTCTACTTTTAGGATTTCCCATATACCCTACGGTTGTATCTGCTATTGATTCTAGAGGTGCAATTGTTGAATCCCTTCCTAATAGTACTTCATTGGATACGGACACAGATGGCGATGGTATACCTGACCACATAGATATTGATGATGACAACGATGGTATTTTAGATGTTGTCGAAGGCTATACTTTGGATAGTGACGGAGATGGTATCCCAAATTATTTAGACCCAGATTCTGATGGTGATGGATTGTTGGACAATTACGAAGCTCAATTTCATAATACATTTCAACTGCCATCTGGTATTGATTCCGATGGAAATGGTTTGGACGACGCCTACGAATCCTACCCTGGAGCAGGTGAAGGAATAACTCCTGTTGATACTGATTCTGATGGAATACCTGATTATTTGGATATGGATTCTGATAATGATGGTATTCTAGATCAAAATGAATCGAGTGTTATTAGTGAAGATTTTGATTGTACTACCGTTCCTAAATTAAACTTTGGCAGCGAACCTGTTTTGGAATATGGAATTGCACTTTCTGAAGGTGCAGTATATCGTTATAATCAAGTGACCAACGATTTGGATGCTTTGGTGACCATTGAAAAAGTGGATAATGGCGAAATTCTATATTTAGATCAAAATGCAACTGATCCAGAATTTTTTAAACCTGAAATTTATTTTACTACAACTTCAACCGATAGAAGACCTTATGTAGATTTTAGAATCTCATTTGTTGAAGTTGGTACAAACATTCCAGTAATTTTAGAGGAATTGAGTGCTAACTTTTTGGATGTAGATGGTAATAATGAATATCAAGAATACAATAGATTCAATACCCCAGCCAGTTTTACATTAGATGAAAACAATGAGATTACTGTTCAGAATACAACTGGTGGATTTCTTGTAAATGGGGGCTCTAAGGAATATGATGGTATTTCCAATCAAGTTCCTGCAGTCAATGTTGCTGTTGAATTTATAAACATCGATTCTTTCGTCTTTAGATTTGGAATTAAGGCCGATGTCGACAATAATTTCACTACCAATGTGGCTCGACAAGCTGGAATTCAATTCACATGCTTGGATAACTTTAATAACCCGCAGACTACAAATTTTAGTGTCGATGTGGATAGTGATATGGATGGTTATCCAGACCGATTGGATATTGACAGTGATAATGATGGCATTCCTGATAATGTGGAAGCGCAGCCTACATTCGAGTATATTCCTCCTTCTGGACAGGATTCAAACGAAAATGGAGTGGATGATGCCTATGAAAGTGGAGAAACTGTAGGCCTTTCCGTAGAAGATACAGATGATGATGGTACACCGGATTATTTGGATGATGATTCAGATAATGATTGGGTGCCGGACAATAACGAAGGGAATGACTTTAACTTTGATGGGATTCCAGATTGGACATTTACAGGAATTGATACCGATGGAGATGGATTGGATGATGGTTACGAAGGAAGTGATGTAAATGATGGATTCGATGTAAATGATGAAATTGAGAATCCTGCCACAGATTTGCCCGATAGAGACGAAGAAGGTGATGTGAATTATAGAGATACCGATGATGATGGAGATGGCATACCTACTCCTGATGAAGATGCTGACGGTGATGGTGATCCAACTAATGACGATACCGATGGAGATGGAACCCCAGATTATTTAGATCCAACAGATGAAACCGATACGGATGGTGATGGAGTGCCCGATGATGTTGAGGAAGAGGATGAAACCGATCCCTTGGACTATTGCGATTACATAAAAGAACATGTAACCGAACCGCAAAGTGAGGAATACCTAAATGGGGATTGTGATGGTGATGGGGTTACTAACCAAGATGAAGAAACAGATGGGACTGATCCTTTTGATCCCTGTGATTATAATCCAGAAAGTATAACATTACCGCAAAGTGGTGATTATTTGGAAGCCGATTGCGATGGTGATGGTGTGACCAATGGAGATGAAGAAGAAGATGGCACGGATCCAAATGATGCCTGTGATTTTAATTTGGAAAGTCAAACAGTTGATACTTCATCCACTTGGAACACTAGTGACTGTGACGGCGATGGAGTAACCAATGAAGATGAAGTTTCAGATGGTACCAATCCATTAGATCCTTGTGATTACAATCCAGAAAGTGTCACTTTGGAACCTTCGGAAGAATGGAACAACTTGGATTGTGACGGAGACGGGAATCCAAACGGAAATGATCCAGACCCATTGAATGCAACTGCAAGGGATGACTCAGGTTCTACTCCTGCACTTACCGAGGTCGCCATCAATATTTTGGAAAATGATGATTATTTGCCTAACAATGATGCTGCCAATCTTGGTGTGACCAATATATCCAGAATTGGAGGAGATGCAATGGGTACATTGATTTTGGATGCCGAAACAGGAATGCTAAACTACACACCAACACTGGTAGAATCAAATTCAACAGTAACCATAATTTATCAAGTATGTAACGTTAATGAGGATCCTAATGTGTGTGCCTCGGCAAAAGTGTCTATTGAAGTTGGTTCAAACCTCATCGATGCAGTTAACGATTCCTATGTTTCAGTTGAAGGAGATATTGCAGAAAGCGATGTATTGTCAAACGATACCTTGAATGGTGAGCCCGTAAGTTTGGAGAACGTGATTTTATCATCAACGCCGACAGATGCCCTAACCATTAATGAAGATGGAAGTATAACTGTGGCAACTGGAACTGTCCCTGGATCATACACCATCGATTATACCATTTGTGAGATTGCCAATGTGGACAATTGTGATACCGCGACAGTTACCGTAACAGTAGAAGAAGGAATGGGAGGAAACGTTATTGATGCTGTGGAAGATTCATACGTTTCAAACGGAGAAGGAGATATTGCAGAAAGCGATGTATTGTCCAACGATACCTTGAATGGTGAGCCCGTAAGTTTGGAAAACGTGATTTTATCATCAACCCCAACAGATGCTCTAACAATCAACGAAGATGGAAGTATAACTGTGGCAACTGGAACTGTCCCTGGAACCTACACCATTGATTATACCATTTGTGAGATTGCCAATGTGGACAATTGTGATACTGCGACAGTAACCGTAACAGTGGAAGAAGGAATGGGAGGAAACGTCATTGACGCAGTTGATGATTCATACACCGTAGAAAGTGACGATATCACCATTGATGGCAGTAACGTATTGCTTAATGATACCTTGAATGATGAACCTGCTACTTTGGAAACCGTAATATTGACATCTACTTCAGATGGCATTTTAACCATTAACGAAAATGGAAGTGTGACCATTGAAGAAGGCATTCCACCAGGAACTTATACCATTGAATACACAATTTGCGAGATTGCCAATGTGGACAATTGCGATACGGCGACAGTAACCGTTATAATTGATGAGGAAAATAATGAGGAAGGTTCAAAAATTGAGGTAAACCAAATATTGACCCCAAATGGAGATTTGAAAAATGACTTCCTGTTCATTCGTGGTGTTGATAAAATCAGAAATAGTACGCTTCGCATTTTCAACAGATGGGGTGTGGCAGTTTATGAAGGGAAAAATTACGACAACATAAACAATGTGTTCGATGGCCGCTCCAGAGGTAGGTCCTCGATTGGAGTAAACCAATACCTGCCAGCAGGAGTGTATTTTTATATTTTTAATTACGAAACGGATGAAGGCAGTTTCACCGATTCCGAATACATCTATATAAGTAGATAACCTATTGATCAAATGGTAAGAAAAAAGATTATAATCCCATTATTGTTGTTAATTGGAATCGTATCCAACCAGCTTTTAGCTCAGCAGGATGCCCAGTATACGCAATATATGTACAACACCATGACTGTAAATCCTGCTTATGCAGGTTCTAGAGGGCAATTGAGTTTGGCTGCATTGTATCGATCACAGTGGGTAGGTTTGGATGGAGCCCCCGAAACCTTTACAATAAACCTTCATTCCCCAATTCGTAACAGTAGGTTGGGATATGGAATCTCGATTGTGAACGATAATATCGGAGATGGAGTGGTTCAAGAAACCTATTTGGATGCAATGGTGTCCTATACCATCGATGTTTCCATGGATGCCAAGTTATCTTTTGGATTAAAGGCAGGGGGGAATATGTTGAGCCTTGATTTTAACGGACTTCGAAACTTTGACCAAGAGGTGGTAAACCAAGACAATATTGATAATAAATTCACGCCAAACTTTGGTTTAGGGGTATATTATCATACCGATAAATTCTATGCAGGAGTATCGTTGCCCAATGTATTGGAAGCTGATTATTTTGATAATGACAATACGGAAGGCGATGTAAATTTCTTGTCCGCAGAACGCATGAATTTCTATTTCATTACAGGATATGTGTTCGATATTGGAGCTGATTTGCAATTTAAACCAGCTTTATTGACCAAAGCTGTGAGTGGAGCACCATTGCAAGTAGATGTATCTGCTAGTTTCCTGTTTGCTGAGAAATTTAGTTTTGGGGCCGCCTATCGCTGGGATGCCGCATTGAGTGGATTGGTTGGATTTCAATTGACAGAACAATTGATGGTGGGGCTTGCCTACGATCGAGAAACAACAGAATTGGGAGGTACCCAGTTTAACGATGGTTCATTCGAAGTGTTTTTGCGTTTGGAATTGTTGAAATCATTCCAAAGAACCATATCACCAAGATTCTTTTAAAACCCATTGATGATGCTAAAGAGAGTACTTTTCTTATTGATCATGGTTTTTGGAGCTACCACCCAATTGGTTGCACAACAAGACAGTCTCCCAAGTAGACAAGTCACTAGGGTATTAGATCGAGCAGATGAAAACTACAATGAATATTCATTTAGTCCAGCCATTGATATTTATAAGAAAGTATTGGACAAGGGATATGTTTCAGCAGATCTTTTAAAGAAATTAGGTAATTCGTATTACTTCAATGCAAAATACCAAGAAGCTGCGGATATCTTCAAAAAGTTGGAAGAGACCTTTCCAGATGAAATGGAAGTTGAAGACATCTTTAAATATGCCCAAAGTTTAAAGTCTATCGGAAATTATGATGAATCTGCCAGATTGATGCAGGATTTCAAAGAGATCACTGCCGTTTCTGAAAATTTCGATGCCGATTACATGGCCAAAATCGAGGAAAATTCAGGCAGGTACACTCTTAAATCTTTTCCTTACAATAGTAAATATTCCGATTTCGCTGCAGCCTATTATGAAAAAGGATTGATTTTCGCCTCCGACAGGGATACAGGAAATTTCGCAAGATACAGACACACTTGGAATGCAAGCGATTTCTTGGACCTTTACAAAGTAAATGCGGATAGCGCCTCCAATAACAAAGTGGTAAAATTGCCAGGGGATGTGAATACACGTCTACACGAATCTACATCAGTGGTTACTAAAGATGGCACCATAATGTATTTTACGCGTAACAATATTTTGGACGGTAAAAAGAAAAAGGACGAGGCAGGAATCATTCGCTTAAAAATTTATAGTGCGGAAAATGTAGATGGTGTTTGGACCAATATTACCGAACTCCCTTTTAATAGTGATGCTTACTCGGTGGCACATCCAGTGTTGAGTCCAGATGAAAAGAAACTTTATTTTGTTTCCGATATGCCTGGAAGTTTAGGCCAATCCGACATTTTTATGACCGATATTATAGGTGACGGTACTTACGGACCCATTGAAAATTTAGGGAGCAATATCAATACCGTTGGCAGGGAAACCTTTCCTTTTATCACACAAGACGGAGTATTGTTCTTTTCTTCCGATGGGCACCAAGGACTGGGCGGACTTGATATTTTTGCAACTAAAATTGCCTATAACGATTATAGCCAGCCAGTTGTAAATGTAGGTCGGCCAGTCAACGGACCAAAGGATGATTTTTCCTATATTTTTAATCCTGAAGACAAAACAGGCTATTTCTCATCCAATAGAGATGGAGGTTTAGGTGGAGATGACATCTACAGTTTTGTAGAGAATGAGCCATTGGTATTGGATTGCATTCAAGAAGTAACAGGAACCGTTCGTGATAGAATTTCAAATGAAGTTTTGGCAGGAGCAACTGTGAAGGTCATTGATGAAGAAAATCAAGAAGTTTCATCAACCATTACCGACTCCAATGGAAACTATATGTTAATGTTGGATTGTTCCAAAGGTAATTTCGTAAGAGCATCTCGTGATGGTTATGTTCCTGCCGAAGAATACATTAGTAAATCCGATGGCAAGCCTCGAATAATAGACTTTTATCTAGAGAGGGATGTGGTCACTGGAGGATTTGGTGATGATTTGGCGAAATTATTACAGCTAAGTACCATTTATTTCGATTTGAACAAATACAACATACGACCAGACGCAGAGATTGAAATTCAGAAAGTAATCGTCGCGATGGAAAAATACCCAAGTTTAAAAATTAAGGTGAACTCGCATACCGATAGTCGAGGTATTGATGCTTATAACCTTTGGTTATCACAAAAAAGAGCAGAATCAACTGTAGATTATATGATTTCAAAAGGTATTTCACGAGATAGACTTCAAGGTGAAGGATTTGGTGAAACCAGATTGGTTAATGAGTGCGCGAATGGTGTACCTTGTTCGGAAGACCAACATCAATTGAACAGACGATCCGAGTTTATCATTTTTGAATAATAGATTACAAACTTTAGAATAAAAAAAGCGGTCCAATAGAGACCGCTTTTTTTATGATTTATCCCAAATTCAATAGAATTTTTTGTAGGAAATAACCTATGTTATTCAACATTATAAGTGGTCTAATCGACGAACTGTCTTAACAAAATCCTAAAGATTGTAAAAAGCTTACCTCAAAAAAAGATAGCTATACAGTCGGAATATGCCCCTTTACAACAATTATTTTCTTCCCCTAATGTCTAGGGTAATTTTGTAGCGTATTGAAATTTAGGAGTACTCCGAATTACATGGATTTCCAAGTTTTCAATAATTAATGATTACAAAAATTCAGCAGATACGACCCTCAACAAACAGTAACCTCATGAAGAAGTGCATACTTGCCCTATTATTTCTATTGTTTACAGGAATTGCTTTTTCCCAAACTACCGTTACCCTTCAAGATCAATGTAATTGTGAAGTTCTAAAAGGAACTGAAGTTACCACCGCAGGTGCCACTTCACCTTCTGGAGCCGATTTAGGTGATATTTATATCAATACCGATTCGGGCACACTATTTTTCTGGGATGGAGACTCATGGGAATTGACCCATGCTGATACCAATACCATAAATAGTCGAATGGAGGTAGTTGGGTTAAACCTAGTGCTTACCGATTCGGATAATAATACCGTATCAATTCCAATATCAGATATTGCAGCGGCAGGGGCTACTGGCCCACAAGGTCCAGCAGGTCCACAAGGACCAGCAGGAGCTGACGGAGCAGATGGTGCTGATGGAGCAGACGGAACCAATGGGACCGATGGTTTGGGCTTCACAGGCGGGAGCTATGACAATACAACAGGCGTTGTGACCTTTACCTCGGATGATGGTCTTGGATTTTCCACCACTGATTTGAGAGGAGCGGACGGCGCAACAGGCCCACAGGGACCACAAGGTATCCAGGGACCAGCAGGAGCGGATGGTGCCGATGGGGCAGATGGAGTAGATGGAGTAGATGGAGCAACAGGTCCACAGGGACCGCAAGGTATTCAAGGTCCAGCAGGAGCAGACGGAACAAATGGATCTGATGGATTAGGCTTCACTGGTGGAAGCTATGACAATACAACTGGCGTTGTGACCTTTACCTCGGATGATGGTCTTGGTTTTTCTACAACTGACTTAAGGGGAGCAACTGGTCCACAGGGTATTCAGGGTCCACAAGGTATCCAAGGTCCAGCGGGAGCTGACGGAGCTGACGGTGCAGATGGAACCAATGGAACCGATGGTTTGGGCTTCACAGGCGGGAACTATGACAATACAACAGGCGTTGTGACCTTTACCTCGGATGATGGTCTTGGTTTTTCCACTACCGATTTGAGAGGAGCGGATGGAGCAACAGGCCCACAGGGACCGCAAGGTATTCAAGGTCCAGCAGGAGCCGATGGAGCAGACGGAACCAATGGGACCGATGGCTTGGGCTTCACAGGCGGTAGCTATGACAATACAACAGGAGTGGTGACCTTTACCTCGGATGACGGTCTTGGTTTTTCTACTACTGATTTAAGAGGAGCAGACGGAGCAACTGGCCCACAGGGTATCCAGGGTCCACAAGGTATCCAGGGACCAGCGGGAGCAGATGGCGCTGACGGAGC
>NZ_FNKI01000008.1 GCF_900102925.1 Flagellimonas zhangzhouensis | reverse complement strand
CAGGAGTGTATAGGTTCAATTGGAAGAATTTCTTTTCGGGGCCAACACCGGCCGATGAAAACGATAGTTGGTTACGATTCCCGAACAATGACGATGTATGGTTCTTTGGCATCGATGCCAGTACACCGGAAGGTGACCCAGCAAATGAAGCGGAAATTATTGCCAACCTCCAAGGGGCACAGTCAGAAATCGTGTTTCCAATAGGTAGTTCAAGGATAACGGCATCCACAACACCGGATGGTGCTGGAGCTGATGGCTATTTTAAAGTGTACCGAAGCGCAGGCACTTCCGAAACCTATGATTGGCAGGCAAGGACAAGTGATAACAATGATCATAATATTTATGTTTGGTTCGTAAACCCTGGAACGTATACCATGGAAGTATCCGAACGTTCTTCAGGCCATGCCATAGATCGAATGGCTCTTTACAAAGTGGATACCTATGGCTACAATTATAGCACTACGATATTGGACAATGCTCCAGAATCGCAAGGTGGAAGCACCTATATTGCTGGAGCAGCAGCCAATAGCCCTTATAATGTAACGGTTACGGTTACAGATGATGGCGACCCTGTTAGTGAGGAGTCTATTGACTTTGTATGGCATGTGGGAGAATCTGGAGATTTAATTGCCGTACCCGAAGCAGATGTGGTTACAGGTATTGTACCTTTAAAAGTGAACTTTACAGGAAGCAATTCATTAGACGATGCAGGAGTGATTAGTTATTTATGGAGTTTTAACGATGGTACTGGTAATACTTCAACAGAAGCTAACCCTACCTACGAATTTTCCGAAATAGGGACGTATATTGTCGATTTAATGGTTGGTGATGGTGATGGGAATTTTGATACCAAAAGCATAACCATAGAGGTTACAGGTACAGGTATTCCACCAATTGCTGTGGCATTCTCAGGTGTTACGGAAGGTGAAGCGCCATTTCAGGTTAATTTTGACTCTAATAATTCGACTGATGATTTGGTAATAGAAAGTTATGCTTGGGATTTTGGAGATGGAAATTCTTCAATAGAGGCTAATCCAACATATACATATAATGATCCAGGAATCTATACGGTTATACTCACAGTAACCGATATTGAAGGCTTAACAAGTATTGATGAAATTACCATTACCGTGACCCAGTCGCCTGTCGCAGTGGTTACGGCTACCCCCGAAGCAGGAAATGCTCCTTTGGAAGTATCTTTCACGGGAAGCACATCAACAGATGATGAAGGAATTGTTTCCTATGCTTGGGATTTTGGTGACGGTAACACCTCAACAGAGGCCGATCCAACCAATACCTACAATACTTCGGGAACTTATGATGTGGTTCTAACAGTAACAGATGGTGAAGGTCTGACAGGAACTGATACCATATCGGTTACGGTAACCAATGATGCTCCTGTTGCAGTAGTATTGGCCACTCCAGATACTGGTGAGACACCATTAGAAGTATTTTTCACGGGAGGTGGCTCAACAGATGATGCAGGAATTGTTTCCTATGAATGGGATTTTGGGGATGGAAACATCTCGACCGAGGCCGACCCAACTCATACCTATACTGATTCGGGTAACTATATAGCGGAACTTACGGTGACAGATGCAGAAGGCGAAACAGGTGTTGCTACAGTATTGATTCAGGTTACCGAACCTGGTGGTAATCAAGCCCCTGTGGCGATGGCCAATGCGAACCCAACAGAAGGACAGGCTCCATTGCCAGTAATCTTCGATGGTAGTGGCTCTACGGATGATGTTGGTATTGCATCATATGTATGGGATTTCCAAGATGGAACAACCTCAAGTGAAATAAACCCTGTTAAATCTTTTGATGAAGGAGGAACTTATAATGTTACCTTGACCGTAATGGACAATGAAGGATTAACAGATATCGCAACAATAACTATTGTTGTGTCAGCGGTAAATCAAGCTCCCGTAGCTGTTGCATCAGCAACCCCTGAAAGTGGTGATGCACCATTGGAAGTAGCATTTACGGGAAGCAATTCTACAGATGATGATGGAGTGGTAAGCTATACTTGGGACTTTGGAGATGGAAACACCTCAATGGCGGCGGACCCGACCCATACCTATAGTGCTTCAGGAACCTATGCTGCGGAGCTTACCGTATCAGATGCAGAAGGTTTGACAAGTACGGACACAGTAACCATTCAGGTTACTGAAGTAGGAGGTAACCAAGCTCCTGTAGCTGTTGCATCGGCAACCCCTGAAAGTGGTGATGCACCATTGGACGTAGCATTTACGGGTAGTGATTCTACCGATGATGTTGTAATTGTAAGTTATGCTTGGGATTTTGGAGATGGAAACACCTCAACAGAGGCTGATCCGACCCATACTTATAATACTTCGGGCACTTATGATGTAGTTTTGACGATAACAGATGCAGAAGGTTTGACAAGTACGGACACAGTGACCATCCAGGTTGCCGAAGTAGGTGGTAACCAAGCTCCTTTAGCGGTTGCTTCTGCAACACCTGAAAGTGGTGATGCACCATTGGAAGTAGCATTTACAGGTAGTAATTCTACTGATGACATTGAAATTGTAAGCTATGCTTGGGACTTTGGAGATGGAGAAACCTCTACTGAAATGAATCCTACGCATACATACAACGAAGCAGGAACCTATACTGTAGAACTTACGGTTACTGATGCAGAGGGTGTAACTGATACAGACTCAATTACTATTACGGTTTCAGAGGAAGAGACTGATGATATTGTTGGTGTAATTGCTCCGAACCCAGCTCCTGATGTTGATGGGTATGCAAATATTCAATTGAGTCAGATGTCTAGCAGCACAGTGCTTACCTATATTCATCTGCACGATTCTACGGGTAAATTAGTAGGAACCTTTGATGCTTCACAAGCTTATTATGAAAATACAGATTCATATCGAGTTCCAGTAAGTACGCTTAGGAATGGACTTTACTATGTAACCATTGAAGTTGATAATGGAGATCCCATAGAATTAAAGCTTTTGGTTAGGAATTAAATTTTGCGATAGTATAATTTAGATGAAAGAGGGCGATGTAATCGTCCTCTTTTTATTTTGACCCCATTCTCTTTTATGTGTCAATGTAGTGCTTTGGTTAAATCATAGAAATACTGCAATCCCACTATTTTCTATTTACAATCGTACCATAGAATAGCCCCTAGATAGAGTAAGTTCAATATTCATCAATATTTTAAAGTTACATATTGATAGTTAAGCTGTTATGTAGATGAATTTCATCGATTTAATAGGTAGTTCAGCTAATAGGTATAATCTTGTAATAAAGATTTTTGTCTTCGTTTTATCTTCGTAATACCCCCGAAAAAAACCAATCAAAGCTCTAATATGAAAGAAAATTACTCTCGGGGAATATTCCTCCTTCAACTATTGATTTTTATTATTTCTGTTGAAACATTTTCTCAGAATTTTACGCAAAGTCAAATAAACTTTAATGGACTTGGCAACGTTTCGGAGGGGGTCACTTCATTGATGTACGGTCCCGACGGACGTTTATATGTTGCAGAGTATCCGGGCACCATCAAAATATTGACTATTGAGCGAAATGGCCCAACAGATTATGTTGTGACCAACATTGAGACATTGTCAGGTGTAAAAAATATTGTCAACCATGATGATGATGGTAGTCCTTGCACTGGTACTTCTGGAGATTGTTCCAGTCGAGAAACTACAGGTTTGACCGTTGCAGGTACTGCATCGAATCCTATAATTTATGTTACTTCCAGTGATTTTAGGATTGGAGCAGGTTCTGGTGGAGGAAATGGGGATATTGATTTGGATACCAATTCAGGAGTGATAACCCGTTTTACATGGACTGGGACAGAATGGGATGTAGTGGATTTGGTAAGGGGACTTCCCCGATCGGAGGAAAACCATGCCACCAATGGGCTGGAGGTCGCTACGATCAACGGAACAGAATATCTCATTGTTGCCTCAGGAGGTATCACTAATGGAGGGGCACCTTCGACTAACTTTGTATTCACCTGTGAATATGCCCTTTCAGGAGCAATATTGTCGGTGGATCTTGATGCTATCAATTTGCTTCCAACTCAAACTGATGTGGATGGACGTGAATTCATTTATGACCTTCCAACCTTGGACGATCCTACTCGTGCCAATGCAAATGGCATCACAGATCCAAATGATCCTAATTATGATGGTATAGACTTAAACGATCCATGGGGAGGCAATGATGGACTGAATCAGGCCATGGTAGTTACAGGAGGCCCAGTACAAATATATTCCCCGGGCTATAGGAATGCATATGATATTGTACTTACAGAAAGTGGCGCCCTATACGCTACGGATAATGGGGCCAATGGAGGCTGGGGTGGTTTTCCGGTCAATGAAGGGGTAGATGGCACCGTCACAAATGCATACGACCCTGCTGAGCCCGGAAGTCAATCTTCTTCGGGTGGAGAAATAATTGATAATAAGGATCACCTGCAATTGATTACCACCGACGTACAGTCTTATGTTCCTGGGTCCTTATATGGTGGGCACCCAAACCCGACAAGGGCGAACCCTTCGGGGGCAGGACTATTTACGGACAATGGTTCAACACAAGTTTTTAGAACATTGGTATACGATCCTGATGGATCGACACTAGGATCAACATCCGACCCAAGTATTGCATTGCCCGCAAACTGGCCACCGGTAAAAACTGCGAATCCAGTAGAAGGCGATTGGAGAAGTCCATCTTCAACAAATCCTGATGGGCCTGATGATGACCCAGTCGTTATATGGGGTACCAATACAAACGGCATTGATGAATATACGGCATCCAATTTTTCCGGAGCTATGCAGGGAAATCTTTTGGCAGGAAACAATGGAGGTTATATTAGACGAGTCCAATTGCAGACTGATGGAAGTTTACAGAATTTGACCTCAAATTTTCTATCTGGTATTGGAGGAAACGCACTTGGTATTACCTGTAATAGTGATAATGATATTTTTCCAGGGACAATTTGGGCAGGAACACTCAATGGACTCATTGTAGTTTTTGAACCTCAGGATTTTATCCAGTGCGATAATCCCGAAGGGGAGCCTTTGGCAGATTTTGATGGTGATGGTTATACAAATCAAGATGAGTTGGATAATGGAACTGATCCCTGTAATGGGGGCTCTCAACCCGACGATTTTGATAAATCTGCGGGAGCTCCATTGGTATCGAACCTTAATGATTTGGATGATGATAACGATGGGATTCCAGATGCTTCAGATCCTTTCCAGTTGGGGGATCCCGAAACTTCAGGAAGCGATGCCTTTGTCCTTCCGATTGGCAATGATCTCTTTAACGACCAACAAGGCCTTGGTGGCATTTTTGGTTTGGGGATGACAGGATTGATGAACAATGGTGATACAGCAGCAAATTGGTTGGATTGGATTGACGATAGGGACAACGGCCCGAATCCCAACGATGTGCTTGGTGGCGCCCCTGGTATTATGACATCCCATATGACCGAAGGGACCGCATTAGGTGCTTCGAACAACCAGGATAAGGGATATCAATATGGTGTACAAGTAGACAATACTACTGGAAAGTTTGCCGTGGTCGGTGGGATGAACGGCTTTACGGGGCCTCTCCGATTATATGAAAATACTGATGGAGTATCGGGTGGTGAATTAGGTTTTTTCATTGGCGATGGAACACAGAGTAATTATATCAAGTTTGTGGTCACCACCGATGGGTTCACTGCACTTCAAGAAATCGACGATATACCGGGAACACCAATGGAGGCTGCTATTGCATTGGGAGACAGGCCTACAAGTGGCATCAGGTTTTATTTTGTGGTCGACCCTGTCGTTGGTACTGTTGATCTAGAATACGAGATAGATAGCAACCCAAGAACTTCATTGGGACAGATAAATGCTTCTGGCACTATTTTGCAGGCCATTCAAACCAATAGTCTTGATTTGGCCGTTGGATTTATTGGCAGCTCCAATACTCCAGGTAAGGAATTGGAAGGGTCATGGGACTTTTTGAATGTGATAAGTGAAGAGCCTATTACGGATGCTGGTGTAGTAGCTAGAGTTAATGCTTCTGGAAGTTTGGTTACAGACCCTATAGATGGAGTTGATTGGCAATCGAATGACACCAATGGTGCTACAAGCGGTCCAGGGTATAGTGTTAATACAGGTACGGGATATCCATCAGGATTGTTGTATGCGAATCGCCACCCCAGCATACCTGCAAGTATGAACCAATCAACTTTCGAATCACTTTTTGAACTTGAAAGGTATGATCCTGAAACTGGGGAGGAAATGGAATTTTTATTCCCAGTTGCAAATGGCAATTATGTGGTCAATCTCTATTTAGGGAATAGCTTTTCAGGAACAAGCCAAGTAGGGGATAGAGTTTTTGATATTGCCATTGAAGGACAGGTTGTGGGGCAAAATATTGACCTTGTTGCATTATTTGGCCACGAATCTGGTGGAATGTTAAGTTATCAGGTAGATGTACAGGATAGTGAATTGAATGTACAGTTTATCCATGAAGTTCAGAATCCATTGGTCAATGCAATAGAGATACTTTCCATTGTTCCGGATCAAAACCCCATTATTGTAGAACCTATAGCCAATCAACATAACATGGAGGGTGATATTCTTGACGGAAGTCTGGGCGTTGTTGCCTCGGGAGGTGATGGTAATCTTTCCTTTAGCGCATTTAATTTACCTCCAGGTGTTTTTATAGAACCAACAAATGGACAAATAGGTGGAGCAATTGAGCCATTGGCGGCGACTGGAAGTCCTTATAGTGTAAGTATTGTGGTAGATGATGGTGATGAGCAATCATTGGATGCGGTTACAATAAATTTTGATTGGACCATTATAAGTAACAATTTGTCATGGACGGACAAGGACGAGGATGAAAGTTATACTGCCCGTCATGAAAACTCCTTTGTGCAGTCAGGAATCCATTTTTATGTAATGGGGGGGCGTGAAAACGCGACAAGCATTGATGTATATGATTATACCAATGATAGTTGGACAGAATTGACAGGGATTACTCCAACAGTTGATGGTGCCCAACTGGAGTTTAACCATTTTCAAGCAACAGAGTACAAAGGCTTGATCTGGGTCATTGGTGCTTTTAAAAGTAACGCCTACCCCAATGAAGTACCGGCGGAGTACATTTGGATGTTCGACCCAGCCTCTCAGGAATGGATCCAAGGTCCACAGATACCAGAGGGTAGAAGACGAGGTTCCGCTGGCCTGGCCTTGTACAACGACAAGTTTTATGTGGTGGGCGGCAACAACGATGGTCACGATGGGGGCTATGTGGCCCAATTTGATGAGTATGATCCAGCAACGGGAACATGGACCACTCTGACAGATGCCCCAAGGGCAAGGGACCACTTTTCTGCTGTGGTGATAGGAGATAAACTGTATGTTGCAGGGGGAAGGATTTCAGGAGGCACTAATGGAGTATTCAAACCAGTCATAGCAGAAGTGGATGTCTATGATTTTACTTCTGGCACCTGGAGTACTCTGCCAAGCGATCAAAACATCCCGACACCACGTGCGGGTGCAGCAGCGGTAAATTTCAACGACAAATTGATTGTGATAGGGGGAGAGGTTCAAAATGAACTGGTCTATGGCGTCAGTACGGATGATGCACTGTCCATAACCGAAGAATACGATCCAGTTACCCAAACATGGGACCGATTGCCCGACATGAATTATGAGAGACAGGGCATCCAGGCGATAGTTTCCGGTCCAGGGGTGCATGTATTGGGAGGCTCGCCCAATAGAGGAGGCGGGAACCAGAAAAACTTGGAATACCTGGGCGAGGATGCCCCTGTTGGGACACCTATTGTAGGCAGTGCATTATCGGCACCCACAACTGTTGTGTTCAACGATGGGGAGACCTTGGAGATAGATCTAGATGTCATAGATGGCAACACAGGGCTTTTCATCAGTTCAATGGAGGTCACCGG